>NZ_CP140108.1:0-4011455 GCF_045689585.1 Isoptericola halotolerans | reverse complement strand
GATGGAGGTCGTGATCGCTCCGGCGCAGGAGCTGGCGGTGCTGGCTGCTGATGCGGTCGAGGGGGTGCTGGGTTCGCGGGGCGAGCCGGTGCTGGGGTTGGCGACGGGGTCGAGCCCGTTGGCGGTGTATGACGAGCTGGTGCGGCGTCATGTCGAGGAGGGGCTGTCGTTCGGGCGGGCGTGGGGGTTCATGCTCGACGAGTACGTCGGGCTGTCCGCGGACCACCCCCAGCGGTACCGCAACGTCATCGCCACGGAGATCGCCGACCGCGTGGGCTGGCCCGCCGAGCGCGTCGCGGGCCCGGACGGGGCGGCGACGGACCTGCCGGCCGCGTGCGCGGCGTACGAGCGGTCGATCGCGGCGGCGGGCGGCGTGGACCTGCAGATCCTGGGGATCGGTACGGACGGGCACATCGGGTTCAACGAGCCGGGATCGTCCCTGGCGTCGCGCACACGGATCAAGACGTTGACGCAGCAGACGCGGGTGGACAACGCGCGGTTCTTCGACGACGAGGTGGACCAGGTCCCGACGCACTGCCTGACGCAGGGGCTCGGCACGATCATGGAGGCCCGGCACCTGGTGCTCCTGGCGACCGGGAGGCACAAGGCGCAGGCGATCCACCAGCTGGTGGAGGGGCCGGTCTCGGCGTTGTGGCCGGCGACGGTGATGCAGTGGCATCCGCATGCCACGGTGCTGGTCGACGAGGCGGCGGCGTCGCGGTTGCAGCTGGCGGGGTACTACCGCCAGACGTACGCGTCCAAGCCGTCCTGGCAGGGCCTGTGACCCGCCCGAGCCGGCCCCGGGCGGGCGACGTGCGGGGCCGACCGGGCGATTGCTGTAGCAGGCCGGGCGCCCCGTGCGGGATACTGACCAGATGAGCATGAGTCGCCAGTCCGTCGTGCCCCGCGTGCCGACCCTGCCGAAGGGGGAGGAGATCGCCGCCTACGACTCCTACCTGGAGGCCCAGAAGGCGGTCGACTACCTGTCGGACGAGAAGTTCGCCGTCCAGCACGTCACCATCGTGGGGACCGACCTGCGCATGGTCGAGCGGGTCACCGGCCGGCTCACCTACGGGCGGGTCGCGCTCGCCGGGGCGCTCTCCGGTGCCTGGTTCGGGTTCTTCGTCGGCCTGCTCCTCACGCTCTTCGCCGGTGGGGAGGCCGGGGTGCTCGTCGTGGCCCTCGCCCTGGGTGCCGGGTTCGGCCTGATGTTCTCCGTGCTGTCCTACGCGTTCACGGGCGGACGGCGTGACTTCACGTCACAGTCGCAGATCGTCGCCTCGACGTACGCCATCCTCTGCGCCACCGAGCAGGCCGGCGAGGCCCGGCGGATGCTCTCGGGCTCGCCGAGCGGGCTCGGCAAGCAGCGCACCCCCGAGCGTCCGGCGGCCCCCGCCGCGCCCTCGGCACCGGACCCCCGGTGGACGATGCCCGACGGCGCCCCGCGCTACGGGGCGATGCGCCCGGGCGGGGCCGAGGGTTCCGCAGGCTCGGAGGGCGCCGGCGGGTCCGACGGCGCGGGCGATGCCGGTGCGAGCGGCTCCTCCACGTCCTCGGTCGCCGGCGGCGAGGGGCCGTCGCACCCGCACCCGCACCCGCAGCCGCCCGCCACCGGCCCGGACCTGCCCGAGGACCCGTCGCGGACCGGCCCGCAGCCGCCGACCGGTTCGGCCACGGCCGCCCCGGACTCCACGGTGGACCCGGACGACCCGTACGCGCCCCCGCGCGACCGGTGACCGCCTGCGGTGACCCGCAACCGGCGCCGGCCGTGAGTCACCGCAGGACCGCTGGTCAGCCGCGCAGGCGCGCCATCCACGCCTCGACGTCCTCCGGGCGGCGCGGCAGCGCCGCCGACAGGTTCTCGTTGCCGTCGGCGGTGACGAGCACGTCGTCCTCGATCCGTACGCCGATGCCGCGGTACTCCTCGGGCACCGCGAGGTCGTCGGCCTTGAAGTACAGCCCCGGCTCGATGGTGAAGACCATGCCCGGCTCCAGCACGCCGTCGAGGTACATCTCGCGGCGGGCCTGCGCGCAGTCGTGCACGTCCAGCCCGAGGTGGTGCGACGTGCCGTGCACCATCCAGCGGCGGTGCTGCTGCCCCTCCGGGGTCAGGGCCTCCTCCGCGGAGACGGGGAGCAGGCCCCACTCCTCCAGCCGGGCCGCGATGACCTCCATGGCCGCGGTGTGCACGTCGCGGAACCTCGCCCCGGGCCGCGCGGCGGCGAACGCGGCGTCCGCGGCGTCGAGCACGGCCGTGTAGACGCGGCGCTGGACGTCGGTGTACTCGCCGTCGACCGGCAGGGTGCGGGTCACGTCGGCCGTGTAGAGCTCGTCGATCTCGACGCCGCCGTCCAGCAGCACCATCTGGCCGGACCGGACCTGGCCGTCGTTGGTGATCCAGTGCAGCGTCGTGGCGTGCTCGCCGGCAGCCGCGATCGTCTCGTAGCCCACGGCGTTGCCCTCGAGGCGGGCGTGCGCGTCGAACGTCGTCTCGATGACCCGTTCGCCACGACGGTGCTCCACCGCGCGGGGCAGCGCGAGCACGACGGCCTCGAACCCGGCGATCGTCCGGTCGACGGCGTCGCGCATGAGCTCGATCTCGAGCTCGTCCTTCACCAGGCGCAGCTCCGAGACGGCCTCGGCCAGCGACTCGTCGGACGCGTCCTCCTGGGTGCCGGCCTCGGTGCGGATCGCCTCGATCAGCGCGGCGATCTCCTCGTCCGCCTCGGTGATCACCAGCACCTGCACGCCGTCCGCCCCGACGTCCTTGGCGAGAGCCTCGCGCAGCTCGTCCACGTGCCGTGCCTCGATGCCCGTCAGCGTCGTGACGTCGTCCAGGCTGGGGCGTGCGCCCACCCAGAACTCGCCGTAGCGGGAGTCGGCGTAGAACTCCTCGGTGTTGCGGGGCGCCAGCGGGCGCACGTAGAGCACGGCGTGGTGGTGCGTACCGGAGCCGTCCGCGCCGGGGTCACCCTCGCCCTCCGCCACGGGGTGCATGACGAGCACGGCGTCGGGCTCCTGGTCGGTCCCGAGCCCGGTGAGGTGGGCGAACGCGGAGTGCGGCCGGAACCGGTAGTCCGTGTCGTTGGAGCGCTGCTTCAGCGGCCCCGCAGGGATCACCAGCCGCGTCCCCGCGAAGCGGGCCGACAGCTTCGCGCGGCGCTCGGCGGTGAACGGGGCCGCGCGGCCCGGCGTCGTGCCGAGGTCCGGGCGCGGTCCCCACTGCGAGGTGATGAAGTCCTTGAACGCCTGGGAGTCCGGGCGGTGGGAACGGTTGCTCCCACGGTCCTCGACGGTGTCGTCACGGGTCTGGTCGACCGGGGTGGTGTCGTTCATGACGTCCATCCTCCCACCTGCCGACGGCACCGGCGGTGTCGACGAAGACGCCCCCGTCTCACCGGCGGCCGAACTCGCGCAGGGCCCTCGTCAAGGTGTCGTTGAAGGCGGTGGGCGCGTCGGAGTTGACGTCGTGCCCGGCCCGCGGGACGACGACGAGGGCGCCCCGGGCGGCCGCCGCCAGGTGCCGGGACTCCTCCAGGCGCATCCGGTCCCGGGCACCGTTGACCAGCCAGACGGGTGCCTGGATCGCGCGCAGGCTCGCCACCGAGGACCGGCCGGCGAGCCCGGTGAGGGCGTCCGTCACCACGTCCCAGCCCGGTCGGTACCCATCGGCCGTCCGCCTGCTCCCCGGTGCGCTTCTCGGCCCGCCCGTCATCGCCGGCACGTCGGTGCCTCCCGGGCGGACGCGATCGCACCCGGCGGCGGTCCGCCAGGTTCGCAGCGCGGCCCGTCGCGCCGTCGTCGTCCCCGAGACGGCGAGACGTGCGGCGTCCCGGAAGAGGGCCACGGGCTTGCCCCGGGGGTCGGTGGTGCACGCGGCGGCGACGACACCGGCCAGGTCGGGCCCGCCGCCGGCCGCCTCCCGGCTGCGGCGCGCGGCCCAGGCGAGCGACGTGTACCCGCCCAGGGACAGGCCGACGACGACGACGGGGGAGCCGGGCCGGAACGAGGCCGCCGCGCCGTCGAGCACCTCGAACGCACGCTGCATGGAGAAGCGTTCGGTGCGTCGCGCCCCGTGGGCGGGCAGGTCGACCGCGACCGCCTCGTGGCCCGCGCGCCGCACGTGGTCGACCTGGTCTCGCCAGATCGCGGACGACGTCCGCATGCCGTGCACGAACACCACGCCCGCCGGCGGTGCCGCCGAGCGGGCGGACGGCGTGGACCGGGCGTCGCTCTGCGGCTCGGCGTGCAGGTCGAGGTGCTGGTTCATCCCTTCGATGGTCGCGCGCGACCGGGGACCGCTGGCGGAAGCCTGCGTCGGGCCCCGTGGAGACGTTGTGAGCATCGGCGTCCGTACACTTGCCGGGTGATCGACCTCCATACGCACTCGCGGGCGTCCGACGGCACGGACACGCCTCGTCAGGTCATGGAGGCCGCGGCCGCGGCCGGCCTGGCCACCGTCGCCCTCACCGACCACGACACCACCAGCGGGTGGGCCGACGCCGCCGCGAGCGTGGCGAGCACGGGCGTCGCCCTCGTGCGGGGCACGGAGATCTCGACACGAGCCACCGTGCCGGGTGGCGGGCTCAGCGTCCACCTGCTCGCCTACCTGCACGACCCCGCCCACCCGGCCCTCCTGACCGAGCTCGCCCGCACCCGCGACGACCGCGTCACCCGGGCCCGCCGGATGGCCGAGCTCCTCGCCGAGGATTTCCCGCTGACCTGGGACGACGTGGTGGCCCAGACGCACGACGGAGCGACCGTCGGGCGCCCCCACCTCGCCGACGCCCTGGTGGCCGCGGGCGTCGCCGCCGACCGGGACGAGGCGTTCGCGACCATGCTCCACCCGGGCGCCCGGTACTACGTGCCGCACTACGCCCCCGACACGGCGGACGCGGTCCGGGCCGTCCTGGCCGCCGGCGGTGTGCCGGTGATGGCCCACCCCCGGGCCGGCAAGCGCGGCCGGGTCGTCACCGAGGAGACGATCGCCGAGCTCGCGGACGCCGGGCTGGCCGGGCTCGAGGTCGACCACCGCGACCACGAGGACGCCGACCGTCGACGGCTGGCGGTCCTGGCGGCGGACCTGGGACTCCTGGCGACCGGGTCGAGCGACTACCACGGCACCGGCAAGCTGAACCGCATCGGGGAGAACGTGACCGATCCCGACGTGCTGTCCGAGATCGAACGACGGGGCCGGCTGGAGGTGCTGCGGCCGTGAGCCACGTCATCGACCTGACGTTGTTCACGCAGGCGTTCGTCACGCTGTGGGTCATCATGGACCCGCCCGGCACCATCCCGGTCTTCCTGGCCCTGACGTCCACGATGGGCTCCAAGCAGCGCAGCCGGGCCGCCCTGCAGGCCGTGCTGGTGGCGTTCGGCGTCATCGTGACCTTCGCGCTGTTCGGCCAGCAGCTCCTGCAGTACATGGGCATCTCCCTGGCGGCGCTGCAGGCGTCGGGAGGACTGCTGCTGCTCATCGTCGCCATGCAGCTGCTCACGGGGAAGTTCGAGTCCGGGGAGGCCACGGCGGCGACCCCGGGTGCGAACGTCGCCCTGGTCCCCCTGGGGACCCCGCTGCTCGCCGGGCCGGGCGCCATCGTCGCGACGATGGTGTTCGTCCAGCAGGCGAGGGCCGAGGACGAGGGGGTGCCGGGAATCGTGGCGATCTCGGTGGCCATCGTGCTGGTGCACGTCTGCCTCTACCTGGCGATGCGCTTCGCCGACGTGCTGCACCGGGTGCTCAAGGACTCCGGGGTCACGCTCATCACCCGGATCGCGGGCATCCTGCTCGCAGCGATCGCGGTCCAGCAGATCGCCGACGCCGTCATCGAGTTCGTGCAGACCGCGTAGCCGCGCGGCCGCGCCGCGGTCACACGTCGACGGGGGTGAGGGTGACCTCGACGAGGGTGTCGGGACCGAGGTTCTCGGCGCGCCGCACGGTCTTCTTCATCGGCAGGATGAAGGCCTCGTGCTCCTTGGAGGGGAACACGGACGTCTGCCACGTCGTGGCCCCCACCGTCACGCGGACCCGGACGGACCCGAACCCGCGCGGCGGCAGCGGGATGTCGGCGAGCACGTCGGACTCCTCGGGCGGCAGCGTGACGAACCACCAGGCGTCACCCTGCCGGGCCGCCCACTGCCACATCGGGGCCGTGAAGCTCAGCTGCATGTGCAGCACCGTACGCCCCCGGGTGCCGAACAGGAGCCTGGTCCCGCAATCCGGAGGGAAAGCGGGACCAGGCTCCTGCTCGGCGTGGTGGCGGGTCGCTCAGGCCTCCGCGCCGCCCGCCTGGCCCTCGGAGCCGGTGCGGGGACGGCGGCGACGGCGACGGCGGCGCTGGCCCTCGCCGGAGCCCTCGTCCCCCGTGCGCTGCTCGCTCGACCGCTGCTCGCCGTCGGGCCGGGAGCTGCCGGAGGCCGAGCCACCGCGACGTCCGCCGTCGCGACCGCGGCCGCCGTCGCCGGTACGGCCCCGGCCGCCCTCACGCCGGCCCTTGCCCTGACCGCCGCCCGAGCCGCCCCGGCCGCCGTCGCGACCGCTGCTCGGACGCTTGCCCGTCTCGCCGAGGTCCTCGAGCTCCTCGGCGTCGAGGCCGCCGAGCCTCTGGGCACCCTTCGGCAGCCGGCCCTTGGTGCCCTCAGGGATGCCGAGGTCGCTGAGCAGGTGCGGCGAGGACGAGTAGGTCTCGACCGGCTCGGGGAACCCGAGGTCCAGCGTGCGGTCGATCATCTGCCAGCGGGGCACGTCGTCCCAGTCGACGAACGTGATCGCGGTGCCCTTGTTGCCGGCACGGCCGGTGCGACCGATGCGGTGCAGGTAGGTGCGCTCGTCCTCGGGGCACTGGTAGTTGATCACGTGCGTCACGTCGGTGACGTCGATGCCGCGGGCCGCGACGTCCGTGGCGACCAGCACGTCGATGTTGCCGTGCCGCAGCGCGCGCAGCGCCTGCTCGCGCGCACCTTGGCCGAGGTCGCCGTGGATCGCGCCGGCGGCGAACCCGCGGGTGCGCAGCTCGTCGGACACCTTGGCTGCGGTGCGCTTGGTGCGGGCGAACACGATCGTGCGGCCACGACCCTCGGCCTGCAGGATGCGGGCCAGCACCTCGACCTTGTCCAGCGCATGGGCGCGGTAGACGACCTGGCGGGTGTTCTTCACCGTCGCGCCGTCGTCGTCCGGGTCGGCCGCACGGATGTGCGTGGGCTGCGACATGTAGCGGCGGGCCATGGAGACGACCGGGCCGGGCATGGTCGCGGAGAACAGCATGGTGTGGCGCACGGCGGGCGTGCGGGACAGGATCTTCTCGACGTCGGGCAGGAACCCGAGGTCGAGCATCTCGTCGGCCTCGTCGAGGACGACGGTGGCGGCACGGGTGAGATTGAGGTGACCCTGGTTGAGCAGGTCGACCATGCGTCCCGGCGTGCCGACGACGACCTCGACGCCGGTGTTCAGCGTCTCGATCTGCGGCTCGTAGGCGCGGCCGCCGTAGATCTGCACGATGCGGACGCTGCGGTGCTTCGACGCGGTCTCCAGGTCGCGGGCCACCTGCGAGGCGAGCTCGCGCGTCGGTGCCACGACGAGGGCCTGCGGCTTGCCCGGGGCGGGCAGCTCGTCGAACCCGGGCTCGCCCGGTGCGACGACGCGGTGCAGCAGCGGCACGCCGAAGCCGAGGGTCTTGCCCGTGCCGGTCTTGGCCTGGCCGATGATGTCGTGGCCCTGCAGCGCGACCGGGAGGGTCATCGCCTGGATGGGGAACGGGTGCGTGATGCCGGAGTCGCTGAGCGCCCGGACGATCTCCTCGCGGACGCCGAAGTCCGCGAAGCTGACGTCCTGGGCCTGGATGGCTGCCGCGCTCGAGTAGTCGAGGTCGTCGGTCGCCTGGTCGCTGCCCGCGGTAGCCTCGGCGGCGCCGTCCGGGGTGAGGTCTGTGGTGGTCACTGGGTGCCTTCGCATGTCGTCGGCGCGACGGACCGCGAGGGCTGACCAGAGGGCTTGCCGCGGGTCGGACGCTGCGCCGAGGTGGTCGGCAGCCGATCGCGAAAGGACATCGCGCGGTGAGCACGGGGGGTCTGCAACGAGACGACCGGGCAACCGAAGTACCACACCATCGTATCGGAACGCACACCGATCGGCGGGAGGCGTCCGTCACGGTGCGACCTATCCTGGTCCGGTGAAGAGCTCCCGCAGCGCCGCCGGCGTCGATCCCACCGTGCCCGCACCGGCCGTCGAGCTGGTGGGGCTGGCCGCCTACACCGAGCTCGCGGAGTTCGGCCTGCTGGCGGCGCGGTCCGTGGACGCCCCGGACCTCGCGACCCGCCAGGCGCTGGCGGACGGCGCCGACCGTGCGCTCGGCCGGCAGCGGGCCCTGCTGGCCCTGGTCAGCGCGGACGACGGCGTGGTGCCGGGCGTGGTGGGGGCCGCCGTGATGGCTCCCTTCGACGACGCCCTCACGGACTTCGACGCACGGACCGACACCGACGACTGGGCCGAGGGCCTGCTCAAGGGTGTCGTGGGCCACGGGGTTGCCCAGGACTTCTGCCGGGTCCTCGCCGGCGGTCTCGACGGCTCGAGCGGCCGGGCGGTGCGCCAGGTGCTGGAGCGGCCCGCTCCCGGGCCGGAGGCCGGCGCCGACGCCGGCGCGGACGCGGAGGCCATCTGGTTGCTGGCCCGGCTCGCCGCCGCCGACGACGTGCTCGGCTCGCGGCTGGCGCTGTGGGGCCGGCGTGTGGTCGGCGAGGCGCTGGGCGTGGTCACCGCCCTGCTGGGCCGGCGGCCGGAGCTGGCCGCGCTGGCGGCCGAGTCGGCCTCCCGGTCCGGGGTGGACCTGCCGCCCGCCCCGGACCGCGACGACGCCGTGCGCACCTGGTTGGTGGCCCGGCTGACCGGCGAGCACACGCGGCGTATGGACCGCATGCGGCTCGCCGCCTGAGACGGCGAGCCGCATCCCGCTCAGAGGTTGCCGAAGCCCACCGGGCGCTGCTCGCCGCTGCCGATCTCGACGTAGCCGATGGTGGCGGTGGGGACGATGATCTGGCGGCCCTTGGTGTCGGTGAGCTCGAGCGCGGCACCGCCGTCGAGCGCCTTGCGCACGGCCTTCGCGACGTCGTCGGCCTTCTGGTCGGTCTCGACCACCAGCTCGCGGCTCAGGTTCTGCACACCGATCGTGATCTCCACGTTGACTCCTTCGCGCGAGGCGCCGCGACCTGCGGCGCCGGATGGACGGTCTGCCCCGATCCTATGCACGGGCGAGCGTGCGGGCGGCACCGTCCGCGCAGGGTGAACGCGTGCGACCGGCGCGCCGGGTGGGCCGGTCCGGTGCAGAGCCGCTGTCGGAGGCTCGTGGTCGAATCGCCCCCGTGACACCCAGCAGCTCCGTCCGCCTCGTGCCGCCGGCCCCCGCGCAGCCCGCCGGGGCCGCCGTCGCGCTGGACGAGACCCAGACGGCAGCCGTGGAGGCGGCGCTCGAAGGACCCGCGACGCTCGTGGTCGGCGCCCCGGGAACGGGCCGGACCACCGTGGCGCGGGAGATCGCGGTCCGTGCGATCGAGGCCGGCACCGACCCCTCGCGCGTGCTGGTCCTCGCGGCCACCCGCCGCTCGGCGGCCCGGCTGCGCGACGAGGTCGCGGCCGGCGCGGGGCGCACGATCGGCGCCCCGATGGTGCGCACGGCCGCGTCCGCCGCCTTCACCGTCCTGCGCACGCGGTCCGCGGCGCTCGGCGAGCCCCCGCCCACCCTGGTCTCGGGGCCCGAGCAGGACCTCGTGCTGGCCGAGCTGCTCGCCGGCCACCTCGCCGGGGAGGGCGCGCCGCTGCCCCTGCCCGAGGGTCTGCCCGAGGAGTCGCTCGGGCTGCGCGGCCTGCGCCAAGAGCTGCGCGACCTGCTCATGCGTGCCGCCGAGCGTGGGTTGGCACCCGTCGACCTGGACGACCTCGCGCGCCGCCACGAGCGGCCCGAGTGGCGGCTCGCCGCCCGGCTCTACGAGGAGTACCTCGACGTCACCGCCCTGCGGATCGGCACCCCGGACGCGGGCGCGCGGTACGACCCGGCGGTCGTGGTGGACGAGGCGGCGCACACCCTGGCGACGTGGGACGTGACCGGGGCGCCCGCCCCGTCGTGGGACCTCGTCGTCGTCGACGACTACCAGGAGGGGACGGTCGCGACCGCCCGCCTGCTCGGCGTGCTGCACGACGCCGGAGCGCGGCTCGCGCTGCTGGCCGACCCCGACGTCGCCGTCCAGGGCTTCCGCGGCGCCGCCCCCGCGCTGGTCGGTCGGGCCGGCGCCCGGCCCGGCGAGATCGGCGCCTTCGACGCCCGCACGGTCGTGCTCGGGACCGCGTGGCGCCAGCCCGAGCTGCTGCGCGAGGTCACGCTCGCCGTCACCTCCCGGGTCGCGACGGTGTCCGGCGCGCTGCACCGGGGCGCGGCGCCCCGTCCGGGCGGGGCCGCCGACGGCGTGCCGACGCCACGTGCGGACGTCGCGGTCCTGTCCGGTGCGGCGCAGGAGGCGGCCTACATCGCGCGTGAGCTGCGGGCCGAGCACCTGCTGCACGGCACCCCGTGGGAGCGGATGGCGGTGCTGGCGCGCAGCGGTGACCAGCTCGCCGCGCTGCGCCGCGACCTCGTGGCGGCCTCCGTGCCGGTGGCGCTCCTCGGCTCGGACGTCCCGCTGCGGGACGAGCCCGCCGTCGTCCCGCTGCTCGCCGCGTTGCGGGTGTGCGCCGGTCCCGGCGCGCTCGACCGGATGCTCGCCGACCTGGAGCCCGCGGAGCGCCCGTCGTCGCCGGACGACGTCGACGAGGCGTCCCGCCCGGACCCGCTGCCCACGCTGGACGCCGAGGCCGCGGCGCTGCTCCTCACCTCGCCGCTCGGGGGCCTGGACGCGGTCTCCCTGCGCCGTCTGCGCCGCGCCCTGCGTGCCGAGGAGCTCTCCGGCGGCGGCGGGCGGTCGTCCGACGCGCTGCTCGTCGAGGTCCTGGGCGATCCCGCACGGGCGGCGACCCTGCCGTCGGCGGTCCGCCGTGGACCGGTGGCGGTCGCGCGCGTGCTCGCCGCCGGTCGCGAGGCGGCGGCCGTGGACGGCGCTACCGCCCAGACCGTCCTGTGGGCCGTGTGGGCGGCCACCGGCCTGGCGGACCGCTGGCGCGACGCGGCGCTGGCCGGCGGACCCGCCGGGGTGCGCGCGGACCGCGACCTGGATGCGGTCCTCGCGCTGTTCCGCGCCGCCGAGACGTACGTCGAAAGGATGCCGGGCGCCCCGGTCGCCGCGTTCGTCGACTACGTCGCGTCGCAGGACCTGCCGGCCGACTCGCTCGCCGCGTCCGCCACCGGCGCCCGCGCCGTCGAGGCGCTGACGCCCGCCGGTGCTGCCGGGCGCGAGTGGGACGTCGTCGTGGTGGCCGGGGTGCAGGACGGGGTGTGGCCCGACCTGCGCCTGCGCGACTCGCTGCTCGGGTCCCAGGCCCTCGTCGAGCTGCTCGCCGGGCGGGTCCAGGACGCGCACGGGGTGGGCAAGGAAGCCCGTGCCCAGGTGCTCGCCGACGAGCTCCGCGCCTTCGCGGTGGCGGTCTCGCGAGCCCGGCGGCGGTTGCTCGTCACCGCGGTCGAGGACACCGAGGACAGCCCGTCGGTCTTCTGCGACCTGGTCGCCCCGCGCCCCGAGAGCTCGGTGGAGGGCCCCGACCCGCGGCGCGTCCCGGTGGGACAGCCGCTCGACCTGCGCGGCGTCGTGGCCGCTGCGCGCGCCGAGCTCGTGCGGGAGGTAGCCGGCCGCGCCGGCAGTACCGGCAGAGACGGCCCGGATCCGCGGGCCGACGCCGCCGCGGCGCTGCTCGCCCGGCTCGCCGAGGCCGGGGTGCCGGAGGCCGACCCGCGGACCTGGTACGGGGTGGCGCACGCTTCCAGCGACGCGCCGCTGTGGGGGTCGCAGGACGAGGTCGTGGTCTCGCCGTCGAAGGTCGACACCGTCACCACCTGCGCGCTGCGGTGGGCGTTCGAGTCCGCGGGCGGGACGGCGCCGGACGCGACGCACCAGAGTCTCGGCACGCTGGTGCACAGCATCGCCGAGACGCACCCGTCGGCTCCTGCGCACGTCCTGCGCGCTGAGCTCGACCGGCGCTGGCCCGAGCTGGCCCTGCCCGAGGGGTGGCCGAGCCGCCAGCTCCGCCGTCGGGCCGAGGAGATGGTCGGCCGACTCGCGGACTACTTCCAGGGGTCCGGCGAGCCGGTCCTCGTCGAGCCGTCCTTCGACCTGACGCTGGGACGCGCCCGGCTGCGGGGGAAGATCGACCGGGTCGAGAGCGACGGCGGCGACGGCGTGGTCGTGGCTGACCTCAAGACGGGCCGCAGCGCGCCCTCCAAGGACAAGGCGGCCGAGAACCCGCAGCTCGGTGCCTACCAGCTCGCCGTGGACGGTGGAGCGCTCGGGCTGCCGGAGGATACCCGCAGCTCCGGCGCCCGCCTCGTGTTCGTGGGGACCCCCACCAAGGGTCCGTCGCTGCGTGACCAGCCGGCCCTGGACACCGGCGCCGACGGCTCGAGCTGGGCGCGGGCCCTGGTGGAGCAGGCCGCCGACACGATGGCGGACTCCGCCTTCCGGGCCCGCGAGAACGACCTGTGCGGCATGTGCCCGGTGCGGCGCAGCTGTCCCGTGCAGACCGAGGGACGGAGCGTGATCTCGTGACGACGCCACAGGCCTCCGAGCCGGGATCCGGTCACGGGTTCGGTGAGCTCACGTTCGAGGGGCTCGACCACGAAGCCCTCGGTGGCGAGCGGCGCAGCGCCGAGCTCGGGTTCCCGGAGCTGGACGACCCTGCCGGTGCGGCGGCGCCCGAGGCAGGTGCCGCCGTCCCCCGGCTGTCGCCTCGCGACATCGCGGAGCTGCTCGGCCGTCCGGCCCCGACCGACGAGCAGGTCGCCGTCATCGAGGCGCCGCTCGAGCCGGTGCTCGTCGTCGCCGGAGCCGGCTCGGGCAAGACCGAGACGATGGCCGCGCGCGTCGTCTGGCTCCTCGCGAACGACCTCGTCGAACCCGAGGAGGTCCTCGGCCTGACGTTCACGCGCAAGGCCGCCGGTGAGCTGTCGACCCGGGTGCAGTCGCGCCTCGGGCAGCTCGCCCGTGCCCGCGGACGGTCGGCCGCGGACCTCGACCTGCTGGCGCGTCCTACGATCGCCACGTACAACGCCTACGCGGCGTCGCTCGTGGCGGACCACGGCCTCCGGCTCGGGGTCGAGCCGGGTTCGCGGCTCCTGGGAGGTGCCAACCAGTGGCAGCTCGCCGCCGAGGTCGTCGAGTCCTGGGACGGCGACCTGGAGACGGACAAGGCCGTGAGCACCGTCGTCGGCGCGGTCCTGTCGTTGTCGGGCGCGCTGGGGGAGCACCTGCTCGACGTCGACGCCGCCCGTGGCGCCCTGGAAGACCTGGTCGAGCGTCTCGACACGCTGCCCCTCGGACCGAGGCAGCGCTCCCGCACCAAGGACGTCGACCAGCTCGTCGGCTCCGTCGCCGCACGCTCCCGGCTCCTCGACCTGGTGGCCGAGTACCGACGGCGCAAGCGACACACCGACTCCCTCGACTTCGGCGACCAGGTCGCGCTCGCCGCCGAGCTCGCCCGGACGGTGCCCGCGGTCGGCGACGCGGAACGCGCCAGGTACCGGGTGGTCCTGCTCGACGAGTACCAGGACACGTCCTTCGCCCAGGTGGAGCTCCTGGCCGGGCTGTTCCGCGACGGGCACGCCGTCACCGCCGTCGGCGACCCGCACCAGTCGATCTACGGCTGGCGGGGAGCCTCGGCCTCCGGGCTGTCCCGCTTCCCCGAGCGCTTCCGGCACGCCGACGGTACCGCTGCGTCGGTGCGCTACCTCAGCACGTCGTGGCGAAACGACGCCGCCGTGCTCGCCGCGGCCAACGTCGCCTCGGGCCCCCTGCGGGAGACGCCAGGTGCGACCGCGGTGCCGGTGCCGCCGCTCGACCTGCGTCCCGGCGCCGGGGCCGGCTCCGTCGCGGCGCACGTCGCCGCCACCCTCGAGGAGGAGGCCGAGGCGGTCGCCGACTTCGTCGCCGCCCGGTGGCGACGTGCCTCGCGCCCGGACGCGTCCGACCGGGTCACGGCGGCCGTGCTGTGCCGGGCACGCTCGCAGTTCGCCGCCCTGGAGACGGCGCTGCGCCGCCGCGGGCTGCCGGTGGAGGTCGTCGGGCTCGGCGGCCTGCTCACCACGCCCGAGGTGGTGGACGTCGTGGCGCTGCTCGAGGCCGTGCACGACCCGTCCCGCGGCGACTCGTTGCTGCGGCTGCTCACCGGGCCGCGCGTCAACCTGGGTGCTGCCGACCTGCACGCTCTCGGCTCCTGGGCCGCCGACCTCGCCCGGCGGGACGCACCCCGCAGCGCCCGCCGGTCGGGCGCCGGCGCACCCGACGCCGAAGGTCCGGCGGTCGTCGAGGGCGACGTGGTCGACCACCGTTCCGTCGTGGACGCGCTCGACGACCTCCCCGCCCCGGGCCAGGCCGCCACGGACGGTCGCGCCCTGACCTCCGAGGGGCACACGCGGCTCACGGCCCTGGCCCGGCTCCTGCGCGAGCTGCGTTCGCTCACCTACCTCTCGCTGCCCGAGCTCGTCGTCACCGCCGAGCGCGCCCTCGGGCTCGACGTCGAGGTCGCGACCGCGGAGACGCTCGCGCTCGCCGTCGGGTCGGGGCCGGACGGGATGGCGGCCGCCGAGCGCATCAGCCGCCGTGGGCGCGAGCACCTCGACGCGTTCCGCGACGTGGCCGCGAGCTTCGCGCAGTCGGCGGACGTGGCGACGCTCGGCGCGTTCCTCGCCTGGTTGGGGGTGGCCGACGACCAGGAGCGCGGGCTCGACATGCCCGTCCGGGAGCCCGACCCCGACGCCGTCCAGGTCATCACCGCGCACGCCGCCAAGGGGCTTGAGTGGGACGTCGTCGCCGTGCCCGGCCTCGTCGACGGGATCTTCCCGACCGTGGCCGAGTCGTCGAAGGGGCGCACGAGCAGCGGATGGCTCACCGGACTGGGGGAGCTGCCCTACCACCTGCGGGGCGACGCCGACGACCTGCCGCGCTTCCGGTTCGACCTCGCGACGGACACCAAGGACCTCCTCGCCCGGCGCGACGAGTTCCGGCTCGACTGCGGAGAGCACCAGCTCGCGGAGGAACGACGCCTCGCCTATGTCGCGTTCACCCGAGCCCGCCGTGAGCTGTTCTGCACCGCCCACTGGTGGGGGACCGGCAGCCGGCCGCGGCGCGTCTCGCCGTTCCTCGTCGAGCTCGCGGAGGCCGGGATCGTCCAGGCCGAGGGCTGGGAACCCGCCCCGGACGGAGCAGCGTCCAACCCCCGCGACGAGATCGAACGGACCGACGTGTGGCCCGCGGCGGTCGAGCGACCCGACGGCAGCGCCCCCGCAGCGACCACCGCCGACCCCGCCGCCACCCCTCGCGCGCTGCTGCGCGCCACCGCGGCCCGGGTGGCGGACGCGTCCGACGCCGCTCCCCGGCAGGGGGTGCTGCTCGACCGGGCCGGGCACGACCTCGTCGAGCTCACGGAGATCCTGCTCGCCGAACGAGCCGAGCGGGTCGAACCGTCCGTGGAGATGCCGGCGCACGTCTCGGCCTCGGGGCTGGTGCGGCTGGCCCGCGACCGGGACGAGTTCGCCCGTCAGCTGCGCCGCCCGCTGCCGAACGAACCGACCGTGCACGCCCGTCGGGGCACGCTGTTCCACGCCTGGGTCGAGCAGTTCTACTCCTCGGCGTCTCTCCTGGACGTCGAGGACCTGCCGGGGGCGGACGAGCTCGACGTCGCGACCGACCTGGCGCTGGAGGACCTGCGCACCCGCTTCGAGCAGACACCCTGGGCGAGGCTGACACCGGTCGCCGTCGAGCAGGATGTCGAGACCCCCGTCGCCGGCGTCATGGTGCGCTCACGCATGGACGCCGTGTTCCTCGACCCCGACGCGCCGCCGCCGGACCCGGGCGAGCCGCATGCCGTCGTCGTCGTGGACTGGAAGACCGGCCGTGAGCCGCGCGACCCCGCCGACCGGGCCCAGCGCGAGGTGCAGCTCGCTGCCTACCGGCTGGCCTGGGCTCGGTGGACAGGTCTGCCCGTGGAGAAGGTCAGCGCGGCGTTCGTGTACGTGGCGTCCGGTACCACGGTGCGGCCCGCCGAGCTGCTCGACGAGGACGGGCTGGAGGCCCTGGTGCGCGGGGAGTAGGACTGCGCTGCACCTCCGCCTCAGGCGGTGCCGTTCCGCCCGAGGCGACGGCTCCGCTGCGCGCGAGTGCCTCGTTCCGGTGGGTCGCGGGCGTCCTGCACTCGCAAGCTCGCTCCGGACGACCGCTCCGGCCCCCGGCCCTCACGCTGCGCTGCACCTCCGCCTCAGGCGGGGGTGTCCTCGCGGGTGGCCTCGTCCAGGTCCGCCAGCATCGACTCGGCGTCGGCGACGACGTCGGGCAGCCCGCGGCGCACGCCGTGCATGAGCCACCGCGCGAGCGCCAGCTCGCTCACCAGCAGAGCGCGGTCGACGAGGCGCGGGTCGGTCAGCTCGGTGCGCCGCAGCTGGTAGGCCTCCATGATCGCGTCCACGCAGTCCGGCGGGGCGGCGGCGAGCAGCCACGCGAGATCGTCGGCCGGGTCGGCGACCCGTGCGTCGGACCATCCGCTGACGCTCGTGACCCGCTGACCGGTGACGAGCACCTGATCCGGGGCGAGGTCCCCGTGCACGACGACCGGCTGGAACCGCCACAGGCTCACGTCCTCCAGTGCCGTCTCCCACCGACGCAGCAGGTCGCCGGGGACCCGGCGAGTCGCCGCGGCCTCGTCGAGCTCCACCAGCCGGCGCTCGCGGTACTCCGCCGAGGTGTACGACGGCAGTCCGCAGGCCTCGACGACCGCGGTCGGCAGCTCGTGCACCGCGGCGAGCGTCCGGCCCAGGTCGGCGGCCAGGCCCGGTCCGGGGCGCAGCGTCGAGATGTCCAGCGGCGCCCCACCCAGCCGCTGGTGGACGACGGCGCGTCCGCCCTCGGGCAGCAGCGCCGAGCCGGCGACGTGCGGCACGGCGAACGGCAGCACCCCGGCGTCGACGTACAGGTGCAGCGACTCGAGCAGCTCGATCTCCGCCTCGAGGGCGGCCCCTGCCAGGGTCGTCGCGGGCGCACGGACCATCCACTCGTCCCCGGAACCGGTCGTCACCACCGCGACGTCGTAGTCGCCGGGCACGTCCTCGCGCCGCACGGTCCGGGCGTCGAGACCGGGTACGGCGGCCGTCGACAACGCGGCGAGGGCGAGCGGGCTGCGGGGCACAGGCCCACCGTAGTGCGGCTGCGGGCCGCTGCCCCGCTGCGTCGCCGGGCGTGTCCCGCCGGTCGGCGTGTCCGACGCCGCGGAGCAGTCGGTGGGCGTTGATGTTCCCGGGACGAGGTGACGTAGCGTCGTGGCGTGCACCCACTCGAGCTCCCGTTCTCCCGCGCCGGCCACGACCGGGCAGCGCACCGCCGCACCGAGCCGGACCTCGTCGGGCGGCTGCGCGCAGACCCGAGCACCCGCGTGCTGGCGCTGCACGGTGGCCGGCTCGCCGTCGTCGGGCAGGAGATCCCGCGCGCGACCCTGCTGCCGCCGGCCGCCCTCCTCGACGCGCCGGTCGATGCGTCCTGGGCGTTCCTCGGCGAGGCGGACGGGACGGCCTACCTCTCGGTCGTCCTGCCCGACGGCGACGAGACCCTGCCTCCGGGCGCGGCGGCCTGGGCGGGTCTGCGGCAGATCGTCCTCGGGCAGTCCGGGGCGCTGGCGGCGGCGGAGCCGGACGTCGTGCTGGTGCACGGGCTCTCGGTCGCGGCCGTCGCGTTGGCGGGGTGGCACTCCACCCACCGCCGCTGCGGACGCTGCGGCGAGCCGACCGCCGTCGTCCAGGCCGGGTGGGCACGCCACTGCCCGGTCGACGAGCGCGAGACCTATCCCCGCACCGACCCGGCCGTGATCATGGCGGTCGTGGACGACGCGGACCGGATCCTCCTGGGGCACGCCGCGACCTGGCCCGCGGGGCGGTTCTCGACGCTGGCCGGGTTCGTCGAGGCCGGCGAGGCGCTGGAGGACACCGTCCGCCGGGAGGTGGCGGAGGAGACGGGGGTCGTCGTCGGCACGTCGCCCGGCGACGTGGTCTACCGGGGCAGCCAGGCGTGGCCGTTCCCGGCCTCGCTCATGCTCGGGTTCCGGGCACGGGCGGTCGCGACGGCGGTGCAGACCGACGACGAGGAGGTGACGGACGCCCGCTGGTTCACACGGGACGAGCTGGCGGCGGCCGCGGCCTCCGGCGAGGTCGGTCTGCCCGGCCGGCACTCGATCGCTCGCGCGCTGATCGAGGAGTGGTTCGGCAGGGAGCTTCCCGCGCGGTAGCGACGCCGCCTCGGCGGGCCGCCGCGGGACTCAGCCGGCCGCCGCGCGACTCAGCGGGCGAGCGCCGCCTGGACGTCCGCCAGCGAGGGGTTGGTCGCCGCGGAACCGTCCGGGTAGACGACGGTCGGCACGGTCTGGTTGCCGCCGTTGACCTGCTCGACGTACTCCGCCGTCTCCGGATGCTCCTCGATGTCGATCACCGTGTACCCGATGCCGGCGGAGTCGAGCTGCGTGCGCAGCCGGCGGCAGTACCCGCACCACGCGGTCGAGTACATGGTGACGGTGCCGAGGTCGGGCAGGGCGGGGCGGGCGGTCATCGGGTCCTCCTGTGGATGGCGGGCAGCGGTGTGGGCGACGCCTGCGACAATCGCAGACGATGTCAGCTCTGACCAACTCCCCGGGCGCCCCGCTTCATCCCGACGCGATCCTCGACGCACTCGATCCGGAGCAGCGTGAGGTCGCGCTCGCCCTGGCCGGACCGGTCTGCGTGCTGGCCGGCGCCGGGACCGGCAAGACGCGGGCGATCACCCACCGCATCGCCTACGGGGTTCGCACGGGTGCTTATCCTCCGACGTCGGTGCTCGCCGTCACGTTCACCGCGCGCGCCGCGGGGGAGATGCGCACGCGCTTGCGAGAGCTCGGCGTCGCCGGTGTCCAGGCCCGGACCTTCCACGCCGCCGCGCTGCGCCAGCTGGGCTACTTCTGGCCGCGGATCGTCGGCGGCGCGCCGCCGCAGATCCTCGAGCACAAGGCGCCTGCGGTGGCCGAGGCGGCGCGCCGCATCGGGGCGAGCGTCGACCGGGTGGCCGTGCGCGACCTGGCCAGCGAGGTCGAGTGGGCCAAGGTGTCGCTGGTCACGGCCGAGGACTACGTCAAGGCGGCCGCCGCGGACGACCGGCCCGCGCCGTCGGGCTACGACCACCAGACCGTGGCCCGCCTGGTCGCCGCGTACGAGGACGTCAAGACCGAGCGTGGCGTCATCGACTTCGAGGACGTGCTGCTGATGCTCGCCGACATGCTGGGTTCGCACCCGCACGTCGCCGACCAGGTGCGCTCGCAGTACCGGCACTTCGTGGTCGACGAGTTCCAGGACGTCTCCCCGCTGCAGCAGTTCCTGCTCGACCAGTGGCTGGGCGGCCGCAAGGAGCTCTGCGTCGTGGGCGACCCGTCCCAGACGATCTACTCGTTCACGGGTGCGACGCCGCACTACCTGCTGGACTTCACCCGGACGTACCGCGAGGCCCACGTCGTGCGGCTCGTCCGTGACTATCGCTCGACGCCGCAGGTGGTGCACCTCGCCAACGACGTGCTGCGCCGCGGGCGGGTGACCGGTGCTCTCGAGCTGCTGGCGCAGCGCCCGGCCGGTCCGCCGGTGCGCTTCACGACCTACGACGACGACGAGTCGGAGGCGACGGGCATCGCGGCCCGGGCCGCGCGCCTCGTCGCCGACGGTGTGCGCGCCAGCGAGATCGCGGTGCTGTACCGCACCAACGCGCAGTCGGCCGCGTTCGAGTCCGCCTTCTCCGACGCCGGGGTGAGCTATCAGGTGCGTGGTGGGGCGCGGTTCTTCCAGCGCAAGGACGTGCGCGACGCCGTCGTGCTGCTGCGGGGCGCCGCGCGGTCGGCGGACCCGGACCAGCCGATGCCGGAGCAGGTGCGCGACGTGCTGCTCTCCGCGGGCTGGTCGGAGAAGTCGTCGGCGGTGCGCGGCGCGACGCGTGAGCGCTGGGAGGCCATGCAGGCACTCGTCGGGCTGGCGGACGATCTCGCGGCAGCGGCACCGGAGGACGCTCCGGCCACCCTGCAGAACCTGGTCGACGAGCTGGCCGAGCGTGCCGCCGCCCAGCACGCCCCGACGGTCGACGGCGTGACGCTCGCCTCGCTGCATTCGGCGAAGGGGCTCGAGTGGGACGCCGTGTTCCTCGCCGGGATGAGCGAGGGGTTGATGCCGATCTCCCTCGTCGAGACGGACGAGGGCGTCGCCGAGGAGCGCCGGCTGCTCTACGTCGGCATCACGCGGGCACGCGAGCACCTGGACATCTCGTACGCCCGGTCCCGGAACCCCGGCGGGCGGGCGACGCGCAAGCGGACCCGCTTCCTCGACGGGATCTGGCCCGACGACGGTCGCGGCGGCGGGCGCACGCGTCCGTCGAAGGGCCAGGCGCGGGCCCGGCTGACGGGGCAGGCCGACGTGCAGCTCTTCGACGCACTGCGTGAGTGGCGGCTGTCCGTGGCCCGGGAGACCGACAAGCCGGCCTACACGGTGCTCGGGGACGCGACCCTGGCGGCGATCGCCGAGCTCCGGCCGACGTCGACCTCCCAGCTCGCCCGGATCAACGGCATCGGGCCGGCCAAGATCGACCGCTACGGACCCACCCTGATCGCGCTCGTCGAGAGCGCTCCGGCGGGCGTCTGAGAGAGGTCGGAGAAGTCGTCAGAAAGAACTTCGGAAAAAGATGTGGCAGGTCCGGCCGAGCCGTCTATGCTCGTCATGACCGAGTTGGAGCGGTGCCTGCCGAGAGGCAGGAACCCGAGATGACGAAGGAGGTGCGCACAAGATGGACATCATCACTCAGCAGATGATGGGCGGCAAGCACGTCACGGCGGGGGAGAGCTCTGCCCTGAGCACGTGCGCGCCGGCCTTCCGTTTCCGTACGCGTCACGGCGCTGGGGCAGCCCTCGTCGATCTCGCACCCGACTCCGCTCCCTGGAGACCACCGGTCCTCTGACCGATCCAGGCCGCGGAGTCCACCGGGACCCGCGGCCTTCGTCTTCTCCTCACCCGGAGAGCGGCCTACTTCGGCCGGACGATCCGGCTCTCTGTCAACCAGAGAGTCGTCCGCAGGTCCTGAACACCGACGTTCACACCACACCCAGGACCTGACGGAGGAACATCGTGCGTCTCGCACAGCTGTTGGACGAGCGGCTGCTCGACGCTGCCCCCGCCGGTGGCACCAGTCGCTGGACCCCTCATCAACCGGTGGCGCAGACCCCCGAGGAAGCCGCAGAGCTCGAATGGAAGTTCGCGGCTCTCCTGCCCTGCCGCACCAACGACCCCGAGCTCTGGTTCGCCGAGCACACCGACGAGGTGGAACGGGCGAAGGCGCTCTGCCGCGCCTGTCCGTTGCAGTCCGGCTGCCTGGCCGGTGCCCTCGAGCGTTCCGAGCCGTGGGGAGTCTGGGGCGGCGAGGTGTTCGTCGACGGCGTCGTCGTCGCCCGCAAGCGGGGTCGTGGCCGCCCCCGCAAGACGGACCAGGCCGCGGCCTGACCACCCATCGATGCCCCGTGAGGCAGGACCTCGCGGGGCATCGCGCTATCCCGGCGGCGTGGTGCAGGCGCAGCCGGGGTGCACCGCCACGGGGCGCACGCGCGGGAGCGCCTCCGGGAGGGCCACCTCCAGCACCGCGCCCGCCGCGGCCGGCCGGGCACCGTCGAGGTGGGCCAGCACCTGACCGGCTGCCAGGGCGGCCGCCGTCGTGGACAGCACGGTCTCCTGCCCGGGCACGCCCGGGGCGTCGACGAGCTGGTCGGCCAGTGCCGGCCACCGCTCGTCGACGTCCCGGGCGTGCAGGTACCAGCACGTCGTGCAGGCCGTGGTCCCCGGCAGGACGAACGGCCCCAGCGTCACGTCGGCCTCGCCGACCACCACGGGCAGGTGCGGGACGCCGGAGCTCATCAGCAGCGTGAACACCTCCGGCCGGGCGATCCGGTCGCGGACCACGACGACGACGTCAGGAGGTGCGTCGTCGTGCCAGGTGCGGGCCAGGGTCGTGCGCGGGTACCTGCCGCCCAGTCGTTCCCGCAGCCGTCCCGCACGCCGGTGGCCGACGTCGGTCTGCTCGTAGGAGCCCGTGCCGAGGTCGCTGAGCCGGACCGGCGTGTCGTCGTCGAGCAGCAGCGTGCCGACACCCGCCGTGGCGAGGTGGGCAGCGAGCAGCGCACCGATCCGGCCGAGCCCGCTGACCCCGACGCCCCGCACTGCCCGCCGGGCGAGCGTGACCATCCCGGCGCCGTCAGGCAGCAGCGCGCCGAGCGCCGGAGCGTCCGCGGACCCGCCGGCGGTGGCGAGCACGTCGGGCGAGCGCCGGACGGTGGGCACCAGGAACCCGCAGCCGGCCAGCAGGGAACGGATCGTCTTGCGCCGCTCGTCGTCGACGTGGAAGCGCGCCGCCGTCCGGTCGAGCGAGGCGTGCGGCGTCCCGGCCGCCGCCGACAGCCATCGGGCCTCGGTCTCCTCGAGCCCGGACACGACCAGCGCCCAGCGGGGGTCGGTGCCGAGCTGGACCTCGCCCGGACCGCGGTCGAGCACCGGGGCGCCGGGGCGCAGCCTGAGGCCGTCGTGGCGCCGGGCGTCGGAGGGGGACGTCATGACGGCACGATGGCACGGCCTCGACCCTCCCCGTCGGGCCCCTCCACAGGCTGTGGAAGGTCGGTGCGTGTGTGTCCGGTCACACGGACTTGACGCGATCCCGGTATGGTCATGGTGTGGCCCGCGACACGTTGACGTCCGTCGAGGTCCGGCGGAGCCGTCGTCGGACTGCGACGGTCAGTGCCTACCGCGACGGCGACCGCACCGTCGTGGCCATCCCCGCGCGCTTCTCCCGGGCTCAGGAGCGCGAGTGGGTGGAGAAGATGGTCGCGCGCCTGGAGGACAAGGAACGCCGTCGTCGGCCGTCCGACGCCGAGCTCGTGGAACGGGCGCGTGAGCTGTCGGTCAGGTACCTGGACGGCCGAGCCCGTGCGACGAGCGTGCGCTGGGTGACGAACCAGGAACGCCGCTGGGGCTCCTGCACCCTCGTGGACGGCTCGATCCGGCTCTCCACCCGGTTGCAGGGCATGCCCGAGTGGGTCATCGACTACGTGCTGCTGCACGAGCTCGCGCACCTGCTGCACGCCGGCCACGGCCCGGACTTCTGGCGGCTGCTCGAGAGCTATCCGCGCACCGAGCGCGCCCGGGGGTTCCTCGAGGGTGTGGCGTTCACCAGCGACGGGTCACGGGACGACGACGCGGACTCCGGGTCCTCGGCCTCCTGAGCCACCGGACTCACTGCTCGTCCGTGCCGGTGCCCTCGGCTGGGGTCCCGCTCTGGTCCTCGCTCGAGGGCTGCGACTCCGAGAAGATCTGCGCGAGCGCCGCGTCCACGTCCGACTGCTCCTCCGCCTGCGCGGTGCGCCGGTCCGCGTAGCCCGTGGGGTCGTCCAGGTCCGTGGTGTCCGGCAGCAGGTCGGGGTGGTTCCAGACGGCGTCGCGCGCCTCCGGCCCCCCGGTGGCGAGCAGGTGGGCGAACAGGGCCGCGGCGTCGCGCGACCGGCGCGGCCGCAGCTCGAGGCCGACCAGGGACTTGAACGTGTGCTCGGCCGGTCCGCCGGCCGCCCGTCGGCGGCGGATCATCTCCCGCAGCGGCACCGAGTGCGGCAGGTGCGGCAGCGAGGCGGCGGCGGCGACCTCGGAGACCCAGCCCTCGACGAGAGCCAGCGCCGTCTCCAGGCGCAGCAGCGTCGCCTGCTGTTCCGGGGTGTTGTGCAGGCCGAAGACGTCGCCCGACAGGGCGCCGCGCAGCGACTCCGGGTCGGACATGTCGATGTCGCGGACCTGCGACTCGAGCGCGTCGAGGTCGATCGTGATCCCGCGCGCGTACTGCTCGACGAGCGCGTGCAGGTGCGACGGCAACCAGGGAACGTGCACGAAGAGCCGGGCGTGGGCGGCCTCGCGCACGGCCATGTAGAGCTGCACCTCGTCGAACGGCGAGTCCAGGCCCTCGGCGAACGCTCGCACGTTGGTGGGCACGAGCACGGTGGCCGGCTCGCTCAGCAGGGGGACGCCGACGTCCGTGGCGCCGAAGACCTCCCGGGACAGGGTGCCCGCGGCCTGGCCGACCTGCATGCCGTAGACGGCGGAGCCGAGGCTGCGCATCATCGTGGCCGGGTCGAGGTTGCTCAGGCTGCCGCCGGGGAAGACCGGCATGCCGGGCATCCCGGGCAGCTCGAGCCCCGCACCGGCGTCGTCGCCGAGCTGGTCGCCGAGGACGGTGGCCAGGGCCTCGGCCGCCGAGGACGCGACGGGGGCCACGAGCCGCTGCCAGGCGGGCAGGGTGGCCTCGACCCACTCGCTGCGGCTCCATGCGCGGGCAGGGCCCCCCGACGGCGGGAGGTCGGTCGCGGCGTCGAGCCACAGCTCGGCGACGCTCAGCGCCTCCTGCGCCGAGCGGGCCTGGGCCGCGGTGAGCGAGGGGTCGCCCTCGGCGACCGCCACCTGACGGGCGAGGTCGTGCGCCACCTCCGCGTTCACGGGTCCGTCCCCGGAGGTGAACAGGCGCTGGAGCTGGTTCATCAGGTGCTGCATCGTGGCGGGGTCCGGGGCGCCGCCGCCGAGCAGGGCGGCGGGGTCGAGGCCCTGGGACCGCATCTGGTCGAGCACCTCGTCGGTCCGGTCGCCGAAGATGCCGTGCAGGGCGTCGCGCAGGGCGCGCTCGCGCTCGTCGGGGTCGTCGGGCAGGTCGCTCATCGCAGTCCTCGGCTCCTTCCGGTACGGCGTGTGCCGCACGTTCACGGTATCCGTGTCCGACGACGGCGCGTCGGCCATCGTTCCGCCGTTCGCTCACGGCGCACGGCAGATCGGCGATGATGGTGTCGTGAGCTTCGACCGCAACCATCGACCCGCCGAGCTGTTCGGGCACGCCCCGGCGCACCCGACTCCCGGTGACCCCCGCGGCGCCGGGGACGACGGCGGGAGCCCGTGGGCCCGGCAGCCCCGGGCGGGCCGCCGGTCGGTGACGCTCGTCGTGTCGATGCTGGTGACCGCGGTCCTCGCCGCGGTGCTGATGGTGCTGCCCACGCCGTACGCCGTCCGCACGCCGGGACCGACGGAGGACACGCTCGGCGTGCAGGACCAGGGGGCCGGGCAGAGCGCCGGCGAGCTGCCGCTCATCGAGATCTCCGGTGCCGAGACGTATCCCGCGTCGGGCGAGCTCCGCCTGACGACGGTGTCCGTGTACGGCGGCCCGGGGGGCGACGTGCTCGTCGGGGACGTGCTGCGGGGCTGGACGTCGCGGGAGCGGTCCGTGCAGCCGGTCGAGCTCATCTTCCCCGAGCCGGTCACGCAGGAGGAGCAGCAGGAGCAGGGGCAGGCGCAGATGATCAGCTCCCAGGAGTCGGCGACCGTCGCGGCCCTCACCGAGCTCGGCTATGAGGTGCCCACCACGATGACCGTGGTCGCCGCCGCCGAGGGCACCGGTGCGGACGGCGTGGTCGAGCCGGACGACGTGATCGTGTCGCTGGACGGCGAACCGTTGGAGAGCTACCCCGAGCTGCTCGCGGTGCTCGACGACGTCACGCCGGGGGACGACGTCGTCCTCGGCGTCGAGCGCGACGGCGAGCCGCTGGACCTGACCATCACGACGGGCGAGGGCGACGGCCGGGCGCTGCTCGGCGTCCTCATCGACCCGGTGTACGACTTCCCGGTCGACGTGACGATCCAGATCGAGGACATCGGCGGGCCCAGCGCCGGGACCATGTTCGCCCTGGGGATCATCGACCTGATGACCCCGGAGGACGAGCTCGACGGGGCCTCGGTGGCCGGCACGGGGACCATGGACGTGGACGGCCGCGTGGGGCCCATCGGCGGCATCGGGCAGAAGATGTACGGCGCTCTGCGCGACGGTGCGCAGTGGTTCCTGGCGCCGTCGGAGAACTGCGCCGAGGTGGCCGGCAACGAGCCGGAGGGCCTCGAGGTGGTGTCCGTGAGCACGCTGTCCGAGGCGCGCGCCGCCCTGGAGGCCATCGGGGCGGGGGAGGGGGCGGACCTGCCCCGCTGCTCCTGAACCGGGATCGTGACCGCTTCGTGAGGGACCCGGTGCCCCTCTGTGCGGGAATCGTGGGAACCTGGGGAGACGCAGGAACGTTGTCCTGACGTCCCCGCGTGCCTGCACGTGTCCCGTCCCGAGCACGAATGAGGTGCCCGCACCGTGTCCTTCGCCCCACCCCGTCGACCGGACGGACCGCCACCAGCGAGGCGTCGGAGCCCGCTGCTGATCACGGTCGTCGTCCTGGCGGCCCTGGTCGCCGCCCTCATCTTCCTGGCGACCTTCTGGACCGAGGTCCTGTGGTTCACGCAGGTCGGCTACGCCAACGTCATCTGGACGCAGTGGATCGCCCGCGCCGTGCTGTTCGTGGTCGCGTTCCTCGTCATGGGCGCGGCGGTGTACAGCTCGTTCGCCGTCGGCTACCGGTCGCGACCGGTCTACGCGCCGTCGACGCCGGAGCAGGCGACGCTCGACCAGTACCGCGAGGCCGTCGAACCGCTGCGCAAGATCGTCACCTACGCCGGTCCCGTGCTCATCGGCTTCTTCGCCGGCGTGGCGGCCTCGTCGCAGTGGCGCACCGTGATGCTGGCCCTCAACGGGCAGTCGTTCGGCGAGGCAGATCCGGAGTTCGGCATCGACATCGGCTTCTACGTCTTCACGCTGCCGGTCATCCGCTTCGCGGTCAGCTTCCTCATGGCGGTCGTGGTCATCTCCGCCATCGCGGCCGTGGTGACCCACTACCTCTACGGCGGCCTGCGGATCGGTGCGCTGCCGGCCGGGATGTCGCGCACGACGACGGCGGCCCGCGTCCACCTCGCCGTCCTCGGCGCGGTGCTGATGCTGCTGATCGCGGCCAACTACTGGCTCGACCGCTACAGCATCCTGACGAACTCGAACGAGCGCTACGACGGTGCCTCCTACACGGACGTGCACGCCGTGATCCCCTCCAAGGAGATCCTCATGGGCGTGGCGGTGCTGGTGGCCGCGCTGTTCGTGGTGGCCGCGTTCCGCGACACGTGGCGGCTCCCGGCCATCGGCGTGGGTCTCATGGTCGTCTCCGCGATCGCGATCGGTGGCATCTACCCGTCGATCGTCCAGCGCTTCCAGGTGGACCCGAACGCGCAGTCGCTCGAGGCCCCGTACATCCAGCGCAACATCGACGCGACGCGCGACGCGTTCGAGATCGCCGACGTCCAGTCGCAGCCGTACGAGGCGACGACCGAGGCCACCGAGGGCCAGCTGCGTGACGACGCTGAGACGACCGCCTCGGTGCGGCTGCTCGACCCGCAGGTGGTCAGCCCGTCGTTCCGCCAGCTCCAGCAGAACAAGCAGTTCTACAACTTCACCGACAACCTGTCGGTGGACCGCTACGAGATCGACGGGGAGTCGCGCGACACGGTGATCGCGGTGCGGGAGCTGAACCTGGACGGCCTCGCGGACCGCAACTGGGTCAACGACCACACGGTGTACACGCACGGCTTCGGTGTGGTGGCCGCGTACGGCAACCAGCCGGGGCCGGACGGCCAGCCCGCGTTCTACGAGGGCGGCATCCCGACCCAGGGCGCGCTGACCGACATGTTCTCCGGCGGCTACGAGCCCCGGATCTACTTCAGCCCGGAGGCGCCGGAGTACTCCATCGTGGGCGCTCCGGAGGACGAGGAGCCCTGGGAGCTCGACTACCAGGCGGACGACGAGGGCGGACGTCAGGTGCTCACGGAGTTCCCGACGGACGAGCAGACCGCGGGCCCGGAGATCGGCACGTTCGTGGAGAAGCTGCTCTACGCCCTGAAGTTCGGCGACGAGCAGATCTTCTTCTCGGAGCGTGTGACCGAGGAGTCGCAGATCCTCTACGACCGTGACCCGCAGGAGCGCGTGGCCAAGGTCGCGCCGTGGCTCACGCTCGACAACAAGGTGTACCCCGCCGTCGTGGACGGTCGCGTCAAGTGGATCCTCGACGCGTACACGACCACCGACGCGTACCCGTACTCGACGTCCGCGCCGATGCAGGAGGCGACCACCGACTCCCTGACGCTCGCCGCCCAGGGGGTCCCGGTCGACCTGCCGCCCGAGGTCAACTACATCCGCAACTCGGTCAAGGCGACGGTCGACGCGTACGACGGCACGGTGACGCTCTACGCGTGGGACACCGAGGACCCGCTGCTGCAGGCCTGGAGCCAGGTGTTCCCCGACTCGCTCGAGCCGATCGAGGAGATCTCGGGCGACCTGATGTCGCACGTGCGCTACCCGGAGGACCTGTTCAAGGTCCAGCGCACGCTGCTCGAGCGCTACCACGTCACGGACGCGGTGGGTCTGTTCTCGGGGTCGGACGAGTGGGTGACCCCGGAGGACCCGGTCGCCACGTCCGAGGCGGCGGCGTCCAAGCAGCCGCCGTACTACCTGACGTTGCAGATGCCGGAGCAGGAGGAGTCCTCCTTCTCCCTGACGAGCACGTTCATCCCGGGCGGCAACACCGACCGGGAGATCCTGACGGGCTATCTCGCGGCCGACGCGGACGCCGGGTCGGAGGACGGTCAGGTCGCCGAGGGCTACGGCACGTTGCGCCTGCTGGAGCTGCCGCGTGACTCCACGGTGCCCGGTCCCGGGCAGGTGCAGAACAACTTCAACTCCAACCCGACCATCTCCGAACAGCTCAACATCCTGGGCCGCGGGGACTCCGTGGTGGTGCGCGGCAACCAGTTGACGCTTCCGGTCGGCGGAGGGTTGCTGTACGTGCAGCCGGTCTACATCCAGTCGGCGGAGGGGACCCAGTTCCCGCTGCTGCGTCGTGTGCTGGTGGCCTTCGGCGACCAGACGGGGTACGCGGAGACGCTGGACGACGCACTGGACCAGGTGTTCGGCGGGGACTCCGGCGCCCAGGCGGGGGACGCCGACGAGGCGGAGACGGAGGTGCCCACGGACGTCCCGACCGACGAGGTGGTGGACCCCGCGGCGGAGCCCACGGCCGAGCCGGACCCGGCCGAGACCACCGAGCCGGCCGAGCCGACCGAGGAGCCGGCGGCTCCCACCGGGGACGCGCAGGCTCGCCTCAACGCCGCGTTGGCCGACGCCAACCAGGCGCTCACGGACAGCCAGGAGGCGCTGCAGAACGGCGACTGGACTGCCTACGGCGAGGCGCAGGAGCGGCTCCAGACGGCGCTGGAGCAGGCGCTCGCCGCCGAGGGAGAGCGCGAGGGCTGACGACCCCGTCGGGCGGATGGGACGCCGTTGTGACGTGCGTCCCATCCGCCCGGATCGGTTGGACTTCGACCGAATCCATGACGTAATGTTGCAGACATCGCCGCGGGGTGGAGCAGTTCGGTAGCTCGCTGGGCTCATAACCCAGAGGTCGCAGGTTCAAATCCTGCCCCCGCTACCACGGAGAACCGCGCAGGTGGTTCTCGTCGAAAGGCCCTCGGGATTCCCGGGGGCCTTTCGCTGTGTCCGGCGTCTCCTCCGCCGGTTGGCGTCGAGAGCGGCGCATGCCGTAGTGTTCACCAGGTCGCCGCGGGGTGGAGCAGTTCGGTAGCTCGCTGGGCTCATAACCCAGAGGTCGCAGGTTCAAATCCTGCCCCCGCTACCACGGAGAACCGCGCAGGTGGTTCTCGTCGAGAGGCCCTCGGGATTCCCGGGGGCCTCTCGACGTCTACCGGGGGTGTGCTGCTCCCAGGGTGCGGCCCGGCCTGCCGGTGTCCGCTGCGGCGCGCGAGAGTGGCGGCATGACGCTGAACCCCAGCAAGACTCGCCTCCCCGCTCCACCGACCTCCCGGACCGTCGTCGTCGCCGGGGCGCGGGTGTGGCAGACCTCGCGGGCACCCGTCGTCGGCGACCTGTCCGTGGCCGGTGACCGTCTGGCGCCCGGCCCGGCCGCGCCCGACGCCGAGGTGGTCCGCGCCGGCGGCGCCGACGCCGTCCCCCTGTTCGTCGACAGCGCCGTGGCGCAGCTCCCGCCGGCGCGGCGCGGTGACGACGACCTGCGACCCGGCAACGCCGCGACCTTCGCCGTCGTGCGGCGGCCCGTCCGCCCGGCCGAGATCCGCCGCATGCTGATCGTCGACCCGTCCGACCTGCTGGGCGTCTGGGTCGCGGGAGAGATCGAGGTGTGGGACGGCCGGCCGACCCGGCCGGCGGGACGGGACGTCGGCGACCCGACGGCCCGGGAGACGTGGGTGGCGACCTGGGACGACCCCCGCCGCGACATGCAGCAGCACCTGGGACCGGACGGCCGCTACTCCGAGACGCGCGGCGGCCGCGCCGACGCGTACACGGGGCGCTACTGGGTCCGGGGGGACCGCATCACGTACCTGGACGACTCCGGGTTCTGGGCGTTCGGTCAGCTGCTGGACGGGGTGCTGCACCACGCCGGGTACGTGATGACCCGCCGTTGAGGTACCGGCACGGAGCGCGGCCGGCGGCCGCGCTCTCCGCGGCGTTGGCCCTGGAGGTCGAAGCTCTGAGCCCCGCGGGCTCGGGATGCGACGGCCGCGAGCCTGGGGTGACCATGATGACGAGGTGCCGTCGTCGGACGGCCGACCACCGATGTGAAGGGAGCCATCCGATGCCGCAGCGAGACCCCGGCCCCAGCGTCAAGGACGACGAGCTCTACGAGAAGCTCCGCGACGAGGGCAACAGCAAGGAGAAGGCGGCGCGCATCGCCAACGCGTCGGCGAACCAGGGACGGAGCGAGGTGGGTTCCCGGGGCGGCAGCTCCGGGTCCTACGAGGACTGGACGGTCGACGACCTGCACGGGCGTGCCGCGGAGATCGGGATCGAGGGCCGCTCGACCATGAACAAGGACGAGCTGATCGAGGCGCTGCGCTCGCACTGAGCCCTCGCGCCGAACCGTGAGACCGCCGCTCCTGGGTCCGAGGACCCAGGAGCGGCTGGGCGTCAAGATGGGCCGCCGGGCCGTCGTCGTCGGCATCGCCGCTGCCTACGTTGGGAGGCATGACCCGTGCCGCCCGCGAGACCCTGCGTCGCGCCCCCGCGGCGGGATGCCTGCGCCGGCGGCCGACCGGAGAGGCGGGTCAGGCGCTGCCGGAGTACGTCGCCGTGCTCGGTCTGGTGCTGCTCGTGTCGGTCCTCGTGCTCGCGGCGGCGTCGCCCGTCGGGGCGGACGTCTCGCGGCAGCTGCTCTGTGCCGTCGACCCGATCGTCAAGGAGCAGGGCGACACCGGGTGCGAGGGCGACGAGAGGCCTGGCGAGGACGAGGAAGGACCGGACGAGGACGGCGGAGAGGGCGACGGGTACAGCCCGCCGACGGGCAGCTGTGAGGACGACACCACCTTCCAGATGGTCGAGAAGGACGACTCGCAGTGGGACACCGCCGTCGTGCAGATCGACTGCGAGTGGTACCCGGGCCCGACGATCTGCTTCTCCGCGCACATGCCGTCGGGGCACCTGGACCGTGACCGGGACGACCGGGTGTACCGGGAGCACGAGATCCAGGACTTCGTCGACTGCGTGCTCGACGGCCGCGGCGACCCGAGCGACGACCCGGACGACCCGAGCTGCGTCAACACGATGCCGACGAGCGGTCAGATCGACGCCGACGCGCCCCCGAACGTCCAGGTGGGATGTCGGGACTGGCCCGTGCCCAAGGGGTGCGAGGGGGAGTGGGACCGCTATGTGGACGCCGCGGCCGGCAAGGAACGCGCGGCCAGGTCGGGAGAGCTGGCCAATTGCATTACCGAGCGGTACACCACGATGGAGCTGCCCTGCGTGGTGGAGGCCACCGGGCACGTCGACGAGACGAAGATGCAGTTCCTGTTCTTCCGGTTCGGCGAGAACGACGGCACCCTCATCGAGAAGCTCGGTGACGGCCGCGTCCGGGTCCACATACTCAAGGGCGTCGAGGTGGGCGCCGGGGCCAGCGGCAGCGACGTGGGTGGTACCCCCGTGGCCTTCGACATCGCTGGCATCACCGGGTACTCCGAGGACTACACCTACGAGTTCACCGACATGGACGACGCGCAGCGGTGGATCGACTGGTACAAGCGGTACTCGATGACCACCGAGCTGGTGCAGGTCGGCGCGAAGCCGAACTGCCCCATGCCGGGCCGCGGCGTCTGCATTCCGCAGCCCGACCACTTCCCGGACGTGGGCGACGTCCAGGAGCTGATGGACGAGGAACCGGAGCACCATGTGCTCGCCGACGCGACCAGCGACATCAAGAAGGTGAAGCTCAAGGGCGGGCTGAAGCACGGCGCCGGGGTCGGTCAGTTCGAGCTGAAGGGCACCGTCGAGGGCGGCTACGAGGGTGAGGTCCAGGTCGAGGACCGCGCGTGGTCGGACGGCAGTCGGAGCGCGACCTACACGTCTGCGGACATCGGCGGGTTCCTCATCGGTGCCGAGCTCGGTGGGAAGAAGCCGTTCACCAAGGACAAGAAGAACGGCAACACCGACGGCAAGGGCAAGGGCAAGGGGCAGGTCGGCAAGGAGTGGAAGGGCACGACCAGCACCTCGGTGTACTGGGACAAGGAGGGCGAGCTCTCCAAGCTGGTGATCGCGATGGACGAGCAGGTGATGTCGACCCTCTACAAGGCGGGCATCGACCTCGAGGTGGTCCTGCCCTACGGCTTCAAGGCGGGCGGGGGCTACAAGGCGCAGGAGGAGGACGGGAAGATCTCCAAGGTCGAGATGATCATCGACTTCAACCAGTATCCCGAACTGCGTGACGAGCTCGGGCCCGTGATCGACGAGGTCTTCCCGCGCCACGACGACGGCACGCTGAAGAAGGGCGACGTCGAGATCGCCGGCAACGACGAGGACGGGGGGACGCTCTACGACGCCGCCGCGGAGTACGCGAACGTGCGTGAGCTCGAGTACGACGCGAGCAGGGTCACCGAGGGTGGCGAGACCGGCCTCAAGTGGCAGGGTCTCGACCTGTTCAAGGTCGAGTGGAACTCGATCGACGACGAACGGACGCTCAAGGAGTCGTCGTTCGAGGTGACGGACGTCGCGGGCGGCAAGCAGAAGGTCTCGCCGGCCCCGCAGTGCCGGGCGAAGGCGTTCGACACGCCCGACGACTACTACACCGACGAGTTCTCGGCGCCGCCGACCCCGATCTTCCGCGGCGGCCAGAGCTACGACAACCCGTGAGCCGCGACTCGCTACCGGGTCTGCAGCGCCAGGTGGCTGCCCGGCCGGAGCCCCCAGCGCTCGAAGCTCCCGACGGGCGCCTCGAGGATCTGCACCACCCCTGGGCGCGGCACCGTCGCGCGCCACGGGCGCAGCACCCGGACGTCCCGCACGCTCATGCCCCTGGTGAGCAGCGCGACGTCGAGGGATGTGCGCATCCACGCCCCGTGGACCGACGAGCACGGCCGCAGGAGCAGTCCTTCCGGGAGCTCACGGCGGAACAGCAGGCCACGGGCTCGGCTGAGCACGGTGTCGGCGACGACGACCTCGGCCACCGGCCGGCCGTCCACGAGGAGTCGGGCGGTGCGGCTGCTGAACGTCATGGCACCAGCGTCTGGTACCGACATGAACAGAGGACCAACTTTGAGCCGATTTGTCCGTAAATCACTTGTCTGCCCGTTTGCGGTGCGAGCATCGTCATGGCTGAGCCGGATCCCGTCCTGCCAGGCACTCTCGTCGAAGGGAACGCTGTGCACGTGATCGCGATCGGCGCGCCGGAAGGTGTGCACCCGGCCGTCCGGAGGACGGCACCGGACCTGGCCGACGTCGCGACGACGGCCGCCGCGATGCTGGCCGACGACGTCGTTCTCGTCACGCGCGACGAGGAGTCCCGCAAGGTGGCCCGGTCCGCGCGCCTGGTGCTCGGCCCGGAGCACGTCGGCCTGCTGCACGTCACCGCCCCGGTCACCGCCTGGGCGGTGGTGCTCTCGGGCCTCGCCTCGGGCGACCTGCCGGCGTCGAGCGCGTCCGCGGTGTCCGAGGCCGTGCTCGCGCGGACGACGACACGGGTCCTGCTGTCCAGCGTCGCCTCGCTCGACCGACCTGCGCCCACGCTGCGCCAGCACCTGGGCAGCTACCTGCCGCGCACGGCGTTCGTGGTCGACCCGGATCGCGGCACGGTGGGCCGGTTCAGCGGACGCCTGGGCATACCCGACGGCGGCGACCTGCTCGTCGTCGCCCGCTCCGGGAGAGCGGTGGTCCGGGGCGCCGAGAGCGAACTGCTCCCGCGCGAGCCCGACGTCGACCTGGGTGTCCCGGCGACCTCGTGGCGTGCAGCCCGGTGGATGGAGGTGTCGACGCTCGACGGCGCGGTGTGCGACGTCGCCGCGGGAGCGCTCTCAGCCCGGCCCGAGGTGTGCGACGCCTGCGGGCGCGACGCCTCGGTGACCTGCGTCTTCTGCCAGGTCGCCGACCGGCGGGCACGCCCGCAGGCCCCCGGGCGGACGACGCCCGTGGGGCCCGTGCCCGCCGAGCTCGAGGGAGCGGTCCGTTGAACCCCCGCCGACGACGGGGAACGTTCTTCCTCGTGATCACCTCGGTCCTCGCCGTGGCCGTGTTCACCGGAGTCATGCTGTACGTGGGCAGCATCAGCACGCAGGTGGGACCCACCACCACGACGCTCCGGCTCACCCGGTCGGTGGAGGCCATGGAGCGGATCGACGCGTCGATGGTCGCCGAGGTGGAGGTGCCCGAGCGCTGGATCCCCGAGACCGCCGTGCGCGAGCTGGACGAGGTCGAGGGTCTCGTCGCCGCCACGGCCTACGAGGGAGGCTCGGTGCTGCAGAGCGGCATGCTGATCACCCGGCCGGGGGTCCAGCCCGGGTTCCGGGAGGTGGCGATCATCGTCGACGCCGAGACCGGGGTGGCCGGCAAGGTGGAACCCGGCGACCACGTCGACATCATCGCCACGACCGGAGGTGACGGCGACAGCGAGCCCGTCTCCCGCGTGTGGGTGTCCAACGCTCTGGTGCTGGACGTCGGCCTGCCCCGGTCGGTGGAGGACCCGGTCGACCTGTCCACGAGCAGCGGGCTGCCGGTGACCTTCGCCCTGAGCACCGAGGACGCGCTGACCGTGGCGTACGTCGAGTCCTTCTCGGTCAAGATGCGCCTGGCGCTCCGCGGCACGGGGGACGACGAGGAGCTGCCGCCCGACGAGACCGTGTTCGACGGCACGACCGCTGAGGAGCAGGACTGATCATGGCGACCAAGGTGCTGCTCGCGACGCCGTCCTCCGAGGTGCGGGACCACCTGGGCCACGTGCTCGCCGAGTCGGACGGCTTCGAGCTGGCCGCGGCGGTCCCGGACGGGGTGGCCGTGCTGACCGCGCTCGACCGCGACCCCGAGATCGGGGTCGTCGTGGTCGACGAGGTCGCCGACGACGGGCGCGGGCACGACGTGGCGCGGACGGTCGGCCTGGCTGCTCCGCTGACCGGGCTGGTGATGCTCGTGGACGCCCGGGACCCGGAGGACCTGAGCCGGGCCATGGCCGCCGCCATGGAGGTGGGCGCCCGGTCGGTGCTGACACGTCACGCAGGGCTCGAGGAGGTCCTGGGCCGCCTCGAGGCGGTGGCGGCGTGGTCGGCCACCACCCGGGCCGCGATCGCCGCCGAGCGCCACGGAGGTCGTGGCGGCCAGGTCGTGGCGGTGGCCGGCGCCAAGGGGGGCGTCGGCGCGTCGGTGCTGGCCCTGCTGCTGGCGCGGGTCGGACGCACCGGCGACACCACGCTCGTCGACCTCGACCTCGGCGCCGGCGACCTCTCGGCGTTCACCGGCGTGCGCACCCGGCGCTCGGTCGTGGACCTCGCGGCGGTGGAGGGTGAGGTCACCGGCCGCATGCTCCGCGAGACCACGTACGAGGTGCCCGGCGGCCTCCGGCTGCTGCCCGCGCCGGACACGGGCGAGCGTGGCGAGGAGATGACGTCGGCGACGGCGCGCTCCGTCGTGAGCGCGCTGCGCTGGGAGTGCGATCTCGCGGTGCTCGACGTCGGCAGCCACCTGGACGACCCGCGGGCGACCGCGCTGGAGTTCGCCGACCGCGTGCTGCTGGTCACGACCCCCGACCTGCCGTCCCTGCGTGCCGCGCGTCGCACCCTCGCGCAGTGGGAGCGGCTGGCGGTCCGGCGCCCGTCCGCCGTCGAGCTGGTGCTGAACCGCCGGACGTCGCGGGACGAGGTGACCCCGGCGCTCGTGGAGCGCATCGTCGAGCGGCCGGTGGCGTTCACCGTGCCGGACGGCGGCCGGGCCTTCTCCGAGGCGGTGAACACGGCGACCCTGCTGGAGGCCCCCACGCCCGTCCACGCCGCGGTCGCGGAGCTCGGTGCGGCGGCGCTCCGGCCCGTCGAGGCGCCGCTGCACCCGGACGTGCCGCAGGGCTCGGAGGTCGAGGCCCTGGTGGCGGACCGGGCCCGTCCGCCGCGCCGCCGTCGGCGAGCACCTGGACGCCGGCGCGACCGCCGCGCCGACCGCCGCGCCGACCGCCGCCCAAACCGCGGCGCCACCGACGGCACCGACCACCGTGACGACGGTGCCGACGATCGTGAGGCGGGCCAGGCCACGGTCGAGCTGCCCGTGGTGATCGTCCTGGCGCTGACCGTCGTCCTGCTGTGCGTGCAGGGCATCGGTTGGGCGTCGGGGCTGCTGGCGGCACGTGCGGCGGCCCAGGAGGGTGCCCGCACCGTCGACGTCCTCGAGTACGCCGGGTCGGACGACGCCCGGCGTGCGGCCGTGGCCGACCAGGTCCGCGACGACGTGCGCGACCGGCTGCCCGACGGCCTGCGCGAGACCGTCACCGATGCCGACATCGAGGTGACCGCCGAGGCCGTGACCGTCCGGGTGACCGTCTCGACGCTCGTGCCCGGCGTGGACCTCTCCGCGTCGTCGTCGGCCGCCGTCTACCAGGAGGGCCGCCGTGCCTGAGGAACGTCGCGACGAGCGCGGGCAGGCCACGGTCGAGCTCGTGGGGCTGGTGGTCGCGGTGCTGACCGTGGGACTGCTGGCCGTGCAGGGGATCACCGTCGCCCAGTCGGCCTCGATCGCGCAGGAGGCGGCGCGCCACGGTGCCCGGGCGCTGAGCCAGGGCCACGACTGGCGCGCGGAGGTCGACCGGGCGGTGCCCGACGGGATCGACGTGACGCGGGCCGAGGCGACCCTCGACGACGACGCCGCCCGGGTCCGGGTGACCGTCTCCGTCCCCCTGGGCCTGGCCGGCGCCCCGGTCGTCGACGTCACCCTCGACCGGGAAGCGGTCTTCGCGGTGGGGGACCGGCATGGCGCTGCGTGACCGGCTGGCGGCCGAAGCCCGCCAGCACGACGACCACGACCTGACCACGACGTACCGCGAGCGGCTGCTCGAGGAGGTCGACGTCGACGACCTGGCGCGCCTCTCGCCGGCGCAGCGGCGGGTGCGGATCGAACGGGTCCTGTCGCGCATCCTGTCCGTCGACGGGCCGGTGCTGTCCGCCCGTGAGCGCGGTGCGCTCGTACAGCGCATCGCCGACGACGCGCTCGGGCTGGGCGTGCTGGAGCCGCTCCTCGCGGACGAGTCCGTCACCGAGATCATGGTCAACGGTCCCCGCGACGTGTTCGTGGAGAGGTACGGCCGGGTGGAGCGCGTGCCCGCCCGGTTCGCGTCGGCGGACCAGCTGTACCAGACCATCGACCGCATCGTGTCGCGGGTGAACCGTCGCGTCGACGAGTCCTCGCCGATGGTGGACGCGCGGCTGCCGGGCGGCGAGCGGGTGAACGTGATCATCCCCCCGCTGGCCCTCGACGGTCCGACCCTGACGATCCGGCGGTTCCCGACGCCGTTCCGGATGGGCGAGCTTGTCGACCGGGGCACCCTGGACCAGGGGACCGCGGGTCTGCTGGCCGCGTGCGTCCGTGCGCGGCTGAACATCGTGGTGTCCGGGGGCACGGGGTCGGGCAAGACGACCTTCCTCAACGCGCTGTCGGGGATGATCCCCGAGCACGAGCGGATCGTCACGATCGAGGACGCCGCCGAGCTGTCGCTGCAGCAGGGGCACGTGGTGCGGCTCGAGTCGCGGCCGGCGAACGTCGAGGGCCGCGGTGCCGTGGAGATCCGCGACCTGGTGCGCAACGCGCTGCGCATGCGCCCCGACCGGATCATCGTGGGCGAGGTCCGTGGCGGGGAGACCCTGGACATGCTCCAGGCGATGAACACCGGGCACGACGGCTCGGTCGCCACGGTGCACGCGAACACGGCCCGCGACGCGCTGGGCCGCCTGGAGACGCTCGCCTCCATGAGCGAGCTCGAGCTGCCCGTGGCCACGCTGCGCGACCAGATCAACTCGGCGCTGGACCTCGTGGTGCACCTGGAGCGGGCGCCGGACGGGTCCCGGCGGGTGACGGAGGTCCAGGCCGTCACCTCGCACGGACGCGAGGAGTACCGGCTGACGCCGCTGATGCGCTTCGTCCCGGACCCGGTCGGACCGGACCGCGCGGTGGGCGGCCGCTTCGTCCCGGCGCCGGCGCCGGCGCCGCTGGTGGAGCGGTTGCGCCGCGCCGGCGAGTCGCTGCCGCCGGTCGAGCACGCCGACGCGCCGCCCGCGCCCGGTGATGCGCCCGCGCCCGGGGACGGTGTCGTGCGATGACGGTGCTGCTCATCGCCGTCGGCCTGTTCCTGACCCTGGTGGCCGCAGCGGCGGCGGTGGCGACCCTGGTGGACGACGCGGAGGTCGAGCGGCGGATCCTGGAGTCCGCGGACCTGCACCGGCCGGCCGGAGGATCCGTGACCGCGCGGTTCGACGAGCGGCTGGCGCGGACCCGCCGCGGCCAGGCACTCGTGGCGCTGCTGTCCGGCGCCGGCCTGTCGTGGTCGCCGTCGCTGTTCCTCGCGGGCTCGGGAACCGGTGCCGTCCTGGCCGGCGCGCTCGTGCTGCCGGTGGCCGGCTGGGTGACGGCCGTGCTGACGGTGCTCCTCGTCGTCGTGGGCGTGCGGCGGTGGCTGGACCGGCGGCGCAAGCAGCGGGTGGACCGGTTCGTCGCCCAGCTGCCCGAGCTGGCCCGCCTGCTGGCCAACGGCGCGTCCGCCGGGCTGGCGGTGCGCCGTTCGCTCGAGATGGCGGCCGCCGAGATGGACGAGCCGGCGGCGTCGGAGATCGCACTGGTCGGGGCCGAGCTGTCGGTCGGGCGTGCGCTGCCGGACGCGCTCGGGGGACTGACGGTGCGGCTGCCGTCCCGGGAGCTGTCCGTGCTCGTCCAGACGCTGACCATCCAGGGGCGGTCCGGCGGCGAGCTCGTCACCGCGCTGTCGGGGATCGGGCACGCCCTGGAGGAGCGGCGCCGGCTGCGGCGCGAGGTCGTCACGGCGACCATGGGCGCCCAGTTCTCCGGGTACACGGTGATCTTCCTCGCGTTCGCCGCGGTGGCGCTCATGAATGTGTTCAGCCCCGGCGTGGTGGACCGCATGATCACCAACCTGGTGGGACAGGTGGTGCTGCTGGTCGCCGGCGGGCTGTTTCTGGTCGGGTACGTGGTGGTGCGGCGCGTGGCGAAGGTGGAGGTGTGAAGTGCCGGAGCTGGTGATCGCGTCGGTGGCCGCGCTCGCGGCGGTGCTCGGCATGGCCGGGCTGCGCCTGCTGACCAGCACGGGTCTGGAGGCGGTGGAGGCCGAGTACGTCCCCGACGCCGAGCCGAGGCAGCGCGGGTTCGTCGCCGTGCTCGACCGGCTCGGTGCGCCGCTGGTACCCCTCGCGGTGCGGCTGCACGGCCGCCCCCGGCTGCAGCGGCTGGACGCCGCGATCCGTCGCGCGGGTCGGCCCGAGGGCGTGACCATGACGATGTTCGTGCGGCGTGAGGCGGCTCTGACGCTGCTCGGGCTCCTCGGCGGGCTGCTGCTCGCCGTCGAGGGCCAGTGGATGCTCGGCGCGGCACTCGCGCTGGCCCTGAACGTCTGGATGCGCCTGTGGCTGTCGGGCGCGGCGGCCAGGAGACGTCAGCAGATCGACGCGGAGCTGCCGGACTTCCTGGACGTGCTCAGCGTCACCGTGACCGCGGGCCTCGGGTTCCGTCAGGCGCTGGAGCGGGTCTGCGAGCTCCACGGGGGTGCGTTGGCCTCGGAGATGCGCACCGCGCTGCGGGAGATGAGCGTCGGGGTCTCCCGCCGGCAGACGTTCGTCGCGCTCCGGGAGCGCAACCGCTCGGCCGCGGTGGGCACGTTCGTGACGGCGCTGCTGCAGGCCGAGGAGCTGGGCGTGCCGCTGGCGGACGCGCTCAACAGCATCGCGGCGGACGTGCGGCGCGAGCACGCCGAGACCGTGCGGCAGCGCGCGGCCCGCGCGGCGCCGCTGGTGTCCCTGGCGGTCACGGTGACCATCCTGCCCGGCGCGCTGATCCTCATCGTGGCGGCGGTCCTCGTGGCGAACGCGGGAGTCCTCGGTGGGATTTTCTGAGCACCTCAGCCCCCGTGAGGCGATGGACGCCATGAGCCGGCGGGCGGTCGGGGGCACGATGCGGCTGCTGTGCCAGGTGCGGCTGGCGGTGCTCGCCTTCGCGCTGGTGCTGGCGCTGCTCAGGGGCGAGGGCTGGCTCGGCGTCCTCCTCGTCGTCCTCGCCGCCCCGTTCTCGCTGGTGCCTGCGGTGCGCTGGGACACGCGCGGGAAGGTCTACGCCCGCAACGGCATCCTCCTGGCGGCCGACGTGGTCGTCACGCTCGTGGCGCTCCTGCCGCTGGCCGGGTCGCCGTTGCTGACCGTCTACGCCGCGGCGACCGCCGCGATGTGGGGCCTCCTCGCCGGTCTGCGGCTGGCCGTGGTCATGGCGCTGCCGCTCTGCCTGTACCAGCTCACGCTGTACGACGACGGGTGGCGCGGGCTGGTGACGGGGCTCGCCGGGGCGGCCCTCACGGTCGGCATGGCCTGGACGGGGACCGGTCTGGGCCGGCGGCTGCGGCACCAGGCGCTGCTGTCCGCCGAGCTCGCGTCGGTGCGGGAGGAGGCCGCCGCGCTGGCGGAGCGGCTGCGGCTGGCACGGGACCTGCACGACACCGTGGCGGGCGACCTCGCCGGGCTCACCCTGGCGGCCCGCGGGCTCGCCGACCGCCTCGACCGGCACGGCGGCGTCCCGGGCGACTGCGCCGGAGCCGCCCGGGAGCTGAGCGACGCCGTCGCGGTCGCGCACCGGCAGACCCGCAGGGCGCTGGGTGACCTGCGCGACGAGCCGGACGGCGTCGCCGGACCGGTGGGCGAGGCGGTCCGGCGCTGGACGACCCGCACCGGGATCCCGGTCCGGGTGCAGATCGACGAGGAGGTGGACGCGGTGACAGGTCCGGGTCGGGCACGACATCTGCGGGCGATGGTGGCCGAGCTGCTGGAGAACGTGCGCAAGCATGCGCACGCCTCCAGGGTGCAGCTGAGGATCACGACCGACGGTCGGGTGGTCGAGGTGCTGGTCGACGACGACGGGTCCGGTCTGCCGGCCCGGCTGCCGGAGGTCGAGCGCTACGGCATCCGCGGTGTCCGTGAGCGTGCGGTGCTGTGCGACGGCGACGCCGTGTGGACGTCCGGGTCGGCCGGGGGGACGGCGGTGCGGGTCGTGCTGCCGGCCGAGCCGCCGACCGGCGCGTGGAGCTCGCCGCGGCCCGTCCGCACGGTGGCGACGGCGTGATGCGGGTCCTGGCCGTGGACGACAACCCGATCGTCCGGATGGGTCTGCGCACGCTGCTGGACGGCACCGACGGCGTGTCGGTGGTCGACACCGACGACCCGGAGGAGGCGGTGGCCCGCACCCGCGGCGGTGAGGTCGACGTCGTGCTGCTGGACGTGCGGATGCCGCGGGTCAGCGGGCTCGATCTGCTCCCGCGGCTCTCCGGCGCACCCGTGGTGATGCTGACGCACCTGGACGATCCGTCGACGGCGTCCCGCTCCCTCGCCGCGGGCGCTGCCGGGTATCTGGTGCACGGGTCACTGGAACCGGCCGCGCTGGTCGAGGCGATCCGGCTGTGCCGGCACGGGAGCCAGGTCGTCGCCGGCGTCGGGGCGGTGGTGCCCCCGCGGCCCGCCCCTTCGGTGCGCAGCCTGCTGTCGCGACGCGAGGCCGAGGTCATGGACCAGGTCGCCGCGGGGCTGTCGAACGCGGAGGTCGCCGGGCACCTGTACATCTCGCCGAAGACGGTGAAGAACCACGTCAACAGCCTGTTCGCCAAGCTGGGCGTCACCACGCGCAGCCAGGCGATCGTGCGCTGGATCCAGGAGGGCACGCCCGCCGGTGGGACCGAGGGCCCAGGCGGGACGGGCCCGACGTTGGGGCCGGGCGCCCTGGGGGCGCCGGCCGGGCGTCCGTAGCGTGCAGACGTGGCCACGGGACGGCGTCCCGGAGCAGGTCACCGGACACCCACGGAGGAGGACCTCATGAACAAGCTGACCAGGAAGGTCGTCGGCGCCCAGCTGGCGCTGCAGGCGTTCGCCGAGCGGACCGTACGTCGTGCCGAGGACGAGAGCGGGCAGGGCACCGTCGAGTACGTCGGCGCCGTGCTGCTGGTCGTGGCGATCGTCGGCATCGTCATCGCCGCGAACGAAGAGGTGGGCGAGGCCATCGTCACGCAGCTCACGGACGCGGTGGGCGACCTCAGCGGCGCCGGCGGCTGATCGCCACCGTCGAGCACTGAGGTGACGATGCACCGTGGCCTGAGCGCAGCGCTCGTCGTCGTGCTGGCGGGGCTGTCGGCCGGGTGCGGCCTCCAGGGGTCCGGGACCACCGACCCGCCGGCGAGGTCGGCGACGTCCGACACCGCCCGGCCCGCGCCCGGAGCCACGACCTCGACCGGCGGTGCGCACCCCGCCGGCGAGGTCGTGGCGGTGGAGCGGGAGTGGCACGGCGTGCAGGTGCAGCTCGCCGTGCGGCCTGTCGAGACCACCGACGACGTGGCGGTGCTGCGCTACGACCTGGCCGCGACCCGGACCGACGGGCCCGGGCCACCCCGGTTCTCCTCCGTGGCGCTCGCGCTGGGCGAGCTCGGCGCCTCCACCGCCGACGGCCGCGGGGTGCGGCTCGTGGACTACTCCACGGGCCTCGTGCATCCGGTGGCCAGGACCCCCGGCGGCGGTGCGGCCGCCGTCGTCGACCGGCTGGACGACGACGGCGACACCGTCCGGGGATCGGCGGTCGCCGTGTTCGCCGCACCTGCGGGCGCGTCGGTCGACGTGCTGCTCCCCGCGCTCGGCGCCGTGACGGTCCCGGTCGTCGTCGGCGGCGCCGACGTCTCCGAGGCCGTCGACCGCGCCGGGGGTGCGGACGAGGCGACGACCCACGGGTTGCGCGCGTTCACGCAGGACCACGCCGCCACCACGACCACCTCCGCGCAGGACGACGACCTCGTGGTCACGCTCGCGTCCGACGTCCTGTTCGACCCGGACGAGCACACGCTCTCGGACGCGGCGCGCTCGGTCGTGGACCAGGCGGCGGACTCGATCCTGGAGCAGGCGGACGCCGGGCAGGTGCACGTCGTAGGCCACACCGACGACGTCGACACCGAGGCCTACAACCAGGGGTTGTCCGAACGGCGGGCGTCGTCCGTCGCCGACCGGCTGCGCGAGCGCCTCGGCGGCGACGTGGCGGTGACGCAGGAGGGCCGCGGCGAGAGCGAGCCCGTCGTGGACGGCAGCAGCCCGGCCGACCGGGCGGCGAACCGCCGTGTCGAGATCCGGTTCCACGGACGGCTGGTCGTCGAGCACCAGGGGCGCGGCGACGACCAGGGCCGCGTCGCCCTACCCACGACCGACGCCCCGACGGCGCAGGACGCACCCGTGACCGTCGTCACGGACGCCGGCGACTACAGGGTCGAGGTCCGTTCGGTGGTGCGACGCCCGGACGCCCTGGTGGGCACGCTCGTGGCCGAGCGCGTCTCGGGCGACTCCATCGACCCGGCCTGGTTCCTGCCCGCCAACCTCCGGGTCGTCGGCGACCGGAGGTTCGGTACGCGCGCGGAGGCGGCAGGTCCGCACAACCTCTCGCTCCTCACCCCGGGGGAGCGGATCCTGCCCTTCGACTACGAGGGGCGGACACCGTCCGGCGAGCACGCCCTGCGCCGGCTGCTCGGCGACGAGGAGGTCTCGCCGCTCGACCGGGGCGAGACCGTCCTGGTCACCGTCGTGTGGCCGGAAACCGGTCAGGACACCGTGACCGTCGACGCCCCCGACCGGTTCCGCATCACGGACGTGCCGGTCACCGACGCGTCCACCACCGACCCGTCGACGGGAGACTGACGTGGCACCGGACCGCACCTGCCGCCCTCTCGGCCGGCCTGCGCGCCCCGAGCACCCTGACCGTCCCGCGGTGCCACGCGACGACGGAGAGCGCGGTTCGATGCACGTGCTCACGATCCCCGCCGCGGCGGGGCTGCTGGCCCTCGCGCTGCTGGTCGTCGCGATGGTGGGGTCGGCGACCGGCGACCGCCGGGAGGCCGCGACGGCCGCCGACGCCGCGGCGCTCGCCGCGGCGCACGCGTGGGACGACCGGTTGGAGCGGCTGCACGCGCTCGGCCAGGACGCGCCGGACGGCGAGGGGTTCTGGGCGCTCGCGGAGCAGCCGGTGCTCGACACGGGGACCGCGGGGCAGGTGCGCTCCGCCGCGGAGACCTACGCCGAGCACAACGAGGCGACCGTTGAGGCGATCGATGTAGACACCGCGCGCCTCGAGGTGACGGTCCGGGTGCGGCACGAGGACCTGGTGCCGGGCACCGAGCTGGCCTCGCAGGCGTCGGCGACGTCCCGGGTGGAGCTCCGCGACGGCCTGTGCCTCGACGAGGGACGGCTGGGGTGGGTCGTCGACGACGGCTGCCGGACGGCCCCGGCCGACGACGGGTCCGGCGAGTTCGCCGAGGCCGGCGGTGAGCCCGCCGAGCAGGCAGGCGACGAGACGGGCGACGAGGCAGGCGACGAGGCAGGCGACGAGGCAGGCGACGGGGCAGGCGAGGAGGCGGGCGACGAGCCGCCCTGGACGCCACCCGGCGTCGCGGGCTACGACAGCGACGTCCGGCTGATCGGCTGACGGCCGTCGCGAGCGGGCGCCGTCGGGAGCACCATGGAGGGACACCAGGTGCTCGACGACGCGACGGAGGGATCATCATGAAGGCCTCGGTGGGCGACAGGATCGTGACGGCCGCCGGAGTGGTCGGCGGGGCGGTGCGCGACGGTGTGGTCGTGGAGTGCCCCCACGGCGACGGGTCCCCACCGTTCCGGGTGCGCTGGTCGGACACCGGCGAGGAGACGCTGGTCTTCCCCGGCCCGGACTCCCTCGTGCAGCCGGCCGACGAGGCCGGTACGGCAGGGGACGACGCACGCCCGGCGCGCGCGGTGGTGTGGCAGGTGCAGGTGGCGCTGGTCGAGTCGGCGGGCAGCACGACGGCGGAGGCGGTCCTGGTCGCCGGCCCCGCGGAGCACGCCGACGTCGGCGCCCTGCGGGCGGTGGGGCATGCCCGCAAGGACCCGCACGACGCCGAGGTGCCCGTCATCGGCGACGAGGTGGCGGCGGGCCGCGCGCTGCGGCGGCTGGCGGACGCGCTGCTCGGCCAGGCGGAGTCGGACATCGCGGCGGCGACGGGCCACGAGGGCCACGTGCATACCTGAGTCGTCCCGCAGGCTCAGGCGAGCGCGTCCGTCCGCTGCTCGAGGTGCGCACGCTCGGCCGTGTTCTCGCAGAGGGCGCAGGCGGCGTCGTAGGCGTCGCGCGCCTCGTCGGTGCGTCCCGCCCGGACCAGCAGCTCGGCACGGACGGCGGGGAGCCGGTGGCCGCGCAGCACGACGTCGGCCAGTGCGTCCAGCCCGGCCTCGGCACCGTGCACCTCGCTGACCGCGACGGCCCGGTTGAGCCGCACGACGGGGCTGTCCGTCAGCTCGACGAGCTCGTCGTAGCGGGCGAGGATCCGGTCCCAGGCCGTCGCGGACGAGTGCGGGGCGATGGCGTGCTCGGCGGCGATCAGGGCCTGCAGCAGGTAGGGCGCGGCGGGGGCCGTGGTGAGCGGTTCCAGGAGCCCCAGCGCCTCGATGATCTCGTCGGCATGCCAGCGGCTGCGTTCCTGCTCGGCGAGGAGCACCGGCAGGCCGTCTGCGCTGCGAGCGTCGCGGCGGGAGTGCTGCAGCAGCATGAGGGCCAGCAGCGCGTCGAGCTCGCGTCGCTCCGCCGTGGGCGGCAGGACGTCACGCAGCACGCGGACCAGGCGGATCGCCTCGCCCGCCAGATCGACCCGGACGACGGCGTCGCCGGAGCCGGGCGCGTACCCGGCGGTGAAGGCCAGGTAGGCGATGTCGGCGACGACGGCGGTGCGCGCGGTCAGCGCCTCGCCCCGGGGGACCTCGAACCGCTCGCCGGCGATCTGCTTGCGCGCACGGGTCAGTCGTGCGGCCATGGTGGACGTCGACTGCAGGAAGAGCCGGGCGACGTCCTGGGTGGGGACGCCCAGCACGAGCCGGAGGGTCAGGGCGGCGGCCGCCTCGCGGGAGAGCCGGGGGTGTGCGCAGAGCAGCACGAGCCGGAGACGTTCGTCGACGACCTCCGCGCCGGCGTCGGCCATGACCCGCTGGGCTCGTGCTGTCAGCTCGGCCTCGACGGCGAGGCGCGGCATGGACCGGGCCAGAGCCTGCTCGGACCGCAGCCGGTCGATCGCCCGCCTGCGGGCCGCGGTGAGCAGCCACGCCGGCGGGTTGGACGGCACGCCGCCTGCCGGCCACGTGCGGGCGGCCGCCTCGAAGGCGTCGGCGAGCGCCTCCTCGGCGATGTCGAGGCTGCGCAGCTGCGCGACGAGCAGGGCCAGCAGCCGGCCCCACTCGTCGCGCAGCGCGCTCGCCAGACGCTCGGCGACGTCGTCGGTGGACGTCACGCCCCCGCGTCACCCGAGTGGTCGACGACCTGGCGGACCTCGACGACGTCCTGCGTGCCCGGGATGGTGGTGCCGGCGAGGACGCCGCAGACCTGCAGCAGGTCGTCGAGGTCGTCGGACTCGACGGTGTAGAAGCCGGAGACGTGCTCGGCGGCCTCGGCGTACGGGCCGTCGGTCACGGAGATGATTCCGGCGGCGTCCTTGCGGACCGTCTTCGCGGTGTGCGCGGGCATGAGCTCTTCGCCGCCGGTGATCCGGTGGCCGCGTTCGGCCATGAGCCGCGCGAACGTCTCGTGGAGGCCGACGACGGTGGCCTGCTGCTCGGCGGTGGCGTTCTCCCAGGAGTCGTCGCTGCCGGGAAGCAGCACGGTGTAGGTGGTCATGGTGACTATCGTCCTTCCTGCGGGGTGCACTGACATCTTGATGACGGACGAGGACCGCCCCGATCGACATCGTCCGGCACTGTGACGAGGCGCACGGCCGCGAGGGATGTCAGCGGTACCGTGACGTGTTGTGATGCATCAGGTGGTGCGACCCCGTGCCGCTCCGTGACCTGGAGGATCTCCTGTGCGACCCCGTCCTGTGCTCGCCCTAGTGTTCGCCCCCGTCGTCGCCCTCGGCCTGGCCGCGTGCGGCTCCGACGGCTCACCCGCGGAACCCGCGACGTCGGCTGGTACCGAGGCGTCCGCCGGAACCGCCGACTGCGACGCCGCCGAGCTGCCGACCCTGACCGAGGGCACGCTGACGGTGGGCGCTTCCGAGCCGTTCGAGCCCTGGTACGTCGGCGACCCGTCGACCGGCGAGGGTTTCGAGTCCGCCCTCGTGTACGAGGTGGCGGACCGCCTGGGCTACGCGCCGGAGGACATCGAGTGGACCTCCGTGACCTTCGAGCAGATCGTCTCCCCGGCGATCAAGCCGTTCGACGTCGCCGCCTACCAGACGACGATCACCGACGAGCGCGCGGAGGCGGTGGATTTCTCGAGCCCGTACCTGACCAGCCGCCAGGGCGTGATCGTCGCCGACGACGGCGACTTCGCGGACGCGACGGGCCTCGCGGACCTGACCGGGGCAAAGGTGGGCGTGACCGCGTCGCAGACCTCCCTGGACGCCGCCGAGCAGGCCTGGGGCGAGGACGTCGAGGTGGTGCCGTTCAACGGCGCGGGTGACGGGATGACGGCCCTCACCTCGGGGACGGTCGACGCGATGGTGATGGACGTCGACCAGGGGGTCGCCGCCTCCACGGTGTACTTCCCGGACACCGCCGTCATCGGCACGCTGCCCGACCCGGGTGAGCCCGAGCAGCTCGGTCTCGTCCTCGACAAGGACTCGGAGCTGACGGCCTGCGTCTCGGCGGCCGTCGAGGAGCTGGAGGCCGACGGCACGCTCGAGGAGCTGCGCACCACGTGGCTCGCCTCTGACGACATCGAGCAGCTCTCCTGACCTCGTGACGGACTGGCAGCCCTCGGCGCGCGCACGCGAGCGGGACGCCTTTCGCCGGACCCAGCGGCGCAGGGCGCTCGCCGTCGCGACCGTGGCGACCGCCGTCGTCGTCGTCGCGGTCGGGTACGTGGTGGCGACCGCACCGGGCTGGGAGCGCGCGCGCGAGGCGTTCTTCTCCCCGGAGCGGGCCGTCGAGGTCCTGCCCGAGGTGGCCGAGGGCCTGTGGCTCAACCTGCGCGTCTGGGTCGTGGCCTCGGTGGTCGGGCTCGTCGTCGGTCTGCTGCTCGCGGTGGTGCGCACCTCCCGGCTGCCGGCGCTCTTCCCGCTGCGGGTGCTGACCGTGGTCTACGTGGACGTGTTCCGCGGGGTGCCGGTGCTGCTGGTCCTGCTGCTCGCCGGTTTCGGTCTGCCGGCGCTGCGTCTGGAGTGGCTGCCCGTGAGCGCGGCGTTCCTCGGCGGGCTGGCGATCGTGCTGACGTACACCGCGTACCTGGCGGAGATCTTCCGCGCCGGGATCGAGTCCGTCCACCCCTCGCAGGTCGCGGCGGCCCGGTCGCTCGGGCTGTCCCGCGGTCAGACGGTGCGCCGGGTCGTCCTGCCGCAGGCGGTCCGCCACGTCGCGGCCCCGACGGCGAGCATGCTCGTCTCCCTGCAGAAGGACTCCGGTCTGATCTCGATCCTCGGAGCCGTGGACGCGATCCGGGCGGCGCAGATCGCCACGACCGGCGACTACAACTTCACGCCCTACGTGGTCGCGGGCGTCCTGTTCCTGCTGCTGTCCATCCCGCTGACGCGTCTGGTGGACGCCTGGTCCGCCCGGCAGGGCTGGCGCGGCCGGCTGCGCGGCGTGAGCGGTGGCGGGGTGATCCGATGAGCGCCGACCCGCTGCTGTCGTTGCGCGGCGTGCGCAAGACGTACCCGGGTGCCGGTCGTCGAGCACCGCAGAAGGTGGTGCTCGACGGCATCGACCTGGACGTCACCGAGCACGAGTGCGTGGTGCTCGTCGGCTCCTCCGGGTCGGGCAAGTCGACGCTGCTGCGGGTGATCGACCTGCTCGAGGAGGTCGACGACGGGCAGGTGCTCCTCGACGGCGTGGACGTGGCGGACCCGTGGGTGGACGCCGACGCCGCCAGGGCCCGCATGGCGATGGTGTTCCAGCAGTACAACCTGTTCCCGCACCTGCGCGTCCTCGACAACGTCACGCTGGCCCTGCGGCTGGTGCACGGCCGCGGCCGCGCCGCGGCGTCGGAGGCGGGCCGAGCGATGCTGGCGAAGGTGGGGCTGGCGCACAAGACGCAGGCCTTCCCGGACGAGCTGTCCGGGGGAGAGCAGCAGCGGGCGGCGATCGCCCGGGCGCTGGTCAGCGGCCCGGAGCTGCTGCTCCTGGACGAGGTCACCTCGGCCCTCGACCCGGAGCTGGTGGGCGAGGTGCTGGACCTGCTCGTCGCGCTGCGGGACGAGGGCACCACGATGGTGGTCGCCACCCACGAGATGGGCTTCGCCCGGGAGGTGGCCGACGAGGTCGTGTTCCTGCACGACGGGCGCGTTCACGAGCGGGGCGCGCCCGCGCAGGTGCTGGACGACCCCCAGCGGGACCGGACCCGCGAGTTCCTGCGCCGGCTGCGCTGAACGGCCGGTCAGACGCCGTAGGCGTCCTTGACGACGAGGACGGGCACGGGGGAGTCGAGCAGCACGCGCTGCGTGGTGGTGCCCATGAGGAACGTCCCCTGGCTGGACCGTTTGCGCGAGCCGACGACGACGAGCGTCGCGCCGGTGGCCTCGGCCGCGTCGAGGATGGCGTCGGCAGGCTCGGTGTGCTCGTCGCGCGAGGTGACCACCGGCTCGGCGCCGGCGCCGGCCAGCAGCTCCGCCAGCTCGGGCGGTGCCGGGACGTCGGCGGGCCGGGGATCGAGGACGAGCACGTGCAGGGGCAGGTCGCGGCGCTCGGCCTCCGCCAGCGCCGTGCGGACTGCCGCCTCGCCGTGCGGGGAGACGTTGTAGGCCACGAGCACCGTCATGGGGTCAACTCTGTCACACCTGTCGTCGCCCGCGGCGCAGCCCAAGCTCGTAGGCCGCCAGGGCGACCAGCCACACCGCGGTGACCGGCAGCACGAACCAGAGCATCGTGGTGCTGAAGGGCTGCAGCGCGGCGTGCTCGGTGGCGGCCAGCAGGACGAAGGCGACGTAGGCGACGTAGAGCGTGACGAGCAGCGCACCCTCCCAGCGCTTGATGACCTGCCCGGTGAAAGCCACGGGCAGCAGGGCCAGCGCGACGGCGACCATGAGCGGCAGGTCGAAGTGCACGGCGGCCGGGTCCACGCCGATCCCGTCGGGGGCGATCACCGCCGTCAGCCCCAGGACCGCGCCGATGTTGAAGATGTTGCTGCCGACGATGTTGCCGACGGCGAGGTCGCCCTCGCCCCGCCGGACGGCGATGACGCTCGTGGCGAGCTCGGGCAGGGAGGTGCCGACGGCGACGACCGTCAGGCCGATCACCAGGTCGCTCACGCCGAACGTGGAGGCGATCTGGGTGGCGCTGCGGACCAGGACCTGGGCACCGACGACCAGCAGGGCGACGCCGACGGCCACCAGGACCACGTCGACCAGGACGGACCGCGCGCGTGTGGACCGCAGGCGGCTCGGTGCTCGCGTCCCGCCAGGACCGCCGGAGTCCGGCGCGGCGTCGGAAGCCGCTGCGGGCGGCGGTCGGTCGGTCCGGCTGCGTCGCGAGCGCACCACCGTGACGACGACGTAGGCGACCAGCAGCGCGAGCAGCACGACGCCGTCGACGGTGCTGATGGTCCCGTCGAGCGCGAGCAGGAGCGTGAGGGCCGACAGGGCGATCATCACGGGGACGTCCGTGCGCACCACGCGGGAGGTGACGACCAACGGGACCACGAGGGCGGACAGGCCCAGCACCAGCAGGATGTTGGCGATGTTGCTGCCGACGACGTTGCCGACGGCCAGGCCGGGCGACCCGGACAGGGCGGCCCCCGCGCTGACGGCCAGCTCCGGGCTCGACGTGGCGAAGGAGACCACCGTCAGACCGACGACGAGGGCGGACATGCCCATGGTCCGCGCCAGGGACGCCGCGCCGCGGACGAGAGCCTCCCCACCGCCGACGAGCAGCACGAACCCGGCGAGGAGGAGCAGGACGCTCGAGAGGCTCACGCGCCCAGCGTACGGGCGCGCGAGCCTCTCGACGGACCTCGGCGGCTCCCGGCGACTCTCTGCGGCGGATCCGGTGGTCGGCCCGGGTCAGGCCGCCGCGAGCTGCTCGACGACCTGGCGCTTGGCGCGGGTCAGCATCCCGGCCATGCCGTTGAGCCGCAGGGCGCTGACCGCCCGTGTCAGGCCGAGCTGCAGGGGGAACTCCTCCGGGACGTCGAGCACCTGCTGCGGGGTGAGACCCGACAGCCCCTGGGCGAGGATCGACGCGAAGCCCCGCGTGGTGGGTGCCTCGGGCGGGGCCGAGGCGTAGAAGTGCACCACGCCGTCGTCGACCTCGGCGAACGCCCGGACGGGCGACTGGCACTCCTCGACCTTCTCCAGCAGTCCCGGTGCCAGGGCGTAGCGCTCCGGCAGGTCGGGCAGCTCGCGCGAGAACTCGAGCAGCAGCTGGAGCCGGTCCGGTTCGGTCAGCGCCAGGAAGTCGTCGCGGATCTCGGCCAGCGAGGCGGGCAGCTCGGCGGTCGTGGCGTCGTCGGTCATGGCTCCAGTCTCTCAGGCGGCCTTCGGGGCCTCGCCCGGCTGGTCGCCCGCGACGATGGGCACGCGCACGGCGTTGCCCCACTCGGTCCACGAGCCGTCGTAGTTGCGCACGTCCTCGATGCCCAGCAGGTAGTGCAGGGCGAACCAGGTGTGGCTGGAGCGCTCGCCGATGCGGCAGTAGGTGACGACCCGGTCGTCGGCCTGGATGCCCAGGCCCCCGGCGGACGGGTCGGCGAGGTAGATCTGCTCGAGCTCGGCGCGCGGCTTGTAGGTGCCGTCCTCGGCCACGGCGGTGGCCCACGGGACGTTGTGCGCGGTGGGGATGTGGCCGCCGCGCAGCACGCCCTCCTCGGGGTAGTCCGGGATGTGCAGGCGCTCGCCGGTGAACTCCTGGGGGGAGCGGATGTCGACCAGGGGGCCGTGGCCGAGGTGGGCGAGCACGTCCTCCTTGAAGGCACGGAAGGTGGAGTCGTCGCGGTCGACGGCGGGGTAGTCGGCCGGGGCCGGGCTCGGGACGTCCGTGGTCAGCTCGCGACCCTCGGCGACCCACAGGTTGCGGCCGCCGTCCAGCAGGCGGACGTCCTCGTGGCCGAACAGCGTGAAGACCCACGCGGTGTAGGCCGCCCACCAGTTGTTCTTGTCCCCGTACAGCACGATGGTCGTGTCGCGGCCGATGCCCTTGGAGCCGAGCAGCTCGGCGAAGCCGGGGCCGTCGAGGTAGTCGCGCTCGACCGGCAGGAGCAGGTCGGTGTGCCAGTCGATCTTCACGGCGCCGGGGATGTGCCCGGTCTCGTAGAGGAGCACGTCCTCGTCGGACTCCACGACGACCAGGCCCGGGTCGTCCAGGTGGTCCGCGAGCCAGCCGGTGGTGACGAGGCGCTCGGGGTGGGCGTACTCCTGCAGGCGCGGGGTCGGGTCCAGGGGTGCGGGCATGGTGTCCTCCAGCGGGTGAACGGGGAGCGGGGGTCGTCCCAGGTGGGTGCCTGCCCACACCCTAGGCAGGCATCGACCAGCGACGACACCCGGCGTCCATGATGTGGGACCACGATCTGAGACGCTTGTCCCGAACGGCTCCCGACGTTCGTGACGCAGCTCCCGGCACGCCGCCTACACTGGCCGGACCACCGCACGACGACGTCGGAGGCGCCATGCTGGACCGTCCCGCCGCGCAGGAGCGCACCGCCCCACCGGCGCGCGGTGGTGTCGTGCGCGACCGCCGCTCGGTGCGCACCGCCTACGACACCTTCCTCGGCACCGGGACGATCTCACCCCGGCTCGATCCCCTCGTCGCCGCCTCCTGGCGGCGCAGCCTGTGCTCCGGCGTCGACCCGGACGTCCCGCACGCCGAGGCAGGGATCGACGACCACGCCCTCGACGAGTACCGGGCGGCCCACCCCCTGGCGCCCCTCATGCCGCTCGTGCGCGACCTCGTGGTCGACGCCGCCCGCGACGACGGGCTGGTCGTGGCGGTCTCGGACGACATCGGCCGGCTGCTGTGGGTGGAGGGCGACACGCGCACCCGCACGACGGCGGAGCGGGTCGGGTTCGTCGCCGGGGCCGTCTGGCGCGAGGAGAACGTCGGCACCAACGCCCCGGGCACCGCGCTGGCCACCCGGCGCGCCGTGCAGGTCCTGGGCGCCGAGCACTTCTCCCGGCCGGTGCAGTCCCTCAACTGCGCCGCCGCCCCGATCCGGGCCGCCGACGGCCGGCTCCTCGGCGTGCTGGACGTGACCGGTGGCCGGGCCGCCGCGTCGCACGTGGCCCTGTCGTTGGTGCGGGCCACCGTGGCCAGCCTCGAGCGCGAGCTCCGGGGCCGGGCCGCCGCGCCGGCTCCCACCGGGGGACCGGACCGGCCCGCCCTGCGGCTGCTCGGCACGTCCTCCCTCCACGCGGCGGACAATGACCGGCGACTCTCGCCGCGGCACGCCGAGATCCTCGCGCTGCTCGGCGAGCACCCCCGCGGGCTCACCGCCGAGGAGCTGGCCGTGCTGCTGCACCCCGGCGCCCTGTCCGACGTCGCGGTCCGCGCCGAGATCTCCCGCCTGCGGCGGGTCGCCGGGGCCGTGGTCACCGGCTCGCGCCCCTACCGGCTGGCTGCGGGCGTCCGCAGCGACGTCGACGTCGTGCGCGACCACCTCGCCGCCGGGCGCACGACGGCGGCGCTCGCCGCGTACACCGGCCCCCTCCTGCCGCGATCCCTCGCCCCCGGCGTCGAGCGTGCCCGGGCCGAGCTCGCCGCCGAGGTCCGCTCCGCCGCCCTGGACGCGTGGACGCGCACCGACGACGGCGCCGACGACCTGGCGGCCTGGTCCCAACTCGTGCGGGTCGCCGAGCACGGCAGCCCGCTGTGGCACCGCGCCCGCGCGCACCACGCCGTGCTCGACGCCGCCCTGCGCTGACCGTCCGCCGGGCGCACGGTCGTGCGCCGGGGTGCGGCTGCAACGCTGCTGCAACCCTGCGCCGCCTAGCGTGACGGCCACGGCGCGAGGAGGTGCCGTCGTCGGCCGCCGGGCAAGGACCCGGCCGCCCGGCGAGGTGCGTACTGCGAGGAGGCAGCCAGCATGACCGTCTACACGCCCCCGGGACAGCCCGGGTCGATCGTCGAGTACCGCAGCCGCTACGACCACTGGATCGGCGGCGAGTACGTGGCACCCGCCGGCGGGGAGTACTTCGAGAACCCCAGCCCCGTCACGGGCCGGACCTTCACCGAGGTCGCCCGCGGGACCGCCGACGACATCGAGCGCGCCCTGGACGCCGCCCACGGCGCGGCGCCGGCCTGGGGTCGCACGTCCGTCACCGAGCGGGCCAACGTCCTCAACGCCATCGCCGACCGCATCGAGGCGAACGTCGAGCGGATCGCCGTCGCCGAGAGCTGGGAGAACGGCAAGCCCGTGCGCGAGACGCTCGGCGCCGACATCCCGCTGGCGGTCGACCACTTCCGCTACTTCGCCGGCGCCATCCGCGCCCAGGAGGGCTCGATCTCCGAGATCGACGGCGACATCATCGCGTACCACTTCCACGAGCCGCTCGGCGTCGTCGGGCAGATCATCCCGTGGAACTTCCCCATCCTCATGGCCACCTGGAAGCTGGCGCCGGCGCTCGCGGCCGGCAACGCCGTCGTGCTCAAGCCCGCCGAGCAGACCCCGGCCTCGATCCTCTACCTCATGGACATCATCGGCGACCTGCTGCCGCCGGGCGTCGTCAACGTCGTCAACGGGTTCGGCGCGGAGGCCGGCGGCAAGAGCCCGAACGTGTTCTTCTCCGACGTGGCGGACGCCCGGGACGACTTCTACGACAAGGCGCTCGAGGGCTTCACCATGTTCGCCTTCAACCAGGGCGAGGTGTGCACGTGCCCGTCGCGCGCCCTCATCCAGTCCGACATCTACGACCAGTTCCTCGGCGACGCGCTCGAGCGGACGAAGGCCGCCGTGCAGGGCAACCCCCTGGACACCGAGACGATGATCGGTGCCCAGGCCAGCAACGACCAGCTCGAGAAGATCCTGTCCTACCTCGACATCGGCAAGGCCGAGGGCGCACGGGTGCTCACCGGCGGCGAGCGCGTCGACCCCGGCGGCGACCTGTCCGGCGGGTACTACGTGGCCCCCACCGTGTTCGAGGGCAAGAACTCCATGCGGATCTTCCAGGAGGAGATCTTCGGTCCCGTGGTGTCCGTGACCGACTTCGGCGACTACGACGACGCCATCAAGACCGCCAACGACACCCTCTACGGCCTCGGCGCGGGCGTGTGGACCCGCAACGGGACGACGGCGTACCGCGCGGGCCGGGACATCCAGGCCGGACGCGTGTGGACCAACTGCTACCACGCCTACCCCGCGGCCGCGGCCTTCGGTGGGTACAAGGGCTCCGGCGTCGGGCGGGAGAACCACAAGATGATGCTCGACCACTACCAGCAGACCAAGAACCTGCTCGTCAGCTACTCCGGCGTGCGCGACGGGTTCTTCTAGGCCATGGCCGAGGCGACCCGCGTCGCCGTCACCGACGCCGCGGCCGAGCTCCTGGCTCGGCTGCGGCGCCGGCACGGCGACCTCATGTTCCACCAGTCCGGCGGGTGCTGCGACGGGTCCAGCCCGATGTGCTACCCCGCCGGGGACTTCCTGACCGGCGACGCGGACGTCCACCTGGGCGACCTGACCGTGGCGGACACCTCCGGGGCCGACGGCACGGCGACGTTCACCGTGCCGGTCTGGATGAGCCGGGCCCAGTTCACGTACTGGAGCCACACCCACCTGACCATCGACGTCGTGCCCGGCCGCGGCGCCGGGTTCAGCGTGGAGGCGCCCGAGGGGGTGCGGTTCCTCATCCGCTCGCGACTGTTCACCGACGCCGAGGCGGAGGCGCTGCGCGGCTGAGGTGCGGCTCACGAGGTGCCGCCGCGGGGTACCGCAGCAGGGCCCGGACCGGCTATGTTGCACTCCGTGAGCACCGAAGCAGAGGCCTTCCCGTCCGTCTCGTCGCTGCCGGCATGGCTCGTGCCGTCCGTGTACCTGAACTGGTCCACCGACTGGTTGAACGAGTCCATCGCGATCGCGACCCGTTCCCACGAGCACTCGCTGCCCGGCGGCCCGGACGGACCCAAGCGGGGCGACGTCGTCGTCACCGTGCTCGGCGACGCGGGCGTCGTGGCGTCCGTGGAGCTGATGGGGTCCTCCGACGGCGACTCCTGGGTGACCGACGAGCTGTTCGGGCCGGACCGGCCCATCGTGTGGGCCGACCTGTTCGACGGCGCGGACGGCTACATCGGCTCCTCGGGGTGGCTGCCCGCCGAGCACGCGCGGGCGGTGCTCGACGGCGTGGCCAACCAGTTCCACGACGGCCCCGTCCACACCATCGACCCGGGCGACTGCGCCGAGGGCACCGCGGCCCCCGACGTGCACGTCCTGCGCGTGCTCGGTCACCGGGCGGTGTCCGGCTGGGCGATGCGCCGCGAGGAGCGCTGCGCCACCTGCGAGCGGTTCGTCGACGTGCACGAGCTGCAGGCGCACGACGACGGCGCGGTGCGGCTGGGCACGACGACGGCCGGCGGGCGCACCCTGGAGCAGGTCATCCGCGACGTGCACCTCATGTGCCCGCAGTGCCACGACCTCATGCACGCCCACTCGGTCTCCTCCCAGCGTGCCCGGCTGCGGCCCCAGTGCCCCGGCTGCGGTGCGCGTGGCAAGACCAAGCGCATCGTGTGGGGCATGACGTTCTCCGACGACGTCGTCAGCTCCGAGCCCGACGTCGTCTACGGCGGCTTCGAGGTGCCGGTGCCGGCCCCGGACTGGTACTGCACCGAGTGCCACGCCAACTTCGGTTCCACCGTCGTCGCGTCGCGCGTCCTCGACTCCGAGGGTCCGGCCGTGCCGCAGCCCGTGACCGGGGCGATCGCGCGGGTGGGCGAGAACGACCTCGGAGCCACGTCGGGCGAGCCCGACTCCGCGGACCCGCGGTGGGAGCCCGTCGAGGGGATCTGAGCCGTGGCGGGATGGCCGTCTGCTCGCGGGCCGCTCGGGCCGTGACGGCCGCTCAGGCGGCGACGGGCCGGGCGCGCCGGTGGCGCCGGACCAGGCCGTGGTCGAACGGCGGGACGTATGGCGCCAGGCGCAAGGGCATCCCGGCCTCCAGCGGCGTGCGGTCGGCCTTGCGGTGGTTGCAGGGCCGGCACGCCGCCACCAGGTTCAACCACGAGCTCTCGCCACCGCGGGACCGGGGGACCACGTGGTCCACCGTCTGCGCCGGACCGCCGCAGTAGGCGCACGCGCCGTCACGTCGTTTGATGCCGTCCTTCGTGACCGCTGGTCGTCCACCGCCGCGGTAGAGCCAGCGCATGGTCACGTACCGCACCAGGCGCAGGACACGGGGCAGCGGGTACGGCCCGAACGACTCGCCCTCGACGAACTCCTCGACCACCGCGACCTCGCGCACGAGCATCGTGATGGCGTGCTTGACCGACACTCGGTGCAGCGGCTCGTAGCCGGCGTTGAGGACCAGCACGTCGGCCACGGTCCTGCTCCTTCCTGCGGTGCACCGGCCGGGCCGGGCCGGTGCGGTCTGGGCGGCTCCCTCGACGTCTCGGTGTCACGGTCGAGACGGGCCCGGGCAGGCCCGCCGGACGGGCGCGCTGTGGCGTCCGTCACGGAAAATGTAAGGGTCCGCGGCGCGGAGGTCCAGGGCTTTGGCGGTGGGTCTGCGTCCCCTCGGTGGCCGAACGTCCCGGTTCGGCACGGTTTGGGCTCCAGAACGGTCCGGAAAGAGACGTCCGGCGTGCGGAGCCCGGCATTCCAGGCGTCGAGCAACGACATCGAGTTGACTGGGACGATGGACACCGAACACGGGACGGTGCGCTCTCGCGCCGGAGCATGGCTGCGGTCGCCGACCAACCAGGTCGACCTCCTGCAGACCGCCAAGGCAGCCGTCGCCACGATGGTCGCCTGGGCCCTGGCCGAGATGGTGCTCGAGCTCCAGCAGGCCTTTCTCGCGCCCTGGATGGCGCTCCTGACGGTGCACGCCACCGTGTACCGCACGTTCTGGCGCGGTACCCAGACGGTGCTGGCCGTCGGCACGGGCATCCTGGTGTCCTTCGTCGTCGTGCAGGCGTTCGGCACGACGGTCCTGTCCTTCGGGCTGGCCCTGGTGGTCGGGTTGGTCCTCGCCCGGGCCAAGCTGTACCGCGACGAGGGCATGACGATCGCCACCACGGTGGTGTTCATCATCACCGTGGGCTACGACTCCTCGACCGAGCAGACGATCGACCTGCTGCCCGACCGGCTGCTCGCGACCGCCATCGGTGTGCTCGTCGCGCTGATCGTCAACGCGACGGTCTTCCCGCCGCTCAACGATCGCAGCGCACAGCAGCAGATCGACGCGATCGACCGCAGGCTGGGTCGTCTGCTCGGCGACATGGCGACGCAGTTGCGGCAGCACTCGGAGGAGCAGGAGGAGGACGACTGGATCGAGCGGACGCGTGACCTCTCGGCCGACGTCGACCACGCATGGTCGCTCGTGCGGACGGCCCGGGAGAGCGGCTCGTGGAACCCTCGTCGACGGCGGCATCCCGGCGACGAGCTCGAGAGCTACCCGCAGGTGCTCGAGCGGCTCGAGGAGGGGGTGTCGTACGTGCGCAGCATCGCCCGACTGGTCCGCGAGTCCGACCGCGACGCCCAGACGTGGGAGCCGATGTTCCTCGAGCGCTACACCGACCTGCTCGCCGAGGCGGGGCGCCGGGTGGCAGAGCCCGAACCCGAGCTCGCCGCACTGCGGGAGCATCTGCAGGATCTCGGGAACGACCTCTCGACCGAGGACCTCTCGGGCAAGCTGTGGCCGCTCTACGGCGCGCTCCTCGCGAACCTGCAGATGATCGTCGACGTGGTGGACGACGTCGCCACGGCCCGCCCGGTGCGGACCTGAGCAGCCGTACCGCAGCGCGCTACGCCCGGAGGCCGAGGCCGTGGGCGATCTCTTCCTCGGTCACCCGCTCGGGGACGACGACGGCTCCGGAGAGCGCCACCTTGCTGCGGAGGAGGCGATCGAGGTTCACCCCGAACGAGTCGACGTCCGGGTGCAGGGCCATGGGGTAGTACACGTGTACCGGCCTGGTCTGCCCGATCCGGTAGACACGGTCGGTGGCCTGCGCCTCCTTCGCCGGGTTCCAGTGCCGTTCGAGGTGGATCGCGTGGTTCGCGCCGACGACGGTGAGCCCGACCCCGGCAGCGAGTGGCGACATGATGATGACGCCGAACCCCTCGCGGGCCTCGAAGCGCCGGATCCGTTTGACCCGCGAGTCGGTGGAGCCGGTTGCCGGGGTGTCCCCGTTCACGACGTCGACGGGCACGCCGTAGCGGTCACGCAGCCACGTCGCCAGGGCTCGCTGCATGGCCTTGGTCCGGACGAACACGATCGCCTTCTCCCGAGCGGTCCGGACGGTGTCGAGGATGGGCGAGATCGCTGTTGCGGTCCTCGCCGACAGCGACAAGACCTGGGCGCCGTCCAGGAGGTCCTCGTGCACGAGGCCGGGATGGAGGCAGACCTGTCCGAGGTCGTGGAGCTGGTGCCACCGACGGTCGAGGTCCTCGTGGTCGATGCCTGGCCCGAGGTTGGGTGACAGCTCGAGGGATCCGTCGGACTCAGGCTTGACCGTGACTCCGATCGTGGTCGGTTCGACCGTCGTGAAGCTCTCGAAGTGGCGCAGGTCGAGGGAGAAGCCGTCGTCGCGGATCGCCGGGTCGTCCGAGCGTGCCATGCGGCGCGCGCTGCAGCTCGGCGACGAGTCGCACGTTCTTGGTCTCGGACCGACGGCTGGCCGTGACGTTCTGGCGGCTCTCGACGGCGCGCAGTGTGTGTAGCGCCGGCGGGCTGAGCCGGAAGATCTGCTCGTAGGGCGGCAGGCCCACCGTGACGACGGCTCCGGAGCGCTGGTGAGCCTCGTCGTACGTGTCGAGCTGCAGGGCCAGGTCGACCGCGAAGGTGGGTTCGGGTGTGCGGCCCGTGAACCGGACGTCGATGGTGCCGGGGAACCGGTCCGGGAGGCCGAGGATCTGCGCTTCGTCGTCGCGGAGGCGGGCGAGGTCGTCGGCACTGATCTCGAACCCGCGGTCGGCGGGATAAGCCCGTCCCTCGTCGGCCAGCGACTCCAGGACGAGGTGCTGCTCGGTGACGGTCCGGGTCGCCGTCCCGTCGAGCAGCTCGGCGAGAACTGCTGGCGTGGCGTCGGTCGTCGAGGGGCATGGTGAGGTGCACAGCCTGCCGCGTCTGCTGCAGCGGATCGCGTGGGAACGGCACGGTGTCTACGTCGACGCGCTGAAGCCTCATCGCGTTCCTCGCGCCAACATGGTGCGTCGGCCGGAGGGCTTCCGGAATGCCGTCCGACTCCAGGCGTCCCGGGTGGCGGGGCGCGGTGGTGTGCTCGTGCTGGCTGACTCCGACGACGACCCGGCGGATCTCCTGTGGCGTCTCGACGAGTCGGTGCGCGAGGCGAAAGCGTCTCGGCCGGTCATCGTCACTCTCGCGGTGCGTGAGTTCGAGGCGTGGTTGCTAGCCGGCATCGAGTCGCTGCGGGCCCATCGGTCCGTGACCGACGATGCCGCGTTCGACGGCGATCCCGAGGAGCCGAGGAACCCGAAGGGCCGACTCGAACAGCTGATGGACGAGTCCTACGGATCCGTCCGGCACCAGGTCGCCTTCGGTGCGCTGCTCGACATCGACCAGGCCGCCGACAGGTCGCCATCGTTCGCACCTCGACGCCGTCGCGACACTGGTCGTGGCTGGGTAGGCTCGTGAACAGATGCCCCACGCCTCTCGACGAAGCGCGAATCGGGGGATCTTTCTTGCTTGCGCTCGGCCCGCCCACTGCTACCTTCGATTCATTCGTCTTCCGATGTTAACGTGGTGCTGTGGCATCGGATAGCGGGTGGCCCGCCTTCGGAACCGAGACGCTCCTGTGGGAGCCCCCGGACGCTGACTACGGCCCGCGGACTGGCCGGAGCGCGCGGAGCGGCCCGTACGAGGCTGCCGTCCCGGCGCGCATCTCGGGGGCAGACCTGCGGCTCGACAGCTCGACCTCGGCCCTGGTCGCCGAAGCGAGTGCGGAGATCGCACGGCTTGACGGGGAGTCACTCGGCTCGCTGATGTCGTTTGCTTCCCTCCTCCTGCGGACGGAGGCGGCGAGCTCGTCACAGATCGAGAACCTCACGTCGTCCCCCAAGGCCATCGCACTGGCCGAGCTCGGTCGCCGAGGACGCGCGAGCGCCGATGAGATCGTCGCCAACGTCGGCGCAATGACGCGCGCGCTGGAGGTGGCGGACCGGCTGAACGCGGACGCCATCCTGGCCATGCACCGCGTGCTCATGCGTGACCACATGCCGAGTGCGGCCGGGGTGTGGCGCGACTCCGCTGTGTGGATCGGCGGATCTGCCCGCAGCCCTCATGGATCCGACTACGTCGCTCCGCCCGCCGAGCTGGTACCTGCGGCGATCGACGACCTGAAGAACTTCATCGCTCGCGACGACCTGCCGGCGTTGGCGCAGGTCGCCATCGCGCATGCCCAGTTCGAGAACATCCACCCCTTCCCGGACGGCAACGGGCGGACCGGGCGGGCCCTGATGCACGCCCAGCTGCGGCACGCAGGTCTGACGAGGCACGTCATCGTGCCCATCTCGGCCGGCCTGCTGGCCGAGACCGAACGCTACTTCGCAGCGTTGTCCACGTACCGATCGGGTGACCCACTGCCGATCGTCGGGCAGGTGTGTGAAGCGGTCTTCCCCGCCTTGCAGAACGCCCGTGCCCTCATCGCCGACGTCACCGAGGCGCGGGAACGCTGGAGCGAGGTGATCAGCGCGCGGCGCGGCGCGGCCGCCTGGCGTCTCGCGGACCACCTCGGCAGGAGACCTGTGATCGACGCGCGGCTGGCGGCCGAACTGCTGGGTGTCACCACGGTCAACGCCCAGGTGGCGATCGATCGGCTTGTCGAGGACGGCGTGCTCGACCAGATCGGCAGAGGAGCGCGTGACCGGGTGTGGCAGGCGCCCGAGGTGGTCGAAGCCATGGAGCGGTTCGCCGAGCGAGGCATCACCGGGTGGTCTGAGGGGCTGCCTGCTCGAACGCCTCGACGACGGCGCGCGGGAGCCGACCGCGGGCGCTGATCTCGAACCCCTGCTGGGTGGCCCATTCCCGGATCTCGGCAGGGCTCGCTGTCGAGGCCGCAGTCGACGGAGTCGACAACGGAGCCGAGGCCGCGAGTGGTGCGGTCGCGGAGGCGCTCTGCGCGGCTTGCTGGGCGGGCTGGAGGCGATCCAACAGCACCTCGAAGTCGTCCGGGGTGACGCTGCGGGTGCCGAGCTCGGTGGCGTTCGCCATCTTCCCACCCGAGAACGAACCGTCGGTGACGAGCATCGTCGTCCGGCGGGACACGTTGCCCATCACGCGCACGCCGAGTTCCTCGGCGCGCCGTTCGAGCCGAGACCGCTGCGCCTCGTCGCATCCCGTGAAGACCACCTTGTCGCCGACACGCAGCGGATCGCCGAACGGCCAGTCGTCCGGCAGCGGCATCAGCCCGGCACCGAGCCGGGCCGCGCGGGCGTCGTCAGCGTGCTGGATCATCTCTCGGATCGTCGCCGGTACCACCTCGAGCAGCTCGGCGATCTCGTAGAGCTCAGAGCGTTCGTCGCGGGACACGTGCCCGTCGTCGAGAGCGCGATGCGCGAGCGCGGTGACGAATGCGCGGTGGGCCGTCGCCACCTCGTCGCGGCCCATCTCGTAGATCTCGATCAGGTCGTTCAGCGCACCCGCCTCATTCTCACTGATGACTCCGTCCTCGAGGACGTCTACCAGAAGTTCGAGGTAGGACACCGCTCCGGCGAGGGCCCCGTCGTCAAGCATCTCGGTCAAGCCGAGACCAGCGAGCTGCTGAACGAGCGGTGGCTGCTTCGGGCGTGGCGGCGTACGGCGGGTCCCGCGCGGGCCATTGGCTGAACGTGTGCGCGCCGGCGCCGCGACAGGGGCGCGCGTCGGGCCGTCCGGCCAGGCGATCGACGACGCCTCGGCCGTCTGGCGTCCCAGTTCATCGTGCCGAGGAACGCTGGGCATCGTCAGGTAGCGCTGCATCAGCTCGGCCGTCGCCCGCGCGTCTCCGAGCGCCGAGTGCGCGCCTTGCAATCGAACGCCCGCGGCGGCACAACAGTCGGCGAGCGGTCGACGGTCGAGATGCGGTAAGTAGTGGTGACTTCCCTCCAGGGTGCAGAACGCCGGCACGTACGGGAGGTCCCACCCGCTGCGCTCGTACTCGGCGCGGAGGAACGCCAGGTCGAATTTCCCGCATCGCTCGGCGCCTGGCAGACCGACGCCCTGGGGTTCCTGCTGGATTCGGTACCAGACGACCTCGTGGTGACGGGAGGGGGCGTCCTCTTCGGCGTGCTGATGCTATGGGTGGCGACTCGGGCACTGCGCCGGGCGGCGCATCGCACCCTCACGCTGCCCGGCAGAGACTCGGCCGGAACCTGGGGTGCCCTGTTCGTCATCATGGTGGCCGTATCGTTCACGGCCGTCGTGGCCCCAGGATCACGCGGCGTCGTCTGGCTCGGGTACTCGATGGTCATCATCCTCGTGCTCGGTTACGTCGCTTGGACCGCGCTGCATCTGCGGGCACACGTCAGTCGGGTTCGTGCACTCAGAGCGCTCGGCGTGACGGTAGAGCGAAGGTGGTACCGCCCCTGGCTCACCGTCGCCGCGGCTGCCGCACCCTGGCTCGTGGATCTTGGTGGAGTGCTGGTCAGCCGGATACCCGATTCCACGCCTGTCGGTGTAGTGCTGACCGTGATGGCATTCTCCGCGCTGGTGGCTCCGGTCCTGCTGTGGGTGCCGCTGCTCGTCGTTCAGCTGATCGCGTTCAGCAACTACTTCGGGCGAGTGCGGACGCGATGGGAACAGATCCTTCGCACGCATCCCGTTGAACGGGCGACGGAGCCTCTCCGGGAGCACACGGTCTGAAGGGGATCAGCCGGCGTCGTCCATCGCCAGCGGCCGGACCGCCCCACCGGCGGCGACGAACAGCCCGTGCAGCCGGAAGCCTCGCTCGGCGGCCTGGACGCGCAGGGCGTCGTTCCAGGCGCGGTCGGCGGGGGAGACCGATCGCTCGCCGGGACGTTCGAGCATGGCCACGACGGAGCCGCCGGGGACGGACTGCTGTGTGACGGAGGCGATCACGCCCCCGAAGCGGGCGGCGTCGTCGTCGCTGGGGCGGTCGGGGACGTCGCGGACGGGCACGGCGATGCCGGTGACGCGGTCGTCGGCGTCGAGCCAGGCGAGCGTGAGGACCCGCTGGCGGGGCAGGACGCCGCCGCACAGGAAGGTCGCGAGCTCGAGGAGGGCGGCGTCGTCGGCGACCTTGTCGCCCGGGCGGAAGGAAGCGGTGGTGAGGTCCATGGCGCCCACCCTCCCGAACCCGCGCCCACCCCGCCGCCACCATCCACAGCCTGTGGACAGCCCCCTCCAGGTCCGGTGCCGAACAGGAGGTTGGGCCCGCTTTGCAAGGTCAAAGCGGGCCCAACCTCCTGCTCGGCACCCGCTCAGAAGTAGCGGGCGTACGCGCTCGTCGTGAGGAACGGCGGGAACTCGTCACCCAGCGCCACCTCGCGGAAGATCGCCGCGGCGTCGTCGAGCCGGTCGCCGGCCGTCCGCGGCGTGGACCGCAGCAGCTCGCGCAGCATCGACTCGCACAGCGCCCCGGTCACGGCGACGCCGTCGTCCGTCACCGTGCCGCAGTGGATCCACTGCCACACCTGGGACCGGGAGATCTCCGCCGTAGCGGCGTCCTCCATGAGCGAGTCCAGGGCCGCCGCCCCGGTGCCCCGCAGCCACGAGGCGATGTATCGGACCCCGACGGAGATGTCGGTGCGGAGCCCGGCCCCGGTGATCGTGGCGCCCTCCCGCCGGGCCGAGGCCACGTCGAGCAGCTCCGCCTGGCCGACCGTCACGTCGTCGCGCAGCCGGCCGACCTGGTTCTCGCGCTCCCCGAGCACCGCGTCGAACGCCTCGCGCGCGACCGGGATGAGGTCGGGGTGGGCCACCCACGACCCGTCGAACCCGTCCCCGGCCTCGCGCTCCTTGTCGGCGCGGACCTTCGCGAAGGCCTGCTCGGTCACCTCGGGCGACCGGCGGTCCGGGATGAACGCGCTCATGCCGCCGATGGCGTGCGCCCCACGGCGGTGGCACGTCGCGACGAGCAGCTCGGTGTAGGCCCGCATGAAGGGTGCGGTCATCGTCACCTGGGCCCGGTCCGGCAGCACGTAGGAGTCGCCCCGGTTGCGGAAGCACTTGATGACGCTGAACAGGTAGTCCCAGCGCCCGGCGTTGAGCCCGGCGCAGTGGTCGCGCAGCTCGTAGAGGATCTCCTCCATCTCGAACGCGGCCGGGAGCGTCTCGATGAGCACCGTGGCGCGGATCGTGCCGCGCGGGATGCCGAGCGCCTCCTGGGCCAGCTCGAAGACCTCGTTCCACAGCCGGGCCTCGCGGTGGCCCTCCAGCTTGGGCAGGTAGAAGTACGGACCGCGCCCGCGTCCGACCAGCTCGTGGGCGTTGTGGAAGAGGTAGAGCCCGAAGTCCACCAGCGAGCCGGACGCCGGTTGCGTGGAGCCGTCCGTGCCGGTGTAGGCCAGGTGCGACTCGAACAGGTGCCATCCGCGCGGCCGGAACACGATGGTCGGCATCTCGGTGAGCTCCGCGGTCCGCAGCGCGTACCGCTTGCCGGGCGTCCGTCCGCCGTCCGACGACGGCGCCTCGTACGTCAGCTCTCCCCGGATCGCGGAGCGCAGCGCACGCTGGCCGCCGACGACGTTCGCCCACGTCGGGCTGGAGGCGTCCTCCGCGTCGGCCAGCCACACCTTCGCCCCCGAGTTGAGCGCGTTGATCGTCATCTTCGGGTCGGTGGGCCCGGTGATCTCGACGCGGCGGTCCGAGAGCCCAGGTGCCCCGGAGGCACCGGCGACGCGCCACGACGGGTCGTCGCGCACGGGGCGGGTGACGGGCAGGAAGTCCGGGTCCGCGCCGTCGGCGATCTCGCGGGTGCGGCGCTGCCGGGTGAGCAGCAGCTCGGTGCGCGCGTCGGCGAACTGGTCGTGCAGCAGGGCGAGGAACTCCAGCGCCGCCGGGGTGAGGATCTCCTCGGAGCCGGGCACCGTGGGTCCGACGACGTCCATGGTTCCTTCAGCGATGGTGGCGGAGTCGGCCAGGGCGGTGCCGCGCGGCGGCGTCGCGGGCGAGCCGGTCGAGCGGGCCAGGGTACGGGGAGGGTCGGCGATCGTGGTCATGGTGTACCTCCAGGTTGCCGCGGCGGGACGAGGGGAGCGTCCCGCCGCGACGGTGGTGAGCGAGTCAGAACTGAGCGGCCTCGGTGGAGCCGGCGAGCGCGAGGGTGGTGGCGTCGGGGTTGAGCGCCGTGGACACGCGGTCGAAGTAGCCGGTGCCCACCTCTCGCTGGTGCTTCGTGGCGGTGTAGCCGCGGGTCTCGGCGGCGAACTCGGCCTCCTGCAGCTCCACGTAGGCCGTCATCTGCTCACGGGCGTAGCCGTGGGCCAGGTCGAACATGGAGTGGTTGAGGGCGTGGAAGCCCGCCAGGGTGATGAACTGGAAGCTGAAGCCCATGGCGCCGAGCTCGCGTTGGAACTTCGCGATCGTGTCGTCGTCGAGGTGCTTCTTCCAGTTGAACGACGGCGAGCAGTTGTACGCCAGCATCTGGTCGGGGAACTCCGCCTTGACGGCCTCGGCGAAGCGCCGGGCGAGGTCGAGGTCCGGCGTCCCGGTCTCCATCCAGATGAGGTCGGCGTACGGCGCGTAGGCGTGGGCGCGGGCGATGCACGGCTCGATGCCGTTGCGCACCTCGTAGAAGCCCTCACCGGTGCGTCCGCCGGTCAGGAAGGGACGGTCGCGCTCGTCGACGTCGGAGGTCAGCAGGGTGGCGGCCTCGGCGTCGGTGCGGGCGATGATGACGCTCGGCACGTCGGAGACGTCGGCCGCCAGGCGCGCCGCGTTGAGGGTGCGCACGTGCTGCTTGGTGGGGATGAGCACCTTGCCGCCGAGGTGGCCGCACTTCTTCTCCGAGGCGAGCTGGTCCTCCCAGTGCACGCCCGACGCGCCGGAGGCGATCATCGACTTCATGAGCTCGTAGGCGTTGAGCGGTCCGCCGAACCCCGCCTCGGCGTCGGCCACGATCGGCGCCAGCCAGTTGCGGGACGGAGGGTCCCCTGCGCTCTCGGAGACGTCGATCTGGTCGGCGCGCAGCAGCGCGTTGTTGATACGACGCACGACGGCGGGCACGGAGTTGGCGGGGTAGAGCGACTGGTCGGGGTACGTCTGCCCGGACAGGTTGGCGTCACCGGCCACCTGCCAGCCCGACAGGTAGATCGCCTTGAGGCCCGCCTTGACCTGCTGCACGGCCTGGTTGCCGGTCAGGGCACCGAGGGCGTTGACGTAGTCCTCCGTGTGCAGCAGCTCCCACAGGAGCTCGGAGCCGCGGCGCGCGAGCGTGTGCTCCTCGCCGACGGAGCCTCGCAGGGCGACGACGTCCTCGGCCGCGTAGTCCCGCGTGATGCCCGCCCAGCGGGGGTCGGTGGCCCACTGCTCGGCGAGCGTGGCGGCGGTGGTCACCTGGTCGCCGGGCCGGCGCGTCGTCGCGGTGCTGCCGGACGTCTGGGCCTCGGTCTCGAGGATCGCGGTCATGGTCCTGCCTTTCGTCGTTCGGCCTGCCGAGGGAATCGCCCTCGAGACCGACTCTGCGGCCTGCGCAACCCCTGTGGCGAGGATCTGGGGGCAGAAGTTTCGATGTTCTTCTCCTTGGCAGAAGCCATGGCGCATGTCACGCTGGGGCATGGCCATGACGACGACGTACCGGCCGCCGGCGGCGCCTCCCGCGCCGTCCCCGGTCGCGGAGGAACCCGACGCGCTGACGATCGGGCGCCGCATCCGGCACCTGCGTCAGCAGCGGGGGATGACGCTCGAGACCCTCGGAGACGCTGTCTCACGTGCTCCGTCACAGATCTCCATGCTCGAGAACGGCAAACGGGAGCCGACGATCGCCCGGCTGCAGGCGATCGCCCGCGCTCTCGGCACCAGCGTCGACGACCTGCTCTCCCCAGAGGCTCCCTCGCGGCGCGACGCGCTGGAGATCGAGCTGGAGCGCGTGCAAAGAGGTCCGCTCTTCTCCGTGCTCGGCGTCAAACCGGTCCGGGTCGGGAAGTCGCTGCCCACCGACGCCCTGGAAGCGATCGTGTCGTTGCAGGCCGAGCTCGAGCGGCTGCACTCCGAGCGCGCCCTCACCCCCGAGGAAGCACGACGCGCGAACACCGAGCTGCGCGCCGACATGCGGGCCCAGGACAACTACTTCCCGGACCTGGAGATCGTCGCCCGCTCCCTGCTCGACGACGTCGGGCACACGCGCGGACCGGTGCCGCAGCGGGCGGCGGTCGACATCGCCTCGCACCTGGGGTTCTCGATCCACTACGAGTCGGACCTGCCGCACTCGACGCGCGCCGTCATCGACCAGCGCCACCATCGGGTGTACCTGCCGAGCAACGGCATCCGGGGCCGGTCCGACGCCCGCTCGGCGCTGCTGCAGGCGCTGGCCTCGCACGTCCTCGAGCACACCGAGCCGCGCGACTACGGCGAGTTCCTGCGTCAGCGCGTCGAGGCCAACTACCTGTGCGCGGCGCTGCTGCTGCCCGAGCGCGAGGCCGTGAAGCACCTGCGCGAGGCCAAGGACGTCCGGGCGATCTCCATCGAGGACCTGCGCGACGCCTTCGCGGTGTCCTACGAGACGGCCGCCCACCGGTTCACGAACCTCGCCACGCGCCACCTGGGCATCGGGGTGCACTTCATGAAGGTCCACGAGTCCGGTGCGATCCACAAGGCGTACGAGAACGACGGCGTGCGGTTCCCGGGCGACGCGCTCGGCACGGTGGAGGGTCAGCACGTGTGCCGGTACTGGACGGCCCGGGTGGTGTTCGACATCGCCGACCGGCTCAGTCCCTACTACCAGTACACCGACACCCCGACGGGGACCTACTGGTGCACCTCTCGGGTCTCGGACACCCCCGACGGCCGGTTCTCCGTCAGCGTGGGTGTGCCGTACGCACAGGTCAAGTGGTTCCTGGGGCGGGAGACGACGGCGCGCTCCATCTCGCGCTGCCCCGACGAGTCGTGCTGCCGCCAGCCCTCGCGCCCGCTGGCCGAACGGTGGGACGGGCACGCCCTGCCCAGCGCGCGCCCGCACGCCTCGATGCTCGCCGCGATGCCCTCGGGGGCGTTCCCCGGCGTGGACACCACCGCGGTGTACGAGTTCCTGGAGCGTCACGCCCCGCGCGACGTCTGACCCTCCCTCCCGAGCTGTCAGCCCCTCGTGGGCGTCGACCCCGTCCTCGTCCTGACAGCTCGGGGCGCTGCCCAGTTGTCAGACCCACGACCCGGTACGCACCGACCAGGGTCTGACAGCTCGGGAGGGCTGGCCGGTGGGGAGCGAGGCCCTTGGATAGCATCGAGACGACCCAGCCACTGTCGGCACCAACGATGCAGAACGAAGAGGTTCATGACCGACGACGCCGCCTCGGACCCGCAGATCCTTCGCGCCCTCGAGGCGTACCCCGACGAGGTGCGCCGCCGCGCGCAGCAGCTGCTGACGGCCTACACCGCCGAGGACCTCGCCGAGCGGGAGCCGCGCGACATCGTCGGCGCCGTGGTCTCGACGGTCCGCTTCGCCGCTCACCGCGAACCGGGGCAGACGCTCGTGCGGGCGTTCACCCCGACCCTCCGGGAGGACGGCTGGACGTCGCGCCGCACGGTGATCGACGTCTGCACCGACGACGCGCCGTTCCTCGTCGACTCCGTGGACGCGGCCGTCAACCGCCACGGCGGCACGGTCCACCTGCTGCAGCACCCCGTGGTCGGCGTCCGCCGGGACGAGCACGGCGGCCTGCTCGAGATGGGGGCGCACGGCGGTCGCCCCGAGTCGTGGATGCACCTGGAGACGGACCGGATCGCCGGGCAGGAGGACCGGGACGCGCTCGTGGAGCGGATCCAGGACGTCGTCGGTGACGTGCACCGCGCCGTCGGCGACTGGTCGGCGATGCGGCGCGCCTGCCTCGACATCTGCACGGACCTGCGGGTCCAGCCGCCTCCCACCGCCGACCCCGACAGCATCGCGCCGACCATCGAGTTCCTCACCTGGCTCGCCGAGGACCACTTCACGTTCCTCGGCTACCGCGAGTACACCCTCGAAACCATCGGCGGCGAGGACGTGCTGCGCCCCCTGCCCGACACGGGCCTGGGCATCCTGCGCCGGCCGACCTCCGCCGTCGTGCACCTGCGGCCCGAGGCGCGGCGCACGGCACGCGAACCGCGGCTGCTGACCATCACCAAGGCGAACTCGCGCGCCACCGTCCACCGGGACGTCTACCTCGACTACGTCGGGGTGCGCACGTTCGACGACGCCGGGAACGTGACCGGTGAGCGCCGGATCCTCGGGATGTTCACCTCCGCGGCGTACGCGTCCTCGGTGCTGACCGTGCCGATCGTCGCGGCCAAGGCGCGCGCCGTGCTCCGCGCGTCCGGGTTCGCACGCGACTCGCACTCCGGCAAGGACCTCCAGCAGGTGCTGGAGCTGTACCCGCGCGACGAGCTCTTCCAGGACACGCCGGAGCACCTCAACGAGGTCGCCAGCCAGGTCACCCGGCTGCGCGAACGTCGTCGGACACGGATCTTCCTGCGCAGCGACGAGTTCGGCCGCTTCGTCTCGGCGATCGTCTACCTGCCGCGGGACCGCTACAACACCACCGTGCGGCTGCGCATCGAGGCGCTGCTGCGGGACGCCTTCGGTGCCGAACGGGTCGAGCACGCCACCAGGGTGGGCGACTCCCCGCTGGCGCAGCTGCACTTCGTGGTCCGGGTGCCGCGGGACACCGTCGTGGGCGAGATCGACGACGAGGAGCTGCAGCGGCGGCTCGAGGACGCCGTGCGCACGTGGAGCGCGGCACTCGTGGACGAGCTGCACCACGTCCACGGCGAGGAGGAGACCGCCGACGTCCTGGCCCGCTACGGGTCGGCATTCCCCGAGGCGTACAAGGAGCAGGTCGCACCCACTGCAGCCGTCGGGGACATCGCCCGCCTCGACTCGTTGTCCGAGGACCGCCCCATCGCGGTGCACCTGTACGACCCGGACGACGAGGACCCGCGCGAACGCCGCCTGACCGTCGCCTCCCTGCACGAGCAACGGCTCACCCGGGTGCTCCCGCTGCTGACCGACCTCGGCGTCGACGTCCTCGACGAACGGCCGTACGCCCTGCGTCTCGCGGACGGCACGACGCGGTACATCTCCGACTTCGGGATCACCGCGCCCGACCCGGCGCTGTGGGGGGGCGACGGCGCCGCCGAGGCGCTCGAGGACACCTTCTGCGCGGTGTGGTCGGGAGCCGCCGAGAGCGACGAGCTCAACGCGCTCGTGCTCCAGGCGGGCCTGTCCTGGCGGGACGTGGTGATCCTGCGGGCGGTCGGGCGCTACCTGCGGCAGGCGGGCTCGGCGTTCTCCATGGAGTACATCGACGAGGCGCTGATCGCGCACCCCGACAAGGCCGCCGACCTGGTCCGGCTGTTCGCGCTGCGGTTCGACCCCGACCTTGCCGACGGCCGGGACGAGGCGGTCCGGCGGGCCACGGACGCGTTCGTCGACGCCCTGGACGACGTCGCGAGCCTCGACCACGACCGCATCCTGCGGTCGTTCGTCGGCGTCGTCGACGCCACGCTGCGCACCAACTACTACACCCGGGACGCCGCCGGGTCGCCGAAGACCTGGGTGTCGATGAAGCTCGACTGCGCCCGGGTCCCCGACCTGCCGCTCCCGCACCCGATGGCGGAGATCTGGGTGTACTCGCCGCGGGTCGAGGGTGTGCACCTGCGGTTCGGCAAGGTCGCGCGCGGCGGTCTGCGCTGGAGCGACCGGCGCGAGGACTTCCGCACTGAGGTGCTCGGGCTGGTCAAGGCGCAGATGGTCAAGAACGCCGTGATCGTGCCCACCGGCTCCAAGGGCGGGTTCGTGGCCAAGTGGCTGCCGGACGCCGGCGACCGCGCGGCGTGGCTCGCCGAGGGCCAGGAGGCCTACCGCACCTTCATCCGCGGGATGCTGGACATCACCGACGACCGCGCCGGCACCGACGTCGTGCCGCCGGACCGCGTCGTCCGTCACGACGGCGACGATCCCTACCTCGTGGTGGCGGCGGACAAGGGCACCTCGTCCTTCTCCGACATCGCGAACGAGATCTCCCGGGAGTACGGGTTCTGGCTCGACGACGCCTTCGCCTCGGGCGGGTCCGACGGCTACGACCACAAGGCGATGGGGATCACGGCGCGCGGGGCCTGGGAGTCGGTGAAGCGGCACTTCCGCGAGCTCGGCCACGACGTCCAGTCGCAGGACGTCACGGTGGTCGGCGTGGGGGACATGTCGGGTGACGTGTTCGGCAACGGCATGCTGCTGTCGGAGCACATCCGGCTGGTGGCGGCGTTCGACCATCGGCACGTCTTCGTCGATCCCGATCCCGACGCCGCGACGTCGTACGCCGAGCGGCGCCGGCTCTTCGAGCTGCCGAGGTCCACGTGGGCCGACTACGACCGCGGCCTGATCTCCGCCGGGGGCGGCGTCTTCCCCCTGACGGCCAAGTCGATCCCGGTGACGCCGCAGATGGCCGAGGCGCTCGGCCTCGAGCCGGGCGTGACCGGCCTGACCCCCAACGCGCTGAAGAGGGCCGTGCTGCTCGCCCCGGTCGACCTGTTCTGGAACGGCGGGATCGGTACCTACGTCAAGGCGGCCGACGAGTCGCACGCAGAGATCGGTGACCGGGCGAACGACGCGATCCGCGTCGACGGCGCCGACCTGCGCGTGAAGGTCGTGGGGGAGGGCGGCAACCTCGGCGCGAGCCAGCGGGGACGGATCGAGGCGGCGATGTCCGGCGTCCAGATCAACACCGACGCGATCGACAACTCGGCCGGGGTCAGCACCTCCGATCACGAGGTCAACATCAAGATCCTGCTCGGCACGGTGATGCGTGCCGGCCGGCTGACGCTCGCCGACCGCAACGACCTGCTCGGGTCCATGACCGAGGAGGTCGCCGAGCAGGTCCTGCGGGACAACTACGAGCAGAACGTCCTGCTGGGCAACTCCCGGGCGAACGCCGCGGTGATGCTGCCGGTGCACGCCCGGCTGATGACCTCGCTGGAAGGGCGTGGCGAGCTCGACCGGGACCTGGAGGCGCTGCCCGACGCCGCAGAGATCGAGGCGCGGATCGAGCAGCAGCAGGGTCTGACCCGACCGGAGTTCGCCGTCCTCATGGCTCACGCGAAGCTCGCGCTGAAGGCGGACCTCACCGAGTCGGACCTCGCGGACGACCCCTGGTTCACCCGCACGCTGGCCGCCTACTTCCCGCGCGAGATCCGCGAGGGCTACGCCGACGACCTCCCGTCGCACCCTCTCGCGCGCGAGATCGTCGTCAACGCGGTGGTCAACTCGATGGTGAACCGCGGGGGGATCTCCTTCGCCTTCCGCGCCGCGGACGAGACGGGTGCACCGACGGAGCAGATCGCCCGGGCGTTCGTCGCGGCGCGGGAGATCCTGGACCTGCACGGTTTCGTCGAGGCGGTCGAGTCCACCGACAACGTGGTGGGCACGAGCGTGCAGACGGACCTGTACCTGGAGTTCCGCCGGCTGCTCGACCGCGCCGCCCGCTGGTTCGTGCAGCACCGCGCGGACCGGGTCGACGTGGGCGCGGAGATCGAGGCCTTCTCGGGCCCGGTGAGCACGTACGCGTCGCGGCTGGACGAGCTCCTGCGTGGTACCGAGCTGGAGGAGTACACGGAGCGGGTGGCCGAGCTGGAGGCGGCGGGCTGCGACCCGGCGCCCGCCCGTCGGGGGGCGGGGCTGCTGGGGTCGTTGCCCCTGCTGGACGTCGCCGAGATCGCCGCCACCCGGGACCGCGACCTCGACGAGGTGGCGCAGACCTACTTCGCCCTCTCGGGGCGCATCGGCCTGGCCGACCTGCTCACGGCCGTTTCCGGTCTGCGGCAGGACGACCGGTGGGACTCGATGGCGCGCGCCGCGCTGCGCGACGACCTGTACGCCGTGACGGTGGACCTGACGGCGTCCGTGCTCGAGCACACGGGTCCCGGGCCGGACGTCGCCGCGCGGATCGAGGCGTGGCTCGACGGTGGCGGCGCCACGACACGGCGGGCGATGGACGCGCTGGCCACCGCGCACGCCGTGGAGGAGCCGGGCCTCGCGGCCCTCTCCGTCGCGCTGCGCCAGCTGCGCTCCCTCGTGCGCTGAGGATCACGCCTCCAGCAGCAGCGCTTCGCCCTGCCCGCCGCCGCCGCACAGCGCGACGGCGGCCCGTGCGTGCTCCTGGCCGTCGGCACGCCGCCGGGCGAGCTCGTGCACCGCGTGGACGGCCAGGCGCGCTCCGGACGCCCCGATGGGATGGCCGAGCGAGATGCCGCCACCGTGCGGGTTGACGACGTCCGACGGCAGGCCGAGCGCGCGTGTCGAGACCGTGGCCACGACGGCGAACGCCTCGTTGATCTCGACGTGGTCGAGGTCCTGCGCGGACCAGCCCTCACGGCTCAGTGCCGCGGAGATCGCGTGCGCGGGCTGCGAGTGCAGCGAGGTGTCGGGGCCGGCGACCTGACCGGCCGAGCGCACGGTGGCCAGGACGGGAACCCCGGCCGCCTCGGCGCGCGCCCGCGTGGTCAGGACCAGGGCCGCGGCGCCGTCGGAGATCTGCGAGGAGTTACCGGCCGTCAGGGTCCCGGAGGGCGAGAACGCGGGGCGCAGCCGCGCCAGGCTCTCGGCGGTGGTGTCGGGCCGCACGCCCTCGTCGGAGGAGACGACGACGGGGTCGCCCTTGCGCTGCGGCACCTCGACGGGTGCCAGCTCGGCGGTGAAGACGCCGTCCTTGGCGGCGCGGGCCGCCCGCTGGTGCGAGGCGGCCGCGACGGCGTCCTGCTCCTCGCGCGAGACGAACACGTCGTCGGTGTTGTGCTCCTCTGTGCTCAGGCCCATCGCCTGGCCGTCGAACGCGTCCGTGAGCCCGTCGCGGGCGACGGCGTCGAGCAGCGTCGCGTCGCCGTACCGGAAGCCGGAGCGGGCACCGGGCAGGAGGTGCGGGGCGTGGGTCATCGACTCCTGACCACCGACCAGGACGGCGGTGGCCTCGCCGGTGCGCAGCAGGCGCGCGCCGTCGACGACGGCCGTCAGCCCCGACAGGCACACCTTGTTGACGGTGACGGCGGGCACGGTCATCGGGACGTCGGCGGCGACGGCGGTCTGCCGGGCCGGGTTCTGCCCGGCGCCGGCCTGCAGCACCTGGCCGACGATCACGGCGTCGACCGCCGCGGCGACGTCCGCGGCGCCGGCGAGCGCCGCCCGGGCGGCGACGGTGCCCAGCTCGACGGCGGACAGCGTGGCGAGGGAGCCGCCGAGACGCCCCTGGGGGGTGCGGGCGGCGGAGACGACGACGACGTCGTCGGGTCGGGGAGCGCTGGTCATGGCTGAGCCTTTCTCGGTGAGTCGGTGCCCGCGTCGATGCGCAACGGTGCCCCGGTGGCGGCGACGACCTCGTCCGTCGTCACCCCGGGGGCGAGCTCGCGCAGCACGAGGCCGTCGTCCGTCACGTCGATGACGGCGAGGTCGGTGATGATGCGGTCGACGACGCCGCGGCCGGTGAGCGGCAGGGTGCACTCGGGCAGGATCTTCGGGGACCCGTCCCGGGCGGTGTGGTCCATGAGGACGATGAGCCGGCGGGCGCCGTTGACGAGGTCCATCGCGCCGCCGGGACCCTTGACCATCTTGCCGGGGATCATCCAGTTGGCCAGGTCGCCGGTGGCCGAGACCTGCATGGCTCCGAGGATCGCGGCGTCGATCTTGCCGCCGCGGATCATCCCGAAGCTGGTGGCGGCGTCGAACACCGACGCCCCGGGCAGCAGCGTCACGGTCTCCTTGCCGGCGTTGATCAGGTCCGGGTCGACCTCGTCCTCGGTGGGGTAGGGACCCACGCCGAGCAGACCGTTCTCGGACTGCAGGACGAGGTGGCGGCCGGGTGGGACGTGGTTGGGCACGAGCGTGGGCATCCCGATGCCGAGGTTGACCGACGAACCGTCGACCAGCTCCGCGGCGGCCCGTGCGGCCATCTCGTCGCGGGTGCGGCCGCGTCGTGGCGGCGCCCCGGTGTCGGAGGTCGGCGGGGACTGCGCGGGAGCCGGCCCCGCCGTCGAGGACGTCGGCCCGGCCGGCCGGGTGGTGCGCCGCTCGATGCGTTTCTCGATCGCCGTGCCCACCGGCACCACGCGGTGCACGTAGACGCCCGGCAGGTGGATCTCGTCCGGGTCGAGCTCGCCGGGTTCGACGAGCTCCTCCACCTGGGCGATGCACACCCGTCCGGCCATGGCGGCCTGCGGTGCGAAGTTGCGCGCGGAGCGGTGGAAGACCAGGTTGCCGTACCGGTCGCCCCTCGCGGCGTGCACGAGGGCGAAGTCGGTGCTGATCGCCTCCTCGAGGACGTACTCCGTCGCGCTGCCGTCCGACGCCGCGGGATCGGCGAAGGTCCGCACGTCCTTCGCCGGCGAGGCGAGCGCCACGCCGCCGTCGCCGTCGTGGCGCTGCGGGAGTCCGCCGTCGGCGACCTGGGTGCCGATACCGGCCCGGGTGTAGAAGGCGGCGATGCCGGAGCCGCCGGCCCGCAGCTTCTCGGCGAGCGTGCCCTGCGGGGTGAGCTCGAGCTGGAGCTCGCCGGAGAGGTAGCGGCGCGCGAACTCCTTGTTCTCCCCGACGTACGACGCCGTGATGCGCCGGATGCGGTCGGCGGCGAGGAGGATGCCCAGGCCCCAGTCGTCCACGCCGCAGTTGTTGCTCACGACCCACAGGTCGCGCGTGCCCTGCGCGAGCAGGGCCTCGATCAGAGCGACCGGGTTGCCGCACAGGCCGAAGCCGCCGACGGCGAGGGAGGCCCCGTCGGGGATGTCGGCCACCGCGTCGGCCGCCGCGGCGACGACCTTGTCGGGTCCCGGGTGCAGGGCGGTGGGCATGGCAACCTCCGGCGTCGTCGACAGGGCGTCACGTGCGATCGTCCTCCGATGGTCACAGGCACGCGATGTGCGCGCAACGCCCATCGAGGCACACCCGGTGTGCACAGATGCACAGTCGGCTAGCGTGGCGGCATGCCGACGCCGTCAGCCGACCACCTGCTCGTCCTGCTCGCCGTCGCGCGCACCGGGCGCTACACGACGGCGGCCGCCGAGCTCGGGGTCACGCACACCACCGTGGCGCGGACCGTCGCGGCCCTGGAGCGCAGCCTCGGCGGCCACGTCCTCGTGCGGGGCGCCGACGGATGGGAGCTCACCGCGCTGGGGGAGCGGGCGACCCGTGCCGCCGAGGCCGTCGCGGACGCGGTCGGTCGTCTCGTCGCCGACGACGGCGAGGCCGACCCGGTCACGGGGGTGGTGCGGATGACCGCCACGGACGCGTTCAGCGCCTACGTGGTCCCGCCCGCAGTGGTCGGGCTGCGGCGGGACCATCCCGATCTCGCGGTCGAGGCCATCACCGTGACCCGGCGCCCCGCCCAGCACCGGTCGGGCGTGGACATCGAGGTGGTGGTCGGCGACGCCCCCGCGCCACGGGCCCAGGTGGTGCCGCTCGGCGAGTTCGAGCTCGGGATGTACGCCTCGCGCGACTATCTCGCCGAGCAGGGGGCGCCGCGGACCGTCGCCGAGCTGGCCGGGCACGGGCTCGTGCACTTCATCGACTCGATGCTGCAGGTGGACGACCTCGACACGCCGCGCCGGCTCGTGCCCGGCATCCGGGACGCCATGACGTCCACCAACGTGTTCGTGCACGTGGAGGCCACGCGGGCGGGGGCCGGCGTCGGGTTCGTGCCGTGCCTGGCGGCCGACCGGCACCCGGACCTCGTCCGGCTGCTGCCCGACGAGGTCCGCGACCGGCTGCCGTACCGGGCGCTCGTGCACCCCGAGTCGTGGCGCCGGCCCGCCGTCGCAGCCGTCCTGGAGGCGCTGCGACGGCAGGTCGAGGTGCAGCGGGACGCGCTGCTCGGCCGCTGACGGAGCTCAGTGCTCCTTGCGGTCCTCCTCGTCGCCGATGACCGTGGTGACCTCGTCCGGCAGGTCGTCCCGGTTCATGTCGGGGTCGCGCTCCTTCTTGGCGTCCCAGCGCAGGGTCAGGGCACCGAGCGTCGCGGCGATGACCGACGCGATGAGGATGGCCGCCTTGGCGCCGAGGGTGTGCTCGGAGCCGTGTCCGAACGACAGCTCCGCGATGAGCAGCGACACCGTGAAGCCGATGCCGGCGAGGAGCGCCACCGGCAGCAGGTCCCGCACGCCGATGCCCTGCGCCAGCCGCAACGGCGTCACCCGGGTCACGAGCCAGGTGGCGCCCAGGATGCCGATCAGCTTGCCGACCACCAGGCCACCGACGATCGCCAGCACGATCGGCTGGCCGAGGATCTCGGCCGGCCCGCCGCCGTCGACGAGGTTGACCCCCGCGGAGAAGAAGGCGAAGAGCGGCAGCGCCAGACCCTGCGACCACGGTTTGATCGCGCGCTCGTAGTGGTGCGTGCGGGTCTCGGTCTCGCCGTGGATCGGACGAGCGGTCGCCGCGAAGCCCATGAGCACGCCCGCGATCGTGGCGTGCACGCCCGAGGCGTGCATGAAGGCCCAGGCGACGACGAACAGCGGGACGAGGAGCCACCACTTCGGCGACCGGGTGCGCATGTACCAGGCGAACACGGCGATCACGACGAGCGAGGCGCCGAGCCAGGCACCGTGGATCGCCTCGGTGTAGAACACCGCGATGATGATGATCGCGAGCAGGTCGTCCACGACGGCGAGGGTGAGCAGGAACGTGCGGATCGCCACCGGCAGGCCCTTGCCGAACACGGCGAGGACCGCGAGGGCGAAGGCGATGTCGGTGGCCGTCGGGATCGCCCAGCCGTGCAGCGCGCTGGAGTCACCCAGGACGAGGATGGCGACGACGTAGAAGGCGGCGGGCACCACCATGCCGCCCACGGCGGCCAGCATCGGGACGCCGGCCTGCTTGGGACTGCGCAGCGACCCGGCGACGAACTCGTGCTTGAGCTCGAGACCGACCGTGAAGAAGAAGATCGCCAGCAGCCCGTCGGCGGCCCAGGCGGCCAGCGAGAGGTCGAGGTGGATGTACACGTCTCCGAGGTAGGCCGGGCCGACGACGGTCTCGGTGAGCGTCGCGTAAGCCTCCCGCCAGGGAGAGTTGGCGAAGATCAGCGCCACCACGGCCGCGCCGATGAGAAGGGCGCCGCCGGTGGTCTCCCGCGAGAGGAAGCGCGACAGGCGGTGTCCGAAGGTCTGGGTGTCGACGTCGGTGCTCAGGGGAAGCTCCTGTTCGTTCGGGCGGGTTCGAGCCGGCGTCGCAGCCGGTACCGCCGACCAGTCTTCCCGGCTCACCTCGGCACAGCCTACCGGCCGTCGTGCCCGGGATGCCTGCGTGTGAACTCTCGATGACGAGTTCGCGACGCGCCGGTCCCGTGACGTCCGTCACGCCGTCGGGGTCGTAGCGTGACGCTCAGGACGCACGCCCTGTGCGTTCCCGGGAGGCCATCTGATGGAGTGCTCGCTCCGCGCAGGAGGGCCGGCCCCGGCTCTGTCGCACGGTGTGCGCTCGGCCGGTCGCCCGCCCCGTCCACCGTCCCGCTCTGCGCGAGGAGCACATCGTGGCCACTGAGAACACCAGCACCGACCTGCGGACGTTCGTCGTCGACACGTCCGTCCTGCTGTCCGACCCGCGAGCCATCCACCGGTTCGCCGAGCACGACGTGGTGCTGCCCGTCGTCGTGGTGACCGAGCTGGAGGCCAAGCGCCACCACGCCGAGCTCGGCTACTTCGCCCGCAGCGCCCTGCGCGCGCTGGACGACCTGCGCATCCGGCACGGCCGGCTGGACGCCCCGATCCCCATCGGGAACGACGGCGGCACCCTGCGGGTCGAGCTGAACCACACGGACCCGGCGGTGCTGCCGGCCGGTTTCCGGCTCGGGGACAACGACACGCGCATCCTGTCGGTCGCCGCGAACCTCGCGGCCGAGGGGCGCGACGTCACCGTCGTCTCGAAGGACCTGCCGATGCGCGTCAAGGCCTCGGCCGTCGGTCTGCGGGCCGAGGAGTACCGCCACGAGCTCGCCGTCGACTCCGGCTGGACCGGCATGCGGGAGATCGCGATGACGGACGACCAGGTCGCCGCGCTCTACGAGGGAGGGACGGTCGAGCTCGCCGCCCTGGACCCGCAGGTGGTGGAGGAGGCCAGCCCCTTGCTGTGCCACACGGGGCTGGTGATCCAGGGCTCCGCGGGGTCGGCGCTCGGCCGGGTCACCGCGGACAAGCAGGTCCGCCTGGTCCGCGGCGACCAGGACGTGTTCGGGGTGCACGGCCGGTCGGCCGAGCAGCGGATCGCGATCGACCTGCTGCTCGACCCCGACGTCGGCATCCTGTCGATGGGCGGCCGAGCCGGGACGGGCAAGTCGGCGCTGGCCCTGTGCGCCGGGCTCGAGGCGGTGCTGGAGCGGCGCCAGCACCGCAAGATCCTCGTGTTCCGGCCGCTGTACGCCGTCGGCGGCCAGGAGCTCGGCTACCTGCCGGGCAGCGAGTCCGAGAAGATGAACCCCTGGGCGCAGGCCGTGTTCGACACACTCGGGGCCCTCGTCTCGCCCGAGGTGGTCGAGGAGGTCATCGACCGCGAGATGCTGGAGGTCCTGCCGCTGACCCACATCCGCGGGCGGTCGTTGCACGACGCGTTCGTCATCGTCGACGAGGCGCAGTCCCTGGAGCGCAACGTGCTGCTGACGGTGCTGTCGCGCGTCGGCCAGGGGTCGCGCGTGGTGCTGACCCACGACGTCGCGCAGCGGGACAACCTGCGCGTGGGCCGGCACGACGGGGTCGCCGCGGTCATCGAGGCGATGAAGGGGCATCCGCTGTTCGCGCACGTCACGCTGACGCGTTCGGAGCGGTCGCCGGTGGCGGCGCTGGTCACGGAGATGCTGGAGTCCCTGGAGATCTGACCGCCGGCCAGGCCGGGCATGTCCAGGCGGGCATCTCCAACCGGGCACGGCCCGGCCGGACACGTCCGGGGGAGGCGCGCCGTCCCAGGTGGACCCCCCAGCCCCGCTCGCTCGGCGGCGCGCCTCCCGCGTGCCGCCGACAGTAGCAGGTGAGGTAAGGCTTACCAAAGCCTCGGTCCGCCCCCTGAGACGAACCGTTGTGGGTGCACGACGCGCCGCTCTGCGGTGCGTGTCAATGGCGTGTCGTGCACCCACAGGGGGAGGAGGGGTCAGGCCTGGGGCGGGCGCGTCATCGACAGCACGTCGAGCGCCTCGTCGAGCTGCTGCTCGCTGACCTCGCCGCGCTCGACGAACCCGAGCGCCACGACGGCCTCCCGGACGGTGATGCCGTCGGCCACCGCCTTCTTCGCCACCTTCGCCGCGGCCTCGTAGCCGATGACGCGGTTCAGCGGCGTGACGATCGACGGCGAGGACTCGGCGAACGCCCGCGCCCGCTCCTCGTTCGCCGTCAGGCCCGCCACCGTCTTGTCCGCGAGGACCCGTGACGCGTTGGCGAGCAGCCGGATCGACTCCAGCACGCCCTGCGCGATCACCGGGATCTGCACGTTCAGCTCGAACGTGCCCGTGGCCCCCGCCCAGGCGACCGTCGCGTCGTTGCCGACCACGCGGGCGGCGACCATGAGCACGGCCTCCGGGATGACCGGGTTCACCTTGCCCGGCATGATCGAGGAGCCGGGCTGCAGGTCGGGGATCGCGATCTCGCCCAGGCCGGTGTTGGGGCCGGACCCCATCCAGCGCAGGTCGTTGCAGATCTTGGTCACGGAGACCGCGACCGTGCGCAGTGCACCGGAGAGCTCGACGAGCCCGTCCCGCGCGGACTGCGCCTCGAAGTGGTCGCGCGCCTCGGTCAGCGGCAGACCCGTGTCCTCGCGAAGCAGCTCGATCACCCGCTGCGGGAACCCGGCGGGCGTGTTGATCCCGGTCCCGACGGCCGTGCCGCCCAGCGGGACCTCGGCGGCGCGGGGGAGCGCCGCCTCGAGCCGCTCGACGCCGTAGCGCACCGCGGCGGCGTACCCGCCGAACTCCTGGCCGAGCGTGACCGGCGTGGCGTCCATCAGATGCGTGCGGCCCGACTTGACCACGCCGGCGAACGCGGTGGCCTTGGCCTCCAGTGCCGCCGCGAGGTGCTCCAGCGCGGGGACCAGGTCACGCACGACGCCGGCTGTCGCGGCCACGTGCACCGACGTGGGGAACACGTCGTTCGAGGACTGCGAGGCGTTGACGTGGTCGTTGGGGTGCACGTCGCGACCCAGGGACGTGCTCGCCAGGGTGGCGAGCACCTCGTTGGTGTTCATGTTCGACGACGTGCCGGAGCCGGTCTGGAACACGTCGACGGGGAAGTGCTCGTCGAGCTCGCCGGACGCGACCCGGTCGGCCGCCGCGGCGATCGAGTCCGCCACGTCCCGCTCGAGCACGCCGAGCTCGGCGTTCGCCAGGGCCGCGGCCTTCTTCACCTGGGCGAGGGCCTGGATGTGCCCCCGCTCGAGCGGCGTGCCCGAGATCGGGAAGTTCTGCACCGCACGCTGCGTCTGCGCGCGGTACAGGGCGTGGGCCGGCACGCGGACCTCGCCCATCGTGTCGTGCTCGATGCGGTACTCGGTCTCGGGCGCGTCGGCGCCGCCGGCGACGGTGTCGGAAGTCATGGATCTATCGTGCCGCACCCGTCGGGGCATCGACGTGTGAGAGGTGTCACGCGGTGCGCGGTGCGCGGTGCGCGAGGGCCGGCCCCGGCGCACCGCGTGCCGCACCGGCTCAGCGCAGCGGCTCCTCGGCCACGTCGCCGGCGACCTCGACCAGCCGCGCCGACCCCTCGGCGAGGTCGTACTCGACACCGACGATCGCCAGCCGCCCCTCGGCGACCGCAGCGTCCAGCGCCCGGGAGTACCCGCGCAGCGTCTCGACCGTGTGACGCACGTGGGCCGTGCGCAGCCGGTCGGCGAACGGTGCGCCGTCCTGGTCCTCGGTGGATCCGTCGGGCAGGTCCGCGATCGAGGGGATCACCTTGTCCACCACCGAGCGGACGAACCCTGGCGGCTGCTCGCCCGTGCGCAGGGTGTGCGCCGTCGCGCCGACGGCGCCGCACGAGTCGTGACCGAGCACCACGACGAGCGGGGCGCCCAGGACCTCCACGCCGTACTCGATCGAGCCCAGCACGGTGGTGTCCACCACGTGGCCCGCCGTGCGGACCACGAAGACGTCGCCCAGACCCTGGTCGAAGATGATCTCGGCCGCGACCCGGGAGTCGGAGCAGCCGAACACCACCGTGTGCGGGTGCTGGGCGGACGTCAGCTCCGCCCGACGGACCGACATCTGGGACCGCTCGGCGGGCTCGTCGCGGACGAAACGGTCGTTGCCGGCCCGCAACGTGGCCCAGGCTTCCTTCGGGGTCATGCATCCTCCAGCTCGTCGGACCACGGCGGGTTCGCCCCCGCCCGGGACACGGTGACGGCGGCGACCGCGGAGCACCGCTCCAGCAGCGTCTGGACGGTCGTCGGGTCGATGCCGCGCAGGGCCTCGCGGCGGTCCGCGCCCAGCAGGTCGGCCGCCCACAGCCCGTCCAGCAGCGCACCCATGAACGAGTCGCCCGCGCCCACGGTGTCGACGACCGTGACCGCGCGCGAGGCCACGTGCACCTCGCCCGAGCGCGTCACCGCCGTCGCGCCGTCACCGCCGAACGTCACCACGACGAGCGCCGCACCGAGGTCGTGGACCCAGCCGCGGGCCACGTCGAGCGGGGCCGTCCCGGCGGCCAGCCACTCCAGGTCCTCGTCGCTGACCTTCACGACGTCCGCGAGCCGCACGAGCGCCTCCACGTGCGTGCGGGCCTGCGCCGGCTCGCCCATGAGCACCGGGCGGGCGTTCGGGTCGTAGGTGATCGTCGACGTCGACCGTGCCGCGTCGACCAGGGTCCGCACGTCCGAGGCGCCGGGTTCGAGCACCGCCGCGATCGACCCGGTGTGCACGGCCAGGGTCTCCGCGGTCGCCGCTGCCCCTGCCGGGACGCGCCAGTCCAGGTCGAACTCGTAGGTCGCCGAGCCGGTCGCGTCGAGCGTGGCCTGGGCGACCGACGTGCGCTCGGCGCCGTCGCTGCCGGCCGTCGTCGTCACGTGGGACGCGGCGAGCCAGTCACGGACGGTGTCGCCGCGGGTGTCGCGCCCCAGCCACGTGGCCAGCCGGGCGTCCCGGCCGAGCCGTCCGAGGGTCAGCGCCACGTTGGCCAGCGAGCCGCCGGGGTGCTCGGCGACGGACCCGTCGGCCCGGCGCACGACGTCGACGAGCGCCTCGCCCACGGCCAGGACGTGCTGCGTCATGAGCTCTCCTCCGTGGTGGGGCTCGCGGCCGACTGCGCGGCGGCGAGGCGCTCGCGGGCGCCGTCGAGCCATTCCTGGCAGCGGGCGGCGAGCGCCTCGCCGCGCTCCCACAGGGCCAGCGAGGCCTCCAGCGGCTCGCCACCGGCCTCGAGCCGTGCGACGACCTGGACGAGCTCGTCGCGGGCCTGTTCGTACGTCAGCGTCCCGACGTCGGGGACGCCGGACGATGCGGAGAGATCTGCGTCGGTCACGGGGACCAGTGAACCGCACCGCACCCACATCGTGTCGAGCCGTCTCGCGCCCGGGGCATATCTCGTTGCCTCGCGGTCGCCGGCGGGGGAGGATCGGCGCCATGGGTCATCTCGAGGTGGCGCACGTCGAGTACGTGCTGCCGGACGGGCGCGCACTGCTCGACGACGTCTCCTTCCGCGTGGGCGAGGGGAGCGCGACGGCGCTCGTGGGACCGAACGGCGCCGGCAAGACGACGCTGCTGCGGCTGGTGACCGGCGAGCTGCGCCCCGACGCCGGGACGGTCACGGTGAGCGGTGGTCTCGGCGTCATGCCGCAGTTCGTGGGGTCCGTGCGGGACGCGACCACCGTGCGTCAGCTGCTGGCGAGCGTCGCCCCGCCACGGGTACGCGACGCCGCGCGAGCGGTCGAGGAGGCCGAGCTGGCCGTCATGGAGGTGGACGCCGACGCCGACGGGACCGCGGTGCAGATGCGGTACGCCCAGGCGCTCGCCGACTGGGCCGAGGTCCAGGGCTACGAGGCGGAGACCCTGTGGGACGTGTGCACGACGGCGGCGCTCGGCGTCGAGTTCGAGCGCGCCCAGTGGCGCGAGGTGCGCACGCTGTCCGGCGGGGAGCAGAAGCGGCTGGTGCTCGAGGCGCTCCTGCGCGGGCCCGACGAAGTCCTGCTCCTCGACGAGCCCGACAACTACCTCGACGTGCCGGGAAAGCGGTGGCTGGAGGACCAGCTGCACGCGACCCGCAAGACGGTGCTGTTCGTCTCCCACGACCGTGAGCTCCTGGCGCGCTCGGCGGACCGGATCGTCGCGCTCGAGCCGGGCCCCGCCGGGTCGGACGCGTGGGTGCACGGCGCGGGCTTCGCCACGTTCCACGAGGCGCGGCGCCAGCGGTTCGCACGGTTCGAGGAGCTGCGCCGGCGCTGGGAGGAGAAGCACGCCCAGCTCAAGAAGCTGGTCCTCACCCTGCGCCAGCAGGCGGCGAACAGCCCGGACATGGCCTCGCGCTACCGGGCGGCGCAGACCCGGCTGCGCAAGTTCGAGGAGGCCGGTCCGCCGCCCGAGCCACCCCGCGAGCAGGACATCCGCATGCGGCTGCGCGGCGGCCGCACCGGTACGCGGGCGGTCACGTGCGAGGCGTTGGAGCTCGTCGGGCTCATGGAGCCCTTCGACCTGGAGGTCTTCTACGGCGAGCGGGTCGCGGTGCTCGGGTCCAACGGGTCGGGCAAGTCGCACTTCCTGCGGCTGCTGGCCGGGGACGACGTCGCCCACACGGGCAGCGCGCGCCTCGGCGCCCGGGTGGTGCCCGGCCACTTCGCACAGACGCACGCCCACCCGGAGCTGGCCGGTCGCACGTTGCGCGACATCCTGTGGGAGGACCATGCGCAGGACCGCGGCAAGGCCATGGCGGCGTTGCGGCGCTACGAGCTGACGACGGCGGCCGAGCGGCCCTTCGACCGGCTCTCCGGCGGGCAGCAGGCGCGGTTCCAGATCCTGCAGCTGGAGCTGGGCGGATGCACGGCCCTGCTGCTGGACGAGCCCACCGACAACCTCGACCTCGAGAGCGCGGAGGCGCTGCAGGAGGGCCTCGAGGCGTTCGACGGCACGGTCCTCGCCGTGACGCACGACCGGTGGTTCGCCCGCGGGTTCGACCGCTTCCTGGTGTTCGGCGCGGACGGTGCCGTGCGCGAGACGCCGGAGCCCGTCTGGGACGAGGGCCGGGTCGAGCGGGTGCGCTGAGGCCCGGCGCCGTCGTCGTGCACTACGCCGGTGAGACGCCCGTCACCTCGGCGTCGAGGGCACCTGTGGCGAGCCGGACGCGGACCGCGTCACCCGCCGCGACCTCTGCGGCGTCCCGGACCACCGCACCGTCGCCGCGCTGGACGACGGCGTAGCCGCGGTCGAGCGTCGAGGCCGGCGACAGCGCCCGCACCTGGCCGGCGAGACGACCGATCTCGCCGGACCCCTTGAGCAGGGCGGCGTCCAGGCAGTGGCGGGCGTGGCGCAGGTGCTGGGAGATCTCGGTCTCGCGAGCCTCGACCATGGTCAGCGGGCGGCGGAGCACGGGACGCGAGCGGACGGCGTCGAGCCCGCGGCGCTCGCGGTCCAGCAGTGCCTCCACCGCCCCCCGCAGCCGGTGGCGGGACTGGGTCACCCGGTGCCGCTCCTCGGCGACGTCGGGCACGATCCGCTTGGCCGCGTCGGTCGGGGTGGAGGCCCGGTAGTCCGCCACGAGGTCCACCAGCGGGGTGTCGGTCTCGTGGCCGATCGCACTGACCAGGGGAGTGGTGCACGCTGCCGCGGCGCGGACGAGCGTCTCGTTGCTGAAGGGCAGCAGGTCCTCGACCGACCCGCCGCCGCGGGCGACGACGACGACCTCGACCTCGGGCCGGGCGTCCAGCTCGGCGACGGCCGCGCAGACCTCGCGCACCGCGTCGACGCCCTGCACCGCGACCTCGCGGATCTCGAAACGGACCTGCGGCCACCGCGCCCGGGCGTTGACGACCACGTCGTGCTCCGCCTTCGACTCGCGCCCGCACACCAGGCCGACGACGGCGGGCAGGAACGGCAGCGGCCGCTTGCGGTCGGCGTCGAACAGACCCTCGGCGGCGAGGACCCGGCGCAGCTGCTCGATCCGGGCGAGCAGGTCCCCGACGCCGACCTGCCGGATGGCGGAGGCGCGCAGCGACATGCGACCCGTCTTGACCCAGAACTCCGGCCTGGCCTGCACCACGACGTGCTGGCCGACCTCCGGCCTCGCGTCGAGCGCGTCGAAGGCCCGGGTGAGCATGTGCACCGGCAGCGACGCCTCGACGTCGGTGTCGCGCAGGGTGACGAACTGCATCCCGGACGTGCGGCGGTAGGTGTGCTCGACCACCTGACCCTCGACCCACACCGGGGACATCCGGGCGACGTAGTCGCGGATCTTGGTCGACAGCAGGCGCACGGGCCACGGCTGCTCCGCGGTCGTCTGCGCGGCTCGTTCGGGCAGGGGCCGGGGGGCTCCCGGTCCGGGGCTGGCGTCGATCACGCACCCCAGGATGCCGTACGCCGCCCACAGCGCAGCGACGGTCGGTGCCGGGCCGTCACAGCGTCTCCACACCGGCCTCCTAGACTGGCCGGGTGACGACGACAGCTCCCGCCCCCGCCCGCACCTCGACCAAGCGCGTGCTGCTCGCCGCCCCCCGGGGCTACTGCGCCGGGGTGGACCGCGCCGTCGTCGCCGTGGAGAAGGCGCTCGACGCCTACGGCGCGCCCGTGTACGTGCGCAAGGAGATCGTGCACAACAAGCACGTGGTCGACACCCTGCGCGACCGGGGTGCGATCTTCGTCGAGGAGACCGACGAGGTCCCCGACGGCGCCCGCCTGGTGTTCTCGGCGCACGGGGTCTCCCCGGCGGTGCGCGCGTCCGCCGCCGCACGCAGCCTGGACACCATCGACGCGACCTGCCCGCTGGTGACCAAGGTGCACAAGGAGGCCGTGCGGTTCGCGAAGGACGACTACGACATCCTGCTGATCGGCCACGACGGTCACGAGGAGGTCGAGGGCACGGCCGGCGAGGCGCCCGACCACGTGCAGGTCGTCAACTCGCCCGACGAGGTCGACAAGGTCGTGGTCCGTGACCCGGAGAAGGTCGTCTGGATCTCGCAGACGACGCTGTCCGTCGACGAGACGATGGAGACGGTGCGCCGGCTGCGGGAGAAGTTCCCCGAGATGCAGGACCCGCCGAGCGACGACATCTGCTACGCGACGCAGAACCGTCAGGTCGCCGTGAAGAAGCTCGCCCCCGAGTGCGACCTGGTGATCGTGGTCGGTTCGGCGAACTCCTCCAACTCGGTCCGGCTCGTGGAGGTCGCCCTGCAGGCGGGTGCCCGTTCGTCGTACCGGGTGGACCGCGCGACGGAGATCGACGACGCCTGGTTCGACGGCGTCACCACGGTCGGCGTGACGTCCGGCGCCTCCGTCCCGGAGATCCTCGTCGACGACGTCCTGCGCACGCTCGCCGACCGCGGGTACGGCGACGTCGAGGAGGTCCGGACGGCGACGGAGGACCTCATGTTCTCGCTGCCGCGCGAGCTGCGGGCGGGCCTCAAGGAGTCCGGCGGCCAGGACGACCGGCCCCGGCCGCAGAAGCGGCGCGAGCTGCCGATCCAGCCGGTCTGACCGGACGTCCTCGCCGGATCAGCCGCGGGCCGTCCGGATCAGCCGACGGCCGTGCCCGAGGCGTCGTCCTCGTCGTGCTCCGCCGACACCCGCTCGAACGCGCGCCGGTCGGACTCGACCAGGTCCTCGACGCCGGCCCGGTCCGTGCGCGACCCGCCCACGGACAGGGTGTCGATCGCCACGATCCCGCCTTCGTCGGCGGCCAGGAGCTCGGGCTTGGTGACCGGCCGGGTGGTCTCCTCGACGACCTTGAGCGGCTCGATCGTGTTCGTCGCGTCGACGACCTTCAGCTCGACCATGCGACGCGCCTGCGGGAGCACCCGTGTCTCCAGGGAGCCGACGAACTCGTTGTACCGCTTGGTGGCCGTCGTCATGGACTGACCCAGCCGCGAGATCTTGTCCGTCATCGTGATGATGCGGCTGTAGAGCTCCTTGCCCACCTGGAGCACCTTCTGGGCGTCCTCGGCGATGGCCTCCTGCTGCCAGGCGTAGCCGACCGTGCGCAGCATCGCGATGAGCGTCATCGGGGTGGCGACCAGCACGTTCTTGCGGGCGGCGGCCTCGAGCAGGTCGGGCCTGCGCTCGACCGCCGCGGCCAGGATCGGCTCGGCGGGGACGAACAGCACGACGAACTCCGGGGCGGCGTCGAACTGCGACCAGTAGGCCTTCGCCGACAGGACGTCGACGTGCTTGAGCAGGTCCTTCGCGTGCGCGTCGAGCTGCTTGTCCACCTCGTCGCGCTCGGTGGCGGACTGGGCCTTGAGATAGGCGCTGAGCGGCACCTTGGAGTCGACGACGATCTTCTTGCCCCCGGCGAGGTTGACCACCAGGTCCGGGACGAGAGCGTCGCCCTCCGCGCTGGTGACGTGCACCTGGACGTCGAAGTCCACGTGGTCCAGCATCCCCGCGGCCTCGACGACGCGCTTGAGCTGCAGCTCGCCCCACACGCCGCGCGTCTGGTTCGACCGCAGGGCCGCGACGAGGTCGGTGGTGCCGGTGCGCAGCTCGGTGTTGACGGCCTCGAGGTGGCGCAGCTGTTCGGTCAGCGTGCTCTGCCCCTGGCTGCGGGCCCGTTCGGCCTCGTCGACCCGCTGGTTCACCTTGTCGAGCGTCTTGCTCATGGGGTCCAGCAGCGCGCGGAACGCCTGCTCGCGCTGGGCGAGCGTCTCGTCGTTCTTGACGGTGCTCGCCGAGAGCTTCTGCTCCGCCAGGTCGAGGAACTGCTTGCTGCTCGACTGCAGGGCCTCACCGGCGAGCGCGCGGAACCGCTGCGCCATCTCCTCCTGGTCGCCCTTGGCCTCCGTGACCTGCCGCTCGAGGTCCGCGCGGACCTGCTGCAGGAACCGGTCGGCCTGCTCACGGGTCTCGCCGACCCGGCGGTCCGCCTCCTGGCGGGCCCGCTCGAGCTCGGCGGCGAACTGGGCGCGTTCCGCCTCGAGCCGCCGCTGCGACTCGGCCGCGCCGGCCTCCAGCCGGTCCCGCAGCTCGGCGACGTCACGTCGCGACGCGTCGAGGTCCCCGCGCGCCCGCACCAGCTCGAACTCCTCGGAACGACGCGCACCGGCGGCGCGGGTCGCGTGCCAGAGCCAGCCGACGAGCACCCCCACGACGAGGGTCCCGAGAGCGATCAGCAGTGCGGTCGTCGTCTCCATGCCCGCCAGGCTGTCACGAGGGTCCGACAACGGGCGCCCGACGCTCCGTCGTCGGCCGTGATCTGCCGTGACCTGCACCGGGATCACCCTCTACGGTGGTCGGGTGAGCACCCCGACGACCCCGAACCAACCCGAGCCGCCACCCCCGGACCCGGCCGCGGCACTGTCCGTGCGCGGCCTGTGGAAGCGGTTCGGCGACAAGATCGCCGTGGCGGGCGTCGACCTCGACGTCCCGGCCGGGTCGTTCTTCGGGCTCGTCGGCCCGAACGGCGCCGGCAAGACGACGAGCCTGTCCATGGCGACCGGCCTGCTGCGACCGGACTTCGGCACGGCCGTCGTCCACGGCACCGACCTGTGGGCCCGGCCCGACGAGGCCAAGGCGATGCTCGGCGTGCTGCCCGACGGGCTGCGGCTCTTCGACCGGCTCACGGGCGCCCAGCTCCTCACCTACGCCGGGCTGCTGCACGGCCTGGACCGGGCCACCGTCGCCGACCGCGCCGAGGACCTGCTGCGCGCGATGGACCTCGTCGCCGACCGGGACAACCTCGTCGTCGACTACTCGGCCGGGATGACCAAGAAGATCGCCCTCGCCGCGGCGATGATCCACGCGCCCCGCGTGCTGGTGCTCGACGAGCCGTTCGAGGCGGTCGACCCCGTCAGCGCCGCCAACATCCGCGACATCCTGCACCGCTACGTCGACGACGGCGGCACGGTCGTGGTGTCGAGCCACGTCATGGACCTGGTGCAGCGGACGTGCTCCCACGTCGCGATCATCGCCGGCGGGCACGTGCTCGACGTCGGCACCGTCGACGCGGTGCGCGGCGCGCAGACGCTCGAGGACCGGTTCGTGGACCTCGTCGGCGGACGCAAGGAGTCGGAGGGTCTCGAGTGGTTGCGCACTTCGTCCGGCTCAAGCTGACGCTGCTCGGGAACACGCTGCGGCGCAGCGTGTGGCAGACGATCGGGCTGGTCGTCGCCCTGCTCTACGGGCTGACCGTCGTGACGTTCCTCGTCGGCGCGGCCGTCGCGGGCGGCCGGACCGACCCCGAGCTGACGGGACAGGTCCTCACCGTCGTCGGCGCCGCCGTCGTCCTCGGCTGGTGGGTCGTGCCGCTCTTCGCCTTCGGGGTCGACTCGACCCTGGACCCGCTGCGGTTCGTGACTTTCGCCATCCCCCGTCGTCGGCTGCTGGCGGGGCTGGCCGTCGCCGGGGCGGTGTCCGTCCCGGCCGTGGTGACGCTGCTGGCCGGGCTCGGAGCCGCCTTCGCCTGGGCGAGCGACCCGGCTGCGCTCGGCGCCGCCCTCCTCGGTGCCGTCGCGGCGTTCGCGCTGTGCCTGGTCGGGTCCCGGGCGACGACGACGCTGCTCGCCCCGCTGCTGGACTCGCGCCGGTACCGCGAGGTCCTCATGGTCGTCGCCATCGTCCCGCTGCTCGCCATCGGACCGTTCTTCGCCTGGCTGGGCTCCGGCGCGGACAGGCAGGTGGACGCCTCCGGCGTCACGGTCACGGCGACCGGGCCCGGCGAGGAGCTGCTCGCCGGCCTCGCCACCGTGGCCGACATCGCCTCCTGGACGCCGTTCGGCGCCCCGTGGGCGCTCGCGGGAGCGGTGCACGACGGCGCCTGGGGGGCGGCGCTGGCCCGATTCGCCGTCGTCGTCGTCACCCTGGCGGCCGCGGCGCTCGTGTGGGACCGGTCGCTCGCGCGCACGCTCGTGACGCCGCGGGGCGACGGTGCCGCCACCGCCTCCCGCCACGGGCTGGGCTGGTTCGCCCGCATGCCGGCGACTCCGACGGGGGCCGTCGCCGCACGGTGCGCCACCTACTGGATCCGCGACCCCCGGTACGCGGCCAGCCTCGCGATGGTGCCGCTGCTGCCGGTCGTCATGGTCGCCGTCGGGATGAGCAGCGGTGCCGGCACCGGGCTGCTCCTGGTCGTCGCACCGATCGCCGCGTTCATCCTCGCCATCGGGCCGTCGAACGACGTCGGCTTCGACAACACCGCGTTCGCGCTGCACGTGTCGGCCGGTGTCCCGGGACGTGCGGACCGCTGGGGCCGGGTCGTCCCGGTGGCCGCCGTCGGCGTCCCGCTCGTCGTGGCGTTCGCCGTCGCGGCGGTGCTGGTCTCGGAGCGCTGGGACACGCTGCCGGCGCTGCTGGGCCTGAGCCTGGGCGTGCTCGGCGTCGGGCTAGGGGTGTCGAGCGTGGCGTCGGCGCGCCTGGTCTATCCCGTGCCGAAGCCGGGCGAGAGCGCCTTCAAGACGCCCCAGGGGGCGACCATGGCCACCCTCGTGGCGCAGATGGTGGCGTTCCTCGTCGTCGCGGTCCTGACAGCCCCCACCGTCGTCCTCGCGCTCCTGGGGATCTTCGGCGTCGGGGCGGCGTACGGGTGGGCCGCGCTCGCCGTGGGGCTGGTCAGCGCGGGCGTCGTCCTGGTGCTCGGGGTGCGCTGGGGCGCCCGCGTGTACGAGCGGCGTCTGCCGGAGCTCCTGACGCAGGTCACCGCGTTCGCGTGACGCGACCCGCGCCCGGGCGTGTCGCAGCCACCTGCCACACTGGTCGGCGTGAATCCACAGAACGACCGCACGTCCATGACCCTCCCCGACGGTTGGACGGCGGTGGTTCCCGGGCTGGCGGACGCTCCGCGGCTGGGTGAGCTGAGAGGTCTGCAGGCCGCGCCCTTCACGGGGTCCGCCGGCTACGACGCCGCGACGATCGAGTCCGAGGTCGCCGGTGCCGCGTCGTGGACCCGCCGCCAGATCGCCGTACAGGACCCGCAAGGTCTGATCCGTGCCTGGGCGCACGCCCACGACCGGGCCGCCGGCCGCACCGTGATCGGCCTCGAGATCGACCGGTCCCTCGAGCCGCGGACCCAGGACGTGCTGGCGGGCTGGTGCTACGGCTGGCTCGCCGAGGTCGGCCGGGAGCTCGCCGGCCAGCGGGACGTGGCGACCACGCAGCTCGACGCGGGGGCGTACGCCGGGGACGACGCGGTCAAGGGCTGGCTGAAGCAGGCCGGGTTCGCGCACGCCCGCACCTGGTGGCAGATGTCCCGACCGGTCGTCCCCGAGGAGGCCGAGCCGGGCACGCTGGCCGCTCCGAAGGCGGGCGTCACGGTGCGTCAGGTCGCCCGCCACGACAACGGGATGCCGGTGGCCGAGGACCTCAACACCGTCCACCGGGTGCTCGAGGAGGCGTTCGCCGACCACTTCAACTCGTACGCCGAGAGCTTCGCGGAGTTCGCCCAACGCCTGCGGGAGGACCCGGGGCACCGCTGGGACCACTGGTGGCTGGCCTTCATGGACGACCCGACCGACCCGGACGCGGAGCCCGTCGTCGCCGGCGCGCTCGTGGGTTCGCAGAGCTCGGCGAACGACTCCGGGGTGCGCGGGAGCTACGTGGACTACCTCGGCGCGGTCCCGCAGGCGCGGGGGCGCGGGGTGGCGACGTCCCTGCTGCACGCCGTCGTCGCCGACGCCGCGGCGCGTGGCCGCAACCGGGTGGGCCTCGAGGTCGACGCCGACAGCCCCACGGGCGCCGAGGCCCTCTACGTCCACCTCGGCTGGCGCACGAAGTACACGACCGAGTCCTGGCACCGCGACCTGACCCTCTGAGCACGCGTCGGGGCGGCCGCCCGGCCGATGCGTAGACTGGGCCGACGTGGCACTCACTATCGGCATCGTCGGCCTGCCCAACGTCGGCAAGTCCACCCTGTTCAACGCTCTGACCCGCAACACCGTGCTCGCGGCGAACTACCCGTTCGCGACGATCGAGCCGAACGTGGGCGTGGTGCCCCTGCCGGACGAGAGGCTCGGCAGGCTGGCCGAGATCTTCGGCTCGGACCGCATCCTGCCCGCCACGGTGTCTTTCGTGGACATCGCGGGGATCGTCAAGGGCGCCTCCGAGGGGGAGGGGCTCGGCAACAAGTTCCTGGCCAACATCCGTGAGGCGGACGCCATCTGCCAGGTGACCCGCGCCTTCGACGACGGCGACGTGGTGCGCGTCGAGGGCTCGCAGGACGCCGCCGGCGACATCGAGACGATCTCGACCGAGCTCATCCTCGCCGACCTCCAGACGCTGGAGAAGGCGCTGCCGAGGATGGAGAAGGAGGTCAAGATCAAGAAGGGTGACCCGGTCCTGTTCGCCGCGGCGAAGCAGGCCCAGGAGATCCTCGAGGCCGGGACCACCCTCTTCCAGGGCGCGCAGGCCGCCGGTCTCGACCTCGCCGAGATCGCCTCGCTGCAGCTCATGACGGCCAAGCCGTTCATCTACGTCTTCAACACCGACGACGCCGGACTCGCCGACACCGCGATGCAGGACCGCATGCGCGAGCTCGTCGCACCGGCCCACGCGATCTTCCTCGACGCGAAGTTCGAGGCGGAGCTCGTCGAGCTCGAGCCCGACGAGGCCGCGGAGATGCTCGCAGAGACGGGACAGGCGGAGGCCGGGCTCGACCAGCTCGCCCACGTGGGCTTCGACACCCTGGGCCTGCAGACGTACCTCACCGCGGGGCCCAAGGAGGCCCGGGCCTGGACCATCCGCAAGGGCTGGACCGCCCCTCAGGCTGCCGGCGTCATCCACACGGACTTCGAGCGTGGGTTCATCAAGGCCGAGATCGTGTCGTTCGAGGACCTGGTCGAGCACGGTTCGGTCCAGGCCGCCAAGGCAGCCGGCAAGGCGCGCATCGAGGGCAAGGACTACGTGATGGCCGACGGCGACGTGGTGGAGTTCCGACACGGAAACATATCTGCCACCGGGGCCAAGAAGTGAGTCCCAACGCCGACCTCGTCATGAATGTCGGTACCTGCTGGTCTACTGCTTCCGAGCGTGCGGGTCGCCGCGGTCGTCCTTCGGCCGCCGGCCCGCGCATCGCTGTTTTCGTAGACCTCCGAGGAGACGTGTCGTGGACGATCTGACCGAGCTTGAGGCGCTGCCGGTCGAGCAGCTGATCGAGATGATTCGGGAGCGGACCGGGGCGGGCGTGAACCTCTCGTTCCCAGGTAAGGTCCTCGCGCGCCAGCTCGGCCGCCGCGTGCGTCCACTCAATCAGCGGATCGTCAAGGCCCACAGCGCGGGGGACGAGCACGACCCGACCGGGCTGACGCCATTCCGTCGCAAGACGAGCCGCGCCTCCAGGCGATCAGGGCCGATGTGGATCTCGATCAGGGGCCCGCGAACTGCCGTCGAACAGTCGACTGGGGTGTGGTGCCCGGATCAGAACGGACTGCGGGTACTCCTCAACGTTGAGAGTTCGGACCCTCTGGAGTTTGGTGCGCCACCATGGTTGTCGCCCACGAAGGCAGTGGCTTGCGCGGAATCTGAACTGCGCCACGAGGCACCCCCAGTGTCAGAAGCGTCTCGAAGAATGCCCTCGTTGCCAGTGGGTGATTCCTGCGCGAGTCCCAGGATACCGAAACCGTTCGGGCGGAGCCGTCCTGGCTCACCGGCCTGTACGTGACCCCAGTCATCTCTGACGCCGTCAGAGCGAGAACGTTCAGCAAACCCACCCCCAACCCCGCCTTGGCAAAATTCACCACTACTTGAGGCTGTTCGGTGCTCCAGGCCAAATGTAGGTCAATACCCCACCTGTAGCCGAGGATTGCAAGTTCGGGCTCCAACATTCGCCCCGGGGAGCTGACCGCGACGAGGTCATGGTTCAACAGCTCCTGCGGCTCGAGGGGGCCAGAGTGTGCAGCCAGCGGGTGATCGGTGCGAAACACCGCTACGAAATTCTCCGACCACAACGGGTAGGACTCAAGATCAGCAGGCTCGTTTGCCTGCGACGTGGTGCGCACCGCAATGTCAACCGTGCCGTCTACGAGGGCGCTGGCTAACCGAGCGGTGGATTGCTCCGTGAGACGAATGGAAACCTCTGGGAATGCGACACGCATCTTCCTGATCAGATCGGGCATCAGGACTGCCGCAATTGACGGATGAGTTCCGACAATCACTGCTCCCTGCACGACACCCGAGGTGAGTTCGACGTCGGCGATTGCGGCGTCAACCTCCGCGAGGATTCTCCGTGCCCGTACCAGAAACTCAGAGCCGGAGACGGTCAGAGTGGCTGGACGATGCTGGCGGTCAAACAATTGGCGTCCGAGAGCCCGCTCCAACTCGGCTACATGCGAACTTACTCGGGACTGACTGCGGTGCAGAACACGGGCTGCGGACGCGAAACCACCCTGCTCAGTCACCGCAACGAAACTAGACAGCCAATCAAGCCGGTTGATGCGAGCCAACTCGTCCTCCTTGTAGCTACCTGCCGTTCGGCGCGGTGTCCGCCGGCTTCCTCGCGGGCTGTGACGGCTGCGCGTCCGCGGGATGTGACGGCGCAGCCCAGTATATCCTCGGACCAGATACTAACGATCCGAAACGCAGGAGCCCAACGGGCCGACACCCGATCCGGTCAGGTGAGACTCTGGTCACCGAACAACCAGTACGTTCATACGTCTAGGAGCCAACGATGACTTCCTCAACCCCTCGCCTTCGCGCACCGTTTGCCGTTGCGGCAGCAAGTGCACTCGTTCTGAGCGCCTGTTCCGGTGACATTTCGGAGGAGTCCTCTGAAACCGCCGGTGGTGACACCGCTGCTTTCGGTTCGTGCGATGTTGCACCTGATTATCCGAACGGGCCGGTGGAGATTGTCGTTCCGTGGTCAGCTGGCGGCGGCACCGATTCAGTGGCTCGCCTCCTTGGCAACTCCCTTTCTGACTCCCTCGGTGTTCAGGTCAACGTGGTCAACCGAACCGGTGGCGCTGGCGTTGTGGGTCACCAGGCGATGGCGAGTGCCAATCCAGACGGACAGACCTTGGGGCTGGTCACCTCTGAGATCTCCATGATGCACTGGCAGGGCCTCACCGACCTCACTCCAGATGATGTCGTTGCTATCGCCCAGGTCAACGCCGATCCTGCCGCTGTATCAGTCGGCGCAGACTCTGAGTACGCGAATATACAGGAGCTCCTCGACGCGATTGAGGCAAATCCGGGGACGGTGACTGCCTCGGGTACCGCTCAGGGTGGGCTCGGCCACGTGGCCATGCTGGGAATGCTCATGGCAGCGGACTTGCCCGTGGACGCAGTGACGTGGGTTCCCTCTGAAGGGGCCGCCCCCGCGGTACAGGAATTGGTGGCAGGCGGGGTCGATTTCATCGTCACGTCCTCCGCTGGTGAAGTCGCACCCATGGTCGAGGCTGGAGAACTCAGCTCCATCGCCGTCATGGCGGATGAACCCGACCAGAATTTCCCTGACATTCCCTTGTTGAAGGATGAGGCCGACAACGACTACACCGGCGGTACGTGGCGTGGAGTCAGCGCTCCCGTCGGTACCGACGAGAACATCGTCGAAGAAGTGGGATGCCACGTCGAAGAGATCGTTGAGACCGAAGAGTTCGAAGAGTTCTTGTCGGATTCTGGCTTCTCTGCTGTGTACGCCGACGGTCCGACCTTCGCTACATTCATGGACGAACAGGACGCCATGTTCGGCGAGGTCATGGAGGCCGGCGGGCTGACTGAATGACCCCCACGTGAAGGCAGGGTCAGGATGATAGAACGGCTAGGAACACCATGATCACGAACAGTGAGAGAATGACAAAGAAGCGCGATCTCACCGACATCATCATCGGTGTCGTCACCATGGCGGTAGGGGCGGCGGTGATCGTTTATGCCTTCGGCCTGCCTCGGCTCAACACCGGCGACTTGGGGCCAGGACTGCTTCCTGCGGTTGTCGGTGCAGGCCTCGTGCTTGCTGGCGGGATCCTGCTCGCCCAGGCTATCGCCGGGAAGGTCGTCCCCGATGATGGCGGCGCTATGGCGCTAGCCGAGAACGCCGCTTCGGAATCGGACGACACCGGTGATGCCGGCGCGTACCGGATCATCGGTGAGGGTCCTCGCAGGTTGGCACTCAATGCTGTGACGGTCGTTGGCAGCATTCTGTTCTACATCCTGACGGCCGAATGGATCGGCTTCATCCTGACGATGTTCCTTGTGTTGTGTATGATCCAATTCGTGCTGGGGGCCCGATGGCGACAAGCGATCCTTGTCGCCATCGGCACCACGGCCGTATTGTATATGCTGTTTGAAAGATTGCTGCTTGTGCAACTACCCAACGGATTGCTGGGAATTTGATAATGGCCGAGAATATCATGATCGCCAGTGAGATTCTGGCCGACCCCATGGTGTGGTTGGTCATTGTTCTCAGCGGAATATTTGGTCTCGTCGTTGGCTCGATCCCAGGCCTCTCTGCGACTCTCGGAGCAGCTCTGCTGATTCCGTTCACCTTCTTTCTAGACCCAGTGCCGGCCATCGCGGCAATTATCACGATGGCAGCGATGGCCATCTTTGCCGGCGATGTTCCCGGCGCGCTCTTGCGGATGCCCGGTACACCCGCGTCGGCGGCATATGTCGATGACACATATGGGCGCACCAAAGAAGGTAAGGGTGCCGTCGCACTCGGAGTCGCGCTGGTGGCTTCTGTGGTTGGTGGCCTTCTCGGTTCACTGGTACTGATCTTTACCGCGCCACTGCTCGGCGCGTTCGCATTAAACTTCTCTTCCTACGAGTATTTCTGGGTCGCGGTCCTCGGCTTGACCGCGGCCGTCATCATCTCTCGCGGATCACAGGTCAAAGGTTCGATCGCGCTACTAGTTGGTCTCCTCATCTCCACTGTTGGTCTCGATGTCACGCTGGGCCAACCACGGTTTACTTTTGGCTCCACTGAGCTGCTTCGCGGAATCGACTTTATCGCAGCCATGCTCGGCTTGTTCGGCTTGTCTGAGGTTCTGCGCAACGTCGTCACTCCTCGAAGCGAGCTTTCTGTTATTCCACGGGTGAATACGACGGGAATGGTCGGGGAATCTCTACGGAAGTCATGGAAGAATAGGTGGAAGGTGTTGAGCGGCGGTGGGGTCGGCTCTGTGGCTGGTGCGCTACCTGGTGCTGGAGCAGATATTGCCGCTTGGATCGCGTATGCGGTTGCCAAGAACACTGCTCGTCAGCCAGAAAAATTCGGCAAGGGTAGTTACGAGGGGATATCGGGAGCTGCGTCAGCCAATAACAGCGCACTGGGCTCTGCGTTTGTGCCGACTCTCGCTTTTGGAATTCCCGGCGACACGATCACGGCTATTATTCTTGGTGTTTTGCTGGTCAAGGGCATCGAGCCGGGTCCGACACTGTTCACTACTGATGTCTCAACACTCTACTCGCTGTATATTGTCTTCATCGTAGCTAACCTTTTGTTGCTACCTCTTGGTTTTGCTCTGATCAAGGGTGGTTCGTTTATTCTGCGCACTCCTCGTTCGGCGCTCATGGCGATCATCGTGTCGATGTCGATTATCGGCGCTTTCGCCATCAATGGTGGATACCTCGAGATCATCATCGTTCTGATCTTCGGGCTCCTCGGGGTCTTGTTCCAGAAGACCGGCATTCCTCTAGCGCCAGTTGTCTTGGGAATCGTTCTTGGGCCAACTATCGAGAGAAACTTTATGAGTTCGGTGATTAAGGCTGGCTGGGACTTCGGCGAGTTCTTCACTCGCCCGATATCTGCCGTTTTGATCATCCTCACCCTGCTGATGCTGCTGTACCCGACGATTCAAGGTGTGACCAGCAAGAGAAGGGAACGCCGCGTCACTGAACAGGCCAAGGGGACCTCCGAAGACTCGTCGCATGAGTGAAATTGGCGTGATCGCGATCATTCGATTGCGGCATCATGAACCAACTGATGCCCTGTACGAGGCCCTCATCGCAGGGGGTGTGGGTGCACTAGAAGTGACGCTGCCAACTCCGGGTTCGCTTGCGGTTGTGGCTCGATGGTCAAATCGAGGCGGTGCGGCAGTAGGTGCGGGAACGGCGCGCGATCGCGCCGGGGCAGCTGCGGCACGCGATGCCGGAGCCAGTTTCCTTGTTACACCGACCACTGATGGTGGGGTGCTGGAAGTGGGAGCGAAAGCGGGGCTTCCCGTGTACTGCGGCGCAACTACCCCGACTGAGATTGAGCGCGCACATCGAGGAGGTGCTGCTGCGGTCAAGGTATTCCCCGTTGGCGCTCTGGGTGGGCCCTCCTATCTCAAGGCCGTCATGGAGCCACTTGATGACATCCCGCTTGTTCCCACCGGGGGGGTCGGGGCTGAGAACGCTACCTCCTATGCCCGTCTCGGTTGCGTCGGCGCTGGTGTTGGATCTTCGATTGTTGACGAGGAACTCGTAGCGGCCGGGCGATGGGGTGACATCACTGAACGAGCAGCCGGTGTTGTTGCCGCCTGGGAGCTCGGAGTCGAGAGTCGGAGTTAGCGCGTAGAAATTTCACGGGCCGTCGCGAAGAATGAGCCCGGCCTTAGTTCGGCACCCGCGCGTAGGGCCAAATTGAGGCGACGGTAAGGGTGGCGTTTCTGAAGGTGCTACGTATGGTGGCCAATCCGAGCGAACCAAGTGAGAGGAACGGCTGATCGGAAGATGGAGTTGGTCACCTTCGGAGAGGCGATGGCGCAACTGGTGCCACAGTCCGGAAATGCCACGGACGCCACGGACTTTGCAGTTCACGTCGCTGGAGCGGAGTCCAACGTTGCCGTGGGTTTTGCGCGGCTTCAGGGGAGTGCAGCGTGGGTCAGCAGGGTCGGCGATGACCCTTTTGGCCGGCGGGTGATGGCGCGTCTTGCAGCGGAAGGCGTTGATACTGCAGCGGTGAATGTTGACCGCGAACGCCCCACCGGGTGTTTCCTGAAGGATGTCACTGGTTCAAAGCGTCCGGTGACGTACTATCGCGCCGGCTCTGCGGCGTCGGTGATGTCCATCAGCGACGTGAAGCGGGCGCTTGACTTGGCGCCCGCGATGTTCCACACCTCTGGGGTGACGGCGGCCCTGTCGGAGTCCTGTACGGCATCCCTTCGACACGTCATGGCAACGGCGTCCAACGCAGGGATCGAGTTGTCTTTTGATGTCAACTATCGCCCCCGGCTATGGAGAAATAGGGCCGCCGCTGCCATCGTCATCCGTGATCTTGCGGCCGCCGCCGACGTGCTGTTCGTCGGCCGTGACGAGGCGGAAGAACTGTGGGGCCTCAGCACCGCCGAGCAGATTCGTACCGCGTTCGCAGAGGTTCGCACGGTGGTGGTCAAAGATGGCGCAGTGGCCGCCACCGCTTTCCGGGATCGCCTGTCGTTCACAGTGCCAGCTCCTCCCGTCGACGTCGTTGAGCCGGTGGGGGCAGGCGATGCCTTTGCCGCGGGGTTCTTGCGGGCTTATCTGGAGGGTTGGAGTCTAGAGGGCGCGCTGAAACTCGGACATGCCTTGGCCGGGGTTGCGTTGCGTTCGATTGATGACCACGGAGATGGCACCGCGGCAGCGGCCTGTTGGACTCAGTCGTCTCTGTACCGAGAGGCCGCCGGCGACCACTCCCAGGCGTGAAGCCCCCGACCGGTGTCACCAACATCATGGCCGGTAGCAGGTCGGAGTAGGCCAGGGCATCGTCGGCACGCTTGCGCGGAGTCCGTCCGAGGGCGACGAGCCCGCCCAGTATGGCTGGGACACCTGAATGGAGGACGTAGGAACCCCTATCAGCAGGGGACCTCGACCCCATCCTCGGCCAGTTCAGACAGTCAGCGCTGCACCCTCATCTGCGTTGAGCTGTCAAACGTTATCTGGCTACGTAACACGGTCGAGTTCCGCTTCAACGTGTAGGAGCACGTCCCCGCGCTACCTGGTTCGCGACGCGTTCGTCGTGTGGGGGCCGTTGAACCACGCTGCCGAGAAAGCGCTGAGCGGGGGGCATCGCGCCGCGGAACGCCGACTACGAGGTGCAGCCAACCGGCTGAGGCAGGTCCGCTCGTGCACCCGACCGGATCGGCACGAGGAGCGCGGACTGCCGGACGTGGTCGCGCGCATAGCGGTGGAGGGTGGCGAGTCGGTCAGCCCGGCGTCGTTCTCTCGCGCGGAGGGCAGATTCTGCCTCGGCGCTCGTCCCTCTCGAGCGCTGACCGCTGATCTCGCACCGTGGTCCAGAGGTTTGCCGCCACCGGGACGTGGTTGAGTTCCGGTCCATCGTGTAGGTCGGGACCCTGGGGGGTCAGGCGGTTGGTCGGCGACCCACGGTTCGCCGCAGGCCTGAGGCCTTGCAACGGCCCCTACCGGAGTACGCGGTAGCGGAGATGGGTCTCGCTCGCGTACGCGGATCCGGCCCATGACCCGTTCCGCGACGGAGTCGTCTTCGCGAGTGGCCGAGCACGAGGAATTCCAGTCCCCGGTGTGTTTTCTCGGCCATAGAACCTCATTCGTCGTCGTGGGGCGTAGTAGCTAGAAGGGGGCCCATCGCTCAGGACCCTCCGCAACGAAACCTGGCGGACTTCCCTTTCGAATGTTCAGATTGCCTGCGCTCCGGTCGGTGACGTGAGCGCAGGAGGTCGCTCCGGCCCCCCGCAGAGGCGATCCGCCCGTCTACGTCCTGTTGGACCACAAGGTAGCCCTGGCGTGAACCGGCGAGCCGCCGACCACGTCTCGGATGGGCTCTCCGTGCCGGAACTCGGTGGGGTTCCGCTTCCACGTCTGACGACTGACGCCCTGCGGGCCCGCACGCCGGCGTCAGCCTGGCGCGGCGACGGAATCAGCGCGCGCGCCGGTAGTGCATGGCGACCGCTCCGTTGCTCAGCGGTTCCGCCGAGACCAGCTCGAGCCGGCGCGTGCCGGGTAGACCGTTCTGGTACAGGGTGGGGCCGTGCCCAGCGATCCTCGGGTGGATCAGGAGCCGGTACTCGTCGATCAGGTCCAGACGGTCCAGCTCGACCGCGAGGTGACCGCTGCCGAGCAGCACGCCCTCCGGCGTCGCATCCTTCACCCGTTGCACGCCGGCGCGCAGGTCGCCCGCGAGGTGGTGGCTGTTGGTCCACGGGAAGTCTTGGCGCGTGGACGACACGACATACTTGGGTCTCGCCTCCAGCGTGACGGCCCAGTCGCGCATCGCGGGCTGCCTGCTCGCCGCGGGCGACGGCGGGCCAGGAGGCCTCCATCATCTCGTAGGTGACGCGGCCCCACAGCATCGCCCCGGAGCCGTCCATGAGCCGGGTGAAGACACCGTGCGTCTCGTCGTCGGCGATCCCCTCCTCGTGATCGACGCAGCCGTCCACGGTGAGGTTGATGCCGAACGTCAGTAGCCCCATTCGGCGAGCGTACGGCCGCGAGTCGGGTCACCGCCAGGAATCGGCATTCGCTCGAATACAACTGTGCCTGTCGAGGCAAGGACATGTCTCCTCTCGTGTGGCGCCCGAAGGAGTTCTCCGCGCAGTACCGAGATCTCAGCCTGATGACAGGCGCTCGGTCTGCTCAGGCTCTGGATCCAAGAATCCAGGTACCCGGCGAGATCGTCGAAGACGCTGGTCTCAGAACCCGCGGAGACGATCCGCAGTTCCTCGCGATCACCCCCTCGTGCTCTGGCCGGGCGCGCTTCGTGCGCAGTGCGCGGAACTCGCGTTGCCCGTCGGTCAGGTCGGGTGGGGCGATGTCCGTGTAGCCGGTGTCGAACTCGTTCGCGCCGTCGGTCAAGCTGGCGTTCACGGACACCATGATCAACTCGGTCCGCCGGTCGACACCGGGAATTGCGTTGCCTCCGAGCGGCGGTCCTGGCAGCGTCGCGGACGTGACAGACCCCGCGCGGCTCCTCGCCGCCTATGACGAACGGCTCCGCACCGATGCCGAGTGCTCGTCCGCCCTGCGCGTCCGGAGGCTCGGCCCCCCGTGGCTCGTGACGTTCGCGGGCGGGCACGGCTTCGTGACCTACCGGGACCTCGGCGGCGCCGACGCCGCGACGGTCCGCGAGCTCGTCGCCGCGGCGGTCGAGCACTTCGGTGCCGACGGGAAGATCGACCGCGTCGAATGGAAGGCGCGCGGTCATGACCACGCGCCGGGGCTGCACGAGGCGTTGACCGGTGCCGGGTTCGCCGCGGACGCCACCGAGTCGATCATGATCGGACCGGCCGAGGCGCTCGCGGCCGCCGACGCCCCGCTGCCCGCCGGCGTGACGGTGCGCAGGATCAGCTCCGAGGCCGAGGTACGGGCGATGCAGGCGATGGCGGACGAGGTCTTCGGGGACCCGCCGTCGGCCGGGCATGCCGAGGAGATGCTCCGGCGGCAGGCCGCGGACCCGGGCATGGAGATGTGGGTCGCCGAGGCCGACGGCGAGATCGTGAGCGCCGGGCGGCTCGAGCCGGTCGCCGGCACGGAGTTCGCCGGGGTCTGGGGCGGGTGCACGCGCCCCGCGTGGCGTGGACGCGGCATCTACCGGGCGCTGACCGCGGCGCGCGCCCGTGCTGCGCTGGCGGCGGGCAGGACCCTGATGCACAGCGACTCCACCGAGTACTCCCGACCGATCCTGGAACGGTCCGGCATGCTCGAGGTCTCGACGACGACGCCCTATCGCTGGCGCCGGCCGGGGACGGAACGCCGATGAGTCTCCAGGACGACCCGTTCGACCACCGGGTCACGAAGGACGGCCGCGTGCTCGTCAGCCGGGGTGGACGGCTCGTGGTCGTCGTGTCCGGAGCGAAGGCAGCGCGCCTGATCGCGCTGCTCGGGCAGGACGAGGAGCGTGACCAGGAGCTGCTCGCGCGGGCGACGGGCAACTACCGCCGCGGGAACGAGAGGCGTGGTCACCGCTCCTGAGGGAAAAATTCCGTCCGGATTCCCCTTTCTCGTTCTTTCCATAACACGGTTATATGACAGCGGCGTGATGGAACGGAACGTGGTTGTTTCGTTGATGTTCCGATGCAACCGGCGAAATCGTGCGGCATGCTTCTCGGCAGTCTCAGATCGGTAACGATCAACTCGGAAAGTGTCGGAAGGGTGAATACCGTCACCCGGGGCTGGGTACGGTGTGGCGAACACCACGGACCCTCCGAGGGTGAGACTGGACACAGCGCCGGTCGAGCACGGCGGGGGGTCCTTCCCCTGAGGAGGAACCCAGTGAAGATCAGGCGAGCAAGCGCAGCCGTCGCGGCCGTCGCCGCGGGCGCCCTGCTGCTCTCGGCGTGCTCCAGCCCGGCAGCCGACGACGAACCGCAGTCGGAGGAGTCGATGGCGGAAGAGTCGACGGACGCCGAGCAGATCAGCGACCCGTGCAAGGTCGACACCGGCACCACGGAGACCGCGGAGGGCGAGGTCAAGTACTCCGTCGGCGAGGACGAGTTCCTCGGATACAACACCCTCACGCCCGAGACGTACTCGACGTACAACAGCGCCGTGACCGAGCGTATGCAGGGTGGTTTCTGGTACTTCGGCGTCGACGGCACGATCTGCCACGACGAGACGTTCGGCACCTACGAGGCCATCTCCGAGGACCCGCTGCAGGTCCAGTACACGATCGCGGACGACGCGGCCTGGTCGGACGGCACCCCCATCACCTACGCGGACTTCCTGCTCGAGTGGGCGACGAAGGCCGTCACCGCCGACGGCACGGTGACCGAGGACGGCACCGAGACCCCGCTGTTCAACAGCGTCTCCGGTCTCACGCTGGGCGACTACACGCCCGAGGGCCCGCAGGCCGACGCCGCGGACGCCAAGTCGTTCCAGTACGACTACGAGCGCATCTATGCCGACTGGGAGATCATCATCGAGGCTCCCCTGCCGGCCCACGTGGTCGCCGAGCAGATCGGCGTCACCACCGAGGAGCTCGTCACCGCCATCCAGGAGCTCGACATGAGCGTCCTGGAGCCGGCCGCCGAGTTCTGGGCCACCGGCTGGCTCTCGGAGACGCCGGGCGAGCTGCCCGACCCGGCTCTGGTGCCCTCCTCCGGCCCGTACATGTTCAAGGAGGACGGCTGGGTCGCCGGTCAGTCCATCACCCTGACGGCCAACGAGAACTACTGGGGCGCGCCGGCCGCGACCCAGGACCTCACCTTCCGGTTCGCTGCGGCCGACACCCACGTCCAAGCGCTGCAGAACGGTGACCTCGACGTCATCGAACCGCAGGCCACGGTCGACACGGTGGACCAGCTCGAGCAGCTCGGCTCGGCCGTGACCGTGACGACGGGTCAGACGCTGACCTGGGAGCACCTCGACTTCAACTTCAACAACGGCGTGTTCTCGGACAGCCTCGAGGCGCGTGAGGCGTTCGCCTACTGCGTGCCGCGCCAGAAGATCGTCGACGACCTGATCAAGCCGATCGACGACACCGCCGTGGTCATGAACGCCCGCGAGGTGTTCCCGTTCCAGACGGAGAAGTACGACGAGATCGTGGCCGAGTCCTACGACGGTCGCTACGACGAGGTCGACCTGGACATGGCAGCGGAGAAGTTCGCCGCCGCCGGTCTCGAGGAGGGCACGGAGGTCCGCATCGGCTACTCCGCCCCGAACCCTCGCCGTGCCGACGAGGTCGCCTCGATCAAGGCGTCGTGCGACCAGGTGGGCTTCGAGGTCGTCGACGCCGGTTCGCCGGAGTTCTTCGACAAGGACCTCCCGAACGGTGACTACGAGGTCGCGCTGTTCGCGTGGGCGGGCTCGGGCCAGAAGGCCTCCGGGCAGAACATCTACGCGACGGACCAGCCGCAGAACTACGGCGGCTACTCCGACGAGGTCGTCGACGAGGCGTGGGACACCCTCGCCTCGACCGTCGACGAGTCGGTCCACGTCGAGCAGACCAAGGTGATCGAGAAGCAGCTCTGGGACACGCTGTTCGGCATCCCGCTGTTCGCTCACCCGGGTGTGGGGGCGTACAGCTCCGACCTGGAGAACGTGCGCGACACCGCCGCGCAGTCGGGCATCGTGTGGAACGCGGAGCAGTGGGCTCGCGCGTCCTGACGTCCTGACCACCTAGAGGCACGCGTGCGGGGACAGGGGAGCTCCCTTGTCCCCGCACGCCTGCCCGATCGTAAAGGGGCACCTCGTGCTCAAGTTCATCCTCCGCCGCCTGGGCATCTCCGCCCTGGTCCTGCTGGCGGCGTCGTTCCTCATGTTCATCCTCACCGTGAACTCCGGTGACCCGCTGAAGGACCTCCGCGAGAGCAACGCGGACAACAAGCAGCAGCTCATCGACGCGCGCGAGGCCCAGATGGGTCTCAACGACTCGGACGTGGTGCGCTACTGGGACTGGTTGACGGGCGTCGGCCAGTGCTTCACGGGCAGCTGCGACCTCGGCACCACCGTCACCGGCGCCGACGTGCTCGAGCTCACGGCACAGGCGGCGTCCTCGACACTGCGCCTGGTCACCGCGGCCACCCTGCTGGCCATCGTCGTCGGGATCGCCGTCGGCATCATCTCGGCCATCCGCCAGTACTCGGGGTTCGACTACTCGGTGACGTTCCTCGCCTTCCTCTTCTTCTCGCTGCCCGTGTTCTGGGCGGCGGTGCTCCTCAAGGAGTACGGCGCGATCCGGTTCAACGACTGGATAGCCGCCGGGGACATGTCACCACCGATGATCCTCGGGTTAGCCGTGGTGGTCGGCGTGGTCGTCGGCGCCGTGATGGGCGGCTCCTGGCGGCGCATCCTGGGCACCGGGGCGGTCACCTTCGCGTTCGTGGCCCTCGTGCTGTGGGTGCTGAACGTCCTGGACTGGTACCGCAACCCGTTCTTCGGGATCGGCATGGTGCTGCTCACCTCGCTGGGTGCCGCCGTCCTCGTGACCGCGATCGTCGCCGGACTGGGCAACCGCCGCGTCCTGTACGCCGCGCTGACCACCGCCGTCGTGGGCACTCTCAGCTACCTCGCCTTCGCCGGGATCCTGCTGGAGCCGTCGTCGTGGTGGGTCCTCATCGGGCTGTTCGTCCTCGCCGTCGTCGTCTCGGTCGGCATCGGCGCCGCCTGGGGCGGTTACGCGCGCAAGCAGGCCATGCTGATCTCGGGCGTGACCGGCGCCATCACGTCGCTGGTCATCGTGTTCGACATCCTCGTGGCCAACTGGTCGAGCTTCCTGCAGCTCAAGTCGCGGCCGATCTCCACGATCGGCTCCGAGACCCCGAACTTCACGGGGGACTTCTGGGAGACGGCACTGGACACCGGCATGCAGCTCGTCCTGCCCACCGTGGTCCTCACCCTCGTCTCGGTCGCGTCGTACTCGCGCTACACGCGGTCCTCCATGCTCGAGGTCATGAACCAGGACTACGTCCGCACGGCGCGGTCCAAGGGCCTGTCGGAACGCGCCGTGGTGACCAAGCACGCCTTCCGCAACGCCCTCATCCCGATCACCACGATCGTGGCGTTCGACTTCGCCGGCCTCATCGGCGGCGCGGTGATCACCGAGAGCGTGTTCGGCTGGAAGGGCATGGGCGCGATGTTCCGCGCGGGCCTCGACCGGGTGGACCCCGACCCGGTGATGGCGTTCTTCCTGGTGACCGGTACCGCGGCGATCCTGATGAACATGCTCGCCGACATCGCCTACGCCTACCTCGACCCACGGATCCGGCGGTGAGACCCATGACCGGAAACCCGTACGCCTCACACCCGCGGAGCGAGCCATGACCGACCTCCAGACACCTCCGGCACAGGAGCGGTCCTACAGCCAGGGCCAGCTCGTGCGGATGCGGTTCTTCCGCCACAAGGGCGCGATCGTCGCCATGGTCGTCCTGGCCGTCGTCGTCCTCGTCGCCTTCACCTCCATCGGGATCGGCCCGATCCCGGGGTGGTGGGACAAGGCTCCCGAGGCGCCGTACGAGAAGATCGGCACGGGTGCCCCCAGCTGGGAGCACCCGTTCGGACAGGACACCATCGGCAAGGACTACTTCGCCCTGGTGATGCTCGGCACCCAGAAGTCGCTCATCATCGCCTTCGGCGTGGGTCTCATCTCCACGCTCATCGGCACCCTCATCGGTGCCGTCGCCGGGTACTTCCGTGGCTGGCTCGAGTCGGTGCTCATGCGCCTGACCGACCTGCTCCTGGTCATCCCGCTGCTGGTGCTCGCGGCCGTGCTCGGCAAGATGGCCAGCGGGTGGGGGATCTGGGGTCTCACCGTCGTGCTGGGCGTCGTGCTGTGGACGTCGCTGGCTCGCCTGGTGCGCGGGGAGATGCTCTCGCTGCGCGAACGCGACTTCGTCGTCGCGGCCACCGCCGTCGGCACGGGCAGCGGCCGCATCATCTTCAAGCACATCCTGCCCAACGCCATCGGCACGATCATCGTCTCGGCGACGCTGACCATCTCCTCGGCGATCCTTCTCGAGACGTCGCTGAGCTACCTCGGCTACGGCGTGCAGGCTCCCGACACGTCGCTGGGCCTGCTCATCTCCGACTACCAGACGGCGTTCACCACGCGTCCGTGGCTCTTCTGGTGGCCGGGTCTGATGATCCTCACCATCGCCCTGACCGTGAACTTCATCGGCGACGGCCTGCGCGACGCCTTCGACCCTCGCCAGAACAGGACCAAGGCCTGATGACCACCCTCGACATCACCTCCTCGTCCGACGCCACGTCCACCGGCGGCGCCGTCCTGTCGTTCACCGACCTCGAGGTCACGTTCGGCACGGAGTTCGGCGACGTCCACGCGGTCAAGGGCGTCTCGCTCGAGGTCCACCCGGGCGAGGTCCTCGCGCTCGTGGGCGAGTCGGGCTCCGGCAAGTCGGTCACCTCGACGACGGCGCTCGGCCTGCTCCCGGGCAACGCCCGGGTCGCGGGCACCGTCCGGGTCGGCGACAAGGTCGTGGGGGACCTCGACCAGGCGGGGCTGCGCAAGATGCGCGGCAACGACATCGCCATGGTCTTCCAGGAGCCGATGACGGCGCTCAACCCGGTGCTGACCATCGGCGACCAGCTCACCGAGGCGCTCCAGCTGCACGGCATCGCCTACGGCAAGCAGGCGATGGCCCGCGCGGCCGACCTGCTGCGCATGGTCGGCATCCCGGAGCCGGAGCGCCGGCTCAAGCAGTATCCGCACGAGCTCTCGGGCGGGCAGCGCCAGCGCGTCGTCATCGCGATGGCGGTCTCCTGCGACCCGAAGGTCATCGTCGCCGACGAGCCCACCACGGCGCTCGACGTCACGGTGCAGGCCGACATCCTCGACCTGCTGCGATCGCTGAAGGACAAGCTGGACACCGGCATCCTGCTCATCACCCACAACATGGGCGTGGTGGCGGACATGGCCGACCGGGTCGCGGTGATGCTCCAGGGCGACCTCGTGGAGACGGGGACCGCCGAGCAGGTCCTGACGAACCCGCAGCACGAGTACACGAAGCAGCTCCTCGGCGCGGTGCCCCACCTGGGGGAGGGCGTCGGCCGGGCCGAGGCCGCCGCGGGGCGGGCGAGCGAGCCCGCTCGCGTGAAGCCGGCGCTGGCCCTCGACAACCTGGTCATCGAGTACCACCGCCTCGGCAAGCCGGCGTTCCGCGCCGTCGACGACGTCACCTTCACCGTCGGGAAGGGCGAGATCGTCGGACTGGTGGGGGAGTCCGGCTCGGGCAAGTCCACGATCGGCAAGTGCGCGCTGGGGCTCATCCCCGCGCGCTCGGGCAGCGTGCGCATCCTCGGCGAGGACTACAAGGCGCTCGACAAGAAGCAGCTCAAGGCGTTGCGCCGTCGGATCGGTGTCGTGTTCCAGGACCCGGCCGCCTCGATCAACCCCCGGTTCCCGGTGGGCGAGGCGATCGCGGAGCCGCTCGCCGTCCATCAGGTGGGCGACCCCGCCTCCCGCCACCGGCGGGTGCTCGAGCTGTTGGACGCCGTCGAGCTGCCGCGCTCGTTCTACAACCGCTACCCGCACGAGCTCTCGGGCGGGCAGCGACAGCGCGTCTCCATCGCGCGGGCGCTCACCCTGGAGCCGGAGCTCCTGGTCGCGGACGAGCCGACGTCGGCGCTCGACGTCTCGGTGCAGGCCTCCGTCCTGGAGCTCTTCACCTCGCTGCAGCAGGAGTTCGGGTTCGCCTGTCTGTTCGTCAGCCACGACCTGGCGGTCATCGACCTCCTGGCCCACAAGGTGGTCGTGCTCCAGGACGGCCGCATCGTGGAGCAGGGCGACCGGGACGCGGTGCTGCGCAACCCGCGCGAGGACTACACGAGGCGACTGCTCGCCGCCGCCCCGGTCCCGGACCCTGCCGAGCAGAGGCAGCGGCGTGAGGACCGGCACCGGCTCCTCGCCGAGCTCGGTGACGAGGTGGTCGAGCTGCGCGTCGGCGGCTGGTGAGCCTGCTGCGGCGAGCGAGACGGCGGTGACCGTGCGCTCTCGCTGGTGACGGACCTCACAGGCCGAACCGGTGGAAAGCGGTTGTGCAGGTCCCCGGGTTTCGGATGCGTTCCAATCAGGTCACGATCGATGCGAAGGTCCACGAAATGGTGACCCGGGACACGATCGAAAGGTTAGGCTCCTTCCCGCACCGTGCCACGAGCGCCGATCCGCGCCCGGGCACCACCGCCCCCGGACATCCATGCCGGGAGCGTGCACATCTACTCAGGAGGACACGTGACACCTCGACGACGTCTAGCAGGCATCGGGGCCTTCACCCTGGCTTCGGCGCTGCTGCTCACTGCGTGCGGAGACTCCGGCTCCGACGACGGCGACTCGACCGCGGAGGGCGACGGCGCCAGCACCGGCGTCGTCTCCGTCAGCAGCGGCGAGCCGCAGAACCCCCTGACCCCCGGCATGACCAACGAGGTCTACGGCGGTCTGGTCGTCAAGAACATCTACTCCGGCCTCGTGTACTACAACTCCGAAGGCGGAGTCGAGGACGAGATGGCCGAGTCGATCGAGTCCGAGGACAACCAGACCTGGACGATCACGATCCAGGACGGCTGGACGTTCTCCGACGGCACCCCGGTCACGGCCAGCAGCTACGTCGACGCGTGGCAGTACATCGCGAACCTCGACAACGCTCAGAACCAGCAGTACTTCTTCAACGGGTTCGCGGGCTTCTCGTCCGACGAGGCCTCCGACATCGCGGTCGAGGTCGTCGACGACACGACCTTCACCGCGGAGCTCGCCGAGCCGTCGGCGGACTTCCCGCTCTGGCTGGGCTACACGGCGTTCTTCCCGATGCCCGAGGCCTTCTTCGAGAACCCGGACACCTTCGGCGAGACGCCGATCGGCGCCGGTCCGTACGAGCTGGAGAGCTGGGAGCACGACAGCCTCATCACGCTCATCCCGCGTGAGGGCTACGAGGGCCCGCGCGAGCCCGCCAACGGCGGTGTCGAGATGGTCGCGTACACCGAGGAGGACACGGCGTACAACGACATGCTCGACGGCAACCTCGACGTGCTGCCGAACGTGCCGTCGTCGGCCTTCGGCACCTTCGAGGACCAGCTCGGCGAGCGCGCCGTGAACCAGCCCTCGGCCGTGATCCAGGTCGTCAACGTGCCCGAGTGGCTCGAGGAGTTCCAGGACGAGGCCGGCACGATGCGTCGCGAGGCGATCTCGATGGCGATCGACCGCGAGACCATCACCGAGACCCTCTACCAGGGTGCTCGGACCCCGGCGCACGACTTCACCTCGCCCGTCATCGACGGCTACTCCGAGGACATCCCCGGTTCGGAGATCCTCGAGTACGACCCCGAGGGCGCCAAGGAGCTGTGGGACGAGGCGGAGAGCATGGAGCCCGTCGGCGACGACTACACCCTGCAGATCGCGTCCAACGCCGACTCCGACCACCAGGACTGGATCGACGCTGCGTGCAACACGATCCGCCAGGACCTGGGGATCGGCTGCGAGTTCGCGCCGTACACCACCTTCGACGAGTTCCTCGACGCCCGTGACTCGGGCGAGGTCGAGGGCATCTTCCGTGGTGGCTGGCAGGCGGACTGGCCGTCGATGAGCAACTTCCTCGGCCCGATCTACGGCACGGGCGCCGGCTCGAACGACATGAACTACTCCAACGAGGAGTTCGACGCCAAGCTGGCCGAGGCCGGCGCGGCCCCGGACACCGAGACGGCGACCGAGCTGTACAAGGAGGCGCAGGAGATCCTGTTCCAGGACGTCCCGGGCATCCCGCTCTGGTACCAGAACGCCACCGGTGGCTACGCCGAGACGGTCGAGAACGTCGAGTTCGGCTGGGACAGCGACCCGATCCTGTACCAGATCACCAAGGAGTGACACCCCGCTGACAGGACGCCGCCCTCGCTCCGGCGAGGGCGGCGTCCTGTCGCGAGAGTTCCGCGTGGTCGACGGCGTCCGGTACGGTCTGACGTCGACCACTCGACGCGCTGAGCCGCGGCCGCGCCTACCCGACGCACCTCGGCCCACCCCGCTCGCGGCCACGCCGTGACGAGAAGAAGCCCGTAGCCTGGGGAGAACCTCCGGGCCCACGAGGAGACAATTTCGCATGCTCTGGTATCTCGGACGCAGGCTCCTGCAGGTGATCCCTGTGTTCCTGGGGGCTACCCTCCTGCTCTACGCCATGGTCTTCCTGAGGCCCGGCGACCCGGTGGCGGCGCTCGGTGGTGAGCGAGGGCTGCCCGAGGCGGTGCAGGAGCAGATCCGCGCCGAGTACAACCTCGACCAGCCGTTCATCATCCAGTACCTGCTGTTCCTGCGCGGTGTGGTGACGCTCGACTTCGGTGTCGACTTCCGTGGGCGTGAGATCACCGAGGTGATCGCCAACGCCTTCCCGGTGACCATCCAGCTCGCCCTGATGGCGCTGGTGATCGAAGCCGTGTTCGGGATCGGCTTCGGGCTCGTCGCGGGGATGCGCAAGGGTGGCATCTTCGACGGCACGGCCCTGGTCGTCAGCCTGCTCTTCATCGCCGTCCCGACGTTCGTCGTCGGCTTCGTGATGCAGATCATCGTGGGCGTCCGGCTCGGCTGGCTGCCCGCCACCGCGGGACGAGATCCCGACTTCGTCAGTCTGCTCATGCCGGCGATGGTGCTCGCCGCGGTGTCGTTCGCCTACGTGCTGCGACTGACGCGGACGTCGGTGGCCGAGAACCTGTCCGCGGACTACGTGCGGACCGCCCGCGCTCGCGGCCTCAGCCGCACACAGGTCACGGGACGGCACGTGCTGCGCAACTCGCTCATCCCCGTGGTGACGTTCCTCGGCGCCGACATCGGTGCCCTGATGTCCGGGGCGATCATCACCGAGGGCATCTTCAACATCAACGGCGTCGGTGGCACGCTTTACGACGCGATCATCCGTGGCGAGAGCGTCACCGTCGTCTCGCTGACCACCGTGCTGGTGCTGGTCTACATCGGGGCGAACCTCCTCGTGGACCTGCTGTACGCCGCCCTCGACCCGAGGATCCGCTATGCCTGAGAACCGCTACGAGAACCCGGGCGGCACGGTGACGCCGCGCCCCGGCCAGGAACGCTACGTCGCCCCGGTCGACGAGGGCGGCCTCGGTGCCGTGGACGCGGTCGCGACCGACGAGGCCCCGACCAGCCTGTGGCGAGACGCCTGGCACCAGATGCGGAGCCGCTGGCTGTTCTGGGTCTCGGCCGCGATCATCCTGCTCGTGGTGCTCGTCTCGGCGTTCCCGGGCCTGTTCACCTCGATCGACCCGCGGTCGTGCAACCTGTCCATGGCCCTCGAGGGCCCGCAGGCCGGTCACCCGTTCGGCTTCGACCGGCAGGGGTGCGACATCTACTCGCGCACCGTCTACGGTGCCCGCGCGTCGGTGCTCGTCGGTGGGCTCGCGACCACGATGGTCGTGATCATCGGCACCGTCTTCGGTGCGGTCGCCGGCTACTTCGGCAAGTGGTTCGACACGATCCTGAGCCGCATCACGGACATCTTCTTCGCCATCCCGCTGGTGCTCGCGGCGATCGTCATCATGTCGGTGACGACCAACCGCACCTCGTTCACGGTGGCCTTCGTGCTGGCGCTGTTCGGGTGGCCGCAGATCGCCCGTATCACCCGCGGGACCGTGCTGTCGGTGAAGAACAACGAGTTCGTCACCGCGGCCAGGTCGCTCGGCATGGGCCGCGGGCAGATCCTCTGGCGCCACGTCCTGCCCAACTCCGCGGCACCGATCATCGTCTACGCGACCGTCGCGCTGGGGCAGTTCATCGTCGCCGAGGCGACCCTGAGCTTCCTGGGTATCGGGCTGCCGCCGTCGACGGTCTCCTGGGGTGGCGACATCTCCGCAGCGCAGGGTGCGATCCGCACCGCGCCGGAGATCCTGCTCTACCCGGCCGGCGGCCTGGCCCTGACGGTGCTCGGCTTCATGATGATGGGCGACGTCGTGCGCGACGCCCTCGACCCGAAGGCTCGCAAGCGATGACCACCCAGTTCCCCGTGACCAACGAGGGCGCCGACGGCACCACCGGTCCCGCGCCCTTCGACCCCAGCAAGCCGCTCCTCGAGATCCGCGACCTCGAGATCTCCTTCAGCACCGCCGTCGGCGAGGTGAAGGCGGTCCGTGGTGCGGACCTGACCGTCTACCCCGGGCAGAGCGTCGCGATCGTGGGGGAGTCGGGTTCCGGCAAGTCGACGACCGCCGCGGCGATCATCGACCTGCTGCCCGGCACCGGCAAGATCACCGGCGGATCCGTCCGGTTCGACGGCCGGGATCTGGTCGGCGCGCCCCGTGCCGAGAAGGAGGCCCTGCGAGGACGAGCGATCGGCCTCGTCCCCCAGGACCCGATGTCCAACCTCAACCCGGTGTGGCGGATCGGCACCCAGGTCGAGGAGGCGCTCAAGGCCAACGGCTTCAAGGGGTCGAAGGCGCAGCTCCGCGAGCGCGTGGCCGACGTGCTCGCCGAGGCGGGGCTGCCGGACTCGACGCGTCGCGCCCGCCAGTTCCCGCACGAGTTCTCCGGCGGTATGCGCCAGCGCGCCCTGATCGGGATCGGCCTGGCGTCGCGTCCGCAGCTCCTGATCGCGGACGAGCCGACGTCGGCGCTCGACGTGACCGTCCAGCGGCAGATCCTCGACCACCTCGGGGACATGACGCGCGACCTCGGGACAGCGCTGCTGTTCATCACGCACGACCTGGGGCTGGCTGCCGAGCGTGCCGAGCACCTGCTGGTGATGTTCAAGGGCAGGGTCGTCGAGTCCGGCCCGGCCCGCGACATCCTCGCCGACCCCCGGCACCCGTACACGCAGCGCCTGGTGGCCTCCGCGCCGTCGCTGGCATCGCGCCGCATCCAGACGGCGCACGTCCACGGGGAGCAGTCCGCGGAGCTGCGTGCCCACCACACCGGCGAGACGCCGGCTGCGACCGGGCCCGCCACCGTCGTCGAGGCGAAGAACCTCACGAAGGTGTTCTCGATCCGTGGTTCGCGGCCCGGCAGCTCGACCGACTTCACTGCGGTGGACGACGTCTCGTTCACCCTCGGGCGAGGGCGGACGCTCGCGATCGTGGGGGAGTCGGGATCGGGCAAGTCGACGGTGGCCAACATGGTGCTCGGGCTGCTGGAGCCGACGTCGGGCACTGTCGAGTTCGACGGGGTCGACGTGGGGTCGCTCAACACCAAGGAGGCGTTCGACTTCCGCCGTCGGGTCCAGCCGGTCTTCCAGAACCCGTACGGATCGCTGGACCCGATGTTCTCGATCTTCCGGTCGATCGAGGAACCGCTCAAGCTGCACGGCGTGGGCACGGCCAAGGAGCGCGAGGCGCGGGTGCGTGAGCTGCTCGACATGGTCTCGCTGCCCCAGTCGGCCATGCGGCGCTTCCCGAACGAGCTGTCGGGCGGGCAGCGACAGCGCATCGCGATCGCGCGCGCCCTGGCCCTCAAGCCCGAGGTGGTCGTGCTCGACGAGGCGGTCTCCGCGCTCGACGTGCTCGTCCAGGCGCAGATCCTCGAGCTGCTCGGCAACCTGCAGGACGACCTCGGGCTCAGCTACCTGTTCATCACCCACGACCTCGCGGTCGTTCGCCAGATCGCCGACGACGTCGTCGTCATGCAGAACGGCAGGGTCGTCGAGCACGCGACCACCGACGAGGTCTTCGACACCCCGCGCGAGCAGTACACCCGTGACCTGCTGGCGGCGATCCCCGGGGCGGGTCTCGTCGGCGACGAGATCGCCGGCTGAGCACGATCGGCTGAGCGGAGCCGCAGCGCACGCCGTCGGACCCCAGGACGAGGGCCGACGGCGTGTGCGGTTGCCGCGCAGGTCGCGGCAGGGAAGTGTGAAGGTATGACACGCCGACGTTCCACGCTCGCGCCCGCTGTGTTCTACCCGGCGGGCGGGCTCATCGTGCTGTTCGTCCTGCTCGCGTTCTTCGCGACCGATGCCGTCGCCGAGGTGCTCACCACGCTCCAGGCCAAGACCATCAACGGGTTCGGCTGGTACTACATCGTCATCGTGGCGGCCTTCATGGTCTTCGCGATCTGGATGGGTGTGAGCCGGTTCGGCGAGATCACCCTCGGGCCGGACGACGAGGAGGCCGACTTCAAGCTCCCCGTCTGGTTCGCGATGCTGTTCGCCACCGGGATGGGGATCGGGCTCGTCTACTACGGCGTGGCGGAGCCGCTGTCGCACTTCGAGTCGCCCAAGCCCGGGGTCACGGGAGACGCTCCCGCGCTGGCGCAGGCGGCGATGGGCCAGACCTACGTGCACTGGGGCTTCCACGCGTGGGGCATCTACGTCGTCATCGGCCTGGCTCTCGCCTACGCGATCCATCGCAAGGGACGCCCGGCCTCGATCCGGTGGGCGCTCGAGCCGCTGCTCGGCAAGGAACGGGTCCAGGGCTGGCTCGGCAACGTCATCGACGTGCTCGCGATCTTCGGCACCGTGTTCGGGGTGGCGACCTCCCTGGGGCTCGGGGTCCAGCAGGTGGCCGCGGGGCTCGACTACCTCGAGGTGGCCGACGCCACGCTCGCTCTCCAGATGGGGCTCATCGCCGCGATCACGGCCGTGGCGGCGATCTCGGTGGCCTCGGGTCTCGAGCGGGGCATCAAGTGGCTCTCGAACGGGAACATGATCCTCGCCGGCGCGCTCGTCGTCGCCGTCCTGATCATGGGGTCCACGCTCTTCCTCGCCCGCGAGTGGGTGCAGTCGATCGGCTTCTACTTCCAGAACGTCATGATGATGACGTTCGACACCCTGGCGTTCCAGGGTGAGGACGGCCTGGCGTGGGAGTCGGACTGGACGATCTTCTACTGGGGCTGGTGGATGTCGTGGGCGCCCTTCGTGGGGATGTTCATCGCGCGCATCTCGCGCGGCCGGACGGTGCGCGAGTTCGTCCTGGGCACGCTGCTGGTGCCGATGCTCGTCACCACGGTGTGGTTCAGCGTGTTCGGCGGCTCGGCGATCCACCAGGAACGCAACGACCCGGGTTCGATGCTCGACGCCGACGGCACGGTGAACACCGACACGGCGATGTTCCAGCTCTTCGAGTCGCTGCCTGGCGGCGGGGCGTGGATGGCCGTCATCGCGATCATCCTGGTCGTCGTCTTCTTCGTGACCTCGTCGGACTCCGGGTCGTTCGTGGTGGACATGCTGGCCAACGGCGGGGAGCAGAACCCACCGCTGTGGAGCCGGCTGTTCTGGGCGGTCCTCGAGGGCGGTGTCGCGGCGGCGCTGCTCTACGCGGGCGGGCTGAGCGCGCTGCAGACGGCGGCGATCCTCACGGCGTTGCCGTTCTCCCTGGTCATGATCGGGTCGGCCTTCTCGGTGTGGAAGGCTCTCGACGCCGAGTACCGCCAGATCACGCGCGCCGAGCGCAGGCTCCGGCGTCGTGAGCTCACGGAGCACGTCACCGACCGGGTGACGGAGCACGTCACCGAGAACTTCGCCGAGATCAGCGGGCAGTCGGCGGTACGCAGCCCGGACCCCGCTCCGCGGCGCTCGCGATGGAGACGGGGCACCTCCAGGTAGGATGGAGCGGCCCCGGGTTCCCGGGTGCCACCTCCCACGGAAAGAGAACCGTAGATGTCTGTGCGCTCCGACCTGCGCAACGTGGCGATCGTCGCCCACGTCGACCACGGCAAGACCACCCTGGTCGACGCCATGCTGCGGCAGGCTGGCGCCTTCGCCGCGCACCAGCAGGTGGACGACCGCGTCATGGACTCCGGCGACCTGGAGCGTGAGAAAGGCATCACGATCCTCGCCAAGAACACCGCGATCCGCTACGCCGGTCCGGCGGCCGCCGAGGCGGGCGAGCCGGAGGGCATCACGATCAACGTGATCGACACCCCCGGCCACGCCGACTTCGGCGGCGAGGTGGAGCGCGGGTTGTCCATGGTCGACGGCGTCGTCCTGCTCGTCGACGCCTCGGAGGGTCCGCTGCCCCAGACGCGCTTCGTGCTGCGCAAGGCGCTGGCCGCCAAGCTGCCGGTCATCGTCGTGGTCAACAAGGTCGACCGCCCGGACTCTCGGATCACCGAGGTCGTCGCGGAGACGACCGACCTCCTCCTCGGTCTGGCCAGCGACCTGTCCGACGAGGTGCCGGACCTCGACGTCGACGCGGTCCTCGACGTGCCCGTCGTCTACGCCTCGGCCAAGGCCGGCCGTGCCTCCACGGAGCAGCCCGGCGACGGCGAGCTGCCCGCCGACGAGAACCTCGAGCCGCTGTTCTCGACCATCCTGCAGACCATCCCTGCGCCCACCTACGACGACTCGATGCCGCTGCAGGCGCACGTCACCAACCTCGACGCCTCGCCGTTCCTGGGGCGTCTCGCCCTGCTGCGCGTCTTCAACGGCACGCTGCGCAAGGGGCAGACGGTCGCGTGGGCGCGGCACGACGGCACGCTGGGCCAGGTGCGGATCACCGAGCTGCTGCGCACCGAGGCCCTCACCCGGGTTCCCGCCGAGTCGGCAGGTCCGGGCGACATCGTCGCGGTGGCGGGGATCTCCGACATCATGATCGGCGAGACGCTCACCGACCCGGACGACCCGCGTCCGCTGCCCCTGATCACCGTCGACGACCCGGCGATCTCGATGACCATCGGCATCAACACCTCGCCGCTCGCGGGCAAGGGCGGCAAGGGGCACAAGGTCACGGCCCGCCAGGTCAAGGACCGCCTCGACGCCGAGCTCGTCGGCAACGTGTCGCTGCGCGTGCTGCCCACCGACCGTCCCGACGCCTGGGAGGTGCAGGGACGCGGCGAGCTGGCGCTGGCGATCCTCGTCGAGCAGATGCGCCGGGAGGGCTTCGAGCTCACGGTCGGCAAGCCGCAGGTCGTCACCAAGCAGATCGACGGCAAGACGTGCGAGCCGATGGAGCGCATGACGATCGACGTGCCGGAGGAGTACCTCGGGGCCGTCACCCAGCTCCTGGCCGCTCGCAAGGGGCGCATGGAGACGATGGCGAACCACGGCACCGGCTGGGTGCGCATGGAGTTCGTGGTCCCGGCCCGGGGCCTCATCGGGTTCCGTACCCGGTTCCTCACCGACACGCGCGGCACCGGCATCGCGTCCTCGTACGCGGAGGGCTACGAGCCGTGGCACGGCCCGATCGAGTCCCGCTCGACGGGCTCGTTGGTCGCCGACCGCGCCGGCGTCGTGACGCCGTTCGCCATGATCAACCTGCAGGAGCGCGGGACGTTCTTCGTCGACCCCACCCAGGAGGTCTACGAGGGCATGATCGTGGGCGAGAACTCGCGCAACGAGGACATGGACGTCAACATCACCAAGGAGAAGAAGCTGACGAACATGCGGTCCTCGACCGCCGACAGCTTCGAGAACCTCGTGCCGCCGAAGAAGCTCACGCTCGAGGAGTCCCTCGAGTTCACGGCCGAGGACGAGTGCGTGGAGATCACCCCGGAGATCGTCCGGATCCGCAAGGTCAACCTCGACGCCACGGCGCGCGCACGGGCGACGGCGCGGGCCAAGCGCGGCTGAGCCCGGTGGTCCCGGCGGGACCGGTGCGCCCGGACGGCACCCTCCTGGCGGTCCACGCGCACCCGGACGACGAGTCCCTCGCGACCGGGGCGTTGCTGGCCACCTGGGCGGCGACGGCGCCCGTGACCCTGGTGACCTGCACACGCGGCGAGCGCGGCGAGGTGATCGACACCCCGTCGCACCCCACCGGTCTCGCCCGGCTCGAGGGGGACGGGCCGGCGCTGGCCGCGCACCGAGAACGTGAGCTGGCCGCGGCGCTGGAGGCGCTCGGGGTCCGCGACCACCTGTTCCTCGACCGCTGTGGGTATGAGATCGACCGGTCTGAACGCGTTCAGTCTGGAGATCTCATACCCACAGCGGACGGGGGAGGGCAGGAGCGCTACGAGGACTCGGGCATGGTCTGGGTCCGTCCCGGCATCGCCGGCCCGGCACCGGACTCCGGTCCGACGGCGTTCGTGCGGGTCCCGCTCGACGACGCGGCCGCACGTCTCGCCGGCGTCGTCCGTGCCCGCCGGCCGGCCGTCGTCGCGACCTACGAGGCCGGCGGCGGGTACGGCCACCCCGACCACGTGCGCGCGCACCAGGTGACCGTCCGGGCCCTGGAGCTCGCCGCCGACCCCGCGGCCGCCGTCGTCGGCACGCCATGGGCCGTCCCGGAACGCTGGGAGGTCGTCGAGCCGGTGGCGGCCGTGCGGGCCGCGCGCCGTGCCCTCGGCGACGACGCCGCGGTCCGCCGGCTCGTCGCCGCGCACGGGCTGGCCCTGGCGGACCCGGACGGCGCCCTGCCGCCGGTCGCGGTGCCGCAGCAGGAGCTCGAGCGGTCCGGTCGCGTCACGGTCGACGTCGCGCCCGTGCTCGACCAGGTCCTCGCCGCCCTCGCCGCGCACGCCACGCAGGTCCAGCACGCCGGTCGGACGAACGGTGCGGACCGGCACGTGCTTGCGCGCTACGCCCTGAGCAACGGCGTGCTCGCCCCCCTCCTGGCGACCGCGTCCCTGCGCCGGGTGCCGGTGGCCGGGACGACGCCGGTAGGCTCGGCCCGGTGAGCTCGCCCGCCCCGTACGACGTGTCGTCCGCCCCGCACCACGCGTCCGCCACGCCCGCGACCCGGCGACGGTCCCTGCTGGGCCGCGCCGTGCTGGCGCTGCTGCTCGGCGGCGCGGTCGGGGTGATCGGGACCGTGGCGCACCGCGCGGAGTGGGCAGGGTTGCCGACAGGCCTGCTGATGGCTCTCGCCCTGACGCTGTCCACGGCGGTGCTGTGCCGGGCGTGGTCCGGGACGGCGACGCTCCTCGCGGCCGGCGCGGGGTGGCTCGTCGCCGTCCAGGTGCTCGCGGCGACCGGTCCCGGAGGCGACGTGCTCGTGCCGGCGCAGACCGTCGGCTACGTCTGGACCTACGGCGGCCTCGTCCTCGTCGCGGTGACCGCGTTCCTGCCGCGCACCTGGTTCGTCGACGACGCCGTCGCCGACGAGGTCGGCGCGGACACGGCCGTCGCCCACGAAGCCGTCGACGTCGAGGGCGAGGACGGCGGCGACCGACGGCAGCCGTGACGACCAGGCGCGCCGAGTAGGATTCGATCTCGCGCGGTGCTGCCGCGCCCAGACCTGACCCGGGGGGCACGGTTGGCCCCCACGAGACCAGCACGGAGCGTGTCGATGGGCAAGCCGGCCGAGAACGACGAGAACGCGCCCGCGCAGGGCGGCTCTGCGTCACCGGAGGCACCGCACGCGCCCGTGCCCCCCTCTGCACCCGACGAGCCCGACGTCCCCTACCAGCCGACGGTGCGCGCCTACGAGCAGCAGCGCGCTGCAGCGGCGGCGGGGCGCTCCCCGTCGAGCGCGTCGTCCGCACCGCCCACCGAGGCGATCCCGTCGGTCACCGGGTCCGCGACGGCGCCGGACGCGGCCACGACGCCGGGGGAGGGGGCGCCTCCCACGGGCGGCACCCCGCTCGACGGACTGCAGGGCGACGGGGCACCGAGCCGCTGGCCGAAGGTGCTCCTCGGCGTCGGAGCCGGCGTCGTCGTGCTGGGCGGTCTCTACGTCGGGGCGCAGTGGTTCGTGGCCGACTCCGTGCCGTCGGGTACCACCGTAGCCGGGGTGGACATCGGAGGCCTCGACGCGGCCGACGCGGTGGCGGCGCTGGACGACGGGCTCGGTCCGCGGGCGGCGGAACCGGTCACGGTGCAGGCCGGCGACGTCTCGAGCACCCTGGACCCGGCCGAGGCAGGCCTGACCCTCGACGCGCAGGCCACCGTGGACGAGCTCACCGGGTTCTCCCTGAGCCCGGCCCGGCTCGTCGAGCACGTCGCGGGCGCGGGGGAGGTCGCCCCGGAGTTCGACGTCGACCGCGCCGCGCTGACCGCGGCCGTGTCGTCCGTCGCGGAGTCGCTCGCCACGGAGCCGGTGGACGGCACCGTGCGGTTCGCCGACGGCGAGCCCGCCGCCACCGAGGCGGTCGACGGGACCGAGGTCGTCGTCGACGCCGCCGAGGACGAGGTGGTCGCGTCGTGGCTCGTCACGACCGGCCCCGTGGACCTGCCGACCGAGGCCGTGCCTCCGCAGATCGACCAGGACGCCACGGACGCGGCCCTCGCCGTCGCCGAGGAGATCGTGTCCGGTCCGGTGACCGTGGCCGTCGACGACCAGAGCCCGGAGCTGCCCGCCCGCGTCCTCGCACGCTCGACGGCGTTCGTCCCCGAGGGCGGCGCCCTGCGAGCCGAGCTCGACGGCGACCGGCTGACCAGCGCGCTCATCGACCGCACCGACGACCTGCTGAGCGAGCCGGACGATGCCCGCTTCGAGTTCTCCGGCGGCGAGCCCACCATCGTCGGTGGCGAGGCGGGCACCACCCTCGACCCGGAGGCGGTGGCCTCCGCCGTCGGGGAGGCGGCGCAGGGCGAGGAGCGGCAGGCGAGCGTGGAGCTCGTCGAGGAGGACCCGGAGGACTCGGTCGCCTCGCTCGAGGAGCTGGGCGTCAAGGAGGTCGTCTCGGAGTTCTCCACCCCCCTGACCAGCGAGCCCGTCCGGACCAAGAACCTCGTCCGCGGTGCGGAGCTCGTCGACGAGACGCTGGTCAAGCCCGGGGAGACGTTCTCCCTGATCGACACGCTCTCGCCGATCGACGCCTCGAACGGGTTCTACGCCGCGGGTGTGGTGAGCAACGGCGTGCACGTCGACGCCGTGGGTGGCGGGCTGTCGCAGATGGCCACGACGACCTACAACGCGGGCTTCTTCGCCGGCTACGACGACGTGGAGCACCGCCAGCACAGCTACTGGTTCAGCCGATACCCGGCGGGCCGCGAGGCCACGATCTACGTCGGCGCGATCGACATGAAGTTCAAGAACGACACCCCGTACGGCGCGCTCATGCAGAGCTACGTCTCCGGCGGCAGGCTCCACGTGAAGATCTGGTCGACGGAGTACTACGACGTCGAGGAGTCGAGCTCGGGCAAGCAGGACGTCGTGCCCGTCAAGACGGTCGACAAGTCGGGCAGCCCCGACTGCGAGCCGTACGGCGGCGGGCAGGAAGGGTTCGCGATCACCGTCTACCGCAAGGTGTACCAGGACGGCGAGCTCGTCAAGGACGAGTCGGACTTCTGGCGGTACAAGCCGGACGACGCCGTGAGCTGCTCGGCGCCGAAGGACGACGAGGAGGACGACTGATGCTCGGCCGCACCACCCGCGAGTCGTCGGCTCACGCCGCGCTCGCCGCCCACGAGGCCGGCTGGTCGGGTGTCGCCGCCGGCTCCACCGTGGTGTCCGCCGTCCGCGACGAGTCCGGCGAGCTGCTGGACCTGGGCACGACGACCCAGGCCCTCGACACCGTCGCGAGCATCGACGACCTCGCCGCCGTCGTCCACCTGGGACACCCCGAGCAGCCCTCGCCGGAGCTCGAGCAGGCGCTCCTCGCGGGCGACCCGGCCCTGCTGGTCACGGCCGCCACCACGGTCCGCCCGCAGTGGGTCTGGGTGGCCCCGCCCGGCGGCGTGGGCGGGCAGGTCGTGGTCGACGAGTCGGGCATGCGGGACTGCGCTGACGCCCTGCGGGCGATGGGCGTGAGCCCGCGACTCGTCCCGACGGCCACGCCCGTGGCCGAGCGCGCCGCCCTGGCCGGCGAGCACGGGTCGCTGGTCGTCGAGCGGTCCCGCGTCCCGGCCAGTTGGGTCGAGGTGCCCGGCAGCGAGCGGGTCGCCGCCCAAGGACCGGTCTGGTACGGGCTGCTGCAGGCCTCCCCGTCCCTGCCCCGGTTCGACGGCGGCGCCCAGGTGTGGCTCGCGTTCGGCCCGTCGGACGATCATCGCGGTTCCCTGCGCCAGACGCTGGGTGTCCTGGCCGAGGCGGGTGTGGACCTGCAGCACCTGCGCAGCCGTCCCTCCGCCGACGGGCCGCACGTCTTCCTCACGTCGTTCCGCTGCCCGGAGTCGGATGTGCTGGACGCTCTGGTGGCCGAGCTCGACGTGCGGACGGTCGCGCACCGCACCCTGGCCGTGCTCCCCGGCGAGCGGTTCGAGCCGGGACCGCGCAGCCTGCGTCCCCGGTGGGCGGGCGAGTGAGGGTCGCCTATCTGGGGCCCGAGGGCACCTTCACGCACCAGGCGGTCCGCACGTGGGCGGGGCGCCTGGGCGTCGATGCGCTCCACAGCCTGCCGTTGACGACGGTCGGCGACGTGCACGACGCCGTGTCGTCCGGCACGGCGGAGGTGGGCGTCGTCGCGATCGAGAGCTCCGTCGAGGGCCACGTCATGCCCTCGTTGGACGTGCTGCTGGCCAGTGCGGACGTCGTCGCCGTCGACGAGGTCGTGCTCGACGTGTCGTTCGACGCGTTCGTCCGCCCGGGGCACGGCGCGCTCCGCGAGGCGACCGCGCACCCGCACGGCCTGGCGCAGTGCCGCCGCTTCGTGGCCCGGCACGGGCTCGTCGAGGTGCCGGCCGCGTCCAACGGGGCGGCCTGCCGCGACGTCGGCGTGCACCAGGTGGCGTTCGGCCCGCGGCTCTGCGGCGAGCTGTACGGGCTGGAGACGTTCGCCGAGGCCGTCGAGGACCACCCCGGCGCGCGGACGCGGTTCGCCGTCCTGGACCGCCGCGCGCGAGCCGGCGGCCGGTTCGCGTCAGGTCGCGGGCACGACGACGGCACGTGGCGCACGATGGTCGCGATCACGCCCGTGGTCACCGGCCCCGGGGTGCTGGCGCGCATCACGGACGCCTTCGGTGCCCGCGGCGTGAACATGTCGAGCCTGGTCACGCGGCCGCTGAAGGCCCGCGAGGGTCAGTACGTGTTCGTCGTGACGCTCGACGCGGCGCCCTGGGAGCCGGAGGTGCGCGACCTGTTCGGCGACCTGCTGGCCGCCGGTGACGCCCTGAAGGTGCTGGGTGCGTACCCGGCGGCGCCGGGCGAGGGCGGGCTGGACGGCCGGCTCGCCGACCACGCCCCGGCCGGCAGCGTGCGGGCCGACGACCCGGCCGCCGTCGTCGAGGAGGGTTTGCTGTGGTGAGCGCCGTGGGCGTCGCGCCCGGACCGGTCGCCGTCGTCGGGCTCGGTCTCATCGGCGGGTCCCTGGCGCGGCTGCTGGCGGCGCGCGACGTCGACGTGGTGGCCACGGACGTCTCGCCCGCCACGCGTGCGGCCGCGCGCCGGGCGGGCCTGACCGTCGCCGACGACGTCGCCGGGTGCGTGGCCGACGCCTCGCTCGTCGTGCTGGCGACGCCGCTGCGGGCGATGGCCACGGTGGCGGCCGACGTGGCGGAGCACGCGCCTGCGGCCGCCACCGTCACCGACGTGGGCAGCGTCAAGGGCCCGGTCCGGGCGGAGATGGCCGCCGCGGGCCTGGCCGGACGCTACGTCGGCGCGCACCCCATGGCGGGGACGGAGCGCAGCGGGTTCGACGCGTCCGACGCCGCGCTGCTCGACGGGGTGCGGTGGGCCGTGACCGTCGACGACGGGACGGACCCCGGCCGGTTGGCGACGGTCCTCGCTCTGGTGACCGGCTCGTGCGCCGGCACGGCAGCGGTGCTGGCCGACGACGTGCACGACGAGGCCGCGGCGCTCGTCAGCCACGTGCCGCACGTGCTCGCCACGCAGCTCCTCAACGCCGTCGCCGGCGCGCCCGTGCGGGCCGTGGCGCTCGGGCTGGCGGCGGGGAGCTTCCGCGACGGGACGCGGGTGGCCCTGACGGACCCGGCGCGCACCGAGGCGATGGTCTCCCAGAACGCCGCCTGGGTGGCGCCGGCGCTGCGCAAGGTGGTGCGCGACCTCGAGCTGGTCGTGGCCTCGCTGGAGCGCAACGGGTCGGCCCACGCGTTCTTCCACGCCGCCGACGGCGTGCGGCAGGACGGCCGCGTCCCTCGCCGTGACGGTGCCGGAGACCGCCAGGCCGTCGAGCGCGTCCCGCTGGCTCCGGGGTGGCCGGCGGTGCTGGTCGAGCGCTGCACGGGCGGCGCCGTCGTCGTCGGGCTGACGTCCTCCGACGTCGAGGTCGTGCCCGCGCCGGTGTAGTGCGCGTCAGCGTGCTCGGGGGGCCCGTCGCTCCGGGCGGGGCGGCAGGGGCCGGGCGGCCGCGACGTCGTCGGCGGCCACCCGGACCTCGGTCCCCGCCCCGGGCGAGTCGCGCCGGGCGGGGTCCCGGCGCAGGGTGACGCCGGCGCCGTCCACCGCGACGACGACGCCGATGACGTCGGTCCAGCGTCGCCCGGTCGCGGCGGCCTCCGCGGGGCTGAGGCGACGGCGGACCACGGCCCGCGTGCCGACGGGCCAGTCTCGCCAGTCGGACGATCCGGGGAGCGCATGCCGGTCAGTCACGTGAGCGATACTAGAGTGCCCCCAGTACCACCCCGGAGCTCGCTCCATCCCCGTCACCGAAAGGGAACTGCAGTGACCTACGTGATCGCTCAGCCGTGCGTCGACGTCAAGGACAGGGCGTGCATCGAGGAGTGTCCCGTGGACTGCATCTACGAGGGTTCCCGCTCCCTGTACATCCACCCGGACGAGTGCGTCGACTGCGGCGCCTGCGAGCCGGTGTGCCCCGTCGAGGCCATCTACTACGAGGACGACGTCCCCGAGGAGTGGAAGGACTACTACCGCGCGAACGTCGAGTTCTTCGACGACCTGGGCTCGCCCGGGGGCGCGGCGAAGATGGGGGTCATCGAGAAGGACGACCCGATGATCGCCGGCCTGCCCCCGCAGGCCTGAGCGCCCTCGTCGCACGTATGGGACTCGCCGACCTCAGGTCCCTCGCCTACCCGTGGGACACGCTGGACGACGTCCGCGCGACGGCGGCCGCCCACCCGGGCGGGATGGTCGACCTCTCGGTCGGCACGCCCGTCGACCCGACCCCGGAGGTCGTCCGCGGTGCCCTCGCCGGCGCCGCGGACGCCCCCGGGTACCCGGCGACGTACGGCACCGCCGCCCTGCGCGAGGCCGTCGCCTCCTGGTTCGCACGGCGCCGTGGCGTGCCGTCGCTGGACCCCGCCGGTGTCATGCCCACCGTCGGCTCCAAGGAGCTGGTGGGCCTCCTGCCGAGCCTGCTGCGGCTCGGGGCGGGCGACGTCGTCGTGCACCCCGCGACGGCGTACCCGACCTACGACGTCGGTGCGCGGCTCGCCGGCGCCACCGCGCTGCCGGCCGACGACGTCGCCACGTGGGCCGGGCGCGGCGACGTGCGCCTGGTGTGGGTCAACTCGCCGTCCAACCCCACCGGCGCGGTGGCCGACGTCGAGCACCTGCGCGCCGTCGTGGCCGCCGCCCGCGACATCGGCGCCGTCGTCGTGAGCGACGAGTGCTACGCCGAGCTGCCCTGGGAGCCGCGGTGGGTCGGCGCCGGGGGCACCAGCCGGGTGCCCAGCCTGCTCGACCCGCGGGTGTGCGGCGGCTCACACGACGGCCTGCTCGTGGCGTACTCGCTGTCGAAGCAGTCGAACGTCGCCGGGTACCGGGCGGCGTTCGTCGCCGGCGACCCGGCGCTGGTGGCCGACCTGGTCGCCACCCGCAAGCACCTCGGCATGATCGTCCCGGCGCCCGTCCAGGCGGCGATGATCGCCGCCCTGGGTGACGATGAGCACGTGGCGGCGCAGCGCGCACGGTACGGCCGCCGCCGTGAGGCCCTCCTCCCGGCGCTGCGGGAGGCGGGGTTCGTCGTCGACGACTCGCAGGCCGGGCTCTACCTGTGGACGCGCTCGCCCGACGACGCCGCAGGTCCGACGGCGTCACGCGAGCTGGCCCGCTGGTTCGCGGGGCGCGGGGTGCTCGTCGGTCCGGGGGAGTTCTACGGAGCGGCGGGCGCCCGGCACGTCCGGGTGGCGTTGACGGCCAGCGACGACGACGTCTCGACTGCTGTGGCACGCATCACATCACCTTGACGCAGGGATTGGAGCCGCATGGGATCGGGAGGGTAGTTTTATCCGCAGGCCGAGGCTGCCCTGCGGAGACGCCCTCAGGTGGTCCCGTGCGGTAGTCCATGACATTGCCATGAGTTCACGTGTCCCGGGCCCCGACGACGGGGTCGCGGTGGCCCGTCAGGGAAGGAAGAAATGACGTCCACCCAGCAGACCCCCACGGTCGAGCTCACCGTCGGCGGCGAGGCACGTACCCTGCCCGTGGTGCCGGCCACCGAGGGGAACGACGGCATCGTCGTCTCGTCCCTGCTCAAGGAGACGGGGATGGTCACGGTCGACCCCGGCTTCACGAACACCGCGTCCTGCGAGTCGACGATCACCTACATCGACGGTGACCAGGGCATCCTGCGCTACCGCGGGTACCCGATCGAGCAGCTCGCGGACAGCTCGTCGTTCCTCGAGGTGTCCTACCTCCTCATCCACGGCGAGCTTCCCTCGGCCGAGCAGCTCGAGGCGTTCACCGACCGCATCAACCGGCACACCCTCGTGCCCGAGGCGTTCCGCACCTTCCTCGGCACCTTCCCCCGGGGCGGGCACCCGATGGCGATCATGGCCTCGGCCGTCAACGCGCTCGCCACGTACTACCCGGAGTCGCTGGACCCGCACGACGACGAGGCGGTCGAGCTGGCCACCGTGCTCATCCTCGCCAAGATCCGCACGATCACCTCGTACGTGCACCGTTCGATGCGCGACGAGCCGCTGCTCTACCCGGACGCGGCGCGCGGCTACGTCGACGACTTCCTGCGCATGACGTTCGCCCGCCCCTACGAGGAGTGGGAGGCGAACCCGACGGTCGTCTCGGCGATGGACAAGCTGCTCATCCTGCACGCCGACCACGAGCAGAACTGCTCGACGTCGACGGTCCGGATCGTGGGCTCGTCGAACGCGACGCTGTACGCCTCGGTGTCGGCGGGGATCAACGCGTTGTCCGGGCCGTCGCACGGTGGGGCCAACGAGGCCGTGCTGCTCATGCTCGAGAAGATCCGCTCCGGCGACGACTCCGTCGAGACCTTCATGAAGAAGGTCAAGAACAAGGAGGACGGCGTCCGGCTGATGGGCTTCGGCCACCGCGTCTACAAGAGCTACGACCCGCGGGCCGCCATCGTCAAGAAGCACGCCGACGCGGTGCTCGACGAGCTGGGTGCGAAGGACGAGCTGCTGGACATCGCCCGCGGCCTCGAGGAGATCGCCCTGAGCGACGACTACTTCGTCGAGCGCAAGCTCTACCCGAACGTCGACTTCTACACCGGCCTCATCTACCAGGCCATGGGCTTCTCCCCGGCGATGTTCACGCCGCTGTTCACGCTGGGCCGCATGCCCGGCTGGATCGCCCAGTGGCGCGAGATGTCCAAGGACCCGCAGACCAAGATCGGTCGCCCCCGCCAGATCTACACGGGGCCGACGGCGCGCGACTACGTCTCGTTCGAGAACCGCTGACGTAGAACTGGTTCCCACGAGCGTACGCCCCGCGCGGTAGCGCTCCGCCGGGTATCGGGTCCTGGGCACGGTCGCGTTCACGGGCGCTGCGCGCCCTCCACTTCGGGGTTGACGACCGTGCCCAGGACCCGATACCCGGCTTCCACCGTGCGGGGTGCGCTACCTCGTCACTGGGCGGGGGTGACCACGGTGATCTGCACCGTGCCGGCCGCCGGTCCGTCGTCGGCACCGCCGTCGAGCGGTGTCCAGTCGGCCGCGTCGCGGGTCCAGACCAGGTCCCCGGCACGGACCTCGACGACGTCGGTGCGGCTCGCCGTCGCCACCGCCCAGTGGGCCACCGCCCAGACCGACCGCTCGGGGTCCTCGTAGCGCAGGACCGTCGCGTCGACGGTCGTCGCCTGCCCTGCGCCGGTCTGCCCGTCGTCGGTCAGGGCGGAGGACGGCACGCCCAGGTCGCGCGCGAGGCGCTCGGCGAGGTCGACGGGCTCGTCCTCGGTGACCGCGAACAGCTCGCAGGTCACGGACCCGGGGGAATGGCCGGTCAGGGACGACGTCCACGCCCGGGCGAGCGTCTCGTGCTGGGCGTAGGCGTCCGGGAACGCCGAGCGTTGGACCGCCTGTGCGGCGACCGTGACCTCCAGCTGCTCCCAGCCCTCGACGTCCTCGAGGCCCGCGTAGAACGTGTTCGTGGAGTACACGGGGTCCATGATCTCGGCCGGGCTGCCCCATCCCTGGGAAGGACGCTGCTGGAACAGCCCCAACGAGTCGCGGTCGCCGTAGTCGATGTTGACCAGGCTGGACTCCTGCAGCGCGGTCGCCACACCGATCGTGCCGGCCCGCGCCGGCAGGTCGCGCTGGATCGACGTGCCGACGACGAGGGCCGTGTTCTGCGCCTGGACGGGCGTCAGGTACCAGGAGGTGCCGTCGAGCTCCGCGGCGCACCGCTGGCGCGACAGCGCGGGCTCACGGTCTGAGAGATACCAGACGACGCTGCCCGTAGCGAGCACCCCGACCACCAGGATGGCGGCGACGGCGCCCGCCGAACCGGCGGCGGAGCGCCGTCGCCGGGCCATCAGTTGGCGTGCAGCGCAGCGTTGAGCTCCACGCCCGCGGCGCGGGACAGCACCTCGACCGCGCCCGTGCGCGAGTTGCGGCGGAACAGCAGGTTGCTGCGGCCGGACAGCTCGACGGCCTTGACCACGCGCGGCTCGCCCTCGTCGCCCATGTCGTCGAGCACGGTGACCTTGGTGCCGGCCGTGACGTACAGACCGGCCTCGACCACGCAGTCGTCGCCGAGCGCGATGCCGAGCCCGGCGTTGGCCCCGAGCAGGCACCGTTCGCCGATCGAGATGATCTCCTTGCCACCGCCGGACAGGGTGCCCATGATCGAGGCGCCGCCGCCGACGTCGGAACCGTCACCGACGACGACCCCGGCCGAGACCCGGCCCTCGATCATCGAGGCGCCGAGCGTGCCCGCGTTGAAGTTCACGAAGCCCTCGTGCATGACGGTGGTGCCCTCGGCCAGGTGCGCGCCGAGCCGCACGCGGTCGGCGTCGGCCACGCGGACGCCCGTCGGGACGACGTAGTCGACCATGCGCGGGAACTTGTCGATGCCGTACACCGTCAGCGGCCGGTCCGTCGAGGCGCGCAGGCGCAGCCGTGTCAGCTCGAAGCCCTCCACGCTGCACGGGCCGTGGGACGTCCACACGACGTTGGTGAGCCGGCCGAAGAGCCCGTCGAGGTTCAGCCCGTGCGGCGTCACGAGACGGTGCGACAGCAGGTGCAGGCGCAGGTAGGCGTCCGCGGCGTCCACCGGCGGGGCGTCGAGGTCGATCTCGGTCCGGACCACGGACACGTCCACGCGCCGGGCGTCGTCGCGCTGGGAGAGGGCGGAGAGCTCGACGGGGACGTCGACGTCGTCGGGCGCGTGCCCGACCCGCGGCGCGGGGTACCAGACGTCGAGCGTCGTGCCGTCGTCGGCCACGGTCGCCAGGCCGAGGCCCCAGGCAGGACGGGAGGAGGTGGTGGGCGTCGTCATGGCACCAGCCTATCGGCGCGAGGTGGCAGGATGAACGGGTGACCAGCCAGCAGAACCGCTTCGCCCCCGGCCTGTTCGACCCCGCGACGGTTCCCGCGTCCGACCTCGTCGACGTGCTGGCCGCGGTGTGCGACATCGAGTCCGTCTCGGGCGACGAGAAGGCGCTGGCGGACGCCGTGGAGGCGCTGCTGCGCGAGCAGCCGCACCTGGAGGTCACCCGCGACGGCGATGCCGTCGTCGCGCGCACGCTGCTCGGTCGGGACCGCCGGGTCGTGCTGGCGGGGCACCTCGACACCGTGCCGCTCGCCGACCCGCCCAACCTGCCGACGCGGCTGGAGGGCACGGGCGACGACCGTGTCTTGTGGGGCCGCGGCACCGTGGACATGAAGGCGGGCATCGCCGTCATGCTGGCGCTCGCCGTCGAGCTGGGACGGCAGGGCCACGAGCAGAGCACCGAGCCCGTCGTCGACCTCACCTACGTGTTCTACGACCACGAGGAGGTCGAGGAGTCCAAGAGCGGGCTCGGCCGGTTGGCGCGGAACCACCCCGAGCTGCTCGCCGGGGACTTCGCCGTCCTGGGCGAGCCGACGTCCGCCGACATCGAGGGTGGCTGCCAGGGCACGATCCGGGTGGACGTGCGCACGCGGGGCGTGGCGGCCCACTCGGCCCGGTCCTGGCGCGGCGAGAACGCGATCCATGCCGCGGCGCCGGTGCTCGAGCGCCTGTCCGCGTACGAGGCGGCAGAGGTCGAGGTCGACGGGCTCGTCTACCGCGAGGGCATGAACGCCGTCGGGATCCGTGGTGGCATCGCAGGCAACGTCGTGCCGGACTCCTGCACCGTGTCCGTCAACTACCGTTTTGCGCCGTCGCGGGACCTCGCGGAGGCGGAGTCCCACGTCCGGGAGCTCTTCGACGGTTACGACGTGACGGTCACGGACGCCTCGCCCGCCGCGCGCCCGGGGCTCGACGACCCGCTCGCCGCCGAGTTCGCCGCCGCCGTGCTGGCGCTCACCGGCGGGAAGCCGAAGCCCAAGTTCGGGTGGACCGACGTCGCCCGGTTCGCCGAGCTGGGCATCCCGGCGGTGAACTTCGCGCCGGGGGACCCGTCGCTCGCCCACGCCGACGACGAGCGGGTCCCGGTGCGGGAGCTCACCGTCTGCCGCGACGCGCTGCGCACCTGGCTGCGTGGTGCGTAGTGTCTGCCCCATGAGCGAGCGTACCGACGAGGGCGTCCAGCAGACCGGGCGGGGCTACCGCAAGGGACCCGTGCTGCTGCGCGGCACCGAGATCCCCGACACGACCACCGACCAGCGGCTGCTGGCCCCCGGTGACGGGAGCGACTGGGTGCACTCGGACCCGTGGCGGGTCATGCGCATCCAGGCCGAGTTCGTCGAGGGGTTCGGCGCCCTGGCCGAGGTCGGTCCCGCCGTCTCCGTCTTCGGCTCCGCCCGCACGCGCAGCGACCACCCGGACTACGTCCTCGCCGTGGAGGTGGGTCGCCGGCTGGTCGACGCGGGCTACGCCGTGATCACCGGTGGCGGGCCCGGCATCATGGAGGCCGCCAACAAGGGCGCCTCGGACGCCGGCGGGACGTCGATCGGGCTGGGGATCGAGCTGCCCTTCGAGCAGGGCATGAACGAGTACGTCAACCGCGGCGTGAGCTTCCGGTACTTCTTCGCCCGCAAGACGATGTTCGTCAAGTACGCCCAGGGGTTCATCGTGCTGCCCGGCGGGTTCGGGACGTTCGACGAGCTCTTCGAGGCGATCACCCTCGTCCAGACGCACAAGGTCACCGGCTTCCCCCTGGTGCTGGTCGGGACCGAGTACTGGAGCGGGCTGCTCGAGTGGGTGCGGACCGCCGTCGTCGACCGCGGGATGGTCAGCCCCACCGACCTCGACCTGCTGCACCTGACCGACTCCGCGGACGACGCGGTGGCGTACGTGGTGGAGCGGGGCCGGGCGCTCGCGGCCGAGTTCCGCGCGTGATCCCGCCCGCCGGGGCGCCGCTGGTGCTCCGCGGCCGGGAGGTCGGTCGTGACGACGACGGCGCCGTGCGCCCGGTGGTCATGGCCATCGTCAACCGCACCACCGACTCGTTCTACGCGCCCGCCCGGTACACCGACGACGCCGCCGCGCTCGCCGCCGCGCACCGCGCCCAGGAGGACGGGGCGGCCGTGCTCGACGTCGGTGGTGTGCGTGCCGGCGTCGGCCCCGAGGTCGGCGTCGCGGAGGAGATCGACCGTGTCGTGCCGTTCGTGGCCCGGGTGCGTGCGGAGCTGCCGGACCTGCTGATCAGCGTGGACACCTGGCGCGCGGACGTCGCCCGCGCGGCCGTCGAGGCCGGTGCCGACCTGCTCAACGACACGTGGGCCGGCCACGACCCGCAGCTCGTGGAGGTCGCGGGCCGCGCCGGGGTCGGCGTGGTCTGCTCCCACACCGGCGGTGCGGTGCCGCGCACCGACCCGTGGCGCGTGGAGTACCCGACGGCGACCGACGGCCCAGGCGGTCCTGAGGACGGCACCGCGGCGCGCGACCCGCGCGACGGCGTCACGGACGACGTCGTGGGGACGTTGCGCCGCGCCGCCGCCCGAGCCGTCGCGTGCGGGGTGCCGCCGTCGTCGGTGCTGGTCGACCCGACGCACGACTTCGGCAAGAACACCTGGCACTCGCTGCACCTGCTGCGCCGCACGGAGGAGCTGGCCCGGCTCGGCCACCCGGTCCTCATGGCGCTGAGCCGCAAGGACTTCGTCGGCGAGACCCTCGGGCTCGCCCCCGACGACCGGCTGCCCGGCACGCTCGCCGCGACGGCCCTCGCGGCGTGGCACGGGGCGCGCGTGTTCCGGACCCACGACGTGGCCGCCTCCCGGCAGGCGCTCGACATGGTGGCCGCCGTGCGCGACGAGGCGCCGCCGCGCGCGGCAACGCGCGGAATGGCGTGACGGGACCGCACCACGCCCGCAGTAGAATGGTGAGACACGCCTCAACCTGCGCGGCCGTGCCGGTGGCGTCGATCCGTCGCCGGGGGCGACGGGCGAGGGCTGGGGTGGTTGGGGCTAGTGAACCGGACAACGGAAATGGAGAGCCACACATGGCTGCGATGAAGCCGCGGACGGGCGACGGACCGCTCGAGGTCACCAAGGAGGGACGCGGCATCGTCATGCGGGTCCCGTTGGAGGGCGGCGGTCGCCTGGTCGTCGAGCTGAACGCGACCGAGGCCGGCGAGCTGGGCGAGGCCCTCCAGGCCGTCACCGGCTGAGTCCACCCGGGCTGAAGGCGCACGATCTCACGGGTGCGGAGCGGGATTCCCGCTCCGCACCCGTCGTGCGTGCCGGTCGCTACCGGCGCACCGCCAGCAGCGTGCCGGCGCCCACCGGCACCATGGCGGTGGTGAGACGGTCGTCCTCACGCACGGCGTAGGCGAGTCGGCGCACCAGCGTGGTCCCGTCGTCGTGCCGGTCGCCGTCGGCGACCCGACCCGCCGGGAGCGCGTCCACGACGACGAGCACCCCACCGGGACGCAGGAGCCGCACCGCGGCCTCCACGTACTCCGCGTACGCGTGCGGGTCGATGGTCACCAGCACCAGGTCGTAGGCGCCGTCCGTCAGGCGGGGCAGCACGTCCAGCGGCGGCCGTACGATCGTGCGGGTGCGGTGCGCGGGGACCCCCTCCTCGGCGTAGGCCAGCTTCGCGGCGCGCTGGTGCTCCGACTCGGGGTCGATCGTCGTGAGAACCCCGTCCGGGGCCATCCCGCGCAGCAACCACAGCGAGGCGACGCCGCTGCCGGTACCGATCTCGACGACGGCACGGGCACGCAGGGCCGAGGCCACCACCTGCAGCAGGGCGCCGGTGCCGGGGGAGACGGCGGGGCAGCCCAGCTCCGCGGCCCGTTCCCGGGCGCGCAGGAGCGTCACGTCCTCGGTGAGGTACGTCTCGCTGAAGGCCCAGGCGGCCGTCGGGTCGTCCTGGGCACCGACCCCGGTGGTGATGGCGGCCCCCTCGAATTGCTGCGCCCGATCGTACGTGGGAACCACCCAGGGTGCTCACACGTTCGCATGGGACGATGGCCTTGATGACCGAGAGCACTGCCCGCACCGACCCCTCCGCACCGTCCGCCGCGGAGTGGGTCCCCCCGACGTGGGACCAGATCGTGCGCGAGCACTCGGCACGCGTGTACCGCCTCGCCTACCGTCTCACGGGCGACAAGCAGGACGCGGAGGACCTGACGCAGGAGACGTTCCTGCGGGTCTTCCGGTCGCTGTCGAGCTACACGCCCGGCACGTTCGAGGGCTGGCTGCACCGCATCACCACCAACCTCTTCCTGGACCAGGTCCGGCGCAAGAAGCGCATCCGGTTCGAGGTCATGGGGGAGGACGCCTCCCGGGTCGAGGCGACCGACGACCGCGCCCGCCCGGAGCGGGGGTACGAGCACGCCCACCTCGACCACGACGTCCAGGCGGCGCTCGACGCACTGCGCCCCGAGTACCGTGCCGCCGTCGTCCTGTGCGACATCGAGGGCCTCAGCTATGAGGAGATCGCGGTCACGCTGGGCATCAAGATCGGCACCGTGCGGTCACGGATCCACCGGGCACGTGCCCAGCTCCGGGACGCGCTGGAGCACCGCCGCGCCGAGGTGGTGCGATGAGCGGCCACCTCGGAGACCTGGTGAGCGCGCTCGCGGACGGTCAGCTGGGGCCGGCCGAGACCGACCGCGCCCTCTGCCACGTCGCCGCGTGCCCGCTGTGCGCGGCCGAGCTCGAGGCAGCGCGGGCGTCCCGCCGTCGGCTCTCCCAGGCCTGCGACGTGACGCCGACGGCGGAGCTCACCGAACGTCTGCTCGCGCTGTCCGCGTCCATCCCGTCGGCGGAGCAGGACCCGCTGCGGGCGCCGGACCGTGACACCACGTGGCAGACGCCCGAGGCCTGGCGGACCACCCTCACCGGCGACATCGCCGGGTCGGCCCGCCGCCGTCGTCGTCGCCGGATCGCCGTGGCGGGGGTCGGGGGCGTCGGCGTGCTGGGCTGCGCGTTGTTCGTGCTCGGCCAGGCGCCCGTCGTGGCCCCCGAGACGTCGCGTGCCGCGGCCCTCAGCATGCTCGCCGGGACGGACGAGGTGTCGGCGAGCGTGTCGAGCGACGTCGTGCCCGACGACTACGTCTCGCCGGGGGCGCTGCCGGACGGGTACCAGCTCACCGGCGTGCGGACCGACGGCGAGGTCGTCGAGATCGAGCTGACGGGTCCCGAGGGCACCGTGGTCGTGCGTGAACGTCCCGGGCAGCTCGGAGGCCTCGGCGGGGGCGCGAGCACCCTGGACGTCCCGGGCCGCGACGGCGTGCACGTGCTCATGCGCGACCCCTGGCACGTCGCCTGGCAGGCGGGTGACACGGTGGTCGAGGCGACCACGGACGCCCCCCAGGACGTGCTGGTCGACGTCGTGTCCGCCTTCCCCGACGCCGACTACGATGCGGGGGTCCTGCCGCGGATCACCCGTGGCTGGTCCACCGTGACAGGAGCACTCACCCGCCCATGACGCACCAGGACCCCTCGGACCTCTTCGCGACGCCCGACCCGCCGGCCCGGCGACCGGATCCTGTTCCGGCGCCCGCCCCGGCGCCACCGGCTGGTCCGCCGCCGTACGGCGCACCGTCGCCCGCGGCGCGTCCCGCGCTGCCCGGACCGTACCTGCCGCCGGCTCCGACGTCGCCCGGTGCCACGCCCGGTGTCGCGCCCGTGCCGTCGCCCTCGGCTCCGCCGTCGTCCGCGGACGGGGCACGGCGGGACCGTCCGGCGGCCGCCCGGGCGCGTCTCGGCGGCGGCCGTGTCGCCGGCATCCTCGTCCTCGCCCTGCTGGTCGGGCTCGTGGGCGGGTTCGCCGGCGACCGGGTCGCGGACGCGACGTCGGACGACTCGCCCGTCGTGCAGCTCCCCGCCGCCAGGGGCGAGACCGGTGCGTCCGGGTTCGACCGCGCGGAGGGCACGGTGGCGGCGACGGCGGCCGAGGTGCTCCCCTCCGTGGTGTCGTTCGAGGTGACCGGTGGTGACGGGAGCGCGTCGAGCGGCTCCGGCTTCGTGCTGCGGTCCGACGGCTACATCGTGACGAACGACCACGTCGTGGCCGGTGGGGCGCGCGGCGGTGACGTCGTCGTCGTCCTGGCCGACGGCAGCGAGCACGAGGCGGAGGTCGTGGGTCGGACCTCCGACTACGACCTGGCCGTCGTGCGGATCGACGTCGAGGACCTCACGCCGCTCGTGCTGGGCGACTCCGACGACGTGGTGGTCGGCGACGAGGTGCTCGCCGTCGGGGCGCCGCTCGGGCTCGACTCGACGGTCACGAGCGGGATCGTCAGCGCGCTGCACCGCCCCGTCCAGGCCGGCGACCAGGCGACGACCGCGTTCATCGACGCGATCCAGACGGACGCCGCCATCAACCCCGGCAACTCCGGCGGGCCGCTGGTCAACGCCGCCGGGGAGGTGATCGGCATCAACTCGGCCATCGCGCAGCCCCCGGGCGCGATGCAGGCCACGGGCAGCATCGGCCTCGGGTTCGCGATCCCCGCCAACCAGGTGCGCACCACGGCCGAGCAGCTCATCGCGTCGGGGGAGGCGACGTACCCGGTCATCGGCGTGCTGCTCGACACGAGCTACACCGGCGAGGGGGTCAAGGTCGCCGAGGAGCCCCAGGACGGCAACGCCCCGGTGACGGACGGCGGCCCCGCCGACCTGGCCGGCATCCGTGCCGGCGACGTCATCCTGGCGATCGACGGCCGGCCGGTGTCGCAGAGCGACGAGCTGATCGTCGCGATCCGTGCCGCGCAGGCGGGTGACGCCGTCAACCTGACCGTCCGCACCGGGGAGGACGAGCGTGACGTGCGGGTCGTCCTCCAGGAACGGTCCAGCGAATGACCCGGTGTCGGACGACGTCCGTCGCGGGCTAGGCTGTCGGCCGTGAACTTCGTCGGGATCAACGGTGGCGAGCTGATCGTCATCGTGGTGCTCGCGCTCGTGCTCATCGGGCCCGAGCGGCTGCCGCACTACGCCGGGCAGCTCGCGGCCCTGGTGCGCCAGGGCAAGGTGGCGCTGCGCAGCGCCAAGGAGCGCATGGACCACGAGTTCGGCGACGAGCTCAGGGACGTCGACTGGCAGAAGCTCGACCCGCGCCAGTACGACCCACGACGCATCGTCAAGGAGGCCCTGCTCGACGACGAGCCGGCTCCGCGGACGACGCGGCGCACCGCGGGCTACGCCGACGCAGCGACCCCGACAGCCGCCGCGGCGGCGGCCGACGCGTCGCCGGCGCGACCTGTTCCCTTCGACGACGAGGCGACGTGACACCGTCGCCATCGACAGCACGGGCGTTTTCCGGACCGCCCGTCCCTCCTGCCAGAATGAGCCCCATGTCCGACGTCACCCCGGGCGCGCCGACGACGCCCCGGCCCCGCATCCTGTCCGGCATGCAGCCGACCGACACCTCCCTGCACCTGGGCAACTATCTCGGTGCCCTGACCCAGTGGGTCGCACTGCAGGACGACTACGACGCGCTCTACTGCGTCGTGGACCTGCACGCCCTGACGGTCAACCCCGACCCGGTAGCGCTGCGTGAGCGCACGCGTGCCACGGCCGCCCAGTACCTCGCGGGTGGCGTCGACCCGGAGCGCTCGACGCTCTTCGTGCAGTCGCACGTGCCGGAGCACACCGAGCTCGCCTGGCTGCTGAGCTGCCAGACCGGGTTCGGCGAGGCGAGCCGGATGACGCAGTTCAAGGACAAGTCCGCCAAGCAGGGCACCGAGGGCACGACGGTGGGCCTGTTCACCTACCCGGTGCTCATGGCGGCCGACATCCTCGTCTACGACGCCAACCTCGTCCCCGTCGGGGAGGACCAGCGCCAGCACCTCGAGCTGACGCGCGACCTCGCCGAGCGGCTCAACGGACGGTTCGGCGCCGGGACCGCCGTCGTGCCGGACCCGTACATCGTCACCGCCACGGCGAAGATCCAGGACCTGCAGAACCCGGCCGCCAAGATGTCGAAGTCCAACGCCGGCGGCAAGGGCGTCATCTGGCTGCTGGAGGACCCGAAGAAGGCCGCCAAGGCGATCAAGTCAGCGGTGACCGACGCGGACGACTCCTACGCCGTGTTCTTCGACCGGGAGAAGAAGCCGGGCATCTCCAACCTGCTGACGATCTTCTCCGCCGTCACCGGACGGACGCTCGACGACATCGCGGCCGAGTACGACGGTCGCGGCTACGGTTACCTCAAGGTCGACCTGGCGGACGCCGTCGTCGCCTTCCTCGAGCCGTTCCAGGAGCGCGCGAACACCTACCTGTCCGACCCGGCGCAGCTCGACAAGGTGCTCGACGACGGCGCGGCCCGGGCCCGCGAGATCGCCGGCGGGGTCCGCGACCGGTACTTCGACCGCTTCGGCCTGCTGCCGCGAGGCGCCCGGTGAACCTCCCTCCCCGCGGCCCCGACCAGGTGCGGATCGGCATCGCCATCGCGGTGCCCGACCCGTACGCCGCCCGCCTGCAGGGAGCCCGAGCAGACGTCGGCGACCCCCTCGCCGAGGCGATCCCGCCACACATCACCGTGGTCGGTCCGACGGTGGTCGACTCCTCGCTGCTGCCCGCCGTGGGGGAGCACCTCGAGAAGGTCGCCGCCGAGACGTCGCCCTTCCGGATCCACCTGCGGGGCACGGCGACCTTCCGGCCGATCTCACCGGTCGTGTTCGTGGCGCTCGCCGAGGGCATCGCCGAGTGCGAGCTCCTGGAGGAGCAGGCGCGCTCCGGGGTGCTCGCCCAGGAGCTGCGCTTCAACTACCACCCGCACGTCACGGTCGCCCACGAGGTGCCGGACGAGGCGTTGGACCGCGCCTTCCGGGAGATGAGCGACTTCGAGGCGCTCTTCGACGTGACCTCGGTGTGGATGTACGAGCACGGCGACGACGGCGTGTGGCGGCCGCAGCGGGCGTTCGCCCTCCGGGGGAGCCCGGCCGCCGGCCACTCCTGACCGCCCTGCCTGACCGACCTGCCGACCGCGGGACGGCTCGATAGGGTCGGGGCGTGCCCGACAGACTCGCCCGCCTCCGTGACCTGGTGGTCGGCCTCGTCCAGTGGGCGTTCGACCTGCGTTCCGTCCGTGCCGTCAAGTGGTACCTGGCGCGCCGCGGGAACCTGCTGTGCGGCGGGATCGCCTACTCGGCGCTGTTCTCGTTGGGCGCCGCCCTGACGATCGGCGTGAGCATCTTCTCGGCCACCCTGGGCAACCGCCAGGAGCTCAAGGAGGAGGTGTTCGACCAGATCGATGACTGGGTGCCGGGACTCCTCAAGGAGAGCCCGGGCGCGAAGGAGGGGCTGGTCTTCCCCGACGACCTGGTGCAGGACACCGCCTGGAGCTGGACCACCGTCGTCGCGGCGGTCGTCTTCCTGTGGACGGCCATCAGCGTGATGGGTGCCCTGCGGCACTCGGTGCGCTCGATGTTCGACGCCCCCGTGGTGGGGATCAACCCGGTGCTGTCCAAGGTCTGGCAACTCGTCGGCTTCCTGCTCCTCGGCGTGATGCTGGTGACCGCAGCGGCGGCGAGCATCGTCTCGCAGACGGTCAACCGGCAGTTCACCCGGTGGCTCGGCGACTCGGTGGTGCTGGGCTGGACGTTGACCCTGGGCACCTTCCTCGTCGGCGTGGTCCTGGACGCCGTGCTGATCTACCTGATCGTCCGGGTCGTCGGCCAGGTACGCCCGCGTCGCACCGGCGACCTCGTCGTCGGCTGCCTGGTCGCGGGCCTGGTCACCAGCGGCCTGCGCTTGGCGGGGACCTCGCTCGTGACCAGCGCTGCCTCGCGCAACGCGATCCTGGCGTCGTTCGTCACGCTCGCGGCCATCCTGCTGCTGGCCAACTTCGTCGCCCGGGTGCTGCTGCTCGTGTGCGCCTGGATGTACGACCCGCCCCGGCTCGACGAGATCGAGCGTGCGGAGCAGACGGTGGCGTGGTTGCGCCGTCGGGCCGAGATCGACCGGGTGGTGCGCCGGGGCCGAGGGAGCGGGCGACCGTACAGTGCCGTCGTCCGCGGCGTCCGCCGGGGCCTGTACGACTACTGACGTGCGCTACCTCGCGCCGTCGTGCGCTACCTCGCGCCGTCGTGCGCTACCTCGCGCTGACGTGCGCTACCTCGCGCCTTCGCCGGGACGGACGACGAAGCCCGGTGTCAAGATGATGTGCACGGTCGTCATCCCCGAAGTGGAGGGCGCGCAGCGCCCGTGTACGTGACCGTGCACATCGTCTCGACACCGGGCGTGCCGAGCGGACGAAAGACTCAGAAGGCGCGGGTGATCATCGCCCGCTTGACCTCCTGGATCGCCTTGGTGACCTCGATGCCGCGCGGGCAGGCCTCGGTGCAGTTGAAGGTCGTGCGACACCGCCACACGCCCTCCTTGTCGTTGAGGATCTCCAGGCGCTGGGTGGCGCCCTCGTCGCGCGAGTCGAAGATGAACCGGTGCGCGTTGACGATCGCCGCCGGGCCGAAGTACTGCCCGTCGGTCCAGAACACCGGGCAGGAGGACGTGCACGCGGCGCACAGGATGCACTTGGTGGTGTCGTCGAACCGCTCGCGGTCGGCCTGGGACTGGATGTTCTCGCGGCTCGGCTCGTTCCCGGAGGTGATGAGGAACGGCATGATCTCGCGGTAGGAGGCGAAGAACGGCTCCATGTCGACCACGAGGTCCTTGATCACGGGCAGACCCTTGATGGGTTCGACCGTGATCGGCTTGTCCGGGTTGACGTCCTTGAGCAGCGTCTTGCACGCGAGCCGGTTGCGGCCGTTGATCCGCACGGCGTCCGAACCGCAGACGCCGTGGGCGCAGGAGCGCCGGAACGTCAGCGAGCCGTCCAGCTCCCACTTGATCTTGTGCAGCGCGTCGAGGACCCGGTCGGTGCCGTGGGCGGTGACCGTGTGTTCCTCCCAGTAGGCCTCCGCCGAGACCTCCGGGTTGAACCGACGGATCCTCAGGGTGACGTCGAAGGAGACCACGGCACCGGACCGGCCTTCCGGAGCGGTGCTGGCAGTGTCTTCAAGAACAGCAGTCATCAGTACTTCCGCTCCATCGGCTCGTAGCGCGTCTGGGTCACGGGCTTGGACCCGAGGACCACCTTGTAGTCCCCGAAGTCCTCGACGTGGTCGAAGTAGCCCTCGACGTGCCCGTCGGCGGCGTCGGGGGCCGACGTCGGACGGCGGTACGCCATCGTGTGCAACATGTAGTTCGTGTCGTCGCGGTCCGGGAAGTCCTCGCGGTAGTGACCGCCGCGCGACTCGCGGCGGTTGAGCGCCGCCACGACCGTCACCTCCGCGATGTCCAGCAGGAAGCCCAGCTCGATCGCCTCGAGGAGGTCCGTGTTGAACAGCGTGCCCTTGTCCTGCACGGACACGTTGCGGTACCGCTTCTGCAGGTCACGGATGTCGGCGGCGGCCTGCTCCAGCGACTCCCGGGTGCGGAACACCTGGGCGTTCGCGTCCATGGTCTCCTGCAGCGCCTGGCGTACCTCGGCGACCCGTTCGCCCTCCGGGCGGTCCCGCATCTCGGCGAGCTGCGACTCGACACGGGCGGTGGGGGCCTCGGGGACCGGCAGGTGCTGTTCGACCGTCTGGGCGTACGCCGCCGCGGACCGGCCGGAGCGCTTGCCGAAGACGTTGATGTCGAGAAGCGAGTTGGTGCCGAGGCGGTTCGACCCGTGGACCGAGACGCAGGCGACCTCGCCGGCGGCGTAGAGGCCCTTGACGACGTTGTGGCCGTCGCGCAGCACCTCGCCCTTGATGTTCGTAGGCACCCCGCCCATGGCGTAGTGCGCCGTCGGGTAGACGGGCACTGGTTCGGTGTAGGGCTCGATACCGAGGTACGTCCGCGCGAACTCGGTGATGTCCGGCAGCTTGGCGTCGATGTGCGCCGGCTCCAGGTGGGTCAGGTCGAGGAGCACGTAGTCCTTGTTCGGCCCGGCGCCACGCCCTTCGCGCACCTCGTTGGCCATCGACCGGGCGACGATGTCACGCGGTGCGAGGTCCTTGATGGTGGGGGCGTAGCGCTCCATGAAGCGCTCGCCGTCGGCGTTGCGCAGGATGCCGCCCTCGCCGCGAGCCGCCTCGGACAGGAGGATGCCGAGCCCCGCGAGACCCGTGGGGTGGAACTGGAAGAACTCCATGTCCTCCAGCGGCAGGCCGCGGCGGTAGGCCAGGGCCATGCCGTCACCGGTGAGGGTGTGGGCGTTCGACGTGGTCTTGAAGATCTTGCCCGCCCCGCCGGTCGCGAAGATGATCGCCTTGGCCTGGAAGACGTGGATCTCGCCGGAGGCCAGGTCGTAGGCGACCACGCCGGTCGCGTTGACCTCGGCGCCGTCCTCGATCTGCTCGGTCGTCAGGTCGTGGTCGGTGAGCAGGTCCAGCACGTAGAACTCGTTGAAGAACTCGACGTCCTGCTTCACGCAGTTCTGGTACAGCGTCTGCAGGATCATGTGCCCGGTGCGGTCCGCGGCGTAGCAGGCGCGGCGCACCGCGGCCTCGCCGTGGTTGCGGGTGTGCCCGCCGAACCGGCGCTGGTCGATCCGCCCCTCGGGCGTGCGGTTGAAGGGCAGCCCCATCCGCTCCAGGTCGAGCACCGCGTCGATGGCCTCCTTGGCCATGATCTCGGCGGCGTCCTGGTCGACGAGGTAGTCGCCGCCCTTGATGGTGTCGAAGGTGTGCCACTCCCAGTTGTCCTCCTCGACGTTCGCGAGGGCGGCGCACATGCCGCCCTGCGCGGCGCCGGTGTGGGAGCGCGTCGGGTACAGCTTGGAGATGACCGCGGTGCGGGCCCCCTTCGAGGCCTCGAGCGCCGCGCGCATGCCGGCGCCGCCTGCGCCGACGATGACGACGTCGTACTGGTGGGTCTGCATCGGTTCCGATGCCTCCTGCGGCGAGTGGTGGATCAGCGGGCTGGGGGGATGCCTGGGCTCAGGCCGAGCAGAACGACGCGAGCAGCTCGGCCGGGGCGTCCGCCGGGCACGGGTCGAACGTGAAGATCACGAGCGTGCCGAGCACGACGGTGAAGGTGAAGGCCACCAGGAGCAGGCTCTTGAGGATCCCGCGCGTGACGTCCCGCTCGGCGTAGTCGTTGATGATGGTGCGCACACCGTTGGTGCCGTGGATCATGGCGAGCCACAGCATGGCCAGGTCCCACATCTGCCAGAACGGGCTGGCCCACTTGCCGCCCACGAAGGCGAAGTCGATCGCCTTGACGCCGTCGCCGACCATGAGGTTGACGAACAGGTGGCCGAAGACGAGGACGACCAGCAGCACGCCCGAGGCCCGCATGAAGACCCACGAGTACAGCTCGTAGTTGCCGCGCGTGGTCTTGCGCCGCGCGTAGGGGGACCGGGGCGTCGGGATCGAGGTCTGGGTGCTCATCAGTGGCCTCCGAAGACGTTCATCAGGTGGCGGGGCAGGAAGCCGGCCATCGTGACCACGCAGAGACCGAGGACGACCCACAGCATGACCCGCTGGTACCGGGGGCCCTTGGCCCAGAAGTCGACCAGCGCCACGCGGATGCCGTTGAAGGCGTGGAAGACGATGGCGGCCACCAGGCCGGCCTCGCCCAGCCCCATGATCGGCGTCTGGTACGTGCCGATGACGGCGTTGTACGCCTCGGGGGAGACCCGCACCAGTGCCGTGTCCAGCACGTGCACGAGCAGGAAGAAGAAGATGAGCACGCCGGTCACGCGGTGCGCGACCCAGGACCACATGCCTTCTCGGCCGCGGTAGAGCGTGCCAGCGGGAGCAGTCGGCACGGGGGGAGCCTCCATTGGCGGATGCGGGCGGGTTACGTGAAGACACTGTAGTGACACCGGGTCGCGAACGGGTCACGGAGTGTCCGAAAACGGCGTCTCTGTGCGGTTTCTGTGACACATTCCACAGGCTTCGTGTCGGCCGGCGGGAACGCGTCACTATGCTGCGGACATGCCCTCCTCTGCCATCCCCGGATTCCACGCCGTCGTCCCGGCGGGAGGTTCCGGCACCCGGCTGTGGCCCGTCTCGCGCGCCGACCACCCGAAGTTCCTGCACGATCTCACGGGTTCGGGACGCACGCTGCTGCAGGGGACGGCCGACCGGCTGGCCCCGCTCACCGGCGAGGACGGCATCGTCGTGGTCACCGGCCGGCGGCACGTCGACGCCGTCCGCGAGCAGCTCCCCGGTCTGGGTGCCGACCAGGTGCTGCCCGAGCCGTCCCCGCGGGACTCGATGGCCGCGATCGGGCTCGCCGCCGCCGTGCTGGAGCACCGCGTCGGCGACGTCGTCCTCGGCTCCTTCGCCGCCGACCAGGTGGTCACGGGCCGCCCGGAGTTCGAGCGGTCGGTGCGCGAGGCGGTGGAGGCGGCGCGCGCCGGGTACGTGACCACGATCGGCATCGCCGCGTCGCGTCCGTCGACGGCCTTCGGCTACGTCCGCGGCGGCGCGCCGCTCGGGGTCGACGGCGCCCCGAGCGCCGTCCACGTGCGGGGCTTCACCGAGAAGCCCGACGCGGGCACGGCGCGCGAGTACCTGTCGTCGGGGGAGTACCGCTGGAACGCCGGCATCTTCGTCGCGAGCACCGGGGTCCTGCTCGGCCACCTGGCGGAGCAGCGGCCCGCGCTGCACGACGGCCTGCGCCGCGTCGCGGAGGTCTGGGACACCCCGCGACGGGACGAGGTGCTGGCCGAGGTGTGGCCGGGCCTGGAGAAGATCGCCATCGACCATGCCGTCGCCGAGCCGGTGGCGGCGGCGGGCGGGGTCGCGATGGTGCCGGGGTCGTTCGGCTGGGACGACGTCGGCGACTTCAACTCGCTCGCGGCCCTGCTGCCGGCGGACGACGACGCGGGCTCCAAGGTGCTCGGCGACGGCGCGGACGTCGTGCGTGTGCAGAGCGCGGGGTCGGTGGTCGTCCCGGCCGGCGGGCGCACGGTGACGCTGCTCGGGATCGACGACGTCGTCGTCGTCGACACCCCGGACGCCCTCCTGGTCACGACCCGCGCGCGCGCCCAGCAGGTGCGGCGGATGGTGGACGCCGTGCGCGACCACGGTCGTGAGGACCTGCTGTGAGCGGCGCACCCGGCCGAGCGGCCGCCGCCCGGCTCGACGCGGTCGTCGCCGGCCTGGAGGACGAGCTGGTCGCGGTGCGGCGCGACCTGCACGCCCACCCGGAGATCGCGCGCGAGGAGGTCCGGACGACGGCGGTGCTCGCCGACCGCCTGCGGGCGGCGGGTCTGCGTCCCCGGCTGCTCGAGGGCACGGGGCTCGTGTGCGACGTCGGCCCCGACGTCCCGGGCCGTGGCCGGGTGGCCCTGCGTGCGGACATCGACGCGCTGCCCCTGGACGACCTGTGCGGCTGCGACTTCGCCTCCACGGTGCCGGGCGTCGCCCACGCGTGCGGCCACGACGTGCACGCGGCCGTGGTGCTCGGTGCGGGGCTCGCGCTGGCCCGGCTGGACGCCGAGGGCCTCCTCGAGGTCGGCGCGCGCCTGATCTTCCAGCCCGCCGAGGAGACCATGCCGGGCGGTGCGCACGACGTCATCGCCCAGGGCGTGCTCGACGGCGTCGAGCGGATCGCGGCGGTGCACGCCGAGCCGAAGCTCGACGTCGGGCGCGTCGGCACGCGCATCGGCCCCATCACCTCGGCGTCCGACCTCGTCACCGTGACCCTCTCCTCGGGAGGCGGGCACACGTCGCGCCCGCACCTGACCGGTGACGTGGTCTACGCGCTCGGCCAGGTCATCACCCAGGTGCCCGCCGTGCTGGGCCGGCGGCTGGACCCGCGCTCGGGGGTGAACCTCACGTGGGGCGCCGTCGAGGCGGGGCACGCGCACAACGCCATCCCGATGTCGGGCGTCGCCAAGGGCACCCTGCGCTGCCTGGACGTGCGTGCCTGGGAGAAGGCGGGCCAGGTGCTGCACGACGCCGTCGAGCAGGTCGTGGCCCCCTACGACGTCGACGTGAGCGTGCACCACGTCCGCGGCGTGCCGCCGGTCGACAACGACGCCGAGGTGACGGCGCGGCTCGAGGAGGCCGGTGCCGCCGTCCTGGGCGACGACGGCGTGGTCCTGACCGAGCAGTCGCTCGGCGGCGAGGACTTCGCGTGGTACCTGACGAAGGTGCCGGGTGCGATGGCTCGCCTCGGCACGGCGACCCCCGGCGGGCGCCGCTACGACATCCACCAGGGTGACCTGGTCGTCGACGAGCGGGCGATCGGTATCGGCGCCAGGTTGCTGGCTCGTTTCGTCCTCGGGCCCCAGCCGTCGCCGCACGTACCGCTTCGGTAACGACTCGGCCACGGGAGGCCCTGACGGCATCGGGGACGCCGAGCGGTGGTTACGCTTGCCGTCTCTGATCGTGAGACGGGCGTGCGCCCGCCCTCACCCACCCTCATCGACAGGAGTGACAGGTGAAGAGAGCCATCCAGCTCACTGCCCTCGCAGGTGCCGCCGCGCTGACCCTCGCGGCGTGCGGCTCGGCCCCCGAGGAGACCACCGGGGAATCAACCGAGACCGCTGCGGCGGAGTCCGACTTCTCGGCATGCATCGTCTCCGACGAGGGCGGGTTCGACGACAAGAGCTTCAACCAGCTCAGCTACGAGGGCGCCCAGCAGGCCACCGAGGAGCTGGGCGCTTCCTTCCACGAGGTCCAGTCCCAGTCGGAGACGGACTACGAGCCCAACGTCCGGTCCCTCGTCGACCAGGGCTGCAACGCCATCGTCGCCGTCGGCTTCGCGCTGTCGCCCGCGACCGCCGAGTCGGCGAACGCCAACCCGGAGATCGACTACATCCTCGTCGACGACGCGGCGGACAACGACTTCGACGGCACCAAGGACGCCGAGAACGTCAAGCCGCTGCTGTACAACACGGCGGAGGCCGCGTTCCTGGCCGGCTACCTGTCCGCTGGCTACTCGGAGGCCGGCAAGGTCGGCACCTTCGGCGGCCAGCCGTTCCCGACCGTCACGATCTTCATGGACGGCTTCAAGCAGGGCGTGGAGCACTACAACGAGGTCAACGACGCCGAGGTCGAGGTCATCGGCTACGAGGGCGGCGAGGACGGCGCGTTCACCGGCGGCTTCGCGGCCAACGAGACCGCCAAGACGACCGCCAAGAACATCCTCGACCAGGGCGTCGACGTGATCCTGCCGGTCGGCGGCCCGATCTACCAGTCCGCGATCGCTGCGATCGAGGACTCGGGCCGTGACGTCGCGCTCGTCGGCGTGGACGCCGACTTCTACGAGACCGACCCGACCACGCAGCCGTACGTGCTCACGTCGATCCTCAAGAAGATGGACGTCTCTACCTACGAGGCCGTGCTCTCCTCCGGCGAGGGCACCTTCGACCCGGAGGCCTATGTCGGCACCCTCGAGAACGAGGGCGTGGGCCTGGCCCCGCTCCACGACTTCGAGGACAAGGTCGACCCGGCGCTCGTGACCGAGGTCGACGAGCTGCGTCAGCAGATCATCGACGGCGAGCTCGAGGTCACGTCCTACCTGGACCAGTGACGTCACGACGACGGTGACCGCCGGCGCGGCGGGGCACGGGCTTCCTCGTGTCCCGCCGCGCCGTGCGGCCTAGGCTGACGACGGGATCATGAGGAAGGTGGGCGCACCACGATGAGGCTCGAGCTGCGACGCATCACCAAGCGCTTCGGCGCGCTGGTCGCCAACGACCACATCGACCTGGTGGTCGAGCCCGGGGAGATCCACTGCCTCCTCGGCGAGAACGGGGCGGGCAAGTCCACCCTGATGAACGTGCTCTACGGGTTGTACGACGCGGACGAGGGCGACATCCTCCTCGACGGCGAGGTGCAGGACTTCGCCGGACCCGGCGACGCCATGGCGGCCGGCATCGGCATGGTCCACCAGCACTTCATGCTGGTGCCCGTGTTCACCGTCGCCGAGAACGTCATGCTCGGCCACGAGGCCACGCGCGGCCCGGGAGTGCTCGACCTGGAGTCTGCCCGCACCACCGTGCGGGACACCGCCGCCCGGTTCGGCTTCCACATCGACCCCGACCGGCTGGTCGAGGACCTCCCCGTCGGGGTGCAGCAGCGCGTCGAGATCATCAAGGCGCTGAGCCGGGACGCCCGTGTGCTGGTCTTCGACGAGCCCACGGCGGTCCTCACGCCGCAGGAGACCGACGAGCTGATGGCGATCATGCGCCAGCTCCGCGACGAGGGCACCGCGATCGTCTTCATCACCCACAAGCTGCGCGAGGTGCGTGAGGTCGCCGACCGCATCACCGTCGTCCGGCACGGCAGGGTCGTCGGCGAGGCGGAGCCCACCGCGACGGACAACGAGCTGGCCGCCCTCATGGTCGGCCGCGCCGTCGAGCTGACGGTGCGCAAGGACCCCCCGCGCCTGCGGGACAACGCGCTGGAGGTCTCCGACCTCGTCGTCACCCACACCGACGGGCAGGTCGCCGTCGACGGGGTGAGCTTCACGGTGCGCGGCGGCGAGGTGCTGGTGGTCGCCGGCGTGCAGGGGAACGGGCAGACCGAGCTCACTGAGGCGCTCCTCGGCCTGCAGGACGACGTCAGCGGGTCCGTCCGGCTGGACGGTGCGGAGCTGGTGGGACGCTCGGTGCGCCAGGTGCTCGACGCCGGTGTCGGGTTCGTGCCCGAGGACCGCAGCACCGACGGCCTGGTCGGCGAGTTCACGATCGCCGAGAACCTGGTGCTCGACCGGACCGACGGACCCCCCTTCGTGCGGGCCGGGTCTCTGCAGCTGGGCCCCCGGGACGAGTTCGCCCGCGAGAAGGTCCAGGAGTACGACGTGCGGACCACCGGCATCGACCTGCCCGTGGGCCGGCTCTCCGGCGGCAACCAGCAGAAGGTCGTCCTGGCCCGCGAGCTCTCCCGGGACCTGCGTCTCTTCGTGGCCGCGCAGCCGACGCGCGGCGTCGACGTGGGGTCGATCGAGTTCATCCACCAGCAGGTCGTGGCGACCCGTGACGCGGGTCTCCCCGTCGTCGTCGTCTCGACCGAGCTGGACGAGGCCGCCGCCCTCGCCGACCGGATCATGGTCATGTACCGCGGCAAGGTGGTCGGCATCGTGCCGGCCGACACACCACGTGACGTGCTGGGCTTGATGATGGCCGGCGTCGCACCCGAGAGCGAAGGAGAGGCCGCGTGAGCGCGAGGAGCCCCCGCGCAGGGGTGCCGAGGTACGAGGTGCACCGCAGCGAGGCACAGCAACGGGCACGCAAGGAGGGATCCGCGTGAGCGACACGCCGAAGCGTTCGCCGGAGCCGACCGAGAACCCTCTCGGCGACGAGCACGAGCACGTCGACGCCACCGCGGAACCCGGCCCGGCCGAGGAGCTCGAGCAGGAACGCGCCCGGGTGGCCGCGCTCAGCACCGACGAGCCGGACGACCGCTGGCAGGACGCGTTCCGGAGGATCGCCTCCGGCGGCTGGGCCGTCTCGCTCGGGGCGATCTTGCTCGCGGTGATCGCCGGTTCGCTGATGATCATCGTCACCGACGAGGGCGTCCAGGAGGCAGCCGGGTACTTCTTCTCCCGGCCGGGCGACACCTTCGCCGCGGTCGGGCAGGCCGTGGGTGGTGCCTACTCCGCCCTCTTCCAGGGTTCGGTCTACAACTTCCGGGCGGATTCGTTCGCCGCAGGCATCCGGCCTCTGACCCAGACCCTCAACAACGCGACGCCGCTCATCGCGGCGGGGCTCGGCGTGGCCATCGCGTTCAAGGCGGGTCTGCTGAACATCGGTGGCCAGGGGCAGATGCTCATGGCGGCGACGGCGGCGGGCTGGATCGGCTTCGGCGTCACCGGGCTGCCGTTCCCGCTGCACCTCCTGCTGGCGATCGTGGCCGGCATGCTCGCCGGTGGCCTGTGGGCCGGCATCGCCGGTCTGCTCAAGGCCCGGACCGGGGCCCACGAGGTCATCGTGACGATCATGCTCAACTACATCGCCTACTACCTGCTGTCCTACTTCCTGGCGACGCCCGGCCTGATGCAGGCGCCGGGGTCCGGCAACCCGAGGACGCCGCCGATGCAGGAGTCGGCCATCCTGCCCCCGCTCCTGGGCGATCAGTACTCCCTGCACTGGGGTTTCGTCCTGGCGCTGATCGCCGTCGCCGTCGTGTGGTGGATCCTCAACCGGTCCGCCGTCGGGTTCTCCTACCGTGCGGTCGGGGAGAACGCACGGGCCGCCCGTGTCGCGGGAATCGACGTCCCGCGTGCCACGGTGTCGGTGATGCTGGTGGCCGGTGCGCTGGTGGGCCTCGCGGGGGTCTCGCAGGTGCTCGGGACCTCGACCACCGGATTCGGCGCGGACATCGACGCCGGCATCGGGTTCGACGCCATCACCGTCGCCCTCCTGGGCAACTCGAACCCGATCGGCGTGCTCGGCGCCGGGATCCTCTTCGGAGCGTTCAAGGCGGGCGGTTCGGCCATGCAGGCCGCCGAGGGCATCCCGATCGAGATCGTGCTGGTCGTCCAGTCCCTGATCGTGCTGTTCATCGCGGCACCGCCGCTGGTGCGGGCGATCTTCCACCTGCCGCAGCCGAGCAGGACGCCGAAGAAGAGGCGGCCGCGTGCTGCCGCGAAGGAGGTCTCGGCATGACCGCCCCCACCGTCGGGACCAGCCCCGCCACACCGCAGGACGCCCCGCGCAGGGTCAGCACGGTGTCGCGCAAGACGACGGTCTCCCTCGCCGTGGTGCTCGCGCTGTACGCCCTGCTCCTGGTCCTCGTCCCGCACGAGGGCAGCGCCCGGTTCGCCCTGTCGACACCCACCGACTTCTTCCAGATCCCGGTCTACGTCATCCCCGGGATGCTGACCGCGTGGCTGTGCGGGGCAGGCGCCGCCGCGCTCGTTGTCGTCTCCGCGGTGGCCACGGGAGCACGACGTCGGACGCCCGTGTGGGCGATCGGTCTCTACTCCGCGCTGCTGCTGTTCGGGTTCCTCGCCTGGGCGGCCGCTGGCAGCCCGCGCGACCTGTCGGTAGTGGGTCTGCTGGGGGGAGCCCTGGTCCTGTCGGTGCCGCTCGTCTACGGCGCCATGACCGGTGTCATCGGTGAGCGCGCCGGGATCATCAACATCGCCATCGAGTCCAACCTGTTGGCGGGGGCCTTCACGGCCGCCGTGGCGGGCTCCCTGACAGGTAGTCCGTGGGCCGGTCTCCTCGCTGCGATGATCGCGTCGGCGCTGGTCTCGCTGGTGCTCGCGCTCTTCTCCATCACCTACCGGGTCAACCAGATCATCGTCGGTGTGGTGCTGAACGTGCTGGTCATCGGGCTGACGAGCTTCTTCTACTCGCTCGTGCTCGTGCCGAACACCGAGGCCCTCAACGCGACCACCCGGTTCGAGCGCATCCCGATCCCGCTCCTGGAACGCATCCCCGTCGTCGGGCCGGTGCTCTTCGACCAGACGATCGTCGTCTACCTGATGTACCTCATCGTGCCGGGCGTGTGGTTCAGCCTGTTCCGTACCCGGTGGGGTCTGCGGCTGCGTGCCGTGGGCGAGCACCCGCGCGCCGCCGACACGGTCGGCATCGAGGTGCTGCGGACGCGCTACCGCGCCCTGCTGGTGGCCGGTGCTCTCGGGGGCATGGGCGGCGCCTTCTACACGGTCGTGTCCATCAACCAGTTCAACCGGGAGATGACCGCCGGTGCCGGCTTCATCGCCCTGGCGGCGATGATCTTCGGCAAGTGGAACCCGATCCGCGCGGCGCTGGCGGGGCTGCTGTTCGGGTTCGCGACGAACCTGCAGAACGTGCTGTCCGTCGTCGGGTCGCCGGTGCCGAGCCAGTTCATGCTCATGCTGCCGTACATCGTCACGCTGTTCGCGGTGGCGGGTCTGGTGGGCAGGTCCCGGCCGCCGGCGGCGCTGGCGACCCCGTACACCAAGGAGTAGCGGTGGCCCCCCACGAGCTCGCCGTGGACTGGGACGCGCTGCGTTCCGCCGCCCGTGACGTCTCCCGACGCGCCTACGTGCCGTACTCGGCGTTCCCGGTCGGCGCGGCGGCCTACGCCGACGACGGTCGGCTGCTGGTCGGGTGCAACGTGGAGAACGCGGGCTACGGCGTGACGCTCTGCGCCGAGTGCTCGCTGGTCTCCGCCCTCGTCACCGGCGGCGGAGGCCGCCTGACGGCGTTCACCTGCGTGGCCGGGGACGGCGAGCTCCTGACACCCTGCGGCCGGTGCCGCCAGCTCCTGTGGGAGCACGGTGGAGCCGAGCTGCTCGTCGAGACGCCACGCGGCGTCGTCACCATGGCCGAGATGCTGCCCCAGGCGTTCGGCGCGGAGGACCTGAACCGATGAACGAAGCCTTCGACGTCGTGGACGTCATCCGGACCAAGCGCGACCGGTCCCCCCTGACCGCTGCGCAGATCGACTGGGTCGTGGACGCCTACACGCGCGGCGCCGTCGCCGAGGAGCAGATGTCGTCCCTGGCGATGGCGATCCTGCTCAACGGGATGAGCCGCGACGAGGTCGCCGGGTGGACGCAGGCCATGATCGACTCCGGCGAGCGGATGGACTTCTCCGGGCTGTCCCGCCCGACGGCGGACAAGCACTCCACCGGTGGGGTGGGCGACAAGATCACCCTGCCGCTGGCCCCGCTCGTCGCGGCGTTCGGGGTGGCGGTCCCGCAGCTCTCGGGGCGCGGCCTGGGGCACACCGGGGGCACCCTGGACAAGCTGGAGTCGATCCCGGGCTGGCGTGCCGCCCTGAGCAACGACGAGATGCTCGCCCAGCTCGAGGACGTGGGCGCCGTGATCTGTGCGGCGGGTGCCGGCCTGGCGCCGGCGGACAAGAAGCTCTACGCGCTGCGGGACGTCACGGGAACGGTCGAGTCGATCCCCCTCATCGCGAGCTCCATCATGTCCAAGAAGATCGCCGAGGGCACGGGCGCGCTGGTGCTGGACGTCAAGGTCGGATCCGGGGCCTTCATGAAGGACGCGGAGCAGGCGCGGGAGCTGGCCCGCACGATGGTCGCGCTGGGCACCGACGCCGGGGTGCGCACGGTCGCGCTGCTGACGGACATGTCCGTGCCGCTGGGCCGCACGGCGGGCAACGCCCTGGAGGTCCGCGAGTCCGTCGAGGTGCTCGCCGGCGGCGGCCCGGCCGACGTCGTCGACCTCACCGTGGCGCTGGCCGTGGAGATGCTGGACGCCGCGGGTCGGCCCACCGGCGAGGACGAGGTCCGCGCAGCGCTCGGCGACGGCCGGGCGATGGACGCCTGGCGGCGGATGATCAGCGCCCAGGGCGGCGACCCGGACGCGGAGCTGCCGGTGGCCGAGCACACCGAGACGGTGCGCGCCGACCGCGACGGCGTGCTGGCCGAGCTCGACGCCTACGCCGTGGGCGTGGCGGCGTGGCGTCTCGGCGCGGGGCGCTCGCGCAAGGAGGACCCCGTGCAGGCGGGCGCCGGCGTGGAGATCCACGTCCGTCCCGGCGAGCAGGTCGCCGCCGGCCAGGCCGTCATGACGCTGCACACCGACACACCGGAACGGTTCGACCGGGCCCGGGCGGCGCTCGAGGACGGTTGGCGGGTCGCGCCGTCGGGCACGTCGGTGCCGCGCCGACCGGTCGTCCTCGACCGGATCCACTGACACGGCGCACACCGTGCGGGCGCGGCACGACGCGCAGCGGCTGACCGACCTGCTGGAGGCCGTGGGGCTGTTCTGCGGCCCCGTGCCGCGGCTGCCCGCGGGCGCGCGCACCGCGCCGCACGTCCCGTACCCCGTGGAGTCCGCGCTGCGGGGCATCGACCCGGTGGTCCGCGCGCGCGTGCTCGACCCGCTGGGACGGGCCCAGGAGGCCCCGCGCCCCGGCCGGCCGGTGCCGGTGCTCCTGCCCGAGCTGGTCGGTGCCACCCGGCCGGGCGCGCGGCCCACGCTGCTCGCCCCCGAGGCGCGCCAGGTCGACGAGACCACGTGCGGGGCGGCGGTGCTCGCGATGCTCCGCCTGGCGGGCGACCCGGCGGCGGCGCTCGCCCTCGCCCGGGACCCCCGTGGTGCACGGCACGCGTTCGCCGCGCTGCAGCGTGCCACCCAGGCCCGCACCCGGCGCGTCTGGCCACGGAGGCTGGGTACCCCGCCGTGGGGGGCGGCCCGCGCCGCGCGGTACGGACCGGTGCGCCACACGCACCGGGTGGTCGGGAGCGGCGAACCGTCCGTGGGGCCGCGGGCCGTGCTGGCCGCGGCCGTCGCCGCGGCGTCGGCGGGGATCCCGGTGCCGTTGTACACGGGCGGGGACCTCGGGCACGGCGCGACGACGGCGGTCCCCCGGCACGTGGTCCTCCTCACGGCGGTGCGGACCGGCCCGACCGGCTCGACGGCGACGCTGTACGAGCCGTCGTCGGGCGCGCTGCACGCCGTGCCGGTCGACGCGCTGCGGAGCGTCGACGGGGCCCCGAGGCAGCCGAGCCGCCGACGGGCGCTCGGTGGCTGGCCGCACGTCGTGTGGGCGGTCCTGCCTCGCGAGGAGCGGTGATCGGCGTCAGCATGGACGCATGAGCACGACACCGTCCGACGCCTGGCGTGACGCCGGCCTGGAAGCGCCCGACGAGACCACCAGCCTCGTGGAGGAGCCGAGGGCGGCCGACCCCGTCCCCGAGCACGAGGCCGAGACCGACGAGTACCGGCCCGACACGCCGCGCCCCGACCTGGACGGGGAGGCCGCGGAGGCCGACGTCGCCGAGCAGGCGAGCGTCGTCCCCACCCCCGAGGAGGACCCGGACACGGCCTGAACCGGTAGGTTGGGGCCCATGACGCAAGCGCTCCTCGACGCGATCCCCGACCTTCCCAAGGTCCTCCTCCACGACCACCTCGACGGCGGGCTGCGCCCGCAGACGGTGCTCGAGCTGGCCGCCGAGGTGGGCCACGAGCTGCCGGCCGACGACGCGGAGTCGCTGGGCACCTGGTTCCGCGACGCCGCGGACTCCGGGTCGCTGCCGCGCTACCTCGAGACCTTCGACCACACCCTCGCCGTGATGCAGACCCCCGAGGCCCTGGCCCGGGTCGCGAAGGAGGCCGTGCTGGACCTGGCCGCCGACGGCGTCGTGTACGCCGAGCAGCGGTGGGCGCCCGAGCAGCACCTAGGGCGGGGGATGAGCCTGCCGGAGACGGTCGAGGCCGTGCAGGCGGGGATCGACGAGGGGGTGCGCGAGGCGGCAGCCGCGGGCCGGACCATCCGCGTCGGCCAGCTCGTCACCGCCATGCGGCACACGGACCGGTGGATCGAGATCGCCGAGCTGGCGGTGGCCTACCGTGGTGCCGGGGCCGTCGGCTTCGACATCGCCGGGCCGGAGGACGGGTTCCCGCCGGACCGCCACGCCGAGGTCTGGCGCTTCCTGGCCGACCACCATTTCCCGACGACGATCCATGCGGGCGAGGCCGCCGGGCTGGAGTCGATCGCCCAGGCCGTGCACCTGGGGCAGGCCGACCGCATCGGTCACGGTGTGCGCATCGCCGACGACATCACGGTGGACCACGAGTCCGGCACCGCCGAGCTCGGTGAGCTGGCCCACTGGGTCCGCGACCACCAGATCGCCCTCGAGGTCTGCCCGGTGTCGAACCTGCAGACGGGCGCCGCGACGTCGATCGCCGAGCACCCCATCACCCGGCTCAAGGAGCTGGAGTTCGCGGTGACCCTCAACACCGACAACCGGTTGATGTCCCGCACCTCGATGTCGCACGAGATGCGGCGGCTCGTCTCGGAGGCGGGCTGGACCATCGACGACCTCGCGGACGTGACCCTCACGGCGGCGTGGAGCGCGTTCATGCACCACGACGAGCGCCGTGACCTCGTCGACGAGCTGATCCTGCCGGGCTACCAGAAGATCGAGGGGGCCGTCCGATGAACGCCGGGACGTACACCGGGTCGAACACCGGAAACCCGACGCCGACGACGAAGGCCGACCTGGCCCGCTACGTCGACCACACCCTGCTCAAGCCCGAGGCCACGTCGGCCGACGTGACGGCGCTCGTCGAGGAAGGTGCCGAGCTCGGCGTCTTCTCCGTCTGCGTCTCGCCGACGTTCGTGGCGCACGCCGCCGAGGCGGCGGCCGGGCGCCTCGCCGTCGCGACCGTGTGCGGGTTCCCGTCGGGCAAGCACGCGAGCGACGTCAAGGCGGCCGAGGCCGCCCGCGCCGTGCTCGACGGCGCCGACGAGGTCGACATGGTCATCGACGTCGGGGTCGCGAAGGCCGGCGGGTTCGACCTGGTGCAGGCCGACGTCGCGGCCGTGCGGGCCGCGGTGCCCGCCGACAAGGTCCTCAAGGTGATCATCGAGTCCGCCGCGCTGGACGACGAGGAGATCGTCGCGGTGTGCCGGGCCGCGGAGGCCGCGGGCGCGGACTTCGTCAAGACCTCCACGGGGTTCCACCCGGCCGGGGGCGCCACCGTGCACGCCGTGGAGCTGATGGCACGGACGGTGGGCGGCCGGCTCGGGATCAAGGCGTCCGGCGGTGTGCGCACGCTCGACAGCGCCCTGGAGATGATCGCGGCGGGTGCCACGCGGCTCGGGCTGTCCGGCACGGCGGCCGTCCTGGCGGGCTTCGACGACGACGGTGGCGCGGTGCGCGACGCGGCGCCCCGGGGCGACGGCGGGTACTGACCGGCTGCTAGCGTCGGCGCCATGACCAGCGCCGACCCGGAGGACCTGCTCGTCGACGTGCACGAGGCCACGCGCACGCACGGCAGCGTGCAGGTCCTCGACCCGACGTCCCTGACCCTCCACGCGGGCGAGGCCGCCGCCGTCGTGGGTGCGAACGGCAGCGGCAAGTCCACGCTCCTGCGGCTCGTGGCGGGCACCGACGAGCCGACGTCGGGCCGGGTGCGCACGCTGGGCCTGCCGGCCGCGCGTGCCCGGCTGCGCCGCCGCGAGGACATCACGCTCCTGCTCGGCGGGCTGCCGACCTACCGCGACCTGACCGTGGCGGAGCACCTGCGCCTCGTCGGCTCGGCCTGGGCCGGCCGGCACACGCTGCCCGACGTGGACGACGTCCTCGCCGAGGCGGAGCTGGACCGCGTGCGCGACCAGTTCCCCTCCGAGCTGTCCTCGGGGGAGGGGCAGCTGTTCGCACTGGCGACCACGCTGTACCGGCCTGCCCGGCTCGTCCTGCTCGACGAGCCCGAGCAACGCCTCGACGCCCGGTGGCGCGCCGTCGCCCGCCGCCTGGTGGGGCGGGCCCTCGACGAGGGACGCACCCTGCTCGTCGCCACCCACGACGGCGACCTGCGCGACGACGTCGCGGCCCGCGGCGCGGTGGTCGAGCTGTCGCCACCGGGTCGGCGATGAGCGGCGTCTCCGGCGCCGAGGCCGACGGCGCGCAGGCCGGCGACGGCGAGGCGGCGGGAGGGCTGCGGGTGGCCTACCCGCCGTGGCGGCGGTGGATGACCCGGGTGCGCCGGAATTCCGCGCTCGCCCGCGCGACGGCCGATGGCGGCGACGCCGGGGAGCGGGTCTACCTCGTCTACGGCGTCGTCCTGCTCGCTCTGGTCTACGGGCCGATCCTGTGGTCGGCGCTGGCCCGGACGGGACTGCCCCTGGGGCAGCGCGAGACCGTGGCGGCGGTCGGACGGTGGAGCTCGGGCGCCTTCGACGCCCTCGTGGTGGTGGGGCTGTGCCTCGGCGGCCTGGTGTGCCTGCTGGCGGTCGCGGCGGCCCGGGCCGGCGGGCCGCTGTGGACGAGCCCGCCCGAGGCGGCGTTCGTGCTCGCCGGCCAGTTCCCGCCGGTCGTGGTGCTCCGGCGGCGGGCCGTGCTGCTCGCCGCGGGCACGGCGGTGGTCGCCGGCTTCGTGGCCTCGGCCGTCGCGGCCGGTGCGCTCGGTGTCGTCCGGGACGCCGAGCCGGTGCACGGGGCGACCACGCTCGACGTCGCCGGCTGGGTGCTGGTCGCGGCGCTCGCGGTCCAGGTGCCGTTGTTGCTCGGCGTGGCGGCACAGTGTCCGCGGTGGCGCCCGCAGGCCTGGCAGGCCGTTGGCGTGCTCGTGGGGCTCGGCGTGCTGGCGCCCGTGCTCGAGGGGGTCTCGCCCCGGCTGCGCGCCGTCGTCGGGAGCACGTGCCTCGACGCGGTCGGCGGGGGGACGGCGTGCTCGTTGGCGACCGGACCCGGGGCGGGCCTCCTGGGGATCGCCGGCGTGGCGGCGGTGGTCAGCGCGTGGGTCGTGCTGCGCGTGCTGCCGGCCGAGATCGACCTCGACGCGACCGCGTCGGCCCAACGCAGCACGGTGGCGACCTCCCAGGCGTTGGCCGGCGGGGAGGCCGCCGGGATGGCGGAGCTGCTCGGTCCGCCCCGCCTGGGGGCCCGCCGGCGGACCCTCTGGACGCCGCTGCTGCGCCGGGCGCCGCTCGTGGCGCGGGACCTGCTGGGGGTGCGGCGCCGGCTCGGGCCCGTGCTGGGCTCTGTGCTCGCCGGCGCCGGGGGCACGGTGCTCGTGCTCGTGGGGGTCCCCACCGGGGGACCGGGCTCCTCGTTCGCCGTCGTGCTGGGGACCGCGGTGCTGTACTCCGCGTCGGCGGCCTGGGCGGGCGGGCTGCGCGACATGGCGTCCCAGCCGCGGCCCGGCGGCCTCCTGCCGGGTGGCGTCGGCCGTGTCGTGGGCGGGCACCTCGTGGTGCCCGCGCTGCTCGGGGCCGTGGCCGTCGCAGCGGGCCTGGGGCTCGCCGCTCTCGGCGGTCTCGCGGGGCTGCCCGGCGACGGGACGACCGCTCTGGTGACGGCAGGGTCCGCGGGGGTGATCGCCCTCGCGGTGCGCTGCTGGGTCGCCGGGGCGACGACCGTCCCGGCCGAGCTCTTCACGCCGGTGAGCGCACCGGGCGGCGGGGACGCCTCCACCCTGCTCGTCGTGGCCTGGTTCGTGCGCGGGTGGCTGACGGCGGCCGCGTTCGCGTGGACGCTGCACGCCGCAGCGGGTGCGGGCACGGTCGTGCTGCTGGGCGCCGGGGTGCTGGTGCTGCTGTCGGCCGGGTGGTTCGTGCGCTCCACCGCCCGGCGGCTCGGCCGGGCCTGACGACGAGCGTGGCCACCGACCAGCGGGGAGGTTAGGCTTACCTACAATGACTGTCCCTACCGAGCGCCGCGACGGGCCGCCCCGCCGCCAGCGCACCCCGCACCACGCCACCGTCTCCGCCGTCCGGTGGCTGACGCCGCACATGGTCCGGCTGACCCTCGCCGGCGAGGACCTGGACGCGATCGAGCGTCCCGCCGCGACGGACCTGTACCTCAAGCTGGTGGTCGGCCCACCGCCGGCCCCGGACGCCCGCCCGGTCGTGCGCTCCTACACGGTCCGTGCGGTGCGCGGCGGCGAGTGGGACGTCGACTTCGTCGTCCACGGCGACGAGGGCCTCGCCGGACCGTGGGCCGCGCAGGTCCGTCCGGGCGAGGACGTGACGTTCCTCGGCCCCGGCGGCAGCTACGCCCCGGACCCGGCCGCGCCGTGGCACCTGTTCGTCGGGGACGACGCGGCGCTGCCCGCCATCGCCGCGTCCATCGAGTCGTTGCCCGCCGGGACGACGGCGCACGCCGTCGTCGAGGTGCCCGGCCCGGCCGACGAGCAGCCGATCCGCACGGCGGCGGACCTGCGCCTGACGTGGGTCCACCGCGGGGCCGCCGACCTGGTCGAGACCGTGCGGGCCGCGCACGCCGCCGGGGACCTGCCGGCCGGCGCTCCCCACGCGTTCCTGCACGGCGAGGCGTCGTGCGTCCGCGAGCTGCGCCGGTGGGTCCGTGCCGAGCTGGGCGTGGGCACGGACCGGCTGTCGGCGTCCGGCTACTGGCGCCGCGGGCACGACGACGAGGCGTGGCGCGCCGTCAAGGCCGAGTGGAACGCCGCCGTCGCGCAGGACGACGCCGCCCTCTGACGCCGGCCGGACTCACGAGAGCCCGAGGACGCCCGCCAGCTCGGTCTTGAGCGCGTCGAGCCGCTCGTGCGCGGCGACCCGGGCCTTGCCGACCTGGAGCGGCGGCGCGTCGGACGGGACGGGCGAGACCACCTCGAGGTAGCACTTGACCTTGGGCTCCGTGCCGGACGGCCGCACGATGACGCGCGTGTCGTCGTCGGCCAGCAGGAGCATCCCGTCCGTGGGCGGCAGGCCGTGGTAGCCGTCCGACAGGTCGGCGACCGTGGCCACCGGCGACCCGCCCAACGACGCCGGTGGCGCCGAGCGCAGGCGGGCCATCGTGGCCGGGATCTGCGCGAGGTCCTCGAACCGGGCCGACAGCTGGTCGGTGACGCACAGGCCGTGCGCGCGCGCGACGTCGTCGAGCGCGTCGACCAGGGTCCGGCCCTCCGCCTTGAGCCGGGCCGCGAGCGACGCCACCACGACGGCGGCACTGATGCCGTCCTTGTCGCGCACGTGCCCCGGGTCGACGCAGTATCCGAGAGCCTCCTCGTAGCCGAACACGAGGCCCGGTGTGCGCGAGATCCACTTGAAGCCCGTGAGCGTCGTCGCGTGGGCGACGCCGGCCGCTGCCGCAAGGCGTCCCAGCAGCCGGGAGGAGACCACCGAGGAGGCGACCGTGGCGCCGTCGGGAGCCACGCCGCCGGCGCCCTCGGCGACCGCGCGCCGCACGGCCTCCGCCCCGAGGAGCGCTCCGACCTCGTCGCCGTGCAGCATGCGCCACCCGCTCGACCGCGCGGTCTCGACCCCCAGGTGCGTGCCCTGGGTGACGTCCAGCACCGCGACGGCGCACCGGTCGGCGTCGGGGTCGTTGGCGATCACCAAATCCGCACCGGTGTCCACGGCGAGGCCGAGCGCCATGTCGAGCGCGCCGGGCTCCTCCGGGTTGGGGAACGACACCGACGGGAAGTCCGGGTCGGGGTATCCCTGCTCCTCCACGGGGACCACCTGCGAGAACCCGGCGCCCGCGAGGGCGCGAGCGAGCGTGCGGCCGCCGACGCCGTGCAACGACGTCGTGACCACCCGGAGCCGGTCGGCGGCCTCCGGGGCCGTGGCCGTGCTCGCGCCGACGCCGCGCACGGAGGCGAGGTACGCGTCCACGACGTCGTGCCCGAGCACCGTCCAGCCGTCCTGCGCGCGCGGGACCCCGTCGGCGGGACCGGCCGCGGCGATCCGCTCGGCGATCAGCGCGTCGTGGGGAGGGACGATCTGGGCGCCCTGACCGGCGTCCGTGACGACCCGTCCGCCGAGGTAGACCTTGTAGCCGTTGTCGGCGGCCGGGTTGTGGCTCGCGGTCACCATGACGCCGGCGTCGGCCGCCAGGTGCCGCACCGCGAACGCGAGGACCGGCGTCGGCAGGGGGCCGGGCAGCAGCATCACCTCGGCGCCGCCGGCCACCAGCACGGCCGCGGTGTCCCGGGCGAAGGTGGCCGACCGGTGGCGCGCGTCGTACCCGACGACCACGCGCGGCGACGTGCCGTCCGTCGCGCCGCCGAGCGCGTCGCTCAGATACGCCCCCAGACCCGCGGCCGCCGCGATCACGACCGCGCGGTTCATCCGGTTCGGTCCCGAGGCCATCGCCCCGCGCAGGCCGGCCGTGCCGAACTGCAGGGTTCCCGCGAAGCGGTCGCGCAGCTCGGCCAGCGCCGTGGGGTGCCGGGCGCCGTCGTCGGCGGTCGCGTGGCCGACGAGCCGCGTGAGCTCGTCGACGTCGTCGTCGTCGACGTCGTGCCGCATCCATGCCTCGACGCGGTCCAGCAGCGCGTCCAGAGGCTCCACCGCCGACGCGGCGTTCGGCTGTCCGCTCATCACGCCCTCCTCAGAGCGACTTGACGATGTTGGCGAGCAGGGCGCTGATCCGTGGGCCGGCCGCCTGACCTGCCTCGAGGACCTCCTCGTGCGACAGCGGCTGCGGTGAGATCCCGGCCGCCAGGTTCGTCACGAGGGAGACGCCGAGCACCTCCATGCCGGCGTGCCGCGCAGCGATCGCCTCGAGGGTGGTCGACATGCCGACCAGGTCGGCGCCGAGGACCCCGGCCATCCGCACCTCGGCGGGCGTCTCGTAGTGCGGCCCGGGGAACTGGGCGTACACGCCCTCCGGCAGCTCGGGGTCGACGGAGCGCGCGAGCTCGCGCAGCCGGGGCGAGTACAGGTCGGTGAGGTCGACGAACGTCGCGCCCTCGAGCGGAGAGGTCGCCGTGAGGTTGAGGTGGTCGCGGATCAGCACGGGCTGGCCGGGCCGCCACGCCATGTGCAGGCCGCCGCAGCCGTTGGTGAGCACCACCGACTCGCAGCCGGTCGCGGCCGCGGTGCGCACCCCGTGCACGACCCGCCGCACGCCACGCCCCTCGTAGAGGTGCGTCCGGCCCCCGATGACCAGGGCATGGCGCGTCGAACCGTCGGGACGCTCGACCCGGACGGACCGCGTCGTCGAGGCGTGACCGACGACGGCCGCCTTCGCGAACCCGGGGATCTCGTGGGTGGGCAGCTCGGCGACCACCTCGCCCACCAGCTCGGCCGCACCGCCCCAGCCGGAGCCCAGGACGAGCGCGACGTCGTGCCCGGCCACCCCCGTCACCTCGGCGATGTGGTCGGCGGCTGCGCGCGCGACGTCGAACGGGTCGGTCCTCGGGTCGTCGAGGTCCGGCGTCGTAGCAGGTGTGGTGCTCATGGACCCGAGACTATCCCTGCCCGCGAGGACCTGCCGGTGCTGCCACAATGGCACCGTGCCTGCCGAGAACAGCATCCCCGCCGGACCCAACCACTCCGTCGTCGTCGTCGGCGGCGGCCCCGGAGGCTACGAGGCCGCCCTCGTGGCGCGTCGCACCGGTGCCGACGTCACCGTCGTCGAGCGCTCCGGGCTGGGCGGCGCCGCCGTCCTGACCGACGTCGTCCCCTCCAAGACGCTCATCGCCACGGCCGAGTGGCTGACCATCGCCGAGTCGGCGCCCGAGCTGGGCATCCGCACCGGGGGCACCGTCACCCCGGGCGACGACCCGGACGCCCGACGCTCCCTGGTCGACCTCCAGGCCGTCAACAAGCGTGTGCTGGCGCTCGCCGCCGCCCAGTCCGACGACATCCGCGCCCGCATGGACCGCGAAGGGGTGCGCGTCGTCGACGGCAGCGGCCGCCTGGACGGCCCGAGCCGGGTCGTCGTGTCCCCGTCCGACGGCGGCGCGGAGGTCACGCTCGAGGCGGACATCGTCCTGCTGGCCACCGGGGCGACGCCGCGCACCCTGCCCACGGCGGAGCCGGACGGCGAGCGGATCCTCACCTGGACCCAGCTCTACAACCTGGCCGAGCTGCCGGAGAGGCTCATCGTGGTCGGTTCCGGCGTCACGGGTGCGGAGTTCGCCGGCGCCTACCTGGCGCTGGGCTCCGAGGTCGTGCTGGTCTCCTCGCGCGACCGGGTGCTCCCCGGGGAGGACGAGGACGCCGCCGAGCTGCTCGAGGGTGTCTTCCGCAGCCGCGGGATGACCGTCATGTCGCGCTCACGGGCCGCGTCGGCCGCCCGCACGGACACCGGGGTGACGGTGACGCTCGAGGACGGGCGCGTCGTCGAGGGGTCGCACGTGCTCGTCGCCGTCGGCGGGGTGCCGAACACCGAGGGCCTCGGGCTCGCCGAGGCGGGAATCGACGTCACGCGCTCGGGCCACATCGAGGTGGACAAGGTCTCGCGCACGTCGGTGCGCGGCGTCTACGCCGCCGGCGACTGCACGGGGGTGCTGCCCCTCGCGTCGGTCGCGGCCATGCAGGGCCGGGTCGCCATGGCCCACGCCCTCGGCGACGCGGTCGCGCCGCTGCACCTGGGCAACGTGGCGGCGAACATCTTCACGGCTCCGGAGATCGCCACGGTCGGCTACTCGGAGGAGGCGCTGCGCTCCCAGGGGTCGCGCTACGTGACGACCACGCTGCCCCTGGCCCGAAACCCGCGGGCGAAGATGCACGGCGTGCACGACGGGTTCGTCAAGCTGTTCGCGCACCCGGAGGCGGGGATCGTTCTCGGTGGCGTCGTCGTCGGGCCCCGGGCCAGCGAGCTGATCTTCCCCGTGACGCTGGCGGTCTCGCACCGCCTGACCGTGGACGACGTCGCCGAGACCTTCACGATCTACCCGTCGTTGTCCGGGACGATCGGGGAGGCGGCGCGGGTGCTGCACGGCCAGCTCACCCCGCGCTGAACCTCACCCGTCGTCCTCCAGCAGGCGCACGAGGTGCGGCAGCGCGGCAGCGAAGGCGGGGTGCAGGTCCAGGCCCGCGACGTCGGCGAGGGGCACCCAGCGCACCTCGATGCTCTCCGGGTCGGTCGCGGCCACCTCGGTGCGGGCACCGTCGACCGCCTCGGCGAGCACCGTGGTGTACGACCACACGTCGTGGTCGAGGACGTGCTCCGCGACCACCCGGACCGCCGCAGGGTCGATGCCGGCCTCCTCGCCGGCCTCGCGCAGGGCGCCCTGCGTGGGCGTCTCGCCGGGGGAGACGGCGCCGCCCGGGATGCCCCACGTGCCGCCGTGGTGCGACCACGTCGCCCGGTGCTGCAGGACGACGTCGGTCACAGGCTCCGGCGTGCCGTCCGGCGCGGCCGGGGCGCGACGGACCAGGAACAACCCGGCCGCGCCGTGCAGCCCCCAGTGCCGGTGGTCACCGCACACGACCCAGCCGTCACCGGGGTGGCGGTGGTGCACGGTGCCCGACACGTCGATCAGGCGATCTCGCAGATGGCGGTGCCGGCGGACACCCCGGCGCCCGCGGCGAGGTCGAGGCCCTTGATCGTCCCGGCCCGGTGCGCCGTGATCGGCTGCTCCATCTTCATCGCCTCGAGCACCACCACCAGGTCTCCCTCGGCCACCTCGTCGCCCTCGGCCACCGCGACCTTGACGATGGTGCCCTGCATGGGCGAGGCCAGGGTGGTCCCCGCCGCTCCGGTACCGGTGCCGCGGGTCGCGCGGCGGACCGGGCGCCGCGTCGGCCGGGCGCCGCCCGCCGCACGGCCCATCCCGAGCCCGGCGGGCAGGACCACCTCGAGGCGACGGCCGCCGACCTCGACGACGACGCGCTCCGGCGGCTCCTCCGGGCCTTCGGCGGCGTCGGGGACGGGCGGGGTGCTCGGGCCGAGCGCCGCGACCGTCTCGGCGAAGTCGGTCTCGATCCAGCGGGTGTGCACGCCGAACTCGTCGGCGGTGGCGTCCTCGCCCGACGTCGGGACGAAGTCCGGCGAGTCGAGCACGGCCCGGTGGAACGGGACGACGGTGGGGATGCCGGCGACCTCGAGCTCGCGCAGCGCGCGACGGGCGCGCTCCACCGCCTGGGTGCGGGTGGCCCCGGTGACGACCAGCTTGGCGATCATCGAGTCGAACAGGCCCGAGACGGTGTCGCCCTCGACCACGCCCGTGTCGACGCGGACGCCCGGACCGGACGGCCACCGCAGCGAGGACACGGTGCCCGGCGCGGGCAGGAACCCGGCGGCGGGGTCCTCGCCGTTGATGCGGAACTCGAGCGAGTGCCCCCGCACGGTCGTGGCGTCGTACCCGAGCGGCTCGCCCGCGGCGATGCGCAGCTGCTCGCGCACGAGGTCGATCCCGGTGACCTCCTCGGTCACGGGGTGCTCGACCTGCAGCCGGGTGTTGACCTCCAGGAAGGACAGGGTGCCGTCCGTCCCGACGAGGAACTCGCACGTGCCGGCGCCGACGTACCCGGCCTCCGCGAGGATGGCCTTCGAGGCGCGGTCCAGCTCGGCCTCCTGCGCGGCGCTGAGGAACGGTGCCGGCGCCTCCTCGACCAGCTTCTGGTGGCGGCGCTGCAGCGAGCAGTCACGGGTCGAGACCACCACGACGTTGCCGTGTGAGTCGGCCAGGCACTGGGTCTCGACGTGTCGCGGCCTGTCGAGGTAGCGCTCCACGAAGCACTCGCCTCGACCGAACGCCGCGACGGCCTCCCGCACCGCGGAGTCGTACAGCTCGTCGATCTCGTCGTGGGTGCGGGCCACCTTCAGACCCCGACCCCCACCGCCGTAGGCCGCCTTGATGGCGATCGGCAGCCCGTGCTCCGCGGCGAACGTGCGCACCTGCGAGGAGTCCGCGACGGGGTCCTTGGTGCCCGGGACGAGCGGGGCGCCGGCGCGCTGGGCGATGTGCCGCGCGCTCACCTTGTCGCCGAGCGCCTCGATGGCGGCCGGCGGCGGGCCGATCCACACCAGCCCCGCGTCGAGCACCGCCTGGGCGAAGCCGGCGTTCTCCGAGAGGAACCCGTAGCCCGGGTGGACGGCGTCGGCGCCGGACCGGCGGGCGACGTCGAGCAGCTTGTCCACGTCGAGGTAGGTTTCCGCGGCGCGGGCGCCGTCGAGGGCGAACGCCTCGTCCGCGAGCTGGACGTGCAGGGCCTGCCGGTCGGTGTCGGCGTACACCGCGACGGAGGCGATGCCTGCGTCGGCGCAGGCGCGGGCGATGCGGACGGCGATCTCACCGCGGTTGGCGACGAGGACCTTCGTGATGGTGGGCACGGCTCACGGTAACGTGCCGCCGACCCCCCTCCGCCACTTCGTGCGTCCCCGTCCGGGAAGTCTGTGCCGGGTGCCAACGCGCATCGGGGCCGTTTGTGCGGATCCCACATGGACCGGGGGTCCTCGCCCGCCGTGGCGGGTGGTGGGTTGGCGGTTTCGTCAGGCGACCCCGTCAGGCAGACCCGCCGGGGGGGTCGCCCCGCGGTGCGCGCAGGTCCCGGAACGGGACGTCGATCTGGGCCAGCAGCGCCCGCACCAGCGGCAGGCTGACGCCCACCACGCCGTGGGGGTCACCCTCGATGCCGTCGACGTACGGCCCGCCGAGCCCGTCGATCGTGAAGGCCCCGGCGACCTCCAGCGGCTCGCCGGTGGCGACGTAGTCGTCGACCTCGGCGTCGTCGAGGTCGGCGAAGTGCACGGTGGTCGAGGACGTCGCGCCGAGCGTGGCCGTGGTGCCGCCGTCCTCGCCGGTGCGGCAGTCCACCACCCAGTGCCCGCTGTGCAGCACGCCCGAACGGCCGCGCATCCGGTGCCAGCGCTCGCGGGCGACGTCGGGGGTGCCGGGCTTGCCGACGACCTCGCCGTCGATCTCGAGCATCGAGTCGCAGCCGAGCACGAGCGCGCTCCGGCCGGTCGTCGCGTCGGTGCCCTGTTCGACCCGGTGGGCGACCTCCTCGGCCTTCGCCTGGGCCAGCACCAGCACGGAGTCCGACGGCGGCAGGTCGGGGTAGCGCTCGCGGGCGGCGGCCAGCACGGCCTCCTCGTCCACGTCGCTGACCACGACGACAGGTTCCACGCCGGCGGACCGCAGGGTGGTCAGCCGGGCCGGGGACCGGCTGGCCAGGACGAGGCGGACGGGGGCGGGGGTGTTCGGCTGCGGCACGCTCAGGACCCTATCGGGCTGCCCCGGTGGCCGCCTCAGTAGCCCAGGTACCGGCCGGGCCGGTGGTTCAGCGCCAGCACGAGGTTGAGGAGCGCGGCACCGCCGGCGGACACCAGCACGGTGACGGGCTCGACGACGGTGAGGGCCAGGAGGACGACGGCGGTGTCGAGCGCCATCTGCACGTACCCCGCCCGCCAGCCGAGGCGCTCCTGGGCGAGCAGCGCGACCACGTTGAACCCGCCGATGCTCGCGCGGTGCCGGAACACGATGAGCAGTCCGACGCCCGCGAGGACGTTGCCCGCGAGCACGCCGTACACGGTCGGCACGGTGACGCCGCCCAGCATCGCCGCCTGCAGGGTGCTGAACAGCGAGACCAGCGCGATCGCCAGACCGGTGCGCAGCGTGAAGTCCCACCCCTTCTTCCACAGGGCCAGGACGAAGAACGGTGCGTTGACGAGCGCGAAGAGCCAGCCGAAGGGCAGGTCCACGGCATAGCTCACCAGCAGCGCCAGACCGGCGGTGCCACCCGTGACCGCGCCGACCGACTGCAGCAGGAAGAGTCCCAACGAGACCACGAACGTGCCGGTGAGCAGGCCGAGCGCGTCCTCCACGGCGCTGTGCTTGACTCCCTCGGGCTTGAGGTCGGACTGTCGTGGTGCGGTGCTCATCGGTTCCCTCCGGGGTCGGGGCGGGTGACGCCGTCGGCCGGGGGTGGAGGCGCGACGGCGAGCCCATGGTCACACGCCCGGGCGCTACGAGAGCAGCGCGGCGGCGGCGAGCAGGACGACCGGCGAGGCGAGCGTCGTCACGAGGATCGTGTCGCGGGCCAGGACCTCGCCGCGGCGGAACCGGGCCGCGTAGTTGTAGATGTTCTGGGCCGTGGGGAGCGCGGCGAGGGTCACCGCGGAGACGACCGCGGCGTCGTCGAGCGCGAACCCGTAGCGGGCGACGACGAACGCGACAGCCGGCATGAGGACCGCCTTGAGCTGGGCCGCCACGACGACGGGGCCGCGGCCCTCCTCGCCCCGCAGCGGCCGCGAGCCGCGCAGCGACATGCCGAAGGCGAGCAGGATCATCGGGATGGCAGCGCCGCCGAGGATCTCCAGCGGCGCGAGGACGACGTCCGGGACCGTCGCCCCGGTCAGTGACACCGCGGCGCCGGCCAGCGCTCCCAGGATGATCGGGTTGCGCACCGGCTGGCTGAGGACGAACCCGAGGGAGACGCGGCGCTCGGAGGTGGTCGAGTCGAGCAGGAGCAGCACCAGCGGGGAGACGATCAGCAGCTGCATCCCGATCACCGGGACCACGGCCGTGGCGTCGTCGAGCACGTAGACCGCCACGGGCAGACCGATGTTGCCGGCGTTGACGTAGCCGGCGCCGAGGGCACCGATCGTGGCCTCCGGCGCGCGCAGCCGGAACCACAACAGGTTCACGACGACGAAGCACGCGGCGGCGCTCGCCGCGGCGACCGCCTGCACCAGCAGCGGGGCGCCGAGCAGCTCGCCGAGGTCGGCGTCCGCCACGACGGTGAACAGCAGCGCCGGGCTGGCGACGAAGAAGCCGACGCGGTTGAGCGCCTCCCGGGCGTCCGGGCCGCCGACGCGCAGCCGCGCCGCGAGATAGCCGGCGGCGATGACCACGCCGATGATGGCGAAGCCGGTGAGGATCCCCTGCACGTCAGGCCAGCGCCAGGTCAGCTCAGGGCTTCGCGCAGCACGTCGAGACCGACCGAGCCCAGGGCGAGCGCACGGGCGTGGAACGCCCGCAGGTCGAAGTCCTCGCCACGGGCGGTGGCGGCGTCGCGGGCGTCGTCGCGCGCCTGCTCCCACAGGCGTTGGCCGACCTTGTACGACGGCGCCTGGCCGGGCCAGCCGAGGTAGCGGTCCAGCTCGAACCGCAGGAAGGACTCCTCCACGTTGGCGTTGGCCCGCAGGAAGTCCCAGGCCTTGTCGGCGTCCCAGGTGCCGCCGCCCCACTTCTCGGGGCACTCCTTGCGCAGGTGCACGCCGAGGTCGAGGACCACGCGAGCAGCGCGCAGGCGCTGCGCGTCGAGCATGCCGAACCGGTCGCCGGGGTCGTCGAGGTGGCCGAGGTCCGCCATCAGCCGCTCCGCGTACAGCGCCCAGCCCTCGCCGTGCCCGGAGACCCAGCAGGCCAGCCGACGCCACGAGTTGAGGGTGTCGCGGGCGGCGACGGCGGCCGCGCACTGCAGGTGGTGCCCCGGGACCCCCTCGTGGTAGACGGTGGTGGTCTCGCGCCAGGTCGTGAACTCCGTGACGCCCGCCGGGACGGACCACCACATCCGGCCGGGTCGCGAGAAGTCGTCGCTCGGCGGCGTGTAGTAGATCCCGCCGGTCTGCGACGGGGCGATGAGGCACTCGATGGTGCGCACGGGCCCGTCGATGTCGAAGTGCGTGCCGGCGAGGTCCTCGACGGCGCGGTCGGCCGTGGCCTGCATCCACGAGCGCAGCGAGTCGGTGCCGTGGAGCGTGCGGGCCGGGTCGGCGTCGAGCGCCGCGACGGCGTCCGCGACGGTCGCGTCCGGACCGGCGATCTCCCGGGCGACCTCCTCCTGCTCGGCGACGATCCGCGCGAGCTCGCCCAGGCCCCACGCGTAGGTCTCGTCGAGGTCGACGGTCGCGCCCAGGAACTCGCGCGAGTAGCGGGCGTAGGCCGCCCGGCCGCAGGCGTCGTCCTGCGGCGCGAGGGGCGCGAGCTCGCGCTCGAGGAAGTCGGCGAGCTCGGCGTAGGCCCGACGGGCCGCCGCGGCTCCGCGTTCCAGCTCGGCGCGGACCAGGGAGCACGCGGAGGAGTCGTCGAGCACGCGGTCGGCCTGCTCGCCCGTGACGAGGGCGGTGACCGCCGAGCCGTCGCCGGCCAGGTCCCGGGACTGCTCGACGACGGCGCGCACCTGGCGGATCGCGGCGACGCGGCCGCGCTCGGCGCTCCACGTCAGGGACTCGCGGTAGCCGGCGAGGGTCTGCGGGACACCGTTCAGCCGGGCGGCGACGTTCTCCCAGGCCTCGACGGTGCCCGTGGGCATGACGTCGAACAGGTCGCGCAGCTGCTGCACGGGGGACTCGATGTTGTTGAGCGCGCACTGCGGGTCGCCGGCGTCGTGCTGCTCGACGGCGAGGCCGACGCGTTCGCGCATCGCGGCCAGGGTGACCCGGTCGACGTCGTCCGCGGGCGCCTCGCCGGCGGCCTCCAGCTCGTCGAGGCGACGCAGCAGCGCGCGGTCGAGCTCGGCGCGCGCCTCGTGCCCGGCGGGGGAGAGGTCCGGCAGCTCGTGGTCGTGGCCGGGCAGGCCCATCATGGTCGCGTCGATCGGCTGGAGGGCCGCGGCGTCGCGCACGTACGCGTCGGCGACGTCGTCGAGCGGGGTCCTGGTCCGGGTCGCGCGGCCCCTGCCGGCGATGGTGTGGGTCACGCGCCCGAGGTTAACGCGTCATCACGCACGAGCGTCTCTGTTCGTCAGGAATCGAGCCTCGATTCCTGACGAACAGAGACGCTCGCGGTGGAGGTGTGGGTCAGGCCGGCGGGGGTGTGCGGTGCCGCTTCCGATACCCATCAGCGTGCCTCCCGTCCCGGGCGCGCGTGCGCCCGTCTCCTCGATCATCACCAGAAGGGCCTGATCACGCACGTGCGGAGGGAGAGAGACGCCGTCGGGTCGCGTCGCGGTGACTCACGCATGAGCCCCTGATGCCTGATCTTCCGCTACTTCCGTCGCTGCGAGCGGCGGACGTCGTCCGCCCAGCCGCGGTGGTAGCGGACCATCACGGTGTCCGAGCCGGGCGCCCACCACACGGCGACCGGGTCGCCGGGCCGCGGGCCGGGCGCGTCGCCGTCCGCGACCAGCAGCGACCAGGTGTCCTCCGCGGTCTCGGCGTCCCGCGGGTACGTGAGCAGCCCGCGCAGCATCGTGCCGCCCTTGAGCTCGCGCTCGGAGACGGTGACGGACCCGGTCACGGACCGCGCGTCGGTGCGCAGCGCCGCGGCGGCCTTCGTCTCGGCGGCGAGGCGCTGGTCGTCGCGGTACCGGACCAGCGCCGCGACCGCCGTCACGGCCAGCCCGGCCATGAGCGCCAGCATCAACCACATCTCCAGCTCGCCGGACGGGTCCTCCACGAGCCGCTGGGCGGCGTACACCCCGGCCGTCACCAGCACCGCCGGCAGCCACAGCCACCGGCGCAACCAGCCGGGGCGGTCCGGCGCCGGCACGTCACCGAGCGGAGCCTCGACGTCGGCCGCGGTGGGGACCTGCCGCCAGGCGACGCTCACGAGCGCAGGCTCCAGCGCCAGGCGTCGGCGTTGTGCCGTCCGGCGCGGCCGCCGAAGCTCCGCGCGGTGGCCGCACCGTTGCCGCGCAGCGACCGGGCACGGTTCGTCCACTCGTCGACCGGGGCGACGTCGTCCGGCTCGTCGCCGGAGGCCGAGACTGCCGCGAGGCCGGCCATCAACGCGGCCACCTCCACGTCGTCGGGCTCGCCGCGCACCACGCGGAACCGTGCGCTCACAGGTCGTCCTCCTCGTCGTCGGGGTCGTCCCCGAAGCTTGGTGCCATCCCCCGGGACGCGGCCCACTCCAGGACCTGGTAGCCGCCGTCCACGAGCCGCGCCGCGGCTTGCTCACCCGCCTCGTCGAGCTCCTCGATGACGCCGTCGAGCGTCATCGACGCCCCGGCCGGGGGGTCCGCCACGACGAAGCCGAGGTAGAAGACCTCGGCAGGGACGGTGCCCTCGGGCAGGTCGGCGTCGACGTCGGTGTGCTCCGCCTGCGGTCCCGGGCCCCACACGGACGTGGTGAGGTCCGGGTGCATCCCCAGCGCGTCGTGCAGCCGGTCGAACACGGTCGCGTTGAGCGTGCCGACGCGGTTCTCCAGCGCGAGGATGCGCGGGTCGTCGTCCGCCTCCGAGGCGCCGAACTCCGCCCGCACCCCGACCGCCACGTCGACGTACTCGTGCAGGGCAGCCGTCAGCGCGTCGACGGCGCGGTGCATCGGCTCCGGGTCCACGTCACCCAGCGGTGCCGGGCCGTGGGTGGCGTCCTCGTGGCTCATCGGTCGATCTTCTCAGACGTTCACAGCGGGATGTTGCCGTGCTTCTTCGGGGGCAGGCTCGCGCGCTTGGTGCGCAGCGCCCGCAGCGCCCGCACCACCTGGACGCGGGTCTCCGAGGGGCGGATCACCGCGTCGACGTACCCGCGCTGGGCGGCGTCCCACGGGTTCACGATCGCCTCGGTGTACTCGTCGGTCAGCCGGGCGCGCTCCGCCTCGACGTCCTGCCCGCCGTCGGCCGCCGCCTTCAGCGCCCGCCGGTGCAGGATGTTCACCGCGCCGGACGCGCCCATGACCGCCACCTGCGCCGTCGGCCACGCGAGGTTGACGTCCGCCCCCAGCTGCTTGGACCCCATGACGATGTACGCCCCGCCGTAGGCCTTGCGGGTGATGACGGTGACCAGGGGGACGGTCGCCTCGGCGTAGGCGTAGATGAGCTTGGCTCCGCGGCGGATGATGCCGTCGTGCTCCTGGCCGACGCCGGGAAGGAACCCGGGCACGTCCACGAAGGTCAGCACGGGGATGTTGAACGCGTCGCAGGTCCGGACGAACCGGGCCGCCTTCTCCGAGGCGTTGATGTCCAGGGTGCCGGCCATCGACTGGGGCTGGTTGGCGATGATGCCGACGCTCTGCCCCTCCACGTGCCCGAACCCGACGAGCACGTTCGGTGCGAACAGCGGCTGCACCTCGAGGAACGAGTCCGGGTCGAGGACCGTCTCGACGACGGCGCGCATGTCGTAGGGCTGGTTGTCGCCGTCGGGGACGATCTCGTCGAGCGCCTCGTCGTCGGCCGTGACCTCGAGCTCCGGCTGGTCCTCGGGCGGGAAGGCGGGTGCGTCCGACAGGTTGTTCTGCGGCAGGTAGCCGACCAGGTGGCGCACGTAGTCGATCGCGTCGTCCTCGTCCTCGCCGAGGTAGTGCGCGACGCCCGAGGTCGCGTTGTGGGTACGGCCGCCGCCGAGGGTCTCGAAGTCGACGTCCTCGCCGGTGACGGTCTTGATGACGTCCGGGCCGGTGATGAACATGTTGGACGTCTTGTCGGCCATGACGATGAAGTCGGTCAGCGCGGGGGAGTACACGGCGCCGCCGGCGCTGGGGCCGAGAATGAGGGAGATCTGGGGGATGACGCCCGACGCGGCCACGTTGCGCCGGAACATCTCGGCGAACTGGGTGAGCGCGGCGACGCCCTCCTGGATGCGTGCGCCCCCGCCGTCGGAGATGCCGATGATCGGGACGCCGGTGCGCAGCGCGAGGTCCTGGACCTTGGCGATCTTCTCGCCGTGCACCTCCCCGAGCGACCCGCCGAACACGGTGAAGTCCTGGGAGAACACGCACACCTGACGACCGTCGATCGTGCCGTGCCCGACGACGACGCCGTCGCCCGGCAGGAGCTTGGCGTCCATGCCGAAGTTGCGGCTGCGGTGGGTCGCCAGCGCGTCGAGCTCGGTGAAGCTGCCCTCGTCGAGGAGGGCGTCGATGCGCTCGCGGGCGGTCTTCTTGCCGCGCGCGTGCTGCTTGGTCCGGGCGGTCTCCTCGGGCTCCGCGACGGCGGCGGCGCGACGGCGTTCGAGCTCGGCGAGCTTGGCGGCAGTGGTGTTCACCCCAGCGACCCTAGATGGTGGGAAGCGACGAATCGATGCGCGACAGGCCGTGAGCACCCGCGGTTCTTTGTGGGGACCGCACAACGCGAGGCTCGGCGCTCCCGTCGGGCCGTCGTCGGGGCCCCGTCGGTGGTTCCATGGTCCGATGGACCGTCAACCGCTCGACGTCGAGGCGCTGCGTCGCTCCCTGTGCCACACCGACGGGCCGCTCGCCCGCCTGGACGTGGTCGCCACCACCGAGTCGACCAGCTCGGAGCTGGCCGCCCGGGTGCGCGCCGGCGACGTCCGGGGGCCGGCGGCGCTCGTGGCCGAGCACCAGACCGCGGGCCGGGGTCGCGCGGGTCGCTCCTGGCAGACGCCACCGCGGGCCGCGCTGACCGTCTCCTTCGCGCTGCGCCCTGAGGTGCCGTCCTCCGCGCTCGGCTGGATTCCCCTCGTGACCGGCCTGGCGGTGGTGCGCACGCTCGCCGTCCTGGGCTGCGACGCCCGGCTCAAGTGGCCGAACGACGCGCTCCTCCCGGCGGCGACGCCGGTCGAGGGGCTGGGCAGCCATCGCAAGGTCGGCGGCGTCCTCGCCGAGGTGGTGCCCGACGCCGGCGCACCGGCGGCCCGGACGCCCGCCATCGTCGTGGGCGCGGGGATCAACGTCTCGCAGACGGCGGACGAGCTGCCCGTGCCGACGGCGACGTCCCTCGCCCTGGCGGGCGCCGCCGCCGACCGGGAGGCGCTGCTGGTCGGCCTCGCACGAGAGCTGGCGGACGTCGTCGGCCGGCTCGAGGCGGCGGCCGGGGACGCCGTCGCCTCCGGGCTCGCCGCCGAGTACGCCGCGGTCTCCGCGACGCTGGGTGCCCGGGTGCGGGCCGAGCTCGCGGGCGGCGACGACGTCGTCGTGGGGCGGGCGGACCGGGTCGCCGACGACGGTGCGCTCGTCCTGGCCACCACCGGCGGCGAGCGGGTGGTCACCGCGGGCGACGTGCACCACCTGCGGGCGCTCCCGTAGCGCGGACACCCAGGTGCCGCCCAGGTGCCGCTGGCTACAGTGGCCCCGTGACCAGCGACACCCCCCACGACCACGACGTCCCGGCGTCCGACGACACGGCCGGGCGGGTCGACGAGGCGATCCTCGGCGGCCCCCGTACCTACACCCTCGACGACCTCGTCGCGGGGACCGGGTTGTCGCGGGGCTTCGTGGAGTCCTACTGGCGCTGGCTGGGCCTGCCCATCACCCGCGACGACGAGGCGCGCTTCACCGCCGCGGACCTGGAGTCGTTGCGGGAGATCGGGGCGCTGATCGACGAGGGCCAGCTGGACGAGCAGGCCCAGATGACGCTCGTCCGCTCCCTCGGGCACACGGCCGACCGGCTCGCGCTGTGGCAGGTGGAGGCGTTCGTCGAGCACCTCGGGCGCCGGTTCGAGCTGGACGACGTCAGCGCCCGCCTCGCGGCGCTCGAGCGCATCCCGGGGTTCGCCGACATCCTCGCGCGCCAGCTCGAGCACGCGTGGCGCCGCCAGCTCGCGGCCCTGATGGGGCGGTTCGCCACGGAGTTCGGCGGGGTGCAGGGGGCGCGCCCGGTACCGGACGAGCTCCCGCTGCGGCGCGCGGTCGGGTTCGCCGACATCGTGTCGTTCACGAAGCGGACCGCCGGGCTCGGGTCGCAGGAGCTGTCCGAGTTCGTCCAGCAGTTCGAGGCACGCGCTCGTGACGTCATCACCGAGGCGGGCGGCCGGGTCGTCAAGACGATCGGTGACGCGGTGCTCTTCGTCGCCGACGACGTCACGACGGGTGCGGAGTGCGCCCTCGGTCTCGCCGCGCCGCACGCCACCGCGCAGGAGATCCCGGTGCGGGTGGGCTTCGTCTGGGGTCGGGTGCTGTCCCGGTTCGGCGACGTGTTCGGGCCCGACGTGAACCTCGCCTCGCGGATCACCGAGCTGGCCGAGCCGGCCAGCGTCCTGGTGGACCCGCCCACGGCGGCGCTGCTGGCGCCCTCGTCGCGGTACGCGCTGACGGCGCAGGCGCCGCAGGAGGTGCAGGGGCTGGGCGAGATCACGCCGGTGCGCCTGCACCGGGCTTACACGGCGTCCTGACGCCGCGGCGGGACGTCCGCCCCTCCCGCCCGCGGGCCTCTCCCACCCCGCGGGCCCTTCATCGATCCCAGAACCCCCGGCAGCAGCCGGAGCTGCGCGCGCCGCTCGGCGGCGAAGGTGCGCCGGTCACCCGCCGACCACCGACGGTCGAACAGCCGCTTCGCCGCCGCGAGCGCCTCGGGACGCCGCTCGACGAGCCGGGCCGCAAGGTGGTGCGCCTCGTCGTACGGGGTGTCCGACGCCGTGCCGGCCAGTCCCAGCGCGACCGCGTCGGTGCCGCTGACCTCGTCGGCGGTGAAGGTGAGCCGCTTGGCGGTCTCGATCCCGACGAGCTGGGCGAGGGACCGCACCCCGGTCATGTCCGGGACGAGTCCGCGGGCGGTCTCCACGACGCACCAGCGCGCGTCGGTCGCGGTGACGCGCAGGTCCGCGGCGAGCGCGAGCTGCAGTCCCGCCCCGAGCACGGCACCGTGCGTCGCCGCGACGACGGGCACGGGCAGGCGACGCCAGGCCCAGCAGGCCTCCTGCAGCGGGTTGGTGCCGCGCCACGTCGGCACGAACGCGCGGGCGGTCCCGCGCGGGTCCCGGGCGGCGGAGCCGAGGTCCATCCCGGCGCAGAACGCCCGTCCGGTGCCGGAGAGGACGACGGCGCGCACCGTCGGGTCGCGACGCAGCCGGCGGGCGGTGGCCCCCAGGTCGTGCACCATGGCCAACGACAGGGCGTTGAGCTTGTCCGGGCGGTCGAGGCGGACGTCGGCGACGCCGTCGGACACGGTGCAGGTCACGTGGCTCATGGCGGTCACCCTAGGGCGCCCGGCGGCCCCGGCACCTGAGCAGGGCTCAGCCGCCGCCGACGACGTCGGGGTCGAGCGGTTCGGGGTCCGGCTCGATGAGCCCGGGGTCGTCGTGGCGGACGTTGCCGACGCGCGAGCGGACCGGTCGGACCGCCATCGGTGTGCCGGTCGTGTCCAGGAGGCCGTACGCCTCCTCGGCGCCGACGGCCGGGTCGAGCCAGGCGTCCCAGGCGGAGCGGGGCAGGACCGCGGGGGTGCGGTCGTGGATGCGTCCGAGGTCCCCGGCGGCGGCCCGCGTGACGATCGTGGCCGAGACCAGCCACCGGTCCGGGTCGTCGTCGGCGCGGCTGCGGTCCCTCCAGAACTCGTAGAGACCCGCGAAGGCCGCGACGCCGTCGTCGGCCGGGTGGATCCAGTACGCCTGTTTCGGGACCTTCTTGGTGGTGGTCGGCAGGTCGAGCCTGCGCCACTCGTAGTAGCCGTCGGCGGGCACCAGGCAGCGCCGCACGGCCAGCGGGCGGGCGAACGCGGGCTTGTCCAGGAGGGTCTCGCTGCGCGCGTTGATCATCCGCGGCCCGACGCCGGGGTCCTTGGCCCAGGACGGGACGAGGCCCCACCGGGCGGCCTGCATCGAGCGGGTGATCTCCCCGGCCGTGGTCCGGCCGTCGGCGAGGCGCTCGCGGCGCGGCTTCTCGACGACGATGCGGACGTCGTCGGTCGGGGCGACGTTCCAGCGTGGACCGAGCACGCGCGCGTCCTCGGCGATCTCGGCGATCGCGAGATCGTCGGCCAGTGACTGGGCGTCCGTGAACGACGCGTACCTGCCGCACATGGAACCATGGTCGCCCATGCCACCGACAGGGCGGGTGAGAGGCGTCACGGGCGAACCCGTCGCGACCGTCGTATCGTTTCGATAACATGGCGGCCATGCCCGAGAACACCGCCCCGCCGCAGCGTGCCCGCTCGTCCTTCCGGTGGGTCGTCATGCTCGGGTCCCTCGCGGCGATCCCGGCGTTCACGGTCGACATGTACCTGCCGTCGTTGCCGGAGGTCGCCGCCGACCTCGGCTCCGGGCCCTCGTTCGCGGCGCTGTCGGTCTCGATCATGCTCGTCGGCGGCGCGGCCGGACAGCTCGTCATCGGGCCGTTGTCCGACAGGTACGGCCGTCGTGCGCCGCTCATGGTCGGGCTGGCCATGCACGTGGTCACCTCGCTGCTGTGCGCCGTCGCCCCGAACATGCTCGCGCTGGTCGGGCTGCGGCTGCTCCAGGGGTTCTTCAACGCCGCCTGCGGTGTCGCGGCGATGGCGATCGTGCGGGACCGGTTCGTCGGCTCCGAGGCGGCGCGCATCCTGTCGCGCCTCATGCTGATCATCGGGATCGCGCCGCTGCTGGCACCGACCTTCGGTTCGGCGGTCGCCGAGCTCGCCTCGTGGCGCTGGGTCTTCGGCTTCCTGGCGATCCTCGGCGTGACCATGGGCGTGATCGTGTGGCGGTTCCTGCCGGAGACCCACCCCGTCGAGCGCCGGTCCGCCGGCGGGGCGCGCTCCGTCGTCGGCGGGTACCGGCACCTCCTGCGCGACCGGCACTTCATGGCGCTCGCGCTGCTGCCGGGACTCGGCATGGCCGTGCTCATGAGCTACGTCGTCACCTCGCCCTTCGTGTTCCAGGAGGTCTACGGGCTCAGCCACGGCCAGTTCTCGCTGCTCTTCGCGCTCAACGGCGTCGGACTCGTCGCCTCGGCCCAGATCAACGCGTCGCTGGTGCGCCGGGTCGCCCCGATCCGCATCCTGCGCACCGCGCTCGTCCTGCAGGGCGGGTGCGCCCTGATCCTGCTCGTGGTGGCCATCACCGGCGCCGGCGGGCTCATCGGGCTCCTCGCCGCGCTGTGGGTGGTGCTCGCGTTCACCGGCCTGATCCCCGCCAACGCCTCCGCCATCGCCCTGTCCCGCCACGGCGAGCGCGCCGGGACCGCGGCCGCCGTGATCGGCGCGGTCCAGTCCGGGGTCGCCGGCCTGGTCTCCCCGCTCGCCGGAGCGCTCGGCGGCGGCACCGTCGCGATGACGTCGGTCATGCTGGGTGCCTGGATCTGCGCCATGGCCGTGCTCGCGTTCGCCACGCCGGCGTTCCGGCGCGGCGGCTGGGTGCAGCTCGCCTGAGCCGACCGCGCCGCCACGGCACCTCGTCAGGGCGCCTCCGTGGTGAAGGTGCCGTGAAAGGGACGTTGTCCGGACTCGCCGGGTAGGCCTGAAACGGACGCCCGACCTAAGGTGTCGGTATGGAGAGTGTCAGTCCCCGGCACGCGGGACCTCATGCCGGGCACAGGGTCCTGCGGTGGACCGCCCTCGGGCTCACCGGGATCCTGGCACTCGGCACCGCTGGTGGGGTGGCGGCCTACATCGACCTGCGCAACCAGATCGAGGTGTCCGACGTCGACGCCCTCCTCGGGCGCGACGGCGACCCGGAGCCCGTGGCCGAGCCCGAGGAGCCGGAGGATCCCAGCGACCCGTTCGCCGGGGACTCGCTGAACCTCCTGGTCATGGGGACCGACTTCCGCGACGCGGCGAACGAGGAGCTCGCCGGCGAGGGCGACGAGTTCAACTCCGACACCACGCTGGTGGTGCACGTCAGCGGTGACCGCAGCCGGATCGAGGCGGTGTCGATCCCGCGCGACTCGCTCGTCGACATCCCCGCCTGTCCCCGGCCGGACGGCAGCACCACCTCGCCCCAGTACGGGGCCATGTTCAACACGGCCTTCGCGCTCGGCGGCGGCCCCGAGAAGGACATCACCGGCGCCGCGGCGTGCACGATCCTCACGGTCGAGGCGCTGACGGGGCTGACGATCGACGACCACGTGGTGGTCAAGATGAACGGTGTGGTGGACATCGTCGACGCCATCGGCGGCGTCCCCATGTGCCTGCCCGAGCCGGTGGTGGGCGACAAGCGCTACAGCGACCTCGAGCTCGGTGCGGGACGCCAGGTGCTCGACGGGGAGACGGCGATCCAGTTCCTGCGGGTGCGCAAGGGCGAGGGCATGGGGCTCGAGCTCGGCAGCGACCTCATGCGCATCGAGCGGCAGCAGGCCTTCATCGACTCCATGCTGCGCGAGGTCCTCGACCAGAACGTCATCACCGACACCCCGGCCCTGTACCGGATGGTCCAGGCGTCGCTGCGCGCCATGTCGACCAGCCCGGACCTGGCCAGCCCCCGGGCGCTCGCGGGCCTCGCGTGGAGCGTGCGGGACGTCGACCCGTCGGACATCGTGTTCCGGTCGGTGCCCGTCGTCGAGGCCGCCCACGACGCCAACCGGGTCGTGTGGACCGCCGAGGCGGACGAGATCTGGGAGCGGCTCGCCGCCGACGACCCCCTGGTCGACGAGCCCGAGCCGAGCGCGTCGCCGACCGCCTCCGACGACGCTGACGGGGACGACGAGAAGGACGGCGACGACGAGAAGGGTGAGGAGGGCGACGACCCCTCGCCGTCGCCGAGCCCGTCGCTGCGGCCGGGGGTCTGCGCCTGATCAGGTCGGCTGCGGCAGGGTGCGTCGCGCCTGCTCGCGCAGCGCGTCGGTGACCCGGTCGAGCACCGTGGAGCGCAGCCGCCACTGCTGGAGGTAGAGCGGGACGTCGACGGTGTCCTCGCTGAGCCAGACGACGTCGTCGGCCGGTTCCAGGACGTCGAACCGCGTGCCGGCCCGGGGCAGCGGACCCCACATGCCCCACCCCATCCCGGCGCGGACGGCCGCGAGGAACTCCCTGGTCGACGGCACGTGGTGCCGGGGCGGCGAGGGGACGGCGGTGCCGGCGTCGTGGGCCACGGCGCGCAGCCAGCGGTCCTGCAGGTCGTCGGTGCGCGCGAAGACCACCATGGGTGCGGCGCCGAGCGCCGCGGGGGTGGCGCCGCCGGCGAACCAGCGGTCGACGAAGGAGCGCGTGGCCGCGGGTCGGTAGCGCGTGAGTCCGAGCGGGACGGACGTGCACCCCTGCACGGGCTCCCGGTGGGAGGTGACGGCGGCCATGACGGCGCCGGCCGGCAGCAGGTCGACCGTGCGGTCCTGGTCGGCGACGTGCACGTCGAAGCAGACGCCGTCCACCGCGGCCAGGGCCGGCATCAGCCAGGTGGCCAGCGAGTCGGCGTTGACCGCGACCGGGACCGTCACGGGGTGTCCGGTGGTCCCGGCGGCGTCGGGCGTGCCGGCAGGTCCGAGCTCGGCGGCGGCCTCGGCGCCGAGCAGCTCGACCTGGCGGGCGAGGCGCAGCAGCGTGCGCCCCGGCGCGGTCGGGGCCGCGGGACGGGTGCGCTGCACCAGCACGGTGCCCGCGGTGTTCTCGAGGGCCCGGATCCGCTGGCTGACCGCCGACGGCGTGACGTGCAGCGCGCGGGCGGCGCCCTCGAAGGACCCCTCGGCGACGACGGCGGCGAGGGCGGCGAGCTGTCCGGAGTGCCAGGTCATAGATGAAGTATGCCTTCATCGGACGCAGCAACATTCGCTGTACTTCACCGCGAGGCCTGTCTAGCGTCGAGGGGTGCTCATCTTCCTCGCCGGCCTCGGGTTCGGGCTGTCCCTCATCGTCGCCATCGGCGCCCAGAACGCCTTCGTGCTGCGCCAGGGCGTGCGCCGCGAGCACGTCGGCGTCGTCGTCGCCGTGTGCGCCGCCTCCGACGCGATCTTGTACGCCGCCGGGGGAGCAGGCCTCGGAGCGCTCCTCGAGCGCGCACCCGCCGTCGTTGACGTCGCGCGCTGGGCGGGCGCCGCCGTCGTCCTCGGGTACGGCATCGTCTCGGCACGGCGCGCCTGGCGCGGCGGGGAAGAGCTCGAGGCCGCCGACGACGGCGCCGTGCCCGACGCGGGCCGCCGGCTGCGGCCCGTGCTGCTCACGGCCCTGGCGCTCACGTGGCTCAACCCGCACGTCTACCTCGACACCGTGATCCTCGGCGGGTCGGTGGCCGCGACGTACGGGGCCGACCGCGCCTGGTTCACCGCCGGGGCGATGGTGTCCAGCGTGCTGTGGTTCGTCGGGCTCGGCTACGGCGCGCGGTACCTCGCCCCGATGCTGCGGCGTCCCGGCGCGTGGCGGGTCGTCGACGGCGTGATCGCCCTCATCATGGTGGCCGTCGCCGTGTCCCTGGTCGCCGCGAGGTAGCGCAGCGCAGCGCGAGGTAGCGCTCGACGCCGCGAGGTAGCGTCAGCGGCGCAACGTGGCCAGGCGGCCGACGGCGTCGCGCAGCACCTCCGGGCGCTTGACGAACGTGAACCGCACGCGCGAGCGCCACGCCTCGGCCGCCGTCGACCCCTGCCGGCAGAACGCCGAGACCGGCACGCCCACCACACCGGCGAGCTCCGGCAGGCGCAGGCACAGGTCGTGGCCGTCGTCGAGGCCGAGCCGTTCGACGTGCGCCGCGCCGTCGGCCACCACGAAGTACGTGCCGCGGGGGACGACGACGTCGAAGCCCGCCGCCTCCAGCCCCTCGCACAGCAGGTCCCGCCGGGCGGCGAGCGACGTCGCCAGCGCCCGCGGCGTGTCGTCGTCGGCGAGCGCCAGCGCGATCGCCGGCTGGAACGCCGAGCCCGAGGTGTACGTCATGAACTGCTTCACCGTGCGCACCGCCGTGACGAGCTCCGCGGGGCCGTGCAACCAGCCGACCTTCCACCCGGTCAGGCTGAACGTCTTGCCCGAGCTGGACACGGTCAGCGTGCGCTCGGCCATGCCGGGCAGGGTCGCCACGGGGACGTGCTCGGCGTCGTCGTAGACGAGGTGCTCGTAGACCTCGTCGGTGAGCACGACCGCGTCGCGCTCGCGGGCCACGGCGGCGAGCTGCTCGAGCTCGGCGCGCGTCAGCACGGTGCCGGTGGGGTTGTGCGGCGTGTTGACCAGGATCAGGCGCGTGCGGTCGCCGGCGGCGGCGCGCAGGGCCGCCGCGTCCAGGCGCAGGTCGGTGGTCAGCGGGACGGGCACGTGCGTCGCGCCGGCCAGGGCGATGGCCGCGGCGTGCGAGTCGTAGAACGGCTCGAGGGTGATCACCTCGTCGCCGGGCCCCGTCAGCGCGAGGATGGCGGCCGTGAGCGCCTCGGTGGCCCCGGTGGTGGCGAGCACCTCGGTGTCCGGGTCGACGACGAGCCCGTAGTGGCGGTGCTGGTGCGCGGCGATCGCCCGGCGCAGCTCGGGGACTCCGTCACCCGGGGCGTACTGGTTGCGACCGGCGTCGATGGCCGCCTTCGCGGCCTCCTTGATGTAGTCCGGCCCGTCGACGTCCGGGAACCCCTGGCCCAGGTTGATCGCCCCGGTGCGGTTCGCCAGCACCGTCATCTCCGCGAAGATCGTCTGCCCGACGCCGCCGTCGGGCGCGAGCAGACCGGTCGCGGCGGCGACCTGGCGCCAGCGTGGGGTGGACGTCATGCGCCCGACCCTACCGACCGCCCTCCCGTCGCCGCCGTCGGTGGCGGCGGGCATGCTGGGGTCATGCCGAGCGTGGACCTCAAGACGACGTACCGCGAGCTGTACCGGGCGCCGCGCGACCCCGAGCTCGTGACGGTGCCGCCGCGCCCCCACCTCATGGTCGACGGGGCGGGCGACCCGAACACCGCCCCCGCGTACGGCGAGGCCGTCACGTCGCTGTACCCCCTGGCGTACGCCTTGCGGGCCGCGGTGAGGGACGCCACGGGGACCGCCTACACGGTGATGCCCCTCGAAGGGCTGTGGTGGGCCGACGACATCGAGCGGTTCCGCGACCTGCCCCGCTCGGCGTGGCGCTGGACGCTGATGATCAGCCTGCCCGACGACGTCGCGCAGGTCGACGCGGTCGAGGTCGTCGCGCGCACGACGGCGGAACGCGGCCTGCGAGCGGCCGTGCGGCTCGAGGAGTTCGGCGACGGCGAGGCGGCGCAGGTGCTGCACGTCGGCCCGTACACCGAGGAAGCGCCCACGGTGGACGCCCTGCACGCGTTCGTCACCGCCTCGGGGCGCGAGCTGGCCGGGCGGCACCACGAGACCTACCTGTCGGACCCTCGCAAGACGGCGCCCGAGCGGCTGCGCACGATCATCCGGCAGCCGGTGACTCCGGTGGACGTCCTCGGCCCGTGACCGGTGGCACTCCCGCGCGGTGGGCGCGTCGGGGAGGGTGGTGACATGTCGATGTGGGTCCCCGCCGTGTGCTGCTGGTCGTTCGTGGTCGTGTTCCTCGTCGACGGGTGGACCCGCCCGGGCTACTGGTGGGTGCGCCAGCCGGTGAGCGCGCTCGCCCTCGGACGGCGCGGCTGGCTGCAGACCGTGAACTTCCTGGTGTGCGGCGGGGCGGTCACGGCCGGGGCGCTCGTCGCGCGCGAGGACCTCGGCAACGGGCTGCTCGCCGTCGTCGTCGGGGTGTTCGGCCTGGCGCTCGTGGCGTCGGGGCTGTTCCGGATGGACCCGATGCGCGCTTACCCGCCTGGGACCCCGGACACCACCCCGGAGGAGACGTCGTGGCACCACCGGCTCCACGACCACGCCGGGGCCGTCGTGTTCGTGGCCGTGCCGGTGGCCGCCGTCGTCGCGGCCGTCGCCCTGCCGGAGGCCGGCTGGAAGGTCTACTCGGGGACGACGGCCGTCCTGGCGGGCGCCGGGCTCCACGTCTTCGGGCAGGCGTGGGAGGACGACGCCCCGCGGGCCGGCCTCCTCCAGAAGGCGACCATCGCCGTCGGATGGCTGTGGGTCGGGCTGCTGTTCGTCCGGGCCGCGTGAGCCGCGGCCCGGACGAACAGCTGTCGCTGCTCAGCCGGCCAGCAGCGCGTCGAGCTCGGCGTAGAACGCGGCGGGGTCGCCGGCGAGGGACGCCTTGACCATCGCGGTCCAGTCGTCGACGATCACCTCGATCGAGCCGGTGGCCAGGCCGTCGAGGGACGTACGGGGCACCTCGCGCGGATCGATCTTCGGCCCGTAGTAGCCCGCGGCGATGGCCGTGTCGGCGGCGCCGAGGAGCACCCCCTGGACGAGCGTGCCCTGCGAGGCGAGCTCGAGGCGCACGCCGTTGGTCAAGCTCCACTCGGCCGCCTTGGCGACGGCGTACGAGCCGGTGCCCGGCGCGACGAACCATGACAGGGCCGAGAGGACGTTCACGATCGCGCCCCCGCCGTTCGCCGCCAGGGCGGGGCGGAGCTCGCGGATCACGTCGAGCGTGCCCCAGAAGTGCGTGTCCATCTCGCGGCGCACGTCCGCCAGGTCGCCCGTGGTGAGCGAGGCGCCGGTCGCGATGCCGGCGTTGTTGACGAGCAGGGTCACGTCGCGTGCCGCGTCGGCGGCCGCGACGACGGACTCATGGTCGAGCAGGTCGAGCCGTAGCGGCACCACGCGGGGGTCGTCGATGTCGAGGCTCTCGGGGCGGCGAGCCGTCGCGTAGACCTTGCTGGCTCCACGGTCGAGCAGCTCGAGCACGAACTCGCGGCCGATGCCGCGGTTGGCTCCGGTGACGAGGGCGATCTGACCGGTGACGTCCATGGGTTTCTCGGCTTTCTGGAGAAGAGGTGGCGGGTCCGACCGGGCTTGGTCGGCCGGCGTCGGTTACGCTAAGAGTTCACGTTGACGTCAAGGGCAAGCGCTGAGGCCAGGATCACAGGAGGGCACGGATGCGAATCGGCGAGGTGGCACGCCGGGCAGGCGTCAGCACCAGAGCGCTCCGCTACTACGAGGAGCAGGGGCTGCTCGCCGCGGAGCGCACCGACAGCGGCCAGCGGACGTACCCGGAGTCGGCCGTCGAGCGTGTCCGGCTGATCCAGCAGTTCTTCGCCGCCGGACTGCCCAGCCGGATCGTCCTGCAGGTGCTGCCCTGCGTCGAGACGGGGGAGGGGCCGCCCGAGCTCTTCGAGCTGCTGGCCTCCGAGCGGGACCGCATCACCGCCGCCATGGCCGACCTCGCCGCCGCGCGCGACGCCCTGGACCACATGATCGACGTCGCGAACCATCCGACCCCGGAGCACTGCCCTGCCCTGCGCGAGCCCGCCTGGGCACCGTACGACCCGTCGGGCGCGGTCATGGCTGCCGGCAGCACGGTCGCGGCCGCGCCCTCCGACGCTGCGACGCCCGACGAGCACCGCAGCGAGAGGCAGCCGTCGTCGGCGACGTGATCCTGTCCGCGATGCGGACCAACGTCCGGAGCTCGCCCGTGCGACGGGACGGGGCCTGCCGACCGTTGTCCTAAGCGGACCACGGCGCTGACCAGGTGTTTCGCCGCCCCGAGGGCGCGGTAGCGGCCGACAGGCGCCACGGACGCGAGCTCTGTCCACAGAGTGGCAGCGGCGCCATGGCGATGTTCGCTACGCGTCGGCGACGCCTGAAGGCCCGGAATGTCCCCGACCGAGAGGTTCGCCCGGTGACCATCGACGTGCCGCTGCGCGACGACGCGACCGGCATCCTGCAGCACGAGGTGCGCGAGCTGATCCGTCGTCGTGGCCTCGACCCGTCAGCGACCGTGGCGGCCTCTACCGACCGGTGGTCGAGGCGGCGGCCGACTATGCCGACCGAGTGTCGCTCGGCGTCGCGAGTCCACGCTCGACCTCGTTGACACGCCTGATCGAGCGTTGGCGACCTTACCTTCTGCACTCTGCCAGAAGCTCGGCAACGCTCGATGGGTGAACCACGTCGCAGGCGGATCGCCAGGTGAGCGACCGGCCAGTCCGCTGGTCCTACGTTCTGAACTGGTTCAATGGCCGTGCCTATCGGTCGCTCACCCTCGATGGGTTCCTGAACTGGATCATGAACGACGGGACGGTGATCAACTGGCAGCCCTTCGACGTGGCCTGATCCACCCCACCAGGACGCCCGCCTCTCGATCTCGGAGTGGCGCGCTTCGCCGTGGACTGGGTGAACTTCCGATACACACCTTCTGAGAGCTTCAATCCTGCGAGGATGGGCAGATGCCCACTGAAGCATCTGTCGCGCGCGATCTCCTCTACTACTCAGGCGCTCGGGACTCTGGATTCGACAGGATCACCGAAGCGGACGACGCCGCGGAGGTACATCTTCGCGAGGTCCAGAACGCCATCCGTGCGGCCAACGAGTCTTCGGATAACGCCCTGTTCCTCGCGGGCGTGATGAACCGACTCCTCCGCAAGGCTGACGGTAAGTCGACGGCGGGCAGGTGGACTGCGTCTGCCGTGGACTCGGTGCGGTCGGCCCTGCTGTACGCGTCCGCTGGCCTCGACGTCTCGCTGAAACGCCTAGTTCGGCATGCCCTGCCCATGCTCCCCGACATCGACAGCCGGGTGGAGGTCCGCTTTCAGAAGTGGGCTGAGGTGAAGATGCAGGGCACCAACGGAAGCATCGATGCCCAAGCCCTCATCCGCGTACTGATGACGAAGGGCGAGAGCCCACGGGACTCGCTCATGACCGCGTGGGTCGCGGACCTCACGGCGGGTAGCGCCCAGTCGGCACAGCGCGTCGCGGAAATCGCTCAGGCACTCGGCGTAACCGATCCGTCGATCATGAAGCGCGTCCAGCCGGGCAAGTCCTCTCGTACCGTTCTGGAGGGGGCCTTCGAGGCTCGAAATCTGATCGCCCACGAACTCGACGTCATCGACCCGGACGCTGAGGTGAGGAAGCGGTTGGAGAACATCCGACAGTATCGGGGTCATGACGAAATTGCCGCCTGGTGTGTCGAGCTCCTCGACCTCACCCAACTGATCGCGAACAACGTCGCCAAGCGGCTGGACGCAGCCGTATAGGCCGACTCTGGAGATCTCGCTGTAGCGGCGTCGGGCTGGCCGGTAGGGCGTCGGTCGGGCGGGCGATAGGGGGCGATGCTGAAAGCTCAGGGCATCGCAGGACATCAACGCGGCGTGGAAAATTGGGGACGGAGGATCGGTCCGCTCCTTGACATCCAGCGGACGTGCGCAGATCGACATGCGCGCTCTGGGCGCCGGTACCACTGACACGGGCGCGACGATCAAAACTCCTGCGGTCGTACAAGGTGCTTCCGCCACTCGGCGCTGAGTACCAGCCCGCGGTGTCAGAGCCTTCATCTAGGCTCCGACACATGCCGCCTATCGACGTTGTGCTACAGCAGGAGACCGGAATCGACTGGTCGACGGTGGCCGTCGCCATCGCTTCCTTCCTGGGTGTCTTGTTGGGCTCTACCTTGACGGCATGGGTGACGCATCAAGCCTCCAGGCGCAACGCAAGCTTGGTGCTCGATGTGGAGTATGGGCGGATCGAAACCGAGCATCGCAGGCATCTCCGTAGGCTCGTCGCCGACGTCGCAGCCGTCTCACAGGAACGGTCTAACCTCGCGTTCGAGCACGCCGCGAGGGCCAAGCAGAACGCTCTCGACGGGTGGACTGACACGCAACAGACCCGGTTTCGGGAGACCCATCATGAGTTGCTCCGGACAACCGCCCTGGTGAAGCTCACGACAGCTGACCAACGGATCCTGGAGCCGATCAAGGATGTGCTGAAGACCGAGAACGAGTTCCGCGAGTACAACGACCAGTTCAGCGGTCCTGCAGTCGGCAACCAGCAGCGACTCGAAGCCCAAGCGCTCATCTGCGAGAGGCTTGACGCTGCCGCCGCCGTACTCGTACAGGCGTGCACGGAAGTCCTGGCAGATCCGCCCTCGCTACGTCGCTAGAAGTGACGGAACCGCCCTGGATCTGATGGAGGCTCTGGAGTGCCCCGGCTTCCGTGGAGTCAGATTGCTGGCACCTAGGTGCTCGTGGGGTGTTGGGTACCAGCCGGTGAGAGCCACGACCACCGGCACGCGGGCCGTAAACGTGTCACTGCACTCCGCCATCGACGGGTTCTACCGCCTGGCCTACACCGAGCAGCCGGACGATCTGCGGACTGCACAAGCATGACAAAGCCGTGAGTAGCGGCGATGCTCCGGCGTGCGTTGATCCAGATCTCCATGGTGTAACGTTCGTCGCCACACGTCGGGATAGCGGCGCGCGTCGTAGTCGTGGATCCCGCAGCTACGACCCTTGAGGAGTTCGCCATGCCTGCCACGGAGACCGGAGCCGACCGTCTTGTCGACCTCTACCTTCGTCTCTCGAACGCCGTCGACGGCGCCGACTCACTGGTTCGTCAGGAACGCGATCTCCGCGAGTGGGCGGACCGCGAGGGGCTCTTCGTCCGTAAGGTCTGGAGCGACTACGGCCGTTCCGGCTTCGATAGGAACGTCCGTCGCGACGGATTTGATTCTGCCGTGCGCGCAGTCGTTTCCAAAGAGGCCGGGACCCTCGCGGTCTGGAAACTCGACCGCTTATCCCGCCGGGGGGCGGCGCATATAGCCCCGATCGCCGAGGAGGTGGCAGCGGCGGGAGGTCGCATAGTCTTCCTCATGGACGGCCTTGACTCGCAACAGACGACTACGCGCATGGTCATCAACCTCCTCTCAGACTTCGCGAGGTCCGAATCCGAAAACACGTCGACCCGCGTGAGGAGCCGCAAGGCGGCTGACCGCGCGGCCGGTCGCTTCCTTGGCGGCGCAGCGCCGATCGGCTACAGACTCGACGACGACCGCCGCCTCCGACCGCACGCGACGGAGTTCGCCCTCATGCGCGAACTCGTCCAGCGCGTCACCGACGGCGAGTCGCTTCTCGCAGTAGCGCGCGACTGGAATGCCCGGGAGATCCCCACCCGGCGCGGCGGCCTCTGGCGACCGAGCACGCTCTCAAACGCGCTCCGCTCGCCGACGCTCGCCGGGCTCATGACGCAGATGGACGAGAACGGCGCGATCCGCGCTTACCGCGACCCCGAGACGGGGGAGCACGTGTGTTTGATCGCAGAGGGCTTCGAGGCCGTCGCGACGGGGGCCGAGCAGGCGCGTCTACTCGCGGTCATGGACGGCCGTCTCCGGCAATGGGGTCGCGGGCGCCGCGTCGTGCGTCAGCCGAAGAGCCTCCTCGGCCTTGTTGTGAAGTGTGCGTCGTGCCGCCGTTCCCTGACTACGTTCGGCGAGTCATACCGCTGCAAGCGGTCCTTCACCGACGGGACCGACTGCACCGGCCCGGTGACCGTCCGCGTCGCAACACTCGACGACGCCGTCCGTCGCGCATGGTCCCGACGTTTGGCCGCGCTCGAGCCTGGCTCGGCCGTCCTCGACCGTGTCGGCGAGAGGTGGCTTCGTAGGTTCAACCCGGTGCTGCTGAAGGAGCGCGCGGACCTCCTATCGGAGATCGAGGAGTCGAACGCTCGACTCGTGAAGGCCGACGCGGACCACTACCAACGAGGCACCCTTGATGGCGAACGGCACGACCGCGTCACGGCTGCTCTCTTGTCGCGGCTGACGGACCTCCGTGCCCGCCTCGCCGCCCTGCCCACGCCGAAGGCGGACCTCAGAGCACTCCTTGACCCCGACCTCTCCCTTCCGGCGATCGAGGAAGCTCCGGTCGCCGAAGCGCGCGATCTCCTCCGCCTAGCGATCGAGGCCGTCTATGTCTCGCCCGCGCCGAGGGCGGGCGCGCGCTTCGTTCCGGCTGACCGGCTGACGTTCGATTGGGTCGAGTAGGGCCGACTTCTCAACGCCTCCGCCTAGGTGCTCTCGGAGTACTTCGCGAGGTCCTCCCACTCGGTCAGAAGGCGCCGACACTCGGCGCGCAGCGAGCGACCGGCCAGCAGTTCGGACGTGGCGCGGCGGATGACGTCGCCTCGGACTCGCGGACGGTCGCGCCGCCGGCCTCGTAGCCGTGCGGGTGCTTCCCTCCCCGGTACTGGCCCGAGGCGGCTGCCGCCTCCTTATGGGAGCGGATGCGCTTGCGGGTCCTCTCGATCTCGTACTGTGCCACCAAGCCGAGTTAGCGCAGCGATGGCGCGGCACTCGGTCTCCTGCCGCTCGACGCCGAGCGCGGAGCCTGCACGGTCCTTCGAGATCCGGCAGTAGATCGCCGCCTTCACTGCGCCCCGATTTCCTTGTTTCGGTAACTGCGTTCTATGCCTTCCCCTTCGTTGTGCTCGTGCCCGCCAGACTGTGTTCCCGGCCGGATCGCGGCGTGACCGCGCCAGGTGCACAGCACTTGGTCACGCTGGACGTCGAGGGTGCGCCTGCCACCTTCGGCGCGGCGACAACGCAGTCGTGGAAGCAGGCCTAAGCTGCGGCGTTCGAAGCATGGGCGGCTGAGCACCCGAAGCGCGACCCGGAGTTGACTGTCGTCGCGCCGTGTCTACAGGTTCAGGCATACTCGGTGCCATGAATGAGTGGCGGCCGATGGGGCAGACCGACGAAGATGCAGCGGTGCTGGTCGAGCATGTACCTCTTTGGGCTGCTGCAAGCGTTGCATCGTGGCTGCGTGAAGTTTTACGACCGCAGATTGTCGGTGTCAGCAACTTCGGCGGCGCTAGTTGGGTGGGTCAGTTCGACCGGAGAATGCGTCTTTATGACCCAATCGCACCGCTGTTTGAGCAGATGGATTTCCGACCTTTCCTGGACAGGTTGATCCAGCGCGATCTTGATATTTCGTTTCTTGACTTTCTGGTGTATAAGCTACATGAACTTGGAGGCTGGGCGGGAGGTAAATCGTACAGCGGGTCTTCCCTAGAGAGGATGCCCGAAGTTCTCGAGCATCTATTTTGGGAGTCCGGCGTCGCGTGGAAAGTCGGTACACGAGGCGAGTTTGCTGGCCTAGAACGTCGAGTTCCGGAGGGTGTGCAGGTCGCGGCCGAGTCGGTAATGAACGGATCGAACCACGCGGGCGACATATTGTCTGAAGCGTGGCACGCAGCGTTCGGTGTTGCCCCTGACGCCTCCAAGGCTTACGGCCTGGCAATTAAAGCCGTCGAGACGGCGGCGAAGCCTGAGGTGTCGCCCAAGGACGATGTAGCGACACTCGGGAAGATGTGTGGTGTGTTGCGAGACCAGAAATGGGGTCTTTCGCTCGCTCGACAGGATGACGACGGACTCATTCTGCGCGAGATGGTCAGTGCGCTTTGGACGGGACAGAGCGGCCGACACGGCTCTGACGGGCCGCTTGCGACGCCGACTCAGGAGCAAGCGGAGACGGCCGTCATGCTCGCGGTTCCGTTGGTCCACTGGTTCAGTTCCGGGGCTGCAGCCCGGCGCTGACGGCTAGCGGTTACGCCAAACTTCTTGGTTTCCTGGACGTGGAGCCCGGGGCTGGGCGCTTGTCAGCCGATTCGTCGCGGGCCACCCGACGTCGAGTCGGTGCTGGTCGTCTGCTGTGGGTTCCTTGTCGAAGTTCAGCTCGACGAGGGCGGTGACCTCAACGGAGGTGGGCGTGCGCGGCTACCAACGAACTTTGACCGTGTGAGGTGGTCACGGGTCTTCCCAAGGTCGTCGAGGCCGTCAGCCCGGACGGGCGTGGTGCCCGGGTCAGCCTCGTCGCGACGTCCCACCCGCCGTTGGTGCGGTCGTTCGGCGGCGGGATCACCGTGACCGCGACCGCGGCAACACCACGACCCGCGCGGTCTCCGGTCAGCCCGCTCAGGGACTGACCTGGGACCCCGAGGGCGAGCTCGCGGAGGTCAGCGAACTCGGTGAGACCACCTCCGAGTTCGTCTACACCGCCGATGGTGACCGACTGGTCCGCAAGCAGGACGACACCACAACGGTCTACCTGCCCGGCGGGCAAGAACTCACCCTCACCGCCAGCGGCACCAAGAAGGCCACCCGCTACTACTCCTTCGCCGGCCAGACCATCGCCGTGCGAGACGGCACCAGCTTCGACGACGTGTCCACCCTGGTCGGGGACCACCACGGCACCGCCGGACTGTCCATCACCAACGTCAGCGCCACCACCACCCACCGATACAGCACACCCTTCGGCGGACCCCGCGGCACCACCCCCGCCACGTGGACCGGCGACCACGGATTCCTCGACAAGCCCGAAGACACCACCGGCCTGACAGTCATCGGCGCCCGCTACTACGACCCAGGCCTCGGCCGATTCATCTCCGTCGACCCCGTCATGGACCTCGCCGACCCCCAACAATGGGCCGCCTACAACTACGCCAACAACAACCCCACCACCTGGTCCGACCCCACCGGGCTCCTGCCCACCTTCAACACGATCCCCGGTGCCGGCGGCAAACCACACTTCAATACGCCGTCCGGGCGCAAGGGTCCCAGCACAAGCGGCGGTGGCAGCGGCGGATCCGACTCCGGTGGGGGGAGTCCGGAACCGATAACCGTCGAACCGCCAGTGGAACTTCCCGAACCGCCAACCGTCAGGTCAGACCCTGGACCAGGCACGTTCACCGGAGACATCAATGACATCCCCGCGGATGGGCTCCGACCTGGCACCAAGGTGGATCAAAGCCTGCTAGCAGCCTTGCTGTCGACGCCACGACCCGACTCCTGGGTATACGAGCTTGAGCCGATTGTCGGTGAATGTACAGGACAATCAATGCACCTTAACGAAGCATGTGTTGACCCTATATCGCCTCGGCAGTACCTTGAGCGACATGAGGCCCTTACGGAGGGTGCAGCTAACGCTGCAGGTGCCGTCAGCCTTGCCGCGTCGCTGGCGGCAGTGCCAACGGGCGGAGCCACCGTGCCGGTGGCCTCTGCGACGGGCTATACTTCAGCAGGATTCTCGGCGGTTAATGGGCTTCAGAATCTTGCGCTAGGAAATAGCGGCGACGCGACAAACTCGTTCATTTCCGCGGGTGGCGGTGTCGCTACAGCCGGCTTCGGCTCTGCTGTCGACAGGGGGTTTGCGGCAATGGGTGGATCAGATGTGTACTTTACTAGTTTCGTTCTGGACCTAGGTGGATGGGGAATCACAAATGGGGTGATCGCAAACCAATGAGTAAAACAGTACCGCGCAACAGCATTTTTGCCTTGTTTTGGCCGGCGGTCTGGGCCATACCTATCTTTGGCTCGTTAGTTGCAGTTATTGATATGACTGAGCAACTCAAGCTTGACGGCCTGGTTGCTTTCCTGTGCGTTGCGAGTTCTTGGTGTTTTCCGTTAGGGCTCGTATACTTTTTGGATCGACGAGTGGGCGTTGGCATCGCGGCAACACGCACCGCCCTCGGCGTGCGGCTCTTGATCGCTACACTGGCACTCACCGCACTTGCCGGAGGCCTGCTTATTTGGACGATCGCTTCTTGGCTTTGGTTTGCATTCTTTCCGGCGCTCCTCGGGTTGTCACTTGAAGTGTCTCGCCGCATACTTGCACAAAAGTACTTGAAAGACGGCAGCGCATGGCGAATGGGGATTGTTCGCTAACTCGGGCCTTAGAGGCGTCTCACGGGCCTGATCGTCGGGTTCCTCGTTGAAGGTGTAGCAGGACGGGTACTGCGGCGGTGATCTCAGTGGGGAGGTAAGGGTCGAGCGTGACCTTCTGCATCGATGACCAGGTCTTCTTGAGCAGGGCTTTGCCGCATTCGGCCACGGACCGCAGTCCGGCCAGGAGCTTTGCGGGCTCATCCGATCTGAGGGTGTAGTCGGGGTCTGAAGCCTCCGGCCTCGAGCAGGGATCGGGCGATGTAGTGGGTGAGGTTGCGGAAGCCGAGTGCGGAGCCGCGCAGGTGCTCGAGGCGGCCGTTGATGGCCTCGGTGGGGCCGTTGCTCGTTCCGGGCAGGTCGAAGAATGCCAGCACGTCGGCGGCGCGTTTCTTCAGGGTCCGGCCGAGGGTGACGAGCTCGCTGAGCGCGGCGGGGACGCCGCGTGTCAGGGAGTCGATCACCGCGTTCATCAGCGCGCGGCCCTGGGTGCGGTCGGGGTGGCGGTAGGCGGTGATCATGCGCTGGTAGATGCCCCAGGTCGCCTCGACCTCGACATGCTCCTCGCGGGCGAACAGGGCCTCGATCCTGGTCTTCTGCTTGTCGGTGAGCAGTTCTGCGCCGGTGTGCAGGGTCCGCCGCGCCTTGTAGAGCGGGTCGCTGGCTCGGCCGCGGTGGCCGTGCAGATCGAGTTGGACCCGGCGGCGGCACCGGTCCAGGACGTCACCGGCGAGGCGCACGACGTGGAACGGGTCCATCACGGCGGTCGCGTCGGGCAGTTCCTCGGCTGCAGCGGTCTTGAAGCCGGTGAACCCGTCCATCGCGACCACCTCGACGCCGTCGCGCCAAGTCTTCGGGCGGGCGGCGAGCCAGGTCTTGAACGCGCTCTTGGAGCGCCCTTCGACCATGTCGAGCAGGCGGGCCGGGCCGGTGCCGTCACGGATCGGGGTCAGGTCGATGACCACGGTGACGTATTTGTCCCCACGGCGTGTGTGCCGCCAGACGTGCTCGTCGACGCCGATCACGGCCACGCCGTCGAACCGAGCCGGATCGTCGATCAGCGTCCGGCGTCCCTCGGCGAGGACGGCGGCGTTCGCGGTGTCCCATGACATGTCCAGAGCTTCGGCGATCCTGGCGACCGTCAGATGTTGCCAGACCAGCGCGACCAAGGCCCAGCGCACTGCCGCCCGCGAGAGCTTCGCCCGTGGCTCGGCTGCGCCCGTGGTGTCCTGGCGCCACACCCGTCTGCAGGTCGCGCAGCGGTAGCGGCGCACCCTGATCAGCAGCGTTGTCGGCCGCCATCCGAAGGGCTCGTGGGCCAGCAGCCGCGAGACGGTGTCACGCACGACGCCCTCGGCACCGCACCCGCGGCAGAACGCATCGTTCTCGCGCGTCACGACGCGGCACTCCAGCACCGCACGGTCGGGCTCCAGGCGTTGCCCGGCCACGACGAAGCCGAGCTCGTCCAGACGGCAGAACGTGGTCAGGTCAGGGCGGTGGAAGGTAGCGTCGCTCACGTCGAGGTCTTCTGGATGGGTTGGTGTAGGAACCCCCATCAACAGGGGACCTCGACCCATCTCCCGACCAGGTCACGCCACCGCTGTCACACCCTCAGATCGGATGAGCCATAGTGGCTCAACGCAGATGAGGGTGTAGCCGTGGTCTGAAGCCGCCGGCCTCCAGGGGGCAAGCGGGCGATGTAGTGGGTCGGGTTCCGGCAGCCGAGGGCGGAGCCGCGCAGGTGCTCGAGCCGGCCGTTGATCGCCTCTGTCGGGCCGTTGCTCGAGCCCGGCAGGTCGAAGAACGCCAGCACGTCTGCGGCACGCTTGCGCAGGGTGCGGCCGAGGGTGGCGAGCTCGGTGAGGTGGCCGGGACGGCGCGGGCCAGGGAGTCGATGACGGCGGTCATCAGGGTGCGGCCCTGGGCGCGGTCCTCGTGGCGGTAGGCGGTGATCATGCGCTGATAGATGCCCCAGGTCGCTTCGACCTCCACGTGCTCCTCGATCGCGAACAGTGCCTCGATCCTGGCCGTAGGGCAGGTCACCTTGACACCTATCCGTGCAGCAGTCCCCAGCAGGGTCGGCGCCGGTGTGCTCGACGTCGAGGCCATAGCGGGTGCGCAGTTCATCACGCATACGCTCCTCGGCCCGGGCGGCGTCGGAGTCCTCCTGGGCCCACGCGCGGGCCACCTGGTAGGTGTGCCCGATCTGCTCGGCGCCTGCCCCGTCCCACCAGTCCCCGCGGTGCACGCCGGCGAATTCGGTCCGCGCGGCGCGCTGCTCGACGTCCATGCGCTAGCGCAGCTCGCGCGCTTCCTGCTCACTGGCCGCCTTGGCCCGTCGTAGGGCATCCTCGCGGGCGCGGGCGAAGCGCTCGCCCACCTGCCCCGCGGTGGAGACGAGGACTCGGAGCTGGCCCTCGAACGCTTCCTCGATGCCGTCTGATACATCGACCATCGCAGGTACTCTCTTCCGATCGTTCGGTGCCCCGGTCCGGGCCTCGTGCGGTGGTCTGTCCGCGCCTCGGGGTCGAGGGCCGTCGTCGCGGTCTGGGTCGGCGCCATGTCGCGCCGCCCGCTGAATGAATCGCCTGCAAGTCGTAGTGGCTGGTCTGGGGCTGGCTGGCAGGTTGGGGGCGAGAGGTTCTTTCCGCTCGAGTCGGGGTCGAACACGCAGGGATTGGTAGAACTGACCCCTGCCGGAATGCGACCTGCCCGAGGACGTGCTGAAGGCCCACTGCCATTGCTTCGGCACCTTCAGGGTCGATTGACGGTAACCCGGAGGCGCGACGACTGCGGTGGGTGGGTTGTCTCGGGATGGCTTCGCGAGACGGACTTCGGCGACCGAGCTGCGCGATACTGGCCCGCATGAACGACAAGCTTCCCGTCGACCTGGACCAGATGTTCGACCTCGCCCGCGCGGGCGAGACCCTGCTCCTGGAGTTCGTCGACGCCGGTGTCCCGGCCGACCACGCGGACGCCCAGGGCAACACGCTGCTCATGCTGGCCGCGTACCACGGTCACGCCACGCTCGTCCGCGGTCTGGCGGACCGTGGCGCGGACGTGAACCGCCTGAACGCCCGCGGCCAGTCACCGCTCGCGGGTGCCGTCTTCAAGGGGGAGCCGGCGGTGATCGACGTGCTGGTCGAGGCGGGTGCCGACGTCGACGCGGGGGAGCCGAGCGCCCGCGCGACGGCCGCGATGTTCGGCAGGGCGCTGCCGGGGGCCTCCTGAGCGGCAGGTAGGCTTGAACATCGTGGCCACCATCGATTTTCCCGCCGAGATCAAGGCGCTCCGCTCGACCCTCCAGAACATCGAGTCGGTGAGCGACCCTGCTGAGCTGCAGGAGCGGATCGAGATGCTGTCCGACCAGGCGGCTTCTCCGGACCTGTGGGACGACCAGGACAACGCGCAGAAGGTCACCTCCGCGTTGTCCCACGCGCAGAGCGAGCTCGAGCGTGTGAAGCGCCTCGCGAGCCGGATCAACGACGCCGAGACGCTCGTCGAGCTGGGCCGCGAGATGGAGGACGCCGACTCCCTCGAGGAGGCGCAGGCCGAGATCGAGGCCATCCGCAAGGACCTGCGGTCGCTCGAGGTCCGGACCCTGCTCAACGGCGAGTACGACGTCCGCGCCGCCGTCGTGACGATCCGTGCCGGTGCCGGTGGCGTCGACGCCGCGGACTTCGCCGAGATGCTGATGCGCATGTACCTGCGCTGGGCCGAGCGCCACGGCTACCCGACCAAGGTCATGGACACCTCCTACGCCGAGGAGGCGGGCCTGAAGTCCGCGACGTTCGAGGTGGACGCCCCGTACGCGTTCGGCCACCTCTCGGTCGAGGCGGGTACGCACCGCCTGGTGCGCATCTCGCCGTTCGACAACCAGGGACGCCGGCAGACGTCGTTCGCCGCGGTCGAGGTGATCCCGCTCATCGAGCAGACGGACTCCATCGAGATCCCGGAGAACGAGCTGAAGATCGACGTCTTCCGCTCCTCGGGCCCGGGCGGCCAGTCCGTGAACACCACGGACTCCGCGGTGCGCATGACGCACATCCCCACGGGGACCGTGGTGTCGATGCAGAACGAGAAGTCGCAGATCCAGAACCGCGCTGCCGCGCTGCGTGTCATGCAGTCGCGCCTCCTGCTGATCCGTCAGGCGGAGGAGGCCGCGAAGAAGAAGGAGATGGCCGGGGACATCAAGGCGTCGTGGGGCGACCAGATGCGCTCCTACGTGCTGCACCCGTACCAGATGGTCAAGGACCTGCGCACCGAGCACGAGTCCGGCAACACCCAGAACGTGTTCGACGGCGCGATCGACGAGTTCATCGAGGCCGGCATCCGCTGGCGTCGTTCGGGCGGCCAGAGCTGATCCGAGCGCGACGACCTCGCGCTACCTCGCGCCGTCGTGCGCTACCTCGCGCCGGGCTGCGCTACCTCGGCGGAATGGGCGCTACCTCGGCGTTTGGCGGATTTCCGCCGTTTGTCCGTAGTTGCGCCGAGCAACAGGTTGACCCGCGACACACCGGCGTGTCGTCCGACGGCACACCCGAGGCGTCGTGCGACTCTCGACCAGGCGAGCGCGGCAGACAGCGGCGTCCGCGCGGGGGAGGGGCACGCAGTGATCCGGTTCGAGAACGTCTCGAAGGTCTACGCCCGGGGGGCGCGACCTGCGCTCGACGACGTCTCCGTCGACGTCGAGCGCGGTGAGTTCGTCTTCCTCGTGGGCGCCTCCGGTTCGGGCAAGTCCACGTTCCTGCGGCTCGTGCTGCGCGAGGAGCGGCCCACCGGCGGGCGGGTGTACGTCGCCGGCCGCGACCTGACCCGGCTCTCGGCGTGGAAGGTGCCCTCGCTGCGGCGCGGCATCGGCATGGTCTTCCAGGACTTCCGGCTGCTGCCCAACAAGAACGTCTACGAGAATGTCGCCTTCGCGCTGCAGGTCATCGGCCGACCGCGGCATACCATCCGCACCACCGTGCCGGAGGTGCTCGAGTGGGTCGGCCTCGACGGCAAGGAGAAGCGCCGCCCCCACGAGCTCTCCGGCGGTGAGCAGCAGCGCGTCGCGATCGCCCGCGCGTTCGTCAACCGGCCGCAGATCCTCCTCGCCGACGAGCCCACCGGCAACCTCGACCCGACGACGTCCCTCGGCATCATGCGACTGCTCGACCGCATCAACAGCACCGGCACCACCGTGGTGATGGCGACGCACGACGACGAGATCGTCAACGAGATGCGCCGTCGCGTCGTCGAGCTCTCCACCGGGCACGTCGTGCGCGACGAGGCCGACGCGGTCTACGGGCGCCGGGAGGACATCCTGCCGCTGGTCGGGCCGGCACCGATGCTCGACGCTCCCGGCCGCGGTGTCCCCCGGCGCGGGACGGCGACGCCACGCATCGTCGTCCAGCCGGAGCCCGGCGACGTCGCCGCGGAGCAGGCCGCCGAGGCCGCCGTCGGGCACGGGGCGTTCGAGGAGGACGCGCACGACGCCGTCGCTCCCCTGGCCGAGGACCCCGTCGGCACCGCGCCGGCCGAGGCGCCCACCGAACCCGAGCCGCTCGAGGACCGGCCGACCCGGTCGCGTCGCGCGATGTCCCGCGCCGGCGCCGAGGAGGTCTGAGCGGTGCGTCTGCAGTTCATCCTCGTCGAGGTCCTCCAGGGCCTGCGGCGCAACGCCACCATGGTGGTCTCCGTGGTGCTGGTGACGTTCGTGTCCCTGACCTTCGTCGGCGCGGCCGCACTGCTGCAGACGCAGGTGACCAAGCTCAAGGGGGACTGGTACGACCTCGTCGAGGTGTCCGTCTTCCTGTGCCCCGACGGCTCCACGGTCCCCACCTGTGCCGAGGGAGAGGCCACCGAGGACCAGATCGCCGCGGTCGAGGAGGCGATCGCCACCGAGCTGGACGACGTCGTGTCGACCACCTACTTCGAGTCCCAGGCCGAGGCGTTCGAGGCCTTCTCCGCCCGCTACCCGGACGGGTACCAGGGCACGCAGCTCACCGAGGACGACATGCAGGCGTCCTACCGGCTCCAGCTCGCCGACCCCGAGCAGTACCAGGTCGTCGACGACGTCCTCGGCGGTCGCGACGGCGTCGAGGTGGTCGAGGACCAGCGCGCGGCCTTCGAGCCGCTCTTCCTCGCGCTCAACCGCGCGTCCCTGGTCGCGGTGGGCCTGGCCGCGGTCATGCTGCTGGCTGCGGCACTGCTGATCACCACCACGATCAGGCTCTCCGCCGTGTCGAGACGGCGAGAAACAGGCATCATGCGTCTCGTGGGTGCGTCGAACCTCTTCGTGCAGCTGCCCTTCATGCTGGAGGGGGCCATCGCCGCGCTCGTGGGCGCCGTGCTGGCCGTGGGCGGGCTGTGGCTCGCCGTGCAGTACCTGGTGGTCGACTGGCTCGCCGAGTCGGTCGACTGGGTCAACTACGTCACGACCGCCGACGTCCTGGCCATCGCCCCGCTGCTGCTCGGCGTCGCCGTCGCGCTCGCCGTCGCGTCCTCCGTCGTCACCCTGCACCGCTACACGAGGGTGTGATCCCATGACCTCGCGTCCCGCCTCCCGCCTGCGCCGGATCATCGGTGCCGCCGTCGTCGGCCTGCTCGTCCTGGGACCGTCGGCACCGGCGCTCGCCGACGAGATCGACGACCAGCGCGCCGCCGCCGAGCAGGAGAAGCGCGAGAAGGACGCCGAGCGCGAAGACCTCGAGCTCGCCCTGGAGGACACCAACGCCGAGTTCGCCCAGGCCGTGCTCGACCTCAACACGGTCGAGGCGCGGCTGCCCGTGGCCCAGGCCGAGCTGGCGGAGGCGCAGGCCGCACTCGCCGAGGCGCGGCGCAAGGCCGAGGTCCTCGCGCAGCGCCTCGCCGACGCCGAGGACGAGGAGACGCGGATCTCGGAGGAGATCGCGGCGGGCGAGGGGCAGTCCGAGGAGGCCCGGTCCGACGTCGTCGCGATGGCCCGCGAGGCGTATCGACGAGGCGACGACGTCAGTGCGCTGGGCCTCGTCACCGGCGCGCAGTCGACGCGCGAGTTCCTCGAGGACATGTCCGTCAACTCCTCCGCAGCGCGCAGCCAGTCACGAGCCGTCGCCGAGCTGCAGGAGGCGCAGACGGTGGCGCGCAACCAGGAGGCCCGGCTCGTCGCGATCCGCGAGACCATCGCCGACCTCAAGGCGGAGGCCGACGCCAACGTCGTGGTCGCCGAGCAGGCGGAGCAGGACGCCGCGGACCGCAAGGCCGAGGTCGAACAGCTCATCGAGGAGCAGAAGCGGCTCAAGGCATCGATCGAGGAGCAGCGCGACGAGACCGTCGCGGAGCTCGAGGAGAACGAGGCGCAGCGGGCGACCGTCGAGGACGAGATCCAGGCGATCATCGTCAAGCAGGAGGAGCGCGACCGCCGCCTCGAGGAGGAGCGCAAGCGCCTCGAGGCCGAGGAGCGCCGCCAGCGGGAGGCCGAGGCGAAGCGGCAGGCCGAGCGAGAGGCCGAACGCCGTGCCGAGCAGGAGGAGTCCGACAAGGGCGGCTCGAGCGGAGGTGGCTCCGGCGGTGGCGGAGGCGGGTCCGGCGGCGGAGGCGGTGGTTCCGGTTCCGGCGGCAGTGGCGGAGGCTCCGGTGGCGGAGGCTCCTCCGGCCCGTTCCTCGGCTGGCCCACGAACTACCACGTGGTCACCAGCTCGTACGGCCAGCGATTCCACCCGCTCTACAACGCGTGGCGGCTGCACGCGGGCACCGACATCCGGTCGTACTGCGGCACGCCCATCTACGCGGCCCAGAGCGGGTACGTGGAGCAGGCCTACTACGGCAGCGGCCCGGGCAACAACGTGCTCGTCAACCATGGCCGGCACCAGGGCGACAGCGTCATGTCCCGCTACCTGCACCTGTCCCGCGACGTGGTGAGCGTGGGGGAGAAGGTCGACAAGGGCGAGATCATCGGGTACTCCGGGACCACCGGCAGCTCGACGGCGTGCCACCTGCACTTCGAGGTGTACGTCAACGGCAGCACCGTCGACCCGATGGGCGGCTGGCTCAACTGACGCGCTGATCGCCGAGCGCGGAAAAGGTCTGGACCGCCGTCGTCGGCCGCGTATCCTGGGACGCTGCGGTACCGCGACCAGGGGAGGGGGAGCCGTGTCCAACAAGGCCAAGGGCGCCAAGAAGAAGGCGGACGACCCGCGCCAGGTCGTGGCGAACAACAAGAGGGCGCGCCACGACTTCGTGATCGAGGACGTCTTCGAGGCCGGGATCGTCCTGTCCGGCACGGAGGTCAAGGCGCTGCGCATGGGCCGCGCCTCGCTCGTGGACGGCTACGTCGCGATCGACCACGACGAGGCCTGGCTGGAGAACGTCCACATCCCCGAGTACTTCCAGGGCACGTGGAACAACCACACGCCCAAGCGCAAGCGCAAGCTCCTCCTGCACCGCGACGAGATCGACCGCCTCGGCGTGAAGTCGCGGGAGAAGGGGCACACCATCGTGCCGCTGCGGCTGTACTTCCTGGACGGCCGGGCCAAGGTGGAGATCGCGCTGGCCCGCGGCAAGAAGGAGTACGACAAGCGTCAGACGCTGCGCGAGAAGCAGGACATGCGCGAGGCGCAGCGGGCGATCCGCCAGAAGGAGCTCCTCAGCTGACAGGACCGGTGCGCGGCGCCGGCCCGGCGGGCCGGAATATCCGTGCGCACGGTGTCGTTGGTGCACTACAGTGAGACCGTCGGCCTGCGGGCCGGCGCTTGACAACACCACAGGGGCTGATCGGTTTCGACGGTGGTCGTGATTCCAGGAGAAGCGGGCCGAGGAGGCAGGCTCATCTCGTGAACGATGCCTGCAAACCTATAGGTGCCGATAACAAGCGCACCGACTTCGCCCTCGCCGCCTGAGCGAGCCTCGAAGTCCGTGAGCCCGGGATTGCTCTCGACCCGGTAGCTCACGTCATCTAGAGAGCCACTGCTCGTAGCCCTCGTCGTCGGGGCTGCGGGGACTCTTAGACGACTGAGCCCGTCCACACCTCGTCTGCGTGAGTGTGGGGGCTGAGAAAAGCGCAGCAGACTGCGCCCGGAGAAGTCCTGGAACAGCGTCACCGGACCCGGGTTCGATTCCCGGCAGCTCCACCCCGTGCCCGAGGCCCGGGCTCCTGCCAGCAGACTCGCCGGCAGGGGCCCGGGCCTTGGCTGCGTCCTGGCCGGGCACGGCACACTGGAGCCCATGTCCCTGGCCGTGCTCGCTGATCTCCTCGCCGCCCCGCCGGCGCTGCCGGTCGCCGGCGGCCTCGCCGAGCTGTCCGCCGCGGTCCGCACCTCGGGAGTCGCGGTGCTGCAGTCCCCGCCCGGGAGCGGCAAGACGACTCTGGTTCCTCCCACGCTCGCGGTCGCTCAGGGCGGCCGCGTCGTCGTCACCCAACCGCGCCGGATCGCCGCCCGCGCCGGTGCTCGCCGGCTCGCCGGGCTCCTCGGCGAGCCGGTGGGGCGCACTGCTGGTTTCTCGGTGCGTGGGGACCGGCAGACCGGTCCGGAGACCCTCGTGGAGTTCGTCACCGCCGGCACGCTGCTGCGCCGCCTGCAGCACGACCCGGAGCTCCCCGGCGTCCGGGCCGTCGTGCTCGACGAGGTCCACGAGCGTCAGGTCGACGGCGATCTGCTGCTCGCCATGCTGGTCGAGGCGCGTGCGGCGCTGCGCGAGGACCTCGCCGTCGTGGCCATGTCCGCCACGGTCGAGGCGGGCCGGGTCGCCGCGCTGCTCGGGGAGGACGCCTCGGTCGTCACCGTGCCCGGTGCCCTGCACCCGGTCTCGACGGTGTGGTGCCCCGCGCCGCGCTCCGCACCGCGCCTGACGCCCGGGGGCACGAGCCGCGAGTTCCTCGGTCATGTCACCGACGTCCTGGGACGGGCGCTGCAGGAGCAGGCCGGCGACGTCCTGGTCTTCCTCCCCGGCGCCCGGGAGGTCGACGACGTGGTGCGCCTCGCTCGCGCAGCCTTCCCCCGGGTCGACGTGCTGCCCCTTCATGGTCGCCTCCCGGGGGCCGAGCAGGACCGCGCCCTGCAGGCGACGTCGGGCCGGCGGGTCATCGTCTCCACGGCGGTGGCGGAGTCATCGCTCACCGTCCCGGGAGTGCGGGTCGTGGTGGACGCCGGCCTGGTGCGTGAGCCCCGCACCGACCACCACCGGGGACTGGCGGGGCTCGTCACCCGCAGCGTGAGCCAGGCCGCGGCCGAGCAGCGCGCGGGACGTGCCGGGCGTCAGGGCCCCGGCACCGTGTACCGGTGCTGGTCCGAGGCCGAGCACGCCCGGCTGGAACCCCACCCGCGTCCCGAGATCCAGACCGCCGACCTGACCGGTCCGATGCTCGAGCTCGCGGTGTGGGGCGCGCCGGGTGGGAAGGGGCTCGCGCTGCTGGACGCGCCGCCGCCTGCCGCGGCGGCCGCCGCGGACGCCGTCCTCGCTGAGCTCGGCGCCGTGACGGCCGACGGCGTCGTCACCGCGCGGGGCCGGGCCATCGCCGCGGTCGGGACCGACCCGCGGCTGGCGCGCGCGCTGCTCGACGGCGCCGAGGCGGTCGGTCCGCGGGTCGCCGCGGAGACGGTCGCGCTGCTCGCGGCCGACGGCGGCCCGAGCGACGTCGACCTGTCGGCCGCGTTGCGCCGCCAGCGCTCCGCGCCGGGGCGGAGCAACCCGTGGCGGCGCGAGGCGGATCGCTGGGAGCGGGTCGTCGCGCGACGGGAACGCAGCCCGCGCGACGACCGGGCCGGGACGTCGATCGGTACGCACGGGGTCAGCCTGGACCTCGCCGTCGGGATCGTGACGGCGTTGGCCCATCCCGACCGCATCGCCCGCAAGCGGCCGGGATCCGACCGGTACCTCATGGCGGGGGGAGCGGGGGCGCGCCTGCCCGGGGGTGCGTTGGCGGGCAGCGAGTGGCTCGCCGTCGCGGAGGCGACCCGGTCTCCCGGGCAGCCCGACGCGCTCGTCCGGTCGGCGGTCCCGATCGACGAGGCCACCGCCCGCGAGGCGGGCGCGAGCCTGCTGAGGACCGTCGACGACGTCGCCTGGCGGGACGGCCGGCTGGTGTCACGCCGCGTGGAGCGGCTGGGTGCGATCGAGCTGTCGGCGAAGCCCTTGACCCGGCCGCCGTCCGAGCTGGTGGCGGCGGCCGTTCAGCGCGGCCTGCGTTCGGAGGGGATCGACCTGGTGCCCTGGCCCCCGGCAGCGGTCTCGTTGCGGCGCCGGCTCGCCTTCCTCCACGCAGCGCTCGGCGAGCCGTGGCCGGACGTGTCCGACGCGGCGCTGGAGGACCACGTGCCCGCTTGGCTCGGGCCGGACCTCGACCGGGTGCGGACCGGCCGGGACCTGCGCCGCGTGGACACGACGACGGCGCTGCGCAGGCTGCTCCCGTGGCCCGAGGCCGCCCGGCTCGACGTCCTCGCCCCCGAACGCGTCACCGTCCCCACCGGCTCGGCGCTGCGCGTGGACTACTCCGACCCGGACCGGCCCACGCTGGCCGCGCGGATCCAGGAGGTCTTCGGCTGGCAGGGTGCGCCCGCCTTGGCCGACGGGCGGGTGCCGCTGGTCCTGGAGCTGCTCTCCCCGGCGCAGCGGCCCGCCGCGGTGACCGCGGACCTCGCCGGGTTCTGGCGCACCGGATACCCGCAGGTGCGGTCCGAGCTGCGCGGGCGCTACCCCAAGCACCCGTGGCCCGAGGATCCCGCGGCCGCCAGCGCGACGACGCGGACCAAGAGAGCCTCGCGCGGCTGAGCCCGCAGCACGTCGGGACGCCGCTCCTTCCGCCTCCCGACGCGCGGGGAACGGCCAGGTGCTGGACTATCGACTTCTGCACCCTCAGGGTGGACGTGATGACCGTCACAGGGGAGTGGTAGCCATGGCCGAGGGAAAGCTCGACGTCGTCGCGAGGCGGCTGGGTCTCCGGACCGACCCGATCATCTTCTTCGTCTCCGCGGCACTCATGGTGCTGTTCCTCGTGGTCCTGATGATCTTCCCGACGCCGATCGGCAACGCCTTCGGCAACGGCCGCGAGTGGATCGTCACCAATCTCGGCTGGTTCTTCATCCTGGGCGTGACGGTCTGGCTCGTCTTCCTCGCGTGGGTGGCGCTGAGCCGCTACGGCCACCTGCGGCTCGGACCCGACGACGCGAGGCCGGAGTACGGCAACCTCTCGTGGTTCGCGATGCTGTTCGCCGGCGGGATCGGCACGGTGCTGATGTTCTGGGGCGTGGCCGAGCCCATCTCCCACTTCGGGACGCCACCGTTCGCCGGGGTGGAGCCGTACTCGGCGGAGGCGGCCGAGGACGCCATGTCGGTCTCGCTGTACGACCTGGGCCTGCACACCTGGACGATCTTCACGCTGCCCGGCCTCGCCTTCGGGTACTTCGTCTACCGGCACGACCTCCCGCTGCGCGTCAGCTCGGTGTTCTACCCGTTCCTCAAGGAGTGGATCCACGGGCCGATCGGCCGCACGATCGACATCTTCGCGGTCCTCGGCACGCTCTTCGGCCTGGCGGTGTCGCTCGGCCTGGGGACGTCCCAGATCGGGGCCGGCATCAACCACCTGCTGCCGGAGGTCGACAACAGCACGTGGTTGCAGGTCGGCATCATCACGGTGCTGACGGCCGTCGCGGTCACGTCGATCGTCGCGGGCCTCGACAAGGGCGTGAAGCGGCTGTCGAACATCAACATCCTCATGGCCGTCGGACTGATGATCTTCATCCTCATCAGCGGCGACACCGTGTTCCTGCTGCGACAGATCCCGCAGAGCATCGGCGTCTACCTGCAGGACCTGACGGGGCTGGCGTTCTGGAACGACGCGATGTCGCCCTTCACCAAGGACGGTGGCTGGGGCTGGCAGGGTGACTGGACGGTCTTCTACTGGGCCTGGACGGTCACCTGGGCACCGTTCATGGGCGTGTTCCTCGCGCGCATCTCCAAGGGCCGCACCATCCGCCAGTTCGTCGCGGGCGTGCTCCTCGCGCCGACGCTGTTCACCATCGTGTGGTTCGTCGTGTTCGGCTGGTCGGCGATGCAGCTCGACGGGATCGGCGGGGACGGCGGGATCATCTCCGAGGCGGTCGAGGTGGACGTGGCGCTGGCCATGTTCACGTTCTTCGAGCAGTTCCCGGCCGCGACGCTGATCTCCGGCATCGCCGTGGTGGTGGTCGCCCTGTTCTTCGCCACGTCCTCGGACTCGGCGTCGCTGGTGGTGGACATGCTCTGCGCCGGCACACCGGACGCCGGGCCGACCCGTCAGCGGGTGTTCTGGGGTGTGAGTGAGGGGGCGCTCGCCGCGTCGCTGATCATCCTCGGCGGCGTGACCAACGCCGACGGTCTTGCCGCTCTGCAGCAGGTCATCACGGTGATCGGGCTGCCGATCTTCATCCTGGTGTTCCTCATGATGTTCTCGATGATCAAGGCCTTGTCCACCGAGCGGCGGGCGGCGATCGAGGCGCAGTTCGCGGGCGTTCTCGCCAAGCGCGACCGTGCGGAGCGTCGAGGCCGGCCGAAGGTGGCGGGCCGGGGCCGGAACCGCGATCCGGACGAGGAGCCTCTTGTGCCGGTCGAGGAGGGCGAGAACGAGGAGGACGCCATCGACCGGGCCTGATTGTCAGGGGGCCTACCCAATTCGCTAGGGTGCGTGGTGTGCCCCACGCCACACCGCCGACGACGCCGGTCCCCACCGTCCCCGCACCGCTGACGGCGGCGCTCGACCCGGGCGAGCACGCCCTGGCCGACGGCGCCCTCGTCGCGACGCACCCGCTGCTCGCCCCCGCGGCCCGGTGGTGGCGCCGGGTCACCGAGGAGAGCACCGGGATCGAGCTGGTCCCGACGCCGAGCAGGACGGCCGCCGCTGGTGAACCCGCCGCCGAGCCCACCGCCGAGCCCGTCGACTCTCACCGTGCGAGCGTGCGCTTCGACCTCGACGACACCCTGACCTGCGGGGCGTACGCGCTCGACGTGAGCCCCGCCGTCGTGCAGGTGCGCGCCGCCGACCTGCCGGGGGCGTTCGCCGCCGCCCAGACGCTCCGGCAGCTCGGTGGTGCTGCCGCGTTCCGCCGGGCCGGCACCGCCCCGCTCGTGCTGCCCGCCCTGCGCGTCAGCGACTCCCCGCGCCACCACTGGCGCGGGGTCCTGCTCGACGTCGCACGCCACTTCCTGCCGACGGCGGACGTGCTGCGGTTCGTCGACCTGGCCGCGGCGCACCACCTGAACGTGCTCCAGCTCCACCTCACCGACGACCAGGGCTGGCGGATCGAGATCGAGCGGTACCCCCGGCTCACGCAGGTCGGTGCCTGGCGGCGCGAGTCCACCGTCGGCACGTGGCGCACCGGGACGCTCGACGGTCGGCCCCACGGCGGGTACTACACCGCCGACGACCTGCGCGAGATCGTCGCCTACGCCCGCGAGCGCGGGGTGATGGTCGTCCCCGAGGTCGACGTCCCCGGCCACGTCGCGGCGGCGGTCGCCGCCTACCCGGAGCTCGCCGCCCGCTCCGGGCCCCACGAGGTCTCGACCACGTGGGGCATCAGCGAGGACGTGCTGGACCCGTCCGAGCAGACCCTGGCGTTCTTCCGCGGGGTGCTGGACGAGGTCTGCCGGATCTTCGACGCCCCGTTCGTGGCGCTCGGCGGTGACGAGGTGCCGACCACCGCGTGGAGCGAGCGCCCGGACCTCGCGGAGCGGGCCGCCAGCCTCGGTCTGACCCGCGGGGACGGGAGCCCCGACGTGGCCCGGCTGCACGGCTGGTTCCTCGCCCGGCTGGCCGACCACCTGCGCACCAGGGGGCGTCGCGCCGTGGTGTGGGACGAGGCGTTCGGCCCCGACCTGCCCCGCGACGCCGTCGTCGTCTGCTGGCGCGGCCACACCGTCGCGCTGGACGCGATGGCGGCGGGCCACGACGTCGTCATGGCGCCCGAGCAGGAGGTGTACCTCGACCATCGCGCCGCCGACGACCCGGACGAGCCCGTCCCGGTCGGCTTCGTGCGCACCACGGCCGACGTGTACGGGTTCGAGCCGCTGCCGGCGGCTGCGCTCGCGGCCCGCCCCGGGGTGCCGGACGACGAGCGGCCCGGCCGTCTGCTGGGTGCCCAGGCGCAGGTGTGGACCGAGCACCTCGACTCCGCGCGCCGCGTCGACTACGCGGCGTTCCCGCGGCTGACGGCGTTCGCCGAGGCCGTCTGGACCACCGATCCCGCACCTCGCGCACCCGGCGGCCCGGCGTCCGCCGCGTTCCTCGACCGGCTGCACGGTGCGCACCTGCCGCGCCTCGCGGCCGCCGGGGTCGAGTTCCGACCGCCCGAGGGTCCGCGCCCGTGGCAACGGCGTCCGGGCGTCGCCGGGCACCCGCGGGACCTCGCGGCCGAGCGCGCCGCTGCCGGCTGGGACGGGATGGGCGGTTGGGTCCCGGGTCGGGACGGGGCCGAGCCGGAGGCCCGCCGGTGAGCGCCCGGACGGTGGACGTCGTGCGGGGAGTGGTGCTGCCCCGTCCCGACGGCAGCCTCACGTCACCCCAGGACGTCCTCCTCGACGGCGGCCGGCTACGCGCGGTCGAGCGGTCGTCGCACCGGCGCGGCGGGACGGTGCTCGACGGTGGCGGCCGCCTCGTGCTGCCGGGCTTCGTCGACGCCCACGTCCACGGGGGCGCCGCCGTGCTCGAGCCGGAGGTCCAGCACGCGCTGCTGCGCCAGGGGATCACGGCGATCGTCACCGGGGCCGACGGCGTGGGGTACGCGCCGTCGGACCGGACCTCCGCTGCCTGGGCGGGCCGCTACTTCGCGGGCATCGACGGCGAGCACCCGCGGTTCGACGGCGGCAGCGTCGCCGAGCTGCTCGCCGGCTACGACGGGACCATCCCGGTGAGCGTCGCGGCGCTCGTGCCGCACGGCACCCTGCGCCGCACCGTCGTGGGCGTCGACCGGCGTCCGGCCACCCCCGCCGAGACGGCGACGATGGTGGCGCTGGCGCGCCAGGGGCTCGCCGACGGCGCGGTGGGGCTGTCCACCGGCTTCGAGTACGTCCCGGCGGCCTGGGCGCACGAGGACGAGCTGCGCGCCGTCGTCGCGGTCGCCGCCGAGCACGGGTTGCCCCACGTCTCGCACATGCGGGGCTACGAGGACCGTGCCGTCCCGGCGCTCGAGGAGCTGCTGCGGCTGGCCGCGGCGACGGGCGCCGCCACGCACGTGTCGCACCTGCACGGCCCGGCGGCACCGATCGTCGCGCTGCTCGACGCGGCGCGCACTGCCGGCACCGACGTCACCTTCGACTCCTATCCGTACCTGCGGGGCTGCTCGCTGCTGTCGATGGTGGCCCTACCGACCTGGCTGCCGCTCGCCGACCCGGACGCCACCGCCGCGGCCCTCGACGCTCCGGCCCACGCCCGCCGGCTGCGCGCCCACCTCGACGAGCTGGCCGGCCTCTGGCCGCGCGTCACCCTCGCCTGGGTGCCGGGGCTGGCCCCGCACGAGGGTGACGTGGCGGGCCGGGCGCTGGTCGACGTCGCCGCGCGCTGGGGCGTTCCGCCGTCGGAGGCCGCGCTGCGCATCCTGCGGGCGTCCCGGCTGCGGGCGAGCTGCGTCTTCGCCCAGCCGCCCACCGGGACGGCCGCCGCGGTGCGCGCGCTGGCGAACCATCCCGCGCACCTCGCGGGTTCCGACGCGATCTACCAACCCGTCGGCGCTGCCGCCACGGAGGGTCGGCCGCACCCCCGCGGGTGGGGTGCCTTCGCCCGGTTCCTCGCCGAGCACGTGCGAGGCACCGGCGACTGGACGTGGCACGACGCCGCCGAGCACCTCTCGGGCCGGGCCGCACGTCGCTTCGCGCTGGCAGGCCGTGGACGCGTCGCGCCGGGGGCCGTCGCCGACCTCGTGCTGGTCGACCCTGACGCCGTGGCCGACCGGGCGACCTACGAGGCGCCCCGGGCCCCCGCGTTCGGGATCGACGACGTGCTCGTCGCCGGACAGCCGGTGCTCGCCGGCGGTGAGCTGACCGGCGCTCGTCCCGGCCGCGGCCTGTGGGCCGCTGCCGCCACCCGACCCCAGGAGAGGAGCCCGTCGTGAGGATCGACGACCCGGACCGGACGTGGCCGCTGCTCGCCCTCGACCGCAGCGGCGTCGAGCACAACGTCGCCACCGTGGCCGCCGCGCTGGCCGGGGCCGGCGTCGAGCACGCCCCGCACGTCAAGACCCACATGTCACGCCGGCTGTGGGACCGCCAGCGCGCGGCGGGAGCCTGGGGCGCCACCGTCGCGACCCCGGCGCAGCTGCGCACCGTGCTGGGGTGGGGCTCCGCGCGGCGGCTCCTGCTCGCCAACGAGCTGGTCGATGTCCGGGACGCCACCCGGCTGCGCGCCGCGCTCGACGGCGGCGCCGCCGAGGAGGTCTGGGTCTGCGTCGACTCACCCCACGGGGTGGAGGTGCTGAGCCGGGCCTTCGACGGCGTCACGCACCGGCGGCTCGGCGTGCTCGTGGAGCTGGGTGTCGACGGCGGGCGCACCGGGGTCCGGACCGTCGACGGTGCGGTGCGGCTCGCCCGGTCCGTCGTCGACGCCGGGCTGCGGCTCGTCGGTGTCAGCGGCTACGAGGGGCCGGTCGCGTCCGGGACGACCGCAGCCGAGCTCGACGCGGTCGCGCGCTGGTGCGGCCACCTGCGCGACGCCGGGGCCGCCGTCGCGCCGTTCGTGGACGGGCCCGTCGTGCTGTCCGCGGGCGGCAGCGCATTCGCCGACGTCGTGGTCCGGCACCTCACCGCGGCGGCGGGTGCCCGCGTCGTCGTCCGGTCGGGCGCCTACGTCGCGCACGACCACGGTCACTACGCGCACGCGGACCCGTGGACGCGCCTCGGCGTCGCGGCGCTGCGCCCGGCGATCACCGTGTGGGCGGCGGTGCTCTCGGCGCCCGAGCCCGGCCTGGCGGTGTGCGGGCTGGGGCGGCGCGACGTCTCGTTCGACCTGCACCTGCCGGTCCCGCTGGTCGCCCGGGGGACCGGCCCCACCGGCCGGCTCACCGGCCCCCGAGCGCTCGACGCGCAGGTGACGGCGCTCGACGACCAGCACGCCTACCTGCGGGTGCCGGACGACGACCTGTCGCCGGGCGACGTCGTCGGGTTCGGCGTCTCGCACCCGTGCACCACGTTCGACAAGTACCGCACCGGCGTCCTCACCGACGGCGACGTGGTGGTCGGCACCCTGACGTTCGACTTCTCGGAGGAACCATGACCAAGACCGCCGTGTCCACCCAGCACGCGCCCGCGCCCGCCCACACGTTCCACCAGGGGGTGCGCCGCGGGCCGTTCGTGCAGGTCTCCGGGCAGGGCCCCGTGGACCCGGTGACGGGGGAGTACGTGTTCGCGGACGACGTCGCGGCCCAGACGACGCGAACCCTGGAGAACGTGCGCGCGATCGTCGAGGCGGCCGGGGCGACGTTCGACGACGTCGTGATGCTGCGCGTCTACCTCACCTCGCGGGAGCACTTCGCGGCCATGAACGAGGCCTACGGGGCCTTCGTGACCCGGCACTGCCCGTCCGGGGTGCTGCCGAGCCGCACCACGGTGATGGTGGGGCTGCCGCGTCCGGAGATGCTCGTGGAGATCGACGCGTTCGCCGTCACGGCGTGAGGAGCGCCGGTCAGCGCCCGTCGTCCGCCGACGACGCGCTGTCCTGCGCGCTGTGGTGTGCGCCGTCCTGCGCGTCGTCCCGGGCTCCGTCCTCGGGGTCGCGTGACGAGCCGGCCCGACGGCGGCGGCGCACGAGCCGGTAGACGACGTAGCCGACGGCGGCGAGGACGAGCCACGGCAGCAGGACCCCGAGCACCAGCACCACGGTCTCGACCGTGGCGACGAGCGCCTCCCACCCGGTGGCCAGCCCGCCGGTGAACCCGCCGCGCGGAGCGGTGATCTGCGCCTCCGGCGCGTCGATCTGCACGTGGAGGGTCGACATCGCGACCTCGTCGCTCAGCGCGTCACGCTGGGCGACCAAGGAGTCGAGCTCGGCCTGCCGCTCGGAGAGCTCTCGCTCGACCTCGAGCAGGTCGGCGGTGGAGCCGGCGGCGGCCAGGAGCTCGGTGAGCCGTTCGGTCGACGTCGTGAGCGCCGAGATGCGGGCGTCCAGGTCCTGGCCGCGGCTGGTGACGTCGGTGCTGGACAGCTCGACGTCCTGCACGGTCCCGAGGTCGCCGATCGCGTCCACGGCGCTCGACGTGCGGTCCGCGGGGACCCGGACGGTCAGGCTGGCCGAGCCGGGGGAGTCCTCGTCGCCGGGGCTCTCGTGGCGCTCCTCGACGTGGCCACCGGCCTGCTCGACGAGGCGGACCAGCTCGGCCGCCGTCGTCGTGGGCTGCTCCGACACGAGCGAGAGGTAGCCGGTGACGACGACCTCGCGGTCGACGACCGACGAGGCGGAGTCGTCCTCCTCGGTCGCCGCGGTGGCCTCCGCGACGGCGGCTGCCTCCCCGGCGGAGTCCTGCGCGGACATCTCGGCGCCGGCGTCGCCGGAGCCCCCCGCCCCGGAGCCGGAGCACCCCGCGAGTCCGAGGGCGAGGACCGCGGCGACCGTGGCGGTCACGGCGCGACGAGGCAGGGATCGGATCGGCATGGCCCCGACTCTAGGTGGCTGACCTGGCCCGACGCGCGCCGTGGTCAGGATCGTGATGGGACCGTGGCGCGACCGTGACCTCCGTCCCGGACCGTGGGACGAGCGGCCGCCGACCGATGGTTACGATCGAGTAACGAAGGCGAACGGGCGATGGACAACGGGTCTGTTAAGACGCTCTACTAACAAACATGACCACGACGACTACGCGCACCAGCCGACGGGGACTGGGTGGCGGTCTGCGAGCCACCTCGAAGGTGCTGCCCGAGCACGCGAGGGCCCACAACCGCTCGCTGGTGCTCCAGCACCTCTTCCACGAGGGCCCCACGTCGCGCGCCGGTCTCGCGCGCGCCACCGGCCTCACGCGCGTCACCATCTCGGACCTGGTCGGCGTGCTCCTGGCCGAGGACCTCGTCGAGGAGCTCGGCACCCAGCCGGGGCGCCGGGTGGGCAAGCCCGCGATCCTCGTCGGGATGCGCACGGACGCCTACCAGATCGTCGCCGTCGACCTCTCCGACGACACCGTCCTGCGCGGCGCCGTCCTGACCCTCACGGGCGAGGCCGTCGTCCGCCAGGAGCTCGAGGTGGGCGACCGTCGCGGTGACGACCTGGTGGACCTGATCGCCCGCTTCGCCCGCCGTCTGGTGGCCGCTGCCACGCGTCCCGTCATCGGGGTGGGCATCGGCTCGCCGGGTGTCGTCGACCACGCCGGACGCGTCGTCGAGGCACCGAACGTCGAGTGGCGGGACCTGCCGCTCGCGGCCACCCTCACCGACCGGCTCGGGCTGCCGGTGCACGTCGCCAACGACGCGAACTCCGCGGCGCTCGCCGAGTACACCTACGGCGGGGCGGCCGACTCGATGCTGGTCCTCACCGTGGGGCAGGGCGTCGGTGCCGGCGTCATGGTCGACGGCGCGCGCGTGCACGGCTCCGCCGACGCCGCCGGCGAGCTCGGGCACGTCACCGCGGTCGACGACGGCCTGCCCTGCGCCTGCGGGCGCCGGGGGTGCCTGGAGACGGTGCTGTCGGCGCCCGCGCTGCGACGCGCCGTCGAGGGTCTCGACCGCGCGGCGGCGGACGCGGTGCTGGCCGACGTCGGCCGCACGCTGGGCAAGTCGCTCGCACCGGTCGTCGGCGCGCTCAACCTGGGCGAGGTGCTGCTCTCCGGCCCGCCGGAGCTGCTCGCCGGGGCGCTGCGCGCCGCGGCCCACGAGACCCTCGTCGCGCGGACCATGCCGGCCACCGCGGCCGGACTCAACCTGCGCATGGCGTCGCTGGACGACGACGTCGTGCTGGCCGGAGCCGCCGTCCTCGTCCTCGGCGCCCAGCTCGGAGTCTCCTGACATGACTCCTGACACGGCTCCCCGCAGCAGTCCCTGACCCGCTCCATCGACCGACCACCGCCGGTGCCACCTGGTACCGGCCCCCGCGTACCCCAATTTGGAAGGAAACCGAAGCAGTGAGAAGAACACGCACCGTCGTCGCTGCGGCGTCGACCATCACGCTCGCACTCACGCTCGCCGCCTGCGGCACCGACGAGCCGGCCGACACCACGGACGGCGAGACCTCCGACAGCGCCGAGGTGGAGCCAGGTGACATCACCCTCTGGGTCGCCGGCGCCGACACGCCCGAGGAGCTGCGCACCTATCTCGTGGACACGTTCGCCGAGGAGAACCCCGGCTCGACGCTGACCATCGAGGAGCAGGACTGGGGCGACCTGGTCACCAAGCTCACCACGGCGCTGCCCGACGCCGAGAACACCCCGGACGTCGTCGAGATCGGCAACACCCAGTCGCCGACCTTCACCAACGCCGGTGCGTTCCGGGAGATCTCCCCGGAGCTGTACGAGGAGCTCGGCGGCGACAAGCTGCTGCCGTCCTTCGTGGAGGCCGGTTCCGTGGACGACACCATCTACGCGCTGCCCTACTACTTCGGCTCGCGCTACATGTTCTACCGCGCGGACCTCTGGGACGAGGCGGGCGTCGAGGTGCCCGAGACGCTGCCGGAGTTCACCGAGGCCGTCACCGAGCTCACCACCGACGACCTGTCCGGGTTCGCCATGGGCGGCCAGGACTGGCGCAACGGCATCTCCTGGGTCTTCGCCAACGACGGTGAGCTGGCGGTCAAGGAGGGCGACCAGTGGGTCTCCACCCTCTCCGACCCGAACACCGTCGCCGGCCTGGAGATGTGGCAGGAGGTCTACGAGGGCGCCTCGAACCTGCCCGCGACCGAGCGCGACGTCGCCTACTGGGACTTCCTGAACGACGCCGAGGACGGCGGGGCCCCCGAGGCCGCGACGATCATGGCGCCGGGCTGGGCCCGCTGGTCCATCGGTGAGCTCGTCGAGAACGACGAGGGCGAGATGGTCCGCGACGGCATGGCCGACGCGGAGAAGTACGACATCTTCGCCCTGCCGGGTCTCGACGGTGGCATCGCCCCCGTCTTCGCCGGTGGCTCCAACGTGGCCGTCTCGGCCCAGTCCCAGCACCCCGAGCTCTCCGAGAACCTGCTGCGGATCATCTACTCGGACGAGTACCAGACGATGCTCGCGGAGAACGGGCTCGGCCCGGCCAACGCGGACTTCAACAGCATCATGGAGACCGACACGTTCGGCGAGGTGACGGTCGCGACGGCCGAGGCCTCCAAGCTCACCCCGGCCGCGCCGGGCTGGGCCGCCGTCGAGGGCGCCTTCGTCTACGAGGAGCTCTTCCAGAAGATCGCCGAGGGCGGTGACGTGGCCGAGCTCGCCGCCGAGTACGACGAGAAGCTCACGCCGATGCTCAACGGCCAGGCCGGCTGACGGTCCTCGTCCGCACGACCGACTGATCACGACGGGCGGGGCGGCGCTGCCGAACGGCTGCCGCCCCGCCCGCCCCATGACCCGGGAAGGAGGACCGCATGACCACGACCACCGGCGACACCGCAGGCACCGACGGCATCGCGATCCGCCGTCGGCGCAGGCCGGCCACCCCTTATCTCCTGCTGATCCCCGCCGTCGCGGCCCTCCTGGTCGGTCTCGGGTACCCCGTGTACTGGCAGGTCGTCACCTCGCTGCAGGAGTACGGCCTGATGCAGCAGTTCGGCGCCCCGCCGGCCTTCGTCGGGCTCGAGAACTTCGCCCGCATCTTCACCGACACCGAGGTGTGGGCGGTCGTGGCGAAGTCCATCGCGTTCTGCCTCGTCAACGCCCTGCTCACCGTCGGCATCGGGCTCGGCCTCGCCGTGCTCATGCGTGCGGTGCACGGCTGGGTGCGCATCACCATGCAGATCACGCTGCTCCTGGCCTGGGCCACCCCGCTCGTGGCCGCCGTCACCGTGTTCCGCTGGCTCTTCGACTACCGCACCGGCGTGGTCAACTGGTTCTTCGTCCAGCTCGGCGCCGAGCAGATGGACTCCTACAACTGGCTGGGCAACGTCTGGACGTTCTTCCTCGTGGCGTCGTTCGTCGTCATCTGGATGTCCGTGCCGTTCGTCGCGATGTCCATCTACGCCGGGCTGACCCAGGTCTCCGAGGAGGTCCTCGAGGCCGCGCGGATCGACGGTGCCAACCCGCGCAAGATCCTCTGGCTCATCATCATGCCGCTCGTCCGCCCGGTCATCGCGATCGTGCTGCTGCTGCAGATCATCTGGGACCTGCGGGTCTTCGCCCAGATCCGCCTCCTGCAGGACGCCGGCGCGCCCATCTCCGAGACCAACCTGCTCGGCAACTACATCTACGAGCTCGGCGTCGGCAGCCAGGACTTCGGCGGCGCCGCCGCCGTCTCCCTGTTCGTGCTGGTGCTCACGGTGGTGCTCGCGGGGCCGTACGTGCGCTATCTCATGAAGGAGGACGCGGCATGAGCGCCGTCCTGACAGCCACCACGCCGGCCGCCCAGGCCGACCGCACGCCGCTGCGTCGCCGTCGGCTCCGGCCGGGCAAGGTCCTGCTCAGCGCGCTGGGCCTCGGCCTCGCGCTGGTCTGGGTCTTCCCCGTCTACTGGATGATGCTCTCGGCCGTCACGCCGGACGCGATCCTCGGCGGCTCGACCCCGCACTTCCTCCCGGCCGACTTCACGTGGACCAACCTGTCCTCGGTGCTGACCGACTCGGGCTTCCTCAACGCCCTCGGCATGAGCCTCATGGTCACGGGGTTGACGATCACCCTGGTGCTCGCGTTCGCGTTCTTCGCCGCGCTGGCCATCAGCCGGTGGCGCTTCCGCGGCCGGACCAGCTTCATCCTGGCCGTGCTGTTCATCCAGATGCTCCCGGCCGAGGGGCTCTTCATCGCGCAGTACCAGATGATGTCGAGCCTCGGGCTGCTCAACCAGGTCATCGGGATCTCCGTGCTCTACGTCGCGATGCTGGTGCCGTTCACCGTGTGGATGCTGCGCGGGTTCGTCGCCGGGGTGCCGATCGAGCTGGAGGAGGCCGCCATGGTGGACGGGCTGTCCCGCCCGAAGGCGTTCCTGCGGATCACCTTCCCGCTGCTCGCCCCCGGCCTGGTCGCGTCCGGCGTGTACGCGTTCCTGCAGGCGTGGAACGAGTTCACGACCGCGCTCGTGATCCTGCCGGCCGAGTCGGCCCAGACCCTGCCGATCTGGCTGCGCAGCTTCCTGTCCGCCTCGGCGAACCGGGGCATCAACTGGGCCGAGGTCATGGCCGCGTCCACCCTCATCGCGGTGCCGGTCATCGTCTTCTTCCTGTTCGTGCAGGGGCGGATGACGTCCGGCCTGGTCTCGGGTGCGGTGAAGGGCTGACGTGAGCGACGCAAGAGCGACGGCGCGGACCATGCCGTCAGGGTTCAGCGTGGGCCTGGACATCGGGGGCACCAAGACGCTGGCGGTGCTGCTCGGCGGCGACGGCGAGGTGCTGGCACAGACCCGGCTCGCGACGGTCCGGGGCCCCGCCGGGGTCGTCGACGGCGCGGTCAGCGCCGTGCAGGGCGTCGTCCGCCAGGCGGGCGTGCCGATCGGCGACGTGACCGGCGTCGGGGTCGGGGTACCGGGCCTGGTGGACTCGGGTGCGGGGACCGTGCGGCACGCCGTGAACGTCGGCGTCGACGGCGCCCCCCTGGAGCTCTCCACCCTGCTCTCCGCGCGGCTCGGCGGGATCGGGGTCGAGGTCGAGAACGACCTCAACGTGGCCGCCGTCGGCGCCGCGCACCTCGTCGAGGCCGAGGGTGTCGGGCACACGCCGACCGACCTCGCCTTCCTGGCGCTCGGCACGGGGCTCGCGGCCGGGATCGTCCTCGACGGCCGCCTGCGGCGTGGCAGCCGCGGTGCCGCCGGGGAGATCGGGCACGTGCCCGTCGACCCGGCCGGACCACCCTGCGCCTGCGGGCAGCGGGGATGCCTGGAGCTGTACGCCTCGGGCTCCGCGGTGACCGCCCTGTGGCCCACGACCGCGGGGCGGCCCGCGCCGGTCGAGCTGTTCGAGGCCGCCGCCCGCGGCGACCTCGACGCCGTGGCCGCCCGGTCGACGTACGCGCGGGCCGTGGCCGCGGCCGTCCGGATGCTCGTGCTCACCGTCGACGTCCAGCACGTCGTCCTCGGCGGTGGCGTGTCCCAGCTCGGCCAGCCCTTGCTCGACGTCGTCCGCGACGCGCTGGACGACGAGTCGGCGGCGTCGGCGTTCCTGCGTTCGCTGGACCTGCCGGGGCGGGTGCGCCTGGCACCGGGGCGGGTCGCCGTCGGCGCCGTCGGTGCCGCCGTCGTCGGCCGGGCCGCCGGTGCCCGCGCCCGCGACCTGGCGGGATAGCGCACCACCACACCGGGCCCTGCGCGGGCGATCCTCGCGCCGGCCCACCCGTCATGACGAGAGGAACCTCCACCGTGATCCGACGACGCGCCGCATCCCGAGCCAGGGCCCTCGCGACCACCCTTGCCGCGGGCCTCGCCCTCGTCCCCGTGCTGGCCGCGTGCGGACCCGAGGAGGTCGTCCCGGAGAGCTCGGACGACATCGTCCTGTGGCTCGTGGGCGCCGACACCGGGGACGACCTGCGCCGGCACCTCGTCGAGACGTTCGAGGCGCGCAACCCGGGCGCGACGCTGACGATCGAGCAGAAGGAGTGGGGCACCCTCGTCGACGACCTGGAGGCCTCGCTCGTCGACCCGGCGGCGACGCCCGACGTCGTCGAGCTGGGCAACACCCAGGCGCCGACCTTCGCCGACGCCGGGGCGTTCCGTGCGATCTCGCCCGCGCTCTACGAGGAGCTCGGCGGGGAGGACCTGCTGCCGTCGTTCGTCGAGGCGGGCTCGGTGGACGGCACCGTCTACGCGCTGCCGTACTACTTCGGCTCGCGCTACGTCTTCTACCGCAAGGACGTCTGGGACGCGGCCGGTGCCGAGGTGCCGCGCACGCTCGAGGAGTTCGGCGAGACGGTCAAGGACCTTCGCGACGGCAACCAGGCCGGCTTCGCCATGGGCGGGCAGGACTGGCGCAACGGCATCTCGTGGGTGTTCGCCCACGGCGGCGAGCTCGCCGTCAAGGAGGGCGAACACTGGGTCTCGACGCTGTCCGACCCGAACACGATCCGCGGGCTGGAGGAGTGGCAGGACATCTACGAGAGCGCGTCCCAGCTGCCCGCCACGGAGGTGGACGTCGACTACTGGGACTTCATCAACGACGGGCTGGCGACCGGCGAGCCCGCGGCGGCCAGCATGATGGCGCCGTCGTGGGCCCGGTGGTCGGTCGGGGACATCGTGCGCGACGACGACGGTGCCGAGGTCCGCGACGGCATGGCCGACACCGAGAAGTTCGGGATCTTCGCGCTGCCCGGGGTGGACGGCGGTGTGGCGCCGGTCTTCGCCGGGGGATCCAACATGGCGGTCTCCGCGCTGACTCGCAACGTCGCGCTGTCCGAGGACCTGCTGCGGGTGGTGTACTCGGAGGAGTACCAGACGATGCTCGCCGAGGCCGGGCTCGGGCCGGCGAACACCGAGTTCACCGAGCTGATGACCGGGGACAAGTTCGGGCGCACGCTGGTCAAGACGGCCGAGGCGTCGAAGCTGACCCCGCCCGCCCCGGGCTGGGCCGACATCGAGGCCCGCGGCATCTACGAGGAGCTGTTCAAGGAGATCGCGCGCGGCGGCAGCGTCCCCGCGCTCGCCCAGCAGTACGACGCCCGCATCACCCCGCTCCTCGACGGGACCGTCGAGGAGGAATGAGCCGGCCCCCGTCGTCCGTACGGACCCGACGGGTGGACCGCAAGCCTGACTGGAAGGATGTTTCGATGGAGGTCGTGATCGCTCCGGCGCAGGAGCTGGCGGTGCTGGCTGCTGATGCGGTCGAGGGGGTGCTGGGTTCGCGGGGCGAGCCGGTGCTGGGGTTGGCGACGGGGTCGAGCCCGTTGGCGGTGTATGACGAGCTGGTGCGGCGTCATGTCGAGGAGGGGCTGTCGTTCGGGCGGGCGTGGGGGTTCATGCTCGACGAGTACGTCGGGCTGTCCGCGGACCACCCCCAGCGGTACCGCAACGTCATCGCCACGGAGATCGCCGACCGCGTGGGCTGGCCCGCCGAGCGCGTCGCGGGCCCGGACGGGGCGGCGACGGACCTGCCGGCCGCGTGCGCGGCGTACGAGCGGTCGATCGCGGCGGCGGGCGGCGTGGACCTGCAGATCCTGGGGATCGGTACGGACGGGCACATCGGGTTCAACGAGCCGGGATCGTCCCTGGCGTCGCGCACACGGATCAAGACGTTGACGCAGCAGACGCGGGTGGACAACGCGCGGTTCTTCGACGACGAGGTGGACCAGGTCCCGACGCACTGCCTGACGCAGGGGCTCGGCACGATCATGGAGGCCCGGCACCTGGTGCTCCTGGCGACCGGGAGGCACAAGGCGCAGGCGATCCACCAGCTGGTGGAGGGGCCGGTCTCGGCGTTGTGGCCGGCGACGGTGATGCAGTGGCATCCGCATGCCACGGTGCTGGTCGACGAGGCGGCGGCGTCGCGGTTGCAGCTGGCGGGGTACTACCGCCAGACGTACGCGTCCAAGCCGTCCTGGCAGGGCCTGTGACCCGCCCCGCAGCGGTCCTGCTGCCGTCGGACGCGCCGTCGGTGTCGGTGGCCGGCACGTAGGATGGAGTCATGAGCGAGCCCCTCTCCACCCCACCCGCGGATCCTGCCCAGGAGACCGGATCGGGCACCAGCGTGCTGGAACGGCCGGACACCCGTGAGCAGGCCGCGGAGCCGGGCGATCACGAGCGGTTTGCGCACTATGTGCGCAAGGAGAAGATCATGGCCTCGGCGATGTCGGGCAAGCCCGTGATCGCCCTCTGCGGCAAGGTGTGGGTCCCCGGTCGCGACCCGTCGAAGTTCCCCGTGTGCCCCGTCTGCAAGGAGATCTACGACGGTCTGCGCGACCCGCAGGACGGTGGCAAGGACGGCGACGGCGACTCCGACACGTGAGTGCGTCGTTCCCCGAGCCCGAGTCCGTCGATCTCTTCGAAGCCGCCTCCGAGCCGCAGGAGGCCGCCAAGCCGCTGCCGCAGTCCCCGTCGGTCGCGGCGGCCTCCCACCTCAGCCCGGCCTACCCGCGCCGGGCGCCGTGGGGGACCGCCTCCAACCTGCGTGCCTGGCAGGCCGAGGCGCTCGAGCTGTACCACGAGCGCTCGCCGCGGGACTTCCTCGCCGTCGCGACGCCCGGCGCCGGCAAGACGACGTTCGCGCTGCGGGTCGCCACCGAGCTGCTGGAGGCGGGTGTCGTCCGCCGTGTGACGATCGTCGCGCCCACGGAGCATCTCAAGCACCAGTGGGCGGACGCCGCGGCCCGGGTCGGCATCAGGATCGACCCGTCGTTCAAGAACTCGCAGGGCCGGCACGGCTCCCACTACGACGGCGTCGCGCTCACCTACGCCCAGGTGGCGGCCAAGCCGGCGCTGCACCGCGCCCGCACGCAGGCGGCCCGCACGCTGGTCATCCTCGACGAGGTGCACCACGGCGGCGACGCGCTGAGCTGGGGTGAAGCCGTCCGCGACGCGTTCGAGGACGCGACGCGGCGTCTGGCCCTGACCGGGACCCCGTTCCGCAGCGACACGGCCTCCATCCCGTTCGTGACCTACGAGGCCGACCACGAGGGCATCCGGCGTTCCAAGGCCGACTACACCTACGGCTACGGCGAGGCCCTGCGCGACCACGTCGTGCGGCCCGTGCTGTTCATGACGTACTCGGGCGAGATGCGGTGGCGCACCCGGGCCGGCGACGAGGTCTCGGCGCGTCTCGGCGAGGCCATGACCAAGGACATGCACGCGCAGGCGTGGCGCACGGCCCTCGACCCGAACGGCGAGTGGATCCCGTCCGTGCTCGCCGCGGCGGACAAGCGCCTGACGGAGGTCCGCCGCGCCGTGCCGGACGCCGGCGGGCTGGTCATCGCCTCCGACCAGACCGACGCCCGCGCCTACGCCGGGCACCTGGCCCGCGTCACCGGGCAGAGCCCCACCGTGGTGCTGAGCGACGACGACGGCGCGAGCGCCCGCATCGACGAGTTCGCGGCAGGCTCGCAGCGCTGGATGGTGGCCGTCCGCATGGTCTCCGAGGGCGTCGACGTGCCGCGGCTCGCCGTCGGCGTGTACGCCACCAGCACCTCCACGCCGCTGTTCTTCGCCCAGGCCGTCGGCCGGTTCGTGCGCGCCCGCAAGCGCGGCGAGACAGCGTCCATCTTCGTGCCCAGCGTGCCCCTGCTCCTCGAGCTGGCGAACGGCATGGAGATCGAGCGCGACCATGCGCTCGACCGGCCGCAGACGGCCGAGGAACAGGGCATCGAGTACGACCCGGAGGCGGCGCTGCTCGCCGCGGCGAACAAGGAGGAGAAGGCCTCCGGGGAGCTCACCGGCTCCTTCGAGGCGCTCGAGGCCCAGGCGTCCTTCGACCGCGTGCTGTTCGACGGCGGTGAGTTCGGCACCGGCGGCGACATCGGCTCCGCCGCCGAGCAGGACTTCCTCGGCATCCCCGGGCTGCTCGACGCCGACCAGGTCACCACGCTGCTGCGTCAGCGCCAGGCCGCGCAGGCGAGCGGCCGGTCCGGGGCCGGGGCGACGGCGTCGGAGGCCGCGCTCGAGCAGTCCGAGCAGGAGCACCGCCGGGCCGCCGCCCTGCGCAAGGAGCTGTCCAAGCTGGTCTCCGCCTGGGCGCGCAAGTCCAGCCGCCCGCACGGCTCGGTGCACACGGAGCTCCGCCGGCGGTGCGGGGGACCGGAGGTGCCGCTCGCCACGGCCGACCAGCTCGCCGAGCGGGTGGAGATGGTGCGCGGCTGGTTCGTCGGCAAGAAGTAGGCCGCCCGTCTCGGACCACCCTGCTGGGTGCGCGGCGGGGACCTTGCCGCTCAGTCGAGGACGGCCACCGCCAGCGGCTCGTCCTGGCCGTCCCAGGATGCGACCAGCGTCGCAACCCCGGGCTCCGGCGCGTGCGGCAGCCGGACCGTGCGGACGGTGGCGGCGTCGTCTGGCGCGTCGCCTGCCAGGCGCTGGGCCCGGATCGTGGGGGGTCGAGCAGCGACCGTCCCGTCCGCGTGGTGCACCGTCTCCGCGGCCTGCGCCGGGCCGGTACGGATCGCCTGCCGCACGGCCGTCAGGTAGACGGGGTCCGCGGTGGCGTCGTAGACCCAGCGGGTGCCGAGGACGGAGTGCTCCGCCGTGCCCATCAGCGCGTGGGCGAGCTCGGGTGCTGCGGTGCCGCGGTAGGTGCACGGGACGTGGACGACGGTGCCGTCCTCGGCGCGCACGAGCAACAGCTCGACACCCACCTCTCCGGCAGGATCGTCGAGCCGGAACCCGCCGATCGTCTGGACCTCTCCTCCGGGGTACCACGGCCGGTCGGGCAGCCAGCCCGCGAGGATCTCGCGCTTGCTCGGCACGATGGTTGCCTGGTGGAGGATCGCCATGACCAGCCACCTTACGCCGCCGCCCGGCGCGCCCGGGGTGGACGGCGCCGACCGCAGGAGCGCGCCGGAACGAGAGAGCCGGTCTCAGGTTGAACGTTAAACGTTTCGGTTCCGCCGTTCGGGGCGACCGTCGGGGCAGGATGTTAGCGATCACATCACGGGCCACGACGACGTGGCCCCGAACCAGGAGGAGTGAAGGATGAAGAGGTCCAGAGCCCGCCTCGCACTGGGAGTGGCCGCCGCGCTGGTGCTGGCCCCGGTGCTCGCGGCACAGACCGAGGCGCCCGCCGTCGCCGACGACGGTGTCAACCTGGTGAGCAACGGAGACATGGAGGACGGCACGAACGGCTGGACGGCGTTCGGTGACGGTGCGGTGGAGCCCGGCTGGTACCCCGTCCACGACGGCAGCATGGCGCTGCGGTCCATCGGCCGGAGCGCCTCCTGGAACGGTCCGGCCCAGGACGTGACCGCCGCGCTGTCGAACGGAGCGACCTACTCCACGAGCGTCTGGATGCGGACGGAGACCGGGACCCCCGACGGCAAGGTCACGCTGAGCGTCACGGCGGGCGGCACGACCGACTACGTCACGCTCGCCCAGGGCGGCGTCAGCTCCGGAGGCTGGACGGAGCTCACCGGCGAGGCCACCGTGTCCTGGCCGGGGTCGCTCGAGTCGGCGACCCTGTACGTCGAGACGACCAGCGGCACCGACGACTTCCGCATCGACGACGTCCGCGTCGCCGGCGGGACGGGCGGGGGCTCCACCTGCGAGCTGCCGTCGTCGTACGACTGGTCCTCGACCGGACCGCTCGCACGGCCGGGCCCGGGCTGGGCGTCGCTCAAGGAATTCACCACCGCCCCGTACGACGGCGGTCATCTCGTCTACGCCACCACCCACGACTTCGGTGACTCGTGGGGCTCGATGAACTTCGACGTCTTCGGGGACTGGTCCCAGATGGGGTCTGCGGCCCAGCACGGCATGCAGTCCTCGACCGTGGCGCCGTCGCTGTTCTACTTCGAGCCCGATGACACGTGGGTGCTCGCCTACCAGTGGGGGCCTGGCCGTTCATCTACCGCACGTCGGACGACCCGACGGACGCGAACGACTGGTCGCAGCCCAGCCCGATGTTCACCGGGTCCATCCAGAACTCCGGCACCGGCCCGATCGACCAGGCGCTCGTCGCCGACGACACCCACATGTACCTGTTCTTCGCCGGCGACAACGGCAACATCTACCGGTCCCGGATGCCGATCGGGGACTTTCCGGGGAACTTCGGGTCGTCGTACGACGTCGTCATGAGCGACACGACGGACAACCTGTTCGAGGCCGTCCAGGTGTACACGGTCGACGGCACCGGCGAGTACCTCATGATCGTCGAGGCGATCGGCGCGAACGGCCGCTACTTCCGTTCGTTCACCGCCGACAGCCTCGACGGGCAGTGGACGCCGCAGGCGGCCACGGAGGCCGACCCGTTCGCCGGCCGCGCCAACAGCGGCGCCACCTGGACGGACGACATCAGTCACGGTGAGCTCATCCGCACCAGCGCCGACCAGACGATGACGGTCGACCCGTGCAACCTGCAGCTGTTGTACCAGGGTCGCGACCCCGGCTCCGACGGGGTGGACTACGGCCTGCTCCCGTACCGTCCGGGTCTGCTGACGTTGCGGGACTGACCTCCGGCACGGTGGGCGCGGGCGGCTCCGGCCGCCCGCGCCCGTCAGAGCGCCAGCTCGACGGTCGGGATCGCCGCGTCACCGTGGGACAGCCGCCGGGCACCGCGCGGCAGCTCCGCGCGCGACGTGCGGTGCTGCGTGGCGGCGTTCGCCACGCCGTAGGCGCCGACCCAGCGGGAGTCCACCGCGCCGTCGGTCACGAGCGGCACGTGCAGGCGGCGCAGCCGACCGCTGTCCTCACCACCGTCGCTGCCGTCCGGCTCCCAGGCGACGACGTCCTCGTCGGGTCCGATGACGAGCACCTCCTCGACGGCGCGCCCCTGGTCGTCCAGGCGCCGGGCGGGAGCCTTGCGTCCGCCGCGGCTGGACTTGCGGCTCGAGGCCTTCTCGACCGGGTGCATCACGCCGGTCGAGTCGGTCCGGGCGACCAGCTTGTAGACCATCCCGCACGTCGGCGCACCCGAGCCGGTCACCAGGGAGGTCCCGACGCCGTAGACGTCCACCGGTGCGGCGGCCAGGCCGGCGATCGCGTGCTCGTCGAGGTCGGAGGTGACCACGATCTTCGTCTCGGTGGCGCCCAGCGCGTCGAGCTGCTCGCGCACCTCCACGGCGAGCGCCCCCAGGTCGCCGGAGTCGAGCCGCACGGCTCCCAGCCCGGGGCCGGCGGCCTCGACGGCACGCTCGACGCCACTGGTGACGTCGTAGGTGTCGACCAGCAGCGTGGTGCCGGGCCCGAACGCCTCGACCTGGGAGGCGAAGGCCGCACGTTCGTCGTCGTGCAGCAGGGTGAAGGAGTGCGCGGCCGTGCCGATCGTGTCCAGGCCGTAGCGGAAGCCCGCCTCGAGGTTGCTGGTCCCGGTGAAGCCGGCGACGACGGCGGCCCGGGCGGCGGCGACGCCGGCCTGCTCGTGGGTGCGGCGCGAACCCATCTCGAGCACGGGCCGGTCGACGGCGGCGCTCGTCATGCGGGACGCAGCCGAGGCGATCGCGGAGTCATGGTTGAGGATCGCGAGCACGAGCGTCTCGAGCAGCACGGCCTCGGCGAAGGTGCCCTCGACCTGCAGCACGGGGGAGCCCGGGAAGAACGTCTCGCCCTCGGCGTAGCCGGTGATGGTCCCGGTGAACCGGTAGCTGCGCAGGAAGTCGAGGGTGCGCTCGTCGACGACACCCGCCTGCTCGAGGTAGGAGAGCTCGGTGTCGCCGAACCGGAAGGCGGGCAGCGCCTCGAGCACCCGGCCCGTGCCGGCGACGACGCCGTACCGACGCCCCGCGGGCAGCCGGCGGGTGAAGACCTCGAACACGCAGTGCCGGTGCGCGGTCCCGTCGGCGAGCGCCGCCTGCAGCATCGTCAGCTCGTACCGGTCCGTCAGCAGCGAGAGCGACGGTCGCAGCGTCGGCAACGGCGCGGCCGGCAGCGACAGCGGGGAGACGAGGGACTCGGGCGACGAGGCCCCGTCGCCCCGGTACGCGTCGTTCATGCCCCTACCGTAGGGCGCGGCAGGCCCGGGAGCAGCATGAGCGGCGCGTGTCCCCCTACCCTGGTGCTGTGGTGACGACGATCTCGGCGACGCAGGAGGACACCCGCACCGAGGAGGTGTCCCGGCTGGCCGACCCCTGGGTGACGATCGTCTGGAACGACCCGGTCAACCTCATGAGCTACGTCGCCTACGTGTTCGAGAGCTACTTCGGCTACCGGCAGGCCAAGGCGCAGAAGCTCATGATGCAGGTGCACCACGAGGGCCGGGCCGTCGTCTCGACGGGCCCCCGCGAACGGATGGAGGTCGACGTGCAGGCGATGCACGGCTTCGGGCTGTGGGCCACGATGCAGCAGTCCGGGGCCCCGGGCACGGGCGGTCCGTCAGGTGCGGGGGAGGACGCGTGACGCCGTTCCGTGCCACGCCCGCAGGATTCGTCGCGCACTGGGAGCCGGTCGAGCGCGAGGTGCTGGCACGGGTCGCCCGCGACGTCGCGGGTCTGCTGAGCGCCGACGCCGGCCTGCCGGACGAGGTGACGGAGGAGGCGGTGGCGTTCACCGGCGTGGCGCGGGTCCCGCGCGACCCCGCCGTGCAGCGGCTGCTGCCGGACGCCCACCGCGAGGACGCCGACGTGGCCGCCGAGTTCCGGCACCTGACGCAGACCGACCTCGCGGCGGGGAAGCTGACGCGGCTGCACCACTTCGCCGACACGGTCGAGGGCGACGGCGAGGTGCTGGTCACGCGCGAAGCGGCGCAGGACTTCGCCGGGGCCCTCACGGACGTGCGCCTGGTGCTCGGCGAGCGTCTCGGCCTCGACGACGACGCCGATGTCGAGCACCTGCACCACGAGGTGCTGACGGGGCTGGGCGTCGTCGAGGACGGCGACACCGGTGCGCCGGGCACCGACCCGGACGCCACGGACGCCGCCGGGCTGGACGCCGAGCAACGGTCCTACTGGGGCGGGGTGTTCGTCGCCGCGGGGTTCGCCCAGGAGTCCCTCATGGACGAGATGCTCGCCGAGCTGCGCGCCGGCCGCGGCGGATCCTGAACCGGGGCGCCGTCGTCGGCCGGGGACCTGTGGCCCTCACCACGCGTGTCCCGGCTCACGAACCCGGTGATCAGCGCCGTGCGCCGATAGGCTGCCAGCCGTGAACGACGCCCCCATCGGGATCTTCGACAGCGGGGTGGGCGGTCTGACGGTCGCCCGCTCGGTGCTCGACCAGCTCCCGCACGAGCAGCTGCACTACATCGGAGACACGGCGAACGGCCCCTACGGGCCCAAGCCGCTCGCCGCCGTGCGCGCCATGGCGCTCGCGGTCATGGACCGGCTCGTCGACGACGGTGTGAAGATGCTCGTCATCGCCTGCAACTCCGCCTCGGCCGTCGCGCTGCGCGACGCCCGCGAGCGCTACACGGTGCGCCGCGGGATCCCCGTGGTCGAGGTGATCCTGCCGGCCGCCCGCCGCGCCGTCGTCGCCTCCCGCTCCGGGCGCATCGGCGTCATCGGCACGAAGGCGACCGTGGACTCCCTGGCCTACGACGACGCGTTCGCCGTCACCCCTGGCCTGCAGCTCACGAGCAAGGCGTGCCCCGAGTTCGTCCGGCTGGTGGAGGAGGGCACGACGTCGGGCCCCGAGGCGCTGCAGATCGCCGCCGAGTACCTGGCGCCGGTCAAGGCCGCCGGCGTCGACACCCTCGTGCTGGGCTGCACCCACTACCCGCTGCTGACCGGGCCGATCTCGTACGTCATGGGGCAGGACGTCACCCTGGTGTCCTCCGCCGAGGAGACCGCGATGGACGTCTACCGCAAGCTCGTCGCGCACGACCTCGAACGTCCGCTCGACGCGCCCGCGCCGGCCCACCGCTTCGCCACGACGGGCGACCCGCAGCAGTTCGAGCACCTCGCGCGCCGGTTCCTCGGGCCGGAGGTCAACCTGGTGGAGGTGGCATGAGGCTCGTGCCCGTCGGCGTCTCCGGATCCCTGCCCGGCCCGGACTCGCCCGCATCCAGCTATCTGGTCCAGGCCTCGGACGGCGAGCGGGACTGGAGCGTCGTGCTCGATCTCGGTTCGGGCTCGCTCGGCGCGCTGCAGCGCTACGTCGACCCCCTCGACGTCGACGCCGTCGGGCTCTCGCACCTGCATCCAGACCACTGCGCCGACCTGTCGGGCCTGTACGTGTACCTGCGCTACCACCCCGAGCGGGGCTCGCACCGCACCGGTGTCCCGCGGCGGCTGGCCGTGCACGGCCCGACGACGTCCCGGGAGCGGGCCGCGGCCATGTACGGGCTGACACCCGGCGAGGACATGGACTCCGAGTACGACTTCCGGAGCTGGCAGCCGGGCCGGTCGGTCCAGGTCGGTCCGCTGACCCTGGAGCCGTTCCCGGTCTGGCACCCGGTCGAGGCCTACGGCATCCGGGTGACCGGACCGTCGGCGCGACGGCCGGGGGAGCAGGCCACCCTCGTGTTCTCCGGCGACACCGACTACTGCGACTCCCTCGTCCAGGGTGCGCGCGGCGCGGACCTGCTGCTGTGCGAGGCGGCGTTCACGGAGGGACGGGACGACGGCGTCGCCGGGATCCACCTGACGGGCCGGCGTGCCGGTCGGGTCGCCGCCGAGTCCGGGGCCGGACGTCTGCTCCTGACCCACCTGACGATCTGGACCGATCCGGCGGTGCCGCTCGCCGAGGCCCGTGGCACCTATGCGGGACCGCTGGACGTGGCCGTGCCGGGCGAGGTGTACGAGCTGTGAGCGCGCTCGGGCGTCGTGGCGCGGCGGCTGCGCTGGCGGGCGACGTGGCCTGCGTGGTGGCCTTCACCCTCATGGGTACCTCGAACCACGGCTCCGGGGGCTCGCTCGAGCACGTGCTCGCGGTGGGTGCGCCGTTCGTCGTCGCCCTGGCCGTGGGCTGGGTGGTGTGTCGCGCTTGGCGATCTCCCTGGCGGGTGTGGCCCGTCGGCGTCGTCGTCTGGTTCACGACGGTCGTCCTCGGCCTGGCGCTGCGGCCGCTGTTCGAGGGCGGCTTCGCGTGGTCGTTCGCGCTGGTGACGGCCGGTTTCCTCGCGATCACGATGCTCGGCTGGCGGGCGATCGTGTCCTTCGTCGCTGTGGGTATGGGATCGACGGCCCAGCGCGACGCTGGACCGTAGATTCCCTACCCACAGCGCACGGGGTGGGTCAGAGGGCCTCGGCGATCATCGGGGCCAGGGTGCGCAGCGCCTTGCCGCGATGGCTGATCGTGTTCTTCTCCTGAGGCGTCAGCTCGGCCGACGTGCGCGTGCCCGGCCGTCCCTCCGGGCCCGGCTCCTGCTCGGCGGGCACCAGGATCGGGTCGTAGCCGAACCCGTGGGCACCGCGCGGTTCGCGCACCAGCACGCCCGGCATCTCGCCCATCGCCACCTCCTCGCGCCCGTCCGGGGTGACCAGGGCCGCCGCGCAGACGAACGCCGCGCCACGGTGCTCGTCGCGCACGTCCCCGAGCTGGGCCAGCAGCAGACCGAGGTTCGCGACGTCGTCGCCGTGGCGACCCGCCCAGCGTGCCGAGAAGATCCCGGGGGCGCCGCCGAGCACGTCGACGCTGAGCCCCGAGTCGTCGGCGACGGCGGGCAGCCCGGAGGCCGCGGCGAGCGCACGCGCCTTGATGAGGGCGTTCTCGGCGAACGTCAACCCGTCCTCGACGGGCTCGGCGGCACCCAGGTCGCCCGCGGTGACGACGGCGCCGGCGGGCAGGGTGTCCAGCCCCGGCTGCGTGCGCAGGATCGCGAGCAGCTCGACGAGCTTCTTGCGGTTGTGCGTGGCCAGGACCATCCGGGCCGACGACGGGACGTCCGCGCCTGCGAGGGTCATGCTCAGAGCTCCTGGGCGAGCGCCGCCTGCTGCAGCGCCGTCAGCTCGGCGGTGCCGGCGGTGGCGAGGTCGAGCAGAGCGTCCAGCTCGGCGCGGTCGAAGGGGACGCCCTCGGCGGTGCCCTGCACCTCGACGAACGCCCCGGAACCGGTGGTCACCACGTTCATGTCGGTCTCGGCGCGCACGTCCTCGACGTACGGCAGGTCGAGCATGGGGACACCGTCGATGATGCCGACGCTCACGGCGGCGACCGAGTCGGTGAGCACCTGCTTGCCGCCCTTGACGTGCCCGTGGCGGGCACCCCAGGCGACCGCGTCGACGAGGGCCAGGTAGGCGCCGGTGATCGCGGCGGTACGGGTCCCGCCGTCGGCCTGCAGCACGTCGCAGTCCAGCACGATGGTGTTCTCGCCCAGCGCCGTGATGTCGACGACGGCGCGCAGCGACCGGCCGATCAGCCGGGAGATCTCGTGGGTGCGGCCGCCGATCTTGCCCTTGACGGACTCGCGCTGGCTGCGGGAGTTGGTGGCCCGGGGGAGCATCGCGTACTCGGCCGTGACCCAGCCCTCGCCGGAGCCCTTCTTCCAGCGCGGCACGCCCTCGGTGAACGAGGCGGTGCACAGCACGCGCGTCTTGCCGAACTCCACGAGGACGGAGCCCTCGGCGTTCTCGCTCCACCCGCGGGTGAACGACACGGGTCGGAGCTGGTCGGGCGTACGGCCGTCTTCGCGAAGCGTCATGCCGCACACCCTATCCACCGCCGAACAGGAACCTGGTCCCGCTTTGGGCCACGAATACGGGACGAGGCTCCTGTTCGGCGGGTGTCACATGCCGAACCGGCGGCGCAGCTCGCGGGCGTGCCGCCGCGACACCTCCACGCGCGAACGCTGCCGGTCCGCCATCACCACCACCAGTGCCCCCTGGAAGTCCGGCACCAGCTCGCGCACGTGGTCCAGATTCACCAGGTACGAGCGGTGCGCCCGGAAGAAGTGTCCACGCAACCGTCGCTCGAGCTCGTTGAGGGACATCGTCACGAGGAGCCGCTCGTCGGCCAGCTTGAGGTAGGAGTACCCGCGCGCCGCGCTGGCGTACACGATCGACGCCCCGTCCACGAGCACGGTGCGCCCGTCCTTCTGCACCGGGATGCGCACCAGCGGGTCGACGCCTCCCCGCGACGGCGAGTCTGCCGTGCCGGCCGAGCTCGCGGTGCCGGCGCCCGGGCTCGCGCCGTCCGACGACGGAGCCGAGGCCGCGCTGGCCGCGACGGATGCCGACGCCGCGCCGTCGTCGGCCAGTGCCCGGTCGAGGGCACGCCGCAACCGGTCCGCGTCGAACGGCTTGAGCAGGTAGTCGGCCGCGGCGAGGTCGAACGCGTCGACCGCATGGTCCGGGTAGGCCGTGGTGAAGATGACCTTCGGAGGGTCGGGCCGGTCCCGCAACGCCGCGGCGACCTCCAGACCGGAGCCACCGGGCATGCGCACGTCCAGCAGCACCAGGTCGTAGTCGAGCGACCCCAGCAGGAGCAGGGCCTCCTCGCCGTTCGTGGCCTCGCCCACGACCTGGACCTGCCCCACCTCCTCGAGCAGGTAGCGCAGCTCGGCCCGTGCCGGGGCCTCGTCGTCGACGATCAGGGCCTTGGGTCGCATCGCGCGTCACCTTAGCGGGATCTGGAGGTCCACGGTGGTCCCCTTGCCCGGGGTGGACGCGACGTCGAACGAGTACCGGTCGCCGAACAAGGAGTCGAGGCGCTGAGAGATGTTCCACAGGCCGACGCCGGAGTGCCGGGGACCGGCGGTCCCCGGACGCTTGCCCGCGAGCAGACGGTCCAGGACCTCCGGTGCCATGCCGGCGCCGTCGTCGCTGACGCGGATCGACGTGGTCCGCGTCAACGGGTCCACCCGGGCGCGCAGCTGCACCGTCCCCCCGGTCACGGAGTCCGCGATGCCGTGCTTGACGGCGTTCTCCACGATCGGCTGGATGACCAGCACCGGCACCCGCGAGGTCAGCACCTGCGGGTCGAGGTCGTAGCGCACGCGCAAGCGGTCGCCGAACCGCGCCTGCTCCAGCGACACGTACGTCCGCACGAAGAAGTACTCCTGGCTGAACTCGGCGAAGTGGCCGTCCTGGCGCACCGCGTACCGGAAGAAGTCGCTCAGGCGCAGCAGGAGCTGGCGCGACTCGTCGGGGTCCGTGCGCGACTTGGAGGCGATCGTGTTGAGGATGTTGAACAGGAAGTGCGGGTTGATCTGGGCCCGCAGCGCGTCGAGCTTGGCGTCGGAGGCCAGGTGGCGCTCGCGGTCCATCTCCGCGAGCTCCAGGTGCAGCGACAGCATCGAGGCCATGTCGTCGACGAGCACGCGCGGCGCCGGCTCGTCGTGGACGCGGTAGACCTTCAGCGTGCCCACGACCCTGTCGGCTACGGCGAGCGGGGCGACGACGGCGGTGCGCAGCGGGCAGTCGGGCTCCGGGCAGCCGATCCCGTCGCGGGCGTGCATGACGACGGTGCGCTTCTTGTCGAGCGCCAGCCGGGACACGCGGGTCTGCAGGGTGCCGCCCACGTGGTGGTGGTCGGCACCCGGCCCGACGAAGGCGAGCACCTGCTCCGTGTCGGTGATCGCCACGGCGTCGCCGCCGAGCAACGGCTTGATGAGCTGGGCCGTGCGCCGGGCGGCGTCCGCCGTGAGCCCGTTGCGCAGCGGCATCGACCGACCGGCGGCCGCGATCGTCAGCCCGTCGCGCACGCCCCGGGGGTCGCGCGGGCGGGACGGCCGCCACGACCGGCGGGAGGCCGCGGCGGTGCCCCGTGCTCCACCGCGTGGCCCGCCCCGTGGCCCCCGCAGCGCGGAGGGGTAGCCGAGGACGACGACGGTGCTCACCACGAGGCCGGCCGCCAAGGTCGGCAGCACGCCGAGCGGAGGGTCGACGAGGACCTGCGTGGCGAGGTAGACCACCGCCCAGGCCGCCGCGAGGACACCGGCGAGCAGCCGGCTACCCCCGCGCACGGCGTGCTCCCCGTGCCCAGCGCGTGGTGCGCGGTCCCCGTGCCGCGGCGCGGCGTCGCCTGTTCTCCGCCAGCACGAGGCGGGCGAGACGTTCGGCGTGCCGGTCGGCGGCGGTGCCGTGCATGACCAGCCAGGACCTCTCGACGTCCGGCGGCGGGACGGTCCGGCGGGAGACGAGCACCGTGACGGCGGCCGCCAGCGGGGCCGCCACGAGCGTGGGTGTCACCAGCGCCTCACGCAGGAGGCCGCCCGCGGCGAACAGCCCGGCGGTGAACATGCTCACGGCGACCACCATGCCGGTGGCCATGCCGGCGACGGCTCCTGCCGCCGTCGTGCGGGGCCACCAGATCGCCAGCAGGAAGACCGGCGTCAGCGCGGAGCCGGCGATCGCGAACGCCCAGGTGACCATGGTCGCCACGATGGACGGGGTGGCCGCGGTGAACGACTCCGGCCGCATGACCAGGCCGAGGCCCGCCGCGGCGCAGGCGGTGGCCAGGGTGGTGACCCGGCCGGCCAGGACCGCCTGCCGCTGGGTGGCGCGCGGGTTGATGTGCCGCTCGTAGACGTCGTGCCCCCAGGAGGCCGCCGCGGCGAGCAGCAGCCCGGCGATGGTGGACATCACCGCGATGAGGGCGCCGGCGGCGATCACGCCGAGCCCGGTGTCGCCGCCGTAGATGCGGCCGAGCACGGGCAGGGCGTGCTCGGGGACCTGCAGCACGCCGTCGACGGTGAGCTCCGCGAGCCAGGGGTGGTCGGCGACCGCGCTCGGGACGATCTCCCGTGCCGCCGTGCCGAGCATGACGGCCAGCGAGTAGAAGACGCCGGCCAGGCAGAGCACCCACACCGTGGTGGTGCGGGCGGCGGCGCCGGTCGGCGACGTGAAGTAGCGGTTCATGACGTGCGGCAACCCCGCGGTGCCCATCGCGAGGGTGATGATGAGCGCGAACTGGCCCAGGCCGCCGTAGCGGGCGCCGGGCTGGCCGAACACGGCGGGCTCGTCGGGGTGCAGGGCGTTCTCCTCGGAGGCGAGGCCCCCGTCGGTGGCGGGGTTCTCCAGCGGGGTGCTCGACAGGTCCGCGACCGCGTCGCCGTAGTGGAAGCCCGCGCCCACGACCGTCGCGGCCAGCCAGATTAGTGCGCCGAGCAGGAGCAGGAACTGCACCGCCTGCGTCCAGGTGGTCCCCCGCATGCCACCGAACGCGACCAGCCCCGTGACGACGGCCGTCGAGACGAGGATCCCGGTCGCGTAGGGGGACAGCCCGAGGACGCCCGACCCCACGAGCAGCTCCCAGGTGATCCCGGAGCCCACGGTCTGCGGCACGAGGTAGGACAGGATGACGAGCTGGACCACGCCCACGGCGACCAGACGCACCCGCTCCGAGCCGAGGCGACGTCCGAGGAAGTCCGGGATGGAGAACTCCCCGAACCGACGCAGCGGTGCTGCGACGAACAGCAGCACCGGGATGAAACCGGCGGCGAAGCCGACCGCGTACCAGGCGCCGTCCAGCCCGGTGGCGTAGACGGCCGCGGCGACCCCGAGGAACGACGCCGCAGAGAAGTAGTCGCCGCAGATGGCCCAGGCGTTCGTCGCCACCCCGACCCGCTGACCGGCCAGGTAGAAGTCGACGGTCGACGCCCCGCGCGGACGCATCACGACGGCGACGACCGTCAGCGCGGCCAGCACGACCGCCAGGGTCAGGGCGCTGGAGGTGGTCACGGCGCCTCACCGGTCCCGTCGAGCCCGACGTCCGCCGGGTCGTCGCGGGCGTCGCCCAGCATGCGGTGCTCCACGGCGGACGAGAGCCGGGCGACGGCGACGCCCAGCGCGGCGAAGAAGACGTAGAGGCCGAACGCGGCGACGAGGAACCCGGGGCTCATGCCGCCCGCGAGCCGGGCCTCGGACCACCAGTCCAGGGTCAGCGTGAGCACGGGGAAGGCGGCCACGGCGAGGAGGAAGACGACGAAGTAGCCGACGGCCACGCGGCGCAGCGTGCGGAAGGTGGCGTCCACCTCTGCGGGAGTGTGCCGAGCGTCGACGTCGTCGTCCATGAACGAGCACCTTACGGAGCGCAGGTTCCCAGCAACAGTGCCGGCCCGTGTCGTGCGCCCGGCGAGACGCGGTTCACGACGGCGGCGCGACCGCGGGCGTCCGGACGAGGCGGACGCCGGTGGTGAGGAGGATGACGGCGCCGCCGAGGACCATGACGAGCCCGATGCCCGGCATCGCCTGTCCCCAGGCGTCGGTCGCCTCGCTGACCTGGACGAGCCGCAGGAGCTGCCAGCCGGCCACGAAGGCGACACCGCCGCCGGCGAGGAAGCTGTGCGACACGGCGACCCAGCGGCGGGGGATCAGGGCGCCCGCCACGGCGATGAACCCGCCGCACAGGGTGAGCTGGCCGGGGCCCGCCAGACCGTTGATGTTCCCGAGGGGCGTGAGGACCCACGGCAGCATGCTCCCGACGATGACGGCCAGGGCGCCGACCAGCAGGCCGACGCTGCCGGGGTGCAGGATCTGCTTGCGCGGCTTTCCGGCTCGGCCGCCCGCGCGGAGCAGGTTGCCGAGGGGCGTGCTCGTCGTCGAGGCCATGGGCCCGACTCTAGGCGCGCTGCACCTTCTCTCGACCCCGCCGGTCGGTGAGCGGTGCGGTTCGTCCGGCGAGCGGTCGATCAGGCGGCGCGAGCGGTCGGGCCGCGTCGTCGTGCCGGTCGCAGGTCTCCCGCCGCCGTTCGCGGGACCGTCCGCGCCGTCGGGAGACCAGGCCTTGTGACCATCATGAACGGTGCGATTCGCTCACCCGGTGGGACGTATGCCGGGCGACGGTGCCCGGGAGTTCGCGACGAAGGGAGCGTCCGATGACGGACAGCGTGCACGAGAGCTCGTCAGATCCAGGGCCACCGGTCAACGGCTGGCGGCAGGAGTACTGGAAGAAGAACCTCCGGCTGATGGTGGTGCTGCTCAGCATCTGGTTCGTGGTGTCGTTCGTCTGCGGGATCCTGCTGATCGAGCAGCTGAACACCATCGTGATCCTCGGCTTCCCGCTGGGTCTGTGGTTCGCGCAGCAGGGATCGATCTACACCTTCATCATCCTGATCCTGGTGTACACGCTGCGCATGGACCGGCTCGACGACGAGTACGGCGTCGCCGAGCGTGACGGAGAGGGGAACCGGCTGTGAGCGAGATCCAGGTGTGGTCCCTCGTCTTCGTGGGACTGTCCTTCGCTGTCTACCTGACCATCGCCTGGCGCAGCCGGGTGAAGGAGACCAAGGGGTTCTACGTGGCCGGCCAGGGCATCCCCGCCGTGGCCAACGGCGCGGCCGTGGCGGCGGACTGGATGTCCGCGGCCTCGTTCATCTCCATGGCCGGGCTCATCGCCTTCATGGGGTCGGACGGCTCCGTGTACCTCATGGGATGGACCGGCGGCTACGTGCTCCTCGCGCTGCTGCTCGCCCCCTACCTGCGCAAGTGGGGCAAGTTCACCGTCCCCGAGTTCGTCGGGGACCGGTACTCCGAGTACGTGCGGCTCATCGCCGCGGTCGCCGCGATCATCGTGTCGTTCACCTACGTGGTCGGGCAGATGCGCGGGGGCGGCATCGTCTTCAGCCGCTTCCTCAACCTGTCCATCGAGGGCGGCGTCGCCGTCGCCGCGGCGATCATCTTCCTCTACGCCGTCCTCGGCGGGATGAAGGGCATCACCTGGACCCAGGTGGCCCAGTACACGGTGATGATCGTCGCCTACCTCATCCCGGCGTGGACCATCGCGCAGAAGATGACGGGCTTCCCCGTGCCGCAGGTGACGTTCGGGCAGATCCTGGCCGAGCTCGACGCGCTGAGCGAGAAGTTCGGTCTCGCCCAGTACACCGAGGCGTTCGCCGCGCGGCCGCAGCTGGACGTGTTCCTCGTGACGATGTCGCTGATGATCGGCACGGCCGGGCTCCCGCACGTCATCATCCGGTTCTACACGACCAAGTCGGTGCGCGGGGCGCGGTTCTCCGCGTTCTGGGCGCTGTTCTTCATCGGCCTGCTCTACACGACCGCTCCGGCGGTCGGGGCGTTCACCAAGCTGAACCTCATGCAGTCGGTCGACGGCGTGGCCGTCGCCTCGCTGCCGGCGTGGGTGAACAACTGGGCCGCGACCGGACTGGTCACCGTCTCGGACAGCGCGTCGACGATCACCTCGCTCAGCAACGACCCCGAGTCGGGTGCCGACCTCATCGTCAACAACGACATCCTCGTGCTGGCCACCCCGGAGATCGCGGGTCTGCCCGCGCCGATCGTCGGGCTGGTCGCGGCGGGCGGTCTCGCGGCGGCGATGTCGACGGCGGCCGGCCTGCTGCTGGTCATCTCGTCCTCGGTCTCGCACGACCTGTACTTCCGGGTCGTCAAGAAGGAGGCCTCGGAGTCGCGGCGCCTGCTCGTGGGCCGCATCGCCATGGGGCTCGCCGTGGTGGTCGCCATCTACGGTGGCATCAACCCGCCGGCGTACGTGGCTCAGGTGGTCGCGTTCGCGTTCGGGCTGGCGGCCTCCACCTTCTTCCCGATCCTGGTGCTGGGGATCTTCTGGAAGCGCGCCAACGCGATCGGTGCGGCCTCCGGCATGATCTCCGGCCTGGTGTTCACGGCGTCGTACATGATCTACACGCTCGACGTGTTCGGGACGTCCGCGCACGAGCACGTCCTCGGCATCTCCCCGGAGGGCATCGGTGCCATCGGTGCGCTGGTGAACATCATCGTCACCGTGGTGGTGTCGAAGCTCACGGCGCCACCTTCGGAGCACGTCCAGGAGATGGTGGAGGGGATCCGCTACCCGGCGGCGCGGAAGCAGGTGACCGCTGACGAGTAGTCCTGGGTACGGACGGGGCTCCCTGCTCCGCGCGGTCGCGCTCACGGGCGCTGCGCGCCCTCCGCTTCCGGTCTGACGACCGCGCGGAGCAGGGAGCCCCGTCCTTCTGTCCTTCCCGCGGTCGGAGCGGGCAGGCGAGAAGAGGGCGTGCGGCAGAGGAGCGGGCGCGGGGTACGTAGGGTGGTCCGGTGCATCTCGTCGCCTCCGACCTCTCGTTCGGCTACCCCGGCCGGCCCGTCCTGGCGGGCGTCGACCTGCGGGTGTCCGACGGCGTGCGGCTCGGCGTCGTCGGGGAGAACGGCTCGGGCAAGTCGACCCTCCTGCACCTCCTCGCGGGCGACCTCGTGCCGTCGGCCGGCGAGGTGCGCCGCAGCGGTTCGGTGGCGCTCGTGGAGCAGGAGCTCACCGTGCCGTCCGGGCTGACGGTCGGCGACCTGGTCGACGCCACCCTGGCGGACCTGCGCCGCCTCGCGGCCGACCTGGAGGCCGCCGCGGCAGCCTTCGACCACGACGCCGGTGACCTGCGCGAGCTCGGTGACCTCCTGGCCCGGGTGGAGCACCTCGCCGCGTGGGACGCCGACCGCCGCGTCGACGAGGCACTGACGCGGCTCGGCGCGGTCCGCGACCGTGACCGGCGCCTCGCGACACTGTCCGTCGGGCAGCGGTACCGCGTGCGGCTCGCCTGCCGCCTGGCCGAGCGCGCCGACCTGCTCCTCCTCGACGAACCCACCAACCACCTCGACGACTCCGGCCTGGAGTTCCTGACCGAGACGGTGGTCGGGTGGCACGGCGGCGTCGTGCTCGTCACCCACGACCGCGAGCTGATCGACGACGTCGTCACCGCCGTCTACGACCTCGACCCGTCGATGGACGGCGTCCCGGTGCTCTACGGGCAGCCGGGGTACCTGTCCTACCGGTTCGCGAAGAACCAGGCGCTGCAGCGGTGGAAGCAGCGCTACCGCACCGAGCAGCAGCGCGCCGCCGAGCTCGCGTACCGGCTCGACCGGTCCTACGAGGGCCTCTCGGACGAGTGGCGCCCGCCCAAAGGTTCCCAGAAGCACCGCCGGGGGACGCGCGCCCGCATCCACGTCAAGGCCGCCGACCGTCTCGTCGAGAAGCTGAAGGCCGAGGCGGTCGACGTCCCGCCCCCACCGCTGGAGCTCGCCTTCCCGGACCTGCCCGCACTGTCCGTCGGCTGGGACCCCGCCGAGCCCCTCGTCGACCTGCGGTCGCCGCGCGTCGAGGCGCCCGACGGCGGGGTGCGGCTCGACCTGCCCGGCACACGGCTGGCCGTCCCGCCGTCGGGCCGGCTGCTCGTCGTCGGACCCAACGGCACCGGCAAGTCGACGCTGCTCGGGGCGTTCGCAGGGACGCTGCCGCTGGCCCGTGGCACGAGGACGTCCCGCGACGGCGTGCGGATCGGTGTCGTCGGACAGGAGGGCAGGGTGCCCGACGGCAACGCCGACGCCCAGCGCTCGTCGGAGTCCGGTCTCGACGCGTACGCGGCCGAGGCGCTCGCCCTGCTGGACCGCGGCGAGCTCGATCCCGACCACCTGGTCCCCGTGGCGGCGCTGGGCCTGCTCACCGAGGACGAGCTCGAGCGACCCCTGCGCGAGCTGAGCGTGGGGCAGCGGCGACGGTTCGACATCGCGCTCGCGCTGCTGCACGCACCGCACCTGCTGGTGCTGGACGAGCCCACCAACCACCTGTCCGTGGACCTCGTGGACGCGCTGACGATCGCGTTCGAGCGGACTTCGGCGGCCGTCGTCGTCGCCACCCACGACCGCCGGATGCGGGTCGACCTGTCCGACTGGCCGGTCCTCGAGCTGGGGTGAGCGCTACCTCGACGGACCGTGCGCTACCTCGCGGCGGGGTCAGTCGAGGCGTCCGACGTGGGCCATCGCCTGGCGCACGAGCGTGCCCTGGCCGTTGACCATCTCCGCCTGCACGGTGTCGCTGCACGCCTCCTCCGGCGTGAGCCAGGCGAGGTCGAGGGCGTTCTGCTGGGGCCGGCAGTCGCCGTTGACGGGCACGACATAGGCCAGCGAGATCGCGTGCTGACGAGGGTCGTGGAACGGCGTGATGCCCGGGGTGGGGAAGTACTCGGCGACCGTGAACGGCTGCGGCGACGTCGGGACCTGAGGCAGGGCGACGGGGCCGAGGTCCTTCTCGATGTGGCGCAGCAGCGCGTCGCGCACGCGCTCGTGGTAGAGCACCCGGCCGGTGACGAGCGCACGGGTCATGCTGCCGAGCGGGGTGGCACGCAGCAGCAGGCCGACGGAGACGACGTCGCCGGACTCGTCGACCCGCACGGGTACGGCGTCGACGTACACCAGCGGCAGCTGGGCCCGGACGGCGGCGATCTCCTCGGGTGTCAGCCATCCGGCCTGCCCGGTGGGGTGCTCGTTCTCGTCGTCCGGTGGGAACTCGGCGGTGTCGGTCACCCTTCGTTTCTACCAGCCCGACGGCTGTCGCGGCCTGCGCTGGTGCCCCGGTCGCGGTGACGTGGGACACGCTCGGCCCGCGGTCGCGACGAGCGGTGGAATACCTGGGCGCGTGCGGGCGCTGTGCCCAAGAGGCAACCCCCACGAGAGGACTACGCATGGCTACCGTCGAGCTCACCGACACCACGTTCGAGCAGGCGATCAAGGACAACGACATCGTGCTGGTCGACTTCTGGGCCTCCTGGTGCGGCCCCTGCCGCCAGTTCGCGCCCGTGTTCGAGGCGTCGAGCGAGCAGAACACCGACGTCGTGCACGCCAAGATCGACACCGAGGCCCAGCAGCAGATCGCCTCGGCCGCCGGGGTGACCGCGATCCCGACGCTCATGGCGTTCCGCGAGGGCGTGCTCGTCTTCAACCAGGCGGGTGCGCTGCCCGCCCCGCAGCTCAAGCAGGTCGTCGACGCCGTCAAGGGCCTCGACATGGACGAGGTGCGATCCCAGATCGCCGCCGCGTCCAACGGCGAGCAGCAGGGCTGAGCCCTTCCCGCACGACGCAGCGGCCGCCGCCGGACCTCGGGTCCGGCGGCGGCCGTCGTGCCTCCTGCAGGGGCCCGAGGACCTGATTCAGGAGAACGGGAGGCTGAGCGACGACGCCGCTCCGGTCGCGACCGTGGGACTGCCGCTGCCGAGCACGCTCCACAGCTCGACGCGCACCGTGCCGCCGTCGAGATCACCGAGCACACCCTGCGACGAGGTCAGCCGCCCGGTGGCCGTGTAGGTCTCGTCGCCCGGCACGGGGTCCGTCGCGAAGTACGCGTACGTCTCGGTCCGTTCAGGGTCGCCGTCGCCGTCCAGGTCGTAGGTGACACGCGCCTGGACGGCCAGCCCGACCTCGGTCCCGGCGTCGACGGCGAACGAGAACGCCGTGTCCTGCCCGGTGTGCGCCGCCGTCAGCCCGGTCGCCTCGAAGACGGCCGGCTGGTGCGGGGTGCCGTCACGGTTCTGGCCGCCGGCGCCGGCCAGCTCGACGCGCCCGTCGGTGCCCGCGGCGGCGTCGAGCGTGCCGCCCTGCCCGAGGTGCCGCACCGGCTCGAAGTCCCCGGGCTCGGGGTCCGGCGTGGGGTCCGGGTCCGGCGTCGGGTCGGGGTCCGGGCCGGGGCCGCCCGGCGCACCGCCGCCGGACCACTGGTGCGCCCCCGTCGCGACCGTCGTGCCGGCGGGCACCTCGACGGCCGTCCCGTCGGAGAACGTCACGGTCAGGGCAACCGCGGTGACGTTGGCCGCCACGTACGTGCGCCCCTCGTCGCCGTCGAACGCCGCCGCGAGCGCATGGTCCGCGCCGACGTCGTCGGCCACCGTGCCCAGGGAGGCCAGGTTGGCCACCCAGTGGAACGTGTGCGCGGGTGTCTCGCCCTCCTCCGGCTCGAACGACGAGGACGTCAGCAGGTCCAGCGCCCGCTGCCCGTCGCCGAGCGCCAGATAGCTCCACAGGATGTCCTGCCACACCGTCGGCGGGCCGCCGTTGACGGCCTCGAGATGGTCGTACGCGCCGCGCACCGTGGACGGCGAGTCCCCGAGGTACAGGTGCGACCCCGTGATCGGCAGCGTGTTGATGCCCTGGATCATCTCCGGCTCGGCGCTGAACCACGTGGAGTAGGCGCCGCCGTCGCCCCAGACCATCCCGACCACGGGGTGCTCGAACTCGTCGGGGTAGGAGGTACCGTCCACGTCGAACCAGTAGCGCTGGATCGCGGCCGCCTGCGTCGCGTACAGGTAGGCGCCGGCGTCGCGGACCTCGTCGTCGCCCGTCGCCTCGCCCCACTGGACGAGCGCACCGGCGAAGTTCATGCCCTCCGAGCTGGACTCCTGGTTGTTGCCGGCCGCGAACGCCCCGTGGCCGGAGGCCCAGTCGTGCCCGGCGTAGACGTCGAAGTCGCGTAGGTACGGGAACCGCGTCTCGTCACGGTCGTAGCCGTTCGCGTCGCGGATGAGCAGGTCCACCATCGGCCCGTAGTCGGCGGCCCACTGCGGGTCGAACCGGGCCAGGGTGGCCGCCGCGGCGACGTAGTAGCCGTAGTGGAAGTGGTGGTCGTTCAGCTCGGTGTCCGCCCCGTACGAGGCCGGGTAGCCGATGAGGGTTCCCCAGCGGTCGTCGTAGCCGAAGACCTGCTCGGTCTTGCCCGGCGTGGCGGTGAACCAGTCGGTGAGGACGTCGCGCACGGCGTCGAGCGCCTCGTCGCGCTGGTCGGTCCGGCCGAGCTGGTCGGCGATCTCCACGATGCGGGTCGCCCGGCCGAGGGCCTTGCCCGTCCAGTAGGTGTCCGCCTGGCGCTGGTCGAGCGGGTCGCCGACCTCGTCGAGGTAGGCCTCCAGGGTGGCGCGGTCGGCGCCGGCCGACGTCGCCACGGCCGGGAGCTCGGGCAGGACCCCGCCGTAGGGGGTGGTCGTGGTGAACTCGGTGGCGTCCGTCAGGACCACCATGTCGCCGCGCGGCGAGACGTAGGTGGGGCCGCTCGGGGAGGCCCCGGTGAGGTGGGCGCTCTGGTGCGGGTACAGCGCGGCGACCGTGCCGCCGTCGGGCGCTCCCGGCCAGGGCGTCGTCTCGAAGGTGTAGGTGGTGCGCACCACCGAGTCGTCGACGTCGTAGGTGTAGTCGGCGCGTGTGCCGGTGACCGGGGTGCGGCCGGCGGCGGTGTAGTCGTCGACCAGCGCGGCGCGCTCCGCCACGGGGACGTCGGGCAGGACGGCGACGGCGTAGCGGCCGGTGGGCGCGGTCGCGGACGTGCCGCTCACGGACCACGGGACGCCGTCCGGGGTCACGGCGAGGTAGTCGGCACCGCCGACGCTCACCCCGAGCCGACCGGGCTCGTCGAGCCAGACCTCCGGGGTGCCGGCGAACGTCAGCTGCGCGTCGCCGCCGGTCGCCTCGAACCAGGCGACCGGCAGGCCGTGGCCGATGGTCGCGCGCAGGGACTGGTCGCCGTCGTCCCACACCGGGGTGACGGTCCAGTCGGTCCAGTCGGCGACGGCGACGTGCGGGGCGTCCATCCCGACGACGCCTGCGCGGAGGTCCTCGGTGTACGGGTAGTGGTACTCGCTGACCCCCGCGCCGCTGCCGCTGATGGCCGCCTCGGTCGTGTAGGAGATGCCGAGACCGCCGGTCGAGGGCAGGTAGGAGGCCGGGTGCGCGTGCAGGGGTGCGCTGAAGGAGCAGTCGAACACCTTGTACGCCAGCGACGTCCACCAGTCGTTGGTGGGCAGCGGGGTGTCGGGCGCGTCGTCGGTGACGAAGGCGCGCGGGTCCGCCTCCACGGCGTCGCACCCCTGGGGCGTGGGGCCGACCGGGTCGGTCGTGTAGCTGCCCTCGCCGACGTCCACGACGTCGGCGGAGGCGGGCGGGGCCACTGCTGTGACCGCGCCGCCGGCGATCAGGGCGAGTGCTGCGACACGGGCGGTCCGCCGGTGTCGCGCGGGTGGTGAGGGGGTCATCGTTCACCTCGCGGGTCGGTCGCTCCGGCAGGCGCTCGCGAACGGACCCTGCGGCCGACGTCCTTGCCGGCCCCGATCAGGAGCGTGGAAGCGATCCCAACACCTTGGCGGAAAAAGGTGACACGTGCAACCTCGGATCGTGCCGACGTGCTGGCTCCCGGTGCGCGAGGCGGGACTCGAACCCGCACGTCCGAAGACACTGGGACCTAAACCCAGCGCGTCTGCCTGATTTCGCCACTCGCGCGTGCGCCCCGAGTCTACGACCGGGGCGTCACATCCGGATTCTTCGGATCTCGGGTCGTCCGGGCCTGCGGTTCCGCTGCGGGCGAGTGCCTCGTGCCTCGGCCCTCACCCTGCGCTGCACCTCCGGCTCAGTCGAGCCCGAGGGCCTTGCGCAGCCGTGCCACGTGTCCCGTCGCCTTGACGTTGTACTGGGCGAGCTCCACCGTGCCGTCGGGGCCGACCACCACGGTCGAGCGGATCACGCCGACGACGGTGCGGCCGTAGTTCTTCTTCTCGCCCCAGGCGCCGTACGCCTCGAGGACCTCGCGCTCGGGGTCCGAGGCGAGCGGGAACGTCAGGGCGTCCCGCTCGACGAACTCGGCGAGCTTGGCGGGCGCGTCGGGGGAGATGCCCACGACGGCGTAGCCCGCGCCCTGCAGGGCAGCGAGCGAGTCACGGAAGTCGCACGCCTCGGTGGTGCAGCCCGGTGTCATGGCGGCCGGGTAGAAGTAGACGACGACGCCGCGGTCCGCCTGAGCGCGCAACGTGGAGAGCGAGACGCTGCCGCCGTCGGCGGTGGTCAGCGTGAAGTCGGGGGCGGGGTCGCCGACGGCGAGACGGGGCACGGGACACTCCTCGGGCAGGTGGTGCGGGACGGGCCCGAGCCTAGCGTCCACCGGTCTCGCCGTCGGCTCGGTGCCGGCCCGGTGCCGGCTCGGGGTCGCCGCTCGCGTAGCGTAGTGCCCGTGAGTCCCGCAGCATCCAGCGCCACGTCCCCCGCCGGCACCACGCCCGGGCGGAGCGTCGAGCCGTTGCCCATCCGCATGCTCCACGACCGCGTGCTCGTGGACCCGGAGAGGGATCGTTCCGAGCGCCAGTCGTCGGCGGGGCTCGTCATCCCCGCCACGGCGACCGGACCCAAGCGGCTGACCTGGGCGACCGTGGTCGCCCAGGGCGAGCACGTGCGGCAGGTCTCGGTGGGCGACCGGGTGCTGTACGACCCCGAGGACCGTGCAGAGGTCGACCTGGGCGGCACCGACTACGTGCTGCTGCGCGAGCGGGACGTGCACGCCGTGGCCGAGCGGTCCGCCGACGCCGGGACCACCGGCCTGTACCTCTGAGCCCTGCCGCTCCGCGGGCTGGGGGCCGTCGACGACGGGCTGTCGTGCAGGTCACAGCCGCTGGACGCGGATCGAGGTTCCTGTCCCAGGTCCGGGCCTGGTAATGTTTCACACCGCTACGCGCCATTAGCTCAATGGGTAGAGCAGCTGACTCTTAATCAGCGGGTTCGGGGTTCGAGTCCCTGATGGCGCACCAGCGAGGATGTTCGGCCGGTCGATCGGCCGTCGTCCGCGCTTCGTCGCGCGCCATTAGCTCAATGGGTAGAGCAGCTGACTCTTAATCAGCGGGTTCGGGGTTCGAGTCCCTGATGGCGCACCACCGAGGCCCCGTCGCAGCAGCGACGGGGCCTCTTCGCGTCACGCGTTCCGCGCCGGTGGCTCGACGCTCAGCAGGTCGCCGGGCTGGCAGCCGAGGACGTCGCAGACGGCCGTCAGCGTCGAGAACCGGATCGCGCGGGCCCTGTTGTTCTTGAGCACGGAGAGGTTCGCCACCGTGACGCCGGCTTCCTGGGCGAGCTGGGCGAGCGTCATGCCGCGCTGCTCGAGGAGCGTGTCGAGGTGCGACACGACCCGGTGCGGGGCGGCGGGTTCTTCCGTGCGGTGCGTCCTGCTCACACGAGTCCCTGCAGGTCGGCGTGCATGCTGCTGCCGCGGCGCAGGACAGCGGCGACCACCCAGAGGGTCGCGGCGACGACGAGGGCGGTCACCGGGAGCTCGACGGCGCCGCTCGGCCCGCCGACGGCGGACGCGGGGGTCTGCAGGCCCAGCGTCGTGGGGTCCAGGGCGGTCAGGCGTCCCAGGGTCGTGAGCCCCGCCGCCACGACGCCGCCGACGAGCACGATCACGCCCGTGGCGGCCACCCGTCGCGGGTTGTCGCGGTGGAACGGGTCGCCCGCCTCGACCGAGCGGAGCATCCGACGCAGGAGCACACCGCACACGACGACGGTGGCGCACAGCACGGTGGCCGGCGCGAAGACGAGGAGCCGCTGCAGGAGGGTCGGTGCGGTGATCGTCAGAGTCGTCGTGGTCGGGCCACCGAGGAGCAGCGCACCGTCGCCGACGGCGGCCAGCGCGATGAGCGCCGTCAGCACCGCCGCGCGGGCAGACGTCCGCCGTCGGCCAGGGTGAGGGGCGTCGTCGGGGCCGTCGGACCGTATCGACAATCGATGTGCTTGCGTCATACCATCATGATAATCGATATGGCGGGGTGCGGTCCGTCACCCGACCCGAGTGAGGACTCCTTCCATGACCCCGTCGACGACCTGGGCGCCGGCCCGACCCCGTGCCGGCGCTGTCGCCACCTTCACGGTCGGCGTCGTGGCCTGCTTCGTCGCGCCGCCGCTGATCGTCGACGTCTTCAGCGACCACGGGCCCGGCGTGCTCGTCCTGCTCGCCGTGGGCCAGCTCGTGGGAGCCCTCCTGCTCGTCGGCTGGTGGCTGAGACGCCACCGGTTCGGGTGGCGGGCGGTGGGCGCCGACCGCACGAGGTGGCGTCGCGACGCGCTCCTCGGCGCCGCGACGGTCCCGCCTCGTGCCCTCCTCGAGTTCGGGGTGCTCGTCCCGCTGGCCGGAGGTGCCTCGAACGCGGAGGTCCAGGAGGTCCTGCGCAACGTCGGCACGAACGGCTGGTCGCGCTGGTGCTCGGCATGATCGGCGGCGGGATCGCTGAGGAGCTCTACTTCCGCGGGTTCCTCGTCGACGGCGTCCCCCGGGTCTTCCGCGACCGCCGTCGTGCCCGCCGCGTCGCCGTCGTCGTCTCCGTGGTGTTCTTCGCCGCGCTGCACCTGCCGGCCAACCTGTCCGACGCCGTCTCCATCCTCGTGGCCGCGCTGGTCTACACGGTGCTGTTCACGACGACGAACCGCCTCACGGCCCCGATGGTGGCGCACATGCTCTGGAACGCCACGGCGATCGTCGGCGTGCTGGCCCTGCACGGCTGAGCGGGCCACGGCCCGCGAGGGTTGCGCCCGTGCCGCGGGGGGGCACGATGGACGGATGATCTCCACCGACCTCGCCACCCGCCTGCGCGACGCGGGGCTCATCTGGAAGCCTGCGGACGGTGACCGGTTCCACATCGACGCCCCGGAGCTCGCGGCGGAGGTGTTCACGGTCTCCACCCTGACGATCGAGGCCCACCACTTCTCCACCGGCACGGTGCTCGGCTTCAACGGGACCACCGAGTGGGCGCTGGACTCCGTGGACATCGAGGACACCCTCTGGCTCCCGCGTGAGGACCAGCTGCGCTCGCTGCTCGGCAGCACCTTCCGTTCCCTGCGGCACGACGACGGCGGGTACGTCGTCGAGGTCGTCCTCCTCGACCAGCCGCGGACCTTCACCGCAGCGGAGGCAGCCGACGCCTACGGAGAGGCGCTGCTGGCCCTGGTGGAGCTGTCCGGAGACTGATCCCGTGCGCCGTACCCTGGTGCGGTGCCCGAGACACCATCGCGACCCGACGAGCTCCGACCGCCGACCGAGCGACGGGCCGGCGAGAACTTCTTCCGTCGCCCGCTCAGCTACGTGCGCCGCACCGAGCGTCTGACCGTCGGGCAGCAGCGCGCGTGGGACACCCGTCGCCTCCGGTACCTCGTCGACGTGCCGCGCGAGCACCGCGAGCTCTCCGTCGACCCCGGCTGGACCTTCGACGCCTTGGCCGAGTTCGGCCGGCAGGCCCCGCTCGTGCTGGAGATCGGGACGGGCCTGGGGGAGTGCATCGTCCACGCGGCGGCGACCCACCCGGAGCGCGACCACCTCGCGGTCGAGGTCTACACCCCCGGCGTCGCGCAGACGATCGTCCGTGCGGGGCACGCCGGGGCGGACCCCGCGGACGCCGGCGGCGCCCCCGGCCAGGAGCTCGCCAACCTGCGGATCATGCAGGTCGACGCCGCCGAGCTGCTGCGTCACGGCCTGCCCGAGTCGAGCCTGGACGAGCTGTGGGTGTTCTTCCCGGACCCGTGGCCCAAGCAGCGCCACCACAAGCGGCGCCTCGTCTCGCCGGAGCTCGCCGAGCTGGCCGCCCGCGTGCTGCGTCCCGGCGGCCGCTGGCGGCTGGCCACGGACTGGGCCCGGTACGGCGAGGTGATGCTGAAGGTCGGCGACGCCGCCGAAGGGTTCCGCAACGCCTACGGGCCGGGTGGGCGCGCGCCACGGTTCGAGGGGCGGGTCATGACGAGCTTCGAGCGCAAGGGCCTGAACGCCGGCCGGGAGATCACCGACCTGGAGTACGTCCGCGTCTGAGCGGCCCACCGTCCGCGCACGGACGGGCGCGGGGTCGCGACCGTCATCGAGAACGGCGATGCCGAGGCCTCCGAGGTGTGCCAGGGCGAGGTCGCCGAGAAGTGCGACGAGCAGGGCATCGAGTACTGAGCCGTCGGCCGACCGGGACCTCGCGCCGTGCCCACCGGTACGACGCGAGGCCCCGCCCATCCACAGGAGGGACCACGGTATGAGCGACGTGCCGATCATCGAGCTGCAGGACGTGCGCAAGAGCTTCGGACCGGTCAGCGTGCTGCAGGGCATCGACTTCCGGGCCTACCCCGGCAAGGTCACCGCGCTCGTCGGTGACAACGGAGCCGGAAAGTCCACGCTCATCAAGGGGCTGGCCGGCGTGCAGCCGTACGACAGCGGCACGGTCCTGTTCGACGGCCGGCGGGTCGAGCTGCAGGGCCCGCGTGACGCGGCCCGCCTCGGCATCGAGGTGCCTACCAGGACCTCGCGCTGTGCGACAACCTCGACATCGTGCAGAACATGTTCCTCGGCCGCGAGGAGATGTCCCACGGCACCCTCGACGAGGGGGTCATGGAGAAGGAGGCCTCGGACGCCCTGCGGTCCCTGTCGGTCCGCACCATGACGTCGGTGCGACAGAAGGTCGCCTCGCTCTCCGGAGGACAGCGGCAGACGGTCGCGATCGCCCGTGCCGTGCTGAAGAAGGCCCGGGTGGTGATCCTCGACGAGCCCACAGCGGCGCTCGGGGTGGCCCAGACCGCCCAGGTGCTCGCACTGGTCGAGCGGCTGGCGCAGCAGGGCGTCGCGGTCATCATCATCAGCCACAACCTCCAGGACGTGTTCGAGGTGGCCGACTACGTCGCCCCGCTCTACCTGGGCCACCTGGTGGCCGAGGTGCCGATCGCGGCGACGACCTACGACGACGTCGTCGGGTACATCACCGGGAGCAAGACCTACCAAGGAGCGGAGGCCTCGACATGACCGGCACCCAGACCACGGCGTCCGGCCCGGACGCCGTGCTGATCGGTTCCGGCGTCGAGGGCGGCATCCGTGACCAGGTCCGCGGCTGGTGGGACCGGGTACGCGGCGGAGAGATGGGCGCTCTGCCGGCGTCCGCCGGGATCGTCGTCCTCACCGTGCTGTTCACGTTCCTCAGCCCCTACTTCCTCACCGAGCGCAACTTCGCGAACCTGCTGACCCAGGCGGCCACGCTCGTCATGCTGGCGATGGCGCTCACCTTCGTGCTGCTCCTGGGGGAGATCGACCTGTCCGCCGGCGTGACGGCCGGCATGACGATGGCGCTGTTCGTCGTGCTCGACAACGTGTTCGGCATCGCCTGGCCGATCGCGCTGCTCGCCGCCTTCGGGGCGGGCCTGGCCACCGGGCTCGTCATCGGCTTCTTCGTGGCGCGGGTCGGTATCCCGTCCTTCGTCGTCACCCTCGGTCTGTCCCTGGGCTACCAGGGTCTCGCGCTGACCATCATCGGCGACGGTGGCCTGTACCGGCTCCAGGTCCCCGAGATCCTCGCGATCCAGAACTCGAACATGCCGGTCTGGGGCGGCTGGGTGATGCTCCTGGTCATCCTCGCGGTGGTGGCCGCGACCTCGGTCCTGGACCGTCGTCGTCGTGACCGGGCCGGGGTCCCGAACCGCACCGTCACGCTCGTGTGGGCCAAGCTCGCGGTGGTGCTCGCCGTGGGCGGCGCCGTCGTCGGCGTGCTCAGCCAGAACCGTTCGGCCTCTCCGGCGGCGGTCGTGGCAGGGGTTCCCGTGGTGGTGCCGATAGTGCTGACCATCCTGTGGCTCGGCACGTTCCTGCTGGACCGCACCCGGTTCGGGCGGTACGTCTACTCGGTGGGAGGCAACGCCGAGGCCTCCCGCCGCGCCGGGATCAACGTCCGGATGATCCGGTGGTCCGGGTTCGTGCTCTGCTCGACGCTCGCCGTAGTCTCCGGCCTGTTCTCGATCAGCAAGGTGGGCTCGATCGACGCCGCGTCCGGGCGCGAGATCGTGCTGTCGGGCGTCGCGGCAGCCGTCGTCGGCGGCGTGTCGCTCTTCGGGGGGCGGCCGACTGCTGCACGCCGCTGTCGGCGCGCTGGTCATCGCGATCATCACCAACGGCCTCGGGTTGCTCAATCTTCCGGCAGGCGTCAACTTCATGGTCACCGGCAGCGTGCTGGTCCTCGCGGCGACCGTCGACGCGGTCTCGAGGTCGCGGGCGTCGGGCACGGTGCGGCGGAACTGAGCTCCCGCCCCCTCCTGCGGGCGCCGGCCGGGGCGGTTCACCCGGGGTCGTCGAGGCCGCGCGCCCGCAGTGCTTCGCCGAGCGCGTCGGCCCGCCGCAGAGCCCCGACGACGAGCGGTACGGCGAGCGCCCGGACGTCGTGCTCGCGGCCGCGGGCGCGCTGGGCGTCACGCACACTACCGGCGAGGCTCGCCAGCACCGGGACGGAGCGCACCGCCAGCGCGAGCACCAGCGCGGCCCGCTCGGCGTCGACCCGTACCCGTCGCAGCGGACCCAGGGCACGCTCCAGGGCGCCGAGGATCGCCGAGGTCGGTGTCGTGAGCGTCACGAGCCCCGCCAGGGCGACCAGTGCCACGAGACGGGTGGTGAGCACGGTCGCGGCTGTCGGGCCGAGCGTGGCCCCCTGCACCGCGACCAGCACCGGCACGAACCAGCGCAGCGGACGCACCTGCGACCACAGCGCCCGCGGCCCCAGCCGGGCCGCGGCGTACAGCGCCAGCACGCCGAGGACGGCGACCCCGGACTCGGCCGGAGTCCGCACGGCGAGCAGCGCGAGGGAGCAGGCGCACAGCCCCAGCAGCTTGGTCCCGGCACCCAGCCGGTGCAGCGGGCTCATGCCATCAGCCGGCGGTAGGCCGGCACCGCGCGTGCGGGGACGTCGTCGACCACCACCCGTCCGCCGTCGACCACGAGGACGCGGTCGTAGCCGGCCACCAGGTCCAGGTCGTGCGTGACCAGCACCACGTGCTGGTCGAGGGCTGCCAGCCGGGCGGCGACGGCCCGGGTGTTGCGCAGGTCGAGCAGGGTCGTGGGTTCGTCCGCCACGACGAGGCGCGGGTCGGTCACCAGCACGCTCGTCAGCGCCAGGAGCTGCTTCTGGCCGCCGGAGAGCAGGTGGGCGGGGTGGTCGGCGTGCCCGGCGAGCCCGTGCCGCTCGAGCTCGGCGGCGACCCGGGCGGAGACCTGCGCGGGGGAGAGGCGTGCCCGGCGCAGCGAGTAGGCGACGTCCTCCGCGACGGTCGGCATGATGATCTGCGCGTCCGGGTCGGTGAAGACGAACCCCACGCGGCGGCGCACCTCGCGCCCGCGCCGACGCGTGTCGAGGCCGTCGACGAGCACCCGGCCCGAGGAGGGCAGCACGAGGCCGTTGAGCAGGCGGGCCAGGGTCGACTTGCCGGAGCCGTTCGCCCCGATGACCGCGACCCGGCGCTCGGTCAGGCGCAACGAGACGCCGTGCAGCACCTCGCGCTCGCCGTGGTGCACGTGCACGGCGTCGAGCACGACGTCGGTCATCGGACCACCTCCACGAGCAGGGCGACCCCGGTCCCGCCGGCCGCGGCCGCCGTCGCCAGCCCGACGGTGCCCGCGGGCGCACCCGCGGTCACGAGGCGCGTGAACAGCCGTACGACGGCGACCGCCCCGCTCGCGCCGAAGGGGTGCCCGAGGCCCAGCGTGCCACCGTCGGCGTTCCACCGGGGGTCGTCACCGACGCCCAGGTCGTCCGTGACGGCGATCGCCTGGGCGGCGAAGGCCTCCACCAGCTCGACCGCCGCGACCGCCTCGAGCGGGACGCCCGCTCGGGAGCACACGGCGCGCACGGCGGCGACCGGGCCGAGCATCGGCCACGCGGGGTCCACCCCGCACGTGGCGGCCGACCGGACGCGCAGCCCCGGGAGCGCGCCGCGCGCGTCCTCGCGCACGAGCACGACCGCGGCGGCCCCGTCGCCGGACGGCGCGGCAGAGGCAGCGGTCACCGTGCCGTCGGCCCCGAAGGCTCCGGGCAGGCGGTCCAGGACACGGGGGTCGAGAGGGCGCGCGTGCTCGTCGCGCGAGAGCCCGCCGACCCGCAGCGTCTCGGGCGCGAACCGGCCCGCGGAGTGTGCCGCCCGGACCCGGGCGTGCGAGCGGACCGCCCAGGCGTGCTGGCGCTCGCGGCCGATCCCGCGGGCGCGAGCGAGCCGGTCCGCGGCGAGCCCGGGGCCGGGGTCCGCCCACGGCGGCGGGGCGAACGACGCCCGCTCGTAGGCGAGGGGCCCGTGCGCGCGCGACGGCGCCCGCGACCCGCTCTCCACACCGCCGGCGAGCACGGTGCGCGCCTGCCCGGAGTCCACCAGCGCGGCACCGACGGCGACGGCGGCCAGCCCCGAGGCGCACTGCCGGTCAACGGTCACGCCCGGTGCGGCCAGCCCGGCGGCGAGAGCGGCGCGCCGGGCCACGTTGCCGCCGTGGCCGGCCGCGTTGCCGAGCACGACGTCGTCGACGGCGTCCGGCCCGGGTCCCGGCGCGGCGTCCCGCGCCGCGGCGGTCAGCGCCGCCGCGGCCAGCACCGTCTCGTCCACCGTGGCATGGCCGCGGCCGGCCACGGCGAGCCAGGTGCGTCGCGCCGCGACGATCACGCTCACCGCAGCACCGCCAGGTCGCCAGGGTCCGCCGACGGGTCGGTACCGGCGAGCCGGGCGGCGAGCACCGCCCTCGCCACCTTGCCGTCCGCGGTCCGCGGCAGCGTGTCCAGCCGGTACCAGCGGCGTGGACGCTGGGCGGGCGCGAGCGTGGCCCGCGCGACCCGCTCCAGGTGGACGCGCAAGCCGGGACGGTCGTCCGCCTCCACGACGGCGACGACCACGGCGCCGAGGCGCCGGTGCGGTGCCCCCGCCACGACGACGTCGCGCACGCCCGGTACGGGACGCAGCGCCGCCTCGACGTCCTCGGGCACGACGGTCGCCCCTGCGGTGAGGACCGCCCCGTCCCCGCGGCCGCGCAGCACCAGGGGACCGTCGGGCACGTCCGGCACCTCGGCGAGGTCGCCCACGGTGGCCCACGCCCCGTCGCGTCGCAGCGGTCCACGAGCCCCGGCGAGATACCCCGACGAGACCCACGGCGAGCGCACCCAGACCTCCCCGAGGCGGGTGCCCTCCTGCGGGCGCACCTCGACCTCCGCCTGCGGGAACGGGCGCAGGCCGCCACCGGTGTCGATCGCGACGAAGCTCAGCTCGACGGCTCCGTAGTACGCCACGACGTCGACGCCGTGGGCGGCGGCCCGCTCCCGCTGGACGGGGTCCAGACCGGCGCCGCCGACGACGGCGGTCCGTAGGCGTGAGGGCATGCGGGCGTCGAGCGCGTCGAGCACGTCGTCGAGACGGGAGGGGACCAGGTGGACGAGGTCGCTGGTGGCGAGCGCCGCGGTGGTCGCGGTGGTCCCGGGCGCGAGCTGCGCGCACGCGCCGACGGCCAGGGCGTGGACGGTGGCGAAGCAGTGCAACGAGCTGGCGAGCGGCCCGGTCACCGCCACGGTGTCGGTCGGTCGGGTGCCCGTCAGCTCGGTGACGTGCCCGAAGGACCGGGTCCACGACCCGCGGGTGCGTGCCACGGCGCGCGGTCGGCCCGTGCTGCCGGACGAGAACCCCGCCCAGGCCACGGCGTCGTCGTCGGGGGCCGGGCCCGTGTCGCCGACCGGCGCACCAGGGGCCGCGCGGGGCAGCGGCACGTGCACGACGACGGCGGGCGTCAGCGCGCGCAGCACCTCGGCGCGCTGGTGCACGGGCCAGGCGGGGTCGGCGACCAGGGCGGTGCCGCCCGCGAGGTCTACCGCGAGCAGCGCGACGACCGTGTCCATCGGGTCGTGCAGCAGCAGGGCCACCAGGTCGCCGGGGTGGGTACCCGTGGCGACCAGGTGCTGGGCGCCGGCTCGGGCGTCGGCGGCCAGGTCCGCATAGCTCCGCGTGCGGGCACCGCAGCGCAGCGCGGGCCGGGTCCCGCCGGGACCGGCCGCGTGGCGCAGGACGTGGTGGGCGACCGGCACCCTCAGCCCTCCCGGGAGTGGGGCACCGGGGTCCGGCGGCCTCGGGTTCGGTGGCCTGCGGTGCGGTGGTCCGGCGTGCGCCCGCGGAACGCCGCGGGATAGGCGCGCGCCACCGCGACGGTGATCGCGGCGCAGGCGAGCGCCTTGAGCAGGTCGCCCGGCAGGAAGGCGAGCGAGAGCCAGGCGGTCTGGGTCAGGGGGACGCCGGTGACGAGCGCCTGCACGGGCACGCCGCACGCGTAGACCACGCCGACACCTCCGACCAGCGCCGCGACGAGCACCCCGATGAACGAGACCCGGCGGAGCCGCTCGACCATCAGGCCCACGACGAACGCCCCCGCGACGAAGCCCACGAGGTAGCCGGCGGAGGGCCCGACGAAGACGCCGAGGCCCCCACGGCCCCCGGCGAGCAGCGGCAACCCGGCGGCGGCCAGCGCCAGCAGGGTGAGCACCGCCAGCGCGCCGCGCCGGGCGCCCAGCACGGCACCGGCGAGCATCACCCCGAGCGTCTGCAGGGTGATCGGTACGGCGTTGCCGAACAGGCTCAACGACCCCGGCATGCCCAGCACGGCGATCAGTGCGGCGAAGGTCGCGACGCGCGCGGCGTCGGCGGCGTCCAGGCCGCGGGAGACCCCGCGCTCCGCCGCACCGGTCGTGGCGGGCCCGGTCGGTCCGGTCGTCTCGGTCATCGGTGCTCCTGGGTCGTCGGTTGCGGACCGTCCGTGCCGGTCGGTGCAGCAACCACTCTGCTGGCCCGGGCCCCCGGGGGGCGCCGGGCACCGCGCCCACCGGTGCGGCGCCGTCGTGCACGAATCCCACAAGCGGTTGCGGGAACCACCAAACCGCCCCGGGCGGGGCTGGTGACACCGGCCATGGTGCCGACGCGGTGGCGGGTGCGGTCCAGGCACGACACGATGCCCGCATGGATCAGACGTACGACGTGATCGTCATCGGTGCCGGACCCGTCGGGGAGAACGCGGCGGGCCGGGCCTCCGCCACAGGGCTCTCGGTCGCCGTCGTGGAGGCGGAGCTCGTGGGCGGGGAGTGCTCCTACTGGGCCTGCATCCCCTCCAAGACGCTGCTCCGACCTGGTGCGGTGCGTGCGGCGGCCCGCGCGACGCCCGGCGTGGCCGACCCCGGACCGCTCGACACCGCGGCCGTCCTCGCCTGGCGGGACCGGATGACGGGCGAGGGGGACGACTCCGGCCAGGAGAAGTGGCTCGAGTCGGTCGGGGTCGCGCTGGTGCGCGGCCACGGTCGGCTGGTGGGGGAGCGCACGGTCGAGGTCACCCCGGGCCCCGGACCCGTGGACGACGGCGGCACCCACGTCCTGCACGCCCGGTGCGCCGTGGTGGTGGCCACCGGCAGCGCACCGGTGCTGCCGCCGGTGCCGGGTCTAGGTGCGGCCAACCCGTGGACGTCGCGCGAGGCCACGGCCGCCGAGGAGGTGCCCGAGTCGCTCGTGATCCTCGGCGGTGGTGTGGTCGGCTGCGAGATGGCGACCGCCTACGCCGACCTGGGTTCGCGGGTCACCCTCGTGGCGCGCAGCGGGCTACTGAGCGGGGCCGAGCGGTTCGCGGGCGACGCGGTGACCGACGCGCTGCGGGAGGCGCGGGTCGAGGTCCGGCTCGGTGCCGAGGTGGCCGAGGTGTCCCGTCCCGAGGTCGGCGGTCCGGTCACGGTGACGATCGAGGACGGTCGGGGGACGCAGCGGGTCACGGCCGCAGAGCTGCTGGTGGCCACCGGGCGGCGGCCCCGGACGGGCGACGCGGGCCTGGACAGCGTCGGACTGGCCACCGACGCGCCGCTGACCACGGACGACTCGATGGCCGTGGAGGGCGCCTCACGTGCCGCCGGCGGGCGGCCCTGGCTGTTCGCCTGCGGGGACGTCACCGGCCGCGTGGCGACGACGCACCAGGGCAAGTACGAGGGACGTGTCGCCGGAGACGTCGTCGCCACCCTGTACGGCCCGGACAACGGCGGTGCCGCGGTGCCGCCGCCGGGCGAGCGGGCCTGGACCCGGTACGCCGCGACGGCCGACCACGGCGCGCAGACCCAGGTGGTGTTCACCCGTCCGCAGGTCGCCTGGGTCGGGCCGACCGAGGCCGAGGCGCGCGCCGCGGGACTGCCCGTGCGCACGGTCGGGTACGACCTGTCGGCCGTCGCGGGTGCCGGTGTCACCTCCCCCGAGTACGGGGGTCGAGCGCAGGTGCTCGTCGACACCGAGCGGAAGATCCTCGTGGGCGCGACCTTCGTGGGGCCCGACGCGGGCGAGATGCTGCACGCCGCCACGATCGCCGTCGTCGGCGAGGTGCCGCTCGACCGTCTGTGGCACGCCGTGCCCGTCTTCCCGACCGTCTCGGAGGTGTGGCTGCGCTTCCTGGAGGAGTTCGGGCTCTGACGCCCACCGGATAGGGTCGTGGCCGTGACCACGACGACGAAGCGAGTCGGACTCGCCACCTGCTCCGTCCTGCCCGACCTCGAGGCGGACGACCGCGCCCTCGTCCCCGCCCTCGCCGCCCGCGGGGTCACCGCGGAGCCGGTGGTGTGGGACGACCCCGACGTCGACTGGTCGGGCTACGACCTCGTCGTCGTGCGCTCGACCTACGACTACTCACCGCGGCGTGACGAGTTCGTCGAGTGGGCGCGTTCCGTGCCCCGCCTGGCCAACACCGCCGACGTCATCGCGTGGAACACCGACAAGACGTACCTGCAGGCGCTCGACGACGCCGGCGTGCCCGTCATCCCCACCATCTGGCTGGACCCCGAACGGCACCTGTCCAAGCGAGCGATCCACACGCGCATGCCCGCCTTCGGCGACTTCGTCGTCAAGCCGGTCGTCTCGGCCGGGGCCAAGGACACGGGGCGGTACCAGCCGGTCAGCTCCGCGTCCCGGGCGCTCGCGATCCAGCACGCCAAGGCGTTGCTCGACGACGGTCGCGCCGTGATGATCCAGCCCTACGTGACCAGCGTGGACACCCAGGGCGAGACCTGCCTGGTCTTCGTCGAGGGTGAGATCCGGCACTCCGTGCGCAAGAACGCCCTGCTGACCGGCCCGAGCCGGCCCACCCAGGGGCTCTACGCCCGCGAGAAGATGCGCCCCGTCGAGGCGACCGACGCCGAGATCGAGGTCGCCCGGCGCGCGCTCGCCGTCGCCCACGAGAAGCTCGGCGTGAGCGCACCGTTCCTCTACGCGCGCGTCGACCTGGTGGGCGGCGAGGAGTCCCCGACGGTCATCGAGCTCGAGCTCACCGAGCCGTCGCTGTGGCTCAAGCACGACGGCGGCGCGGGGACCGCCGGGGCGCTCGCAGACGCCATCGTCGGCCGGCTGGGCTGACGGTTCGGTCAGGGTCGGGCCCTTCTCGGCGCGGTCGCGCTCACGGGCGCTGCGCGCCCTCCGCTTCCGGTCTGACGACCGCGCCGAGAAGGGCCCGGCCCTGACCTGGTGTCCTTCCGACCGGAGGTCAGCCCAGGTCGTTCTCCGCGAGCCAGTCAGCGGCGATGTCCTCGCTGGAGCGCTCCTCCTCGGTGGACTGGACGTTGAGGTCGACCAGTCCCTCGGGGGTGAGCGCGGCGCTGACCGGGTCGATGGCGGCGGAGACCTCGTCGGCCACGTCCGCGCTGACCAGGGGGACGACGTTGGAGGCGAGGAACAGGCCCTCGGGGTCCTCCAGCGTGACCAGACCCTCGGTCTGGATGCGCGGGTCGGCGCTGAACACGTTGGCCACGTTGACGGTGCCGGCCACGAGGTCCTGGACCGTCGTGTCGCCGGTGGCCTCGAACGACACGTCGACGCCGTAGACGTCCGCGAGGCCCTGCGGGCCGTACGGGCGCTCCTCGAGCTCGGCGGGGCCGCCCACGACGATCTCCTCCTCGACGTCGGCGAGATCACCGATCGACGTCAGGTCGTTGGCCTCGGCGAAGTCGGCCGTGACGTTGTAGGAGTCCTGGTCGGTCGCGGCCGACTGGTCGAGGACCGCCAGGCCGTCCGGCAGAGCCTCCTGGAGCGCGACGTAGACGTCGTCGGTCGAGGTCGCGGTGGTCTCCGGGTCGAAGAACTGCAGCAGGTTGCCCGTGTACTCGGGAAAGACCTGCACCTCGCCGTTCTCGAGGGCCGGCATGTAGGCGTCGCGCTGGCCGATCGAGAAGTTCCGTTCGACGGTGAACCCGTCGGCCTCGAGGGCCTGGGCGTAGATCTCCGCGATGATCTCGTTGGAGTAGTAGGCCTGGGAGCCGACGACGATCGTGTCGGACTCCATGGCCTGCTCGCCCGTGTCCTGCTCCAGCGGGTCGGAGTCGCCGCCGCAGGCGGTCAGCGTCAGCAGGGCCGCGGCGGCTCCGGCGACGAGGGCGGTGGTGCGTCGGGTGGTGCGCATGGTCTGCCTTTCGTGGGCTGTCGGACGTACGGACGTGCGGTCAGTTCTCGCTGGTGCGCCGGGTGGAGACCCCGGCCGGGACCACGACCCGCTCGAGGACGGCGAACAGGACGTCCAGGACGACGGCGAGCGCGACGATGACGAGCGCCGCCCCGAGGATCTGCGCGAAGTCGCGGATCTGGATGCCCTGGACGATGTAGAACCCCAGGCCCCAGCTGCCGACGTAGCCGGCGAGCGTGACGGTGGCGACCACCTGGAGGGTGGCCGACCGCAGGCCGCCGATGAGCAGCGGCAGGCCGAGCGGGACCTCGACCTTGCGCAGCACCTGCGTCGGGGTCATCCCCACCGAGCGGGCGCCGTCGACCACCCGCCGGTCCACCGCCTCGACGCCCGCGTAGGCGCCGGCGAGGATGGGCGGGATCGCCAGCAGGACGAACGCCGTGATCGACGCCCCGACCTTGTGGGTGACGCCCAGGACGAGGACGAGCAGCAGCACGAGCCCGAAGGAGGGCACCGCGCGCGCGGCGCCGGACAGCGCGACCGCCACCTCGCGCCCGCGGCCCGTGTGACCGATGAGCCACCCGAGGGGCACGGCGATCACGGCGGCGATCAGCACCGAGACGGCGGTGAACGCCAGGTGGGTCCCGACCGCCTCGGACAGCGGCAACGAGCCGGTCTGCCGGTCCGGGGAGAAGATCCAGGCGAAGGCCTCGGCGAAGAGGTCCATCACGCCCCCTTCCTCGTCCACGGCATGAGCGCACGGCCGAGCAGGACCAGCAGCCAGTCGACCAGCAGGGCGATGACCACGACGGCGACCACGCCCGCGAGGATCTCCGGGACGATCTGGCGCTGGTAGCCGTTCGTGAACAGGTAGCCCAGGTTGTCGATGCCGATGAGGATGCCGACGGTCGCCAGCGAGATGGTGGACACCGCGGTGACGCGCAGGCCGGCGAGCACGACGGGGCCCGCCAGCGGCAGGTCCACCTGCCAGAACCGGCGCCAGGGCCCGTACCCGACGGCGACGGCCGCCTGGCGCACCGAGGGTTCGACCGAGCCGAGGGCGTCGGCGACGAACCGGGTCATGATCGCCACGGCGTAGATCGTCAGGGCGATGACGAGGTTGACCTCGCTGAGGAAGCTGATGCCCAGCAGCGGCGGCAGGAGGGCGAACAGGGCGAGCGAGGGGATGGTGTAGAGCAGCCCGACGAGGGTCAGCAGGAGCCCCCGCGTCAGGCGGAACCGGAAGGCGACCCAGCCGGCGGGGATCGAGAGCAGTAATCCCAGCAGGATGGGCAGCGCGCTCTGCCGCAGGTGTTCCACGGTGAGCCGTCCGACGAGGTCGAGGTTGTCGGCCACCCAGGTCATGCAGCGCCCCGCCCGTCCCCCTCGACGAGGACACCCTGCGTGCGACCGACGCCGTCGACGAGCACGGTGCCGCGGTCGGTCTGCTTGGTGTGCAGCGCCCGGGCGCCGCGCTCGGCACCGATGAAACTGGCGACGAAGTCGCTCGCGGGATTCTCGATGATCTCGCTCGGCGAGCCGATCTGGGCGACCTGGGCGCCCTTCTCCAGGATGACGACCTGGTCGCCGAGGAGGAACGCCTCGTCGATGTCGTGGGTGACGAACACGACGGTCTTGTGGAGCTCCTGCTGCAGACGCAGCGTCTCGGTCTGCAGCTCGGCGCGCACGATCGGGTCGACGGCGCCGAACGGCTCGTCCATGAGCAGGATGTTCGGGTCGGCCGCCAGCGCCCGGGCGACCCCGACACGCTGCTGCTGCCCGCCGGAGAGCTGGCTGGGGTAGCGCTCGGCGAGGGCTCGGTCGAGGCCGACGACGTCCAGCACCTCGGCGGCGCGGTCGCGCGCCTCGCGCTTCGGCACGCCCTCCAGCCGCAGCACCGTGGTGACGTTGTCGATCACGCGGTGGTGGGGCAGGAGGCCGCCGTTCTGCAGCACGTACCCGATGCTGCGCCGCAGCCGGACGGCGTCCCGGTCGAGGACCGACTCGCCGTCGATCTCGATGGTCCCGGCCGTCGGCTCCACCATCCGGTTGATCATCCGCAGCAGGGTCGTCTTCCCGCAGCCGGAGGAGCCGACCAGGACCGTCGTCGTGTGCGGAGGCACGACGAGGTCGAAGTCCGCGACGGCGTGGGTGCCGTCGGGGTACGTCTTGGTCACCGAGCGGAACTCGATCATGGGGGTGGCCCTCCCGAGGGTCGGCGGGTTCCGACGTCCTACCCGACCACATTCGCGCGCAGCGCGCGAGAGAACCCGCCGGTGCGGTGAGAGATCCGGCGCCCCGGACCACCGCGACGGCGCGTGCCCGTCCGGCAACGAGAACGAGGCCCGGAGCACGTCCAGGAGTGATCCTGGCGTGTTCCGGGCCTCGTGCGGTGGGGTGGCTAACCGGGCTTGAACCGGCGACCTCCTGGACCACAACCAGGCGCTCTACCGACTGAGCTATAGCCACCATGGCTTCGACAGACGAGTGACAACGAGTGCCTCAGCCGTCGAAAAGTGTACATGCTCCGCCGGGCGATCAGGACATCGCGGGACGGTTCGTGACCGAGGTCTCCTCGATCCGCGCGGCGACGGCGCGGGCGGTCTTCGTGTCCGGCCCCGGCTGCGGGACGAACAGCGCCTCGCGGTAGTACCGCAGCTCGTCGATCGACTCCAGGATGTCGACCAGCGCCCGGTGGCCGCCGTTCTTCTTCGGCGAGGCGAAGTAGACGCGCGGGTACCACCGCCGGGCCAGCTCCTTGATCGAGGAGACGTCGACGATCCGGTAGTGCAGGTGCCCGACGAGCTCGGGCATGTCCCGGTCGAGGAACATCTTGTCGGTGCCCACGGAGTTGCCCGCCAGCGGTGCCTTGCCGATCTCGGGGACGTGCTCGCGGACGTAGGCGAGCACCTGCGCCTCCGCATCGGCCAGCGTGGTCCCGCCGTCGAGCTCGGTGAGCAGCCCGGAGGTGGTGTGCATCTGGCGGACGAAGTCGTTCATCTGCTCGAGGGCCTCGGCGGGCGGGCGCACGACGACGTCGACCCCCTCGCCCAGGACGTTCAGCTCGGAGTCGGTGACGACGGCGGCCACCTCGACGAGCGCGTCCGCGCGCAGGTCGAGGCCGGTCATCTCGCAGTCGATCCAGACGATGCGGTCGTTCGGGTTGCTCGGGCTCACAGGTGCCAGCCTACGTTCCGACGCCGACGGTCCGGGACGGGGCACGACGCCGAGCGGACGCGGAGAGCCCCGGCGGTCTCGACGCTGTGGTCGTGACGGCCGGGGCTCTCGGCGTCGTGCGGACGGGCGGTCATGCGGCTCGCCATCCCCGGGCGGGGGCGGCGACGAGCCGGAGGCGGAGCCGGGACGTCCGGCGCTTCCGCCGGCCCCGGGGAGACGCCGGCTGGGCCTCGCGCTGCCGACGCATCTGTCGGGCACGCTCGGCCTCGGCGAGGCGCTCGTGGTGGATGGCGCGCGCGACGGCGTGCGCTTCGATCGGGTGCATGGTGCGTGGTTCCTTCGTGACGTGGGTTCGTCGGTCCGGGCCAGGGACCACCCGACCGCCCGGCATCTGGCCGGACGGGCGTCACCGCGGTGTTGTTCCGAGCATGCACCGTGCCCGTGGTGGATGCACGGCTTTTTCGCTGGTAGCAGCCTCGCGCCGGTCGTGCTCCCGTATCGTGCGCCAGGTGCCCGCACCCGTGCCCGCGCCCGTCGCCGCGCTCCGTACCGCGCAGTTCAGGACCCTGACCGCCGGCTGGGCGCTGACGAACTTCGGCGACTCGGTGCTCGTCCTGATCCTGGCGGTGTGGGTCACCGACCTCACCGGCAGCGCGGCGCTCGGTGGTGCCACCTTCGCGGCGCTCGGCGTCCCGGCGCTGGCGGCGCCGTTCCTCGGGCGCCTCACCGACCGCGTGTCCCGCCGTCGGATGCTGGTGTGGACCTACGCGGCCGGGGCGCTGGTGCTCGTCCCGCTGCTCGCCGTCTCGCGCGCGGAGCACGTCTGGGTCGTCTACGTCGTCACCGTCCTCTACGCGACCGTCGCCTACGTGACGGCCGCCTGCCAGTCCGGCCTGCTCAAGGACCTGCTGCCCGACGAGGCCCTGGGCCACGCCAACGGGCGGCTGGCCGCCATCGACCAGGTGTTCCGGATCGCGATGCCCGTGCTCGGCGCAGCCGTGTACGCGTGGATCGGCCCGGCACCGCTGGTGGTCGCGGCGATCGTCGCGTTCGTCGCGTCGGCCGCCGTCTTCGCCGTCGTGCGCATCACGGAGTCCCGGCCCGACGGCGAGACCGCGGAGGGGTTCTGGGCCGAGGCCACCGAGGGGTTCCGCTTCCTGTTCTCCACACCGCCGCTCGGGGGCATGACCACGGCGATCCTCTGGGCGATGGCGGCTGTCGGCCTCGTCAACGCGGTGGCCTTCGCGATCCTGGAGCACCTGGGCCTCGACGCGGCGCTGCTGGGTCCGTTGACGGCCCTGCAAGGCGTCGCCGGGCTGGCGGCCGGGCTCGTCGTCGGGCGCCTCATGCTGAGGTTCGGCCGGGTGCGGGTGTTCGCCCTCGGGCTCGTCGGCCTCGCGCTCGGGCTGGTCCCGCTCGGCGGCTCGTGGATCGTCCCGGCCGTCCTCGGCATGGGGATCGTGGGCTTCACCGTCACCAGCGCCGTGGTCGCCTACGTCACCGAGCGCCAGGTGCTCACGCCGGCCCGCATGCAGGGCCGCGTCGGCGCCGCCAGCCACGTGGTGCTCAACCTGCCCGGCGTGCTGGTGACGCTGGCCGGTGCGGCCGCGCTCGCCGTCCTCGACCACCGGGTCCTCGTGGCCGTCAACGTCGCCGTGTGCCTGGTGTGCGGCCTGGTCGCGCTGCGGATGCGCACCCCGGCCCCCGGCGCGGACTGACGACGTGGGCCCCGGCGACGGCATCCCTCGCCAGCACGTCTCGCACACGGCTTCTTCGCTGGTGGCAGCGGCTCGCCACGGTCGCGACCAGATCGGTGCCCCCGGCAGGATTCGAACCCGCGACCCGGTCATTAGAAGTGACCCGCTCTATCCGACTGAGCTACGGAGGCAAGCGTGCCGAGTTTAGCCCAGGGGTCAGGGCGTCGGGCGACCGGTTCGTCCGGAACGACCGGCAGGGCGCTCACGCGAAGCCGGTCGACAAGAGCGCTATCGATGTGGTCTGCATCTACTGTCCTGAGACCGACGGGTGCTACGACATCCGGCCGAGCGACCACGGTGCGTCGGTCACGCTCAGGATCACGCCGAGCAGAAACGGCCAACGAACCGGGGTGCTCGATGCTGGCGGATCTCGCAGTCTTGCGGATCGTGCCGGGGGTCGATACGACCTGCCAGTGCGAGGGGCCCTGGCAACGGCGTCTCGCGACCGAGGGGTACGGTCGGACGACCGCACCGTCTCCCGGACTGCCGAAGAGAGGACCGTCATGGCGAGCTCCGAGCTCAAGCTCCAGGTCGACCTGCCCAGCGAGCACGAGGCGGGTGTGCCGGCGGACTTCGCGTCGGTCTGGCACACCTCGGCGTCGTTCGTGCTGGACTTCGTGGCCGCGAAGTCCCCGGCCAAGGCGGCCGTCGACCAGTCGACCGGCACGCCGACCGGTGGCCGCGTGATGCCCGCGCGGGTCGTGTCCAGGGTCCGGATCCCCCCGCAGCAGGTCTTCGAGCTCGCCCGGGCGCTCACGCAGCAGCTCGACGCCTGGGAGCGGGAGACCGGACGCAAGGCCGACGGGTCGGGGGCGAAGGACTGACGGCCCGCCCCGTCGTCGGCGAGGAAGAGAAGTCCGGCCCGCACGGCGCGCGCGTTTGGCAGCGACCGCCGCGCACGCCAGGATGAGCGCGTGACATCCTCCACGCGCGCCTCCCGCTTCCGCGGCGGGCGGCCGGACGCCGCTGCGGCCGAGGAGCTCGGCCTCACCGTCCACGACGTCGCCCGCGACCTGCGCCGCGACGTCTCCGGTGTGCGCCTCCCGCTCCCGATCGAGGGCGCGGACGACGCCACGGCGTCCCGGGACCGTCTGCTGGCCCAGCTCGACGAGCACCTGCTGCCGCGGCTCGCGGAGCTCAGCTCACCCGCCGTCGTCGTGGTCGCGGGGTCGACCGGCGCCGGCAAGTCCACCCTGTACAACTCCCTGCTCGGCGAGGAGGTCTCCGCGGCGGGGGTGCTGCGCCCCACCACGCGCGAGCCCGTCCTGGCGTTCAACCCGGCCGACGAGGACGTGATCGCCCAGGGGCCCATCACCCGCCTGTCGCGGGTGATCCACCACGGCGGGGTGCCGCGCGGCACCGCCCTGCTCGACGCCCCCGACCTCGACTCGTTCGTGCAGGAGAACCGCTCCATCGCCCAGCAGCTCCTCGAGGGCGCCGACCTGTGGCTCTTCGTGACGACGGCCTCGCGGTACGGCGACGCGCTGCCCTGGCAGGCGCTCGCGCGGGCCACCGAGCGCGGCGCGTCGGTGGCGATGGTGCTCAACCGGGTGCCGCAGGCCGACCTCACCACGGTCCGGGGCGACCTGATGTCCCGCCTGCGTTCGCACGGCATGACGGACACCCCGCTGTTCGTGGTGCCGGACGTCGGTCCCCACGAGGGTCTGCTCGACGAGTCCGTCGTGCGGCAGATCAAGCGGTGGCTCAACATGCTCGCCGGCCCCGACCGCTCCCGCGCGGTGGTCGTGCGCACCCTCAAGGGTTCGCTCGCCGCGCTGCCCGGTTGGGTGACCTCGCTCGCCGACGCCGTCGAGGCGCAGGCGGACGCCGCGAGGGCGCTGCGGCGAGCGGTCGACGCCGAGCTCCCCGCCGCGGAGAAGCTTGCCCGGGAGGCGGTGGCCGCGGGAGTGGTCGCCGGGGCGTCCGTCGAGGCCCGGTGGCGCGAGCTCTCCGGGACGGCCGGCATCGACCGGGTCAAGGTCCGCGGTGACCGGGCGCGCAGCACACGACGGGCCGGACGGACCCGGTCGGAGGCGCTCGAGGTGCTGCGCGACGACGTCGAGGCTGCCGCCCGGCGTACCCTCACGGCGGCCGGGGCCCGCGTCGAGGAGCGGCTGCGGGCCGTCCTCGGGGGCACGGCGGCGCCGGCCGGCGGGTCGTACGTCGCGCCGGAGGTCGACGCGCGGGCGGACGCGCGCGCCGAGGCGGCCGAGCGCACGGTGGCGGGATGGGTCTCCGGTGCGGACGGCCGCGTCGCCGGGATGCTCGGAGCCGACGCCGGCGCCCCGGTCCGGGCGGCCGCGAAGGCGTTCGGGGAGCGTGGTCTGGCGACGCTGCTGCTCGCCGCCGCCGCCGGCAGCGACGACGCCGGCCGGCTCCTCGACCGGGTCGTCGGTGACACCGCGACGGAGCCGGCGGAGGTCCTGCGCGACGACCTCGCTGACCGCGCCGCGGCCGTCGTCGCTGCCGAGATCGACGCCGTCCGGGAACGGCTGGACTCACCCGACCTGGCCGACGACGCCGCCACCGCGCTGCGTCTGCGGCTCGCCGAGCTGAGGAGACTCACATGACGACGGCCTCGCACGACGCGACGCTGCGCGCGCGCACCGAAGACCTGGCCGAGGCGCTCGCGCTCGCGGGGCCCCGGCTCGACCGTGCCACCGCCCAGCGGGTCGAGACCGCGGTCGGGGGCGTCCGGCGCCGCCTCGAGCTCGGTGTCGACCACACCGTCGTGGCGTTCGCCGGAGGTACCGGCTCGGGCAAGTCGAGCCTCTTCAACAAGATCTCGCGGCTGTCGTTCGCGGACGTCGGGGTCAAGCGTCCGACGACGGCACGTGTCACCGCGTGCTCCTGGTCCGACGGCGCGGACTCGTTGCTCGACTGGATCGGCGTCGACCGCGAGCGTCGGATCACCCACAGCGAGGACCTCGAGGGCGACGGCGCGGCCGGCCTCGCCGGCCTGGTGCTCCTCGACCTGCCCGACCACGACTCCGTGGAGCCGGCGCACCGCGAGGTCGTGGACCGGGTGCTGCCGCTGGTGGACCTGCTGGTGTGGGTGGTCGACCCGCAGAAGTACGCCGACGACGCGCTGCACACCGGGTACCTGCGGGCGCAGGTCGGTTCCGAGTCCTCGATGGTGCTGGTGCTCAACCAGGTGGACACGGTGCCGGACTCGCAGCGGGAGAACCTGGTCGAGGACCTGGGCCGCCTGGTGACCGACGACGGTCTGACCGGCGTCCACGTGCAGCCTGCCTCCGCGAAGACGGGCGAGGGGATCGCCCGGGTGCGAGAGATCCTCGAGGAGGCGTGCGCACGACGCTCGGTGGCCGCGGGGCGGGCCGCCGCCGAGCTGGACGCGGCGGCGGGCGCGCTCCTCGCGCAGACCCCCTCGGACGTGCCGTGGCAGCTGGACGCGGCGGTGGAGCGCGAGCTCGAGCCCGTGGTCGGGGCCACCGGGCTGGACGCCGTCGCGAGCCAGGTCGGCGCGGCGGTGCGCAACGGGTACGGCATGCCCGAGCTGCCGGCGCCCGACCGGGACACGATCGCCCTGTCTCGGGCGCGCTGGCTGACGAGGGCCGGTGCGGCCCTGCGGCCGGGGTGGCAGCGCTCGCTCGCGGAGTCGGTGGCGGGTGCGGACCGGCTGCGGACCGCCGTGTCGGGTGCGCTCAAGGGCGTCGACCTGGACGTGCGCGGGCCGGCGTCGTCGCGAGCGATGCGCCGTGCGGCGTGGGCGTGCGCGGCCCTGGGCCTGGTGCTGGGGGTCGTGGGAGCGCTCGCTCTGACGGAGGTGCTCGACGTCCCCGCGCCGTGGGGCCAGGTGCTCGTGGGTGCGGGTGCGCTGCTCCTCGTCACGGCGGTGGTGCTGACCGTTGTACGGGTGGCGATGCGGCGCCGGCGCGCCCGGCGACGTTCCGCGGAGGTCGCCCGCCGTGGCCGCGCGGCGCTCCGTGACGTGCTGGTCCAGCATCTCGGTGAGCCGACGCAGCGCGTGCTCGTCGACCACCGGCGGGTGCGTGAGCTCGCACGGTCCGCGCGTGACCTGCCGTCGTCGCGTCCGCTGACCGGGGCGCTGAGGCTGCCCACAGCGGGGTCGCCGTCCACAGATGTCCCCGAGGAGGGCGACAGGGCCTCCGCCTCGGCCTGAGCCTGGGGCTGCGGCCGGCACTGTGCCGGCCGGAGACCTCAGGAGGAACGATGAGCGATGCGATCGTCACGGTGACCGGCTACGTCGGCACGAGCCCCGCGCTGCACCTGTCGCCCCACGACGTGCCCTGGACCAGCTTCCGGGTGGCCAGCACCCGGCGGGTGCGTGACCCGCGCACCGGTGAGTGGCGCGACGGGAAGACCGCGTGGTTCACGGTCAAGGCGTTCCGCGGCGCGGCCCGGACCGTCAGCGAGTCCCTCGTGCAGGGACAGCCGGTGGTGCTCACCGGACGGTTGTCCACCGAGGAGTGGACGGATCGGGACGGACGCGAGCGCACCAGCCTGGTCGTGGACGCGGACGCCGTCGGGCCGGACGCGACCCGGGGCATGACCCGGTTCACCCGGGTGGTGCACGAGTCGTCGGGCGAGCCCGTCGGGCGAGCCGTCGCCTCGGGCGCGCCGGACCGGTCCGACCCGTGGGCCGTCGCCGCGGCGCCGGACGACGCCCGCGCGCTGACCGGCGGGACCGACGACCAGGGGAGCACGGCCGCCGACGACCTCACCGGCGCCGGCGACGACTCCGCGGACGATGGTGCGGACGACGGCGCGGACGAGCCGGCGGCGTCGACCGTGGGCTGAGGGAGCACGTCGCGTAGGCTGGGGGACCGGCCGTACGCCGGTTTCCCCGGCGTGCCGCCGGTCCCTCTCCAACAGCGCGATCGAACGGTGGAAACGAGCCAGTGGCTGAGTTCATCTACTCCATGTACAAGGCGCGCAAGGCGCACGGCGACAAGGTCATCCTCGACGACGTGTCGCTGAACTTCTACCCCGGCGCCAAGATCGGCGTCGTCGGCCCGAACGGGGCCGGGAAGTCGACGATCCTCAAGATCATGGCCGGCCTCGACCAGCCGTCGAACGGCGACGCCCGGCTCTCGCCGGGGTACACGGTCGGCATCCTGCAGCAGGAGCCGCCGCTCAACGAGGAGAAGACCGTCCTGGGCAACGTCGAGGAGGCGGTCGGGCCGATCAAGGCCAAGGTCGACCGCTTCAACGAGATCTCGGCGCTCATGGCCGAGCCCGACGCGGACTTCGACGCGCTCATGAGCGAGATGGGTGAGCTGCAGGAGGCGATCGACGCGGCCGACGCCTGGGACCTCGACAGCCAGCTCGAGCAGGCGATGGACGCGTTGCGCTGCCCCCCGCCGGACGCCGACGTCACCGTGCTCTCGGGTGGTGAGCGCCGCCGTGTCGCGCTGTGCAAGCTCCTGCTGGAGAAGCCGGACCTGCTGCTGCTCGACGAGCCGACCAACCACCTCGACGCCGAGTCGGTGCTGTGGCTCGAGCAGCACCTGGCGACGTACCCGGGCGCCGTCCTGGCCGTGACGCACGACCGGTACTTCCTCGACCACGTGGCGCAGTGGATCTGCGAGGTCGACCGGGGTCGCCTGTACCCCTACGAGGGCAACTACTCCACGTACCTCGAGAAGAAGCAGGCGCGCCTGGAGGTCCAGGGCAAGAAGGACGCGAAGCTGTCCAAGCGTCTCAAGGACGAGCTGGAGTGGGTGCGGTCCAACGCCAAGGGCCGGCAGACGAAGTCGAAGGCCCGTCTGGCCCGGTACGAGGAGATGGCCGCCGAGGCGGAGCGCACCAAGAAGCTCGACTTCGAGGAGATCCAGATCCCGGCCGGCCCGCGGCTGGGCAGCCTGGTCCTGGACGCCGAGAACCTGCAGAAGGGCTTCGACGACCGCCAGCTCATCGACGGGCTGTCCTTCACGCTGCCGCGCAACGGCATCGTCGGCGTCATCGGCCCCAACGGCGTCGGCAAGACGACCCTGTTCAAGACGATCGTCGGCCTGGAGCCGCTCGACGGGGGAGAGCTCAAGGTGGGCGACTCCGTGAAGATCTCCTACGTCGACCAGTCCCGCGGAGGCATCGACCCGGAGAAGTCCCTGTGGGAGGTCGTCTCGGACGGGCTGGACTTCATCCAGGTCGGCAACGTCGAGATCCCCTCGCGGGCCTACGTGGCCTCGTTCGGCTTCAAGGGCGCGGACCAGCAGAAGAAGGCCGGCGTGCTCTCCGGCGGTGAGCGCAACCGCCTGAACCTCGCGCTGACTCTCAAGCAGGGCGGCAACCTGCTGCTGCTCGACGAGCCGACGAACGACCTGGACGTCGAGACGCTGGGCTCGCTGGAGAACGCGCTGCTGGAGTTCCCGGGCTGCGCCGTCGTGGTCTCTCACGACCGGTGGTTCCTCGACCGCGTCGCCACGCACATCCTCGCCTACGAGGGCACCGACGAGGACCCGGCGAACTGGTACTGGTTCGAGGGCAACTTCGCGTCCTACGAGGAGAACAAGGTGGAGCGCCTCGGTGCGGACGCCGCGCGTCCGCACCGCGTGACCTACCGTCGCCTCACGCGCGACTGACCCCGTCTCGCTGTGGGTAGGGAATCTCCCGGTCTGCGCCGCGCAGACCGGGAGATTCCCTACCCACAGCGAACGTGTGGCGACACGACGAGGCGGCCGGGTTCATGCACCGAACGTCCGATGTGTGCAGACTGGGCACATGACCGCGACCGGCCGCCCCGACGATCCCGACGAGAGCGCCGAACCCGACGAGCGCGCCGCGGGCGCCGTCTCCGTGAGCTCCGCGCTGACCCCCGACGCCGGCGCGGCCGCCCTCCTCGACGCCCTGGATGCGCTGCGCGCCCGGCTCGGCGCCCTGCGGCTGCCGCTGGAGACGCCGGGGGTCCACCACGCCCGCACCGACCTCGCCCGGGCGACCGACCAGCTCGACGACTACCTCCTGCCGCGGCTGCGCGCCGAGCGTGCGCCGCTGCTCGTCGTCGTCGGCGGCTCGACGGGTGCGGGGAAGTCCACCCTGGTCAACTCGTTGCTGGGGGAGCAGGCGACGGCGCCCGGCGTGCTGCGTCCCACCACCCGCGCGCCCGTGCTCGTGCACCATCCGCTCGACGCCCGCTGGTTCACCGGCGACCGGGTGCTGCCCGGCCTGGCGCGGACCAGCGTGCACGGCACGCCGCCGGACGGCGGCCGTGACGACGACCGCGGACCGGCGGCCGGGCCTCGTGCGCTGCGTCTCGTGGCCTCCAGCAACCTGCCGCAGGGGCTCGCCCTCCTCGACGCACCCGACGTCGACTCCGTGGAGGAGGCGAACCGCGACCTCGCCGCCCAGCTCCTCGGCGCCGCCGACCTGTGGCTCTTCGTCACCACCGCGGCCCGGTACGCGGACGCGGTGCCGTGGGAACTGCTGACGACGGCGGCGGCCCGCCGTGCGCAGGTCGCGCTCGTCCTCGACCGGGTCGACCCGGGCACGGAGGAGGTCGCGGCCGATCTGCGCCGCCTCATGACCGAGCACGGTTTGGCCGAGGCCGCGCTGTTCGTCGTCCCCGAGGCGGGACCGGGCGGCGAGACCGTGCTGTCGGACGGGCTGCTGCCGGAGCACGCCGTCGGTGAGCTCGCCACCTGGCTGACGGGCCTCGGCGGCGACCCCGACTCACGAGCGCGCGTCATCGCCGCGACGCGCGACGGCGTCGTCGACGACCTGGTCCGGCGCGCGAACGAGCTGGCCACGACGGCGGACGTCCAGCACGCGGCGGACACCCGCCTGCGCGACGTCGTCGAACGCCACCACGCCGACGCCCTGACGCAGGTCGAGGCAGCGACGTCGGACGGTGCGCTGCTGCGCGGCGAGGTGCTCGCCCGGTGGCAGGACTTCATCGGGACGGGCGAGTTCTTCCGGTCGCTGGAGGCTCGTGCCGGCAAGGTACGCGACGCCGTCGGCCGCGTCCTGCGCGGCCGCGTCAAGGAGGCCCCGCAGGTGGAGCAGGCGATCGCCCACGGCCTCGAGTCCGTGATCCTGGACGCCGCCGAGCAGGCTGCCGAGCGGACGCATGCCGCCTGGCGCGACGATGCCGCGGGCGCCGCGCTCCTGGACGGGCTCGAGCTGAGCAGGACCGCGCCCGGGCTCCGTCGTGAGGTCGCCGCGGCGATCCGTGCCTGGCAGGGCGACGTCCTGGAGCTGGTCCGGGAGCAGGGCGAGAGCCGGCGCGGGACCGCCCGAGCGCTCTCCTTCGGTGTCAACGCGCTGGGCGTGAGCCTGATGGTCGTCGTCTTCGCCTCCACCGCCGGCCTGACGGGACTCGAGGTGGGTATCGCGGGGGGCACCGCCGTGGTAGCCCAGAAGCTGCTCGAGGCGGTCTTCGGCGACGACGCCGTCCGTCGCCTCGCCGCGCAGGCGAAGGAACGGCTCGCGGCCCGCGTCGACGCCGTGCTGCGGGGCCAGTCCGCCCGGTACACCGCCCAGCTGGACGCGCTCGGCACCGACGACGTGCGGGGGGACCGGCTGCGCGACGCCGCACGCGACGTGGCGGATGCTGCCCGCCGGGAGCGGGCCACCCGTTCCCGGGCCGACGACGGCCTCACCCGGCCGTGGAGCGGCGGCATGCTGCGGGGAGCGGGGACCTTCCGGCCACCGACCAGCCCCGAGGGCATCCCGGGGCTCCCGGGAACTCTCGCGGGCCGTGAGGTGACGGTGCAGGACGCGGACGGCGCAGGCTCGCCCGAGGAGCCCAAGGTGCCCTTCTGGCGGCGCTGGCGACGAAAGGACCAGGGATGAAGCCGGACCTCGCCACCCGCACCGCCGCGTTGGAGCAGGCCCTGGCTGCCGGAGCCGGACGGCTGGACCGTGAGCTGACCGACGAGGCCCGCGGCGTCGTCGAACGTGCCCGCGAAAGGGGCGGCCTGAGCGCCGAGCACACGGTGGCGGCACTCGCCGGAGCCACCGGGTCGGGCAAGTCCAGCGTCCTCAACGCCGTGGCCGGCACGGAGCTGGCGGAGCGCGGCGTGCAGCGGCCCACCACCTCGTACGCGCTGGCGGCCGTGTGGGGCGAAGGGGCGGACGACCTGCTCGACTGGCTCGAGGTGCCACGCCGCCACGAGATGGAGCCGGACCCTGACGCGAGCACGGGCCGGGCGGCCGGGCTGCTGCGCCGTGCTCGGCCGCCGGCCGGCATCTCGACGGGTCTGGTGCTCCTGGACCTGCCGGACCACGACTCGGTGGTGGTCGAGCACCGGGTGCGCGCCGAGCGACTGGTGGAGCGCGCCGACCTGCTCGTCTGGGTCGTGGACCCGCAGAAGTACGCCGACGCGGCCCTGCACGAGCGGTACCTGCGCCCGCTGGCGGGGCGCTCCGAGGTCGTCGTCGTGGCCCTGAACCAGATCGACCGGCTGGCACCGGAGGAGGCCGACGCGATCCTGGCGGACCTGCGCCGGCTCGTCGCCGCGGACGGGCTCTCCGGGGCGCGCGTGCTCGGGGTCTCTGCGCGCACGGGGCAGGGTGTCGACCGGTTGCGCGGGCTGCTCGCCGACGCGGCCCGGCGGCGGGAGGCGGCGACGGCACGCCTGGCCGCGGACACCCGGGCGGTCGCGCGCCGCGTGGTGGACGAGTGCGGTCAGGCGCCGCCGGTGCGCGCCGCGGACCGAGCGCACGGTGCGCTCGTCGATGCGCTGGAGGAGGCGGCCGGCGTCACCACGGTGGTCGACGCCGTCCGCGGCACGGCGAGGCGGGACGCGCACCTGGCGACCGGCTGGCCCGTGACCCGCTGGATCGCCCGCGCCCGCAAGGATCCGTTGCGACGCCTCGGGCTGCGCACCGACCAGGTGCGGGTCCCGGTCGACCGGCCGGACCTGGCCCGCACGTCGTTGCCCCAGACCCGCCCGAGCGTGCGGGCCTCCGCGGCGACGGCGGTGCGCACCTACGTCGACCAGGTCACCGGCGGCGCGCCGGACGCGTGGGTGCTCGCCGCACGGGAGCGGGGGACCGAGGCCGTCGAGCGTCTGCCGGACACCCTCGACCAGGCCGTCGCCTCGACCCGGCTGGAGGAGGCGCGGCGGCCCCTCTGGTGGCGGGCGGTCGGGGTCCTGCAGTGGCTGCTGCTGGCGGCGGCGGTCCTCGGGCTGCTCTGGTTGGGTGTCGCGGCTGCGCTGCGCTACTTCCAGCTCCCGGCGCTGATCATGCCGGTCCTGACGGTCGACTTCACGCGGTGGGGCGGTGGCACCTTCGACGTGCCGTGGGCGACGGTGCTCGCCCTGGGCGGCGTCGTCGCCGGCCTTCTCCTGGCGCTGGTCTCCCGGCCGCTCGCCGCGCTGGGTGCCCGACGACGGGCGGGGCGGGTGCGCCGTCGGCTGCGGACGTCGGTGGAGGCCGTGGCGCGCGAGCAGGTGCGGGAGCCGGTCGCGGCGGAGATGGCCGCGCAGGCGTCGTGCCGGGAGCACGCGACGACCGCGGCGGCGTGAGGCGCGTGGTGAGACGCCGCCGCACCCGGGCCGGCCGTGGAGACGTGCGACGATGCCAGGCATGACTCGTCTGCACGTCCCCGTCTCGCTGCGCTGGTCGGACCTCGACGCGTACCAGCACGTCAACAACGTCGCGATGTTCCGGCTCCTGGAGGACGCCCGCATCACCGCGTTCTGGCGGCACCCGGAGGCGGAGGACCCGTGGCCGACGGCGATCCTCGACACGGGCCCGCACGCGACGTCGCACACGTTGGTGGCCGGTCAGCAGATCGAGTACCTGCGGCCGCTGGAGTTCTCCCGCGACCCGGTACGCGTCGAGATGTGGATCGGGTCGATCGGGGGAGCGTCGCTCGAGGTCTGCTACGAGGTGTACGACGGCGCCCCCGGCGGGTTCCCGCGCACGGGGCCGGCCTCGGGCCTGGATCCCTACACCCGGGCGACGACGACGATCGTGGTCCTCGACGCCGCGGCAGGGCGTCCGCGTCGGCTGACGGCCGACGAGCGCGCGGTGTTCGGAGAGTTCTCTGGGGACCCGATCGCCTTCCGCCGCCGCCGCTGACCCCCGCCCGAGCGCTGTGGGTATGAAATCTGCGGTTCTCCGCGTCGGAGAACCGCAGATTTCATACCCACAGCGGGGTCAGGCGGGGGTGCAGGGGTCGCCGTTGGCCGTCAGGCCGGTGACGGCGGCCGGTTCGCCGGCGCCGATGAAGCCGACGGTGGTGGACTGACCTGGGGCGAGGGTGGTCTGCCACGACGGACCGGTCACCGTGACGTGCGCGCCGGTCTGGGTGAGATCGCCGCCCCAGGACTGTGCGACGGTCTCGCCGCCGCTGAAGTCCCAGGCCAGCTCCCACGGGTCCAGCGCGTCCTGCCCGGTGTTCGTCAGCCGCGCCTCGCCCTGGAAGCCGCCCTGCCACTGGCCGACGACGGCGTCGATGTGGTCGTACATCGCGTCGCGCAGCCGCGCCGGGTCGGTCAGGCCCTCGACCCACCCGGGGAGCTGGGAGTGCCACACGAGGGTGTGGCCGTACAGGTCGGCGTCCTGCGCGTCGGCGAAGGCCACCACCTGGTCGGCCCGCCCCCAGCTGAATCCCCCCTGGCTGGGCTCCGTGGCGTCCCACTTCATCGCGTTCTCCGCGACGACGAGGTCGATCTCGCGCTCGGCGATCTCGCGGTAGCCGGAGTCGTTCAGATGGCCAGGCGTGAGGGCGAAGCCTAGCGTGACTCCCTGACGCTCGGCGGCGTCGCGGAGCGGCTCGTGGACGGGTTCGGCGGCCTGTGCGGGGTTGAGCAGCAGGCCTCCGGCGAGCAGCGTGCCGCCGACCAGAGCGGTGGCCGCGGCAGCGGCGGTGGTCCGTCGCGTCCGTCGATCGTCGTGGTAATCGTTTTCGAGACGTGGTCGCATGATTCCTCCGAGAAAGGGTGGAACCGCGGCCGGGGCACGCAGCCCCGGCCGCGGGGAGGTGGGGCGGGGGCGGCGCGAGCCGCCCCCGCGGGGGTCAGGCGATGTCGCAGACGACGCCGTCGAGGGCGAAGTCGTCCGGCGCGGTGTTCGTGCCGGAGTGCGACCCGTTGAAGCCGAAGGTCACGGACCCGCCGGCCGGGATGGTGGTCGACCACGCGGCCGGCGTGATCGTCACCGCGGAACCGGACTGCGACGCCTGCGCCGACCAGATCTGGTCGACCGTCTGACCGTCGGCGAACGTGAACGTCAGCTCCCAGCCGTCGACGGCGGCGCCGGAGTCGTTCGTCACGACGAACGACCCGGTGAAGCCCGAGTTCCACGAGTTCGCCGTGTAGTCGACGGTGCAGCCGCCGCCCGGGGTGACGTCGTCCTCCTCGGTCGTCACCGACAGCGGTGCCGAAGCGGCCGAGACGTTCCCGGCGGCGTCGTAGGCGGAGACCGTGTAGGAGTACTCCGTGCCGGCCGCCAGGCCGGAATCCGTCACGGAGGTGCCGGACACGTCCGCGACCTGCTCGCCGTCGCGGTGCACGAGGTATCCGGCCACGCCCGTGTCGTCGTCGGAGGCGTCCCAGTCGAGCGCCACCGAGGACGACGTCACGTCACCGGCTGCGAGACCCGCCGGCACGGTCGGCGCCTCGGTGTCCTCGCCGCCACCGCCTTCGGTCGTGGTGACCGACAGGGCGTCCGACGCGTCGGAGACGTTCCCCGCGGCGTCGCGAGCCGTGACGGTGATCTCGTACGTGGTCGACGCCGTCAGGCCGGTGAGCGTGGCCGACGTCGTCGCGCTGGTAGTCGCGGCGTCACCGTCGACCAGCACGGTGTAGCCGGTCACGCCGGTGTCGTCCGTCGAGGCGTCCCAGGTCAGGGCCACCGACGACGACGTCACCTGGCCGGCCGCGAGCCCCGCCGGGGCGCTGGGCGCCTCGGCGTCGGGGTCGACGGTCCCGCCGTCGATCGCCGGGTAGGCGTTCGTCACCAGCATCTCGAACTGGTCCTGGAACCACTGGCCGGCGAGCGGCGCGCCGCCGAGGGCGCCCGTGAGCGCGCCGTCGAGCTTGGGCGAGGCGAACGTCGGGTCGCACATGCGGTCGAAGCTCTTGCCCTGGTCGTTCGGGATCTCCTCGGAGTTGCCGTCCGACTCGCCCGGAGGCTTGACCCACACGTAGGCGTCGAGGTGCGAGGCGGCGTTGTCCGTCGGGTTGACGGTCGGGCGCTCGCCCAGGCCGGCGCCGTCCGGGTTGCACCACGCGCCACGGTGCGTGCGACGGTCCACGCGGGACTCGTCCACGTAGATGTTCAGGGTGCTGGAGCTGCTCTCGGCCGTCGGCCGGTCCGGACCGCCCCAGCCGTTGCGCGAGGTGTCGATGAGCATCCCGATGTCCGACGGGAACCCGGCCGCGACGGCCAGCGAGTACAGGTGCTCGGTCCAGTCGAGCTCGTCGAAGTCGCTGTTCCACTGGTAGAACTCCGCCTGGCGCACCTGGGTGCCGCCGCCGCTGCCGAAGGGCTCGTCCTCGAGGAAGGGCTCGTGCAGCGGGGTGGAGTTCGCGGTGTTGGTGACGAAGCCGGCCACGGTGTCGTACCCGTGCTCGGTGCTGGTCACGACCTCCTGGAACACGTCCACGGCGGGCCCGGCGTTGGAGTCCCAGCCCAGCCAGCCAGCGTGCGCGGCGTCGATGTACGAGTACACGTTGCCGGCCTCGTAGAGCCGGTCGAGGGCGTACGCCGTGCCCTCGCGGTAGTAGGGTGCCGACTCCTGGCACGCGGGCTCGGACATGTTGGTGACCAGGTTCGGCAGCGAGTCCGGCTCGATCGTCGCCACGACGCGCAGGTCGGCGTACTGGGGTTCGGCCAGCATGTCCGCGATGACGTCGATGTACTCGTTCTTGTACTCGGCCATGCCCTCCGGTGTCGGTTCGAGCAGGCCGTTGGAGGCGAGGGCGTAGCAGTCCCGCCCCGGCAGGTTGTAGATCACCAGGTTGAACACCATCGGTGTGTCGCCCTGCTGCTGCTCCACGGCGGCGTCCAGGTGGTACCGCAGGCCGGGCCCGTCCACGTTGCCCTCGATGGCGCTGGTCCGGTCCATCCAGACCGAGGTCGGGGTGTCGGCGATGGTGAGCATCTTCTCGCCGAGCTCGCCGCCGGCCACCGCGGCGGCGTCGACCACGTTCTCGGACCAGTAGGAGTTCACGTACTGGTCGGCGCCGACGTACGGGTTGTCGACGCGTTCTGCCGCCGAGGCGGTGGTGGCCATCAGCGGGCTCGCGGCCAGCGCCAGGGTCGCGGCCACGGCGAGCGGTCGGACCGACGCGGCTCTGCGCGGTCGCCAGGATCGAGATCGCACGGGATCCTCCAGAGGTTCGGGGGCACGGGCCTCGTCGCCCGTGCGCCGGGCGAGCTGCCCGACGCCCCCAACGTGGACTGGTTGCGCTCCCACGCGCACCTCGCCAAAACGTTTAGGTACCGACGCCGGGGGGTGGCGGCGCCGTCGTGCCCCGGATGACGAGACGTGCCGCCGGCGGGTCGACGGAGCCCTCCGGGCCGACGCCCAGGGCTGCCGCCACCGCCGGGGCGAGGCCCCGCCACGGGCGGGCGACCGCCGTGAGCTGCGGGTCCACCAGGCGGCACGTGTCGGCGTCGGCCCCCGAGACCACCGAGACGTCCCACGGCACCCGCAGGTCGCGGTGCCGGGCGGCCTCCAGGACGGCCAGTGCCGTCACGTCCCCGTCGGTGACCACCGCCGTCGGCGGGTCCTCGTCGGCGAAGAGGCGGGCCGCGACCGCTCCCGCCGCGGGCGCCGTGCTCGCTTCCAGGACGGAGACCGTCGCGGCCAGGCCCGCGGTCGCCGTGAGCAGCCCGGCGTGCAGGGCGCGCGCGACGTCCGCCCCGGCGTCCGCGACGAGCAGCACCGTCCGGCGGTGACCCAGGTCGACCAGGTAGCGCCCGACGGCGTCGTCCGCTCCGCCGCCGAACCACACGGCGTGCTCGGCGCCAGCGGTCCCGAGGTCCGGCGGCGTGACGGCGACGACCCGGGCGCCGACCCGGCCGACGACGCGGACCCGCGGGTCGTCGACGAGCAGGTCCGGCACGACGAACGCCGTGTGCCGCCGTTCGCTCCAGGCGCGTTCGAGGTCCGCGCTGCCGGTCTCCCGGTCCGCCGTGACCTCGAGCGCCAGCGCGACGTCGCCGAGGACGTCGCGCAGCCCGGCGGCGAGGTCGAGACCGGCCGAGCGGCTGTGCACGGAGCCCGTGCCGTCCAGGACCTGCAGCCCGACGCTGGTGGTGTCCGTCGAACGCAGGGAGCGGGCGGCGGCGCTGGGCCGCCAGTCGAGGTCCTGGGCCACCTTGAGCACGTGCCGGCGGGTGGTCTCGGAGACCCCGGGTCGACCGTTGAGCGAGTAGGAGACCACGGCGATCGAGACGCCGGCCGCCCGGGCGACGTCGGTGATCGTCACCCGACGCCCGGGGGCCGGTCGGGCGTCGTCGCCGCGCTGCGTTCTGGGCACGCTCCCACACTCTGCCGGTTTTCGGGGCATGATGCACCTGCGGGGGGCGCACGCAGGACTCGACGACGAGGACGGTGGTGCAGGTGTCGACGTGGACACGTGCGAGCGGCAGACCAGGCAAGGTCTCGACGATCGGGGTGCTGTGCCCGGTGGTCGGCGGCTACTACTTCGGCCGCGTCCTGGCCGGCATGGCGAGGGTGGTCCGGGCGGAGGGGCACCGGTTGGTCGCGGTGCAGACCTACCCGGCCGACGTCGACCGGGACGAGTTCCCCGTGCCGCCGTACCGGCGGGCGGCACCGGGCCTCGACGTGTACGACGGCCTCGTGGTCGTCACGACGGCGCTGCCGGACGAGGAGCTGCGCCGGCTCGACGCGACCGGTGTCCCGATGGTCACCCTCGGGGTGCCGCCGGACGACCTGCGTGCCCCGGCGGTGTCGCCGGACAACGCCGGTGGCGTGCGCGCCGCCGTCGACCACCTGGTCGAGCACGGTCACCACAGCATCGGGTTCCTGGGCAACACCGACCAGCGGGACATCGCCGAACGCTACGCCGCGTTCCGGGACGCGTTGGCTGTGCACGGGCTGGAGCACCGGCCCGAGCAGGTCTACCGCACGCGGGACAACCAGGAGGCGGCGGCCGAGACGGTCGGGCGCCGGCTGCTCGAGCAGGGTCTGACCACGACCGCGACGGTGGCCGCGACCGACCGCAACGCGATCGGGTTCCTGCGTGGCCTGCACGGGGCCGACCCGGATCGGGGCGCGGGGCAGGCGGTGATCGGTTTCGACAACGCCGACGTCGGTGCGCGCACCTGGCCACGGCTCACCTCCGTCGACCCGTTGCACGACGCCGTCGGTGAGCTCGCGGCCACGCTCGTGCTGGCCAGGACGCGTGGGGAGCAGCTCGGCGGGGTGCACCGGCTCGAGACGGCTGCGCTGGTGCGGCGTGAGTCGTGCGGCTGCGCCCGCGGCACCCGCAGCACGGTCGTGACCGCCGGCTCGACGGCGCCGCGGGACCCGGATTCGCTCGGGGCCGTCGCCCGGGTGGTGTTCGCCCGTGCCGAGGGGATGCACAGCCGTGGCGCGACCGACGCCTGGCTCGCCCTGACCCGACAGCTCGTCGAGGCGAGCGTCGCGACGGGTCAGCAGCCGCTCGCGGCCGCGCTGCGTGCGCTCGGGGACCGCACCGCGTCGCTGCGCCCGGGACCCGGAGCGCTCGAGCAGCTCGTGCCGGCCCTGCACGCGGAGGGCGTCCGGGTGCGTGAACGGCTCGCGGCCCGCTCCGCCGCACCGCGCGGGAACGACGACGTGCCCGCCCTGCCCGGGCTGGACCCGGGCGCCGCCGACGCCGTGGACGAGGCCCTCTTCCAGGTCATCGTCGCCCTGAGCCGCGGCTGCGCCCACGGGGACCTGGCCCGCGCCGGTCGGCTCGAGCAGGACCTCGTGGACCAGAACCTCGTGGACCTGGAGCTGATGCGGGCCGACGGCGAGTCCCTGCGACGCCTGGACTGGATGCCGAGGGCGCGGATCTCCACGGCTGCCCTGGCGCTGTGGGAGGACCACCCGGACCGCCCCGCCGAACGCGTCCTGCGCATCGTCGGGGCGCGGGGCGCGGCCGGCGAGCATCTGGTGGGTCAGAGCCTGGCGCCGCAGGAGTTCCCCCCGCCGGGCCTCGCGGACCCTCGCTCGCTGACGGTCGTGGTGCCGGTCGCGTTCGGCCGGGTCGACCTCGGTCTGCTGGCCGTAGGCGGCCTGGTCGACTCGCGGGCGACGAGCACACGGGCCCGCTACAACCACTGGGCGGCGATGCTGGCCGTCGCGCTCGAGGCCGAGGAGTCGCTCACGGCGCTGGAGGCGCAGCGCCGCTGCCTCGCCGAGGAGGCGGAGCGCGAGCGGGCGCTCGCGCTCGACGTCGCCGCGGGCGAGGAACGGTCGGCGCTCGTCTCCATCGCCTCCCACGACGGCACCTGGGACTGGGACGTCGACGCGGGCACGGTGCGCTACTCCCAGGCGTGGGCGCGGCTCGTCGGCGAGGACCGGGCGTCCCTCGCCGACGACCCGCGCGAATGGCTCTCCCGGGTGCACCCGGACGACCTGCGCCGGGTCCACGCCGCCGTGGCCGCCCAGCTCTCCGGGACCCGGGAACCGCTCGACGTCGAGCACCGGATCCGGGCGGCGGACGGCACCTATCTGCCGGTGCGCTGCCGCGCGGTGACCGTGCACGACGCCGGGGACCGGCCCGTCCGGCTGGTGGGGGCGATGGCGGTGGTCGCCGAGCAGACCCCTGACCAGCCACGGGACGTCGTGCCGCCCGAGAGGCCGTTCGTCGACGTCGCGACCGGCCTGGTCGCGCACGACCTGTTCGTCGACCGCCTCGACCGGGCCATCCGCCGTCGCAGGAGGCTGCCCGCCTACGCCTGGCAGGTCCTGGCGGTCGCGGTGCCGCAGGGCATCGACGGGCCACCGCTGCACCTGCTGCGCGGGGAGCTCGACGAGGACGACTGCGCCACCGCCGTCGGTGCCGGCGGGGTCGCCGTGCTGCTGGACGGCCAGGACGGCCGCTCGGCGCAGCACCGGGCCGCCCGCCTCGCCGCCGTGCTCGGCCCGCGGGCCGTGGTGCGGCGGGTGCCGACCGTCGAGCCGGCCGGGTCGACGCTCGTCGCGGCGGACGTGCTGGAGCGTGTCGTGGTCGCGCTCGGAGCCGCCGACGCGCAGCGGTGGCAGGTCGCGGTCGACGTCCACGCCTGAGCGGCGCCCTGCCGCCGGGCGGGGCTCGGGCGCCTCGTGGAGCGCCGGCCCTAAACGTTTCGTCGCGTTGTGGGATCGCTCCCACTGGCTGATCGTCGGGGAGTCCGCTCAACGAAGAGAGGTTCCCATGCATCGCACAACCGTCCGCACCCGCCTGGTGGCGGGTGCCGCGGCGTCGGTCACGCTGGCCGCCCTCGTCGCCGCCGTGCCGGCCGGCGCGGCGCCACCGGTGCCGTCCGTCGCCACCGCCGTCGAGGACCTCGACACCGGCGGGGAGTACACGCAGCGGTTCCTGGAGCTCTACGACAAGGTCCACGACCCCGCCAACGGCTACTTCTCACCGCAGGGCATCCCTTACCACGCCGCCGAGACGCTCATGGTCGAGGCGCCCGACCACGGCCACGAGACCACCAGCGAGGCGTACTCGTTCTGGCTGTGGCTCGAGACCTCCTACGGGCAGGTCACCGGCGACTGGGAGCCGTTCAACCACGCCTGGGACACCCTCGAGGCGTACATGATCCCCACCACCGAGAACCAGCCGACCAACGGCGCCTACGACCCCGGCAGCCCCGCCACCTACGCCCCTGAGGCCAACCACCCCAGCGAGTACCCGTCCGAGCTGGGCACGTCGGTCAGCGTCGGCACCGACCCCCTCGGCGACGAGCTGGAGCAGACGTACGGCACGCCGGAGATCTACGGGATGCACTGGCTCGCCGACGTGGACAACGTGTACGGCTTCGGGGCCGCACCCGGCTCCTCCGAGCTGCTGGGGCCCGACCACGAGGGCACCAGCTACATCAACACCTTCCAGCGCGGTCCGCAGGAGTCCGTCTGGGAGACCATCCCGCAGCCGTCGATCGACGACTTCTCGTACGGCGGAGAGAACGGCTACCTGGACCTGTTCACCGGGGACTCCTCGTACACGGAGCAGTGGAAGTTCACCAACGCCCCCGACGCCGACGCCCGCGCCGTCGAGGCCGCCTACTGGGCGAACAAGTTCGCCACGGAGCAGGGGCAGCCCGAGGCGGTGGCCGACACCGTCGGCAAGGCGTCGAAGATGGGCGACTACCTGCGGTACGCCCTGTTCGACAAGTACTTCAAGACGCCCGGCTGCGAGTCCGAGTCCTGCCCGGCCGGGACGGGCCGCGAGAGCGCCCACTACCTGCTGAGCTGGTACTACGCCTGGGGCGGCGCCCTGGACACCTCAGCACCCTGGGCGTGGCGCATCGGCTCGAGCCACGCGCACTTCGGCTACCAGAACCCGATGGCCGCGTGGGCGCTGGCCAACGACCCCGCGCTGGCGCCCGGGTCCCCGACCGCCGAGGACGACTGGTCCGCGAGCCTCGACCGCCAGGTGGAGCTGTTCCAGTGGCTGCAGGCACCCGAGGGCGGCATCGCCGGAGGGTCCACCAACAGCTGGGACGGGCACTACGCCGACCGGCCCGACGGCGTGGCCACGTTCTACGACATGGCCTACACCGAGGCGCCGGTCTACCACGACCCGCCCTCCAACGAGTGGATGGGCATGCAGGGCTGGGGCGTCGAGCGCATCGCCCAGCTCTTCCACGAGACGGGGGACGAGCGCGCCGAGGACATCCTCGACGACTGGGTGCCGTGGGTCATCGACCACATCACCGTCACCGAGGACACCTGGGAGATCCCCTCGAACCTCGCCTGGTCCGGCCAGCCCGACGACTGGGACCCCGCGAACCCCGGCGACAACGCCGGCCTGAGCGTCGAGGTCACCGGCTACGGCCAGGACGTCGGCGTGGCCGGGGCGCTGGCCCGCACGCTGATGTACTACGCAGCCGGGCCGGGTGAGGACCCGCAGCAGATCGCGGCGCAGCAGACCGCCCACGACCTGCTCGAGGCGATCTGGACGCAGAACAGCGACCCGCTCGGCGTCGCCACCACGGAGACCCGCGCTGACTACGGGCGCTTCGACGACGTCTACGCCGGCGGCGACGGGGACGGGATCTACGTCCCCGACGGCTGGAGCGGCACCATGCCGAACGGTGACGTCATCGAGCCCGGGGTGTCGTTCCTGGACATCCGCTCGTTCTACGAGGACGACCCGCAGTTCGACAAGGTCCAGGCCCACCTCGACGGCGGCCCCGCACCCGAGTTCACCTACCACCGGTTCTGGGCGCAGACGGCGGTGGCCACGGCGCTCGCCGACTACGACCGGCTCTTCGGCGACTCGCCGGAGCCGCCGGAGGACACCGAGCCTCCGACGGCCCCGCAGGACCTCACCGCGACGGCTGACGGCACCACCGTGGAGCTCACGTGGACGGCGGCGAGCGACGACGTGCGCGTCGCGGGCTACGACGTCAGCCGGGACGGGGCCGAGGTCGGCAGCGTCGGGGGGACCGCGACGTCGTTCACGGACCCGGGGCTCCCCGCGTCGACCGACTTCACCTACACGGTCACGGCGCGCGACGCCGCGGGGAACGTCTCGGAGGCGTCCGCCCCCGCGACGGTGACCACCGGGGACGACGAGCCCGACCCGCCCGCCGGGGCCTGCACGGCCGCGTACACCACCGCCAACGCGTGGTCGGGCGGGTACCAGGGCCAGGTGGTCGTCACCGCCGGGGCCGACGGCGTCCGGGACTGGGAGGTCATCGCCCCCGACGGGCTGACCACGTCCAGCCTGTGGGGCGGCCGGCTCGACGACGGCGTGATCACGCCCGAGTCCTGGAACGCGGACCTGGGTGCCGGGCAGTCCGCCACCGTGGGGTTCGTCGGCACCGGTGAACCGCCGGCCGCGCAGGAGCTCGGCTGCACGGGGGTGGTGCCGGGGTCCTGACCGGCGTCCCTCGAACCGGTCTCAGGAGGCCGGGCGGCCCGCCTGCCGCTCGGCCTCCTGAGCCACGTTGCGCTGCATCCCGCCGAAGACGATGCCGTGGAACGGGGCCACCGACCACCAGTACGCCTGACCCGCGAGCCCGTGCGGGTGGAAGAGCGCCCGCTGGGCGAAGTAGGTCCGGCCCGGTCCGACGGCGTCCCGCAGGCTCGGGGCGTCGGCCGCCTCGTCGGTCACCTCCGCGGCGGCCTCGTCCACGCGCAGCTCCAGCCACGCCAGGCCCGGCAGGCGCATCTCGGCGCGGAGCAGCAGGCGCTCGCCCGGCTCGATCGCCTCGACCCGCCAGAAGTCCAGCACGTCGTCGACGCGCAGCCGGTGCTCGTCGCGACGGCCGCGGCGCAGCCCGGGGCCACCGAGAAGCCGGTCCACCAGGCCCCGGGCCTGCCAGGCCAGCGACCACGAGTACCAGCCGCCCTGACCGCCGATCTCCTCGATCACCCGCCACAGCACCTCCTGCGGCGCGTCGACCACGGTGCGCCGCTCGTCGACGTACAGCGAGCCGCCCGTCCAGTCGGGGTCCGTGGGCAAGGGGTCCGACGGCGCGCCGGGCACCGACGCGGACGACCAGCGGGTGGTCACCTCGCCGTGGTGGATGCGGGTCAGCGCGAGCTCGATCGCACGGTCGACGCCGACGAGACCCTCCGGCGGGTCGGGCACGTAGCGGCGCACGTCGTCCTCGAGACACACGACCTCGTGCTGCAACGAGTCGACCAGCGGGCGTGCGATCCCGGACGGCACCGGTGTCACCAGGCCGACCCAGTGGCTCGACAGTCGCGGGGTCAGCATCGGCACGCCGACGATGACCCGCTGCCGCAGCCCTGCGACGCGTGCGTAGCGGTGCATCATCTCGCGGTAGGTCAGGACCTCGGGACCACCGATGTCGAACCCGCGCGAGACGTCGGCCGGGAGCGTCGCCGCACCCACGAGGTACCGCAGCACGTCCCGGATCGCGATCGGCTGGATCCGGTTGTCCACCCAGCGTGGCGTCGTCATCGCCGGCAGCCGCTCGGTGAGGTACCTCATCATCTCGAACGACGCCGAACCGGACCCCAGGATCACCGCCGCCCGCAGCACCGCCGTCGGCACCCCCGAGGCGAGGAGGATCTCCTCGACCTCCTTGCGCGAGGCCAGGTGCGCCGACAGGTCACCCTCCGGCACGTCCGGGTACAGACCGCCCAGGTAGACGATGCGGGCCACGCCCGCCTCGCGGGCCGCCTGCGCGAAGGTCAGGGCGTTGCGCCGGTCGACGGCCTCGAACGTCCGGCCCGTCCCCAGCGAGTGCACCAGGTAGTAGGCGACGTCGGCTCCGTCGAGGGCCGTACGGATCGCGTCGAGATCTCCCACGTCCGCGGCGACCCGCTCGATGTCATCGGCCCAGTCCCGTCCGTCGAGGCGAGCAGGGTCGCGGGAGACGGCGCGGACCGTGTGCCCGGCCGCGAGCAGCTCCGGGACCAGACGTCCCCCGACATAGCCGGTCACCCCGGTGACGGCGGCCCTCATCCGAGGAGCTCCAGGACCGCGCGCTCGGCCCGCGAGCGGACCCGCGTCGCGCCGATCGTCTCCCCGCGCTCCCACCGGTCGAACAGCCGTGGGTCGATGTAGGACGACCGGGCCACCGCCGGGGTGTTGCTGAGCTCCTCGGCGACGTCGCGCACGACGCCGGCGACGACGCGTCGTGGGGCACGCCGCGGCGACGGCGCAGGACCGGCGTCTGCCAGCGCCTGCGCCGTCAGCACGGTCGCGTGCCAGGTGCGGAAGTCCTTCGGTGTGGCGTCCTCGCCGAGCCGTGCCCGGACGTCGGCCTGCACGTCCGCGCTCGTGACGTCGTTCCAGGTCCGTCCGCCTCGCGTGTCGTCGCACCAGGCCAGGAGCTCGGTGCCACCGCGACGGCGTTTGAGCGTGGTGACGTGCCGCGCCACCGTCGCGTCGTGCACGACCGACTCGCGCACCTGGCCGGACTTGGCCGGGTACCGGAAGCAGACGCTGCCGTCCCGGCGCACCCGGGCGTGCTCCTTGCGGATCGTGGCCAGCCCGTAGCTGCCGTGGCGCCGTGCGTACACCTCGCTGCCCGCGCGGAAGGAGGCGTCGTCGAGCAGCCGGAACGCCAGCGCCAGCGCCTTCCGCCGCGGGAAGCCCGGACGGCGCAGGTCACGGCTCACCCCGCGCCGCGCCACGGGCAGCCGGCGACCGACCTCCAGGACGTGGTCGTGCTTGCGCCGGGCGCGCCGCTCCTGCCACTGCGGGTGGTACAGGTACTGGCCGCGTCCGGCGCCGTCGTGACCGAAGGCCTGCAGGTGGCCGTTCTCGAAGCGGCAGATCCAGACGTCGCACCACGCGGGCGGGATCGCCAGGTGCCGGCACCGTTCGATCGCGTCGGCATCGGCCAGGGGCATGCCGTCGACGTCCAGGAGGACCCAGCCGTCGCCCTTGCGACGGCGCGAGTACCCCGGGTCGGACGGTGACGAACGGCGCAGACGCACCCTGACAGTGTGGAACGACAGGCGCCATCGCGCACGGGGTACGGGTCAGCCGGGCAGGCGCACCATGCCCTCCTGCGCGATGGTCGCCACCAGGGCGCCTCCGCGGTCGTAGACCCGGGCGAGCCCCAGGCCACGGCCGCCCTGTGCTCCGGGTGACTCCTGGACGTACAGCAGCCACTCGTCGGCGCGCGCGTCGCGGTGGAACCACATCGCGTGGTCGAGGGAGGCCATGGGCACCTTGCCACCGACGTCGAGCCAGGACGTGCCGGCCTGGCGCAGCACCGGCTCCAGCATCACCTGGTCGCAGGCGAACGCCAGCAGGGCACGGTGCAGCAGCTTGTCGTCGGAGGAGATCTCGTGCCGCGCGCGGACCCACACCAGCTGCTCCGGGCGAGGGTCGGACGCCGCGCCGAGGTAGACGGACCCGCCCACGTGCGCCAGCTCGAACGCCGACCCCTCGGACCAGTAGCGGGCCGCCGGGTGGTCGACGCCCGCGAGAGCCTCGACGGTGGAGGTGACGTCCTCCGGCGCCGGGACGCCGTCAGGCATCGGCACCTGCGCCTCGTAGCCGGGCTGGTCCACCTGGAACGACGCCGTCAGCGACAGGATCGGCCGTCCGGCCTGGATCGCGTGGGTCCGCCGCGCGCTGAAGGACCTGCCGTCGCGCAGGCGCTCGACGGCGAAGTCCACCGGGGAGTCGAGCGCTCCCTCGCGCAGGAAGTAGGCGTGCAACGAGTGGGGGAGGCGGTCGTCCTCCACGGTGCGGCCGCAGGCGATCAGCGCCTGGGCGAGCACCTGGCCGCCGTACACGCGCCGGCCGGGCCCCGGCACGGAGTCGCCGCGCCACAGGTCGTCCTCGCCGCGCGGTCCCCAGCCCTCGACCTCGCGCAGGTCGAGTGCGGCCAGCAGCTCGTCGAGGGGCCCAGGATTCTCGGTCACGCTCGGACTCACTCCTCTGTGTCCTGTGGTCGGAATGGTGCTGCGCTCGCACGCTCGCTCCGCATCATTCCTCGAGCTTGTGGTCGGAATGGTGCTGCGCTCGCACGCTCGCTCCGCATCATTCCTCGAAGGTGTTGATCATGCTGAAGGCCGCCCGCTCCAGGTAGTCCCACAGCTGGGACTCGTGCGCGGGCGCCAGGTCGAGGGAGTCGACGGCGGTGCGCATGTGCTGCAACCAGCGGTCGCGGGCCTCGGGGTTGACCTTGAACGGCGCGTGCCGCATCCGCAGGCGAGGGTGGCCGCGCTGCTCGCTGTACGTCGTCGGACCACCCCAGTACTGCTCGAGGAACAGCGTCAGGCGCTCCTTGGCCGGGCCCAGGTCTTCCTCGGGGTACATCGGACGCAGCACCTCGTCCTGCGCGACGCCGTCGTAGAACACGTCCACGAGGCGCTCGAACGTGGTGTGGCCGCCGACGTCGTCGAAGAAGGTGGGTGTCGTCACCGGCACATCCTCCCAGATCGGGGACGGGCCGGGCCGCCGTCCGTCCGTGGCGGTGGTCACCCGGGAACACCCGCTCGTGCGAGACGTTAGGCTGGTAACGGACCTGCAACGACGCGATCCGACGAACCACTTCCTGGGGAGACACCGAATGAGCAAGGCGGACGACATCCTCTCAGCACTCGGCGGGACCACCAACGTCGTCGAGCTCGAACCCTGCATCACGAGACTGCGTGTCCAGGTGTCGGACCCGCAGCTCGTGGACGAGCACGCTCTGAAGACCTCTGGGGCGTTCGGCGTCGTCCGCTCGGGCCGCGTCATCCAGGTCATCGTCGGCCCGGAGGCCGACAACCTGGCCGCGGAGCTCGACGGGCGCCTCGCCTCGGCCTGAACCGCGCCGAGACGGTCCGCACGCGCCCCCAGGCGGGCGCGTGCGGACCGCGGCAGCACCCTGGTCCGCGCGGGCGCGTGCGGACCGCGGCAGCACCCCGGTCCGCGTCTGTGTCAGCCCTCGTCGCTCGCCGTCATCTCTGTCCGCAGCACGCCCGCGCCACGGAGGTGCGCCTGCGCGGCGCGGAGCATCGCTCGTGACACGTCCCACTGCACGCCGGGCTTGACCTGCGCGTGCAGGGTGAAGGTCATCGAGAAGTCCGTGACGGCGTCGACACCGCGGACCGACGGCGGCTCGAGGAACTCCGCGGCCAGCTCCGGGTCGGCCGCGACGGCGTCGGCCGCACGGCCGAGCGCGGAGCGGACCACGTCGACGTCCGCGTCCACGGGAACGCGGACCTCGGCCAGCGCCCGCGACCACCCCTGCGTGCGGTTGCCCGCCCGCAGGATCTCGCCGTTGCGGACCCACCACAGGGTGCCGTCGATCGAGCGCACCTGCGTGGTGCGCAGCTGCACCTCCTCGATGACGCCGTCGGCGCCCGAGCCGAGGTCGACGACGTCTCCGACACCGAACTGGTCCTCGACGAGGATGAAGACGCCGGAGATGAAGTCCTTGACCAGGGACTGGGCGCCGAAGCCCAGGGCAATGCCGGCGACGCCCGCGGAGGCGAGGAGGGGTCCGACGCTGAAGCCGATCTCGGTCAGGACCATCAGCAGGATCATGACGCCGACGACGATGTTCGCCGTCGAGTTGAGGACCGATCCCACGGTGCGCGCCCGCTGGGCGCGTCGCGCGGAGGCCAGCGGGTTCGCGGTCCCGATCGCGTCGCCCACGATCGGTGAACGGCGGAACCAGTCCTTCGCGCCCTTCTCCTCGGTGGGCGGCTTGCCGGTGGCGATCCGCTCCGTGACGTGGGAGATGAGGCGACGCAGCAGGACCAGCGCGAGGACGCCGACGACCACGATGATCACGACGCGCAGCGGCCAGCCGGTGAACCAGGGCCAGAACGAGTCGGTGATCCAGGTGCCGAACGAACTGAACCAGTCGGAGGCCTCCTCCACGGTGCCCGGATCGGGGACCGGCGTGCTGGCGTCGACGGGTGCGGGGGCGAGGTGTGGCGAGATCACGCCCGCCACCGTAACGGCCCGCGCCGCCGGTCGACACCGTCGACGAGCCGTCCGCTGGCGTGGGGCGACTGCTGCAGGCGTCCGATGGTGGCAGGATCGTCCCCGTGAGCATCAAGGACATGGACCAGACCGTGCCCGACGACGGCACGCGCCCCGACCTGCACGAGCTCGCCGGGGCGCACGGGGTGCTCACCGAGTACCACCGGTTCGGCGGCGGCACCGCCCAGGTGCCCGACACGACCCTGGTCGCGGTCCTCGGCGCGCTCGGGGTCGATGCCTCCGGGCCGCAGCAGGTGGCGCACGGCCTGCGCCGCGTGCGCGACGAGGAGTGGCGCTCGGTGCTGCCGCCGACCGTGGTGGCGCGCCAGGGCCACGAGACGCTCCTGCCCGTGCACGTCAGCGACGGCGCGTCGGTGCACGTGTGGCTGGAGCTGGACGGCGCCGAGCCGGCCGCGCGGCGGCATGCGGTCCGGCCGCGACGCGACCTGCAGCAGTCCGGCGACTACGTCCCGCCACGCGAGGTCGACGGACGGGTGGTGGGACGGGCGACGTTCGTGGTCCCGGCCGACGTCCCGCTGGGCTGGCACACCCTCTATGCGCTCAGCGAGGGCCAGGAGTCCTCGACGACCCTCGTGGTCACGCCCGACCGGCTCGACCTGCCGCCGGGGCTCGAGCGGGGCCAGGCGTGGGGGGTGCTCGCGCAGCTCTACTCGGTACGGTCGCGGACCTCGTGGGGCATCGGCGACCTGGCCGACCTCGCGGACCTCGCCTGGCTCACGGCGCACCGGGCGGGTGCCGACTTCGTGGCGGTCAACCCGCTGTCCGCGGCAGAGCCCGTCACGCCGATGACCCCTTCGCCCTACCTGCCCACCTCGCGCCGCTACGGCAACCCGATCTACGTGCGCGTCGAGGACATCCTGGAGACCGCCTACCTGTCGGCCGCAGACCGTTCCCTCGTGGAGTGGGCGGCGGACCCGGTGCGCGACCTCGACGGCAACGGCGGACCCATCGACCGCGACGCCGTCTGGGAGGCGAAGAAGGCGGCGCTCGAGGTGGTCTACTCGGCGCCACGGCGCGCCGCCCGGCAGGCCGCCTTCGAGGACTTCGTCGCCACCGAGGGCGCCGGGCTGCAGGACTTCGCGACCTGGTGCGCGATCGTCGAGGAGCTCGGGGGCCGGCCCTGGCCCACCGAGCTGGCCGACCCGGCGTCGCCGGCGGTCGCCGCGGCCCGCGAGCGGCTCGCCGAGCGCATCGACTTCTACGTCTGGCTGCAGTGGGTGTTCGACGAGCAGAAGGCCGGCGCCCAGCGCACGGCGGTCGACGCCGGCATGCGGCTGGGTATCGTCCACGACCTCGCCGTCGGCGTGCACCCGGACGGGGCCGATGCCTGGGCGCACGCGGACGTGCTGGCCCGCGGGGTCGGCGTCGGCGCCCCGCCGGACATGTACAACCAGCAGGGGCAGAACTGGTCCCAGCCGCCGTGGAACCCGCGGGCGCTGGCCCGGGCCGGCTACGCGCCGTACCGCGACATGCTGCGCACCGCGCTGCGGCACACCGGGGCGCTGCGCGTCGACCACATCCTCGGTCTGTTCCGCCTGTGGTGGGTGCCCGAGGGCGCCGACCCCACGCAGGGCGCCTACGTGCGCTACGACCACGACGCGCTCGTCGGCATCCTGGCGCTCGAGGCCCAGCGGGCCGGGGCGGTCGTGATCGGTGAGGACCTGGGCGTCTTCGAGCCGTGGGTGCGCGAGTACCTGGCGGACCGTGGCGTGCTCGGGACGTCCGTGTTCTGGTTCGAGAAGGACGGCGGGCGTCCGCGGGCGCCCCAGGACTACCGACGGCTGACGCTCGCGACGGTGGGGACCCACGACATGCCGCCGACGGCGGGATACCTGGCCGGCGAGCACGTCGACCTGCGCGAGCGGCTCGGCCTGCTCACCGAGGACGCGCAGGCGTTGCGGGGCCAGGCCAGGTCGGAGCGCAACGCCGCCGTGGCGGTGCTCGCCGAGCAGGGGCTGGTCGGGGACAACCCGTCCGAGCGCGAGGTCGTCGAGGCGCTGCACCGGTACCTGCGACGGTCGGAGGCCGCCCTCGTGGGGGTCCAGCTCGTCGACGCGGTGGGCGAGCGTCGCTCGCAGAACCAGCCGGGCACCGACACCGAGTACCCGAACTGGAAGGTCCCCCTCGGCGACTCCGCCGGCAACGTGGTCCTGGTCGAGGACCTCTTCGACAACGCGCGGCTGCGGTCGCTCTTCGCCGCGGTGGGCGCGGGCCGCTGACACCGGGAGCCCGCGAGGCGACGGCCTCGCGGGCTCCCGGAGTCAGGCGGCGTCGACCGCCTGGGCGGCCAGCGCCCGCTCGGTGCCGGCCAGCCCCTCGACGACCATCCGGCGCAGCGCCGCCGGTGCGTCGTGGTGCGTCTCGAGCCAGCCACGGACCACGTCCCGCAGCCGGGTCGACGCCAGGGGCGCCGGGTACAGCCCCTCGATGAGCTCCTCGGCGATGTGGTAGCTGCGCGTCTCCCAGATCGGCAGCAGGGAGTCCACGTACCGCTGGGCGAACGGAGTCAGCACGGCGGGGTCGGTGACCTGCACGAACCCGGCGGCGGTCGCGCGGATGATCGCGTTCGGCGCGTCCGCGTCGTCCACCACGGAGGCGAACGCGCGCTCCTTGCCCTCGACCGTGGGCGTGGCGGCACGGGCACGGGCCGCGGCCTGGCGGCCCGACGCCGTGTCGTCGGCGGACAGCGAGTCGTCGATCTCGTCGTCGCCGGCGGCGCCGAGCTGGACGAGCCCCTGGAGCAGCTCCCAGCGCAGGTCGGTGTCCACGGCGAGCCCGTCGAGGACGACGGAGCCGTCGAGCAGCCCGCGCAGCGGGGCCACGTGGGCGTCGGAGGAGGACATCGCCGCGAAGTACTTCACGAGCTGCAGCTGCAGGTCCGACCCCGCCGCGGCGTCCTGCGCCAGCGACCAGAGCGTGTCGCCGACGCGCTCGAGGGTCTCGGCGCGCCGCGCGGGCGCCACGTACGAGCGGGCGGCGAGCCCGAGCTGGGCCAGCGTGGTGCGCACCGTCGTCGACTCCGTCTCGGCCGCGATGTTGCCCAGCACCAGGTCGACGTACGCCGACGCCGGGGTCTCGCCGTCGCGCACGGCGTCCCACACCGAGCCCCACACCAGAGAGCGAGCCAGCGGGTCGCTGATGCGCGAGAGGTTCTCGACGGCGAAGGCGAGGGAGGCGTCGTCGAGCCGCACCTTGGCGTAGGCCAGGTCGTCGTCGTTCACGAGGACCAGGTCGGGCCGGGTCAGGCCGACGAGGTCGGGCACGGCGGTGCGTGGGCCGTCCACGTCGACCTGCACCGAGCGCGTGCGCACGACGGCGCCGGAGTCGTCGAGGTCGTAGCAGCCGATCCCGAGACGGTGCGGGCGCAGGGTGGGGTGGTCCGCGGGCGCCGACTGCTCGATGTGGAACGCCGTGATCCGGCGGTGGTCGTCCAGCTCGATCGCGGGCCGCAGGGTGTTGACCCCGGCCGTCTCGAGCCAGGTCTTCGACCAGGCGGTCAGGTCGCGCCCGCTGGTGGCCTCGAGCTCCACGAGGAGGTCGGGCAGCTCGGTGTTGCCCCACGCGTGCTTGCGGAAGTACGCCGACACCCCGCGGATGAACTCGTCACGGCCGACCCAGGCGACGAGCTGCTTGAGGACCGAGGCGCCCTTGGCGTACGTGATGCCGTCGAAGTTGACCTGGACGTCCTCGAGGTCGTTGATCGGAGCGACGATCGGGTGCGTGGACGGCAGCTGGTCCTGCCGGTAGGCCCAGGTCTTCTCCATCGCGTTGAAGGTGGTCCAGGCGGCCTCCCACTCGGTCGCCTCGGCGGTGGCGAGGGTGGAGACGTACTCGGCGAACGACTCGTTGAGCCACAGGTCGTTCCACCACTTCATGGTGACCAGGTCCCCGAACCACATGTGCGCGAGCTCGTGCAGGATCGTCACGACCCGACGCTCGCGGACGGCGTCGGTGACCTGGGAGCGGAACACGTACGACTCGGTGAAGGTGACGCAGCCCGGGTTCTCCATCGCGCCCATGTTGTACTCGGGCACGAACAGCTGGTCGTACTTGTCGAACGGGTACGGGACGCCGAACGTCTCCTCGTAGAACGCGAAGCCCTGCCGGGTGGTGGCCATGATGGCCTCGGCGTCGAGGTGCTCGGACAGCGACGACCGGCAGAACACACCGAGGGGAACGGTCCGGCCGTCCGACGACGTGACCTCGCCGCGCTCGACGGCGTACGGGCCGGCGACGAGCGCCGCGAGGTACGTGGAGATGCGCGGGGTGGGCCCGAACTCCCACCGGGCGGCCTCGATCCCGGGCTCGGTGGAGTGCGTGGCGGGGGTCGGCGCCGGCGTCGGCTGGTTCGACACGACGTGCCAGGCGGCCGGTGCGGTCACCGTGAGCTGGAAGGGAGCCTTGAGGTCCGGCTGCTCGAACGTCGCGAAGACCCGCCGGGCGTCCGGGACCTCGAACTGCGTGTAGAGGTAGACCTCGCCGTCGACGGGGTCGACGAACCGGTGCAGCCCCTCGCCGGTGTTCATGTAGCCGCAGTCCGCGACGACGCGGACCTCGTTGTCGGCCGCGAGACCGTCCAGGGTGATGCGGGAGTCGGCGAACACCTCGGCGACGTCCAGGGGGCGTCCGTTGAGCGTCACCTCGCGCAGGCGCGGGGCGACCAGGTCGAGGAACGTGCTGGCTCCGGGGGTCGCGGAGAACCGGACGACGGTCGTGGACTGGAACGTCGTCGGCCCGGTGGTCACGTCGAGCTCGACGCGGTAGGACTCGACGGTGCTGATGACCCCGGCGCGCTCGACGGCTTCGACGCGGGTCAGGTTCTCTCCGGGCACGGGTGCTCCCTGGGACGGTGACAGGTGACGGCGACCACGAGGTCGTCGCGGCCGCGTGCGTCGATCATGCCACCTCGGACCCGGCGTGCCGAACCCTTTCGCGGCGGAACGACGCCGGTCCGGCGAGGGCGTGGCACGGAGCTCTGGCGGACGGCGACCCGCACGACGGCGCGGACGGGTTCGACGGACGAGACCCGGTCGTGACATCCTGCGCTGTGCGCGTCAGCGCGTCGGCCGGTCGTCACGGCCGTCCGTCCCGGGAGGGAGCCCAGATGTCCGGCACCGTGCCGCCGCCACCGCCGCCCGGCCCTGCCCCGCAGGGACCAGGTGCCGACTCGCCGCAGGAGCCCGTGCGGCCCGCGTCCGCCGCGGCGACCGCGGCGACCCCACCGTCGTTCGCGCCCGGTTCCGCGCCGCAGGCCGGCGGGGCGGGTTCACCGTCGCCGGCGCCGGCGCCGGCGCCGCCGACGGCCGTGCAGCAGCCCACCGCGAGCCCGCACGCGCCGGTTCCGCCCGCTCCCACGCAGCGCCAGCCCGCGGGTCCGGCACCGACGAGCCCGGCACCGACGAGCCCGGCACCGACGAGCCCTGCGCCGGCCGGGTACTCCGCACCCGTCCGCCAGCCCGCCTATCAGCCGGCGGCCTACCGCCAGCCGGAGTACCACCAGCCCGCGTACCAGCAGCCGCCTGCTCCGCTCGCGGCATCTCAGCAGTACGGGTACACGCCTCAGCAGTACGCCTACCAGCAGCCGTCGCCGCCGACCGGGACGGCGCAGGCCCCCGCCGCGGCGGGCAGCGCGAAGCGTCCGAGCCGCCGGCTGTCCCCGGGGTGGATCGTGTTCATCGTCGTGGACGTGATCCTCATCGTCGTGGCGGTCACGTTCGCGATCAACATGCTCGGCGGCTCCGACGTGCCGACCGTCGCCGACGCGGAGCCGGACGCCGTCGCGACGCAGGACGCGCAGGACGGCGCGGAGGGCGAGGGCGCCGAGGAAGAGCCCGCCGCCGACCCGGGCGCGTCCGTCGCCGAGTTCGCCTCGCCGTCGCGGAACATCTCCTGCGAGGTCTTCGAGAACCAGGTCTCCTGCGCGATCGCCGAGCTGAACCAGCAGCCGGCCCCGGTGGAGGGCTGCGACGGGACGACGGGCTACGTGGTGACGCTGGGAGGAGACGGCGAGGTCGCCCTGCCGTGCGTGCCCGGTGCCGACAAGCCCACGGCGGCCGCCGGCGGCCTGGACGAGCTGCCCTACGGCGAGTCGACGACCGAGGGCGACTTCACGTGCACCAGCGAGCAGGACGGCATGTACTGCCAGCACGACCCGAGCGGCAAGGGTTTCTCGCTGGCGCGCGCCGGCGTCGGGACCTACTGACCGGTCCCGACGCCGGGCACGGTCACCAGATCCGCACGCGCTCCGCGGGCGGCAGGTACAGCGCGTCGGACGGCGCGACGTCGTACGCCGTGTAGTACTCGTCGAGGTTGCGCACGACGCCGTTGCACCGGAACTCGTTCGGCGAGTGCGGGTCGGTGGCCAGCCGTCGCACGACCTCCTCGTCGCGCCCCTTGGCCTGCCAGACCTGGGCCCAGCCGAGGAACACCCGCTGCAGCCCGGTCAGGCCGTCGACCACCGGGGCGTCGTCGAGGGAGCCGCCGAGGGCGATCCGGTAGGCCTTGATCGCGATCGAGAGGCCGCCCAGGTCGCCGATGTTCTCGCCGATCGTCAGCGCGCCGTTGACGAACGCGTCCTGGCCCGTGAGCTGGGCGGGGCGGAAGGCGCCGTACTGCTCCACCAGCGCCTTGGTGCGCTGCTCGAACTCCGCCCGGTCGGACTCGGTCCACCAGTCCTCGAGGCGACCGTCGCCGTCGTACTTGGAGCCCTGGTCGTCGAACCCGTGCCCGATCTCGTGCCCGATCACGGCACCGATCCCACCGAAGTTCACCGCGTCCTCGGCGTCCGGGTCGAAGAACGGCGGCTGCAGGATCGCCGCGGGGAAGACGATCTCGTTCATCCCCGGGTTGTAGTAGGCGTTGACCGTCTGCGGGGTCATGAACCACTCGTCGCGGTCGAGCGGGCGGCCGATCTTGCCGAGCTCGTGGTCCTGCTCGAAGGCGTGGGCCCGGCGCACGTTGCCGACCAGGTCGTCGGCGGTGATCTCGAGGCCGGAGTAGTCCCGCCACTTCACGGGATAGCCGACCTTGGGGGTGAACTTGTCCAGCTTCGTCAGGGCGCGCTGCTTGGTCTCGTCGGTCATCCAGTCGAGGCTCTCGATCGACTCGCGATAGGCGGCGACGAGGTACGCGACGAGCTCGTCCATGCGTTCCTTGTGCGACGGCGGGAAATGACGCGCCACGTACTCCTGGCCGACGGCCTCGCCGAGCGCCCCCTGGACGACGGTGACGGCCCGCTTCCAGCGCTCCCGGACCTCCTGCGCGCCCGAGAGGGTCCGCCCGTAGAAGTCGAAGTTCGCCTCGACGACCGCGTCGGCCAGGTACGGGGCGCGGGCGGTGATGAGGTGGTAGGCGGCCCACAGCTTCCAGTCCGCCAGCTCGGCCGAGGCCCACAGCGCCGCGAAGCCCGTGGCGAAGGACGGTTCGCGCACCACCAGGGCGTCGAGGGACCCGGCCGGCGCGCCCAGCTCCTCCGCCCAGCCCGCCCAGTCGAAGCCCGGGGCCGAGGCGACCAGGTCGTCGAACGTCGTCGGGTTGTAGGTCTCCGTGGCGTCGCGGTCGCGCACCACGTCCCAGTGGTGGGCGGCGAGCCGCGTCTCCAGCGCGACGACCCGCTCCGCGCCGTCGGCCGCCGCCGTGCCTGAGGCGTCCTGACCGACGCCCGCGAGCGCCAGCATGCGGGCCACGTGCGGCGTGTAGGCGGCCCGCACGGGGGCGTACTGGTCCTCGCGGTAGTACGCCTCGTCGGGCAGTCCGATGCCGGCCTGGGCGAAGTAGGTCACGTACGTCTCGGGATCCTTGGCGTCGTTGTCGACGTAGAACGCCACGGCTCCGCCGCCGCCGGTCCGCTGGAGCGCCCCGAGCACGCCGGCGAGCGAGGCGTGGTCGTCGGCGTCGCGGATCGCCACGAGCTCGTCGTGCAGAGGGGCGGTGCCCAGCTCCTCGACCCGCTCGGTGTCCATGAAGCTCGCGTACAGGTCGCCCACCTGGGCCTGCGCGCCGGTGGCCGCGCCCCGCCGGGCGGCCGCACCCGCGTCGGTGATGATCTCGCGGACCTGCTCCTCGGCGGCGTCGTGCAGGGCACGGAAGGCGCCGTCCATGGACCGGTCGGCGGGGATCTCGTAGGTGTCGAGCCACCGGCCGTTGACGTGGCGGAAGAGGTCGTCCTGGGGCCGGACGGCGTCGTCGAGCGTGGATGTGTCGATGCCGGACCGCAGCCCGGTCGCGTCGGTCGTCATGGCGCCAGACTACGCATCGTGCTCGCGCGTCCGTGCGACGGGTGCGTGAGACGGGTCGGCGGGCGGTCCGTCCGGTGGGGGAGAATGGGGCCATGCGTCTGCACATCGCCGCCGATCACGCCGGATACGAGCTCAAGTCCCACCTCGTCGAGCACCTGCGCGCCGCCGGGCACGACGTCCTCGACCACGGGGCCCACGACTACGACGCCCAGGACGACTACCCGTCGTTCTGCTTCTCCGCCGGCGAGGCCGTCGTCGCCGAGCCGGGCTCGTTGGGCGTCGTCATCGGCGGGTCGGGCAACGGCGAGCAGATCGCTGCGAACAAGGTCACGGGCGTCCGCGCGGTGCTCGCCTGGTCGCTGGAGACGGCCCGCCTCGGGCGCCAGCACAACGACGCCAACGTCATCGCCGTCGGCGGGCGCATGCACTCCCTCGAGGAGGCCACGTCGTTCGTCGAGGCCTTCGTCGCCGAGCCCTTCAGCGGCGACGCGCGCCACCAGCGCCGCATCGACCAGCTCGCGGCCTACGAGGCGTCGCGGCCGACCGCCTGACGTGCCCGAGGGGCACACCGTCCACCGGCTCGCCGGGATGCTGACCGGCCTGTTCGTCGGCCGAGGGGTAAGCGTCACCAGCCCGCAGGGCCGGTTCGCGTCCGGGGCGTCGCTGCTCGACGGCGGCACGGTGGTGGCGGCCGAGGCGTGGGGCAAACAGCTCTTCGTCGGGTTCGCGACCGGGTCGGCGGGCACCGACCGCTGGCTGCGCGTGCACCTGGGTCTCTACGGGGCGTGGACGTTCGCCGGTGACGCGAGCACCGACGTCGTGCATGCCATCGGCGCGCCACGGCGCCGGGTCGGTGAGCGGGACTCGCTCCCGGCTCCCGAGCCGTCGGCCGGTGCGTGGACCCCGCCGGAACCGCGCGGCGCGGTGCGGGTCCGCCTCCTCGGGGAGCACGCAGTGGCCGACCTGACCGGTCCGACCGCCTGCGAGGTGCTCACACCGGCCGAGAAGGCGGGCGTCGAGGCGCGGCTCGGTCCGGACCCGATCCGGCCCGACGGGGGCCGGGAGTCCCTGGCCGAGGCTCGCGAGGCCTTCGTCGCCAGGGTGCGGCGGTCGCGCGTGACCGTCGGGCAGCAGCTCATGGACCAGGCCGTGGTCGCCGGGGTCGGCAACATCTACCGCGCGGAGGCGCTGTTCCGCGCCGGTGTCGACCCGCTGCGCCCAGGCCGTGAGGTCCCCGCCGACGTCCTCGCCCGGATGTGGGGCGACCTCGTGGAGCTCATGCGCGACGGCGCCGCATCCGGGCGGATCGTCACCACCCGCCCGGAGCACCGCGGTGGCGGGACGCTCCCGCCGGAGGAGGGTCGTCGACGGACCCGCCAGAACACCGACGGCGACCCCGCGGCCGTGCCCGCCGACGAGGCGTTCTACGTCTACCACCGCGACGGGCTGCCGTGCCGGGTCTGCGGCACCCCCGTGCTGCTCAAGGAGCTGGCGGGACGCAACCTCTTCTGGTGCGGCGTCTGCCAGGCATAGCTCAGAAGACCCAGCTGCACACCGGAGCGACCGGCCACCCGAACGCCGCGCCGACCGTCGCGAGGGCGTCCGGCGTGCGCGCGGTCACCCGCCCCGCGGCAGCCAGCGCGGCCAGCGACGTCCCGCCCAGGTAGGCGGCACCGAGCTCACGCACGTCCAGCGCCAGGTCCGCCTCCGACGGCGGCACGTCGGAGCGCTCGCACGTCGCCGCGCCGAACGGTGCGGCCCGCAGCCGCCACACGCCGTCGTTGGCCCCGAGCCGGGTGTCGGTCACCGCGAGGGTCGTGTCGACGGGTGCCGCGTACTGCCGTCCGGCCAGCGCGACGGGGACGTCCACGAGTCGCACCCACACGTTGTCGACCCGCTGCTGCCCGACGGCCCGGGGGTCGGCGAGCAGGGAGAGCAGCGGGTCGTCGGGGGAGAGGATGAACGGCTTGATCTCGGTCATGAGATCCAGGTCGAGGAGCACGCCCCACAGTGCCCGCGAGGCCGCGGCGTCCAGGGCGACCGCTTCCTGGACGCTCACCGTGCCCCGCGCCCCGGAGGGGGCCCAGTCGAGCTTGCGGCGCAGCAGGGCATAGCCGCGAGGCGCGCCCGCGCGTTCGACCACGACGACGCGACGGGACTCCTGCCCGCCGCGGAAGGCCGGCGCGTCCTGCCACCAGGCGGCCTGCAGCTCGGGCGTCTCCCGGGTCGCCCACCCCGGACGGTTCAGCCCGGTGCCACCCACGGACTCCCCGGCGCCGCGGTGCACGGCGTCGACCAGGGCCGCGTGCCGCTCGCGGTCGGCGTGCTCGATGCGCACGCTGTGGTCGGAGGCGCCGGGTACGTTCCGCAACGCGGCGCCCCGCGCGATCGTCACGCGGACGTCGTCGGCGGCCTTGCCGTAGCCGAAACGGCCGTAGATCGGGTACTCGGCGGCGAAGAGCGCCGAGAGCGGCTCGCCGCGCTCGCTGCACCGGGCCAGGTGCAGGTCGATCATCGCCGTGGCGATGCCGCGGCGACGGTGCTGGGGGTGCACCCCGACCCAGGTGAGCCCCGCCGTGGGCAGGGTCCCACCCGGCACCGGGAACCGGCCGAACGGGTAGGAGGCGTGCATGGCCGCCAGCCCAGGGGCCGACGTCGTCGCGTCGTCCACCTCGACGCCCACGGTGCGCTCCCACGTCAGCGGCGAGGGGCCCCTCTCGATCACGTCGGGGTCGACGGAGGCCGGGAAGGCCCAGGAGTCCATCTCGGTGACCGCGCGGCGGTCGTCGGCGGTGAGCTGGCGGAATCGGTACCCGGGGGGTGTGGGAGCGTCGATGGTCACGGGCCGATCCTGCCGCCTGGCCGGGTGCGGCGCCAGACGATCTCGGCAGCGGTAGGGTCGCGGCGTGACCGACGACGCCGCCACCAGCGCCGGGACGAGCCCTGCCGAGGAGTACCTGGACGAGGTGCTCGCGGTCGTCGAACGGGTCCCCTCGGGGCGTGCCACGACCTACGGTCTGGTGGCCGAGGCCGTCGCCGAGGTGCTCGGCCGGGGAGGTCCGCGCCAGGTCGGTCAGGTGATGGCTCGCGCGGGCTCGGGCGTGGCCTGGTGGCGGGTCGTCAACGCCGCCGGGTCACCGCCCGCCCGGCACCTGGACCGGGCGCTCACCGAGCTGCGCGCCGAGGGCTGCCCGCTGACCCGCGACGGGCGACGGGTCGACCTGCACCGCGCCGCCTGGCTGCCCTGAGCCTCCCCGCAGGACCCGGCCGTCCCGTCGTCAGCCGAGCAGCGCGGCCGCGGAAGCGGCGTCACCCTGCACCAGCAGCGTCGTCAGCGCGGTGTCCTCCCACCGGGCGAGGTCGGCGCGGACCTTCGCCGCCGGGCCCACGAGCGCGATCTCCTCGACGAGCTCGGTCGGCACCGCGCGGGCGGCGTCGTCCTTGCGGCCCTCGAGGTAGAGCCGCTGGACCTCGTCGGTGACCTCGCCGTAGCCGAGGCGGTCGAGCGAGGCCTTGTGGAAGTTCGCCTCCTTGGCACCCATGCCGCCCGCGTACAGCGCGATGTGCGGACGCACGACGTCGGCCGCCGACTCGACGTCGTCGCGCACCACGACGGGCACGGTCGCCACGACCTCGAAGTCCTCGCGGCGGGAGCGTTCGTCGGCCCGGCGCGCGAAGCCCTCGGCCAGCAGCTCCCGGTGCTCGGCGTCCGTGCGGGGCGCGTAGAAACCCGCCATCCAGCCGTCGGCGATCTCGGCCGCCAGCGCCACGTTCTTCGGACCCTGCGCCGCGAGGACGATCGGGACCTCCGGCCGGACGGGGTGCACCGTCGGCTTGAGGGCCTTGCCCAGGCCGGTCGCCCCGAGGGTGTCGCCCGGCAGCGGCAGGCGGTAGAACTCGCCGTCGAACGTCACGGGGCGCTCGCGGGCGATCACCTGGCGCACGATGTCGACGTACTCGCGGGTGCGGGCCAGGGGCCGGCGGTACGGCTGGCCGTACCAGCCCTCGACCACCTGCGGGCCCGAGGCACCGAGGCCGAGCACGAACCGACCGCCGGAGAGGTGGTCCAGGGTCAGCGCCTGCATCGCGGTGGCCGTGGGCGTGCGGGCGGCCATCTGCGCGATCCCGGTGCCGAGCCGCAGGCGCGAGGTGTGCGACCCCCACCAGGCGAGCGGCGTGAAGGCGTCCGACCCGTAGGCCTCGGCGGTCCAGACGGAGTCGAGGCCGGCGGCCTCGGCCTGCTGCAGGGCCTCCACGATGCCTGCCGGCGGCTTGCGGGACCAGTAGCCGGTCTGGATGCCGATGCGCAGCGTGGTCATGGGTCTCCTCGTCGAGTCGTGGTACCTGGGACGTCCGGTCCCGGATATCGCCCACCCTAGCCGAGGTGGCGTCGACGGACGGCGTCCCGGATCCTGGGCAGATGCCCCCTACGACGACGTCGCACGCCTGGCGCTCGCCCTCCCGGGGGCCGCTGAGGGCACCTCGCGCGGCTGGCGGGTGTGGCAGGTCGCCGGCAGGCAGTTCGTCTGGGAGCGGCCCTTCACGCAGGCGGACCTGCGGAGGTCCGGGGACGACCCGGTGCCGGGCGGACCGATCCTCGCGGCCGCCGTCGAGGACCTGGGGGAGAAGGAGGCGGTGCTGGCGGCCCACCGCGGCACGCACTTCACCATCCCGCACCTGGACGGGTACGCCGCCGTGCTGATGCGGCTCGACGCGGTCGGCGATGGCACGCTCGCCGAGACCGTGGAGGACGCCTGGTTGGCCAGGGCGCCGCGGGGCGTGGCGGAGGACCACCGGGCCTCGTGACGGCCTCAGTGGTGCGGTGCCCCATTGCACCGCACCGCCCTCCTTTCTAGTGGCGTGGGCCACACCGGGCAAGGGCTGGGTGGCTCCGTTGCCGAATCGCAATCAGATGACGTACTCGATGAGCTGTGAGGGGTCCTCGAAGGTCTGCCCGTTGGACGGTCGCCGCGCCGGAGGCGTGCGCAGGCGTGCCGGGACGCCCACCGCGACGGCGGACGCGGGCACGTCCCGCGTCACCACGGCGTTGGCGCCGATCTTGGCGTCGTGACCGATCCAGAGGGGACCGAGCACCTTGGCACCGGACCCGACCATCACCCGGTCACCGAGGGTCGGGTGCCGCTTGCCGGGGTTCATGGAGCGGCCGCCGAGCGTCACGCCGTGGAAGAGCAGGCAGTCGTCCCCGACCTCGGCGGTCGCGCCGATGACGACGCCCATCCCGTGGTCGATGAAGAGCCTCCGGCCGATGCGTGCGCCGGGGTGGATCTCGATGCCCGTGAGAAGCCGCGAGACGAGCGACAGGATGCGGGCGAGCAGTCGCAGGGCCGGCTGCTGCCACAGGGAGTGCGCGATGCGGTAGTGCCACACGGCGTGGACGCCCGGGTACGTCAGGACGACCGCGGCGAGCGAGGACGCGGCCGGGTCCTGGGCGCGCGCGACCTCTGCGTCCTCCCGCAGGAGGCGCAGGAGCGCGCGCGCCGAGGAGTCTGCCATCAGTCGAGCAGGTCGGAGAACAGGATGGTGGACAGGTAGCGCTCACCGAAGCTCGGGATGATGACGACGATCGTCTTGCCGGCGTTCTCCGGGCGCGCGGCGACCTGGGCGGCAGCGGCGAGCGCAGCGCCCGAGGAGATGCCCACGAGCAGGCCCTCCTCCTTCGCGGCGCGCTTGGCCCACTCGACGGCGGTCTCGGCGTTGATGTCGAGGACCTCGTCGTAGACGTCGGTGTCGAGGATCTCCGGGACGAAGTTCGCGCCGATGCCCTGGATCTTGTGCGGTCCCGGCGCACCGCCGTTGAGGATCGGGGACTCCTCGGGCTCGACGGCGACGATCTGCACCTCGGGCTTGCGCTCCTTGAGCACCTGGCCCACACCGGTGATGGTCCCGCCCGTGCCGATGCCCGCGACGACGATGTCGACGCCGCCGTCGGTGTCGGCCCAGATCTCCTCGGCGGTGGTCTCGCGGTGGATCTTCGGGTTGGCCTCGTTGGCGAACTGGCGGGCCAAGACGGCGCCCTCCCGCTCGGCGGCGATCTTCTCGGCGGCGGCGACCGCGCCCTTCATGCCCTCCGCGCCGGGCGTGAGCACCAGCTCGGCCCCGTAGGCGCGCAGCAGCGCGCGCCGCTCCTTCGACATGGTCTCGGGCATGGCGAGCACCACGTTGTAGCCGCGGGCCGCGCCGACGAAGGCCAGGGCGATCCCGGTGTTGCCCGACGTGCCCTCGACGATGGTGCCGCCGGGCTTGAGGTCGCCGGACGCCTCGGCGGCGTCGATGATCGAGACGCCGATGCGGTCCTTGACCGAGCTCGCGGGGTTGTAGAACTCGAGCTTGGCGACGACCGTCGCCGCGGAGCCCTCGGTGAGGCGATTGATGCGGACCAGCGGGGTCCGGCCGATGAGCTTCGTCGCGTCGTCGTAGATGACCATGAGCGGTTGTTCCTCCGTGGGTAGCGGTGAGGCTGGCTGGTGAGAGCGGGGGTGCGGCACCGGTCGGGGCGGGGCCCCTGGTGCGGGCAACCGTGAGAAGCGGTGCACTGCGAGCGTCGCACGGTCGCCGCGGCCCGTCAGGTCGGGGTCAGGCGTGGCGTGGACGCTCTACCGACAGCGGCAGGCCGTCATGGGGGCGGCGCAGGCCGGCGAGCACGTCGACGTGCGCGGACGGGAGGCTGCCGCGAGAGCCGTGCGGGGGAGCGCGGTGGGCATCGTGCGTTCCTCCCTCGTGAGCGGCGTGCGCCGCGTGCATCGGCTCTCGTGCAGGGCTAACGTGCCCTGCGGCGCCGAGCCTATCCATGGCCCGACAGATCGACAAGGCCAGTCTCACTGATCGAGAACATCGATGAGTCGACGGCCTCGATGGACGCGCACGCCGGCCCCGGCCGTCTTCGGGCCGGGGCCGGCGCGGAAGCGGAGGGTCAGGTTGCCGAGCACTCCGTGGACAGCGCGGCGGGGTCACCGTCGCCGAGGAAGCCGAACGAGGTCGACGTGCCGGCCGCGAGGCTGCCGTTCCACCCGACGTTCGAGACGGTGCCGCCGGACACCGACCCGTTCCATGCCTGGGTGATCGTCGCTCCGTCGACGACGACGTCCCAGCCGTCGATCGCCGCGTCACCGGCGGTCACCGTCACGTCGGCCTGGTAGCCGCCGGACCAGGCGTTGGTGACGGTCACCTCGGCCGTGCACTCGCCCCTGGTCCCGTCACCGGGGTCTTCACCGTCGCCGGGGTCCTCACCGTCGGCGGGACCGTCGCCGACGATGTCCTCGCCGCCGATGTTGATGTCGGAGCACAGGTAGTACGGCTGGTCGGCGTGGCTCACCTGCCACACGGTGTAGAGCACGGCGCGACCGTCGTAGCCGGTCAGGTCCACCTCGGCCTGGTACTGCGAGGTGGTCGGGTAGGAGTCGGTCACCTGGAGCAGGTCGAGGTCGTCCCAGCCGAGCCGCTCGGTGGTGGGGTCGAAGCTGGGCTTGGAGACGTAGATCTGCAGGTAGTCGGCGCCGTGGTTGGCGCCGTCGGTCAGGGTCAGCGTGAACTGGTGGTCCACGCCCGTGGCGTACCAGCCGCCGGGCGTGTCGAGGTAGTCGTACCGGCCGCCCTCGGTCTGCCCGCCGGAGCAGAGCTGCCCGTCGGGGATGAGCTCCTCGTGCCGGTGGTTGATGCCCTCGTGGTAGAGGCCGTTCCAGTTCCACATGGCGGCCGGCTCGGCCTGCCAGGCTCCCCAGCACATGGGGTCCGCCTCGGCCATCTCCGGGTTGAGGTGGTCGTCACCCCACCGCTCGAGACAGCCGTAGTTGCGGGTCGGTGGGTCGGTGACCGACCCGTGAGCGGTGGCCGAGCTCGCGCCCACCGTGGCGACGGCCACGAATGCGAAGGGTGCGACGAGGGCGGCCGTGGCAGGCATCGCCGCCTTGCGCCATCGGGTTGTGCGGGACATCGATGTCCTCCTGGTGCTCGTGCGGCGGCCGCCGTGCAGCGGCCCGGACAGATGTCATGAGGACACGGGAGGGCACTGGAGGCCACGGCTCGAACCGTTTAGGTGGCGCGGGAGGTCACAGCAGGCGCTCGTACCCGGAGACGGAGAAACCCAGGCCGGCGCGACGCGGACCTGGGCTTCGACAAGGGGAGCGGGCGACGGGAATCGAACCCGCGTCATCAGTTTGGAAGACTGAGGCTTTACCATTAAGCTACGCCCGCACGTGCCCGACGGCGCCGCACCGGTGGGTGCCGCATGCGTCGGAACGCGGGCGCCAGCCTAGCAAAGGTCGTGGCATGCTCCGGGGCACTACACTTGCGCCGGGCCTGCCGTCCTCGGGCGGACAGGTACCTCGGGGTGTGGCGCAGCTTGGTAGCGCATCTGCTTTGGGAGCAGAGGGTCGCAGGTTCAAATCCTGTCACCCCGACCAGGGTCCGGGCGGTCTGCACGGGACGGACCGCCTCTTGTGGTGGCACGGGCCGGCGAGGATGCTGGTGGTGTGCGGCCCGTCGAGTTCGAGCTCGAGCGCCTGGTCCAGGCGCCGATCGACGAGGTCTTCGCGCGTCTCGTCGACATCGGCGGGCACAACGGCTGGCTCGCCGGCACGGTCCCGGTCGCGGTCCCGTGCCTGCTGAGGCAGGCTGCTCGGTGCAGACGCCGAGCGACCGGAGGCCAGCGCGTGAGCGACGAGACGGACGCCGCGGACGAGTCTGTCGCCTCCCGTGGACGCCGTCGCCACGATGACCCTGCTGGTGGGCGCCTGGATGATGCGCCTCGGCGTCCTCCGGCCCCAGGTCGCTGCCACCTTTCACGCTGCCTGACCTGGCGGCGATGCCTGCGCTCGTGACCGGCAGCCTCGCGATCGCCCTCGTCGCCCTCGCCCAGGCAGCCGGCATCGGGGCCGCCGTGCCGAACCCGGACGGCTCCCGCACGGACATCTCGAAGGACTTCACCGCCCAGGGGCTGGCGAACGCCGCCGGCGGCTTCTTCGGCGCCCTGCCCACGGGCGGGTCGTTTGTCCCGCACCGGTGTCGCCACCAGCGGCGGGGCGCAGACCCGGTGGGCGGGTGTCTTCGCGGGCGCCTGGCTGGTGGTCCTGGTGCTCCTGCTCGGCCCGTCGGCGGGGGCGATCCCGATGGCGGTCATCGGTGGACTGCTGCTCGTCATCAGCGGCGAGCTCGTCGCGGGCAGAGTGGCTGACGTCCGACTCGTCCTGCGCACCTCGAGGCTCTCCTCCGCGGCGATGATCGCGACCTTCGCCGCGACCACCCAGATCCCTCTGCAGCAGGCGATCTTCGTCGGTGCCGGGCTGTCGATCGTGCTGTTCGCCGTGCAGGTCGCGAGTCGGGGGCGGATCGTCGAGCTCGTCCCCACCGACGACGGCGCGGACTTCCGCGTCGCCGAGGTGCCGACGGCGCTGCCCAGCGGTCGCACGACCGTGCTGCACTACGTCGGCACCGGGTTCTTCGCGGAGGTCAACCGGCTCGAGGAGGAGTGGCCGCACACGGCAGGCACGCACGACGCCGGGCTGGTCGTCTCGCTGCGGGGGTCGGCGGGCATCCCGTCGACGACGTTCCTCAAGTCGCTCGACCGGCTCATCGACCGCTGGCACGCCCGGGGGGTCGAGGTGGTCCTCTGCGGCGTGCCGGACGACCTGCGCCGTCGCCTCGACACCGGCGGGGTGACCGACCGGTTGACCGGCGCGATCCTCTCCGACGCCGGCGGCGTCCTCACCTCCGTGCGCGAGGCCTACGACCTCGTGGAGAGCCGCCGTCGGGCACGCGCTGCGACCGAGGGCGACCCCGGCGGCGACGTGCCTCCTCCCCGCGCGGAACGTCCCCCGCGGTGCCATCGTGTGGCCATGGCCTCAGAGTCCAAGCCCCCCGCAGCCAGCATCGTCGACCAGCAGCAGGCCGTCCGGGACAGCCTGCCGTTCTCGGACACGCAGGACTTCGAGGACGCCACCCGCGGGCTGATCGGCCGTCGGCAGCCGAACGCCGTCACGGCGGACGACGGCACCGTCCTGTGGGACAACGACACCTATGCGTACCTCGACGGCGACGCGCCCGACTCGGTCAACCCGAGCCTGTGGCGCCAGTCACGGCTCAACGCGATCGACGGCCTGTTCGAGGTCGTCCCCGGCATCTACCAGGTGCGCGGTATGGATCTGTCGAACACCACGTTCGTCGAGGGCGACGAGGGCGTCGTCGTCATCGACACGCTGCTCTCCGTCGAGACCGGTGCCGCGGCACTCGCTCTCTACCGCGAGCACCGCGGCGACCGCCCGGTCAAGGCCGTCGTCTACACCCACTCCCACGCGGACCACTTCGGAGGTACCAAGGGGTTCGTCTCGCCCGAGGACGTCGAGGCCGGACGGGTGCGTGTCTTCGCTCCCGAGGGGTTCCTCGAGCACGCCGTCTCGGAGAACGTCTACGCGGGCGTCGCGATGAACCGGCGGGCTGGGTACATGTACGGGGCGGCGCTGGCGCGCGGGCCCCAGGGGCAGGTCGGTGCCGGCCTGGGGCAGACGCTGTCCGTCGGCGAGGTCTCGTTGGTCCCGCCGACGGACACGATCTCGACCACGGGCCACGAGGAAGTCGTCGACGGCGTCCGACTGGTCTTCCAGATGGCCCCCGGCACCGAGGCGCCGTCCGAGATGCTGATCTACCTGCCCGACTTCCAGGCGCTGTGCGCGGCGGAGGACGCCACCCACACGCTGCACAACCTGCTCACCCTGCGCGGTGCCGTGGTGCGCGACCCGCACGCCTGGGCCCGCTACCTCACGGAGACCATCGACCTGTTCGGGGACGTCGAGGTCGTGTTCGCCTCGCACCACTGGCCCACCTGGGGTCGGGAGCGGGTCGTGAAGTACCTGCAGGACCAGCGCGACATCTACGCCTACCTGCACGACCAGACGCTGCGGATGCTCAACCAAGGCCTGACCGGTCCGGAGATCGCCGAGGAGATCACGCTCCCGCCGGCACTCGAGAACGCGTGGAACGCACGCGGCTACTACGGGTCGGTCAGCCACAACGTCAAGGCCATCTATCAGCGCTACCTCGGCTGGTTCGACGGCAACCCGGCGCACCTGTGGGAGCACCCGCCGGTGGAGCGGGCGAAGCGCTACGTCGAGCTCGGGGGCGGCGCCGACGCCGTCGTCGAGGCGGCACGCGCGGCGTACGACGCCGGGGACTTCCGCTGGGTGGCCGAGCTCGTCAACCACGTGGTGTTCGCCGAGCCCGACCATGCCGCGGCCCGCGAGCTGCTCGCCGACACGTACGAGCAGCTCGGCTACGGTGCAGAGAACGGCACGTGGCGCGACTTCTTCCTGTCCGGCGCCACCGAGCTGCGGGACGGGCAGTTCGGTACCCCGACGGAGACCAACGCGCCGGACGTCATCGCCAACCTGTCGCCGGAGATGCTGTTCGACGCCCTCGCGATCCAGGTGAACGGTCCGCTGGCGTGGGACGAGAAGCTGACGGTCGACGTCGTGCTCACCGACACCGGCGACCGCTACCGGCTCCGGCTGGCCCACGGCGTGCTGACCTACAGCGCGGCGCCCCAGCGCGGCGAGGCGGACGCGACGCTGACGGCGTCGAAGCAGGCGCTGCCGGTGCTCGCGATGGGGGGCCTGCCGCCGGAGAAGCTCGCCGCCGTCGGCATCGAGCTCTCCGGCGACCCTGCCGTCCTCGGCCGCCTCGTGGCCGTGCTCGAACCGGGCGACAAGGACTTCGCGATCGTCACGCCCTGACCCTCTCGGGACCTGCCTGCGCGACCTCGGCGGACGTCAGAACGCGAGGACCAGCGCTACGCCGCCGAGGCCGAGCAGACAGGTCCCCGCGCAGATCAGCGCGATGCGTCGGCCGTGCCGCAGCCGCGGCGTCTCCTGCCGCAGGTGGGCGTCGGTGTGGCGCGCGTGCTGCTGGGTGAACCACCACAGCGGGGGAGTGGCCACCAGCAGGACGCCGACGGCGAGGGCGAGCGACCGCGAGCCCTGCACGGCCGGGAAGACCTGCACGGTCACCAGGGCGGCCGCCATGAACGACAGCAGGGTGCGCCGCCAGGCGAGGGCGGTCCGCTCGGCGGCCAGACCGCGCTCGGCCGGGTCGGTCATCGCAGCAGCAGGGCGAGCAGCGCCAGGATCCCGACCACGGTCACCGTCACCACCAGCACGAACCCGGTGATCGCGCCGGGCAGGGGGGCGTCCTCGCGCATGGCCCGTTCGGTCCGTGCCCACTCGACGGCGGCGACCACGGGGACCGCCGATCCGGCGACGAGCAGCACGATCGCGGCGGCCAGCCGCAGGGTCGGCTCCATCGGCAGGTCGAGGGCCTCCAGCGCCGTGCCCCCGGCGAGCAGCCCGAGCGACGTGCGCACCCAGGCGAGGATCGTGCGCTCGTTGGCCAGGGAGAACCGCGCGTCGGGCTCGGTGCCCCGGGAGTACACCCACCGGGGGAAGCGTTCGGCGGCCATGGGTCGACCCGTCTCCTCTCGCACGATGCGTCGCCGCCATCCTGGCACCTGGCGAGCCGGACGGCGCGGCGGTGCGGTGCGGCGGTGCGGCGCGACGGCGGTGTCCGCCGAGCGCCGGGTGCCCGCGGACCGTAGTTTGGGCGCGACGAGCGGAGAGGCGCACATGAGCACCGACACCACGGCCCGACTGGCGAGCGGGCGCGACGAGTCCTCCGAGAGCACGGTCACGGTCGTCGTGGCGTTCGCCGCCAACGCGCTGGTCGCCCTCGCCAAGTCCGCCGCCGCCGTGCTGACCGGGTCCGCGTCGATGCTCGCGGAGGCGGTGCACTCCTGGGCCGACACCGGCAACGAGGTGTTCCTGCTCGTCGCGGACAAGCGGTCGCGTCGGCCCGCCGACCGCGACCACCCCGTCGGGTTCGGTCGCGAGGCGTACGTGTGGTCCATGTTCGCCGCGATCGGGCTCTTCGCCGTCGGGGCGGGCGTATCGATCACGCACGGGGTGCAGGAGCTGCTCGACCCGCAGCCGGCGGAGGACTTCGGCATCGCCTACGGCGTGCTGGCACTGGCCTTCGTGCTGGAGGGCGTGTCGTTCGTGCGGGCGTGGCGGCAGGCCCGCGCCGAGGCGCGGGAGGCGCGACGCGACGTCGTGCGGCACGTCGTGGTCACGTCCGACCCCACGTTGCGCGCGGTGGTGGCCGAGGACGCCGCGGCGCTGGTCGGCCTGGCCGTCGCGTTCGCCGGGATCCTCGCCCATCAGCTCACCGGGTCCGCCGTGCCGGACGCGATCGGGTCCATCGCCATCGGCGTGCTGCTCGCGATCGTGTCCGTCGTCCTGGTCGACCGCAACCGGCGGTTCCTGGTCGGCGAGGTGGCCCAGCCCGCCACGCGCGACGCCGTGCTGCGCCACCTGGTGTCGCTGCCGCAGGTGGAGCGCGTCACCTACCTGCGCCTGGAGTTCGTCGGCCCGCGGTCCCTCTACCTCACGGCCAGCGTCGACCTGCTCGGCGACGAGCACGAGGTGGCGGTGGCCCGGCGGCTCGACGAGCTCGAACGGGCAGCGGTGCGGGTCGGCCCGATCAGCGGTGCCGTCTTCACGGTGTCGACCCCGGAGGAACCCTCGCTGGCCCCCGGTGCGGGTCCTCGCCCCGACGGCGCACCTCTGGCATGATCGTCGCCGTCTGACTTCGACCACTTTCGGCCGACTTCCACCTGGAGAACCATGACCACGCCGGACCCGAACGTCCCGCAGAACCCGTCGACCGGCCCTGACGGGTCCCACCCCGCCGGTGCGCAGGGTTCCTACCCCGCGGGTCCGCCCGCGCCCGCCTACGGTCAGCCCCCGGCCGAGAACCCCGGCAAGACGATGGGCATCGTCGGCCTGGTCCTCGGGTTCCTGGGGCCGCTCTCGCTCGTCGGGCTGATCCTGTCCATCGTCGGCCTGCGCAAGTCGAAGAAGGTCGGCCAGTCGAACGGCGTCGCGGTGGCGGGCATCATCGTGAGCAGCCTCATGCTCGTCGGCGTCATCATCGGCTCGATCGCGCTCGGCCTCGGTGTGGCGCACGTCCTCGAGGTGTGCAACGACCTCGGACCGGGCACGCACATCGAGAACGGTGTCACCTACACCTGCGGCTGACCCGCCGCCCGCGACGGCCCGCCCCGGCATGATGCCGGAGGCGGGCCGTCGTGCGTCAGGCGGCGGCCACGAGCGCCGCCGTGTCGGCCTCGACGAGCTCGGCCGTGATCTGGACCGCGGCCCAGGTGCCCTCCGCTGCCGCGGTCGAGACCTGGGCGGACAGGTTCGTCGCGTTGCCCACGACCCACACACCGGGAACCGAGCTGCGGCCGACGGAGTCGACGACGATGTGCTCGCCCTGCCCGGACGGGTGCGGCGCGACCTCGAGGCCGAGGTGCCGCACGACGTCGGCGCGAACGCGCGGGATGGTCGCCACGACGAGCGCGTCCAGCGGCACCGGTGTGCCGTCGTCGAGGAGGACGCCGGTGAGGCGGTCGTCGCGCACGATGACCTCCTGTACGCCCCCGTCGACGGTGCGCACCCCGCGCGCGGCCAGACGGGCGGCGTCGTCGCCGGAGAGCCCCGGTGAGGTATGCGTCAGCAGCGTGACCCGGTCGCTCCACTGGCTGAAGAGCGACGCCTGCCGGACGGCGTGCGGACCGGTGGACAGGACACCGAGGCGCTGGTCACGCACCTCGTAGCCGTGGCAGAACGGGCAGTGGAGGACGTCGCGTCCCCAGCGCGGCGCGAGACCCGGCACGTCGGGGATCTCGTCGACGAGTCCCGTCGCGACCAGCAGACGGCGTGCCCGGGCCACCCGGCCGTCGTCGAGCGTGACCGCGAACGGATGGGTGCCGCCGTCGTCGCGCACGATCTGCACCGCCCGTGCCTCGACGACGAGCCCGCCCGCTGCCCGCACCTCGCCGCGCCCGGCCGCGAGGAGGTCGGCGGGCGGCACGCCGTCGTGACCGAGGAGTCCGTGGATCCCCGCCGCCGGGGCGTTGCGCGGCTCTCCCGCGTCGATCACGGCGACGCGCCATCGGGCGCGCGCCAGGGTGAGGGCGCCGCTGAGTCCGGCGGGGCCTCCGCCGATCACCAGCACGTCGTAGGTCTGCTCCAGAGTGTCGTTCATCAGGCCACCATGAGAATGGTTCTCTTGCCGCGCAAGAGGTGTTGCCGGGATGGCAACATGGTGGCATGGCGCACCACGACCATCACGACCACCACGGCCCGACCGGTACCGACCTCGCTGCGGCCCTCGGAACCGTCGGGCCGCGGTTGCGGACCCTGCGCGCCGAGCGCGGCGTGACCCTCGTGACGCTGGCCGCGCAGACCGGCATCTCCGTCAGCACCCTGTCGCGGCTCGAGTCAGGTCTGCGCAAGCCCTCCCTCGAGCTGCTGCTGCCGCTGGCGCGGGCTCACGGGGTCGCCCTCGACGACCTGGTGGACGCGCCCGCCACGGGTGACCCGCGCGTGCATCCGGAACCGGTGACGGCCGACGGGGTCACCTCTATCGCGCTGACCCCCGGCGCCGCGGAGATCGGCGCCTACAAGCTGATCATCGAGGCCGGTGCCCGGTCCGGCGCCCCCGACCTGCGTACCCACGAGGGCTACGAGTGGTGCTACGTGCTGAGCGGCCGGCTCCGGCTGGTCCTGGGGCACCACGACCTCGTCATGGGACCGGGTGAGGCCGCGGAGTTCGACACCCGGGTGCCGCACTGGTTCGGACCCGCCGCCGACGGCGCGGTCGAGCTGCTCAGCCTGTTCGGCAAGGAGGGCCAGCGTGCGCACACGCGGGTCCGGCCCCGTGCGAAGGGCTGACGGTGGGTCGCGCGCGACAGTGGCGGACGCCACCGCCGCACGCCGTCCGGCCGTGCCGGCCGCAAGGCCGTGTGGCGTATGATCGACGGGTTGCCCGTACGCCTGCCGTATGGGCTCCGGTTCACACAGAGCACGTCCACAGCACAGCATCCAGCGCCGCAGCACACAGCCCGGCACCCACCGGCGAGACGCGCGCGCACGCACCCGACACGTTGGAGACCATCGAAGTGAAGAGCGCCGTCGAGACCCTGGACCCCACCAAGGTCAAGCTGACCGTCGAGGTGGAGTACGACGAGCTCAAGCCGAGCATCGACCACGCCTACAAGCACATCGCGGAGCAGGTGAACATCCCGGGCTTCCGCAAGGGCAAGGTCCCCCCGCGCATCATCGATCAGCGGGTCGGCTGGGGTGCCGTCGTCGAGCACGCCGTCAACGAGGGCCTGTCGGGCTTCTACCGCGACGCCGTCAACGAGAGCGAGCTGCGCCCGCTGGGCCAGCCCGAGGTCGAGGTCACCGAGGTCCCGGAGAAGGCCGGCGAGGGCCAGCTCGCCTTCGTCGCCGAGGTCGAGGTCCGCCCCGAGCTCACGCTGCCCGAGCTGTCCGGCCTCGAGCTGACCGTCGAGTCGACCGAGGTCGCCGACGCCGACGTCGACGAGCGGCTCGACTCCCTGCGCGAGCGCTTCGGCACCCTCGTGGGCGTCGACCGTCCCGCCGTCGAGGGCGACTACATCGTCATCGACCTCAAGGCCGTCATCGGTGACGAGGAGATCGACTCGGTCTCCGGCGTCTCCTACCAGATCGGCGCGGGCAACATGCTCGAGGGCCTGGACGAGGCCCTCACCGGCCTGTCCGCCGACGAGACGACGACCTTCACCTCGAACCTTGCCGGCGGCGAGCACGCCGGTGACGAGGCGACCGTCACGGTCACCGCCACCTCCGTCAAGGAGCGCGAGCTGCCCGAGGCGGACGACGACTTCGCGCAGATGGCGTCGGAGTTCGACACGCTCGACGAGCTGAAGGCGGACCTGCGCGAACAGGTCGCGTCCTCCAAGACGTCGAACCAGGCCGTCGCCGCCCGCGACGCCCTGCTCGAGAAGCTCCTCGAGGCCGTCGAGATCCCCGTGCCGCAGGGCGTCGTCGAGGCCGAGGTGCACCGCCACCTCGAGCAGGAGGAGCGCCTGGAGGACGAGGAGCACCGCGCCGAGGTGACCGTGGACGCCACCAAGGCGATCAAGAACCAGATCCTGCTCGACACCCTCGCCGAGGAGCTCAAGGTCCAGGTGGGCCAGGGCGAGCTCATCGAGTACCTGGTGCAGGCCTCCCAGCAGTACGGCATGGAGCCGCAGCAGTTCATCCAGACCCTCGACCAGGGCGGGCAGATCCCCGCGATGGTCGGCGAGGTCGCGCGCTCCAAGGCTCTCGCCGTCGCGCTGCGTGACATCGAGGTCAAGGACGGCGACGGCAACGTCGTCGACCTGACCGAGTTCATCGGCACGGCCGAGGACGACGCGGCCGAGGCCGCAGCGGCCGAGGACGCCGCCGAGGAGGAGACCGCCACGGAGGAGACCTCCGAGGGCGAGTCGACCGAGGAGCAGGCCAAGGCCTGAGCCTCCTCCCACGACGACGACGGCCCGCCCCTCCCACGACGGAGGTGCGGGCCGTCGTCGTCCCCGGTGGTGGCCTGTGCGCCCGCAGCGAAACAGGGCGTACCGGGGACTCTTCGTGCCGGTCGGGCGCGTTAGGGTCGAGCGACAGCGAACCGAAGGAGACGGACGTGAACGACCTGCTGCAGGTGGACCAGGCGGCACCCGAGGCCCGGTCCGAAGGACAGGGCCTGGGCCTCAACGACTCCATCTACAACCGGCTCCTCAGGGAGCGCATCATCTGGCTGGGTTCGGAGGTGCGCGACGACAACGCCAACGCGATCTGCGCCCAGCTGATGCTCCTGGCGGCCGAGGACCCCGACAAGGACATCTACCTCTACATCAACTCCCCGGGTGGCTCCATCACGGCGGGCATGGCGATCTACGACACCATGCAGTTCATCCAGCCGGATGTCGCCACGGTGGCCATGGGCATGGCCGCGTCGATGGGGCAGTTCCTGCTGTCCTCCGGCGCGAAGGGCAAGCGCTACATCACGCCCCACGCCCGCGTGCTGATGCACCAGCCCTCGGGCGGTGTCGGCGGCACCGCGACAGACGTGCGCATCGGCGCCCAGCTCATCATGCACATGAAGAAGGTGCTGGCCGAGCTCACGGCGGAGCAGACGGGGCAGCCGCTCGAGAAGATCCTCAAGGACAACGACCGCGACAGCTGGTTCACGGCGACCGAGGCGCTCGAGTACGGCTTCGTCGACCGCGTGGTCGACACGGCGTCGTCGGTCGCCGGTGGCGGTGGCACCAACGCCGGCTGACACCACCCATCGACCTCCGGTCGCCAGACCTTTCTTGTTCCGAGGAGAACCATGAGCCACTCGCCCGAGTACCAGTTCGCCATGACGGCCGAGCGCCTCGCCGGTGGCGCCGCACGCCCGGGTGGCGTCGCGATGCCTGCCGGTGCGCCGACCGCCCGCTACGTGCTGCCCCAGTTCGAGGAGCGCACGCCGTACGGCTTCAAGCGCCAGGACCCGTACACCAAGCTGTTCGAGGACCGCATCATCTTCATGGGCGTCCAGGTCGACGACGCCTCCGCCGACGACGTGATGGCGCAGCTGCTGGTCCTGGAGTCCCAGGACCCCGACCGCGACATCATGATCTACATCAACTCGCCGGGCGGGTCGTTCACGGCCATGACGGCGCTGTACGACACGATGCAGTTCATCAAGCCGCAGATCCAGACGGTGTGCCTGGGCCAGGCGGCGTCGGCGGCGGCCGTGCTGCTCGCCGCCGGGCAGCGGGGCAAGCGTCTCGCGCTGCCCAACGCCCGCGTGCTGATCCACCAGCCGGCGATGGAGAACGGTGGCTACGCGCAGGCCTCCGACATCGAGATCCACGCCAACGAGCTCATCCGGATGCGTGAGTGGCTGGAGACGACCCTCGCCGAGCACACCGGCAAGGACGTGAGCCAGATCCGCGACGACATCGAGCGGGACAAGATCCTCACGGCCGCGCAGGCCAAGGACTACGGCCTGGTGGACCAGGTGCTCGAGTCCCGCAAGGCCGCCCAGCTCGAACGCTGAGCGAGGCCGCCGTGGGGTGAGACCCGCGGCGCGACCCGGGGTGCCGACGCTCGTCGGTTGCCTCGGGTCGCGCCACACCGGGCCTATCGTGCTGACAACGGGGCCCGTGTGGTGTGGAATGGGCGAAGGACCTGCACGAGACGGCCCTGCACGAGACAAGGAGGCCCGAGGTGGCTCGAATCGGTGACGGCGCAGACCTGCTCAAGTGCTCGTTCTGCGGCAAGTCTCAAAAACAGGTCAAGAAGCTCATCGCCGGGCCGGGCGTGTACATCTGCGACGAGTGCATCGACCTGTGCAACGAGATCATCGAGGAAGAGCTCGGCGAGGCCACCGAGGTCGGGATGACCGAGCTGCCCAAGCCGCGCGAGATCTTCGCGTTCCTCGAGCAGTACGTGATCGGGCAGGAGCCGGCGAAGCGGGCGCTCGCCGTCGCGGTGTACAACCACTACAAGCGGGTCCAGGCCCCACCACCGGCCAAGGACGACGACGACTCCGTCGAGATCTCCAAGTCGAACATCCTGCTGATCGGCCCCACCGGTACCGGCAAGACGTACCTGGCCCAGACCCTCGCCAAGCTGCTCAACGTCCCGTTCGCCATCGCGGACGCCACGGCCCTCACCGAGGCGGGCTACGTGGGAGAGGACGTCGAGAACATCCTGCTCAAGCTCATCCAGGCCGCCGACTACGACGTCAAGAAGGCCGAGACGGGCATCATCTACATCGACGAGGTCGACAAGGTGGCCCGCAAGGCGGAGAACCCCTCGATCACGCGCGACGTCTCCGGCGAGGGCGTGCAGCAGGCGCTGCTGAAGATCATCGAGGGCACCAGCGCGTCGGTGCCGCCGCAGGGCGGGCGCAAGCACCCGCACCAGGAGTTCATCCAGATCGACACGTCGAACGTCCTGTTCATCGTGGCCGGCGCGTTCGCGGGGCTCGACGACCTCATCGCCGCCCGCGCCCGCAAGCGGGGGATCGGGTTCTCCGCGCCGATGGAGTCGAGCGTCAACGAGGACCTGTTCTCCGAGGTCCGGCCCGAGGACCTGCACAAGTACGGGCTGATCCCCGAGTTCATCGGACGCCTGCCGGTCATCGCCTCGGTGTCGCCGCTCGATCGGGAGGCCCTGGTCCGGATCCTGACGGAGCCGCGCAACGCGCTCGTCAAGCAGTACCAGCGCATGTTCGAGATCGACGGGGTGCGCCTCGAGTTCGCCGACGACGCGATCGACGCCATCGCCGAGCAGGCGCTGCTGCGAGGTACGGGGGCCCGCGGGCTCCGGGCCATCATGGAGGAGGTCCTCCAGCAGGTGATGTTCGACGTGCCGAGCCGTGACGACGTCGAGGGCGTGGTGGTCACGCGCGACGTGGTCGAGGAGAACGTGAACCCGACGATCGTGCCGCGGACCTCCGGGCCGGTGCGCAACCGCAAGTCGGCCTGACGCCTCGCCCCGGGATCAACCGTAGATCGCGTCGATCTCGTCGGCGAAGTCCTTGACGACGGCGGTCCGGCGGACCTTCATCGACGGTGTGAGGTGACCGCGGGACTCGGTCAGGTCGGAGTCCAGCACCCGGAACGCGTGGATCTGCTCGGCTCTCGAGACCGTCGAGTTCGCGTCGTCGACCGCTGACTGCAGCGCGGCGAGCACCTCCGGCTGGTGCCGCGCCGTGCGGGCGTCCGTCCGGGGCAGTCCCCGCGCCGCGAGCCAGCCGGCGAGCAGCTCGGCGTCCAGGGTGAGCAGCGCCGCGACGAACGGTCGGTCGTCACCCACCACGACCGCCTGGGACACCAGGGCGTGGGCGCGCACCCGGTCCTCGAGCGGTCCGGGAGCCACGTTCTTCCCGCCGGCCGTCACGATGATCTCCTTGGCGCGGCCGGTGAGCCTCAGGTGGCCGGACGCGTCGAGAGTCCCCAGGTCGCCCGTGCGGAACCAGTCCCCGTCGAATGTCTCCGCCGTGCGCGCGGGGTCGTTCGTGTATCCGCGCATGACGTGCGGTCCCCGGACCTGGACCTCTCCGCCAGGTGCGATCCGGATCTCCGTGCCGGGGAACGGCGGGCCGACCGTCCCGACGGTCATCGACCCCGGCAGGTTGACCGCCGGCGGGGCGGTCGTCTCGGTCAGACCGTAGCCCTCGAGGACGCTCACGCCCGCCCCCCGGAAGAAGTGTCCGAGCGGCTCGCCCAGCGGGGCGCCCCCGGAGATCGCGTGGCGCACCCGTCCGCCCATGGCGGCGCGCAGTCGGGCGAGGACGAGCCGGTCGGCGACCGCGTGCCGCAGCCGCAGCGCGAGACCCGGTCCGCCGTCGTCCAGGGCCCGCGACCACTCCGTCGCCACCTGCGCGCACCAGGCGAAGAGCCGGCCGCGCAGACCGCCGCCCGTCGACTGCTCGGCGGCGTGGTAGACCTTCTCGAAGACGCGTGGGACCGCGAGAAGGTAGGTCGGCCGGAACGAGCGCAGGTCCGGCACCAGGTTCTTCACGTCGCCCGAGTGCCCCACGACCGTGGTGCCCGCGATCGCTGCGACCTGGATGAGGCGGGCGAAGACGTGCGCGAGCGGCAGGAACAGCAGGGTCCGTGCGTCCCGGGCGGCGACGACGTCGGGCAGCGCCTGCTGGGCGTTGAGGGCCAGGTGGCAGAATGCCCGGTGCGTCAGCTCCGCGCCCTTGGGCCGGCCGGTCGATCCGGAGGTGTAGACGATCGTGGCGAGGTCGTCGGGGCCGACGGCGTCCCGCCGGGCGAGGAGGTCGCGGTTCGACACGCTGCGCCCGGCCGCGCGGAGCGTCGCCAGCGCCGTGTCCTGCCGGCCGCAGGCGCCGCCGTCGAGCACGAGGACCCGCTCGAGGTCGCCCAGGTCCGCGTCGACCTGCCCGACGGCGTCGGCGTGCGCGGGCGTCTCCACGACGGCGAGCCGCACCCGGGCGTCCGACAGGATCCAGTGCACCTGCTCGGGCGAGCTGGTCTCGTAGACGGGGACCGGGACGGCGCCGGCCGTCCAGATCGCGAAGTCGAGCAGCGTCCACTCGTACCGGGTGCGGCTCATGATCGCCACACGGTCGCCGGGACCCACGCCGAGGGCGACCAGGCCGCGCGCCACGGCGAGGACGTCCGCGTCGAACTCGTGGGCGGAGACGGGAGTCCAGGTGCGCCCGTCACGCCGCTCGAGGAGCGGTCCGTGGCCGGTCCGGTCGACCCGGTCGGCGAGCAGGGTGGTGATGCTGGTGCCCGCGGGTACCTCCACGAGGCTGGGCGTCGCGGCATGGTTCATCGAGAGTGGTCTCCGGCTACGGGCGGTGCGGCCCCGGGCGCGGAGCCTGCAGGACACTACACGGCGAAGGTCACATGCCGGTCACGGCCGCGGGCAGGGACCGGCGACCGTAGGATCGAGGCATGGCTCAGCCCTTCGACGAAGCACCCGTCCCCGAGACCGGCCGGGCCCTCCCGCCCGAGATCCTCGCGTTGCGCAGCACGATCGACAACATCGATGCGGCGCTGGTGCACCTGCTGGCCGAGAGGTTCCGGGCGACCGAGCGGGTGGGCGAGCTCAAGGCCACGGACGGTCTCCCGCCGGCCGACCCGCAGCGGGACCGCCAGCAGATCGAGCGGCTCAAGACCATCGCCGCCGGCGCGGGCCTCGACCCGCAGTTCGCCGAGGAGTTCCGTCATTTCATCGTCTCGGAGGTCATCCGCCACCACGAGCGCATCGCCGCCGAGCACGAGGCCGGGCGTCGCGCGGGGAACGCGCCCCCGCTCGACACCTACAGTTGAAGGGGTCCGAGGTAGCAGATCCGAGGTGGCGCACTGCGGGGATTCGTCGCACGCTGGGAGGCACAGTCGACCGACGCGAGGGAGACCCTGCATGACGATCGAATGGATCAAGCCCCTGGTCGGCCACCCCGGCCCGTTCGCCACCGTCTATCTGGACGCGACGCGATCGGTCGAGGCCGGCGACCGGGACGTGGCGAACCGCTGGCGGGCGATGCGCAAGAACCTGTCGAAGCAGGGCGCACCGGACCCCGTCCTGGCCGAGCTCGACGAGGCGGTCGGCCGCCCCACCCGGGTCCGGGGACCCCACGGACGGGTGCTCATCGCGGACGCCGGCGGGGTGCTCGTCGACCGGGTGCTGCGCGAACCGCCCTCGGTCATGGCCGCCGTCTGGCACCGCGTGCCCTCGTTGCTCCAGGCGGCCCGCTCCGCCGACGAGGCGGTGGACGCCCTCTGCGTCGCGGTGGACCGCCAGGGCGCGGACTTCTTCCCGGTCGGCACCGATGGTGCCCGCACCGGTGAGCCCGACACGTTCGAGGGTGGGCACGACGAGCTGTCCAAGACGTCGAGCACGTCGACGAAGCGCGCCACCATCGAGTCGCGGGCGGAGGACTCCTGGCGCCGCAACGCCGAGGCGGTCGCCGGCGAGATCGACCGGAGGGTCGCCTCCCAGCGTCCCGAGGTCGTGCTGCTCACCGGCGACGTCCGGGCCGTCAACCTGGTCCGCGGCGAGCTCGGCCAGCAGGCGACCGAGGTGACCGTCGAGGTCGCCGGGGGAGGGCGTGACGCCGGGGTGCACCAGGAGGCGTTCGCCGAGGCCGTGGCCGACGCCCTCGACTCGTTCCGCGCCCGGCGCAGCGAGCAGGTGCTCGCAGAGCTGCGCGAAGGGCTCGGGCGGGACAGCGGCGCCGTCGCCGGTGTCGAGGACGTCGTCGCCGTGCTGTCACGTGGCCAGGTCAAGCACCTCGTGCTGTCCGAGCAGCTGGCGGACGACGCGGCGCGCGCCCTGCGGTCGTGGACCGACGGCGCCGAGAACGGCCCGGACGCCGGCTCGCTGCTGAACGGCCGACAGCTCTGGATCGGCCCGGACCCGCTCCACATCGGCGTCGCCAGGGCTCAGCTCGAGGGGCTGGGGGTCAACGAGGGCCTGGAGGAGCTACCCGTGGCCTCGGCCCTGATGCGAGCGGCGGTCGGCCAGGACTCCGGACTGGTCTTCGCCCCGCAGGGGTCGGTGGAGCTGATGGACGGGGTCGGCGCGACGCTCCGGTGGGAGGACGACGGCACCCCGCACGAGTCGGCCGCCTCGATGAGCGGTGACGGGGGACGGCTGCGGGCCCTGTAGGTCCGGTGAGCCCCGGGGGAGGCCGTCCGGCGCACGATCGCGTTCACGGGCGCTGGGCGCCCTGCACTTCGCGTCTGACGTTCGTGCGCCGGACGGCCTCCCCCGGGCCGTGCGACCTGCGCTCTCAGCCGCGCGGCTTCTTGGCCGGCGGCTCGCCGAGCTCGTGACGCAGGACGACGATCCCGCCCTGCACGTCCGGGTCGCCCTGGCCCGCGGTCGCCTCGACCAGCTCGAGATCGCCGGTGGCGCGGCCGGCACCGCGGACGTCGTCGATCGCCGCCCGTACCCCGGGCAGGAGCCCGGCGGGTACCGCGACCGTCGCGGACAGGATCGGCGTCTTCATGGAGACCTTCGCCGCGGACTTCAGCTTGCGCAGCGAGGCGAGCGCATGCCCGGCCGCGGTGAGGTCCAGCGCGTCCGCGCCGTCGGCCGCCGCCCGCAGCGGCTCCGCCGTCGGCCACTCGGCACGGTGCACGGACCCGGTGCGCCACCAGGACCAGACCTCCTCGGTGGCGAACGGGATGAACGGTGCCAGCAGGCGCAGCATCACGTCGAGGGCGATCGCCAGCGCGGTGCGTGCCGACACGGTCTCGGCCGAAAGGTCGTCCGCGGTGGCGCCCGCGCCGTAGGCGCGATCCTTGACGAGCTCGAGGTAGTCGTCGCAGAACGCCCAGAAGTACGACTCGGTGATCTCGAGCGCCCGCGTGTGGTCGTAGGCCTCCAGCGCAGCGGTGGCCTGGTCGACGACGTCGGCCAGGCCGGCGAGCATCGCGCGGTCGAGCGGGACCGTCACCGCGTCGGGGTCGAGGACGATCTCGCCCGCACCCGTCTCCGGGTCGACGCCGAAGGTGAGAGCGAACTTCGAGGCGTTGAGGACCTTGATCGCCAGCCGGCGACCGATCTTCATCTGCCCCACCTCGAAGGCCGCGTCGGTGCCCAGGCGCGCCGCGGCGGCCCAGTAGCGCACCGCGTCCGAGCCGTGCTCGACGAGCAGGTCCATCGGGGTGACGACGTTGCCCTTGGACTTGGACATCTTCTTGCGGTCCGGGTCGAGGATCCAGCCGCTGATCGCCGCGTTCTTCCAGGGCAGGACACCGCACTCCAGGTGCGAACGCACCACCGAGGAGAACAGCCAGGTACGGATGATGTCCTGGCCCTGCGGACGCAGGTCCATCGGATAGACGCGCGCGAACAGGTCGGCGTCACGTTCCCAGCCGGAGACGAGGAGCGGCGTCAGCGAGGAGGTCGCCCAGGTGTCCATGACGTCGGCGTCGCCGACGAAGCCGCCGGGCACACCGCGCTGGGACTCGTCGTAGCCTGCGGGTGCCTGCGACGTCGGGTCCACCGGAAGGTCGGCCTCGGTGGGCACGATCGGGTGGTCGTGGTCGATGCTGCCGTCCTCGTCCACGGGGTACCAGATCGGCACCGCCACGCCGAAGAACCGCTGCCGGGAGACGAGCCAGTCCCCGTTCAGCCCGCCGACCCAGTTCTCGTAGCGCACGCGCATGAAGTCGGGGTGGAAGTCGAGCTCCTTGCCGCGGGCGAGCAGCTCCGCCTTCAGGTCGCGCTCGTCCCAGTCCCGGCCGCCGTTGCGGATGTACCACTGGCGCGAGGTGACGATCTCGAGGGGCTTGTCGCCCTTCTCGTAGAAGTTCGTCATCCGCTGGGTGGCCTTCGGCTCGCCGTCCAGGTCGCCGGACTCGACGAGCGCCTCGACGACGGCCTTGCGGGCGCTGAAGGTGGTCTTGCCGGCGAGGCCCTCGGCGTAGAGCTCGGCACCAGGGCCCGCGGCGATCCACTCCGGCGTCTCGCGGTGCAGCCGGCCGTCGCGTCCGATGACGGACCGGGTCGGCAGCCGCAGCTCGCGCCACCACTGCACGTCGGTCAGGTCGCCGAACGTGCAGCACATCGCGATGCCGGCACCCTTGTCCATCGCGGCGGCCGGGTGTGCCAGCACCGGGATCTCCACGCCGAACAGCGGCGACGTCACCGTGGTGCCGAAGAGGTCCTGGTAGCGCTCGTCGTCCGGGTGGGCGATGAGGGCGACGACGGCGGGCAGCAGCTCCGGCCGGGTCGTCTCGATGTAGACGGGCTGGGCCGGTGCGCCCTCGGGACCGGCGCGGTGGAACGCCACGCGGTGGTAGTGGCCCGGGTGCTCGCGCGCCTCGAGCTCGGCCTGGGCGACCGCCGTCTGGAACGTCACGTCCCACAGGCCCGGCGCCTCGGCCTGGTAGGCCTCGCCGCGCTCGAGGTTGCGCAGGAACGCCCGCTGCGAGGCAGCACGTGACGTCGCGTCGATCGTCTGGTAGGTCTGCGACCAGTCGACGCTCAGTCCGAGCCGGCGCCACAGCTCCTCGAACTGACGCTCGTCGTCGGCGGTGAGGCGCTCGCAGAGCTCGATGAAGTTGCGGCGGCTGACCGGGACCTGGTCTGCGGGCTTGACGTTCTTGCCGTCGGTGCCCTCGTGCGGAGGCTGGAAGTCCTCGGTGTAGGGCAGGGAGGGGTCGCACCGCACACCGAAGTAGTTCTGGACGCGACGCTCGGTGGGCAGGCCGTTGTCGTCCCACCCCATGGGGTAGAAGACCTCCTTGCCACGCATGCGCCGGAAGCGGGCGACGACGTCGGTGTGGGTGTAGCTGAACACGTGACCGACGTGCAGGGAGCCGGAGACGGTGGGCGGCGGGGTGTCGATCGAGTAGACCTGCTCGCGGGTCGCAGCGCGGTCGAAGGCGAACGTGCCCTCCGCCGACCAGCGTTCGTCGAACTTCTGCTCGAGACCGTCGGTGCTGACCTTCTCGGGTACCTCCCGGACCACCGCGCGCACGACGTCGCCGGCCTGACCGGTTCCGGTGGTGGGTGCGGAGGTCTGTGCGAGGGCCGCGTCGGACTGCGCGCGGGCCCCGGTGCTCGGGAAGTCGCTCATGGTCAGCCATTGTCCCAGATCGTGCTCCGTCCTCGTCACGGATTCCGTAGCACGAAATCCTCTGACTATGATCAGAGGTATGGCCTCCCCTCCGTCCGCACCGGCCGGCCTTGACGCGCCCGACGTGCCGCAGCACGTCGAGGTGGTCCGCCGCTTCAACCGCAGCTACACCCAGCGCATCGGCGTGCTGGAGGAGTCGTTCCTCGGCCTCGGCATGCCGCTCGGCACGGCCCGGCTCCTCTACGAGATCGGCGTGGAGGCCGGCACCACCCGCGACCTGCGCGCCCGCCTCCAGCTCGACTCGGGCTACCTGAGTCGGCTGCTGCGGCGCCTGGAGTCCGACGCGCTGGTGTCCGTGGAGCCCGACCCGGACGACCGCCGTCGACGGCGCGTGCACCTCACCCCGGCCGGACGGCGGGCGTGGGACGAGCTCGAGCGACGCTCGGGCGAGCGCGCGCGCCGCCTGGTCGCACCGCTGACCGACCGTCAGCGGGCCCGGCTGGCGGCCGCGCTGGCCGAGGCCGACCTGCTGGTCCGTGCGGCCACCGTCCGGATCGAGCAGGTGGAACCGACGGACCCGGCTGCGCTCGCCGCCGTCCGGGCCTACGTCGACGAGCTCGACGAGCGGTTTCCCGGCGGCTTCGCGGTGGGGGACCTCGCCGCGGGCACGGAGGGGCTGCGGGCACCGGACGGCGCCTTCGTCGTCGCCACCAGCGACGGCGTCCCGGTCGCCTGCGGGGGAGTGCAACCGCTCGGCGGCGGCGCCGGCGAGATCAAGCGCACGTGGGTGCACCCGGAGTGGCGCGGCGCCGGCCTCGGCTCGCGGCTGCTGCGCCACCTGGAGGGCGTCGCGGGAGACCTGGGCCACACCACCGTGCGGCTCGACACGAACGGGACGCTGGCCGAGGCCGTCGCCATGTACGAGCGCGCCGGGTACCGCGCCGTCGAGCGGTACAACGACAACCCGCACGCCACGCACTTCTTCGCCAAGGATCTCCACGACCGGCCCCCGGGTGGTGAGGGATACGCTCGGACGCATGGCTTCTGATCTCACCGTCGGCTACGCCGCGATGCTCGAGCAGTTCCACCCCACCGAGGTCGTCGACCTCTCGGCCTACGCGGAGGAGCACGGCTTCTCCGGCGTCATGGCCGCCGACCACTTCCAGCCCTGGGTGCCGCAGCAGGGCCACGCGGCCTTCGTGTGGAACGTGCTGAGCGCGCTCGGCGAGCGCACGCGCGGCGATCTCGGCCCGGGGGTCACCGCTCCCACCTTCCGCTGGCACCCGGCCATGGTCGCGCAGGCCTCGGCGACGCTCGCCGCGATGTACCCCGGCCGGCACTGGCTGGGCCTCGGTTCGGGGGAGGCGCTCAACGAGCACGTGACCGCGGGCTACTGGCCCGAGGCGCCGGAGCGCATCAACCGGATGTTCGAGGCCATCGACATCATCAAGAAGCTCTTCGCCTCCGGGCTGGAGGGCAAGGACGTCAAGCACTCCGGCCAGTTCTACAAGATGGAGTCGACCCGGCTGTGGACCATGCCGGAGGTCGCCCCGGAGATCCTGGTCGCCACCGCCGGGCCCGTCACGGCCAAGCGCGCCGGCAAGCACGCCGACGGGCTCATCACGGTCGGCGCCCCGCTGGAGAAGATCGAGATGCTCTTCGGCCGGTTCGACTCGGGTGCGCGCGAGGTCGGCCGCGACCCCGAGCCGATGCCCAAGGTGCTGCAGGTGCACATGTCCTGGGCCGAGACGGACGAGGAGGCCATGACGAACGCCATGACCGAGTGGCCCAACGGCGGCATGAAGTTTCCCAAGGCGGACATCCGCTCACCGCACGACTTCGCCCAGATGGCCAAGCTGGTCCGTCCGGAGGACTTCGAGGGCCGCATGGTGGTCTCCGCCGACCCCGACAAGCACCGCGAGGCCATCCAGAAGTACGTCGACCTCGGGTTCGACCGCATCTACCTGCACAACGTGGGCCGCAACCAGCGCGAGTGGATCGAGACCTTCGGCCGCGAGGTGCTGCCGAAGCTCGTCCGGTGAACCGGCCGCAGTCCCCGGGCGGGCACGGCACCGTGCCGCTCGACGGCGCCCGCCTGACGCTCTGGGCGCCGGCCGGCCTGCGCGAGGTGCGCCCCGGCGACGACCTCGCGGTGCTGGTCGGCGACCTGCTGGCGAGCGATGCGGAACGCTCCGGCGACGCCCTGGCAGAGGGCGACGTCGTCGTCGTCACGTCCAAGATCGTCTCGAAGGCCGAGGGCCGGGTGGTCCGTGCCGACGACCGGGAGCAGGCGATCACCGACGAGACGGTGCGCGTCGTGGCCACCCGCGAGCGGCCCGCGGGCCTGCCGCCGTTGCGGATCGTCGAGAACCGGCTCGGGCTGGTGATGGCGGCCGCGGGCGTGGACGCCTCGAACACCCCCGAGGGGACCGTGCTGCTGCTGCCCCTCGACCCGGACGCGTCCGCGCGGGCGCTGCGCGCGGCGCTGCGTGAGCGGTTCGGGGTCGACCGCCTCGGCGTGGTCGTGACCGACACCGCCGGTCGCCCGTGGCGGGACGGGCTGACCGACATCGCGATCGGTGCGGCCGGCGTGACCGTCGTCGACGACCTGCGGGGCGGGGCCGACACCCACGGCAGGGAGCTGTCGGTCACCGTCGCCGCCGTCGCCGACGAGATCGCCGCGGCCTCCGAGCTGGTCCGTGGCAAGGCGAGCGGACGAGCCGTGGCGGTGGTGCGCGGCGTGGGACGGTACGTGCTGGCGGGGGACGGTCCGGCGGGCGACGGCGCGGGGGCACGCAGCCTCGTGCGCGGTGGACCCGACGACCTCTTCCGGGAGGGGACGGCCGAGGCGTACGCGCGCGGCCTCGCGGACGGTCGCGCCGGGGCGGCGCGGCAGGAAAACTGATGGCCGGACGGCGGCCCGGTCGCTAGCGTGAGCCGCATGCTGCCTGCGGAGTGGATCGAGCACCGGCGACCCGGCGACCGTGAGGTCGTCGGTTGGATCCGGCCCGACGGCGACGACTGGGTGGCCGTCTCGCTGCTGGGTCACGACCTGACCGGGCCGGTCGACTGGCTGGCCGCCGAGGAGGCGCTCGACGCGACCAGCCTGGCGTGGTTCGCCGACCCGTGGATGCTCGAGACCGAGGGCGGGCCGCTGCGCGTCCGGATCGTGGAGGTCACCCCCGACCAGGTCGTGGTGCAGACCGACGACTTCGGCGCGATCGACGCGCCGGTCGAGCGGCACGTGCTGCCGTGGCCGGCGCCGTCCCGCCTGCGCGCCCGACGCTCCGGCGACCCCGACGGCCGCGTCCTCGCCGGAGTGCAGGACGAGACGTCGTCCGAGTCGCACTAGGGCGGTTCAGACGGGGTCGAGGCGGGCGCGGAGCAGGCAGAACTCGTTGCCCTCGGGGTCGGCGAGGACGTGCCACGGCTCCTTGCCGGTCCGGCCGACGTCGGCCCGGCGCGCACCGATGCCCAGGAGGCGTTCGAGCTCGGCGTCCTGGTCGCGGTCGGTGGCGTTGACGTCGATGTGCAGCGGGAGCTTTCCACGCCTCGGGTCGTGGCAGTCGAGGACGAGCTCGCTGAGACGGCACGCCACGGTCCTTCTCCTCTCAGTCCGTGATGGCGGCAGGCGCTTCGACCGGGGTGGGCTCGCCGCCGGTGATCCGCACAAGCTCGTCGAACGTGGTCGGGAACACGGTGCGTGCGTGCCCGGCCGCGGCCCAGATCTCGTCGAAGGACGCCAGGGCCGTGTCGACGAGGGTCCGCACCGGAGTGGGGTGCCCCAGCGGCGCGACGCCGCCGATCACCTGGCCGGTCGCCCCCTTGACCAGCTCCTTCGACGCGCGCCCGACGTGGCCGCCGAGCCCTTCGCCGAGGAACGCGGTGTCCACGCGGTGCGCGCCGGAGGTCAGGACGAGCAGCGGGTCACCGTCCAGGGTGAACACCAGCGAGTTCGCGATCGCGCCGACGTCGACCCCCAGCGCCCGGGCGGCGGCCGAGGCCGTGGTGACCGCGTCGTCGAACCACCGGATGCCGTCGGCGGCGGACGCGGCGTCGGCGGCGAGGAGGGCGGCCCGGACCTGGTCGACCGCGGAGTGGGACGTCGGGAGGCTCATGCCGTCGCAGCGTAGCGGCCACCATCGACGGGCGCACCGGCCCGCGCCGTCCCGCGTGCTGACGTCGCCGGTGTGGGTGGCAGGCGCTACGGTCGCGGAGGAGATCCGGGCGCCACCGCCCGGCGAGGGAGGAACCACGGATGACCCAGCACGTCACGAGCGTGACCGGTGATCGCATCGGCTTCGACCGCTACGGCGAGGGCGGCCCCGCCGTCGTGTTCGTCGCCGGCGCCGGCCCGTTCCGTCCGGTCGACCCCGTCACCGACCGGACGGCGAGGCTCTGCGCCGAGCACGGGCTCACGGCGGTCGTCCTCGACCGTCTCGGCCGCGGGGTCAGCCCCGCCGACGGCGTGCTCGACCTCGACCGTGAGCTGCACGCGCTGTCCGCGGTGATCGACGCGGCCGGGCCGCCCGCCGTGCTGGTCGGGCACTCGTCCGGCGCCGCGCTCGCCCTGTGCGCCGCGGACGCGGAGCTGCCGGTCGCCGGTCTGCTGCTGTGGGAGGCGCCGCTCGCCGCCCCGGCGGACGACGTCGCCAGGTGGATCACCGAGTTCGAGCGCCGCCTCGACGCCGAGGACTACGTCGGCGCCACGGAGCAGTTCATGAAGGACATGCCCCCCGAGTGGCTCGAGGGCATGCGCGCCTCGCCCGACTTCGACAACCTGGCGCGGGCCTCGGCCAGCCAGCGCGCGGACGGTCAGGCGTTGGTCCGGGCGACGGACCTCGTGGAGACCGAACGCCTGCGGGAGCTCGCCATCCCCGTCCTGGCCACCTACGGGTCCCAGACCTTCGCGGAGATGCCGGTGGCGGCCGAGCGGATCGCCGGAGCCGTCACGCGCGGGGCGGTGGAGGAAGTTCCCGGCGCCGAGCACTCGTGGGACCCCGACGCGATGGCTCAGCGGATCGTGCGCTTCGTGCGCGACGACGCCTGACGACGGCCGACTACCCCGCGGTGTCCCGCTCGGGCACGGTGTCCCGCGTGCCGGGAGCGGCCGAGGGGTCGTCGTCCGCCTCCGCGGACGAGGGGCGCTCTGCGCCGCCGGTCGGCACACCGCTGCCCGGTACGTCGTCGGTCACGTCGTCGCCGGAGAGCCAGCGCAGCCAGTTGTTCCGCGGGTCGCCCTCCAGGACGAGCGCTCGCACCAGCAGCGTCAGCGGGATGGCCAGGATCGCGCCGAGCGGACCGATGACGAACGTCCAGAACACCACCGAGACGAAGCTCAGGGTGAGGGAGAGCGAGACGGCGTCGGAGACGAACTTCGGCTGGACGAAGACCTGCAGCACCACGTTGACCACGCAGTACACGGCGACGACGGCGAGCGCGAGCTGCCACCCGCCGACGACGAATCCCATGACCATCGGTGGAATGAGGCCGAGCACGAACCCGATGTTGGGCACGAAGTTGGTGACGAACGCGAGGATCGCCCAGATGGCGGCGCCCGGGACGTCGAGCAGCCAGAGCGCCACGCCGTCGATGACCGCGACGACCGCTCCGAACGTCGCGTTGACGACGTAGTAGCGACGCACGCCGGTGCTGAACCGCGTGGTGCGGTCGATCGCGTCGGAGCGCGTGGCACCGAAGTGCTGGGCCGCCGTGGAGTAGCGCGCGGCGTCGACGGCCATGAAGACCGCGTACGCCAGGACGAAGAAGAACGCGGTGCCGACGGTGACGACCGTCCCGCTGACGGTGCCGGCCACCGACAGGACGTTGGCCGGCTGCAGCCAGGCGGTCACCGTCTCGGTGATCTGGGTGTCTATGCCGGTCGCCGCGAGCTGCTCCTCGATCTCGGCGACCGAGTCGGCCAGCTGGGGGATGTAGCTCTGCACCAGCGCCGCGAAGCGGAACCCGGCCCAGACCAGCATCGCCAGGAGCGCGGCGAGGATGAGGTAGGCGACGAGGATGACCGCGGTGCTCGCCGCCCAGGTTGGCCACCCACGGGCCTCGAGCGGGAACCGCACCGGGTGGCAGATGATGACGATCACGACGGCGAGGAACAGCGGGGCGAGGACCCCGGCGGCGACATGGACCGCGGCCAGGACGACGGCTCCCGCGGCCAGGACGAGCAGCGTCCGCAGTGCTGGGGACAGCACGGGGACGGTCGGGCCGGCCGGGGCGCTGGGCGTCGAGGTCACGCTCCGACCCTAGCGGGCGGGGCGGCGACGGCGAGGCGAGCCGCGCCGTCGGGCCGGTGCTCCGGCGCGGGGATATGCTCCCAGGACGGTGTCGAGAGGGGTGGTGGCCGTGCGTGGCGAGGTGGTGCGGTACGACGCGATCAAGGGCTACGCCTTCGTCGCGGTGGACGGCCTGGACGACGACGTGTTCCTGCACGTCAACGACATCGACTTCGACAAGGCGCTGATGGCCGTGGGCACGGTCGTGGACGTCACCCATGAGATGGGCGACCGCGGGCCCCGGGCGCTCGGCGCCGAGCTCGTGAGCTCTCCCGTCGCCGACGCCGTGCAGGCGGCCCTCGGGTCGCGGCCCGACGACGGGCCGGTAGTGGGCACCGCCGGCCCCCGCGCGCACGACGGGTTCGCCGACGTGCTGTCGGCCGCCGAGCTGCGTGCCGAGCTCACCGAGCGTCTGCTCGCCGCGGCCGGGGACCTCACCGGACGGCAGGTCCTGGCCGTGCGCGCCGCCGTCGAGCAGATCGCACGGAACCACGGCTGGCTGGACGCCTGAGCCCGCGGGCTACATCCACTTCTTCCAGCGGAACACCCCGTACAGGCCGATGCTCACGGCAAGCATCAGTACGAGCGCGAACGGGTAGCCGAACGCCCAGTGCAGCTCGGGCATGGCATCGAAGTTCATGCCGTAGATCGCTCCGACGAGGGTCGGCGCGAAGAGGATGGCCGCCCAGCCGGAGATCTTCTTGACCTCGTCGCCCTGCTTGATCGACACCTCGGTGAGGTGCGTCATCTCCTCGTTCTGGCGCTGGGCCACCAGCGTGGCGTTGACCGTGAGGATGTCGCGCAGCGCGACACGGAACGTCTCGACGGACTCCGCGACCTCGATGAGGTGGTCGGCGACGTCGCGCAGGTACGCCTGCATCTCGTCGTCCACCCGGTACTTCTCGGCACCCTTGGCCAGCGACTGGCAGACGTTCTGCAGCGGTCGCACGGCGCGCTGGAAGTCGACGACCTCGCGGGACAGCTCGTAGATGCGTCGCGACACCTGCGCGTCGCCGGAGAAGACCTCGCCCTCGATCTGGTCGATGTCGTAGTCCAGCCCGGACACGACCGGCGCGTAGTCGTCGACGATGCGGTCCATGATCGCGTAGAGCACGGCCTCGGGGCCGCGGGCCAGCATCTGGGGCGTCGACTCCAGGCGTGCGCGGACGGCGGCCAGGTCGGGGGAGTCGCCGTGCCGCACCGTGACGACGAAGTCCGGCCCGATGAAGACGTGCAGCTCGGAGAACTCCACCTCCTCGACGGAGTCGAGGTAGCGCGCCGCGTGCAGGACGACGAACAGCGTGTCGCCGTACCTCTCGATCTTGGGACGCTGGTGCGCCTGGATCGCGTCCTCCACGGCCAGCGGGTGGAGGTCGAACTCCCGTGCCAACGCGGCCAGCTCGCGCTCGTCAGGACGCTCCAGCCCGATCCACGCCATGCCGCCCGGTGCCGAGCGCAGCGTCCGGAACGTGTCCGCGAGACGCGTGAACGAAGCGGTGCGATGTCCCTCGTCGTCGTACACCGCCGCGGCGACGATCGCCGAGCGCGGGCGGATCGGCGTCGGGGGCGACGGCTCGGGGCTGGGGGCCGGCGTCCCGCCGCGTCGCGGGCGCAGGGCACCGAGGACCTGACGGGGGCGTGCCGAACGAGGTGAGCTGAAGGCCATGAGGGACTCCCAGGCGTGCAGGAACGATGGTCTGCGTGCTGTGGATCCCGCGACTGAGGCGGTGTCGCGTCAGGGGACGCGATCGAACGGGGGACGACGGCGTCGTCCGGTGCGGGCACCGGACGGTGTCGAGCCGAGGTCAGTCGCGGCTCGGACTACTAGGAGGCTCGCTGCGAGTCATGCGCGATACCTCCTTCGTTCTCGGACGGTGCCTGCACCGCGTGCTCCGGGCCGCCGTCAGTCTACTCCGACCTGCCCGGACGTGCCGGGAGGCGCCTGGTGACCTGTCTCACGGCGGCGACGATCAGCGGAGGCGGACCGACAGGCAGGTCACGCAGCCCTCGAGCTTCTCGAGCTCGGACACGGGTGTGGTGAGGACCTCGAGACCTCGGGTGCGGAACAGCCCGGCCGTGCGCGGGGCGCTCGCGGACATCAGGACGGTGTCCTCGTCGAGCACGACGACGGCGTTGCCCTCGGGCTCCGGGACAGGGAGGAACCGTTCGAAGACCGTCGGGTCGTCCACCAGGGGAGGGTGCCCGACGACGGTGCCGTCCGGCAGGGCGGTCACGCCGCTCTTGAGATGCAGCACCCGGGTGACGGGGACCGCCACGACCTGCCACCCGCGGGGGGCGAGCAGCTCGCGCAGGGTGGCGACCCCGGCATCGTTCGTCCGCGAGCTGCGGCCCACGTAGACCGTCCGCCCGACCGTGAGGACGTCCCCGCCGTCGAGCGTCGCCGGTGCTTCGATCACGGCCGTGTCGAGCCCGAGACCCGTGACGACGGGAACCAGCGTGTCCAGCTCGCCGCGGCGCGACGGTGCCCCGGGCCGCGTGATGACGGCCAGGCGGTCGAAGACGACGACCCCGTCCTCGACGAACACGCCGTCCGGGTGCTCGTCGGCCGTAGCGGCCTCCGACACGGTCCAGCCGCGCTCGCGGAAGACGGCGACGTAGTCCTCCCACTGCCGACGGGCGAGCGCGGCATCGACGGGCACCCGGTCGAGGTGGGTCAGCTCGCCGTCGGCGAGGTGCGGGGACGGCGGGCGGACGATGAGTCGGGTCACGATCCGACCGTATGACCGTTTTGCCGATGTCGGTAGTTCGTGTCGAGGTCGGCAGTGCGCACTGCCGACCTCGGCACAAACTACCGACATCGGCAAAACGGGTGGCGAGGGGAGGGTGGTCAGCGGCGGGGGTCCAGCACGGTCATACCGCTCCGCGGCTCGTCCCGCATCGACGGCAGGAGCCTCGCGGCCTCGTCCAGCCCGACGACCCGGCCCACCAGGTCCTGCGGCCGCAGGGAACCGTCCGCCACGAGCGCCAGCATCTCGGGGTAGTCGGCCGCGGCCATGCCGTGGGAGCCGAGCAGGTCCAGCTCGTAGGCGATGACACGGTCCATCGGCACCCGGGGATGCCCACCTGCCCCGCCTGTCTCACCGGCCCCCGCCGCGGCGGGCATCAGCCCGACCTGCACGTGCCGGCCCCGGCGACGCAGCCCGTGCACCGAGACGGCGCAGGTCGCCTCCGAGCCGGCAGCGTCGATCCCGACGTGCGTGCCGCCGTCGGACGCCGCCAGCACCTGCGCCGCCACGTCGGTGGTGCCGTCGGCGAGCACGGTGTGCTCCGCCCCGGCGTCGCGCGCGGCGCGCAGGGCGTCGGCGCTGCGGTCGACGGCGACGACCCGGGCGCCGTGGGCGGCCGCCACCATCACGGCGCTCAGTCCGACCCCGCCGGCACCGACGACGGCGACCAGCTCGCCGGGCCGCACCCGCGCACGGTGCACGACGGCGCGGTATGCCGTGGCGAAGCGGCAGCCGAGGCTCGCCGCCGCGACGGCGGTGACGTCTTCGGGCAGCGCCACCAGGTTGTGGTCCGCCGCGTGCAGCACGACCTGTTCGGCGTAGGAGCCGTGGTGCGTGAAGCCCGGCTGGGTCTGGTCCGGGCAGACCTGCGACTCCCCGGCGCGGCACCAGGAGCACCGTCCGCAGCCGCCGACGAACGGTGCGGTGACCCGGTCGCCCACCCGCCAGCGCCCGACGCCGGTGCCCACCGCCGCCACGGTGCCCGCCAGCTCGTGACCGGGGACGTGGGGGAAGGTGGTGATGTCCGGGTCGTGGCCCGCCCAGGCGTGCCAGTCGGACAGGCACAGACCGGTCGCGTGCACCTGGACGACCACCCCGCCGTCGGGCGCCGACGGCGGAGGCAGCTCACGGACGGTGAGCGGACCGCCGAAGCGGTCGAAGGTGAGGGCGCGCACGCTCACGCCTCGGCGATGCGCCGGATCGCTGCCAACGTCGCGGGGATGCCCTCGTGGGCCATCGCCGTGCGCGCCTCGATCTGGGCGTCGGCGTCGTCGCCGTACCGCTGGACGAACGCCGCCTGGCCCTCCGGGGTGAACTCCCAGGACTCGGTGAGCACCGTCGCCTCGCCGTCCCGTGCGGGCTCCAGCGTGTACGCCCAGCGCACGAACCCCTGGCCGACCACCCAGGCGAACTCCCGGCCCGGGTCGGCCACGACGACCTGCGACCGGGTCTCCCACGTGCGGTCCGCGGTCTCGTTGCGGCCGGTGAAGTGCGCGCCGATCCGCGGCGACACGTCCGGTGCGGGCGCGTCCGCCTCGTCCCACCAGCACGCCTTGCAGACGGGGGACCACTCCCCGGTGCGGGTCACGTCCGAGACGAGGGCGTAGACCTCGACCGGGGGCGCGGCGATCGTGATCGAGGCGGAGTGGGTGCGTGCGTCAGCCATCCCGCGATGATGGCACGTCCAGGCCGGCGCCCGTCACGGACGTCGAGCGGGTGGGGCCGACGGGGTCGGTGTGGCCGGGTCGCACACCTCCGAGCTGGTGCTGGTGGCGACGACCGTCGTGCTCTGACGGGTCGGGAGATCTCCCGACCGACAGCAGGCCGTCGTCCGACGTTCACCCGGTCGGGTCCTGGAGTTCGCCCACGGCGGGCAACGTGCGGGGCAACGCTCCCGAGCCGAAGGTGCCTTGTCGCATGCCGTCGTCCCGCCAGCTCCCCGTCCGCCTGACGTCCGCCCTGACCGCAGCGGCCCTCGCCACCGGGGCGCTGGCCACCGCGGTCCCGGCCGCTGCCGCCCCCTCACCGGGTCCCTCCGCGGACCTGCCCTGGCCGCTGGTCGTCACCGAGATCGCCCCCGACAACAGCGGGCCCGACCACTTCGAGTTCTTCGAGGTCACCAACACCACCGACGAGCCCGTCGACCTCGCCGAGCACACGTTCACCTACGTCTTCACGAACGAGGGCTCCTCGGGCAGCGACCGCCCGCTGACGCTCGCCGAGGACACGGCGACCGTGCCCGCCGGTGGCAGCGCGGTGCTCTGGCTGCAGTACACGAGCTCCACGGTCGACAGCTTCGCCCGGTCCGACGACGACTTCCGTGCGGCGGTCGGCGCGGAGGCCGACGTCCCGCTCTTCCACGTCACGGGCCAGGCCGGGATGGCGAACAGCGCCGAGCGCGGGATCCGCGTCGACGACGCGAGCGGCGACACGGTGAGCTGGTCGGTGTACGACCGGGTCTCGACCGCTCCGGACGTCTCGACGCACTTCGCAGTGCCCGCCGAGCCCGAGGTCGCGGCGATGGTCGAGCTCTCGTCGGGGCCGCACACACCCGGCGTGGTCGACCCCGACCAGCTCACCCCGACGGAGCCCGAGCCGGATCCGGAGCCGAGCGTGCCCGAGCAGGGCGCGCCGCCGCCGTCGGACCCGGACCTGGACGCCCCGGAGCTCCTGGTCACGGAGGTGGCGCCGGACACGACCAACGTCGGCGGTGCCGACGGGTACGAGTTCATCGAGGTGTACAACGCCTCCGACGCCCCCGTGCCGTTCTCCGAGCACACGATCGACTACCTGTACCTCGACGGTTCCCACCTCGTCACCAACAGCGCGACGTGGTCGTCCGTCCCGCGCGACCCGGTGATCGAGCCGGGCCGCACGCTGGTGCTGTGGATCAAGAACGGGTCCAACGACGACCTGACGGCGGCGGACTTCAACGCGCACTTCGGCAGCCGCCTGACCGCGGGCGTCGACCTCGTCGAGATCCCCGCGGCCGGGATGGCCAACGGGGGACAGCGTGGCATCCAGGTGGTGTCCAACAGCGGACACGTCCTCTCCCGCGCGGACTACATGGACGACGATCAGACCGTGGCCGACCGGCCGATCCAGTACCGGTGGGACGAGGGCACGAACCAGACCCTGGTCGGTACCGGTCTCGCGACCCCGGGCTACGCGTCGCCGGACCAGGTGCCCGCCGGCCTCGTCGTGGTGCCCGAGGACGCCGCCGACCCGGTGATCAGCGACCTCACCGGCGACGGCGAGGCCGGTGGGGACCTGCCGCTGCGGTTCGACGTCACCGACGACCGCCGGGTGACCACCGTCGAGCTCACCCTCGCCACCGACGTCGGCGAGCCCAGCACCCGGAACCTGCGGTTCGGCGAGGAGGGCGCCTACGTCTACGACGTGCCGGCCGTGGACGTCTACGGCAAGGCCTGGGCCGAGTACACGCTCACGGCGTCCGACGGCGTGCGTACCAGTACGCTCGGACCGGTGCGCGTCGACCTGGCCGACGGCGAGCCCGACCCGGTACGGCTGGACGTGACCGACGGGCAGCACGTCGGCGGGCGGACGCGGGTGACGGCGACGACGGCGGGCGCCGCCGCCGCGCTGCGCCTGGCGGTCGACGGTGTCGAGGTCGCCGCGACGCCGTCGCTCGAGGCGCCCGCGATGTTCGCCTTCGAGGCCACGAGCACTGACGCGTTCTTCCGCAACGGCGTCAAGATCGACGACGAGGTGCTCACGGTGTTCGACGAGGGCTTCTACGAGCTCGTCGAGACCGTGGCGAGCGAGGTCCCGATCGACCGGGTCGTACCCGGCGAGAGCGTCACGCTCGGCATCTACGCGGGGACCAAGGCGTGGCCGGAGCCCGACCCGGACGAGAACAACGACGACTTCAGCGCCTACGACGTGCGCCTCGCGCTGCCCGACGGGCGCGTGCTGCTCCCCGTCGCGTGCGGCGGTGCGGGCGAGGACCAGGAGGAGACCGTCCGCGACTGCCCGGCGCCCGGCGCACGGATCGGCTTCTCCGACGCCGACCAGGTCTACTTCACGGCCACGTTCGACGTGCCGGACGACGCCTTCGACTCCCTGGCGCACGTGTGGGACACCACCGCGCTGCCCGACGGGGAGCACACGATCACCGCGACGGCAGGAGAGGAGACGGTGACGCGCACCGTCGTCGTGGACAACACGGCGCCCGAGGTCGCCACCGACCTGACGGACGGCGAGACGTACCGCGGCGAGATCGTGGTGGGCGCACGGGCCACCGACGCCGGCTCCGGTGTCGCGACGCTGACCGCCATCCTGGACGGCGAGGAGATCGAGCTGCCCTACTCGACCAGCTCGATCGCGCTGGAGGCCGGGGAGCACACGCTCGTGCTGGAGGCAGAGGACGAGGTGGGCAACACCACCACGCGGACGGTCGGCTTCAGCACCCCTGACGAGACGCCCGACGTCGCGCTGGGCGAGCCGGCGGACGGTGCCGTGGTCGATGCCGGCGACGTGGTGCTGTCCGCCACCCCGGACACCGCGACGGGCGACGTCGTCGACGTCGAGTTCCGTCGCGGCCTCACGTACGGCGCCGCCGACGCCGAGGTGAGCGCGTTCGCGGGCACGACCACCGATGCCTCCGCGACCGAGCGGGACGGCCGGACGGCGCTGACCGAGGAGGAGGCCGCGCGGACCGTGACCGCCGACGGGACGTCGAGCGAGATCAGCTCCGACAGCGAGCTGCCGTACCAGCTCTTCACGGTGGACGTGCCCGACGACGCCGGGACCGACGGGCAGGTCCGCGTCTCGTGGACGGGGTCGGCGAACGCGGACGCCAAGGTGCTGCTCTCGGTGCTGGACACGGCCGACGACTCCTGGGACGAGATCGACCGGCACGTCACCACCGACGGGGTCACCGAGCTCGAGCTGGGTGGGACCGTGCCGCTGGCCGACCACGTCCGCGACGGCGAGGTGACCGTGCTGGTTCAGCACTCGGAGGGCTTCGCGGGCACGGAGCGGTCGCCGCGCGAGGACGCGGCCGCGCCGTTCCACCCGGATGCCACCCCGCGTTCGGAGTACGACTTCACGATCGGCTGGGAGTCGGACACCCAGTACTACAACGACAACGAGGGGCAACCCACCGACGGCTCGGGCGGGGAGTGGTACTCGCACCAGGAAGCCATCCACGACTTCTTCCTGGACCGGCGTGACGAGCTGAACCTGCAGTACGTGGTCCACACCGGCGACGTCGTCGACGACTGGGACCAGGAGTACCAGTGGGCGAACGCCGACCCGTCGTACCGGATGCTCGACGAGGCCGGGCTGCCGTACGGGGTGCTGGCCGGCAACCACGACGTCGGTGGGGCGCTCGCGGACTACGGCCCGTTCTCCCGCCACTTCGGGGCGGACCGGTTCTCGGGCAACCCCTGGTACGGCGGCGACCACCAGGACAACCGCGGCCACTACGACCTGGTCAGCGTCGACGGCGTGGACCTGCTCCTGCTGTACATGGGCTGGGCGCCGGGTGACGAGCAGATCGACTGGATGAACGAGGTCATCGCGCAGTACCCGGAGCGCACGGTCTGGCTCAACCTGCACGAGTACATGCTCACCACCGGTGGCCTCGGCCCGGTCCCGCAGCAGATCCTCGACGAGGTCGTCGCGCCGAACTCCAACGTCGCCCTGGTCAGCTCGGGCCACTACCACGACGCCTACACCCGCACGGACGACTTCGACGACGACGGCGACGGGGTGGCGGACCGGACCGTCTACTCGATGCTGTTCGACTACCAGGGCCTCGCCGAGGGCGGGCTCGGCTACATGCGGCTGCTGCACTTCGACAACGATGGCGGCGAGGACGGGACCGGGCGGATCGTCGTGCGCACGTATTCGCCGTCCTTGGACGACTTCGACTCCGACGACGCGGCGCTCAACGACCCGTCCGGCATGCAGGACTTCGAGATCCCGTACGCCGCCCTCGGGCTGACCCCGACGACGAAGACGCTCGCGACGGACGCCCTGAGCTTCGACGTGCTGACCACCGAGTCGATCGACACGGTCACCGGCGTGGCGAGCGGTGAGACGGCGTCCGGGACGTGGTCCGGGGTGGAGCCCGGCGAGCACGGGTGGTTCGCCGAGGTCACCGGTCCCTTCGGCGGCGTCGTCGCCTCACCGGTGCGGACATTCACCGCGCGCGAGGTCGCGGGGCCGGTCGTCGAGCCGGGCACGCCCCGGGTGGTGGCCCCCGGTCGTGGCGGGCCTCGCGAGGGCAAGCCGCTGCGCGTCGACCCGGGGCGGTGGACGCCCGGCACCCAGCTGACCTTCGTGTGGCGGGCCGACGGCGAGGAGGTCGCCGCCGGCAAGCGGCGGACGTACAAGCCGGACGCCTCCGACGTCGGCAGGCGGATCACCGTCGAGGTGACCGGAACGAAGAAGGGGCACGAGCCGGCGACCGCGACGTCGCAGCCCACGGAGCCCGTGGCCGGCCGCTGACCCCGTCAGCGGCCGTGCGGTGGACGGGGATGACGGCCGGTCCCCGCGGTGTTGGCGCCGGTGTGAACCCGACCGCTGCGCCGACCGTGCCCGAGACGGCCGACGTGGTCGTCATCGGTGCGGGCCAGGCGGGCCTTTCCGCCGGCTACCACCTGCAGCGGCGAGGCTTCGTGCCCGCCGGTGCACCGCCGTCGGGCCAGCACGACGCCACGCCGACGTACCTGGTCCTCGATGCCGAGGACGGGCCGGGCGGAGCGTGGCGACACCGTTGGCGCTCGCTGCGGATGAGCACGGTGAACGGCATCTACGACCTGCCCGGCATCGAGCAGCCGGGGGTCGCCCCCGAGGCGGCGAGCGTGGACGTGCTGCCCGCGTACTTCGGCGACTACGAGGCGGAGCTGGGGCTCGCCGTCGTGCGGCCGGTCCGGGTCCGCCGCGTGGAAGAGGCCGACGGCGCGACGGGCCGGCCCGGCGACCTTCTGGTCCGCTGGGCCTCCGGCGACCGGTCCGGCGCGATCACCGCGCGGGCGCTCGTCAACGCCACCGGGACGTGGTCCAAGCCGTTCTGGCCTGCCTACCCGGGTCAGGAGACGGTCCGCGGCCGCCAGCTCCACACGGCCGACTACGTGCGGGCGGAGGACTTCGCCGGTGCGCGCGTCGCGGTGGTGGGCGGCGGGATCTCCGCCGTGCAGCTCCTCGAGGAGGTCTCGCACGTGGCGCGGACATTCTGGTTCACGCGGCGCGAACCCGTGTGGCGTGACGACTTCGGGCCCGACGAAGGGTCGCGCGCCGTCGCGATGGTCGACCAGCGGGTGCGCGAGGGGCTGCCCCCGCAGAGCGTCGTGTCCGTGACGGGCCTGATCCGGACGCCGTCGCTGCATGCTGCCGCGGAGCGGGGTGTGCTCGAGCGGCGGCCGATGTTCACCCGGATCGTGCCCGAGGGTGTCGTCGCGGCGGACGGCCAGCTCCTGCCCGTCGACGTGATCTTCTGGAACACCGGGTTCCGCGCGGCCTTGGACCACCTGCGGCCGCTGCACCTGCGGGCCGCCGGTGGCGGCATCCGCATGGACGCCACGCAGGTGGCCGGTGAGCCGCGCGTGCACCTGGTCGGGTACGGGCCGTCCGCGTCGACCGTCGGGGCCAACCGTGCCGGGCGGGAGGCCGTGGCGCGGATCGTGCGGTATCTCGCCGCTGAGGACGAACCGCTGCCCGTGCCCCACGACGGGACACGGGCAGCCGCTCGTCGGCGGTCCAGGGACGTCACGGCGTCGTGAGGTCCGTGACCTCCCCGTCCGTGACGGCACCTGGCCGGCCGCGTGCGCGCGGGGGAGATCAGGGCCTGCCGGTCCGGACCTCGAGCGTGGCCGGCTCGGACGCCGTCGGCGTCGCGCCCTGCGCACCGGCGACCAGCACGCGGTACTCGCCCGCGTCCGGCGGCACGGCGCGCACCGTCAGGGACGACGCCGTCGCGCCCGGCACGTCCGTCCACTCGCCGTCGACCAGGCGCTGCCACTGGTAGCCCGTGGCGGCGACGATGCCGACGTCGAACGTGACCTGCCGCCCGGGCCGCGACGAGACGTCCTGCGGCTGCTCGGTCACCACGGCCGCTACCGGCGTCTGACCGGCGGTGTACCGCGTGAAGTTGTACTCCCGCGGTGACTGCGGACGCTGCTCGCCGGTGACCTTGGCCTCCAGGTCGCACTCACCGTTGGCCTTGATCTTGAGCCAGTCGCCCATCACGTACTCGACGACCTCCTCCTTGTCGTCGCTGCAGATGTCGACGTGCCACAGGCGGTCGTCGTCGAGCTCGGTGACGAACTCACCGTCGCCCGAGTGGATGCCGGTGGGTTCGCCGCAACCGCGGTTCCAGACCATGATCTGGTCGGTCCCGTCACCGGTCCAGTTGTGGATGGGTTCGGGGATCGTGCCGTAGCAGCCGCGGGTCTGGCGCTCCTCGGCCCACACGGTCTCGCCCTGGGCGTCGATCATGAACAACCCGTCCAGCCCGTTCGAGGACCGGTTGATGCGGTCCAGCCCGAACGTCTCCAGGCCGGGAAGGTCGGCACGGAACTCGCCGACCATGATGTTCTGCGACTCGACGGTGTCGTCGTTGACCCAGATGGTCTCGCCGGTGTCCCAGCGGTGGGCCGACGTCGAGGCGCCGCCGAGCAGCACGTCCGCGGTGCCGTCGGAGTCGATGTCCGCGACCCAGATGGTGTCGGCATGGTCGGGCAGGTCGGCGGACCACAGCAGGTTGCCGTCGGCGTCGACCATGTCGTAGCCGATCATGATCTCGTCGCGACCGTCGCCGTCGAAGTCGTACGGCCACGGGTAGTGCCCGGTGTTGCCCTCGTGCTCCCAGATGACGGTGCCGTCGGACTCGACCAGCCAGGCCTTCGTGTAGCGGTTCTTCAGCAGGATCTCGTCCGGGTGGCCCTCGCCGTCGGCGTCGACGAACACGATGGCGTCGTGGGCCTGGGGGTCCGGCAGGGCGAAGTCGCGCACGTGCTCGCCGGTGGCGCCGTCGAACACGTAGAACCGGCCCCCGGCCTCCGTGTCGCCGTCCGGGTACATGCCCGCGACGACCTCGAGGTCGCCGTCGCCGTCGGTGTCCACGACCTGGGCGGGGATGTCCTGGCTGTTGTTGCGCCCGTCGGGGTCGACCTCGCCGATCTGCCAGAGCTGCTCGCCGGTGGCCGTGTAGGCCGTCATCGAGGAGACCATCGGGCCGTCGCGCAGGGCACCCGCATTGATGTGGTGCGGCTGGACCATGACGATCTCGGGCCGGCCGTCGCCGGTGAGGTCGCCGAACCACGGCCGGGCGCCGTCGCCAGCACCGCTGGTGTCGATCTCGGCCACGGTTGTCGACTCGACCATCCGCTCGAGCACGGTGTTCTCGGACGGCGCGGAGATGCCGCCCGGACCGACCGCACGCACCTGGTAGGTCCAGGTGAAGCAGCACTCGGTGCCCGGGCCGACGTCCAGCGCGCTCGACGTGTCCTCGGTGCGCTCCAGCAGCTGCCAGTCGTGGGAGACGTGGTCGGTGCGGTAGACGTCGTAGGCGACGGCACCGTCGGAGGCGTCCCAGCTCAGCGTCGAGGTCGTGGCGTCGTCGTCGCCCACGACGCGCAGGTTCGCGGGTGCCGACGGTGGGTCCTGCTCCTCGTCGGCGGCCTCGATGACCAGAGGCTGGGATGGGCCGGACTCGGCGGCCGCGCCGTTCGTCTGCGTGACGGTGTACGTCAGGGAGTCACCGAGGCGGATGCTCGGGTCGGCGTCCGCGAACACCGGTGCGGTGGTGTTGCCGACCTGCTCGGCCTCGCCGCCGTTCATGCTGCGATACACGGTGTACCGGGCGGCGTCGGGGCGGGCGTCCCACGTGAGGTTGACCGTCACGGCCGTGCCGTCGACCTCGACGTCGGAGGCGAGGTTCGACGGCGGCAGCTGCGACGAGACCGTGACGCCGTTGAGCCGCCCGTCGCGGGCGACGTCGAGGTCGAGCCGGCCGTCGTCGACGGTGACGACGTCGGCCCAGGTGGCGAACTCCCCGGCGCCGGCCCCGAGCGTGCCCTCGTCGGAGCCCTCGACGGTGAGCTCGGTGTAGTTGGCGGCGATCTCGTCGCCGCTGATGACGGTGACCCAGTAGGTGCCGTCGGGTACGTCGGTGGAGAACGTCGTCGTGCCGACGGTGAAGTCGCGGCGCAGGTCGTCCGGGGCTCCGCGGTCGCGGACCGCGACCTGACGGGACAGGCCGTAGCCCGCGCCGTCGTCGTACAGCTTGGTGTGCGCCACGCGGGTGTGGCCGTCAGCCACGGGTGAGCTCGCCGAGCCGAAGTCGAAGCGCTGGTCGACGGTCGTGGCCTCGGTGGCGCCCTCGTCCGCCGTGGCGCTGGCGGCCAGGGTGAGCGGCGCGAGCGCGACCGTCGCGGCGGCCACGACGGCGATCGCTCGACGCGGTGATCGGGTGGTGCTGCGGTGGGTGGGTGACAACGTCGTCCTCCATCGGTGCGTGCCGACGCGTCGCCTGGATCGACGACGTCGTCGGTCTGGAACTGGTCATGAATCGATTCAAGGCCGGGATGGAAAGCGTATGCCACCTGCTCGGCCAGCGCGAATGGCGCCGACTCGCGCCTGTTCGGCAATTTGCGCTCTGTTCGGCAGTTCGAACTGCCGAACAGAGCGCGAAGTGCCGAACGGGATGGGAGGAACGCTCGGGCTACCAGATGGTTGCCCCGGCGACGGGTGAAGTTTCCCGAGCCGTCGTGGCGAGGCCAGCCGGGCTTCACTCTCCGGAGCCAGCGTGATCGTGGGCCGGCAGGGGGCCGGCCCACGATCACGACAGGAGAAGCTCAGTGAGATCTACTGCCAGCCGATCGACCTCTCGCACGTCCCGACTGCTCGGCGTGACCGGTGGCGGGCTCGCGCTCGTCCTCACCGGCGCGCTGCTCCCGTCCGCCTCCGGCGCACCCGGCGGGGACGGCTCCTCGTGGGGAGAGTCGGCCTACCGCGGCTCCGTCGACGTCGTCGCCGGGACCGACGAGGACCAGCAGACCATCGACGGCGTGGTCTTCGTCGACAAGAACCAGAACTCCGTGCAGGACCGCGGCGAGCGCGGCCTGCGCGGTGTCACCGTCACCAACGGCCGCGACGTCACGACGACGGACCGCCGGGGCCGCTACGAGCTCCCAGCGTTCGACAACATGACCGTGTCCGTCACCCAGCCGCGCGGGTACCAGGTGCCGGTGGACGAGGACAACGTCGCCCAGTTCTTCTACCACCACCTGCCGGAGGGCTCGCCCGAGCTGCGCTACGGCGGGATCGAGCCCACCGGCCCGCTGCCGGACGCGGTGAACTTCCCGCTCGTGAAGAGCGGCCTCACGGGATCCGCCGCCCAGCAGTGCGTCATCGGCGGCGACGTCCAGACGTACACCCAGGACGAGGTGGAGTACGCCCGCAACGGCGCGTTCGCCGACCTCGCCGCGCGGACCGACTACACCGGCTGCGGCGCGCTCTTCATCGGCGACGTCGTCGGCGACGACCTGGCGCTGTATCCCCAGACGCGCGAGCTCGTGAGCACGCTCAACGGCCCGGCACGATTCCTGCCCGGCAACCACGACCTGGACTTCGACGCCACGTCGAGCGAGCACACCTTCGACACCTACCGGGCCCAGATCGGTCCCGAGTACTACTCCTACGACGTGGGCAAGGCGCACGTCGTCGCGCTGAACACGGTCGAGTACCCGGTGGGCACCTCGTACACAGGCTCGCTCGACGAGCGTCAGCTCGAGTGGCTGCGCAACGACCTCGCCCAGGTCCCGGCGAACAAGCTGATCGTCATCGCGGCGCACATCCCGCTCCTCGACTACGCCGACCAGGGGAGCAGCAAGCACCAGGTCGCCCAGGTGAACGAGATCTACGAGATGCTGGAGGGTCGCGAGGCCATCGCCCTGGGCGGGCACACCCACAGCATCGAGAACCTGCGCGAGGGTGACCGGCTCGAGGGCTGGTCCGAGGTCATGGGTGTCGACGAGCTCCCGTTCACGCACATCACGGCCGGCGCGATCTCGGGCGACTGGTACTCCGGCGACCTGCTTCCCCAGGGGTATCCGGCGGCACTCCAGCGCGACGGCGGCCAGCCCGGTGTGCTGACCCTGGACATCACGGGCAACCGGGTCCAGGAGCGCTTCACGGTGCGCGGGGAGGACGAGTCGCTGCAGATGGCGCTCGGCGTGAACACGCCGCGCTACCGCGAGTGGTTCACCACCCACCGTTCCGCCGTCGGCTCGGCGCCGGAGTACACCGACCCGCTCGTGGTGTCGCGCGCCGACCTGGCGGACACCACGTGGCTGACCACCAACTTCTGGATGGGCGGCACGGGCTCGACCGTCACGGCGACGATCGACGGGGGCGAGCCGGTCGAGGCGGTGCGCACCCAGCCCCTGCAGGGCGAGGGGCAGAAGGTCGGCGCCGAGTGGTCGGACCCGGTCGCCGCGCAGCAGCAGCTGGTGCACGGCGGCAGCGTCGCCGAGCGCTCCATGCACCTGTGGCGGCTCGAGCTGCCCGCGGACCTGGCCGCCGGTGAGCACACCACCGAGGTCACGGCCACGGATGTCCACGGGCGTGAGTTCACCGACACCTTGACGTTCCAGGTCACCGACTGACGGCTGCACGACTCCGGGCCGGTGGCTCGCGGCGCTCGGTTCGCCGCGGGCCACCGGCCCTCTCGTATCGGTCGGCCACAGCGGGCACGCGTCCGGACGAGCCGTGTGCCGGCGTCTCGACGGGAAGACCGCTGACACGCTCCGAGTGGCGCCCCGAGCAACTGTCCTGGATCGTCGATGGCGATGAACCGGTCGACGACGCCCCGCCGCCCCCGCCCCTTCACCACGGTCGCCGCCCTCGCCGTCGGCGCGCTGCTCGCCGCCGGCCTGCCGGCCACGGCTGGCGCCGCTGAACGTGCGGCACCCGCCACGATGACGCCGTCCGCCGCCCCGCCGTCGTTGCCGGCCACGAGCGGGCTCCAGATCGACGCCCCGGTGCCGGACATCGACTGGCAGCCCTGCGCCGACGCCGAGGGCTACGACTGCGCCGAGATCCAGGTCCCGCGGGACTACGACCGCCCGCACGGCCGCACCACCACGATCGCGCTCACCCGGCTGCCAGCCACGGACCCCGAGAGCCGGATCGGGAGCGCACTGGTGAACTTCGGCGGCCCGGGCGGCCCCGGCGTGGAGACCCTGCACACCGTCGGCGAGGTGATGGTCGATCCCGGGGTCCGGGAGCGGTTCGACCTGGTGAGCTTCGACCCGCGCGGGGTCGGCCAGTCCGACCCGGTGACCTGCTTCCGCGACGCGGAGCGGGAGGCGGAGTACGTCGCCGGGCTGCCCGAGATGCCGATCACACGTGCCGAGGAACACCGTGCCGTCGCCGGGTTCGCGCGGATCGCCGCCGGGTGCCAGGTGATCTCCGGCGACCGGCTCTCGACCGCCTCGACGGCGAACGTCGCGCGGGACATGGACGTGCTGCGGCAGGCGCTCGGGGACGAGCGGCTGACGTACATCGGCTACTCCTACGGCACCATCCTCGGCGCCACCTACTCGGCGTTGTTCCCCGAGCGGGTCCGTGCCCTGGTGCTCGACGGCACGATCGACCCGGTCGCCTGGTCCGGCGAGGGTTCGCCGGACCCGATCGCGACCCGCCTCGGCCAGGCGGAGGCCACCACCGAGACGTTCGCCGAGTTCAACCGGCTGTGCGCCGAGGCCGGCCCCGGGGCGTGCCCGCTCGCCACGCTGGGCGATCCCGCCACCGTCACCGAGGAGGTCCTCACCACGCTGCGCGAGGGGCCGGTCGAGGTGCCGGCCGGTGACGGCACCACGGTCACGGTCACCTACGGCCAGATGGTGTCGGCCTCGTTCCAGGCGATGTACGGCACGTCGACGTGGCCGGAGCTGTCGCTCGCGTTCACCCAGGTCGCGGTCGCCGACGGCATCGGCGAGCAGCCGCCGTCGGCGCGCACGCAGGGTCCGTCGCTGGACGACCTGCTGCGCGAGCTCGGCGTCGTCGAGGACTACCCGTCCGTCGGCAACGCGCTGGCCGCGCAGTGCATGGACACCGTCGAGCCGCTGCGCCTGTGGCAGTACCCCGCGTACGTCGAGGAGCTGGACGCGGCGTACCCGCACTTCGGGCGCTTCCGCGGGTGGACCGGAGCGGGGTGCGCCCCGATGGTCCTGCGCGACGAGGACGCCTACACCGGGCCGTGGGAGCAGACGACGCAGGCACCGGTCATGGTGATCGGCACCCGGTACGACCCGGCCACGCCGTACCGCTTCACCGCCCCGTGCGCCGAGCACTACGACGACGCGCGGGTGATGACGGTCGAGGGCTGGGGTCACACCACCCTCGGCGTGAGCTCGTGCGCGGACGCGGCGATCGCCCGCTACCTCGTGGACGGTGAGGCAGACGACGGCGTCACGTGCACGCAGGACGTTGAGCCCTTCGCCCCGGTGGCGCAGCGCTCCGACCGCGAGGACCTGCGCACCGTCGTCGGCCGGTCCGCCTGGGGCGTCTGACCGGTTGCCTCAGACGCCCAGCAGGTCGCCGTCGATCGCTGCGGCGGCGATCTGCCCGGCGCTCATCGCGGCGGTCACCGACGCCATCGGCATCGGGAAGTCGGCGGTGTGCGCCAGGTCCCCAGCGGCGAGCACGCCGGGCCGGCTCGTGCGGCCCATGGCGTCGACTGCGACGCACCCGGACTCGCGCAGCTCGAGGCCGAGCTGTTCCGCGAAGGGTGCGGACTGGTGCAGCGACGGCATCACCATGAGCCCGCCGAGCAGCTCGGGCTCGCCGTCGTCGAGCACGGCCAGCGCGCCGCGGTGGCCGCCGTCGAGCAGCGTCGGCTCCACCTTCAGCACCTTCTCGTGCCGCACGGCGACGTCGCGGCCCTCGAGTGCCGCACGGACGTCCGGGTCGAGGGTGCCACCGTCGGCGAGGACGACGAGCCGGCTCGCGATGCGCTCCATGAGACCGGCGACGCGCGCGACGTGCGTGCCTGACCCGAGGATGCCGACGGGGGTGCCGGAGAACTCGTGGCCGTGGCAGTACGGGCAGTGCGCGGCCACGGTGCCGAACAGGTCGGCGACGCCGGGGGTGTCCGGCAGCTCGTCGCGCAGCCCGGTGGCGAGCAGCAGGCGCCGGGCTCGGACGTCGCCGTCGTCGGTGCGGACGACGAACCCGTCGCCCGACGTGCCCGTGTCGGCACTGTCGAACGCCGCGACCTCGTGGGCCGTGGTGCGGCGCAGCTCGACCGTGTCGTACGCGGCGAGCGTGCGGTGGGCGGCGGCACGGAACTCGGCCGGCGGCGTGCCGTCGAACCCGAGCACGTTGTGCATGGCGTCGGCGGGGTCGTTGCGGTACGCGCCGGAGTCGAGGACCACGACGTCGCGGTGGGTGCGGCCGAGGGTGAGGGCGGCCTGCAGCCCGGCCGGGCCGCCGCCGATGACGATCGCGTCGTGGAGGGTCTCGTCCATGGTGGTCTCCTTGCTGGTGGTTGCGTCGTTCCCCAGCCTGTGAGTTCATGTTGACATGAAGTCAAGCGGTGCGACGTTCAGCGTCGGAGAGCTCGCGGCACGGTTCGCCCTGGAGACGCACGTGCTGCGCTACTGGGAGGAGGTCGGGCTGTTGGCGCCCTCACGCGACGCAGCCGGACGGCGCAGGTACGGCGCCGACGACGTCGTGCGGGTGGCGACGATCCTCAGCTCCAAGGTCGCCGGGATGAGCCTCGAGCAGATCCAGGTGCTGCTCGACGCCGGCCCGGAGGGCGCCGGGGCGCCGGAGCGGCACCGGGTGCTGGCAGCGCATCTGGCCGATCTCGACCGTCGGCAGGCGGAGATCGAGCGCTCCCGGCACATGACCGAGCACGCCATGTCCTGCCGCGCGCACGACATCGCCGCCTGCCCGAACTTCCGCACCCACGTCGGCGAACTGTTCGAGGGCACCCGCACCTGGCCGGATCTGCAGGTCGACCGGGCGTCCGTCACTGACAGCAGCGCGGACCCGCGCTAGCCTGGTCGTCGGGTCGGCACCCCGGCCCGGACAGGTTTGTGTATCTACCAGGTGCTCCTCGCGCCCACGGCGGCACGACGACCGTGCGGCCCCGCCGCGCTGGAGGAGACCGACAAGCATGACCCTGACGCACGATCGCGCCGCTGCGCACGACACCGGCCCCGCGCCGGCCACCACCGTCCTGCAGGCCGTCGGCCCCACCTACTTCCCGCTGGCGTTCGTCGCGCGCCTGCCGTTCGCGATGATGGTCGTCGGCGTGCTCACGCTCGTCGTCGCGGGCCGCGACTCGCTCACGCTCGGCGGTGCGACGTCGGGCATGGTGGGCCTGGGCGCCGCGGCGTGCGGGCCGCTCATCGGCGCCTGGGCGGACCGCGCGGGTCAGCGCCGCGCGCTGCTCGCGGCCGCGACGGTGCACAGTCTCCTGCTCCTCGTCCTGACCCTGGCGGTGTTCTCGTCGCTGCCCGACGCCCTCGTGCTCGCCGTCGCGTTCGGCGTCGGCGCCAGCGCCCCGCAGGTGCCGCCGATGTCACGCAGCCGCCTGGTCGCACTCATCGGCTCCCGTCTCCCCGCGGCCCGCCGGGGCACGGCGCTGAGCCGGACCATGTCGTACGAGTCCGCCGTCGACGAGGTCGTGTTCGTCTTCGGCCCGTTCGTCGTGGGGATCCTCGCCGCGCTGCTCGGGCCGGCCGCGCCGATCCTCGCCGCGGCCGCGCTGACCGCCGTTGCCGTCGGCGCCTTCGCCCTGCACGCCTCCGCCCGGACGACGGCGGAGCAGCGCCCGACGGCGGAGCGCCCGGAGGCGGAGCGCACCGCCCGCTCGCGGTCGTCCGCCGCGCAGGCCCCGGTCCGCGAGCTGTGGAGCGGGCGCGTGCTGGTGCTGGTCGCCGGGTTCGTCGGCATCGGGCTGTTCTTCGGCTCCGTGCTCACGGCGCTGTCCGCCCACACCGGCGACGTCGGGCACGCGGAGCGGGCGGGGCTGCTGTACGGGTTCATGGGGATCGGCTCCGCGGTGACCGCGCTCGCCGTGGCAGGCTTCCCCGCGCGGTTCAGCCTGCGTGCCCGCTGGCTCGTCTTCGCGGCGGTCCAGCTCGCCGGTGCCGTCGTGGTGGCGACCGCGCCGTCGACGCCGGTGCTGGTCGTCGGGCTGCTGCTCGCCGGCCTGGGTATCGGCCCCAGCCTGGTGACGATCTACTCGCTGGGCTCCGAGCGCAGCCCGGTGGGCCGCAACGCCACGCTCATGACGATGCTGGGCTCGGCGATCATCCTCGGGCAGTCGGCCGCGTCGGCGGTCACCGGGGTGCTCGCGGACGCGTTCGGCACATCGGCGGCCATGCTGGTGCCGGTGGTCGCGGCCGGCGTCGTGGCCGGTGCCGCGGCGGTCAACTGGCGGCTCGGCCGGACATCCGACGTCGTGGTCGATCACGCATCAGCCGCCGATGCGTGATCGACCACGTCGTCGGACGCGCGGCGGTCAGCTCGATGCTGTGGGAACCGTGGCGCTGGTCACGCGGTCCGACGGCGGTGCTCGGCGGGACTGACGCCCCGGACCCGCTTGAACGCGGCGCTCAGGGCGAACGGCGAGGCGTACCCCACGGCGCGGGCCACGGAGGTCAGGGTCGCGGCGTCGTCGGCGAGCAGCATGTCCGCGGCCACGTCGAGCCGCCACCCGGTGAGGTAGGTCATCGGCGGTTCGCCGACCAGCTCGGCGAACCGGCGGGCGAACGCCGCGCGCGACAGGCCGACCTCACGAGCGAGGGTGTCCACCGTCCACGGCCGCGCGGGGTCGTGGTGGATGAGCCGCAGCGCGGTCCCGACGGCGGGATCGGCGTCGGCGCGGTACCACCCCGGGGCCTGCGGGTGGTCGAGCCAGGCGCGCAGGCACGTGATGAGCAGCAGGTCGAGCAACCGGTCGAGCACGGCCTCCTGGCCGGGCAGGTCCTGGACCACCTCGCGGGCCAGCAGGTCGACCAGGGTCGGGTCGACGTCGCCGCGGCGCAGCACCACGCGGTGCGGGAGCACCCGCAGGAGCCGCCGCCCGACCGCCCCGTCGAGCGGGTACGTGCCGGTGATGATGACGGTCTCACCGTCGAGGTCGTTGCCCCACGACCGCACGCCGAACACCGTCATCGGCGACGGACCGCCGTCGATGGCGCGGCAGACGTCGCTCGGTCCGACGACGACGGTCGGGACGGTCGCGGGGGAGTCGGCGACCACGTAGTGCTCGGGTCCGCGCAGCAGGACGACGTCGCCGGCCTCGACGGTGGTACCGCCGTCGGACCCGGTACCGTCCGTCCCTACCCAGGCCGAGCCGCGCAGGACGGGGACGATCGTCAGGGGCGCCTCGTCCTCGATGCGCATGCCCCACGGTGCTCGCAGGTGGCTGCGCAGGAGGAACGCATCCCGGGCACGGGGGCCGTCGAGCAGGCCGGAGACGACGTCCATGCCGTCACCCTAGCTCGGGTGTCGTGAGAACGGGAGACGATCTCGTATGTGACAGAGCGTCCAGGCGATGGATCGTCTCGTGCGGTGCCGCTTGACTCGGCATGTCAGCTCACCGCAACTCGGAGGTCACCATGTCTCAGCACACGCTCCACCCCTCGTCCGACGCCCTCGCGGGCACGCCCGTCGACCCGGGCACCGTCGCCGTGCTCGGCGCCACCGGCAAGACCGGCCGGCGCGTCGCCGAGCGGCTGGAGGCGCTCGGTGTGCCTGTGCGCCGCGCGTCCCGCAGCACGACACCCCGCTTCGACTGGGAGGACCCCGAGACCTGGGCGCCCGTGCTCGACGGCACCGCCGCCGTCTACGTCGCCTACGCTCCCGACCTCGCGATCCCGGGCGCACCCGAGACCGTCACCCGGCTGGCCGAGGCCGCCCGCGACGCCGGGGTGCGGCGGCTGGTGCTGCTGTCCGGGCGGGGCGAGACCGAGGCGCAGCGCGCCGAGCAGAGGGTGGCCGACGTCTTCCCGGGCCGCACCGTGCTGCGGTGCGCGTTCTTCGCGCAGAACTTCGACGAGAGCTTTTTGCTCGAGCCGCTGCTCGGCGGCGAGCTGGCACTGCCCGTCGACGGCGTCGCCGAACCGTTCGTGGACCTGGAGGACGTCGCCGACGTGGCCGTCGCCGCCCTCACCGACGACGCGCACGCCGGCCAGGTCCACGAGCTCACCGGGCCGCGCCTGCTGACGTTCGCCGAGGCGGTGGCCGAGATCGGTGCGGCCAGTGGCCGGGACGTGCGCCACGTGCCGATCACGATGGCCGACTTCACCGCGGGTCTGGCGGCGGTGGGCGTGCCCGCCGAGGAGGTCGGCCTCCTGGAGTACCTGTTCACCGAGGTGCTGGACGGCCGGGGATCGTTCGTGACCGACGGCGTGCAGCGGGCGCTGGGCCGGCCGGCGCGCGACTTCCGTGACTACGCCGCACGCGAGGCGTCCGACTGGGTACCGGAGGCCGGGGCGTGACCCCGTACACGGTGCTCGCCGGCGCCGCCGCGGTCGCGACGGGCCTGGCCGGCGGCGTCCTCTACGCGTTCTCGGCCTTCGTCATGGCCGGCCTGCGGCGCCTGCCGCCCGACGACGGCGCTGCGGCCATGCGAGGCATCAACCGCGACGCGGTCCGACCGCCGCTGATGGCGCTTCTGCTGGCCGCGACCGGGCTGCCCGTGGCGGCTGCCGTCGTCGGCCTGGTCGGCTCCGAGCCCGGCACCGCCTGGGCGGTCGCCGGGGCGGTCGTCGCAGTGCTCGGCGTGCTCGGGGTGACGGGTGTCGGGAGCGTGCCGCTGAACGACCGGCTCGAGGCCGCCGACGACCCGGGAGCCGAGTGGCAGCGGTTCGGGGGGCCCTGGCTGCGGTGGAACCACGTGCGCACCGCCGCGGGAGGCGTGGCCGCGGGGCTGTTCGTCGTCGCCGGCTGACGGGCCGTCGGCGGGCTCGGCAAGCGTGTCAGCCGAGCTCGGCGGACAGGACGATCTCCTCGCCGACGTCGAGACGCACGTCGGTCAGCCGCACGCCGGGAGGCAGCGCCTCGGCGAGGTCGATCCGTCGGCCGGCGACCTCCTCGACACGGCCCTTCATCGTGCCGAGGAGCGCGCCGACGATCGGGTTGCCGCTGGAGAGCCGGATGTCCCCGACGGTCACCACCATGGCGTCGTCCACCGCGGCCGACGCGGTCGCGGTGATCTTCGCGGAGAGGAACATGCCCTTCTTGATCGACGCGTCGATCGCGATGGCGGCGTCTCGTGGGCCGGTCTGGTCGATCCGCAGGTCGAAGTCCGTGAGCTGGATGCCGTTCCCGGCCAGGGCGACCGTGAGCAGCCCGCGCACGGTGCCGGCCAGCCCCTCGCGGGAGACCGCCACGCGCGCGTCGCCGGTCACGGGCGAGTCCTCGGACGGCTCGACCAGCTCGGCCCCGACCGAACCGTCGGCGCCGGCCACCCAAGAGAACCGCACGCCCTGCAGCTCGGTGGACACGTCCACCGGGAGGTCGACGGCGGTCAAGGGGTGGGCTCCGACGTGCAGCGTGCGCAGCACCGCGTCGTCGCGCGAGACCACGTCCGGGGTCCATGACGGGGCCTCGGGCGAACCGCCCTGGCCGGGCACGAACGCCACGCCCGTGAGGTCGATCTCGAGCGAGTGCACGTCGGCGCCGTCGAGGGTCGCCTCGATCCGCGCCTCGTCGAGTCCGTGCACCTGGCCGCGGGCGGTCTCGCGCAGAGTGTCACGCAGCCGCGCGGCGAGGTCGTCACCGGTCGCGGGGCGCGGGGCGGTACCGAGAGGCAGCAGGGAGTCCATGACGCCTGAGTCTAAGGCGGCCCGACCGCCGGGCCCGCACGGCGCACCGCGCGGCGCACCGCCCGGCGGGGTGGGCGGTGCGGACCCGCCGCTCAGACCGCCGCCAGGTCGTGGTAGCGCCCGCGCGGCAGCATCATCGGCCGCCCGGAGACGGGGTCGAGGATGATCTGGCAGGACAGCCCGAACACCGTCTCGACGGTCTCAGCGGTGAGGACCTCCTCGGCGGTGCCGGTGGCGAGCACCCGCCCCTCGGCCAGCGCCACGAGGTGGTCGGCGTACCGGGCGGCGAGGTTGAGGTCGTGCAGCACCATGACGACGGTGGTGCCCCGTTCGCGGTTGAGCGTGGTGAGCAGGTCGAGCACGTCGATCTGGTGACTCACGTCCAGGTACGTCGTCGGTTCGTCGAGCAGCAGCACGTCGGTGCGCTGGGCGAGGGCCATGGCGATCCACACGCGTTGTCGCTGCCCACCGGACAGCTCGTCCACGGACCGGTCGGCGAGCGCGACGGTGTCGGTGGCCTCCAGGGCGTCGGCGACCGCCTCGTCGTCGGCGGCGCTCCACCGCGCCAGCAGCCGCTGGTGCGGGTGCCGCCCCCGACCGACCAGGTCGCTGACGGTGATCCCCTCGGGGGCGGTGGGGGCCTGGGGGAGCAGCCCGAGGGTGCGCGCGAGCTCCTTGGCGGGCATCGTGTGCACCGCGCGTCCGTCGAGCAGCACCCGCCCACCGCGGGGCGACAGCAAGCGGGACATGGAGCGCAGCAACGTGGACTTGCCGCAGGCGTTGGCGCCGACGATCGCGGTGATCGCCCCCGCGGGCACGTCGAGGTCGAGGCCGTCGAGGACGACGTGGTCGTGGTAGCCGACGGTGAGGGTGTCGACGCGCAGTTCATGACCCATCAGAGCGCACCTCCGGTGCGGTTGGTCCGGATGACGAGGTAGACGAGGTAGGGGGCGCCGAGGACGCCGGTGACCACCCCGACGGGGAACCGGGTGCCGAACAGGTACTGCCCGGCCAGGTCCGCCACCAGGACCAGCAGCGCACCGACGAGCGCGGCGGGCACGAGCAGCGGCCCGTTGGGACCGACGATCCTCGCCGCGATCGGCCCGGCCAGGAACGCGACGAACGCGATGGGCCCGGTGGCGGCCGTGGCGCAGGCGATGAGGACGACCGCGGCGACGACGGCGGTCAGCCGGGAACGCTGCACCCGCACTCCCAGCGCGGCGGCGGTGTCGTCACCGAGCTGGGTGGCGGCGAGGTCGCGGGTCTGGGCCAGCAGCAGGGGCCCGAGCAGGGCCAGAGCGACCCCGACGAGCGCGACGTTCTCCCACTGCGAACCGTTGAGGCTCCCGGTGAGCCAGCGCATCGCGGTCTGCAGGTCCCACTCGGCGGCGCCGTCGAGCACGTGCAGCGTGACGGAGTCGAACATGGCGGCGAGGCCGATGCCGACGAGGATCAGCCGGCTGCCGGCCACCCCGTGCTTGGCGGCGAGCAGGTGGACGAGCAGCGCGGTGCCCAGCCCGGCACCGATGGCGATGCCGGAGACGGCCCACCCGGTCAGGCCGAGCACGACGATGCCGACGGCAGCGGCGGCGCTCGCCCCCGCGGTGATGCCGATGATGTCGGGGCTGGCCAGCGGGTTGCGCAGCATCGTCTGGAAGGTGATGCCCGACATCGCGAACGCCGCCCCGCACACGACGGCGAGGGTGGCGCGGGGTAGTCGCAGGGTGCCGACCGTGAACGAGGCGCCCTCGACGTCCTGCCCGGCCGCGACGCGCAGCACGTCCTCGAGCGGGTAGAAGGTGTGGCCCACCATGAGACTGACGGTGTACACGGCGAGGACGGCGACGAGCAGCGCGCCGGTGACCACGCGCCACCGGCGCCGTCGACGCCGTCGTCCGGCCACGACGGCGTCGAGCGCGTCGGTCCCGCTCGACGGCGGCGCGACGGTGCGGCGGACGGGTGCGGTGACGGTCACAGGGCACGCACCTTCTGTCGGCGGACGATGGCGATGAAGAACGGGGCGCCCACGAGGGCGGTGATGATCCCGACGTCGATCTCGGCGGGCGGCGCGACCACCCTGCCGAGCACGTCGGCGGCGGTGACCAGCGCGGCACCGCCGAGGGCGGTCAGGGGCAGCAGCCACCGGTGGTCCGGTCCGGCGAGCAGGCGGACCACGTGCGGCACGACGAGTCCCACGAACCCGATCGGCCCGGTGACCGCGGTCACGGCCCCGCACAGCACGACGGCACCGGCGCTCGCCGTGGCGCGGGTCAGCGCGACCTTCTCCCCGAGGCCGGTGGCCAGGTCGTCCCCGAGAGCGAGGGTGTTCAGCCCGCGCGCGGCCAGGAAGCACACGGCGAACCCGACGAGCAGGAAGGGCAGCACGGACGTGATGGTGGCGGTCGTGGCACCACCGACGCCGCCGACCTGCCAGGACTGGGCGCCGTCGGCGATGTCCCGGCGGGGCAGCACGACGGCGTTGACCAGGGAGATCAGGGCGGCGGACGCGGCGGCGCCGGCCAGTGCCAGCTTGAGCGGGGTGGCGCCGTCGCGGCCCAGGGACCCGATGACGTAGACGACGACTGCGGTGACGGCGGCACCGGCGATGGCGGCGCCGATGTACTGCCCGACCGTGCTGATCGAGAACCAGGCCATGCCGACCACGACGGCGAGCGCCGCCCCGGCGTTGACCCCGAGGATCCCGGGGTCGGCCAAGGGGTTGCGGGTGACGCCCTGCATGACGGCGCCGGCGACGGCGAGCGCCGCTCCGGCGAGCATCGCCATCAGGGTGCGGGGGATGCGCTTCGCCACGGCGGCGTGGTCGTAGCCGTCCGTGGAGCCGGCCAGGGCGGCGACGATGTCGTCGAGTCCGACGTCGCGGGACCCGAAGGCCACCGACAGGCAGACCAGTGCGGCCAGCACCACGGCGAGGACGGCGAGGGCGACGGCGCGCGCCCGGCGCGGGGCTCGCAGTGCGGCGAGCCCCGCGCCGGGCGGGGAGGCGGTGGTCACGGGTGCGGGCTCAGTCCTGGACCGCGCCCGCGAGGGCGTCGAGGTAGTCGTCGAGGATGTACGGGATCTGGAGCGGGGTGGGGTTCGCCGCGGTCCCCAGCGGGCCGTCGCCCGGCAGGTTGACGATGGCGTCGTCGGCCACGGCGGGCAGCTGGGACAGCACCGGGTCGGCCTCCAAGGCCTCGATCAGCTCGTCGCCGCCGTAGGTGACGAAGATGTCGACGTCCGAGAAGATGTCGGCGTTCTCGGTGCTGACGCTGCCGTTGTAGGAGTCACCCTCGGTGGAGTCGATCAGGCTCTGCGGCACCGCCATGCCGAGGTCCTCGAAGTACTGGCTGCGGGGGTCGTTGGCGGAGTAGAAGCTGATCTCGCTCAGGTCGGTGGGGTCGACGTGGGTGACCATCATCGCCGTCGCGCCCTCGATCTCGGGGTGCTCGGCGACCGCGCCGGCGATCTCGGCCTTGAGGTCGGCGATGAGCTGGTCACCCTCGGCGGACAGGCCGAGCCCGGCCGAGTTGATCTCGATCATCTCGCGCCAGGTGGTCGCCCACGGGCCGCTCTGGTAGGCCACGACGGGGGCGATCTGGCTGAGGGTGTCGTAGTCCTCCTGGCTCAGCCCGGAGTACGCGGCGAGGATGACGTCGGGGTTCGTGTCGGCGACGGCCTCGAAGTCGATGCCGTCGGTCTCGTCGAAGACGGCCGGCATCTCGGCGCCGAGCTCGTCGAGCTCGTCCTCGACCCAGGGGTGCACGCCGTCGCCGTCGTCGTCGCCCCACGGGGTCGCGGCCATCCCGACCGGGACGACGCCGAGGGCGAGGGCGATCTCGTGGTTCGCCCACGCCACGGTGGCGACCCGCTCGGGCTTCTCCTCGATGGTGGAGCTGCCGAAGGCGTGCTCGACGGTCACCGGGAACTGGTCGCCGGACCCGGCCGCGGCGTCGGTGGCGGCGGCGTCGGCCGCGGGCTCGTCGGTGTCGGTCGAGCAGGCGGCGAGCCCGAGCGTGAGGGCGGCGGCCGCGGTGAGCGCGGTCAGGCGGGCGGTGCGAGACATGGTGTCCTTCCACAGGTGTGAGCCGCGTGGCGGCGAGGTCGTCGGCAGCCGTCGTCGTGCGTCCGTCGCCGGACGTCGTGCTAAGTGAGGCTTGCCTTGCCTAACCTATGGTCGTCGTGACTCGGTGCGCAACGCCCCACGGTCGGTGGTGACGGGTCTCACAGGGGCGGGCCGCGTCGGCTCGCCAGGGGGCGCTCAGGCGGGAGCGAGCGGGCTGTGCCCGGCCGTCACCTGTTCGCCGTCGGGCACAGGGCCGGGTGGCGTGCCGCCGCCCCACGGGTCGTCGCCGAGCGCCTCGCGGCCGTGCGGTTCGAGCCATCCCCGCAGGTCGGGGCCGGCCGGCACGATCCGTGTCGGGTTGATGTCGGTGTGCACCACGTAGTAGTGCTCCTTGATCTGGGCGAAGTCCACGGTGTCGCCGAAGCCGGGCAGCTGGAACAGGTCGCGCGCGTAGGCCCAGAGCGCGGGCATCTCGGTGAGCTTGTTCCGGTTGCACTTGAAGTGGCCGTGGTAGACGGCGTCGAACCGAACGAGCGTCGTGAACAGCCGCACGTCGGCCTCGGTGATCGCGTCGCCCATCAGGAACCGTCGCGTGGTGAGTCGTTCCTCGAGCCAGTCGAGTGCCGTGAAGAGCCGTGCGTACGCCTCGTCGTAGGCCTCCTGGGAACCGGCGAAGCCGCACCGGTACACGCCGTTGTTCACCTCGGTGTAGACACGGCGCATCACCGAGTCCATCTCGGACCGCTCGGCGGGGTCCTCCGGGAGCAGGCGCGGCGCCCCCTCACGGTGGTGCTCGGTCCACTCGGTCGACAGGTCGAGCGTGATCTGCGGGTAGTCGTTGGTGACGACGGCGCCGTCGTGGGTGTCCACGACCGCGGGAACGGTGATGCCGCGCGGGTAGTGGGAATCGCGGGCGAAGAACGCCTCCTGCAGCCGCTCGATCCCCAGCACCGGGTCCTTGCCGCCCGGGTCGAGGTCGAACGTCCAGCTGCGCTCGTCGTGCGTCGGCCCCGGCGGGCCCAGGCTGATCGCGTCCTCGAGGCCGAGCAGCCGGCGCACGATGATGGAGCGGTTCGCCCACGGGCAGGCCCGTGCGGCGATGAGTCGGTAGCGGCCGGCCTCGACGGGGTAGCCGTCCTCGCCGTCGCGGGTGATGCGGGTCGAGAGGTAGTTCGCGTCGCGCACGAACTCCTGGCCCTCGACCGTGTAGGTGCCGCCCTGGGAGTGCTCCGGGCGTTCCGTCGTCGCGCCGTCGGTCACGGGGCCTCCTTCGCGGCAGCCTTGGCGGCCTTCTTGAACGCACGGACCTCTAGGAGGGTCTCGGCGCTGGTCACGTCGGCGATGGAGCGTCGGGAACCTTCCTCGCCGAACTCTCCGGCAGCTTCGCGCCACCCGGCCGGTTCGACCCCGCGCTGCTTGCCGAGCAGCGCGAGGAAGATCTTGGCCTTGCGCTCGCCGTAGCCGGGCAGGTCGTTGAGCCGACGGCGGACCTCGGCCCCGGTGGGTGCCTCGCCGGAAGCTCCGGGATCGGTCCAGATCCGGCTCGCGTCGCCGTCGTAGTCGTCGACGACGGCGCGGGCCACCGCCTGCACGCGGCCCGCCATCGAGCGCCCGTACCGGTGGATCGCCGGGGGAGTGGTCGCCATCGTGACGAACTCGTCCGGGTCGGCGTCGGCGACCGCCGCGGGTTCTAGCGTCCCGAACCGGTCGAGGATCTTGCGAGGCCCGGCGAACGCGTGCTCCATCGGGTACTGCTGGTCGAGGAGCATGCCGATGAGCAGCGCGAACGGGTCGTCGCCCAGGAGCTTGTCCGTGTCGGCGTCGCCGGTGATCCAGAGGTCGGTTGCCATGGATCCATCCTGCCTGGACGGGGACGTGGATGCACGACCCGTGCGGTCTGGGCCCGCGAGCGCGTGTGGGGCCGATGAGTCTGCCCGCCCCGCGGGGTCGGACCTGAGCACCGTGACAACCGATGAGGAGAGCTGACCATGCCGACATTCGTGACGATCGGGTACGGCGACCGACAGGGCTACGACCGCACCGCCGAGGGGATCCGCGACGCCGCGCACGATCACGACCGCCACCTGCAGAGCCTGGGAGCCACCATGGGCGTCGCCGGCGCTCCGGTCCAGGTCCGCAATCACGACGCGGCCGGTGTCACCACGTCGAGCGGGGCCTTCATGAGCGCGTCGCTTCCGGTGGCAGGCTTCACCGTCATCGAGGCCGCCGACATCGAGGAGGCCGTGAGGCTGGTGTCGGGCACTCCGTGCGCCGTAGCGCGCGGGGTGGTCGAGGTCTGGCCCCTCGAGCAGGCGGGGTAGCGCGGGCCGGTTGTCCACAGGCTGTGGACGACGGCGGCGCGCGGCAGCGCTGCCGCCGTAGCGTCGGCGGGCATGAGAGCACACGAGGTATCGCCCGTCCGCCCGACCGGTCGCCCGCCCCGGGCGGCCGCCGCCCTGGTGGCGGTCGCGACCGTCCTGGTGGGCGCCTGTGCCGGTCCGACGGACGACGGGTCAGGGCCCGCCGGCACGTCCGATGGATCCGGCGACGCCGTCGACCCGGACGCCGTCGACCCGGACGCATCCGACCCGGACGCCGTCGACCCGGACACGCCGGAGGCGGCCGCGGGCGCCGCTGTCGACTTCTTCGCGGCGTTCGACGAGATCGTGCTGTCCGGGGACGAGAGCCACTGGACGGACCGCTCCTCGCCGGACTGCTTCTACTGCACGGCGATGGCGGGGTTCGCCTCCACCTTCGGGTTCGGTGCGGGTGCCCAGGACGCCCGCGCCACCGATGCCGAGGTGACGCTGGAGGAGCTGGGTCTCGCAGGGTTCGACGTCGAGGTGCTCCAGGTCGCGCGGCGCGACGAGCGGACCGTCGCCGTCGACGTGGAGCTCGAGCAGCACCTGAGCGACCACGTCCCGGTCTCGCCGCGGGTGATCGGGCCGGACGGCACGGTGGATGCCACGCGCGCCGGCCTCGGCGGCGGGTCGGGCCCGCAGCGGGCGCGTGTGACGATGACGTACGACGGCGCGCGGTGGACGGTCACGGACATCACCTCCGTGCCGGGCGGTGACGGAGCTCGTGCGGGGGCGGCCGGGGCTGCCGGCGCGACGGAGCCGGCACCCTCGGCGGCGATGTCCCGAGGAGCCGTCGACGGCGCGGTCGCGGCGCTGGAGCACTTTCTCGCCCTCGAGCAGTTTGCGTACCGCACGGGCGAGGTCGAGGAGCTGGACAGGATGTCCGCTCCCGACTGCGCAGCCTGCCGGACGAACCGTGACCTCGCCGTGCAGGCGTTCGCCGCGGGGTTCGAGATCGAGGCCGGGCGTTCCCGGGTCGAGCTCGTGCGGCGCGTCCCTGCCGAGGAGGTTCTCGCAGCCGAGGACCTCGACCCGGAGATGGACGAGGACGTCTACCTGCTGGAGACCCGCGTGCACACGACCGACACGGCCCTGCGGACCGCTGAGGGAGAGGAGGTCTTCCCGGCCGGGCAGTACGGGCTGCGGGCGACCCTCCTGCACGGCCCGGAGGGGCGCTGGTACGTCGTCGAGCTCACCGAAGGCCCGTGACCGGCTCAGCGCTCGTCGAACGTGAGCACGGGTCGGCCGGTACCGGGGTGACGCAGCACCGTGGTCCGTACCCCGTAGACCGGGTCGATGACCTCCGGAACGAGCACCTCCTCGACGGGGCCGGCCGCCACCACGTGCCCGGCCTCTCCCGGGGCCAGGACGACGGCGTGGTCGCACGTCGACGCCGCCAGCGACAGGTCGTGCAGGGCGGCGAGCACGGTGACTCCCTCGGCGGCGAGCTCGTGCACGAGACGCATCGTCGCCAGCTGGGCCGCGACATCGAGGTGGTTGGTCGGTTCGTCCAGCAGCAGCACACGCGGTGCCTGGGCCAACGCCCGGGCCATGTGCACGCGTTGGCGCTCCCCGCCGGACAGGGTCGATATCTCCCGGCCGGCGAGCTCGGTCGCGCCGACGCGGTCGAGGGCCGCCCAGGCGATCGTGTGGTCGTCCTCGGTCGGCCCGGCGAGCAGCGACCGGTGGGGGGTGCGGCCGAGCAGCACCGCGTCCAGCACCGTGACAGGCAGCTCGGTGCCGGCGTCCTGCTCGACGAACGCCAGCGTGCGGGCCCGACGGCGGCGCGGCATGGCGAGCAGGTCCTCGCGGTCGCTCCCTCCCGTGCGGTCGGGCGTCCCAGCTCGCGCACCGGCGCCCACCAACGACACCTGTCCGCCGTCGGGCCGCTGCACCCCGGCGACCAGCCGCAGCAACGTCGACTTCCCGGTGCCGTTGGGCCCGAGCAGCCCGGTCACCGCACCCGGCGGCGCGTCGACGTCGACGTCGTCGAGGATCAGCCGTCCGCCGACGGACCAGCGCACCCGCTCGGCCCGCAGGGCGCCCCGAGTGCCGGTGCCGGCCCCGGAGGCGTCGGACCTGTGGTCCGCGACCCGTGCCGACCGCTCGTCGGTCTGCGTCATGAGCGCGCCCGTCCCTTCCACAGCAGCAGCGCGAACACCGGGGCGCCGATCGCCGCGGTGACGATCCCGACCGGCAGCTCGCGGGGCGCGAAGACGGTCCGTGCCAGGGTGTCGGCCCAGACGAGGAACGTCGCCCCGCAGAGCATGGACAGAGGCAGCAGGGCACGGTGGCGGGCGCCGACGAGGAGTCGCACGGCGTGCGGCAGGATCAGCCCGATGAAGCCGATCGCGCCCGACTGGGAGACCAGCGCCCCGGTCAGCAGCGCGACGGCGAGCAGCAGCCCCCAGCGCACCCTGGCCACCGGCACGCCGAGAGCGGCCGCCGAGGTGTCGCCGAACGTGAACGCGTCCAGGACCGACCCGGTCGAGGCCAGCAGGGTGCCGAGCACCAGCACCGCCCCGGCGGCCACGGCCACCGAGGTCCACGTGGCCCCGGCGACGGACCCGAGCAGCCACGACAGGATCTCGCGGTACTGGTCACCCTTCGCCGACCAGAAGATGACGAAGCTCGTGGCCGCCGCGGCGAGCTGCGACACCGCGAGCCCGGCGAGCACGGTCCGGGCGGGGGAGAGGCCTCCCGCACCGCGGCCCGAAGCCGAGGCCAGGGCGAGAGTGGTCACCAGCGCCGCCGTCGAGCCCACGAACGCCGCCACCGGCAGCAGGGCCGTGAGGCCGAGGATGAGCACGCACGCCGCGCCGAACGACGCCCCCGAGCTCAGCCCGAGCAGGTAGGGGTCGGCCAGCGGGTTGCGGGTCAGTGACTGCATGACGACGCCGCACACCGCCAGCCCGGCCCCCACGGCCGCGGCCGTCAGCACCCGCGGCATCCGCAGCTGCCACACGATGCCGTCGGCCAGCGTGTCGGGGGCGGCCAGCCCCAGCAGGTCGCCCAGGCCGAGCCGCGTGGCCACGACCTGCGCGACGTCCGACGGCGTCAGCCCGGCCGGGCCGATGGCGACCGTCACGACCACGGTCGCCAGCAGCGCCGCCGTCGTGCCACCGAGCCACGCGAGCAGCCGGCCGCGCGACAGCGTCCCGGGAGCCCCCGAGGCTGCCGAGCCCGCCCGGGTCCTCCCGGTGCTGGCGCGCGTGGCGGTCTCAGCCATCGATGTCGATCTCCGCGAGCTGCTCGGACAGGTCGAACGCCGCGTCGGCGTTGCGTACCCCCGCCTCCGAGGCGGGGAACGGCACCACGAGGTAGCGCTCCTCGGTGACGGCGGTCAGCCGGGCGGTGGCCGGGTTCTCCTCGAGGCGCGCGATCTTGTCCTCGGCGCTGTTCCAAGCGGCGTCGACCAGCACGATGACGTCCGGGTCGGCGTCGACGACCTCTTCCCAGCCCATCGACGTCCACGTGTCCTCGACGTCGCCGGCGACGTTGTCCAGTCCGACGGCGTCGAGGATCATCTGCGGCGCGCCGATGCCCGCACCGACGTATGGCACGTCGCTGCCGGAGGAGTACCACAGAGCGTCGAGGTCGCGGTCGTCGGGGGCGAGGGCACCGAGCACGGCGCTCTGCTCGACGACGACCGCCTCGGCCTCTCCGGCGACGTCGAAAATTCGGCCGACCTCGCGGATGTCGGCCCACACGTCCTCGAACGTCAGGGGGTTCGGCATGTACACCGGGTCCTTGCACGCGGCCGGGGCGACATAGCTCTGCACGCCCAGGGAGGCGAGGGTCTCGCGGTCGCCGGCGCCGTCGGCCGACACGTTCGACTCCCAGCCCGCGTAGACCAGGTCCGGCTCGAGCTCGAGCACGGCCTCGGTGCCGGGCACCTCGTCGCTGACCGGCTCGGCCACCGCGGTGCCCGCGGCGGCGTCGGCGAGCCAGTCGGGCACCTCGCCGTCGAGGAACGCCGCCCCGACGACCCGGTCCCCGAACCCGAGGGCCAGCAGGGTCTCGGCCGTGGAGGACTTGATGGTCACCACGCGCTCGGGGGCCGCCTCGAACGTCACCTCGGTCCCGCAGTTGTCGAGCGTGAGCGGGTACTGCGTGGCGGTCGTGGTGGACGTCCCGGCGCCGTCCGGCCCGGACGAACCGGCCGGGTCCGGGGAACCGCCGTCGTCGGCCGCGCCGGTGCCCGACGAGCAGGCGGCAAGGGCCAGGACGGTGAGGACGGGCAGGGCGAGAAGGTGCGGACGAGGCACGCGGAGGGCTCCCTCTGAGCGGACGGCGCACGGCGACGGGCAGGGCCGTGCAGGGTGGGCGGGGTGCGTCATCTCGCACCGGCCGGACCTGCGACCCAGAGGGGAGGGGCCGCGCCGACGGGCGATTCATCGGTGCCCGTGGTCCGTGCCGTCCACCCTAGTACGACGCTGAGCCGTCAGGTCCCGACATTCCTTCTCGACGTCCGTGCCAGCCGGTCCACGAGATCGTCCGGTATCGGTCTCCGAGGAGAGAAGGTGATGCCGGTCTTCGTCGCCTTCAGGCCTGTCGTCGCGATGTCCTCGGCATGCTCGGAGAGGGCGCTCGGCAGGAGATAGAGCCCGCACTGCTTGCTGAAGGCGGCATAGCTCGCGACGACGGTGCCGCCGATCGCGAACCCTGGCATGTGGTACGCGACGATCTCGTCGGCGTCCGGCAGTGCGTGGGCCAGCAGCCTGCGGATCCTGCCCAGTGTGGGCCGGAAGTGCTCGGGTGCCGCGGCGATGTACGCGTCGTGGTCGGTGATATCCGGCATGCGGTGCCTCGCTCCAGAAGGGGGTCATCACCTTAGTCGGTGCGGAGCGGGCCGGGAACAGAGCCGGCCGGAGCCTGGTTGGCAGCAGCATGACCAGCTCCACGACGTCCTCGACCGACGAGACGATCCGCCGCCTGCTGCAGGACACGACGACGTGGGCGGTGGTGGGCCTGTCCACGAACACCGCGCGCGCCGCCTACGGCGTCGCCAGGACGCTGCAGCGGCACGGCAAGCGCATCGTCCCGGTGCATCCCTCGGCGGCCACTGTGCACGGTGAGCAGGGGTACGCGTCCCTCGCCGAGATCCCCTTTCCCGTCGACGTCGTCGACGTCTTCGTCCGGGCCGAGCTGGCGGGCGACGTCGCCGACCAGGCGGTCCGGATCGGTGCCCACGGCGTGTGGTTCCAGCTCGGCGTCATCGACCACGACGCCGCCGACCGCGTGCGGGCCGCGGGCCTCGACATGGTGATGGACCGTTGCCCGGCCATCGAGCTGCCCCGTCTCGGCATCTCCTGAACCAGGTCCGGAGCCCGGCGCGGCCGCGAGGACCCGACTCCTTACGAGGCCGTGACGGTCGGCGTCCTCGGCCTGGTGAGCGCGCTCGATGGTGACAGAGTGGGCGGCATGGAACAGAGCACAGGGGGCCGCTGGGCCGCTCTCGGCGGGGTCGTCGCCGCGGGCGCGGGGCTGGCGGGCGCCGAGCTGGTCGCCGCCGTCGTCGACCCGGCGGCCTCGCCCGTGCTGGCGCTGGGCGCGGCGTTCGTCGACGTGGTGCCGCCGTGGCTGAAGGACCTCGCCGTCGAGTGGTTCGGCACGGCGGACAAGGCGGTGCTGCTGGCGTCGATGGGACTGGTCCTGGCCGCAGGCGCCGCCCTGGCGGGATGGCTCGAACGACGCCGACCGCCGTCCGGCGCCGTCCTCCTGGCGGCCGTGGGGCTGGCTCTCGCACTGGTCGCGATGAACCGTCCGGGCGCCACCGTCGTCTGGATGCTGCCCAGCGTGCTCGGCGTCGGCGCGGCGGTCGTGCTGCTGCGGGCGATCGTGTCCCGCGTGCCGCCGCCGGCCGCCCCCGAGGTGCTACCGGGCGGTGGCCCGCCGCCTGACGTCGTCCCCACCCGTCGCTCGTTCCTCGTGTGGACGGGAGCGACCGCCGCCGGCGCCGTGGTGGCCCTGGCCGCTGCCCGGGTGGTGTCCGCCGGGAGCCGTGCGGTCGAGGTGGTCCGCGAGGCGATCCGGCTGCCCGCACCGGCCACGCCGGCCCCCGCTGTCCCGGCCGGTGCCGACCTCGGGATACCCGACGTCGCGCCGTACATCAGCCCGAACGACGACTTCTACCGCATCGACACCGCCCTGCGCGTGCCCCAGGTCGACCCCGCCGAGTGGTCCCTGAAGGTCACGGGGCTCGTCGAGGAGCCGTTCGAGCTCACGTGGGACGAGCTCCTCGAGCTGCCGCTCACCGAGCACCACGTGACCTTGGCCTGCGTGTCCAACTCCGTCGGTGGAGACCTCATCGGTAACGCCCGGTGGCTGGGCTACCCGATCCGTGAGCTGCTGGCCCGGGCGAAGCCGCAGGCGGACGCCGACATGGTGCTCTCGACCAGCGCGGACAGCTGGACGGCCGGCACCCCGCTGGAGGTCCTCACCGAACCCGACCGCGAGGCGCTGCTGGCGATCGGCATGAACGGCGAGCCGCTGCCCGAGCAGCACGGCTTCCCCGCCCGCCTGGTGGTGCCCGGGCTGTACGGCTACGTGTCCGCGACCAAGTGGGTCACCGAGCTCAAGGTCACCCGGTTCGCGGACGACGAGGGCTACTGGACGCCCCGCGGCTGGACGGCGCTCGGTCCGGTGAAGCTGCAGTCACGGATCGACGTGCCGCGCGGCGGGAGCGTCACCGCGGGTGAGGTCGTCGTCGCCGGGGTGGCCTGGGCGCAGCACACCGGTATCGACGCGGTCGAGGTCAGCGTCGACGACGGTCCCTGGCAGACCGCCGAGGTCGCCGACACCGTCGGGCCCGACACCTGGCGCCAGTGGCGCTACGTGTGGGACGCCCCCGCGGGAGACCACACGATCGCCGTCCGGGCGACGGACGCGGAGGGTCAGGTCCAGACGAGCGACGAGGCGCCGCCGGCCCCCGACGGCGCGACCGGCTGGCACACCGTGCAGGTCAGCGTGGGCTGACCGCGGCGGAAGTGCCTCAGCCCGCCAGGGCGAGTGCGACGGCGCGCGCCACCGGCGCCGGGTCGTCGCGCAGCATGCCGACGGTGATCCGCACGTGCGCGGGGCCGCCGTGGCCCGCCTCGGGACCGTCCCGGCGGGCCTGGAACGGTGATCCGGGAGCTACCCGGATCCCGGCGGCCTCGAGCCGTACCCGGGCGACGGCCTCGTCGGCGACGGGAAGCCAGAGGTTGACGCCGTCTCCGGCGCGCGCCTCGACGCCGTGCTGGGCGAGCGCCGCGACGAACCCGCGCTGCCGGGCGAAGTAGAGGCGCCGCGCGTGCTCCACGGCCGCGACCGCCGTGGAGTCGGTGAGCAGGTCGACGAGCACGCGCTGCAGGAGCCGGCTGGTCCAGCCCGGGCCGAGCATCCGGCGCGCCACGAGGGGATCGAGCACCGTCGCCGGGCCGCCGACGGCGGCGATGCGCAGGTCGGGACCGTGCGACTTGGAGTACGAGCGCACGTGCACCACGCGGTCGGGCAGGTAGGCGCCGAGGCTGACGTCCCGAGCGGACGAGATCAGCCCGGAGTGGTCGTCCTCGATCACGACGACGCCGGGCCCGAGCCGTCGCAGCAGGCTCGCCAGCTCGCGCGCTCGCGTCGAGGTGAGGCTGCGGCCGGTGGGATTCTGGGCGCGCGGCTGCAGGACGACGGCGCGCACACCCTGGCCGAGCGCCGCGGCCAGGGACCGTGGCCGGACGCCGTGCTCGTCGAGGGCGAGCGGGACCTTGTCCAGCCCGAGCTGGTCGAGCAGGTCGAACGTCGGAGGGAATCCGGGGTCCTCGACGGCGACCCGGTCCCCGAACCCGGCGACCTGCTCGAGGGTGCGCCCGATCGCGTCGAGCGCGCCGTCGACCACGGTGACGCGCTGTGGCGTGAAGGGCCACGAGTCGCGCATCAGTCGCTCGAGCTCCGGCACCACCGGCGACTCGAGGTAGCTGGCCGTCTCGGCGGCCGGAGCGTGCTGCGCCGCCCGGCCGAGGGCGGGACCGAGCCGGGGGAGGAGCTGCGGGTCCGGCGTCCCGCTGGACAGGTCGACGCGGGGCGCGTCGCGCGCGTCCCCGGCGCCCCGGCCGCCCTGCGCGCCGTCGTCGGCCATCGACCGGTACCGCGGGGGCAGCCAGCTGCGCGGGGCGGGCAGCACGGACGTCCCCGCCCGGCCGCGCGAGGTGACGAGCCCGACGGCGGACATCGCCTGGAAGGCGCCGCTGACGGTCGCCGGACTGACGCCGAGCTCGCGAGCCAGCTCGCGCACCGTCGGCAGGCGGTCACCGGGCTGCAGCGCTCCGGACCGGACGAGACGCGAGAGCGCGGCGGCGATCCCGCGAGGGCTGCGCTCGGCCACCTCGGCGGCGAGCCGGGCAACGTCGTCGGAGGTCTCCATGCGGCCCATCGTGCCTGCCCGCGATGCCCAGGACCGCAGTGTTAACGCGGCCGGGCAGGTTCGACCACGTCTCGAAACCCAGGGTTACGCCACAGAAATGTTCAAGCCCCAGAGTCACATTCGTCGTCAACGAGAGGCTTCGACATGAGCGTGGTACGCGTCGCATTCACCCAGGCACGGTGGACCGGTGACAAGGAGTCGATGATCGCCCTGCACGAGCGCTGGGCCCGCGAGGCCGCCTCGCAGGGCGCACAGGTCGTCGCCTTCCAGGAGCTGTTCTACGGCCCGTACTTCGGCATCACCCAGGACACGGAGTACTACGACTACGCCGAGTCGGTGCCCGGCCCCACGGTCGACCGGTTCGCCGCGCTGGCCCGGGAGCTGGGCGTCGTCATGGTGCTCCCGGTCTACGAGGAGGAGCAGCCCGGAGTGCTCTACAACACCGCGGCGGTCGTCGACGCGGACGGCACCTACCTCGGCAAGTACCGCAAGCACCACATCCCGCACCTGCCCAAGTTCTGGGAGAAGTTCTACTTCCGCCCCGGCAACCTCGGCTACCCGGTCTTCGAGACGGCGGTCGGGAAGATCGGCGTCAACATCTGCTACGACCGGCACTTCCCCGAGGGCTGGCGCGTCCTCGCGCTGAACGGCGCCGAGATCGTCTTCAACCCGAACGCCACCGCCCCCGGGGTGTCCAACCGCCTGTGGGAGATCGAGCAACCCGCGGCGGCCGCCGCGAACGGCGTCTTCGTCGTCGCGAACAACCGCGTGGGCCGCGAGGACAACGAGTACGGCGACGACGCCGTCGCTTTCTACGGCAGCTCCTACGCCGTCGGCCCGGACGGCAGCTACGTGGGCGAGGTCGCCAGCTCCACCGAGGACGAGCTCGTGGTCCGCGACCTCGACCTCGGTCAGATCCGCGAGGTGCGTGAGCGGTGGCAGTTCTTCCGCGACCGCCGGCCCGACGCGTACGGCCCGATCGTCGCCCCGTGAGAACCCCCGCGCGCAACCAGGACAGGAGGAACCCATGAAGACGCTCATCACCGGCGGCACCGTGGTCAACGCCACCGGACGCTCCCGCGCCGACGTGCTCATCGACGGCGAGACGATCGTCGCGCTGCTCGAGCCCGGCTCGACCGTGCTCGGTGTCGAGCTCGCGCGCGCCGTGGACACGGTCATCGACGCGACCGGCAAGTACGTGGTGCCGGGCGGAATCGACGCCCACACCCACATGGAGATGCCGTTCGGCGGCACCTTCGCCTCGGACACGTTCGCCACCGGCACGACGGCGGCGGCCTGGGGCGGCACGACGACGATCGTCGACTTCGTGGTCCAGTACCCCGACCAGAACGTCCTCGACCAGTACGCCCAGTGGCACGACAAGGCTGCCGGGAGCTGCGCCGTCGACTACGGGTTCCACCAGATCCTCTCCGACGTGCAGGACTCCTCCCTGCGTGCGATGGACGAGCTCATCGCCGAGGGCGTGACCAGCTTCAAGCTCTTCATGGCCTACCAGGGCGTGTTCCTGTCCGACGACGGCCAGATCTTGCGTGCCATGCAGAAGGCCGCCGACAACGGCGCGATGATGATGATGCACGCCGAGAACGGCGCCGTCATCGACGTGCTCGTGCAGCAGGCGCTCGCCGCCGGCAACACCTCGCCGTCCTTCCACGGCACCACCCGCCCCTGGCAGGCCGAGGCCGAGGCCACCTCGCGCGCCATCATGCTCGCCGACCTCACGGGCGCCCCGCTGTACGTGGTGCACGTCTCGGCCAAGCAGGCCGTCGAGCAGATCGCGCTCGCCCGCGACCGCGGGCAGAACGTCTTCGGCGAGACCTGCCCGCAATACCTGTACCTGTCGTTGGAGGAGCAGCTCGGCGCCGCCAGCGGCCAGTGGGGCGACTTCGAGGGCGCCAAGTGGGTGTGCTCCACCCCGCTGCGCTCGAAGCACGAGGGCCACCAGGACCACATGTGGCAGGCGCTGCGCACCAACGACCTGCAGCTCGTGTCCACCGACCACTGCCCGTTCTGCATGGCCGACCAGAAGGAGCTCGGGCGGGGCGACTTCTCCAAGATCCCCAACGGCATCGGATCGGTCGAGCACCGCATGGACCTGATGTACCAGGGCGTGGTCACCGGGCAGATCAGCCTCGAACGGTGGGTGGAGATCACCTCGGTCACCCCCGCGCGGATGTTCGGCATGTACGGCCGCAAGGGTGTCCTCGCCCCGGGGGCCGACGCCGACGTCGTGATCTACGACCCGGCCGGGCACACGTCCATCGGGGTGGGCAAGACCCACCACATGAACATGGACTACTCCGCCTGGGAGGGCTTCGAGATCGACGGCAAGGTCGACACCGTGCTCTCGCGCGGACGCGTGCTGGTCGAGAACGACACCTTCGTGGGCGAGGTGGGCCACGGCAGGTACGTCAAGCGCGACCTGACCCAGTACCTGGTCTGACGCGCCCGGCCCTACCCCGCGAAGCATCGAGCAAGGAGCAATCTCATGGACTTCGGTGTCGTCCTGCAGACCGATCCACCGGCCTCGCGTGTCGTCGACCTCACCCGTCAGGCGGAGAACCACGGCTTCGACTACGCCTGGACCTTCGACTCCCACCTGCTGTGGCAGGAGCCGTTCGTCATCTACTCGGCGATGCTCGCCGCCACCCGCAGGATCACGGTCGGTCCGATGGTCACCAACCCGGCCACCCGCGACTGGACGGTGCTGGCCTCCCTGTTCGCCACCCTCAACGACATGTACGGCAACCGCACCATCTGCGGGATCGGCCGGGGCGACTCGGCGGTGCGGACGCTCAACGGCCGGCCGTCCAACCTGGCCACGCTGCGCGACGCCGTCCACGTGATCCGCGAGCTCGGGAACTCCCGGCCGGCGGAGGTGGGCGACCGCACGGTGCAGTTCCCCTGGAGCACGGGTTCGGCGCTGGACGTCTGGGTGGCCGCCTACGGGCCGCGGGCGCTCGAGCTGACGGGGCAGGTGGGCGACGGGTTCATCCTGCAGCTCGCCGACCCGGACATCGCGGCCTGGATGATCCGCGCGGTGCGCGACTCGGCCGAGGCGTCCGGCCGCGACCCGGACGAGATCGTCTTCTGCGTCGCCGCCCCGGCCTACACCGGCGACGGCGCGTCCCCGGCCGCGCGCGCCCACATGCGCGAGCAGTGCCGGTGGTTCGGCGGCATGGTCGGCAACCACGTGGCCGACATCGTGGCGAGGTACGGCACGGACTCGGCGATCCCGAAGGCCCTGACCGACTACGTCCGCGACCGCGAGGGATACGACTACAACGAGCACGGCCGGGCCGGGAACTCGCACACCCGGTTCGTCCCCGACGAGATCGTCGAACGTTTCTGCCTGCTCGGCTCGCCCGCGGAGCACGTCGCCAGGCTCGAGGAGCTGCGCGACCTGGGCGTCACCCAGTTCGCCGCCTATCTGCAGCACGACAACAAGGACGACACGCTGCGCACCTACGGCGAGCGCGTCATCCCCGCGATGCGCGAGCTGGTGGCGGCGAGCGCATGAGACGGCAGGTCTTCACCGGCGTCGCCGGTGTGCTCTCCCTGGTCGCGTTGTGGGAGGGATACAAGCTCCTCGCCCCCGACGACGGCCTGGTGGTCGGGGAGGCGACCCTGCTGCCGCGCTCGAACGACGTCGCGATGCCGCATCTGTGGACGATGGCGGCCCGGGCCATCGCCCCGGTGACGTCCGCCCCCGGGGCCGAGCCGCTGTGGCTCGCCGTGGGGCAGGCCGCGTGGTTCACGCTCGGGGTCGCCGCGGTGGGCTGGGTGATCGGCGTGACGGTCGGCCTGCTCACGGCGACCCTCATGCAGAGGTTCCGCACGGCGGAGGCCGCGCTGCTGCCGTGGGTCGTGCTCAGCCAGACCGTCCCGCTCATCGCGCTCGCCCCTCTGGTGCGTCGCTGGGGGAGCCACCTCGAGGTCGGCGCGTTCGCCTGGCAGGACTGGATGTCGGTAGCAGCCATCGCCTCCTACCTCGCGTTCTTCCCCGTCTCCGTCGGTGCGCTGCGCGGGCTGTCCTCGCCCGACGCCGTCCATCTCGACCTGCTGCGGTCCTACGGGGTCGGCTGGTGGCGGACGTACGCCACGCTGCGGCTGCCCGCCGCGGTGCCGCACCTGCTGCCCGCGGTCCGCCTGGCCGCGGCCAACGCCGTCGTCGGTGCCGTCGTCGCCGAGGTCTCCATCGGCCTGCGCGGCGGCATCGGTCGCATGATCGTCGAGTTCGGGGCCAGCGCGAGCGCCGACCCGGCCAAGCAGTGGTCGCCCATCGCCGGTGCCGTCGTCGTCGGCCTCGTCGCCGCGGGCGTCTGCCTCCTTCTGTCCCGTGCCCTGGACCGCTACCGCGTCTCGGAGGTCTCATGAGTGCCACCGCCCCCACCAGCCCGTCCCGACAAGCAGGCCCGCCCGACGGCGCCGACGGCACCTCGACCGCCGCTGCAGCGGTCGAGGTGCGCGGCGTCAGCCGACGGTTCGCCTCGCGGTCCGGCGACGTCGTGGCGCTGGCGGACGTCGACCTCACGGTGCGGGCCGGGGAGTTCGTCTCGCTCATCGGCCCGTCCGGGTGCGGCAAGTCCACGCTGCTGCGCCTGATCGCCGACCTGGACCGCCCGACCAGCGGCGAGCTGGCGGTCTTCGGCAGCTCCCCACGTGCGGCGCGGCAGAACCATGACTTCGGGATCGCGTTCCAGCAGGCCGGCCTGCTGCCCTGGCGGTCGGTCCGGGGCAACGTCGAGCTGCCGCTCGAGCTGCACGGCACCAGCCGCGCGGCCCGCCGCGCGCGCGCCACGGAGCTGCTCGGGCTCGTCGGCCTCGCGGACTTCGCCGATCACCGCCCGGACCAGCTCTCCGGCGGGATGCAGCAGCGGGTCGCGATCGCCCGGGCGCTCGCCGAGAGCCCCAGCCTGCTGCTCATGGACGAGCCGTTCGGTGCGCTCGACGAGATGACCCGCGAGCACGTCCAGACCGAGCTGCTGCGGTTGCGGGCGGAGTCCGGGGCCGCGGTCGTCTTCGTCACGCACTCCATCCCCGAGGCCGTCTACCTCTCGGACCGGGTGGTGGTGATGTCGGCACGCCCCGGCCGGGTCCGCGAGATCGTGCCGGTCGCGCTCGGTGACACCGGCGACCGGACCGAGGAGCTGCGTGAGGATGATCAGTTCTTCGACCGGGTGCGGGCCGTGCGCGAGGCGCTGCACGGCACGGACGGCGACGGCGGCCCGGCGCGTGGGGCGGAGCTGCGGTGAGGGCGGCCCCGCGGTGGCGCGAGGTCCTCGCACCGGTCCTGCTCGGTGTCGTGGCGCTGCTGGCCTGGCAGGCGGCCGTGGTCGGCCTGGGCCTCCGGCCGTTCGTCGTGCCCAGCCCGGCGGTGATCGGCGGGCAGCTCGTCGATCACGCGGCGGTGATCGCGGCGGCGAGCTGGTCGACGGCGCGCAACGCGTTCTGGGGACTCCTGATCGGCGTCGTCGTCGCGCTCCTGGCCGCCGCGGTGTCCGCGGCCGTGCGGGTGGTGGACGAGATGTCCGCGCCGCTCGTGGCGGCTACCGCCGTCGTACCGATTGTGGCTCTCGCCCCGGTGCTCTACACGATGTTCGGAGCGAACGCGCAGACCGCGCGGATCGTCGTCGCCGCGATCGTGTCGTTCGTTCCCGTCTACGTCAACACGCTGCGCGGTCTGCGCACCGTGGCGCCGGTGCACCGCGACCTCATGCGGGTCTACGCGGCGACCCGGCGCCAGACGACCCGCGTGGTGACCCTCCCCGGAGCGCTGCCGTTCTTCTTCTCCGGGCTGCGGGTCGCGGCGTCCGTGTCCGTCATCTCCGCCCTGGTCGCCGAGTACTTCGGCGGCCCGGTGGACGGTCTCGGCAAGGCCATCACCTCCGCCGTGTCGTCGAGCAACTACCCGCTCGCCTGGGCCTACGTCGCCGGGGCCGTCGTCATCGGTCTCGCGTTCTTCTGCGCCACGCTCGCCCTCGAGCGCGGCGTGCTCCACCGCGGGAACCTCCGCCAGCGAACCTGAACGTCCACGAGAGGAACGGAACATGAAGCACACAGCGCGCACCACCCTCGGGATCGGTGCCACGGTGACCACCGCCGCGCTCGCCCTGACCGCCTGTGCCGGCGAGGCCGAGTCGGCCGACGCCGGTGCGTCCAGCGGTCCGACCCCCGTGACCCTGCAGCTGCAGTGGGTGGCCCAGGCGCAGTTCGCCGGCTACTACGCCGCGCTCGACCAGGGCTTCTACGAGGACGAGGGCCTGGACGTCACGATCCAGGAGGCGGGCACCGACACCGTCCCGATCGACGTCCTCGCCGCGGGGGACGCCGACTACGCGATCTCCTGGGTTCCCAAGGTCCTCGGATCGATCGAGCAGGGCACCGAGGTGACCAACGTCGCGCAGGTGTTCGAGCGCTCCGGGACGCTGCAGATCGCCTTCGCGGACTCCGGCATCTCGGGACCGGAGGACCTCACGGGCAAGAACGTCGGGTCCTGGGGCTACGGCAACGAGTGGGAGCTGTTCGCGGGGATGCAGCAGGCGGGGCTCGACACGGAGAGTGACATCTCGCTGGTGCAGCAGGCGTTCGACATGAACGGCTTCCTCGCCGGAGACATCGACGCCGCCCAGGCGATGACCTACAACGAGTACGCGCAGGTCCTGGAGACGGTGGACCCGGCAACCGGTGAGCTCTACCAGCCCGAGGACCTGACCGTCATCGACTGGAACGACGTCGGGACGGCCATGCTGCAGGACGCGATCTGGGCCGACACGACGCGGCTGGCCGAGGACGACGCCTACGGCGAGACCACCGTGAAGTTCGTCAAGGCCTCGCTCAAGGGTTGGGCGTACGCCCGCGACGAGGCCGAGGCCGCCGCAGGCATCGTCACGGCCGCCGGCTCCACGCTCGGCCAGAGCCACCAGCTCTGGCAGACCAACGAGGTCAACAAGCTCATCTGGCCCTCGACCTCGGGTGTCGGCACCATCAACGCCGACCAGTGGGAGCAGACGGTCGACATCGCGATGGGCACGCAGAACGAGACCGGCGCCACCATCATCACCGCCGAGCCGCCGGAGACGGCCTACTCGAACGAGTACGTCGAGCAGGCGCTCGCCGAGCTCGCGGAGGAGGGCGTCGACATCATGGGCGAGGAGTTCGAGCCCATCGACGTCACCCTCGCCGAGGGCGGCGAGTAGCAGGCCCCCGGGCGCGGCGCCGTACCCCCCCGGCGGCGCCGCGCCCGGCCCCAGCCCGCTCACGCCGGCCCACGGAAGGAACCCAGTGGACACCTCTCAGCTCTCCGGCGCCGACCTCGACGCCGCGGTCCTCGAGGCCGATCACCGTCACGTGCTGCACTCCTGGTCCGCGCAGGCCCACCTGCCGTCCTTCGTCGTGGCCGGCGGCTCCGGCTGCCGGGTGTGGGACCACGCCGGCAACACCTGGCTCGACTTCTCCAGCCAGCTCGTCAACACCAACATCGGTCACCAGCACCCCGCCGTGGTGGCTGCCATCAAGGAGCAGGCTGACCTGCTGACCACCGTCTCCCCGGCCACCGCCAACGCCACCCGCGCCGAGGCGGCCGAGCGGATCCTGGCGCTCGCACCTGCCGAGCTCAGCAAAGTCTTCTTCACCAACGGTGGCGCCGACGCCAACGAGAACGCCGTGCGCATGGCGCGGCTGCACACCGGACGGGACAAGGTGGTCTCCGCCTACCGCTCGTACCACGGCAACACCGGATCCGCCGTCGTCGCCACGGGGGACTGGCGGCGCGTGCCGAACGAGTACGCGCGCGGGCACGTCCACGCGTTCGGGCCATACCTGTACCGCTCGGAGTTCTGGGCCGACTCGCCCGCGCAGGAGTGCGAACGCGCCCTGCAGCACCTCGAGCACGTCGTGGTCGCCGAGGGCGCCGCCTCGGTCGCGGCGATCCTTCTGGAGACTGTGCCCGGGACCGCCGGCGTCCTCGTCCCGCCGCCCGGCTACCTGGCCGGTGTCCGCGAGATCTGCGACCGGCACGGCATCGTGCTCGTCCTCGACGAGGTGATGGCCGGGTTCGGCCGGACCGGGTCGTGGTTCGCGTTCTCCCAGCACGACGTCGTCCCGGATCTCGTGACGTTCGCCAAGGGGGTCAACTCCGGATACGTGCCCGCCGGCGGGGTGCTCGTCAGTGCCTCGATCGCCGCGACCTTCGACGAGCAGGTGTATCCGGGCGGTCTCACCTACTCCGGCCACCCGCTGGCGATGGCCGCGATCGTCGCGACGCTCGGCGCCATGCGGGACGAGGGCGTCGTGGAGAACGCGGCCCGCATCGGCCGCGACGTGCTCGGGCCCGGCCTGGCTGCGATCGCGGCCGAGAACCCGGCCGTGGGGGAGGTGCGTGGGACCGGCGTCTTCTGGGCCCTCGAGCTCGTCGCCGACCAGGAGTCGCGTGCCCCGCTGCCGCCCGCCACGATGGCCCGTGTCAAGGCGTCGTGCCTGGAGCGCGGACTCCTGCCCTTCGTGGCCGAGAACCGCGTGCACGTCGTGCCACCGTGCGTCATCCGCGAGGATGAGGCCCACGAAGGGCTCGACATCCTCGCGCACGCACTGCACGACGTCGCGACCTGAACGTCGACCGGCCCCAGCCGCCACCGCACCACCGAGGAGAACCGATGAGCACCACCTCCGAGCCCGCACGCCGCATCCTGGTCACCGGCGCGTCGTCCGGCATCGGCGCCGCCACCGTCCGCCGTCTTCGCGCCGAGGGCTACGACGTCGTCGGCGCGGCCCGGCGCGCCGACCGGCTCGAGGCGCTCGCGGCCGAGACCGGTGCCGAGGCCTTCCCCCTGGACGTGACGGACCAGGCGGCCGTCGACGCCCTGGTGGCCCACCTGGGGGAGACCGGCGGCCTCGACGGCGTGGTCAACAACGCCGGCGGAGCGTTCGGCCTCGACCGGGTCGAGGACGCCGACGTCGACCAGTGGCGGCACATGTACGAGCTCAACGTGCTGGGCACGCTGCGGGTCACGCAGGGCGTGCTGCCGTTGCTGCGGGCGTCGGCCGGGCGTCGCGGGGGCGCCGACGGCGCGGGCGCGGACGTCGTCGTCGTCACCTCGACCGCCGCGCACGGCGCCTACGAGGGCGGTTCCGGGTACACCGCCGCGAAGCACGGCGAGCGGATGCTGTCGACGACCCTGCGGTGGGAGCTCGCCGGCGAGCCGGTCCGCGTCGTCGAGATCGCGCCGGGAGCGGTCGCCACGGAGGAGTTCTCGCTGGTGCGGTTCGACGGCGACGCCGAGAAGGCCGCCGCCGTGTACGAGGGCTACCAGCCGCTGGTGGCCGACGACATCGCCGACGGGATCGCGTACGCCCTGACCCGGCCGCCGCACGTGAACCTGGACCTCATGGTCATCCGGCCCCGTGCACAGGTGCACAACTCCAAGATCGCCCGCACCGGGATCTGACCGTCCGCCGAACCTGTCGACCCCGACCGGTCCACGGCGTCACACCGTGCCGGCCGGAGACGTCCGGCGCGGGGCGCGGCCGGCGAACGCGATGACGGGCAGCACGAGGAGGGCGAGCACGCCGCCGCCGAGCGCGAGGGCCGCATAGCTCGACGACGCGACGACGAACCCGGAGCCGAGCCCGCCGGCGGCGCCCGCCAGCGCGACGGCCAGGTCGACGGATCCCTGCGTGCGCGCCCGGACCTCCAGCGGCACCGAGGTGGTGAGCAGGGCGGTGCCCGAGACGAGGCCGAGGCTCCAGCCGAGCCCGAGCAGGCCCAGACCCACGGCGAGCCCCACCACCGACGACGGCGGGACGAGCGCCGAGACCAGGCCCGCCGCGAGCAGGGTGGCAGCGGCTGCGACGGCCACGCGCACGGGACCGAACCGGTCGGTGAGCCAGCCCGACAGCGGCGAGGGGAGGTACATCATCCCGACGTGCACGGCGATGACGAACCCGGCGGTGGCCACGGCGTGCCCGTGGTGCTCCATGTGGATCGGGGTCATCGTCATGATGGCGACCATGACGCCCTGGGTGAGCACCATGATCGTGCCCGCGAGCAGCACGGTGCGGCGCACCTGCCGGTCGGTCGGCTCGACCACCGGCGGCGGGGGAGCGAGCGTCGCCGTCGCTGTCGTCTGCGCGGCCGAGGCGGGTGCCGTCGGCGCGAGCGCGGCCTGCTCGGCCCGTTCGCGGGCGAGCAGCAGCGGGTCCGGCCGCAGGAGCACCCAGAGCACCACCCCGGCGGCCGCGTAGGCGGCGCCGCCGAGGAGGAAGGGGCCGGCGAGCGGCGGGATGCCCCAGCCGGCCGCGAGGTCACCCATGACGCCGACCAGGTTGGGGCCGGCCACGGCGCCGACCGTGGTCGCGACCAGCACGGTGCTCACGGCCCGGCCGCGGTGGCGGGGCGAGGCGAGGTCGGCGCCCGCGTACCGGGCCTGCAGGTTCGTCGCGGTGCCCGCACCGTAGACGGCGAAGGCGACGAAGAGCAGCACGACGTCGTCGAGGACGGCCGCGACCACGACGCCTGCCGCGCCGACCGCCCCGGTCAGGTAGCCGGAGGTCAGCCCGGCCCGGCGCCCCCAGCGCTGCGACAGGCGTCCGACGACCAGCGCCGCCGCGGCGGACCCGGCGGTGAACAGGGCGGCGGGCAGGCCGGCGTAGGCGGTCGTGGCGAGCATGTCGGCCGCGAGGAGGGCGCCCACGGTGATCCCGGCCGCGAGCCCGGCGCCCGAGAGCACCTGCGCCAGGACGAGGACGAGCACCGTCCGGCGCTGCTGCGGGTCCACCCGCGGGGCGGCGGCCGGCTCTGCCGCGGTCCGCGCCTGGTCGGTCATGGGTGCTCCTCGGGTCGTGGCGTCTGCTCCCGACAGTACGGTTGTCGAGCCGTCGGTCGCGTCCGCCGACGACCGATCGGCACGAACTCGGGGGACGTTGACGGAGATCGTTCGCCGACCCGTCGACCAGCACGGCCCGTTTCCGCGTGGTCTCTCGCGACCGGCTGCTGTCCGTCGAGCGTCGCAGCACCCTCGACGTCTTGGTCGAGCTCGTCGCGCAGGACGGCGATCCAGTCGTCGAAGGCGTCGAGGTGGGCGTCGTGACCCGCGCCCGCCAGGTCGGCACGCCTGGTCGTGGGCCGCCGGCAGACCAGCTCGTCCTTCGCCTCGACGGTGAACATGCCGTGGTCGGCGAAGACGGCGAGGGTCGGCGTGCGCAAGGCCTCCCACCGGCCCCACCGGGGCACGTGGACCGACTCGATCACGGCCGTCGCCGCCCCGGTCGGTGACGGCGAGGTCGACGCCGTCACGGCGCACGAACCGGTGCGGCGTCGGCGTCGTCATGGAGGTCCCGGTGTGGCCGATGTTCCTGCCTCCGTCGGCGTCGGTGCTCCTCGTGCGGTCGTGTCGGCCGGACCCTCGTCCCGTCGCGGTGACGGCCCGCAAAGGTCGGCAGCGATGAGTATGGTCGCGTCGCGCGGTCTGTGCTGCGGAACACGCTGCCGGACGTCGGCAGCGTCCGCCGGAAGGGGCTGCATCCATGAACGACGCCGCGACCGTCTGGGACGCCGTGCACGCCGAACGGCGCCGCCTCGTCGCCGATCTCGACGGGATCTCCGAAGGGCGGTGGCAGACGGCGTCCCTGTGCCCGGGGTGGACCGTGCACGACGTCGTGGCGCACCTCGTCGACTCCGCCACGACGACGAGGTGGGGCTTCGTGCGCCAGATGGTGAGGGCCCGCTTCGACTTCGACCGCGTGAACGACCGCGGGGTGGCGCGGCACCGAGCGGCCGACCCGCGGCGCACCCTGGCGGCGCTCCGCGCGGTGACAGACCGGACCGACACTCCTCCCGGTCCGCTGGCGACTCGGCTCGTGGAGGCGTACGTGCACGGCGAGGACATCCGCCGACCGCTCGGGATCGGGGCGTCCTACCCAGCGGAGCGGGTCATGCAGGCGCTACGCTACGTCGCCCGGACGGGAGCGTCGTTCGGTGGCGGGCGAGAGCGCGTCGACCGCCTGCGCCTCGACCCCGTGGACGCCGACGGGAGCATCGGTGACGGGCAACCGGTCCGGGGCGCGGCGATCTCGTTGCTGCTCGCGGCGTCCGGACGACCGGTGGGCGCCGACGAGCTGACCGGCGGCGGGGCCGGCGTGCTGGCCGGACGCCGCTGACGACGGCAGCTTGCGCGGCTCGCTATCATCGGAGCACAGGCATCGACCCGGCCATCACCGGCGAGCCTCCGGAAGAACGGGGCGACACGGCGCTCCCAGTAGAGCCGGACGGGTAGGCCCGTCACAGCCGTCAACGAGCGGCGGACCTCGATTCTCGACGAGACGGGTCCGCAAGCGGGGTGGTACCGCGGCACGGCCCGCGGCGTCCGGACCGGACGCAGCGAGCGCCGACGTCGTCCTCGTGCAGCAGTGCCGTCGTCGTACCACCGTCGCTCGTCCCAGGAGCCCACCCATGGCCTACCCGTTGCACCGCTCGGTCCCCTCGCCCGCCGGCACGCCCGGCGAGGCGTTCGGCATCCCCGCCTCGCCCCGCCTGCCCGCGATCGAGCAGGACGTCCTGGCCTACTGGGAGGCCGACGACACGTTCCGCGCGTCGGTGGCCAGGAACGACGCCGGAGCCGACGGCGAGAACGAGTTCGTCTTCTACGACGGCCCGCCCTTCGCCAACGGGCTGCCGCACTACGGCCACCTGCTGACGGGGTACGCGAAGGACGTCGTGCCGCGCTACCAGACGATGCGCGGCAAGCGGGTCGAGCGCCGGTTCGGCTGGGACACCCACGGCCTTCCCGCCGAGCTCGAGGCGATGAGCCAGCTCGGCATCAAGACGAAGGACGAGATCCTCGAGCTCGGCATCGAGACGTTCAACGACGCGTGCCGCAGCTCGGTGCTGAAGTACACCTCCGAGTGGCGCGACTACGTCACCCGTCAGGCACGGTGGGTGGACTTCGACGGGGACTACAAGACGCTCGACCCGACCTACATGGAGTCGGTCATGTGGGCGTTCGCGGAGCTGTACCGCAAGGGCCTGGTGTACTCCGACTTCCGGGTGCTGCCGTACTGCTGGAACGACCAGACGCCGCTGTCCAACCACGAGCTGCGCATGGACGACGACGTCTACCAGAACCGCCAGGACCCGGCGGTCACGGTGGGCTTCGAGGTCACGTCGGTGCCCGGCGGCGGCACGGACGTGGTGCGCCCCGGCGACAAGCTGCTCGTGTGGACCACCACCCCGTGGACGCTGCCCTCCAACCTGCTCGTCATGGTCGGCGAGGACATCGACTACGTCGTCGTGGAGTCGGCGTTCAGCGGCTCGACCGAGCGGTACGTCCTCGCCGAGGCGCGGCTGGGCCACCACGCCCGCGAGCTGACCGACGAGGGTGCCGAGGAGCCGCGCGTCGTCGGCCGCCTGACGGGCGCCGACCTGCTGGAGGCCGCCTACCGCCCGCCGTTCTCCTACTACGAGGGTCGCGAGCGCGCGCACCGTGTCGTGGCGGCGGACTTCGTCACCACCACCGACGGTACGGGCCTGGTGCACTCCGCCGGCGCCTTCGGCGAGGACGACAAGATCGTCTGCGACCGCGAGGGCGTCGCCTCCGTGATGCCCGTCGGGGCCGACGGGAAGTTCACGCACCCGGTCGACGAGTACGCCGGGCTGCAGGTGTTCGACGCCAACCTGCCGATCATCGACCACCTCAAGGCGCGCACCCGGGGCGAGGCTGACGCCGGGTCGGTCACGACCGGCACGGTGCTGCTGCGCCGCGAGTCCTACGACCACTCCTACCCGCACTGCTGGCGCTGCCGCCAGCCGCTGATGTACATGGGTGTGTCCTCGTGGTTCGTGGAGGTCACCAAGGTCAAGGACCGGATGCTCGAGCTCAACGAGCAGATCTCCTGGACGCCGGACCACATCCAGCACGGCCAGTTCGGCAAGTGGCTGGAGAACGCCCGCGACTGGTCGATCACCCGCAACCGCTTCTGGGGCTCCCCGGTGCCGGTGTGGCAGAGCGACGACCCGGCCTACCCGCGTACCGACGTCTACGGCTCGTTCGCCGAGATCGAGCGCGACTTCGGCCGCCTGCCGCGCAACGCCGCCGGCGAGCCGGATCTTCACCGCCCGTTCGTCGACGACCTCACGCGCCCGAACCCCGACGACCCGACGGGCCGCTCCACGATGCGCCGGGTCGAGGACGTGCTCGACGTCTGGTTCGACTCCGGCTCGATGCCCTACGCGCAGGTGCACTACCCGTTCGAGAACCGCGAGTGGTTCGAGCACCACTACCCGGGCGACTTCATCGTGGAGTACATCGGCCAGACCCGCGGCTGGTTCTACACGCTGCACGTGCTGGCGACCGCCCTGTTCGACCGGCCGGCGTTCCGCACCGCCGTCTCGCACGGCATCGTGCTGGGCTCGGACGGGCGCAAGATGAGCAAGTCGCTGCGCAACTACCCGGACGTCTCGGAGGTGTTCGACCGAGACGGCTCCGACGCCATGCGCTGGTTCCTCATGGCGTCGCCGATCCTGCGGGGTGGCAACCTCGTCGTGACCGAGGACGGCATCCGCGACGCCGTCCGCCAGGTGCTGCTGCCGCTGTGGAGCACGTACTACTTCTTCACCCTGTACGCGAACAGCGCCACGGGCGGGGCCGACGTCGAAGGGTCCGGAGCGGGCTACGCCGCGCGGCCCGTCGCGCCCGATCGCGTGGCCGGGCTGCCGGCGCTCGACCGGTACCTGCTGGCGCGCACGCACGACGTCGTGGGCACGGTGACGGCGCAGCTCGACGCCTACGACATCTCCGGAGCGTGCGAGTCGGTGCGCGAGCACCTGGACGTGCTGACCAACTGGTACGTGCGCACCCAGCGGGACCGGTTCTGGGCCGAGGACGCCGATGCCTTCGACACGCTGTACACGGCGCTCGAGGTGCTGTGCCGCGTCATGGCGCCGCTCGCGCCGCTGCTGACCGAGGAGATCTGGCGCGGCCTGACCGGTGGCCGGTCGGTGCACCTCGCCGACTGGCCCACGGCGCAGAACACCCCCGCCCTGGTGGCCGACGACGCGCTCGTCGCCGCGATGGACGAGGTGCGCGCCGTCGTGTCCACCACGCTGGCGCTGCGCAAGGCGAACCAGCTGCGGGTGCGCCAGCCGCTGTCCCGACTCACGGTGGCGGTGCCGGACCCGGCGGCGCTCGCCGACTACACGGCCCTGCTGACGGGCGAGCTCAACGTCAAGGCGGTGGACCTCGTGACGGCCGACGCCGACGCGTCCGAGCGGTTCGGCATCACCGAACGGCTCGCCGTCAACGCCCGCGCGGCCGGACCGCGCCTCGGCCGGGGCGTGCAGGCCGTCATCAAGGCCGCCAAGTCCGGTGCGTGGCACGTCGCGGACGGGGTCGTGGTGGTGGCGACCGCCGACGGCGAGGTCCCGCTGCTGGAGACCGAGTACGAGCTGACGACCGTCGTCGGGCAGGAGGCGGGCGAGAACGTGGCCGCCTCGGTGCTGCCGGGCGGCGGGTTCGTGGTCCTGGACCTGGCGCTCGACGACGCGCTGCGCGCCGAGGGGTACGCCCGCGACGTCGTCCGCGACGTCCAGGACGCCCGCAAGGCGGCCGGTCTCGAGGTGAGCGACAGGATCGACCTCGCCCTCGACGTCCCGGCCGGGCACGTGGCCGACGTCGAGGCGCACCGTGGGCTGGTGACGCGCGAGACGCTGGCCGTCACGCTGACGGTGACCGGCACCGACCGCGGCGACCGCGCGGTCGCCGTCACGAAGCACGAGGGAGACGCATGAGCGACGCGAAGAAGGCGAAGGCCGCCGAGCGCAAGGCCGCCCGGGATGCGGTGGAGGACGCTGCCGCCCGCGAGGACCTGGAACGCGTCTACGCCCACATCGTGTCCCGGGCCCCGGAGCACGACGTGTCGCCGACGATCGACCGGGTGGCTCGGCTCCTGGAGCTGCTCGGGGACCCGCAACGGTCCTTCCGGGCCATCCACCTGACGGGTACCAACGGCAAGTCGTCGACGGCGCGGATGGCCGAGCGGCTCGTGCGCGAGCACGGCCTGCGCACCGGCCTGTTCACCTCGCCGCACCTGACGAGCGTCACCGAGCGCATCTGCGTCGACGGCGAGCCGCTGAGCGCGGCACGGTTCGTGGAGGTCTGGGATGACGTCTTCCCCTACGTGCAGGTCGTCGACAGCGAGCTCGAGGAGTCCGGCCAGTCCCGGCTGAACTTCTTCGAGGTCCTCACGGGGCTGGCGTTCGCGGCGTTCGCGGACGCCCCGGTCGACGTGGCGGTCCTCGAGGTCGGGATGGGCGGCACGTGGGACACCACGAACACGGTGGACGCGGAGGTCGCGGTGATCACGCCCATCAGCGTCGACCACGAGAAGTGGCTCGGCTCGACGCCGGCCGAGATCGCCGAGGTCAAGTCGGGGATCATCAAGGCGGGGGCGACGGCCGTCGTGGCGGAGCAGCGGCCCGAGGTCGACGAGGTGCTCGCTGAGCGGGCCATGTCCGTCGGGGCGCGGGTGCTGCGCGAGGGCGTCGACCTCGACGTGGTCGCGCGTCAGATCGCCGTCGGCGGCCAGCTGGTCTCCCTGCGCACGCCGCTGGCGACGTACACGGAGATCTTCGTTCCGCTGCACGGGGCGCACCAGGCGCACAACGCGCTGCTCGCCCTGGTGTCGGTGGAGCAGATGCTGGGTGGGCGGTCGCTGGACGGGGGCGTCGTGGAGACGGCCTTCGCCGGCGTCTCGGTGCCCGGTCGCCTCGAGCTGCTGCGATCGAGCCCCACCGTGCTCGTCGACGCTGCGCACAACCCGCACGGTGCCGAGGCCCTGGTCGCGGCCCTGGACGAGTCGTTCAGCCTGCGGGCCGTGGTCGGCGTCGTCGGGGTGATGGCGGACAAGGACGCCGAGGGCCTGCTCGCGGCGCTGGAGCCGGCGCTGTCGCACGTGGTGCTGACGCGCAACTCCTCGGAGCGTTCCGCCGACCCGTTCGCCGTGGCGGAGGTGGCCCGCGAGATCTTCGGCGAGGACCGGGTGCACACCGTCGAGCGGCTCGACGCCGCGCTGCAGGTGGCGACCGACCTTGCGGAGGCGGACGACGTCGTCGGCGTCGGCACGGGCACCGGTGTGGTGGTGACCGGCTCGGTCATCACCGTCGCCGACGCGCGGATCCTGCTGGGTCGCGGCTGACGGTCGGGTCGTCGCGCGGCCCGGATGCTGCGGGGGTCGTCCTGCGGGTGTTGGATGGGCCCAGGGACGACCGAAGGGGATGGTCCGAGTGAAGAAGCTGCTGGACGACCCGGCACAAGCCGTCACGGACTCCTTGCGGGGGTTCGCGCAGGCGCACGTCGACGAGGTGACGCTGCACGAGGACCCGACCTTCGTGCAGCGCGCGGGGGGGACGCCGCCGGGTCAGGTGGCCGTGGTCAGCGGCGGGGGCTCGGGCCACGAGCCGCTGCACGCCGGGTTCGTCGGCGCGGGGATGCTCGACGCCGCGGTACCGGGGGCGGTGTTCACCTCGCCGACCGCCGACCAGGTCGCCGCGGCGATCATCGCCGCGGACGGCGGCGCGGGAGTGCTCGCGGTGGTGAAGAACTACACCGGCGACGTGCTCAACTTCGAGACGGGCATCGAGCTGGCCCAGGCCGAGGGCGTCGAGGTCACCAGCGTCGTGGTCAACGACGACGTCGCGGTGGAGGACTCCCTCTACACGGCCGGACGACGCGGCGTCGCGGGCACCCTCGCGGTCGAGAAGATCGCGGGGGCGGCGGCCGCCCGGGGCGACGACCTGGCCACCGTGACCGCGCTGGCCGAGCGGGTGGTGTCCGCGGTGCGCTCGATGGGCGTGGCGCTGACGGCCTGCACGGTGCCGCACGTGGGCCGGCCGAGCTTCGACCTGGAGGACGACGAGGTCGAGGTCGGCATCGGGATCCACGGCGAGCCGGGCCGGCACCGTGTCCAGGCCTCGGGGGCCAGCGACATCACCCGGCGTCTCGTCGACCCGGTCGTGGAGGACCTGGAGCTCGTGGCGGGGGAGCCGGTCCTGCTGTTCGTCAACGGCATGGGCGGCACGCCGGCGAGCGAGCTGTACGTCGTCTACGCCCGTGCTCGCGAGCTGCTGGCCGAGCGGGGGGTGGAGGTCCGGCGCTCGCTGGTCGGCAGCTATGTCACCTCGTTGGAGATGCAGGGGGCGTCGGTCACCGTCATGCGCCTGGACGAGGAGCTGACCGCGCTGTGGGACGCCCCGGTCCGGACGACGGCGCTACGCTGGTGAGCGTGCTGGACGTCGACTGGGCAGAACGTTGGATGCACGTCGCCGCCGCGGACGTGCGGTCCGCCCGGGACGAGCTGACCGAGCTCGACCGCCGGGTGGGCGACGGCGACCACGGGGTCAACCTCGACCGCGGGATGCAGGCGGTGGCCGCCCGGCTCGACGACCCCTCGCTCCCGCGCCGCGAGACGGTCGGGCAGGTGCTGCACCTCGCCGCCACCACCCTCATGTCGACGGTCGGCGGGGCGGCCGGGCCGCTCTACGGGACCGCTCTGCTGCGGGCCTCGAAGGTGACCGACCGCACGGTACTCGGGCCCTCCGGTGTGGTCGCCCTCGTCGAGGCGGCGCTGGAGGGCATCGTCGCCCGTGGCAAGGCGTCCCCGGGCGAGAAGACGATGGTCGACGCCTGGCAGCCGGCGGCCGAGGCGACCGAGCGTGCGGCCGCCACCGGCAGCGGGACCGACGAGGACGCGGTCGACGTGCTGCGGGCGGCGGCCGAGGCGGCGTCGGCCGGCGCGGAGGCGACCGTCCCGCTCGTCGCCTCCAAGGGCCGGGCCTCGTACCTGGGTGAGCGCAGCGCCGGTACCGAGGATCCCGGGGCGCGCTCGACCGCGATCCTCCTGGCCGCGGCCGTCGGCGCGGCGAAGGGACCCGGCGCGTGAAGGTCGGCCTGGTCCTCGTCGCGCACTCGGTCCGGCTCGCCGAGGGAGTGGCGGAGCTCGCCGGGCAGATGGCACCGGACGTGGTCGTGCGGTGTGCGGCCGGTGACGTCGACGGCGGCCTGGGCACGTCGCTGACGCGGGTGCAGGAGACGTTGGCCGGCGCGCTGGCCGAGGCCGACGGGGTCGTGGTCCTCGCGGACCTGGGCTCGGCGGTCCTGACGGTGGAGTCGGCGTTCGAGCTGGACCCGGACCTGCCGGGGCGCACCCGGTTCGTCTCGGCCCCGTTCGTCGAGGGGGCGGTCTCCGCGGCGGTGACCGCGCAGCAGGGCGCGACGCTCGACGCCGTCGCGGAGGCCGCCGAGGCCGCGGTGCGGTCCATCGGGCCGGAACCCGTCCTGCAGCTCGTCGAGGCGGACACGGCCGGGACGGCGGACTGGCCGGCGGTCGCGGCGACGCGGACGTCGGGGGAGGCGGTGCCCGTGCCGGGGCCGACGTCGTCGGGAGCCGCGGACGAGGTGAGTGTGACCGTCGCCGTGCGCAACCCGTTGGGTCTGCACGCCCGGCCAGCGGCGGTCGTCGCGCGCGCGGTCGCCGACCTGGGCGCGCCGGTGACTGTCGAGGGCGCCGACGCCACGAGCGTGCTCCAGCTCATGTCGCTCGGCACCTCGGCGGGTGACGTGGTGCGGGTCACCGCTCGCGGTCCGCAGGCGGAGGCGGCCGTCGCCGTCGTCGTCGGTCTGCTGGAGGGCGGCTTCGGCGAGGTGTGAGGCAGACCACGCGAAATTGCAGTTGATGCAAACTTGCAGTGGATGCATGAGTTTCGGGTGAACGCCCCCACCTCGGACGGCCTCGGCCTGCGGGCGCGCAAGAAGCGCGCCCGTGCCGACGCCATCGTCGACGCCGCACAACGCCTCGTGCTCGCCCACGGGTTCGACGCGGTGACCGTCGAGGCGATCGCCGAGGCGGCCGGGATCTCCCCGCGCACGTTCTTCAACTACTTCGAGTCGAAGGACGACGCGGTGCTCGGCCAGGGGTCCTTCGACCTCGATGCCGGGTTCCGCGGCGAGTTCGTCGCCGGCGGTCCGACCGGGCGGCTCACCGCCGACCTGGAGATCCTCGCGACGGCCCTGCTCGGGGCCGTGGCCGGCTCCGCGCCGGACGCACGCACCGGTCGTCGAGGCCCGTGGACTGGGCCGGGATCGCCACCATGGCCGTGGCGACCACGGGCATCGTGCTCGTCACCAGCTGGGAGTCGCTCGCCGAAGGCGGCTACGACTGGTCCGACGGCCGCCTCGTCGGTCTCGTCCTGCTGACCGCAGCGGCCATCGGCGCCTTCGTCCTGGTCGAGAACCGCGCCGCCGAGCCGCTGGTCCCGCTGCGCCTGTTCAAGAACCGGACGTTCACCATCACCACGCTGATCGGGCTCGTGCTCGGCATGGGCCTGTTCTCCGCCATGGCGATGCTGCCCACCTTCCTGCAGGTGTCCACCGGCGCCGGGGTGACCGAGTCCGGCTGGCTCATGCTGCCGATGTTGGCCGGCGTCATGCTGACGTCGATCGTCTCGGGGTTCGCCGTGGCGAGGTCCGGGCGGTACAAGGCCTACCCGGTCGTCGGGCTGGCCGTGGTCGCCGTCGGCATGGTGTCGCTGACCACCCTCGCGGGCGACACGTCCATGTGGGTGTTCGGGGCGATGATCTTCACGCTCGGCGCCGGCATGGGCCTCGTCATGCAGGTCGTGGTGCTCGCCGTGCAGAACGCCGTCGACCCGAGCGAGCTCGGGACCGCGACCAGCGCGAACAACTTCTTCCGCGAGGTCGGTGCCTCCATCGGCGTCGCGCTGTTCACCACCATCTTCACCTCCCGCCTCACCGACAACCTCGGTACGGTCTTCGCGGGCGTGCCCGGGGCGGCCGACGCCGGCACCGAGGCGAGCCTCACGCCCGCCATGGTCGCCGAGCTGCCCGAGCCGCTGCACACCGGCGTCATCGACGCCTATGCCGACGCGCTGGCCCCGTCCTTCTGGTACCTGGTGCCGCTGGTGCTGGTGGGCTTCGTCCTGGCGCTGTTCCTGCCGGTCATCAAGCTCTCCGACGTCGCCGGGATGGTCGCGCGCGGCGAAGCCGTCGAGGACCCGGCCAAGGTGGCGGCGCGTGAGCCGGCCGGCGTCGGGCACGGGACCGGCGCTCCGACGGATATCGTGGACCGGTGAGCAAGAAGGACGACCGCCCCCGCCCCGGCGAGACGATCAAGCCCCGCAAGCCCGCCACGGTGCAGTTCACGGCCACGGTGCTGCAGCTGGAGGCGTTCGCCGTGCTGTTCGCGGCCCTCGCGCTGTACGGGTTGCGGGGCTCGGCGTACGAGCGCGGTCCGCTCGTCCTCGACTCCACGGCCGCGCTCTGGACGGTGGCCGGGGTGCTCTTCCTGGTGCTGGTGGTGCTCTCGAGGATGGTGGCGCGCCCCGGCGGCTACGTGGCCGGGACGGTCGCCCAGGTGCCCGTGCTGGCGATGGGTCTGCTGCTGCCGATGATGTTCCTGGTCGGGGCGATCTTCGTGGCGATGTGGGTGGTCTCGTTGCGGCTGGGCGGACGGATCGACCGCGAGCGCGCCGCCTACGACGCCGCCCACCCGGAGACGGCGCCGAACACCTGACCGGGCCGGATAGTGTTGGCGGCATGACCGACGCAACAACCCCCGCACCCGAACGCACCCTCGTCCTCGTCAAGCCGGACGGCGTCCGCCGCGGCCTGTCCGGGGAGATCCTGCGGCGCATCGAGGCCAAGGGCTACACGCTCACCGCCGTCGAGCTGAAGCGGGCCACCCCCGACCTCCTCGCCCAGCACTACGCCGAGCACGAGGGCAAGCCGTTCTACGCCCCCCTGGTCGAGTTCATGCTCTCCGGGCCCGTCCTGGCGGTCGTCGCCGAGGGCCAGGGCGTCATCGCGGGCTTCCGGTCGCTCGCCGGTGCCACGGACCCGACGGCGGCCGCCCCGGGCACGATCCGCGGCGACCTCGGCCGCGACTGGGGTCTGAAGGTGCAGCAGAACCTCGTGCACGGCTCGGACTCGCCGGAGTCCGCCGAGCGCGAGATCGCGCTGTGGTTCCCCCAGCCCTGACCAGCCCCTCCTCGCTGTGGGTATGAAGAGTGCCGCCCTGGACCCGTCCAGGGCGGCACTTCTCATACCCACACCAGGTGGCGGCGGAGCCGGTCCAGATGCGCAGGATCCGGCCCGGCGCCGGATACCCTCGGCACGTGCACCTCAAGACGCTGACGCTCCGGGGCTTCAAGTCGTTCGCCTCGGCGACGACGCTGAACCTCGAGCCCGGCATCACGTGTGTGGTCGGGCCCAACGGCTCGGGCAAGTCGAACGTCGTGGACGCCCTCTCCTGGGTGATGGGGGAGCAGGGCGCCAAGTCGCTGCGGGGCGGCAAGATGGAGGACGTCATCTTCGCCGGCACCTCGGGCCGTCCGCCGCTGGGCCGCGCCGAGGTCTCGCTGACCATCGACAACACCGACGGTGCGCTGCCGATCGAGTACACCGAGGTCACGATCTCGCGCACGCTGTTCCGCAGCGGCGGCTCGGAGTACGCGATCAACGGCAGCTCGTGCCGTCTGCTGGACATCCAGGAGCTGCTCAGCGACTCGGGCATCGGCCGGGAGATGCACGTCGTGGTCGGCCAGGGCCAGCTCGACCAGGTGCTCCGTGCGACCCCGGAGGACCGTCGTGGCTTCATCGAGGAGGCCGCGGGCGTCCTCAAGCACCGCAAGCGCAAGGAGAAGGCGCTGCGCAAGCTCGAGGCGATGGCCGGCAACCTCGCGCGCCTGACCGACCTCACCACGGAGCTGCGCCGCCAGCTCGGTCCGCTCGGGCGGCAGGCCGAGGCGGCCCGCAAGGCGCGGACCGTGCAGGCCGACCTGCGCGACGCCCGCGCCCGGCTGCTCGCCGACGACCTCGCCCAGCTCGGCGCCCAGCTCGAGCAGGAACGGGCCGACGAGGCCGCCCTCGCCCGCCGTCGGTCCGCGGCGGAGCAGGAGCTCGACGCCGCCCGGCAGCGGCTCGCGCGTCTGGAGGTCGCGGCCTCCGCCTCGACGCAGGCCGCGTCACGGGCCGCCGACACCTTCCACGCGCTCGGCGCCGTCCGGGAGCGGTTGCGCGGCCTGGCGTCCCTGGCCGACGAACGGGTCCGGCTGCTCGGGACGGCCGAGCCCGAGCACCGCGGCCAGGACCCTGACGAGCTGGAGGCCCAGGCCGAGCGGGCCAGGGCGTCGGAGACCGAGCTGCAGCACGAGGTCGAGATCGAGCGGGGGCGCCTCGACGACGCCGTGACCGCGCGCACCCGCACCGAGCAGGAGGCGGCCGCCGCGGAGAAGGAGCTCGCCACGCTGCTGCGGGGTGCCGCCGACCGCCGCGAAGGGCTGGCCCGGTTGTCCGGGCAGGTCGCGGCCCGGCGCAGCCGGGTCGAGGCCGCCGACGCCGAGATCGAGCGCGTGCAAGCCGGCCTGGCGGCGGCGGAGCGCCGGGCCGAGGAGGCGGCGGGACGATTCGCGGAGCTGGAGCGCGAGGTCTCGGGCGCGGAGGCCGGTGAGGAAGGGCTCGATGCCGAGCACGAACGCGCCGTGGCGGCGCTGGTCGAGGCACGGGACACCGTCGAGGGGCTCGAGGAGCAGCTCGCGTCCGCGGAGACGGACCGGGCCACCTGGGCGGCGCGCGTCGAGACCCTCAGCCTGAGCCTGGACCGCAAGGACGGCGCGGGGGCGCTGCTCGCGGCCGACCCGGCCGGCGTCCTGGGTTCGGTGGCCGCGCTGCTCGGCGTCGAGGCGGGCTACGAGGAGGCGGTCGCCGCCGCCCTGGGCCCGCTCGCCGACGCCGTCGCGGTGGAGAGCCTGGAGGCCGCGGTCGACGCGTTGCGCCTCCTGCGTGACGACGACGCCGGTCGCGCCGGTCTGGTCGTGGGCGGGCCCGACGGCGGTGCCCCCGAGGAGACCGACGTCCCCTCGGGGGCACTGCCGCCCGGTGCGCGTCGGGCGACGGACGTCGTGACCGTCGCCGGCGACGCCGCCGGGGCGCTGCGTGCCGTGCTGGCCGGCGTGGTCGTGGTCGAGGACCTCGCCCAGGCCCGCGCGCTCGTCGCCGAGCACCCGGGCGTCGTGACGGTGACCCGGGCCGGGGACCTGCTGGCGGCGACGCGGGCGTCCGGGGGATCCGCGGGCGCGCCCAGCGTCCTGCACCTGACGAGCGCGCTCGACGAGGCCCGGGCAGGCCTCGACGACGCCGTCGCCCGGGGCGACCGCGCCCGCACCGGCCTGGCGTCCGCGCGCACCGAGCTGGAGGCCGCGCAGGCGCGCCACGACACGACGCTCGAGCGGCTGCACGAGTCCGACGCCGCGATGGCGGCGGTCGCCGAACAGCTCGGCACGCTCGGCGCCGCACGTGCCAACGCCCAGACGGAGGCCGAACGTCACCGGAGCGCGCTGGCCGAGGCGACCGACCGTCGTCGGGCGGACGCCACCGAGCTCGACGCGCTCGTGCGACGACTGGAGGTGGCCGAGAGCCAGGACTCCGCGGACGCCGCGGAGCTCGACGTGGCGGCGGCGACGACGGCGCGGGACGCGGCCCAGGAGGAGGCGACCGCGGCACGCCAGACCGAGACCGAGGCCCGGCTGTCCCTGCGCACCGCCGAGGAGCGGTCCCGGGCCGTCTCCGGGCGGGCCCAGGGGCTCGCGCGGGCCGCCGCCCAGGAGCGGCACGCCCGGGAGCAGGCCGCTGCGCGAGCACGGCGCCGGGCCGCCGAGGCCGACCGGGCCGCCGCGGTGCGCACGCACGTCGCCACCGCGCTGGAGGTGCTGTCCCGCTCGGCGGAGCGCGCGGCAGCCGAGCGTGCGGCCGCCGAGGCCGACCGCGACGCGCAACGCGTCGAGGTCGACGCCGTGCGAGGGGACGTGGACCGGCTCGCCGGGGAGCTGCGCGACCTGACCGACGTGGCCCACCGCGACGAGGTGGCCCGTGCCCAGCAGGTCGCGCGCCTCGAGCAGCTGCACGCCCGGGCGGTCGAGGAGCTGGGGACGGACCCCGAGGCGCTGGTGGAAGAGTTCGGCCCCCACCGGGAGGTGCCGGTGCCGCGGCCGCCCGACGCCGCCGAGGAGGACCCGGACCCCGAGCCCGTGCCGTACGCGCGAGCCGAGCAGGAGAAGCGTCTCGCCGCGGCGGAGCGCGCGCTGAGGCGGATCGGGACGGTGAACCCCCTGGCGCTGGAGGAGTTCGCGGCCCTGGAGGAGCGGCACCGCTTCCTCACCGAGCAGCTGGCGGACCTCAAGGGCTCCCGCGAGGACCTGCTGCAGATCGTCGCGGAGATCGACGAGCGCGTCCAGCAGGTGTTCGCCGAGGCGTACCAGGACACCGCCGCACAGTTCGAGCGGGTGTTCTCCCGGTTGTTCCCCGGTGGGGAGGGCCGGCTGGTCCTCACCGAGCCCGGCGACCTGCTCACCACGGGGATCGAGGTCGAGGCCCGTCCCGCCGGCAAGAAGGTCAAGCGGCTGTCGCTGCTCTCCGGCGGCGAGCGGTCGTTGACCGCCGTGGCGTTCCTCGTGTCGATCTTCAAGGCCCGGCCCAGCCCGTTCTACGTGATGGACGAGGTGGAGGCCGCGCTGGACGACGTCAACCTCGGCCGTCTGCTGGAGATCTTCCGCGAGCTGCAAGAGGACTCCCAGCTCGTGGTCATCACGCACCAGAAGCGCACCATGGAGGTCGCGGACGCGCTCTACGGCGTCACGATGCGCGGCGACGGTGTGACCACCGTCATCTCGCAACGCCTGCGCGAGACGGCGGAGGCGGGGTGACAATGGGTGCCATGGCTCTCGTCGTGTGGATTCTCGTGTCGTTGCTGGTCGCGGCGGCCGTCTTCCTCGTCGCCAACGTCATGGAGAAGCGCGACGACGACGACGTGCGTGGTGTGCGCGCCTTCCTGCGCGACTTCCGTGCAGGGCTGAGCCGGGGCCGGCGCACCGCGGCGCCCGAACCCGTGGACACCGACATGGACGCGTTCTTCGCGGGAGCGGTGGAGGACGCTCCGGCGTACGTCGACGCCGACGAGCTCTCCGACGTGCTCCAGCGGGCCCAGGACCGGGTGAGCACGCCGTTCCACGGCACCCCGCGCGCCGACGGGGGCAGACCGCGCGGCTGAGGCTCCTCGCACCGCCCTCGTCTGGGAGACTGGGGGACCGTGACTGACCTTCTCTGGCTCTGGATCGTCCTCGGTGTCCTCCTGCTCGCGGCCGCCGGCTCCGCGCTCGTCGTCCCCCGGCTGCGTCGCCGTGACCGGGACCGAGCTCCCGAGGGGGGCGCCACCACCCTCGCACCGGAACGGGACCGCGCCGACGTCCCGGAGACGGCGACCGTCGACACCGCCCCACCGCCCGCGGCCCCGGTCCTCGAGACGCCGGCACCGGTGGCCGGCCGGATGGTCCGGCTGCGTGACCGGCTGGCCCGCTCGGGATCCCCGCTCGGTGCCCGGCTGCTCTCCGTCCTGTCGCGGGACCACCTGACCGAGGACGACTGGGACGAGCTGGAGGAGACCCTCCTGCTGGCGGACATCGGTGCCGGGCCGGCCGGTGAGCTGCTGGAGGCCCTGCGCACCCGCGTGCGGGTCGAGGGCGCACGTGAGCCCGGGGCCGTGCGTGAGCTGCTGCGCTCGGAGCTTCTCAACGTCGTCGACCCGACGGCGGACCGCACCCTGGCGACGACGCCGCAGCAGGTCGACGGCGTGGCCCGGCCCGCCGTCGTGCTCGTCGTCGGGGTCAACGGCACGGGCAAGACGACCACGGTGGGCAAGCTGGCCCGCGTGCTCGTGGCCGAGGGCCGCAGCGTCGTGCTGGGCGCCGCCGACACCTTCCGCGCCGCGGCGGCCGAGCAGCTCACCACCTGGGGTGCACGCGTCGGGGTCGAGACGGTGCGCGCGGACCGCGAGGGCGCCGATCCGGCCGCCGTCGCCTACGACGCGGTGGACACCGGCGCCCGGGACGGCGTCGACGTCGTCCTGGTCGACACCGCGGGCCGCTTGCAGAACAAGGCGGGGCTCATGGACGAGCTCGGCAAGATCACCCGCGTCATCACCCGGGAGGCCCCGCTCGGCGAGGTCCTGCTCGTGCTGGACGCCACGACCGGGCAGAACGGGATGCAGCAGGCCAAGGTCTTCGGTGAGGTGGCCGGCGTCACCGGGATCGTGCTGACCAAGCTGGACGGCACCGCCAAGGGCGGCATCGTCGTGGCGGTGCAGCGCGAGCTCGGGGTGCCCGTCAAGCTCGTCGGCCTCGGCGAGGGGCCGGACGACCTGGCCCCGTTCGACCCGGAGCAGTTCGTCGACGGCCTGCTCGGCTGACCCGCCGGCCCGGTCCGGCGTGCCGCTCGCGAGCGCACTCCCGTCAGGTCACGGGAATGTCACGGCGGCCCGGATTCGTCTCGTCATCTGGACGGAAACCCGATGTTTACGCGGGTGAGAGGTCTGTCACACGGACGTAACACCACTTCCCTCGGGATGAAACGCCGCGCCGCCACGGTGGTCCTCGACCGGCCACACGGGCTGGCGAGGGGAGTAAGACAATGGAGCTGGATACCGGGGCAACCGCGTGGATGCTGACGTCAGCGTCTCTCGTGCTCCTGATGACGCCGGGACTGGCGTTGTTCTACGGGGGCATGGTCCGCGGCAAGTCCGTCCTGAACATGATGATGATGTCGTTCGGCGCGATCGCCGTCACGGCCGTGGTCTACGTCCTGTGGGGCTGGTCGATGTCCTACGGCAGCGACATCGGCGGCGGGATCGTCGGCAACCCGTTCGAGCAGTTCGCGCTGCAGGGGGCGATCTACGACGACGCCGGTGCCTTCCTCATCGACGACTACGGTGTCCCGGGCATCGTCGGCGTCGGCTTCCAGGCGACGTTCGCGATCATCACCGTCGCCCTCATCTCGGGTGCCATCGCCGACCGCGTGAAGTTCGGCACCTGGATGGTCTTCGTCGCCCTGTGGGTCACCTTCGCCTACTTCCCGATGGCGCACATGGTCTGGGGTGGCGGCCTGCTCTCCGGTGACGGCCCGTTCGCGTCCATCGCGGCGCCGATCGACTTCGCCGGCGGCACCGTGGTCCACATCAACGCCGGGGCGGCGGCCCTCGTGCTGGCGCTCGTCGTCGGCAAGCGCAAGGGCTTCGGCACCGAGCCGATGCGCCCGCACAACCTGACGCTCGTCATGCTCGGCGCGGCCCTGCTGTGGTTCGGCTGGTTCGGCTTCAACGGTGGCTCGGCCTTCACCGCCGACGGGTTCGCGGGTCTCGCGTGGGTCAACACCACCACCGCGACCGCGGCCGCCGTCCTCGGCTGGCTGGTCGTCGAGAAGTTCCGCGACGGCTCCGCGACCTCGCTGGGTGCGGCCTCGGGTGTCGTGGCCGGTCTGGTCGCCATCACGCCGGCCGCCGGGTCGGTCAGCCCGCTCGGCTCGATCGCGATCGGTGTGGTCGCCGGTGGTCTGAGCGCCCTCGCCGTGGGCCTGAAGTACAAGCTCGGCTACGACGACTCGCTCGACGTCGTCGGCGTCCACCTGGTCTCCGGCCTGTGGGGCACCCTCGCGATCGGCTTCCTCGCCACGGAGACGGGCCTGTTCTACGGTGGCGGCATCAACCAGCTCGCCGTGCAGGCGATCATCGCGGTGGTCGCCATCGTGTTCTCGGCAGTCGTCACCTACGTCCTGGCGATCATCCTCAAGCCCACGATGGGCTGGCGCGTCTCCGAGGAGGTCGAGGTCAACGGCATCGACCTCGCCGTCCACGGCGAGTCCGCGTACGAGGGGATCCAGCAGGGTTCCGTCATCAAGGAGGTCCGCGCATGAAGCTCGTCACCGGAGTCATCCAGCCCCACCGTCTCGACGACGTGAAGTCGGCCCTGGAGGCCGCCGGCGTCCGGGGGATGACCGTCAGCGAGGCCAGCGGCTACGGCCGGCAGAAGGGCCACACCGAGGTCTACCGCGGTGCGGAGTACACCGTGGACCTGGTCCCCAAGGTCCGCATCGAGATCCTCATCGCCGACGAGGACGCCCCTGCCATCGTCGACGTCGTGGTGGGTGCTGCCCAGACCGGCAAGATCGGTGACGGCAAGGTCTGGACGGTCCCGGTCGACGACGTCGCCCGCGTCCGGACCGGCGAGCACGGCGACGCCGCGCTCTGACGCGATGACCGACCACCCGACCACGGGCGGCGGTCCCGCGGAGCAGGCCCCGCACCCCGGCACCGGGGTGCGGGGCCCTGTCGTGGGACTGCGCGACGAGCTGCTCGCCGTGGCCACCGACCTCAGCGGCCCGCGGCGCTCCGGCGTCGCCCGTCGCGCCACCCTCCAGCAGGTCGTCACCGACCGGCTCGCCGCCCTCTACGCCGAGGCGACCGCCGGCGTCGACCCCGCGGGGCTGGCGCTGGCTGCCGTCGGTTCGCTGGGCCGGGGCGAGCTCGGCCCCCTGTCGGACCTCGATCTGGTGCTCGTGCACGACGGCCGCTCCCACAAGCCCGCGGAGCTGGCCGAGGTGGCGGAGCGTCTCTGGTACCCGCTGTGGGACTCCGGGGTCGACATCGACCACGCCGTCCGGTCGCTCACCCAGACACGTCAGCTCGCCGGGCGCGACCTGCCGGCTGCCGTCGGCTGGCTCGACGTGCGCCCGGTGGCGGGGGACGCCGTCGTCGTGCACCGTGCCGCCTCGGGGATCCTCACCGACTGGCGGTCGGCGTCGCGTCGCCGGCTGCCCGAGCTGCTGTCCAGCGTGCGGGAGCGGGCGGAGCGGTCCGGCGAGCTCGCCTACCTCATCGAGCCGGACCTCAAGGAGGCCCGGGGCGGCATCCGCGACGCCGTCGTGCTGTCCGCTCTCGCCGCGACCTGGCTGACCGACCGGCCGCACGGCCGGGTGGACACGGCCTACGCGCACCTGCTCGACGTGCGCGACGCGCTCCAGGTCGTCACCCGGCGTCGCTCGACCCGCCTGCTCCTCGCGGACCTGGACGAGGTGGCGGACCTCACCGGCTACCCGGATCCCGACGAGCTGCTGGCGAGCCTGGCCGCGGCCGGACGAGAGATCTCCTTCGCCCTCGACTCCACGGTGCGCCGGGCACGTCAGGCGCTGCAGCGCCCCGCGGTGCGCCGGCCCGTGCTCGTCCGAGGTCGGCGTCAGCCGCCGCGGCTGCGGTCGGTCGGCGAGGGGCTCGTGGAGCACGACGGCGAGCTCGTCCTGGGCGTCACGGCCCGGCCGGCGGAGGACCCGCTGCTGTCGCTGCGGGCCGCGGCCACGGCCGCCCGCACCGGCCTCGCGCTCTCGCCCGTGACCGTCCACTCCCTGGCCGAGTGCCCGCCGCTGCCCGAGCCCTGGCCGCGGTCCGCCCGGGGCCACCTGCTGACGCTCCTGGGTTCCGGCCCGGCGCAGGTGCACGTGTGGGAGGCCCTCGACCTGGCCGGAGCCGTCACGACGTGGATCCCCGAGTGGGCCGACGTCCGGAACAAGCCGCAACGGGCCGCCGTGCACCGGCACACCGTGGACCGGCACCTCGTCGAGACCGCCGCGCTGGCCACGGCGGTGCGCAAGCACCGGCTCGCCCGCGGCGTGGCCGCCGAGCACCTGCCCGCCGACCTGCTGCTGGTCACCGCGATCCTGCACGACATCGGCAAGCGCCGCCGCGCCGAGAGCTCCGACCACTCGGTGGAGGGAGCGCGCATCGTCCCCGGGATCGTGCGACGCATGGGGTTCGACGAGACGTTCGTCGCCGACGTCACGACGCTGGTGCGGCAGCACCTCACCCTGGCCCAGCTCGCCACGTCCGCGGACCCCGACGACCCCGGCACGGTGCAGCGGCTGCTCAAGGTGCTCGACCACCGCCCGGACCTGCTGGAGGTGCTGCGGGCGCTGACCGAGAGCGACTCCGCGTCCCTGGGCCCGGCGGGGTGGACGGGATGGCGGGCCAGCCTCGTCGACCGGCTGACGCGCAACGCTCGCGCCGAGCTCGGCGGGGCGAGCGGGTCGCCCGGGTGAGCCGGGGCGTCAGGGGCGACCGGAGGGGGCCGGTAGGCTAGGGGACCGCACGTCATCCACCCCGCGAAGAGGACCACCTGGTGTTCAACTCCCTGTCGGACCGGCTCACCGCGACCTTCAAGAACCTGCGCGGCCGGGGACGCCTCTCCGAGGCCGACATCGACGCGACCGTGCGCGAGATCCGTCGCGCGCTGCTCGACGCGGACGTCGCGGTCCCCGTCGTGCGCCACTTCACGGCGGCCGTGCGCGAGCGCGCGCTCGGCGCCGAGGTCTCGGGAGCGCTCAACCCGGCCCAGCAGATCGTCAAGATCGTCAACGACGAGCTGGTGACGATCCTCGGGGGGCAGACGCGCGCGCTCCAGCTCGCGAAGAACCCGCCGACCGTCATCATGCTCGCCGGCCTCCAGGGCGCGGGCAAGACGACCCTGGCGGGCAAGCTCGCCCTGGCCCTGCGCGAGCAGGGGCACACGCCCCTGCTCGTCGCGGCGGACCTGCAGCGACCGAACGCGGTCACCCAGCTGTCGGTGGTGGCCCAGCGTGCCGGGGTGCCGGTCTACGCGCCGCACCCCGGCAACACCTCCGACCAGGACACGGCCGACGACGCGCTCGTGGGCGACCCGGTCGGGGTCGCGCGCGACGGTGTCGCCGAGGCGCGCACCAAGCAGCACGACGTCGTGATCGTCGACACCGCGGGCCGTCTCGGTGTCGACCAGGTCCTCATGCAGCAGGCCGCGGACATCCGGGCCGCGATCACCCCCGACGAGGTCCTGTTCGTCATCGACGCGATGATCGGCCAGGACGCCGTCAACACCGCGCAGGCCTTCGCCGAGGGTGTCGACTTCACCGGTGTCGTGCTGTCGAAGCTCGACGGCGACGCCCGTGGTGGTGCCGCTCTCTCGGTCGCGCAGGTCACCGGCCGCCCGATCATGTTCGCCTCCACCGGTGAGAAGCTCACCGACTTCGAGGTCTTCCACCCGGACCGGATGGCCTCGCGCATCCTCGACATGGGCGACGTGCTGACGCTCATCGAGCAGGCCGAGAAGGCGTTCGACGCCGAAGAGGCCGAGAAGATGGCGGCGAAGGTCGCCGGCGGCGAGGACTTCACCCTCAGCGACTTCCTGGTGCAGATGCAGCAGATGAAGAAGCTCGGCTCGATGAAGAAGATGCTCGGCATGATGCCGGGCATGGCGCAGATGCGCGACCAGCTCGAGAACTTCGACGAGCGTGAGGTCGACCGGGTCCAGGCGCTCATCCAGTCCATGACCCCGGCCGAGCGGGAGAACCCGAAGATCATCAACGGCTCGCGGCGGGCACGGATCGCCCGCGGCGCGGGCCAGACCACCGCCGCCGTCAACGGGTTGCTCGACCGGTTCTCCCAGGCCCAGAAGATGATGCGCCAGATGTCCCAGGGCGGGGGCGGCGTGCCGGGGATGCCCGGAGGGATGCCCGGCATGCCGGGCATGCCGGGCGGCGGCAAGAAGTCGCGCGGCAAGCAGCAGCCGAAGAAGAAGGTCAAGGGCAAGTCCGGGAACCCGGCCAAGCGGGCCCAGCAGGAGCGCGAGGCCATGCAGCGGGCGCTGGGCGGCGGAGCGAAGAAGTCGGCGCCCGCCGGCTCGGCGTTCGGGATGGACGCCGCCGGCGACGAACAGCCGACCGCGGCCGACCTCGACAACCTCGAGCTGCCCGGCAACCTCGGCAAGCTGCTCGGCGGCGGTCGCTGACGCCCCGGTAGGCTGCCGTCATGTCGGTGCCTCACGTCCCCCTGCACGTCACGGGTCACATCCTGCTCGACGGGGACCGCGAGGTCGGCGAGATGTGGGTGCGCGACGGGCGCCTGAGCCTGTTGCGGCCGACGCCCCAGGGCAGTGCCGCCACGGAGGTCGACGGCTGGGTGCTGCCCGGGCTGGTGGACGTCCACTGCCACGTCGGTCTCGACGCCGGGGGCGCGGTCGACGAGGCCGCCGCGACCAAGCAGGCGCTCGCGGACCGCGACACCGGGGTCCTGCTGATCCGGGACGCGGGCTCCCCGCTGGACACCTCGTGGGTGGCCCAGCGGACCGAGCTGCCCAGACTGGTGCGGTCCGGGGCCCACCTGGCCCGCCCCAAGCGATACCTGCGCCACTACGGTCTCGAGCTCGACGACGTGGGCGACCTGCCGCGCGTCGTCGCCGAGCAGGCGCGGGCCGGGGACGGCTGGGTCAAGCTGGTCGGGGACTGGATCGACCGGGACCTGGGAGCCGACGGCGACCTGCGGCCGCTCTGGCCCGTCGACGTGCTCACCGAGGCGGTCGAGGCCGCCCACGCCGAGGCCGCCCGCGTCACGGTGCACGCCTTCTCCACCGAGGTGATCGAGGACCTGCTCACCGCCGGGGTCGACGGTATCGAGCACGGGACGGGCATCACCGCGGACTTGATGCCGGAGATCGCCCAGCGGGGCATCCGCGTCACCCCGACGCTGCTCCAGGTGAACCAGTTCGAGGCCATCGCGCAGCAGGCCGACGGCAGGTACCCGGTGTACGCGGCGCGCATGCGACGCATGCACGAGCGTCGCCACGAGCAGGTGCGGGCCATGTACGGCGCCGGCATCCCGCTCCTGGTGGGGACGGACGCCGGTGGCACGATCGATCACGGCAGGATCGCCGACGAGTGCTCCGAGCTCGTGGCGGCCGGGCTCCCGGACGCCGAGGTGGTGGCGATGGCGACCTGGCGGGCACGCGCCTACCTCGGCCACGGCGCGATGGTCGAGGGTTCCAGCGCCGACTTCGTCGTCTACCCGTCCGACCCGCGCGAGGACGTCGAGGTCCTGCGGCACCCGACCGCCGTCGTCCTGCGCGGACGCGTGGTCGCGCCCTGACGGCTGTGACGCGGTCGGGTGTTGGGGCACCGGCGCGCGTCTGGCACAATAGCGGGGTACTCGGCATGCCCAGGCCCCTCTCACCTGCGCAGGCCCAGTCCTGACCCGCCCACCCGCAGGACCCCACCCGCAGGTGTCCCGGGTCGCACCCACAGAACCAGGAGAGTCCACACCAGTGGCCGTCAAGATTCGTCTGAAGCGCCTCGGCAAGATCCGGGCACCGTATTACCGCGTCGTCGTCGCTGACTCGCGCACCAAGCGCGACGGTCGGGTGATCGAGGAGATCGGCAAGTACCACCCCACCGAGGAGCCGTCGCTCATCGAGATCAGCTCGGAGCGCGCCCAGTACTGGCTCGGCGTCGGCGCCCAGCCGACCGAGCAGGTCGCCGCCCTGCTGAAGGTCACGGGCGACTGGCAGAAGTTCAAGGGTCTGCCGGGTGCCGAGGGCACGCTGCGGACCAAGCAGGCCGCGGGCGACAGCTCCGCCGCCATCGAGGCCGTCCACGCCGAGGCCGAGAAGGCCAAGGCGAAGGCTGCCGAGAAGAAGTCCGCCGAGAAGGCCGACGAGGCTGAGGCCGAGGCCTGATGCTCGCGGACGCTCTCGAGCACCTGGTGCGGGGCATCGTGGACAACCCGGACGACGTCCGGGTCACGGCACGCACCCAGCGGCGCGGTGACCTGCTGGAGGTCCGGGTGCACCCCGAGGACCTCGGGCGGGTGATCGGCCGTGGTGGCCGCACGGCCAAGGCGCTGCGCACCGTCGTCGGCTCGCTGGCCACCGACGGTCCGGTGCGGGTCGACGTCGTGGACGTCGACCGCCGCTGACACCGAGAGCGACGAGCAGCACCGACGAGGCCCGGTCCCGCCACGGGACCGGGCCTCGTCGCGCTCACCGGGCGATGGTCGGCCGGACGCCGGGGCGACGGGCCCCAGGAACGAGGAGGAGACATGGAGCTCGTGGTGGCTCGCATCGGCAAGGCCCACGGACTGCGGGGAGAGGTCGCCCTCGACGTCCGCACGGACGTGCCCGAGGAGCGGTTCACCGTCGGTGCGGAGCTCAGGACCGTGCCGGCCGACGCCGGACCCCTGACCGTCACCGCGACGCGCGTCCACCAGGGCCGCTGGCTCGTCGCGTTCGCCGAGTCGCCGGACCGCACGACGGCGGAGGGCCTGCGGGGCGTCGAGCTGGTCGTCGAGGCCGGCGACTCGCAGGACGAGGACGCCTGGTACCCCCACGAGCTGGCGGGCCTGCGCGCGGAGCTCGCCGACGGCACGGTCGTCGGTGAGGTCGTCGGGCTCGAGCATCTTCCCGCGCACGACGTCCTCGTGCTGCGCGAGACCGGCGGCGAGCGGACTCTCGTGCCGTTCGTGCACGCGATCGTGCCGGAGGTCGACGTGCCCGGTGGGCGGGTCCGGCTCAGCCCTCCAGGAGGACTGCTGGCGCGCGACGCCGACGCCGCCGTCGTCGACCGGCCCGAGGACGAGGCCTGACGTGCGCATCGACGTCGTCACGATCTTCCCGGACTACCTCGCCGCGCTCGACCTGTCGCTCGTCGGCAAGGCCCGCCGTGCCGGTCTGGTCGACCTGCGCGTCCACGACCTGCGGGACTGGACGCTCGACCGTCACCGCACCGTCGACGACACCCCGTTCGGCGGCGGAGCGGGCATGGTCATGCGTCCCGACGTGTGGGGCCGTGCCCTGGACGACCTCCTGCCGGAGCCGTCGGGGCCGGACGACACCGTCGGCCCGGGTCCCGCGGCCGTCGCGGCCGGTGCGCACCTGGTCGTCCCGACGCCCTCGGGCGAGGTGTTCACGCAGCGCCGCGCCGAGGAGCTCGCGACCGAGGACAGGATGGTGCTCGCCTGCGGCCGCTACGAGGGCATCGACGCCCGGGTCGTGGAGCGGTACCGTGCGGCCGGTCACCGGGTGAGCGAGCTCTCCATCGGCGACTACGTGCTCAACGGCGGAGAGGTCGCCGCCCTGGTCATGGTCGAGGCCGTGGCGAGGCTGCTGCCCGGCGTCGTCGGCAACCCGCAGTCGTTGGTGGAGGAGTCGCACGGGGCGGCCGGGCTCCTGGAGTACCCCGTCTACACCAAGCCGCCGCGGTGGGGCGACGCGGAGGTGCCCGAGGTGCTGCTGTCGGGGCACCACGCACGGATCGACCGGTGGCGGCGCGACCGTGCCCTCGAGCGGACCGCCGCCCGACGTCCGGACATGATCGCCGCGCTGGATCCCGAGACGCTCGACGCCCACGACCTCGAGGTGCTCGCCGGTCTCGGCTGGCGGGCGACGCGTGACCCTCGCCACCCCGCGGACTCTCGGTACGCTGCGCGCTGGGAGCATGTGGCAGAATAGCGGGTCGGTGTGCCGCAGCCCGGACTCTGCCACAGGGGAGACCGTCGGGCCGAGGACGGTGCACCACCTCTACACGACTTCGGCCCGCCGCGTGCGGGCCCCAGAGCTTGCTCTGACCTGTGGCAGGGTGGGGAGACAACCATGAAGACGCTCGACTTCGTCGACGCGGCAGCGATGCGCGACGACATCCCGGACTTCCGCGCCGGCGACACCGTGAAGGTCAACGTGAAGGTCGTCGAGGGCAGCCGCTCGCGCGTCCAGGCCTTCCAGGGCGTGGTCATCGCCCGGCGCAACAGCGGCGTGGGCTCGACGTTCACCGTCCGCAAGGTCAGCTTCGGCGTCGGCGTGGAGCGCACCTTCCCGGTGCACGCCCCGACCGTGGACTCTGTCGAGGTCGTCACCCGTGGTGACGTCCGCCGTGCCAAGCTCTACTACCTGCGCGCCCTGCGCGGCAAGAAGGCGAAGATCCGCGAGAAGCGCGAGACCCCGGCCAAGTGAGCCGTGCCGGACGGTCCCTCCAGCGGGGGGCCGCCGGCTCCGACGGGCGGTCCCTCCTGCGGGAGGGGCCGCCCGTCGGCGTTTCGCGGGGTCCCGGTGCGTCTGGCAGGGTGAGGACGTGGCAGACTCCGACCCTGTGACATCCGCAGAGCGCCGCCCTGACCCCGAGGGCACCCCGGACCCCGAGACCGTCGAGGGTCCGTCGGCCGACGCCCCACGGTCCGCAGGAGCGCCTGCGCACGCCGCAGGCCCGCGGGCCCGGTCGGGTGGCGGTCTCGGTCTGCTGCGCGAGACGGCGATCATCGTGGTCAGCGCGCTGGTGCTGTCGTGGCTCATCAAGACGTTCCTCGTCCAGGCCTTCTACATCCCGAGCGCGTCGATGGAGGAGACCCTCCAGGTCGGCGACCGGGTGATGGTGTCCCGGCTCGTGCCGGACGCCCTCGACGTGCACCGCGGCGACATCGTGGTCTTCAAGGACCCCGGCGGCTGGCTGCCGCCCACCGAGGTGCCGGACGACGGCCCGGTGGGCAACGCCCTGCGGGATGCCGCCACCTTCGTGGGGCTGCTTCCCCAGGACACCGGCGAGCACCTCATCAAGCGGGTCGTCGGGACACCGGGGGACACGGTCGTGTGCTGCGACGCCGAAGGCCGAGTCAGCGTCAACGGGGTCGCGATCGACGAGACCGACTACATCGCGCCGGGGTCGCAGCCCAGCGAGAAGGAGTTCGAGGAGGTCGTCCCCGACGACATGCTCTTCGTCATGGGCGACAACCGCCAGAACTCGCGGGACTCGCGGTACAACACCGGCAACCCGGGCGGCGGCTTCGTGCCGATGGACAACGTCGTGGGTTCCGCCTTCGTGATCGTGTGGCCGTTCGGGGACGCGCGCGTGCTGCGCAACCCGGGCGACGTCTTCGCCGAGGTGCCGGAGCCGTGACCGGACGCAGTGCCCGGCGCAGCCCCACCCTGCGTTCCGAACGCTCCCTGCTGGGCGACGGTGCGTCGCTCGTGGGTGGCATGGACGAGGTCGGGCGGGGCGCGCTCGCCGGACCGGTCAGCGTGGGTCTCGTCGTCGTCGACGCGAGCACCCGCACCGCCCCGCGCGGGTTGACCGACTCCAAGCTGCTCTCGCCGGCGGCCCGCGAGAGCATGGTCGACCCGCTGCGACGCTGGGCCGTCGCGTGGGCGGTGGGGCACGCAGGGCCGGCAGAGATCGACGCGCACGGCATCGTGGCGGCGCTGCGGCTGGCGGGTCGGCGCGCGCTGGCGCAGGTGCGCCGGTCCGCCGGGGACGTCGACGTGGTGCTGCTGGACGGCTCGCACGACTGGCTCAGCCGTCCGGCCGCCGACCTGTTCGAGGCCACGGACCTCGACCCGAGCCGGACCCTGGACGCACCAGAGCCGGGCGTACGGACGCTCGTCAAGGCCGACCTGCAGTGCTCGTCCGTCGCGGCGGCCAGCGTGCTCGCCAAGGTCGAGCGCGACGGGTTGCTGCGACGGCTCGCCGCCCAGTACCCGGCCTTCGCCTGGGAGCAGAACAAGGGCTACTCCGCGCCGGCCCACCTCGAGGCGCTCCGGCGGCACGGACCGACGCCGCAGCACCGCCGTTCGTGGAACCTGCGGGTGCTGGACGAGTCCCCCCCTCGGACGACGGCGGACGGCGGTGCCGTGCCGGGTGGCGGTGCGGCGGAGCCGACCCTGCCCACCCTGGCCGAGGTGAGCGTCGGCTCGGGTGTGCCGTTGCGCTCCCGGGTGGGATGATGTCCGCGTGAGTGCCGAGGACCTCGAGAACTACGAGAACGACATGGAGCTCGCGCTGTACCGCGAGTACCGCGACGTCGTCGGGCTCTTCTCCTACGTGGTGGAGACCGAACGACGCTTCTACCTGGCGAACCAGGTCGACCTGCAGGTGCGGTCGGCCGCGGGCGAGGTCTACTTCGAGCTGCGGCTGGCCGACGCCTGGGTGTGGGACGTGTACCGGTCCGCGCGGTTCGTGAAGTCGGTGCGGGTGGTGACGTTCAAGGACGTCAACGTCGAGGAGCTCGCCAAGGCGGACATCGCGTTGTAGGGGTCGCGGTGCGCCGCCGCAGGATCGCGCGGCCTCGAACCTGTCCACAGGCCATGGACGTCCACGGGTCGGCCACCGGCCGTGGACCGGGCGCCGCGGCGGCCCACAGTCTGGGCGCGGAGGTGGTTCCGTGCAGGCCAAGGACGCCGTCGGGCGATACGGAGAACGGGTGGCGACGCGCTACCTGAGCGATCGCGGGTACGAGGTGCTCGACCGCAACTGGCGAGGGACGCGCGGCGAGCTGGACCTCGTGGCCCGCCGGGGCGGCACGCTCGTGGTCGTCGAGGTCAAGACTCGGCGGGGAGAGGCGTTCGGCCATCCGGCCGAGGCGGTGACCCGCGCCAAGCTGGCACGGATCAGGCGGCTGACCGGCGAGTGGTTGCACACCCATGCCGTGCCACGGCGCGAGGTTCGCATCGACGTCGTCGCGGTCGTCGTGCCACGCTCCGGCGCGGCCCGGGTGGAGCACCTGGAGGGGGTCGTCTGATGGGGCTGGGAACGACGGCCGCGGTCGCGCTCAGCGGGATGGAGGGCCACGTCGTCGAGGTCCAGGCCCAGCTCGCGGCGTCGGTGCCAGGGTTCACGCTGGTGGGCCTGCCGGACGCCGCCCTGGCGGAGTCGCGCGACCGTGTCCGGGCCGCGGTGCTCTCGAGCGGGGTGGCCTGGCCGCAGCGCAAGATCACCGTGAACCTGTCGCCCGCCTCCTTGCGGAAGTCGGGCACGGGATTCGACCTGGCGGTGGCGGTCGCCGTGCTGGCCGGTGCTGGGGTGGTGCCGCACCAGGGTCTCGACCGGGTGGTGCACCTTGCCGAGCTCGGGCTGGACGGCCGCCTCCAGCCGGTCCGCGGGGTGCTCCCTGCCGTCGCTTCGGCCGTCGCCGGCGGGTGCACCGACGTCGTGGTCTCGGCCGCCGACGCGGCCGAGGCCCGCCTCGTCCCCGGCGCCACCGTGCACGAGGCGACCCACCTCGGCGACGTCGTGCGTCTCCACGGGGGCGAGCTGAAGGGCGGCGGCGCCGTCGTGGCGGTGCCGCGCACGACGACGGTGGTCGCTCGGCGGCCGGTGGGTGACCTGCTGGACGTCGTCGGGCAGAGCGAGGCCCGCATGGCGTTGGAGGTGGCCGCCGCGGGCGGCCACCACCTGCTGATGATCGGCCCTCCGGGAGCGGGCAAGACGATGCTCGCGGCGCGGTTGCCGGGCATCCTGCCCGACCTCACGGAGGCCGAGGCCGTGGAGGTGACGGGCGTGCACTCGGTCGCCGGGACGTTCGACCCCGGGGGAGGGCTGCTGCGGCGGCCGCCGTTCGAGGACCCGCACCACACCGCCACCCCGAGCGCGATCGTGGGCGGTGGTACCGGCCTCGCGCGGCCAGGCGCCGTGTCCCGGGCGCACCGTGGGGTCCTCTTCCTGGACGAGGCGCCGGAGTTCGCCCCCCGGGTGCTGCAGACGTTGCGCCAGCCCCTGGAGGCCGGCGAGCTCGTCCTGCACCGCACCGGCGGGGCGACCCGCTACCCGGCCCGGTTCCAGCTCGTGCTCGCCGCGAACCCGTGCCCGTGCGGGATGGCGAGCACGAACGCCGGGCTGGAGTGCACGTGCACCCCGGTGGCCCGCCGGCGCTACGTGGGCCGCCTGTCCGGCCCGCTGCTGGACCGGGTGGACCTGCAGGTCCACCTGGCCGGGCTGACCCGGGCCGAACGGGTGCTCGGGGGCAAGGGCGAGTCGAGCGCAGCCGTGGCCGAGCGCGTGCGCCGGGCGCGGGCCGCGGCCCGGGAGCGGTGGGCCGGGACCCGCTGGAGCACCAACGTCGAGCTGCCCGGACCGTGGCTGCGTGAACGCCTGCGCGGCCAGCCGGGTGTGCTGGCGCAGGTCGAGCGGCAGATCGACGCGGGCGACCTGTCGATGCGCGGGGCCGACCGGCTGCTGCGGGTCGCGTGGACCGTGGCGGACCTCGACGGGCGAGAGGTCCCGACGACGACCGACGTGGACGCCGCCATGCTCTTCCGGACGGGGGAACGTCGTGGTTGACGGACTCTTCGACGTCGACCCGCCGCGCCGACCCGTCCGCCTCCGCTTCGACGTCGACGACCCCCGGCTGGCGGCCGCGGCGTGGAGCCGGCTGGCGGAGCCGGGGGACACGGTGGCCGGCGCCCTGGTGGCGCACCTGGGTGCTCCTGGTGCCCTCGCCTGGCTCGTGGAGGCCGCCTCGGAACCCGCTCGGGCGATGCGCGGCGAGGAGCTCGGGCGTCTCCAGGCCGTCGTCCGGCAGAGCACGCTGCGGCGGCTCGCCGACGCCGTGGGGCGCTGGTCGCAGCGGTTGGCGAGCCTCGACCCGCGGCGGGAGCTGCGCGTGCTGGACCGCTGCGGCGGGGTGCTGCTGACGCCCTCGGACGCCCGGTGGCCGGTCGCCCTGACCGACCTGGGCGCGGCCGCGCCGTTCGCCCTGTGGGTGCGAGGAGACCCGGAGCCCGCGCTCACGTCGACGCGATCGGTGGCGCTCGTCGGAGCCCGTGCCTCGACCTCGTACGGCGAGCGGGTCGCCGAGGAGCTCGCGTCCGGGCTCGTCGATCGCGGCTTCGTCGTGGTGTCCGGAGGGGCCTACGGGATCGACGCGGCCGCGCACCGCGGTGCGCTGGCGGCCGGGGGCGTGACGACCGCCGTGCTCGCCGGCGGGGTCGACCGGTTCTACCCGCAGGGCAACGACGCCCTGCTGCGCCGCGTCATCGACCGGGGCAGCGCGGTGGTCAGCGAGGTACCGCCGGGCTCGGCACCGTTCCGTCAGCGCTTCCTGTCCCGCAACCGCCTGATCGCGGCGACCACCGGTGCCACGGTGGTGGTCGAGGCCGCCCGACGCTCGGGCGCCCTGTCCACGGCGCGGCGTGCCGCCGAGCTCCTGCGGCCGGTCGGTGCGGTCCCCGGGCCGGTGACCTCGATGGCCTCCGCGGGCTGCCACGGGCTGCTCCGTGACGGCGCGGCGGTGTGCGTCGCCGATGCGGGCGAGATCGCCGAGCTGGCGGGCGAGATCGGCCCCGATGCGGTGCCCGCGCGGTCCGATGCCGACGCGGGAGACTTCGACCCGCGCAGTGGCCTCGGCCCGGACGAGCTGCTGGTGCTGGACGCGTTGCCGGCGCGCGCCGCAGCGACGGTCGACGCGCTGGCGAGGACCGCAGGGCTGCCGCCCCGGCAGGTCGTGGGAGTGCTCGGTGGGCTGGAGCGGCGCCGGCTCGCCCGTCGTGACGGCGCCCGGTGGCGGGGCGCACCGGGCTGAGCCGAGCAGCGAAACGCCGCGTCACCTGCGCAGTCGTCCTCTCGTGACGCGGCAGACTGAGGGAGATGACCAGCCCGGACGTCCCGCCGCTCCCCGCCGCGCTCGCCGACGCGGTGGACGGCTTCACGCGGTACCTGGCCGCACGGCGTGGCCACTCGGCGCACACCCGGCGTGCCTACCGCGCCGACGCCACCGGGCTGTTGCGGCACGCGGTGCGCCACGGGACGACCGATCTCGCGGGCGTCGACCTGGGAGTGCTGCGAGCCTGGCTCGGGACGCAGGCGGACCGAGGGCTGTCACGGGCGACGCTCGCGCGCCGGAGCGCCGCCGCGCGGGCCTTCCTGCGGTGGGCGCACCGTGAGGGGCTGATCGGCTCCGACCCCTCCGTCCGGCTCGCCAGCCCACGCGTCCCGCGATCGTTGCCGACCGTGCTCACGGCGGAGGCTGCGGGCCGGTTGCTCGACACCGCGCGGCAGCAGGCCGACGAGTCGGACCCGCCGCGACGTCCCGGCGCGCTGCGGGTCTGGGCCGCCGCCGAGCTGCTGTACGGCTCGGGCGTGCGCGTGGGCGAGCTCGTCGCCTGCGACGTGCGGGACGTGGACGCCCGGGAACGGCTCCTCCGCGTGCTCGGCAAGGGCGGCAAGGAGCGGGTCGTGCCGTTCGGGGTTCCCGCGGCCCGTGCCGTGGAGCTGTGGCTCGCCGAGGGGAGGCCGGAGCTGGACCGGGCCGACTCCCCGGCAGCGCTGTTGCTGGGCGACCGCGGCGGGCGGTGGGGGCAGCGTCAGGCGCGTGAGTCCGTGCACCGGTTGGCGGCGGGAGCCGGGGTCGACGACGTGGCCCCGCACGCGCTGCGGCACTCGGCGGCCACCCACCTGCTGGCGGGCGGGTCCGACCTGCGCTCGGTGCAGGAGGTCCTGGGGCACGCGGACCTGGGCACGACCCAGCGGTACACCCACGTGGACGCCGAACGGCTGCAGAAGGTCTTCCGGCAGGCGTTCCCGCGGGCCTGAGGGCGAGACCGCCCGGCCGCCCCGGTCCTGCTGGTCCGGTCGTGCTGGTCCCGTCGGTCATCCCGCAGACTGCGGCAGCAGCACCACGGGCACCGCGCGACCGAGCAGGACGAGGGGGTCCAGGTACGCCTCGCCGCGGCGGACACCCCAGTGGAGGCAGGCGGTCGCGACGCAGTGGTGCGTCACGGTGTCGTCGGTCGTCACCCCTACCACGTCGCCACGCGCCACCCGGTCGCCGACCGTCCTCCAGGCCTCGACCGGTTCGAGGGTCGAACGGAGGCTGCCGTGGGACACGACGACGACCGGCTTCCCCCCGACCGGACCGGCGAAGGTCACCGTCCCGGCGGCCGGGGCCGTGACCGGCGTGCCCGGCGGCGCGGTGAGATCGACACCTCGGTGCCCGGGCAACCAGGGCTGGGCCGGCGGGTCGAACGCTCGCACGACCGCGCCGCCGACGGGGGCGTGCCAGGACGCGTCCCGGGAGACGTCGAGTGCGCGGCCCGCGCCGGCTCCCGTGAGGACCAGGGCCGTCGTGACGAGGAGGGTGCTCACGGCCGTCGCGAGGGCCGGGCCGACCGGACGCCGCGGCGTGCGGGGGCTGGGGTGCGAGAGCATCGCCCCACCGTGGCAGCGGTCACCGGGCACGACGCCGCGCGTCGGCCGGGCCGTGGACGGCGAGGCGCGGTGGACGACCACCGAGGCGTCCGTCGCCGCGCCGACGACCGACGCTCGACCGCCGAGACGACCGCCTCGACCGCTGACGACCGCCGGCGATCGAGGCTGGTGCTCGGTGGCCGCACCGCGGCCCCCCGTCGGGTAGACTCACCTCTGCGACCACCCCTGTCTGCCCGGACCTGTCACCTGCTGGTGCCCGGCCAGGCGTCGGGCGTGGTCGACATCGCGCGTCACGGACGCGCCCTCGCGAGCCTGACCGGTGGTCGAGGGTGCGGTCGAACCGGCAGCGGTCCGTACGCCCCTGCGGGGTGACGGTGCCGGCTCGGCGTGACGTCAGGGGTGCCGGGTCAGATGCCCGTCGCCGACAACCGAAGCACTGCGACCGCCCGCCCCGCGCGCGGTCGCCTGATGCGCGCGGACGCCGGGAGGATCCCGTGCCCGCGCGGCGAAAGGACCAGTCATGGCCGTCGTGACCATGCGCCAGCTCCTCGAGAGCGGTGTCCACTTCGGGCACCAGACCCGCCGTTGGAACCCGAAGATGAAGCGGTTCATCTTCACCGAGCGCAACGGCATCTACATCGTCGACCTGCAGCAGTCGCTGTCGTACATCGACCGCGCCTACGAGTTCGTCAAGGAGACCGTCGCCCACGGCGGCACCATCCTGTTCGTCGGCACGAAGAAGCAGGCGCAGGAGCCGGTCGCCGAGCAGGCCGCCCGCGTCGGCATGCCGTACGTCAACCACCGCTGGCTCGGTGGCATGCTCACCAACTTCACCACCGTGCACAAGCGTCTCCAGCGCCTCAAGGAGCTCGAGGAGATCGACTTCGCCGACGTCGCCTCCTCGTCCCTGACGAAGAAGGAGCTGCTCGTCCTGCGCCGCGAGAAGGACAAGCTCGCCCGCACGCTCGGTGGCATCCGCGACATGGCCAAGACGCCGTCGGCCGTGTGGATCGTGGACACCAACAAGGAGCACCTCGCCGTCGACGAGGCCCGCAAGCTGGGCATCCCCATCGTGGCGATCCTCGACACGAACTGCGACCCCGACATGGTCGACTACGCCATCCCGGGCAACGACGACGCGATCCGCTCCGTCACGCTGCTCACCCGCGTGGTCGCCGACGCCGCCGCCGAGGGTCTGATGCAGCGCGCCTCCGGCAAGAAGGGCGACGCCCCCGCGGCCGAGGCCGAGCCGCTGGCCGAGTGGGAGCGCGAGCTCCTCGCCGGCGCCGAGGCCGAGGCGGAGAAGGCCGAGGACGCCGTGGAGGCTGCCGAGCAGGCTCCGGACGCCGCTGCGACCGAGGGCGCCTCCGGTGCCGAGGACGCCGTCGCGCCGGGCGCCGACGCGGCCCCGGCCGCCGAGGCCACCGCCGTGGCCGAGCCCGAGGCCGAGGCCAAGACCGAGAAGTCCGAGTGATCGGCGGCGGGCCGGGCGCTCGACGCCCGGCCCGCCGGTCCACCACACCGACACCAGCACGGAGGACATCCCCCCATGGCGAACTACACCGCCGCTGACATCAAGGCCCTGCGCGAGCGCACCGGTGCCGGCATGCTCGACGTCAAGAAGGCGCTCGACGAGGCCGACGGCAACACCGACAAGGCCGTCGAGATCATCCGCAAGAAGGGCCTCGCCCGCGCGGCCAAGCGTGAGGGCAACGCGACCTCCGAGGGCCTCGTCGCCGTGAAGGTCGCCGACGGCGACGCCGGCCAGACCGCCACGATGATCGAGCTCAACTCCGAGACGGACTTCGTCGCCAAGAACGACCAGTTCATCGCGCTGGCCGACGCCGTGCTCGAGGCCGCCGCCGCGGCCGGGGCGGCCGACCTCGACGCCGCGCTCGCCGCGCCTGCCGAGGGCGGGACGGTCGCCGACCTCGTCGCCGCCCAGGGCGCGACCATGGGCGAGAAGATCGTCCTGCGCCGCGTCGCGCGTGCCGAGGGCCCGAAGGTGACGGCGTACCTCCACAAGACCGCCAAGGACCTGCCGCCGTCGATCGGTGTCCTCGTGGTCACCGACGAGGCCGCCGAGCCCGTCGCGAAGGACGTCGCCCAGCACGTCGCCGCCATCGCGCCGAAGTTCCTGACGCGCGACGACGTCCCGGCCGACACGGTCGCCAAGGAGCGCGAGATCGCGCTCGAGACCTCGAAGAACGAGGGCAAGCCCGAGGCGGCGCTGCCCAAGATCGTCGAGGGCCGGCTGAACGGCTTCTTCAAGGAGGTCGTCCTGCTGGACCAGCCGCTCGCGAAGGACCCGAAGACGACGGTCGCCAAGCACGTCGCCGCCACCGGTGGCGAGCTGCAGGGCTTCGTCCGCTTCCGCGTCGGCAACTGACGCGCCCTCGGCCCGGCCGTACCTCCGTGGTGCGGCCGGGCCGTCGCATGCTCGCTCACGGTCCCGTGCGAGACGGCCGGGAGAGCGGGCGGGTGCATCCGGTGCCAGGATGCGCGAGGAGACCGGACCCGGGCGGACGCCCGGGCCATGCAGAGAGACGGACGGTGGCATGACCCAGATCGACCAGAACCAGCGTGTCCAGACCGAGGTCCCGCTCAAGGAGTCCGGTACCCGGCGGGTGCTGCTCAAGCTGTCGGGGGAGACCTTCGGCGGGGGGAACGTCGGACTGGAGACCGGTGTCGTGCGTCGCGTCGCCCAGGAGATCGGCGACGCCGTCCGCCAGGGTGTCCAGGTGGCGATCGTCGTCGGCGGCGGCAACTTCTTCCGCGGTGCGGAGCTCTCGCGTGCCGGCCTGGACCGGGCGCGGGCCGACTACATGGGGATGCTGGGCACGGTCATGAACTGCCTGGCGCTGCAGGACTTCCTCGAGCAGGACGGCGTCAAGACCCGCGTGCAGACCGCCATCACGATGGGTCAGGTCGCCGAGCCGTACATCCCCCTGCGTGCGATCCGTCACCTGGAGAAGGGCCGCGTGGTCATCTTCGGCGCGGGCGCCGGCATGCCGTACTTCTCGACCGACACCGTCTCCGTGCAGCGTGCGCTCGAGACCCACTGCGACGAGGTGCTAATGGGCAAGAACGGTGTGGACGGGGTCTACACCGCCGACCCGCGTACCGACCCCGGCGCGGAGCGGCTCGAGCACCTCACCTACACCGACGCCCTGGTGCGTGGGCTGAACGTCATGGACGCCACCGCCCTGTCGCTGTGCCGGGACAACGACGTGCGGATGCGCGTCTTCGGGCTCGAGGAGACCGGTAACGTGACCCGTGCACTGCTCGGCGACCAGATCGGGACCTCGGTCACGACCCGCTGAGACGTCCTGACGAAGCCACACCACACGAACAAGGAGCACCGGGTGATCGACGACACCCTCCTCGAGGCCGAGGAGAAGATGGACACGGCGATCGAGTTCGCCAAGGAGCAGTTCGCCGGCATCCGCACGGGCCGGGCGAACGCCGGGATGTTCTCCTCGATCGAGGTGGACTACTACGGGGCGCCCACGCCGCTGCAGCAGCTCGCCTCCTTCAACATCCCGGACGCACGCACCGTGCTGATCTCTCCGTTCGACAAGGGGTCGATGGCGGCGATCGAGAAGGCGCTGCGCGAGTCGGACCTCGGGGTCAACCCCTCGAACGACGGCAACGCGATCCGCATCATCATGCCGACGCTGACCGAGGAGCGCCGCCGCGACTACGTGAAGCTCGCCAAGACCAAGGCGGAGGACGCCCGGATCTCGGTGCGCGGCGTGCGGCGCAAGGCCAAGGAGCAGATCGATCGGCTCGTCAAGGACGGCGACGTCGGTGAGGACGAGGGCGCCCGGGCCGAGAAGGAGCTCGAGTCGTTGACGAAGAAGCACGTCGACCTCGTGGACCAGCTCCTCGCCGGCAAGGAGAGCGAGCTGCTCGAGGTCTGATGTCACCCGTCGACGCGCAGCGCGGTCCGTCCCGCGCCGGGCGCAACCTCCCGGCGGCCGTCGCGGTCGGTGTCGGTCTGCTCGTGGCCCTGGGGGCGTCGCTGTGGTTCCGGCCGGAACCGTTCGTCGCGTTCGTCGTCGTGGCGCAGAGCGCCGCCCTGTGGGAGCTGCGGACGGCGTTCGCGCGGCGCGACATCGTCATCCCGCTGACGCCGCTGCTGGTCGGCGGTGCGGGGATGGCGGTGTCGGCCTACGCCGCGGGCGCGGAGGCGCTGCTGGTGGCCTTCGTGCTGACGGTGGGTGCCGTCGTCGTCTGGCGGGTCCTGGACGGTTCGGGGCCGCGGGCGCTGCGCGACGCCGCCGCAGGGGTGTTCGCGGCGACCTACCTGCCGTTCCTGGCGGGTTTCGTGCTCCTCATCCTCGACGAGCCCGACGGCGAGCTGCGCGTGGTGCTGTTCGTGCTGCTGGCCGTGGCGAACGACGTCGGCGGATACGTCGCGGGTGTGCTCTTCGGCCGCCACCCGCTGGCCCCGTCGGTGAGTCCGAAGAAGAGCTGGGAGGGCCTCGGCGGGTCGGTCGTGCTCGCCGTCGTCGTGGGCGTCGCGGGTGCCCTGTTCGTCCTGGACGCCCCGTGGTGGGTCGGTGCGGGCCTCGGCGTGCTCACCGCGGTGACGGCGACCGCCGGCGACCTGGCCGAGTCCCTCATCAAGCGGGACCTAGACTTGAAGGACATGGGTTCGCTGCTCCCGGGCCACGGGGGCGTGCTGGACCGACTCGACTCGCTCGTCGTCACCGCGCCGTTCGTCTATCTCGTCCTGCAGGCGACCGTCTGAGCCCCGAAGGAACCGTCATGGCCACATCCCCTGCCCGCACCGCGACCGCGCTCGGCGTCCCCGCCGTCCGGCCGTCGGACGAGACGAAGCCCCTGCCGCTGCAGATGGCGCCCAAGCGCCGGGGCAAGCCGCCGAAGCACTTCGCGGACCTGACCCCGGACGAGCGGGTCGCCTCCGTGGTGGAGATGGGCGAGAAGCCGTTCCGCGCGAAGCAGCTCGCGGCGCACTACTTCACGCACTTCACCTCGGACCCCGCCGAGATGACGGACCTGCCGAAGGCGACCCGTGAGTCGCTCGCCACGACCATGTTCCCGCCGCTGATCCGTCCCACCCGGCGCATGGAGGCCGACGGCGGCACGACGGTCAAGACGCTCTGGCACCTGTTCGACGACGCGAAGGTCGAGTCGGTGCTGATGCGCTACCCGAACCGGACGACGTTGTGCGTGTCCTCGCAGGCCGGCTGCGGGATGGCCTGCCCGTTCTGCGCCACCGGTCAGCTCGGTCTGACGCGCAACCTGTCCACCGCGGAGATCCTGGAGCAGGTGCGGGCGGCCTTCCGGTCGCTGGACCGCGGGGAGATCCCGGGCGGGCCGGCCCGCCTGAACAACCTGGTGTTCATGGGCATGGGCGAGCCGCTGGCGAACTACAAGGCGGTCATCGAGACGGTCCGCGCGCTCGTGGCGCCGGCACCGCAGGGCCTGGGCATGTCGGCCCGCAACGTGACGGTCTCGACGGTCGGTCTCGTTCCCGCGATGCGGAGGCTCACGGACGAGGGTATCCCGGTCACGCTGGCCCTGAGCCTGCACGCCCCGGACGACGACCTCCGTTCGGAGCTGGTGCCGATCAACACCCGGTGGAGCGTGGACGAGACGCTCGACACGGCCCGCCGGTACTTCGAGGTGACGGGTCGTCGGGTCTCCATCGAGTACGCCCTGATCAAGGACATGAACGACCACGCGTGGCGTGCCGACCTGCTCGGCGAGAAGCTCAACGCGCGCGGCAAGGGCTGGGTGCACGTCAACCCGATCCCGCTCAACCCGACGCCCGGCTCCATCTGGACCGCGAGCGAGCGTTCCGTCGAGGACGAGTTCGTGGCACGATTGCGCGGGCACGGGATCCCCACCACGATCCGTGACACCCGCGGGAGCGACATCGACGGCGCCTGCGGGCAGCTGGCCGCCGAGGAGGACGACGAGTGAGCAGCACCCTCTTTTCCACCGTCTCGAAGATGCGTTCGGGGTACGACCCGGACGAGGTCGACGAGTTCTTCGACCACGCCCGTCAGGCGTACGAGGGTCGGACACCCGAACCGATGACGAACGCCGACATCGCGACGTCGACGTTCGAGCTGGTCCGGGGCGGGTACAACACCCACGAGGTGGATGCCGCGCTCGACCGGTTGGAGGGCGCCTTCATCGCCCGCCAGCGGGCCGACTTCGTCAACCAGCACGGGCAGGAGGCGTGGATGGGGGCGCTGGCCGAGCGTGCCCGCACCCTCTACGGCCGGCTCGGGCGCCCCGACGGCGCGAAGTTCGCGCCGGCCGAGCGTGGCCAGCAGGGCTATGACATCGACGACGTGGACGCCCTGTGCGACCGGCTGGTGGGGTACTTCGACCGTCAGGAGCCGTTGACGGCGGCCGACGTGCGATCGGCAACCTTCGGCCGGGCCAAGGGTGCGGACGCCTACGCCGAGGCCTCGGTGGACAAGTTCCTCGCCCGGGCGATCGAGGTGCTGCTCGGCGTCGAGTGACCCCGGGCGGTGCGGGATGATGTCGCCCATGCGCTCAGTCACCCTGCTCGGGTCCACCGGCTCCATCGGCACACAGGCGATCGACGTCGTCCGGTCCCATCCGGGGCGGTTCCGGGTCGAGGCGCTCAGCGCGGGGGGCTCGGACGTCGCGGCGCTGGCCGACCAGGCTGCCCTCCTCGAGGTGCGGGCGGTCGCCGTCGCGGACGCGACGCGCGCCGGGGACCTGCGGGCGGCCCTGACCGACCGTCTCGGGGACCGTGCCCGGGACGTCGAGGTCCTCGCGGGTCCGGATGCGGCGACCGAGCTGGCCGGCCGCGGGAGCGACGTCGTGCTCAACGGCATCACGGGCTCGGTGGGCCTGCGGCCCACGCTGGCCGCGCTGGAGGCGGGATCGACGCTCGCGCTCGCGAACAAGGAGTCCCTCGTCGTCGGGGGGCCGCTGGTCAGGGCCGCCGCCCGTCCGGGGCAGATCGTGCCGGTCGACTCCGAGCACTCGGCGATCGCCCAGGCGCTGCGGGGCGGTACGCACGGACCTGACCACAGCGAGGTCCGTCGGCTGATCCTCACCGCCTCGGGCGGCCCGTTCCGCGGCCGCAGCCGTGACGAGATCAAGGCGGTCACCGCCGAGCAGGCGCTGGCCCACCCCACGTGGGCGATGGGCCCGGTCGTCACCGTCAACTCCGCGAGCCTGATGAACAAGGGGCTCGAGCTCATCGAGGCGCACCTGTTGTTCGACGTGCCGACGGAGGACATCACCGTGGTGGTGCACCCGCAGTCGGTGGTGCACTCCATGGTCGAGTTCCGCGACGGCTCCACGATCGCCCAGGCATCGCCGCCGGACATGCGGCTGCCCATCGCGCTGGGGCTGTCCTGGCCCGACCGGCTCGACGCCGTCAGCCCGTCCTGCGACTGGACGCAGGCGGCCAGCTGGACCTTCGAGCCGCTCGATGACGCCACCTTCCCTGCCGTGCGGCTGGCGCGGGCAGCGGCCGCGGCGTCGGGTACCCACCCGGCGGTCTACAACGCGGCCAACGAGCAGGGCGTCGCGGCGTTCCTGAGCGGTCGGGTCGGCTTCACCGACATCGTGGACACGGTGGAGCGAGTGCTGGGCGAGCACGACGGCGTCGCCCCGGCGGCCGTGACGCTCGCGGGCGTCGAGGACGTGGAGCGCTGGGCCCGCGCCCGCGCGGACGAGCTGCTCGCCCGGCGCTGACCGGTTCCCAGGCTCGTCGCCTACCCTGCTGGTGTGGACATCCTTCCCGTCGTCGTCGGCATCGTCGTCATCGTGCTCGGCATCCTCGTCTCGATCGCCCTGCACGAGGTCGGGCACATGGTGCCGGCCAAGAGGTTCGGCGTGCGCGTGAGCGAGTACATGGTCGGCTTCGGTCCCACCCTCTGGTCGCGGAAGAAGGGGGAGACCGAGTACGGGCTGAAGGCGATCCCGTTGGGCGGGTTCGTCCGCCTGGTCGGCATGATGCCGCCGGCCCGACCGGGCACGCGCAGCCGCGACGGCTTCTTCGCCCGCATCGTGGCCGACGCCCGCGACGCCAGCGTCAGCGAGATCCGGCCGGGGGAGGAGCACCGCGCCTTCTACCACCTCTCGACGCCCAAGAAGCTGGTGGTGATGCTCGGGGGGCCGGTGATGAACCTCGTCATCGCCGTGGTGCTGCTGGCCGTGGTGTTCCTCGGCATCGGCATGCCGGCGGCGACGACGACGGTCGCGGACGTCGGGGAGGACTCGGCGGCCGCCACGGCCGGCGTGCAGGCCGGTGACGAGGTCGTGGCGTTCGACGGCGTGCCGGTCGAGGCGTGGCCGCAGCTCGTCGGGATGGTCAACGACTCCGCGGGCGAGGAGGTCCCGCTCACGGTGCTGCGCGACGGTGCGGAGCTCACGCTGCCGGTGACACCCACCCCGGCGGAGCGGCCGCTCACCGACGACGAGGGCTACCCCGTGACGGACGACGACGGCGAACCGGTCCTCGTCGACGGCGCGCTGCTGGGGGTGTCCTCGAGCGTCGAGCGGCAGCCGCTGCCCGTCTCCAGCGTTCCCGAGGCGGTGTGGATGCAGGTCTCCGGCACCGCGCATGCGATCGCGACGCTCCCGGTGCGCATCTACGACGCGGCCTACCAGGCCTTCACCGACGAGCCGCGCGCCCAGGACTCCGTGATGTCGGTGGTCGGGGTCGGTCGGGTCGCGGTGGACGCCGCCGGCGCGGAGGACTACTCCGTGCTGGCCCGCGTGCAGCTCATGCTGAGCCTGCTCGCGGCGCTGAACATCGCTCTGTTCATGTTCAACCTGATCCCGCTGCTGCCGCTGGACGGCGGCCACGTCGTCAACGCCCTGTACGAGGGCGCCCGCCGGACGGTGGCCCGCGTCCGCGGCCGGGTGCTGCCCGGCCCGGCCGACGTCGCCAGGATGATGCCGGTGGCCTACGTCGTCTTCGTGGTGCTCATCGGCGTCGGTGCCGTGCTCATGGTCGCGGACGTGGTGGATCCCGTCCGGCTGCTGTGAAGTTCGTGTGACGCCCCGGGCCGGACGGGGTGAGGTCCCTCTCCCGCGTGCGAACCACACCCCGGGACGCGCGATACTGGGCAGGTGACTGCAGTGAACCTCGGCATCCCTGCCGCTCCCGCCCCCGTGCTCGCCCCGCGCCGCAAGACCCGGAAGATCCGGGTGGGCAAGGTCGAGGTCGGCGGTGACGCGCCCGTCAGCGTCCAGTCGATGACGACGACGAAGACGACGGACATCAACGGCACGCTCCAGCAGATCGCCGAGCTGACGGCGGCCGGTTGCGACATCGTCCGCGTCGCCTGCCCGACGCAGGACGACGCCGACGCGCTGCCGATCATCGCCAAGAAGTCCCAGATCCCCGTCATCGCGGACATCCACTTCCAGCCGAAGTACGTGTTCGCGGCGATCGAGGCGGGATGTGCGGCGGTCCGGGTCAACCCGGGCAACATCAAGAAGTTCGACGACCAGGTCAAGGAGATCGCGCAGGCCGCGAAGGACCACGGCACCTCGCTGCGCATCGGCGTCAACGCCGGCTCGCTCGACAAGCGGCTGCTCGAGAAGTACGGCAAGCCGACGCCGGAGGCGCTGGTCGAGTCGGCGGTCTGGGAGGCCAGCCTGTTCGAGGAGCACGACTTCCACGACTTCAAGATCTCGGTCAAGCACAACGACCCCGTGGTGATGGTGCGTGCCTACGAGCTGCTCTCCCAGGCGGGGGACTGGCCGCTGCACCTCGGTGTCACCGAGGCCGGGCCGGCGTTCCAGGGCACGATCAAGTCGGCGACGGCCTTCGGCGCCCTGCTCAGCCAGGGGATCGGCGACACGATCCGGGTCTCGCTCTCGGCGCCGCCGGTGGAAGAGGTCAAGGTCGGTGCGCAGATCCTCCAGGCGCTCAACCTGCGGCCGCGCAAGCTCGAGATCGTGTCGTGCCCGTCGTGCGGACGCGCGCAGGTCGACGTCTACACGCTCGCCGAGAAGGTCACCGCGGGCCTCGAGGGCATGGAGGTCCCGCTGCGGGTCGCCGTCATGGGCTGCGTGGTCAACGGTCCGGGGGAGGCTCGCGAGGCCGACCTCGGCGTCGCCTCCGGCAACGGCAAGGGCCAGATCTTCGTCAAGGGCGAGGTCATCAAGACCGTCCCCGAGGCGATGATCGTCGAGACGCTCATCGAGGAGGCCATGCGCATCGCGGAGTCGATGCCGGCACCCGAGAACGACGCGCAGGCCGGCGCACCGGTCGTGTCGGTGTCCTGACGCGTCGTCGAGCACGGGCGAAGGAGGCAGGGCGATGGGCTGGCGACCGGCGTTGCGGGACGCTCGTGCCACGTCGCCCGTCGGCCGCCGCGGTCCGACGGCCCGCCTGCTCGGTCCGGCAGACCTCGCCGCCGCCCGTCGCGTGTGCGCCGCCGAGCCCGTCGCCTCCGTGCTCGCCGCGGCTCGGGTCGACGTCGCCGACCGTGCGGGCCTCGCCGCGGCCGGGGGCGAGCTCTGGGGATACCCGGCGTCCGGAGCGCCGGTGGCGGTGTGCTGGGCCGGTGCGAACCTGGTTCCCGTCGTGCCGGCCGGGCTGGGACGGGAGGCGGCCGCGGAAGCGGTCGAGGCCTTCGCGGCGACGGCCCGTACCCGGGGCCGACGCTCCAGCTCGATCGTGGGGGACCGGGGGGTCGTGGAGCGGTTGTGGGAGCTGCTGTCGCGGACCTGGCCGGCGCCGCGGGAGGTGCGGGTGGACCAGCCCTCGATGGCGATCGACCGCGATCCGGACGTCGAACCCGACCCGTCCGTACGCAGGTCGCGCTCCGACGAGCTCGGCCTCGTCCTGCCGGCCTGCGTGCGGATGTTCACCGAGGAGGTGGGCTACTCGCCGGTCTCCGGCGGGGGAGCGGCGTACACGGCGCGCGTCCGGTCGCTCATCGCCGACGGGCGCTCCTACGTCCGCGTCGCGCCGAGCACGGACGACGCCGGGCCGTCGGTGGAGTTCAAGGCCGAGCTCGGTGCGGTCGCCGGTGGCGTCGCCCAGGTGCAGGGCGTGTGGGTCGACCCGCGTCGCCGTGGCGAAGGGCTCTCGGTCGCGGGGATGGCCGCCGTCGTCGCGCTGACACGACGTGACGTCGCCCCGACGGTCTCGCTGTACGTCAACTCGTACAACGCTCCTGCGCTGGCCGCGTACCGCCGCGTCGGCTTCGAACGGGTCGGCACCTTCTCGACGGTCCTGTTCTGAGCGCGCCCGGGTCGGCGGACGCCGGTGCACCCGCTCGGCGTCAGCGCAGGAACTTCGAGGTGCGTCGGTCGGCCAGCACCTGACCGTCGGTCTGGCAGCTCGCGCAGTACTGCAGCGAGCTGTCCGCGAAGCTCACCTCGCGCACGACGTCGCCGCACGCCGGGCAGGCGTCGCCGGTGCGGCCGTGCACGCGCATCTGCGCCCGCTTGGCGTCCTTGAGCTGGGTCGCGGGCCGGCCCACGGCGGCGGCCACCGCGTCGTGCAACGTGGTCACGACGGCGTCGTGCAGCGCCGCGACGTCGTCGTCCGAGAACGACCGGGTGAGCCGGAAGGGCGACACGCCCGCGACGTGCAGGATCTCGTCGGAGTACGCGTTGCCGATGCCGGCGATCGCGTGCTGGTCTCGCAGCAGGCCCTTGACCTGCTGGTTCCGCGCGCCCATGAGCTCGGCGAGCGCGGAAGAGGTGAACTCCGGCGACAGCGGGTCGACGCCGAGGGTGCGTACCTGCTCGACGTCGAGGGGGTCGCGGACCACGTGGACCGCGAGCCGTTTGCGGGTGCCCGCCTCGGTGAGGTCGATGCCGGAGCCGTCGTCGAACCGCAGCCGCAGCGCGAGCGCCGCGCCCCGGGACGAGCCACCCATCCGTGGCCGCACCGGCGTGGTGGGCGCGGAGTCGTGCCGGCGCACCCACCCGCCGCGGGCCAGGTGGAACACCAGGTGGAGCACGGTGTGCTCGCCGGCGCCCGGCCTGCCGTCGTCCACCGCCACGGCGAGGTCCACCCACTTGCCGTGCCGGTCGACCCGGCGCACCGTGCCGCCGACCAGGTCCGGCACGGGTGGGTCGTGCGTCTTGAGCGCGGCGATCGCCGCGACGTCGGCCGCCACCAGGGTGCGGCCGGACGTCCGGTCGTCGAGGAACCGGGTCAGCGCCTCGACCTCGGGCAGCTCGGGCATGCACCCAGTGTCGCCGAAGCACCCCGTGCGCGCCGCTAGGCTGGGCCGCATGTCGATCGTGTCCGCCCGCACCGCCGCTCGCCGCGGTGACCTGCTGAGGCTCTCCTCCCTGTTCGTCCGCACCCTGCGCGAGGACCCGGCCGACGCCGAGGTGGCGAGCCACCGGCTGCTCGTGCGGGCCGGCTACATCCGCCGGGCCGCTCCCGGCGTGTACTCCTGGCTGCCGCTGGGCCTGCGCGTCCTCGCGAAGGTCGAGGCCGTCGTCCGCGAGGAGATGGACGCGATCGGCGCGCAGGAGGTGCACTTCCCGGCGCTGCTGCCGCGCGAGCCGTACGAGGCGACCGGCCGGTGGAGCGAGTACGGTCCGAACCTGTTCCGGCTGCAGGACCGCAAGCAGGCGGACTACCTGCTCGCCCCGACGCACGAGGAGATGTTCACCCTCCTCGTCAAGGACCTGTACTCCTCGTACAAGGACCTCCCGCTGGCGCTGTACCAGGTCCAGACGAAGTACCGCGACGAGGCGCGGCCCCGGGCGGGGCTGATCCGCGGCCGCGAGTTCATCATGAAGGACGCGTACTCGTTCGACATCGACGACGAGGGGCTGGCCGCGGCGTACGAGCGTCAGCGCGGGGCCTACCAGCGCATCTTCGACCGCCTGGGGCTCGACCACGTCATCGTGTCGGCGACGTCCGGCGCCATGGGCGGGTCCCGCTCGGAGGAGTTCCTCTCGCCGTCGCCCATCGGCGAGGACACGTTCGTGAGGTCCGCAGGTGGCTACGCCGCCAACGTGGAGGCTGTCGTGACCCCCGTGCCCGCCGACCTGCCGTACGACGACGCCCCGGCCGCGCACGTCGAGGACACACCGGACACGCCGACGATCGCCACGCTGGTCGAGGTCGCCAACGCGAAGCACCCGCGGCCGGACCGGCCCTGGACGGCGGCCGACACGCTGAAGAACGTCGTGCTGGCCGCGACGCGGCCCGACGGGACCCGCGAGCTCCTGGTCGTGGGTGTGCCCGGCGACCGGGACGTCGACGTCAAGCGCCTGGAGGCTGCCCTCGCGCCCGCCGAGGCAGAACCGGCGACGGACGCCGACTTCGCCGCGCACCCCGAGCTGGTCAAGGGCTACATCGGACCGGGCGTGCTGGGTCCGCAGGGCAAGCAGGTCCTCGACGAGTCCGTCGCCGCCGGCCCGACCGGTGACGCCGCACCGACCCGTCCGGCGATCCGCTACCTCCTCGACCCGCGCGTGGTCCCGGGCACCCGGTGGATCACCGGCGCGAACGAGCAGGGCAGGCACGTCTTCGACCTCGTGGCCGGCCGCGACTTCACCGCCGACGGCACGATCGAGGCCGCGGAGGTGCGCGTGGGCGACCCTGCGCCGGACGGGTCGGGACCGCTCGAGCTGGCCCGCGGCATCGAGATCGGCCACATCTTCCAGCTGGGCCGCAAGTACGCCGAGGCCCTGGGGCTGAACGTGCTCGACCCGCACGGCAAGCAGACCACCGTGACCATGGGCTCGTACGGGATCGGGGTCACGCGCGTGCTCGCCGCGCTCGCCGAGGCGCACCACGACGACCGGGGTCTTGCCTGGCCGGCCCAGGTCGCGCCCGCCCACGTGCACGTCGTCGCGACCGGCAAGGGCGCCGAGGTGTTCGAGGCCGCCGCCGGCCTGGCCGAGGCGCTGGCGGACCAGGGCGTGGAGGTCCTCTACGACGACCGGCCGAAGGTGTCGCCCGGCGTGAAGTTCAAGGACGCCGAGCTGTTCGGCGTCCCGCTGCTGGTGGTGGTCGGTCGGGGGCTGGCCGACGGCGTCGTCGAGGTCCGCCCGCGCAGCGGTGAGGCCGTGCAGGTGCCCGTGGACGACGTCGTGACGACGGTGGTCGACCGGGTCGAGGGGCTCCTGGCCGGGTAGGGCTGCTCGCCGCCCGCCCGCTCGGTGGCCGCGACCTCGGTCCGGCGGCGCCGGCCGCCGGGCCTCAGTCCTTCAGCTGCTCGGGCAGGCCGGGGAACGGCACCGGCTCGGCGCCCCACGCGTCGCGCGTGATCGCCGACTCGACGAGGAGGTCCACGAGGACCGCGCGGGTGTCCGGGGCGGTGGTGCCGATCAGCGTGGCGTAGCCGGTGGCCAGGCTCTCCTCCACCGACCGCACCAGGGCGGCGTCGCCGGGTCCGCGAGGCACGGCGTAGGCGACCTGCCGGGGGTCCTGGTCCGTACGGCTCGTCCCCGCCACGAGCGCCCAGGCCTCGCCGCGGGCCTCGTGCTGGTCGGCACGGTCGACCAGGCGCTCGCGCAGGTCGCCGGAGGCGAGGGCGGCCCGGAGCCGGAGCGCGTAGCCGGCCGAGTCCTCCGACTCGACGAGCGTGCGCAGGTCGGCGGCAGTGAGCCCGCGGGGGATGACGGCCGGTTCGTCGGAGTCGGGGACGGTGCTCGAGACGCCGTCCTCCTCGGCCTCGTCGTCGGCGGGCTCCTGCGACGGGTCCTCCTCGGCGGGGGCGGCGAGCAGCGACAGTGCGGACCCGGCGTCGTCGGCCGGTGGGTCGTCGACGCCCTCCGTGCCGTCGGCGTCGTCCTCGCCTCCGCCGTCGGCGACGGCGTCCGGTGCGGGGACCACCGGGACGACCGGCGCGGGCAGGTCGCCGTCGGTGTAGTCCACGACCCGCCGTGCCGAGACCGCCTGCGCGGCACCGACGGAGGCGAGCAGTCGTGCCAGGGGGCCGTCGATCGTCGTGCCGGCGGCGGTGCGGCTGCGACCCGAGGCGTCGACGAGGGCCACGACGACGTCCTGCGGGGAGACCTGCTCCTCGCTCGGCGAGGCCTCCGGCGATCCCTCCGGGCCCTCCTCCGGCTCCAGGCCGGAGTCGTACTCGCCCCCGAGCTCCTCGGCCTGCACGCGGGACTCCGCGGCGACCCGTCCGAGCTCGTCGCTGAGCCTCGGCCGCCGGCCGTCGAGCCCCTCGACGGCGGCCTCGGCCTGCTCGGCGACGTAGAGGGCGTCGGACACGGCGGTCCGGCGCACGATCTCGACGGTGTCCGGGACCGGCTCGGCGGGCGGGGGCGTCTCCAGCCGCAGCCCGCACCCTGCCAGCAACGCGACGGCGACCACGCCGACGACGACGGCCCGGCAGCGACGTCGGATGACCGGGGCAGGGACAGGATGCGGTTCCATCGTGCCTGATCTTGCCATGTCACGGTGTGACGTTCCTCCACCCGCCCGCGCGGGTCGTTCGGCACGCGAGCGGTGCGGCGTTCGTTACGCTGGACGACGCACCACGCACGACGCACAACGACACACCGGCCGCGGGACGTCCCGGCGCGGGAGAACCCACGGGAGGCATCCATGCCAGCAGAGCGGAGCCATACCTCGGACGAGCGTGTCCGGTCGGTGGTCGCGCCGGTCGTCGAGTCGGCCGGGCTGCACCTGGAGGACGTGCGGGTGGCGCGCGCGGGCAGCCGGTCGACGGTGCGGGTCATCCTCGACCTGCCCGAGGACCAGGTCGGCAGCCTCGACTCGGACCGGCTCGGCGACGCCTCCAGAGCCGTCTCGGCCGCCCTCGACGACGCCGACGTGGTCCGTGGTCAGTACACCCTCGAGGTGTCGACTCCCGGGGTGTCGCGCCCGCTGACGGAGCCCCGGCACTTCCGCCGCGCGCGGACGCGTCGGGTCGCCCTCGACCTCGTGGACGGCGGGACGACGACGGCTCGGCTGGTCGACGTGGTCGACGGGCCGGAAGGCGAGGTGCTCGTGCTCGACGACGGGACGCAGGTCGCGCTGTCGCGGGTGCGCGAGGGCAAGGTCGAGGTCGAGCTGAAGCGGCTCGAGGACGACGAGGCGGGCTCTGCCCGCCACGGTGACGACGACGCGGGCTCCGCCCGCCACGGTCAGGAGGGCTGACGATGGACATCGACATGAGCACGCTGAGGCTGTTGGAGCGCGAGAAGGAGATCAGCCTGGACGTCCTGGTCGAGGCCATCGAGCAGGCGCTGCTGTCCGCCTACCACCGGACGCCGGACGCGTACCAGAACGCCCGGGTCGAGCTCGACCGCCGGTCGGGGCACGTGACGGTCTTCGCCCGCGAGGAGATCCGGACCCCGGACCCCGAGGACCCGGAGGGCCGTGACCTGGTCGAGCTCGGTCCCGAGTTCGACGACACGCCGGCCAACTTCGGTCGCATCGCCACCGCGACGGCGCGCCAGGTGATCGTCCAGCGCCTGCGCGACGCCGAGGACGACCAGGTCCTGGGCATGTTCCGCGGCAAGGAGGGCGAGGTGCTCGCGGGGGTCATCCAGCAGGGCCGGGACCCCCGGGTCGTCCTGGTCGACCTGGGCGGCACGGAGGCGGTCCTGCCCCCGCACGAGCAGGTCCCCGGCGAGGACTACTCCCACGGCGAGCGGCTGCGAGGGTACGTCGTGGAGGTCTCGCGCGGCATGAAGGGTGCGCAGGTCACGCTGAGCCGTACGCACCCCGGGCTCGTGCGGAAGCTCTTCGAGCTGGAGGTGCCGGAGATCGCCGACGGGTCGGTGGAGATCACCGCCGTCGCGCGTGAGGCGGGGCACCGCACGAAGGTGGCGGTGCGTTCGCGGGTGGCCGGGCTCAACGCCAAGGGCGCCTGCATCGGGCCGATGGGTTCGCGGGTGCGGGCGGTGATGGCCGAGCTGCACGGCGAGAAGATCGACCTGGTCGACCACCACGACGACCCCGCCCGCTTCGTGGCCAACGCCCTGTCGCCGGCCCGTGTGAGCTCTGTCACGGTCGTGGACGCGGACGCGCGGGCCGCGCGCGCCGTCGTCCCCGACTACCAGCTGTCCCTCGCCATCGGCAAGGAAGGGCAGAACGCCCGGCTTGCCGCGAAGCTGACGGGGTGGCGGATCGACATCCGGTCGGACGAGGAGACCACCCGGCCCGTCACCGAGGCCGTGCCGGGCGGGGACACCTGAGCTGGTCGAGAGCCGTGAGCAGTCACGTTAGACTGACAGGGACCGGGCCACGCGCCCAGTACTCGGCACGCTCGCGCCCCACCCCGCCCCCGTCGGCGGGACCGGTGCGTAGCTGTGTCGGGTGCCGGGCCCGTGACCTGCGGTCGGACCTCCTGCGGCTCGTGATCGCGGTGGCCGACGGCGCACCTGCGGGCGAGCCCCAGGTGGTCGTGGACCCCCGTGGGAACCTGCCGGGGCGAGGAGCCTGGATCCATCCGGACCTCGCCTGCCTGGATCTCGCCGTCCGACGGCGGGCCGTGCCGCGCGCACTGCGTGTCGCCGGCCCGCTCGACCTGGCGGGCGTCCGGGCATATCTGGAGCAGCAGGACCGTTGAACCCCCTGGGCGGCACCGTCGGTGCCGCCCACGACACGACCGGACGTCCTCGTCCGGCCGCACCACGCGTACATCGACAAGGAAGCGGGTCAGAAGCCGATGGGCACCCGATGAGTCCCCAGCGATGAGTACTCGGTACTAACGACGGTCCTGCCTGTCTCGGTGGGGCCGAGACAGGAGAGATGTGGCGAAGATCCGCGTCCACGAGCTCGCGAAGCAGCTCGGAGTGGAAAGCAAGACCCTGATGGCCGAGCTGAAGGCGTCAGGAGAGTTCGTCCGCTCGGCGTCCTCTACCCTCGAGGCGCCGGTGGAGCGCACGATGCGCAGCAAGTTCCAGGGCGCCGGCGGCGAGCAGGGCGCGAAGAGCGCCCAGCCCACGCCGAAGAAGCCGGGAGCGCCCAAGCCGGGTGCGCGGAACGCACCGGCCAAGCCGGCACCGGCCGAGCCCGCGTCCCCGCCGGCCCCGACGCCGGACGCCGCTCCGCAGCAGGAGTCGGCGCCCGCGGCGGAGGCGCCCCGGCCGGACGCCGCCCCGCGGCAGGAGTCGGCGCCCGCCGCCGAGACCCCCCAGCCGGACGCCGCTCCCAAGCCGGGTGCGGCGCCGAAGCCGGGTGCGGCGCCGAAGCCGGGTGCGGCCCCCAAGCCGGGTGCGGCCCCGAAGCCCGGTGCTGCGCCCAAGCCCGGCAAGTCCGGGGGGCAGCAGCGCTCCGGCGGTCGCGGCGGCTCGCCGCGTCCGGGCAACAACCCGTACGCCTCGCAGCAGGGTATGCAGCGCTCGGGCGGCGGCCCTCGTCCGGGAAACAACCCGTACGCCTCTCAGCAGGGCATGCAGCGTCCGCAGCGTGGCGAGGGTGCCCCGGCCCAGGGCGAGCGCCCCGGTGGTCCGCGTCCGGGCGGTCCGCGTCCGGCAGCGCCGCGTCCGGGTGGTCCGCGTCCCAACCCGGGCATGATGCCGGGCAAGACCAGCATGCCGCGTCCGGGCGAGCGCCCGGCGGCCGGTGGTCGCGGCGGCGGCGGTCGTGGTCGTGGCGGCCAGGGCGGCGGTCCCGGTGGTCCCGGTGGCGCTCCCGGTGGCGGCGGTCGCGGTGGTTTCCGCCCCGGCGGCGGCGGCGGTTTCCGCGGCCGCGGCGGCGCGGGTCGTGGTAGCACCCAGGGTGCGTTCGGTCGCGCCGGTGGTCGTCCCGTCCGCGGGCGCAAGTCGAAGCGGGCGAAGCGCCAGGAGTTCGAGCAGATGCAGGCGCCGTCGCTCGGCGGTGTCAGCGTCCCCCGCGGCAACGGCAGCACCACGGTGCGCCTGCGCCACGGAGCCTCGCTCAACGACTTCGCGGACAAGATCGACGCGAACCCGGCCTCGCTCGTCACGGTGCTGATGCACCTCGGCGAGATGGCCACGGCCACGCAGTCGCTCGACGAGGACACGTTCGCCACGCTGGGCGTCGAGCTCGGCTACCGGATCGAGATGGTCTCCGCCGAGGAGGAGGACCGCGAGCTGCTCGGGTCCTTCGACATCGACCTCGAGGCGGAGGAGGCCGGCGAGGACGACGAGGACCTGATGCCTCGTCCGCCGGTCGTGACCGTCATGGGTCACGTCGACCACGGTAAGACCAAGCTGCTCGACGCGATCCGGTCCACGGACGTCGTCGCCGGCGAGGCCGGCGGGATCACCCAGCACATCGGTGCGTACCAGGTGCACACCGAGCACGAGGGTGCCGACCGTGCCGTCACGTTCATCGACACCCCGGGTCACGAGGCGTTCACCGCCATGCGTGCCCGTGGTGCCAAGGTCACGGACATCGCGATCCTCGTGGTGGCCGCGGACGACGGCGTGATGCCCCAGACGATCGAGGCGCTGAACCACGCCCAGGCGGCCGACGTGCCGATCGTGGTCGCGGTGAACAAGGTGGACAAGGAGGGCGCGAACCCGGACAAGATCCGCCAGCAGCTCACCGAGTACAACCTGGTCGCCGAGGAGTACGGCGGCGAGACCATGTTCGTCGACGTCTCCGCGCTGCAGCGCCAGGGCATCGACAACCTGCTCGAGGCCGTGCTGCTCACGGCGGACGCCGCGCTGGACCTGCGGGCCAACCCGGAGAAGGACGCCCGTGGTGTGGCGATCGAGGCGCACCTGGACAAGGGCCGCGGTTCCGTGGCCACGGTGCTCGTGCAGTCCGGCACGCTGAACGTCGGCGACGCGATCGTCGCCGGGACGGCGCACGGCCGCGTGCGGGCGATGTTCGACGAGCACGGCGAGTCCGTCCGGCAGGCAGGCCCGGCACGTCCGGTCCTGGTGCTGGGTCTGGCGTCCGTGCCGGGTGCCGGTGACACCTTCCTGGTGGCACCGGACGAGCGCACGGCCCGTCAGATCGCCGAGAAGCGGGAGGCCGCCGAGCGTGCCGCCCTCCTGGCGAAGCGCCGCAAGCGCATCAGCCTCGAGGACTTCACCAAGGCGCTCGAGCAGGGCAAGGTCGAAACTCTCAACCTGGTCCTCAAGGGCGACGTCTCCGGTGCCGTCGAGGCGCTCGAGGACGCGCTGCTCAAGATCGACGTGGGCGACGAGGTGGACCTGCGGGTCATCCACCGCGGCGTCGGCGACATCACGCAGAACGACGTGAACCTGGCCACGGTCGACAACGCCGTGATCATCGGGTTCAACGTCCGTTACGGCGAGCGTGTCGAGGACCTGGCGGAGCGCGAGGGCGTGGACGTCAAGTTCTACTCGGTCATCTACCAGGCGATCGACGACATCGAGGCGGCCCTCAAGGGCATGCTCAAGCCGGAGTACGAGGAGGCGACCCTCGGTTCCGCCGAGATCCGCCAGGTCTTCCGCTCCTCGAAGTTCGGCAACATCGCCGGTTCGATCGTCCGGTCCGGCACCATCCGACGGAACTCCAAGGCGCGCGTGCTGCGCGACGGCAAGGTCGTCGGGGACAACCTCACGGTGGAGTCGCTGCGGCGCGAGAAGGACGACGTCACGGAGGTCCGCGAGGGCTTCGAGTGCGGTATCGGTCTCGGGTCCTACAACGACGTCACCGAGGGTGACATCATCGAGACCTTCGAGATGCGCGAGATCCCGCGCGACTGAGGTCGACATCGCCGACGGCGTCCTGCTCGTCCCGCTGACCCCAGCGGTGGCGAGCGGGGCGCCGTCGGCGTCAGGAGAGGGAGCACGGATGAGTGAGAACCCACGGGCCCGCAAGCTGGCGGACCGCATCAAGGAGATCGTCGCGCAGCTGCTCGACACCCGGATCAAGGACCCGCGCCTCGGGTTCGTCACGATCACCGACGTCCGTGTCACGGGCGACCTGCAGCAGGCGTCGGTGTTCTACACGGTCTACGGCAGCGAGGAGGAGCACGTCGGCACGGCTGCGGCGCTGGAGAGCGCGAAGGGCATGATCCGCTCGGAGGTCGGCAAGCAGACCCAGATGCGGCTGACCCCGACCGTCGAGTTCCACCTGGACTCGGTGCCGGAGACGGCGGCGCACCTCGACGCCGCCCTCCTCGAGGCCCGGCGGCGCGATGCCGAGCTGGCGGCGTTGCGCGAGGGCAAGCAGCCCGCCGGCGACGCGGACCCGTACCGCACCGACGACGAGTGACACCGGCAGACCGGTCGGGCGCGGGGGAGCAGCGGACCGCGCGACCCCCGCGCCGGCCGACCGCGCCGGACGGTCTCCTCGTGGTCGACAAGCCCGCGGGCCTGACCAGCCACGACGTCGTCGCGCGCTGCCGCCGGCTGGCAGGGACCCGCAAGGTCGGCCACGCCGGCACGCTGGACCCCATGGCGACCGGTGTCCTCGTCGTCGGCGTGGGCCGGGCGACCCGTCTGCTGACCTACGTCGTCGGTGCGGACAAGGCGTACGACGCCACGATCCGGCTGGGCGTCGGCACGACGACGGACGACGCCGAGGGTGCGGTCACGACGACACCCGGTGTCGGGGCCGGCGTGGAGCGCACGGCCCTCGACCGGGAGGTGGCGGTCCTGACGGGGGAGATCCAGCAGGTGCCCACGACCGTCAGTGCGATCAAGGTGGACGGTCGTCGCGCGTACGACCGTGCCCGCGCGGGCGAGGACGTCGAGCTGGCAGCCCGGCGCGTCACGGTCAGCAGCTTCGAGGTGCTCGCGACCCGTCCCGGGACGGCGGACGACGGCACGCCCGTGCTGGACCTCGACGCCCGGGTGGTCGTCTCGTCGGGGACGTACGTCCGCGCGCTCGCGCGCGACCTCGGCACGGCTCTCGGGACCGCGGGCCACCTGACCGCGTTGCGACGCACGCGCGTCGGCGGGTACGAGCTGGCCGGGGCCCGGACGCTCGAGGCGATGGAGGCCCAGGCGGACGGGGACGGCGTGCTGGCCACGACGCCGCTCGCCGACGCGGCCCGGGCGACCTTCACGGTGCGCGAGCTCACCGAGGCAGAGGCGCGCGCGCTCGGCTACGGGCAGTGGGTGGCGCCGTCGGGCAGCGGCGGGACCGTGGCCGGGATCGGGCCGGACGGTGCGCTCGTCGCGCTCCTGGAGGACACGTCGCGGCGGGGTGAGCGGCTGGCCAAGCCGGTCCTCGTGCTCGCGCCGGCCGGGTGAGGAGACCTCCGGGCCGCGCCCGGGAGGCGTACCTCACGGTGCGCCGCGAGGTCGCCGGCGGTGCCGCCGGCCCGACCCGGACTATCCTGGTCCGTCGGTGCCGGTGACGGTGCCGTCCCGACGAGCGAGGAGCACGAGCGGCGTGCAGGTGTTCACGGACCTGGAGCAGGTCCCCGACGGCTTCGGCCCGTCCGCCGTGACGATCGGCAACTTCGACGGCGTGCACCGCGGGCACCAGGCGGTGCTCGGCCGGCTGGTGCGACTGGCCCGGGCCGATGCCCTCGCGGCCGTCGCCGTGACGTTCGACCCCCACCCCGCGGTGGTGCACCGCCCCGAGTCCGCGCCCGAGCAGCTGACGGGGCCGGCCGACCGGCTGGACCTGATGGCCGCCACGGGCCTGGACGCCGTCCTCGTGATCCCGTACTCGCTGGAGTTCGCCCGCCAGAGTCCCGAGGAGTTCGTCACGCGCTACCTCACGCAGGCGCTCGGGGCGCGCAGCGTCGTGGTCGGCCACGACGTCCGGTTCGGCCGCGACAACTCCGGCACGCTCGCGACGATGGTCCGGCTCGGCGGCGAGCACGGGTTCGAGGTCGTGGCGATCGACGACGTCGGGGAGTGCCTGGCGGTGTCGGCCGGTGCGCGGCAGCGCTGGTCGAGCTCGGCGGCGCGCGCGCTCCTGGCCGAGGGTGACGTCGCCCAGGCCGCCGACGTCCTGGGCCGGACCCACCGGGTGCGCGGCACCGTCGTCCACGGTGACGCGCGCGGCCGCGAGCTCGGCTTCCCGACGGCGAACCTCGGGGGGATCGCCGGCATGGTGCCCGCCGACGGCGTGTACGCGGGCTGGCTGCGCCGTCCTGCCCTGGCCGCACGGGAGCCGGGGCACCCCGACCTCCGGCTGCCCGCCGCGATCTCGATCGGGACCAACCCGACCTTCGACGGCGTCGCACGCCGTGTCGAGGCCTACGTGCTCGACCGCACGGACCTCGACCTGTACGACGAGGAGGTCGTGCTCGAGCTCGTCGAGCACCTGCGTCCCACGTTGCGCTTCGACGGGATCGATCCCCTGGTGCGTCAGATGCGCGACGACGTCGACCGCACCCGCGCGATCCTCGCCTGAGCGGCGGCGGCCGCGGCGGTGCCGGGTGAGGAGCGTCTCGCAGGCTCGGACGGGTGCGCTGGTAGCATGGCGGTGCCGTAGTTCGGCCGCGGATCCAGAGCGCCCGGTGAAGAAGTCCCGGAGCACCGCGCAACGACACCAGAAGGAGAGCCATGCCGCTCGACGCTGCCACCAAGCAGTCCATCATCACCGAGTACGCGACTCACGAGGGCGACACCGGCTCGCCGGAGGTGCAGATCGCGCTGCTGACGCAGCGCATCAACGACCTGAACGAGCACCTCAAGGAGCACAAGCACGACCACCACTCGCGTCGTGGCCTGCTGCTGCTCGTCGGCCAGCGCCGTCGCCTGCAGGGCTACCTGCAGAAGGTCGACATCGTGCGCTACCGCGCGCTCATCGAGCGCCTCGGTCTGCGCCGCTGACGTCACCGGCCGGCCCGGCCCCCTCGCAGGGGCCGGGCTGGTCTGATGTGATGTCCTGGTAACACCCACACCATCGCGCCGCCGGACCGTCGTCCGGTCCTCGGTAGTGGCCCCCCGAACCGCCCGGTCCGTCCGGTGCGCGGCTCCGTGGGCCTCGATCGAAGACCGTCGTGCGGGGGAGCGGCGCCTTCGAGAATCAGGAGGGCACCCGTGGAGGGTCCCGAGATCCAGTTCGCCGAGGCCGTGATCGACAACGGTCGGTTCGGCACCCGTACCATCCGCTTCGAGACCGGCCGTCTGGCCCGTCAGGCCGCCGGCTCCGTCGCGGCCTACCTCGACGGCGACACCATGCTGCTGTCGACCACCGCCGTCGGCAAGCACCCCAAGGACCAGTTCGACTTCTTCCCGCTGACGGTGGACGTCGAGGAGCGGATGTACGCCGCGGGACGCATCCCCGGCTCGTTCTTCCGTCGCGAGGGCCGCCCCTCGACCGAGGCGATCCTCACCTGCCGCCTCACGGACCGCCCGCTGCGCCCGCTGTTCGTCAAGGGCCTGCGCAACGAGGTCCAGATCGTCATCACGGTCATGGCCCAGCACCCCGACGACGCCTACGACGTCCTGGCGATGAACGCCGCGTCCGCGTCGACGCAGATCTCCGGCCTGCCGTTCTCCGGCCCGGCCGGCGCGGTGCGCATCGCGCTCGTCGACGGCCAGTGGGTCGCGTTCCCGAAGCACTCCGACAAGGAGCGCGCGGTCTTCGAGATGGTCGTCGCGGGCCGCAAGGTCACCGCCGCCGACGGCTCCGCCGACGTCGCGATCGCGATGATCGAGGCCGAGGCCACCGACGACGCGTGGAACCTCATCGCGTCCGAGGGCGCGACGGCTCCCACGGAGCAGGTCGTGGCCGAGGGCATCGAGGCGGCCAAGCCGTTCATCGCCGCGCTCTGCGACGCCCAGGCGTCGCTGGCGCAGCAGTCGGCCAAGGAGGTGCGGGAGTTCCCGCTGTTCCCGGACTACGCCGACGACGCGTACGCGGCCGTGGAGTCCGCGGTGTCCGCGACCGCCACCGAGGCGCTGGCGATCGCCGACAAGCAGGAGCGCGAGAACCGCCTGGACGCGATCAAGACCGAGCTGCTCGACCAGCTCGGCGCCCAGTTCGAGGGCCGTGAGAAGGAGCTGTCCGCCGCGTACCGCTCGCTGCAGAAGCAGCTCGTGCGCCAGCGCGTCCTCACCGAGGGCGTGCGCATCGACGGCCGGGGGCTCGCGGACATCCGCACCCTGTCCGCCGAGGTCGAGGTGCTCCCGCGCGTGCACGGTTCGGCGCTGTTCGAGCGCGGCGAGACGCAGATCCTGGGTGTCACCACGCTGAACATGCTGCGCATGGAGCAGCAGATCGACTCGCTCGGGCCGGTCACGCGCAAGCGCTACATGCACAACTACAACTTCCCGCCGTACTCGACGGGCGAGACGGGCCGCGTCGGCAGCCCGAAGCGCCGCGAGATCGGCCACGGGGCGCTCGCCGAGCGTGCCCTGGTGCCGGTCCTGCCGAGCCGCGAGGAGTTCCCCTACGCGATCCGCCAGGTCTCCGAGGCGCTCGGCTCCAACGGGTCGACGTCGATGGGTTCGGTCTGCGCCTCGACGCTGTCGCTGCTCAACGCCGGTGTGCCCCTCAAGGCCCCGGTCGCGGGCATCGCGATGGGTCTGGTCTCGGACACGGTCGACGGGGACACCCGCTACGCCGCGATGACCGACATCCTGGGCGCCGAGGACGCGTTCGGCGACATGGACTTCAAGGTCGCCGGCACCCGTGAGTTCGTCACGGCGATCCAGCTCGACACCAAGCTCGACGGCATCCCCGCCTCGGTGCTGACGGCCGCGCTCGGTCAGGCGCGCGACGCCCGCCTGACGATCCTCGACGTGCTCGCCGAGGCGATCGACACCCCGGACGAGATGTCGGTGAACGCCCCGCGCGTCATCGCGGTGAAGGTCCCCGTGGACAAGATCGGCGAGGTCATCGGACCCAAGGGCAAGATGATCAACCAGATCCAGGAGGAGACCGGCGCCGACATCTCCATCGAGGACGACGGCACCGTCTACATCGGCGCGACGGACGGCCCGTCCGCCGAGGCCGCGCGCGCGGCGATCAACGCGATCGCCAACCCGCACGTGCCGGAGGTCGGCGAGCGCTTCGTCGGCACGGTCGTCAAGACGACGTCGTTCGGTGCGTTCATCTCGCTCTCCCCGGGCAAGGACGGGCTGCTGCACATCAGCCAGCTCCGCAAGCTCGTGGGCGGCAAGCGGGTCGAGAACGTCGACGACGTGCTCTCCATCGGGCAGAAGATCCAGGTCGAGATCGGTGAGATCGACCCGCGGGGCAAGCTCTCGCTCGTCGCGGTCACCGAGGACGAGGAGTCGGCCGAGACCGCCGACGCAGGCTCCGAGCAGGCCGAGCAGCCGAGCGAGGCCTGATCGACCGCATGAGCCAGCACCTCCCGCTCGTCGGAGCGGGCCAGCCGGGTGCCGAGCTGACCGCCGGGCAGGACGGTGCGACGATCCGTCGCAGCGTCCTGCCCGGCGGTGTGCGTGTGCTCACCGAGCACATGCCCGGCCTGCGCTCCGCCACCGTCGGGGCGTGGGTCGGTGTCGGCTCCCGGGACGAGACCGACGGCCACCACGGCTCCACGCACTTCCTGGAGCACCTGCTCTTCAAGGGCACGCGCACCCGCTCGGCGCTCGACATCGCCGAGGCGTTCGACGCCGTCGGCGGCGAGGCCAACGCCGCCACCGGCAAGGAGCACACCTGCTACTACGCGCGGGTGCTCGACGAGGACGTCCCGATGGCGATCGAGGTGATCGCCGACATGGTGACCTCGGCGCGCCTGGACGCCGACGAGCTCGAGACCGAACGCGGCGTGATCCTCGAGGAGATCGCCATGACGGACGACGACCCCGGGGAGGTCGTCCACGAGGAGTTCGCCGCCGCGGTGCTCGGGTCGCACCCGCTCGGTCGCCCCATCGGCGGCACCCCCGACACGATCCGCGCCGTCCCGCGCGAGGCGGTGCTGGAGCACTACCGGTGGCACTACCGGCCGGAGACGCTCGTGATCGCGGCGGCCGGGGGCGTGGACCACGACGCGATCGTCCGGCAGGTGGGGGACGCGCTCGTCGCCGGAGGTTGGGACCTCGACCCGTCGGCGGTCCCGCGGGACCGTCGTCCGAGCGCCGCGGAGTCCCACGGCGTCCCGACGGCGGGCGTCGAGCTGAGCGTCCGGCGGCAGGTCGAGCAGGCCAACGTGATCGTCGGTGGGACGGGCCTCAGCGCGTCCGACGACCGCAGGTTCGCCTCGACCGTCCTGCACGCCGTCCTCGGCGGCGGCATGTCGTCCCGGCTGTTCCAGGAGGTCCGCGAGAAGCGCGGCCTGGCGTACGCGACGTACTCCTTCGCCCAGGGCCACGGGGGGCTCGGCCTCTTCGGGCTCTACGCGGGGTGCACCCCGGCGAAGATCGACCAGGTGACCGCCCTGATGGTCGCCGAGCTCGAGCGGCTCGCCACCGACGGCATCACCGGGGCGGAGCTCGATCGCTCGGTGGGCCAGCTCTCGGGAGGGCTGGTGCTCGGCCTGGAGGACTCCGGCTCGCGCATGAGCCGCCTGGGACGCGCGGAGCTGGTGCTCGGCGAGCTCCTGACGGTCGACGAGTCGCTGGAACGTGTTCGTGCCGTCACCGCTGCCGACGTCCGAGAGCTGGCCGCCGACCTCGCGTCGCGGCCCCGCTCGGTCGTGCGCGTCGGCCCCTTCGGAGAGTGAGGTAGTGCCAGTGAGCACCAGCAGCATCATCAGGGTGGCCGTGGTCGGTGCCGCCGGGCGGATGGGCGCCCAGACCTGCGACGCCGTCGAGGCAGCGCAGGGTGTCGAGCTCGTCGCGCGGCTCGACGCCGGCGACGACGTCGCGGCCGGGATCCGGGACGCCGGCGCACAGGTCGCGGTCGACTTCACCGTGCCGGCCGTCACCGAGGACAACGTGCACGCGGCCCTCGACGCCGGTGCCCACGTGGTCGTGGGCACCACCGGCTGGGACGACGCCTCCCGGGGGCGCGTCGTGGAGCACCTCGGACGCCTCAACGCCGGGAGGCCGGACGGCCAGGGGGTGCTCATCGCCCCCAACTTCGGGCTCTCGGCGGTCCTGGCGATGACGTTCGCCGCGAAGGCGGCACGCTACTTCGAGTCGGCCGAGGTCGTCGAGCTGCACCACCCGGACAAGGTCGACGCCCCGTCCGGGACCGCCCGTCACACGGCCGCGGCGATCGCGGCGGCGCGCGCGGAGGCCGGCCTCGCACCGTCCCCGGACGCGACGCAGGACGGCTGGGACGCCCGGGGCGCCGACGTCGACGGCGTGCGGGTGCACGCGGTGCGGTTGCGAGGACTCGTGGCGCACGAGGAGATCCTCTTCGGCAACGAGGGGGAGCAGCTCACGATCCGCCAGGACTCGTTCGACCGGGCCAGCTTCATGCCGGGCGTCCTGCTCGCCGTGCGCGAGGTCGGGTCACGGCCGGGGCTCACGGTGGGCCTCGAGAACGTGCTGGACCTGTCGTGACCGACGGCGCACCCGCCTCGCCCGCCCGGCGGCGGGTGCCCCGCGGACTCGTGGGGGCCCTGGCCGTCACCGCGCTGCTCGTCCTGTACGTGTGGGCCATCGCCGGCCGGGGTGCCGCCATGCTGGCCAGCGGCGAGCCGATGCTCATCGGCATCGGGGTCGCCGTGCTCATCATCCCGCTGCTGGTCCTCGGGCTCGTCGTCCGCGAGTTCTGGCTGGCAGCCCGTGTGCAGAGCATGGCGGACGATCTCGCCGCGGCGGGGGAGCTGCCCGTTGACGACCTGCCCCGGTCGCCGGGAGGCCGGATCGACCGTGCGGCGGCGGACGAGGCGTTCAGCGCGTACCGGGACGCGGCCGACGCGGCACCCGAGGACTGGCGGTCCTGGTACCGCCTGGCGTTCGCCTACGACGCCGCGGGGGACCGGCGTCGGGCTCGTGCGGCCCTGCGCCGGGCCTCGGCGCTGTTCAGACCGCGCGGCTGACGCCGCCCGGCAGGGCGGCCCAGCAGTACAGGGCGTGCCGGACGGCGTGGGCTCGTCCGGCCAGGTCGCCGAGGTCGCGCAGCGCGGCGCCGAGCTCCTGGGCCCCCGTGCCGACGGGACCGGACGGACGCGCCGCACGGGCCGCGACGGCGGCGAGACGATCCGGAGCCGCAGCGGCGAGCTCTGCGGCGACGACGTCCGAGACGGTGACCACCCACGGCCCCTCGGCCCCGCCGCTGAGCAGCCTGCCGTGCCGGGGGTTCTCGGTGATCTCGCCGTAGGAGCGCCCGCAGAGCAGGCCGCCCAGCCTGCCCAGCGTCACGAACGGTTCGACAGACGGCATCCGGACGGTGTCGAACAGTGCTTCGCCGGAGCCACGGGCTGAGCTCGACGGCCCGTCCGGCTGCTGGGCGACGGTCGCCGCCAGGGCGTCCGTCGGCGCAGCGAAGTACTCGGTGACGATCGACCCGGCATCTCCGCCCACGTGGCCCATGGGGTCAGGCTGGCACGCCCGTGCTACGGCGCGGTCACGTGGCGGTTACCGCACCGGGTCGGGGTCCGTGCGGGCCGCGTCGCGCGGGAAGGCGCCGCGTGCCACGAGGACGGCGACGCATGCCACCGCGACGACACCCGCACCCGTCAGGGCCAGCGCCTGCGTGCCCGGCCCAGCCACGAGGGTCGCCCCCAGGGCTGCGCCGAGGCCGATGCCGAGGTTCGAGGTCGCGTTGACGAACGCCCCGGCGACGTCCGCCGTCGCGCCCTGCGTGCGCAACGCCGCCGCCTGGAACGTCGCGGGGATCGCGCCGAACGCCGCGAGCCACACGCCGCCGGCGACGAGGACGCCCGCGGGGTGGGGCAGGGCGAGGGCGAGGACCGCCAACGCGACGACGATCGTGGCCATGGCGGTGATCGTCAGGGCGCGGGGCGTGCGGTCCAGGTAGCGGGCCGCGGCCCACAGCCCGACGAGACCCAGGGCCCCGAAGAGCAGGAGCACCGGACCGACCGCGGCCTCGGACAGCCCGGCCGCCAGGAGCAGCACCGAGATGTAGGTGTAGACGGCGTAGTGCCCGCCGAACAGCACTGTGTTGGTGCCGACCACGACCCCGAGCCGCCGGCGTCCCTGGCGGGCGGCCGAACGGTCGCGTGCCGGCGGCGGGTCGACGGCCACGGCGGGCAGCAGCCGGGCCACCAGCAGCGCCGTCAGGGCGCAGACGCCACCGAGCAGGGCGAACGACCACCGCCAGCCGACGGCGGCACCCAGGGACGTCGACAGGGGCACCCCCAGGACGAACCCCATGGTCCCGCCCGCGGTGACGAGCGTCAGCGCACGGCCGGTGTGGAGCGGCCCCACGAGGCGGGCGGCGTACGCGATCGACACCGAGAAGAAGACGGCGTGACCGATCCCGCCGAGGGTGCGCCCGGCGGCCATGACGGCGTACGACGGTGCCACCGCGACGAGCAGGTTGCCGGCCGCGTAGGTCGCGAGCGTGACGAGGAGCAGGGGTTTGCGGGGGAACCGTTGCGTGACCAGGGTGAGCGGCACGGCGCAGGCCGCGACGACGAGGGCGTAGACGGTGACGAGCAGGCCGGCGGTCGACTCCGGGACACCGACACCGCGGGCCAGCTGCGGCAGGAGGCCGACGGGCAGCACCTCGGTGGTGATGGCGACGAAGTTCGCGACCGCGAGGACCGCGATCCCTCCGGCCGCGTCGCGCACGGTGCGGGTGGTGGGGGTTGACGGTGGCACCGCCTCATCCTGCCATCCGGCGGCGTGCCCACCGTCCGTCGTGGGCCCGTCGTGCACGGGGGTGGCCACGCTCGTAGCATGACCGCAGGTCAGCAGTCGACGAGAGGACCACGCATGGCAACCGACGACGTGGACGCCACCGACGACGCCGCTGTCGGCGCGTTCCGCAACCCGTTCCGGCGGGTCTGGTGGCTGCCCGTCGTGCGGGGGGTCGCCCTCGTGGTGCTCGGCCTGCTGCTGATGATCGAGCCCCTGGGCGAGCTGGAGGTGCTGCGGCTGCTCGTCGGCGCGTTCCTGGTGCTCGACGCCGTGCTGGTCGTGGTCCAGTGGTTCGTGCACCGCCGGCAGGTGGGCTCGGCCTGGTGGCTCGCACAGGCTGGCGTCAACGTCCTCTTCGGCGTCGCCGTGGCGTTCTGGCCGGACCTGGAGCCGACGCCGCTCTACTACGTCCTCGCCAGCTGGGCGATCGTGCTCGGGATCGTCGCGGTCGTCGGCGGCGCCGCCCTGGCGCGCAACCGCGACCTCGGCTGGCCGTGGATGATCACTTTCGGCATCACGGCGGGGCTGTTCGGCCTGCTGCTGGTCACGCGTCCGCTCGACTCCCTGGACGTGCTGCGGCTCGTGACGATCGTCTTCGCGCTGTTCGCGTTCGTCGCCGGCTCGATCCACCTGGTGTCCGGGTTCGCCGTCCGCTCGGTCTCCCGTGAGCTGTGGGGGCTGCGCGAGCAGGCGGAGAGGATGGGCGTCGTGGTCACGGGCGGTTCGGTGCTGGGCTCGGCGAACCCGCAGGCGGCGCCCGCGGCGGCGGCCGGACCGACGGTGCGTCCCGCCGATGCTCCGGGTACGGCGTCGCCGCCTGGCGCCGCGGGGGGCCCGCCGTCGGTCTCGACCCCGGTGGACGACCCGGCCGCAGGTGGCGCGCCGGAGCGCGAGGGCGGGCCGGGGAGCGAGGGGACCGACGAGGTCAGATGACGGCCGACCAGCGGCGCTCGACGACGTCTCGTGCGCCGGTGGCGAGCGCCCGCTCGACACCGTCGGGGCCGAGACCGGACGAGGACAGGAAGCGCTCGCGACCCTCGTCACCGTCGAGCACCCAGGTGACCACCTCCGTCGCGCCGTCGGTGCGCAGCCGGTCGACGGCGGCGGCCAGCAGCCGGGAGCCGTGCCCGGCGAGCCGGTGGTCCGGCGCGACCTCGAGAGCCATCACCTGACCGGGGCCGACAGCGGCGAAGCCGACGACCCGCGGGCCGTCGAGCGCGACGAGCACCGCGAAGCCCGGACCGGGCGGGCGGACGATCGCGTCCGTCCACCGCACCTGCATCCGCGGCACGTCGAGGGCGTCGACGGCGCCACCGAGCGTCTCGGCGTGCGTGGAGCGCCAGGCGTCGACCTGGACCCGGGTCACCGCCTCCTCGTCGCCGGGGACGGCCGGGCGGACGGAGACGTCGGCGGTCTCGCGGAACAGTGCCATGGCTCACACCCTAGGTGCTCGTCAGCGGGTCGCGGGACGTCACGGGGGCGTCCCGCGGTGGCCGGACCTGCCCGGCCACCGCAAGACTGAGCACCACGGCGCCGCAGATGACGAGCAGCGCCGAGCGCACCCCGACCTGGTCGGCCAGCAGACCGAGCAACGGTGGTGCGGCGAGCATCGACACCGTCGAGAACGAGGTCGCGACGGCGACGCGGGGCGCGGCGTGGACGGGTTCGTCCGACGCCGCCGAGATGGCGATCGGGTTCGCCAGCGCAGCGCCGCACCCCCACAGGACGACACCGACCCAGGCCAGGGACAGCGTCGGTGCCAGACCGAACAGGAGCAGCCCGGCCAGGCCGGCGAACCCCGAGACGCGCAGGACGGTCACCCGCCCCCACCGGTCGATCAGGCCGGTGCCGGCGAGCCGCACGGCGGTCATCGAGGCCACGAACGTCCCGTAGGCGACGGCGCCGACCGCTTCCCGGGCGGCGAACCCGTCGACGACGGCGAGGGACAGCCACGTCCCGGCCGACCCCTCGGAGAGGGAGGCGGCCAGCAGCACCAGGCCGACGAGCAGCGTGCGGGGCTCGCGCCAGGCAGCCAGCGCGGCGCGCACCCCGCTGCCGCGCCTGGAGGTGGCCCCGTCCGAGGTCGCGCGCCCGTGGGCGGGAGCCAGCATCGTCGACGGCACGACGAGCAGGGCGCGCACGAGGGTGACGACGGCGGTGACCACGACGAGCTGGACGGCGACGTGCGCGCCGGACCAGGCGAAGGCAGCCCCGACGAGCGCGCCCAGGGCGGCTCCGACGGAGAACGCCGCGTGGAAGTGGGGCAGGATGGCCCGCCCGACCGCGCGCTCCACCCCGGCCGCGCTGATGTTGATCGGGATGTTGGTCAGGGCGCCGCACATCCCGTTCACGCACGCCCCCAGCGCGAACAGCGGCACGCTGGCCGTGGCCGTCGCGACGGCGAGCACCCCGAAACCGACGGCGTTGCCCGCCGTGGCCGCGACGAGCGTCCGCCGACTGCCGAAGCGGGCGACGACGGCGCCGGTGACGAGCACCGCCAGCAGCGTGCCGACGCCGCCCACGACAAGGAGCGACCCGAGCTGTCCGGCGCTGAGTCCCAGCTCCGACCGGATCGAGGGCAGCCGGCTCATCCACGACGTGCCCAGCACGCCGAACAGCGAGAACTGCACCAGGAGCGTCCACCGTGCCCGGGTGACCTCCTGCCTCAGCCCCACCCGAGAGCTCGCAGACCGGCTGCCGAGGCCGCCGCGAGCACGACGACCACGATGAACGGGGCGCGCAGCACCAGGGCCACGGCGGCCACCGCGAGCGCGGGGACGCGGGCGTCGACGACGACGGACGCGCCGTCGGCGAAGGTCTGCACGACGACGAGGGAGACGAGCAGCGCGACCGTCACGAGGGTGGAGGTGCGCTGCACCCGCTCGGTGGCCAGCCAGTGCTCGGGGACCCGGTGCCCGGCGAGCTTGAGCCCGAGGCTCGCGAGCGAGGCGACGACGACCGTCACCCAGAGCACGGTGGTGGTCATCGCCCACCCTCCGCGTCGGGCGTCGGCCGTGCAGGTGCCACGAGGCCGACGACGATCGCCGCCGCCGCCGCGGCGAGCACCGGGACGCCCGCCGGCGTCACCGGGACCAGGGCGAGCGTGACGAGCACGGCCAGTCCGGCGACGACCTGGGCACGGCGGTCGGCGAGCCGCGGCCACACCAGCGCGAGGAACGCCGCCCCGGCCGCTGCGTCGAGACCCCAGGCGCGGGGGTCACCGAGCGCGTCGCCGGCGAGCGCACCCACCAGGGTGAACGCGTTCCACAGCACGAAGACCCCGAGCCCTGCCGTCCAGAACCCGGCTCGCACCGCCGCGGGCGTGCGCTGGCCGACCGCCACCGCTATCGACTCGTCGATCGTGACCTGGGCGGCGACGAGCCGGCGCCAGCCGGTCAGGGACAGCAGCGGCGACACGACCGCCCCGTAGAGCATGTTCCGTACGCCGAGCAGCGTCGACGTCGCGATCGCCGCGACCGGTGACCCGCCCGCCGCGACGACGCCGATGAGCGCGAACTGCGAACCTCCGGAGAACAGCAGCAGGCTCAGCGCGGCGGTCTGCGCGACCGAGAGCCCGGCGACGACGGCCAGGGCGCCGAAGGAGATGCCGTACAGGCCGGTCGCGACCGCGACGCTCGCGCCCTGCCGGACGGCGGCGGCGACCTCGGGGGAGGCTCTCGGTGAGAACTGTCGGTCCACGACCCACAGGAAACCACGATCGCCCCCGGGGGCTCACAACGCGACGTACACCGTCTCGAGGTACTCCTCCAGCCCGGCAGCGCCGCCCTCGCGTCCCAGGCCCGACTGCTTGACTCCGCCGAACGGGGCGCTGGTGTCCGAGACCATGCCGCGGTTGACCCCGATCATGCCGGCGTCGATCTCGTGGGCCGCCCGCATCGCCAGGTCGAGGTCCCGGGTGTAGGCGTAGGCGGCGAGCCCGTACTCGGTGCCGTTGGCCAGCGCGAACGCCTCGTCGGCGTCGTCGAAGGCCACCACGGGGGCGACGGGGCCGAAGACCTCCTCGGTGACGCAGCGCGCGTCGGCGGGCGTGCCCGCGAGCACGGTGGGGGAGTAGAAGTAGCCCCTGCCATCGGGCCGCGACCCGCCGACGAGCGCACGTGCGCCGCGACGGGTGGCGTCGGCGACGAGCTCGTCGACCTTGTCGACGGCGCTCGCGCCGATCAGGGGGCCGACGTCGTGGCCCTCGGCCCCCGGGCCGAGGGACAGCGTGGCGAACCGCGCGGCGAGCCGCTCGGCGAACTCCTGCGCGAGCGACCCGTGCACGAGGAAGCGGTTGGCCGCGACGCACGACTGCCCGCCGTTGCGGAGCTTGGCGACCATCGCGCCCTCGACGGCGGCGTCGAGGTCGGCGTCGGCGAACACCACGAACGGGGCGTTGCCACCCAGCTCCATCGAGCAGTTGAGCACCTGCTCGGCGGCCTGGCCCAGCAGCACGCGCCCCACTCCCGTCGAGCCGGTGAAGGAGAGCTTGCGCAGACGACCGTCGGCGATCACCGGTCCCGTCACGGTCTTCGCCGAGGACGTCGGCACGACGTTGACCACACCGGTCGGCAGGTCGCGCGCGGCCAGCTCGGCGCGCAGGATCTCCGCGACGGCCATCGTCGTCAGCGGGGTGAGCTGGGCGGGCTTGATCACCACGGGACAGCCGGCGGCCAGCGCGGGGCCGATCTTGCGCGTGGCCATCGCGATGGGGAAGTTCCAGGGTGTGACGAGCAGCGCCGGACCGACGGGCCGGCGGTGCACGAGCTGGCGGTTGGCCCCGGCCGGGGCGGTGCGCATCAGGCCCGGCGCCCGCACCGCCTCCTCGGCGAACCAGCGGAAGAACTCCGCCCCGTAGGCGACCTCGGCCCGGGACTCGGCGAGCGGCTTGCCGCCTTCGGCCGTGATGAGGGCGGCCAGCTCGTCGGTGCGCTCGACGATCGCCTCGAAGCACGCCCGGAGGAGCTCGGAGCGGTCCCGGGGGGCGACGGCCGCCCAGGCGGGGGCGGCGTCGTGGGCGGCGGCGAGTGCCGCGAGCCCGTCCTCTCCGGTGCCGTCGGCGACGCTGGTGAGCACCTCCTCGGTGGCGGGGTCGATCACCTCGAAGGTGGAGCCGCCGGTCGCCGGACGCCACTCACCGCCGACGAGCACCTGGGTGGGGACGTCGCGGGCGGTGGAGGGAGTCGTCGCAGTCATACCGTCCAGTATGTGTCGGTGCCGTGCCGACGCAACAGCCTCGGCCGACGCCGTGCGCACCCTGGGACGACGTCTCACGACACCGGCCCGGGAAGGGCTGGACGGCGGCGCCCCGAAGCACCCGTAAACGGTACGGTGACCCTATGACGCTGCCCGGTACCCCTGCGCGCCCGTTCGGCGCCGTCCTCACCGCGATGGTCACGCCCATGACGGGCTCGGGGGAGATCGATCTCGATGCCGCGGCGGCGCTCGCCCGCCGCCTGGTCGACGACGGGAACGACGGCCTCGTGCTGTCGGGGACGACGGGCGAGGCGCCGGCCACGCACGCCCCGGAGAAGGCGGCGCTCGTGCGGACCGTCGTCGACGCCGTCGGGGACCGCGCCGCGGTGCTGACCGGGGCCGGCTCGAACGACACCGCGCACGCCGTCCGCATGGCCGAGCAGGCGGCCGAGGCCGGTGCGGACGGCCTCCTGGTCGTCTCGCCGTACTACTCCCGTCCCACCCAGGAAGGGCTCTACCGGCACTTCGCCACCGTCGCGGACGCGACCGAGCTGCCGGTCATGCTGTACGACATCCCGGGTCGGGCCGGCGTGCGGATCGCGCCGGCGACGTACGAGCGCATCGCCGCGCACCCCCGCGTCGTCGCCACCAAGGACGCCACCGGCGACCTCACCGACGTGCCCGCGCTGCGCGCCGCCACCGGGCTGGCCTGGTACTCCGGCGACGACACCCTGCTGCTGCCCTTCCTCGCCCACGGGGCCGCCGGGATCGTCTCCGTCTCCGCGCACCTGGTGGGACGCGCCTTCGCCGAGGTCGTGCGCCGCTTCGACGCCGGCGACCACGCCGGCGCGCTCGAGGTCTTCACCACGACGCTGCCCGTGGTCGCGGCCATCAACGGCGCCGGTGCGCAGGCCGTCATGACCAAGGCCGCGCTCGAGGTGCTCGGCGTCCTCGACAACCGCGAGCTGCGCCTGCCGAACGTCGCCGCCACGGACGACGACGTCGCCGCCGTGCGCGCCGCCCTCGCCGCCAGCGGTGTCCTGGACACCGCCCCCACCCTCCCGTGACGCCCGAAGACCAGGAGGCCCTGTGAGCCACCCGCACCCCGAGCTCCCTCTCCCTCCCGCGCTGCCCGCCGGCGGCCTGCGCATCGTGGCGCTCGGCGGGCTCGGCGAGGTCGGCCGCAACATGGCGGTCCTCGAGTACGACGGTCGGCTGCTCGTCATCGACTGCGGCGTCCTGTTCCCCGAGGACCACCAGCCCGGGGTCGACCTGATCCTGCCGGACTTCGAGTACATCGCGGACCGGATGGACGACATCGAGGCGATCGTGCTGACGCACGGGCACGAGGACCACATCGGTGCGGTGCCGTACCTGCTGCGCCGCCGCCGGGACATCCCGATCTACGGTTCGCAGCTCACGCTCGCGTTCATCGAGGCGAAGCTCAAGGAGCACCGGATCAAGCCGGTGACGCGCGTCGTCGCCGAGAACGACACCGTCCGTCTGGGCGTGTTCGGGCTCGAGTTCGTCGCGGTGAACCACTCCATCCCCGACGCGCTCGCCGTCGCCGTGACCACCGGCGCGGGCACCGTGCTGCACACGGGCGACTTCAAGATGGACCAGCTCCCGCTCGACGGCCGCGTGACCGACCTGCGTGCCTTCGCGCGGCTCGGCGAGCAGGGGGTCGACCTGTTCATGGTCGACTCCACGAACGCCGAGGTCCCGGGCTTCGTGACGAACGAGGTCGAGATCGGGCCGGTCCTCGACAGCGTCTTCGCCCAGGCCGAGAAGCGCATCGTCGTCGCGTCCTTCTCCTCGCACGTGCACCGCGTCCAGCAGGTCCTCAACGCCGCGCACGCGCACGGCCGCAAGGTCGCCCTGGCCGGCCGCTCGATGATCCGCAACATGGGGATCGCGGCCGAGCTCGGCTACCTCGACGTGCCGCCCGGCGTGCTCGTCGACCTCAAGCGCACGGGCGACGTCCCGGACCACGAGCTGGTCTACATGTGCACCGGGTCGCAGGGGGAGCCGATGGCCGCCCTGAGCCGGATGGCGAACGGTGACCACCGCGTCGAGATCGGCCACGGCGACACCGTGATCCTCGCCAGCTCCCTCATCCCGGGCAACGAGAACTCCGTGTTCCGCGTCATCAACGGCCTGACGCGTCTGGGGGCACGCGTCGTGCACTCGGGCAACGCGAAGGTCCACGTCTCGGGGCACGCCAGCGCGGGAGAGCTCCTCTACTGCTACAACATCCTGCGGCCCAAGAACGTCATGCCGGTGCACGGCGAGGTGCGGCACCTCGTGGCGAACGCGGCGCTCGCGGTCCGGACCGGCGTCCCGGCGGACCGGGTCGTGCTCGCGGAGGACGGCGTGGTCGTCGACCTCGTCGACGGCAAGGCCTCTGTCGTCGGTGCGGTGCCCTGCGGTTACGTCTACGTCGACGGTTCGTCGGTGGGCGAGGTCACCGAGAACGAGCTCAAGGACCGTCGCACCCTCGGCGAGGAGGGCTTCGTGTCCGTCTTCGCCGTCGTCGACTCCGCCACCGGCAAGGTGCTCGCGGGCCCGCAGATCCTGGCGCGCGGCATGGCGGAGGACGACGCGGTCTTCGGCGACATCCAGCCCGACGTCGTCAAGGCGCTCGAGGACGCGATCGCCGGCGGCGCCACCGACACCCACCAGCTCCAGCAGGTGATGCGCCGCGTGATCGGCCAGTGGCTCAACCGCCGGCTGCGCCGTCGCCCGATGATCGTCCCCGTCGTCGTGGAGGCATGACCCGGAGCGAGCGTGCGAGTGCAGGGGCAGGTCGACCAGAAGGTTCGCGAGGCATGACCCGGAGCGAGCGTGCGAGTGCAGGGGCAGGTCGACCAGAAGGTTCGCGAGGCATGACCCGGAGCGAGCGTGCGAGTGCAGGCGTGCAGACGGTGGGTCGTTTTACGCTACCCTGACGCGACTTGTCCGTCCTGTGGAGGAACGTATGACTCAGCCTGACCCGTTCGCACCGCCGTCCGGTCAACCTGTCCCCCCGGGGCCGTCGGGTGACGCGCGATCCTTCCCGGAGCCGTCCGTGGGGCGGCCCGCGGTGCCGGCCTACGGGGCGTACGCGCCGGAACCTGCGGCGTACCCGGGGCAGACGGCGGGGGAACCGTGGCTCGCGCCGGCACCGGTACCCGCCGCGCCGACCGGGCTGGCGGCATGGACGATCGGGTTGGCGTGCGCGTGGACGGCGCTCCAGGCACTGGTCCTGGTGCTGTCCCCGGCGGCGGCCGAGGAGTATGCCCGGGCGCTCGGCGCGGGCGGCAGCTCCATGGATGTCTTCACGGCGTACGACGAGATTGGCCTCCTGCTGCTACCGGTGCAGGTGGCGGTCTTCGTGGTGGGCTGCCTGTGGCTGCAGCGCAGTCGTGCGATCGCCGTCGCGGGGTCGCCGCACGTGCGGCAGGTCCGGGGCGCCGTGTGGGTGTGGCTGGGCTGGGTCGTGCCGGTGGTGTCCCTCTGGTTCCCCTTCCAGGTGGTGCGCGACGTGCGTGCGGGGACGGTCGGGACGCGGCGTGCGGGGGGTCTCGGGCTCTGGTGGGCGTGCTGGCTGGTGTCGTTGTGGGCGGCGAACCAGTCGGGCCTCGTGGCGATGGGCATGGGGTCGTGGGACCCGGCGTCGCTGCCCTTCCTCGAGGGTGTCGGCACGTTGGCGTGTGCGGTGGGCCTGGTGCTGTGGATCGGTGTCGTGCGGGAGATCTCGGCCGCGCAGGTGTCGGCGGCGACGGGCGGCTGAGAGCTCCGTGACGGTGCTCACGCCAGCCCGGCGTGACACGCGTCCGCGACCTGCGGCGTCGTGCCGGTGGGCGCGGGTACCGTGAGAGCATCATGGCCACCCGGACGACGCCCCGGAACTACCGCGGGAATCCTCGAGGTGCGGCACGCACGGGGCGGACCCCGGCGGTGTCCGCCTCGGGACGTCGTGCATCGTCGACGCGCGCCACCGGACGCGGTACGGGCCGGTCGGCGTCGTCGAAGGGCTCGGGGAGACGTCCGGCGCCGAAGCGCCGTCCGGCCGGGCCGCCGTGGCCGGTCCGGATGGTGCGCGGTGCCTACCTGGGCGTCGCGCACGGCCTGGGCACCGTGACCCGCGCGATCACCAAGGGAGCGAGAGACCTGGAACCGGAGCACCGTCGAGACGGCGTCGCCTTCTTCCTCATCGCGCTCGCGCTCGTCGTGGCGGCGCGCGAGTGGTGGGGCATACCGGGGACGTTCGGCGACGTCGTCCATGCCGTCGTGGCGGGGACGGTCGGGCTGGCCGGCGTGGCGGTACCGGTGCTGCTGCTGTGGCTCGGGGTGCGCATCATGCGTCACCCGGAGCGTGGCCGGGCGAACTCCCGTGTCGCGATCGGCCTGAGCCTCATCGTCGTCTCGGTCTGCTCCCTGGTGGCGGTCGCGGAGGGGACACCCTCCCCGCGGGACGGGTTCGCGGACGTCCAGGACGCCGGGGGCATCATCGGCTATCTGGCCGGGACCCCGGTCGTCATCGGTGTGACCGAGTGGGTCGCGGTGCCGCTGTTCCTCCTGCTCGGCTTCTTCGGGCTCCTCGTGGTGACGGCGACACCGGTGCACCGCATCCCGGAGCGCGTGCAGGGCCTCTACGACCGTCTGACGGGCAACCACAACGAGGCGGACGGGGAGTCGGACGAGGGTCTGCGCCTCGCGGACGGCGTCTCGGCGCACGACGGCTCGGAGGAGCGGGCCACGCCGCGCAAGCGTCGCAAGCGCCGCACGAAGGCCGAGCGCGCGGCGGACGCGGCGGCCGCGGAGCTCGACCGGTACGCCGGTGACGAGGCGTTCGAGAAGGCGGCGACGCTCGACCCGGCCGCCGAGGGTGGGACCGGGCCGGTCGACCGGGCGGCGGCCACGCAGCGGGTCCCCGCGGGCACGAAGGCCGCGCCGGCCGCCGCGGCCGCGCCGGTCGCGCGCACGGCACCGGAGCCGACGCCCGCGCCGGCCGGACGGGCGGAGCAACCGATGCTCTCGGGCGACACGGTCTACCTCCTGCCGAGCGAGGAGGCGCTGGTCGAGGGGGCGCCGCACAAGACGCGGTCGGCCGTGAACGACCGCGTGGTCGAGTCGCTGACGAAGGTGTTCGTCGACTTCGGCGTCGACGCTGAGGTCACGAACTTCACGCGCGGGCCGACGGTCACGCGGTACGAGGTCGAGGTGGGAGCCAAGACCAAGGTCGAACGCATCACGTCGCTGTCGAACAACATCGCGTACGCCGTGGCGAGCGCCGACGTGCGGATCCTCTCGCCGATCCCCGGCAAGTCCGCGATCGGCATCGAGATCCCGAACTCCGACCGCGAGACGGTCGTCCTGGGAGACGTGCTGCGCTCGTCGGCGGCCCGGCGCACCGAGCACCCGATGGTCATGGGTGTCGGCAAGGACGTCGAGGGCGGTTTCGTCGTCGCGAACCTGGCGAAGATGCCGCACATCCTCGTCGCCGGTGCGACCGGCGCCGGCAAGTCGAGCTTCATCAACTCGATGATCACCTCCATCCTCATGCGGGCGACGCCGGAGCAGGTGCGGCTGGTCCTGGTGGACCCCAAGCGGGTCGAGCTGACGATCTACGAGGGCATCCCGCACCTGATCACGCCCATCATCACGAACCCGAAGAAGGCGGCCGAGGCCCTGGAGTGGGTCGTGCGGGAGATGGACGCCCGCTACGACGACCTCGCGACGTTCGGCTTCAAGCACATCGACGACTTCAACGCCGGGGTGCGGTCCGGCAAGGTCAAGCCGCTGCCCGGTTCGGAGCGCAAGATCGCCCCGTACCCCTACCTGCTCGTCGTCGTCGACGAGCTGGCCGACCTGATGATGGTCGCCCCGCGCGACGTCGAGGCGTCGATCCAGCGCATCACGCAGCTGGCGCGCGCAGCGGGCATCCACCTGGTGCTGGCGACGCAGCGCCCCTCGGTCGACGTCGTCACCGGCCTGATCAAGGCGAACGTGCCCTCGCGGCTCGCGTTCGCCACGTCGTCGCTGGCCGACTCCCGCGTGGTCCTCGACCAGCCGGGTGCCGAGAAGCTCATCGGCCAGGGCGACGCCCTGTTCCTGCCGATGGGGGCGGCCAAGCCCATGCGTGTGCAGGGCGCCTGGGTGACCGAGTCCGAGGTGCACGCCGTCGTCGAGCACGTGAAGTCGCAGCTCAAGCCCGTCTACCGTCCGGACGTCACGGCACCCGCCGCGGCGAAGAAGCAGATCGACGAGGACATCGGCGACGACCTCGACCTGCTGCTGCAGGCCGCCGAGCTGGTGGTTTCCACCCAGTTCGGCTCCACCTCGATGCTGCAGCGCAAGCTGCGCGTCGGGTTCGCGAAGGCCGGCCGGCTCATGGACCTGCTCGAGTCCCGCGAGATCGTCGGACCGTCGGAGGGCTCGAAGGCGCGTGACGTGCTGGTGCAGCCCGACGACCTGCCGGCGGCGCTCGCGTTGATCCGTGGCGAGACCGCTCCAGCGGCCGCCTACGACCAGGAGTCCGACGGGGCGGCGGCGTCCGCGGACGGCACCGACACGCACCGGCCTCCCGTCGCCACGGAGTACCACGACGGCGCCGACACCGACGCCGAGAACCCGGTGCGCTGAGCAGGTCGGTGAGAGCGGGTCGGGACCGAGCAGGTCAGCCGTCCGCCGGGTCGCTCGCGCGGGGTAGCACCGTGGGTTCCGGTCCGGTCGATGCGGCCGGTTCGAGACGTTCGCTCGCGGCGTCCCGCACGGCGTCCGCGACGCGCTGCTGACGGGTCGCCAGCTCGGCGGCCGTCATCGTCGTCGTGCCGGGGTCGTCGAGCACGTCGGGCAGGGCGTGCACCCGGTGCCCGGCGGCGATGTCGACAGTCGTCGCCGTCCATCCGACGTCGGACAGCAGGGTGGGACCGGAGGGGCGTTCCTGGGTGAAGGTGGCCGACAGCAGCACACCGTTGCTGGTCCGGGCGTCGCAGCAGGCCGCGCTCTGGTTCGACAGCAGGTTGCCCAGGCCGTAGGCGGCCCACATGCCCTCGTCGGCCCGACCGCCGTCGACCCGTTCGATGCGCTGGGGGACGTGGGCGTGGTGGCCGATCACCAGGTCGACCGCACCGGACTCGCCGAGGGCCCGGACGACGTCGACCTGCTGGTCGGTGATGTCCTCCGTGTACTCGACGCCGGCGTGCAGGCTCACCAGCACCACGTCGGCGCCGTCCTTGCGGGCCTGCCGGGCGTCGTCGACGAGGCGTCCGGCGTCGATCATGTCTGCCGCCCACGGGGCGTCCGCCGGCATCGGCAGCCCGTTGAGCCCGTAGGTCGCCGAGAGGTGCGCCACGGTGAGCGTGCGCCCGGACCGTTCGACGCCGTAGCGCTGCGGTGCGGCCTGCTCCGCCTCCGAGCGGGCGGTGCCCACGTGGCCGAGACCGGCCTCGTCGAACGCGTCCAGGGTCGCGACGACGCCGTCGTACCCGCGGTCCACCGAGTGGTTGGACGCCGTCGAGCAGCCGTCCCAGCCCTGCTCCGCGACGGCGTCCACGAGTCCTGCCGGCGCGGCGAACATCGGGTACCCGCTCGGTGCGGTCCCTTCGGGCGCCACCGGCACCTCCATGTGGCACAGCGCCAGGTCGGCTCCCGCGACCCACGCGTCGAGGCCGGAGAGCAGCGTCCCGAAGTCGTCGCCGCCGTCGGCGGAGCGGACGACGGGGCCGTGAGGCAGCAGGTCGCCGGCCGCCAGGACGGTGAACCGCGCGGGCGGGACCGGTGCCGGCGGGGTGGACTTCGCGACGTCGACGTCGGGCGGGGCCGTGACGGTGCGGCCGGGAGGGGGTGGGCCGTCGGCCAGCACCTGCCAGGCGGCGAACGCGACCACCACGGCCGCGAGGAGCACGAGCAGGATCCCTCGGCGACGGGTGGCGCCGGGCAGCCGGCGCGCGTGCGCCGGACCGGAGGAGTCCGTGGAGTGCTGCACCCGCGTGAGACTACCGGTGGCCGAGGTACTGGTGCGGGCGGGACCGCGGAGCGGCCGCGGCCGGCGAGGTCGGGCCGCTCCGGGCCAGTAGGCTGGACGGATGACCGACCCCGCTCCTTCACCGTGGAACATCGCGAACCTCGTGACCATGGTGCGCATCGCCCTCGTCCCGGTCTTCGCGTGGGCGTTGCTCGTGGACGACGGGACGTCGGTGACCTGGCGGCTCGTGGCCACGGGCATCTTCGCCGCCGCCGCGCTGAGCGACAAGATCGACGGCTACCTGGCCCGCTCCCGGGGCCTGGTCACGGACCTGGGCAAGATCCTCGACCCCATCGCGGACAAGGCGCTGGTCGGGTCCGCGCTCGTCCTGCTGTGGTGGCCGTTGGGCGAGCTGCCGTGGTGGGTCCCCGTCGTCATCCTCGCCCGCGAGCTCGGCATCACGGTGATGCGCATGGCGATGCTGCGGTACGCCGTGATGCCGGCCTCCCGCGGCGGGAAGATCAAGACCGTCCTGCAGATCGTGGCGATCCTGCTGTTCCTGCTGCCGCTGGCCCACCTGCCCCAGGCCGTGCTGGTCGTGGCATGGATCGCCATGGGCGCCGCCGTGGTGGTCACCGTGGTGACGGGCGTCGACTACGTGGTCCAGGGCTGGCGCATCCGGCGCGACGCGCGCCGCACGGGGACGGGCCGGTGAGCGCTCGCGGCTTGCTGGAGCACGCGGCGCGGCGTGGCTGGACCGTCGGGGTCGCCGAGTCCCTCACCGGTGGGCTCGTCACCGCCACCCTCGTCGAGGTGCCCGGCGCGTCGGGCGTCGTGCGTGGCGGCGTCGTCGCCTATGCGACCGACCTGAAGGCGACGCTGCTGGGCGTCGACGTCGGTCTGCTCGCGGAGCGCGGTGCCGTCGACCCGGACGTGGCGACGGCGATGGCGCAGGGCGCCCGGCGGGTGACCGGGGCCGACGTCGGGCTCGCGACCACCGGGGTGGCCGGCCCCGCGCCCCAGGACGGGCGCCCGCCGGGGCTCGTCTACGTGGCCGTGGTGACGCCCGGTGCGAGCGTGGTCCGCCGGCTGGAGGTCGACGAGGACCGCGCCGGGGTCCGGGCGACCGCGGTCGACGCGGTGCTGGGGCTGGCGGTCGAGCTGGTGGCCGGGTGAAGGTCCTGTGCGCCGACGGCGAGGATCTCGCCCGGGGGCGGGGTGCGGGAACACGGCGGGCCGGCGGGGCGTTGGGCAGGTGTGATCGCAGACAGGCCACGAACCCGTATCGATGCGCGTCCCGGTCGGCGTGCGCTCCCCGGCTCGGGGTACGGTAGTGCCACTCCTCGACACGGGGTGGCGGACAAGGAGAGGGGGCGCGACATGATCGTCCTACGACGAGAGATCGGTGACGTGCTGCGCGACGCGCGGCAGCGTCAGGGGCGCACCCTGCGAGAGGTGTCCTCGGCCGCACGGGTCTCGCTGGGTTACCTCAGCGAGGTCGAGCGCGGGCAGAAGGAAGCCTCCTCGGAGCTGCTCGCCTCGATCTGCGAGGCCCTGGACGTGCCGCTTTCACTGGTGCTGCGCGAGGTGAGCGACAAGATCGCGGTGGCCGAGGGACTGCACGTCCCGGACACGATCCCTGCCGACGTCCTCGCGGGGATGTACGCGCGCGGCGGCGCGGCGCGCGAGGACCTCACGCCGGTCGGCTGACCCGCCGCCGTACGGTGCGACCTCACCCGGCTCGGCCCTGGGTCCCGCTCGCCTGACAGGTCGGGCACCAGAACACGGGTCGCACGTACGGAGGTTCGTTGGCCTGGCCGACGGCGATCGGCGTGCGGCAGCGTCGGCACGGCTCACCCAGTCGGCCGTGCACGGCCCGCTCCACGTGCTGCAACCCGTGGGAGCGGCCCACGTCGACGCTGCGCCCCATGAGCCGCCGGGCCGTCGTCAGGAGCCCTCGTCGGGCCTCGGCGCCGAGCGCGCTCACCGGGGTCCACGGGTGCCGACGCACGGCGAACAACGTCTCCGCCATCCAGATCGTGCCGAGACCTGCGAGGACCCGCTGGTCGAGCAGGACGTCGCAGAGGGGCCGGCTGCCCTGGTCCCCGAGCCGGTCGAGGCCGACGGCGAGGCCCGTGGCGGCGAAGTCGTCACCGAGCACGTCGGGACCGAGGTGCGCCAGCAACGTGTGCTCGTCGCGCGTGCGCACCAGGTCCAGCATGCCGAGCCGCCAGCCCACGCAGGTCCACCGGTCGGTGGCGAGCACCGCCCGCACCTCGGGGTGCCGGGCCGCCGCGGCCCGGCTTCCGGTGCGCTCCACCCGCCAGGCGCCCTCCATCCGCAGGTGCGTGTGCAGCGTGCGGCCGTCGTCGAACCGGGTGATCAGGTGCTTGCCGTACGCGACGCACGCCGTGACGGCCCGGCCGGTGAGGTCGGCACCGGCCGCGGTGGGCCACCGCAGGTCCGCACGCACCAGCGGACGGCCGCGCAGCGCCTCGTCGAGGCGTTCCGCCGTCAGTCGCAGCACGTCACCCTCGGGCACGGGGCCTCCCCTCCGCCGGTCCGGCGACGACCAGGGTCGCACACACGACGATCAGGGACCGACCAGGGAGGTACCTGATGGTTTGTGCTGGACTTTTCGGACATGATGGTGCGCCATGCGCCCCGACGTCGATGCCCACCGTCCCGACCAGACCGCGCACCGCAGCGTCCGCGGCGTCGGATGGTCGAGCCTCGCCGCGCTCACGGCGATGGCTGCCGCCCACACGCTCGGGGCGGAGGTCGTGGACCCGCTGATCGATCCGGTGAGCTTCTACGCGTTCGTGCCCGGGGGCGGGGAGGCGATCCTGGTCGGCGGGACGATCCTCGCGGCGGTCGGCGTGGCGCTGGTGGTCCGGGCCTACCGGGCCGGGCTGGCGACGGGGCGGGTGCCGGCGCTCGCCATGGCGACGTTCGCCGTCGCGATGGTGCTCGTCGGGGTCTTCCCGACCGACCCGCCCGGCGTGGCCACCACGTTCTCGGCGGCGGTGCACCGCACGAGCGCCGCCGCGGCCTTCGTCGTGCTCCCGGTCGTCGGGCACTGCGTGGCGCGGGCGGTGCCCTCGCCACGGTCCCTGGCCCCTCGGCGGCTGCGACGGGCGACCGTCGGCCTGGCGGTCCTGGTGGTGGCGTTCCTCGCGGTCCACCTGCCGCTGGCCGCCGTCGGCTCGGGCATCGTCGCCTTCGGCCTGCTGGAGAGGGTGGGCTTCGTGCTGATGATCGGCTACCTGTTCCTGCTGGCCGACACCCTGGACCGTGAGGAGATCCACTCCGTGCCGACGCCGACGCCGACGGCGGGGCCCGCGGCCGGCGTCAGCGGGCCACGACCCGTAGACCTTGCGGTGTGACACCGAACCCGTGGCGCAGCAGCGCCGCGGCGACGGGCTGGCGGTCGCGGGCCGCGGTCAGCGCGGGGACCCCGTCGACGCGCTGGACCAGCACCTTGCCCAGGCGGCCGGCGAGGGCCGCCTCGGCGAGCCCGGCGGCCGCGGCGTCGAAGTCGGCGGGGTCGTCGGTGAAGGACAGCAGCGTGCGGCCACCGCGTTCCACGTAGAGGGTCAGCGCGCCGGCGGTCAGGAGCACCACGGCACCGGCTTTGCGTCCGGGCCGGTGGCCCGGACCGTCGGCCGTCCCGTCGGGCCGGCGCGGCCAGCCCAGCGCGGCGCCGTACGGGTTCGCGGGATCGGTCGCGGCGAGCAGCACGGCCCGGCGGGGCGCGTCGGGGTCCGCGCGGAGGCGCTCGCGGTCGGCGGCATCGAGCCGGAGCTGGTCGACGGCGCCGGGCAGGGCGAACTGGGAGCCGCCCAGGCGCTCCACGAAGTACCCACGGCGCACGGCGCCGCGCTCCTCCAGCCCGGACAGCACGCGGTAGACGTCCCGGAACCGGCCGGCAGCACCCTCGGACGGTGCCACGGCGCGGGTGAGCACGCCGTGCCGGTCGAGGAGCACCTGGGTGAGCGCGTGGGTGCGCAGCGTGGTGTCGGTCTCACGGGCCGGTAGGGCCGACCACCGTCCGCCGCCGCCCCGCGGCGTCGTCGGCCGGGTCACGGCGAACCGGGACCTGCGGACGGGACGGGCACGTGCGGTCGTGCGTGGCGCGCGGTGCGTGCCCCCACCGGCACCGACCCGTTCGCGGAGCACGGACAGCCCGTCGTTCGTGACGTGGCCCGCCCACACCAGGTCCCACAGGACCTCGAGCGTGTCCGCCACGGTGGCGTCGGCGAGCTCGGCCAGGCGCGGCAGGAAGTGCCCGCCCGAGCCGGTGAGGAGGTCGAGCACCACGCGGTGCCGGTCGGAGTCGAGCGGCCCGTCCGGCTCGAGGTCCGACGGCGTGGCCAGGGTGAGCGGTGCGTCCTCGCTCAGGTGCAGGCTCACGAGCCCGTCGCCCCCGCCACCGCCGGTCAGCGCGGTGTGCCCCGCCCAGAGCACCTCGCCCGTGGTCGTCAGCTCGTCGAGGAGCGCGGGGGAGTAGTCCGCCACCCGGGCGGGGAGGACCAGCGTCTCCAGGGCCGAGGCGGGGACCGCGGAGCCGGCGAGCTGTTCGACCACCCGCAGCACGCCGTCCGTCCCGCGCAGGGGCGTCGAGGTGACGCCCTGCCAGCGGGGCAGGAACACTCCCAGCGCCTCGGGCTCGACCGGTTCCACCTCGGCCCGCAGCGCGGCGAGCGAGCGCCGGCGCAGGGTGCGCAGCACCCGGGGGTCGCAGAGGTCGTCGGCCGTGCCGCCGAGCACCTCGGGCCGCAGGGCACCGCGCACGAGCAGCCCTTCGGTCTCGAGCCGCGATGCGACGGCGGCCACGACGGCGATGCCGAGGCCGAGGCGGCGGGCGACGTCCGCCGTCGTGAACGGTCCGTGGGTGCGCGCGTGGCGCCGCACGAGGTCCCCGAGCGGGTCGGCGACCGGGGCGGTGTGCGCCTCGGCGACCCCCACGGGGAGCGCCACCCCGAGGGCGTCCCGCAGTCGCGCCGCGTCCTCCACGACGGCCCACTGCTCGGTGCCCGCCACCCGGACCTCGATCGCTCGCCGCGCCCGCTCCAGGTCGGCGAGCCAGCCGACGACGGCGCCGCGCGCCTCGTCGCGGGTGCGTGCGCGCAGCGCCTCGACGGGGTGCGGACCGGTGCGGCGCAGCACGTCCCACAGCGCCTCGGCGTCCTTGGCCTGCCGTTCCGGTGCCAGGCACTGCAGCTCCGCCTCGGTGCGTTCGACGGCCTCCGGGTCCAGGAGGTCGGCCAGGTCGGTGGCGCCCTGCTCCCCGAGCAGCTCTGCCAGGAGCGCGGGGTCGAGCGACAGCGCCGCGGCCCGGCGCTCGGCGAGCGGTGCGTCGCCGTCGTAGAGGAACTGGGCGGTGTAGCCGAACAGCAGCGAGCGGGCGAAGGGCGACGGTTCGGTGGTGGTCACCTCCACCATCCGCACCCTCCGCGCGGCCAGGTCGGCCATGAGGGTGCGCAGGGCGGCGACGTCGAAGTCGTCCTGGAGGCACTCGCGGGCCGCCTCCAGCATGATCGGGAACTCGGGGTGGGCCGAGGCCACATGCAGCAGCTGGGCCGCGCGCTGGCGTTGCTGCCACAGCGGTGACCTGCGGTCGGGGCGACGGCGCGGCAGGAGCAGCGCACGGGCGGCCGCCTCACGGAACCTCGCCGCGAAGAGCACCGACGAGCCGAGCTCGGCGCGCACGGCGTCGGCCACGTCGTCCGGGTCGATCAGCAGGTCCTCGGCGGTGACGGACGGCACCGGAGCGCTCGAGGCGTCGACGTCCCACGGCGAGTCGCCGGGCAGCCGGAGCACGATGCCGTCGTCGCCCGGCATGACCGCGACGTCGGCTCCGAGCCGGTCCCGGAGCCGTGCCGCCACGACGAGCGCCCAGGGCGTGTGCACCCGCGCGCCGAGCGGCGAGTGCACCACGACCCGCCGGTCGCCGAGCTCGTCGCGGAACGTCTCGACGACCACCGTGCGGTCGTCCGGCAGCCGACCCGTGGCGGTGCGCTGCTCGGTGAGGTAGCCCGCGAGGTTCTCGGCGGCCCAGTCGTCGAGGCCCGCCTCGCGCAGGTGAGCACGCCCGGCCTCCGGGTCGTCGGCGAGCACCCGGTCCGCCTCGCGGACGAACGCCCCGACCGCTCGCCCGAGGGACGCCGGCCGACCGGGTGAGTCGCCCTTCCAGAACGGCAGCCGCCCGGGCAGGCCGGGAGCGGGCGTGACCACGACGCGGTCCGGGGTGATGTCCTCGATGCGCCAGGTGGACGACCCCAGGGTGAAGGTGTCCCCGGCCCGGGACTCGTAGACCATCTCCTCGTCGAGCTCGCCCACGCGCTTGCCCCCACGGCCGCCGTCGTCCCCGGCCAGGAAGACCCCGTAGAGGCCGCGGTCGGGGATGGTCCCGCCGCTGGTGACCGCGAGGCGCTGGGCTCCCGGGCGGGCGGAGAGCCGTCCGGTGGCGCGGTCCCACACGATCCGGGCACGCAGCTCGCCGAACTCCTCGCTGGGGTACCGCCCGGCGAGCATGTCGAGCACGGCGTGCCAGGTGGCGTCGCCGAGCCCGGCGAAGGGCGTCGAGCGGCGCACGAGCGCGAGCAGGTCGTCCCCGTGCCAGTCGTCCATCGCGAGGGCGGCGACCACCTGCTGGGCGAGCACGTCGAGCGGGTTGGACACGACGTGCAGCGGCTCGATGTCGCCACCGCGCATGCGCTGCGTGACGACGGTGGCCGGGAGCAGCTCGCCCCGGAACGTCGGCAGCACGACGCCGCGGGACACGGCTCCGACCTGGTGGCCCGCGCGCCCGATGCGCTGCAGCCCGCTCGCCACCGACGGGGGCGAACCCACCTGGACCACGAGGTCGACCGCCCCCATGTCGATGCCGAGCTCCAGGGACGACGTCGCGACGACCGCGGGCAGCCGGCCGTCCTTGAGCTCGGACTCGGTGCGGGTGCGCTCGGCCCGGCTCATGGACCCGTGGTGGGCGCGGGCCAGCACGGGGGCGTCCTCGGGCGTGGCGACGGCCGTGCCGGACTGACCCGGGATCACCGCGGCCTGGGCGGCGCCCGGCGCCGGGAGAGCGATCCCCTGGCGCTCGGACCAGGTCTCGTTGACCCGCGCCGTCAGCCGCTCCGCGCCGCGCCGGGAGTTGGTGAACACGAGCGTCGAGCGGTGCGCGGCCACCAGGTCGACGACCCGGTCGGTGACGTGCGGCCACACCGAGGCCTGCCGCTGGGGCGTCCGGGGCGCCGTCGCCGGCCCGGACAGGTCCGGTTCCTCGCTCCCGCCCAGGTCGGTGAGGTCGGGCACGGGGACGGCCACCTGCAGGTCCCAGCGCTTGTCGGCCGGGGGCTGCACCACCGCCACCTCGCGGCCCCCGTCGTCCGGGGCGCGGTCGCCCCCCAGGAACCGTGCGACGTCGTCGACGGGCCGGACGGTCGCGGAGAGACCGATGCGCTGCGCGGGACGCTCGAGGAGCTCGTCGAGGCGCTCCAGCGTGACGGCGAGGTGGGCGCCGCGCTTCGTGCCGGCCACGGCGTGGATCTCGTCGACGATCACGGTCTCGACGCCGGCGAGCCCGGACCGGGCCGCCGAGGTCAGGACGAGGAACAGGGACTCGGGCGTCGTGATCAGGACGTCCGGTGGTCGGGTCGCGAACGCTCGTCGCTCGGCGGCCGGGGTGTCGCCCGTGCGCATGCCGACGTCCACGTCGTGCACCGGGGTGCCCGCCCGGGCCGCGGTCTGCCGGATGCCCGCCAGCGGGGCGCGGAGGTTGCGCTGCACGTCCGCGGCGAGCGCCTTGAGGGGGGAGACGTACAGCACGCGGCACCGGCGCACCGGGTCCGGTGGGGGCGGGACGGAGGTCAGCCGGTCGATCGCCCAGAGGAACGCCGCCAGGGTCTTGCCGGAGCCGGTGGGGGCCACCACGAGGGCGTGCCGGTCGGCCGCGACCACCTCCCACGCGCCCGACTGCGCCGCCGTCGGTCCGGCGAACGCGCCGGTGAACCACGCCCGGGTGGCGGGACTGAACCGGGCGAACGGGTCGGGGAGGGGGGACACCGACCCATCGTGCACCGGGACACCGACAGGCGCGCGCCGCGCCCGTGCGGACCCGTGGCACCCTGGGAGCGTGCGCTACTCCGACTTCTCCCAGCTCGTCGACGAGGTCTTCGGGCGCGCCCTCGGGCGCACGCTCGTGCGCGAGCAGGTGCTGCCGCGGCTCGGCGACCGCACGCCGGCGGAGGCGTTGTCCGCGGGCACGGAGCCGCGGGACGTCTGGCACGCGTTGTGCGACGCGCTCGACGTGCCGGAGGAGCGGCGCTGGGGGACCGACCGGAACCGGCAGGCACCACCGCCGCGCTGAGCCGCTGCGCGGAGCACTGCCGGGTGCCACGAGCCGAGCGCCGACACGCCGGCGAACCTCCCGCGTCGAACAGATGTTCGGGTAGAGTCTGACCACAGCAGAAGATCTCCGGCCGTCGTCCACACCGGGACGTCGGGACGCCGGTCGTTGTCGGTGGCGCCGAGTACGGTCGTCGACGACATGAGCAGCAAGCCGAAGGCGCGCGGGCGCGCCCAGAACACGAAGGTGACGAACATGCCAGCACCGGAAGACCGTGACAAGGCCCTCGAAGCCGCGCTCGCCCAGATCGACCGCAACTTCGGCAAGGGATCCGTCATGCGCCTCGGCCAGGAGGGGCGCGCCCCGGTCGAGGTCATCCCGACCGGGTCGATCGCGCTCGACGTCGCGCTGGGCATCGGCGGTCTGCCGCGCGGGCGTGTCATCGAGGTGTACGGCCCCGAGTCCTCCGGCAAGACCACCATCGCGCTGCACGCGGTGGCCAACGCTCAGCGGAACGGCGGCATCGCGGCCTTCATCGACGCCGAGCACGCCCTGGACCCGGACTACGCGAAGAAGCTCGGCGTCGACACCGACGCGCTGCTCGTCTCGCAGCCGGACACCGGCGAGCAGGCCCTGGAGATCACGGACATGCTGATCCGGTCGGGCGCGATCGACATCATCGTCATCGACTCCGTCGCGGCCCTGGTTCCGAAGGCCGAGATCGAGGGCGAGATGGGTGACAGCCACGTGGGTCTGCAGGCACGGCTCATGTCGCAGGCGCTGCGCAAGATCTCCGGTGCCCTGAGCTCCTCGGGCACCACGGCGATCTTCATCAACCAGCTCCGCGAGAAGATCGGAGTGTTCTTCGGCTCTCCGGAGACCACGACCGGCGGCAAGGCGCTGAAGTTCTACGCGTCGGTGCGTATGGACATCCGCCGGATCGAGACCCTCAAGGAGGGGACCGACGCGGTCGGCAACCGCACCCGGGTCAAGGTCGTCAAGAACAAGATGGCTCCGCCGTTCAAGCAGGCGGAGTTCGACATCCTCTACGGCGTCGGGATCTCCCGTGAGGGCGGACTGATCGACATGGGCGTGGAGCACGGGTTCGTGCGCAAGTCCGGTTCGTGGTTCACCTACGACGGCGACCAGCTCGGTCAGGGCAAGGAGAACGCCCGGTCGTTCCTGCGGGACAACCCCGACCTGGCCGACGAGCTCGAGAAGAAGATCAAGGAGAAGCTCGGCGTCGGGGCGAAGCTCGACGTGCCGGCCGAGGGCGATGACACCGCACCGGTGGCCGGCGATGTCGCGACGGCGGCGTCGGCCTCTTCGGCGGACGAGGGCAAGGCCCCGGCCAAGGCCCGGTCGACCGCGCGGTCGACGGCGGCCAAGACGAAGAAGGCACCGTTCTGACGGGCGTGCGCTGATGGCAGCCCGAGGACAGGGTGGTCGCGGCGAGGGGAAGCGCCGCGGCCGCCCGAGCGTGGGGGAACGGCTCGAGGCGGGCGAGATCAGCGTCGAGGAGGCGGCCGAGCTCGCTCGCGAGGCGGTGCTGCGTACGCTCACGGCGGCTCCCAAGAGCCGGGCGGAGCTGGCCCGTTCGCTCGCGCGCAAGGGATATCCGGAGCAGGTCGTGGACCCGGTGCTCGACCGGTTCGAGGAGGTCCGCCTCGTCGACGACACCGAGTACGCCGACATGATCGTCCGGACCCGGCACCACGAGAAGGGCCAGGCGCGCCGGGCGATCTCGGCCGAGCTCTACCGTCGAGGTGTCGACCCCGAGACCGCCGCCGCCGCCCTGGAGCAGGTCGACGGCGACGACGAACGGGCTGCGGCGGCCGAGCTCGCGCGCAAGCACGTGGCGCGGACGCGAGGTCTCGACCGCGACAAGAGGGTGCGCCGTGCCGTGGGAGCGCTGAGCCGCAAGGGCCACAGCCCGTCGGTGGCGTTCGCCGCCGTCAAGGACGCACTGGTCGCGGAGGGTGACGAGGCCGGCGACGCCGAGGACGTCTTCCTCGACGACTGAGGCCGGGCCGCTCCGACGACGGCGCGCCTGACCTCTACGACCAGCGTTCCGGACGGTCCCGATCGCCGGGTCCCGGCCCATGGCTCTCGGCGGCCCCATCGGCCGTGCCGCCGCGCACCGCGGTCGCACCGACGCCCACACCGGCGTCGAGGCCGGCGGCCATCGTCCCGGTCTTGCCGGCGGTACGGCGCATGGTGCGGCTGAGCCGCTCGGCCAGCTTCGACAGGCTGTAGTTGATGATGATGAACAGGGTCGCCGCCACCGTGAGCGCCTGGAGGATGTTGCCCTCGCCCGAGCCGAGACGGCGCGAGTACTGCAGGAGCTCGGTGTAGGAGATGATCGCGCCGAGGGCGGAGTCCTTGAGGACCACGACGAGCTGCGAGACGAGCGCCGGGAGCATCGCGACGAGGGCCTGCGGAACCTCCACGGAACGCAGCGACTGGCCCCGGGTGAGGCCCACGGAGAGTGCCGCCTCTCGTTGACCGCTCGGCAGGCCGTGCACGCCGGAGCGCACCAGCTCGGCCACGACGGCCCCGTTGTAGAGGATGAGCGCGATGACGACGCCCCAGAACGAGGAGTTCTCGACGCCGGCGTTCGCGAGCAGCAGCCAGAAGAACACCATCATCAGCAGCACGGGCACGGCACGGAAGAACTCCACGACGGTGCCGCACACCGTGCGGACCATCAGCTGCGACGACAACCGGCCGACGCCGAACAGCAGGCCGAAGACCATCGCGCCGACGATCGCCAGCGCGGCGGCCCGCACGGTGTTGAGGAACCCGGGCCAGTAGTAGTAGCGCCAGGCGTCAGCGTCGACGGCGTGCAACCACAGGGTGGGGTCGAGCTGCCCCTTGTCGGCGAGGCGCATCAGGACGAGCGCGGCCACGCCGGCGACGATCACGGCGCCGACGAGGTTGCCGAGCAGGATGCGGCGGCGTGCCCGTGGGCCCGGCGCGTCGAACAGGACGGACTGGGCGCTCATCGGGCCACCGCCAGACTCCTCGAGAGAGATGTGGTCAACAGGCCGACCGGTGTCACGAGGATCACGTAGCCGATCGCGAAGGTGAAGAAGATCGCGTAGATGTAGTCGGGCCGGAACTCGATCATCGTCTTCATCACCGAGGACGTCTCGGTGGCCACCGAGGCGGCGGCCGCCACCGTCGTGTTCTTGATGAGGGCGATGAGGACGTTGCCGAGCGGCGCGATGGCGCCGCGGAAGGCCTGGGGCAGGATGATCAGCCGTGCGGCGGGCAGGAACGACAGACCGATGGACCGGGCGGCCTCGGCCTGGCCGACCGGCACGGTGTTCACGCCGGAGCGGATCGCCTCGCACACGAACGCCGCGTGGTAGACGGACAGCCCCACCACGGCCAGCCAGAAGAAGTTCGTGTTGAAGTCGGTGGCGAGAGACAGCTCGAGCTGTCCCCAGGCGCCGAGGACCATGAACACCATGATGATCGTCAGGGGCATGTTCCGGAAGACCGTCACGTAGGCGGTGCCCGCCCACTGCAGGCTGCCGATCGGCGAGATCCGGAACAGCGCGAGGACGGAGCCCAGGGCGAGGGACAGCACAGCGGCCCAGAGCGCGAGCTGGATGTTCACCCAGAACGCGCCGAGCACGTCGTACTCGCGGAGGATGTCGAGGTACTCCTGCACGCGGCAGTCGCTCCTTCGGGGGAGAGGTCGGTCGATGGTGCGGTGTGCGGAGGTCGCCCGCGGGGTGGACCGGGCCCGCCACGCGGAGCGCGGCGGGCCCGGTGCCGGTCAGGCCCGCGTCACATGTCGCAGGGCTCGTACTCCGGCGGGTTGAGCTCGTCGTTCGGCACGTAGCCGGTGCCCTCGGTCGCGGCGTCGAGCGCCTCCTGCCAGGAGCCGTCGTCGACCATGTTGGTGATGGCCTCGTTGATCGCCTCGCACTGGTCGGACTCCTGCGGGATGCCGACGCCGTACTTCTCCTCGGAGAAGGTGTTGCCCACGACCTTCACCTGGCCGGCGTTGGCCGGCTGCGCGCCGAGGCCTGCGAGGATGATGTCGTCGGTCGTCACCGCGTCGACCTGACCGGAGATGAGCGCGGTGACGCACTCGGCGTACCCCGGCTGCTCGAGGAGGTTGACGCCCTCGGAGTACTCCTCCTTGATGCGCTGGGCCGACGTCGAACCGGTGACCGAGCACAGGTTCTTGCCGTCGAGGGTGTCGGGTCCGGTGATGTCGGTGTTGTCGGCGGCGACCAGCAGGTCCTGGCCGGCGACGAAGTACGGGCCCGCGAACGAGACCTGCTCACGGCGCTCGTCGGTGATCGAGTAGGTCGCGAAGATCATGTCGACCTGGCCGGTGGACAGCAGCGTCTCGCGCTGGGCGGACGGTGCCTCGGTCCACTCGATCTGGTCCTCGGAGTAGCCGAGCTCGTTCGCCACGTACTTGGCGACCTCGACGTCGAACCCGGTCGGCGTGTCGCCCTCCATGAAACCGAGCCCGGGCTGGTCGAACTTGATGCCGATGGTGACCGACTCGTCGCCGCCATCGGTCTCGCCGCCTTCACCGCCGCCGCTGCCGCTCTCACCGCCGTCCGAGCAGGCGGCGAGCGTCAGAGCAACGGTCGCTGCGAGGGCGACCACCCCGGTGGTGCGTGTGCGTCGCATGATGCTTCCCTTCGTCGTGATGCTGGATGTGGAGATCAGTGGGTGAGGATCTTCGACAGGAAGTCCTTCGCGCGGTCACTGCGCGGGTGGGTGAAGAACTCCTCGGGGGTGGCCTGCTCGACGATCTGCCCGTCGGCCATGAACACGACGCGGTCGGCGGCCTTGCGCGCGAAGCCCATCTCGTGGGTGACGACGATCATCGTCATCCCCTCGTGCGCGAGCTGGACCATGACGTCCAGGACCTCGTTGATCATCTCCGGGTCGAGCGCGGAGGTCGGCTCGTCGAAGAGCATCACCTTGGGGTGCATCGCCAGCGAGCGGGCGATGGCGACACGCTGCTGCTGACCCCCGGAGAGCTGGGCCGGCAGCTTGCTCGCCTGGTTCTTCACCCCGACGCGGTCGAGGAGCGCCAGGCCCTCCTCGTCGGCCTGGGACTTCGACAGCCCGCGCACCTTGCGCGGGCCGAGGGTGACGTTCTCGAGCACCGACTTGTGCGCGAAGAGGTTGAAGGCCTGGAAGACCATCCCGACGTCGGCCCGCAAGCGCGCGAGCTCGCGTCCCTCGGCGGGCAGCTCCTCGCCGTCGATGCGGATCGTGCCGTCGTCGACGGTCTCCAGCCGGTTGATCGCCCGGCAGAGGGTGGACTTCCCGGAGCCCGACGGGCCGATGACGACGAGCACCTCTCCCTTGCGGACGGTGAGGTCGATGTCCTGCAGCACGTGCAGGTCGCCGAAGTGCTTGTTGACTCGTTCGAGCTCCACGAGCGGAGCACCCAGGTGCTCTCCCGCGGCACGAGCCGATCCGCTGTGATCCATCCCTCGAACCTAACCAGTCGATGTTACGTTCACCAGCATCGTTGGTCCCGCGTCGGCAACGAATCGGTAACGACACCGCCGCTCAGCGTGCCGTACCGGCCGTCGCGCGTGCGGAGGCCGTCTGTCGCCCGCCGTACCCTAGGAGGCGATGTCCACCACCATGCCCCCACCGCACGCCACCGGCACGCCCGGCCGCGCCGAGGCGGACGCGCGCACCTATGTCGTCCGCACCCTCGGGTGCCAGATGAACGTGCACGACTCCGAGCACATGGCCGGGATGCTCGAGCAGGCCGGCTACACCCGGGCCTCCGCGGCGGACGACGCCGCGAGCCGAGCCGACGTCGTCGTCATCAACACCTGTGCGGTGCGGGAGAACGCCGCGACGCGCCTCTACGGCAACCTCGGCCAGCTCGCGAGCCTCAAGGCGGAGCGTCCGGGCATGCAGATCGCCGTCGGCGGCTGCCTCGCGCAGAAGGACCGTGGCGACATCGTCTCGAGGGCGCCCTGGGTGGACGTCGTCTTCGGCACGCACAACCTCGACGCCCTGCCGGTGCTGCTGGAGCGCGCGCGGCACAACGAGGCCGCGCAGGTGGAGATCGCCGAGTCGCTGCAGGTCTTCCCCTCGACCCTGCCGACCCGTCGGGAGTCGGTGTACGCGGGTTGGGTCTCGATCTCCGTGGGCTGCAACAACACGTGCACGTTCTGCATCGTGCCGCACCTGCGGGGCAAGGAGCGCGACCGGCGACCCGGCGAGGTCCTGGCGGAGGTCCAGGCCCTGGTCGACGCCGGAGCCGTCGAGGTGACGCTGCTCGGCCAGAACGTCAACAGCTACGGCGTCGAGTTCGGCGACCGGGGAGCCTTCGCCAAGCTGCTGCGCGCCTGCGGCCGGATCGACGGCCTCGAGCGCGTGCGGTTCACCTCGCCGCACCCGGCGGCGTTCACGGACGACGTGATCGACGCGATGGCCGAGACGTCGAACGTCATGCCCCAGCTGCACATGCCGCTCCAGTCCGGCTCGGACAAGGTGCTGCGGGCGATGCGTCGCAGCTACCGGTCGGAGAAGTTCCTCGGCATCCTGGACCGGGTGCGGGGAGCGATCCCGGACGCCGCCATCACCACGGACATCATCGTCGGCTTCCCGGGGGAGACCGAGGAGGACTTCGCGGAGACGCTGCGCGTGGTCGAGGCCTCGCGCTTCAGCTCGGCGTTCATGTTCCAGTACTCGCCGCGGCCCGGCACCCCGGCCGCGACGATGGACGACCAGCTGCCCAAGGAGGTCGTCCAGGAACGTTTCGAGCGGCTCCTGGCCCTGCAGGAGCGCATCAGCGCCGAGGAGTCCGCCACGCAGGTCGGCCGCACGCTGGAGGTGCTGGTCGCCGAGGGCTCCGGCAAGAAGGACGGGGCGTCGCACCGGCTCAGCGGGCGCGCCCGGGACAACCGCCTGGTCCATCTCGCGCTGCCCTCCGGCGTGCTGCCGGACGGCGCCACGCTCGCCGACCGGCCCGCCGGTCTCGACGACCCGCGGCTCGCCGGTGCCGCGCACCTCGACCCGCGGCTGCCCCGGCCGGGCGACATGGTCACGGTCGAGGTCACGCGCGCCGCGCCGCACCACCTCATCGCGGACTCGGCCGTCGACGGCGGGACCTACGCCGTGCGGCGCACCCGCTCGGGCGACGCCTGGGTGCAGCGCGAGAAGACCCGCCTCGGCGGTGGCGAGGACGAGCACTCCCACGGCGCCCCGGCACCGGACGGTCCCGTGGTGCTCGGCATGCCGACGCTGCGCGCGAGGGCGTAGCGGCCGCGCGCGGCGTGGGCCCGGTCTCTCGTCAGGGCTCCGTCAGCGGGCCGACGCTGGCGAAGAACTGCGACGCCGTGACGAGGCCGCACGAGACCGTCTCGGCGAGCTGGACGTCCGTCGCCCCGTGCTCCAGGTCCACCGACACCTCGGTGTAGAGCGCGAGGCCGTCGCCCTCGGGACGGGTGTATACCTTGGGCCAGATGCGCTCGCGGTTCCAGTCGTTGCAGGCCTGCAGCACCGCGGGACGGGCGGAGTCCGGCACCGTGCCGGCCCACCGGCCCCGCACCTGGAGTATCTCGGAGTCCTCGCCCAGGAGGAGGAACCAGAACCGGTTGCCGTCCCAGGTCCCGGTGATGTCGCCGTCGTCGTCCGTGCGGAACCGGTAGCCGCGGCGCGCCAGGTCGTTGCCGACGCGCGCCAGGGACACCGGGCTGGGCAGGGCAGGCCGTACCCCGGGCCGACCGCCGTCGCGGCCACGCCGGCGGGCGGCCTGCAGGACGGCGGCCGTGGCGCGTCGCAGCGGGCCGCTCACGGGGCGCTCCGCAGCGGGTCGGCGAAGACCTCGTCGAGGTGCTCGAAGAACATGGCCGAGGTGGACAGGCCGCACTGGAGGTGCTGACCGAGCTGGTCGTCGTTCGCGCCGTGCTCGACGCTGACGGTGACCTCCGCGCACACGACGACGGCGCCGTCGTCGCGGACGCGGGCGTACGTCTTCGGCCAGATCCGTTCGGCGTTCCACTCGTTGCAGACCTCGAGGACCTCGCCGAGGCGTTCGATGGTCGCCTCACGGTGCCACTGCCCGCGGATCTGGAGCACCTCGCCGTCGGGTCCCAGCGCGAGGAAGTGGAACAGGCGACCGTGCCACAGCCCGCCGAGGTCGCCGTCGGTGTCGACGAAGTAGGTGAACCCCGACTGGTCGAGCCAGGCGCTGATCCGTTCCCGCGACACCGGGGCGGGCAGCGCGCCCACGGCGTCCCCGACCGGTCCGGCCAGCAGGACGTTCTGGACGTCGGAACGCAGCCGGTCCGGTTCGCCGCCCTCGGGAGCCGGGGGCGTGGACGACCTGGCGGCCCGACGTGATCCGAAGAACCTCACACGACCCACGCTACACGGCCCGGGTAGCGTGGCAGCGTGCCCGTCCACGCCGTGGCCCTGCCCGCCACCGTCCTGCTCGTCACCGGTGCCGCCGGTGGTGCCCGCCCGCTGGCGGAGGTCCGCGCCGCGATCCGGACGGAGGTCGGCCGGTGCGCCGCCCCCGACGGGGGTCCGGTGCGCACCTGGGGCGTGCTCGCCCCGGCCGTGCGCTCGACCACCGGTCGGCGCCGTCCCTCGTTGGCGGCGGCGGGCATCGCCGACCGCTGGGTGCCCCTGCTGCGGGACGCCGGGGACGTCGGCGCCGACGTGCGACCGTGGCCGCCGGATCCAGCCGGTCTCGCCGCGTCGGTGGCCCTGCTCGTGCTCGCCGACGCCAGGGGACCGGCCACGGCGGCCGAAGCCGTCGTCGTCGAGCTGGCGCCCGCTGCCGACCAACCCGCCCGCCAGGCCGCCGTCGACGCCCTGGCGCGTTGCGACGCCCTCCTCGTGGCGGACGGCACGGGTCCGGGCGACCCGGGCGGCACCGGCGGCACCGGCGGCACGGACGGTGCCGTCGACGCCGTCGTGGCACGCCTCGCGGACCGGGCCGGCTGGGAGGCCACGACCCGGACGGTCGCGGTGACCGGGCCGCACCTGCCCGAACGGTACGACGTGGTCGTGTGGGGCGGGCCGGGCACGCCCGGCCCGTCCGGGCACCGGGCCGGGACTCAGAGCGCCGCCGCGAACCAGCCGACCCCCGCCAGCAGCAGCCAGAACCGGACGGTCCGTCCCACCAGGAGCGTCGGCACGTAGATCGACAGCGGGACCCGCAGCGAGCCGGCGACGACGGCGATGATCATCAGCGGCGGGAACCCGAGGCACGCGGAGGCGAGGAGGACCGCGATCGTGAGGACCGGCCGGCCGGCGATCCGGCCGTGCCAGCGCTCGTACGCCAGTCGCCAGCGCTCCTGGGAGAGCTTGCGCTGCAGGCGACGCGACTGCATCGATCGCGCCGCCAGGAGGTACCAGGCGACCTTCGCGAGCGTCTGGCCGACACCGGCCACCAGGGCCAGCGCTGCCACGCGGGCCGGTGACCCGGCGGCATCGGTCGCCGCGGCCACGCCGCCCAGGTACACCTCGATGCTGACGACCGGCACGAGCCCGGACAGCAGGCTCACGGCGAAGGTGGTCAGCAGCAGCACCCGCGGAGCCTATCCCGGCGCCGGTCCCGGCTAGCGTGGACCCGTGATCGTCGCCGTCGTAGGACCCACCGCCACCGGGAAGTCGGACCTCGCGCTGGACCTGGCCGAGGCGTTGTCCCACGCCGGTCCCGGCGTGGCGACCGTCCCGGCCGAGATCGTGAACGCGGACGCCTTCCAGCTCTACCGCGGCATGGACGTCGGCACGGCCAAGGTGCCGCCGTCGCAGCGCCGCGGCGTCGTGCACCACCAGCTCGACGTCCTCGACCCGGACCAGGACGCCTCGGTGGCGCGGTACCAGGCAGAGGCCCGCGCCGACCTCGACGCGATCGCCGGGCGTGGCGCGCGCGCCGTCGTCGTCGGCGGGTCCGGGCTCTACGTGCGAGCCCTCCTGGACCACCTGGACTTTCCCGGCACCGACGCCGCCGTGCGCGCACGGCTGGAGGAGCGCGCCGAGACCGAGGGACGGCACGCGCTGCACGCCGAGCTCGCCCACGTCGACCCGGCGGCGGCGGAGTCGATCGGCCCGACGAACACGCGTCGCATCGTCCGGGCGCTGGAGGTCGTCGAGATCACCGGGCAGCCGTACACCGCGAACCTGCCCCGGCAGGAGTACGTCCGGCCCGCCGTGCAGATCGGGCTCGACTGCGACCGCGAGACGCTGGACGCCCGGGTGGCAGGCCGGGTGGACCGGATGTGGGACGCCGGTCTCGTCGACGAGGTGCGGCGTCTCGCCTCGCCCGCCCAGGGCGGCACGGGCCCGGGCCTCGGGGCCACGGCCGCCCGCGCGGTCGGCTACGCCGAGGTGCTGCGCTGGTTCGCCGGGGAACGGACCGAGGGCGAGGCGCGCGCCGACGTCGTCGCCAACACCCGTCGCCTGGCCCGCAAGCAGATGGGCTGGTTCGGGCGCGACCCGCGCGTACGGTGGCTCGACGCCGGGTCGCCGAGCCTGCTCGACGAGGCGCTCGCCGTCGTGCGGGCCGCCGACGACGGTGAGCTGCCGGCGCCGGGGGACGGGCCCGTACGCCGTAGTCTGGGCTCATGACCTTGCGCTTCACCAAGGGCCACGGGACGCACAACGACTTCGTCCTGGTCGCCGACACCCGGGGAGACCTCGACCTCACGCCCGAGCAGGTGCGGCACCTGGCCGACCGCCGCGGGGGAGTCGGCGGCGACGGCGTCATCCGCCTCGCCCCGACGTCCGCGGTGGCCCGCGCGGGGGAGACCGCGGCGGACGCCGTCCTGGCCGAGGAGCCGGAGGCGATCTGGTTCATGGACTACCGCAACTCCGACGGCACGGTGGCCGAGATGTGCGGCAACGGTGTGCGGGTCTTCGCCGCGTTCGCCGAGAGCCTCGGGCTGGTCGACCTGTCCGGCGGCGGCGAGCTCGCCCTCGGCACCCGGGGCGGCGTCAAGCGCGTCCGCAAGGAGCCGAACGGCTGGTACGCGGTCGACATGGGCCCGTGGGCGTACCCCGGCGGCCAGGACGCGGTGGCCGCCGGCGCCGACGCGGCGGTCATGGTGGCCGGCTGGGACGCTCCCCGGCCCGCGCTGAGCGTCGACCTGGGCAACCCGCACACCGTCGTCGCGCTGTCGCGGCCGGCGGAGCTCGACGCGCTCGACCTGAGCCGGACGCCCGCCGTCGATCCCGCGCCGCCGCACGGCACCAACGTCGAGCTGGTCGTCCCGCTCGGCGAGGAGACGACGCCCGACGGCGGCACCGTCGGCCGCGTCCGCATGCGCGTCCACGAGCGGGGCGTGGGGGAGACGCAGTCCTGCGGCACGGGCGCCTGCGCGGCGGCGCTCGCGGTCCGCGCGTGGGCCTCCCACGGGACCGCCGACCCCGACCAGGTCCCGACCACGTGGTTCGTCGAGGTCCCCGGCGGTGAGGTCCGCGTGCGGCTCCTCGACGGTGGTCACGTCGAGCTCGCCGGTCCCGCCGAGCTCGTGTTCAGCGGCGACGTCGAGCGGTAGCGCGCGGCGGGCCTCGCCGCGAGGTCTCGCCGTCGCGCGGCCCGCCGCTCGTCAGAGCGTCGTGTGCAGGACGCGGAACCCCTTCGACGACGCCGTCCGTGCCGTCGTCAGCCCCAGCTCGGAATCGATCCAGCGGGCGAGCGAGTCGGACCCGAGGTTCTTCTGCACGACCATCCAGGCGCCGCCCGGGGCACCACCGGGCACCAGCCGCGGCAGCCATCGCCGCAGCATGTCGTGCAGCACCTGCTTGCCGACCCGGATGGGTGGGTTGGACCACAACGCGGCGAAGGTGACGTCGTCGGGCACCTCGTCCGGCGTGACGGCTCGAACCCGCCCGGAGAGCCCGAGCCGGTCCGCGTTGCGGCGCACCAGGTCGAGAGCGCGGAGGTTGACGTCGACGGCCCAGACCGTCGCTCCCGGGCTCCGCAACGCCATCGACAGGGCGACCGGGCCCCAGCCGCACCCCAGGTCCAGGAGGTCGCCGGCCGGAGGGGCGGGCACCTCGTCGAGCAGGATGCGGGTGCCCTTGTCGATCCCGCCGGGGGAGAACACGCCGCCGGCGACCTCGACCTCGACCCCGCCGCCCGCGAGGTGGACCTCGAGCGTGCGGCGCTCGGCGTCGGAGGCGGGCTCGGCCGTGAAGTAGTGGTCGCTCACACCGGCATCGTAGAGGGATGCCGGAAAAGTCCTCGGCCGGGACGAAACCGCGTGGGATCCTTGTTCTACCGACGTACCCCACGGAGAGGACCATCTTGACCCACATCCCGACCGACCCCGAGCGCACCTCCGCCGAGCCCGTCGAGCCGCGCGGGTCCCGCGACGCCCAGTCGATCGCCAACGACGTCGTCGCGCGGGTGCTGGCACGGGCCGGGACGGCTCGGTCGGAGGGCACCACGGTCCACACCGCCCACGACGGTGACCAGCTCGACCTCGCCGAGCGCGCGGCGCTGCGCCGGGTCGCGGGCCTGTCGACCGAGCTCGACGACGTCACAGAGGTCGAGTACCGACAGCTGCGCCTGGAGAAGGTCGTGCTGGTCGGTCTGTTCCCGGGCGGCGAGGCCGCCGCGCGGGAGGCCGACGTCTCGTTGCGCGAGCTCGCGGCGCTGGCCGAGACGGCCGGGTCCCAGGTGCTCGACGGCCTGCTCCAGAAGCGCGCCAAGCCGGACCCCGGGACCTTCCTCGGTTCGGGCAAGGCCGCCGAGCTCGCCCAGATCGTCGCGGCGTCCGGCGCGGACACCGTCGTGGTCGACACCGAGCTGGCCCCGTCCCAGCGCCGCGGGCTGGAGGACATCGTCAAGGTCAAGGTGGTCGACCGCACCGCCCTGATCCTCGACATCTTCGCCCAGCACGCCAAGTCGCGTGAGGGCAAGGCGCAGGTCGAGCTCGCACAGCTCGAGTACCTCCTGCCGCGCCTGCGCGGCTGGGGCGAGTCGATGTCCCGCCAGGCCGGTGGCCAGGTCGGCGGCGCGGGAGCCGGGATGGGCTCGCGCGGACCGGGTGAGACGAAGATCGAGCTCGACCGCCGCCGCATCCGCAACCGGATGGCCAAGCTGCGCCGCGAGATCGCGGCGATGGCACCGGCGCGGGAGACCAAGCGTCACGACCGCAAGCGGCACGCGATCCCGAACGTCGCGATCGCGGGGTACACGAACGCCGGCAAGTCGTCGCTCCTCAACGCGCTGACCGATGCAGGCGTCCTGGTGGAGAACGCTCTCTTCGCCACGCTCGACCCCACCGTGCGTCGGTCGCGGACCGAGGACGGGCGCGTCTTCACGTACGCCGACACCGTCGGTTTCGTGCGTCACCTGCCGCACCAGCTCGTCGAGGCGTTCCGCTCGACGCTCGAGGAGGTCGGCGACGCCGCCCTCCTGCTGCACGTCGTGGACGCCTCCCACCCCGACCCGGAGGGCCAGATCGACGCGGTCCGCGAGGTGCTGAGCGAGATACCCGGCATGGACGCCGTCCCCGAGGTCGTCGTGCTGAACAAGGCGGACGTGGCCGACCCGACAGTGGTCGGGCGCGTGCAGCGGCGAGAGCGCCGCACCGCGGTCGTCTCCGCGCACTCGGGCGAGGGGATCGCCGAGCTGCGCGCCCTCATCGCGGACGCTCTGCCGCGACCGGCCGTCGAGATCGACCTGGTGGTCCCGTACCACCGCGGCGACCTGGTCCACCGCGTCCACGAGAACGGCGAGCTCGTCGGCGAGGAGCACCTCGCCGGGGGCACGCGGCTGCGTGGCCGTGTCGACGCCGCGCTGGCCGCCGAGCTGGAGGGCGTCGCGCTCTGAGAGGTGTGGACGAGGTAGGGAGCCCGGCTCCCGCGCCCGTAGGATCGTCCGGTGAACTCGTCCGCCGCGTCCGCCGACCCTCCTGAGACCGTGCCCGAGGTCACCGAGCTGCTCGACCTCGCCGTCTCGTCGCTGGGCGGCTCGCGGCGCGAGGGACAGGACCGCATGGCCCGGGCGGTCACCGAGGCGGTCGAGTCCGGCCGTCACCTCCTCGTGCAGGCCGGCACCGGCACGGGCAAGTCGCTCGGGTACCTGGTGCCCGCCGTCCGGCACGCGGTCGCGTCGGGGGAACGGGTGGTGGTCTCGACCGCTACCCTCGCCCTCCAGCGCCAGGTGATCACCCGCGACCTGCCGCTGGTCGCCGACGCGGTCGCGCCGCGGCTGCCGCGGCCGCCCCGCGTCGCCCTGCTCAAGGGCTGGCACAACTACCTGTGCCGCCACAAGGTCACCGGCGGCTACCCGGTGGACGGGGCGACGCTCTTCGACCTGCCGGCCGACCCGGGCCCGGGCGAGGGGTCCTCGGCCGAGCAGCACCCGAGCGCGGCCGGCGGAGGCTCCGACGACGGCGCGCGGCTCGCCGACCACGTCCGCCGCCTGCACGCGTGGGCGCAGGAGACCACCACCGGCGACCGGGACGACCTCGTGCCGGGCGTGCCGGACCGTGCGTGGCGGCAGGTGTCCGTGACCTCGTTGGAGTGCCTGAACCAGCGCTGCCCGCTCATCGACGAGTGCTTCGGCGAGCAGGCGCGCAACACCGCCCGCGAGGCCGACGTCGTGGTGACGAACCACGCGATGCTCGGTATCGCGGCGTCGGGCAACCCGAACGTCCTGCCGGAGCACGGAGTGCTGGTGGTCGACGAGGCGCACGAGCTCGTCGACCGGATCACCGCCGCCGCCACGGTCGACCTGTCGGGCGGCAGCGTGGAGCACGCCGCCAGGCTGGTGCGCCGGCACGGCGGGATCCTGACCGACGACCTGGACGCGGCGGCGCGGGCGCTGGCCGGACTGCTCGCCAGCGTCCCGGCGGAGCGATACCCCCAGGGTCTTCCCGCTGAGCTGCGGACCGCGGTCGAAGCGGTCCGCGACGCCGCACGGTCGTTGCTCAGCGACCTCAAGCCCGAGAAGGGCGCCGAGCCCGACGCCGGGCTGAAGATGGCGCAGTCGGCCACGCAGCAGCTCTTCGAGGTCGCCGAGCGCATGGCGGCCCAGGACACGGGCGACGACGTGCTGTGGTGCTCGCGGCCACCGGCCGACGCGCCCTGGGGCGACGGTGTCGGGCGCCTGCACGCCGCCCCGCTCGCCGTGGCCGGCCTGATCAGCACCCAGCTCCTCGCGGAGCGCACCGGGGTGCTGACGTCCGCGACGCTGGCACTGGGCGGGACGTTCGACCCCGTGGCCCGGTCGCTGGGCCTGGCGGCCTCCACGGGCGACGACGGCGGCGCGTGGCGGGGCATGGACGCGGGGAGCCCGTTCGACTACCGCAAGCAGGGCATCTGCTACGTCGCCAAGCACCTGCCCGCCCCCGGTCGCGAGCCGACCACGGCGGCGCAGCTCGACGAGATCGCAGGGCTGGTCGAGGCCGCCGGTGGGCGCACCCTCGGCCTGTTCTCGTCCCGCCGGGCCGCGAACGCCGCCGCGGAGGCGATGCGCGAGCGGTTGGACGTCCCGGTGCTCTGCCAGGGAGACGACCAGCTCCCCACCCTCGTGCAACGCTTCGCCGCCGAGCCGGAGACCTGCCTGTTCGGCACCCTCTCGCTCTGGCAGGGAGTCGACGTCCCCGGCGACGCCTGCCGGCTCGTCATCATCGACCGGGTGCCCTTCCCCCGGCCGGACGACCCGGTGCGCTCGGCGCGGGCCCGGGCCGTCGAGGAGGCCGGCGGCAACGGTTTCATGCAGGTCGCCGCCACCCACGCCGCGCTCCTGCTGGCGCAGGGTGCGGGACGCCTCATACGGTCCGCGACGGACCGGGGTGTCGTGGCGGTCCTCGACCCGCGGCTCGTCACCGCCCGCTACGGGTCGTTCCTCACCCGGTCGATGCCCGACTTCTGGCGCACCACCGACGCCGACCTGGTGCGGTCCGCGCTGCGTCGGCTCCCCTCGCGCGACGCGGGCGGCAGCCCTAGCCTGGGCGCGTGACAGCACCTCGCAGCACGACCAAGCTCGCCGTCGTCGGTGCCGGGGCGGTCGGTGCCACCCTCGCCTTCACGGCGCTGGCACGCGGTACCGCCCGGACCGTGGCGCTGATGGACGTGAACCGGGCCAAGGTCGAGGCGGAGGTGCTCGACCTGCAGCACGGCGGGATGTTCGTCCCGCAGGCGGAGGTGATCGGCTCCGACGACGTCGAGGTCTGCCGTGACGCCGACGTCGTGGTCGTCACGGCCGGGGCGAAGCAGCGGCCTGGCCAGTCCCGCCTGGACCTGGCGGAGGCGACCATCGCGCTGACCCGGTCGATCCTGCCGGGGCTGGTGGAGGTCGCCCCGGACGCGACGTACCTGCTCGTGACCAACCCCGTCGACGTGGTCACGTCGGCGGCGCAGCAGGTCTCGGGGCTGCCGCCGGAGCGGGTCTTCGGCTCCGGGACGGTCCTGGACTCGTCGCGGCTGCGCGCGGCGCTCGCGCAGCACTGCGGGGTGGCGACGGCGAACGTGCACGCCTACGTGGCCGGTGAGCACGGCGACTCCGAGATCGCGCTGTGGAGCTCGGCACGGATCGCCGGGGTCCCGCTCCTGGAGTGGGAGCCGCTGCCGGGTCGTTCGCCCCTCGACGCGCAGGTGCGTCGGGCGATCGCCCGCGAGGTCGTCGAGTCCGCGTACCGGGTGATCGCCGGCAAGGGGGCCACCAACTACGCCGTCGGTCTGGCGGCCACGCGGATCGTGGAGGCCGTGCTCAACGACGAGCACCGCGTCATGCCCGTCTCGACGCGGATCGACGGTTTCCACGGGATCGACGACGTGTGCCTGTCGCTGCCCACCCTGGTCGACTCGCGAGGGGCGACCACGGTCGTCGATACGCCGCTGTCCGACGAGGAGGTCGAAGGGCTGCGTTCGTCGGCGGCGAGCGTCCGCGCCGTGCAGCGGCGGTTCGGCCTCTGAGGACCTCGACCTCCCGGTGGGCCCGTCAGAGGCTGCGCAGCACGGCGACGACGCGGCCCAGCACCTGTGCCTCGTCCCCGACGATCGGGTCGTACGCCGGGTTCTGCGGCAGCAACCACGTGCGGCCGTCGGACTGCTTGAACGTCTTGACGGTCGCCTCGCCGTCGAGCATCGCGGCCACGATCTCTCCCTGCTCCGCGACGTTCTGACGACGCACGACGACCCAGTCGCCGTCGCAGATCGCGGCGTCGATCATGGAGTCGCCGGCCACCTTCAGCAGGAACAGCTCGCCGTCACCGACGAGCTGGCGCGGCAGCGGGAAGACGTCCTCGACGACCTGCTCGGCCAGGATGGGGCCGCCGGCCGCGATCCGGCCGACGAGCGGCACGTAGGAGGGCGCCGGCGTCCCGCCGTCGGCGCCGTCCGTGGCCCGGAGGTCCGCCAGGGCCGGTGAGGCCGCGCCGGCCGACGACGCCTCGGCCGTCCCGGGCTCCACGACCTCCATCGCCCGTGGCCGGTTCGGGTCGCGCCGCAGGTACCCCTTGCGTTCGAGCGTGGTCAGCTGGTGCTTCACCGAAGAGGGGCTCGCCAGGCCCACGGCCTCGCCGATCTCGCGCATGGTGGGCGGGTAGCCGCGGGTCTCGACCGAGTCGCGGATGGTGTCCAGGACACGGCGCTGGCGGGCGGTGAGGCGGTCCAGCCCGGGCGAGATCTCCGACACCGACGCGAGCCCGCCGCCGCGCGCCCCGGTGCCGCCGTCACCGCTCGTCTCGCGTGTCGTCCTCATGCGTCACTCCCGTCAGTACCGAACCCACCGCGCCGGACAAAAATCGGACAAACCTGCCGTCGATGGACCCAGCCTAGGTCAGATCGCCCTCGACATCAAACATTTGTTCGAGATCTCTCGACGCGTGTCGGGGCGACGTGCTACCAATGGGTACAGGTGTTCGACGAACAGGTGTATGAAGGACACGTGTTCGAATCGGCCGACGGTCCGGGAGCGTCTCCGGCGGAGAGGGGTACGTCATGACATCGCGCACAGCGGTTCCGGCAGTCGACGAGGTGCGGGGGCTCGGTGACCTGCGGCTCACCGCTCGTGGCCGCCGCGCTCTCGTCGCGCTCGCGGTGCTCGTGCTGTCCGCCTCCCTGATGGCGTGGGGTGCCGGCGCCGTCGCGGACGCCCCGGGACGAGCCATGGAGGTGCAGCTGAGGACGGTCGCGCCGGGGGAGACGTTGTGGCAGTACGCCGAGTCCGTGGCGGAGCCCGGGGACGACCTGCGCGACGTCGTCGCCGAGCTGAAGGAGCTCAACGGCCTGCGCACCACGGCGCTGCAGGTCGGGCAGGTCGTGGTGCTTCCTGGCGGTGGGGCCGGTCACGGCCGGACCTGATGTTGCACGGAGGTGGCACCGGCGCATACTTTCGTCGGGCCGCCGGGCACGGGCTCGGCCTCGACCGCAGGAGACTCCGGATGCACTGCCCGTTCTGCCGACACGCCGACTCCCGCGTCGTCGACTCGCGAACCGCCGACGACGGCTCGTCGATCCGGCGTCGCCGCCAGTGCCCCTCCTGCCAGCGACGGTTCACCACGATCGAGACGGCAAGTCTGTCGGTGGTGAAGCGCTCGGGTGTCACGGAACCGTTCAGCCGCGACAAGGTCGTCTCGGGGGTGCGCAAGGCGTGCCAGGGGCGCCCGGTCAGTGCCGACGATCTCGCACTGCTGGCGCAGCGGGTGGAGGAGACGCTGCGCGCGTCCGGCAGCGCGGAGATCGACGCCTACGAGATCGGGCTCGCGATCCTCGGCCCGCTGCGTGAGCTCGACGAGGTCGCGTACCTGCGGTTCGCCTCGGTCTACCAGGCGTTCGACTCTCTCGACGACTTCGACGCGGCCATCACCTCGCTGCGCGCCGAGCGCGCCGAGCGAGAGGCGTCCTCCGGCTCGGACGGGGGCTCCGCCGGGGACTGACAGGCACCGACCGGGCGCAGTCGTCGGTGTCCCGCGAGACACGGCGCGAATTCCCCTCGCCACGGAGCCCTGCGAGGGGCATGCTGGTCCCATGAGCGACGACAAGAGGGCGACCGCGCCGGGTGACGAGGCCAAGGCTCGGTTCAAGGCGGCACTCGAGAAGAAGAACGCCGCGCACCACCCGACCGCCGAGTCCGGGCGGAACACCGGGGCGGTGCACGGCTCGGAGACCTCCGGTCCTGTCCAGCCGATGTTCCGGCGGAAGTCCGGCTGACGCGAGCGACGTGGCGATCCCGTCACGACGAAGGGGGCCGGCACCGTCGTGGTGCCGGCCCCCTTCGTCGTCGTGGTCGGCGTGCGGCGGTCAGCCGGCCGCCGGCCCGGGCGGGAACTCGGGGCGGTCGAAGGCGTCCCGGATCCGGAGCCGGACCGTGGTGTCCATCGCCATGAGCTTCTTGGACGCGCCGCGCTGTGTGACGTCGGAGATGTCGGTGACGACGTAGCCGAGATCTCCCCGGGTGGCGAGCATCTGCGCCTCGATGTTGGCGCCGTGGTCCGCGAAGACCTGGTTCACGGCGGCCAGGACGCCCGGGACGTTGCGGTGCAGCAGCGCGATGCGCCCGACGCCGGTGTGCTCCAGCTGCAGGTTGGGAAGGTTGACGGACAGCGTCGTCGACCCGGTCAGGAAGTAGTCGCGCAACTTCTTCGCCACGAAGTGACCGATCGACTCCTGGGCCTCCAGGGTCGACCCGCCGACGTGAGGGGTCAGCACGACGTTGTCGAGCCCGCGCAGCGGGGAGTCGAAGCGGTCGCCCCGCTTCTTCGGCTCGGAGGGGAAGACGTCGACGGCCGCCCCGGCGAGGTGGCCGGACAGGATGTGCTCGCGCAGCGACTCGAGGTCCACGACGAAGCCGCGCGACAGGTTGAGGAAGATGGCCCCCGGCTTCATCCGGGCGAACATGTCCCCGGTGAACATCCCGGCGTTGCCGGCCCGGCCGTCGACGTGGATGGTCACGGCGTCGGCGACCTCGAGGAGCTCGTCCAGCGTCTCGACACGGCGCGCGTTGCCCAGGGCCAGCTTCTCGGCGGCGTCGAAGAAGACGACCTTCATCCCCAGGTTCTCGGCGAGCACCGAGAGCTGCGAGCCGATGTTGCCGTACCCGATGATGCCGAGCGTGCGACCGCGCACCTCGTGGGAGCCGTCGGCGGTCTTGTCCCAGACGCCGTCGTGCAGGGCCTTGTCGCGCACCGTCAGGCGCCGGGTCAGGGCGATGATCTCGGCCACGGCGAGCTCGACGACCGAGCGGGTGTTGGAGAACGGTGCGTTGAACACCGCGACGCCGCGGGAGGCGGCCGCCTCGAGGTCGATCTGGTTCGTCCCGATGGAGAACGTGCCCACGGCCAGCAGGCCGGGGACGGACTCCAGGACGTGGCGGGTGACCTGGGTCTTGGAGCGGATGCCGAGGATCTGGAAGTCGGCGAGCGTCTCGATCAGCTCGGCCTCGTCGAGCGCGCCGGGGCGCGTCTCGACCTCGATCCCCGCATCACGGAGGATCTCGACGGCAGCAGGATGGACGTTCTCGAGGAGGAGGGCGCGCAGCACGGACCTATGGTGCGCCACCGCGCCCCGCCCCACAAACCCGTCTCACCCCTCGTGCACCAGACCGTCGGGCAGCTCGCGGGAGTGCACCACCACCAGGGCCTGCGTCGGCCGTGTCATGGCCACGTACAGATCCCCCCACCGGCCGGGGCCGTCGGCGACGTCCGCCGGCTCGACGAGCACGACGGCGTCGTACTCCAGCCCCTTGGCCTCGCGCGGAGAGGTCACCACGACCTGGGCGTCCTCCGCGCGCTGCGCCTCGAGCCGTGAGGCCTCGGCCGGGCCGAGGGTGTCGGCGAGGGAGCCGAGCACCTGCTCGCGCAGCTTCGCCAGGTCGTCCCCGGCGGCGATGACCGCCACGCGCCCGGACCCGTCCGGGGCGACGTGCTCCTGGGCGAGGTCGGCCGTCCAGGAGGCCGCCCGTCCGAGGGGGTCGTCGGTGCGTTCGAGCCGCAGCGCGCCGGGGACGTCCCGCGCCGCCGTGAGCGGCGAGACGGGCAGGCCCGCCGCCGTGGCGACCCGTTGGGCGGCGTCCGCCACCGCAGCGGGCGTCCGGTAGCTGACCGTCAGCTCGCTGAGGCGCCAGCCGTCGCGCAGGACCGGGTCGAGGGCGTCGGGCCAGGACCCGGCGCCGGCCGCGGACGACGTCTGGGCGACATCCCCGACGATGGTCAGGGAACGGGTCGGCACGCGCCGCACGATCGCGTGCCACGCCATCGGGCTCAGCTCCTGCGCCTCGTCGACGACGACGTGCCCGTAGGTCCAGGAGCGGTCCGCCGCGGCTCGTTCGGCGGTCGTCAGCACCGGCCCGCTCGGCGCGAACCGGTCGGCGAGCGTCTGCGCGTCGACGAGCCCCCCGCCCGCTCCCGTGGACTCGAGCACCGACCGGGCGTACTCGACCTCGGCGGCACGCTGCGCCTCGGCGGCACGCTGCTCCGCACGGGCCACGGAGTAGTCGACCCCGAGCAGCTCGGCCGCCTCGTCGAGGATCGGGACGTCGGACTCCGTCCACGCGGCGTCGGGCGAGCGCTGCAGGAGCCGGCGCTCGGCGGCGCTCAGCTCCGGCGCGGCCTCGGCGAGCCGGTGGGGCTTGGCCCACAGGTCGGCGACGAGCTTCTCGGGCGAGAGGGGGAACCAGGCGAGGTTCACGGCGACCCGCACGTCGCGCTCGCCGCGCAGGTCCTCCTGGAGCACCGCGACGTCGTGCTCGGACAGCTCGGAGTCGGTGCGCTCGCGGTACTGGTCGACAAGGCGTGCGAGGATCTCGCGCACGAACGTCGCCCGTGCCTCGTTGTGCGGCTTGTGCGTGCGCCGGGCCCGGGAGATCGCCTCGCGCACCTCCCGCCGCCGGATCGTCAGGTCGACGCCGTCGACCCGGACGGGGACGTCCTGGGCCGGCACCCGTTCGCGTGCCCGCACGGCACGCCGGACCGCCGTGCGCCACAGCAGCCGCCCCTTGATCTCGGCCACCGGACCGTCGTCGACGCCGTCCGCGCGCACCCCCGGCAGCAGCTCGCCGACGGTCGTGGAGACGACGCCGGTCTCCCCGAGGGAGGGCAGGACCTGGTCGATGTAGCGCAGGAACGCCCGGCTGGGGCCGACGAGGAGGACCCCCGACCGTTCCAGGACCCGGCGGTGGGCGTAGAGCAGGTAGGCCGCACGGTGCAGCGCGACGGCGGTCTTGCCGGTGCCCGGCCCGCCCTGGACGACCAGGGCGCCCCCGAGGTCGTCGCGCACGATCCGGTCCTGCTCGCCCTGGATGGTCGCGACGATGTCGGCCATCCGGCCGGTGCGCCGGGTGGCCAGGGAGGCGAGCAGGGCCCCCTCGCCGGAGAGGGAGGAGGCGTCGAGCCCGTCGGCCACGGCGTCGAGGTCGAGCACCTCGTCCTCGACGCCGGTGACGGTCCGTGCCGAGGTGACCACGTGCCGCCGACGGCGCACACCGTCCGGGTGCATCGCCGTCGCCCGGTAGAACGCCTGGGCCGCGGGCGCCCGCCAGTCGGTGAGCAGCGTGCGGTGCTCGTCGTCCGTCAGGCCGAGACGACCGACGTAGCGGATCTCGCCGTCGTCGAGGTCCAGCCGACCGAAGGCGAGCCGGTCCTCCACGGCGTCGAGCTGGGCGGCGCGGTCCGCGTAGAGGGTCGCGAAGGCGTCCCGTTCGCTGCGGTTCTGCGGCGATCCCGACGGCCCCACCCGCCGTACCTCGGCGAGCCGTTCGCGCGCGGTGGCGCGCAGCTCGTCGAGGCGGGCGTACAACTTCGTGACGACCGCCTGCTCGCGTGCCAGCTCCTCGCGCCTGCCTGCCACGCGTCCTCCTGGTGCTCCTCGGATGTGCGGCCGACCATCATTCCACGACTGCGCGGCCCGGCGCGCCGACCGGCGCGGTCGGCCGGCGACGCGCCGGACCACGGTGGCGATGACGGAGGCGGTGGCGACGGCATAGGATCGCGGTCATGATCAGCGGCGACGGGGGACGCGCCGGGTCCGGGGACGGGGAGTCGGCGGAGCCGGCGGTCGTGCTGCTCGTGGAGGACGACGACGGCGACGCCCTCCTCGTCACGGAACTGCTCGCGGACGCCGAGGTCGAGATCGAGGTGCGCCGCGCGACGTCGGTCGCCGAGGCGGCCGAGGAGCTGGACCAGGGGCGCGTGGACTGCCTGGTCGTGGACCTGGGTCTGCCGGACGCCGTCGGACTCGACGCGGTCGAGCAGCTGCGCCGTTCGACCGAGCGGCACCCCGTCCCGCCGGCCCTCGTCGTGCTGACGGGCCACGCCGGCATCGACCAGGGCGTCCGGGCCGTGGCCGCGGGTGCCGACGACTACCTCGTGAAGGGCGAGACGGGTGCCGACCTGCTCGGGCGGTCCTTGCGCTACGCGCTCCAGCGCCGCCGGTCGGCCGCCCAGCAGCGGGCGCTGTACCGCAGCGAGGTGCGGGCGGCCGAGACCGCACGGCTGGAGCGTGCGCTGCTGCCCAAGCCGCTCGTCGAGGACACGACGGTCTCGGTGATGGTCGGCTATCTCCCCGGGGGTAACGGTCTGCTCGGCGGCGACTTCTTCGACTCCGTCGAGACGGCGGACGGCACGGTGCTGTCCATGATCGGGGACGTGGCCGGCCACGGACCGGACGAGGCGGCCCTGGGCGCGACGCTGCGCACCGCCTGGCGCACGCTCGTCCTGACGGGAACCCCGCCCGCCGACGTGCTCGGCCACCTCGAGCGCGTCCTGGTGACCGAGCGACCCCGCCCGGAGACGTTCGTGACGCTGTGCCAGGTGGCCGTCGCGGCCGACCGTCGCGGTGTCGACGTCTACCTGGCGGGCCACCCGGCGCCGATGCTCCTGACGGGTCCGGTCGGCGACGTCCGGTGCGACGATGTCGTGCCGACGGCCCGCGGACGGGCGCTCGGCGTCCCGGTGGACGGCGGCTGGACGCCGCAGCGCGTGGAGGTCGACGGCCCGTTCGCGGTGCTGATGTACACCGACGGGCTGGTGGAGGCCTCCGTCGCCGACGGTGCGGGGATGCCGCCGCAGGAGCGGGGTCGGCGCGGTGCCCGCCGGGTCGGGGTGGACGGGCTGCGCGACCTCGTGCAGCAGGAGCTCGACGAGTCAGGCTTCGTCGGTGTGGTGGAACGGGTGCTGCGCCGGGTCCGAGCGGTGCACGGCGGCCCGCTCGTGGACGACGCCGCCGTGCTCGTCGTGGGCTGGACGGGTGCGGACGAGGTGGTCGGGGAGCGGTCCTCCACCCTCGCCGACTCGGCGGAGTGGGCGCGCCCGTGAACGCGGCGCCGTCGGTGCTGCACGGGCTGCGTCGCCTGCTGCGGGGCGCCGGTCTGGTGCTGCTGCTGGTTCTCGTGGTGGCGTTCGTCGCGATCCTGGTGTCGTTGCGGCTGCTGACCACCGAGGCGGACCCGGAGGCCATCGAGCTCGCCCGCCGCTGGAACGAGGTGGTGCTGGTCGTCGTGGGTGTGCTCGGGGTCGTCGCGGTGGTGCTCGGCTGGATGGTCTGGCAGGCGCTCCAGCGCGGTGTGACGGCCCCGCTCGGGACTCTCGCGGCCGAGGTGCGCGCGGCGAGCACGGGCGAGCACGACCATGAGATCCCCCGGGTCGGCACCGGCGAGGTCGCCGCGCTGAGCCGGGACGTCGAGGACATGCGCCGCGAGCTGGTCCAGCAGGTGGCCGAGGCGCTGGCGGCGCACGCGGAGGCCGAGGACGCGCAGGCGCGGCTGCAGGACCAGGCCCGGGAGCTGGAGCGGTCCAACCGCGACCTGGAGCAGTTCGCCTACGTCGCCTCGCACGACCTGCAGGAACCGCTGCGGAAGGTCGCGAGCTTCACGCAGCTGCTGCAGAAGCGCTACGGGGACCAGCTCGACGAACGTGCCGACCAGTACATCGCGTTCGCCGTGGACGGCGCGCACCGGATGCAGCGCCTCATCCAGGACCTGCTGAGCTTCTCCCGGGTGGGCAGGTCCGGGGCGCCCCCGGAGGACGTCGACCTCGAGGTGCTGATGGGCCAGGTGCTCGCGGACCTCTCGGAGCGGGTCGAGGAGGAGGCCGCCGAGGTCACCCACGACCCGCTGCCGGTCGTCCGCGGGGAGCGGGGGCTGCTCCTGCTGCTGCTGCGCAACGTCGTCGGCAACGCCCTGAAGTTCCGGCATCCCGACCGTCCCCCGCGGGTGCACGTCTCGGCCGCGCCGGCCGACGACGGCACCGGGTGGGAGCTGTCCTGCCGCGACAACGGCATCGGTATCGACCCGCAGTACGCCGAGCGGGTCTTCGTCATCTTCCAGCGCCTGCACCCCAAGGAGGTGTACAGCGGTACCGGGATCGGCCTCGCCCTCGTCAAGCGGGTCGTGGAGCACCACGGCGGACGGGTGTGGATCGACACGGGCGCCACGCAGGGCGCCACGATCCGCTGGACGCTCCCGGGTCCGCATAGGGTGGCGGGATGACGGAGCAGCAGGTCGGTATCGAGGTCCTCCTCGTCGAGGACGACCCGGGTGACGTCCTCATGACGCGCGAGGCGTTCGCGGAGCACAAGGTCGCGAACCGGTTGTCGGTGGTGTCCGACGGCGTGAGCGCGATGGAGTTCCTGCGTCGCGAGGGCGACCACGCCGACGCGCCACGTCCGGACCTCGTCCTGCTCGACCTGAACCTGCCCCGCATGGACGGCCGTGAGGTGCTCGCCCTCGTCAAGGAGGACCCGGTCCTCAAGCACATCCCGGTGGTCGTGCTCACCACGTCGGAGGCCGAGGAGGACGTGCTGCGCTCGTACACGCTGCACGCCAACGCCTACGTGACCAAGCCCGTGGACTTCGAGCGGTTCATCGACGTCGTGCAGCAGATCGACGAGTTCTTCGTCTCGGTGGTCCGCCTGCCGCGTCACTGACCTCGCGGGAAGATCCGGGGGCCCCGTCGGGTTGACCCCCGTGAGTGGCGCTGATGCGTCACCGCGGTCGAGAGGAGGAGGCGCGGTGCTGGACCCGCAGGGGATCTACGAGGTCGACGACCAGGCGTTCGCACGGACGCTGGGCGACGGCACGTCCACGACGCCCGCAGGGACGTCCCAGACCGGACCGGTGCTCGTCCACGCGCTGCGCGGGTTCGTCGACGCGGGGGCGGCGGGCGAGGTGGCCGTCGAGCACCTCCTGGAGCGATTCTCAGTCACCCGGCTGGCCACGTTCGACGTCGACCGGCTCGTCGACTACCGCTCGCGCCGGCCGCCGATGACGTTCGACGCCGACCGCTGGACCGAGTACGACGAGCCGTCGCTCGTCGTGGACCACCTCACCGACGACGAGGGCGCGGGGTTCCTGCTGCTGCACGGCGTCGAGCCGGACCTGCAGTGGGAGCGCGTCGCGGCCGCCGTGCGCGAGCTCGTGGAGCGGTTCGACGTGTCCCTGACCGTCGGCGTCCACGGCATCCCGATGGGGGTGCCGCACACCCGTCCGCTGTCGTTGACGGCGCACGGCACGCGCGAGGGCCTCGTCGAGGACTACACGTCGTTCTTCGGCCGGGTGCGCGTGCCCGGGTCGCTCGGCGCGCTGCTGGAGCTGCGCCTGGGGCAGACCGAGCACGACGCGCTGGGCGTCACCGTGCACGTGCCGCACTACCTCGCTCAGTCGAGGTACGTCCCGGCCGCCGTGGTCGCGCTGCAGCACGTGGAGAAGGCGACGGGCCTCGCGCTCGGCACCGACGGGTTGGCGGAGGCTGCGGCCGAGGCGCAGGTGGAGGTCGCCGAGCTGGTGGCCCAGAACGACGAGATGGCCGCCGTCGTGCACCAGCTCGAGGAGCAGTACGACGCCTTCACGCGATCGGTCGGCCGGACGAACCTGCTCGCGGAGGACGCGGCGCTGCCGACGGCCGACGAGCTGGGTGCGGAGTTCGAGCGGTTCCTGGCCCAGCGCGACGAGGGCTGACGTCCGCCCGCGTACTCCGTGCACATCGCAGTGGTCCGTGCCACACTGACGGGCGTCGCACCTGCTCACCGGCGTACGGGCCGGCACCCCGGGCAGGGGTGACGGCGGGTGCCCGTCCGGTGCACCCGTGCATCGGACGGAAGGTCGAAGGATCAGCATGGCGCAGGGTTCTGTGAAGTGGTTCAACTCCGAGAAGGGCTACGGGTTCATCGCCCAGGACGGCGGCGGGGCCGACGTCTTCGTCCACTACTCGGCGATCCAGACGCAGGGGTACCGCACGCTCGACGAGGCCCAGCGGGTGGAGTTCGAGATCACGCAGGGGCCGAAGGGTCCGCAGGCGGAGCAGGTCGTCCCGCTCTGACCGCTGGACGTCCCCCGAGGGCCGCCGCTCCGGAGCGGAGCGGCGGCCCTCGCTGCGTCCGGGCGTCCGGGGCGCCGCACGGCGTCAGGCGGACAGGCCGGCGAACCGGGTGACGTCGTCGGTGACGAGCAGCCGCGCGGGGACGGGCAGGCTGCGCAGGTCCCGGGCGAGGCCCGCGTCGCGCAGGTCGACGACGGCCGGGTCGTCCGTGCGGCCGGCGGGGTCGTCGGTGGGAGCGCGGACGGCCGCCAGCACCACGTTGCCGTACCGGCGGCCCTTGAGGACGGCGGGCTCGGCGACGAGGCCGAGCCGGCCGGTGCGGGCGCTCTCCGTCCCGAAGGCGTCGGCGAGAGCCGCCGCCTCCCGGCGAGCCAGGTGCAGCGGTGGCCGGTCGGCGCAGTTGGCGAGCAGCACCCCGCCGGGACGCAGCACGCGGTGAGCGGCGACGGCGAACTCCGCTCCCACGAGGTGGTCGGGTGTCCGGTCCCCGTCGAACACGTCGCGGACGACGACGTCGAAGGACGCCGCCGGGAGCCCGGCGAGCGCGTGGCCGGCGTCCTCGGCCCGCAGCCGCAGGCGGGGTGACCGTGGCAGGTCGAACCAGTCGCGCACGAGGGTCAGGAGGCGCGCGTCGATGTCGACGCCGAGCTGCCGCGACCCCGGGCGGGCGTGCTCCACCTGGCGCGGCAGCGCGCAGCCCGCGGCGCCCAGGTGGAGCGCGCGCACCGGCCCGGGCGGCAGCAGGTCGATCACCGCGGCCATCTGCTGGAGGTACTCGAAGGCGAGGAATCCCGGGTCGGCGAGGTCCAGGCACGAGCTCGGCACGCCGTTGACGTGCAGGGTCATCCGTGCCGGATGGTCGGGGTCCTGCTCGACGTGCGCCGTGCCGGTGTCGATCGGCACCGGCGCGGTGGGGACTGTCGGTGCCGCGCGGGACGATCGGTCCGGACGGGGACGGGAGCGTCTGGCCATGAGGACAGTCTCTCGCGCCCGCCAGGACAGACGGGCGAGGTCTTGACATGATCGAACAAGCGTTCGAAGATGCTCTCGAGGGATGGTCCCCGGCAGGGTCAGGAGGTGCACGATGACCGCACGAGGTGGTGTCCCGGTGGCCCGCCGCGTGGACGACCTGCTGGCGCGGGCGGACGCGGAGCTCGCGGCGGCGGTGCTGGCCGCCGACCCGGGGGAGCGGTTCGTCCATGCGCACCTCGCGGCGCTGCGTTCGGCGGCGGCTGTCGTGGCGCTCCACGGCGACGCCCCGCGCGGGCGCGCGCGAGCGGTGTGGGAGCTGCTGACCCGGGTCGAGCCGGAGCTGGCCGCCTGGAGCGTGTACTTCGCCTCCGGGGCGCGGCTGCGTGCGGCGGTGGACGCGGGCTTCGGCGACGACGTCCCCCCGGCCCGTGCGGACGAGCTGCTGGCGTGCGCGGAGGACTTCCGCGACGAGGTCGGTCTGCGGGTGGACCCGGGTGCCGGCTTCGCGCTGTCCGGCCGGGGCGCCGCGACGGCGGCGTCGTGAGCCGCGGGCCGCGGTCGGCGGCCGTACGCCGCGACTGGGGGCACGACGAGGACGGAGCGTCCGTCCTGCACGTCGACATGGACGCGTTCTTCGCCTCGGTGGAGCTGGCGCGCCGTCCCGAGCTGCGGGGCCGGCCGGTGATCGTCGGCGGTCGGGAACGAGGGGTGGTGCTGGCGGCCACCTACGAGGCGCGCGCCTACGGCGTCCGGTCGGCGATGTCGATGACCCATGCCCTGCGGCGCTGCCCGCAGGCGATCGTCGTGCCGCCCGACCACCGCCTCTACCGGGACGTGTCGCGGTCGGTCATGGCGATCCTGGGCGACGTGACGGCGGTCGTCGAGCAGGTGTCGGTCGACGAGGCCTTCCTCGACGTGGCGGGTGCCCGGCGCAGGCTCGGGCTGCCGACGCGGATCGGGGCGGCGCTGCGCGAACGGGTCCGCGCCGAGCACGGCATCACCTGCTCCGTCGGCGTGGGACGGAACAAGCTGGTGGCCAAGCTGGCGTCGACCCACGCCAAGCCCGACGGGATGATGCTCGTGCCGGCCGCGGCGACGGAGGAGTTCCTGCGTGCCCTGCCGGTCGGCGCGCTGTGGGGCGTCGGGGACAAGACGGAGCAGGTGCTCGCACGGTGGGGGATCACGACCGTGGCAGAGCTCGCCGACACCGACCTGGACGTCCTGCAGGCAGCGGTCGGGAGGGTCAGCGGCGCGCACCTGCACGATCTCGCGTGGGGGAGGGACCCGCGCCCGGTGGTGGCCGGGCGCGCCGAGCGCAGCATCGGCGCGGAGTCGACCTTCGGGCAGGACGTGCGCGACCTCGACGAGGTGGCTCGCCGGTTGCGGGAGCTCTGCGACCGGGTGGCCGGCCGGCTGCGGCGCCAGGGCGTCGTCGCCCGCACGGTCGCGCTGAAGGTCCGCACCAGCGACTTCCGCACCATGTCCCGGTCGCGCACGCTGGAGGTGCCGACCGACGTGGCGCAGGAGGTCTACGCCGTCGCTCGCGAGCTGCTCGTCGCGGTCGACCTGCAGGGCTTGCCGGTGAGGCTCGTCGGGGTCCGGGGGGAGAACCTCCGAGACCGTGCCCGGACCACCTCGCAGCCGACGCTCTTCGAGGAGGAAGAGACGCCCGGGGGGTCTCGCCGCGACGCGGAGCTCGCGGTGGACGCCGTCCGGGAGAGGTTCGGCTCGGCGGTGATCGCGCTGGGCGCCCCGTCGACTACCGTCCGGGGCTCAGCAGGCATATCCTAGGGGTCAGGCCACGAAACTACAGCGAGATCGGGGGGCCCGATGCCTCTGTCCGAGTACGAGCAGCGCGTGCTGGAGCAGATGGAGCGCGCGCTGGAGAGCGACGACCCCCGGCTGGCCACGACGCTCCAGCGGTCCAGCCGGCGTTCCCCCCTGCGCTACGTCCTCGCCGGGCTGTGCGTGGTGCTGGGACTGGTGCTCCTGGTCATCGGCGTGGCGTCCTCGCTGACGCTGCTCGGTGTCGCGGGATTCGTCCTGATGTTCGCGGGCGTGGTCTACGCTTTCTCGGCTCCGCGCAAGAAGGGCCCCCAGGGTGTCGTCGACGCCGACGGCACGGTCCACCCGCCGACCGGTTCCGGGCAGGCCTCCGCCGGTGGCCGACGGTCGGGGTCGACGTCCGCCAAGGGCCCGTCCGCCAAGGGTCCGGGGCTGCTGGCGCGCCTCGAGGAGCGGTGGGACCGGCGACGCGAGCAGGGTCGCTGACTCCGCTCGACCCGTAGCCACGCACCGGCATCCCACGCACCCGCGTCGACGTCGCTCGGACCTCGAGGTCCGCGGCGCTTCAGCCCCGGTTCGTCAGCCGCTCGCTCACCCGGGCCGCGACCACGGCCAGGTCCTGCCCGTCCTCGTCCGCGTCGTGGGTCAGCTCGGCAGGCCCCGCGTACCGGGTCCGCTCGACCGCCAGCGCCAAGGTCTCCAGGTCGTCGCGCACCTGCGTCGGTGCCCGGCCGTGCGCCCGCTCGACGGCGTCGATCACCGCCTGCGGTGCCTGCCGGGGAGTCGTCGGAGCCGGGAGGGTCACACCGTCGCGGTCGAGCGCGGTGATCACCCGACGCCAGGCGCTCTCGGCGTCGACGGGACCGGAGTCACGGCGCCCCCGCCACCAGAGGAGCAGGCCGGCCGCGGCTACCGCGACGATCACCCCACCGAGGGCGACCCACGCCCACGGTGACCAGGTGGACTCCGGCTCCGGAGCCACCGCGACGTCCGGCTCGGCCGGAGCGGGGTCGGACTCGACCGGCTCCGGCCGCTCGGCCGCGGGGGGTGGGACCTCCTGCGGGTCCGGGGCGGGAGCCGGGTCGTCTGCGGTCGCCGTCGTGTACTCGGGCGCGGCTCCCGTCTGCGTGGCGGGGGTGGGCTCGAACCGGACCCAGCCGACGCCCTCGAAGAACAGCTCCGGCCAGGCGTGCGACTCCTGGCCGGTCACCTCCCAGCGCGCCTCGCCCGTCTCCGGGTCCTCGTCGGAGTCGCCGGGCAGGAATCCGACACCCAGCCGTGTGGGGATGCCCAGGGTGCGGGCCATCACTGACATGGTCGTCGCGAACTGCACGCAGTAGCCGGTGCGGTGCTGCAGGAAGTCCCACACGGGGTCGCCGGTGCCGCCGCGGGGGAGCTGGGTGGAATAGGTGAACGTGGCCGGGTCGCGCAGCCACTGCTGCAGGGCGACGGCCTGGTCGTAGGCGTTGTCGGCGTCGTCGGTCACCTCGGCGGCGATCTCTGCCACGTCCTGCGCGTGCTCGGAGTCGGGCACGGTGAGGTAGGCGTCCTCGACGACGCCGGGCCCGGCGTCGCGCAGCAGCGCCGGGTCGAGGTTCCGGGCGAGGACCCCGAGGGCGTACGTGTCGCCCACGTCCGTGCGGTCGCCGACCACCTCGTCGCGCAAGGGGTCGTAGCCCCACGTGCCCCCGACGTCGACGCGGCGCGGCTCGACGGCGACGGGAAGCTGGTCGTCGCGCAACGACCCCACCGTGACGGCCACGTCCTGCCGCTCCTGCAACGTTCCGGCGTCGAGTTCGGTGGGCCACAGCAGCGTGTCGGACGCGAGGGGCTGCCCGTCGCGCTCGTCGCCGCGCTGCCAGCGCCGACCGTCGAACGCGCTCGCGGTGTAGGTGCGCAGCGGGCCCAGGTCCTCCCCGTCCCCCGTGTACGTGAGCACCACCTCGTCGGACCGCTCGGTGAGGCTGCTCAGCACGTCGAGGTCCTCGGCGAGCTGGATCGTGTCGCCCGTCGTGGTGAAGCTCTGGTACCAGGCCCCGGCGTAGCCGGGCAGGTTGCTCGAGGCAGCCGCCACCACGCCCGCGGTCAGGGCGACCACCAGTGCGACCGCGGTCGTCGCGAGGCTCCGGGCGCCCTCGGCCCGTCGCACGGAAGCGGGGGGTCTCTCGACCCGCGGGGGCCTGCGGTCGTCGATCGAGACGGACAGCAGCAGGAGCAGCGCGGTCACCACCACGACGAACACGCCGGTCGGCACCTCTCCGACGAGCACCAGCGGGGGGCACCACAGGGCGAGCAGCGGGAGCCCGACGGCAGCCGGCCAGCGCAGGCCGCCGGCCAGCGCGTCCGCGAGCAGCAGCACCGCCAGCGTCCCGCCCACCGTCAGCAGGGTGATCGGCAGCGTGCCGGGCACCGGAGCGACCTCGGACCGGATGATCTCGCCCGCGTCGCCGAGACGGTCGACCACCCGGGCGAGGCTCTCCGGCCCGACGAGCAGCTCCGGCCGGGAGGTGGGGCCGCCGTAGTGCGCCAGCACGTACCAACCGGCGACCACGGTGCCGACGAGGGTCGGCACGACGGAGCCCGTGCCGGTGTCGCGGCGGTCGCGCCGACGAGACCTGCGCTCGAGCAGGGCGCGCGTGAGGCCGGTGGCGACGGCGACCAGCGCGATGCCGGTGAGCCCGGTGCGGACCCAGTCGCCGGGGAGCACCAGGGCGGTGAGGGCGAACATCGAGGCGGCCACCGCCGACGCCACCAGGGCGGTGGCCGCGACGAGCCGGACCGTCGGGCCGGCGTACGCGGGGATCATGCGACGTGCTCCGTCAGTGTCGCCCAGACGCGTTCGACGGGGGTGCCCGCGGAGCAGGTCGTGACACGCCAGCCGGCCGCGCGCAGGTCGTCCACGGTGGGCTCCACGTCGTGGCGGCTCCCCGGTTCACGGGGTACCAGGAGCAACGCCCAGGAGGTGCCGTCGGCCCCCAGTGACGCGACCGCGTGCCGCGGGCCCTCGCCGAGGGGGCCGAGCACGGCGACGGTGACCTCCGCACGGACTCGGTCCGCCCGCAACGCCCGGACCGTGGTGGTCAGCGCCTCGTCGGCCGCGGCGCCACGGACGCCGGTGAGGTCGACCGTCGCGTCGAGGATCTGGGCGTGGCCGCTCCGGCGCCCGGACGCGTGCTCGGTGCGCGTCGGCACGGTGCTGGTGGCGACGAGCCTCGTGGGGTGTCCCGCGCCGAGGAACGAGGTCGCCACGGAGGCGGCGAGCTCGACGGCCCACTCGCCGTCGTCGACCTGCGGCCGGCTCGGTGGGCGCGCACCGGGACGGTTCTCCGCGGGCGGGGCGAGGAGCCGGCGGTCCAGCAGGACGGTCGCCGGTCGCAGGCCGGCGCTCTCGTCCGCACGCACCATGAGCCGGCCCTGCCGGGCCGAGCCCGCCCAGTGCACCCGGCGGGGGTCGTCGCCCGGGACGTACTCCCGCAGCACCGAGTCGTCGCTGGAGGCGAGCCGGGCCCCGGCGGCGGCTCGGTCGACGTCGCCGAGCGCCGCCGTGCGGGCCGAGAGCGCGGTGGTCCGGGGCCAGACCGACACCCTGGTCGCGGGGCCGAGCGGCTGGGTGGTCCGCGCGAGCCCGAACACGTCGGTCCGGGTGGTCAGGACCGGTCCCAGCGGCCACCGCCCCCGTCGGGCGGGGGCGAGCGAGTACTGGACCGCGATGTGGTCCGGGTGGGTGCGGACCCGTGCCCGGATGCCGGAGGGCCCCGCGAGCTCGTGGGCCGCCTGCTCCGAGAGCCGCAGACGTGCCAGGCGCTCGTACGCGGCCCCGGTCCGGGCCCGTGCTCGCCGGGTGGTCGCCGACCGGCCGGCGACAACGGGGTCGGGCTCGATGTGCCGCTCGACGTCCAGGGCACCGCGGCCGGCGTCGAGGCGCTGCCATCCCAGTGCGACGCAGGCGGCGGCGACGCTCAGGACTCCCGCTGCCCCGAGCCCGACGAGGTCGGGCAGGTCGAGGACGACCCCGGTCGCCGCGAGGACGACGCCCGCGACCACGAGCGCGCCGCCGCGACCGGTCGGACGGACCCGCGCCAGCTGCCGCAGCGCGGTGCCGACGCGCCGTCCGGTGCCTCGGTGTCCGGTGCGCTGCCCGGCGCGCTCCTGCGCGCCCGGGTGCTGCCGCGACATCTCAGCGGCTCGGGCCGGAGGGCCTGCCGACGGCCGGGCGCCGCGTCGGGGCGGGCACGGCGGCCTCTGCCGGCACGACCGTCCGCTCGACGACGTCCCGGACGACGTCCGTGGCGCTCACCCCGGCGAGCCGCGACTCCGTCGAGAGGATGAGCCGGTGCGCCAGCACGGGGACGGCGAGCGCCTGGACGTCGTCCGGCAGGACGTGCAGGCGTCCTGCCATCGCCGCGTGGGCCTTGGCGACCCGGAGGAGCTGGAGTGAGGCACGGGGGGAGGCGCCCAGCCGCAGACCCGCGTGGTCACGCGTCCCGACCGCGAGGTCGATGATGTACTGCTTGACGGCAGGGGACGCGTGCACGGCGCGGATCCAGCCGGCGTACCGGGTCATCGCCTCCGCGGACGTGACGGGTTCGAGGTGCGCGAACGGGTCGGCCGCCTGCTGCGAGTCCAGCATGCGCATCTCGGCGGCGTTGTCCGGGTAGCCGACCGCGAGCCGGGCCATGAACCGGTCGCGCTGGGCCTCCGGCAGCGGGTAGGTCCCCTCCATCTCGACCGGGTTCTGCGTCGCGACGACGAGGAACGGCCGCGGCAGCGGGTAGGTGGTGCCGTCGACCGTCGTCTGCCCCTCCTCCATGCACTCGAGCAGGGCGGACTGGGTCTTGGGCGAGGCACGGTTGATCTCGTCGCCGATCACGACGTTGTTGAACACCGGTCCGGGGCGGAACTCGAACTCCCCGGTGGTGGAACGGTAGATGTTCACGCCGGTCAGGTCGCTCGGCAGCAGGTCGGGGGTGAACTGCACCCGTCCGACGCGGCAGTCGATGGTCCGGGCGAGGGCCTTGGCGAGGGTGGTCTTGCCCACGCCGGGGACGTCCTCGACGAGCAGGTGGCCCCCGGCGAGGAGCACGGCGACGGTGACGCGGGCGAGGTCGGGCCGGCCGGTGACCACGGACTCGACCGCCTGGCGCACCCGGCCGGTCGCGGCGACGAGCTCACTCAGACCGGCGCGGAGCGCGTCGGGGCCGGGGTCGACCGGAGGCTGGCCCGCGCTGACGGCGCTGGCGGGGTGGTCGGTGTGCACAGGTGGCCCTCCGGATCGTGCGTCAGGTGCTGTGAGCAGCCTAGTCGCTCCGTGACCTGCGCGTGACCTCGGTCACGTGGCGACGCGCAGAGCCCTCCACCGCCCTCCACCGCGGTGAGTGGCGCGTGACCTGCGTCGACGGCGACGCAGCGCGCCGGATGGGCACCACTACCCATCCTGTGGCGCGCCTGGTGGAGCAAAGTGGAGTAGCGTGGAGGAAGCGGGAGCCCGAGGGGAGGTGCGGACCGTGGCAGGAGTACTGGGGGACCAGTTCCCGGGCACAGGGCTGCTTCTCGGCACGTACACCCCTCGGCTCGACGAGAAGGGCCGGCTCATCCTTCCGGCGAAGTTCCGTGCCCGTCTCGCCGCAGGGCTCGTCATGACGCGAGGACAGGAGCGCTGCCTGTTCCTGCTGCCGATGGACGAGTTCTCCCGCATGTACGAGCAGGTCCGGCAGGCGCCGGTCACCAGCCGGCAGGCGCGCGACTACCTGCGCGTGTTCCTGTCGGGGGCGAGCGACGAGGTGCCGGACAAGCAGGGCCGTGTGGTCATCCCCGCGGCGTTGCGCGAGTACGCAGGTCTCGACCGGGACGTCGCGGTGATCGGTGCCGGCACCCGGGTGGAGGTCTGGGACGCCCGGGCGTGGGAGACCTACCTGGCCGAGCAGGAGTCGTCGTACTCCGACGTGGCCGAGGAGATCTTCCCCGACCTGCAGTTCTGACGGGACCGGAAGCACGAGGGCACGAGGGCAAGACAACAGCACGACAGCAGATCGACGACACGGCGGCCCGCACGGCGAGGCCTCCTCCCGCGAGGGTCTGCCGCCACTTCCCCGGCGGCAGAACGACGCGGAGGGAGACCTGACCGGGCGGACGTGACCCGCAGGAGCGACGAGGGGAGGCAGCATGAGCACGCACGACGACGACGCCGCACGGCCCGCGCGGGACCGGCACGTCCCGGTGCTGCTGCAGCGCTGCGTCGACCTGCTCGCCCCGGCGCTCGCCGAGCGGGGCAGCGTGCTCGTGGACTGCACCCTCGGGATGGGCGGGCACACGGAGGCCGTCCTCGAGCAGGTCCCCACCGCTCGCGTGCTGGGGGTGGACCGCGACCGGCAGGCGCTGGAGCTGGCGTCCGTCCGTCTCGCTCGGTTCGGCGACCGCTTCACACCGGTCCACGCCGTCTACGACGAGGTCGTCGACGTCGCGGCCGAGCACGCGGGCACCGCCGACGGGCTCGTGCAGGCCGTGCTCATGGACCTCGGCGTCTCGTCGCTGCAGCTCGACGAGGCGGACCGCGGGTTCGCGTACGCCCAGGACGCGCCCCTCGACATGCGGATGGACCAGTCGCGCGGGATGACGGCGGCCGACGTGCTCAACACGTACGACGAGCGTGACCTCGCGAGGATCCTGCGGGTGTACGGCGAGGAGCGTTTCGCGCCCCGCGTCGCCCGTGCGCTGGTCCGCCGGCGCGAGGAACGGCCGTGGGAACGCACGGCCGAGCTCGCCGAGACCGTTCGCGCCGCGATCCCGGCCGCCGCGCGCCGCACCGGCGGCAACCCCTCCAAGCGCACCTTCCAGGCGCTGCGCATCGAGGTCAACGGGGAGCTGGAGGTGCTCGAGCACGCGGTGCCCGCGGCGATCGAGGCGCTCGCCGTCGGCGGCCGGATCGTCGTGGAGTCCTACCACTCGCTCGAGGACCGGATCGTCAAGCGGGCGATCGCCCGCGGCACCACCTCGAGCGCCCCGGCCGGTCTCCCGGTCGAGCCCGAGACCCACCGGCCGTACCTCGAGGCGCTGACCCGCGGCGCCGAGGAGGCCGACGACGCCGAGCTGGAGCGCAACCCGCGCTCCGCTTCGGTCCGGCTGCGGGCCGCCCGGCGCCTGCGCCCCACACCTGACCACCTGCTCGGCAGCACCCCACGGAAGGAGTCGCGATGAGCGCCCTGCGAGCCCCCGCGACCATCCCCGAGCGCCGCGGGGAGCCGACGCCTCGGCGTGCGCCGCTGACCGCCGTCGAGGGCGGTGCCGGACGTCGTCTCGACGCCGTCCGGGCCCCGTTGCAGGCGACCTCCGGCGTCCCGTTCATGGTGCTGTGCGCGCTGGTCCTCGTCGGCGCGCTGCTCGCCGCCCTGCTGCTCAACACGACGATGGCGCGTGGCTCGTACGAGATGTCGCGCCTGCAGCGTGAGGTGGGGCTGGTCGCCCAGGACGTCCAGGAGGTCCAGGCGGAGCTGCGGACGGCCGAGTCGTCCCTCGCCGAGGAGGCGAACCGGCTCGGCATGGTCCCGGCCGAGGACATGACCATGCTCTCGGTGGCCGAGGGCGAGGTCGTCGCGGGGACCGCGGAGAAACCGTGAGTGCGACACGCCCGGGGCGGCCCCGCGGGTCCGGGCCGGTGCGGACGCAAGATCGAGGAGTGACGAGGCGAGCCACCGGCCGGGGCCGGACGACGCGCGGCACCGGCGCCACGGGCCGGGGCTCCGGTCCCGGCCGGCGTCCGGGCGCGCGGCCCGCGCCGCGACGTGGCCCCGGAGACCCGGCACGCCGCCAGCGGTGGCTCATCGTGCTGGCCGCGCTCGTGCTGACGGTGTTCGTCGGCCGGCTGGTCCAGGTCCAGGTGGTCCAGGGCGCGGCGCTGGCCTCCGAGGCTCAGCAGGACCGGCTCGTCACCCAGGTCACGCCTGCCCACCGGGGCGACGTCCTGGACCGCGACGGCACCGTGCTGGCCACGTCGGTCGACCGGTACACGATCATCGCGGACCAGGAGTCGATCCAGAACTTCCGGGGCAACTCCCGGCACGACGCCGACGGGGAGCCGGTGCAGGACGGCGCCCTGGGCATCGCCCAGCTGCTGGGTCCGGTGCTGGGCGAGCCGAAGGAGACGCTCGCGGCCAAGCTCAACGGCGAGGACCGGTACGTCAAGCTCAAGGAGGGCGTGGTGCCGGAGGTGCAGCGGGCCGTCGCCGAGCTGGACCTGCGGGTGTACATCCGCACCGAGCTGAGCTCGAAGCGGACCTACCCTTCCGGGGCGGTCGCCGGACCGATCCTGGGCTACGTGAACTCCGAGATGGACGGTCAGGGCGGTGTCGAGGCCGCGTTCGACGACGTGCTGGCCGGGACCGACGGCACCCGCACCTTCGAGCGGGGGCGCGACGGCGTGCCCATCCCGGGCTCGGAGATCGAGTCGGTCCCGGCGGTGCCCGGCCAGGACGTCCGGCTCACGATCGACGGGGACGTGCAGTGGAAGGCGGAGGAGCTGCTCGACGAGGCGGTGCGCGACACCGGCGCGGCGTACGGCATGGCCATCGTCCACGACCTGCGCACCGGTGAGGTCCTCGCGATGGCGGACTCGGGCGGTGTCGACCCGAACGACCGGTCGACCGCTGCCGTCGCCGACGGGTCGCGAGCCGTGAGCGTCGTCTTCGAGCCCGGGTCGACGGGCAAGGTGATCTCGGCCGCGGCAGCCCTCGAGGGCGGTTACTGGGAGCCCACCGACCAGTTCGAGGTGCCCGACACCTACACCGTGGACGGCGAGACGTTCCGCGACTCCCACTCGCACCCGGTCGAGCGGTGGACGCTCGCCGGGATCCTCGCGCAGTCGTCGAACACCGGCACGGTGATGATGGGGCAGGAGATCCCGTTCGCCGTGCGCTACGACTACCTGCGCAAGTTCGGGTTCGGCGAGCGGACGGCGCTGGGGATGGCCGGTGAGAGCGCGGGCCTGCTGCCGGACGAGGACATCGACGACGTCGAGAACCGCACCCCCTACACGATCCTGTTCGGCCAGGGCGTGGCCGTCAGCGCCATGCAGGCCACGCAGGTCTTCTCCACGATCGCCAACGGGGGCGTGCAGATGCCTGCGACCCTCCTGGACGGCACCCAGACGGCCGACGGCGTCCTCACGGACGCCGACCCGGGCGAGGGCACCAGGGTGGTCTCCGAGGAGACGGCGGCCGACGTCCTGACGATGTTGGAGGCAGCGACCAGCGAGGAGGGGACGGGGTCGGCCGCCCAGGTGCCGGGCTACCGGGTCGCCGGCAAGACGGGGACGGCGCAGATGTTCGAGAACGGGGGGACCACCTACATGGCCTCGTACATCGGCGTGGCCCCCGCGGACGACCCGCGCTACACGGTCTCGGTGTTCCTCAGGAGCCCGCGGTCGTCGATCTACGGCGGGGTGGTCGCGGCGCCGGTCTTCAGCGAGCTCATGGGCTTCACGCTGCGCAAGGAGGGTGTCCCGCCCTCCACCGAGCCCGTCGACCAGTTCCCGCTGACCTGGTGACCTGCTCGCAGCAGGTAAGTTCTACCCCGTGACATCCCCGACCGACCGCATCCGTCCCGCGGATCCTGTCCCGCGTCGGCTCGCCGACCTGGCCGCGGCGTTCGACCTGGCCGCGGCGTCCGACCCGACCACGGCCGGGACGGACGCGGCCGACGGCGTCCCGCCCGGGACGACGGTCTCCGCGGTGGCGAGCGACAACCGGGTGGTGGCGCCGGGCGACCTGTTCGTCGCTCTGCCCGGTGCCCGCAGCCACGGTGCCGGGTTCGCCGAGGACGCCGTCCGGCGCGGCGCCACCGCCGTGCTCACGGACCGCGACGGCGCCGCGGCGCTCGGCGGCCTCACGGTGCCCGTCCTGGTCACGGACGACCCCCGGGTGGTGCTCGGGCCCGTGGCGGCGTGGGTGCACGGCGAGCCGGCCGAGCACCTGGCCACGTTCGGGGTGACCGGCACCAACGGCAAGACGACCACGACGTACCAGGTGGACCACCTGCTGCGGGCGCTGGGCCACCGGTCGGGGCTCGTCGGCACCGTCGAGACCCGGGCGGGCGACCGGGTGCTGCCCAGCCGCCTGACGACCCCCGAGGCCGCGGACCTGCAGGCGCTGCTGGCGACCATGCGCGAGGTCGGCGTGGACGCCCTCGCCATGGAGGTCTCGTCCCACGCGGTCGCGATGCACCGCGTCGACGGGATCGTCTTCGACGTGGCGGGCTTCACCAACCTCAGCCAGGACCACCTGGACTTCCACGGCGACCTGCCGACCTACTTCGCGGCCAAGGCGGAGCTCTTCACGCCCGCGCGCTCCCGGCGGGGGGTCGTCGTCGTGGACGACGCCTGGGGTGAACGGATGGCGGCGACCGCCGGGGTGCCCGTCGAGACGGTGCGCACGGTCGCGGCCGAGGGCGAGGCCCCGGTCGCCGACTGGAGCGTGTCGGACGTCACGCCGCACGGCACGGGCTCGGCCTTCACGCTCACGCACGCGGACGGTCGCACGTTGCGGACCTCCACCTCGCTGCCGGGCGCCTTCAACGTGGCCAACGCCGCCCTCGCGGTCGTCATGGTGCTGGCCTCCGGCGTCCCGCTCGCCGACGTGTCGGCGGCGCTCACCACGGTCGACGGGCTGTCGGCCCGGGTCCCGGGCCGGATGGAGGTGGTCGGCGCCGGCGGCGACGGGCACCCGCGGGTGGTCGTCGACTTCGCGCACAACACCGACGCCGTGGAGCTCGCGCTGGCGGCGCTGCGGCCCACCACGGCCGGACGGCTCGTCGTCGTCTTCGGAGCCACCGGGGACCGCGACCCCGGCAAGCGGCCCGCGATGGGCGCCGCCGCGGTCGCGGGCGCCGACGTCGTCGTGCTGACCGACGACGACCCGCACGACGAGGACGCCGCGAAGGTCCGGGGCGAGGTGCTCGCCGGCGCGACGGCTGCGCAGGAGACGGCCCGGGCGGCGGGACGCGAGGTCACCGTCGTGGAGACCGCGCCGCGGGACGCGGCGATCCGCCGCGCCGTGCTCGAGGCCGGCCCGGCGGACACCGTGCTCGTCGCGGGCCGGGGCCACGAGACCATCCAGGAGGTCCGGGGCGTCGACGTCGCCCTGGACGACCGTGTCGAGGCACGCACCGCCCTGCGTGCCCGCTCAGAGAGGACCCCTTCCGCATGATCGAGCTCACCGCCGCCGAGGTCGCCGCCGCGACCACCGGGACGCTGCACGCGGACGGCGCCGTGCCCGTGACCGGGCCGGTGGTCGTCGACTCGCGTCAGGTCGCGCCGGGTGCGCTGTTCGTCGCCGTGGCCGGGGAGCGGGCCGACGGCCACGACTTCGCCGCGGCCGCGGTGGGGGCGGGTGCCGCGCTGGCCCTGACCACCCGTCCGCTCGACGGTGTGCCCTGCGTGGTCGTCGCGGACGTCGAGGTAGCGCTCGGCGAGCTCGCCCGCACGGTGCTCGCCCGGCTGCGCACCGACGGCGACGTGCGGGTCGTGGCCGTGACCGGCTCGGTCGGCAAGACGACCACGAAGGACCTGCTCGGTCAGCTCCTCGCCCCGGACACCGGCGCCGACGCGATCGTCGTGCCGGCCGGGTCGTTCAACAACGAGATCGGCCTGCCGCTGACGGTGCTGCGGGCCACGCCCGCGACGCGTGTCCTGGTCCTGGAGATGGGTGCCGACGCGCCCGGCAACATCGCCGACCTGACGCGCATCGCCCCGCCGGACGTCGGCGTCGTGCTGGCGGTCGGGACGGCGCACCTCGGCCGGTTCGGCGACGTGGAGGCGATCGCCCGGACCAAGGGCGAGATGGTCGAGGGCGTGCGACCCGGCGGCACGGTGGTGCTGAACGTCGACGACTCCCGGGTGTCCGCGATGGCCGGACGGGCCGACCCGTCCACGACGGTGGTCACCTTCGGGACGATCCCGTCGGCGGACGTCCGTGCGCGGGACGTCACGGTCGACGCCGGACGGGCTCGGTTCACGCTGGTGACCGCCGACGGGGAGGCACCCGTCGCGCTGCGTCTCGTGGGCGCGCACCACGTCACGAACGCGCTGGCCGCCGCGGCGGCGGCTCGACGGCTCGGGGTGACGGTCGAGGACGCCGCCGCCCGGCTCTCGACGGCGACCCCGTTGAGCCCGCACCGCATGGCGGTCACCGAGCGTCCGGACGGGGTGACGGTCGTCGACGACTCCTACAACGCGAACCCGGACTCGATGCGTGCCGCGTTGCGTACCCTGGCGGTGATGGCGGGGCGCACCCGCCGGTCGGTCGCCGTCGTGGGGGAGATGCTCGAGCTCGGTGACGCCGCACGTGTCGAGCACGACGCGATCGGTCGGCTCGCGGTCCGGCTCAACGTCAAGCGCCTCGTCGTCGTCGGCGAGGGGGCGTACCACGTCCACGAGGGAGCCCAGCAGGAGGGGTCCTGGGGAGAGGAGTCGGTCTTCGTGCCCGATCTCGAGGCTGCGCTCGAGGTGCTCGACGCCGAGCTGACCGACGGCGACGTCGTGCTCGTCAAGGCGTCCCAGGGCTCCGGGTTGTGGCGGCTGGCCGACCAGCTCGTGGAGGCCCGCGCGTGATCGCCGTCCTCGCCGCCGCCGGCGTGTCGCTCCTCGTCGCGCTGCTCGGCACGCCGCTGTTCATCAAGTTCCTGGTACGCCGCAACTACGGCCAGTTCGTCCGGCAGGACGGTCCGACGGCGCACTTCACCAAACGCGGCACGCCCACCATGGGCGGTGTGGTCATCATCGGGGCGACCCTGCTCGGGGTGGCCGCGTCCATGGTGCTCGCGGGCCGGCCCCCGAGCGCCTCGGCGCTGCTGGCGCTGTACCTCATGACGGGGCTCGGGCTGGTCGGGTTCCTGGACGACTTCACCAAGATCCGCAAGCAGCGGTCGCTCGGGCTGACGGCGCGCGCCAAGATCGTCGGCCAGGGTTTCGTCGGGATCTCGTTCGCGGTGCTGGCCCTGCAGTTCCCCAACGCGAACTCGCGGACGCCGGCCTCCACGCGGATCTCGTTCCTGCGCGACACGAACCTCGACCTCGCGTTCGCGGGCGCGACGGTCGGCCTGATCCTCTTCGTCGTGTGGGCTAACTTCCTCATCACGGCGTGGTCGAACGCCGTGAACCTCACCGACGGTCTCGACGGGCTCGCCACCGGGTCCTCGTTGATCGTGTTCGGCGCCTACGTCCTGGTCGGGATCTGGCAGCTGAACCAGTCGTGCCAGCGGGCCGCCGCGGCCGGGCCGGGCTGCTACGAGGTGCGCGACCCGCAGGACCTGGCGATCGTCGCCGCCGCGATCATGGGGGCCTGCGTGGGCTTCCTGTGGTGGAACGCGAGCCCGGCGAAGATCTTCATGGGGGACACCGGCTCGCTGGCGCTGGGCGGCGCCCTGGCCGGGCTGTCGATCCTCACCCGCACGGAGATCCTGGCGGCGATCATCGGTGGCCTCTTCGTCATCATCGTGATGAGCGACATCATCCAGATCGGGTCGTTCAAGCTCACCGGCAGACGGGTGTTCAAGATGGCGCCGCTGCACCACCACTTCGAGCTGTCCGGATGGGGCGAGGTGACGATCGTCATCCGCTTCTGGCTCATCGCCGGGTTCTTCGCCGCGCTCGGCATGGGGGTCTTCTACGCCGAGTGGGTCGTCAGTTGACCGACCGCGCACGCGGCGCCGGGAGTGCCCATGGCACGGACGGACCGGTGGACGGCGCCCGCGTGGTGGTGGCCGGGCTGGGGGTGACCGGTCGCGCGGTGGTCTCCGCCCTGCGGGGCCGGGCCGCCTCGGTCGTGACGGTCGACTCCCGGGCCGCCGACGCCGACGTCGGCGGCCCGGACGCCACCGACGCCGGTGTCGCCGGGCGCCTGGTGGCGGCCGCCGACCTGCTGGTCGTCTCGCCGGGGTGGCCGCCGTCGGCCCCGCTGCTCGCGGCGGCCCGGTCCGCCGGCGTGCCGGTCTGGAGCGAGGTGGAGCTCGCCTGGCGGCTGCGCGCGGGCGCTCCGTGGCTGGCCGTGACCGGCACCAACGGCAAGACCACCACGGTGCAGATGCTCGCGTCGATCCTCACGGCGGCCGGGCTGCGGACCACCGCCGTGGGCAACGTCGGCACCCCGGTGCTCGCCGCGGCCCAGGACCCCGGGCTCGACGTGCTCGCCGTCGAGCTCTCCAGCTTCCAGCTGCACCACACGACGTCGATGGCGGTCGAGGCCGGCGCGGTGCTCAACGTGGCCGCGGACCATCTCGACTGGCACGGGTCCATGGAGGCCTACGCCGCCGCGAAGGGGCGCGTCTTCCACGGGGCGCGGGTTGCCTGCGTGTACAACGTGGCGGACCCGCGCACCGAGCAGCTCGTGCGGGACGCCGACGTCGCGGAGGGTGCTCGCGCCGTCGGGTTCACGCTGGGCTCCCCGGGTCCCGGGCAGATCGGCGTCGTCGAGGACGTGCTCGTCGACCGTGCCTTCCACGCTCCCGCCGACGCCCGCGACCGGCAGCGCACGGCTGCGGAGCTCGGCACGCTGGCGGACCTCGCGCACCTCGGGCCGGACGGCGCCGCGGCGCACGTCGTCGCCGACGCGCTGGCCGCCGCGGCGCTCGCCCGCGCCCACGGTGTCGAGGCACATGTGGTGCGTGACGGGCTGCGGGCCTTCCGCCCCGACGCGCACCGCGCCGCCGTCGTGCGCACGCTCGACGGCGTGGCGTACGTCGACGACTCCAAGGCCACGAACGCCCACGCGGCGGCCGCCGCCCTGGCGGCCTGCGCGCCGGGCAGCGCGGTGTGGGTCGCGGGCGGGCTCGCCAAGGGGGCGTCCTTCGACGAGCTGGTCTCGACCCGGGCCGACCGGCTGCGGGCCGCCGTCGTCGTCGGGGCCGACCCGACACCTTGGACGGACGCGCTGACGCGACACGCACCCGAGGTCCCGCTCGTGGTGATCGATCCCGGCGACACTGGGACGGTGATGCACCGGGCGGTCAGAGCCGCGCGGGAGCTCGCCGTCCCCGGCGACACCGTGCTGCTCGCACCGGCAGGGGCGTCCATGGACCAGTTCTCGTCCTACGCCGAGCGGGGTGACGCCTTCACCGCCGCGGTGTCGGACCTGGCGTAGGGAGCACGATGGCCACCACCACGGGGTCGCGCACCACCGACCGGCCGTGGCTCGGGCAGTGGAACTCCACGGTGACCAGCTACTACCTGCTCGTCGGGGCGACCGGACTGCTGCTCGTCATCGGGCTGGTCATGGTGTTCTCGAGCTCGACGGTCACGTCGATCGCCGCCGGGGACCCCGCGTGGGCCGAGGGCCTGAAGCAGGCGCGGTTCGCGCTCATCGGTGTCCCGCTGGCGGTCGTGGCGACGCGGATCCCCGTGCGCTGGTACCGCAGGATGGCCTGGCCGGCGCTCGTCGCGGCGGTCGCGCTGCAGTCCCTCACCCTCGTGCCGGCGCTCGCGCGCGGCGCCGGCGGCAACGTGGGCTGGATCTACCTGGGCGGCGGGTTCTCGCTGCAGCCCGCGGAGATCAGCAAGCTGGCCCTGGCGGTGTGGCTGGGCTTCGTGCTGGGGCGCAAGCAGCACCTGCTCGGGTCGTGGGGTCACGCGCTCGTGCCGGCGGTGCCGGGGTCGCTCCTGGTGCTCGGGCTGGTGATGGCGGGCAACGACCTGGGCACCGTCCTGGTCATCGCCGGTCTGGTGGCGGGCGCGCTCTGGGTGGCGGGCGCTCCGTCGCGTCTGCTCGCGCTCGGGGCGGCCGCCGGAGCCTTCGTCGTCGGGTACTTCTTCGTGTACGGCAACGCCAACCGCATGGAGCGCATCCTCACCGTCTACAACGGGTGCGCCGACGTGCAGGACCAGTGCTACCAGTCGCTGCACGGGCTGTGGGGGCTCGGGACCGGTGGGCTCTTCGGCGTCGGGCTGGGCGCGAGCCGCGAGAAGTGGCGCTACCTGCCCGAGGCGCACAACGACTTCATCTACGCCATCATCGGCGAGGAGCTCGGGCTGCTGGGCACCCTGCTGGTGCTCGCGCTGTTCGCCGTGCTGGGCGTGGCGATGGCCCGGGTGGTCCGGCGGCACCCGGACCCGTTCGTGAAGATCACCACGGCGGCGGTCGCCTGCTGGATCGTGGGTCAGGCGTTCCTCAACATCGGGGTGGTCGTCGGGGTCTTCCCCGTCATCGGTGTCCCGCTGCCGCTCGTCTCGGCGGGCGGTTCGGCCCTCATCGCGACGCTCGTGGCGCTCGGCATGGTGATCTCGTTCGCCCGGGACGAGCCGGGGGCCGCCGAGGCGTTCGCGGCCCGCGGCGGCGTCGTGCGGCGGTCGTTGACGGTGCTCGGCCGTGGACGGTCGCGCGCCCGGTAGGGTCCGTGGGGTGAACAGCTCCTCTGTGCGATCCGTCGTGCTGGCCGGTGGTGGGACCGCCGGCCACGTCAACCCTCTGCTCGCCGTCGCCGACGAGCTGCGTGCTCGCGAGCCCGACGCGTCCTTCCTCGTGCTGGGCACGGCGTCCGGCCTGGAGGCCGACCTCGTCCCGGCCCGCGGGTACGAGCTGCGCGAGATCCCTCGGGTACCGCTGCCGCGCCGCCCGAGCGTCGACCTGCTGCGGCTGCCGGGGCGCCTCGGCACGGCCGTCCGGGCCGCCGAGGCGGCGATCGACGAGATCGGCGCGCAGGCCGTGGTCGGCTTCGGCGGGTACGTCTCCACGCCGGCCTACCTGGCGGCGCGGCGGCGCGGCGTGCCCGTGGTGATCCACGAGCAGAACGCTCGGCCGGGGCTGGCGAACCGGCTGGGGGCGCGGTGGGCCGCGGCCGTCGCGACGACGTTCGAGCAGACGGCCCTGCCCGGGTCGACCTGCGTCGGGCTCCCGCTGCGAGCGGAGATCGCCGCGCTCGTCGACGAGCGCGAGGCCGACCCGGTGGGCGCCCGTACCCGGGCGGCGGACGCCCTCGGCCTCGACGCGTCCCTGCCGACGGTGCTCGTCACGGGCGGCTCGTCCGGGGCCGTGCGCGTCAACGAAGCGGTGGCGGGAGCAGCCGAGGCGCTGCTCGGCGCCGGGGTGCAGGTGCTGCACCTGACCGGACGCGGCAAGTCGGACGCCGTGCGCGACGCCGTCGACCGTGCTGTGGCCGCCGGAGGGCACGAGGCGGCGCGGTACCAGGTGCGCGAGTACCTGTCCGAGATGCACCAGGGCCTGGCCGCCTGCGACCTGGTGGTGGCACGGTCCGGTGCGGGCACCGTGTGCGAGCTTGCGGCCCTCGGCCTGCCGGCCGTCTACGTGCCGCTGCCCGTCGGCAACGGCGAGCAACGGCTCAACGCGGCGGGCGTCGTCGGCGCCGGCGGTGGCCTGCTCGTGGAGGACGCGCAGCTCGACGCCGCCTGGGTGGCGGACTACGTGCCAGGTCTGGTGGGCGACGGCGAGCGGCTCGCGTCCATGGCCACCGCCGCCCGGTCGGTCGGGGTCCGGGACGCCGCCGCCCGGGTGGCCGACCTCGTGGCCCGCGCCGTCGACGGCGGCTCGCGATGAGCCCTCCCGGTGCGGGGCGGGACCGGCGCCCGGTGCCCCTGGACGACCTCGGCCGCGTCCACCTCGTGGGTGTGGGCGGGGCGGGGATGTCGGTGGTCGCGCGGCTGCTCGCCGCCCGTGGCCTGCCCGTCCAGGGCTCCGACGCCGTGGAGGGCCCGGCGCTCGCGGCGTTGCGGTCCGACGGCGTCCGGGTGTGGGTGGGTCATGACGCCGCCCACGTCCTCGCCGCGGACGGGAGCGCGTCGGTCGACACCGTCGTCGTGTCGTCGGCGGTGCGCGAGTCGAACCCCGAGCTGGCGGCGGCCCGCACGGCCGGGCTGCGGGTCCTGCACCGCTCCGAGGCGCTGGCCTCGCTCATGGCCGACCGCCGAGCGGTGGCCGTGGCCGGGGCGCACGGCAAGACCACGACGTCGGCGATGGTCGCGGTGGTGCTGCGTGCCGGGGGCATGGACCCGTCGTTCGCGATCGGGGGGACGGTGCGCGTCCGGGCCGAGGGTGGCGAGCACGCGGTGCCCGGGGGGCACGCCGGGACCTCCGACGTGCTCGTCGCGGAGGCCGACGAGTCCGACGGTTCGTTCCTCAACTACGCGCCGACGGTCGCGGTCGTGACCAACGTCGAGGCCGACCACCTCGACCACTACGGCTCCCAGGCGGCGTTCGAGCAGGCCTTCGTCGACTTCGCGGCACAGATCACCTCCGACGGCTGGCTCGTGGCGTGCGCCGACGACCCCGGGTCCGCCCGGCTCGCCGCCACCCACCGGGCCGCCGGGCGGCGCGTGGTCACCTACGGCACGAGCGACGGGGCCGACGTCGCCGTGCGGGACGTCGTCGTCGGCGCCGGGACGGTCCGCGCCGCGGTGCACGGCGGTCCGCTCGGCCCTGCCCCCCTTGCGCTCGACCTGCAGGTCCCTGGCGCGCACAACGCGCTCAACGCCACCGCCGCGGTCGTCGCCGCCACGCTGCTGGGTGTGTCCGCCGTCGACGCCGTGCGCGGGGCGGCCGGGTTCGTCGGCACCGGGCGCCGGTTCGAGCCGCGGGGCGCCGCCGACGGCGTGCGGGTCTTCGACAGCTACGACCACCACCCCACCGAGATCGAGGCGCTGCTGCGCGCGGCACGGCCGGTCGCCGGCGCGGGGCGGGTGATCGTGCTCTTCCAGCCGCACCTGTACTCGCGCACGCAGGCCTTCGCGGACCGGTTCGCCCAGGCCCTGGCGCTCGCGGACGAGGTGGTCGTGACCGGCGTGTACCGGGCCCGTGAGGACCACGACCCGGCCGTCACCGCGCGGACCATCACGGACCTGTCGCGGGGGACCATCTCGGGCGGGAGCCTGCGACCGGTCGAGGACCGGTTGGCGGCCGCGCGGGCAGCGGCCGGCCTGGCTCGTCCGGGCGACGTGCTCCTCACCGTCGGCGCGGGGGACGTGACCGAGCTCGGCGGGGTGATCCTCGACCACCTCGCCCGGCGCCACGGCGTGGCGGGCTCGGACACCGCGGCCGACGGCGCGACCATGGGGTGATGCGCCCGCCACCTCGCCCTCGCACGCCCCAGCGCCCGCCGCGTCCTGCGGGCGGGACGGGCACGGCGTCGCCGAGCGGCACCTCGGGGAGGAAGGCGGGGTCGTCAGCCAGTGCCGCGTCGGTGGGCAGTGCGTCGTCGGCGTCGCGGCGCCCGGCGTCGTCGCCCGGTCGTGCGGTCGAACGGTCCTCTCGTCCGGCCGCGCGCGCCGGCGGCCCGGGTACCGCCGGCCGGGGAGGGGCGTCCGGGAGCGCGGACTCCCCGGCGCGTGTCTCGGCGACGATGGCCGACCGGCTCGCCGAGCGCTCGGCGATGCGGCGTCATCGTTCCTGGCGCGCGGTCGTCGCGGTCGTGCTCGTCCTCGCGATGCTCGGCGGTGCGGGATGGGTCGTGGGCTGGTCGGACCTGCTGGCCCTCGAGCGCTCGGACGTCACCGTGACCGGCGAGGGCAGCACGGTGGACCCGGACGCGGTGCGGGCGGTGGCCGAGGCTTCCGCGGGCACCCCGTTGCTGCGGGTCGACACGGCGGCGATGCGCGACGAGATCCTGCAGATGCGCGGTGTCAAGGACGTGACGGTGACGCGGTCGTGGCCCCAGGGGCTGGACGTCGTCCTGACCGCGCGGGTACCGGTGGCGGCGGTCCCGGACGACGGGCGCTACGTGCTGCTGGACGCCGAGGGCGTCCGTGTCGGGTCGCGCAAGAAGGCTCCCGCGAAGCTGCCCGCGGTCTCGGTGCCCCTCGACGAGGAGTCGGCCGGCAGCCTGCGCGCCGCGCTGGCGGTCGTCTCGGCGCTCCCGCCGGACCTGGCGAGCGAGGTGGAGCAGGTCAGCGCGCAGACGCAGGACGACGTCGAGACCGTGCTCCGCGACGGGGTGACCGTGCGGTGGGGCGGGCAGGGGAGCCTCGAGCTCAAGCTCGAGGTCGTCCGGACCCTGCGCGAGGTGGCGCCGGACGCCGGCGTGATCGACGTCTCCTCGCCCGAGCTGCCGGTGACGAGGTGAGCCGCGGGCGCACGCGACACGCCGGGCCACGTCCGGGCGGCGCCGGTCCGGGCGACCTACCGTCGTCACAGCAGCAACCTGACATAACTCTCACCTTCGACTACAACCTGAGGGTTGGGTCACCGTGAGGTCAGGACCCGGAACGACCCGAGAGGCAACGACGTGGCAACTCCGCAGAACTACCTGGCAGTGATCAAGGTGGTCGGCATCGGCGGTGGCGGCGTGAACGCCGTGAACCGCATGATCGAGGTCGGCCTCAAGGGCGTCGAGTTCATCGCCATCAACACCGACGCGCAGGCGCTGCTGATGTCGGACGCCGACGTCAAGCTGGACGTCGGTCGCGAGCTCACGCGCGGCCTGGGCGCCGGCGCCGACCCCGAGGTGGGCCGCAAGGCCGCCGAGGACCACGAGGAGGAGATCGAGGACGTCCTGCGCGGGGCCGACATGGTCTTCGTCACCGCGGGCGAGGGGGGCGGCACCGGCACCGGTGGTGCTCCTGTCGTGGCCCGCATCGCCCGGTCGCTCGGCGCGCTGACCGTCGGTGTGGTGACGCGGCCGTTCACCTTCGAGGGTCGGCGCCGGTCCGTGCAGGCCGAGCAGGGGATCGAGGCGCTCCGTGAGGAGGTCGACACCCTCATCGTGATCCCCAACGACCGGCTGCTGTCCATGTCGGACAAGAGCGTCTCCGCGATCGCGGCCTTCCACTCGGCCGACCAGGTCCTGCACTCCGGCGTCCAGGGCATCACGGACCTCATCACCACCCCGGGCCTGATCAACCTCGACTTCGCCGACGTCAAGTCGGTGATGCAGGGGGCGGGGTCCGCGCTGATGGGCATCGGCTCGGCCCGCGGGGAGGACCGGGCGGTCCAGGCGGCCGAGCTGGCGATCTCCTCGCCCCTGTTGGAGGCGAGCATCGACGGGGCGCACGGCGTGCTGCTGTCGATCCAGGGCGGCAGCGACCTCGGGCTGTTCGAGGTCCACGAGGCGGCGCGGCTGGTCCAGGAGGCGGCCCACCCGGAGGCGAACATCATCTTCGGCACCGTGATCGACGACGCCCTCGGCGACGAGGTCCGCGTCACGGTCATCGCGGCCGGCTTCGACGGCGGGCTGCCGAAGGCGCGCGAGGACTCGCGGGCGCTCGGGCAGGTCAGCGGGGCCAGCACGTCCCCGGCCGACGGCGCACGCACGGCTGCCGGGGCGACCGGTGCCTCACCCGCCGGCACCTCGCCCGCGACGGCGCCGGTCCCCGCTGCCGAGCCCGCGCACGCCCGGCCGCGACCGATCCCTGCCGGCCCGGACGACGTCCCGGCCAGCCTGCAGCCGGTCGGTTCCGGGCAGGCGCGTCCCGCGTTCACGGTCGTCGAGGACGGCGAGGGCGTGACCGTGGAGCGACCGGTCGAGGTGCCCCGGGTCGCCGAGCGGACCCGGCCCGAGGCGGACCTCGACGTGCCCGACTTCCTCAAGTGACGTCGTCGGCCACCTGGGCCCAGGAGGCGCTGTTGCCCGCGGACCTCGGAGCCGGCCTGCTGCGCGCGGACCTCGGTCCGGGCGTGGTGGCCGGGTTCACGACGCGGCACGGCGGCGTCTCGCCCGCCCCCTGGTCCTCGCTCGACCTCGCGACGTCGACGGGGGACGAGGAGGCCCGGGTGCGCCGCAACCGGGAGCAGGTGGGTGCCTGGGTCGGCGCGCCGGTCGCGTTCGCCACGCAGGTGCACGGCCGTACCGTGCTGTCACTCGGTGCCGCGGAACGCGCCGAGTGGCAGTCCGTGGCCGCCCCGCTCAGCGCCGGAGAGGCCGACGGGCTCGTGACGGCCGAGTCGGGCCTCGGCCTGGGCGTCCTGGTGGCCGACTGCGTGCCCGTGCTCCTCGCCGACCCGGTGGCCCGTGTGGTCGGCGCCGTCCATGCCGGTCGCCGCGGCGTCGTGCTCGGGGTGGTCGACCGTGCGGTCGAGGCGATGCTCGCCCGCGGGGCGCGGGCGAGCGACCTGCGGGCCGCCGTCGGGCCCGCCGTGTGCGGAGCGTGCTACGAGGTGCCCCACGCGCTGCGTGATGAGGTGTCCGCCGTCGTGCCGGAGACCTGGGCGACCACCGACGCCGGCACGCCCGCGCTGGACCTGCCGGCGGGCGTGCTCGCCCGGCTCGCCGCCCACGGCGTGCCGACGACGCACGTCTCACGGTGCACCCTGACCGACCCGGACCTCTTCTCCCACCGGCGGGCCACCGTGGCGGGCGAGGTGACGGGACGGCAGGCAGGCGTGGTCGTGCTGGCCTGAGCGGACCCGCGTCCCGCGGGGCTGCGCGCCGCTCGGGACGCCCGCGGACCGGGTGAGGTGGCTCTCCGGTTCCGGCCGCTCGTCGGCGTGTCGTGTGCGGCCTAGCGCGTCGCCGTGGTTACCGTCAAGTCACTGACCTACCGACGAAACGGAGCAGGGCGATGGGCGGAGCGCTTCGCAAGACGATGCTGTACCTGGGGCTGGCCGACGACCAGCGCCCCGACGGGGAGTACCTCGACGAGTACGACGAGGAGCTGGAGCCGGTGCGTGACGACGACTACCAGGCGGAGGTCACGCCCTTGCACCGGGACGGCGCACCGGTGGACGCGTTCGCCGGCGGGGACCTGCGACGGATCACCACGATCCACCCCCGCTCCTACAACGACGCCCGCCTCATCGGCGAGGCCTTCCGCGGCGGCACCCCGGTCATCATGAACCTGTCCGACATGGACGACGCCGACGCCAAGCGCCTCGTCGACTTCTCGGCCGGTCTCATCTTCGGTCTGCACGGATCGATCGAACGGGTGACCAACAAGGTCTTCCTGCTCTCGCCCGAACACGTGGAGATCGCCGGCGAGGAGCAGGTCGCGGAGCGCCCCGACCCCCGTGCGGGCGCCTTCTACAACCAGAGTTGACCGATCTCACGACGCGCGACCCGGGAACGCCCCCCGGGTCGCGTGTGCTGCGTCCGGTAGGTTGCCTTCGTGAGCTTCATCTTCGGCGTCGTGTCCTTCGCCCTGTTCCTGTTCCTCGTGTGCCTGATCGTGCGCCTGGTGTTCGATTGGGTGCAGGTCTTCGCCCGCGACTGGCGCCCGCGCGGCGTCGTGCTGGTCATCGCCGAGGCGGTGTACACGGTCACCGACCCGCCGCTGCGCGCCCTGCGGCGCCTCATCCCGCCCCTGACCCTGGGCAGCATCCGGCTCGACCTGGCCTTCCTCGTGATCTTCTTCGCCACGTCGATCCTGTTCAACGTCACGAGCCGTCTGGCGGGCTGACCCGGGGCTTGTGCGACACGCGGGACCAACTCCCGTCCGACCTGTGAAGAGACCGTGAGTGCGCGGTCCCCGGAGGGCCCCCGCTGCGGGTGTCCGCTACCGTGGTCATCCACGGACGCTCCGGGTCCGTGCACTGGACCGCGCTACGGCAACGAGGTGACACGATGGCACTGCTGACGGCAGAGGACATCCTCAACAAGAAGTTCTCGGCGACGAAGTTCCGCGAGGGCTACGACGTCGAAGAGGTCGACGACTTCCTCGACGAGGTCGTCCGCACGCTCACGTCCGTGCAGGAGGAGAACGAGGACCTGCGCTCCAAGCTGGCCGCGGCCGAGCGTCGCGTGGGCGAGCTGAGCCGCAGCGATGCCGCGCAGCAGTCCGCCGAGCAGCCCGACGTCGCGGCGCAGGTCCAGGCCGCGGCGGCAGCCGCCGCTGCCGCGCCGCCTGCCGCCGGGGACAAGCCGCACGCCGAGCCGGAGTCCGCCACGGGGATGCTCCAGCTCGCCCAGAAGCTGCACGACGACTACGTGCGTTCGGGGCAGGAGGAGGGCGACCGCCTGATCTCCGAGGCCAAGTCCGAGGGCAGCCGGATCGTCCGCGAGGCGGAGGAGACCAGCCACCGCACGCTCTCCCAGCTCGAGCAGGAGCGCTCGCTGCTGGAGCGCAAGATCGACGAGCTGCGCCTGTTCGAGCGGGACTACCGCACGCGCCTCAAGAGCTTCCTGCAGAACCTGCTCGGCGACCTCGACGCGCGCGGCTCGGCCTTGCCGCCGCAGCGGCAGAACGCGAACGCCGGGCGGCAGCAGGACCTCTGAGCACCACCCGGAGCGGTCCACGCGCGGACCGGCCCCACCGCAGACACGCCACGTCGGCGCGTGCTGTTGTGCGGGCCGGTCCGCGCACTTACGCTGCGGTGACCTCACGAACGGAAGGGCCGCGAATGACCAAGCTCTCCACCTCCCAGCGGACGACGGTCCGCGAGGAGTTCCCGCACCTCGCGAAGGACGTCAAGACGTTCCCCGTCCGCGACGGCGAGGACCCCTGGACGCTCCAGGAGGTCTCCGAGCTCGCACTGCTCCTCCTCGAGGACCGTGAGCGGTTCACGCGCGAGCTGGCGGCCGCCGACGCCGAGCTGAGCGACCTGTTGCGCAACTCCGGCGACGGGGCCGGCGACGACCAGGCCGACTACGGCTCCAGCGCCCTCGAGCGTGAGCAGGAGCTGACCCTGGTGAACAACCTGCGCGACCTCCTGGCTCAGACGACCCATGCGATCGGCCGGATCCGCAACGGCACGTACGCCACGTGCGAGATCACCGGGCACCCGATCGGCAAGGCCCGGCTGCAGGCGTTCCCGCGGGCCACGCTGTCCGTGGAGGCGAAGGCGCGCGAGGAACGTCGCTGACCGTAGACTCGGGCGCGATGTCCTCCACGCCTGCCGGCTCCGAGCCGGCCTCTGCGGTCCCTGACGACGCCCCGCCCGCGCCTGCCGGCTCCGCCCGGGTGCGCCGCCGTCTCGGCGCGTGGGCACTGGCCCTCGCCGCCCTCGTGCTCGCGGTCGACCAGCTCACCAAGTGGTGGGCGTTGTCGGCGCTCGCCGAGGGCGAGCGCGTGCCGCTGATCGGTGACCTGCTGGGCCTGACCCTCGTGTTCAACGACGGCGCGGCCCTGTCGATCGGTTCCGGGTACACGGGGATCCTGACGATCGTCGTGGTGGCCGTCGTGGTGGTGATCCTGCGCGCGGTGCGCCGCCTCGGGTCCGTCGCGTGGGCGGTCGCGCTCGGGCTGCTGCTGGGTGGCGCGGTCGGCAACCTCCTCGACCGGTTGTTCCGTGACCCGGCGTTCGCCCGGGGCCACGTGGTGGACATGATCGCCTACGCCGACTTCTTCGTCGGCAACGTGGCCGACATCGCGATCGTCGTGGCCGCCGGTCTGATCGTCGTGCTCTCGTTCCGCGGCATCGCCCTGGACGGCACGCGCCACGAGGACGGTGCGACGAAGGACGTCGCGAAGCCGGACGCTGCCGAGCAGGACACCGCTGAGCAGGACACCGCCGGGAAGGACGGTTCCTGATGGCGCTGCGGACCCTGCCCGTGCCGGACGGTCTGGCCGGCGAGCGGGTCGACGTCGCCCTGGGGCGCATGCTGGGATTCTCGCGCACCCAGGCCGCGGAGCTCGCCGCGGTGGGAGCCGTCCGCCTCGACGGGCGCGACGTCGGCAAGTCGGACCGGGTCACCCCGGGCAGCTGGCTCGAGGTCGACGTCCCGGAGGCGCCCACCGCGCCGGCGGTGGTGGCGGAGCCGGTGGAGGGGATGGCGATCGCGTACGAGGACGACGACGTCGTGGTCGTCGACAAGCCGGTCGGCGTCGCGGCCCACCCGTCGCCCGGCTGGACGGGACCGACGGTGGTCGGCGCCCTGGCCGCGGCGGGGTTCCGGATCTCCACGTCGGGGGCCGCCGAACGGCAGGGGATCGTGCACCGTCTGGACGTCGGGACGTCCGGGCTGATGGCGGTCGCGAAGAGCGAGGCGGCCTACACGGGGCTGAAGCGCGCGTTCAAGGAGCGCACGGTGGACAAGGTCTACCACGCACTGGCGCAGGGCCACCCCGAGCCGACCACGGGGACGATCGACGCGCCGATCGGCCGGCACCCCCACCACGACTACCGGTTCGCCGTCGTGGCCGAGGGCAAGCCCTCCGTGACGCACTACGAGGTGCTCGAGATGCTGCCGGCGGCGTCGCTGGTGGAGGTGCACCTCGAGACCGGGCGCACGCACCAGATCCGGGTGCACTTCTCGGCGCTGCGGCACCCGCTGGTCGGGGACCTGACCTACGGCGCGGACCCGGTGCTCGCCTCGACGGTGGGGCTGGAGCGCCAGTGGCTGCACGCCATGCGCCTCGCGTTCGACCACCCGTTGACGGGCGGCCGGGTGGAGGTCACCAGCGCGTACCCGGACGACCTGCAGGCGGCGCTCGAGGTCGTGCGCGGCGCCTACGCCTGAGGGTCCTTCCGGCCCGACGTCACGTCGAGGCGCGGACGACGACGTACGCCGGGTCGTCCGGACGCTCCGGTGGCCGGTGGCCGTCCAGCTCGGCCAGCACGCTCGCCGCCAGGTGCTCCGACTGCGGGGTGACCGGCTGGGCCACCGTGGTGAGCGGAGGTGCCGCCACCCGGGCGGCGGGGGCGTCGTCGACCCCGATGACGGCGAGGTCGCCGGGCACCGACAGGCCGGCCTCCCGGGCGCCCGCCAGCACGGCGAGGCCCACCTCGTCGTTGTACGCCGCGACGGCGGTGACCCCGCGGTCGTGCCAAACGCGCACGGCGGTGGTGGCCGGCTCGTCCGTACGCACGACGGCCTGCCCCGGCTCCGGCAGCTCGCGCGCCGCGCAGGCGTCGCGCACGCCCGCGTAGCGCGCTTCGCCGAACCGGCGCAGGCGCTCGTCCGACGTCGTGGCGAACGCCACGGACCGGTGCCCCCGGCCGGCGAGGTGGTCGACCTGGAGCACGGCCAGGTCGTGCTGGGAGCGGTCGAACGCCCCGGCGTCGGCGGGCTCGACCGCGCCGACGACGGCGATGCCCGCCTGGTGCATCGCGCGGACGTCGGCCGCCGGGAACGGGGCGAGCCCGACCACGGCCCGAGGCGTCACCGCCCGCCACAGCTCCGTCAGCGCGCGGGAGTCGCGGTGGTGGTGGACGAGCACGAACAGCCCGCGTCCGGCGAGCACGTCGGTGAGGTGGTCGAGCAGCGAGTCCACGACGGGTCCGGTCGGCCAGTCGGGCAGCACGCAGACCACCAGGTCGCTGCGTCCGCGCCGCAGCGTCCGCGCGGCCGCCGACGGCGCGTAGCCCAGCCGTGCGGCCGTCGCGCGCACGTGCTCGCGCGTCGCCTCGGAGACCGACGCCCCGGGGGTGTCGTTGAGGACGTAGCTCACGGTCGTGCGGGACACTCCCGCCGCGCGGGCGACGTCGGTGCTCGTCACTGAGGCCACCGTTCCTCCTTCTCGGGCCGGGCAGGGGGTCGAGGCAGCACTGTACGCGGCGCCGCGGTCCGGAGTCGGGACCGCGGCGAGGACCGCGCGGCTCGACCGCCATGTCCCCGGCGGGACCTAGACTCGTGGCCATGTCGGACGCCGCTGCACCTGCCCCCACCGGAGACCAGGCGGACGACTTCGTCCACCTGCACGTCCACACCGAGTACTCGATGCTGGACGGCGCGGCGCGGATGGACGACCTGTTCAGCGAGGTGGCGAGGCTGGGCCAGAAGGCGATCGCGATCACCGACCACGGATACCTCTTCGGGGCGTTCGACTTCTGGAGCACGGCGCAGAAGTTCGGGGTCAAGCCGATCATCGGCGTCGAGGCGTACGTCACGCCGGGCACGAGCCGGCACGACCGCACCAAGGTGCAGTGGGGCGAGCAGGGCCAGCGGCGCGACGACGTCTCCGCGGGCGGCGCCTACACCCACATGACTCTGTGGTCGCGGGACAACACGGGCATGCACAACCTGTTCCGGGCGGCCTCGTTGGCCTCCCTGGACGGCCAGATGGGCAAGTGGCCGCGCATGGACCGCGAGCTGCTCGAGACCTACTCCGAGGGGCTGATGGCCACCTCGGGCTGCCCGTCGGGCGAGATCCAGACGCGCCTGCGCCTCGGCCAGTGGGACGAGGCCGTGCGGGCCGCCGGGGAGTACCAGGACATCTTCGGCAAGGAGAACTACTTCGTCGAGCTCATGGACCACGGGATCGAGATCGAGTCCCGCACGTCCAAGGACCTCCTGCGCCTCGCCGAGCACATCGGCGCGCCGCTGGTCGCGACCAACGACCTGCACTACACCAAGCAGGAGGACTCCCACGCGCACGAGGTGCTGCTCGCGGTCAACTCCGGCTCGACCCTCGACGAGCCGACCTACGACCAGGGCGGCAGCCGGTTCGCGTTCAGCGGCGACAACTTCTACGTCAAGTCCGGTGCCGAGATGCGCCGGCTCTTCGCGGAGATGCCGGAGGCGGTCGACAACACGCTGCTCATCGCCGAGCGGTGCGAGGTGTCGTTCGACACGGGCGCCAACTACATGCCGAGCTTCCCGGTGCCCGAGGGCGAGGACGAGATCTCCTGGTTCGTCAAGGAGGTCGAGCACGGACTGCACCGCCGGTACCCGGCCGGCGTACCGGACGCGGTCCGCCAGCAGGCGAAGTACGAGACCGAGGTCATCATCCAGATGGGCTTCCCGGGGTACTTCCTCGTGGTCGCGGACTTCATCAACTGGGCCAAGGAGCAGGGGATCCGCGTCGGCCCGGGCCGTGGTTCGGCGGCCGGCTCGATGGTCTCCTACGTCATGGGCATCACCGAGCTGGACCCGCTGGAGCACGGGCTGATCTTCGAGCGGTTCCTCAACCCCGAGCGGGTCTCGATGCCCGACGTCGACGTCGACTTCGACGAGCGCCGGCGCTCCGAGGTGATCCGGTACGTCAGCGACAAGTACGGCGACGACCGGGTGGCGATGATCGTCACCTACGGCTCGATCAAGGCCAAGCAGGCCCTCAAGGACGCCTCGCGGGTCCTCGGGTTCCCGTTCGCGATGGGGGAGAAGCTCACCAAGGCGATGCCGCCGCCCGTCATGGGCAAGGACATCCCGCTGTCGGGGATCTTCGACCCCCAGCACGAGCGCTACTCGGAGGCCGCCGAGTTCCGTCAGGTGCACGACACCGACCCGGAGGCGCAGCGCGTCGTGGAGACGGCCCGGGGCATCGAGGGCCTCAAGCGGCAGTGGGGCGTGCACGCCGCGGGCGTGATCATGTCCAGCGAGCCGCTCATCGACGTCATCCCGATCATGCGCCGGCCGCAGGACGGCGCGGTCATCACGCAGTTCGACTACCCGACGTCCGAGGGTCTCGGCCTGATCAAGATGGACTTCCTCGGGCTGCGCAACCTGACGATCCTCGACGACGCGCTCGAGAACATCACGATGAACGGCAAGGACGCGGTCGAGATCGAGCACGTCCCCCTGGACGACGAGGCGACGTACGCCCTGCTGGCCCGGGGCGAGACGCTGGGCGTGTTCCAGCTCGACGGCGGCCCGATGCGTTCGCTGCTGCGGCAGATGCGTCCCGACAAGTTCGACGACCTCTCCGCCGTCATCGCGCTGTACCGCCCGGGCCCGATGGGCATGAACTCGCACGTCAACTACGCGCTGCGCAAGAACGGTCTGCAGAAGATCGAGCCGATCCACCCGGAGACGGCCGAGCCGCTGTCGGAGGTCCTCGACGAGACGTACGGCCTGATCGTCTACCAGGAGCAGGTGCAGCGCGCCGCGCAGATCCTCGCGGGCTACTCGCTGGGTCAGGCCGACCTGCTGCGCCGGGCCATGGGCAAGAAGAAGCCCGAGGTGCTCGCCAAGGAGTTCGTGAACTTCGAGGCGGGCTGCAAGGAGCGCGGCTACTCCGACGCCGCGATCAAGGCCGTGTGGGACGTCCTGGTGCCGTTCGCCGGCTACGCGTTCAACAAGGCGCACTCCGCCGGCTACGGCCTGGTCGCCTACTGGACGGCGTACCTCAAGGCGAAGTACCCCACGGAGTACATGGCGGGCCTGCTGCAGTCGGTGCGGGACGACAAGGACAAGATGGCGCTGTACCTCGGCGAGTGCCGTCGGATGCGCATCACCGTCCTGCCGCCCGACGTCAACGAGTCCGCGGCGAAGTTCACCGCCGTGGGCGACGACATCCGCTTCGGGCTGACGGCGGTGCGCAACGTCGGGGCGAACGTCGTCTCGGCGATCATCGCCGCGCGCGAGGAGCACGGCGACTTCACCTCGTTCACGGACTTCCTGGACAAGGTGCCGGCCGTCGTGTGCAACAAGCGCACCATCGAGTCGTTGATCAAGGCAGGTGCCTTCGACTCCCTCGGACACCCGCGCCGTGCGCTGCTCGTGGTCCACGAGCAGGCCGTGGACTCGGTGATCTCGGTCAAGCGCAAGGAGGCCGAGGGACAGTTCGACCTGTTCGCCGACTTCGGCGGCAGCGACGGCGCGGCCGACGACGCGGTGACGTTCGCCGTCGAGGTCCCGGACCTGCCCGACTGGGACAAGAAGCAGCGTCTCGCCTTCGAGCGCGAGATGCTGGGTCTGTACGTCTCGGACCACCCGCTGTCGGGGATGGAGCACGTGCTGGCCCGGGCGGCGGACACCTCGATCGCCTCGCTCGTGGCGGACGAGGGCCGGCCCGACGGGTCGTCGGTCACGGTCGCCGGGCTGCTGACCTCGGTGCAGCGCAAGATGAGCAAGAACGGCAACCCGTGGGCCGCGGTGACGATCGAGGACCTGGAGGGCTCGGTCGAGGTGATGTTCTTCGGGGAGACCTACCTGGCGTACTCCACGGTGCTCGCCGAGGACCAGGTCGTCACGCTCAAGGGCCGCGTGCGACGCCGCGACGAGCAGATGCAGCTGCAGGCCCAGGAGGTGACGCTGCCGGACACCTCGGCCGTGGCCGACTCGCCCGTCCAGGTCACCGTGCCGCACACACGTTGCGTCGAACCGGTCATGGTCCGGTTCCGTGAGGTGCTGGCCTCCCACCCGGGTCCCGCCGAGGTGCACGTGCACGTCGCCGAGCCCGGCAAGACGACGGTGGTCCGGGCGGCGGACCGCCTGCGCGTGGAGAAGTCGCCGGCGCTGTTCGGAGATCTCAAGGCCCTGCTCGGACCGAGCTGCCTGTCGTGAGCGAGCACGCCCGCCCCGACGACGGCAGCGCGGACCACCGCTTCCGGGTGGTGCCCGCCGCCTACGTGCTGCTGCGCCGCGAGGGACAGGTGCTGCTGCAGCTGCGCTCCGGCACCGGGTTCATGGACGGGTACTGGGCGGCCGGTGCGGCCGGCCACGTCGAGGAGGGGGAGTCCGCCCGGGACGCCGCCGTGCGGGAGGCGCGCGAGGAGCTGGGCGTCACGGTGGAGCCGTCAGACCTCGAGGTGCTCACGGTGCAGCACCGTGGGCTGCCGGGCGGTCCCGCTCTCGAGCAGCGCGTGGACTTCTTCTTCGCCGCCACGCGCTGGGACGGGGACCCCGTGCTGCAGGAGGCCGACAAGGCCGCGGACCTGCGCTGGTTCCCGCTGGTGCGGCTGCCGGAGCCGGTCGTCCCGCACGAGGCCGTCGTCCTGCGTGCTCTGCACGACGGTGCCGTCCCGCGCTACCTCGAGCGAGGGTTCTCGGCTCCGGACGGGACCACGGGCCCGACCACGTAGGCTCGCTCCTGTGATCCGCCTGAACCCCGAACAGCTCGTCTTCGTCACGGAACGCCACCTGGCCACGCTGACCACGCTGCGTGCCGACGGCACGCCGCACGTGGTCCCGGTGGCGTACACCTGGGACGCGGAGGACGGCGTCGTGCGGATCACCGCGCGGCGCACCTCGGTCAAGGCGCGCAACGCCCGCCGCCGGGGACCGGACGGAGCACCTCCGCGGGCTGCGGTGTGCCAGGTCGACGGCGGCCGCTGGATGACGCTCGAGGGCACGATCACCGTCGTCGAGGACGCCGACGAGGTGGCCGAGGCCGTACGGCGGTACGCGAAGCGCTTCCGGCAGCTGCAGCACGACCCGGACCGGATCGTGCTGCGGCTGACCCCCGACCGGGTGATGGCGTCGGCCTACATGTCGTCCTGAACGACGACGGCGGTCTCCTCGCCCTCGGGGCCGGCGACCGTCACGCGTGCTCCGGCGCGCAGCTGGCGGCCGCGGCGGGTCTCCGTCTCGCCGTCGACGCGCACGTCGCCGTCGGCCACGAGGTCGCGGGCGTGGTTCCCGGACTCGGCCAGGCCGGCGAGCTTGAGGAACTGGCCGAGCCGGATGACGTCGTCGTGGATGGGGACCTCGATCGGGATGTCCATCCGTCCATCCTCCCAGCCCTGGGCGGCCGAGCGTCCGGGGTCGGCACGGTGGGCGATCTCAGGGCGGACGGCACCGGGACGTTCGGCGCCGACGACCTAGACTGGTGCCGTGATCCAACGCATCGACCTTCGCGGGCAGGTCCTGTCCCGCACCGAGCTCCTGCGGGTGCTGCCGCGCCCCGAGGTCGGGGTGGAGCAGGCCGTCGACGCCGTCGCTCCGATCCTGTCCGACGTCCGGACCCGTGGTGCCGCCGCGCTGCGCGACCTGGGCGAGCGCTTCGACGGGGTGCGCCCGGACCATCTGCGGGTGCCCGCTCACGCGCTCGACGAGGCCGTGGCCGGCCTCGATCCCGTGGTCCGCGACGGGCTCGAGGAGGCGATCGCCCGGGTGCGGGCCGTGCACGCGGACCAGCTGCCCACCGAGCACACCACCGTCCTGGCGGACGGCGCGGAGGTGCGTCAGCGCTGGATCCCCGTCCAGCGTGTGGGCCTCTACGCGCCCGGGGGCCTCGCGGTCTACCCCTCGTCGGTGATCATGAACGTCGTCGCGGCCCAGGAGGCGGGTGTGCCGGCCCTTGCGGTGGCCTCGCCCCCGCAGCAGGACTCCGGCGGTCTCCCGCACCCGACGATCCTGGCGGCGTGCGCGCTGCTCGGCGTGGACGAGGTCTACGCCGTCGGGGGAGCGCAGGCGGTGGCGATGTTCGCCTACGGCGCGGCCGGGAGCGAGCCGGTGGACGGCGAGGTGCTCTGCGAGCCGGTCGACGTCGTGACCGGACCGGGTAACGTCTACGTCGCGGCCGCCAAGCGGCTCGTGCGTGGCGTCGTCGGCATCGACGCCGAGGCGGGGCCGACCGAGATCGCTGTGCTGGCCGACGACTCGGCGGACGCCGGGCACGTGGCGCTCGACCTCATCAGCCAGGCGGAGCACGACCCGATGGCGGCCTCGGTGCTGGTCACGCCGTCCGTGGAGCTCGCCGGTGCCGTGGAGTCCAAGCTCGTGGACCTGGCGGACGCGACGAAGCACACCGCCCGGGTCACGACGGCGCTCGCAGGCCCGCAGTCGGCGGTGGTCCTGGTCGACGACCTCGAGCAGGGCCTGGCGGTCGTGGACGCCTACGGCGCCGAGCACCTGGAGATCCAGACGGTGGACGCCGCGGCCCGGGCCGAGCGGGTCCGCTCGGCCGGAGCGATCTTCGTCGGTCCGTACGCGCCGGTCTCGCTGGGCGACTACATGGCCGGCTCCAACCACGTGCTGCCCACCGGTGGCACGGCCCACTTCGCCAGCGGGCTGGGCGTGCACGCGTTCCTGAAGTCGGTGCAGGTGGTCGACTACTCGCGTGAGGCGCTCGCCGAGCTGGCCGACCGCATCGTCGCCGTCGCGAACGACGAGGACCTGCCCGCCCACGGCGAGGCGGTGCGCGGCCGGTTCTGAACGCGGCGGCTCGCCGTCACAGCCCGGCCCGGGCGGCGAGGCGGACGACGGCGTCCGCGATCTCGGGACCGAACATCACGGGGTCGTAGTGCCCGGCACCGGGCAGGACGAGGTGCTCCACCAGGTGGGGGGCGGTGCGGGCGACGGTGGTGGACTGCTCCGGGGGCACGATCGTGTCGGCGGTGCCGTGCACGACGGTGACCGGCACCAGGACGCCGGCGAGCGGCGTGACGACGTCGTGCCGGTCCCGCAGCAGCGCGTCGACCGGGAGCAGCGGGTAGTGGGGGGCGGCGGTGTCCGCGAGCGAGGTGAAGGGGGAGCGCAGCAGCAGGGCCGCGGATGGCAGCTCGGCGGCGAGCGCGGTCGCGACGGTGGCGCCGAGGGACTCCCCGAGGTGGACCGTCCGACGGGCCGGGAACACCTGGACGGTTCGTCGTCCATCTCCTCATCCTCCCTCTTGGACGTCCCCCGATGCGAAAAAGTGTGCCAAGCGACGCCCATCTCGGTGCACGGTGTCGGATCCGGGTGCGAGCATGGACCCATGCCGTCGGCCCCGCCCCGCCTCGACCCGCTCGTCGTGGGCGGGATCGTCGGCACGGTGACGTTCCGGCGGGCGCAGGGCTACCACCGCGCGGGGATGGTCGCCTCGTGGCGCTGGGACGGCGACGCGATGCTGCTGACCGCTCAGGTGGCGGGCAGTGGCCCCCGTGCCTACTCGTGCCGCATGTGGTTCGCCGTCGACGACGCCGGCCGCTACGTGCTCGAGGACTCCTCGTGCTCATGCCCCGTCGGGGTGGACTGCAAGCACGTCGCGGCGACGCTGCTCCACGTCCGACCGCACGGCGAGGAGGGCCCCGGAGGCACCGGGAGCACCGACTGGCGCGGTCGCCTCGCCACCGTCACGGGCGGCTCCAGGCCGACGGCGGCACCCGCGCCGGGCGGTGTGCTGCCCGTCGCGCTGCGCTTCCGCCTCGACGGCGCGCTGGGGGACGCGGCCCCCGGACTGTCGGTCCGACCGGTCGTCCCGTCGCGGAACGGGGGCTGGAAGACCGCTCCCGAGGCGAGCTGGGACGCCCTGGCCCGTGGTCTCTACGCGTTCGCCGGCGTCCGTGCCACGCCCGCGCCCGAGGTGCGTCGCTGGTTCGCCGACCTCGGGACCACACTCGGGGACGGCTCCGGCCGGTCCCGTGACGGGTGGCGCCCGCTCGGTGCCGGCGGGCGCGGACTCTGGGCGCTCCTCGCGGAGGCGGCCGACCTGAGCATCCCGTTCGTCGGGCACGGCGTCCGCGACGAGGTCGAGCTGGCGCGGACGGCGACGGCCCGGCTGCAGGTCGCGACGACACCCGACGGCGTGCGGCTGTCCCCGGTCGTCGCGCACGACGGCTCCGACGCGACGACCGAGGCCCGGCTCGGCGCCGTCGGGGACACCGGCCTGTACGCCGTCGAGGCGGAGGACGGCCGAACGGTGCTCCGGATCGGCCCTGCCCCGCGGCGGCTGGGGGAGGGCGCTCGCGAGCTGGTGGTGCTCGGCCCCACGGACGTGCCGGCGTCGGACGTGGAGGAGTTCTTCACCGAGCACCTGCCCGCCCTGCGTCGCGCGACCCGCGTCGTCTCGGACGGAAGCATCGATCTGCCCGAGAACCCTCGGCCGCAGCTCGTGGCCACCGTCCGGTTCGACTCGCCCGAGCACGCCGAGCTCACCTGGACGTGGCGCTATCCGCGCGGCGAGCGGGAGACGTCCACCGTCCCGCTGACGGGCGGGGTGGTGGACCCGGCCCGCGACCCGGAGGCCGAGCTGGAGATCAGCGAGAAGGTCGCGTCCGTGGTGCGCGGGATCGCAGGGTTCGAGCGGTTCGAGCTCGACGACCAGCACCGCTTCACCGGGTTGGACGCCCTCGACCTGGCGCACGACGTGCTGCCCGCGCTCACGACGGCTGGGGTCGTCGTCGACGGCGACCCGGCACCCGACTACCACCATCTCGACGGGCCGGCGCGCGTGGTCGTCGACGGTGCGCCGTCGGGGGACGCCGACTGGCTCGACCTCGGCCTGTCCGTGACGGTGGCCGGCCGGGAGGTCCCCTTCACCCGGCTCTTCACGGCGCTCGCCCAGGGGCGCAAGCGGCTGCTCCTCGTCGACGGTTCGTGGTTGCTGCTGAACCAGCCCTCTCTCGTGCGTCTGCGCTCGCTCATCGAGGAGGCCACGACCCTCAGCGACCGCACGGGCCGGGTCCGGCTCAGCCGCTACGACGCCCAGCTCCTCGGCGAGCTGGAGGACGCGGCCGACGACGTGCACGTGCCGGAGCGGTGGCGCCGCGCGGCCGCCGGGCTGCGCACCCTCGCCGCGGACGGTCGTACGCCGCGGCCGCTGGAGGCGCCCGGCGCCCTGCACGCCGCGCTGCGGCCCTATCAGCACCAGGCGTACGAGTGGCTGACCTACCTGTGGGAGCACGACCTCGGCGGGATCCTCGCGGACGACATGGGGCTCGGCAAGACGGTCGAGACACTCGCCTTCCTCGCCCGTGCCCGTGCCCGCGCCGGGGTCGCGGGCGCGCCCCCGTTCGTCGTGGTGGCCCCCGCCTCCGTCGTCGGGAACTGGACGGACGAGGCGGCGCGGTTCACACCCGCGCTCGACGTCGTGGCCATGCCCGCCACCACGAAGAAGCTCGGACGCAGCCTCACCGAGATCGCCCGCGGAGCCGATGTCCTCGTCACCTCGTACGCCGTCTTCCGCCTGGAGTTCGAGGCGTTCGCGGAGCTCGAGTGGTCCGGGCTGATCCTGGACGAGGCGCAGTTCGCGAAGAACCCCCGCACCCGGGCGAACCAGACGGCCCGTCGGCTCGACGTGCCGTTCAAGCTGGCGATCACGGGGACGCCGCTGGAGAACAACCTCACCGAGCTCTGGGCGATGCTCGCGATCGTGGCGCCCGGCCTCTACCCGTCGCTGCATCGCTTCCGCGCCGAGACGGTGCGCCCGGTGGATGCCGCGGCCCAGGACGGCGACCCGCAGGTGGTCGCGGCGGGCAACCGGGCGCTGGCCCGGCTCCGCCGCCGCATCCGACCCCTGATGCTGCGCCGCACCAAGGACCAGGTGGCACCGGAGCTGCCCGAGCGTCAGGAGCAGGTGCTGCGCGTCCCGCTGACGCCGGACCACCGCCGGGTCTACGACACCCACCTGCAGCGCGAACGCCAGCGCCTCCTCGGGCTGCTGACGGACTTCGAGGCCAACAGGGCGGCGATCTTCCGGTCGCTGACGACGCTGCGGCGCCTGGCGCTCGACGCCTCGCTCGTGGACGACGCGTACGCCGGGGTGTCGTCGGCCAAGCTTGACGTGGTGCTCGACCAGCTCGTCGAGATCGCGGCGGAGGGGCACCGCGCGCTGGTCTTCTCCCAGTTCACGTCGTTCCTGCGGCGCGTGCAGCAGCGGTGCGTCGAGGCCGGTCTGCCCGCGGCCTATCTGGACGGCAGCACCCGTGACCGGGCCGCGGTGATCCGCGGGTTCAAGCAGGGCGACGCCCCCGTGTTCCTCATCAGCCTCAAGGCCGGGGGCTTCGGGCTCAACCTCACCGAGGCCGACTACGTGTACCTGCTCGACCCGTGGTGGAACCCGGCGGCGGAGGCGCAGGCCGTCGACCGCACGCACCGGATCGGTCAGACCCGCCGGGTGTCGGTGACGCGGATGGTCGCGGCGGACACCATCGAGGAGAAGGTCTTGGCTCTGGCGCGGCGCAAGGCCGCCCTGTTCGACGCCGTGGTCGACGACGACGCCGGCGCGTTCGCCGGGTCGCTCGCGGCCGACGACGTGCGCGGGCTGCTGGACAGCTAGCGGACCCCGAGCACGAACGGGTGGACGGCGGCGGCCCCCGCCTGGCGCAGCAGCCGGGCCGCGACCGTCAGGGTCCACCCCGACTCCGTCCAGTCGTCCACCAGCAGGACCGTGCGTCCCGGGAGCCCCGCCAGCGCCGTCTCCCCGAGCTCGAGCCGCAGGCGTCGGGCGACGCCGGCCAGCCGCATCGCGGAGTTGACGTCGTGGCGACCAGGTTCCTCCGTCCCGGGTGCCGGCCCGACGGCCCCGATGAGCGGCACGCCCAGGAACGACGCCAGGCCGTTGGCCAGGTGATAGGTGAGCTGCGGCCGGGTGACCGACCGGACCGCCACGACGCCCTCGACGACGAGCGGGCGCTCGGGTCCGCCGTCCGACCCCGCGCCCTCGTCGCCGTCCGCCGCTGCCCGCAGGGCGTCCCAGTCGCCGAGCACCCGTGCCGCGGCGGTGCGGAGCGCGACGGGGGTCTCGCCGTCGGGCGTGGTCGGCGCGAACAGCTCGCGCACCGGGCCCGACCACCCCAGGCCGTCGAACCGGGCCACGGCCCGGCCGGGCTCGGCACGCTCGGCCGCGAAGATCTTGCCCTTGACGTCCAGCCCGAGCGCCGCGAGTCCGGACGGCCACATCTTGCGGGGCTCGACCTCGACGCCGGGGCGGTCCATCTCGGTGCGCGCCTCGGCCACCGACTCGGACGAGGGGGGTGGGGGCAGCGCGACACCCCCGCAGCGGTCGCAGCGTCCGCACGTCCAGCCCTCGGGGAGCGCCGGGTCGTCCAGCTGTGCGCGCAGGAACCGCATCCGGCAGCCGTCGGTGGCGACGTAGTCGAGCATGGCCTGCGCCTCCACCCGACGCGTCTCGGCGACCCGCTCGTAGCGGGCGGCGTCGTAGACCCACTCCGCACCCGTGGCGACCCACCCGCCCTTGACCCGGCGGACGGCGCCGTCGACGTCGAGGACCTTGAGCATCGACTCCAGCCGGGTGCGCTTGAGGTCGACGAAGGTCTCCAGCGCCGCCGTCGAGAGGGTCTCGCCCGACTCGCCCAGTGCCGCGAGCGTCGCGCGCACCTGCGGCTCGGCGGGGAAGGCCTGGGACCCGAACCAGTCCCAGATGGCCTTGTCCTCGTGGCCGGGCAGGAGCACCACCACCGCGGAGTCGACGCCACGGCCCGCGCGACCGACCTGCTGGTAGTAGGCGATCGGGGAGGACGGAGCCCCCAGGTGGACGACGAACGCGAGATCGGGCTTGTCGAAGCCCATGCCGAGCGCCGATGTCGCGACCAGCGCCTTGACCCGGTTCTCCTTGAGGTCCTCCTCGAGCTGGGCGCGCTGCGTCGGGTCTGTGCGGCCCGTGTAGGCGGCCACCGCGAGGCCCGCGGACCGCAGCTGGGAAGCGACCTCCTCCGCGGCGGACACCGTGAGGCAGTACACGATCCCCGAGCCGTCGATCTCCTGCAGCGCCTCGACGAGCCACGCCACGCGGGTGGGCTGGTCGCCGAGCTCGAGCACCGCCAGGTGAAGGGACTCCCGGTCCAGCCCGCCACGCAGCACCAGCACCTCGTCCGAGGAAGCCATGGCACCGTCGACGGCGGCGACACCGCCGCCGTGCGCGCCGGCCCGGACCGCCATCTGCTCCGCGACGTCCCGGGTCACACGTTCGTTCGCCGTCGCCGTGGTGGCGAGCACGGGGATCCCGGGCGGCAGGTCGGCGAGCAGGGTGCGGATGCGCCGGTAGTCGGGGCGGAAGTCGTGCCCCCAGTCAGAGATGCAGTGGGCCTCGTCCACGACGACCAGTCCCGCGTCGGCCGCCAGGCGCGGCAGGACCTCGTCGCGGAACGACGGGTTGTTCAGCCGCTCCGGCGAGCACAGCAGCACGTCCACCTCGCCCGCGGCGATCTGGGCGTGGACCTGCTCCCACTCGGTGACGTTGGCCGAGTTGATCGTGACGGCATGGATCCCGGCCCGCGCCGCGGCGGCGACCTGGTCACGCATGAGGGCGAGCAGCGGGGACACGATCACCGTCGGCCCCGCCCCGCGCGAGCGCAGCAGGCTGGTGGCCACGAAGTACACCGCGGACTTGCCCCATCCCGTGCGCTGCACGACCAGCGCCCGGCGGTGGAACGCCACGAGCGCCTCGATGGCGCTCCACTGGTCGTCGCGCAGCTCGGCGTCGTCGCGCCCGACGAGCGCGCGCAGGGCTTCCGTGGCCTGCTCGCGCAGGGTCCCGCCCTCGCCGCCCGCGGTGTCCATCAGCCCGCGGAGCATGGCGAGCTTGGCGCGTCTGGTGGCGTCGGCCCGGTCGACCGGCGCAGCCGGGTCCGCAGGGTCCGCAGGGTCCGCCGGTTCCGGCGGGTCCACCGGGTGGGGCGGCGTGGTCTCGTCGGGCGGCGGGGGCGCGTCGTCGGCCGGTGGCTCGTCGGCGTCGGTCCAGGCGGGCACGAGGTCGGCGTACGGGTCGTCCGAGGAGGTCACCATGCGATCGTAGGGGGAACCCACGACATGGCGCGGCGGCGGTCCACAGGGGTTCAGCGTGCCTGCTCGCGCACGAGCGCCATGGTGGAGGCGACGACCGCGACGAGCTCCGCGGCCGCGGCGACCAGCTCGTCGCGCCCGACGATCTCGGGCGAGATGCCCAGCAGGTTCGAGGTCGCGGAGGCGATGAACGCCAGCAGCGTCGCCGCGCCGAAGACGATGCCGCCCACCAGCGGCAGCCAGTGCCGCCAGGTCATCAGCAGGACCGCGAGGACGACGCCGCTGATCGCGTTGACCAGGAACAGCGGGCCGACCAGGGGGATGTCGTCGTAGCCGCGCGTCCACAGCACCAGGTGCACCACCGCCGAGACGAGCACCCCGGCCGCGGCCAGGGAACGCCACACCCAGGAGGGGTCGGCGGCGGGGCGACCGCGTGGCGCTGGCACCCGACCGGTGGGGGCGTCCATGATGGACATGCTGCCACCCCGGTGTGCTCCGCGACACTCACGACCCGATCAGAACTCCGAGGGGAACCGTCATGACCGAGCTCGACCGACCACCGAGCCGTCCCTCCGGCCAGCCCCCGACCCGGTCCCTCACCGCGTGCTGCTCGCGACGCCAGGTGCTGCGCGGCGCCGGCGTCGTGGCGGGCGCCGTCGCCGGTGTCGGCGTGCTCGTGGCGTGCGCCGAGGGCACGGACCCCGCGCAGTCGGTCGACGACGTCTCCTCCGCCGGCGCCGGCGAGGTCGTCGTGGCGCTCGCGGACGTCCCGGTCGGCGGGGCGGTCAGCGCCGAGGTCGCCGGCGTGGCGGTGCTCGTGACACAGCCCACCGAGGGGGAGGTGCACGCCTTCAGCGCCACCTGCACCCACCAGGGGTGCACCGTCACCCCGGGCGACGGCGTGCTGGAGTGCCCGTGCCACCGGTCCGTCTTCTCCCTGACCGACGCCTCCGTCCAGTCCGGGCCGGCCCCGGAGCCCCTCGGGGAGATCGCGGTCGAGATCTCGGGCACCGACGTGGTGGTGGCCTGACCCCCGCGGGCGGGCCACGCCGGTCGGGTCACCACCCGGCCGCTCGTAGACTGGTGCGGTGACCACTCCCGACGCTCCGGCCCTGCCGCTGCGCCCCGAGCTCGCCGACGAGGTGCCCTACGGCGCCCCCCAGCTCGACGTGCCCGTCCGGCTCAACGTCAACGAGAACCCGTACCCGCCGTCCGAGGCGGTCGTGGCGACGATCGCCGAGCACGTCGCGCAGGCGGCGCGAGGGCTCAACCGGTATCCGGACCGAGACTTCGACGCGCTGCGCGACGACCTCGCGAGCTACCTCGCCGTCGAGTCGGGGGCCCGCCTCGACCGGTCCCAGGTGTGGGCGGCCAACGGCTCCAACGAGGTGATGCTGCACCTGCTGCAGGCCTTCGGCGGACCCGGGCGGACGGCGGTGTCCTTCGCGCCCACCTACTCGATGTACCCCGAGTACGCCCGGGACACGCACACCCGGTGGGTGACGGGTCGCCGGGCCGAGGACTTCACGATCGACACGGCCGCCGCGGTCGCGCTGATCGAGGCCGAGCGGCCGTCCGTCGTCCTGCTCGCCAGCCCGAACAACCCGACGGGCACGGCCCTCGACACGCGGACGGTCGAGGCCGTCCTGGAGGCCGCGACGCGGGTTCCCGCCGTCGTGGTCGTCGACGAGGCCTACGCCGAGTTCCGGCGTGAGGGGACGCCGTCGGCGCTCGCCCTGCTGGACCGGTACCCGCTCCTGGCGGTCACCCGCACCATGTCCAAGGCGTTCGCCGCCGCGGGTCTGCGGCTCGGGTACCTCGCGGCGTCGTCCGAGCTCGTAGACGCGCTCCGGGTCGTGCGGCTGCCGTACCACCTGTCCGCCGTCACCCAGGCGACGGCTCGGGCGGCGCTCGCGCACCGGGGGTCGCTGCTCGCCCAGGTGGCGGACCTGCGTGCGGGACGCGACGAGCTCGTGGCATGGTTGCGCGCGCAGCGCGTCGACGGCCGGCCGCTGCGGGTGGCCGACACCGACGCGAACTTCGCCCTGTTCGGCACCTTCGACGACCGGCACGCCGTCTGGCAGGGCCTGCTGGACCGTGGTGTGCTCGTCCGCGAGACCGGCCCCGCGGGCTGGCTGCGGGTCTCGGTGGGCACACCGGCAGAGAACCAGGCGTTCAAGGACGCGTTGACCGACGTGATCGGAGAGAAGTGATGGCAGACCGCACCGCACGCGTGGAGCGCGTCACCAGCGAGTCGAGCGTGGTCGTCGAGCTGAACCTCGACGGGACCGGGCGCACCGACATCTCGACGACGGTTCCGTTCTACGACCACATGCTCACCGCGCTCGGCAAGCACTCGCTCCTCGACCTGACCGTCCGGGCGACCGGGGACACGCACATCGATGCCCACCACACGGTCGAGGACACCGCGATCGTGCTGGGCCAGGCGCTGCGGTCCGCGCTCGGCGACAAGAAGGGCATCTCCCGGTTCGGCGACGCCGTGGTCCCGCTGGACGAGGCGCTGGCCCAGGCGGTCGTCGACGTCTCCGGCCGCCCCTACCTCGTGCACTCCGGCGAGCCCGCGGGCCAGGAGTACCACCTGATCGGGGGGCACTTCACGGGGTCCCTGACCCGGCACGTGCTGGAGTCGCTCGCCCACCACGCCGCCATCTGCCTCCACGTGCGCGTCCTGGCCGGCCGGGACCCGCACCACATCGTCGAGGCCCAGTTCAAGGCCCTGGCCCGCGCGCTGCGGGCCGCCGTCGCCCCGGACCCCCGGGTCGAGGGCATCCCGTCGACCAAGGGAGCGCTGTAAGGTGCCCAGCCCCTCCACACCCGACCAGCCGGGACGCCGGGACCTGCCCGACGTCCCCGCCGAGATCGAGATCCCCGACGACTTCGAGGTCCCCGACGACCTCTCCGGCCTCGGCCTGTCCCAGGACCCCGAGATCGCGGTCCTCATCACGCAGGTGGCGGACGCCGAGCCGTTGGCGGCCGCGTGCGTCCTCGCGGACGTGGAGGTCGACGCCGTGCCCACGCCGGTGGGTGCGCTCGCCGTCCTGCGGGACCGCACGGGCGAGGCGCCCCGGCAGGCGGCCGCCAAGATCTCGCGGCTCGTGACGGGCGTGCCGCTGATCCTCGTCACGCGCCAGGGCGAACAGCTCACGTGCCGGCGGTTCGCCGACGGCACGGAGGACGGCGAGCTCCCCGCCGGGCTGGTGCTGGGCGGCGCGCCCGACGCGCTCGAGGACCTGCTGACCGGCCACGTCGCGCTCGACGAGCTGCCGGGCGTCGTCCCGTCATCGGGCATCGGGCGGCTCAAGGCCGCACGCCTGCTCTCCCAGGTAGCGCGCAAGGAACGCAGGAGGAAGCGATGACGGACGCGTCCGGGCTCCTGCCCGACGACGGCGCCGCGGCCGAGCTCAACGCCCGGCCGGCAGCGCGCGAGCGCGCGACGGGCCGTCCGCGCGTCGTCGTGCTCGACTACGGCTTCGGCAACGTGCGGTCCGCGGTCCGCGCCCTGGAACGTGTCGGCGCCGACGTCGAGCTGACGGCCGACCGCCGGACGGCGACGGAGGCTGACGGTCTGGTGGTCCCCGGCGTCGGTGCGTTCGCGGCCTGCATGGACGGGCTGCGCGCTGTCGGCGGCGACCAGGTCGTGGACCGCCGCCTCGCCGGTGGGCGTCCCGTGCTGGGGGTCTGCGTGGGTATGCAGGTCATGTTCGCCGCCGGCGTGGAGCACGACGTGCGGGCCGACGGGCTCGGGGAGTGGAGCGGCGTCGTCGACCGTCTCGAGGCTCCCGTCGTGCCCCACATGGGCTGGTCCTCCGTCGAGCCGGCCGAGGGCTCCGCCCTGTTCCGCGGCGTGGAGGACGAGCGGTTCTACTTCGTGCACTCCTACGCCGCGCAGACCTTCACCCAGGGGCACGACGACGCCGCGGACCCGCGGTACACGCCGCCACGCGTCACCTGGGCCACGCACGGGCCGGACGACCGGGCGGCACGGTTCGTCGCCGCCGTCGAGGACGGTCCGCTGTCCGCCACGCAGTTCCACCCCGAGAAGTCCGGCGACGCCGGCGCCACCCTGCTCGAGAACTGGGTGCGGTCGCTGTGAGACGTCCCGACCGCACCGCCATCCCCTCACGACTGGAGTCCTCACGCATGACCGAACGCCTCGTGCTGCTGCCCGCCGTCGACGTCGCCGACGGTCAGGCCGTCCGCCTCGTCCAGGGGGAGGCCGGCTCGGAGACCTCGTACGGCGACCCGCGGTCCGCCGCCCTCGACTGGCAGGCCGGGGGCGCCGAGTGGATCCACCTGGTGGACCTGGACGCGGCGTTCGGCCGGGGGTCCAACGCCGAGCTGCTCGCCGGCGTCGTGGCGGAGGTCGACGTCCAGGTCGAGCTCTCCGGCGGCATCCGCGACGACGCCTCGCTGGAGCGCGCGCTCGCCACCGGCGCCCGCCGCGTCAACATCGGCACGGCGGCGCTGGAGGACCCGGAGTGGACGGCACGGGTCATCGCCGACCACGGGGACAAGGTCGCCGTCGGGCTGGACGTGCGCGGGACCACGCTCGCCGCCCGTGGCTGGACGCAGGAGGGCGGCGACCTGTGGGAGGTCCTCGCACGCCTCGACGACGCCGGCTGCGCGCGCTACGTCGTCACGGACGTCACCAAGGACGGCACGCTGCGCGGCCCGAACGTCGACCTGCTGCGGGAGGTCGCCGCCCGCACCCCGGCCAAGGTGGTCGCCTCGGGCGGGATCTCCTCCCTCGCGGACCTGGAGGCGCTGCGGGCGCTGACGGGCGAGGGGGTCGAGGGCGCCGTCGTGGGCAAGGCCCTGTACGCGGGCGCGTTCACGTTGCCCGAGGCGCTCGACGTCGCGGGTCGCCCATGAGGTCGATCCAGCCGACCAGCCAGTTCGCCGGGGACGACGGCTCGGCCGACGCCGAGCTGGCCCGCCGGCTCGAGGGCCTGCGCGCCGGCACGACGCCGCTGCGTGACGTCGTCGCGCGCCTCGCCGAGACCCGGGTCCTCGTGCCCGTGCTCGCCGAGGTGGAGGCGACCGGCACCGTCGAGCAGGACGGGGTCGAGCACACCGTCGACAAGGAGGCCTCGTCGGGCGTGGTGGCGCTGGAGTCGGCGGACGGCCGGCGCGCCCTTCCGGTCTTCACCTCGGTCGCCGCGATGCGGTCGTGGCGCACCGACGCGCGGCCGGTCCCGGTGGAGGCCGCCCGGGCAGCCCTGTCCGCGGTCAACGAGAAGTGGTCCTTGCTGGTGGTCGACCCGGCCGGTCCGGTGACGGCGCTCGTGCCGCGCCCCGCCGTGTGGGCGCTGGCCCAGGGGATCGAGTGGCGGCCGGCCCTGGTCCCCACCGCGGACGGGGTCGAGGTCGACCCGGACGTGGCCCGTGCCATCGGCGACGCGGCCGCCCCGGTCCAGCACGTCGTGCGGGCCTCCGCCGAACCCGGGCGCAAGGCGGAGGTCGCGGTCGTCCTCGCCCTCGACCCGGGCCTGGACCGGGCCGGGCTCGACGCCGTCCTCGGCCAGGTCAACGCCCGGCTGGCCGCGGCGAAGGTGGTCGCGGACCGCGTGGACTCGCTTGAGCTGCGCATCGCGGCGGCACGCTGACGGCACCGGCCCGTCCGGTCTGCGGCCGGTCGCTCAGCAGGGGGTGAGCTCGGTGAACGCCGCGGTGTCGCCGAGCATCTCGCGCAGGGTCGACTGCGGGACGAGCAAGGACCGGCCGTCGGTCGTCTTGGCGTAGACGACGCCGATGACGTCCCCCGCCTCGTCGAGAGCCGCCGACCCGGACGATCCCGGCTCGACGGGAGCGTCGGTGACCAGCACCTCGCCGAGGTTCTCGTGCAGGGGGTCGGTCGTCGTGCCGATGACCCGCCCCGCCGTCACGGTCAGGCGGCCGCCGGCGGGGTAGCCCACGACCGTCACGTCGTCGCCCGGCGCGGGATCGTCGTCGGCGAGCCGCGGGAACGACGGCAGGGGGTCCGCGGTGCGGACGACGGCGAGGTCGGCCAGTGCGGCCGTGCTCGCCGCGGACACGTCCAGGTCCCGGCCGTCGTACGTGGAGACCTGCAACGTCGAGGAGTCGGCGACGACGTGCCGGTTGGTGACGAGCGTGTGCTCGTCCAGGGCGAACCCGGAACCGGTCGACAGGGTGTCGCAGCCGACGTTGCGGATGCGGACGGCCATGCGCTGGACGGCGTCGAAGCCGTCGGGGGAGAGCTGGGCGGACCCTTCGGCGGACAGCGACGGAGCCGCGACGGACGGGACGATGTCCTGCGGGACCGGCGGTGGCATCTCGGGCAGGGCCGAGCACGCACCCAGCAGGAGCGCGAGCGCCCCGAGGAGGATGGAACCGGCCGCCGTGCGCCGAGCTGGGCCGCCCCGCCGCACGTCGGCTCCCGTGCTCACTGCGCGAGCTCCTGCTGGAGCTGGGTGTTCGCGTCGTTCGCCTCGTCGCAGAGGGCCTCGACGTCGGTGGCGAACCTCTCCAGGTCCTGCGGGTCGTAGGCCTCGCGGTCCTCCAGATAGCCGATGAGCTGGGACTGGGCGCTGGTGCACTGGCCCAGAGCGGTCGCGACCACGCCGGCGGCCTCGCTGACGCGCCGCTGGTAGTCGAGGTACTGCTGGCTGGCGACGTTCTCGTCACCGAGCTGGGCCTTCTCGTCGGCCAGGTCGGTGATCCGTGCGGTGGCCGTGTCCAGCTGCTCGCGTGCTGCCACCAGCTCGGCCGTGACCCCGTCCAGCTCCGCCTGCAGTGCCGAGACCTCGTCGGCGTAGCCGTACGCCTCGGCCTCCCACTGCGCTGCACGGTCCTCCCAGGCGGACGTGGCCTGCCAGAGGTAGCCCGTGGTGGCGATCGCCACGACGAGGAGCAGGCCGAGGACCACGGCGGTGACGCGGGCCGCCCGGCCCCGGGCACGGCTGCGCCCGCGGCGGCTCGTAGGGGCCGACGCGGCGTCGTCGCCGGGTACGGGCGAGGGAGCCGGTTCCCAGGGTCCCGAGGCCTGGGTCATCTCAGACGACGGAGCCCGTGTACTTCTCGCCCGGGCCCTCACCGGGCTCGTCGGGGACGACGGACGCCTCCCGGAAGGCGAGCTGGAGCGAACGCAGACCGTCCCGCAGCGAGCGGGCGTGCTGGTTGCCGATGTCGGGTGCGGCGGCGGTGACCAGCGCGGCGAGCGCGGTGATGAGCTTGCGGGCCTCGTCGAGGTCGAGGTGCTCGGCGGGGTCGTCCTCGGCCAGGCCGCACTTGACGGCAGCGGCGCTCATGAGGTGGACGGCGGCGGTGGTGATGACCTCGACGGCCGCGACGTCGGCGATGTCCCGGGTCGCCGTGCCGGGGTCCGACGTGGCACCGGGATCGGTGGTGTGGCTCATGGGGTCCATCTTGGCACCTCCCGGGCTCTCGGACGCCCGAGGCCGGGCCCGCACGTGGCGGACCCGGCCTCGGGCGCGGCGGCCGCGTTCCTCGGCCCCCACCTCTGCTGCGCTCCGGCTCAGCCGGCAGCGACCTCGGAGCGCAGCTTGGCGCCCAGCTCGGCGTCCACGTTCGACCAGTACTGGAAGAACCGCTCGCGGATCTCGTCGATGGTGATCGACCGGCCCTGGCCGGTGAGGTTCTCCAGGAAGCGTGCCTTGGCGGCGTCGTCGAAGACCTCGCGGTAGAGCGTGCCGGCCTGGCCGAAGTCGTCGTCCTCGGAGTGCAGGGTGTACGCCGAGCGGAGCAGCGCGCCGTCGGACTCCCAGCTGCCCTCCGAGGCCCGCGACGGGTCGGCGGCCGGCCCACCGAACGAGTTCGGCGTGTAGACGGGGTGCTCCGGGCCGTTGAAGTGGTAGGCCATCGGACCCTGGTGCATGTAGTTGCTCACCGGGGCGGCGTGCGGCTGGTTCACGGGGAGCTGGTTGAAGTTTGCGCCGATGCGGTGGCGGTGCGCGTCGTTGTAGGAGAACACGCGGGCCATGAGCATCTTGTCCGGCGAGATGTCCGTGCCGGGCACCTGGTTGCCGGGCGAGAACGCGGCCTGCTCGATCTCGGCGAAGAAGTTGCGCGGGTTGCGGTTCAGCGTGAACGTGCCGACCTTGATCAGGGGGTAGTCCGCGTGCGGCCACACCTTGGTCATGTCGAACGGGTTGAACCGGTAGGTCTTGGCGTCCTCGTACGGCATGACCTGGACCTTGACGTCCCAGGAGGGGTGCTCGCCGCGCTCGATCGCCTCGTACAGGTCCCGGCGGTAGTAGTCGGCGTCCTCGCCGGCGATGCGCTCGGCGTCGGCGGCGGACATGTTCTCCACGCCCTGCTTCGAGATGAAGTGGTACTGGACCCAGAAGCGCTCCCCGGCCGCGTTGATCCACTGGTACGTGTGCGAGCCGTAGCCGTTCAGGTGCCGCCAGGACTTCGACAGCCCGCGGTCGCCCATCAGGTAGGTCACCTGGTGCGCGCTCTCCGGGGACAGCGTCCAGAAGTCCCACTGCATGTCGGCGTCGCGCAGGCCGGAGGCACCGAGCCGCTTCTGGGAGTGGATGAAGTCGGGGAACTTCATCGCGTCGCGCAGGAAGAACACCGGCGTGTTGTTGCCCACGATGTCGAGGTTGCCCTCGGTCGTGTAGAAGCGCAGGGCGAAGCCGCGCACGTCGCGCCAGGTGTCGGGAGAACCCTGCTCGCCGGCCACGGACGAGAACCGCAGGACGGTCTCGGCCTTGGCGCCGGGCTGGAAGACCGCGGCGGAGGTGTACTGCGAGACGTCCTCGGTGACCTCGAACTCCCCGAAGGCGCCGCCACCCTTGGCGTGCGGGTTGCGCTCCGGGACGCGCTCGCGGTTGAAGGAGGCGAGCTTCTCGACCAGGTAGCGGTCGTGCAGCACGGTGGGGCCGTCGGAACCGACCGTGAGGGAGTACTGGTCGCTGCTGACCGGGGTGCCGGTCTGCGTCGTCGTGAACGGGGTCGTCATGGACGTCCTTTCTCGGGGACTTCTGGGGGGTCGGGTGGTCGGGGGGCCGGGGCGCAGGCGGGGCACAGGCCCCAGAACGTCACCTCGGCGAGGTCGACGGTGAAGCCGCGGGTGTCGCCCGGCGTCAGGCAGGGCGCGCTGCCGACGGTGCAGTCGACGTCGGCGACGGCGCCGCAGGCGCGGCACACGATGTGGTGGTGGTTGTCGCCGACCCGCCGTTCGTAGCGTGCCGGGTGCCCGGCGGGTTCCATGCGACGCAGGAGGCCCGCCGCGGATTGCGCGTGGAGAGAGTCGTAGACGGCCTGGACCGACGCGGTGCCGAGGTCGGCGCGCACGGCGCGGACGACGTCGTCGGCGGTCGAGTGCTCGTGGCCGTCGAGCGCACGCAGAACGGCGAGCCGCACACCGGTCACCCGCAGGCCGGCGCCGCGCAGGAGCTCGCGCTCCGTCGAGGCCGGGACGGCGGGAGTGGTGCTGGTCATGTCCGCAGCCTAGGGCGTTCTCTGGAATCCTTCCAGTCTGCGGGAGTGACGCACGCGACAGCGAAGGGCGTGTCCGGGCCTGATGTTGACCCGCGTGGGTCGTGCTAGTCTCATGTGCTGACCGACCCGACCGTTCGATCCGTTCGACGGCCGGGTGCCGCAAGTGGAGGACATCCCACCCGAGCACCGACGGGCGCCACGCCGAGAGCGTAGCGCCGACAGGGGCCGGGTCCGGTCGGACGGCGCACGCCGTCCTGCCCCGGTCGCCGACGTCACCCGCGTCGGCGTTGCCGGACCGATGGCCTCCACCTGTTCGCTCAGGTCGGGGGCCTTCCTCGTTCCTGGCGGTCTCACGACGAGTTCTAGGAGCATCACCATCAGCGAGCCTCGCATCAACGACCGGATCCGCGTCCCCGAGGTCCGGCTCATCGGCCCGGGCGGGGAACAGGTCGGCGTGGTCGCCACGGGCGTCGCCCTCAAGCTGGCGCAGGACGCCGACCTCGACCTCGTCGAGGTGGCGCCGGACGCCCGGCCGCCCGTGGCCAAGCTCATGGACTTCGGCAAGTTCAAGTACGAGTCGGACATGAAGGCGCGCGAGGCGCGTCGCAAGCAGGCGAACACCCTCCTCAAGGAGATCCGCTTCCGCCTGAAGATCGACCCGCACGACTACGCCACCAAGAAGGGCCACGTCGAGCGCTTCCTGTCGGCCGGCGACAAGGTCAAGGTCATGATCATGTTCCGTGGTCGTGAGCAGTCCCGCCCCGAGATGGGTGTCCGGCTGCTGCAGCGGCTCGCGGACGACGTGGCCGAGCTCGGTTTCGTCGAGTCCATGCCGAAGCAGGACGGCCGCAACATGACCATGGTCCTCGGGCCGGTCAAGAAGAAGGCGGACGCCAAGCACGAGCAGCGCAAGCGCTCTGCCGAGGTCAACGCCCAGCGCAAGACCAAGTCCGAGGTCAAGGCCGAGGCTCGCGCCAAGGCCGCCTCCGACGACAGCCCGTCCGAGACGCCCGCGCCGGTGGAGCCTGCGGCCGAGAGGCCTGCGCCGGCTGCCGAGCCGGCCGCGGCGACCTCGGCCCCCGAGCAGGACGGGACGACGGCAGCGCCGCGGCCCGGCCCCAAGCCGCGCCCGCAGGCGGGCTGAACGCTCGACAGACCATCTGGCACCGGGCCGGCGCACCGGCCGCGGTCAGCATCACGTCCCCGCCCTCGGGTGGGTGACCGACACGAGGAGAGACGGCAGTCATGCCGAAGAACAAGACGCACTCCGGCTCCAAGAAGCGCTTCCGGGTGACCGGCAAGGGCAAGCTCATGCGCGAGCAGACGAACGCTCGCCACTACCTCGAGCACAAGTCGAGCCGCCGTACGCGTCGGCTCGCCGTGGACCAGGACGTCGCACCCGCCGACGTCAAGCGAATCAAGAAGCTGCTCGGCAAGTGAGCCTGGCCGGCGGCCGATCCCGCCGGTAGCCCACTTCCGACCCGAACTGCAAGGAGCATCACGTGGCACGCGTGAAGCGGGCGGTCAACGCCCACAAGAAGCGCCGTACGACCCTCGAGCGCGCCAGCGGCTACCGCGGCCAGCGCTCGCGCCTGTACCGGAAGGCCAAGGAGCAGGTCACCCACTCCTTCGTCTACTCGTACCGCGACCGGAAGGCCAAGAAGGGCGACTTCCGCAAGCTGTGGATCCAGCGGATCAACGCGGCGTCCCGCGCGCAGGGTCTGACCTACAACCGCTTCGTCCAGGGCCTCAAGGCCGCGGGCGTCGAGGTCGACCGTCGCATGCTCGCCGAGCTCGCGGTCAACGACATCGCGGCGTTCAACGCGCTGGTCCAGGTCGCGAAGGACGCTCTGCCTGCAGACGTCAACGCGCCCAAGGCCGCCTGAGCCCGCGTCGCACCACCCGGACGCCCGGACAGCCCACCTGCCGATGCCTCGCATCCCCGACGTGACCCTCGCCAACCCGCGGGCGGCCCGCGTCAAGCAGGTCAGGGCCCTGTCCGGGCGTTCCGCGCGCTCCGCGCACGATCAGCTCCTCGTCGAGGGGCCGCAGGGCGTCCGAGAGGCGGTCCGGCACGCGCCGTCCACCGTGCGTGACCTCTACCTCACCCGGGCGGCGGCGCTTCGCTACACCGAGATCCTCGACGCCGCCCTGGCGGCCGGCCTGTACGTGCACCTCGGCACGCCCGAGGTGCTGGCGGCCATGAGCCCCGACGCCCAGGGCGTGCTGGCCGTGGTCCGCGCGGAGCGACCCACGCTGGCGGCGGCGCTCGACGCGCTCGGCCAGGGCCGCCGTCGTCCGCTGCTCGTGGCCGTGCTGGCGACCGTCCGTGACCCAGGGAACGCGGGCACGGTGATCCGGGCGGCCGACGCCGCCGGGGCCGACCTCGTGGTGCTCGCCGGCGACAGCGTCGACGTGCACAACCCCAAGGTCGTGCGTTCCACGGCCGGTTCGCTGTTCCACCTGCCCGTCGTGTCCGACGTGCCCCTCGCCGAGGTCGTCGACGCCGTCCGTGCGGCCGGGTGCACCGTGCTCGCCGCCGACGGCACCGGCGACCACGACCTCGACGACCTCCTGGACGTCGCGGGGCCGGCGGCAGACCGCCCGGCGGCCGTCCCCGACCTCGCCGCGTCGACCGCCTGGGTCTTCGGCAACGAGGCATGGGGGCTGCCGGCGGCCGACCGCGAGCTCGCGCACGCCGTCGTGAGGGTGCCGATCCGCGGCCGGGCCGAGTCCCTCAACCTCGCGACCGCCGCCACCGTCTGCCTCTACGCCTCCGGGCGGGCCCAGCGCTGACCCGCCCCGGGGGCACGATGTCGTCCCGGACCTCGTCGAACACCCCGCCGGGGTTGTTCGACAGGTTCTAGGATCGGCGGGTGCGACTCTTCACGGCCGTCTACCCCTCCGCCGAGGCGTCGGCCCATCTCGACCTGGCGGTCGGCGGGGTCGGCGGCGCCGCCGTCCCCGACCCTGGCGCCGGACTGCGCTGGGTCCCGCGCGCGCAGCGGCACGTGACGCTCGTGTTCCACGGGACGGTGCCTGACGGAGCGCTGCCCGGGTACGTGGCCACGTTGCGCGAGGCGCTGGCGCAGGTCGAGCCGTTCCCACTGTCCCTGGCCGGCAGCGGCACCTTCGGCGGGCGCACGCTCTGGGTGGGCCTGCGCGACGACGTGCCCGCCCTGCGGCGGCTCGGCGCGCTGGCGAGCGACGTGGCCGCCGGCGAGGGGATGCCCGCGCGGGAGCGGTCCGGTGGTCGTCCGCACGTGACCGTGGCGCGCGCCTCCACCGTCCGGGGCGGCGAGCGGCGGCAGGCCCGTCGCGAGCGCCGTGCTCCCGAGCCGGCGGCTCCCTTCGCGCAGTGGGCCCGTGCCCTGGCGGTCTACTCCGGGCCGGCCTGGACCGTCGAGCGGGTGCACGTCGTCGCGTCCGAGCTCGGCGCCGGGCGATCAGGTGGTCCGGCGCACACCGACGTCGCCGCGCTCCCGCTCGGCCAGGCCGTCGACGGCTGAGACATAGACTGTCCCCTGCCGCCACGCACATCCTCCAGGAAGGCACGCATGTCTGCGCCCGAACCGCTGCCCGATCCCTTGGACGTCGACGCGCTCGACGCCGCCGTCGACGCTGCGCTGGCGGACGTCGCCGCGGCGTCCGACCTGGACGACCTGAAGACCGTCCGGACCCGGCACACCGGTGACCGGAGCCCGCTCGCGCTGGCCAACCGCGCCATCGGCGCGCTGCCCGGGCCGGACAAGGCGGCCGCGGGCAAGAACGTGGGACCGCGGCGCGGACGCGTCAACCAGGCGATCGCCGCGCGCCACGCGGAGCTCGAGGAGGAGCGCGACGCCCGCGTGCTCGTCGAGGAGACCGTCGACGTCACCCTGCCGACCGACCGGGCACCGCGCGGAGCCCGCCACCCGATCGAGCTGATCCAGGAGCGGGTCGCCGACTTCTTCGTCGGCCTCGGCTGGGAGATCGCGGACGGGCCGGAGGTCGAGGCCGAGTGGTTCAACTTCGACGCGCTGAACTTCGGCCCGGACCACCCCGCCCGGCAGATGCAGGACACGTTCTACGTGGCGGGTACGGAGGGCGACGGGGGTTCCGCCGGGGAGGCCCCGAACCTCGTGCTGCGCACCCACACCTCGCCGGTGCAGGCCCGCTCCCTGCTCGAGCGGGGGGTGCCGCTGTACATCGCGTGCCCGGGCAAGGTCTTCCGGACCGACGCCCTGGACGCCACGCACACGCCCGTGTTCCACCAGGTCGAAGGGCTCGCCGTCGACAAGGGCCTGACCATGGCGAACCTGGTCGGGACGCTCGACGCCTTCGCGCGCGAGATGTTCGGCCCGCAGGCCCGGACCCGGTTGCGCCCGAGCTTCTTCCCCTTCACCGAGCCCAGCGCCGAGATGGACCTGTGGTTCCCCCAGAAGAAGGGCGGTGCGGGCTGGATCGAGTGGGGCGGCTGCGGCATGGTCCACCCCAACGTCCTGCGTGCGGCCGGCGTCGACCCCGAGGAGTACTCCGGGTTCGCGTTCGGCATGGGGATCGAGCGGACGCTCATGCTGCGCCACTCCATCGCTGACATGCACGACATCGTGGAGGGCGACGTGCGCTTCTCCACCCAGTTCGGGACGGAGATCTGATGCCCCGCATCGTTGCTGACTGGCTCGCCGACCACGTCGAGCTCCCGGCCGACCTGACGACGGAGCAGCTCGCCGCCGCCCTGGTCCGCGTGGGTCTCGAGGAGGAGGAGATCCACCCGGCCGCGGTGACGGGTCCGCTCGTCGTGGGCCGGGTGCTCGAGCTGACGGCCGAGCCGCAGAAGAACGGCAAGACGATCAACTGGTGCCGGGTCGACGTCGGCCCGGAGCACAACGACGACGACGGCGCCCGCGGGATCGTCTGCGGCGCGCACAACTTCGGGGTCGGCGACCTCGTGGCCGTGTCCCTGCCCGGGACGGTCCTGCCCGGCGGGTTCGAGATCGCGGCCCGCAAGACCTACGGGCACGTGTCCGACGGGATGATCTGCTCGGTGCGCGAGCTCGGCATCGGCGACGACCACGACGGCATCCTCGTGCTCACCCGCGCCGGCTTCGACGCCGCGGACCTGCGGCCCGGCCAGGACGCGGTCGCGCTGCTCGGGCTGGGTGACGAGGTGCTCGAGATCAACGTGACGCCGGACCGCGGGTACGCCTTCAGCTACCGGGGTGTGGCACGTGAGTACTCGCACGCCACGGGCGCGGCGTTCACCGACCGCGGGCTCGCCGAGGCGCTGCCCGTGCCCCCGCCGGCCGCGACCCCTGACGGGTTCGTCGTCGAGGTCGACGACCGGGCGCCGATCGACGGTCAGACCGGCTGCGACCGGTTCGTGACCCGGATCGTGCGCGGCATCGACCCCGCCGCACCGACGCCCGCGTGGATGAAGCGCCGGCTGGAGGGGTCGGGCATGCGTTCCATCTCCTTGACCGTCGACGTGACGAACTACGTCATGCTCGACCTCGGCCAGCCGCTGCACGCCTACGACTCGGCCGAGGTGGCTGCTCCCGTCGTGGTGCGGCGTGCCCGGACGGGGGAGCGCCTGACCACGCTCGACGACGTCGATCGCTCGCTGGACGCCGAGGACCTGCTCATCACGGACTCGCCCGACGGTGCGCGCGGCAGCCGCGTCCTCGGCCTGGCCGGTGTGATGGGGGGCGCGTCGTCGGAGGTCTCGTCGGCCACGACCGACGTGCTGGTCGAGGCCGCGCACTTCGACCAGGTGTCGGTCGCGCGGACGGCGCGCCGCCACCGGCTGCCGTCCGAGGCGGCGAAGCGGTTCGAGCGCGGCGTCGACCCCCGGCTGCCCGCGGTCGCCGCGCAGCGCGTGGTCGACCTGCTCGTCGAGCTCGGCGGGGGGACCGCCGACCACGCCGTCAGCGACCTGGACGTCACGACGTCGCCGGCACCGATCACGCTCGACGTGACCCTGCCGGGCCGGACGGCCGGCGTGCCCTACGCGCGCGACCAGGTGGTGGACGTCCTGCGCACGATCGGTGGCACCGTGGACGAGGCGGCGACCGGCTCCCTCGAGGTCACGCCGCCGTCCTGGCGCCCGGACCTCACCGAGCCGGCGACGCTGGTCGAGGAGGTCGTGCGCATCGCCGGCTACGACCAGATCCCCTCGGTCCTGCCCGCGGCCCGCGGGGGGCGGGGCCTCACCGCCGAGCAGCGGACCCGCCGGTCCGTCGCCCGGGCGCTGGCCGAGGCCGGCCTGGTCGAGGTGCTCACCTACCCGTTCGTCGGTCCGGCGGACCTCGACGCCCTCGGCCTGCCGGCTGACGACGAACGGCGCACGGCGCTGCGGCTGGCGAACCCGCTGGCGGACGACCGGCCGCTGATGCGGACCAACCTCCTGGTGACGCTGCTCGAGGCGGCTCGCCGCAACGTCGCCCGCGGTCTGGAGGACGTCTCCGTCTTCGAGATCGGCCTGGTGACGCGTCCGACGGCTGGAGCGCCGCCGGCGCCACAGCTGCCGGTCGGTGTGCGTCCGGGGCCGGAGGAGCTCGCCGCGCTCGCGGCCGCCACCCCGGCGCAGCCGCGCCGGGTGGCCGGCGTGCTGGCGGGCCACGCCGATCCCGCCGGCTGGTGGGGCCCGGGTCGACAGGCGGACTGGGCCGATGCGCTGGAGGCCGCCCGCCTGGTCGCCGACGTCGTCGGTGCTCGGGTCGTGGTGACCAACGACCCGGACCACCTGCCGTGGCATCCCGGTCGGACCGCCCGCATCGCGCTGGCCGACGCCCCGGGGACCACGGTCGGGCACGCCGGCGAGCTGCACCCGAAGGTCGTCGAGAAGCTCGGGCTGCCGGCGCGCACGGCCGCGTTCGAGCTGGATCTGTCGGCGCTGGTCGACGCCGCGGGCGACGCGCCGGTCGAGTCGGTGCCCGTCTCGGCGTTCCCCGCCGCCAAGGAGGACCTCGCCTTCGTGGTCGACGGTGACGTGCCGGCCGAGGAGGTGCGCGCCGCGATCGTGGCGGGAGCCGGGCCGCTCCTCGAGGACGTGACGCTGTTCGACGTCTTCACCGGTGAGCAGGTGGGCGAGGGCAAGAAGTCGTTGGCCTACTCGCTGCGGCTGCGGGCCACCGAGCGCACCCTGGGTGCCGAGGACGTCCGGGCGGTGCGTGACGGCGTGGTCGCGGCCACGGCGGAGCGGGTCGGGGCGGTGCTCCGTGGTTGAGCCGCAACCGGCCCGGACCGCGCTGGTCACCGGCGCAAGCCGCGGGATCGGCCGTGCGGTCGCCCTGGGACTGGCCGACGCCGGGCTCGACGTCGCGCTGCTCGCCCGCGACGAGGAGCGCCTCGCCCAGGTCGCTGCCGAGGTGCGCGGCCGGGGGCGGCGGGCGCTGGTCCTCGCGGCGGACGTGACCGACCCGACGGCGGTGGCCGCTGCCGTCGCGCGCGCCGAGTCCCCGGCGGCCGACGGCGGCCTGGACGGCGTCGACCTGCTGGTCAACAACGCCGGCCGCATCGACGTCGAGGTGCCCGTCTGGGAGGCCGACGTCGACGAGTGGTGGCAGGTCATGACCACGAACGTCCGGGGGCCGTTCCTGCTCGCGAGGTTCGCGGTGCCGGGGATGCTCGCCCGCGGTGGCGGCCGGGTCATCGACCTCAACAGCGGCTCCGGTTCGCACGACATGACCTACTCCAGCGCCTACAACCTGTCCAAGACGGCGCTGATGCGGCTCGGGCACCACCTGCACGCCACGGGGCACGGGCGAGGCCTGCGCACGCTGGAGCTGGCCCCGGGCGTGGTCGCCACGGACATGACGGCCGCGATGGGCGTGCACGCCGACCGCACCGAGTGGACGCCGGTCGAGCGCACGGTCGACGTCGCGGTCGCTTTCGCCCGGGGAGAGCTGGACGAGTGCTCCGGCTGGTTCGTGCGCGTCTCTGACGACACGCCGGCGTCGCTGCGAACGCTGGCCACCGAGGCGACGGCTGCGGCGCCGCGGCACCTGCGGGTGCTGCCCGCCGGTCCGAGCGACCCGCTGTCCCAGGCCCTGACCGGCCGCTGACCCGCGACGCCGCAGAGCGGCGTGGACGCGACGTCGCCGAGCGGCGTGGACGCGACGTCGCCGAGCGGCGGCGGAGCGGCGCTCGCCTACCGCTGGGCGTCGCGCCAGGCCACCCACTGCTTCGCGAGGTCGAGGTCGAAGTCGGGGCCGCTGGTGCCGATCGTGAAGAGGGTGGCACCGGCGTCGACGAGGGCGACGGCGACCTCCCGCGGTGGTCGCTTGACCCCGACCGACCGTTCGACCTGCGCGGCGGTGTCGCGGCCGACGTCTGCGCCGTGCGCGTCCAGCACGGTCGACTTGTGACGCAGCGTGGCGGCGTCCCCGAACGAGTGCCACACGTCGGCGTGCTCGGCGACGAGCCGCAGCATCTTCTTCTCGCCGCCGCCGCCGACGAGCAGCGGGATGTCGCGCGTGGGTGCGGGGTTGCCGGCAGCCAGCCGGGCGCGGACGCGGGGCAGCGCCGCGGCGAGGTCGGCGATGCGGGTGCCGGCCGAACCGAACTCGTAGCCGAACTCGCGGTAGTCCTTCTCGGCCCACCCGGCGCCGATACCGAGGATCAGGCGCCCTCCGCTGATGTGGTCGACCGTGCGGGCCATGTCCGCGAGCAGGTCCGGGTTGCGGTAGCCGTTGCCGGTCACCAGCGCGCCGATCTCCACACGTTCGGTCTGCTCCGCCCAGGCGCCGAGCATCGTCCAGCACTCGAAGTGCTTCCCGTCCGGGTCGCCGGACAGAGGGAAGAAGTGGTCCCAGCTGAACACGATGTCGACGCCGGCGTCCTCGGCGCGCAGGACGGTGTCGCGGATCGTCGCGTAGTCGCCGTGCTGCTGGCCGAGCTGGTAGGCGATGCGGATCCTCGAGGTCATGCGGGCACGCTAGCGCGCGGTGAGGCCCGACTCAATGGCCCACCGTGCGACCTCGACCCGGTTGCGGGTGCCGGTCTTGGCGAGCACCGACCCGAGATGGGTCTTGACCGTGCTGAGGCTCAGGTGCAGCTCGGTGGCGATCTCGGCGTTGGTGCGCCCGGCCGCGACGAGCGCGAGCACCGCCTCCTCACGGTCGGTCAGGGGCGCGGAGGGCGTCGGTGGCCGCCGGGAGGCGGCGAAGTGAGACAGCAGCCGCACGGTCACCCCGGGGTCGATGAGGGCGTCGCCGGACGCGGCCGCCCGAACGGCCTGCGCCAGCAGGCCGGGACCGGCGTCCTTGAGCAGGAACCCGCGGGCACCCGCCCCGAGCGCGGCGTGCACGTGCTCGTCCAGGTCGAAGGTGGTGATCACGACGACGGGTACCGGGTCGTCGACGCCGGGTCCGGCGAGCTCGCGGGTGGCGGCCACGCCGTCGAGGACGGGCATCCGCAGGTCGAGGAGGCAGACGTCGGGCCGGTGGGCACGGGCCAGACGCACGGCCTGGCGCCCGTCGGCGGCCACGGCGACGACCTGGATCCCGTCCTGGGCGTCGAGGATGGTCCGCAGTCCGGTCCGGACGATCTCCTGGTCGTCGGCGACCAGCACGCGGATCGTCATCGGTCGCCGCCGGGGGCCGGGAGGGTGGCGGCCACGGTCCACCCGCCGGCCGGGTCCGGCCCCGCGGTGCACCGGCCGCCCAGCAGTGCGGCACGTTCGGCCATGCCGGCCAGGCCGTGGCCGGTGGTACCCGGCGCGCCCGCCGTGCCGTCGTCGTGCACGCGCAGCGTCACCGCACCGCCTGCGCGACCGACCGCCACGTCCACGCGGGTGGCCCCGGTGGCGTGCCGGCGGGCGTTCGTGACGGCTTCCTGGGCCAGCCGGTAGACCGTGGTGGCCACGGTCACGCCGACCGGTTCGACGTCCGGGGCGACCCGGACGTCGACGACGGGCGCAAGCCCGCCCACGGGAGAGGCCAGCGAGGCCAGGTCGGCGAGCCCGGGCGCCGGCCGGCGGCGCAGCGCGTCGTCGGTGCGCAGGGTGCCGACGATGGCGCGCATGTCGGTCAGTGCGGCGCGGGCCTCGTGCTCGACGGATCGCAGGGCCTCCCGTGCGGCCTCGGGAGCGCGGACGGACTCGATCTGGCCGGCCTGGGCCCGCACGGCGATCCCGGAGAGGGTGTGGGCGAGCGTGTCGTGCAGGTCGCGGGCGATCCGCGCACGCTCCTGGGCGGTGATCCGTTCCCGCTCGCGTTCGCGGGCGGCGAGTCGCGACCGGCGCAGCTCGCCGGTGAGCGCGAGCAGCGCGAGGAACGCGGCGCCGGCGAGGGCGTCGACGGCGCCTCCCGAGCGCACGACGACCGAGACGGCGAATCCTCCGACCAGCAGGAGCGACCCTGCGGCCACCGCCCGCCCCGATCCCCAGCGGTACAGGGCGTAGGGCGCCAGCACGAGCGAGACGGTGGTCACGAGCGTGGTAGGGGCGGGCCCGGCAGCGGCCTGGAGGAGCTCGAGGGCACTCGTGGGGACGGTGGCGACGGCCACGACGAGCAGCGGGTGGACCCGCCGCCAGGGCAGGGTGGTCAGGGCGACGACGGTGACGGCGACGGTCACCACCGGCCGGACGAGGTCGGTGCGCAGCGTGCCCTCGAGGACGGCCGCGGCGACCAGGACCAGGACCAGTACGCCGTCGCGACGGCGTGGCGGCTCGGCGCCGGGGGCCGGCGGACGACCCAGGAGGCGCCCGGCCGCGATGCGCTGCACGGGGCTGATACTAGTCACCGGTGCCTCCGGCGTGCGACGACCCACTCCGCGACCAGGACGTTGAGCACCCAGCCGGCGCCCATCGACACCGGACGCACCCAGTCGGGCGGGTCCGCCAGGGCGAGCGTCGGTCCTGCGCTGAGCACCTGGGTGCCGGCGCCCATCCCGAGGGCGTAGGCGCGGGTCATCCACGCGCCGTGGCTGGCGTACCGGTGGCGTGCCAGGGCGACCACGGCCAGCGTGAGCTGGGCGAGCATGGCCACGCCGACGGCGTAGCGCATGAGGGCGAGGGCGCCGTCGTCGCCCGCGGGCACCTCGTAGGCGGCGGTCATCCACAGACCGCTGGCGGCGACGAGCACGCCCGTGGGAACCAGGACGGTGCCGGCGCGGCGGTGCCAGGCGTGGTGGTCGCGGCGGATGCGGCGGGAGAACTGGAACGCGCCGAGGACGGCGTAGACGGTGGCGGTCACCACGTGCAGGACGATCGGTACCGGGTCGGCGACGAACCGGGCGTTGTCGGCCGTGATCTCGCCGAGGTCACCGAGGCGCACGGCGCCCGCGGCGACGGGCACCGCGGCGAGGGCGAGCAGGCCGGCCACGGCGAGCCGGTCGCGGGCGGCGGAGCGGGCGGCGGGCCGGGTGGAGGCGCGAGATGGAAGAGAGGTCGGGCGAGAGGTCGAGGTGCTGGACATGACGTCAGCGTGCGTGTCGGCCGCTGGTCGCCACATCGGCCGATGGGCCGGTCCTCGTCGGCCGGTCGGACGGGACCGGGCCGGTCAACCGGTGCGGGTCGCCACGGCGAAGACGCGGCGGAACTCCAGGGGCGTCCCGAAGGCCCGCGGCGGGTAGGCGCCCCGCAGGGCGGCGCCGTACTCGGCCTCGAACGCCACCCGCAACGTGGTGCCGTGGGCGTCGTCGTGCGCCGTCAGGGCCTGCAACGTCGGCTGTGCGCCGGTCGCCGAGATCCACCGCAGCACGGGGTCCGGCCCGTCGAGCACGTGCGTGCAGGTGGTCTCCCAGGCGTCGACGGTCCAGCCGGGCGCGGCGAGGAGATCCAGGTACTCGGCGGGGTCGGCCGTCGCACGTCGTGGCACCGGCCCGACGACGGCGGCGTACGGCGAGCGGGCCGCGACCTCGCGGAGCAGACGATGGCTGGGGGCGTCGTGGTTGCCGGGTACCTGGAACGCGAAGACCTGGGCGGCTGTCGCGGCCAACGCTGCGAGGAGCTCGCGGTGGCCCGGGACCCACCGCAGCGCCGCGTTGCTGATGACGAGGTCGGCACCGGTCGGCGAGATGTGCCCGGCGGCGTAGTCCCGCAGGTCGGCGCGCTGGTACCGCGCTCGGGGGTCGGTGTTGTCCGCCGCTGCCCGTTCGATCATGGCGGGCGAGGCGTCGATGCCGACGACGTCCGCGTGGGGCCACCGCGACGGTGGGGGACCAGTCGGGCACGGCAGTCTCCTTCGACGTCAAGTGTCTTGACGTCAAGTTATACCTACGGCAGGAGGAGCACCTTGCCCGTGGTCGCCCGACCCTCGAGGGCGGCGTGCGCAGAGGCGGCGTCCGCCAGCGGGTAGGTCGCTCCGACCCGTACCTCGAGGTCGCCGTCGGCCGCGGCGCCGAGCACCTCGCCCGCCCGCCACTCCAGCTCCGCGCGGGTCGCGGTGTAGTGGGCGAGCGTCGGGCGGGTGACGTACAGCGACCCGCCGGCGTTGAGTCGCTGCAGGTCGAACGGCGGCACCTGTCCCGACGCGCCGCCGAACAGCACCAGGGTGCCGCGCCGGCGCAGGGACGCCAGCGAGGCGTCGAACGTGGCGGCGCCGACGCCGTCGTACACCACGTGCACGCCGGCTCCGTCAGTCAGCTCGTGGACGACGGCGGGCAGCTCGGCCGTGAGGTTGTCCATCGCCGCGTAGTCGATGGTGTGAGCGGCACCTGCTCCCGACGAGAGCGCGGCCTTCTCCGGCGACGACACCGTCGTGAGCACCCTGCCGCCCCGCGCCGTGGCGAGCTGTGTCGCCAGGAGACCGACACCGCCGGCGCCGGCCGTCAGGAGGACGTCGTGGCCCAGGCCCACCTCGAAGGTCGAGGTGACCAGGTAGTGCGCCGTCATGCCCTGCAGGGGGAGGGCCGCGGCCGTCGTCAGGTCGAGGCCGGTGGGCACGTGCACCGCGACGTCGGCGCCGACCACCGCGAGCTCGGCGTACGACCCGGGCGCCTGGTGCCAGGCGACGCGGTCGCCGACGGTGAAACCGTCGACCTCGGTGCCGCAGGCCTCGACCGTGCCCGAACCCTCCACGCCCACCACGTGCGGGAAATCCATCGGGTAGACGCCCGCACGCCGGTAGGTGTCGATGAAGTTCACCCCCGCCGCGGCCACCCGCACGAGCAGCTGTCCCGGCCCGGGCTCGGGGTCGGGACGCTCGGTGTGTTCCAGGACCTCGGGGCCGCCCGCCGAGCGGGCCACGACTGCGCGCATGGTCCGAGCCTACGACCCGCCCGTAGCCTGTGGTCGTGACATCGGAGATCCGCACCGCGACCCGTGACGACTGGCCCCGCGTCTGGCCCGTCGTCGAACCGGTCGTCCGGGCCGGCGAGACCTACGCCTACCCGCTCGACCTGACGTCCGAGCAGGCGCAGGAGCTCTGGATGGAGCGCCCGCCCGGCCGCACGGTAGTGGCCGTGGGTGAGGGTGAGGTCCTCGGCACCGCGAAGATGGGACCGAACCGCCCGGCGAACGGGGACCACGTCGGCACGGCGTCGTTCATGGTCGCCGACGCCGCACGAGGCCGGGGCGTCGGCCGGGCGCTGGCCGAGCACGTGATCGACTGGCATCGCGAGCAGGGATATCGCGGCATCCAGTTCAACGCCGTGGTCGAGTCGAACACGACGGCCGTGCGGTTGTGGCGTTCGCTCGGGTTCGAGATCGTCGGGACGGTTCCCGGTGCGTTCCGCAGCCCCACGGCGGGGTTCGTCGGGCTGCTCGTAATGTATCTGCCGCTGCGCTGACGCGGGCAGGGACCGCATCGTGAAACACCTGTCGGCGACGTGCATAGATATGTATAGTGCTGCATATGGTCAGCAACGAGCCTTTCACGGTCGCCGTCGCGGGCGCCTCCGGCTACGCCGGCGGTGAGTTCCTGCGGCTCGCCGCCCGGCACCCGCACCTCCGGGTCGGCACGCTCACCGCGCACTCGAACGCCGGCAGCCGCCTCGGGGAGCTGCAGCCGCACCTGCGGTCGCTCGCGGACCGGGTCCTGGAACCGACCACGCCCGAGGCGCTCGCGGGCCACGACGTCGTCGTCCTCGGGCTGCCGCACGGCGCGTCCGGCGAGATCGCGGCCCGGCTGCCCGACGACGTCCTCGTGCTCGACCTCGGCGCCGACCACCGGCTCGCCTCGGCCAGCGACTGGGAGCAGTTCTACGGGACCTCGCACGCCGGCACGTGGCCCTACGGCCTCCCCGAGCTGATCGTCGGCGCCGGCGGGAGTGCGACGGGGACGCAGCGTGACCACCTCGTCGGTGCTCGCCGCGTCGCCGTCCCCGGGTGCAACGTCACCGCCGTCACCCTGGGCCTGCAGCCGGGCGTGGCCACCGGGCTGCTCGACCCCACCGACGTCGTCGCCGTCCTCGCCAACGGGTACTCCGGTGCCGGCAAGGCGCTCAAGCCGCACCTGCTCGCGGCTGAAGGGCTCGGGGCCGCCGCGCCGTACGCCGTCGGCGGCACCCACCGGCACATCCCCGAGATCACCCAGAACCTGCGCACCGCCGGGGCCGCGGACGTCACCATCAGCTTCACCCCCACGCTCGTGCCCATGGCGCGCGGCATCCTCGCCACCGCGACCGCGCGGCTCGCGCCCGGGCACGAGGCCGCGGGGGCCGACGAGGTTCGCGCCGTGTGGGAGCAGGCCTACGCCGACGAGCCGTTCGTCGAGCTGCTGCCCCGGGGCCAGTGGCCCTCGACGGCGGCGACGACCGGCGCGAACACCGCGCTCGTCCAGGTCGCCCTCGACGGGGCCGCCGGCCGGGTCGTGACCGTCACCGCCCTCGACAACCTCGCCAAGGGCACCGCCGGCCAGGCGGTCCAGGCCATGAACATCGCTCTCGGCCTGCCGGAGACGGCCGGCCTCACCACCGAAGGAGTCGCGCCGTGAGCGTCACCGCCGCACAAGGGTTCCGGGCAGCCGGGATCACCGCCGGGCTCAAGGCCTCCCAGAAGCCCGACCTCGCCCTCGTCGTCAACGACGGGCCGGAGCACACCGCCGCCGCGGTCTTCACGAGCAACCGTGTGGTGGGGGCACCCGTCCTGTGGTCGCGACAGGCCGTCAAGGACGGCGCCGCCCGCGCCGTCGTGCTGAACTCCGGCGGTGCCAACGTCTGCACCGGGCCCGGCGGCTTCCAGGACGCGCACGCCACCGCCGAGAAGGTGGCCGACGCGCTCGGGATCGGCGCCATCGACGTGCTCGTGGCCTCGACGGGGTTGATCGGTGTCCGCCTGGCCGCCGACAAGCTGCTCGCGGGCGTGCCCGTGGCGGTCGGTGCCCTCTCCGGGGACGACGCGGCCGGGCAGGCGGCGGCGACGGCCGTCATGACCACCGACACCGTGCCCAAGACGGCCGTGCGCACCGTCGAGACACCGGCCGGCACGTACACCGTCGGCGGGATGGCCAAGGGCGCGGGCATGCTCGCCCCGGCACTGGCGACCATGCTGTGCGTCGTGACGACCGACGCCGTCGTGCCCGCGCAGGACGCCGACGCGGCGCTGCGGGCAGCGACGCGTGCCACGTTCGACCGCGTCGACTCCGACGGCGCCATGTCGACGTCGGACACGGTGGTGCTCATGGCCTCGGGGGCCTCCGGCGTCCCCGCGGAGCCTCAGGCGCTCACCGAGGCCGTCACCGCGGTCTGCGCGGACCTGGCCCGTCAGCTCGTGGCCGACGCCGAGGGGGCGTCCCACGACATCGCCATCAGCGTGACGAACGCGACCACCGAGGACGCCGCGCTGGCCGTCGCCCGCGCCGTCAGCCGGTCCAACCTTGTCAAGGCCGCCGTCTTCGGCAACGACCCCAACTGGGGCCGCATCCTGTCGCAGGTCGGCACCGTGCCCGAGGAGGTCGCCCCGTTCGACCCGGCCGACCTGGACGTCAGCATCAACGGCGTGATGGTCTGCCGGGCCGGTGGTGCCCACGAGCCGCCCGAGAAGGTCGACATGGCCGCCGACCGGGACGTGGCGATCACCGTCGACCTGCACGCCGGCGACGCCGCGGTCACGCTGTGGACCAACGACCTGACCCACGCCTACGTCCACGAGAACAGCGCGTACTCCTCATGAGCACCTTCGACACCCGCACCGACCTGCGCCCCGACCAGAAGGCCGAGGTGCTCGTCGAGGCCCTTCCCTGGCTCCAGGAGTTCGCCGGCGCGCTCGTCGTGGTCAAGTACGGCGGCAACGCCATGGTCGACGACGAGCTCAAGGCCGCGTTCGCCCAGGACATGGTCTTCCTGCGCCAGGTCGGCCTGCGCCCGGTCGTGGTGCACGGCGGCGGCCCGCAGATCTCCAGGATGCTCGACCGCGTCGGCATCGCCTCCGAGTTCCGGGGCGGTCTGCGCGTCACCACGCCCGAGGCGATGGAGATCGTGCGGATGGTGCTGACCGGCCAGGTCTCGCGCGAGCTCGTCGGGCTGATCAACGCGCACGCGCCGCGCGCCGTCGGTCTGTCGGGGGAGGACGGCGGTCTGTTCGGGGCCGTGCGCCGGCACGCCACGGTCGACGGCGAGCCCGTGGACGTGGGCCTCGTGGGCGACGTCGTGCAGGTCAGCCCGTCCGCGGTGCAGGACCTGCTCGACGCCGGGCGGATCCCCGTGGTCTCCACCATCGCCCCCGACGTCGACGACCCCACCCAGGTGCTCAACGTCAACGCGGACACCGCCGCCGCGGCGCTGGCGGTGGCGCTCGGTGCGAAGAAGCTCATCGTGCTCACCGACGTCGAGGGGCTGTACACGAGCTGGCCGGACCGCGACTCGCTGGTCGAGCAGATCTCGGCCGGAGAGCTGGCGACGTTCCTGCCCAGCCTGACGGCCGGCATGGTCCCCAAGATGGAAGCCTGCCTGCGGGCCGTCCAGGGCGGTGTGCCGCGTGCCTCGGTGATCGACGGCCGCCAGCCGCACTCGGTGCTGCTCGAGGTCTTCACCTCCCGCGGCAACGGCACGATGGTCGTCCCCGACGTCCCGCAGCGACCCCGTGAGGAGAGCACCGCATGAGCGAGATCACCGGCACCGGCCGAGACCGCGGCACCCAGGGCTGGACCGAGGCGTACACCCGCTCGGTGATGGACACGTTCGGCCCTCCGCAGCGCGTCCTCGTGCGCGGCGAGGGCGCGTCCGTGTGGGACGCCGACGGCAAGCGGTACCTCGACCTGCTCGCCGGGATCGCCGTCAACGCTCTCGGGCACGCCCACCCCACCCTCACGGCGGCCGTGAGCGCGCAGCTCGGCACGCTCGGCCACGTGTCCAACTTCTTCGGCACGCCCACGCAGATCACGCTCGCCGAGCGGCTGCTGCAGCTCGCTGGGGCGCCGGATGGCTCGAAGGTCTTCTTCACGAACTCCGGCACGGAGGCCAACGAGGCGGCCTTCAAGATGACCCGCCGCACGGGCCGGACCCGGGTGCTGGCTCTCGAGGGCGGTTTCCACGGGCGCACCATGGGCGCGCTCGCCCTCACGCACAAACCGGCCTACCGGGAGCCCTTCGCACCGCTGCCCGGCGGCGTCGAGCACCTGCCGTTCGGCGACACCGAGGCGCTGGAGGCCGCCTTCTCTCCGGCCGCCGTCGCCGAACGGGGCGAGGTCGCGGCCCTGGTCGTCGAACCCGTGCAGGGCGAGGCGGGGGTCCGGGCGCTCCCCGCGGGCTACCTGGCACTCGGGCGCCGGCTCACGAGCGACGCCGGCGCGCTCCTCGTCCTCGACGAGGTGCAGACCGGCATGGGACGCACCGGCTCCTGGTTCGCCTACCAGCAGCCCGAGATCGGCGGAGGCGTCGTGCCCGACGTCGTCACGCTCGCCAAGGGCCTCGGTGGTGGCTTCCCCGTGGGCGCCGTCGTGGCGTTCGGCGAGCGCGCCGCCACGCTGCTCGGTCGCGGACAGCACGGGACGACCTTCGGTGGGAACCCCGTGGCCGCCGCCGCGGCCCTGGCCACCATCGGTGTGATCGAGCGTGACCGCCTGATCGCCCACGCCGTGGAGGTCGGCAAGGTGCTGCGTCGCGCGATCACCGCAGGGCAGAACCCGCTCGTCACCGGGGTGCGGGGGCACGGCCTGCTCCTCGCCGTCGAGCTCTCCCGGCCGGTCGCACCCCAGGTCGCGGCGGCCGCCCTCGACGCCGGCCTCATCGTCAACGCCGTCGCCCCCGACGCGATCCGCCTGGCCCCTCCGCTTGTGCTGACGATCGACCAGGCGCTCGACGCCGCGCGGTTCTTCGCCGGCGTGACCATCCCCGAGAATCCCGTGCCCGAGAAGGACGACCGATGACCCGCCACCTCCTGCGTGACGACGACCTCACCCCGGCCGAGCAGCACGAGGTGCTCGAGCTCGCCCTGGCGTTCCGCGAGGACCGCACGTTCCGCACGCCGCTCGCCGGCCCGCAGGGCGTGGCGCTGATCTTCGACAAGCCGACGTTGCGCACCCAGCTGTCGTTCGCGACCGGGGTGGCCGAGATGGGTGGGTTCCCGACGGTGGTCGACGGCCGGCTCGCCCAGATCGGCGTCCGCGAGTCGGTCGCGGACGTCACCCGGGTGCTGGACCGGCAGGTGTCGGCGATCGTGTGGCGGACGTTCGGCCAGGACCGGCTCGAGGAGATGGCGGCCGTCTCACGCGTACCCGTCGTCAACGCTCTCACCGACGACTACCACCCCTGCCAGCTCCTGGCGGACCTGGTCACGATCGCCCAGCACCGCGGAGGTCTCGGCCACCTGCCGGGCCAGCGCCTCGCGTACGTCGGCGACGCGGCCAACAACATGGCCGCCTCGTACCTGCTGGCCGGTGCGACCGCCGGGCTGCACGTCGTCGTCTGCGGCCCGGACGGGTATCTGCCGACCGACGACGTCGTGGCGCGGGCCAGCGCGATCGCGGCGACCACGGGGGGCTCGGTCGCCGTCGAGACGGACCCGCGGGCCGCCGTCGCCGCCGCGGACGTGGTCGTGACGGACACCTGGGTCTCCATGGGGGACGAGGAGTCCGCCGCGCAGCGGGTCGCCGACCTGCTGCCGTACCAGGTCACCGACGAGCTCTTGGCGAGCGCGCGCGAGGACGCGATCTTCCTGCACTGCCTGCCGGCCTACCGCGGCAAGGAGGTCGCCGCGGGAGTCATCGACGGGCCCCGGTCCGTCGTGTGGGACGAGGCGGAGAACCGCCTGCACGCCCAGAAGGCGGTCCTGACGTTCCTGCTGGAGCAGCGATGAGCACGCCCGCGCACGGACCGCTCACCACCAAGGCGGCCCGCCATGCCCGCATCGTGGAGATTGTGCGGCGCACCGCGATCCACTCCCAGGCGGAGCTCGCCCGCGAGCTGGCCGACGAGGGGCTCTCCGTCACCCAGGGCACCCTGTCGCGCGACCTCATCGAGCTCCGGGCCGAGAAGGTCCGCAGCGATTCCGGCGCCCTCGTGTACGCCGTGCCGGGCGAAGGCGGTGACCGCAGCGTCCGGGCGGCCGGCGTCGGCGGGCACGACGACGGCTACCTCGCGGCCCGCCTGGCCCGGCTCTGCGCCGACCTGCTCGTCTCCGCGGAGGCGTCCGGCAACCAGGTGGTGCTGCGCACCCCGCCGGGCGCCGCGAACTACCTGGCCTCGGCCATCGACCACTCCGTCTTCCCCGGCGTCCTCGGCTGCATCGCCGGGGACGACACGATCCTCGTGATCGCCCGGGACCCGGCGGGCGGCGACGAGCTCGCCGCCCGGTTCCTCGAGCTCACGGCGTCACCGGACGCCTGAGCCTGCCAGACTCGACACCCACCGCACACAGCAAGGAAGAACACTCATGACTGAACGCGTCGTGCTCGCCTACTCGGGCGGCCTGGACACCTCCGTGGCGATCGGCTGGATCGCCGAGGCCACCGGGGCCGAGGTCGTCGCCGTCGCCGTCGACGTCGGCCAGGGCGGCGAGGACATGGAGATGATCCGCCGGCGCGCCCTCGACTGCGGGGCGGTCGAGGCGTACGTCGCCGACGCGCGCGACGAGTTCGCCGACGAGTACTGCATGCCCGCCCTCAAGGCGAACGGCCTGTACCTCGACCGGTATCCCCTGGTGTCCGCGATCTCGCGGCCGGTCATCGTCAAGCACATGGTCCGCGCCGCCCGGCAGTTCGGTGCGCAGACCGTGGCGCACGGCTGCACCGGCAAGGGCAACGACCAGGTCCGGTTCGAGGTGGCCACCACCTCGCTGGCCCCGGACCTGCGCACCATCGCCCCGGTGCGCGACCTCGCCCTGACGCGCGAGAAGGCGATCGACTACGCCGAGAAGAACGACCTGCCGATCGCCACGACGAAGAAGAACCCGTTCTCGATCGACCAGAACGTGTGGGGCCGGGCCGTCGAGACGGGCTTCCTCGAGGACATCTGGAACGAGCCGACCAAGGACGTCTACTCCTACACCGACGACCCGACGTTCCCGCCGGTCGCCGACGAGGTCGTCATCACCTTCGCCGGGGGCGTGCCCGTCGCCCTCGACGGTGTCGCGGTGTCCCCGCTCCAGGCGATCATGGAGATGAACCGCCGGGCCGGTGCGCAGGGTGTGGGCCGGATCGACATCGTCGAGGACCGGCTCGTGGGGATCAAGTCCCGCGAGGTCTACGAGGCACCGGGTGCGATGGCCCTCATCGCCGCGCACCAGGAGCTCGAGAACGTCACCCTGGAGCGCGAGCAGGCCCGCTTCAAGAAGGGCGTCGAGCAGCGCTGGTCCGAGCTGGTCTACGACGGCATGTGGTTCAGCCCGCTGAAGAAGAACCTCGACGTGTTCGTCGACGAGACCCAGAAGTACGTCTCCGGGGACATCCGCCTGGTGATGCACGGCGGCCGCGCGACCGTGACCGGGCGGCGTTCGGAGGCGGCGCTGTACGACTTCAACCTCGCCACCTACGACGAGGGCGACTCGTTCGACCAGTCGCACGCCAAGGGGTTCATCGAGATCTACGGCCTGGCCGCCAAGCAGGCTGCGGCTCGCGACGAGCGGTTCGGCAACGGCGTCGACCTCGGCACCGGGGACCTCTGACATGGCCGGCATCGAGAAGCGCTCCGCCGCCGCGGGCGGGACGGACGGGACCGTCGGCCCCCCGGCGTCGTCGAGCCTGTGGGGAGGCCGGTTCGCCGGCGGCCCGGCGCCCGAGCTCCAGGCGTTGTCGCAGTCGACCCACTTCGACTGGCGGCTCGCCAAGGACGACGTGGCGGGCTCCCGGGCCCACGCACGCGTGCTGCACGGCGCGGGCCTGCTGGACGACGACGAGCTCGCGGGCATGCTCGACGCGCTCGACCGTCTCGAGGCCGACGTCGAGTCCGGCGCGTTCCTTCCCCAGCTGGGGGACGAGGACGTGCACACCGCGCTCGAGCGGGGCCTCATGGAGCGGGCCGGCGACGAGCTCGGCGGCAAGCTGCGGGCCGGGCGCTCGCGCAACGACCAGATCGCCACGCAGGTCCGGCTGTACCTGCGTCGCAACGGCCGCACGATCGCCCAGCAGCTGCTCACCGTGGTGGACGAGCTCATCACCCAGGCCGAGGCCGCCGGCGAGGCGGTCATGCCCGGACGCACGCACCTCCAGCACGCCCAGCCGGTGCTGCTCGCGCACCACCTGCTCGCCCACGCCTGGCCGCTCCTGCGCGACGTGGACCGGCTCGTCGACTGGGACGTGCGGGCCGCGCGCTCGCCCTACGGCTCCGGGGCGCTCGCGGGCTCGTCCCTGGGCCTGGACCCTGCCGCGGTGGCGGCCGGGCTCGGCTTCGACGGGCCGGTCGAGAACTCGATCGACGGCACCGCCGCTCGTGACGTCGTCGCGGAGTTCGCCTTCGTGGCGGCGATGATCGGCGTGGACCTGTCGCGGCTCTCCGAGGAGATCATCCTGTGGAACACCAAGGAGTTCGGGTTCGTGCGGCTCGACGACGCCTGGTCGACCGGGTCGAGCATCATGCCGCAGAAGAAGAACCCCGACATCGCCGAGCTGGCGCGCGGCAAGTCCGGCCGGCTGATCGGTGACCTGACCGGCCTGCTCACGACGCTCAAGGGACTCCCGCTGGCGTACAACCGGGACCTGCAGGAGGACAAGGAGCCGGTGTTCGACCAGGTGGACACCCTCACGGTGCTGCTGCCGGCGTTCGCCGGCATGGTCCGCACGCTGACGTTCGACACCGCCCGGATGGCCGAGCTCGCCCCCCAGGGGTTCTCCCTCGCCACGGACGTCGCCGAGTGGCTGGTACGTCAGAGCGTGCCGTTCCGTGTCGCGCACGAGGTCGCCGGTGCCTGCGTGCGGGCCTGCGAGGAGCGCGATATCGAGCTGTGGGACCTGTCGGACCAGGATCTCGCGGACGTCTCGCCGCACCTCACGCCGGACGTGCGTTCGGTCCTGTCCGTCGAAGGTTCGGTCGCCTCCCGCGACGCCGTGGGCGGGACGGCCCCGGTGCGCGTGACGGAACAGCTCGAGGCGGCCAAGGAGCGTGCCACGGAGTACCGGTTCTGGGCCGAGGCCTGACCCCGTGACGGTCGGTCCCGACGTGCTCGCCGCGCTCGTGCGGGCGGTGCGGTCGGCGCCGGCCCGGCTGCCCGGTGCGGAGGCACCGCATCCGTGGCGGCGCACACGCCTGGTGTGCGTGGACGGCCCGGCCGGGTCCGGCAAGACGACGCTGGCGACCCAGCTCGCCGTCGAGCTCGCGTGCCAGGTCGTCCACATGGACGATCTCTACGAGGGGTGGGCGGCCGGGCCGGACGGCGGTGCGGCGCGGTTGCGCTCCTGGGTCCTGGGTCCGCTCGTCGCGGGGGTGGCGGGGGAGTACCGGCGGTTCGACTGGGTCGCCGGGGTCTATGCCGAGGCGCACCGCGTCGAGCCCGGGCCGTTCCTCGTGGTGGAGGGGTGCGGTGCGGCCGCCCGGTCGGTGGACCGGTGGGCGGCGTTGCGCGTCTGGGTGGAGGCGGACGACGACGAGCGGCTGCGTCGTGGGCTCGCTCGCGACGGGGTCGGGGAGCGGGCGCACTGGTTGCGCTGGATGGCCGACGAGGTGGCGCACTACGCTGCCGAGGACACGCGCGCGCGGGCCGACGTCCACCTCGACGGCTTCGGCCGGCCGCGCACCACGGCGCAGGGCGCGACGGAGGCGACATGACGGGGACCACGGCCGGAGCTGCACCGTCCACGGCCATGCCGTGGCAGGTCCCCGGACCGTCCTGGTACGCCCGTGACGTGCACGACGTGGCGCGGGACCTGCTCGGGGCCTACGTCACGCGCCGGAGCCCGCAGGGCGAGGTGACGCTGCGCATCACGGAGGTCGAGGCGTACGCCGGTGCGGTCGACCCGGCGTCGCACGCGTACCGGGGCCGCACCGAGCGCAACCGGTCCATGTTCGGCGAGCCGGGGCGGCTCTACGTCTACCGGCACCTGGGGCTGCACCACTGCGCCAACGTGGTGTGCGGTCCGGCGGGTAGCGCCTCCGGTGTCCTGCTCCGGGCCGGCGAGGTGGTCGAGGGCACCGAGCTGGCGCGTTCGCGCCGGACGCGGGACGGGCGCTGCGACTCCGACCGGCAGATCGCCCGGGGGCCGGCGCGGCTCGCTGTCGCGCTCGACATCGACCGGCAGGACGACGGCGTAGGGATCACCGACGCGCAGGGCGCCGTCGTCGTGCACCTGCCCGTGGACCCGCTGCCGCGCACGATCGCGTCCGGCCCGCGCGTGGGCGTCGGTGGCGAGGGCGCCGACGCCGAGCGATTCGCCTGGCGCTCGTGGCTCGTCGACGAGCCGACCGTCTCGGCCTACCGTCCCGTGGGACGGCGCCGCCGCTGACCGGCGTCTCCCGCGTCGCCACGGACGGTCGCCGTCGCGGCGTGCGGTCCAGCCTCCTGGTCGGTGTGGCGCAGCTCGCTGCGCCACTGGTCGAACTCGCGGCCCGCGGTGATCTCCGCGGGGCTCGGGGCCAGCATGACCGTGATGAGCAGGGCGAGCGTCGTGAGCGTGAGGAAGATGCCCAGCGGGATGACGAGCTCGCCGGTCGTGAGGCCGGTCGGAGCTGCCGCCGCGCCGCCCTGGTGGCTCCCGTGGCCCTTGGCCTCCAACGCAGCCATGCCCGTGTAGTGCATGCCGGAGACGGCGACGCCCATCACCACGGCGGCCGCGGCGCCGGCCAGGGTCGTGTGCACCGTGTACGCGAGCCATAATCCGGCCGAGGCGGCGACGACGCCGATGACGACGGACAGCGTCACGAGCCACGCGTCGTAGTGGAGCGGCACGTCGGTGTGCATGGCGCGCATGCCGAGGTAGTGCATGCTCGTCACGCCGAGCCCGGCGACGATCCCTCCGCCCACGATCGCCCCCGGACGGCCTGTGCTGCGGTCGACGAGGAACAACCCGGCGGCGACCACGACGACGGCGAGCACCGCACTGACGATCGTCAGCGGGATGTCGTAGCGGATCTCGGCGCCCGACACCGAGAACCCGAGCATCGCCACGAAGTGCATCACCCAGATGCCGGTGCCGCCGATGGCGAGGGCTCCCAGCCACAACCACCACCGACGGGTGCGGCCGCTGAAGAGCCTGGCGCGAGCGGTGCAGGACAGGCCCGCAGCGCAGCCGAGGCACGACAGGACGAAGGACAGCGCCGGTGTCAGGAGTCCGTAGGTGAAGTGTTCGATCATGGTGGTCCTTCGCAGGTGACGAGTATCGGGCTGGGCCGGGACACCGTCGTCCCTCGAGCCGACAGACCGCCGGAGAAGCGATCTGTGACGGCGGGCGAAGTGACGTGCGTCACAGTGCATGGGTGATGGGTGCGGCAGGGATCGACCTGTCGGAGCCCTGCGGGCTCCGACAGGTCCGGCGACGAGTGGACGCACTGCCGACGACGTCCGGCAGACTAGGGGCGTCGCCGGTCCGGGCGGCACCCGCTGACCTGAAGGAGCACCACGGTGACCGACGTTGTCGACGAGCTGCAGTGGCGGGGCCTGGTGGCACAGTCCACCGATGAGGCCGCGCTGAGGGACGCGCTGGCGCAGGGGCCCGTCACCTACTACTGCGGCTTCGACCCGACGGCGCCGAGCCTGCACCACGGGCACCTCGTCCAGCTGATCCTGCTGCGCCACCTGCAGCAGGCAGGCCACCGCGCGGTGGCGCTGGTCGGCGGAGCCACCGGGATGATCGGGGACCCCCGGGACTCCGGCGAACGCGTCCTGAACACCAAGGAGGTCGTCGCGGACTGGTCGCAGCGGCTCAAGGGGCAGATCTCGCGGTTCCTCGAGTTCGACGGCGACAACCCTGCCGTGCTCGTCAACAACCTCGACTGGATCGACGGGCTCTCGGCCATCGACTTCCTGCGCGACGTCGGCAAGCACTACCGCCTGGGCACGATGCTGGCCAAGGACACCGTGGCGCGCCGGCTGCGCTCCGACGAGGGCATCAGCTTCACCGAGTTCAGCTACCAGATCCTGCAGGGCATCGACTTCCTGGAGCTCTACCGCCGGCACGGGGTCACGCTGCAGACGGGCGGGAACGACCAGTGGGGGAACCTGCTGTCCGGGGTGGAGCTGATCAGGAAGGCGGAGGGCGCAGCGGTGCACGTCATGACGACGCCGCTGATCACGAAGGCCGACGGGACGAAGTTCGGCAAGACGGAAGGTGGGGCCGTCTGGCTGGCGCCGGACATGATGAGCCCGTACGCCTTCTACCAGTACTGGCTCAATGCCGCCGACGCCGACGTGGTCGGCTGGTTGAAGATCTTCACGTTCCGCACGCGCGAGGAGATCGAGGAGCTGGCCACGGCGGTCCGGGACCGCCCGGGAGCGAGGGAGGCGCAGCGCACGCTCGCCGGGGACGTCACGACACTGGTCCACGGAGCGGACGCCACCGAGGCTGTGGTCGCGGCGAGCCGTGCCCTGTTCGGCCGCGGTGAGCTCGGGACGCTCGACGCCGGCACGCTCGGCGCCGCGACGGCCGAGCTCCCTCGGACGGACGTCGCGATCGGCACGCCGGTGCTCGATGCGCTCGTCGACGCCGGTCTGGTGGCATCGCGTGCGGCCGGCCGACGGGCGATCGCGGAAGGCGGTGCGTACGTCAACAACGTCAAGGTCGGCACCGAGGACGCCGTCCTGACGAGCGATGACCTGCTGCACGGGCGCTACGCGGTCCTGCGGCGGGGCAAGAAGACCCTCGCCGTCGCCGTCGCCGGCTGACTCCGACGACCGGCGGGTCGGGCCCTGGCCTGCGGATTTGGCACGCGGGCCAGGGTCTGTGTAATGTTCTGGTCGTTCGCCCGGCAGGGAGGCACGGACACCGAGGAGACAGCCGTTGCGGCTGGGTACCGGTGGCCGACCCAGGGCGGATGACCTCGGACCTTCAGATCAGGTACAGTTGTGTGCCCGGTCGATTGAGGGCCTGGTTGATCCTGTCGATGATCGCTTGGAAGAGTGGTTGACGGTGCGGATCGAACCGGGTAAGGTTGAAGGGTTGCCCCGGACGGGGTCGGAACGGAAAGTTCTGGTCTTGGATGGTGTGCGTCGGTTGTTTGAGAACTCAACAGTGTGCTTGATAGTCAATGCCAAATTTTGAACCTTTTTGGTTCCTTTGGACTGGATTGAACAGCTAGTCTGTTTGGTCTGGCCAGTATCGATAGGCGACTGGTGGCCCCTTGGGGGTCGTTGGTTGTTTTCTCTCTTTTACGGAGAGTTTGATCCTGGCTCAGGACGAACGCTGGCGGCGTGCTTAACACATGCAAGTCGAACGGTGAAGCCCAGCTTGCTGGGTGGATCAGTGGCGAACGGGTGAGTAACACGTGAGCAACCTGCCCTCCACTTCGGGATAAGCCTTGGAAACGGGGTCTAATACCGGATATGAGCATCTGCCGCATGGTGGGTGTTGGAAAGTTTTTCGGTGGGGGATGGGCTCGCGGCCTATCAGCTTGTTGGTGGGGTGATGGCCTACCAAGGCGTCGACGGGTAGCCGGCCTGAGAGGGCGACCGGCCACACTGGGACTGAGACACGGCCCAGACTCCTACGGGAGGCAGCAGTGGGGAATATTGCACAATGGGCGAAAGCCTGATGCAGCGACGCCGCGTGAGGGATGACGGCCTTCGGGTTGTAAACCTCTTTCAGCAGGGAAGAAGGCCTTCGGGTGGACGGTACCTGCAGAAGAAGCGCCGGCTAACTACGTGCCAGCAGCCGCGGTAATACGTAGGGCGCAAGCGTTGTCCGGAATTATTGGGCGTAAAGAGCTCGTAGGCGGTCTGTCGCGTCTGGTGTGAAAACCCGAGGCTCAACCTCGGGCTTGCATCGGGTACGGGCAGACTAGAGTGCGGTAGGGGAGACTGGAATTCCTGGTGTAGCGGTGGAATGCGCAGATATCAGGAGGAACACCGATGGCGAAGGCAGGTCTCTGGGCCGCAACTGACGCTGAGGAGCGAAAGCATGGGGAGCGAACAGGATTAGATACCCTGGTAGTCCATGCCGTAAACGTTGGGCACTAGGTGTGGGGCTCATTCCACGAGTTCCGTGCCGCAGCTAACGCATTAAGTGCCCCGCCTGGGGAGTACGGCCGCAAGGCTAAAACTCAAAGGAATTGACGGGGGCCCGCACAAGCGGCGGAGCATGCGGATTAATTCGATGCAACGCGAAGAACCTTACCAAGGCTTGACATGCACCGGACGCTGCCAGAGATGGTGGTTCCGCAAGGTCGGTGCACAGGTGGTGCATGGTTGTCGTCAGCTCGTGTCGTGAGATGTTGGGTTAAGTCCCGCAACGAGCGCAACCCTCGTCCCATGTTGCCAGCGGGTTATGCCGGGGACTCATGGGAGACTGCCGGGGTCAACTCGGAGGAAGGCGGGGATGACGTCAAATCATCATGCCCCTTATGTCTTGGGCTTCACGCATGCTACAATGGCCGGTACAGAGGGCTGCGATACCGTAAGGTGGAGCGAATCCCAAAAAGCCGGTCTCAGTTCGGATTGGGGTCTGCAACTCGACCCCATGAAGTCGGAGTCGCTAGTAATCGCAGATCAGCAACGCTGCGGTGAATACGTTCCCGGGCCTTGTACACACCGCCCGTCAAGTCACGAAAGTTGGTAACACCCGAAGCTCATGGCCCAACCGGTTCGTCCGGGGGGAGTGGTCGAAGGTGGGACTGGCGATTGGGACTAAGTCGTAACAAGGTAGCCGTACCGGAAGGTGCGGCTGGATCACCTCCTTTCTAAGGAGCACATACTGCTCGCGTGGTGGGGTCTTGCCCTGCTGGTGGGTGGTCATGCACAGCCATCGTAGGCGCCGAACGTGTGTCTGGTGGTTGCTCTGGGTGGAACATTGACTGTTTGCGGTGCGCTGGGTGCGTGCCGGCTGCTAGTACGTCTGCTGCTTCGGTGGTGGGTGGGAACGTGGTCGGTGGTGTCTGGTTCGTCGTGTGAGCACACTGTTGGGTCCTGAGGCAACCGGCCTGCGTGGTCGGGTGACCTTTGATGGATACGGGTCGTCGGTCGGGTCTTCATACCGCTTCGCGCGTCGTGCCGGGTCGCTGCTCCTTCGGGGGTGGTGGTGGGGCAGGTGTGTGGGGGTCGGGTGGGCCTGGTGGCTGGCGGGACCGTCCGTTGCTTGAGAACTGCACAGTGGACGCGAGCATCCCAGATGTTCAAGTATTATTCTTGGATTTCTGTAGCATATTTGTAGTGTGTGTCGAAGTTTAGAAGGGCACATGGTGGATGCCTTGGCACTAGGAGCCGAAGAAGGACGTTGTAGCCTGCGTTAAGCCTCGGGGAGCTGGCAAACGAGCTGTGATCCGAGGGTGTCCGAATGGGGGAACCCAGCCGCAGTCATGTGCGGTTACCTGTACCTGAATTCATAGGGTGCAGGGGGGAACGTCGGGAAGTGAAACATCTCAGTACCGGCAGGAAGAGATATTCCGTGAGTAGTGGCGAGCGAAAGCGGATGAGGCCAAACCGTATGCGTGTCAAGCTGTCAGGCGTTGCGTGTGCGGGGTTGTGGGACCTTTCTCAGATCACTGACATGGTCTGGACCAGTAAGAAAGTCGTGTCATAGTCGAACCGCATTGAAAGGCGGACCGTAGAGGGTGTGAGTCCCGTAGACGAAATGGTGCGGCCTGGTGAAGGGGATCCCAAGTAGCACGGGGCCCGTGAAATCTCGTGTGAATCTGGCAAGACCACTTGCTAAGCCTAAATACTACCTAGTGACCGATAGCGGACAAGTACCGTGAGGGAAAGGTGAAAAGTACCCCGGGAGGGGAGTGAAATAGTACCTGAAACCGTGTGCCTACAATCCGTCGGAGCCTCCTTAGCAGGGGTGACGGCGTGCCTTTTGAAGAATGAGCCTGCGAGTTAGTGCTCGGTGGCGAGGTTAACCCGTGTGGGGAAGCCGTAGCGAAAGCGAGTCCGAACAGGGCGATTGAGTCGCCGGGTCTAGACCCGAAGCGAAGTGATCTAGCCATGGGCAGGTTGAAGCGCCGGTAAGACGGCGTGGAGGACCGAACCCACTTAGGTTGAAAACTGAGGGGATGACCTGTGGTTAGGGGTGAAAGGCCAATCAAACTTCGTGATAGCTGGTTCTCCCCGAAATGCATTTAGGTGCAGCGTCACGCGTTCCTTGCCGGAGGTAGAGCTACTGGATGGCCGATGGGCCTCACCAGGTTACTGACGTCAACCAAACTCCGAATGCCGGTAAGCCAGAGCGTGGCAGTGAGACTGCGGGGGATAAGCTTCGTAGTCGAGAGGGAAACAGCCCAGACCACCGGCTAAGGCCCCTAAGCGTGTGCTCAGTGGGAAAGGATGTGGAGTTGCACAGACAACCAGGAGGTTGGCTTAGAAGCAGCCACCCTTGAAAGAGTGCGTAATAGCTCACTGGTCAAGTGATTCCGCGCCGACAATGTAGCGGGGCTCAAGTACACCGCCGAAGCCGTGGCACTCACACTTTACCCAGCATCCCTTTCGGGGGTTGTTCAGGTGTGTGGGTGGGTAGGGGAGCGTCGTGTGGGCAGTGAAGTCGCAGGGTGACCTAGCGGTGGAGACCACACGAGTGAGAATGCAGGCATGAGTAGCGAAAGACGGGTGAGAAACCCGTCCGCCGAATGACCAAGGGTTCCAGGGCCAGGTTAATCCGCCCTGGGTAAGTCGGGACCTAAGGCGAGGCCGACAGGCGTAGTCGATGGACAAGGAGTTGATATTCTCCTACCGGCGAAGAACCGCCCATACCGAATCCGGTGATGCTGACCACCCCCGAGTACCACCGTCACCTTCGGGTGACACCGGTACAACGGCGTGGGACCCAATCCGGTAGTAGGTAAGCGTGTTAACAGGGGTGACGCAGGAAGGTAGCCCGGCGTGGCGATGGTAGACCACGTCCAAGGTCGTAGCCGGCTTCGTAGGCAAATCCGCGAAGCATATACGGTGAGAACTGACGGTGACCGCACAAGCGGGAATCGGGTGATCCTCAGCTGCCAAGAAAAGCCTCGACGCGAGGTTCTAGCCGCCCGTACCCCAAACCGACTCAGGTGGTCAGGTAGAGAATACCAAGGCGATCGAGATAATCGTGGTTAAGGAACTCGGCAAAATGCCCCCGTAACTTCGGGAGAAGGGGGGCCCGATCCGTGAACACCCTAGCGGTGGGAAGCGGTGAGGGCCGCAGAGACCAGGGAGAAGCGACTGTTTACTAAAAACACAGGTCCGTGCGAAGTCGCAAGACGATGTATACGGACTGACGCCTGCCCGGTGCTGGAAGGTTAAGAGGACGAGTCAGCGTAAGCGAAGCTCAGAATTTAAGCCCCAGTAAACGGCGGTGGTAACTATAACCATCCTAAGGTAGCGAAATTCCTTGTCGGGTAAGTTCCGACCTGCACGAATGGCGTAACGACTTCTCCGCTGTCTCAACCACGAACTCGGCGAAATTGCACTACGAGTAAAGATGCTCGTTACGCGCAGCAGGACGGAAAGACCCCGGGACCTTTACTATAGCTTGGTATTGGTGTTCGGTGCGGTTTGTGTAGGATAGGTGGGAGACTATGAAGCCCGCGCGCCAGCGCGAGTGGAGTCGCCGTTGAAATACCACTCTGACCGCATCGACCATCTAACCTCGGTCCGTGATCCGGATCAGGGACAGTGCCTGGTGGGTAGTTTAACTGGGGCGGTTGCCTCCCAAAATGTAACGGAGGCGCTCAAAGGTTCCCTCAGCCTGGTTGGCAATCAGGTGTCGAGTGCAAGTGCACAAGGGAGCTTGACTGTGAGACCGACAGGTCAAGCAGGGACGAAAGTCGGAACTAGTGATCCGGCGGTGGCTTGTGGAAGCGCCGTCGCTCAACGGATAAAAGGTACCCCGGGGATAACAGGCTGATCTTCCCCAAGAGTCCATATCGACGGGATGGTTTGGCACCTCGATGTCGGCTCGTCGCATCCTGGGGCTGGAGTAGGTCCCAAGGGTTGGGCTGTTCGCCCATTAAAGCGGCACGCGAGCTGGGTTTAGAACGTCGTGAGACAGTTCGGTCCCTATCCGCTGCGCGCGCAGGAAACTTGAGAAGGGCTGTCCCTAGTACGAGAGGACCGGGACGGACGAACCTCTGGTATGCCAGTTGTTCCGCCAGGAGCACCGCTGGTTCGCTACGTTCGGAAGGGATAACCGCTGAAAGCATCTAAGCGGGAAGCCTGCTTCAAGATGAGGTTTCCATCCCCCTCGTGGGGTGAAGGCACCCAGCTAGACCACTGGGTAGATAGGCCGGAAGTGGAAGACAGGACCAACGACTGTCGCAGCTGACCGGTACTAATAAGCCAACAACTTCAACACCAACACTTCTGCTATGCACGCGTCCACTGTGCGGTTCCCGAGAAACGGGCACCACCCCCCACCCACCTTGACCAGGTGGGAACACACGGGGAACCCGAACAACTCGATAACGTTACGGCGGTCACAGCGAAGGGGAAACGCCCGGTCCCATACCGAACCCGGAAGCTCAGCCCTTCAGCGCCGATGGTACTGCCCTGGAGACGGGGTGGGAGAGTAGGACGCCGCCGGACACCCTTCACAGCCAGGCCCCCCACACCACACGGTGCGGGGGGCCTGACTGCACCCACCAGACCCGCCGGCGACACGTGGGAGAAACTCTCACTGACCTGGTACGAGAGGACCACCGTGAACGACACGCCGCGCGAGGACCGCCCAGACCGGGGCGACGGGGGCGCGCGCCGCCCGCAGGGCACCGGTCGGGGAGCGGGCGCACCGCGCCGGTCTCGCGACGACCAGCAGCGCGGCGGCCCCCGACGTCCGGACGGGGACCGCCGTGGCGCTCCCCGCCGAGAGGGTGGGAACGGTCGGCGCGGGGACGAGCAGCGGGGCACCGGCGGTCGAGAGAGCACGGGCGGTCGCGACGGTGGACGTCGTGACGGCACGGCACATGGCGGTGACCGTGGCCGACGGGACGAACGTCACGCCGGCGCCCGGGGTGGTGCCTATCCTGCACGAGGCGGTCAGCAGCGCCCGGCGAGGCCCGAGCGGCCTCGTGACCCGAACCGGGCGCCGGACCCCGAGATCCCCGAGGACGTCGACTCCCGCCAGCTCAGCAAGGAAGCGCGTGGTCGGCTGCGCGGTCTGAGCAAGGACAACGCCGAGGGCGTCGGGGCCCACCTGGTGATGGCCGGCAGGCTGCTGGACACCGACCCCGAGGAGGCCTACCTGCACGCGCAGGCGGCCGTCCGGCGGGCCGGACGCATCGACGTCGTCCGCGAGGCCGCGGGGATCGCCGCCTACCGCACGGGCCGGTATGCGGAGGCCCTGCGGGAGCTGCGCACCGTGCGACGGCTGAACGGCTCGTCGGAGCACCTGCCGCTCATGGCCGATGCCGAGCGAGGACTGGGACGCCCGGAGCGGGCGATCGCGCTGGCGCAGTCGGAGGAGGCCGCCACGCTCGAGCCGGAGGCACGGACGGAGCTGGCCATCGTGGTGAGCGGCGCTCGGAGCGACCTCGGCGACCACGAAGCGGCGCTGACCGTGCTGGGTCGCATCCCGGCGGCGGAGCGCCAGGGAGATCTGGGCCTCCGGGTGCTCCAGGCCCGGGCCGTCGCCCTGGAGACCGCCGGGCGTGCCGACGAGGCGACGGAGCTGCTGGCCGGCGTCGACCCGTCCGCGCTGGAGCGTGCGCTCGGGAACGGGGACGGCGACGAGGACTACGTCGTCTACGACGTCTTCGACGAGACGGCGGACGACGGGGAGACCGAGGCGTGAGCGAGACGCTGCTGGGGAGCGATCGGCCCCTGGCCGAGGCGCACGACCTCGCGCTCGTGGACCTGGACGGCGTGGCCTACCAGGGGCACCTGCCGATCGCGCACGCCGCGGAGTCCCTCGACGAGGCGCGTCGGCGAGGGCTCCGACTGCTGTTCGTGACCAACAACGCCTCCCGGGAGCCCGAGGACGTGGCGGGCCAGCTCAGCGGTCTGTCGATCCCCACGGAGCCCGACGAGGTCATGACGGCGGCGCAGGCGTGCGCGAACCTGCTGACCACCCGCCTCGCGCCCGGCGCCAGGGTGCTGGTGGTCGGTGGCAAGGGACTGGTCACGGCGGTGCGGCAGGCAGGGTTCGAGGTCGTCGCCTCCGCCGACGACGCGCCCGATGCCGTGGCGCAGGGATTCGCACCCGAGCTCGGCTGGTCGGACCTCGCCGAGGCGGCCTATGCGGTGGCCGGCGGTGCGTGGTTCGTGGCCAGCAACCGCGACATGTCGCTGCCGACCGCTCGAGGCTTCGCTCCCGGCAACGGTGCGCTGGTCGGGGCCGTCGTCGCGGCGACGGGCGTCCAGCCGGACAGCGCGGGCAAGCCGTCTCCGACGATGTACCGCATGGCGGTCGACCGCAGCGCCGCCAGCCGCCCGCTGGTGATCGGCGACCGGCTGGACACCGATCTCGCCGGTGCGCGGGCCGGGGACATCCCCGGCCTGCACGTCCTGACCGGGGTCTCGAGCGCCCGGGACGCCGTGCTCGCCGCACCCGGACTGCGGCCGCACTTCATCGGTGCCGACCTGCGCTCGCTGCTCGAACCGCACCCCGAGCCCGTCACCGACGACGGGTGGTGGAGGTGCGCGGACCGCGCGGCCAGGGTGCGCGACGGCGTTCTCGAGCTCGACCGTTCCGGTCCGTCGGGCATCGACGTGATCCGCGCCGCATGTGCGGCGTCGTGGGCGGCGGTCGACGACGGTGTCGCGCCGGACTCGTCGACGGTCCCCGAGCTGAGCGCCTGACACGCACGCCAGCCCGGCCCTGCCTCGTCGGGCCCGTCGCACCCACCAGGTAGCGTTGTCCCGGACGAACGAGCAGCAAGGAGGGGACATGTCGCACGACGCGCAGGTGCCGCGTGCGTCGGAGAGCATCCCTTCCGGTGCACTGGCTCCCCTCGACGACATCGACGACCTGCCCACCGAGCAGCACGTCGCCCGGTTCGAGGCGGTGCACGACCGGCTCCGGAAGCAGCTGGACTCCCCGGACACGGACGACGAGGCGGGTGACCGATGACCGAGCGTGCCGACGCCGAGCTCGTGCGGCGCGGCCTGGCCCGGTCGCGCGCACAGGCGTCTTCCCTGGTCGCGGCGGGGCGGGTGCGACTGGACGGGACGAGGGTCACCAAGCCGTCGTCGCCGGTGCCGCCGGGCGGGGCGCTGACCGTCGAGCTCGACCCCGGCGAACCACGCTACGCCTCGCGGGCCGGTGCGAAGCTCGACCGCGCGCTCGATGCCCTCGGCGCCGACGACGACGGACGCGCGCTCACCGACCGGATCCCCGGAGCGGTGTGCCTGGACCTCGGCGCCTCGACCGGAGGGTTCACGGACGTGCTCCTGCGCCGCGGTGCTGCCCATGTCACGGCCGTCGACGTCGGCCACGACCAGCTCGTCCCGGCGCTGCGCGCGGACGATCGCGTGACGGTCCTCGAGGGCTCGAACGTCCGCTACCTGACACCCTCCGACGTCGAGAGGCCGCCCGACGTCGTGGTGGGCGACCTGTCGTTCATCTCGCTGCGGCTCGTGCTCCCGGCGGTGGCCGCCCTGATGCGCGCCACCACCGACGCCCTGCTGCTCGTCAAGCCGCAGTTCGAGGTCGGTCGTGGACGGCTGGGCAGCGGCGGGGTCGTCCGCGACCCCGCGCTGCACGTCGAGTCCGTCGTCGGTGTCGGGCAGGAGGCGGCCGCCGCCGGTCTGGACGTCCGGGCCGTCATCCCGAGCCCGCTGCCCGGACCGAGCGGCAACCGTGAGTACTTCTGCTGGTTGTGCCCCTCGCGCACGCCCGTCGACGACCTCGCGACGCTGACCGTCGCGGCACGGACGGCCGTGGACTGGCAGCCGGACGAGCCCGTGCCGCCCGTCGTGCCGGTGCCGGCGCGGCCCGGGGGAGGTGCGGCATGACGCGCCGGGTGCTGATCGTGACCCACGGTGGTCGTCCGGAGGCCGTCGCGGCGATGTCCGAGGCGGTCGCCGAGCTGGAGAGCGCCGGCTTCGAGGTCGCCCTGCACGACGACGACCTGGCCGAGTCGTTCGGGGACGAGATGGCTGCTGCACGCGCACGCGAGGGCGTCACCGAGTCCGAGATCGTCATGGTCCTGGGCGGCGACGGGACGATCCTGCGCGCCGCCGAGCTCACGCACGGCACGGACGTCCCCCTGCTCGGCGTGAACCTGGGGCACGTCGGCTTCCTCGCCGAGTCGGAGCGCGAGAACCTGCACGACGCGGTCCGGCGCGTGGCGGCGCGCGAGTACGTGGTCGAGGAGCGCAGCGTCGTCGACGTCGTCGTGCACCGGCCGGGGGAGGACGAGCCCGTCACCGGGTGGGCCCTCAACGAGGCGACGGTGGAGAAGGCCCACCGGGACCGGATGATCGAGGTGGCGGTCGCCGTCGACGACCGGCCCGTCAGCTCTTTCGGGTGCGACGGCGTCGTGATGGCGACGGCCACCGGGTCGACGGCGCACGCGTTCTCGGCGGGCGGGCCGGTGATGTGGCCCGACGTGGACGCGGTGCTGCTCGTGCCGTTGTCCGCGCACGCGCTGTTCTCGCGGCCGCTGGTCATCGGTCCCCGGTCCGAGTACACGGTCGACGTGCTCGAGCGCAGCCCGTTGCCCGGCGTGCTGACGTGCGACGGGCGGCGCAGCATCGACCTCCCCGTCGGCACGCGGGTGCAGGTGCGTCGCGGGGCGGTCCCGTTGCGGTTCGCGCGGCTCGTGCACGCGCCGTTCAGCGACCGGCTGGTCTCGAAGTTCAACCTGCCCGTGATCGGGTGGCGCGAGGCCGCGGACGAAGCGGCGGCCCGCCGCGCGTCCCGGTTCGTCGTCGACGACGACAAGGAGGAGTGAGAGTGCTCGAGGAGATCGCGATCGAGGACCTCGGGGTCATCCGGGCCGCCCGCGTCCCGCTGGCTGCCGGTCTGACGGTCATCACCGGCGAGACCGGTGCCGGCAAGACGATGGTGCTGACCGGGCTCGGCCTGCTCATGGGTGGCAAGGCCGACCCGGCCACGGTCCGGCCGGGCGCGGACCGGGCCGTCGTCGAGGGCAGGTGGGACCTGACCCGGCACCCCCTGGCCGTCCGACGGGTCGACGACGCCGGGGGAGCCGTCGACGACGACGGGACGGTCGTGGTGCTCCGGACGGTCGCCGCGGGACGCTCGCGGGCGCACCTCGGTGGCCGCGGCGTGCCCCAGGGTGTCCTCGCGGAGATCGCCGACGACCTCGTCACGGTGCACGGGCAGTCCGACCAGCTCCGGCTGCGCACCCCGGCGAAGCAGCGGGCGGCGCTGGACCGGTTCGCCGGTCCGGGGCACGCCGAGGTGCTCGCCGAGCACCGGGCCGCCTGGACCGAACGGTCGGGCCTGCAGGCCGAGATCGAGGACCTCACCTCGCGGGCGGCGGAGAGGTCCCGGGAGGCCGAGCTCCTGCGCCTCGGGCTCGCCGAGGTCGAGCGGGTGGACCCGCAGCCCGGTGAGGACGTCGAGCTCGCGGCGATGGTGTCGCGCCTGGGCAACGCCGAGGAGCTGCGCCAGGCGGCCCAGCTCGCTCACGACGCCGTCGTCGGCGAGGAGATGGAGACCGAGGGGTCCGCGGTGCACGCGGTGGAGCGGGCCCGTCGCTCGCTCGAGGCGGCAGCGGGCGACGACCCGGCCCTGGGCGACCAGGCGAAGCGACTGGCGGAGGCGGGCTACCTGCTGGGCGACGTCGCCACGGAGCTGTCCGGCTACGTCGCCGACCTGCAGGCCGACCCGGCCGCCCTGGAGACGGCGCACGCTCGCCTGGCCGAGCTCGGGTCGTTGACGCGCAGCTACGGGGCCACGGTGGACGAGGTGCTGCAGTGGGCCTCGGACGCCGGGCTGCGGCTGCTCGACCTGGACGACGGCGGAGAGCGGATCGAGGCCATGCGGGTGCGCGTCGACGAGCTCGACGAGCGGCTCGCCGGCCTGGCGGCACGGGTCACCGTCGGGCGCGAGGAGGCGGCCGGACGGCTCGCCGAGGCCGTCACGACGGAGCTGGCCGGCCTGGCGATGGGCGGTGCGCGACTCGAGATCGAGGTGACGCCGGCCGAGCCCGGACCGTCGGGGACCGACCAGGTGACCTTCCTGCTCGTACCGCACCCCGGTGCCCCGGCCCGCCCGTTGGGCAAGGGTGCGTCCGGCGGTGAGCTGTCCCGGGTCATGCTGGCCGTGGAGGTGGCGCTCGCTACCGGCGCCGACGACGCGACGGGAGCGGTCCTGCCGACGTTCGTGTTCGACGAGGTCGACGCGGGCGTCGGTGGACGGGCCGCCGTGGAGGTCGGCCGCCGGCTCGCCTCTCTGGCACGCAGCACGCAGGTGGTGGTCGTCACCCACCTCGCCCAGGTCGCCGCCTTCGCCGACACCCATCTGGTCGTGACGAAGTCCTCCGCGGACGGCGACGGCACGGTCACGGGCGTGCGGGCGGTCGACGCCGACGAGCGCGTCCGAGAGCTCGCGCGCATGCTGTCCGGGCAGGACGACTCCGAGACGGCACGTCAGCACGCCGTCGAGCTTCTCGAGTCCTCCGTCGTGGGACGATAGGGCCGATGAGACTGACCCTGCGCCGTGCCGACCGCGGCCCCGACACCAGCGACGACGCGTCCGAGCACCTCGGCCCGGCGCGGATCGGCGCACGCACCAAGGACCTGACCAAGCGGCTGTCCGCCGGTGACGTCGCCGTGATCGACCATGCCGACATCGACCGCGTGGCGGCCGAGGCGCTCGTCGCCGCGCGTCCCTCGGCGGTGCTCAACGCCGCGCCGTCGACCACCGGGCGCTACCCGAACGCGGGCCCGGGCATCCTGCTCGAGGCGGGGATCGTGCTGGTCGACGGGCTCGGGCCCGAGGTGATGGACATCCCCGAGGGCGCGCGCGTCCGGATCGACGAGGCCACGGTCCTCTTCGACGGCAAGGTGTGGTCCACGGGGACCCGGCAGACGCCCGAGACGGTCGAGACCGCTCTCGCGGAGGCACGGGACGGTCTCTCGGACGAGATCGAGCGGTTTGCCGAGAACACCATGACGTACCTGCGGCGCGAGCGTGACCTGCTGCTGGACGGCGTCGGGGTGCCCGACGTGCGGACCCGGTTCGCCGGACGGCACGTCCTGATCGTGGTCCGCGGCTACCACTACCGCGAGGACCTGGCGATGCTGCGGTCGTACATCCAGGAGAACCGCCCGGTCCTGGTGGGCGTCGACGGCGGTGCCGACGCGATCCTGGACGGCGGCTGGCGTCCCGACATGATCGTCGGCGACATGGACTCCGTCTCCGACAAGGCCCTCGCCTGCGGGGCGGAGATCGTCGTGCACGCGTACCGCACGGGCGACGCGCCAGGTCTGGAGCGCGTGCGTGCCCTGGGTGTCGACCCCGTCGTCTTCCCGGCCACGGGCACCAGCGAGGACATCGCCATGCTGCTGGCCGACGACAAGGACGCCGAGCTCATCGTCGCGGTCGGCACCCACGCCACGCTCGTGGAGTTCCTCGACAAGGGCCGCGCCGGGATGGCGAGCACCTTCCTGACCCGGTTGCGGGTCGGCGGGAAGCTGGTGGACGCCAAGGGCGTCTCACGGCTGTACCGCACCCGCATCTCGAACCTGCAGCTCACGCTGCTGTCGTTGGCGGGTGTGGCCGCCGTCGTGGCGGCGCTGTGGTCGACGGCCGCCGGACAGACCGCGTTCGGCCTGGTGGGCGCACAGATCGATGACATCGTCTCGTGGGTCGGTAGCCTCTTCGGCGGCTGACCCACCTGCGACCTCACTGAACCTAGGAGCACCGGCACCTCGTGATCGACTTCCGCTACCACCTCGTCTCGCTGATCTCTGTCTTCCTCGCGCTCGCGGTCGGCATCATCCTGGGCGCCGGCCCGCTGCAGGAAGCGATCGGCGACCAGCTCACCGACCAGGTGGAAGCGCTGCGGGCGGAACGCATCGAGCTGAGCGAAGACCTGGTCGAGACCGAGTCCGAGCTGGCCGACCAGAACGCCTATGCCCTGGCGGCCGGCGCCGAGCTCGTCGACGGGTCGCTCGAAGGAGTGACGGTCGCCGTGGTCGATGCCGAGGGCGTGGCCGACACCGTCGAGGCGGACGTCGTCAACCAGCTCGAGGCGGCGGGTGCCCGGATCGTGGCGCAGGCGTCCCTGACCGACGCGTGGACGTCGGCGGAGGACGCCGTGCTGCGCGGTACGGTCGCGGACGGTCAGCGCGAGCAGCTCGAGGACATGGTCGGGGAGGACGACACGACCTCCGCCGTGCTCGGTGCGGCCTTGGGGCTGGCCCTGACGGAGCCGGACCCGCAGGCGCCCGGGGTGCGCAGCGACCGGTCGGCCGAGCTGTACGAGCTGATGTCGCGCGTGGGACTGGTCGAGTCGAGGTTCGAGCCGTCCGGGCCCGCCGACGCGGTGCTGCTGCTCGCCGGTTCGCCTGCGGACGACGAGGCGACGTCCGACACGGACAGGGCCGAGGTGCCGGACGACGTCGACGCCGTCGCGGTCGTCTCCGCGTTGCAGGAGACCGCGCAGGACGTCGTCGTGGCCGGTCCCACGACCACCGAGGGCGAGCTCGTCGCGGACGTCCGGGCCGACGAGGACGCGGCGTCGCGCGTGAGCACGGTCAACGGCACCGAACGTGCCGTGATGCGCCTGAACGTCCCGCTGGCGCTCGCGGCCCGGCTGGTCGACGAGGTGGGGCACTACGGCTTCGAGGAGGACGCGGTCGTGGTGCCGCCGGCGGTGGAGCTGCCCGACGAGGAGGACGGCACGGCCGGCGCGGGGACGACGGTCGGGGATGCCGACGCCGAGGCGGACGCCGACGCCGGTGACGGCGGTGACTCCTGATGGGCGCCGGTCGCGCCCTCGTCGCCGCCGCGGCCGCGGCCGCGGCCACCGTCGTGGCACGCCGTGCGCTGGATGCCGTGCCACCGGGCGGCGTCGACCGCTGGACGCGGACCAACCACCGTGGTGAGCCGGTCTCGATGCTTGAGGGCCCCGCGGTGGTCACCGGCCTGGTGGCCGGCGCCCTCGTGTCGGGTGGGGCGCCGCGGGTCCGCACGGCGACGGCGCTGGCGACCGCCGGTGCCGGTGTCTTCGGGGTCCTCGACGATCTCGCGGAGGACGCGTCCACGCGGACGAAGGGCCTGCGAGGTCACCTGGGTGCGCTGGCCCGCGGCCAGGTCACGACCGGCGGGCTCAAGGTGCTGGGCATCGGCGCCACGTCGCTGCTCGCGGCGGCGATCGGCACCCGGCGCGAGGGCGGCGGCGCCGGGCACCTGGCCGACGTGGCGGTCAACGGTGCCCTGGTCGCCGGCACGGCGAACCTGATCAACCTTCTCGACCTGCGGCCCGGTCGGGCGCTCAAGGCTTCTGCCTTGTTGGCGGTACCCGTGCTCGGGGCCGAGGGCGGCGGCGGCACAGGTGCGGTGGCCGGGGCCTGCGTCGCGGCCGCGCCGCAGGACCTCGCCGCGCTGGACATGCTCGGCGACGGCGGGGCCAACGCGCTCGGTGCGTTCGTGGGGGCCCGGTGGGCGCTGGGTGCGCCGCGCCCGGTCCGCGTCGCGGCGCTGAGCGGCGTCGTGGCACTGACCCTGGCCTCGGAACGGGTCAGCTTCTCCACCGTCATCGAGCGCACGCCCTGGTTGCGCGCGCTGGACCAGATCGGTCGGCGTCCGTCCGCACCGACCGCCGGGCGCGAGGAGAGCGGGTCGTCCGCCGCACCCGGCGAGGGCACCGCGGCGTGAGCCCGCCCGGTGGGCGCCGGGCCGCCACCACGATCGCCGGCGCAGCGGTGCTCATCACCGTCGTCACGCTGGCGAGCAGGGTCGTGGGATTCGGCCGGTGGCTCGCCCAGGCGCACTACGTCGGCACGGGCGGGGTGGACGGTCCGCTCAACGCGGCGAACTTCTTGCCGAACGTGCTCTTCGAGGTGGCGGCCGGTGGGGCGCTGGCCGGCGCGGTCGTGCCGTTGTTGTCCGGATTCCTCGTGCGGGGCGACCGGGAGAGCGCCTCGCGGACCGCCTCGGCGCTACTCGGCTGGACCCTGCTCGTGCTGGTGCCCCTCGGGGGGCTGGTGGCGCTGCTCGCGGACCCGCTCGTCCGCCTGACGGGGCTGAACGACCCGGTGAACGTCGCCGTCGCCGCCGACTTCCTGCGCGTCTTCGCCATCCAGGTGCCGTTGTACGGGATCGCCGTCGTGCTCGGGGGCATGCTGCAGGCCCACAACCGCTTCTTCTGGCCGGCCTTCTCGCCGCTGGTGTCGAGCCTGGTGGTCATCGCGGTCTACGCACGGTTCGGCGCACTGGCCGACGGCAACCAGCAGGACGTCGCCGAGCTCAGCTCGCAGGCCCTCGGCTGGTTGGCGTGGGGCATGACCGCGGGGGTGGCGTTCCTCGCGGTGCCGCTGGTGGTGCCCGTGCTGCGCACCGGCCTCCGGCTGCGTCCTACCCTGCGGTTCCCCGATGGCGAGGGGCGACGTGCCGCACACCTCGCGTTCGCCGGGATCGGCGCGCTGGTCGCCCAGCAGCTGGCCCTGCTCGCGACGATGACCGCGGGCAACGAGGCGGGCGGCGACAGCACCTGGACGATCTTCCTGTATGCCCAGAACGTGTACTTCCTGCCGTACGCGGTGCTGGCGTTCCCCATCGCGACGAGCGCTTTCCCGCGCTTCGCGGAGCTGGCCTCGCAGGACCGGGGGGACGACCTGGCCCGCCTGGTGTCGTCCACGACGCGGGTCCTCGTGGTCGTCTCGGCGTCGGGCGCGGCCGCGCTGGTGGCAGCTGCACCGCTCGTGGAGAACGTGTTCGACGGCGTCGCCGACGGCGACGCCGACGGGTTGGCGGCGGCCCTGGGGTGGATGGCGCCCGGACTGCTCGGGTACGCCTTGATCCTGCAGCTCTCGAGGCTGCTCTACGCGGTCGGTGCCGCCCGGGCTGCGGTCGTCGCCACGGCTACCGGGTGGCTGGTCGTCGTGGCCGGGGTCGCGGCCGCCGTCCCGGTGTTCGCGGGGCAGGGCCCGGCGACCCTGTCGACGCGGGTCCAGGTGCTGGCGTGGCTGGGCGGGGCGACCACCGTCGGGATGACCGTGGCGGGGGCGGCGCTGCTGGGAGCGGTGCGCCGCGCGGTCGGTGCACCGGCGTTGCGGGGTGTCGTCCGCACGGTGGCGGTGGCCGCCGTCGCCGGTGCGGCGGGCGCCGCGCTGGGCCGCTGGTCCGTGCCCGTGGCGGAGCGGGCCGTGCCCGCCGGGCCGAACGGCGCGGACGGCACCCCGGTCGAGACGCCGTTCGATCCCGCCGCACTCGCGACCGACGTCGGCCTCGGCCTGCTCGCCGGCCTCGCCGCTGCGGCTGTGGTGCTCGTGGCCGCCGCGCTGGCCGACGGTGCGGTCCGGGCCCGCCTGACCGCCGTCGGACGGCGCGTGCTGCGGCGCTGAGGCAGGTTCTGTGCGGCATCCCACCTCGGCGCGGGCGAGTCCGGGGCGCCATCGCCACTTCTCTCGGATAGCATGGAGTTCCGTGGCTGACACCGTGAACCGAACGTCCTCCCGCTCCTCCAGCCGCGCCGGTGCGACGCACCAGACGCGCCACATCTTCGTGACGGGCGGTGTGGCCTCCTCCCTCGGCAAGGGCCTCACCGCGTCCTCCCTGGGGCGCCTGCTGCGGTCCCGTGGTCTGCGGGTCACGATGCAGAAGCTCGACCCGTACCTCAACGTGGACCCGGGCACGATGAACCCGTTCCAGCACGGCGAGGTGTTCGTCACCGACGACGGCGCCGAGACCGACCTGGACATCGGCCACTACGAGCGGTTCCTCGATGTCGAGCTGCCCGCCTCCTCCAACGTCACGACGGGCCAGGTCTACTCGCGCGTGATCGCGAAGGAGCGGCGCGGCGAGTACCTCGGGGACACCGTGCAGGTCATCCCGCACATCACCGACGAGATCAAGCTGCGGATGCGCGACCAGGCAGGTCCCGAGGTCGACGTCATCATCACCGAGATCGGCGGCACCGTCGGGGACATCGAGTCCCAGCCGTTCCTCGAGGCCGCGCGGCAGGTGCGCCACGAGCTGGGGCGCGACGACTGCTTCTTCCTGCACGTCTCGCTCGTGCCGTACATCGGCCCGTCGGGGGAGCTGAAGACCAAGCCCACCCAGCACTCGGTCGCCGCGCTGCGCTCGATCGGTATCCAGCCGGACGCGATCGTGCTGCGTTCGGACCGTACGGTCCCGGAGAGCATCAAGCGCAAGATCGCGATGTCCTGCGACGTCGACAACGAGGCGGTCGTCAACGCCGCGGACGCCCCGAGCATCTACGACATCCCGCGGGTGCTCCACTCCGAGGGCCTGGACGCGTACGTCGTGCGGCGCCTCGACCTGCCGTTCCACGACGTCGAGTGGGGTGGCTGGAACCGGCTGCTGGAGCGGGTGCACGAGCCGGAGCACAAGGTCGAGATCGCGCTGGTCGGCAAGTACATCGACCTGCCGGACGCCTACCTGTCCGTGACCGAGGCGCTGCGCGCCGGCGGTTTCGACAACGACACGCGGGTGACGATCCGCTGGGTCGCGGCCGACGACTGCAGCACCCCGGCCGGTGCGCAGGAGTCGCTCGACGGCGTGGACGCCGTCCTGGTCCCCGGGGGCTTCGGCGTGCGCGGCATCGACGGGAAGATCGGCGCGCTGCGGTGGGCGCGCGAGAACCTCGTGCCGACGCTCGGCATCTGCCTCGGTCTGCAGTCGATGGTCATCGAGTACGCGCGCAACGTCCTCGGGCAGGCGGACGCCTCCTCGACGGAGTTCGAGCCCGCGTCGAGCCACCCGGTCATCGCCACCATGGCCGAGCAGCTCGACATCGTCGGCGGCGACGGCGACCTCGGGGGCACGATGCGTCTCGGGGCGTACGACGCCGCACTCGCCGAGGGCTCGGTGGTCGCCAAGGCCTACGGTGCGACCACGGTCTCGGAGCGGCACCGGCACCGGTACGAGGTGAACAACGCGGTGCGCGCCGAGCTCGAGGAGGCGGGACTGCGCTTCTCCGGCACCTCGCCGGACGGCCGGCTCGTCGAGTTCGTGGAGCTGCCCGCCGACGTGCACCCGTACTACGTGAGCACCCAGGCGCACCCGGAGTTCAAGTCGCGTCCGACGCGCTCGCACCCGCTGTTCCACGGTCTCGTCGCCGCGGCGCTGGTGCGGCAGGGCGTCATCGCGTGAGCGTCTCGCCGGAGCAGGAGCCGGGCGATCTCGACAGGGTCGCCCCGCGGCCGGTCGTGGCGCGCACGACCGTCCACGAGGGCCGGATCTTCGACCTGGTGCGTGACGACGTCGACCTCGGCGAGGCCGGTGTCGTCACCCGCGAGTACCTCGACCACCCGGGCGCCGTCGCGGTCGTCGTCCTCGACGAGGACGACCGCGTGCTGCTCCTGCGCCAGTACCGGCACCCGGTGCGCGCCCTGCTGTGGGAGATCCCGGCCGGGCTCCTGGACGTGGACGGCGAACCGGCTGTCGAGGCGGCGGCGCGCGAGCTCGCCGAGGAGGCGGACCTCGTCGCCGGCCGGTGGGACGTGCTCGTCGACTTCGCGACCACGCCGGGGGCGAGCAACGAGGCGCTGCGCGTCTTCCTCGCTCGCGACGTCAGCGAGATCCCGCACGCGGACCGCCACACGCGCACCGGTGAGGAGTCGGAGATCGTCACGGGCTGGGTGCCGCTCGACGAGGCCGTGCGCCGCACCCTGGCCGGGGACCTGCACAACCCGTCCGCCGTCGTCGGCATCCTCGCCGCGGCGGCGAGCCGTGCCGACGGCTGGCGGTCGCTGCGGGGCGTCGAGGCGCCGTGGCCCTACCGGCGCGGGAACCTCCCGGACTGAGCACCTGCCCGCCGGACGGGTCAGCGGGTGCGCAGCCGGAGCACGGCGTTCGCGGTGGCCCACACGAGCAGACCGGCGCCGAGCATGTGCAGGCCGACGAGCAGCACCGGCAGCCCGGTGAAGTACTGGGCGTAGCCGACGGCGCCCTGCGCCAGGGTGACGGCGAGCAGCAGCCAGGCGCCCCGGCGGGCGCGGCGCACCAGGTCGGTGGCCGGCTGCCGCAGCAGCAGCACGATCAGCAGGGCCAGGACGCCGACGAACAACCACACGGACGCCGAGTGCGCCCGGGTCATGGCCAGCGGGTCGACGGCGAGCCGGTACCCGACCTCCGTGTCGCCGGAGTGCGGTCCGGCGCCGGTGACGATCACGCCGAGCACGACGACGACGAACCCCAGGGTCCCGAGAGCTCTGCCCAGGAGCAACACGGCGTTCGAGCCGACCGGTCGCGGGGGTCCGTCACCCTCGCCGTGCCGGTGCAGCAGGTAGGCGGAGACCCAGACGAGTGCCGCCGAGAGGACGAAGTGCAGCGACACCCATCCCGGGTGCAGCTCGAGGAGCACGACGATGCCCCCGATGACGGCTTGTAGCGCGACGCCGGCCAGCGGCAGGATACCCAGCGCACGGTAGGTCTCCGCGCGGCGCCGGTCGGTCCATACGAGCAGCAGCACGGCGACCGCGATGACCGAGAGCACGCCCGTCATGGTGCGGTTGCCGAACTCGACGAACGGGTGGTAGCTGGCCGCCTCGTGGAACACCGGGGTGAACTGCCCCGGCTCGCACATCGGCCAGGTCGAGCAGCCGAGGCCAGAGCCTGTGAGCCGGACCGCGCCACCGGTGACGATGATCGCCACCTGGCCGATCACGTTCGCGATCAGCACCCACCGGGTCCAGCCGCGGAAGCGGGCGAACGGGTCGGGCCGCTCGCCGGCGGGGCGGACGACGGGCGGGGTGTCGGTGGAGTCGGCGGGTGCGGGCGTGCTCACGGCACCACGGTAGTGCCCGCCGGCGTCGTGCCGGCCTCCGCAGGGGCTCCGCGGCCCGGGGGCGACTGTGAGATTGGTCGTCAGTGCCAGCGGAAGAGCTTGCTCGCCCCGGCGCCGAGGACGGCCGTCCACGCGAGCAGCACGACGACGCTGAGCGGTGGCACCCCGGTGCCGAGGAGCGCCCCACGCAGCCCCTCTCCGAGCGCGCCGGACGGCAGGAAGGCGGCGAGGTGGGCCAGCGGTCCCGGCAGCTCCGCGGGCGGCACGACGAGGCCGCCGCCGACCACCAGCAGCACCAGCACGAGGTTGGCGACAGCGAGGACGCCCTCGGCGCGCAGGGTGCCGGCGAGCAGGAGCGCCAGCGCGGTGAAGGCCGCGGTGCCGAGCAGCCCGAGGCCCAGCGCGGGCAGGATCCCGGCGAGGTCCGGCTGCCAGCCGAGGCCCAGGGCGACGGCCCCGATCACCACGACCTGCACGAGCTCGACCGCGAGGACGCCCAGGACCTTCCCGGCCAGGAGGCCTCCGCGGCCGAGCGGAGTGGTGGCCAGGAGCCGGAGCACACCGTTGCGGCGGTCGAACGCGGTGGCGATCGACTGCGAGGTGAAGGCGGTGGTCACGCAGGCCAGCGCGAGAACTCCGGGCGTGACGAAGTCGACCCGGCCGACGCCGCCGGTGTCGAGGTCCACCACGGAGGTGCGCACCAGACCCACCAGGAGCAGGACGGGGACGACGATCGTCACGAGCAGCTGTTCACCGTTGCGCAGGATCGCCCGGGTCTCGAACGACGCCTGGGCGGCGACGCGTCGCCGGGCCGGGGCCGCGGACGGTGCGGGAGTGGAGGGCGTGGTCATCGCAGGTGCCTCCCGGTGAGGTCGAGGAACACGTCCTCGAGGGTGCGCCGGCCCACGGTGACGCGGGTGGCCAGGACGTCGCGCTCGGCGAGCCATGCGGTCAGGGTCGCGAGCGCTCCCGGACCGACGGGCCCGGTGACCACGTACTCACCGGGGACGGCCTCCGCCGCCGACCATCCGCCGTCGGGCACGGCCTCGCGCAGGGACGTGGCGAGCGCCGCGACCGGGAGCCCGGGCCGCGCGTCGAAGCGCAGGCGCGGGGCGATCCCGGACGCCCCGTCGGAGAGCAGGTCGGGGACCGTCCCGGAGGCGATGACCCGGCCCTGGTCGACGACGTGGACGACGTCGGCGAGGTCTTCCGCCTCGCTCATCAGGTGGGTGGTCAGGACGACGGCGACGCCGTCGGCGCGCAGCTCGTGCACCAGGTCCCACACGGCGTGCCGGGACTGGGGGTCCATGCCGGCGCTCGGTTCGTCGAGGAACACGACCTCCGGACGGCCGACGACGGCCGCGGCCAGCGCCAGGCGCTGGCGCTGGCCGCCGGACAGGCGGCGCACGGTGGTGCGGGCGAACGCGGGCAGGCCGAGCCGTCCGGCGAGCTCGTCGACGTCTCGCGGCGTGGCGTACATGCGGGCGACGTGCCGCAGCATCTCCATCGCACGCACGCCGGTCGGCAGGCCGCCGTCCTGCAGCATGACGCCGACCCGGGGACGCAGCGCGGCCGCGTCGGCGACGGGGTCGAGCCCGAGGACGCGGACGGTGCCGCCGTCGGGGGAGCGCAGGCCCTCGCAGCACTCGACGGTGGTGGTCTTGCCCGCGCCGTTGGGTCCGAGCACCGCCGTGACCGCTCCGGCGGTAGCCTGCAGGTCGAGGCCGTCGACGACGTCGCGACCGCCGTAGGTCTTGCGCAGTCCGCGCACGTCGACGGCGCCGCCGGGTGGCGTATCGGTGATGGGCACCAGAGGATTCTACGGACGCGTCGAGTACACGAGGAGTGACGATGACCTTCTACACCTTCGCCCAGCCGGCCGACCTCGCGCAGCTGGCGCGACGGATCTGGTACTGGCCCGTGATCCGTGGGGTGCTGGCCGTCGTCTTCGGGTTGCTGGCGATGTTCCTGCCGCGCGACGTCCCGGGCCTGCTCGTGCAGGTGTTCGGCGCCTTCGTGCTGATCGACGGGATCGTGTCGCTCGTGGACGGCCTACGCCGCCGGGGAACGCAGGCAGGGTCCGTCAACCTGGGTATCGGCGTCATCGCCATGGCGTTCGGAGCGGCCCTGCTGTTCCTGCCGGAGGTCTTCCTGACGATCGCCGTGGTCCTCATCGGGGTCTGGGCGCTGGCCTTCGGGCTGCTGCAGGTCTTCGGAGCCTTCGCGATGCGCACCAGAGGGGGTGCGTCGTGGCTCTGGACGCTGGTTTCGGGCGTGCTGTTCGTGGCGCTGGCCGTGGTGTGCTTCGCCAACCCCGGAGCAGCGATCACCGCCATGTCGTTCGTCATCGGGGCGTTCGCCGTCGTGATCGGGATCGCGCTCGTCGCGCTCGGGATGAAGCTGCGTTCCCTGGGGAGCCAGGGGCCGTCCGGCGGCGACGTCATCGACGGCGAGGTCGTCGAGGGCTGACCCCGTTCGTGCCGCGGGGACGAACGGTCCGTGAAACCTGTGTGACGTGCGTCGCACGCCTCCCGCCGACCTGCGGCTGCGCGGGGTCGGTGAGGCATGCCTTGCTTGACATCCTCGATTACGCAACAAGGATGTTCTGTATATCGACGCGCCGGAGGTGAGCACGTGACGACGACCCAGACCGTACCCGGGGCCCCCCGGACCCAGGGCGCCGCCGCGCTCGCGCACGTCGAGGGCGACGGGACGCGCCGCCGGGTGCTGGAGCTCGTCGCCACCGAGGGTCCGGTCACCGCCGGTCGCCTCGCCGAGGTGCTCGGACTGACGCAGGCCGCCGTCCGGCGGCACCTGGCCGGGCTCGAGCACGACGGCACGATCATGGTGCACGACGGCGGCACGGGTGCGGGTCGCGCCCGCCGCGGACGCCCGGCACGGCACTACGTGGTCAGCACCGCGGGGCAGGCCGAGCTCGGCGACCACGACGGTGAGCTCGCGACCCAGGCGATGCGCTTCCTGCGCCGCACGGGTGGCGACGAGGCCGTCGAGGCGTTCGCCACCGAGCGCAACGACGCCGTCGTGCGCCGCTACGCCCCGAGGCTGACCGCGACCGACCCGCAGGAGCGGGCCGCCCAGCTCGCCGACCTGCTCGCCGCCGACGGCTACGCCTCCTCGGTGCGACCCGTCGTCGGGCCGCTGGTCCCCACCGTCCAGCTGTGCCAGGGCCACTGCCCGGTGCAGCACGCCGCCGAGGACTTCCCGGAGCTGTGCGAGGCCGAGGCCCGCGCGTTCTCCGAGCTGCTCGGCACGCACGTCCAGCGGCTGGCCACCCTCGCAGGCGGCGCGCACGCCTGCGTCACGAACATCCCGCTGACTCCCCCCACCCCCGCCGGCCGCTCCGGCGGCACGCAGGAAGGATCACGATGAGCGCTCCTACCCAGGACGCCGCCGCCAAGGCGGCAGAGGCACAGACCGAGAGGCCCTCCGACGACGAGATCATCGCCTCGATCGGCTCCTACGAGTACGGCTGGCACGACACCGACGAGGCGGGCGCGGTCGCCGAGCGCGGCCTGAACGAGTCCGTCGTGCGCAACATCTCCCTGCTGAAGAACGAGCCGGAGTGGATGCTCAAGGCGCGGCTCAAGGCGCTGCGCCTGTTCGGCAAGAAGCCGATGCCGAGCTGGGGCGCCGACCTCACCGGCATCGACTTCGACCGCATCAAGTACTTCGTGCGCTCGACCGAGAAGCAGGCCACCAGCTGGGAAGACCTCCCGGAGGACATCAAGGCGACGTACGACAAGCTCGGCATCCCCGAGGCCGAGAAGCAGCGCCTCGTGGCCGGCGTCGCGGCCCAGTACGAGTCCGAGGTCGTCTACCACCAGATCCGTGAGGACCTGGAGGAGCAGGGCGTCATCTTCGTCGACACGGACACGGGACTGCGCGAGTACCCCGAGCTGTTCGAGGAGTACTTCGGCACGGTCATCCCGGCCGGTGACAACAAGTTCTCCGCGCTGAACTCGGCGGTCTGGTCGGGCGGCTCGTTCGTCTACGTCCCGCCGGGCGTGCACGTGGAGATCCCGCTGCAGGCCTACTTCCGGATCAACACCGAGAACATGGGCCAGTTCGAGCGGACGCTGATCATCGCCGACGAGGGCTCGTACGTGCACTACGTCGAGGGCTGCACCGCGCCGATCTACACGTCGGACTCGCTGCACAGCGCCGTCGTGGAGATCATCGTGAAGAAGAACGCCCGCGTGCGGTACACGACCATCCAGAACTGGTCGAACAACGTCTACAACCTGGTGACCAAGCGCGCCACGGCCGAGGCCGGCGCCCAGATGGAGTGGGTCGACGGCAACATCGGCTCCAAGGTCACCATGAAGTACCCCGCGATCTACCTGCTGGGCGAGCACGCCCGCGGCGAGACGCTCTCCATCGCCTTCGCCGGCGAGGGCCAGCACCAGGACGCCGGTGCCAAGATGGTGCACGCCGCGCCCCGCACCTCGTCGTCCATCGTCTCCAAGTCGGTGGCCCGAGGCGGTGGGCGCACGTCCTACCGCGGACTGGTCCAGGTGCTCGAGGGTGCCGAGGGATCAGCCTCCAACGTGCTGTGCGACGCGCTGCTCGTGGACCAGATCTCCCGGTCCGACACCTACCCCTACGTCGACGTCCGCGAGGACGACGTCTCCATGGGGCACGAGGCGACCGTGTCGAAGGTGAGCGCGGAACAGCTGTTCTACCTCATGTCCCGAGGACTGGACGAGACCGAGGCCATGGCCATGATCGTGCGCGGGTTCGTCGAGCCCATCGCTCGCGAGCTGCCCATGGAGTACGCCCTCGAGCTCAACCGCCTCATCGAGCTGCAGATGGAAGGGTCCGTCGGCTGATATGACTGCCACCACCACCGATCACTCACGCGCCGTGGCCGACGGCGCCCACTCCCACGGCATCGTGCCCGCGGGCTCGCGCGCCGAGCGCGTCACCTCGTTCGACCTCGCGGACATCCCCGTCCCGTCGGGTCGCGAGGAGGAGTGGCGCTTCTCGCCCGTCGCGCGGCTCCAGCCGCTCTTCGCCGAGGAGCTCTCGTCCGACGGCGTCGCCGTGAGCGTCGAGCCCGCGCCCGAGGTCAAGGTCGAGACGGTCTCCCGCGACGACGCCCGTCTCGGCACGGCCGGCAAGCCCGGCGACCGCACCGCGGTCAGCGCCTGGAACGCCGTCACCGAGGCCACCGTCGTCACGGTGCCCGCCGAGGCGGTCGCCTCCGACGTCACCTCCGTGCGGATCGACGGCGTCTCGAAGGATGCGACGGCCCAGCACCTCCTGGTGCACGCCGAGCGGCACTCCGAGGCGGTCGTCGTCATCGACCACCGCGGCGACGCGCTGCTCAACCAGACGGTCGAGGTCGTCGTCGACGACGGCGCGCGCCTCACCGTGGTCTCCGTGCAGGACTGGGCCGGCGGCGCCGTCCACGCGTCCGCGCACCGGTCCACCATCGGTCGCGACGCCAAGCTCAAGCACGTCGTGGTGACCTTCGGCGGCGACGTCGTGCGCATCACGCCGGACGCGACGTTCACCGCCCCCGGCGGCGACGTCGAGATGGTCGGCCTCTACTTCGCGGACGCCGACCAGCACCAGGAGCACCGCCTCTTCGTCGACCACGCCGTGCCGAGCTGCAAGTCGCGCGTGACGTACAAGGGCGCGCTGCAGGGCGCGGGCGCCCACACCGTGTGGGTGGGAGACGTCCTCATCCAGGCCGACGCCGAGGACACGGACACCTACGAGCTCAACCGCAACCTCGTCCTCACCGACGGGGCGCGGGCGGACTCGGTGCCGAACCTCGAGATCGAGACCGGTGAGATCGCGGGCGCGGGGCACGCGTCGGCGACCGGACGGTTCGACGACGAGCAGCTCTTCTACCTCATGGCCCGGGGCATCCCCGAGATCGACGCGCGCCGTCTCGTGGTGCGCGGGTTCTTCGCGGAGCTCATCGACGAGATCGGTGTGGAGTCCGTCGAGCAGCGGCTGCTCGCCTCGATCGAGGCCGAGCTGGAGAAGTCGATGAGCGTCATCACCGGCGTCCCGGCGGCGGAGTGACGGCGTGACCCAGCAGATCGTGGCCTCGACGGCCGACCTGGAGCCCGAGGAGGCCAAGCTCGTCGAGCTCCAGGACGCGAACGGCACCACGGTCCCGGTCGCTCTCGTCCGGGACGCCGACGGCGACTTCCACGCGATCAGCGACATCTGCTCCCACGGAGCGGTGTCGCTGTCGGACGGCGAGGTCGAGGGCTGCCGGGTCGAGTGCTGGCTGCACGGCTCGCAGTTCGACCTGCGGACCGGCAAGCCGCTGCAGCTTCCCGCGACCCGACCGGTGCCCGTCTACCCCGTGACCGTGGAGGGCGACAAGGTGCTCGTCGACATCGACGAGCCCGTCGCCGCCGCGTCCTGACCGCACCTTCCTCGCACCACAGACTTTCGAACAAGACCTGGAGAACCACCTGATGTCCACCCTGGAGATCCGCGACCTGCACGTCAGCGTCGAGACCAAGGAAGGCCCGAAGCCGATCCTGCGCGGCGTCGACCTGACCATCAAGTCCGGTGAGACGCACGCCATCATGGGCCCCAACGGCTCCGGCAAGTCGACCCTCGCCTCGGCCCTCGCCGGCCACCCCAAGTACGAGGTCACCGCGGGCACCGTCACGCTCGACGGCGAGGACGTCCTCGCGATGAGCGTCGACGAGCGCGCCCGTGCCGGCCTGTTCCTCGCCATGCAGTACCCCGTCGAGGTGCCCGGCGTCTCGGTCGCGAACTTCCTGCGCACCGCCAAGACCGCCATCTCCGGCGAGGCCCCGGCCCTGCGCACGTGGGGCAAGGAGGTCAAGGGCGCGATGGAGAACCTGCGCATCGACAGCTCCTTCGCCGAGCGCTCGGTCAACGAGGGCTTCTCCGGTGGTGAGAAGAAGCGCCACGAGATCCTGCAGATGGAGCTCTTCAAGCCGCACTTCGCCGTCCTCGACGAGACGGACTCCGGCCTGGACGTGGACGCGCTGCGCGTCGTCTCGGAGGGCGTGAACCGCGCCAAGGAGACCACCGACGTCGGCGTGCTGCTCATCACGCACTACACGCGCATCCTGCGCTACATCAAGCCGGACTTCGTCCACGTCTTCGTCGACGGCCGGATCGCCGAGGAGGGCGGCCCCGAGCTCGCCGAGCGGCTCGAGGACGAGGGCTACGACCGGTACGTCGGTACCGGCGCGACGATGTCGGCCTGACGGAGCACACCATGACCACCGCCGACACCGTGCGCCCGGCACCGGCCGACGACACCCTCACCGCGAGCGAGCTCGCCGCGGTGCGGGCGGACTTCCCGCTGCTCGGGCGCACGGTGCGCGGTGGTCGGCCGCTGGTCTACCTGGACTCGGCAGCGACGTCCCAGAAGCCGAACGTGGTGCTCGAGGCCGAGGTCGAGTTCTACGAGCAGCGCAACGCCGCCGTGCACCGCGGCGCGCACCAGATCGCCGAGGAGGCCACCGAGGCCTTCGAGTCGGCACGCAGCGCCGTCGCCTCGTTCGTGGGGGCCGACGACGGCGAGATCGTCTGGACGCCGGGCGCGACGGCGGCGCTCAACCTCGTGGCCTACGCGTTCTCGAACGCCACGGCCGGTCGGGGCGGAGCGGCGGCCGAACGGTACCGGCTGGAGCCCGGCGACGAGATCGTCGTCACCGAGGCCGAGCACCACGCGAACCTGGTGCCGTGGCAGGAGCTGTGCGCCCGCACGGGTGCCGTGCTGCGCTGGTTCGGCGTGGACGACGGCGGGCGGATCGACCTGTCCGACGTCGACGCCGTGATCACCGACCGCACCCGGATCGTGGCGTTCGGGCACGTGTCCAACGTGACCGGCGCCGTCGGACCGGTCACCGAGCTGGTGGCCGCGGCCCGCCGCGTCGGCGCGTACACCGTGCTCGACGCCTGCCAGTCGGTGCCGCACCTGCCCGTCGACCTGCACGCCCTCGGTGTGGACTTCGCGGCCTTCAGCGCGCACAAGATGCTGGGGCCCACCGGCGTCGGGGCGCTGTACGCCCGCCGGGAGCTGCTCGAGGCCATGCCGCCCGTCACCACCGGCGGGTCCATGGTCGAGGTCGTCACGATGGAGACCACCACCTACGCGCCGCCACCGCAGCGCTTCGAGGCGGGCACCCAGATGGTCGCCCAGGCCGTGGGCATGGGCGTGGCCGCGCAGTGGCTCGACGAGCTCGGGATGTCCCGCGTCAGGCGGCACGAGCACGAGCTGGCCGGCGAGCTGCTCCGCATCGCGGAGATCCCGGGGGTGCGTGTGATCGGCCCGGCGGACACGAGGGACCGCCTCGCCGTGGTCTCGTTCGTCGTCGACGGCGTGCACTCCCACGACGTGTCGCAGGTGCTCGACGACCGAGGGATCGCCGTCCGGGTCGGGCACCACTGCGCACAGCCGCTGCACCGGCGGTTCGGCGTGGCCGCGACCACGCGGGCCTCGGCGTCGGTCTACACGACCGTCGAGGAGATCGTGGCGTTCCGGGAAGCGCTGGCGGGTGTGCGGGCGTTCTTCGGTGCAGAGTGAAGGAGGAGGACCCATGAGCGGCTCGTTGGAGCAGATGTACCAGCAGGTCATCCTCGACCATGCGAAGCACCCGCACGGCCGGGGGCTCGTCGACGTCGTCGCCGGTCACCGTGGCGGCGAGTCGCACCAGGTGAACCCCACGTGCGGCGACGAGGTGACCCTGCGCGTGGACGTCGCGTCCGGCCCCGGCGGCGGCACCGTGGTGTCGGGCGTCTCCTGGGAGGGTCAGGGCTGCTCGATCTCCCAGGCGTCCGTCTCGGTGATGACCGAGCTCGTCACCGGCCGCGACCTCGACGAGGTCCGCCGTCTCGACGAGACGTTCCACGCGCTGATGGGCTCGCGCGGCAAGGGGCTGGACGACGACGCGGCGCTCGACGCGCTCGGCGACGGCGAGGCGTTCACCGGCGTCTCGCAGTACCCCGCCCGCATCAAGTGCGCGCTGCTCGGCTGGGCGGCGCTCAAGGACTCGCTGGCGCGCAGCGGTGCGCTGGCAGACTCGACCGGAGGAACCGATGACTGAGAACACGACCGAGACGGCCGCTCCGGCCGGTCCGACACCGGGCGCGACGACCGCGGCCGACGTCGAGGAGGCGATGCGCGACGTCATCGACCCGGAGCTCGGGATCAACGTCGTCGACCTCGGCCTCGTCTACGGCGTCGAGGTGGACCAGAACAACCACGCCACGATCGACATGACGCTGACCTCGGCCGCGTGTCCGTTGACCGACGTCCTGGAGGACCAGTCGGCGCAGGCCCTCGAGGGGCTCGTCACGGGCCACCGGATCAACTGGGTCTGGATGCCGCCGTGGGGTCCGGAGAAGATCACGGACGACGGCCGCGAGCAGCTGCGGATGCTGGGCTTCAACGTCTGAGCTGACGCACGAGACCCCCTGGCCTGCGCACGTGCAGGTCCGGGGGTCTTTCTCGTGCGTCACGGAAGCGGGATCTGCGCACGGGTACACCTACTCCGAGGTCTTTCCGGAGGACGACGTCGAGCGGCCCCGGGGCCTGGGCCCCCTCATGCCCTTCAGCGACCTCGTATTCTCCCGCGTCGAGCATGTCTTCCGTCGCAGCGAGACGGACAGGGTCCGCTACCTGCAGACGGTGTGAGAGCGACCGCGGCTACCTCGACCCGTTCCACCGAACGTCCCTCCGCCGTTCGTCGTCCTCACGGCTCCCGGGACGGCTCGCGCGCCGTGGGCCGGGTGGCGGTCGCGTCGCTGACGCCGTCGGGCTGCGACGGCTCGCGCTGCGTCGCGAGGGATGGGCTGTCGAGCGGGTGCTGCCGAACCTGGAGCGACTCGCTGCCCCGGAGTTCGCCGAGCATCTCGTCGCCGACGACCTGACGGTGACGACGCTGCTGCACCTGCGCCCCCGGTGAACCGGGAGCTGGCACGGCGAACGACGACCTGGTCGATCAGCGTCTTGTCGGTCGAAGTCTCACGCAGGACGAGGTCGCGCCGCTCCGCGTTCAGCGGCTGGCCGAGTTCGCGGCGAGCGCGACCAGCTTCGTCACCGTGTTGATGTTGCGCGTGGTGGCGCGCCGATCGCCGGAGGGGACGCGCAGCCGGCTGCGGCCCATGCCCTGCGGGTAGTGCACGTAGATCTCCCGGCGGCCGAGGACGAGCTGCTCGTCGGTGATCCCGGTGGCGCGCTCCACGGTGTCGTCGTCGGGCGGGGAGTCGAGGAAGGTGACACCCACCCGGCTCGGCTCCGCGAACAGGAACGGGTTGGCGTGGCGGACTCGTTCCAGCTCGGCCGGGGTCCGGATCACCGCGCCCACCGGCTTGCCCGCGTACTCCCGCAGCGCGTCCTCGAGCGCGTCCCGGGCGTCGTCGGGCCCGAGGCTCGTGGAGAACAGGACGTTCCCGCTGGCGATGTAGGTGCGCACGTCGGTGAACCCGAGCGTCTCGCACAGAGCGCGCAGATCGCTCATCGGGAGCTTGCCGGTACCGCCGACGTTCACGGCGCACAGCAGCACGACGAGCGGCCGGGAGGTGGACTGTGTCACGCCACCACCGTACGGCGACCCTCCGACGCCGCTCGCGGAGCGATCCGTCAGTACGAGACCGGCGTCTCGACCGACTCCCAGTGCCACGCCTCGGGGAGCCGGCCGTCCGGCTCCGCCCAGCCCGGGTGGGTCCAGCCGTACTGCTCCGCGTGGGCCTTCATCCAGGCGTACCGGGCGCCGTCGAAGCTCTCGGGTCCCATGCTGACGTCGACGGCGGTGCCGAGCCCGTGGTTCGAGCAGCCCGGGGGAGCGGCGAGCGGGTCGGGGTTCGCCGGGTCGTACACCGCGACCTGGTCGTCGTAGGAGCGGTACGCCGAGTTGACGGCGAGGTGCTCGCCGAACTCGGCCCGGTACGCCTCGTCGAGCGCCACGAGACCGTCCACCAGGTCCGCCCGCAGCAGGTGCTCCGGGGCCCAGGGGATCGGTGCGAGCTCGTCCTCGGCGAGGCGGCCGGCGCCGGGGAACCAGAGCTGGTCCGGCTCGGGGCAGACGGCGGCGTCCTGGGCGGTCATCAACGCGGTGGTCGCCTGCGCGACGTCGTCCCGGTGTGCGAGCAGGTCGTCGGCGACGGACTCCAGGTCGGCGAGCCGCATCGTGTCGAGGTGGCCGGGCTCCGCCGTCGCGAGAGCGTCGTCGGCGGCGCCGACGGCGTCGCGCAGCGCGTTCCGTACCGCCCGGCCCGCGCCGCGCCCCTCGTCGGCCAGCTCGTCGGTCGCGGTGAGGATGTCGTCGGCCCGGCGCCGGACCGGGGCGAGCGGTTCGCGGGCGTCGGTGGCCGCCGCGATCGCCACGGTCCGGCGGGACTCGCGCACGGCCGCGACCGACCGCTCCACCCGTGCACCGGCCGCCACCGCGTCGCCGGGGCCGCGCTCGAGGACCGGCGTCGCGTCGAGGACGGTCTCCGCCTCGTCGAGCGTCTGCGCCAGGGCCGACCGGACGGCGTCGTCGGCGACCTTGTCGGCCGAGTCGTCGAGCTCCGTGCGTGCGACGGCGACCTGGGCCCTGAGGCCGGCGGCCTCCGTCGAGAGCGATCGCTCGACGCCCACGCCCGCGGCCACGACCACCGCGACCACGGCGAGCGGCACGAGGAACGCCGCGATGCGTCGACCTGCCACCCGGACCGGTTCTGCGCGCACGTGCCGCAACGCCTCGTCGACAGCCGCCGCCCGGGGTGCGACGACGGCGAGGACCGCCCCGGCCAGGAACGCCCCGAGCGCGTACCAGGCGAGGTCTGCCACGCCGAAGGTCGTCCCGAGCACGTACCGCGCCGTCGGCACCTGCTCGAGGAGCCTCGCCGGCACGTCGGTCAGGTGCGACACCTCGATCGCCGTGCACACCGCGAGCGCGATCGCCGACGCGAGGGCCCGGGGGGCGCGCGGGACGACGAGGACGACGAGCCAGACGACCAGCATCGCGTAGAGCACGTCGCCGACCGGTCCGCCCACGGGTTCGGGAAGCAGGGCACGGCCGCCGAGCCCGACGAGCACGGTCAGGACGGCCAGCACGGTCGACGTCGTGCGGGGCACTCGGGCCACGGGGAGGGGCACGAGCCGTACCCTATCGACCGTCGCGGACGTCGCGGAGGGCGGTCCACCGCCGGCTGTGACGTAGGTCGTCGCCAGGCCGAGGACCGGGCACTAGAGTGGCGGGAGCCCCGCACCCACTTTCTGAAGGACACCCCTGCCTTGATCACCGCCCACGGCGTCGAGCTGCGCTTCGGCGCCCGCGTCCTGCTGCACGAGGCCACGTTCCGCGTGGCTCCGGGCGACCGCATCGGCCTGGTCGGCCGCAACGGCGCCGGCAAGACCACGCTCACCAAGACCCTCGCGGGCGAGACCCTGCCGGCGGGGGGCACGATCACGCGCGGCAACGAGATCGGGTACCTGCCGCAGGACCCGCGCACCGGCGACCTCGACGTCGTCGCGATGGACCGGGTGCTCAGCGCCCGGGGCCTGGACAAGATCGTCGCCAAGATGCGGGTGGCGGAGAAGGAGATGGCCAGCGAGGACGTCGACGTGCAGGCGGCGGCGATGGAACGCTACCCGAAGCTGGAGACCCGCTTCCTCGCGGCCGGGGGATACTCCGCCGAGTCCGAGGCGCACCGGATCACGAGCAACCTGGCGCTCGACGACCGCATCCTCGCCCAGCCGCTGCACACGCTCTCCGGTGGTCAGCGCCGCCGGGTCGAGCTGGCCCGCATCCTGTTCTCGGGCGTCGACACGCTGCTGCTCGACGAGCCCACCAACCACCTCGACGCCGACTCGATCGTCTGGCTGCGCGAGTACCTCCGGTCGTACTCCGGCGGGTTCATCGTCATCTCCCACGACGTCGAGCTGCTCCGCGCGACCGTCAACAAGGTGTTCCACCTGGACGCCAACCGTGGCGAGCTCGACCAGTACAGCCTGGGGTGGGACGCCTACATCGCCCAGCGCGAGCAGGACGAGCGTCGTCGTCGGCGGGAACGGGCGAACGCCGAGAAGAAGGCCGACACCCTCATCGCCCAGGCCAACAAGATGCGTGCCAAGGCGTCCAAGGCCACCGCGGCGCAGAACATGCTCAAGCGGGCCGAGCGCATGCTGGCCGGCACGGAGGGCGAGCGGCAGACGGACAAGGTGGCCGCGCTGCGGTTCCCGAAGCCGGCTCCCTGCGGCAAGACGCCGCTCATGGCGCGCGGGCTGTCCAAGACCTACGGCTCGCTGGAGGTCTTCGCGGGCGTCGACCTGGCGATCGACCGCGGGTCGCGGGTCGTCATCCTCGGGCTCAACGGTGCGGGCAAGACGACGATGCTGCGGCTGCTGGCCGGCGTCGAGACCCCCGACACGGGCGAGGTGCTGCCGGGGCACGGGCTCAAGATGGGCTACTACGCCCAGGAGCACGACATGCTCGACATGGACGCCACCGTCGTGGAGAACCTGCGGCACAGCGCCCCGGACCTGACCGACACCCAGGTGCGCACCACGCTCGGCTCGTTCCTCTTCAGCGGCGACGACGCCGACAAGCCCGCGCACGTGCTCTCCGGCGGCGAGAAGACCCGTCTCGCCCTGGCCACGCTGGTGGTCTCCAGCGCGAACGTCCTGCTGCTGGACGAGCCCACCAACAACCTCGACCCGGCGTCGCGCGCGGAGATCCTGGGCGCACTGAACACCTATGAGGGCGCCGTCATCATGGTCACCCACGACGACGGCGCGGTGGACGCGCTCAACCCGGAGCGCGTGCTGCTGCTGCCGGACGGCGACGAGGACCTGTGGTCGGACGACTACGCGGAGCTCGTGTCCCTCGCCTGAGCCGGGGGTGAAGCCGCAGGCTCGGGCGCCGACTACTCGGTCTGAGAGGCGTCGACGAGCGCGTCCTCGTGCTCCTCGTCGGCATGCCGTGCCGCCCGGCGCTCGCGGCGCGGACGCGACGTCCCGCCCGGGTCGTCCGCCGCGATGAGCTCGCCGGCCGAGACGGTGGCCGCACGGGTCTCGCGCCGCCACAGCAGGACAAAGCCCCCGACGGCACCGAGCGCGAAGATCACCCACTGGAAGGTGTAGCTGAGGTGGGAACCGGGGTCGGTGTCGGGCCGGGGTGCCGGCACCAGCGCCTCGGCGGCCGGGTCCTCGGACCGCATCTGCCCGTACGCACCGACGGTGGCGTCGTCGGCCACCGCGGTCGCCCCGCCGGAGACGGCGGCCGCCAGCACCTGGTCGTTGTTGATCCGTGAGACGGTCCCCGCCTGGGCGCCACGGTCCGCGGCGGGTTCGTCGGGCCGCAGCGTGACCGTGACGGCGACCTCGCCGGCCGGGGGAGCGGGGACAGCGGCGGGTTCGCCGGCGTCGGCCCCGAGCGGCACGAACCCGCGGTCGACGACGAGCACCACGGGCTCGCCGTCGAGCTCGGTGCGCAGCGGCACCAGCAGGTGGAACCCGGGGGTGCCGTTGACGGGCCGGTTGCGCAGCAGCATGGTCCCGGCGGGGACGTACTCGCCGACGACGACGGCGGGCCGCCACTCGTCGTCGGGCGCCAGCACCGTGCCGGGGGCGTTGACGAGCTCGGCCAGCGGTGCGGGGTCGGTGCCGTAGTTCGCCTCGACGAGGGCGATCTGCTCCTGGCGGTCGGTGTAGCGGTGCCACTGCCAGAACGCAGCCAGCACGCACAGCGCGGCCAGCAGCACCGCCGCCAGCCCGAGGGTGACCCACTGGCGACGGGTCCGTCTCATCCGTGCTCCAGGTCCTCGACGGGGACGGTCTGCCGCCAGAACGACCGTGCACCCAGGAACTGCTCGAGGTGCTCGCGGTGGTCGTCGCAGGCGAGCCACACCTTGCGGCGTTCGGGGGTGTGCAGCTTCGGGTTGTTCCACAGCAGCCCCCAGCGGGCGTCTGCTCGGCAGCCCTTGGCCGAGCAGACGAGCGCGTCGGGGTCCACCGGGTCGGCGCCCAGGCCGAGCACGTCCATCACGGGTCCTCGGGGTCGTCGGTGCGTTCGGTCGGTGTCCCGGTCGAGGGCGTCTCCACGTGGTCGACCACGCGGACGCGAGGTTCCTCGGCCGGCGGCTGGGTGGCTTCGATCTGCTGCGGTGCCGGCGGGGGCACGCCCGACGACTCCCGCGAGCTGCGGTCGCGACCGGCGTTGGCGAGCAGGACGGCCGAGTAGGGGAGCACGACGGCCCCGGCGAAGCACACCCACATCAGCCAGCCGTCCACGAGGAGCGCCGCGGCCAGGATGAGCACGATCCGCAGACCCATCTGGAACAGGTACTGGCGCAGGCGTCGGCTCTGATCCTCGGCGAGGCTCGCCGGGACGCCCGTGATCGAGGGGACCTCGTGGGGGCTGGACGTGCTCACCCTGTCAGTCTACGTCCGCCTCGGCACGCGCCGGTCTTTGGAGGAAACCGACAATCGCGTTCGGCGACATGTGCCTCACCGTCAGCACGGGAGCGGCCGGGGCACGGGGTACGGTCGCACCGGCGCACCACCGTGCGTCCGGGTCCCGGTGACCCGTCGTCGAGAGGAGCATTCCGTGGCAGAACTGGCAGCATCCGGCCGTGTGGTCGTCGTGACCGGAGCCGCGCGCGGTATCGGCCGGGCGATCGCCGAGCGCTTCGTCGCCGCGGGGGACACGGTCGCCACGGTCTACCGGGGCGGTGAGCTGCCCGAGGGCGTCCACGGCTTCGTGGCGGACGTCACGGACAGTGAGGCCGTCGACGCCGCCTTCGGCGAGGTCGAGGCCCGCCTCGGTGCGCCGACGGTGCTGGTCGCCAACGCCGGTGTGACGCGCGACCAGCTCCTGATGCGCATGAGCGACGAGGAGTTCGAGCAGGTCGTCGACGTGAACCTCACCGGGACGTTCCGCTGCGTGCGGCGCGCCTCCAAGGCGATGATCCGGGCACGCTCAGGGCGGATCGTGCTGATCGGGTCGGTCGTCGGGCTCTACGGCGGTCCCGGCCAGGTCAACTACTCCGCGACGAAGGCCGCGCTCGTGGGTATGGCCCGGTCGATCACCCGCGAGCTCGGCGGCCGGGGGATCACCGCCAACGTGGTCGCCCCCGGCTTCGTGGAGACCGACATGACCGCCGCGCTGCCCGAGGACACCCAGAAGAAGTACCGGGACTCGATCCCCGCCGGCCGGTTCGCGACGTCCGACGAGGTCGCCGGCGTGGTGGAGTTCCTCGCGTCGGACGCCGCGGGCTACGTGTCCGGGGCGGTGGTCCCGGTCGACGGCGGCCTCGGCATGGGCCACTGAACTGTCCCTCGGGCGCATCGCCCGATACGCTCCCACCAGAACTTTACTGAAAGGTCACCATGGCTCTGCTCGACGGCAAGAAGCTGCTCATCACGGGCGTCCTCACGGACAGCTCGATCGCCTTCCACGCGGCGCGCCTCGCGCAGGAGCAGGGCGCGGAGGTCGTCCTGACGTCGTTCGGCCGGCAGATGAAGCTGACCCAGGCGTTCGCGAAGCGGCTCCCCGCGACGGCGCCGGTCGTCCAGCTCGACGTGACCAGCTCCGAGGACCTGGCCTCGCTCGCCGACCAGGTCCGTGAGCACACCGACCGTCTGGACGGGGTCGTGCACTCGATCGGGTTCGCGCCGCAGAGCGTGATGGGTGGCAACTTCCTCTCGGCCGACTGGGAGGACGTCGCGACGGCGGTCCAGATCTCGACGTTCTCCTACAAGTCCCTGATCACGGCGGCGCAGCCCCTGATGTCCGACGGCGGGGCGTACGTGGGTCTGACCTTCGACGCCGGGTTCGCCTGGCCGGTCTACGACTGGATGGGTGTGGCGAAGGCCGGTCTGGAGTCCGCGAACCGCTACCTGGCGCGCGACCTCGGGCCGCACGGGATCCGCTCGAACCTCGTCTCCGCCGGACCGATCCGCACCACGGCTGCGAAGTCCATCCCGGGTTTCGAGGCGATGGAGGACGCGTGGCCGCGTCGCGCCCCCCTCGGGTGGGACCAGACGACGGCGGAGCCCGCGGCCCGCGCGGTCGTGGCCCTGCTGTCCGACTGGTTCCCGGCGACGACCGGAGAGATCGTGCACGTCGACGGCGGCGTGCACGCGATGGGGCAGTGAGCGAGGCCTCGTGAAGCAGCCGAAGCACCCGGTCGACGTCCCGGACACGGGGCGTCGGTTGGTGCTGCTCCGGCACGCGAAGGCAGAGCCCGGCAAGGGCGCGGTGCCGGACGCCGACCGTGCGCTGGCCCTGAACGGGCGCAAGCAGGCCGGACGGGTGGGCATGGCGCTCACGGCGGCGGGACTCGTGCCGGACCTGACGCTGGTGTCGTCCGCGCTGCGGACCCGGCAGACGTGGGAGCTGGCCCGCGCGCACCTGGGCAACCACGGTGAGCGCCAGCACCTGGACGCCGAGGTGCGCGAGGAGCTCTACGCGGCGAGCATCGGCGACGTGATCGGGCTCGTGCGGTGCGTCGACCCGGAGGTCAGGACGCTCCTCGTCATCGGCCACGAGCCCACGATGGCCGCGACGGCCGCGTACCTGGCCGACAAGTCGTCGGACGACGCCGCGCTGGCGCAGGTCCGGGTGGGCGTGCCGACGGCCACCTTCTCCGTGCTGCACGCGGTGAAGCAGCCGTGGTCCGAGTGGACCAAGAAGTCGGCGACCCTGCTGCGGGTCGGCCGCCCGAGCTGACGAGCGACCGACCGGCGTGCCGTCAGGCGGCGGCGTCGACCTCGTCGACCACCCGCAGCACCTCGTCCAGCCTCGGCCCGTCGATGCTGTACGGCGCCTGGGCCCGGACGAGCGGCTTGGCCGCGAACGCGATCCCGATCCCGGCCGCGGAGATCATGTCGAGGTCGTTCGCGCCGTCGCCGACCGCAACGGTGTCGGCCATGTCCAACCCCAGCTCGGCGGCCCACTCGCGCAGCGTGACCTCCTTGTAGGCCCGGTCCACGACCGGGCCGACCGTCCGTCCGGTCAGGACGCCGTCGGCGACCTCGAGCCGGTTGGCGCGCCAGCGCGAGATGCCCAGCGGTTCGGCGAGCGGCGCGAGGATCTCGGCGAAACCGCCGGAGACGAGCCCGAGCTCCCAGCCCCGGCGCTGCACCTCGGCCGTCAGCTCGGCGGCGCCCGGGGTGAGGACCACGGCCCTGCGGACCTCGTCGAGCGCGGTGACCGGGACGCCGGCGAGCGTGGCCACACGCTCGCGCAGCGAGGCGGCGAAGTCGAGCTCGCCCCGCATGGCCCGTTCGGTGACGGCCGCGACCTGGTCGCGGGTGCCCGCGTGGTCGGCGATCAGCTCGATGACCTCCTGCGTGAGGAACGTCGAGTCGACGTCGGTGACGACGAGCCGGCGGCGGCTCGACGGCGCGTGCGTGGGCCGGGGTGCGGCGGGGGAGCGGTCAGGCGACGTGCTCTCAGGCAACGTGGGAACCCTTCGGGACGACGGTGATCCCCGACTCGGTGACGGTGAAGCCCCGGGCCCGGTCCTCCTCGTGGTCGACGCCGATCCGGGCCCTCTCGTCCACCACCACGAACTTGTCGAGGATGGCGCGGTGCACCTGGGCGTGCCGGTGCACCTGGACGCCGTCCATCACCACGGAGTCGGTGACCGTCGCCCAGGAGTGCAGGTGCACGCCCGGGGACAGGATGGACCCCGCGACGGTCGCGCCGGAGACGAGGACACCAGGTGAGACGATCGAGTCTGCGGCGTGCCCCAGGCGGCCGGGTCCGGCGTGCACGAACTTCGCCGGCGGCAGCCCGGTGTACCCCGTGTACAACGGCCAGTCCTCGTTGTACAGGTTGAACACGGGCTGGACCGCGATGAGGTCCTTGTTGGCGTCGAAGTAGGCGTCGATGGTGCCGACGTCGCGCCAGTAGGCGCGGTCACGGTCCGTGGAGCCGGGCACCTCGTTGCGGATGAAGTCGTAGACGCCGGCCGTCCCCTCCTCGACGAAGGCAGGGACGATGTCGCCGCCCATGTCGTGCCGGGAGTCGGGGTCCGCGGCGTCCTTCGTCACCGCCTCGACGAGGGCGTCGGCGTCGAAGACGTAGTTGCCCATGGACGCCAGCACCTCCTGCGGCGAGTCGGGCAGCCCGACGGGCGCCACCGGCTTCTCGAGGAAGTCGCGGATGCGCGTCGGGTCCTCGGGTTCGACGTCGATGACGCCGAACTGGTCGGCGAGCGCGATCGGCTGACGGATCGCCGCCACCGTGGCCCGCGCGCCCGACTCCACGTGGGCGTCCACCATCTGCGAGAAGTCCATGCGGTAGACGTGGTCCGCGCCGACCACCACCACGATGTCGGGACGTTCGTCGTCGATGATGTTGAGGCACTGGTAGATGGCGTCCGCCGAGCCGAGGTACCAGTGCTTGCCGACGCGCTGCTGCGCCGGGACCGAGGAGACGTAGTTGCCCAGCAGCGGGGACATGCGCCAGGTCTTGGAGATGTGCCGGTCCAGCGAGTGCGACTTGTACTGCGTCAGCACGATGACCTGCAGGTAGCGCGAGTTGATGATGTTCGACAGGGCGAAGTCGACGAGGCGGTAGATCCCCCCGAACGGGACGGCCGGTTTGGCGCGCTGGGCCGTCAGCGGCATGAGTCGCTTGCCCTCTCCGCCGGCGAGGACGATGGCCAGGACCCGGGGATGTGACGACGCCATGGGTCGACCCTAGGACCTCGGGGCGGCGCATGCCGCGCGACGCGGCGGAGGACGCTACGTTGGCCTGCGTGAGCACCCACCCGAGGGTCGACCTGCTGACCCGTGAGTTCCCGCCCCACGTCTACGGCGGTGCCGGCGTGCACGTCGCCGAGCTGTCCGCCGTCCTGCGACCGCACGCGGACGTCCGCGTGCGATGCTTCGACGGTCCGCGGCCCGGTGCCGAGCACGTCACCGGCTACGAGGAGCCCGCCAACCTGTCCGGCGCGAACGCGACCCTGCGCACGCTCGGCGTCGACCTGGCGATGGCGGACGACGTCGCCGGCGCCGACGTGGTGCACTCGCACACCTGGTACGCCAACATGGCCGGCCACCTCGGGGGCCTGCTGCACGGCGTGCCGCACGTCGTCACGGCGCACTCGCTCGAGCCGCTGCGTCCCTGGAAGGCCGAGCAGCTCGGCGGCGGCTACGCCGTCTCGAGCTGGGCCGAACGGACGGCGTACCTGGGCGCGGCCGGGATCATCGCGGTGTCCGCGGGGATGCGGGCCGACATCCTGCGGTGCTACCCGGAGCTCGACCCCGGCCGGGTGCACGTGGTGCACAACGGCATCGACCTGGACGGCTGGACCCGGCCGGCCGACGACGACGTCGCCCGGGTCGCCGCGCTGCACGGGATCGACCCGTCGCGTCCCGCGGTCGTGTTCGTCGGCCGGATCACGCGCCAGAAGGGGCTGCCGGACTTCCTGCGGGCTGCCGCCCGGCTGCCGCGCGAGGTCCAGGTGGTCCTGTGCGCCGGGGCCCCCGACACCCCGGAGATCCTGGCGGAGGTCCGTGCCCTCGTGGACGACCTGCGCGCCGCACGTGGCGGGGGAGCCGAGGCCGGCGTGGTGTGGATCGAGGAGATGCTGCCCCGGCCGGACCTGTGCGCGGTCCTGGCCGCCTGCACGGTCTTCGCATGCCCCTCGGTCTACGAACCGCTCGGGATCGTCAACCTCGAGGCGATGGCCGTGGGCCTGCCCGTCGTGGCCACGGCCACCGGTGGCATCCCCGAGGTCGTCGACGACGGCGTCACCGGCGCCCTCGTGCCGATCGAGCAGGCCGACGACGGCACGGGGACGCCGCTCGACCCCGAACGCTGGGTGACCGACCTGGCCGCGGCGCTGACCGCCGTCGTCGACGACCCGCAGCGGGCCGCCACGATCGGCACGGCCGGCCGCCGGCGTGCGGAGCAGCACTTCGCGTGGACCGCGATCGCCGAACGCACCATGGACGTGTACCGGACGGTGCTGGACGCCTGACGGCCGCTTCCCCGGCTTCGGCCAGGGTTCCGTCGGAGTTCACGCCGTGGTCGCCCGCGCGGGCCAGCCTGGTGGGGCCGATCACCGACCGAGGAGGTTCTCGCCATGCCGAACACCCCGTCCCGGATCACCGTCGAACCACCGTCGCCGACGTCGCGTCGCGCCCGCGCCGTGGCCACCGCCGCGCTCGCCGCCGCCCTCGCGGTGGGCGCCACGAGCGTCGCCGCCGCCGATACGCCCGTGACCCCCGAGCGCGTGACGCTCACCCCGACCGAGACCCCGGCGACGTCCCAGACGATCACCTGGCGCACGGCGGAGGACACCGACGCCGTCGTCCAGCACATCCCCGCGTCCGGCGGAGAGGCGACCACGACGACGGGCACGGGCACCGGCCGGGCCGGCGGCGGCTACCACCACCGTGCCGACCTGGCGGGCCTCGAGCCCGCGACCGACTACCGGTACCGGGTCGGCGACGGCGAGACGTGGAGCGCCTGGTACCCGCTGACCACCGCGGGGCAGGCCGGTGAGCCCTTCCGCTTCCTGTCCTTCGGCGACGTGCAGAACGACATCACGGCCGGCGCCGCGCCCGTGGTCCGGGCCGCGTACGAGGCCGTCCCCGACGCCAGGGTCGCGGTGCACGCCGGCGACCTGATCAACCACGCCGACGACGACGCCGAGTGGGACGAGTGGTTCGCCGCCCAGGGAGACGGTGCGGCGAGCGTCAACCACGTCACCGCGATCGGCAACCACGAGTACGACGACTGGGACATCTCGACGGTCTGGAACAAGCAGTTCCCGGGAGCGGGGAACGGCCCCGGCGACAGCGACCTGGACGACACGGTCTGGTACACCGACTACCAGGGCGTGCGGTTCGTGACCCTCAACTCCAACTACACGAACGCACCCTGGTTCGACGTCAAGGACTGGATGGAGGACCAGGAGGCCTGGCTGGAGGACGTCCTGGCCGACAACCCGAACGAGTGGACCGTCGTGGCCTTCCACCAACCGGTGTTCGCCAACTCCGAGGGCCGCAGCGGAGCCGTCGTGCGGCGGTTCTGGCTCGACGTCTTCGAGGAGCACGACGTCGACCTCGTGCTGCAGGGCCACGACCACTCGTACGGGCGCGGCGGACTGCGCACGAACGAGACGAGCCGTGCCGGCGTGACGACGGGGCCGGTGTACGTGGTCTCGGTGACGGGCCCGAAGATGTACGAGCCGACGCCGTTCGACTGGAACCTGGGCGGTGCGCGTGTGCGCACCCAGCTGGGTGACACCCAGACGTACCAGGTCGTCTCGGTCGAGAGCGACCTGCTGACGTACGAGGCGCGGACCGCCGACGGCACGGTCGTCGACGCCTTCGAGATCGACACGTCCGGCGCGGAGAAGGTCGTGCGGGACCGGTGACGCGGGCGCCGCGGTGCCCGCGGAGCAGAGGAGCTGTGGCTCAGGGCACCGCGGCGTACGTCGCCGCGCTCAGCGCACGGCGGGCCGTGCGCTCGACCTCGCGCAGCGCCGTCGACCGCTGGTCGACCTGCCACAGGTTCACCGCGGCGCCGTCGTCGTCCGTGGCGAGGTCGACGATCGCGAGCAGCCGGGTGGCGAGCTGCATGACCCGCGCCCGGCGGCCGTCCAGGTCGGGCACGGGCCAGCCGGCGGTCGTCGAGTGGCGCACCCGCTCGATCGCGTCCGCGGCGTCGTCGCGCCACCGCGCCACGTCGAGGGCGTCGAGCGCCTCGGTGGCGACCACGAGGCTGCTGCGCAGCTCACGCTCTGCGTCCGCGAGCGAGCCCAGGGCGCCGGCGACCAGCGTGGACCACGGTGGCACGTCCACCACCTCCCAGGTCACGAGGTGCCCGGGCTCCAGCGCGGTGCCGAACGTCGTGATGCTGGGCACGGCGGCCCACGCCCCCGCAGGGGTGCTCACCAGCAGGCACTCCCCGGACTCGGTGGCCGCCGCCGCGGCCGGGGCGGGCACGCCCGAGGGGTCGCCCGGTGCCGGCAGCACCGCGCACACCTCGCGGGGTCCGTCCGAGAACGCCGCCACGAGCTCCTTGAGGGTCACCTGCCCCGTGCCGGCGCCGGGCAGCCCGACGACGACGTGCGGCTCGTCGTCGTCGGTCACGGAACGCACAGCCAGGCCGTGCGAGACGCCGAGCGACTGGAGCCACAGCGCCAGGACGACGCTGCGGGGCAGTGTGGTGGACTCGCTCACGCCTCGCACGATAGACGCCCGACCTGCTCCGGCGCCCGTCGCGACGCGCCGTGGACGTGGTGGTGCCCTGGTCGCGGCGCCCGGCGAGGGCGGTCGGGGCGAGGTGCCCGCTCCGGTAGGGTCGGGCACCATGAGCGCGGTACTCGACCTGCAGGGCGTCACCGTCAGACGCGGCAACTCCACGATCGTCGACGACGTCGACTGGACAGTCTCCGAGGGCGAGCGCTGGATCGTGCTCGGCCCGAACGGGGCCGGCAAGACGACCCTGCTGCAGATCCTCGCGGCGCGCTCGCACCCCACCTCGGGGACCGCGGACCTGCTGGGCGAACGGCTCGGGAAGGTCGACGTGTTCGAGCTGCGGCCGCGGATCGGCTTCTCCTCGGCGGCGCTCGCGGACAAGATCCCGCACCACGAGAGCGTGCGCGACGTCGTGGTGACCGCCGCGTACGGCGTCACCGGCCGGTGGCGCGAGGAGTACGAGGAGCTGGACACCGAGCAGGCGCTGGCGCTGCTGGGCGCGTTCGACGTCGCCGACCTGGCCGACCGGCGCTACGGCACCCTCAGCGAGGGCGAGCGCAAGCGTGTCCAGATCGCCCGCGCGCTGATGACCGACCCGGAGGTCCTGCTGCTCGACGAGCCCGCCGCCGGGCTCGACGTCGCCGGACGCGAGGAGCTCGTCGGGGCGCTCGCGGAGCTGGCGGGCGACCCGTCCTCGCCGGTGCTCGTGGTGGTCACCCATCACGTGGAGGAGATCCCGCCGGGATTCACGCACCTGCTGCTCCTCGGGGACGGCAAGGTCGAGGCGGCCGGGCCGATCGAGGACGTCCTCACCTCCGAGAACCTCTCGCGGGCCTTCGGCATGGACCTGCTGGTCGCCCACGGCGGCGGTCGCTGGCTCGCCCGGGCGGCGCGACCCGCCGGGCGCTGACCCCTCTGCCCACGACGGCGCAGATTTGGTAAATTCAAAGCAAAGCAGACGCTGCGGTCGGAGGTAGCCATGGACGGCTGGATGTGGTGGATCGGCGGGGCGCTCGTCCTCGCCGTCGTGGAGATGCTCTCGCTCGACCTCGTGTTCATCATGCTCGCCGGTGGTGCGGTCGCGGGCGGCATCACGGCGGCGGCCGGCGGACCCTTCTGGCTGCAGGTGATTGTCGCGTGCGTCGTGGCGGTCCTGCTGATCGTCACCCTGCGCCCGTGGCTGCTGCAGAACCTGCGCCGTCGCACGGACCTCGTCGAGACGAACGCCGCCGCCCAGGTGGGTCGCACGGCCGTCGTCATCGCCGAGGTCACCGAGCTCGGTGGTCGCGTCAAGCTCGCCGGCGAGGTGTGGTCCGCACGGCTGGTCGACGACGGTCTGCCCAACAGCACGGGCCGGGTGCCCGAGGGCGTCGAGGTACGGGTCGTGAAGATCGACGGAGCCACGGCGGTCGTCGCGCCGGCCGGGGCGACGAGTCAGAACGCCGACGGCGCCGTCTGACGACGGCGCCCTCCAACGGAAAGAGAGCTCGTGGAACCAGGAACAATCATCCTGTCCATCTTCCTGATCATCGTCGTCATCTTCGTGGCGGTGGCGCTGTTCAAGATGGTGCAGATCGTCCCGCAGGCGACGGCGCTGATCATCGAACGCCTGGGCCGGTACGAGAAGACCTTCGAACCAGGCCTGCACTGGCTCATCCCCTTCATCGACAAGGTGCGCGCCGGCGTCGACCTGCGTGAGCAGGTCGTGTCGTTCCCGCCCCAGCCGGTGATCACCTCGGACAACCTCGTCGTCAGCATCGACACGGTCATCTACTTCCAGGTGACCGAGCCCAAGTCCGCGGTCTACGAGATCGCCAACTACATCAGCGGTATCGAGCAGCTCACGGTGACCACGCTGCGTAACGTCGTCGGGTCGATGGACCTCGAGCAGACGCTGACCAGCCGTGACCAGATCAACGGCCAGCTCCGCGGTGTGCTGGACGAGGCGACCGGCCGGTGGGGCGTGCGAGTCAACCGCGTCGAGCTGAAGTCGATCGACCCGCCGGCCTCCGTGCAGGGCGCGATGGAGCAGCAGATGCGTGCCGAGCGCGACCGGCGTGCCACCATCCTCACGGCCGAGGGTGTCAAGCAGTCGGCCATCCTCACCGCCGAGGGTGAGAAGCAGTCGCAGATCCTCAAGGCCGAGGGTGACGCTCAGGCGGCGATCCTCACCGCCGAGGGTGAGGCGCGGGCCATCCTGCAGGTGTTCGGCGCGATCCACGAGGGCAACCCCGACCCCAAGCTGCTCGCCTACCAGTACCTGCAGATGCTCCCGGAGATCGCCAACGGCTCGTCCTCGAAGCTGTGGGTCGTCCCGACGGAGTTCACCGCGGCGCTCGGCTCGATCGCCAAGGGCTTCGGCGGCACGCCTGGTACGCCCGGTATCCCCACGGAGCCGTCGGACGACGACAGCGGTGGCGGCGTGAGCGCCGCGGTGCGTTCTGCGCTGGGGCAGTCCGGCCTGCAGGACCCGGGCGAGGCGCTCGCCGAGGCGCGCCGGCAGGCGCAGGCCGCGACGGCCGACGCGACCAGCTCGGGCACCCGGTCCGGGGCACCGTTCGAGCGCGGTGTCGAGCGGGGGCAGCGTCCGGCGGGCGAGCAGCCGCCTGCTCCTCCCGCCCCGACGCAACCGCGCACGCTCGGGACGGACGACGAGGGGACGTCCCCGCCGGCGCAGCCGTGACCTGAGCCGTCGCTCCGACGGTCCGCACGAGGCCCCGTCGTCCGTACCTGGACGGCGGGGCCTCGTGCGCGTGGCCGGCCCGGTGCTCCGCGGCCGGGTCGAGCGGGTGCCGGCTCATCTATGCTCGCCGGGTGCCGACCGTGCCCGGCGGCGTGCTCGTCCGCGGCTTGGTCGCCGTCCCCGAGACCACGGAGTCCCTGATGCTCGTCGCGCTCGCCCGTCGCTACCTACGGCCCTACGCCGGTGCCGTCGGCCTGCTGCTCGTCCTGCAGCTCGCGCAGACCCTCGGTTCGCTGTACCTGCCGTCGCTCAACGCGGACATCGTCGACCAGGGCGTGACGACCGGGGACACCGGCTACATCATGCGGGTCGGCGGGTGGATGCTGCTCGTCAGCCTCGGCCAGGTGCTGTGCGCGATCGGCGCGGTGTTCCTGGGGGCGCGCGCGGCCACGGCGTTCGGCCGCGACCTGCGGCGCGACATCTTCGACGCGGTCCAGGGTTTCTCCGCCCGGGAGCTCGGGCAGTTCGGTGCACCCTCGCTGATCACCCGCACGACCAACGACGTCCAGCAGGTCATGATGGTGGTGCTCATGACGTTCACGGTCATGGTGATGGCACCCATCATGATGGTCGGCGGCGTCGTCATGGCGCTGCGCGAGGACCCGGCGCTGTCCGTGCTGCTCGTCGTCATCGTGCCGGTGCTGGGCGTCGCCGTCGGGCTCCTGATGTGGCGGATGGTGCCGTACTTCCGCGGGATGCAGGCCCGGATCGACGTGATCAACGGCGTCCTGCGCGAGCAGATCACGGGTCTGCGCGTCGTCCGTGCGTTCGTGCGCGAGCGGCGCGAGAGCGAACGCTTCGGGGAGGCGAACACCCGCCTCTACGACGTCTCGCTCGCCGCGGGCAAGCTCATGGCGCTGGCCTTCCCGATGGTGATGCTGATCATGAGCCTGTCGCAGGTCGCGGTGCTCTGGTTCGGCGCCGGGCGGGTCTCCGACGGCGAGCTCCAGGTGGGCTCCCTCATGGCCTACCTGTCCTACATCATGTTCATCCTCATGGCCGTGATGATGTCCACGATGATGATCATGATGGTGCCGCGTGCGTCGGTCGCCGCCGGACGGATCGGCGAAGTGCTCAGCACGCAGACCTCGGTCGTCGAGCCCGAGCGCCCCGTCGCGCTCGAATCGCTCTCCGGTGGTGCGGGGCCCCGGGGTCGGGTCGACGTCGAGGGCGTCGACTTCGGGTACCCCGGTGCGGAGGCGCCGGTGCTCGAGGACATCACCTTCACGGCGGAGCCCGGCCGGACGACGGCGATCATCGGCTCCACCGGTGCGGGCAAGACGACGCTGCTCCACCTCGTGCCGCGCCTCTTCGACGTGACGGGCGGCCGGGTCGCGATCGACGGCGTCGACGTCCGTGACCTGGCGACCGACGACCTCGGGGCGCTGCTCGGACTCGTCCCGCAGAAGGCGTTCCTCTTCTCCGGGACGGTGGCCGACAACCTGCGGTACGGCAAGGCGGACGCGACCCACGACGAGATGTGGGACGCGTTGGAGGTGGCGCAGGCGCGCGACTTCGTCGAGGCGTTGCCCGGCGGCCTCGAGGCGGCCGTCGCGCAGGGCGGGTCGACGTTCTCGGGCGGCCAGCGGCAGCGGCTCGCGATCGCGCGGGCGGTGGTCCGCCGACCGCGTGTCTACCTCTTCGACGACTCGTTCTCGGCGCTGGACTACTCGACGGACGCACGGTTGCGGTCGGCGCTGAGGCCGCTGGCCGCGGACGCCACCGTCCTGGTGGTCGCCCAGCGCGTCGCCACCATCCGGGACGCCGACCAGATCCTCGTGCTCGACCACGGACGCATCGTGGGTCGCGGCACGCACGCCGAGCTCCTGGACACCAACGAGACGTATGCCGAGATCGTCACGTCCCAGATGTCCCTCGAGGAGGCGGCGTGAGCGGCCCGCAGGGGCCTCGCGGCTCGCAGGCACGTGGACCGATGGGCGGCGGTGCCGGGATGCCGCCTGCCAAGCCCCTCGACTTCACCGGGTCGTTGCGCCGCTTCGCCGGCACCCTGCGTCCCGAACGCGCGCGGGTCATCCTCCTGACCGCCTCCGGCATCGCGTCCGTCGCGCTGACCGTGCTGGGCCCGAAGATCCTCGGCGACGCCACGAACGTCATCTTCGAGGGCGTCGTGGGTCAGATGCTGGGCCGCACGATGCCGGCGGGCACGACGACGGACGAGGCGGTCGCGGCGCTGCGCGCGTCCGGCGACGACTCCCAGGCGGACATGCTCGCGTCGATGGACGACGTCGTGCCCGGCCAGGGTGTGGACTTCGACCGGCTGGCGCAGATCCTCGCCGGCGTCGCGGTGATCTACCTCGGGGCGTTCCTCTTCGGGTGGCTGCAGTCGCGGCTCATGACGGTCGCGGTGCAGAACACCGTGCGCCGGCTGCGCGACGACGTCGAGGCCAAGCTGCACCGCATCCCGTTGAGCTACGTCGACGTGCGCGCCAAGGGGGACATCCTGTCCCGGGTCACCAACGACATCGACAACGTGGCGCAGTCGACCACGCAGACGCTCGCACAGCTCGTGACCTCGGTGCTCACGGTCGTCGGCGTGCTGGCCATGATGTTCTGGATCTCGTGGGTCCTGGCGCTCGTCGCGCTCGTGACCGTGCCGTTGTCCGTGATCCTGACGATGGCGATCGCCAAGAGGTCCCAGCCGCAGTTCGTGGCGCAGTGGGCGGCCACCGGCCGCCTGAACGCCCACGTCGAGGAGATGTTCACCGGGCACGCCCTGGTCAAGGTCTACGGCCGCCAGGCCGACGCCGCCGAGACCTTCGCCCGCGAGAACGAGGCCGTGTACGACGCGACACGGCGCTCGCAGTTCATCTCGGGCACCATCCAGCCGTCGATGGGGTTCCTCGCCAACCTCAACTACGTGCTGGTGGCGGTGATCGGCGGGCTGCGGGTGGCCTCGGGACAGCTCTCCATCGGTGACGTCCAGGCGTTCATCCAGTACTCGCGCCAGTTCACCCAGCCGTTGTCGCAGGTCGCCTCGATGATGAACCTGCTGCAGTCGGGGGTCGCGTCGGCGGAGCGGGTGTTCGAGCTGCTCGACGCCCCGGAGCAGGACCCGGACCCGCAACCGGCCGAGGCGCCCGTCCAGCCGCGGGGACGGGTGGAGTTCGACGACGTGTCCTTCTCCTACGTCCCGGACGAACCGTTGATCGAGCACCTCGACCTCGTGGCCGAACCCGGCCAGACGGTCGCGATCGTCGGTCCGACCGGCGCCGGCAAGACCACCCTGGTCAACCTGCTCATGCGGTTCTACGAGATCGACGGCGGCCGGATCCGGATGGACGGCGTGGACACGCGCCGGATGACCCGCGACGCGCTGCGTTCGCGCATCGGGATGGTGCTGCAGGACACGTGGCTGTTCCGGGGCACGATCGAGGAGAACCTGCGCTACGGCGTCCGCGACCACACCGACGTCTCGGCGCAGACCTTCCTCGAGGCCACGCGGGCGACGTCGGTGGACCCGTTCGTGCGGACGCTGCCGGACGGCTACGACACGGTCCTCGACGACGAGGCGACGGCGCTCTCCGCGGGCGAGAAGCAGCTGCTCACCATCGCGCGTGCCTTCCTCGCCGACCCGGACATCCTGGTGCTCGACGAGGCGACGAGCTCGGTGGACACCCGGACCGAGGTGCTGGTGCAGGAGGCGATGAACGCGCTGCGGTCGGGGCGCACGGCGTTCGTCATCGCCCACCGGCTGTCGACGATCCGCGACGCGGACGTCATCGTGGTCATGGAGCGCGGGCGGATCGTCGAGCAGGGCGGCCACGACGACCTGCTGGCGGCGGGTGGTGCCTACGCCCGTCTCTACGCGAGCCAGTTCGCCGCGCCGGTCGCGCCGGAGGAGGACGTCGTCGAGCAGGTCAGCGCGCCGGGAGCACCATGAGCCGCGCGGGCGGGGCATCTTCGCGCTGCCACTCGAACCGGGCCTCGCCCACGATGCGCCAGCCCTTGCGCAGGTAGACGGCGTGCGCGACCCCGTCGCGGTCGTCGACGTCCAGCACGGGGACGCGCCCGGTGCCGCGGACCCATTCGGCGGCCGTGTCGAGCAGACGTCCGCCGACGCCGCGGCCCTGGGCGTCCGGGTGCACGAAGAGCACCGAGACGCACCCGAGCTCGGCCACCGGCCGGCCGGCCCCCGCCGACCACAGGGCGCCGTGCTCGTCGTCGGGCACCGTGGTGACGCTGACGTGGCCGACCACGCGGGCGTCGAGCTCGGCGACCCAGGCGTGCTCCTCCGTCGGACGGACGACGAACTCCTCCGCGGGGAACGGCAGCGGCCACCGGTGCGGGTAGCCGGAGGTGGGCTGCTGGGCACCGAGCGCCCGGACGAGGGCGGGAAGGTCGGCGTCGGCGCGGTCGCGGAGGGTGACGTGTCCTGGCACGGCTGAGAGCGTAGGCGAGAGGGTGCGCACGCGCCGTGCGCCGTGCCAGAGTGTGCCCGTGACAGCGCACCCACCCCACCATGCCGCCGGCCCGTCCGCGGTGCCGGACGAGGGGGAGCCGGCCAGCGGGACGCGACGTCGTCCGAGCGTCGTCGTGGGGGTCCTCACCGTCCTCGCCGTGCTGCTCGCCGTCGTCGCTGCGGGAGCGCTGCTGCCGTCCGTCCCCTGGGTGGGGCACGTCGGGGGCTACGCCGCGGCGTGGGCCCCCTGGGTGGTGGTCGTCGCCGTGGCCGTCGCGATGGGGGCGACGATCGCCCTGGTGCGCCACGGGTCGGTGACCCGCGTGGTGGCCGTGGTGGGCGGCCTCGCCGCTGCGGCGATGTCGTTCGTGGTCGTCACGCAGCAGCTGCAGGTGGCGCAGGACCACGCCGTCGGGGTGCGGATCGCCGAGCTCTTCCGGGTCACCCCCGGAGACGTCGCCCCGGACGTCGACGCCCAGTACGGCGAGGACGAGGGCGATCCCCAGAACCTGTCCCTGTGGCTGCCGGAGGGCGAGGTCGACGGTGCCGCGCCGGTCGTCGTCCTCGTGCACGGCGGCGGCTGGGTGTCCGGGGAACGGCTGCAGCGCACGACGGCGTCGCACGCGGCATGGTTCGCCGCCCAGGGGTACCTGGCCGTGAGCATCGACTACCCGCTCTCCGACGGCGACCGGCACGGGTGGGACGCCGTCGAGCCGCAGGTCGCGTGCGCGCTGGTGTGGGTGGGCGAGCACGCTGCCGAGCACGGCGGTGACCCGGGAGCGGTGTTCCTGGTGGGCGACTCCGCCGGGGGGAACCTGGCGCTGGAGGTCGCGTACCGGTCGGCCGCCGACGACCTGGAGCCGGCGTGCGTGGGAGCCGTGCCGCCCGTCGGTGCCGTGAGCACCCTGTACCCGGTGGCGTCGCCCGTGGGCGTGCACGAGAACACCGACCCAGTCATGGGTGACCGCGGGCGCGAGCTGACGGAGCAGTACACGGGCGGGACGCCGGCGGACCACCCGGAGCGGTACGCGGCGATCACCCCCGCGGAGCACGCGACGCCGGACTCCCCGCCCTCGCTGGTCGTCGCCGGACAGGCCGACCACCTCGTCCCGGCGTCCGGTGCCGAGGAGCTGGCCACGGTGCTGGCCGGGGTCGGCGTGCCCCACGAGCTCGTGCTGCTGCCGGCGGCGGACCACGTGTTCGACACCGCGCCGGGCGGGGTCGGGACCCAGGTCTGGCGAGATCTCACGCTGCGGCTGTTCGAGCGGTCCTGAACTCCCGGTGCGGCACCATGGCCGGGTGACTCTCTTCACCGCACCCACCGACCAGGCACCCGACCCGACCCTGGCGCACCGTCGCGCCCAGGCCGAGGTGACCGTCGTCGGGCCGGACGGCACGCCGCTGGCCGGCACCGACGTCGTCGTCACCCAGACGCGGCACGCGTTCGGGTTCGGCTGCATCGGCTTCGAGCTGATGGACCACGCCTACGGCCGTTCTGCCGACGCCGCCTACGACAACGATTTCGCGGACCGTTGGCTCGACCTCTTCAACGTCGCCACGCTGCCGTTCTACTGGGGTACCTTCGAGCCGACGCAGGGCGCCCCCCGCACCGCCGAGACCCTGGCCGCGGCACGCTGGTTCGCCGACCGGGGCGTCACCGTCAAGGGGCACCCGCTCGTGTGGCACACGATGCAGCCGCGCTGGCTCCTCGACCGCCCGCTGGACGAGGTCGAGCGGCTGCAGCGCGAGCGCATCCGGCGCGACGTCGGCGACTTCGCCGGCGTCGTCGACACCTGGGACGCGATCAACGAGGCCGTGATCATGCCCGTCTTCACCGCCGAGGAGAACGCGATCACCCCGCTCGCACGGCTCAAGGGCCGCGTGCAGATGATCCGCCTGGCCGTCGAGGAGGCCCGGAACGCCCACCCGGGCGTCACGCTGCTGCTCAACGACTTCGACATGTCGACGGCGTACGAGTGCCTCGTCGAGGCGGTGCTCGAGGCGGACATCCGCATCGACCGGCTGGGGCTGCAGTCGCACATGCACCAGGGCTACTGGGGCGAGGAGAAGACGCTGCGCATCCTCGAACGGTTCGCGCGGTACGGCATCCCGCTCCACCTGACCGAGACCACGCTGCTGTCCGGCGACCTCATGCCGGACCACGTCGTCGACCTCAACGACTGGCAGGTGGCCTCCTGGCCCTCGACGCCCGAGGGCGAGGAGCGTCAGGCCGAGGAGGTCGAGCGGCACTACCGCACCCTGCTCAGCCACCCGGCCGTGGAGGTCGTCAACTACTGGGGCCTCGGCGACCGCGGGATGTGGTTGGGCGCTCCGGGTGGGCTGCTGCGTGCCGACGGCTCGCCCAAGCCGTCGTACGAGCGGTTGCGCTCCCTGGTCAAGGACGAGTGGTGGCACGCGCCGACGACGTTGCGCACCGACGACGCCGGGCGCGTCCACCTGGCGGGCTTCCTGGGCGACTACGAGGTCGCGCTGCCCGACGGCGGTCCCGCGGCCGCGCTGAGCCTCGAGCGGGCGGGGGAGCAGACGGCGCAGGTGCGGCTCCCGGGCTGAGAGAATCCCCGGGTGAGCACGCCCGCCGACCCCCGCCCCGCCGTCGTCCGCGTCACCGACCCGGCCGACGCCCGGCTGCGCGACTACACCGACCTGACCGACGTCAAGCTCCGCACCGCGCGCGAGCCCGCCGAGGGCCTGTTCATGGCCGAGTCCTCGAACGTCATCCGGCGTGCCGTCGCCGCGGGGCACCGGCCCCGGTCGTTCCTCATGGCCGACAAGTGGCTCGACTCCATGGCGGACGTGCTGGGCGAGCACCCGGAGGCACCGGTGTTCGTCGCCGACGAGCCGGTGCTCGAGCAGATCACCGGGTTCCACCTGCACCGCGGGGCGCTCGCGGCCATGCACCGGCCCGTCCTGCGCAGCGTGCACGAGGTCGTGTCCGGTGCTCGCGGTGGCGCCGGTGCGCGCCGCGTGGCGGTGCTGGAGGACATCGTCGACCACACGAACGTCGGGGCTGTCTTCCGGTCGGCCGCGGCGCTCGGCGTCGACGCGGTGCTGGTCACGCCGCGGTGCGCGGACCCGCTCTACCGTCGCTCGGTGAGGGTGTCGATGGGCACCGTCTTCCAGGTCCCGTGGACGCGCCTCGCGTCGTGGCCCGGCGGGCTCGACGACCTGCGCGCGGACGGGTTCGAGGTGGCGGCGCTCGCGCTGTCCGACGACGCCGTCTCGTTGGACGACCTGGCCGTCGACCTGCCGGACCGGCTCGCCCTGGTCCTCGGCACCGAGGGGCACGGCCTCTCCCGGCGTGCCGTCGCCGCCGCGGACCGGGTCGTGCAGATCCCCATGGCCGGTGGGGTCGACTCGCTCAACGTGGCGGCGGCTTCCGCTGTGGCCTTCTGGGCGACGAGGTAGGAAGGGACCATGAGCCTTCCGCGACGCGCCACCGGGCACCGCGCAGCACTGCTGGTGTCGTGCGTCGCCGTCGCTCTGGCCGGCTGCACGACGCCGGGCGAGGACCCGGCGGGGCCGCCCGGCGCGACGGCGGACGCCGGCGTCGACACGGTCGTGTCCGGACTCGACGTCCCCTGGTCGGTCGTTTTCCACGACGACACGGCGCTCGTCAGCGAGCGTGAGTCCGGGAGGGTCGTCGAGCTCGCGGACGACGGCGGACCGCGGGAGGTCGGCGTCGTCGACGAGGTCACGCCGGGAGCCGAGGGCGGGCTGCTCGGGCTCGCGGTCCACGAGGACCGCCTGTACGCCTACTTCACCGCCGGCGCGGAGAACCGCATCGAGCGCTACGACCTGGTCGGCGGACCCGGGTCGCTCGGCCTCGGTGCGTCCGAGACGGTCCTCGACGGGATCCCGTCGGCGAGGAACCACAACGGTGGACGCATCGCGTTCGGCCCGGACGGGATGCTCTACGCCACCGCCGGCGACGCCGGTGACCCGGCGAGCGCCCAGGACCGCGGCTCGCTCGCCGGCAAGATCCTGCGGCTGACGCCCGACGGAGAAGTGCCGGACGACAACCCGTTCGACGGGTCACCGGTCTACAGCTCCGGCCACCGCAACCCGCAGGGCATCGCGTGGGACGAGGACGGCACGATGTACGCCAGCGAGTTCGGTCAGGACACCTGGGACGAGCTGAACGTCATCGAGCCCGGTGCCGACTACGGCTGGCCGGAGGTCGAGGGTGTGGCCGGCGACGACCGGTTCGTCGACCCGGTGCAGCAGTGGCGCCCGGCGGAAGCCAGTCCCAGCGGCATCGCCGTCGCCGACGGCAGCATCTGGATCGCGAACCTGCGCGGCGAGCGCCTCCGGGAGGTCCCGCTGGACGACCTGTCGGCGTCGACCGAGCATTTGGTCGGCCAGCACGGGCGCCTGCGCGACGCCACCGCCGCACCGGACGGGTTCTTGTGGGTGCTGACCAACAACACCGACGGCCGAGGCGACCCCGCGCCCGACGACGACCGCATCCTGCGGCTCGGCCCCCTGCCCTGACCGCAGTGGGCAGGGCTGTCGGTCCACCGGTCCACCGGTGCCCGGTGCCCGGTGCCCGGTGCCCGGTGCCCGGCGGTCAGGCGGTCAGGCGGGCCGGCTCCGGATCCGCTCGCGGGCCGTGCGTCCTCGGCGAGCGGCGGGGACGACGCCGGTGGCGGACGCCAGCCCCATGGCTCCCGGGATGTCGGCGTAGAGCGTCTCGTGGCCACCGGCCGGGACCGAGAAGGTCTCGTGCCAGACGCCGACCGCGCCGGGCACGCGCTGGGCGCGCCGGTAGAACTCGAGCCAGGCAGGCCGGTGCGCACGCTCGGCGGCGTTCGCGTAGGCGTAGACGTCCTCGACGCTGCGCCAGTACTGCGCCACCGTCGGGCCGCGCGCTCCGACGAGCGTCGTCGCGCCGAGGAACCCCGAGTCCGGATCCTGGTAGAGCTCGCGGAGCATCGCGGTCATGGCGGCCAGGGCAGGCCACCACCCGTCGGGGCGCCACAGCTTGTTGATCCGGGCGCCGATGAGGAAGACGGCGAGCTCGCCGTCGTGGTCGTGCGTGGTGAGGTCCACCATGACTGCTCCTTGGATAGTAGGACTCTCCATTATTGGAGAGTTATACTCTCCATTGTCAAGAGGTGGAGGGAGAGCGATGCGGATCTCGGGCCTGGCCGCCGCCACGGGGGTGCCGGTGGCCACGTTGAAGTACTACCTACGCGAGGGTCTGCTGCCCCCGGGGGAGTTCACCGCGCGCACCCAGGCCACGTACGACCAGAGCCACGTGTCGCGGGTGCGGCTCGTGCGGGCTCTCATCGAGTCGGCCGGGCTGAGCCTGGCGGCGGTGCGGGGAGTGCTCGCGGCGCTCGACGACCCGCCCTCGTCCCGTCACGACCTGCTGGGTGCCGCCCATCACCCGCTGGTTGCGGCTGAGGGCGCGAGGCTGCCGGACGGGGCCGGTGCGGACGTGTCGGGCGAGGATGAGGCCGCCGCCGACGACGACGCGGCCCGCCGTGCGCGGGCGCTCGCGGAGGAGCACGGTGGGTGCGGCGACGGCCTGCTGGTCGACCGGCTGGCCGACCAGCTCCGCGCCGCGGAGGCCGGTGGGCTCGACCTGTCGGACGACTACCTGCGAGGGCTCGCCGAGGCGGCCGCTCTCGTGGCGGCGGCCGACCTGTCGACGGTGCCCTCCGAGCCGGCCGCTGCGCTGCGGCAGGTGGTGCTCGGCACGTTGCTGACCGACCCGCTCCTGCTCACTCTGCGGCGGCTCGCCCAGGTGCGTGCCAGCGAGGGTGCCTCGCAGGGCTGAGGTCACCCGGCGCGAGCGGTGTGACGCCGCTCACGGAGGTTGCCGGTCGACCGGTAGGTGAGGTTAGGCTGGCCTGCGTGACCCACCGCGCGACCGCCACCCAGCCCGAGCCCACCCGCGCCGTCGCGCCGCAGCCGTGGCGCATGTTCGACGTCGAGGTCCGGCGGGTCACCCGGTTGTGCCCGTCCTTCGTGCGCATCACGTTCACGGGCGACGACCTCCACCTCTTCGCCGACAACGGTGCCGACCAGCGGATCAAGTTCCTGCTGCCCGCGCCCTGCGGAGGCTGGGAGTACCTGGACCGGCAGAACTCCGACTGGTTCACATCCTGGCGCGCCCTGCCCGAGGAGCGGCGCAACCCGCTGCGCACCTACACGGTGCGCTCGGTACGCCCGGACCTGCGGGAGGTGGACGTCGACATCGTCCTGCACGGCGACACCGGCCCGGCCTCGCGCTGGGCCAACGGCGCCCGCCCCGGTACGCCCCTGGTCATCCTCGGGCCGAACGCCGAGCATTCCGGCGGGCACGGCGGCCGCGAGTTCGCGCCGCCGGCCATGAGCCACGCCCTGCTGCTCGCGGGCGACGAGACGGCCGTGCCGGCGATCGCCTCGATCTGTGAGGCGCTGCCCGCCGACGCCGTCGGCGAGGTCTACCTGGAGGTCCCGCACCCTGAGGACCGCTGGACGCTCGCCGCGCCGGCGGGCGTCCGGGTCACCTGGTTGGCGCGGGAGGACGCCGAGCACGGCGACCGTCTCGTCCCGGCCGTCCAGGAGGCGGCCGACCGGATGCTGGCGATGGGTGTGCGCGCGAACGCCGCCGACGAGCCGGTGCGGGCCCGCTCCGGGCGGGAGCTGAGCAACGAGCTCGAGGACGTCGACATCGACAGCAGCATCCTGTGGGAGGTGCCCGTGGACGCCCGGGGCAAGCCGTTGGCGCAGGACACGAGGCTCTACGCCTGGCTCGCAGGCGAGGCCGGGATGATCAAGACGCTGCGCCGTTACCTGGTGTCGACCAAGGGCGTGGACCGCAAGTCGGTGGCCTTCATGGGCTACTGGCGTCGCGGTCGCGCCGAGTGCTGAGAGGCGCACCCGCCGTCGGCCTCACCCGCGGGTGACGCCGAGACCCGCGACGACCTCGACCCACGGCGCCGCGCACAGCAGGTCGCCGGGCATCAGCAGCTTGGAGCGGCGCAGCCCCGACCCCATGAGGGCGAGGACCCCGGGGGTCGTGAACCTGTCGTCGACCAGCACGCGCCAGCCGGCCGGCAGGCCCACGGGCGTGATGCCGCCGTACTCCATCCCGGACTCGTCGGTGGCCCTGTCCGTCGGCAGGAACGACGCCTTGCGGGCGTCGAGCAGCTTGCGGACGCGCGTGTTGACGTCGGCCCGCGTCGTCGCGGTGACCACGCACGCCGCGACCCGTTCGGCGTCCCCGCGACGACCGGACACGACCACGCAGTTCGCCGACGCCTCCGGCGGCAGGCCGTGCACGGCGTTGAGCGTCTCGGTGTCGGCGTGGTCGGGGTCGATGGCGGCGACGGCGACCTCGGCCAAGACCCTCTCCTGGGTCGCCGACCAGGCGAGCAGGGCGGCCGCGACCGGGTCCGCGAGCAGCTCCGGGTGGGCGAGCGCGGGCATCCAGGCGAGGTCGCCGAGCGTGGGCAGGCGATCCGTGGTCGCGTCGCTCATCGCTGGTAGGTCCCCGTGAGCGTCGCGCGCGCGAGGGTGTGGAAGTACACGTTGAACGCGGCGTGCACGTTCGTGTTCTGCGTGGTCAGCTCCAGCGAGTCGACGTCGAGGGCGTGCACCGCGAAGACGTAGCGGTGCGCGTGGTCCCCGGGCGGCGGACCGGCTCCCTCGAATCCCGTCTGCCCGCCGTCGGAGGTGAGCTGGAAGGCGCCGTCCGGCAGCCCCGAGCCGTCGGCCGCGCCCGCGCCGCGCGCCAGGGAGGTGACGGAGGCAGGCACGTCGAGCACGTGCCAGTGCCAGTAGCCCGACGGCGTCGGTGCGTCCGGGTCGAAGCAGCTCACCACGAACGACCGCGTCGACTCGGGAAAGCCGGACCAGTGCAGCCCGGGGGACGTGTTGCCGCCGTCCACCGCGTGGTCCGACGGCATGGGCTCACCGGGCGAGACGTCCGGGCTGCTCAGCTCGAAGGTCGCCGGGACGGGGAGCAGCGAGTAGGGGTCCGGGGGCATCGGGCGAGTGAAGTCCATGGCTCCACTGTGGTGTGCACGGCGGCTGGTGGCAACGGCACCCGGTGACCGGGCGCGCCCGGGCGTGATAGCGTGCGTGCCACAAACCGACTGGCCGGTACGTCGCGACGGAGCGGGGCGACCGGCCGGGAACGACGACGTTCGAGAGGTGGCGCGGTGCGCAGGTTCGCTGGGCAGGTCACGGTCATCACGGGTGCGAGCCGAGGCATCGGCCTGGCGGTGGCGCACCGGCTGGTGTCCGAGGGGGGCCAGGTCGTGCTCACCGGGCGCAAGCCCGACGCGCTCGAGGAGGCCGTGGCGGAGCTCGGCGCGGACAGTGCGTCCGCCGTCGCCGGCAAGGTCGACGACGCCGCGCACCGCGCCGAGGTCTTCGCGCACGTCGGCGAGCGGTACGGACGCCTGGACCACCTCGTGAACAACGCCGGCACCAACCCTGCCTGGGGCCCGGTGCTGGACATCGAGCCGTCGGTCGTGCGCAAGATCATCGACGTCAACGTCGTCGCGGCCCTCGAGTGGACGCGCGACGCCGTCGCCGCCGGCCTGCGGACCTCGATCGTCAGCACCGCCTCCATCTCCGGGACGTCCACCAGCCCGAACATCGCCTTCTACGGTGTCTCCAAGGCCGCCCTGATCAACCTCACGGCCCAGCTCGCCCAGGAGCTCGCCCCTCGGCTGCGGGTCAACGCCGTCGCGCCGGCGGTCGTCAAGACGAAGCTCTTCCGGGCGCTGTACGAGTCGCGCGAGGAGGAGGTCGCCGCGGGCTACCCGCTCGGCCGGCTCGGCGTGCCCGACGACGTCGCCGGGCCGATCGCGTTCCTGCTGTCCGACGACGCGGCCTGGATCACCGGGCAGACACTCCGGATCGACGGTGGCGCGTCCGTCGCGCCGGTCGGGTGAAGGATAGGCCCATGAAGACCACCAACGTCGCCGACGCCGTGCTGAAGGCCGCCCTGGACCTCTTCTCTACCCAGGGATACGCCACCACGAGCGTCCAGCAGATCGTCGAGGCCGCCGGCGTCACCAAGGGCGCGATGTACCACTACTTCCAGTCCAAGGACGACCTGCTCTTCGCGATCTACGACCGCATGCTCTCGCTGCAGAAGCGGCGGCTCGAGGAGATCGTCGCACGGGGGGGCACGACCACCGAGGTGCTGCGCGCGGTGTGCATCGACGTCGTGGAGACCTCCATCGACCTGCTGCCGGAAGGAACCGTGTTCTTCCGCAGCATGCACATGCTGACCGAGCCCCGTCGCAAGGAGGTCACCCGGCGCCGGCGGGAGTATCACGACGAGTTCGCCGGCCTGGTCGCCCAGGGCCAGGCCGAGGGCGCCGTGCGGACCGACATCCCGCGGCCGGTCCTCATCGCCCACTTCTTCTCCGACGTGCACTACCTGTCCTACTGGTACTCGCCGTCGGGTCCCGAGACCAAGTCCGAGGTCGCGACCCAGATGACCGACCTCTTCCTGCGCAGCATCTCCGTGGAGGACAGATGACCAGCACCATGCGCGCCTGGCGCGTCACCCGCGACGGCGAGCCGACCGAGGTCATGAACCTCGACGAGGTCGACGTGCCCGCGCCCGGCCCCGGCGAGGTGCTCCTGCGCACCCGGGCCGTCGCGGTCAGCTTCCCCGACGTGCTCCTGGCCCGCGGGCAGTACCAGGTGCGACCGGGGCTCCCGTTCGTCCCCGGCATCGAGCTGTGCGGCGACGTCGTGGCGGTCGGCGAGGACGTCGACGAGTCCCGGGTCGCCGTGGGGCAGCGCGTCGTGGGGTCGGCCATCGGGGTGCTCGCCGAGCACGCGGTGCTGCCGGCCGCATCGTGCCGTCCCGCGCCCGCGTCGCTGGACGACGCCCAGGCGGCGGCGCTGACCATCGCCTACCAGACGGCGTGGTTCGGCCTGCACCGCCGGGCCGGGCTCGCGGCGGGCGACACCCTGCTCGTGCACGCGGCCGCCGGGGGAGTGGGCACCGCCGCCTGCCAGCTCGGCGCCGCTGCGGGGGCGACCGTCATCGGGGTCGTGGGCAGCGAGGCCAAGGCGGACGTCGCCCGGGCGTCCGGCGCCAAGCACGTGCTGCTGCGCTCCGACGACCTGGCTGCCCGGGTCAAGGAGCTGACCGGCGGTGCGGGCTCCGACGTCGTGTTCGACCCGGTCGGCGGGCCGTCGTTCGAGGCCTCCACGAAGTGCATCGCGTTCGAGGGGCGGATCGTCGTCGTCGGGTTCGCCAGCGGTGAGGCCCCTCCGGTCCGGGCCAACCACGCCCTGGTGAAGAACTACAGCGTGCTGGGGCTGCACTGGGCGCTCTACCAGCAGCGCGACCCCGACCTCGTCGATACCGCGCACGCCGAGCTGACCCGGCTCGCCGCGTCCGGCGCGGTACGCCCCGTCGTGGCCGACGTGCTGCCGTTCGACCGCGCGCCCGAGGCGGTCGCGCTGCTCGCCGACGGGTCGACGACCGGGCGCCTGGTCGTCCACGTCGCCGACTGAACCTATTCTCTGTGCGAAGGAGCACGATGACCAGCGATCTCCTGGGCCTCACCGACCGTGTCGCCGTCGTCACCGGCGGAGCCCGTGGCATCGGTGCCGCCTACGTCCGCGCGCTGCACGACGCCGGTGCGTGCGTCGTGGTCGCCGACCTGCTGGGGGAGGCCGGTGCCGCGCTGGCCGCGGACCTGGGCGAGCGTGCCCGGTTCGCGGCGCTCGACGTCACCGACGAGGACCGCTGGGCGCAGGTCGTCGAGGAGACGGTGACGGCCTGGGGGCGGCTCGACGTGCTGGTGAACAACGCCGGCATCGCGAACGCCGGGCCGATCGAGCACTACCCGCGCAGCAAGTGGGACGCGGTGATCGCCGTGAACCTCACCGGGACGTACCTCGGGTGCCGGGCGGTGGTGCCGACGATGAAGGCCGCCGGCGGCGGCTCGATCGTCAACGTCTCCTCGGTCGAGGGGATGCGGGGCAGCACGCACCTGCACGGCTACGTGGCCTCGAAGTTCGGCGTGCGGGGGCTGACCAAGTCGCTCGCGGTCGAGCTCGGGGCGGACGGCATCCGGGTCAACTCGGTGCACCCCGGGTTCATCGAGACCGAGATGACGACCAAGATCGACCCGTCCGGTCTGCCGATCCCGCTGCGTCGCGGTGGCCTGCCCGAGGACCTCACCGGGACGGTGCTCTACCTCGCCGGCGCGGCCTCCGCGTACGTCACCGGCGCCGAGATCGTCGTCGACGGCGGCATGATCAACGGCGTCGGGCACCTGTGACCCGTTTCTGAAGCGCTCTGACCTGCGTCGACATAGCGTTCGACGCTCCCGAGTCACATCCGTGCAACAACTGCCAATATGACATACCGGCTAGTCGGTTTATGTGCTAGGGTGCGACGCATCCGACACGAAGAGGTGCCGATGTCCAGCAACACACCACGACTCGAGGTCGACGGGCTCACCGTCACCTTCGGCGGTCTGACCGCGCTCGACGACGTCAGCTTCACCGTGGGCGACGCCGAGACGGTCGCCCTCATCGGTCCGAACGGGGCCGGCAAGACGACCGCCTTCAACGCCGTCTGCTCGATGGTCCGCCCCCGCGCAGGCAGCGTGCGGATCGCAGGGCGCCCGGGCCCGTCGGCGCCGACCGGCCTGGCAGGCCGAGGGGTCGCGCGCACGCTGCAGGGTCTCGGGCTGTTCTCCGGGATGACCGTGCTGGAGAACGTGCTGGTCCCGCTGGTCGGCCCGGACCGGTCGGCCTCGGGCGACCCGATCGAGGTCGCGGCGGACGTGCTCGGACGGCTGGGTCTGTCGGCCCGGGCGAGTACCGCGGTCGATGCGCTGCCCTACCCGGATCGCAAGCGCGTGGCGCTCGCCCGCGCCCTGGTCACCCGACCACGGCTGCTGCTCCTCGACGAACCCGCCGGCGGTCTGGGCTCCGACGACATCGCCGGTCTCGTCTTGACCGTCCGCGGGCTGTCCGCGGACGGCTGCTCCGTCCTGCTGGTCGAGCACCACGTGGACTTCGTCATGGAGGTCGCCGACCGCGTGGTCGTGCTCGACTTCGGCCGCGTCGTCGCCTGCGGCACCCCGGACGAGGTCCGTGCCGACCCGGCCGTCGAGGCCGCCTACCTGGGGCTGGAGGCCGCCGCAGGACCGCACCGACCGACGTGCCCGCGAGCACCACCACGAGCACCATGCTCGCCGTCGACGGGCTGACCGCCGGCTACGCGGGCGCCCCGGTGATCGAGGAGCTGAAGCTCCAGGTCCCGCACGGTGCCGTCGTGGCGCTGCTCGGCGCGAACGGGGCCGGCAAGACGACGCTGCTGCGCACCGTCTCCGGGTTGGTGCGACCGCGTTCCGGACGGATCCTGCTGGACGGGCAGGACTTGGCGGCGCTCAGCGTCGAGGAGCGTGTGCGGCAGGGGCTCGCCCAGGTCCCCGAGGGGGCGCAGCGTCGTGGCCGAGCTGACCGTGGAGGAGAACCTCCATCTCGGGGCGCTGTGGAAGCTCCCCGGCCGGACCGCCCGGCGTGCCGCCGTCGCGGAGGCCTACGAGACGTTCGAGCCGCTGGCCCGACGGCGGCGCAGCCTCGGCCACCAGCTCTCGGGCGGCGAGCGCCAGATGCTCGCGCTGGCCCGCGCGCTGCTCGCCGGACCCCGGGTGCTGCTGCTCGACGAACCGTCGCTGGGACTGGCGCCGCGTGTCGTGGCCCAGCTCTTCTCGATCCTGCGGGACACCGCCCAGCGCACCGGGCTCACCGTGCTGCTCGCCGAGCAGAACGTGACCAGCGCGCTCTCGATCGCCGACCGCGGCGTCGTGCTCAGCCTCGGGGAGGTCGTCGCCGACGCCCCCGCCGCCGAGATCGCCGCCGACCCTGCCCTCCGGCACGCCTACCTGGGGTTCTGATGGATCGTCTCGCCTTCCTCCTCGCCACCGGTCTCGCCCGGGGCCTCGTCATCGCGCTCTTCGCCCTGTCGCTGGTCATCATCTGGCGCGCCGCCCGCATCGTGAACCTCGCGCAGGCGGCGATGGCGATCGTCGCGATCTACGTCGCGTTCGCCGTCACGCAGCTGACGGGGTCCTTCTGGCTCGGGCTGGTCGCCGCCGTCGCGACCGGCGCCGTCGTCGGGCTCGCCGTCGAGCGCTTGCTCATCCGGCTCGTCCCGAGCACCACACCGCTGCCGGGCATGATCGTGGCGATCGGCCTCGTCATGGTGCTCCAGTCGGCGATCGGCATCGCCTTCGGCCCTCAGCACCGGCCGATGGCGGCGCCGTTCAGCGAGCAGCCGCTCGTCGTCGGCGGGGTCCCCGTGCTCTCGCCCTACGACCTGTTCGTCCTCCTCGTCGCCCTCGGGGTCGTCGGCGTCCTCGCGCTGCTCTTCAACGGCACCACGCTCGGGCTGCAGATGCGCGCGTCGGCCGTGGCCCCGGAGGTGTCCCGGCTGCTCGGCGTGCGCGTGCCCCGCATGATCACCCTCGGCTGGATGCTGTCGTGCGCCGTCGCCGCGCTCGCCGTGCTCCTGCTGGTGCCGACCGAGCTGGGGCTCAACGCCCACAGCGCCGACGTCCTGTTCGTCCACGCCTTCACCGTGGCGGTGCTGGGCGGGCTGGACTCGCCCGGCGGGGCGCTGCTCGGCGGGGTGATCGTCGGGGTCCTCATCAGCCTGGTCACCGGATACCTCGGGGCCGGGCTCGCCCCGATCGCGGTGCTCGTCCTGCTCACCGTCGTCCTGCTCGTGCGACCGGCGGCATCTTCGCAGTCAAGGAGGCGCGGACCGCATGACTGCCATCATCAGCCCCCGGACCCGAGGGATCCTGCTGCGCGCCCTCGCCCTGACGGCCGTCGCGCTCGCCGCGACCTTCCTGCTCGACTCCTACCGCAACTACCAGCTCGCGATGATCGCCGCGGTGTTCTGCGCGACCGCCGGGCTCACGCTCCTCGTCGGCCTGACCGGTCAGCTCTCGCTGGGCCACGCCGTGCTCATGGCGTGCGGGGGCTACGGCTACGCCTTCGGCGCCGGGTTCGCCGCCGAGGCCGACCTGGGCGGGGTCGTCCGCTTCGCGCTCGGCATCGTCGGGGCGGTCGTGTTCGCCGGTGCGGTCGGCGGGCTGCTCGGGCTGGCCGGTGCCCGCCTGCGCGGCCCCTACTTCGCCGGGCTCACCCTGGCCCTCGTCATCGCCCTGCCGGCGTTCGCGTCCCAGGTGCCCGGCCTGAGCGGGGACCAGGGGCGCAGCGTGCCCTTCGAACCCGTCCCCGACTGGCTCGACCCGGTGCTCTTCAGCACCGAGCAGTGGCACGCCTGGATCGCGATCCTGGTCGCCGCCGTCGCCGTCACGCCGCTCGCGGCCCTGCGGTCCGGCCGCGCCGGGCTGCGCATGCGTGCCGTGCACGGCGACGAGGTCGCCGCCCGCCTGGCCGGCATCTCGCCCGGCCGGGTCAAGGCCGAGGCGTTCGTCGCCGGTGCGCTCTCCGCCGGTCTCGGTGGCGCGGTCCTGGCGATCGTCATCCAGAACGTCAGCCCGGGCGGGTACGACCTCGCCTTCTCGCTCCTGCTGCTCGTGGCCGTCGTCGTCGGCGGGCTCGGCAGCATCGGTGGGGCGGCGGTGGGTGCCGCACTCGTGGTGATGCTGCCCTGGCTCATCAACACCCTGACGACCACCGCGGGGCTGCCCGCCGACCTGGAGCAGCGCCTGTCGGGAAACCTCGCCGTGCTCGTCTTCGGCGCCCTGCTCGTCGTCGTCGCGGTCGCCGGCGCCGCCGTCGTCGGCCTCGCCCTGACCGCCTGCGGCGGAGCCGACGAGGCCGCCCCCGGCGTCTCGGACGACACCGTCACCGTCGGCACCCATCAACCGCTCACCGGGCCGGCAGCCGCCGGGTACTCGTCGATCTCCGCGGCCACGAGCGCGTACTTCGACTACGTCAACGCGAACGGCGGCGTCAACGGCCGCACCATCGAGTACATCGTCAAGGACGACGGGTACAACCCGGCGAACACCCAGACCGTGGTGCGCGAGCTCGTCCAGCAGGACGACGTGTTCGCGATCCTCAACGGGCTCGGGACGCCGACGCACTCGTCGGTGCTCGACTTCCTCAACCAGAACGAGGTGCCGGACCTCTTCGTGTCCTCGGGCTCGACGGCCTGGGACGACCCGGAGGAGTACCCGTACACCTTCGGGTTCAACGCGGACTACCTCGTCGAGGGGTCGGCGCTGGCGCAGTACGCCACCGAGGAGCACGCGGGCGAGAAGGTCTGCCTGCTCGGTCAGGACGACGACTACGGCGAGACGCTGGGCGAGGGTGCCGAGATCGTCCTCGGCGCCGACGGGCCGGCCGCGTACGAGACGTACGAGACCTCCAACCAGGACGTCACCGCGCAGATCGGCGCCCTGCAGGCCGCCGAGTGCGAGGTCGTGATGCTCGCGACCGTGAACGGCTTCTCGGCCCTGGCGATCGGGACCGCCGCGCAGATGGGGTTCATGCCCACCTGGATGGCGTCCTCGGCCGGTGGCGACTACCCGACGCTCGTCGGCTTCCTCGGCGAGGACGTCGCGCCGCAGCTCCTGCAGGGCTTCGTCTCGGTGAACTACATGCCGTTCAGCCCGGGCGGGGAATGGGTCGAGCTCTTCACCGAGATCAACGAGGAGTACAACGACGGGGCACCGTTCGACGGCAACACCGTCTTCGGGATGGGCGTCGGGTACGCCTTCACCGAGGCGCTGGCGAAGGCCGGCGACGACCCTACCCGCGAGGCCTTGATCGAGGTGCTCGAGTCCGGCGAGCTGGTGGGCAACGGGATCGTCCCGCTCGCCTACGCTCCCGAGGACCACGCCGGCTACGACGCCGCGGGGATCACCATGGTCGACGACGGGGTGCAGGACTACGTCGGGACGACCTACCGCCTCGACGGCGAGACCGTGACGGCGATCGAGCCGGAGCAGGTCACGCTCGAGGGGGACGGCATCCCCGTGGAGTGAGCCCGCTGCCGCGACGACGACGGCCCGCCTCCCGAGAAGGAGGCGGGCCGTCGTCGTCGGTGGGTCAGGCGCGCAGCTGGGCCCGCCCCAACGACGCCAGGTGCACCTCGTCCGGGCCGTCGGCGATCCGCAGCGCGCGGGCGCCGGCGAACATCTCCGCGAGCGGCTGGTCGGCGGAGAGGCCGGCGGCGCCGAAGACCTGCATCACCCGGTCCAGGATCTGCTGCACGGCCCGCGGCACCGCGATCTTGATGGACTGGATCTCCGTCATCGCCTGGCGGTTGCCGACGGTGTCCATCAGCCAGGCGGTCTTGAGCACGAGCAGGCGCAGCGCCTCGATCTCGACCCGGGCCTCGGCGACCCACTGGCGGACCACGCCCTGCTCGGACAGCGGGACACCGAACGTCGACCGGCCCCGGGCTCGCTCGGTCGCCAGGGCCAGCGCCCGCTCGGCGGTGCCCAGGGCGCGCATGCAGTGGTGGATGCGCCCCGGACCGAGGCGGGCCTGCGCCATCGCGAACCCGCCGCCCTCGGTGCCGAGCAGGTGGTCGGCGGGCACCCGGACGTCGTCGAAGACCACCTCGGCGTGGCCGCCGTGGTCGCGGTCGTCGTAGCCGAAGACCGTCAGGGGGCGCACGATGCGGACGCCCGGCGTCTCCCGCGGCACGAGGATCATCGACTGCTGCTGGTGCTTCGCCGCCTCCGGGTCGGTCTTGCCCATGACGATGAGCAGCCGGCAGTCGGGGCTCATGGCGCCCGTGGACCACCACTTGCGCCCGCTGATCACGTACTCGTCGCCGTCGCGGCGGATGCGGGTGCCGATCTGCGAGGCGTCCGAGGACGCGACGTCGGGCTCGGTCATGCAGAACGCGGACCGGATCTCGGCCTCGAGCAGCGGGTCGAGCCAGCGCTCCTGCTGGGCCGGCGTGCCGAACTCCGCCAGCAGCTCCATGTTCCCGGTGTCCGGGGCGGCGCAGTTGAACGCCACCGGCGCCAGCCGGGTGCTCCATCCGGTGAGCTCGGCCAGCGGGGCGTACTGCAGGTTGGTCAGCCCCGCACCGCGCTCGGACGGCAGGAACAGGTTCCACAGGCCGTCGGCACGGGCCGTGGCGCGCAGCTCGTCGACGACCGGCCGGAAGCTCCAGGTGTCGGGCGTCTCGGCGAGCTGGGCGTCCAGGACCGGTTCGGCGGGCAGGACGTGGTCGTGCACGAAGGTGCGTACCTGCTCGGTCAGCGCGGTGGTGCGGTCGTCGGGGGAGAAGTCCATCAGGTGCTCCTGGGTCGGGCCGCCGCCCGGGCGAGGCCGTCGGCGGCGAGCGGGGCGACGAGGTCGCCGATGGTGTCGAAACCCTCACCGACGGTCTCGCCGGCGCGGTAGCGGTAGTGGATCCCCTCGAGGATCACCGCGAGCTTGTAGGCGGCGAAGGCCCGGTACCACCACAGGTCCGGTGGCGTGGTACCGGTCCGGGCCGCGTAGGTGTCGACGAGCTCGTCGAAGGTGGGGTAGCCGACGTCGGGGACCACGGCGCTCGCGGCCACGGCTCCCGCCGAGAGCGAGCGGATGTCCCAGTAGAGGCCCAGCAGCCCGAGGTCGACCAACGGGTCGCCGAGGGTGGCCATCTCCCAGTCCAGGACGGCCGCGATCGTGGGATCCTGCGGTGTGCCGGCGACGAGCACGTTGTCCAGGCGGTAGTCGCCGTGCACGATGCCCGTCCGGCCCGAGTCGGGGACGTGGGTGGTCAGCCTCTCCTGCAGCTCGTCCAGAGCGGGCAGCTCGCGCGACCGTGACGCGTCGTACTGGCGTCGCCACGTGGTGAGCTGGCGGGCGAGGTAGCCGTCGGGCCGGCCGAAGTCGGCCAGCCCCACGTCCGCGGGGTCGACGCGGTGCAGGTCCGCGAGCGTCCCGGCGAGGGTGAGGCCGAGCCGGTGCAGGCCCGTGGCGGTGAAGTCGGCGTTCTGCTCGGGCCGGGACAGCACGGTGCCCTCGACCCGCTCCATGACGAAGAACGTGGTCCCCGTGACCTCGCCGCGGTCGGTGTCGTCCACGACGTCGACGGTCGCCGGCACGGGGACGTCGCTGGCGCCCAGCGCGGAGATCACGCGGTGCTCGCGGCGCATGTCGTGCGCGCTCGACAGCACGTGTCCCAGCGGGGGGCGACGCAGCACCAGCGGCAGGGACGCACCGTCGACCCGGTAGGTCAGGTTGCTGCGGCCGCCGGCGATGACCTCCGCCGTCAGGGCGGTGTCCGAGTGGGGGGCCAGCTCCGGGTGCGCACGCGTCAACCAGGCTGACAGGCCCGCTCGGTCCAGGCCGGGCACGTCGGTCATCGATGACCCCATCTCTCGCTCGGACCCGGCCTCGGCGCCGGGGTTGCTGGCAGCATACCGCGCGGTCGGTATGTGGTCGAACGGGCCGCCCCGTGAACGGTGTCTTCCGGTGATGTCGACGGCGCCGAGGAGTCCGGGACGAGGGGGGTCCGCACCAGCCTCCCCTGACTGTCCGAGGAGGGGAGAGGCGCATGGGATGCGCGGTGTGACGTCCGCCGTACGATCGTCGGGTGAGCGTGCCCCTGCAGCGGCTGCTGGACTCCGACCCCGCCCTGCGCTGGCAGGTGGAACGGGACCTGCTCGGGCTCCCCGCGGATACTTGGCGGGCGACGCGGGCGCGGGTCGCCACGGAGGGTTTCGGTGCACGGCTGCTGGCCGTCCAGGACGACGACGGCCGGTGGGCCGGTGGCGCCTTCTTTCCCGGCGGGCAGGCGTACTTCGAGGTGCAGCGCGCCGAGGTCGACCCGCCCCAGCCGTGGACGGCCACGACCTGGTCCCTCACCGCGTTGCGCGAGTGGGGCCTCGACGCCGCCGTGCTGCGGGCGAACGGCACCCCGGGGTTGCTGGCGCGGCACTGTCGCTGGGAGTACGACGACCTGCCCTACTGGGACGGTGAGGTCGACTGCTGCATCAACGCCTTCACGCTGGCCAACGGCGCCTGGCTCGGGGTGGACACGACCACGGTCCTCGGTCGTCTGGTCGACGGGCGGATGCATGATGGCGGGTGGAACTGCGAGTGGGTCGACGGCGCGACGGTCTCGTCGTTCGTCTCCACGCTGAACGTCCTCACGGGTCTGCTCGACTACGAGCAGATCGTGGGCGGTGACGCGCGGGCGCGTGAGGCGCGGCGCACCGGTCACGAGTACCTGCTGGCGCGGGGGCTGCTCCGCCGGTTGTCGACCGGGGAGCCGATCGGCCCGTGGGCGCTCCGGTTCGAGTACCCGTTCCGCGGGCACTACAGCGCTCTGCGCGCCACCGACTATTTCCGGCGCGCCGCGCTGCACGACGGCGTCGCACCGGACGAGCGGCTCGCCGAGGCGGTCGAGGTGGTTCGCACGGCGCGGCGCGCCGACGGCACCTGGGCACGGGACCATCGCCACCCCGGCGACGTCTGGTTCGAGGTCGACGTGCCGGTGGGCGAGCCCTCGCCGTGGTTGACGCTGGCGGGGGCCCTCCTGCTGCGCTGGTGGGACGGCCGCTGGGCCGGCGTCAGGTGACCTTCTCGAGCAGGTGCTGCTCGACGGCGGTGCGGACGGACGCCGGGACGGGCACCGGGCGCTGGGTGGTCGCGTCGACGAACACGTGCGTGAAGCGGCCCTCGGCGACCGGCTTCTCGTCGTCGGCGCGCAGGATCTGCAGCTCCCAGGTCACGCTCGTCGTGCCCAGCCGTCCGACGCCGATGCCGACCTCGAGGTCGTCCGGGTAGGAGACGGGGGAGCGGAAGTCGCACGACGACGCCACGCAGTACCCGCGGACGGCTCCGGCGGGGTCGAGGCCCGCCTCGCGGATCATCCACGTGTTCACGGCGGTGTCCATCGCCTGGTAATAGACGGTGTTGTTGACGTGGCCGTACTGGTCGTTGTCGTTCCAGCGCAGCGGGAACGGGTGACGGGCGATGGGTATGGCGGTCCTCTCTGTGCTCTCGAGCGGGGCGCTCAGACGCGCAGCAGGTGGCGGAAGGCGGAGCGCGCGGCGTCGGTGCTGGGCGGCTCGCCGGCGATGAGGTCGGCGTAGGTGAAGGACTCCGAGACGCGCACGAGCAGGTAGGCGAGCGCGTGCCGGTCGATGGCGCCGTCGAACGGCCGTCCGCCGAGGTGGTCGCGCACGAGCTGCTCCACCGTGGCGACGTAGCGCTGCTGGATCGGGCTCGCCGAGGTGGTCAGCAGGCGCAGCGCCCGGGCGGGCTCGCGGCTCAGGAACGTGCGGAAGTAGTCCGCCTCGATGAGGTCGGTGGCGAAATGGCTGAGGAGGGCGGCCAGGTGCGCCGCGCCGGCCGGTGCGGCGCCGTCGGGCCCGGGTTCCGACGCCGCACGCTCGGCCTGCACGAGCGTCGGCACGGCGAGCGACCAGAGGACCTCAGACAGCAGGGCGTCGCGGTTGCCGACCCAGCGGAAGACGGACGTGCGGTCCACCCCGAGCTCGGTCGCGAGGCCGCCCATGTCGATGCGGTGGCCTGAGACGAAGGTCTCACGTGCCTGCTCGAAGGCGCGCAGGGCGTCGGGGTGGACGCCGGGCACGAGCCGTGCGGACAGCCGGGTCGGCGCGGCCCGCAGGCCCACGGTGGCGATGTCGCTCGACGGGGACAGCATGCGGAGCAGCCTAGCCGGATGTTGCGCGAGGTGTGCAACATCTCGCAGAATGATGCACACTGACGCCACGGATCGACGACGATCGGAGCACCATGACTCTCACCACCCCGGAGACCCACGACGCCACCGCCCCCGCGGTACCCGAGGTGCTGGACGCCGACTTCTACGGTTTCCAGGACCTCCTGACCCCCGTCGAGCAGGAAGCCGTCGCCCGCGTCCGCGACTTCATGGAACGCGAGGTGCGCCCCCTGGCCGACGACTTCTGGGACCGCGCCGAGTGCCCGGTCCACCTGTTCAAGCCCTTCGCCGAGCTCGGTTCGGTCGGCGCGGCCTGGTCCGAGACGGCCCAGTTCGAGAACTCCGCGGTGTTCCGCAGCTGGGTCGGCATGGAGCTCGCCCGGGTCGATTCCTCCTTCTGCACGTTCATCGGCGTCTCCAGCGGGCTGGCGATGAGCTCGATCGGCCTGGGCGGCTCGCCCGAGCAGCGCGCGCAGTGGCTGCCGCCGATGGCGCGCGGCGACCTCATCGGTGCCTTCGGCCTCACCGAGCCGCTGTCCGGGTCCGACACGGCCCGTGGCCTGCGCACCACCGCCACCCGCCACGGCGACACCTGGGTGCTGAACGGCGCCAAGCGCTGGATCGGCAACGCCACGTTCGCCGACGTCGTCGTCATCTGGGCCAAGGACACCGCCGACGACCAGGTCAAGGGCTTCATCGTGCGCAAGGGAACTCCCGGGTTCACCGCCACGAAGATCGAGCGCAAGCAGTCGCTGCGCATCGTGCAGAACGCGGACATCACGCTCGAGAACGTCGAGATCGCCGAGTCCGACCGCCTGCAGGGCATCAACAGCTTCAAGGACCTGGCCAACGTGCTCCGCGTGACCCGCGACGGCGTCTCCTGGCAGGCGCTCGGCACCATGATCGGTGCCTACGAGGCCGGCGTGCGGTACACCAAGGAACGCGAGCAGTTCGGAAACCCCATCGCCTCGTACCAGCTCGTCCAGGACAAGCTCGCCACCGGGCTCGGGAACATCACCGCCAGCCTCGCGATGTGCGTCCGCCTCGCGCAGGTGCAGGACGAGGGCGCCCAGCGTGACCAGCACGCCGCGCTGGCCAAGGCGTTCGTCACCACCCGGATGCGCGAGACCGTCGCCCTGGCCCGCGAGGTCTGCGGCGGCAACGGCATCACCCTCGACACCGGGGTCGCGCGCTACTTCGCCGACGCCGAGGCCGTCTACACCTTCGAGGGCACCCGCGACATGAACCAACTCATCGTCGGGCGGTCCATCACCGGCCACGCCGCCTTCGTGTGAGGCGGAACCGAAGACTCGCGCGACACGAGCTCGTCCGAGACTCGATCTGGGAAAGGACTCCGATCATGACCGAGGCCTACATCGTGGCCACCACGCGCTCGCCCATCGGGCGCGCGTACAAAGGGTCGCTGCGCGAGATGCGCGTCGACGACCGCGCCGCCCAGATGGTGCGCGCGGCCCTGGACAAGGTGCCGGCGCTCGACCCCGCCCGCATCGACGACCTCATCCTCGGCTGCGGTCTGCCCGGCGGCGAGCAGGGGATGAACATGGGGCGGATCGTCGCCGTGCTCAACGGGCTCGACTCCGTCCCCGGCACCACCGTGACCCGCTACTGCTCGTCCAGCGTCCAGTCGACCCGCATGGCCTTCCACGCGATCAAGGCGAGCGAGGGCGACGTCTTCCTCTCCGTCGGCGCCGAGTCCGTCAGCCGCACGGTCAAGGGGTCCAGCGACTACATCGAGGGGCAGGATCTGGAGAACCCGCGCTTCGCGGGCGCGACCGAGCGCACCGCGAAGCGTGCCGTCGGGGGAGCGCCCGACTGGTCCGACCCGCGCGCCGACGGCGAGCTGCCGGACGCGTACATCGCCATGGGGCAGACGGCGGAGAACCTCGCCTCCGTGCACGGCATCGGTCGCGCCGAGCAGGACGAGTTCGCCGCCCGCTCCCAGCAGCGGGCCGAGAAGGCCATCGCCGACGGGTTCTGGTCGCGCGAGATCACCCCGGTGACGCTGCCGGACGGCACCGTCGTGTCGGCCGACGACGGTCCGCGTCCTGGCACCACCGTGGAGAAGCTCGCAGGGCTCGATCCGGTCTTCCGCCCCGACGGCACCGTGACGGCGGGCAACGCCTGGCCGCTGAACGACGGCGCCGCCGCGCTGGTGATCGTCTCGGACCGCGTCGTGGACGAGCTGGGCTGCAGCCGATCGCTCGGATCGTCTCCACCGGAGTCACCGGTCTGTCCCCGGAGATCATGGGACTCGGGCCCGTCGAGGCGAGCCGCCAGGCCCTCGACCGGGCCGGGCTGACGATCGACGACATGGATCTGGTGGAGATCAACGAGGCCTTCGCCGCCCAGGTGATCCCGTCGGCCCGTGAGCTCGGCATCGACGAAGGCAAGCTCAACGTGCACGGTGGGGCGATCGCCGTCGGGCACCCGTTCGGCATGACCGGGGCCCGCATCACCACCACGCTGCTCAACGGGCTCGAGACGACCGGCGGTCGCTACGGGCTGGAGACCATGTGCGTCGGCGGTGGCCAGGGCATGGCCATGGTGCTCGAACGGGTCTGACGCAGGCACCGCACCGTGCTGGCGTGCTGGAACCCTGCCGAGCGACCGTCTCGGTAGGGTTCTGGCATGCCTGCCCCCGGCCAGCTCGTCGCGTTCGTCGTGGCGTCGGTCCTCGTGATCGCGGTCCCCGGCCCGAGCGTCGTGTTCGCGATCGGGCGCGCCCTGACGGTCGGCCGGCGGGGTGCCCTGCAGTCGGTGGGCGGCAACGCGTTGGGACTGCTCGTCCAGGTCGCGTGCGTCGCCGTCGGGCTCGGTGCGCTGGTCGAGGCGTCGGCGACCGCCTACACGGTGCTCAAGCTGGGCGGTGCCGTCTATGTGATGTACCTCGGCGTCCAGGCGTTCCGGCACCGTGCGGACGCCCGGCTCGCCATGACGGCCCCCGGCGGGCCGCGCCCCGCCGGGCTGTGGCGGGGCGTCTGGGCCGGCTTCGTCGTCGGCGCGACCAACCCGAAGACGCTCGTGTTCTTCGCGGCCTTCCTGCCGCAGTTCGTCGGCCAGGGGGTGCCGGTGACGCCTCAGCTCCTGGTCCTCGGTCTCCTGTTCAGCCTGCTCGCCCTCGCCCTGGACGGCTGCTGGGCGCTGGCCGCCGGACAAGCGCGGGCATGGTTCGCGCGCCGGCCGGAGCGCCTCGACCGTCTGGGTGCCGCCGGTGGCCTCACGATGATCGGGCTCGGTACCGGCCTGGTGATCGAGGGCACGGCGTCGCGGTAGCACCGGAGCTGCCGATGTCTCAGACCCACGGTCCGTCGCGCATCAGCGTGCGTCCGGGGCGCCGGTCGTGAGGTGTGCGGCATGAGGACATCCTGCCCGACCCGATCAGCGTGGCTGCGTGTGCGCGCCGAGCCAGTCGGCCATCTTGTCGAGGGTCAGGTGGGTGTCGGCGGCGCGGTCATACCTCGAGCGTGCCTGCGCGTGTCCTGCCCGGCCGTGCGGGCCGGGCAGGACACGCTGCTCACTGCTCCGGCACGTACAGCGCCAGCGCGTGGGCCACCACGGCCGGCTTCACAGCGCCCTCCAGCTCGACCGTCACGGTCGAGGCCAGCCGGACGCCCTGCCCGGACGGACCGGCGCCGGTGATCTCCACCGTGGCCCGCACCCGCCCGCCGGCGGGCACCGGGGTCAGGAAACGGACCTTGTCGAGGCCGTAGTTGACGGCCATCGCCGTCCTGCCGACCTCGACGAGCTCGCCGGTGAGCTTCGGCAGCAGCGACAGGGTCAGGTAGCCGTGGGCGATGGTGCCTCCGAACGGCCCGTGGGTCGCGCGCTCGGCGTCAAGATGGATCCACTGGTGGTCCTCGGTGGCGTCGGCGAACGCGGTGATCCGGTCCTGGTCGATGGCGAACCACTCGCCGGTGGCCTGCTTCCCGACGGCGTCGGCGAGCGCCGCAGGGCTCTCGACGACGATCTGGCCCGTCATGCGCGGGGCCCGCCTGCCACGTAGAGGACCTGACCGTTGGTGAAGGACGCCTCCTCCGAGCAGAAGAACGACGCCGCGGCGGCGATGTCCTCCGGCTGACCGACACGGCCCGCCGGGACCTCCTTGGCCATGTGGGCCAGGAAGTCCTCCAGGGGGACGCCGACCCGCTCGGCGGTCTCGGCGATCATGTCGGTGGCGATCACCCCGGGGGCGATGGCATTGGCCGTGACGCCGAACTTGCCGAGCTCGATGGCGAGGGTCTTGGTGAAGCCCTGCATGCCGGCCTTGGCGGCGGCGTAGTTGGCCTGCCCGCGGTTGCCGAGCGCGGAGGTGCTGGACAGGTTGACGATGCGACCCCACTTGGCGTCGATCATGTGCTTCTGCACCGCGCGGGTCACGAGGAACGCCCCGCGCAGGTGGACGCTCAGCACGGCGTCCCAGTCCTCGGTGGACATCTTGAACAGCAGGTTGTCGCGCAGGATGCCCGCGTTGTTGACCAGGACGGTCGGCGCGCCGAGCTCGGCGACCACGCGCTCGACGGCGGCGGTGACGGACCCCTCGTCGGCGACGTCGACGCCGACGCCGATCGCGCGGTGCCCGTCCGCGGTGAGCTTCGCGGCGGTCTCGGCGGCGACGTCCTCGAGCAGGTCGAGCACGGCCACGGCGTAGCCGTCGGAGGCGAGCCGGGCCGCGGTGGCGGCGCCGATGCCGCGGGCGCCGCCGGTGACGATCGCGACGCGTGCGGTGGGGGAGGTCATGCGGTCTTCCTCTCGTCGAAGGTGATCAGCTGGCGCAGCTCCTCGCCGGCGGCGAGGCGGTCCAGCGCGCGGGGCAGGTCGTCCAGCCCGATGCGGGCTGAGACGAGTCGTTCCAGCGGCAGTCGTCCTGCTCGCCAGAGTTCCACGTAGTGGGGGATGTCGCGGCTCGGGACGGCCGAGCCGAGGTAGGAGCCGACGACGGTGCGCGCCTCGGCGGTCAGGCTCAGCGGGGAGATGCTCGCCCGCGCGTCCGGGCCGGGCAGACCGACGGTGACGGTGGTACCGCCGGGGGCGGTCAGGGCGTAGGCGGTCTCGAAGGCGCGGGCGTTCCCGGCGGCCTCGACGACGACGGGTGCCCGCAGGTCGGCGTCGAGGGCTTCGGCGGGGGTGAGGGCGCGGGCGCCCAGCTCGCGGGCGAGGTCGAGCTTGGCGGGCACGGTGTCGACGCCGATCACCGCGTGGCCGAGCGCGGCGGCCACGAGCAGCGCGGCCATGCCGACACCCCCGAGCCCGACGACGGCGACGGCCTCGCCCGTGGCGGGCCGGCCCGCGTTGAGCACGGCGCCGCCGCCGGTGAGCACCGCGCAACCGAGCAGTGCCGCGACGTCCGCGGGGACGTCGTCGGGTACGGGGACCACGGACGTGGCCGACACGACGGCGTGGGTGGCGAACGCGCTCACACCGAGATGATGGTGCACGTCGGCGCCGTCGCGGTGCAGGCGTCGCACACCGCCGACGAGCTCGCCGGCCGCGTTGGCGGCGGAGCCCACGGAACAGGTCAGCCGGCCGTCGGTGGCGCACGCCGCGCACTGCCCGCAGCGGGGCAGGAAGGTCATGACGACGCGGGTGCCGACGGCGATCCCCGCGTCGGCCGGGACGTTGTCGCCCACGGACTCGACGATCCCGGCGGCCTCGTGGCCGAGCAGCATCGGGGTGGGGCGTACACGGTTGCCGTCGACGACGGACAGGTCGGAGTGGCACAGGCCCGCAGCCTCGATGCGCACGGCGATCTCGCCGGGTCCGGGCGGGTCGAGCTCGAGCGGCCCGACGGTGAGCGGGCGTGAGTCGGCCCAGGGTGCGGGTGCTCCGCAGCGTTCCAGCACGGCGCCGGTGATCTGCACGGGTACGACCTCCTCGTCGTCGGGTGTCCGGGAACGGGCACTCCTCGCGGCATACCGACCGCGCGGTATGGAGGGAATCTGGACGCCGTCGCAGGTGTGTGACGACCACGAGTCGCCGTACCTGGGCGCTCGCATCGCTGGGTGCGTTGCGTGCCTGTTCGCCAGATCGCAGCGTGCATGTTCGGTAGAACGGTGCGTGTTTGACCAGTAGAATGCTACGCATCTGTCCAATAGGGTCTGTATAGCCTGGTCAGGAAGCATCGATGGCCTACCTTCCCCGCGTGGTCGATGACACCCTGCGAGAGGTGCTCGGGGGTACTCGTGCGATCGCGATCGAGGGCCCTCGTGCCGTCGGGAAGACGGCCACCGCGGCGCGGGTTGCGGCGAGTGTCGTGGGCCTCGACGATCCGGACACGCGCATGATCGTCTCGGCGGATCGGCGCCGCTATCTGGCCGGGCTCGATTCTCCGGTCCTCGTCGACGAGTGGCAGCGCGATCCGCCCGTCTGGGATGCCGTGCGCCGGATCGTCGATGACGACCCGCAGCCTGGGAGGTTCGTCCTCACCGGGAGCGCGAATCCGCGCGATACCCACATCCACTCCGGGGCGGGGCGGTTCATCCGCTTGCGGATGCGGCCGCTGTCGTTCGCGGAACGGCACCCGGGCATGGCCACGGTCTCGCTCCGCGACATCTGGGAGGGTGGCGACGAGATCTCCGGCAGGTCTGACGTGACGTTGGCGGACTATGCCCGGGAGATCGTCGACTCGGGTTTTCCTGGCATCAGGGCAGAACCACCGGCGGTTCGCCGCAGGGCCGTCGCGGACTACGTGTCCCACGCGCTGGAGCACGAGGTTCCTGAGCTCGGAGGGGCTCGCCGCCGTCCGAGGTCCCTCCATGAGTGGCTCCGCGCCTACGCGGCCGCGACGTCGACGACCGCTACCTTCGAGGCCATCGCGGCCGCGGTCGACCGCGCTCAGCCGCCCAGCCGGACGACGATCAATGACTTCCGTGACGTCCTCCAGCGGCTGCGGCTCCTCGATGAGGTGCCTGCCTGGAATCCCGGAACCATCCGTCTGAACCGCTTGGGTCGCGTGCCGAAGCATCACCTGGCCGATCCGGCTCTGGCGGCTGCCCTGTTGCAGTTGAGCGCAAGCCGGCTGATCGAGGGGCGCTCTCTCGGAGGGGCGCAGGACTCGCTCAGGGACGGTCCTCTCTTCGGCGCTCTCTTCGAGTCGTTGGTCGTCCAGAGCGTCCGCACCTACGCCGCTGCGCTCGAGCTCGAGGTCTCCCATCTGCGGATGCATCGCGGTGAGCGGGAGATCGACCTCGTCCTTCATGCGGGCGACGGACGTGCGATCGCCATCGAGGTCAAGCTCGGCCAGGCGGCCGACGATCACGACGTCCGCCACCTCAACTGGTTGTCCGAGCAGATGGGCGAGGATCTCGTCGCTCGCATCGTCGTCACGACCGGGCCCGCGGCGTATCGGCGAGGCGACGGTGTGGCCGTCGTCCCGTTGAGCCTGCTCGGGCCGTGATGTCCTGGCGCCGTCTTGCTGCCCGGGGCGACCCGCGGCGCACCTGGGTGCTCCGGTCACGGCGCTGAGCAGCGCGGTTGACACGGGTCGCGAGCGAGCGTGTACTGAAGCCATGTTCGAACATCAGTTCGAACGTGCGGTCCGACCGACTGCTCGACCGCCGGGAGGGAGGCCGCATGAGCGTCGTCCCCGAGGTCCGTCCCGTGCCGGGTCCAGGCGTTCTGGGCTCAGCTCCTACGGGGCCTGTGGCCCCTCACGACGAGCGCCGCGCACGAGCGCTGGCCGCGCTGCGGGCCGCCGAGCAGGGGAGCGTCCGGCACGAGAGCAAGCCGTCCGTGCCGGTACCGGCACCGGATGCCGGCGCCACCCCGACCCGTCCGGTGCACCCCGCCCTCGTCCCGCTGCTGCCCGGCGGGCTGCCGAACGGCGGGGTCCTCACCGTGCAGGGCTCGACCAGCCTGCTGCTCGCCCTGCTGGCCACCACCTCCCGCGACGGCGCCTGGGTGGCCTTCGTCGGCGCGCCCGCCGTCGGGATGCTCGCCGCCGCCGACGTCGGGATCTCGCTGGAGCGCACCGCCGTCGTCCCCGACCCCGGCCCGGACGGACCCGCCGTGCTCGCCGCGCTGCTCGACGGCATGGACGTGCTCGTCGTCGGACCGCGGGCCGCGCTCGCCGCCGCCGACCGCCGTCGCCTCGCCGCCCGCACCCGCCAGCGTGACGCCGTCCTGGTCACCACCGAGCGGTGGCCCGGGGCGCACGTCGTGCTCGACGCCCGCGGCGGGGCCTGGTCGGGCGCGGACGCCGGTGCCGGGTGGTTGCGCCGGCGCACCCTGTCGGTGCTGCGCACCGGACGGGGAGCCGCGGCCCGGCCCGTGGAGATCGACGTCGAGGTGCCGGTCGGCGGCGACGTCCCGACGTCGTTCGCCGCGCCGACCGGTCGGCGCGCCGCCGGTCGTGACCTGAGGGTCGCATGAGAACCCGCACCGCGGTGCTCTGGGTGCCGGACTGGCCGGTCGTCGCCGCCCTGGCCGCCGCCGGGCTGGACGCGCACGTGCCCGCCGCCGTCCTGGGTGCGCCGTCGCGGGGTGGGACGACGGCGGGGCGCAGCGTCGTGGCGACCTCCGCCGTCGCACGCAGCGCCGGGGTGCGCCGCGGCATGCGCCGCCGCCAGGCGCAGGAGGCCTGCCCCGACCTGGTGCTGCTGGAGGCCGACGACGAACGCGACGCCCGGACCTTCGAGCCCGTGGCGGCCGCAGCCGAGACCGTCGTGGCAGGCCTCGAGGTCGCCCGCCCCGGCCTGCTGCTCCTGCCCGCCGGCGGCGCGGCGCGTTACCACGGCACCGAACGCGCGCTGGCCGAACGGCTCGTCGCCGCTGCCGCCGAGGCAGGGCACGAGTGCCAGGTGGGGGTGGCCGACGGTCTGCTCGCCGCGGTGCTCGCGGCCCGGGACGACGCCGTCGTCGCGCCCGGTGGATCGCCGGCGGCCCTCGCCGGGCGCCCGGTGGGCGAGCTCGTGCACGCCGTGTGCGACCCGGGCGTGATCGCCGCCGTGCGGGACGCGGTCGGGCTGTGGTGGCGGCTCGGGCTGCGCACGCTCGGGGACCTGGCGGCCCTGCCCGCGGCGAGCGTGTCCGCCCGGTTCGGCGACCTCGGCACCTGGGCGCACCGGCTGGCCCGCGGCGAGGACGAGCGCCCGCCCGCCCGACGCCGTCCCGAGGCCGACCTGGCCGTCGCCACCGAGCTCGACCCGCCCGCCGACCGCGTGGACGTCGCCGCGTTCGCCGCCCGCCGGCTCGCCGAGGAGCTGCACGCGCTGCTCGTCGCCCACGGGGTGGCCTGCGGACGCCTGCGCATCACCGCGCGCACGACCGAGGGCGAGCTGGAGCGGCTCTGGCGCACCGACACCGCGGCCGGGGGGCTGCCCGCCGCGCGGATCACCGACCGGGTGCGCTGGCAGCTCGAGGGCTGGCTGACCGACGACGCGCGCCGGCGCACCGGGACGCAAGGGTCGCCCCAGGTCGCGCCGCTGGTGCACCTCGCGCTCGCCGCCGAGGACGTCGCCCCCGCCGGCACGCACCAGCCCAGCCTGTGGGGAGCGGACGCCGGGCAGGACGCCCGTGCCCGTCAGGCCCTGGACCGGGTGCAGGGGCTGCTCGGCGGCGACGCCGTGCTCACCGTCCGGCGCGCCGGCGGGCGCGACCCGCGCAGCCGCGTCCGGCTCGTGCCCTACGGCGAGGACACCGCCGTCGACCGGCCTGCGGACCGGCCGTGGCCGGGTGCGCTGCCCAGCCCGGCCCCCGCCACCCTGCTGCCCGAACCCGCGGCCGCGCGCCTGCTCGACGCCGCCGGCAGCGACGTCGTCGTCGACGCCCGACTCGCCCGTGACGGCGACCCCGCCCGGGTGCGCTGGGACGACGGCGAGCACGGCGTCGTCGGCTGGGCCGGCCCGTGGCCGCTCGCCGAACGCTGGTGGGCGCCGGACGGCGGCACCCGGCGCGTGCACCTGCAGGTGCTGCTCGACGACGGGCGGGGGCTGCTGCTGGCCCAGGTCGGCGGCGCGTGGCAGGTGGAGGCCGTCTATGACTGAGACGGAGCGGAGCCGCAGGATCAGGCATCGACGGGCATCGCCTGAGCCACGCTACGCCGAGCTGCACGCGCACTCGGCCTTCAGCTTCCTCGACGGCGCCAGCCACCCGGCCGAGCTCGCCGCCGAGGCCGACCGGCTCGGCCTGGAGGCCCTCGCCCTGACCGACCACGACGGCCTGTACGGCGTGGTGCGCTTCGCCGAGGCGGCCCGGGCCATCGGGCTGCCCACCGTGTTCGGCGCCGAGCTGCACCTGCCCGCTCCTGTTCCCGGCGGGGCGCCCGTGCTCGACGACCCCACCGGCGTGCCGGACCCGCGGGCCACCCACCTGCTGGTGCTGGCGCGCGGCGCGGACGGCTACCGCCACCTGTCGCGTGCCATCGCCACCGCCCACCTCGAGGCGGGCGCCAAGGGCCGGGCCCGCTACGACCTCGACCGGCTGGGCCAGGAGGCCGACGGGCAGTGGCTGGTGCTCACCGGGTGCCGCAAGGGCGCCGTGCGGCGTGCCCTGGACGGGGTTGTCGACGCCGGTGCCGTGACGGGATCCGACCCGCTGCGGGCCGCGCGCCGTGAGCTCGACCGGCTCACCGCCGTCTTCGGCCACGACAACGTCGCCGTGGAGATCACCGCCACCGGCGACCCGCGCGACGCCGACCGGCACGACGCCCTCGCAGCGCTGGCGAGGGAGGCGGGGCTGCCGCTGGTCGCCACCACCGCGGCCCACTACGCCCGACCGCGCGACGCCGACCTGGCCGGGGCGCTCGCGGCCGTGCGGGCCCGCTCCTCCCTCGACGACCAGGACGGCTGGCTGCCCGGCGCCCCGACCGCGCACCTGCGCTCGGGCGCCGAGATGGCCCGCCTGCACCACCGGCACGCCCGCGCCGTCCCGACGGCGGCCGCGCTGGCCGCCGAGTGCGCGTTCGACCTGCACCTGGTGGCACCGAACCTGCCGCCGTACCCGGTGCCGGCGGGCCACGACGAGGCGAGCTGGCTGCGCGAGCTGGTGCGCCGCGGGGCCACGGAGCGCTACGGCCCGCGCCCCGGGCCCGACAGCACCGGACGGGAACCGAAGGCGTGGGCACAGATCGACCACGAGCTGCGCGTCATCGAGCAGCTCGGCTTCCCCGGGTACTTCCTCGTCGTCTACGACCTGGTGGAGTTCTGCCGCCGCGAGGGCATCCTGTGCCAGGGGCGGGGGAGCGCCGCCAACTCCGCGGTCTGCTACGCCCTGGGGATCACCGCCGTCGACGCCGTGCACCACGGCCTGCTGTTCGAACGGTTCCTCGCCCCGGAACGGGACGGGCCGCCGGACATCGACATCGACATCGAGTCGGGGCGCCGCGAGGAGGTCATCCAGCACGTCTACACCCGGTTCGGGCGTACGCACGCCGCCCAGGTCGCCAACGTCATCTCCTACCGGCCCCGCTCGGCAGTGCGCGACGCCGCCCGGGCGCTCGGGTACGACGTCGGGCAGCAGGACGCCTGGTCCAAGTCCATCGAGCGCTGGGGATCGCTGCGTGGCCCTGACCCGACCAGCCCGGCGGCGGACGCGAAGGCCCGCGACGCCCGGGCGTCAAAGGGTGCGCCGGTCACCCGGCGGGACGAGAAGAAGGCCCGGGTGGCCGCCCAGTGGGGAGGTACGGGCGCCGCCCGGTTCGTGGACGCCCTGGCGGAGGACGTGAGGCGGGCCGACGACGCGCACGACGTCGTGCCGGCGCACGCCCCGCCGTCGGCCGAGCAGGAGGGGCACATCCCTGAGCCGGTGCTGGACCTGGCCGACCGGTTCCTCCGTCTTCCCCGGCACCTGGGCATCCACTCCGGGGGCATGGTGATGTGCGACCGGCCCGTCATCGAGGTGTGCCCGGTCGAGTGGGCGCGGATGGAGGGCCGCACGGTCCTGCAGTGGGACAAGGAGGACTGCGCGGACGCGGGCCTGGTGAAGTTCGACCTGCTGGGCCTGGGCATGCTCACCGCGATCCGCTACGCCTTCGAGACGGTCGAGCGGCACACAGGGCGGCGCCTGGAGCTGCACACCCTGCCGGAGGACGACCCGCGGGTCTACGACCTGCTCTGCGCGGCCGACACCGTCGGGGTGTTCCAGGTCGAGTCTCGCGCCCAGATGGCCACCCTGCCGCGGCTGCAGCCCCGAAAGTTCTACGACATCGTCGTCGAGGTCGCCCTCATCCGTCCCGGTCCCATCCAGGGCAACTCCGTGCACCCGTACATCGAACGCTCCCGGGGTCGGCAGGAGGTGACCTACCTGCACCCGCTGCTGGAGCCGTCGCTGCAGCGGACCCTGGGGGTGCCGCTGTTCCAGGAGCAGCTCATGCAGATGGCGATCGACGTCGCGGGGTTCAGCGCGGCCGAGTCCGACCAGCTGCGGCGGGCGATGGGGTCCAAGCGGTCGGTGGAACGCATGGAGGCGCTGCGGGACCGGCTGTTCACCGGGATGGCCGAGCGCGGCGTGCCGCCCGAGGTCCGCGAGGAGGTCTACGACAAGCTCAAGGCGTTCGCCGACTTCGGCTTCCCCGAGTCGCACGCCTACTCCTTCGCGTTCCTGGTCTACGCCAGCTCCTGGCTCAAGGTGCACCACCCCGAGGCGTTCTTCGCGGGGCTGCTCGCCGCGCAGCCGATGGGCTTCTACTCCCCGGCCTCCCTGGTGGCCGACGCCCGCCGCCACGGGGTGCGGGTGCTGCGCCCGGACGTCAATGCCTCGGCGGCGCTCGCGGGCGTCGAGGCGGTGCCCGGCGGACGGCCGGCGGGTGGACGGCCCGATACGCCCGGCGAGAGCGAGGAGGGCACGGTGGGCAGCGGAGCAGTGCCGCTCGCCGTCGACGGCGGGCTCGCCGTCCGGCTCGGTCTGGCAGGCGTGCGCGGGCTGGGCACGGACGTCGCCGAGCGGATGGTCGTCGAGCGGGACGCCCGCGGGCCGTTCGTCGACCTGCACGACCTGGTCCGGCGTGTCGAGCTGTCCACCGCGCGCCTGGAGGCGCTGGCCACGGCCGGAGCCCTGGCCCCGCTCGGGGTGACCCGGCGCGAGGGGCTGTGGGCCGCGGGCGCCCTCGGGCAGGAGGGGCCCGCCACGCTCGAGGGCGTCAGCGTCGGGGTGGCGGCTCCCGCGCTGCCGGGCATGGACCGCCTCGAGATCGACGTCGCCGACACCTGGGCCACCGGCATCACGCCGGACACCACGTCGCCGCTGGAGCACGTGCGTGCCGGGTTGGACCGTCAGGGCGTGCTCACGGTGGCCGCGGCGACGGCGACCGAGCCGGGGCGGCGCGTCGCCGTCGGCGGGGTGGTCACCCACCGGCAGCGGCCCGGTACCGCCGGCGGGGTGACGTTCCTGTCCCTGGAGGACGAGACCGGGCTGCTCAACGTCATCTGCACCCCGGGCCTGTGGCGCCGCTTCCGGACCGTGGCGCGCGGGGCGCCGGCCCTGGTGGTGCGGGGGCAGGTGGAGCGGTCCGACGGCGCGGTCAACCTGCTCGCCGAGCACCTCGCCCCGCTGCGCCTCCCGGTGCCGACCCGGTCGCGAGACTTCCGGTAGCGGGCGCGTTGCCGTGGTCGTCGTTCGTGGTGCGACGGCGCTCCCGGCGACCGCGGACCAGCTCGGTGGCCAGGGCGTCCAACGGCTGGGAGAACGGGTCGGCGAACATCGAGAGCCAGCCCCGGGCGGCCTCGATCCCTGCGGGGTCGACGCTGTACAGGCGTCGGGCGCCCTCGGCGCGCACCTGGACCAGCCGTGCCTCTCGCAGCACCCGCAGGTGTTGCGAGACGGCGGGCTGCGAGATCTCCCGTCCGGACCGCAGCGCCTCGACCAGGGTGCCCGCCGGCACCTCGCCCGTGTGGTGCACGATCTCCAGCAGCCTGCGTCGCACGGGGTCGCCGAGGGCGACGAACACCGGGTCCGACGCCGGTCTGGTCACCTCACGCCTCGGGTGCGGTGGTGTAGAACGCGACGGTGCGTTCTGCGGCGGCTCGCGCGGACTCCGGGTCGTCGCCGTCGGCCGCGGCCGCCTCGCCCCACGCCGTGGCCGCCGCACGGACGAAGGCGACGCCGTCCGGCGAGACGCTCCAGGCGTCCGCCTCGCGGGGGTCGCCGGCGGCACCGGTGTCGAGGTGCAGCCCCAGCCCCATGAGGGCGAGGTCCCAGCCGACGCCGACTGCTCCCGGGCCGTACTCCCACGCCTCGGGCGGGACCGGGGCCTCGTGGACGAGCTCGAGGACGGTGCCGTCGATCGTCTCGGCCAGCGTGATCTGCAGCCAGGAGACGCTCCCGCCGAACTCCCACGTGACCGAGAACGACTCCGGTGCGGCGCACCGCTCGACGGTGCCGCCGGCGTTGCCCTCGAGCTGGTAGCGCCCGCCGGGCGTCAGGTCACCCTCGACGGGCAGGAACCAGCGCGGGAGGCGTTCCGCAGAGGTCACGGCGTCCCAGACGTCGTGCCGCTCGGCGCGGTAGGTGCGCCGCGCGATCGCGATCCGGGTCGGCTCGCCGTCGCGTTCGCCGCTGCGGACCTCACGGACGACGAGTCCGGCGGTCGCGACGGGTTCGATGTCGATGCTCATGATCGGCTCCTCAGATATAAGTGAACGCTTATACACTACATCCTGTCGGTGTCCGGGGCTAGCGTGGGACATGGTCGACGTAGAGGTCGTCCCGGCGACCGCGGACCGGTTCGCGGACGTGACCACCCTGCTCAACCGAACGGGCGCGAGGAGGCGTGCTGGTGCCTGCACTGGCGCCAGCCCTCGGCCTGCCGGTCGACGGACGCGAGGGGCACCTGCGCGCGCTGTGCGCCCACGAGCCACCGGGCCTCCTGGCCTACCTCGACGACGAGGGGACCCGGCCCGCCGGGCGGACCGTCGTCGGCTGGGTCGGTCTCGCCCGACGGTCCGAGGCGGGGTCGTTGCGACCTTCGCGCGTCCTGCCCCGCGGTGAGCCGGAGCACTGGGACACGACCTGGGTGGTGATGTGCTTCGTCGTGCGCGTCGGGTACCGCCGACGTGGCGTGGCCAGGGCGCTGCTGCACGGAGCGGTCGCGCACGCACGGTCCCGCGGTGCGCGCGCCGTCGAGGGTTTCCCCGTCGACGTCGAGCCGGGAGCCCGCGTCCCGGTGAGCGCGGCGTTCGTCGGGACCGTCCCGCTCTTCGAGTCCGAGGGCTTCGAGAGGATCGGCGACACCGCCGCCACCAGCGGCAGGCTGCCGCGGTGGTGGCTGCGCCGCACGCTCTGAACGGGACGTGCGCCCGCCGACCTGCCAAGATGGCGGACCATGAACCCGCGACGGACGATCTGGCCGACCTGCGCGGCGGCCGCCGTGCTGACGCTGGCCGGCTGCGCGGACCTCATCGGCGGGTCGTCGGCCGAGCCGTCCGCCCCGGGTGAGCCGACCGCCTCGACGGGGCCGGCCGACCCGGCGACGATCGCCGAGCGCGCGGCGTACTACGGCGTCGTGCCCGAGCAGGTGCTGACCGTCGACGTCGAGGGTCTGACGGCGATCTCGCACGCCGGCGGCGCCTACGGCGCGGACGGATACTCCGCCGTCTTCTCCGACGTCGCGGCCGGCGAAGCGGTCATGCTCTCCGCCATGACGGGCGAGATCTCGGCGCAGACGTGCCCTGGCCTGCCGGTGCACACCGCCCACTCGACGTCGGAGGGCCCGGTCGGGTGCACGGTGGACGGCGAGTCGTTCCACCGCACGGCAGGCGAGGCGCAGGAGTACGCCGTCCAGCGGGACGACGCGATCGTGCGGGTCTCCGGCACGGGGGTGGAGCCCGAGGTGCTGCGTGCGGCGCTGGAGTCCGTGCGCGTGCCCACCGTCGAGGAGCTGGACACGCTGCTGCCACCCGCGCCGTCGAGCACGGGCAGCAGCAGGCCGGGGACGGGAACGGGAGACGGCGCTCCCGGCACCGGCACGGACGGAGAGGTCGAGGGGCCCGTCGAGCGCGGCGACCTGCCGCCCGGCGACGTGGCTCCCGACAACAGCGTGGGCGTCGGAGGCTGATCGGCGACCACCGGGCACGCCGATTTGCTACCGGGCACCCTTCCGCGTTCCGATGGGCACGTGCGCGTGCTCGGGTCCTGATCGACCGACGGGCGACGAGCACGCCGCGAGCATGAGACGCCGCGATCCCGGGACGATCCGGGAGAAGGGATGACCCATGACCGCCATGACGGAAACCATGACGGACCTCTACCCGAGCAGGCTCGCCGAGCCGGGCGAGGTCATCGAGCGTCAGCACCCCACCGTGTGGGGGACGGCCGACGACGGCCCGTTCGACGCCGCCGCGCTGGAGGCGCACTCCGAGCGCGGGTTCACCATCCTGCAGGACTTCATCACCCCCGGTGAGGTCACGCAGTACAGCGCCGAGCTGGAGCGGCTCGCCTCCGACACGTCCCTGCAGGACGACCACCGGGTCGTCCGGGAGAAGACGTCGGGGGACGTGCGCTCCGTCTTCGAGGTGACGAGGCTCAGCGAGCAGATCGAGGCGCTGAGCCGCGACCCGCGCCTCCTGGACCGGGCTCGCCAGCTCCTCGGCTCGGACGTCTACCTGCACCAGACGCGGGTGAACTACATGCCGGGATACAAGGGCACCGGGTTCTACTGGCACTCGGACTTCGAGACCTGGCACGCCGAGGACGGCATGCCGACGCCGCGCGCGGTGAGCTGCTCGATCGCCCTGACGCCGAACTACCCCTACAACGGCGGGCTGATGGTGATGCCCGGCTCGCACCGCAGCTACGTGCCGTGCGTGGGCGAGACCCCGGAGAACTACCACCAGGACTCGCTCAAGGAGCAGAAGATCGGCGTCCCGAGCGAGGAGGCCATCACCGAGCTGGCCTGGAAGTACGGCGTGGACCAGTTCACCGGTCCGGCCGGGTCGGCGTTGTGGTTCGACTGCAACATCATGCACGGGTCCGGCAACAACATCACGCCGTTCCCGCGCTCGAACATCTTCCTGGTGTTCAACAGCGTCGAGAACGCGCTGACCGAGCCGTACGCGGCGCCGGCGCCCCGTCCGACGCACATCGGCAACCGCGACTTCACGCCGCTGCGGTAGTCCGGGAGCGGGGCTGGGCCGGGCACGCGCTGCCCGGACCAGGTCCGCCGCCGGTCTCTGCCCGGTGCCAGGCGTCGGCACGACCTTCCTGGTCGTGCCGACGCCGGCGCCTCACCACGCCTGGGCGAAGACGTCGGCGAACAGCTCGTCCACGTCGACCTCCAGCCCCCGCGCGGCGAACCACGCGCAGACGTTGCGGCAGTCGCGGTGCAGCAGGTCGGCACCGAACGGGTTCGCCACCAGGTCCACCACCTGCGGCAGGTCGATGACGACCAGCCGCCCGCCGTCGGGGGAGCAGGACGCGCCGGCTGTGTCGAACGTGTCGAACGAGTCGACGAGGATGTTGTACGGGGACAGGTCGCCGTGCGCCCAGCCGAGCCGGGCCAGCACGCTCATCGCCCGGTGCAGCTGGTCGAACCAGTCCGCCAGGACGTCGCGCTCCGGTCGCAGCCGGGCCAGCCGCGGGGCGGCCTCGTACCCGCCGTCGTCGGTGCGGTGGCCGACGAACTCCAGGAGCAGCTCGGTGCCGTCGACCTGCACGGGGTAGGGGACGGGAGCTCCCGCGTCCCAGAGCTGGCAGAGGGCCGAGAACTCGGCGTCGGCCCACTGCGTCGCCGCCACCCTGCGTCCCCACGCGGACCGGCGGTCCTCGACGGCACGCTGGTCGCGGGTGCGCCGCGCCCGGCGTCCCTCGGTGTAGGTGGAGTCGCGGTGGAACTGCCGGTTCTCGCGGCCGCGGTACCGCTTGGCGGCGAGGACGCTGTGCTGCCGGACGTCGTCGGGCACGGCCCGTTCGACGAGGAAGACGTCGGCCTCCTTGCCGGTCTTGAGGACGCCGAGCTCGGTGTCGAGCGCGGCGTCGGCCGTGACGACCCAGTCCGGCCGGGGCTCGGGGCCGTGCTGCCCCTTGGCGACGGAGGTCCAGGTGGACCATCGTTGTCCCGGACCGGGCTCGGTCACGACGGTCGGGGTCACCGGGGTCAGCAGCGGATCAGGGGTGTGCTGGTGCACGGAGGGCTCCTCGAGGAGAGGAGGAGCGGCCGACGGCGGCTCCTCAGCAGGCGGTGGTGACGCCCCGTGCCGAGAGATGCGGCAGGGCGTGCGTGGCGACGTCCATGGGTCGGCCCTCCGTCCGTGCGGGCGCACCAGCTGCGCCGTTCCCGGCGAGACTGTCAGGGTCGGCAGGCGCCCGTCCAGGGTATTTCCGTACCGCTTTCCGTACGGTGGGCGGATGGGGTTCGTACCGGTCGCCGACGGCGTGCTCGTCCGCACGAGCAGGCGGCTCGCCACCACCTCGACGTTGGTGCTCGGTGAGCGCACGTCCGACGGCCGGGCCGCGCTGCTGGTGGACCCCGCCTGGGAGCCGGACGAGCTGTCCGCGATCGCGGCCGAGGTCGCGACGCTCGGTGCCCACGTGGTGGCAGGCTTCGCGACGCACGCGCACCACGACCACCTGCTGTGGCACCCCGCTCTCGGGGACGTACCGCGCTGGGCGACCGCCCGGACGGTCCGCACCGCGCAGGACGAGCACGACCGGCTGGTGGCGGAGGCGCTCCTGGACGTCGCGCGGTACGGCGGGCGGGACCACACCCGTGACGTGCTCGACCTGCTGGGACGCATCGAGAAGGTCCCGGGCCCTGCGACGTCGCTCCCGGACCTCGGCGGACTGCTGCCCGCGGTGCAGGTCCTGGAGCACGACGGTCACGCCCCGGGGCACGCCGCCCTGTGGGTGCCCCGCAGCGGGGTGCTCGTCGCCGGTGACCTGCTCAGCGACGTCGAGCCGCCGCTGCCGGACGACGAGATGACCGGCGCGTCGGACGCGGCGACCTACCGTGCGGCGCTGGACCGGCTCGAGCCGTTCGTGGCCCGGGCCGGCGTCCTGGTGCCCGGGCACGGTACCTGGACCACCGACCCGCGGCGCCGGCTCCGGCGGGACCGGCACCTCCTGGCATCTGCCGGCTGAAGCACCCCGCTCAGGACCCGAGCAGCGACTCTCCCGCGGACAGCACGAGCTCGGTCGCCGAGCTCCAGGCCGTCGCGGTGTCGAACCCCATCTGGTCGAGCATCGCCCAGGCGACGCCGAGCACGGCGTAGGCGCTGACCGGCGTCATGAGGGCCCACTCGCGCCACGAGCCGGCGTCGCCGAGCAGCGGCACGGAGATGTTGCCGCGGGGGCTCCACATGTCGTCGAACGGCAACCAACGGTGCCGCCGGACCCAGCGCGGCGACCGGATGCGGACGGGCCACAGCAGCGGGACGCCCCGGGTGGTGAGCATGTCGCCGACGATGTGCACCGCGCAGCCCAGCCCGACGCAGAACGGCATCCAGTACCACTCCTCGGGGGCGAAGACGGCGACGAACGCCGCCAGGGAGACCGACAGGCTCCAGGTCCACCACCGGCGCTGCCCGGTGAGCTTCAGTGCCCGCACGGCGAACGCGATGAGCAGCACGGCCATGATGCCGGGACCGACGAGCACCTCGCCGAACTGATCCGTGCGGACCGTGACGAGGCCCATCACCCAGGCGATCGCGGTGAACACCGCGACACCGACGATCGAGTGCGTCGCGTTGCGGTGCCCGCCGGCGATGGTGGAGACCATCTTGGTCACGCCTTCCGACACGGGAGGCAAGGAGTGCGAGATCGTGCCGTTGTGATGGTCGGCGTCCGGCAGGAGCGCGGCTCCGGCGCACACCAGCGCGCCGGTCATGACACCGACGTCCGAGACGGGGTACCAGCCGAAGGCGATCGGGGTCGAGGCGGTGACGGCCACCCAGGCGGCCGCTCCCGAGGCGGCATGGTGCCCACCCATCATGGCGTGCGTGCTCCTTCGTCCGGTCTGCTCCCGATGACCGTTTGGTCCGGGCCGCAGGGAACGCTACACGGGGTCACCCACGTCCCGGAGACGGGCCGGTGCCTGCTCGGGGATCCCGGCGGCCCGGGCACCGGGCGCGGTCTTCCCGGACAGCACGCGGGCGGAGTTGACGAGGCCGAGGTGGCTGAACGCCTGGGGGACGTTGCCGAGCTGGCGGCCGGCGCCGACGTCGTACTCCTCGGCCAGCAGCCCCAGGTCGTTGCGCAGGGTGAGGAGCCGTTCGAAGAGCGCCCGCGCCTCGGCGGAGCGCCCGATGCCGTGCAGGGCGTTGACGAGCCAGAAGCTGCCGACCAGGAACGTCCCCTCGCCGCCGGGCAGTCCGTCGACGCGGTCCGCGTGGGTGTGGTAGCGCAGCAGTAGGCCGTCCTGGGAGAGCTCGCGCTGGACCGCGTCGACCGTTCCCACGACCCGGGGGTCGTCCCAGGGCAGGAACCCGACCCGCGGGATGAGCAGCAGCGAGGCGTCGAGACCGTCCGAGCCGTAGAACTGCGTGAAGGTGTTGCGCCGCGGGTCGTAGCCCCGGGTCAGGACGTCGGCGCGGATCGACGCGCGCAGGGACCGCCAGTCGTCCACCGGCCCGTCGAGACCGAAGTCCTCCACGGCCCGCACCATCGCGTCGACACCGGCCCAGGCCATGACGCGCGAGTGGACGAACGGCCGGCGGGGGCCCCGCACCTCCCACAGGCCGTTGTCCAGGTCGTCCCAGTGCCCCTCGAGGAAGTCGAGGAGGGCCTTCTGCAGGTTCCACGTGTCCGCGTCGTCCGGCAGGCCGGCGGCACGGGCCAGGTGCAGTCCCATGAGGGTCTCGCCCCACACGTCGAGCTGGAGCTGCCCGGCGGCACCGTTGCCGACCCGCACCGGGCCGCTCTGCTCGTAGCCGGGCAGCCAGTCGAGGGCCAGCTCCGGGATCCGACGGCGGCCGTCGAGCCCGTACATGATCTGCAGGTCCGCGGGGGACCCCGCCACGGCGCGCAGCAACCACTCACGCCAGGCGCGGGCGGCCGCCGTGTGGCCGGTGCCGAGCAGCGCCAGCAGCGTGAACGTCGCGTCGCGCAGCCAGCAGAACCGGTAGTCCCAGTTGCGCGGGCCGCCCAGCTGCTCGGGCAGGGACGTGGTGGCCGCGGCCGCGATGGCACCGGTGGGGGCGTAGGTGAGCGCCTTCAGGGTCAGCAGCGAGCGGCGCACGGGCTCCTGCCACGCGCCGTCGTAACGGGTCTGCGCGATCCAGTCCGCCCAGAAGTCGAGGGTGTCGGTGAGCCCGTCGAAGGGGTCGGCCGAGCGGGGCGCGGGCAGGTGGGAGCGGTGGTACGTGAGCACGAAGGGCACCCGTTCGCCGGCCGAGACCTCGAAGCGCGCACGCACCACGCCGTCCGCGAGCTCGTGCGGGACCGGCGCGGACAGGGCCAGGGCGTCCGGGCCGGCGACGATGCCGATGCCGTGGGCACGGGCCCCGGGCGGGTCGTCCGCGCGGGACACCCACGGCAGGACGCTGCCGTAGTCGAACCGTGGTGCGAGCCGGTCCTCCATGGGGACGCGGCCGCGCAGCCCTTCGACGACGCGCACGATGTCCGGGGCCTCGCCACGCGGTGGCATGAGGTCGGTCACACGGACGTGCCCCTCCGGGGTCTCCCACTCCGTCTCCAGGACGAGCGACTCGCCGCGGTACCGCCGCCTCGTGCACGGGCCGCCGGAGGCGGGCGCGAGGCTCCACGACCCGTGCCGCTCGTCGCCGAGCAGGCTCGCGAAGCAGGCGGGGGAGTCGACGTCCGGCAGGCAGAGCCAGTCGATCGACCCGTTCCTGCCGACGAGCGCGACCGTCTGGAGGTCGCCGATGATGCCGTAGTCCTCGATGCACTGGGACATGATCGTCCACGGTAGGTCGGGTCCGTGACCTGCGCCACGGCGGGACGGTTTGCAGGTCCGGGCCACTGCCGTGCTATGTTTTTCACCGCACCGAAACGGGCCGTGCGGCTCGTGGCGGTCCACCTGTCCGGGTGGCGGAATGGCAGACGCGCTAGCTTGAGGTGCTAGTGCCCTTTATCGGGCGTGGGGGTTCAAGTCCCCCTCCGGACACTCGTTGAGACAGCGACGACGAAGGCCTCCCGGGTCCACAACCGGGAGGCCTTCGTCGTGCCCGGGTGGCGTGGTGGCCTCGTCGGGTGGCACTCGGTTCACTCCTAGGCCGTGCGCCTGCTGTCGTTCGGTACTGCCACCGGTGGCGACGGCGGGCGAGCTGCCTCCCATCCGAGGAATGCTCTCCGACGAGTGCGGGGTGACGCCGGCATCTTGGTCCTGCGGTGGCGTCGGCCGCGACGAGCGGCCCACCGTTTCCAAGGTGCCGCTCAAGACCGCCCGACGACAGCGACGGAGGCCCCCAGGGTCTACACCCACCGAGGTATTTTCGCTGCAGCTGGCCAAGGTGGGAGAGTCTCCCCGTGGATACTCGGAAGGTCGTCGCGACCGCTCGGCACTGGGCCATCAGCTACTCGCAGGTCGCCGCGCGCCGCACCGAGGTGCGCCTCGACGCCGAGCACGCACTCGACGCGCTGAAGGGGAACCTTGTTGCCGCGAACCTCGGGGGCGAGATCGGGTGGCGCGTGCTCCCCCTCGGCGCGAACGACGCCTCGGCGCTGCGCGCCGTGTCCCGTGCCGTGACGCTCGCGCCGATCGAGGCAGAAGACCAAGAGGCAGTGCGGCAGCTCGCCGACGAGGTGCCCGAGGCGCTTGCCGAGGCGGAGGCGGTGTCCGGCGCGCGCCGGCTGCTGGCGACCCCAGCGGTGCGGCAGGCTGGTGCAGAGGCCGTGGAGTTTCTCACCGAGTACGTCACCTGGGGGCTGGAGTCCGGGCTGCCCGGGGTTCTGCGTCGCCTGGAGCCTGGCTCCGAGCCGGAGGACATCACGGTCACCGACGCGCTGTCCCCGCGGGTGGGACTGGGTTCGATCTGGCGTGGACTGGGCGCCGCCGAGCTGATCGATGCGAGCGCGCTTCATGCTGCGAGCGGCATGTCGGTGTCGGCCGCCGACGCGGACCTCACGCAGCTGCGCCCCGTGCTCGCCACCGGTACCGCGACCCATCTCGTCGTCTTCAGCACGGCGCCGCGCCGCGCGGCTGATCTGATGACCGCCCTGCAGCCCTGACGACGGGGGCAGACCCTCCTGCTCACACTCTGTCGAAGGCCACCCGGGTCCACCACCGGGAGGCCCTCTGTCGTTCCCGGCGCGACAGCGTCGTCCGGTCGAGGGTCAGGGTCGTCACCCAGGGCTCGTGCTTCCCCGCGGGCCGGTACGGCTGCGATGAGAGCGACATCGATCCTGGGACGCTTCACCCCCAGCCAGGGGTGATCGCCTACACGCCGACCACGAAAGTCAGTGCGGCCCAGGCGGAGACCGTCGCCAGAGCGGTCCAGAGGACGATCGCGACGGCCTGCCACAGCAGCACCCAGCCGCGCGGGGTCCCTCCGGAGACGAGCAGCGCCGACGTGATCTGCGTCGGGATCGCAAGCGGTCCGAGGATGCTCGCCCCCGGCACGCCGAAGCGTACGAGCCACTTCTTGAAGCGCTGGCGTCCCTTCGACTCCTGCCTGGCCGAGATCTCCTCGACCGCCACCGCGGTGCCCTTGCCCGCGACGGCGGGGTTCGCCCGCGACCGGCTCCGGATCACGGCAGTGCGCGCCCGTGAGGTGAGGAGCACCACGACCAGCACGCACAGGAAGTTGCCGGCGGCAGCGGCGAGGCCCGCGACGACCGGGTGGAGACCGCCCACCACGCCGATCAGCGCCGCGACCTCGCCCTCGATGAACGGGACCGCCGCGGCGAGCATCACGACGAACGGCTGGACGGGCTCGGGAACTTGCGACACGAGCTCCTGGAAGGTGCGAACGAGCTCCTCGACGGGATCCATGACTCTCTCCGATCTGGCCGGGTGCCCGGCCCCGCTCAAGCAGACGACGTGTTGCCACCACAGGGTCAAGACGTGCGTCGCCGGCCGCGCGGGCTCGAGGCTCCACGGAAGCCGGTGCACACCACGTCGGGAGTTGTCGGTGTACTTCACCGATGCGAAGGCAACACGTGGAGCCGCAGGCTCGGGGCAAGGCCCAGGCAAGACGAAAGGCCTGACGCATGAGCGCCTACATCCTGTTCCAGCGGGAGGCCACGAACGATCAGCAGGCCCTCGACCGCTACGCGGAGCTCGCCGACGGCACGTTCGCCGGCCACGACGTGCGGGTCCTGGTCGACTACGGCACGCACGAGGTGCTGGAGGGACCTCCCGTCGAGGGCGTCGTCGTGCTGCAGTTCCCGGACGCGGCGGCGGCACAGGACTGGTACTGCGGCGAGCAGTGTCAGGACGTCGTGGTGCACCGCTTCCAGGGGCGAGCTACCGGGCCGTGCTCGTCGACGGTGCGGACACGGAAGAGGTCTACTACACGCCCCAGATCTTCGGTGGCCCCGGCTCCTACGCCGAGCAGCACGTCGTCGACGTCGACCTCGTCGGTCGCAAGCCGGCGAACATCAGTCACCTGGAGGCGGCGAGCCTGACTCTCGTCGGTGGAACGGTCTGGGAGGCGCTGGTGACGCGAGCTCGGCTCACCGTGGGGGAGACCACCCTGATCCATGGCGGCACGGGCGGCGTCGGCACGATCGCGATCCAGGTCGCGAAGGCGATGGGCGCACGCGTGCTCACCACCGCGAAGGCGGGCGACCACGAGTTCGTGCGCTCCCTCGGAGCCGACGCGACCATCGACTACACCTCGACGGACTACGTCGAGGCCGTGGCCGAGATGACCGGAGGCAAGGGGGTCGACGTCGTCTTCGACACCATCGGTGGCGACACGCTCACACGAAGCCCGCTGACGCTCGCCGACTCTGCACGCGTCGTCAGCATCGTCGACCTCGCGCAGCCGCAGAACCTTATCGAGGCGTGGGGCGTCAACGCCGCCTACCACTTCGTCTTCACCCGACAGAACCGAGGAAAGCTGGACGCGCTCACGACGTTGGTCGAGCGCGGTCTCGTGCAGCCGGTCATCGGCGCTGCCCTCCCGCTCGCCCGGACGGGTGAGGCCCACGAGCTCCTGGAGAACAGGCAGTTGTACGTGCTCCGGGGCAAGGTCGCGATCGATGTCGTGGGCGACACCGTCGCGCTTCCACCGCGCAGCTCGTCGACGAACGTCTCGGGTCCTCGAGCGATCGATACGGTCGTCAGCCACCAGGGGTGACTGATGCGTGATCAAGCATCCGGTCGTGCTTCCGGTCTGGACCGCCTCTCCAGTTCGTCATAGCCGGCGCCTGCGACGGGTCGCCGAGCCCCACGACGGCGCCGCGGGCTCCGGAGCAGGTGCCGACAGCCTCGCCGCGTCGAAGACCGACATGATGACCATCGCCGTGCTGGTGAAGCCGATGGCGAGGGCGAGGAGCATCGAGGGGACGAAGTCGCTCGGCGACGGGATCCAACCGCCGAGGACCCACGGCAGGACAGCCAGCGCCGCCACCGCGAGCGAGGTGCAGATCTCGTTCGCAGCCAGCGCAGGGGACTTCCTCGTCGCGCCCTTCTTCACGATCCGACGGGTGGTGTCGACGGTGGCGACCACGAGTGCCGCTACGAAGACGAGGAACGCGACAGCCCCCCAGACGGGCTCCGCGCCGGCCAGGGCGAGGGCGACGAAGAGGGGCAGGCTGTAGGCGATCAGCACCCACCGGGCGCCGGCCCGCATGTACTGGTCCGGCGCGCTGCCCGCGGCGCCGCGGGATCGGTGCAGCGCCGAGTCGAGGTAGAAGAACACGGCCACGATGAAGGTGCCGACGAGGGTCGCTGCGATCCCTGCGAGGCCGAGCAGAAACTCGTCGGTCACCTCCCCGGAGGCGACCGTGAGACGTTCGACGTCGAGGACTCGCGAAGCGGGCATCGGGCCATTCCTTTTCGTGTCCACAGGCGCCGGTGGCCCAGCGGTGCGGCCGCCTCCCGGTCCGAGGAGCCCGATCCACGGGCCGAAGATCTCCGGCAGACTGGTTCCCCCTGGGTTCTGCGGGTGTCATCAGGCTCGCTCAGGTCGCGCTGTTCTCGCGTCGGTGGAAGACCCGGTGCTCTCGCCGCTCGTGCCTGTCCCGCCCCTGCAGGCACCGTGGCGGCTGCGGTTCGCATCGGTCATAATCACCTAGTCCGGCGCCTGCCCGCGGAAGGGGGCGAACCTGGTGGACCTTCTGGGCCGACGCGCCGAGCGCGAGGCCGTCGAGCACCTGCTCACCGAGGTGCGAGCCGGGCGGAGCAGGGCGTTGGTGGTGCGTGGCGAGGCAGGCATCGGGAAGACGGCGGTGCTGGAGCACACCCGGCACACCGCGGCATCGGCAGGGTTCCGGGTCGAGCTTCTGGTGGGTGTGGAGTCCGAGACGCAGTTCGCGTTTGCCGGCGTGCACCAGTTGTGCGCACCGCTGTGGGATCGTGTGGGGGCCCTGCCGGACCCGCAGCAGGTCGCTCTGGGGGTAGCGCTCGGGCTGCACGGGGGTGCGACGCCGGACAAGTTCTTGGTCGGGTTGGCGACCCTCAACCTGCTGGCCGAGGTGGCTGAGGACAGGCCGTTGGTGGCTCTCGTCGACGATGCGCAGTGGCTGGACCAGGCGTCCGCGCAGGTTCTGGCGTTCGTGGCTCGGCGCCTCGCGGCCGAACGCGTCGCGCTGGTCTTCGCAGTTCGCGACCACACCAGGAGCGCGGCCCAGCCGCTCGCCGGGTTGCCTGAGATCCGTCTCGACGGGCTCGGTGAGACCGACGCACAAGACCTGCTCGCCGCAGCGGTGCACACTCCGCTCGACGACAGGGTGCGCGACCGGATCGTCGCCGAGGCGCGCGGCAACCCGTTGGCGCTGCTGGAGCTGCCTCGCAGCGCGCCTCTGGCGCAGCTGGCCGGCGGATTCGGGCTGCCGGACGCGATGAGCGTCCCCCGCCGCGTCGAGGAGGGTTTTCGGCAACGCTCGCGAGACCTGCCGACGGAGACACAGCGTCTGCTGCTGGTGGCCGCGGCCGAGCCGACCGGGGACGCAGTGACGCTGTGGCGCGCGGCCGACGAGCTGGGGATCCCCGCCGAGGCGGCCGCACCCGCGGAAGAGGTCGGCCTGCTGGACGTCGATACCCGAGTGCGGTTCCGTCACCCGTTGGTGCGCTCGGCGGTCTACCGAACGGCCACACCCTCGGAGCGTCGCCGCGCCCACGCCGCACTGGCCGCCGCCACCGACCCGCAGCGCGACCCGGACCGGTGCGCGTGGCACCGCGCGCAGGCGGTGATGGGCACCGACGAGGACGTCGCGGCAGAGCTGGAGCGCACAGCCGATCGAGCTCGTGCCCGCGGGGGTATGGCCGCCGCAGCGTCGTTCCTGCAACACGCCTTCGAGCTGACCCCGTCGTCAGCGTGCCGTACGACCCGCGCGCTGAAGGCCGCCGACACCCTGCACGAGGCGGGAGCGTCCAAGGACGCTCGGGAGTTGCTGACGCTGGTCGACGCCGGACCGCTGGACGCCTTGCAGCGAGCGCGCCTCGCCTTGCTGCGCGCGCGGATCGAGTTCCACCTGACGCGACACGGTGACGCGGCTCGGATGCTGCTGGACGCGGCAAGGATGCTCACGCCCCACGACGTGGCGCTGGCCCGTGAGACTTATCTCCACGCTCTCGATGCCGCGATCATCACGGGCGGGGGCCCTGGCCACGGCGTGCGTGAGGTGGCGGACGCAGCGCGCGCGGCACCGCCCGCACCTGAGCCGCCGGGGCCGTCCGACCTCCTGCTCGACGGGATGGTGACGACCTTCACCCGGGGCTACGCGGCGGGTGAGCCCGCACTGCGCCGGGCACTGGAAGCGTTTCGCGCTGACGAGCTCGGCGCCGGCAGCGTGCCGGGTGACGACGATCGCCGCTGGTTGTCGCACGCCAGCCGCACCGCGAGCGTGCTCTTCGACGACGAGAGCCTCCATGCGTTGGCCACGCGCCACGTCCGACTCGCTCGTGATGCCGGTGAGCTCGTGACCCTCCCCGCCGCGCTCCTGTTCCAGTCCATCGCGATGACGCTGAGCGGGGAGCTCGAGCGCGCCGGTGAGCTGGCTGCCGAGCAGTCAGCGATCGCCGCCGCGACCGGCGCCGTCCCCCTGCCCCACGCACAGCTCGTCCTGGCTGCCTGGCGCGGCCGTCTCGACGAGACCGTGGAGATCCACACGACCGTCGCCCGGGCCGTTGCCGACGGTGAGCGCGGTACCGAGGTGCCCCTCGCGCAGTACGCGTTGGCGGTGCTGCACAACGGACTGGGCAAGTATGCCGCCGCGCAGGAGTCTGCGGCGCGAGCGCGCAGGTCCGACGCGCTGAACCCCAGCAATCTGGCGTTGCCGGAGCTCGTCGAGGCGGCGTGCCGTGCCGGCCATCCGGAGGCGGCGCTGGAGGCACTGGACGAGCTCGACTCGAGAGCCCGAGCCAGCGGCACTCCGTGGGCGCTGGGACTCGCCTCCCGATCACGAGGGTTGGTCACCTCGGGTCGCCCCGCCGAGGAGCACTATCGCGAGAGCATCGGACAGCTCGGCGACAGCACGATGACTGCCCATCTCGCCCGCACGCACCTCGTCTACGGCGAGTGGCTGCGCCGCGAGGGCCGCCGCCTGGACGCCCGCGAAGAGCTTCGTACCGCCCACGAGCTGCTGTCCGACATGGGTGCGGAAGCGTTCGCGCAGCGCGCCGCCCGCGAGCTGCTCGCCACCGGCGAGCATCCACGCAAGCGCAACGCCCGGCCCACCGACGCCCTCACCGCGCAAGAGCTGCACGTCGCGCGACTCGTCGCCACGGGCGCGACCTCCCGAGAAGCCGGCGCACAGCTGTTCCTCAGCCCCCGCACGATCGAAGCCCACCTTCGCAACATCTTCCGCAAGCTCGGCATCACCTCTCGCCGACAGCTCAAGGACGTACTGCTTCCCTGAGCGGGACGACCCGTCCACGGACGCGGTGGCGGAGGAGCTCCGGTGCAGGTGAACGTGCTCGGTGCGGCCGTTCCTAGCTCGCCCTCCGTCGATCCGCCGCAGCCGGCTGCTCGTGCACGGCGGCCGCAGCGCGGCTGAGCACGTCGCGCTGCGCGGGGTTGTAGAGCTCGGCCAGCGCCTGCACCAGTGTCTGCTTGGCAGCGGCGTGGAGCCAGGGCCACGTGGCGGAGCGCCAGTTCGCGCCGCTGCGCGCGACCTCCACCGCCAAGCGCTCTCGGATCGTGTCGCTCGCGTCGGGGGGCAGCGCGGCGAGCTGCGCGCTGATCGCGGGAGGCTCCGCCGTCACCATTCTGCGCAGGTGCGCCACCGCATCGTGGTCGTAGAGCTGTGTGCAGATGTGGATCAGAGCGCGGTCGGTCTCGGACAGCCGTGACGCGAGAGGCTCGAACCCAGGGGGCGTGTCGACCGGTGCGCCGGCGTGCAGGATGGCCGCGATGTCGGCTCGCGCTCGCCGGGACCGCTCGATCTCCTCCTGCAGCGCGGCGTCGAGGCCTCGCAGAGCGTCCCTCAGGCTGTTCCCGCCCTGGGCACCGATCTGCGCGAGCGGAACGCCGAGCTCGGCGAGACGCCGGAGCTGCAGCAGTCGGACCAGATGGGGTACTCGGTACTGCTTGTACCCGTTGTACCTGCGTGAGGGCTCATCGAGAAGCCCGAGCGCGTGGTAGTGCCGAACGGTGTTGACCGTCGTGCCTGCGAGGTCTGCGAGTTCACGTGTGCTCCACGTCATGTGATCACGCTCGCCGCACCGGCCACGCCCTCGCATCGGTGGAACTCACTGGTTCTTCCTCCGCCCATGGCGGGCGACACCTACGTCAGGCCTCCGTCGTGTCGGTGGAACCTTCCTGATCCGGTCGACGAGCCGATGCGGACGGTTCCGACTCGGCACGAACGGTGCCGGTCGTCAGGGGAGCTCCGGTGGTGGCGCGAGCACGCCCGTGACGAGGAGCTGTACTACTACCTCGGCCTCGTACCGGTCGTCGGCCGCCGCACCGATGCAGAGGTTTCCGATGCCCTTGAGGACGTTGTACGCGTCCACCTGCGTCGCTGAGCCCAGGGGCTCGAGCGCAGCGTCGAGGAGCGACGCGCACACGGGGACCAGGCGGTCGACGAAGTAGGTGTGCAGAGCGTCGGATCCGGCTCTGTCCCCCTGCAGTGCGTCGGCGAGCCCGTGCTTGGTGACCAGGAGCTCCACGAACAGGGTCACCCATGCCCGGAGGGCCGTCTCGGGCGCCGCTTCCTCCGCCAGCAGTCGTGGGCCGGCGTCTGCGCACGCTTCGATCTGGTGCCGGAACACGGAGACCACGAGGTCCGCCCGGGTGGGGAAGTGGCGGTAGATCGTGCCGATGCCGACCCCGGCCTGCGCCGCGATCTCGCGGACGGGTGCGTCGACTCCGGAGGCGACGAACACGGTAGCCGCCGCGTCGAGGAGCGCTTCCTCGCTCCGGCGCGGACGGCCCACCTGCCGGGACCGCGGACTGCGCCGAGGCTCGCTCTGAGTCGTGGCCAACTTTCCTCCTCGCTCGTGCGGCGACGCACTGGTTGCGTTTCGGAGCAGCGTTCCGTAAAGTTACGGATCGTCGCTCCGTTATCAGTATCCCAGAGTCGGAGCCATCCGGAAGGAAGTACTCATGAACTCGTCGCTCGTCGACTCGCTCGAAGCCGCCGTCGGCCCGGGCGCCCCTGTCGTCTCCGTCGCTCCCGTCGCGCTCCTCGCTCCGGGTCGGCCGGTCCCGCTCGAGGTGCGTGTGTCGGCCCCGGCGAGCGGCATGGACCTTCCCGTGGTGCTGTTCTCTCACGGCAACGGATGGAATCTGGACGGGTACGCGCCGCTGACGGCCTTCTGGGCCTCCCGCGGGTTCGTCGTCATCCAGCCCACGCACCTGGACTCGCGCCGGAACGGGTTCGGTTTCGACCACCCGGTGTTTCCCAGCATCTGGACCGAGCGGATCGCGGATCTCACGCGCATCCTCGACCAGATCGACACCGTCGTGTCCGCTGTTCCCGGCCTTGCCGGCCGCGTCGACACCAGCCGCGTCGGTGTCACCGGGCACTCGTGGGGCGCCCAGACGGCGCAGTCGCTCCTGGGCGCGCGGATCTTCGACGAGGGGGGTCGCGTCGGTCGCGACAGGTCGGACTCTCGTGTGACTGCAGGGATCCTGTTCGCCGCGACCGGTGTCGCCGGTGATCACCTCGCCCCGTTCGCGCAGGAGAACTTCCCGTTCATGCGCCCCTCGTTCGGTGAGCTGACGACGCCGACGCTTGTCGTCGCCGGCGACCGTGACCAGTCCAAGATGTCCAGCCGCGGACCCGACTGGTTCACCGACCCGTACACGCACAGCCCGGGTGCCACCGACCTCCTCACTCTCTACGGTGCCGAACACTCTCTGGGCGGGATCGTCGGGTATGAGGTCGCCGAGACCACTGACGAAGATCCGGGTCGGGTCGCGGTCGTCCAGCGGATGAGCACTGCCTACCTTCGGACGGCTCTGCGGGGCGAGGGTGACCACTGGCCCGCTGCTCGCGACGTGCTGAAGGGCAGCACCGACCCGATCGGCCGCATCGACAGCAAGTGAGGTCGATCGGGCTGCGTGTCTCGTGGACACCGAGGCGTGCTCCGCTCGGACGGTGTCGGCGGGTGGTCTCGTCCTTGTCGTTCCGCGAGGGCCCTAGAGCCCGCGCTCCTCGCTGACCGAGTTGGCTCCGTCGACGGTGATCAGCTGGCCGCTGATGTAGGACGCGCCGTCCGCGGCGAGGAAGGCGATCGCGTGGGCGACCTCGTCGGAGGTACCGGAGCGCCCGACGGGGGTCGCCGCGCCCATGGCGCGCTCGTGGTCGGATGCGGACGCCGTGTCGATCCAACCCGGCGCGACGGCGTTCACCACGACACCGCTCGACGCCGTCTCGATCGCCACCGCTCGAGTGAGCCCGACGATTCCTGCTTTCGCCGCGTGGTAGGCGACGTCGCCCGGATAGGCGGCAACCGGTCCCGACACGGACGAGACGTTGACGATCCGGCCGTAGCCGGCGGACTGCATGCCTCCGACCACCGCGCGGATCATCAAGAACGTCGTGGTCAGGTTGCGTTCCAGCGACGCGTGCCAGCGAGCGACCGCGGCGGCCGGGTCCCGATCGGACACCGACGTCATGCCGGCATTGTTGACGAGCACGTCGACACTCCCGTAGGCGGTCTCCGCACGGGTGACGACGGCGTCGACACCGCTCTGCTCCCTGAGGTCGGCGACGACTCCCTGCACCTCGCCGCCTGAGGCGCGCAGCTCGTCGACGCGATCGAAGATGCGGTCCGTCGTCGACGTGACGACCACACGCATCCCTGCGGCGCTGAGAAGACGGGCCGCGGCGAAGCCGATGCCGTGCTCGCTCCCGGCGCCGGTGATGATGGCAACATGCTGACGGGGCAACGCCATGGTGGGACCTCGTTCCTCTCGTCGATCGGGACGAGCCGACTCCGGTCCGCCCGACGGGACGCGTCATGCTCCTGACGGGCGATCGTCCGATCTCTCGATGCGGTGGGTGATCCACCCAGCACAAACTCTGTGGTGAGGACCGTGTCAAGGGCTGCGACGACCCGGCTCTCTCGGACGGTCCCCTTAGAGGCGGGCGGCTCAGGTCCCGTCGGCGAGCCGGAGGTGGCGGCGCACCGCTGCCGCGGCGTCGCGCAGGTGGTCGAGCTGCTCGGGGGTGAGCGCGTCGACGAAGACCTCCTTGATCGCGCGAAGGTGCGGCAGGGTGCTGGCGTGGAAGGCGCGGTCGCCGGAGTCGGTGAGCACGACCCGCGAGCCGCGGGCGTCCTCCGCGCACGGTTCGCGACGCACCAGGCCCCGTCGCTCCATGCGCCCGAGGTGACCGGACAGGCGGCTGCGTTCCCACTCGATGTGCGCGGCGAGCTCGGAGGATCGCATCGCCCGGCCGTCCGCCTCGCTCAGTGCGAGGAGCACCCGGTAGTCCCCGCCGGAGAGCCCCGAGTCCTCGTGCAGCCGGGCCTCGACACGGGCGCGGACGATCTCGGAGGTCTCGATGTACGCGCGCCAGGCCGCGAGCTCCTCGTGCGTGGGGACCGGTCGGCGACGCCCTGGACTATTCATGGACCCTCCTCGGTTGTTGACATGTAAATCATATGCGCCACGGCGCGACCTCACCGAGAAGGAGTGGCAGACCATGGACGTCTCGCAGATCGAGTTCGGCATCGACAGCTTCGGCGACCGGCCGCGGGACGACCGGGGCGAGGTCGTCTCCCACGCCCAGGCGATCCGTGCGGCGGTGACAGAGGCGGTGCTCGCCGACCAGGTCGGCATCGACGTGATCGCGCTCGGTGAGCATCACCGGCCGGAGTACGCGATCTCCAGCCCGGAGACCGTGCTGGCCGGTATCGCGACCGCCACCCAGCGCATCCGGCTGGCCTCCGGGGTCACGGTGCTGTCCTCGGACGACCCGGTGCGCGTCTTCCAGCGGTTCGCCACCGTGGACGCGCTGTCCCACGGTCGCGCCGAGGTGATCCTCGGCCGGGGCTCGTTCACCGAGTCGTTCCCGCTGTTCGGCTACGACCTGAAGGACTACGACGTCCTGTTCGAGGAGAAGATCAACCTCTTCAACCGGCTCCTGGACGAGCGGCCGGTCACCTGGGAGGGAACCACCCGACCGGCCCTGCACGCGGCCGACGTCTTCCCGAAGACCGAGTCGGGCCGGCTCCAGACGTGGGTGGGCGTCGGCGGGACACCGCAGTCGGTGCTCCGCACCGCCACCTACGGGTTCCGGCTCATGCTCGCGATCATCGGCGGGGCGCCCGACCGGTTCGCGCCCTACGTCGACCTGTACCAGCGCGCCCACGAGCAGCTCGGCACCAGCCCGCAGCCGGTCGGGATGCACTCGCCCGGCTTCGTCGCCGAGACCGACGAGGAGGCCAAGGAGCTGTTCTACCCCGGGTACCGGGAGATCCGCGACCGGATCGGTGCGCTGCGCGGATGGCCGCCGCTGCGCAGGGCGGAGTTCGACGACGAGGTGGAGGGCGGATCGCTGTACGTCGGGTCGGTCGAGACCGTCGCTGCCAAGATCGCCCACGCGGTCCGTGCGCTCGATGCGGGCCGGTTCGACATGATCTACTCCGCGGCCGGCACCGTGTCCGCCACCGCACGGCTGCGCTCGGTCGAGCTCTACGGCACCCAGGTGATCCCCCGGGTGCGCGAGCTCCTGGCCGAGGCCCCGAAGACCGCGGCGGGAGCGGCACGATGAGCCCCGCCACCACGACGATCGGGATCCTGGGCGCCGGGAAGGTGGGAACCGTCCTGGCCCGACTGGCCGTGGCCGCAGGGCTCCGGGTCCTCATCTCCGGCTCCGGCGACCCCGAGAAGATCGTCCTGACCACGGAGGTCCTCACCCCGGGTGCCCGGCCGGTCTGGTCCGCCGAGGCCGCAGCGGCCGCGGACGTCGTCGTGCTCGCCCTGCCGCTCAGCAGGTACCGCGACCTCCCGGCACGGGAGCTGGAGGGCAAGCTGGTCGTCGACGCGATGAACCACTGGTGGGAGATCGACGGCCCTCGGGACGCGGTCGTGCCACCCGGACTCTCCTCCAGCGAGCTCGTCCAGCAGTTCCTGACGGGCGCGCGGGTGGTCAAGGCGTTCAACCACATGGGCTACCACGACCTGGAGGACGGGGCCCGACCCGCGGGGCCGGGGCGCAAGGCGATCGCCGTCGCCGGTGACGCGCCGGCGGACGTCACCGCGGCGTCGGAGCTGGTCGACGCCCTCGGATTCGACGCGGTCGCGCTCGGCGACCTGGCCACGGGTGCTCGCCTCGAACCTGGTACCCCTGCCTTCGGGGCGAACGTCGACGCCGAGAACCTTCGTGCCCTGACCGGCCCGGTGGCCGTGGAGCCGGCCGACGGGCCGCGCGACCGGGAGTCCGTGAGGTCCGGTTGACCGTGTTCCCACCACACGGTGTCCACTGGGCGCTCGGCCGACGGTGACGCGCCGATGGTGCGGCACCTGGTCCGTGCCGGGCACACCGCGAGAAGCGCGCTGAGGAGAGGGTCGTCGCATGACTGAGTCACTGACGGACAGGACGGGCACGAGGGTCGCGGTCGGGGTCGAGATCGCCGACCCCGTCAGCGCCTACACGATCACGGTCGACGACGGACCCGTCGCCGGCCGGGCGGAGTTCGTCGACCTTCCGGACGCGGACCGCGAGCGCATCGTCTTCCACACCGAGGTCGACCAGGACTTCTCCGGACGCGGCCTGGCCAAGATCTTGCTCGAGGAGGCGCTCGCGGACAGCATCCGTCGCGGCCTCACGATCGTGCCCGTCTGCCCGCTGTTCGGCCGCCACCTCGCCCGGCACGGCGAGGAGTTCGTCGCTGCGGGCGGGGCGTTCCGTGAGCCGACACGCGCGGACCTGTCCGCGGTGACCCTCGCCGTCCGGCACCGGCCGTGACCGCCCACCTGTCCTGCAGGACGCCGTGCCGCGGCACAGCGTGACGTCGGCGGCTGCACGGGATCGCGCAGCGGGGGAGGAGAGCATATGCGGTCGATGATCCCCGACTACCTGGAAGGCGCGCTGTCCGACGTCGCGGCGGACGACTCCGGCGAGACCGCGAGCTACATCCCCGAGCTCGCGGCGGCGGACCCCGACCGCCTCGGCGCGGCTTTCGCCACGATCGACGGTCAGGTCTACGGCGCGGGCGACGTCGAGGCGGAGTTCACCATCCAGTCGATCTCCAAGCCGTTCGCGTACGCGCTGGCGCTGTCCGACCGTGGGTTCGGACCCGTCCTGGCCAAGGTCGGGGTCGAACCGTCCGGCGAGGCGTTCAACGAGATCTCCCTCGAGGACGGGACCGGACGCCCGCTCAACCCGATGATCAACGCCGGCGCCATGACGGCCCACGCGCTCACCGGCCCGGAGGGATCCGACCCTGCCGGCAGGGTGGAGCGTGTGATCGACGGTCTCTCGGCGTTCGCGGGCCGTCGGCTGCGGGTCGACGAGGCGACGTGCGCCTCGGAGATGGAGCACGCGCACCGGAACCTGGCGATCGCGCACATGCTGCGCAGCCACGAGATCCTCACGGAGGACCCTCGCGGCGTGGTGGACGGCTACCTCCGCCAGTGCGCGGTGCTCGTCACGGCGCAGGACCTGTCCATGATGGCCGCCACGCTGGCCAATCGTGGTGTCAACCCGCTCTCGGGTCGGCGGGTGGTCGGCGAGCGGGTGGTCCGGCAGGTGCTGAGCGTCATGGCCACCTGCGGGATGTACGACGCCGCGGGGGACTGGGCCACGCAGGTCGGCATCCCCGCCAAGAGCGGCGTCGCCGGCGGGCTCATCGGTGCGCTGCCGGGCCAGCTCGGCATCGCGACGTTCTCGCCCCGGCTGGACGCGCACGGCAACAGCGTCCGTGGCGTGTCGCTGTTCGAGCGGTTCACCACGGACATGGGGCTGCACCTGATGGAGGTGCCGCCCGCCGCGCGTGCGGTCGTGCGGTCCCACCGTGCCCGCGGCAGCGCGGGCGACGCGGTCCGGGTCCTGCGGCTGCAGGGCGGTATCCGCTTCGCCGGGGCGGAACGGTTCGTCCGCGAGGTCATCGACAGCCCGCCGGCCGAACCACGCGTTGTCGTCGACGTCTCCGCGGTCTACTCGATCGACGACGTCGCCCGCCGGATGCTCCTCGAGCTCGTGCGCCGGCTCACCCTGGACGGTCGCGACGTCTACCTGGTCGACCCCGAGGTGATCGTGCCGGACCCGGACCCGGGCGACGGCGGCCGGGTCACGGTCGTGGACGTCATCGACGAGGTCCCGGTCGTCCGGGGCTAGGTCGGCGCGCGCGACGTCGCGCTCGCCGGTCGGGCGGACGACGCATGAGCGCCGAGGTGAAGCCCCGGGCGCGTTCCTCGGACCGCGTCAGCGCGACGGCGCAGGACGGCCGTGACGCACGCAAGCGGGCGCCGCGTCGGCGGGCGGCCGACTGGGACCCGCGGGTGCGCGACCAGAGACCCCTCGACCGGCTGCGTGCGCAGGAGGCGGTCCGCGACCCGCGGCTGCTGCCGCTGCGGTACGCGCGGATGGCGTCGTCCCCGTGGGCCTACCTGCGCGGTGCGGCTGCCGTGATGGCTGCCGACCTCGCGGCCGCGCCCCGCTCGGGGCTCGACGTCCAGATGTGCCGTGACGCGCACGTCCTGAACTTCGGCTTCTGGGCGTCGCCGGAACGGCAGCTGCTGTTCGACGCGCGCGACTTCGACGAGACCCTCCCGGGCCCGTTCGAGTGGGACCTGAAGCGCCTCGTGACCAGCGTCCACGTCCTCGCCGTCTCGGAACGGCTCGCTGCGGGGTGCGGCGAGAGCTCGGCGGCCGCCGCCGTGGAGGGATACCGCACGGCGATGCGCCGGTACGCCCGCATGGGGGAGCTGGACGTCTGGTACGACCGGATCCCGCCCGACGTGCCGCTGAAGCGGCTGTCCTCGCAGCACGCCGAGGCCGCCGTCCGCCTCATCGAGAAGCAGTCCAGGAAGCGGACCCACCACGGGGCGGCCCAGCAGCTCGCGACCGAGGAGGGCGGGCGTCGCCGGATCCTCCGGGACCCGATGAAGCGGGTGGACGACGGACTGAGCCGGGAGCAACAGGTCGCCGCCTACGAGCAGCTCTACGACACGTACCTCGCCTCCATCCCGCCCCACCTGCGCCGCCTCGTCAGCCGCTTCACCCGGGTCGACTCCGTCCGCCAGGTCGTCGGCGTGGGGAGCGTCGGGATGCGCGTCTGGCTCCACCTGCTGGAGGGCGACAGCGGGCAGCAGCCGTTGTTCTCCCAGGTGAAGCAAGCCACGGCGTCGGTGTACGAGGAGTTCCTCGGTCCGAGCGAGTTCTCGAACCACGGCGAACGCGTGGTGGTCGGCCAACGTCTCATGCAGACCGCCAGCGACATCTTCCTCGGCCATCTCCGCGTCGACGGCTTCGACTACTACGTGCGCCAGTTCCGTGACATGAAGATCATCCCGCGAGGGGACCAGATCTCCGGCTACCTGCCGCAGTTCGCCTACGCCTGCGGGCACGCCCTGGCCAAGTCCCACGCGCGCAGCGGCGACCCGGCCGCCATCGCCGGCTACATGGGCCGAGGTGCCGCCTTCGCGGACGGGATCCTCGGGTTCGGTCGAGCCTATGCCGAGCAGACGCACGCCGACCACGCCGAGCTGGTGGCCGCCGTCGGCAGCGGAGAGGTGCGCGCCGCCGAGCGAGCCTGGTGAGCGGGACGCCGTGAGGGCTTGACCGTGTTGTTGCCACACGGCATCTACTGGGAGCAGCGGCCGTCCCTCTGCCGGCCGGGAACCGAAAGGACCAGGAGCATGGGCTACATCACCGTAGGGAACGAGAACAGCACGCCCGTCGAGCTGTACTACGAGGACCAGGGCAGCGGGCAGCCTGTCGTGCTGATCCACGGCTACCCCCTCGACGGACACAGCTGGGAGCGTCAGACCCGGGAGCTGCTGGACCAGGGCTACCGGGTGATCACCTATGACCGGCGCGGGTTCGGCCAGTCCTCGAAGGTGCACCACGGCTACGACTACGACACCTTCGCCGTGGACCTGAGCACCGTGCTGGAGACCCTCGACCTGCGCGACGTCGTGCTGGTGGGCTTCTCGATGGGTACCGGCGAGCTGGCCCGCTACGTCGCCCGGCACGGTCACGAGCGCGTCGCCAAGCTGGCGTTCCTCGCGTCGCTCGAGCCGTTCCTCGTCCAGCGTGACGACAACCCCGAGGGGGTGCCGCAGGACGTCTTCGACGGCATCGCCGCGGCCGCCAAGGACGACCGGTACGCGTGGTACACGGAGTTCTTCAAGAACTTCTACAACCTGGACGAGACGCTCGGCTCGCTCATCAGCCCTGAGGTGGTCTCGGCCAGCTGGAACGTCGCCGTCCGCAGCGCCCCGGTGGCCGCCTACGCCGTCGTCCCGGCCTGGATCGAGGACTTCCGGACCGACGTCGAGGCGGTGCGTGCCGCTGGCAAGCCGACCATGATCCTGCACGGCACGAAGGACAACATCCTGCCGATCGACGCCACCGCGCGTCGGTTCCGGCAGGCGCTGCCGGACGCCACCTACGTAGAGGTCGACGGCGCGCCGCACGGACTGCTGTGGACGCACGGCGACGAGGTCAACGACGCCCTGAAGTCCTTTCTGGGCGAGTGACACCTCGGTGGAGGGTGGCCCCCGGCTGCCCTCCACCGCCGGCCCCCCCTGTCGCCGGGAACCGCCCGTCGCTCGGCCGCACGAGAGGAGCCGACATGCCGTGGAGCACCCGAGAGCTCGCCGAGCGCGCGGGCACGACGGTGAACACCATCCGTCACTACCACCGCACCGGCCTGCTCGACGAGCCCGAGCGCCGGTACAACGGCTACAAGCAGTACGACGTGCAGCACCTGGTGACCCTGCTCCGCATCCGGCGTCTCGTCGGCCTCGGTGTGCCGCTCGCCCAGATCGGTGACGTCAGTGCCCGGACCGACAGCACCCCGGAGGTGCTGCGCGCGCTCGACACGGAGCTGCAGCAGGGCATCGCTCGGCTGGAGAAGGCGCGGGCGGACCTCGCTGTCATCCTGCGCGACGACGCCCCCGCGGACATCCCGGCCGGCTTCGAGTCGGTGGCGACCCGGCTCTCGGAGGCGGACCGGTCCATCGTCCACATCTACACCCAGCTCTACGACGAGTCGGCGCTGGCCGACATCCAGAAGCTCGTGGCGGCGGACACCGACGGCGTCGGCGCCGAGCTCGACGAGCTGCCCGCCGACGCCGACGAGGTCACCCGGCGCGGGCTGGTGGACCGGCTGGCCGCGACCATCGTGCGCAACAACCGCGACTTTCCCTGGCTGACCGATCCGGCGGCGCACCTGGCCAAGGACCCGTCGTTCACCGCACAGACGATGGCCGACGCCCTGCACGACCTGTACAACCCGGCGCAGCTCGACGTCATCGGGCGCGCCCACGCCCTGGCGAAGGAGCTCGAGCAGAACCTGCCCGAGCACGAGGTGAAGGACACGACTGATGACGACTGAGCACCCGGACGACGCGCGGCCCGCGCCGGTGACAGCACCGCAGACCACCGACAGCGCGAGCTTCCCCGGCGAGCCGACCCTGGCGGAAGACCTCCTGCTGCTGCTGTTCCAGCCCGGCTCGGGCACCATCGCCGGCGAGGGGACCCTGTACTACGTCCTGGCCGGCGCGGTCCTCGCCGACCTGAGCCTCGGCGAGCACGTGCAGACCTCGACGGGCCGGACGGGGTCGCTGGTCGTCGGAGCCGTCGGCGACCGGCCGCCCGCGGACCCGCTCCTGCGGACGAGCTGGGAGTACGTCGCGGGCAAGGCCCGCGGGGTGCAGACCGTCCTGGCGGCCACGGGCCCGTCGCTGCGCCAGCCGCTGCTGGACCGGCTGGTCGACCGAGGCGACCTGCACCGGCGCACCCGCAAGGCGCTCGGCCTGTTCACGTCGTCGGTCCTCGAGGAGGGCGACAGCGGCCGCAGGGCGCGGGTGCTCGGCGAGGTGCGGGCCGTGCTCGTCGACCGTGTCGAACCGACCCCACGCACCGCCGCGCTCGCCGCCCTGCTCTACGGCAGCGGCACCATGCCCCAGCTCGACCGCGACATCCCGTGGACCTCGCCGGTGATCGCTCGCGCCGAGGAGCTCACCGAGGGCAGCTGGGGAGCAGAGGCCTCCGCCAAGGCGGTCACCCGCACGGTCACGGCGGTCATCGTCAACAGCGTCGTCGCCGCTGCTGCGGCGCTGCCGCGCTGACAGCGCCGCCGAGCAGACCCTGACGGCCCGTCCGGCCGTCCGGCCAGGCCGTCGGAGCATGCTCGGCTCCCAGGTCTGGGAGGCCTCAGTTGAGCGCGGGCGTGTCGGCGGGGACGACCCCGTCGCCGTAGAGGTCCGTGGCCAGGTCCCGCAGCGCCCGCAGGGCGACCCGCTGCGTGAGCGGTCCGTAGGACACGCGGGCGACGCCCAGCTCCTCGTACTCGGACGCGGTCAGCGCCCCGGGCACGCCGATGACGCTGAGCCGGCGCTCGCCGAGCCCGGCGACGAGGTGCTGGGTCGACTCGCGGTCGAGCTTTCCGGGCACGAAGACGAGGCTCGCGCCGGCATCGAGGAACGCCCGGCCGCGGTCGACGGCGTCGTCGAGGCTCTCGGACAGCGGCCGGTCACCTCCGCGCACCAGCGCGTCCGTGCGCGCGTTGAGCTGGAACGGCACGCCCTCCTGCTTGGCCACGCGCACGATGGCCTCCACGTTCGCCACCGCCTCCGGCCGCGGCACGAGGCGGTCCTCGACGTTCGCGCCGACGACGCCGACACCGATCGCGCGCCGGACCGACTCGCCCGGGTCGCCGAACCCAGCGTCGAGGTCGGCGGTCACCGGCAGGTCGGTCGCCTCAACGATCCGCGCCACGGCGGACAGCGCGACGTCGAAGGGGATCTCGCCGTCCGCGAACCCGTGGCTCGCGGCGATGGAGTGCCCGGCGGTGGCGATCGCGTGCGTACCGGGCAGGTCGGCGACCGCCCGGGCGCTGATCGCGTCCCAGACGTTCACGACGCGGAGGATCTCGGGGGCCTCGTGGAGCGCCTTCAGCGCTTCGGCCTTCTCGACGGTGTGCATGGTCGTGACGCTACAACGGCCTGCGCGCGACGGCGTCCACGGCGTCCAGGATGACGTCCGCGACGGCGTCGGGGCGCGAGACCTCCAGGGCGTGCGACCCGTCCCAGATCTCCCGCCGCACGGCGGCGTCGGCCCGGTCGGCCATGAGCTGCAGCGCTGCGGTGGGGATGGTGCGATCCGCGTCGCCGTAGACGAACCAGCTCGGACGGGTCCGCCATGCGGGGACGGCGCTCACGAGGACGTCCGACAGCGCGCTCTCGGCCACCGGGCGTTGCGCCGCGCTCATCGCGGCGGAGAGCGCCGCTGGGACGTCGGCCGCGAGCTGCGCGGCGAACGCCTCGCGACGCACGACGAGCTCCCTCCCGCTCGTGCGGACCGGGTAGCCCGCGACCGTGTCGCGCAGCGTGCTCCCCGGGAACCGGCGGGAGAGCTCGTCGGCGCTCTCGCCGTGGTCCGGGGCGAAGGCCGAGACGTAGACCAGCGCGGTGACGGTCTCGCGCGTGCCGGCCTCGGTGATGACCATCCCGCCGTAGCAGTGCCCGACGAGGACGACCTCTCCCGGGACGGCGTCGAGGACGTCCGACAGGTAGCGCGCGTCCTCGGCGAGGCCGCGCAGCGGGTTCGCCACGGCGACCACCGGCACGTGGTCCTCGTCCAGCCGGGCGATGACCTCGTTCCAGCTCGACGAGTCGGCGAATGCTCCGTGCACCAGAACGACGGTCGGTGCGGGCACGATGCTCCTTCGGTCGGGGGTGCACCGGGGGTGTGGTGCACCTCACATCCCCAGTCGACGGTGTGTGCCCACCACAGTGTCAAGGCCTGCCCGTCGGTCGAGGACAGGGCACCGCCTCAGAGCAGCTCCCGGAGCTGGCGACGGGAGGTGATGCCGAGCTTGCGGTAGATGTTGCGCAGGTGGGCCTCGATCGTGCGAGGGCTCAGGAAGAGCTCGGCGGCGACTTCTCGGGACGTCGCGCCGGCCGCCACGAGCCGTGCGATGTGACGTTCGTGGTCCGTCAGCGCCGTGGACGGCCCTGCGCCGCGTGCTCGCGGGTGCTCCCCGGTCGCACGGAGCTCACGCGCAGCTCGCTCGGCGAACACCTCGGCTCCCATGGCGACGAAGGACTCGTGCGCTGTACGGAGCCGCTTGCGCGCAGCGTGCCGCTGGCCCCGACGGCGCAGCCACTCGCCGTGCAGGAGGTGAGCGCGCGCGAGGTGCGCGGCCATACGGGTGGCGCCGAGCTGGTCGATCGCCTCGCGGTAGTGCTCCTCGGCCGCGCCGGCGTCGGCAGCGCTGTCGTCGACGAGGAGCGCCTGAGCCAGGGCGGCGAGGCCGCGCGCCATGGGCGTCCTGCACGCGGAGGACAGGACCGTGAGCTCGTGCAGCGCAGGGCGGGCGTCGTCGCGTCGCGCCCCACGGACGGACCCTTCGACCAGCTCGTGGAGCGCGAGGCTGCGGACGAAGAGCTCGGGCGACCGGCTCGCGCGCGTCGCGGCGTCGGCGGCCCCGGCATAGTCACCGCTCGCGTTGCGGGACACGGCGAGGGCGTACTGCGCGACGCCGCCGGCCGCACCGTCGGCGTCGGCGTCGGACGTCGCCGAGGGCCGGCTCTCGTCGTCCTCACGCCCGCGCCACGCGGCGAGCAGCAGGTCCGCGGAGGCGAGGGGCACGACGCCGGTGGCCCGGGCGACGGCTCTGCTCTCGGCGGCGAGGTCCGCGGCCTTCTCGAAGTCGCCTGTGAGGACCAGCATGCACGCGAGATGGACGAGCGCTGAGGGAAGGGCCGTCAGGGAGCCGGCGCGACGGACGCGTTCGACGTTGCGGTGCAGCAGGCGGTGGGTCGTCTCGTCGTCGAGCACCGCGCCGGCGCTGCGGGCCGCGAGCACGAGCCACCGGCCGGTGCGTTCGTGCAGCGGGCCCTCGCCGGCCGGGTCGTACGGCTCGAACGCCGACAACGCATCGCCGATCTCGGTCACGGCGTCCGCGAGACCGTTCGTGGAGGCGCTGACCAGCGCGTCGAGGAGGAGGTCAGCCGGCTCGGGCGGGCCGGGCAGGGACGGGGCATGCCTCGCGGCTGCGGCGACGTCCTCGGCGCCGACGTGGCCGGGCACCCCACCGACGACGAGTGCGCTGTTCAGGGCGAGCAGGTAGGCCTCACGAGACCGGCCGGGGTCGAGAGGTGCGAGCGTCTCGGCCGCCGCCAGGAGACGAGCCGGAGCACCGTTCCCGGATGTCGTGTCGAAGTCGATCATCGCCCGGTACAGGGTGACCCGTGCACGATCGAGGCCGTCCAGCGAGCCTTCCTCGGCGACGGCCAGCAGACGCAGCGCCTGGTCCGGCGCGCCCGCCTCGTGCATGGCCTGCGCAGCCAGGATCGCCCGCCCTGCCCGGGCGCTGGGTTCGGGAGTGAGCTCCGTGGCCCGTTCCAGCAACGCCGCCGCGTCCGCGAAGCTGCCGCGAGCGATCGCTCGTTCGGCAGCGGCGACCGACTCGGCCGCGACCGCCTCGTCGGTCCCGAGGATCGCGTTCGCGCGATGCCAGGCGCGACGATCGGGGTCGCTCCGGGTACCGACGGCACGCGCGAGCGCGTCGTGCGCCTGGCGGCGGTCGTCCGGGTGGGCCCCGCCGTAGATGGCTGATCGAGCGAGAGGGTGCGGGAAGCTCACCCTCGACCCGATCTCGAGCAGGCCGGCGTCCTCCGCCGCAGCGGCGGCGTCGGGTCGGATGCCGAGGTGCGCGGCGGCCTCCCAGAGCAGCGTCGGGTCGCCCGTGGGCTCCGCCGTGGCGATGAGCAGCAGCCGTCGGGTGTCCCGCTGCAGCGCTGCAGCACGCTGACGATAGGCCTCCTCGACACGGCGAGGCGCCGTCGCAGGCACCGCCAGCTCGCTCGCCAGCTGGCTCGCTCTGGTGGCCCGGGGGAGCTCGAGCAGTGCGAGCGGGTTGCCTCGAGCCTCGGCGACCACACGGTCTCTCAGGACGTCGCCGATCGGCGTGCGGACGGTCGATGCCAGCAGGGCTCGGGCGTCGGAGTCCCCGAGGGGGTGGATCGTGTGGGGACGGAGACCGGCGAAGCGCGATCCCCGTTCGTCGGAGAGCTCTCGGGTGGCGATGATCAGCGCCAGTCGCTCGGCGGCGAGCCGCCGTGCCACGAACGCGATGACCTGCGCCGAGGCGGTGTCGAGCAGCGACCCGTCGTCCACGAGACAGAGCAGCGGCCGCTGCTCGGCGCTCTCGGCGAGCAACGAGAGCGTGGCGAGCCCGACGAGAAAGAGGTCCGGGGGCGTGCCCGCCCCTCTGCCCAGCGCCACGTCCAGGGCGGTCCGCTGGGGGGCGGGCAGCACGTGCGCGTGCTCCATGAGCGGCGCGCACAGCTGGTGGAGCCCTGCGAACGCCAGCTGCTGCTCGGACTCGTGCCCGATGGCGCGGACAACGGTGAACCCGGCCGGTGCGGCGACGTCGGCGGCGTGGTCGAGCAGGGCCGTCTTGCCGATGCCCGCCTCGCCCAGGACGACGAGCGCTTGGCTTCGCCCGGCGAATGCCTCGCCCAGGACATGCTCGACCGTCTCGAGCTCCGACTGCCTTCCGATGAGGTGCACCGACTGCTCTCCCTCCGCCACGCGGCATCGGACGGACTGGGCGGGGGACGTCGACGTCGTCCCCCGATGCCGAGCACGGGTGCTCGGCGAGACGTTACCAACGAGGGCGGGTGCGACACACCTCGGCAGCGGACGCACGCGTGGACGGACGCCTCGGTGCTCGCACCGAGCAGGCGGGAACTCCGCTCACCCGGCCGGCGGTTCAGGTCGCTTGACCCTGTGCAGGGAACACGGTCTTGAGTGCCACCATGGGTGAACTCGCCGAACCGTCCACGCGTCCGTACCTGGACAAGGCCATGCCGGGGGCGTGGCGCGCGCTGGTGGCCTTCTCGGTGGCGACCCGTGAGGCGGCCTCGCAGCGAGGGCTCCTCGCGCACGAGTCCGAGCTCATCAAGGTGCGTGCGTCGCAGATCACCGGCTGCGTGTTCTGCCTGGACCTCCACTCCCGAGAGGCGAGAGAGGCGGGCGTCCCGCAGCAGAAGCTCGACCTGCTGCCGGGCTGGCGTGACGTCGGGGTGTTCGACGACCGAGAACGGGCGGTGCTGGCCGTGGCCGAGGCAGCGACGGTCCTCCCTCTCGGTGAGACTGCTGCTTCCGAGCTGTCCAGCGCCCGATCGACCCTCGGTGACGCGACATTCGTGGCCGCCGAATGGGTGGCTGTCGCCATCAACGCGTTCAACAGGATCTCCATCCTCAGCGGCCACCCGGTGCGCCCCCGCGACATCGAAGGAAGGCTCGTCCGATGACCAACCTCGACGTGCGCCCCGAGCTCGAGGTGCTCGGGCCCGGCGGCTCGCACGCCGCCGTCCAGGTCCTCGAAGCGCGACCCGTCGCCCTCGGCGGACCGCGCGCCATGAACGTGCATCGCACGCTGCCTCAGCGGAAACGGTCGTTGGTCGGGGCGTGGTGCTTCCTGGACCACTTCGGCCCCGACGACGTCGCCGACACCGGCGGCATGCTGGTGCCACGACACCCGCACACCGGGCTGGCCACGGTGTCCTGGCTGTTCACGGGAAGCGTGGACCACCTCGACTCCGGCGGGAATGCGGCGTCGGTCGTCCCGGGATCGCTCAACCTGATGATCGCCGGGCGTGGCATCACCCATCAGGAGATCAGCGACCCAGGGACCAGCGTGCTGCACGGCGTGCAGCTCTGGTACGCGCTACCCGAGGAGAACCGTCACGGCGCGAACGGGTTCGTGCGGTACACGCCGGAGCCCGTGGCCCTGCCGGGGGCGACGGCCCGTGTGTTCCTCGGAGAGCTCCTGGACTCGGCCTCGCCGGTCGACACGCGCACACCCGACCTGCTCGGTGCCGAGCTGGTCCTCGCCCCCGGCGCTTCCGTGCGGCTGGACGTGCGAGCCGACTTCGAGCACGCCGTGCTCGCCGAGAGCGACGACGTCGTGGTCGGCTCGACCGCCGTCGGCCACCGGTCCCTGGCTTACCTCCCGCCGGGGTCGGAGTCGTTGACCATCGCGGCGGGAGCCGCGGGCGGCCGGGTCATCCTCCTGGGCGGCGTGCCGTGGGACGAGCAGATCGTGATGTGGTGGAACTTCGTCGGGCGCGACCACGACGAGATCGTCGAGTTCCGCCGCCGCTACCAGGCAGAGCTCGGGTTCGAGCCCGCCGGTCCTCGGGACGCGGGAGCGCCGGAACTGTTCGGTCCCTTCCCGTCGGGGCAGCCGCGGGCGCTGCCTGCCCCACCGTTGCCGACCGTCAGGCTGCGTCCGCGGGAGCGAGGTGGGACCGAGGCGTCGTGAGGCGGGTGTTGTCGCCCGCCACGTCCCTCGCGGCCACGCCCGCGTCGGTCGAAGGCTCGGTGTACGTGACGATCACCGACGCGGAGGCGCGCGGGGTCGGCGACGATGGCCACATGAGTGACACGGACCTGAGCACCATCGCCGGCGGCGTCGCGCGCGGCGGCCTGCGGCCGGCGACGATCGAGCGGATCGAGAACGGACTGGTGGTCGCGGTGGCGATCGCCGGGACGCTCGCGATCGAGCCGGCACTGTGGTGGTTCCCCCTGGCTGTCCTCCTGGCGTTCGACCTGTCGATGGTCGGGTACCTGCGGTCGCCGGCCGCCGGCGCGGTCACCTACAACGCCGTCCACACCTATGTCTGGCCGCTGGGCCTGGCGGTCGCGGCGCTCGCGGCCGGTATCGGCGCCCCGACGCTGTCGCGGTGGCTGGCTCTGATCGCGCTCGCCTGGGCCTTCCACGTGGGACTCGACCGCGCGCTCGGGTACGGCCTGAAGCTGGCCGACGCGTTCACGCACACGCACCTGGGCTGGATCGGCAAGGACACCGGCAAGGACGGCGGCACGGGCGTCCGGTGACGCGACGTCGCGACACCTTTAGCGCGAATCACGCACGTGAGCGAGGGTCCAACGAGGACAGGCGGAAGAGAGCCGGACCGCGCCAGCCGGCCGCTGCGGGCACCCGTCCGCGGCACGCGCCCGGGTCGTGTCGTCGGTCGCGGGTGAAGTCTCTGGTCGCGGTGGTTCGTCTCGGTGAGAATGGCCTGGTCGGGGACTTGGCCCGAGCCCGGTCCGCAAGGACGGCGGTCCGAGCAGACGGAGGCGTGCCTGGTGAGGATCCTGGGGCGGCGCACCGAGGCGGCGGTGGTCGATCGGTTCCTCGCGGACGCGCGGGCGGGCCGCAGCGGGGCACTCGTGGTGCGTGGCGAGGCCGGCATCGGCAAGACGACGCTGCTGGAGCACGCCGGTGACGTGGCTGTGGCCTCCGGGTTCAGGGTGGACCGGGCGACCGCTGCCGAGTCGGAGGTGCAGTTCGCGTTCGCCGGCCTGCACCAGCTGTGCGCGACGGCGCTGGAGCGGGTGCGCGCGCTGCCGGAGCCCCAGCGCAGAGCGCTGGGGGTAGCGTTCGGGCAGGCGATCGGTCCGACGTCGGACCGGTTCTTGGTGGGGCTGGCCGTGCTCAGCCTGCTGGCGGAGGTCGCCGAGGAGCGACCATTGCTGTGCCTGGTGGACGACGTGCAGTGGTTGGACGAGGCGTCGGCACAGGTGCTCGGGTTCGTCGCCCGCCGGGTGGGACGACGACGCCGTGCACGCGCTGGCCGAGCTCGACGTGCGTCTCGCCCGCGAGGCCGGCGCGCTGTCACGGCTCCCGGCGGCCCTCAACGCTCTTTCCTCGGTACTGGTGCTCACCGGCGACCTGGGCCGTGCCGCCGAGCTGGTGGCCGAGGAGGCCGCGATCCGGAGCGCGACCGGGGGCCCGCCGCTGCCCAACGCCCGGCTCATCCTCGCCGCCTGGCAGGGGCGCCGGGCGGAGACGACCGCGCTGCACGCCACGATGGTGGCCGAGGCGAAGGGGAGGGGAGAGGGCGCGACGCTCGGACTGGCCGACGTCGCCATGGCCGCGCTGCACAACGGACTGGGCAACTACGGCGAGGCTCTCGCCGCGGCGAGCGTGCCGGTGGAACGCGGCGAGCTGACCTTCGCCAGCATCGCGCTGCCCGAGCTCGTGGAGGCCTGCGTGCACGCCGGCGAGCCGGGACGGGCTGACGCGGCGCTGGAACAGCTCAGAGTGCGGGCCCAGGCCAGCGGCACCGCGTGGGGGCTGGGGCTGTACGCGCGGTCGCGGGCGTTGCTGAGCACCGGGCCGGACGCCGAGGAGCACTACCGGGAGGCGATCGACCAGCTCGGACGCAGCCGGATGGCCACTCACCTGGCCCGCGCCCACCTGGTCTACGGCGAGTGGTTGCGCCGCGAGGGACGCCGGCAGGGCGCGCGCGAGCAGCTGCGTACCGCGCACGAGATGCTGACAGGCATGGGAGTGGACGCCTTCGCCGCCCGCGCTGCCCGGGAGCTGGGCGCCACCGGCGAGCATCCGCGCGAACGCACGGAGAAGCCCACCGACGACCTCACCGCCCAGGAGCTGCACGTGGCACGGCTGGTGGCCACCGGCGCTACCTCCCGCGAGGTGGCCGCGCAGCTCTTCCTCAGCCCACGAACCGTCGAGGCCCACCTGCGGGCCATCTTCCGCAAGCTCGCCATCACCTCCCGTCGCGAGCTGCGTGACCTGCCCCTGCCGTGACCGTGGCTGCCGCCACGACCGCGTCGCCTGGCGTGCTCGCGCTGTCGCGCTCGAGTCGCTGACCGAGGCTCCTTGACCCTGTGGCGGCAACACGGTGTCGGGTGGTGTCATGCACACCAGAGACCGGGACCGCTCGTGATCGAGGCGCAGTCCCTGACGAAGCGCTACGGCGCCACGACCGCGGTCGACGGTGTCGACTTCACCGTGCGCCCGGCACCGACTTCGGTGCCCTGGTGGTCGCCGTGCTCGGGGCGCTGGTGATCGCCGGGGAGTACGGCACCGGCACCATCCGCAGCAGCCTCGCGGCCGTGCCGAGCCGGCTGCCGGTGCTGGGCACCAAGGCGCTGGTGCTGGGCTGTGCCACGTTCGTGGTGGCGGCCGTCTCGTTCGCCGCCGCCGTGCCGCTCTCGACCGGGCTGCTGGCGGGCAACGACGTCGACGTTCACCTCGACGACCCGCAGTACTGGTCTGCCGTGCTCGGCGGTGTCGCCTATCTGGTGCTCGTGGCCCTGATCGCGTTCGCGATCGGTGCGCTGGTCCGCAGCGTCTCCGGCGGCATCGCGATCTCGCTCGGCCTGTTGCTCGCCGCGCCGGTCGCGCTGAGCCTGCTGTTCGGGGGCGACCCGCCGGCCTGGGGCGAGAACCTCGCGTCCCTGCTGCCCACGATCGCGGGCAAGCTGCTCTTCACCTACCCGGCGTCCCAGCGCTGGGTGGACCTGTCCGCGCCCTCGGCCGACGGCGGCTGGCTCGGTGAGCCGTGGCACGGCGCTCTCGTCCTGGTCGGCTGGGTGGCGGTGCTGCTCGCCGTCGCCGGTCTGCTGCTGCGCCGCCGGGACGCATGAGCCCCCGGGGGCCAAGGGCTCGACTCCGGTCTGTCCGTGTGGCGAGAACTGGGTCTGGGCTCGGTCCGACGGAGACGCACCATCGAACGGAGAACCCCATGACCGCGCCCTCACCCGAAGCGGTGTCCGAGCCCGCACCCGAGCGTGCGAGCGGCTCCGCGCCCGACGGCGGACCTGAGCAGCCCGCCGTCCGCCAGCGCCGGCGCCGGCGCCGGCGTCGTTGGTGGGTCGGCGGGGCCGTCGGACTCCTGGCGGGGATGGTGACGGTGCTCACCCTGGTGTTCCAGCTCGGTCTGCCGTGGTGGAGCGGCGAGGGGGACCACCACCACGTGCACGTCGGGGCAGACGGCACCCGCCAGCGCTACCAGGTGCACCTTCCGCCGCAGCACGACGGCGACACGGCGTTGCCGGTGATGATGGCGATCCACGGGTGCGGGATGACGGGGTACGGGTGGAACTCGATGAAGGGATCCAGCCAGTTCGACCATCTCGCTGACCGTGAGGGGATCATCGTCGTCTACCCGACCCAGCGCATGTTCGCCCATCGCATCAACTGCTGGAACTCCGACGACCCGCGCAACCAGGTCCGCGGCAGCGGGGAGGCGGCGCTGCTGGCCGGCGTGGCCCGCGACGTCGTCGAGCGCTACGGCGCCGATCCCGAGCGCATCCACGTCGCCGGCGCCTCCTCCGGCGCGGGCACCGCCGTGATCCTCGGCGTCACCTACCCGGACGTGTTCGCCACCGTCACCTCGGTGGCCGGCGGCGAGTACGGTCTCGACCAGGTCGATCCGGACGACCCGGACGCGACCCCGCCGTCGGTCACCGGACGGCAGGCGTGGGCGCAGATGGGCGAGCAGGCCCGCGCCGTGCCGCTGCTGGTCGTGCAGGGCGGCAGCGACGACGTCGTGCCGAGTCTCGTCGGAGAGCGGCTGGTGCAGCACTGGCGCACGGTCGTCGACCTCGTTGTCGACGACGCGCTCGACGGCAGCCCGGAGCTCGTCCCTGACACCGTCGTCCACCCGGCCGCCGGGATCCGCTACGAGTACGAGCAGACCACCTATCGCGGCCCCGGCGGGCAGGTGCTGATCGAGTACGTGCACGCCGACGAGCTCGCCCACGCCTGGTCCACCCCCGGCGCCGTCGGCATCTTCACCGACACCGCCGGCCCTGACGCCACCGCGATCGCGTGGCAGTTCGCCCAGCTGCACGACGCCCGCTGACCGCGCAGCGACCACGGCGACGGTGGTCCACCGTGCCCGAACTCGGTCCTGGGGTCGTCGGAGCTGGTCTCGCGGGCGAATCGTCCGGCATGGAAGGATCGGCCCGTGGAACCGCAGACGCTGCACCTGACCGACCCTGCCCGCCGCGCGATCGACTCCGGTGCCGACCGGCCCGTGCGCGTGCACGTGTGGCGCGCGGACCGTGCCGACGCGCCCCTGGTGGTCCTCTCGCACGGCACCGGCGGCGCGGCGGCCGACCTCGCCTGGTGGGCCACGGGCCTGCGGGACGCCGGCTTCGACGTCGCCGCGGTCGACCACCACGGCAACAACCACGTCGACGGGTATCTCGCCGAGGGTTTCGCCTGGTGGTGGGAACGGCCGCGAGACGTGTCCTTCGTGCTCGACCACGTGGAGGCACGCGGCCCGGTGGGGGCCTGCGGGTTCTCGCTCGGCGGCTACACCGCGGCGGCCGTGTGCGGGGCTCGGGTCTCCGCCAACGCGTACGCGGCGCTGCTGACCGGGCAGATCGAGTCGCCGCCGATCCCGGAGTACCCGGGCGTCGCCGAGGAGCTCGCCGCACGCTACGGCGAGGACGACGTGCGCGGCTGGGTGGACCGGGCCGCCGCCGACCACCGCGACCCGCGGGTCCGGGCAGGCTTCCTGCTGTGCCCGGCGGTGGGGCCGCTGGTCACCTCGGAGAGCCTCGCCGCCGTCGGTGTGCCGGTGGGCGTGCGCTGGGCCGCCGCGGACGACATCACGCCGCCGGCCGGGAACGGCGTGCGCTACGCCGAGCTGATCCCCGGGGCCGACGGCGGCACGGTCGGCGCGCCCACGGCGGGCCACTACGGCTTCGTGATCCCGGAGCAGCACGACCCCCGTGCCCAGGCCGAGGTGGTGGCGGCGTCCAGCTCCTTCTTCGCCCGGACGCTGCGCGGATGACCGGTCAGGCGTACGTGGAGGACCTGTTCTCGCTGGACGGCCGCACCGCCGTCGTGACCGGTGGCAGCTCCGGGATCGGCCGGGCGATCGCCACGGCGCTGGCCCGCGCGGGTGCCGCCGTCGTCGTCGTGGACCGTGGGCGCGACGCCCTGCAGGCCACGGTCGACGACCTCACCGCGGCGGGCTGCCTGGCCGCTGCGGTGGTCGGCGACCTGTCGTCGCGCCCGGGGATCCGGGCCGTCTGCGACGCCGTGGTGGAGCCCTTCGGCGAGCCCGACGTCGTGGTCTCCAGCGCCGGGATCAACCTGCGTCCGCCGATGGCGGAGATCGACGAGTCGGTCTGGGACGCCACCATGACCGTCAACCTGGAGGCACCGTTCTGGCTCGGTCAGCGGTTCGGGCCGGCCATGGCCGCCCGCGGCGACGGCCGCCTGATCCACGTCAGCTCCCAGCAGGCGCACCGGGCGTTCGTCACCAGCGGCGCCTACGGCGTCTCCAAGGGCGGTCTCGAGTCGCTCGCCCGGTCCCAGGCCGAGGCGTGGTCGCCCCACGGCGTCACGGCGAACACCCTCGTGCCGGGCTTCGTCCTCACGCCGCTGAACCAGCGCCTGCAGGACGACCCGACCCGTGTCGCGGCGCTCGCGGACCGCACCCTCGTGGGCCGCAACGGCGTGCCCGACGACTTCGCCGGCGCCGCCGTGTTCCTGGCCAGCCGGGCGTCGGCGTACGTCACAGGACAGTCGATCCACGTCGACGGCGGGTTCTCCGTGCACTGAGCCGTCCCGCGCCGCACACTGGCACCACCCGAGCCGGAGGGATCGACGTGTACGAGGCGACGGAGAACGTGCCGCAGTGGTTGCGCACGACGGGCGGCTGGTCGTGGCGGCTCGTCGCCGTCGTCGCGGCCGTCGCGCTGGTGGTCTACGCGACCACCCAGGTCCAGGTGGTCTTCGTCGCGATCTTCCTCGCCCTGGTCCTGACGTCGGTGTTCCGGCCGCTGGCCGAGCTCTACGCCCGGGTCATGCCGCGCGTGCTCGCCACCGTGCTCGCGCTGCTCAGCGGCGTGATCGTCTTCGGAGGGCTGCTGACGTACGTCGTGGCGTCCGTCGCGGGGCAGTGGACCCGCCTGGCCGGCGAGTTCGACACCGGCGTGGACCAGATCCTCGACTCGCTGCAGAACCTGCCCTTCGGGCTGTCGGTCACGGGTGAGCAGCTCAACGAGTGGATCGACGCCGGCCAGGAGTGGCTCGGCGACAACGCGGAGAACATCGCCGGGCAGGCGGCGGAACGGGCAGGCTCGGTGGTCGAGGGCCTCATGGTCTTCGCGCTCGCGATCTTCTGCACCGTGTTCTTCGTCCACTCGGGCGCCAACATGTGGCGCTGGTTCCTGGGGCAGGTGCCCGCCCGGCAGCGCCGGCGCTGGCAGGAGGCCGCCGGAGCCGGCTGGTACACCTTCTCCGGGTTCGCCCGTGGCACGGTCATCATCGCGTTCATCGACGGCGTCCTCGCCTTCGTGCTGCTGCAGATCCTCGGGGTGCCGCTGGCGGCCCCGCTGGCCGTGCTCGTCCTCATCGGCGCGTTCATCCCGATCATCGGCGCGCCGTTGGCCATGATCATCGCCGCGGTGGTGGCGCTCGCCGCGCAGGGTTTCGTCACGGCGCTCATCGTCACGCTCGGCATCGCCGCGATCGGACAGCTCGAGGGGCACGTCCTGCAGCCGCTCATCATGGGCAAGCAGGTCTCGTTGCACCCGGTGGTCGTGGCGGTGGCGGTGCTCTCGGGCACCGTGCTCGCCGGCATCCTCGGGGCCGTCGTCGCGGTGCCGCTCGTCGCGGTCGTCTGGACCGTCTTCTCGACCCTGCGCGGTGACCGCCCGGTGCCGTTGCCCGCCGCGGCCGACGGCAGTCCCGACCCGCCGCCGGACCGGTCGGAGGAGGACGGCGACGACCCTGAGCCGCTGCCCCGGGCCGCGCCGGGGTCCGGACCCGCGCAGGACTGATCCGCGGTGCACCGGGCGCGCGCTGGCAGGATGCGCCCATGGAACCGTTCGTCCTGCGCAGCGCCGAGGTGACGCTGTCCGTCCCCACCGCCGTCGACGTCGATCGGGTCGCCCAGGTGTGCGCCGACCCGGAGATCGCCGCGTGGACCGTCATGCCGTCCCCGTACGTGCGCGCCGACGCCGAGAGCTTCGTCACGCGGACGGTGCCCACCGGCTGGGCCGAGGAGACCATGTTCACCTGGGCCGTGCGGGCGCCGGGCAGCGTGGACGGCCCGGTGCTGGCCATGATGGGCATCACCCGGAAGATGGGTGCGCCGGGGCAGGAGCAGGCCGGGGAGATCGGCTACTGGACGGCGCCCGACGCCCGCGGCACAGGCCTGACGACCGCCGCAGCTCGCCTGGCGGCCGACTGGGCGCTGGACCCGGAAGGGCTGGGCCTGGAGCGCCTGCAGTGGCAGGCGTTCGTCGGCAACTGGCCCTCGCGCCGCGTCGCCTGGAAGCTGGGGTTCCGGTTCGAGGGCATCCTGCGCCGCTACCGCCCCCAGCGGGGCGTCCTGCGCGACTCGTGGATGGCGTCCCTGCTGCCGCACGACCCGCGCGAGCCGTCGGAGCCCTGGCCCACCGAGGCGTCCCAGCCCTGACGTGCCCCACAGCGCCGGCCTCCTGCCGCGATGCGTGGCAGGAGACCGGCGCTGCGGCCGTGGACGGTTCGCTCAGGCTGCCGAGCAGACCGCGCTCAGCGAGCTCGGATCGCCGCTGCCGATGAAACCGGCCGACGTCGAGGCGCCCGCGGCGAGGTTGCCGTTCCAGCTCACGTTGGTGAAGACGTTGCCGGAGACCTCGGCACTCCACGCCTGGTCGACCGTCGCGCCGTCGACGGTCACCTCCCAGCCCGTGAGCGCGTCGGAGCCTGCGGTCACGACCAGGTCGGCCTGGTAGCCGCCGCTCCACGCGTTGACGACGCCGACCTCGGCGGTGCAGTCGCCGACGGGCGGTGGGTCGTCGTCCTCGGCGGGCGTGGTGAAGGAGGTGGCGGCCGTCGTCGCCGAGACCGCACCCGTGTTGTCGTTGCGCGCCCGCACCACGACCTCGTACGTGGTCTCGGGTTCCAGCCCGGTCAGATCCACCATGGGGGAGCCGCCGGTGGTCGCCAGCACGTCGCCCGTGGCCGGGTCGACGACGTCGTAGCCGGTCACGCAGCCGTCCTGGGCGACGCCCCACATGATGTGCGCGCTCGTCGCACGGACGTCGGAGGCCATCGCGGCACCGGGCACCCCGGGGGCCTCGTCCGGGCACACGGGGTCCGGGTCGGGACCGGGGTCGGTCTCCCCGATCCCGGTGACCTCGCCGTCCCCGCCGTCGAACGCGACGTCGGAGCAGCTGTAGAAGTTCTCGGTGCTGTCCGAGCGCACCCAGTGGGTGAAGACGATGTGGTCACCACTGCGGTCGGCGGGGAGGGTGACGTCCCAGTAGTAGTAGTTGAGGGCACCCGGTCCGCCGGTGTCCGGCGGGTCGGTCACCGTGTCGACGAGCTCGAGATCGCTCCAGGCGAGCGGGCTCGAGGAGTCCCAGCCCTCCTCGGTGACGTACACGTCGAACCGACCGGGGTGCTCGGCCCAGTTGTTGTGCTGGAACTGGTAGGTCTCACCGGCCGTCACGTGCGTCGTCGGCCAGTCGTCCCGCACGGCGTTGAACCCGGAGAAGTCGTACGGGCCGTTGCCCCCGCCGTCGCAGATCTGCCCGTCGGGGATGTATCCCTCGGTGCGGCCGGCGCCGTTGGAGTCGAGGTTGCCGAACCAGTTGTAGAACGCGGCGGACCCGCCGGCCGCGTAGGCGTCGGCGCACGCCGGGTTCTGCGGGTCGAGGCCGCCGGACGCGGACTGGCCGTCGACCCAGCACAGGTACTGGCGGCTGCCGGGGAACACCTCGGCGCCGTGCGCCTCGGCGTCGGGCGGCTCGGTGGCCACCACCAGACCGGCGGCGCCCACGAGGGCTGCCACGGTCAGGGCTGCGAGTCTTCGCATGTCGAGCTCCTTCACTCGGTGCGGGCAAGGATGTCTCGACAGTGCCCGACGGGAGCCGCGCTCGACAGGAACCAAAACGTTTCGGGTCGCGGGCTGGGTACCGTAGGCCCGTGATCTCACCGCGACCCGACGTGACCCGTCCCACCGCCGAGGACGAGGTCGTCGGCATCTGCCAGGACCTGCTGAGGATCGACACCTCGAACTACGGCGAGAACCAGGGGCCGGGGGAGCGCAAGGCGGCCGAGCTCGTCGCCGGGCTGCTCGCCGACGTCGGTCTTGAGCCCGCGCTGTACGAGTCGGCGCCGGGCCGGGCCTCGGTCGTCGCCCGGCTCGCCGGGACGGACCCGTCACGCCCGGCCCTGGTGCTGCACGGCCACACCGACGTGGTGCCGGCGGCCGCGGCGGACTGGACCGTCGACCCCTTCGCCGGGGAGGAGATCGACGGCATGCTGTGGGGTCGCGGGGCGGTGGACATGAAGGACATGGACGCGATGATCCTCGCGGTCGTGCGGCAGATGGTGCGCGAGGGCCGCCGCCCGGCGCGGGACGTCGTCATCGGCATGTTCGCGGACGAGGAGGCCGGTGGCGTGCTCGGTGCGCGCTGGTTGGTCGACCACCACCCCGAGCTGTTCGAGGGGGCCACCGAGGCGATCAGCGAGGTCGGCGGGTTCTCCGTCGACGTGGGAGGCCGGCGTGCGTACCTCGTCCAGACCGCGGAGAAGGGGCTCGCGTGGCTCCGCCTGGTCGCGGATGGCCGGGCCGGGCACGGGTCGCAGGTCAACCACGACAACGCCGTCACCGAGCTCGCGGCGGCCGTCGCCCGGATCGGCACGCACGCCTGGCCGTACACGCTGACACCCACGGTCGAGCGGCTGCTGCGGGGGGTGGCGGACCTGACCGGTCTGCCGTTCGACCCGGCCGGCGGTGCCGACCCCGACCAGGTCGACGCCCTGGTGGCCGCCCTCGGACCGGCCGCGAAGTTCGTCGGCGCCACGGTGCGGCACACCACCAACCCCACCCAGCTCGACGCCGGGTACAAGGCCAACGTCATCCCCGGCACGGCGTCGGCGACCCTCGACATGCGCACCGTGCCCGGTCATGACGCCGAGGCCATGGGCGTGCTGCGCGAGCTCGCCGGGCCCCACGTGCGGGTCGAGCCCCTCCACACCGACCGGTCGCTCGAGGTGCCCTTCAGCGGTGGCCTGGTGGACGCCATGGTCGACGCGCTGCACGCCGAGGACCCGGAGGCTGCCGTGCTGCCGTACACGCTGTCGGGCGGCACCGACAACAAGTCCATGGCCCGGCTGGGCATCACCGGCTACGGGTTCGCCCCGTTGCGGCTGCCCGGCGACCTGGACTTCGCCGGGATGTTCCACGGCGTCGACGAGCGGGTCCCCACGGACGCGCTGCGGTTCGGCACCCGGGTGCTGGACCGGCTGCTCATGAGCTGCTGAGGTCTCCGCCCAGCTCGGCCAGCAGCCGGCGCGTCGAGCTGATGTAGCCGCCGCCGAACAGCACCGCGTGCACCGCCAGCGGGTAGAGCTGGTGCAGCCGCACGCGCTCGCGCCACCCAGGCGCCAACGGGTGCGCGTCGGCGTACGCGGCGAGGATCTCCTCGAGGTGCGGTGCGCCGAACATCGCGAGCATCGCCAGGTCCGTCTCGCGGTGGCCGCCGTGCGCGGCCGGGTCGATCAGCGCGGCCTCGTCGGCCTCGTCGGTCTCGTCGGCGCCGTCCGCGGTGGTCCAGAGCACGTTGCCGGACCACAGGTCCCCGTGCAGCCGCGCCGGGGGCTCGGCGGGTCCGGCGAGCCGGGGCAGGCGCTCGCAGACCCGGTCGAACGCGGCGTCGTCGTCGTCGTCGAAGGCCCCGCGGCGCCGGCCCTGCGCCAGGACGGGCCGCAGGCGCGCCTCGGCGTAGTAGGAGGGCCAGTCGGACCAGGACCCGGCGACCATCTCCAGCGGGTCGTCCAGCGGGCCGAAGAAGCCCTCCGTGGCCCCCGACGGGAGCGTCCCGAACGCCGGAGCCCCGGCGTCGTGCAGCGCGGCCAGCGACCGGCCGAACGTCCGGGCGGCCGACGGTGTGGCGCTGCCGGGGACGAGCCGTTCGAGGTCCAGGTGCCCCGGCCCCACGTCGAGCACGCGCGCGACCCGCGGACCGCCGTCGACGGCGAGCCAGCGCAGGCCGGCCGCCTCGGTGTCGAAGAACCCCGCCGGTGCGTCGTGACGGGCCTTGCGGTACGTCTGCATCGCCGAACCTCCGAGAGCAGGTCAGAGCGTCGAGGTCGCCCGGATGACCTTGCGCCGCAGCCACACCCGCCGCTCGCCGCCCAGGTACAAGCGGGTGCGCGCGAGCTCCCAGCGGCCGTACTCGGCCTCGTCGGTGAGCATCCTGCGTGCGTCCGGCACGGACGTGCCCCGGTCGATCGTGACCACGCGGTACTCGTACTGTCCGTGCTTGCGCCAGCTCGATGCCATGCGTCCGCCTCCCGAGATGAGCTCCGGCGATTTCGTCTGCCCATTGTGCCCTGCATGACGCTACCGTCAGAGCATGACCGCTGATCCGCGTGCCGCGTTGGACCGCTTCGTCGCCGCCCTCGAGGGCCACTACCACGCGGTGTCCTCCCGCCGCGGCGACGAGGACCCCGCCGTCGACGACGCCTACGAGGTGCTCGCCGACGCGTTCGAGGTGTACGAGGACGCCCTGGCGCAGGTGTACACCGAGGTCACCCCGTTCTACCTCGACGACGACGACGAGGACGACGAGGACGACGGGGACGACGGGGACGACGAGGAGGGTGACGAGGACGACGACCTGGACGCGGACGACGACGGTCGCTGAGCCGCGCGCGGCGCGTGCCGCGACCCGGACCTGACCGCCTACCAGCGCTCGGGGTAGCCCGGGACGAACGCCGACACGTCGTCCAAGGCGGCGTGCACCTCGCCGGGGAGCGTGAGGTCCAGGGCGCGGGTGACCCCGTCGAGCTGTTCCGGCGTGCGGGCCCCCACGACGGCGGAGGCGACGGCCGGGCGGGCCAGCAGCCACGCCAGGGCCACCTCCAGCGGTGCCCGGCCGAGACCGTCGGCGGCCGTGGCGACGGCCTCGACCACGGCGGCCGCGTCGCCGTCCTCCAGGTACTGCCCGACGAAGCCGGCGAGGTGGTCCGACGCCGCGCGTGACCCGACCGGCACCGAACGCCGGTACTTGCCGGTCAGCACCCCGCGCCCGAGGGGCGACCACGCCAGGACTCCGAGCCCCAGGGCGGTGGACGCCGGGACCGTCTCGCGTTCCACGCCGCGCTGCAGGAGCGAGTACTCCAGCTCCAGGGCGGCCAGCCCGATCCCGTCGGCGGCCTCGAGGAGCGTCGCCACGCGGGCGGACGACCAGGCCGGGAAGTTCGACAGGCCCACGTACCGCGCCCGGCCCGAGGTCACCGCGAGCCGCAGCGCCGAGACCGTCTCCTCCAACGGCGTCGTCGGGTCGGGGCACGCCACGAGGAACAGGTCCACGTGGTCGACGCCGAGCCGCGCCAGCGAGCCGTCCAGGTCGGCCAGCAAGGCCCCGCGGGACGCGTCCCGCCGCGGGCCGTCGGGCCCGTGCCGGACGCCCCCCTTGGTGCAGAGCACGAGCTCGTCGCGAGGGACCGCGCCGGTGAGCTGTTCGCCCAGGACACGTTCGGCGTCGCCGTCGCCGTACGACGCCGCGGTGTCGACCAGCGTGCCCCCGGCGTCGACGAACGCCTTGAGGATCGTCGCGGCGTCGGCCTCGTCGGTGCCCCGGCCCCACGTCATGGTGCCGAGCCCGAGGGCGGACACACGCAGCCCCGAGGACCCCACCTGGCGTCTTTCCATGCCGGGAACACTACCGGCGGCGCTGACGGCGCCGGAGGTACCGCGCCGGACCGGTCGTCCACCCGGGTAGTGTTGCCGCCCGTGAGTGCGTGGGAAGCGATCCTCCTCGGCCTGGTGCAGGGCTTCACCGAGTTCCTGCCCGTCTCGTCCAGCGCCCAGCTGCGCATCGTCGGGGAGCTGGTGGGCGGTGCCGATCCCGGCGCCGTCTTCACTGCCGTGACGCAGATGGGCACGGAGGTCGCCGTGCTGCTCTACTACCGGCGCACCATCCGGGACACCTGCGTCGGATGGTGGACGTCGCTGCGTGGCGACCACGGGTCCGACTGGCGCTCGCGGATGGGCGCCCACGACCTGGACGCCCGGATGGCCTGGTTCATCGCGCTCGGCTCGGTGCCGATCGTCGTGACCGGCGTGCTGTTCGCCGAGCACATCGAGACCACGTTGCGGAACCTGTGGTTCACGGTCGCCACCCTCGTCATCTTCGGCATCCTGCTCCAGGTGGCCGACGCCTACGCCTCGCGCCGGCTCGAGGTGCGCGACATGACGCCGCGTCGCGCCCTGGGCTTCGGCTTCGCGCAGGTCCTGGCTCTCATCCCCGGAGTGTCCCGGTCCGGGGCGACCATCACCGCGGGCCTCGCGATGGGCTTCGACCGCAAGTCCGCGGCCGACTACTCGTTCCTCCTGGCGGTTCCCGCGGTCCTGGGGTCGGGCTTCTACGAGCTGGTCCGGGCCGGCCAGGGCACCGCGGCGACAGGATCGGCAGGTCCGGCGGCGACACTGCTGGCGACCGTCGTGGCCTTCGCCGTCGGCTACGTCGTGCTCATCGGCTTCCTCAAGATCGTGTCGAACTACTCCTACAAGCCGTTCGTCTACTACCGGTACGGCCTGGCGGCGGTCGTCGTCGTGCTCCTGCTCACGGGGGTCCTCGAGGCCGACGCCGGCGCACCGGTCTGACGCCGGTAGCCTGGCCCCGTGCATTCCTGGCCCTCCCCCCAGATCCCCGAGCTGCCCGCGCCCGCCGACGGCCACCGCCCCGTGGTGCGCGTGCACGACTCCACCTCGGGCGCCCTCGTCGACCCGGCCCCCGGTGCGACCGCCCGGTCTTTCGTGTGCGGTGTGACGCCCTACGACGCGACGCACCTCGGGCACGCGGCCACCTACGTCGCCTTCGACCTGCTGCACCGGGCGTGGACCGACGCCGGCAAGCAGGTGACCTACTGCTCGAACGTGACCGACGTCGACGACCCGCTGCTCGAGCGGGCGACGGCCACCGGCGTCGACTGGCGTGACCTCGCCCGCGAGCAGACCGCCCTGTTCAGCGAGGACATGACGGCGCTGGGTGTCGTCCCGCCGCAGCCGTGGACCGGCGTCGTCGAGTACGTCGAGCCGATCGCCCGGGCCGTCGCCCAGATGCTCGCCGACGGGACGGCGTACCGGGTCCCCGTGGAGCCGGGTGCGGGTGGCGCGACGCCCGACCTGGGCGACGTGTACGCGGACCTCACGGCCGACCCGGCCTTCGGCACGGTGTCGGGCCTCGACGACGCGACGATGGCGGAGCTCTTCGCCGAGCGGGGCGGCGACCCGGACCGCGAGGGGAAGACGAACCCGCTCGACCCGCTGCTGTGGCGCCGCGAGCGGGTCGGCGAGCCGGCCTGGGACGGTGGGGTCCTCGGTTCCGGTCGGCCCGGGTGGCACGTCGAGTGCTCGGTCATCGCCCGGGACGGGCTCGGCCTGCCGTTCGACGTCCAGGGCGGGGGAGCGGACCTGCTCTTCCCGCACCACGAGATGTCCGTGTCCCACGCCCGCATGCTGGCCGGCCCGGACGCCGCCCCGACCGCGCACGTCCACGCGGGGCTCGTCGCGTACGAGGGGCACAAGATGAGCAAGTCGCGCGGGAACCTCGTGCTCGTCTCCGCGCTGCGGGGCGAGGGCGTCGACCCGATGGCGGTCCGGCTCGGCATCCTGGCCCACCACTACCGCAGCGAGTGGGAGTGGACCGACTCGACGCTCAAGGAGGGCCGGGCGCGCCTGGACCGCTGGCGTGCCGCGGTCTCCGGCAACGGGGCACCCCCCGCGGACGAGCTGCTGGCCAGCCTGCGCTCGGCGCTGGCCGCCGACCTCGACGCCCCCCGGGCGCTGGCCGCCGTCGACGCGTGGGCCGACCACGCACTGGCGCCCGGCCGCGACACCGCGCACGACGAGGAGGGCGCGCCGGGCGTCGTGGCCCGGGCCGTCAACGCCCTGCTCGGCGTCCGGCTCTGAGTGGTCCGGCTCTGAGCACGAGGCGTCAGCCCTTGTCGGGGCTGCCGTGGCCCGGCCCGCCGCGGCCGGGACCGTGGTCGCGGCGTCGCAGGTAGCGTTCGAACTCGCGGGCGATGGCGTCTCCCGAGGCCTCGGGGAGCTCCGCGGTGTCCTTGGCCTCCTCGAGCTGCTGCACGTACTCGGAGATCTCGGCGTCCTCACCGGCGAGCTCGTCGACGCCCCGCTGCCAGGCCTCGGCGTCCTCGGGGAGGTCGCCGAGGGGCACGGCCGCCGCGAGGAGCTCCTCGACCCGCGCGAGGATCGCGAGCGTCGCCTTCGGCGAGGGCGGGTTGGCGACGTAGTGCGGCACCGCCGCCCACAGCGAGACGGACTGGAGCCCGCGTGCCGCGGACTCGTGCTGGAGGACGCCGACGATGCCGGTCGGTCCCTCGTACGTGCTCGGCTCGACGTCGAGCACGGCCTGCAGGCCGGGGCTCTCCGTCGTGGCGGTCAGCGGGATCGGCCGGGTGTGCGGGACGTCCGCGAGCAGCGCGCCGAGCGTGACCACGGTCTGCACGTCGAGCTCCTCGGCGATGTCCAGCAGCTCGCGGCAGTACGCCTTCCAGCGGAACGACGGCTCGATGCCGTGGACGACGACGACCTGCCGGTCCGGGAGGTCGACGACGGCCACGGTGGTGGTCGGCCACTCGACAGTGCGCCGGCCGTCCGGCCCGGTGGTGACCACGGGCCGGTTCACCTGGAAGTCGTGGTAGTCCTCCGGGTCGAGCTCGCGCAGCGGTGAGGAACCCCACACCTCGGCCAGGTGCTCCAGGGCTCCGGTCGCGGCACCGCCGGCGTCGTTCCAGCCTTCGAACGCAGCGATCATGACGGTCTGACGTGCGGCGTGGCGGCCGACCGGCTGCTCGGTGCTCATCTGACAAGCCTATACAGCACCGCGGCCCGGAGGGCCGTGCGGGAGCGCGCGACCGGACGGGGACCGCACGACGACGAACGACACCGGTGCCGTCCGTACGATGGTGCGGTGCCCGACCTTTCCTCGCCCCGCCCCCTGCCCGCCGCCGTCCTGTGGGACATGGACGGCACCCTCGTCGACACCGAGCCGTACTGGATCGCCGCCGAGCACGAGCTGGTCGCCGAGCACGGTGGGACCTGGACGCACGCCCAGGCCCTGCAGCTCGTCGGCAACCCGCTCGAGGTCTCGGCCGGCGTGCTGCAGGAGGCCGGTGTCGACCTGCCCGTGCCGGAGATCGTCTCCTGGCTGCTGACGAGGGTGACCGCCCAGGTCCACGACGGCGTCCCGTGGCAGCTCGGCGCGCGCGAGCTGCTCGCCTCGCTCGCCGACGCCGGTGTGCCCTGCGCGCTGGTGACCATGAGCTACGCCGTCCTGGCCGAGGCCGTGACGGCCCACGTGCCGGGCGCCTTTGCCACGCTCGTCACGGGTGACCAGGTCACCCGCGGCAAGCCCGACCCGGAGCCGTACCTGGTGGCCGCGCGTCGTCTCGGGGTCCGCGTGGAGGACTGCGTCGCGATCGAGGACTCGCCGGCGGGGATCGGTTCGGCGCTGGCGGCGGGCGCCCGCACCCTGGGTGTCGAGGCGGTCCTGCCCGTGGAGCCGCGCGACGGGCTCAGCCGCGCCGCGAGCCTGGCCGACATCGACCTGGCGGTCGTCCGGCGCCTGGCCGCCGGCGAGGTGCTCGAGCTGGTCTGAGCCGTTCGGCCCGGTCCTCAGAGGTCCAGACCGAGCCGCGCCCGCAGGGCGCCCTCGGGGATCGGCGGGGGAGTCCCACCGAACTCCGGGCACAGGTCCTGGTGGGCGCACCAGCCGCACAGCTTGCTCGGGCGGGCCACGAACTCGCCCCGGCGGGCCGCCGTCGTGATCGCGTCCCACACCCCCCGGACCTTGGTCTCGGTCACCTGGAGCTCACGTTCGCTCGGCTCGGCCCGCAGCACCTGGCCGTCGCCGAGGTAGACGAGCTGCAGCATCTTCGGCAGCACGCCGCGCTCACGCCAGACGACGAGCCCGTAGAACCGCATCTGGAACAGCGCCTTGCCCTCGAACCCCGGGCGCGGGGAGCGTCCCGACTTGTAGTCCACGACCCGGATGGCGCCGTCCGGCGCCACGTCCAGCCGGTCCACGATCCCGCGCAGCAGCGGGCCGTCGTCCAGGCGGCTCTCCACGAAGAGCTCGCGCGCCTCGGGTTCCAGACGGTTCGGGTCTTCGAGGGTGAAGTACGTGCCGAGCAGGCGGCCCGCCCCGTCGAGCCACGACGTCAGCGGCTGGTCGGCGGCGTCGCCGTCGGGCAGGAACAGCTGCGCGTAGCGCGGCTCGGCCTGCACGAGCCGGTCCCACTCGGTGGGCAGCAGGTCGAGTGCGGCCTGACGGGTGCGCTCGCCCAGCGGGGCGTCGTACAGCCGCTCCAGGACGGCGTGCACGAGCGTCCCGCGGGCCGCGGCCGACGACGGCGGCTCCGGCAGCCGGTCGATCGCCCGGAAGCGGAACAGCAGCGGGCACTGCAGGAAGTCGGACGCCCGCGACGGCGACAGCGCGGGCGGGCGTGAGGTGCGCTCGCCCGTGGGCTCGTCAGCAGAGCGCGCGGGGTCCGGGGCGAGGTCGGGGCCGAGGTCCGCCGTCGTCGTCATGCCCGCCACCCTACGGCGGGCCACCCACACCCGGGGCGCGTCCTCCACAGGCTGCTCGACGGGCCGCACCGATAGCCTGAGCCCGTGCCTCCCCGTTCCTCCGGCTGGCGGATCGGCCGCGTCGCCGGCGCCCCCGTGCTGGTGACGCCGTCCTGGTTCCTCGCGGCCGTCGTCCTGACCGTCCTGTTCGCTCCCACCGTCCGTGCGTTCGCGCCCCGGATGGACACCACCGGCGTCCTCGTCGTGTCGTTCGCGTTCGTGCTGCTGTTGTTCGCCTCGGTGTTCTGCCACGAGGTCGCCCACGCCCTCGTGGCGCGGGCGCGCGGCCACCGCGTCGACGAGCTCGCACTGACCCTGTGGGGCGGGCACACCGCCTACTCCGGGGGCACGGCCCGCCCCCTGGACGGTGCGCTCGTCGCCGTGGTAGGGCCTCTGACCAACCTGGCGCTCGCTGTGGTCTTCTGGCTCGGCTTCCAGGCCCAGACGGTGGCCTCCGTCCCCGCGCTCCTGCTGTACGCGGGTGCCTTCTCGAACGCGTTCGTCGGTCTCTTCAACCTACTGCCGGGCCTCCCGCTCGACGGCGGCCAGGTGCTCGAGGCGGCGGTCTGGAAGGTCACCGGCTCACGCACCCGCGGCACGCTCGCGGCCGGGTGGGTCGGCCGCGCCGTCGGTGTCGGAGTCGTCGCCGCGGCCCTGCTGTGGCCCCTGGCGTCCGGAGCGCGGCCCGACTGGGTCATGGTCATGTGGGCGGCGCTGATCGGCGCGTTCCTCTGGTCCGGCGCCGGCGAGGCCATGCGGACCGGTCGGCGCCGCGAACGGCTCGGTGCCGTCACGGTCCGGTCGCTGGCGATGCCCGTCCTCGTGGTGGGGCAGGGATCGACGGTCGCGGACGTGGTGCGGGCGGCCACCGGGAGCACCGCCGGGGACCTCGTCGTCGTGGTGGCGGACGCCGCCGGGGGGCCCGTGGGCTGGGTGGATCCCCGCGCCGTCACCGCCATCCCCGCGGCGCAGACGCCGACCACCCCGGTGGACGCCGTCCTCGTCCCGTTCGCGCCCGGTTCCGCCGTCGACGCCGGATCCGGCGGGCCGGAGCTGCTGCACCGGCTCGCAGCCACCTCGCGAGGCTCACGCCTCGTGCCCGTGGTCGACGCGGGCGGCGTCAGCGGCGTGCTCGACGTCTCGCGGGTGGCCGCGGCGGTCCGTCCGCCCGATCGTCAGTAGACTCGACCCCCGTGACTTCTCCAGCCGCCACCGGCGCCGACGAACGACGAGGACCGCTGCGCGTCGGCGACAAGGTCCAGCTCACCGACCCCAAGGGCCGCATGCACACCGTCACCCTCGCCGAGGGGGCGACGTTCCACACCCACAAGGGCTACTTCCGCCACGAGGAGCTCATCGGACGCCCCGAGGGCTGGGTGGTGACCAACACCGCGGGGATCGAGTACCTGGCCCTGCGCCCGCTGCTCAGCGACTACGTGCTCTCGATGCCTCGCGGCGCCGCCGTCGTCTACCCCAAGGACGCCGGGCAGATCGTCCAGATGGCCGACATCTTCCCCGGTGCCCGGGTCGTCGAGGCCGGCGTCGGCTCCGGGGCGCTGACGCTGTCGCTGCTGCGGGCGGTCGGCGATGCGGGCGAGCTGCACTCGATCGAGCGGCGCGAGGACTTCGCCGCCATCGCCCGTGGCAACGTCGAGACCTTCTTCGGCGGCGCGCACCCGGCCTGGCAGCTGCACGTCGGAGACTTCGCGGACCGGGTGGGCGACGTCGTCGAGCCGGGCACCGTCGACCGGGTCGTGCTCGACATGCTCGCGCCGTGGGAGAACGTCGACGCGGTCGCTCGCACGCTCGCACCCGGCGGTGTGCTCGTGTGCTACGTGGCCACGGCCACCCAGCTCTCGCGGACGGCCGAGGACCTGCGCGCCGACGGCCGGTTCGCCGAACCGACGGCCTGGGAGTCGATGGTGCGGGGCTGGCACCTCGAGGGCCTGGCCGTGCGGCCGCAGCACCGCATGATCGGCCACACCGGGTTCCTCATCACCGCACGACGGCTGGCCGACGGCGTCGCGCCCCCCGAGCGCAAGCGGCGTCCGGCGAAGGGGTCCTACCCGGGCACCACCGACGCCGAGTGGACGGAGGACGACCTCGGCGAGCGTCCGGTCTCGGACAAGAAGCTGCGCCGGGTCCGGCGCGAGGTCGGCCAGGCGCCCGAGGAATGAGCCCGACGCGGGTCACCGCCGGCCCGGGGCCCCTCGCACGGCATGTCACGGTGCGGTCACGGAGAGGTCACAAGAGGTCTGGATCGTGTGAACACGCCGACCGATCCGTGAAATGGTCGACGCGATCACGGCGTTGACCCTTAGTGTGCTGTGTCTCGGGGGTTCCTCCTCGCCGGTGGAGGATGCCGCCCGGGCCGCACGAGAGGGGACGCGATGACCGACCACCCTGTCCGCCCGGAGCCGGTCCAGGCCGCGCCGTCGGGCCGCGACTCGCAGCTGGCGCTGCTCGCGGCGAAGAACGAGCGCCTCGCCGAGGCGTTGCGCGCCGCGCGCGACCAGATCGTCGAGCTGAAGAAGCAGATCGACGACCTGGCGAAGCCGCCGGGGACGTACGCCACGTTCCTCGCCGCGCACGACGACGGCTCGGTCGACGTCGTCTCGTCGGGCCGCAAGATGCACGTGCAGGCCAGCCCCGGTCTGGATCTCGACGAGCTGGCGCCCGGCCAGGAGGTCAAGCTCAACGAGGCCATGACGGTCGTCTCGGCCGGCGGGTTCGAGCGGATCGGTGAGCTGGTGACGGTCAAGGAGGTCCTCGACGTCGAGCGGGTGCTCGTCGTCGGCCGGGCCGACGAGGAGCGGGTCGTCCGCCTCGCGGGATCCCTGCGGGGCACGCCCCTGCGCGTCGGCGACGCCCTGACCGTCGACATGCGCAGCGGGTTCGTGTTCGAGGTCGTGCCGAAGTCGGAGGTCGAGGAGCTCGTCCTCGAGGAGGTCCCCGACATCGCCTACGAGGACATCGGCGGCCTCGGCCCGCAGATCGAGCAGATCCGGGACGCCGTCGAGCTGCCGTTCGCCCACCCCGACCTGTACCGGGAGCACGGGCTGCGACCGCCCAAGGGCGTGCTGCTCTACGGCCCGCCCGGCTGCGGCAAGACCCTCATCGCCAAGGCGGTGGCGTCGTCGCTGGCGAAGATGGTGGCCGAGAAGCGCGGCGGGGACCCGAACGCGAAGAGCTTCTTCCTCAACGTCAAGGGTCCCGAGCTGCTGAACAAGTACGTCGGGGAGACCGAGCGGCACATCCGGCTGATCTTCGCGCGAGCCCGGGAGAAGGCGAGCCAGGGCATGCCCGTGGTGGTGTTCTTCGACGAGATGGAGTCGCTGTTCCGCACGCGCGGCACGGGGCTGTCGTCCGACGTCGAGACGACGATCGTGCCCCAGCTCCTCGCCGAGATCGACGGCGTCGAGCGTCTGGACAACGTGATCGTCATCGGCGCGTCGAACCGCGAGGACATGATCGACCCGGCGATCCTGCGTCCGGGCCGCCTGGACGTGAAGATCAAGATCGAGCGCCCCGACGCCGAGGGCGCGACCGAGATCTTCGGCAAGTACCTCACGGCGGACCTGCCCATCAACGGCGACGACGTCGCGGAGCACGGCGGCGACCGCGTCGCGGCCGTCGAGGGGATGATCGGCTCGGTGGTGGAACGCATGTACGCCGAGGACGAGGACAACCAGTTCCTCGAGGTGACGTACGCCAGCGGGGACAAGGAGACGCTGTACTTCAAGGACTTCAACTCCGGGGCGATGATCGAGAACGTCGTGGACCGGGCGAAGAAGTCGGCGATCAAGGACCTGCTGGCCACCGGCAAGCGGGGCATCCGGGTCGAGCACCTGCTGTCCGCCTGCGTGGACGAGTTCCGCGAGAACGAGGACCTGCCCAACACGACCAACCCGGACGACTGGGCGCGGATCAGCGGCAAGAAGGGTGAGCGCATCGTGTTCATCCGCACGATCGTCACGAAGAAGGGCGAGAGCGGCACGCCGCGCACGATCGACACCGTGAGCTCGACCGGCCAGTACCTCTGACCGAGGGTCCTGTGCACGTCCGGCGGTCGCGAGACCGCCGGACGTGGACAGGTCGCCGCGCGTGCCGCACCGCCGCATAGGGTGGAGTGCGTGACGGTGCGACGCGTGATGGGTATCGAGACCGAGTACGGGGTGCTGGCGCCGGGACGTCTGGCGGCCAACCCGATGTTGATGAGCTCCCAGGTGGTCACCACCTACCGGGCGTCCGTGCAGGGCGGGCGTCCCGGGCACCCGCCGACGCGCTGGGACTACGACGACGAGGACCCCCTGGCCGACGCCCGGGGATTCCACCTCCAGCGAGCCTCGGCGCACCCCTCGCTGCTCACCGACGACCCCGACGCCCCGGCGCCCTCCGGGCCGACGGCCGGCAGCACGGCGGCACCGGAGCGGGTCGAGCGGCCGGAGTCCGAGGAGTACGACGACCCGAGCGCCGCGAACTGCATCCTGACCAACGGTGCGCGGCTCTACGTCGACCACGCGCACCCGGAGTACTCCTCGCCCGAGGTGACCAACCCGCGCGACGGCGTGCTGTGGGACGTCGCGGGCGAGCGGGTGATGCTCGCGGCGACCCGACGGCTCGCCCAGGTACCCGGATCCGAGGTCGTGCTGTACAAGAACAACGTCGACGGCAAGGGCGCCAGCTACGGCACCCACGAGAACTACCTGGTGGACCGCGGGCTCGCCTTCGTCACGATCGTCGAGATGCTCACCCCGTTCCTGGTCACGCGGCAGGTCTTCACCGGCTCCGGCCGTGTCGGGCTCGGTCCGACGGGCGATGAGGCGGGGTTCCAGCTCTCCCAGCGGGCCGACTACATGGAGGCAGAGGTCGGGCTGGAGACCACGCTGCGCCGGCCCATCGTCAACACGCGCGACGAGCCCCACGCCGACCGGACGCGTTGGCGGCGCCTGCACCTCATCCTCGGCGACGCCAACCACCTCGAGGTCGCGACGTACCTCAAGCTCGGCACCACCTCGTTGGTGCTGTGGGTGACCGAGCACCTCGACGAGCTCGCCGACGCGGGGGTGCCCGCCCGGGCCGAGCTCGCGGCCCTGCGGCTGGCGGACCCCGTCGGCGACGTCCGCCGGGTCTCGCGCGACCTGGACCTGTCGACCCCGCTCGCGCTCGCGGACGGGTCGACGGCCACGGCGCTGCAGATCCAGTCCCGGTACGCCGACGTGGTCGCCCGGTCGCTCGCCGCGCTGGGGCACGACGACGACTCCGACGCCGTGCTGGACCGGTGGCGTTCCGTCGTGGAGCGCCTGGGCGAGGATCCCGCCTCCTGCGCGCGCGAGGTCGAATGGGTCGCGAAGCTGCGGCTGCTGGACCGCGTGCGCCGGCGGGACGGCCTCGCCTGGGACCACCCGCGGCTGCACGCGATGGACCTGCAGTGGTCGGACGTGCGCCCCGAGCGCGGCATCTACCACCGCCTGGTGGCCGCGGGCGCCGTCGAGCGGCTGGTCACCGAGGACGAGGTGGCCCGGGCCGTGCACCACCCGCCGCAGGACACCCGGGCGTGGTTCCGCGGGGAGGTCATGGAGCGCTACCCGGACGAGATCTCCGCGGCGAGCTGGGACTCGGTGATCTTCGACGTCGCCGGCACCGCGTCCCTGCAGCGGGTCCCCATGCTGGACCCGCTACGCGGCACGGCCGCGAACGTGGGGGCGCTGCTGGACGCCAGCCCGGACGCCGCGGCGCTGCTCGACGGTCTGCGGGGCGACACGTGAGCCGTGCGGCTCGCGGCGTCCCCGGCACGGCATAGGCTGACCCCACCTCGCAGGAACGATGAAGGAGGCGGACCATGGCAGGTCAGGAACGCATCAACCCGCAGCGCGACGACCGCACGCCCGACGACGACGTGGAGGCCCCGGAACCGGTCGCGCCCCAGACGTCCGACTCCGACGCGGAGGTCGACTCGCTGCTGGAGGAGATCGACGAGGTCCTGGAGTCGAACGCCGAGTCGTTCGTCCGGGGGTTCGTGCAGAAGGGTGGGCAGTGAGTGCCGATGAGTCCTGCTGACGCCTCCGGCCGGCTCCCGGACGCCTTCCTGCGTCCGGGGTCGAGCTCGTTCGTGGACTTTCTCGGGGCGCACGCCCCGGAGCTGCTGCCCGGCAACCGGTCGACGCCCGGGACCGGTGCGCCGGCGACGGCGGAGCTCGCCCCGCACGCGACGACGATCGTCGCGCTGACGTTCGGCGGCCCTGACGGCGAGCAGGGTGTCGTCCTGGCCGGCGACCGGCGCGCGACGATGGGCAGCATGATCGCGAGCCGGGAGATCGAGAAGGTCTTCGCGGCGGACGAGTACTCCGCCGTCGGCATCGCCGGGTCGGCCGGGATCGCCGTGGAGCTCGTGCGGCTGTTCCAGCTGGAGCTGGAGCACTACGAGAAGATCGAGGGGTCCCTGCTCTCCCTCGACGGCAAGGCGAACCGGCTCGCCACGATGATCCGGGGCAACCTGCCGATGGCGCTGCAGGGCCTGGCCGTGGTCCCGCTGTTCGGCGGGTACGACCGTGACCGGGGCACCGGACGGATCTTCAGCTTCGACGTGACCGGCGGCCGCTACGAGGAGCGCGACCACCACTCGGTGGGGTCCGGCTCGGTCTTCGCCCGCGGGGCGCTCAAGAAGCTGTGGCGCACCGGGCTCGACGCCGACGGCGCGGTCTCGGTCGCCGTGGAGGCGCTCTACGACGCTGCCGACGACGACAGCGCCACCGGGGGACCGGACACGGTCCGCAAGATCTGGCCCGTCGTGGCCACCGTGACGGCCGACGGCTACCGTCGCGTGGACGACGACGCGCTCGCCGCCGTCGTCGGCCGCATCGTCGAGGCTCGCAGCGAGGAAGGACGACGCGCATGAGCATGCCCTTCTACGTCTCGCCCGAGCAGCTGATGAAGGACCGGGCCGACTTCGCGCGCAAGGGGATCGCGCGGGGGCGCTCCGTCGTCGTCCTCGCCTACGCCGGCGGGATCGCGTTCGCCACCGAGAACCCGTCGCGTGCGCTGCACAAGATCTCCGAGATCTACGACCGCATCGCTCTGGCCGCCGTCGGCAAGTACAACGAGTTCGAGAACCTGCGGGTGGCCGGCGTGCGGTACGCCGACCTGCGCGGCTACTCCTACGACCGCACGGACGTCACCGCGCGCGGGCTCGCCAACGCGTACGCCCAGACCCTCGGCACGGTCTTCACCACGGAGTCCAAGCCCCTCGAGGTGGAGCTGGTCGTGGTCGAGGTCGGTGCCGTCCCGGCGGAGGACCAGCTCTACCGGCTGAGCTACGACGGGTCGGTCGCCGACGAGCACGGGTTCGTGGTCATGGGCGGGCAGGCCGAGCAGCTCACCGCGCGCGTCCGTGAGACCTGGTCGGAGGGCATGGCCCTGGAGGACGTGCTGCGACTCGCCGTGCACGCGCTCGGGGCGGTGGCCCCGGACGGGACCGTCGCCGCCGACGGCGCCGAGCGGTCGATCCCGGCTTCCGCCCTGGAGGTCGCGGTGCTCGAGCGCGACCGGCCGCGGCGCACGTTCCGCCGCCTGCACGGCGACGTTCTGGCGGACCTGCTGGCCGAGGACGACTGAGGGAGCACCATGGACCGACGGATCTTCGGGCTGGAGACGGAGTACGGCGTGACGTGCGCGGCCGACGACGGCCGCGGGCTCAGCGCGGACGAGGTCGCCCGTTACCTCTTCCGCAAGGTGGTGGCGTGGGGGCGTTCGTCCAACGTGTTCCTGCGCAACGGTTCGCGGCTGTACCTCGACGTGGGCTCGCACCCGGAGTACGCGACGGCCGAGTGCGACGACGTGCGCCAGCTGGTGGCCTACGACCGGGGCGGCGAGCGGATCCTCGAGGGTCTGGTGGCCGACGCCCAGCAGCGTCTCGAGCACGAAGGACTGCCCGGCAAGGTCCACCTGTTCAAGAACAACACCGACTCGGCGGGCAACTCCTACGGGTGCCACGAGAACTACCTGGTGCGCCGGCAGGGGGACTTCTCCAGGCTGAGCGACGTGCTGGTGCCGTTCCTCATCACGCGCCAGGTGCTGACCGGCGCGGGCAAGGTGCTGGCCACCCCGCGGGGGGCGACCTACTGCCTGTCCCAGCGGGCCGACCACATCTGGGAGGCCGTGTCGAGCGCGACGACCCGGTCGCGGCCCATCATCAACACCCGCGACGAGCCCCACGCGGACGCCGAGCACTATCGGCGCCTGCACGTCATCGTCGGCGACTCGTCGATGTCGGAGACGACGACGATGCTCAAGGTCGGGGCCACCGACCTCGTGCTGCGCCTGGTCGAGGCGGGGGTGCCCGTGCGCGACCTCACCCTCGAGAACCCGATCCGGGCGATCCGCGAGATCAGCCACGATGCCTCGGGGCTGGCGCCGGTGCAGCTCGCCAACGGCCGGACCGCCACCGCGGTCGACCTGCAGGGCGAGTACTACCAGCGGGTGCGCGAGCACGTCGAGGCCCACCTCGAGCTGACGCCGCAGGTCAAGCAGGTCCTCGACCTGTGGGAGCGAGGGTTGCGGGCCATCGAGTCCGGCGACCTGACGCTCGTCGAGCGCGAGCTCGACTGGGTCATCAAGAAGCGGCTCATCGAGCGCTACCAGGCCAAGCACGGTCTCACGCTCGACGACCCCCGGGTCGCACGCCTCGACCTGGCCTACCACGACATCTCCCGCACCGAGGGTCTGTACAACCTGCTCGCGGCGCGGGGGATGGTCGACCGGGTGGCGACAGACCTCGAGGTCTTCGAGTCGACGGCGGTCCCGCCGCAGACGACGCGCGCCAAGCTCCGCGGCGACTTCGTGCGTGCCGCCCAGGAGGCCCGACGGGACTACACGGTCGACTGGGTCCACCTCAAGCTGAACGACCAGGCGCAGCGCACCGTGCTCTGCAAGGACCCGTTCCGCAACGTCGACGAGCGGGTGGAGCGGCTCATCGAGTCGATGTGAGGCACGGTCCGGCCACGGCCACGGCCACGGCCACGGTCGCGGTCGCGGTCGCGGGCCGGGCGGGCCGTCGCCGCGAGCGTGGCAGACTGTCTCGGTGCTCCGTCGTCCCCGCTCGCTCGCCGCCGCCGTCGGTGCCTGGCTCGCCGTGGCGCTGGTGCTCGCAGGGTGCTCGTCCCCGCTCGAGGAGCTGACCCCCGCGACGGCGCCCTCCCAGGCGCCGGTCGAGGTGAGCGGTCCCGAGGGCGAGCCGCCCGTCGTGGAGTACCCGCAGCCGTACGACGTGGTGCGCGCGGGCTCCCGGACCATCCGGCCCGGGGCCGGCGAGGAGATCGAGGACGGCGGTCCGGTGCTGCTGCACCTGTACGCCGAGGACGGCCGCGACGGAAGCGTGATCTCCTCCACCTATCTCGACGCGCCCGCCTGGTACACCTTCGACCCCGAGTCGCTGGGGCAGAACCTCCACGAGTCGCTGCGGGGCAAGCGGGTCGGCGCCCGGGTGCTGGTGGTCGAGAAGGACGGCGACGTACCGGTCGTGCTCGTCGTCGACGTGCTGCCCACCCGGGCGTCGGGCACCGTCGTGGAGACGTCCGAGGAGCTTCCGCAGGTGGTGCGCGACCCGGACGGCGCACCGTCGGTGCGGTTGCCGGACGGCGACCCGCCGGACGAGCTGGTGGTGCAGCCGCTGGTGCGTGGCTCGGGGCCGCAGGTCGACGTCGGTCAGGTGGTCACCGTCCGCTACGAGGCCCTGCGGTGGAGCGACGGCGCCGTGTTCGACACGAGCTGGGCCGACGGTGTCGCGCCGCAGTCCGAGACGATCGGCATCGGCCGGCTCATCGAGGGCTGGGACCAGGGTCTGCTGGAGCAGTCCGTCGGTTCCCAGGTGCTGCTCGTGGTCCCGCCCCGGCTCGGCTACGGTGGCACCGGCAGCGACCTCGCGGACGAGACGCTCGTGTACGTCGTCGACATCCTCGACGCGAGGTACCAGGTCACCGAGGAGACCACCGGAGAGGACTCCGGGGACGACCCGGAGGAGGACTCCGACGGGGAACCGTCGGACGCGAGCGCGCGGGCTGCCCAGGACGAGGCGACCGAGGACCGGACCACTGGAGGGTGACCAGCAGATGAGCGTAACCGTACGGGTGATCCCGTGCCTGGACGTCGATGCCGGACGCGTCGTCAAGGGCGTGAACTTCACGAACCTGCGGGACGCCGGCGACCCCGTGGAGCTCGCCGACCGGTACGACACCGAGGGCGCCGACGAGGTGACGTTCCTCGACGTGTCTGCCTCCTCCGGCGGCCGGGAGACGATGGTCGACGTGGTGCGGCGCACCGCCGACCAGGTCTTCGTGCCCCTCACCGTCGGCGGCGGGGTCCGGACCACCGACGACGTCGACCGGCTCCTCCGGGCGGGCGCCGACAAGGTCGGCGTGAACACGGCGGCCATCGCACGTCCTGAGCTGATCGCTGAGATCGCGGACCGGTTCGGCAACCAGGTGCTGACCCTGTCGGTCGACGCGCGCCGGGTCACCGGTGACATCACCACGGAGTCCGGCTACGAGGTCACGACCCACGGCGGGCGCCGGGGAACCGGCATCGACGCGGTGGAGTGGGCGGAGCGCGCCGCGCGGCTCGGTGCCGGTGAGATCCTGCTCAACTCCATGGACGCCGACGGCACCACCGGCGGCTTCGACCTGGAGATGCTGACGGCCGTGCGGCAGCGGGTGTCGGTGCCGCTCATCGCGTCCGGCGGTGCGGGGACCCCCGAGCACTTCGTCGAGGCCGCCCGGGCGGGTGCCGACGCCGTCCTGGCCGCGAGCGTGTTCCACTTCGGGACGCTCACGGTCGGACAGGTCAAGGACGCGATGCGCGCGGCGGGCGTCGACGTGCGCTGATCACGGCGTCCTCGCCGCGGACGTTAGGATCGATTCGATCCCCGACGACTGCGAGGAATGCTGTGCCCGGACCCGGCCCCGAGACGACCACCCTCCCGGGGTCGAGGCTGCGCCGCAGCGCGGCGCTCCTGTGGCGCGGGATGCGTGCGGAGCCCCGCCTGTACGGGCTGGCGGTCGCCGCCTCGGCCGTGTTCGGCGCTGCCACGGTCGCGGTCAGCCGCGCCGTCGGCTGGGCGACCGACGCGGTCGTCGTGCCGGCCCTGGGCGGGGACCCGGCGGCGCGCGAGGACATCTGGCTGGCCGGTGGCGTGCTCGCGCTGGTCGCGCTGACCCTCGCGCTGTCGGTCGCGGGCCGGCGGATCTGGGCGGGCTGGGGCAACGCCGGGCTGCAGGCCCAGCACCGTCGGGCGTTGTCGCGTCAGTACCTGCGCCTGCCCATGTCCTGGCACCGGGCGCACCCCGCCGGCCAGCTGCTGTCGAACGCCAGCGCCGACGTCGAGGCGGCCACCGGCGTGTTCAACCCGCTGCCGTTCGCCCTCGGCGTCGTGGTGATGATCGGCGTCGCGACGGTCATGCTGGTCGCCACCGACCCGTGGCTCGCCGCCGCCGCACTCGTCGTCATCCCCGCCGCGATCGTCGCGAACCTCGTCTTCCAGCGGCACATGTCGCCGGCGGCCACCCGGGCGCAGCAGCTGCGCGCGGAGGTCGCCGACGTCGCGCACGAGTCCTTCGAGGCGGCGCTGCTGGTCAAGTCCCTCGGGACGGCGGACCGCGAGGAACGGCGGTTCGCCGAGCGCACCGACGCCCTGCGGGCGGCGAACGTCCGGGTGGGGACGGTCCGTGCCGTCTTCGACCCGGTGATCGAGCTCCTGCCCAGCCTGGGCACGCTCCTGGTCCTGGCCGTCGGGGCGTGGCAGGCGGCGAGCGGAGCCGTGGACGTCGGCGACGTCGTCACCGCGGCGTACCTCCTGACGATCATGGCGGTGCCGGTGCGTGCCTTCGGCTGGGTGCTCGGCGAGCTGCCACGGGCCCTCGTGGGGCACGAGCGCATCACCCGGGTGCTCGACGCCCGGGGGGAGATCGCCGCCGGCACCGACCCGCTCCCGCGCGGCCGGGCCGGGCTGGCCGTCCGGCTCGAGGGCGTCGGGGTGGACGTGCCCTCGATCGGGCGGACCGCCACGCTGCTCGACGACGTCAGTCTCGACGTCGGCGCCGGCAGCACCGTGGCGGTGGTCGGCCCCACGGGAGCCGGCAAGACGACGCTCGTCTCGCTGCTGAGCCGGTTGAGCGACCCCACCCGGGGGACCGTGTCGCTCGACGGCGCCGACCTGCGCACCCTCGCCGACGGGGAGGTCCCGGCCCAGGTCGCTCTCGTGGCCCAGCAGACCTTCGTCTTCGAGGACACGGTGCGGGCGAACGTCACCCTGGCCGACGAGACGGGCCCGGACGTGGACGCCGCCGTGTGGGAGGCGTTGCGCCTGGCGCACGTCGACGACGTCGTGCGGGCGCTGCCCGAGGGGCTCGACGCCCCGCTGGGCGAGCGCGGGGCCAACCTGTCGGGCGGGCAGCGCCAGCGCCTCGCCATCGCGCGGGCACTGGTGCGCCGGCCGCGGCTCCTGGTCCTGGACGACGCGACGAGCGCGGTGGACCCTCGTGTCGAGCAGCAGATCCTCACCGGTCTCGCGGCGACGGCCGACGGGCGCCGCGCGACGACGGTCGTGATGGTCGCCTACCGCATGTCGTCGGTGACCATGGCCGACGTCGTGGTCCACCTGGACGGCGGGCACGTGGTCGACGTGGGCACGCATGCCGAGCTGTTGGCGCGGGACGCCGGCTACCGGGAGCTCGCCACCGCCTACGAGACCGAGACGGCGCGGCGGGAGCAGGAGCTCGCGGACGAGCGGGCGGCGGGCACCGACGTCCATCGACCGTGGGACGAGGAGGAGGTGGCCCGATGAGCGAGTCGCGCATCGCCTCGGCCAGCGAGCTCGGCGTGCTGGCCACCCTGCGCCGCGGCGTGGAGATCTCACCGCAGATCGTGCACGGCATCTGGCTCACGCTCGCGCTGGCCGTGCTCGCGGCCGCCGGCCGCGTGGTCGTCCCCCTGGCGGTCCAGCGCACCATCGACGACGGCATCCTGGCCGACGGCGGGCCGGACGCGACCCGTGTGGTGCTGCTCACCGGGCTGGCCGCCGGAGCCGTCCTCGTCGCCGGGCTGTGTACGGCGGTCGTCAACATCCGGCTGTTCCGCAGCACGGAGGCCGGGCTGGCCGCGTTGCGCGAGCGGGCGTTCCGGCACGTGCACGACCTGTCCACCCTGTCCCAGGGCACCGAGCGCCGCGGTTCGCTGGTCTCCCGGGTCACCAGCGACGTGGACACCATCTCCCAGTTCGTGCAGTGGGGCGGCATCATGCTGCTGGTCAGCTCGCTGCAGATCGTCGTCGCCACGGTCCTCATGGCCGTCTACTCGCCGTTGCTGACCGTCGTGGTCTGGGCGTGCTTCGTCCCGCTGTTCCTGGTGCTGCGCTATGCCCAGCGCGCCGTCGGGCGGGCGTACGGGCGGGTGCGCGAGCGGATCGGGGCGATGCTCGGGGCCGTCTCGGAGGCCGTCGTCGGCGCCGAGACCGTGCGGGCCTACGGGGTGGCGGACCGGACCGGCCGTCGCGTGGACGCCGCGGTCGAACGCACGCGCGTGGCTCAGGGTCGGGCGATGCTGCTGGTGGGCAGCGTGTTCTCGTCCGGGACCTTCATGGCCAACCTGGTGCTCGCCGTGGTCGTCGTGGTGGGCGCCTACCTGGGCATCGGTGGCGGGCTCACCGCCGGCGAGCTCGTGGCCTTCCTGTTCCTCGTCCAGCTGTTCACCGGGCCCGTGCAGATGGCCACCGAGATCCTCAACGAGCTGCAGAACGCGGTCGCCGGCTGGCGGCGGGTGCTGGCCGTCGTCGAGACGCCGCTGGACGTCGTGGACGCGGGAGCCGACGGCGCCGACAGCCCGCGCGGCGACGCCCGCGTCACGCTGCGGGGGGTCCGGTACTCCTACCCGGACGGGCCGGAGGTGCTGCACGGCATCGACCTCGACCTGCCGGCCCGCCGCAAGATCGCGGTGGTCGGCCAGACCGGCTCGGGCAAGACGACGGTCGCCAAGCTCGTCGCACGGCTGATGGACCCGACGTCGGGCCGGGTCGAGCTCGACGGGACGGACCTGCGCGAGATCTCCCTCGCCCGCCTGCGCGAGCGCGTGGTGCTGGTCCCGCAGGAGGGGTTCCTGTTCGACGGCACGGTCCTGAGCAACGCCGCCTACGGGCTGCGTGCGCCGGGCGGCCCGGGCAGCGCCGGGGCCGCCGACGGCGCCGAGGTGCGCGAGCGGGTCGCCGCGGCGTTCGACGCCCTGGGCCTGACGGACTGGGTGGCGGACCTGCCCGCGGGCCTGGACACGGACGTGGGCCAGCGCGGGGAGTCGCTGTCGGCGGGGGAGCGTCAGCTCGTGGCGGTCGCCCGCGCCTATCTCGCCGCGCCCGACCTGCTGGTCCTCGACGAGGCGACCTCCGCCGTCGACCCCGCCACCGAGGTGCGTATCGCCCGGGCGCTCGACGCGCTCACGTCGGGCCGCTCGACGATCACGATCGCGCACCGGCTGTCGACCGCCGAGTCGAGCGACCTGGTGGTCGTGGTCGACGACGGCCACGTGGTCGAGGTGGGCTCGCACGCCGAGCTGGCGGCGGCGGACGGCGTGTACGCCCGGATGCACGCGAGCTGGATGGCCCAGACCCGCTGACCGGTCCGGGCTATCTCGCCCCGAGCGCGGTCGCGAGCTCGTCCAGGCCGTCGAACCGGCTGTCGACGTCGTCGCCGGCCGTCGGTGCTGCGCCGACCGGCCGCCGCACCCAGGCGGTGCGCAGGCCGCACGCCCGGGCCGCGCGGAGGTCCCAGCCGTGCGCCGCCACCATGAGCACCCGGTCCGGCCGGCTGCCCGCGGCGTCGAGGGCGAGCCGGTAGACCTCCCGCGCCGGCTTGTAGGCGCGGACCGCCTCGCCGGACAGGGCGAGGTGCCAGCGCAGCCCGGCGTGCGCGCCCAGCCGCATCAGCGTGGCGTGGCTCGCATCGGACAGGGCCAGCACGGGCAGGCGGCCGGCGAGGCGCTCGAGCGCGGCGACGGTGTCCGGCCAGGGGGAGAGGCGGCGGGCGGCCGTGGCCAGGCGGTCGACCGCCGCCGGGTCCGTGAGCCCGGCACGGTCGGCGACCTCCTCGGCGGCCTCGCGGTCGATGACGTCGGTGCTGGCGTAGGCCCGCTCGCCCCGTGCGACGCGCCCTTGCTCACGGTCCCGGTGCCGCGTCCACGCGGCGAACAGCTCGTCGACGGCGGGCTCGTCGCGCCCGGGTGCCGCCTCGCGGATCGCGGCGCGCAGCCCGCCGGGCTCGTCGACGAGCGTGCCGAGCACGTCGAGCACGACGACCTCGACGCCCTGCAACCCGACCGTGCGCGCCGCAGCGTCCTGCGAGGCGCTGTCGTGGGCCACCATGATGATCTCCCGTCGTCGTCACCGCCTGAACCCGTGACGATCTTGCGCCCCGGCGACGTCACCGGTCAAGATGGTGATGTGGACTTCGCGTTCGTGAGCGGCGACCCGGCCCTCGACCTCGTCGGCACGGTGCTGTCCCGCGAGGACCAGCGGCTCGACCTGCTGGGGGAGCCGGGCGACCTCGAGCGATGGATCGCGCGGTGCGAACCGCTGCCGGACCGCGTGACCGTCGACGAGACCTCCTTCGCCGCCGCGCTCTCGTTGCGCGAAGCGGTCCACCGGCTCGCCCTCGACCGGGTCCGCGGCAGGTCGTTCGACCCGCGGGCCCTCGGGGGCGTCAACGCCGCCGCGGCCGGGCCGGCGCCCGCGGTGACCCTCGGCGACGACGGGATCCGCCGGGAGGGTGACCTGCGAGCGGTGCTCGCCCAGATCGCTCGGGGCGCTGTCGACGTGCTGGGCGACCCCGGCGCACGCCTCAAGGAGTGCGCCCGCCCCGGGTGCACCCGCCTCTTCCTGGACCGCTCGCGGGGCGCCCGGCGTACCTGGTGCGGCATGGACGGGTGCGGCAACCGGGTCAAGGCCGCGGCGTACCGGGCGCGGCGTCGGGCGGCGTCACGCGGGCCGGGGGCCGGCTCCGCGGCGGTGGACGCCCCGCTCGGCACGCCGCGGAGCGTGGGATGATGTCGGCTGTGCCTGACCTGCCCGAACTGAACGACGGTCCGCTGCGAGCCGAGCTGTCCGCCCGCCTCAAGCGCGACGACCAGGGACTGGTCGCTGCGATCGTGCAGCAGCACGACAGCGGGGACGTGCTCATGCTGGGCTGGATGGACGACGAGGCGTTGCGCCGCACCCTGTCCGAGGGGCGGGTGACGTTCTGGAGCAGGTCGCGGTCGGAGTACTGGCGCAAGGGTGACACCTCCGGTCACTTCCAGTACGTGAAGAGCGTCGCGATCGACTGCGACGGCGACGCCCTGCTCGTCCGGGTGGACCAGGTCGGCGCCGCCTGCCACACCGGCGCGCCCACCTGCTTCGACGCTGGCGGCGAGCTGCCCGCCGTCGTCGGTACCCGCCCCGACGCGAGCCCTGCCGAGCACCCTGACGAGAACGAGGAGGTCCGGTGACGAACGCCGGCACGCCCACCACCCCGCCCCGTCCCGCGGCCCCCGCCGTCGCGCCCACGGCCGAGGACCTCACCTGGGGTGCGACGTGGCCGCGCCTGGACACCTTCCGCGAGCTGGCGCGCGATCGTCGCGTCATCCCCGTGGTCCGTCGCGTCCTGGCCGACGACGTGACCCCCGTCGGTCTGTACCGCTCGCTGGCCGGCGGGCGGCCCGGCACGTTCGTGCTGGAGTCCGCGGAGGCGGGCCGGTCCTGGTCGCGGTGGTCGTTCGTCGGCGTCGAGGCGCGCGCGACGCTGCTGTCCGACGGCGGGCGGGCGGTGTGGACCGGGGACGTGCCGGCCGGGATCCCCGTGGAGGGCGACGTCGTCGACGTCCTGGAGTCCGCGCTGGAGGCCCTGCGGACCGTGCCGGTGGAGGGCCTGCCGCCGCTGACCGGCGGGTTCGTCGGAGCGATGGGCTGGGACGTGGTGCGCCACTGGGAGCCGACCCTCCCGGCGGACGCGCCCGACGAGCTCGACGTGCCGGAGGTGGCCCTGACCCTGGCCACGGACCTGGTGGCCGTGGACCACCTGACGGGGTCGGTGTGGCTCATCGCCAACGCGATCAACGCCGACGGCACGGACGAGCGCGTCGACGAGGCGCACGCGGACGCCGTCGCCCGGCTCGACCTGCTCGCGGAGCGGCTGGCGGTCTCGCACCGCGCCGAACGGACCGTGCTGCGCGACGACGTGACCGAGCCGGAGATCGAGTTCCGCTCCACGCGTGCCGAGTACGAGAACGCCGTCCTGGCGGGCCAGGAAGGGGTGCGCGACGGCGAGGTGTTCCAGGTCGTGCTGTCCCAGCGGCTCGACCTCGACTGCCCGGCCCCGCCGCTCGACGTGTACCGCGCGCTGCGCACGATCAACCCGAGCCAGTACATGTACTACTTCCAGCTCGCCGACCACCGCGGGCGTGACTTCGCCGTCGTCGGGGCGAGCCCGGAGACCCTGGTGAAGGTCGACGACAGGTCCGTGACCACGTACCCGATCGCGGGCTCGCGGCCCCGTGGGGAGAAGGTCGAGGACGACGTCGAGCTCGCCGAGGAGCTGCTCGCCGACCCCAAGGAACGGGCCGAGCACCTCATGCTGGTGGACCTGTCCCGCAACGACATGGTCAAGGTGTGCGAGCCCACCTCGGTGGAGGTCGTGGAGTACATGACGGTGCGTCGCTTCAGCCACATCATGCACCTGTGCTCGACCGTCGTCGGGCGCCTGCGCCCCGGGGCGACGGCGCTCGACACGTTCCGGGCGACGTTCCCCGCGGGGACCCTGTCCGGCGCGCCGAAGCCGCGGGCGATCGCGATGATCGACGAGCTGGAGCCGGCTTCCCGCGGCATCTACGGGGGGACCTGCGGCTACTTCGACTTCGGCGGGAACATGGACATGGCGATCGCCATCCGGACCGCCCTGCTGCGCGACGGACGTGCCTCGGTGCAGGCCGGCGGCGGGATCGTCGCGGACTCGGTGCCGGCGCTGGAGTACGAGGAGTCGCGCAACAAGGCCGCGGCGGCCGTCCGGGCGGTGCAGCTCGCCGCGCGGTTCGCCGACCTCGGCGCCTCGCCCGCGGCGAGCCCGGCGGGAGCGGGGACGGCGCCGTGATCCGTTCACGGTCCCGCGCCGTCGTCCTCCTGCTGGTGCTGGGTGGCGCGGCGTTCGCCGTGTCGGCCCCCGTGTGGTTGCGCACCACCGTCGCCACGGCCCTCGAGCCGCAGGTCGCGGTGGAGGTGCCGGGCACGACGGCGGCGCCGGCGGTGAGCGCGGCCGCCTTCGTCGTCCTGGCGGGGGCTCTCGCGGCGACGCTGGCGGGGCGCGTGGCGCGGTGGGTCGCATTGGCCGCCACCGCCCTGGCCGGTGCCACCGTGGCCCTCGGTGCCGGAGCCGTGCTCCAGGACCCGCAGGCGCCGGCCGTCGCGGCCGCGGCGGACGCCGCCGGCGTGACCACCCTCACCTCGCCGGTGACGGTCACGGCCTGGCCGTGGCTGACCGTCGCCGTGGGTGCCGCCGTCGTCCTGGTCTCGGCGCTCGCGGCCCTGGGGGTGCGCTCGTGGACCCTCGGGGACCGGCGGCACGAGCGGGCCGGTGCCGGTCCCCGGAGCGCCCCCGGGCCCGGCGGACCCGCCGACCGCGACCCGGACGCCCAGGCGGACTGGGACGCCCTCTCGCACGGCACCGACCCGTCCGCCGACCGGTAGTCTGACCCCAGCAGCACGCGACGAAAGGTTTGCCCCGCACATGACCGACAACACCACCGCCGAGCCGATCTACTTGCCGGACGCGGTCCCGCCCACGAACCACGGCCACACCGTCGCGGCCTGGACGGCCATGATCGGCATCATGGCCGGTGCTCTCGTGTCGTCGGTCGGCTGCCTGCCCGGCGTCCCGTTCGTGCTGTTCTGGGTGGGGCTGGTGATCGTGCTGCTCGCCTGCGTGGCCGGTCTCGTCCTGCGCAACATGGGGTACGGCCAGCCCAAGGACGGCGTGGAGCCCCGCCGTCCTGCCGGCTCGCACTGACCACGCGACCGCCCGCACGACTCCGACGGCGCCCGCACCCGACCAGGTGCGGGCGCCGTCGCGTCGGAGCAGCATGCCGTCACGGAGCGATAACGATGTGGGCCGCGGGGCGCGGCGGGCCGCGGCGCGCGCCCTGCACGGGCGTCTCGACCCTCGGGCGGTGGTCGGCGCGCCGGTGAGACGGGCCTACCATGGCAGCAAGACGACGAGGGAGGGGAGAGCATGACGGTCCTGGAGGACATCGTCGCGGGAGTCCGCGAGGATCTCGCCGTGCGGCAGGCCCGCACCTCGCTCGACGAACTGAAGGAACGTGCCGCCAGGGTCCCGGGAGCCCTCGAGTGCTGCGGTCGGCTGCTGTCCGAGGACAAGGTCGCCGTCATCGCCGAGGTGAAGCGGTCGAGCCCGAGCAAGGGCGCCCTGGCGGACATCACCGATCCCGCAGCCCTGGCGGTCGAGTACGCGGCGGGCGGCGCGAGCGTGATCTCCGTGCTCACCGAGCAGCGGCGCTTCGGCGGCAGCCTGGCCGACCTCGACGCGGTGCGCGCGCGCGTCGACGTCCCCGTGCTGCGCAAGGACTTCGTCGTGACCCCGTACCAGGTGTGGGAGGCGCGGGCGCACGGCGCCGACGTCGTGCTGCTCATCGTCGCGGCGCTCGAGCAGACGGTCCTGACGTCGCTCGTCGAGCGTGTCCACTCCCTCGGGATGACGGCGCTCGTGGAGGTGCACTCCGAGGACGAGGTGCGGCGCGCCCTGGACGCCGGTGCCCGCGTGGTCGGCGTGAACGCGAGAAACCTCAAGACGCTCGAGGTCGACAGGGACACCTTCGGGCGGCTGGCGCCGCTCATCCCTGACGACGTGGTCCGCGTCGCCGAGTCCGGGGTGCGCGGTCCGCACGACGTCATGGACTACGCTCGCGCCGGTGCCCACGCCGTCCTGGTCGGCGAGGCCCTGGTGACGGACGGCGAACCGCGCCGCTCGGTCGCGGACCTGGTGGCCGCCGGTCAGCACCCGGCCCTGTGGTCCGTGCGTCCCGCCGCCCAGCCGTGACCCCGTGGCGGACGCCGCCGTACCGACCTGCCCCCCCGACGCCCTGAAGGAGCGCCTGTGCCCGAGCAGCCCGAGCAGCCCGTGCGATCCGCGCTGACCGAGACCCTGGCTCACCAGGTGGCCGAGAAGCTCGCCGACGTCCACGGCCCGTACTTCGGGCAGTTCGGCGGACGGTACGTCCCCGAGGCGCTGATCGCCGCGCTGGACGAGCTGGAGACGGAGTTCCGCAAGGCTCAGGACGACCCCGGCTTCGCGGCGGAGCTGTCCCGCCTGCACCGTGACTACACCGGCCGTCCCTCGCCGCTGACGGAGGTGCCGCGGTTCGCCGAGCACATCGCGCCGGCGGACGGCGACGGCGTCGCCCCGGTCCGGGTGCTCCTCAAGCGCGAGGACCTCAACCACACCGGCTCGCACAAGATCAACAACGTGCTCGGCCAGGCGCTGCTCGTCAAGCGCATGGGCAAGACGCGCGTCATCGCGGAGACCGGTGCCGGCCAGCACGGTGTCGCGACGGCGACGGCGGCCGCCCTGCTCGGCCTCGAGTGCGTGGTCTACATGGGCGAGGAGGACACGCAGCGCCAGGCGTTGAACGTGGCACGCATGGAGCTCCTCGGCGCGACGGTCGTGCCGGTGGCGATCGGCACCCGCACGCTCAAGGACGCGATCAACGAGGCGCTGCGCGACTGGGTCACCAACGTCGACGACACCCACTACCTCCTGGGCACCGTGACCGGTCCCCACCCCTTCCCGGAGATGGTCCGCGAGTTCCACCGGATCATCGGCGAGGAGGCCCGCGAGCAGGTCCTCGAGCGCGTCGGGCGGCTGCCCGACGCCGTCGCGGCGTGCGTGGGCGGCGGGTCCAACGCCCTCGGGCTGTTCAACGCGTTCCTGGACGACCCGCAGGTCGAGCTCTACGGGTTCGAGGCCGGGGGAGAAGGCATAGAGTCCGGCCGGCACGCGGCCCGGTTCTCGGGTGGCGCGCCCGGCGTGCTGCACGGGGCCCGTTCCTACCTGCTCCAGGACGACGACGGGCAGACGCGGCCCAGCCACTCGGTCTCGGCCGGCCTCGACTACCCGAGCGTGGGCCCCGCGCACTCGTGGCTGCACGACATCGGACGCGCCACCTACGAACCGGTCACGGACGCCGAGGCCATGGAGGCCTTCCGGCTGCTGTGCCGCACCGAGGGCATCATCCCCGCGATCGAGTCGGCGCACGCGCTGGCCGGTGCGTTGCGGCTCGGACGCCGGCTGGTCGCCGAGGGACGCTCGGAGCAGGTCCTGCTCATCAACCTCTCGGGCCGCGGGGACAAGGACGTCGCGACGGCCGCGCGCTGGTTCGGCCTGCTCGACGACGACGCGACGGAGGGGGACCGGTGACCGGGACGGTGACATCGTCGAAGACCGCGGCGCGCCTGGACGAGCTGGCCGGTGCCGGCCGGGCGGCGCTCGTGGGCTACCTGCCCGTCGGGTTCCCGGACGTGCAGCGCTCGATCGAGGCGGTGACGACGATGGTCGACGCCGGCGTCGACGTGGTCGAGATCGGGGTGCCCTACACGGACCCCGTGATGGACGGTCCGGTCATCCAGCGTGCCGCGGAGGCCGCGCTGCTGGCCGGCGCGCGCGTGCGCGACGTCCTGTCCGTCGTCGAGGCCGTCTCGGACCGGTCGGGCGGCACCGTCCCGGCGCTGGTGATGTCCTACTACAACCCGGTGCTGCGGTACGGCGTCGGTGCCTTCGCCCGCGACCTGGCAGGTGCCGGCGGTGCGGGGATGATCACACCCGACCTGATCCCCGACGAGGCGGACGAATGGAGCGCGGCGGCCGACGAGCACGGGCTGGACAAGGTCTACCTCGTGGCGCCGAGCTCGACGCCCGAACGCCTGCGGCTGACCGCGCGGGCGTCGCGCGGGTTCGTCTACGCCGCGTCGACCATGGGCGTCACGGGTGCGCGGGAGTCCGTCGGCCGACGGGCCGAGGAGCTGGTCGCCGACACACGTGCCGCGGGCGCCCGGCACGTGTGCGTGGGCCTGGGCGTCTCCACCGGTGACCAGGCCGCCGAGGTGGGCCGGTTCGCCGACGGGGTCATCGTCGGGTCGACGCTCGTGCGCACCCTGTTGTCTGACGACCCGTGGGCCGAGCGGCTGGACGCCCTCGGCAGGGTGACCGCCGAGCTCGCGGCCGGAGTCGCGCGCGCCCGCACGACCGGAGGAGTCTCGTGACCGTCATCGGCCAGCTCGCCGCCTCGATCCCCAGCCCGTCGCAGCACACGTGGTACGTCGGTCCGCTGCCGATCCGGGCCTACGCTCTGGCGATCCTCGCCGGGATCGTCGTCGCGGCCTGGCTGACCATGCGACGGTGGAAGGCCCGCGGCGGTGATCCGGACGACGTGCTCGAGATCGCCTTCTGGGCGGTCCCGTTCGGCATCGTCGGGGGGCGGCTCTACCACGTGATCTCCACGCCCGACCCGTACTGGGGCGAGGGCGGGGACCCCGTCAGCGCGCTCTACATCTGGGAGGGCGGCCTCGGGATCTGGGGTGCCGTCGCCCTGGGCGCCGTCGGCGCGTGGATCGGCTGTCGTCGGCTCGGCGTGCGGCTGTCGTCCTTCGCAGACGCCCTGGCGCCCGGCCTGCTCGTGGCCCAGGCGATCGGCCGGCTGGGCAACTGGTTCAACCAGGAGCTGTTCGGCGCCCCGACCGACCTGCCGTGGGGCCTGGAGATCGATGCCGGCAACCTGCCGATCGACCCGGCCACGGGGATGCAGTACGCCGAGGGCACGCTGTTCCACCCCACGTTCCTGTACGAGATCGTCTGGAACCTCGCCGCGGCCGCACTTCTGCTCTGGCTCGACCGCCGGTACAGGCTCGGTCATGGGAGGGTATTCTGGGCCTACGTCGCGCTCTACACCCTCGGACGGGTGTGGATCGAGATGCTCCGCATCGACACCGCCGAGATGGTGCTCGGGCTGCGGCTGAACGTGTGGACCTCGATCGTCGTGGGCCTGGGAGCCCTCGTCGCGTTCGTCGTCATCGGCCGGCTGCATCCCGGTCGCGAGGACGGTGTCGAGCTGCCGGGTCGTTCCCACGCCCCGGAAGCCGATGCGCAGACCGAGACCGACGGTGACCCCGACGGCACGGCCCAGGCCGCGACCGACGTGGACACCACCGACACGACCGACACGGAAGCGTCGGCGTCCGGGCCCGACCAGGACCCGGCACCGCGCGCCTGAGGTGTCGCCGACCGGGTCACCACCCGGGGAGCGTCACCTGGCAGAGTCCGACGGGCCGACGACGTCCCGATCCACCCTTGAAGCAGACGCGCCCGCGTGCGGGCGCACAGGAGGACGGTGTTGATGACCACGCCGCAGCACTGGGTCGCGCCACCCGAGGCGCAGGGCCTCTACGACCCCGCGACGGAACACGACGCGTGCGGTGTCGCGTTCGTCGCGACCCTGCGCGGGACGCCCGGACGGGACATCGTCGACGCGGGTCTCACCGCGCTGCTCAACCTGGACCACCGCGGAGCGGTCGGTGCCGAGGAGAACAGCGGCGACGGGGCGGGGATCCTCACCCAGATCCCTGACGCGTTCGTCCGCGACGTCGTCGCGGTCGAGCTCCCGCCCGCGGGCCGCTACGCGATCGGCATGGCGTTCCTCCCGCAGGACGCCGCCGAGGCCGAGGCCGCCGTCCGGCGGTTCGAGGCGATCGCCGTCGAGGAGAAGCTCGACGTGCTCGCCTGGCGCGACGTGCCCGTGACGGCCGACCTCGTCGGGCCGACGGCACGGGCTTCCATGCCGACGTTCCGTCAGGTCATCGTCGCCGACCCGGCCCGGGAGCTCACGGGCCTGGAGCTCGACCGGCGTGCCTACCGGCTGCGCAAGCGCGCCGAGAACGAGCAGGGGCTGTTCCTCGCGTCGCTGTCGGCACGCACGCTCACCTACAAGGGCATGCTCACCACGGCGCAGCTCGAGCCGTTCTTCCCCGACCTGTCCGACCCGCGCTACGCGTCGGAGATCGCGCTGGTCCACTCGCGCTTCTCCACGAACACCTTCCCGTCGTGGCCGCTGGCCCAGCCGTTCCGCATGATCGCCCACAACGGTGAGATCAACACCGTGCGAGGCAACCGGAACTGGATGGCCGCTCGCGAGGGCACCCTCGCCAGCGAGGCGCTCGGCGACCTGGGCCCGCTGCTCCCGGTGTGCACGGCCGGCTCGAGCGACTCGGCCAGCTTCGACGAGGTGCTCGAGCTGCTGCACCTGTCCGGGCGGTCGCTGCCCCACTCGGTGCTCATGATGATCCCGGAGGCGTGGGAGAACCACGCCGAGATGGACCCGGCACGGCGGGCGTTCTACGAGTACCACGCCAACCTCATCGAGCCGTGGGACGGCCCGGCCTGCCTGACGTTCACCGACGGCACGCTGATCGGGGCGGTCCTCGACCGCAACGGTCTGCGCCCGGGACGCTACTGGGTGACGGAGGACGGTCTCGTCGTGCTCGGTTCCGAGGCCGGTGTGCTCGACCTCGACCCGGCGACCATCGTGCGCAAGGGCCGGCTCGAGCCCGGCCGGATGTTCCTCGTCGACACCGACCAGGGCCGGATCGTCGAGGACGACGAGGTCAAGTCCCAGCTCGCCGCGCAGCGGCCGTACGCGAAGTGGGTCGAGGAGAACTCGATCTCGCTCGGGTCGCTGCCCGAGCGGGAGCACGTCGCCCACTCGCCGGCGTCGGTCCAGCGCCGCCAGCGCGCCTTCGGCTACACGTCCGAGGAGCTCAAGGTCATCCTGACCCCCATGGCGAACAACGCCATGGAGCCCCTGGGTGCCATGGGGTCGGACACGCCGGTCGCCGTGCTCTCCAGCCGTCCGCGGCTGCTGTTCGACTACTTCACGCAGATGTTCGCCCAGGTCACCAACCCCCCTCTGGACGCGATCCGCGAGGAGCTGGTGACCTCGATCGGCGGTGCCATCGGGCCCGAGCCGAACCTGCTCGACGACACCCCGCTGCACGCCCGCAAGCTCCTCCTGCCGTTCCCGGTGCTGGACAACGACGAGCTCGCCAAGATCGTGCGCATCGACCGTGACGCGCGCCTCGAGGGGGAGTTCCGGGCGGCGATCGTGCGCGGCCTGTACGACGTCTCCGGCGGAGGCCGGGCGCTGCAGGCGCGGCTCGAGGAGATCTTCGCCGAGATCGACGACCAGATCGAGGCCGGGGCGACGCACATCGTGCTGTCGGACCGCGACTCGGACGCCGAGCGTGCGCCGATCCCCTCGCTGCTGCTCACCAGCGCCGTGCACCACCACCTGCTGCGCCGGCACACCCGCACCCGGATCTCCCTGGTCGTGGAGGCGGGCGACGTGCGCGAGGTGCACCACGTTGCGCTGCTCATCGGCTACGGGGCGGCTGCGGTGAACCCCTACCTCGCCATGGAGACCGTCGAGGACCTCGCCCTGCGCGGCTACCTCGGCGTCGCACCCGACCTGGCCGTCCGCAACCTGATCAAGGCGCTGGGCAAGGGCGTGCTCAAGGTGATGTCCAAGATGGGCATCTCGACGATCATGTCGTACCGCGGTGCGCAGGTCTTCGAGGCCATCGGCCTGTCGCAGCAGCTCGTCGACGACTACTTCACCGGCACCACCAGCCGCCTCGGCGGCATCGGCCTCGACGTGATCGCGGCCGAGACCTCGGCGCGCCATGCCGAGGCGTACCCGGCGTCGGGGAACCACGCCCCCCACGAGCGGTTGACGACCGGTGGTGAGTACCAGTGGCGGCGCGACGGGGAGGAGCACCTCTTCGACCCGGAGACCGTGTTCCGCCTCCAGCACGCCACCCGGACGGGGCGGATGGAGATCTTCCGCCAGTACACGCGCCGGGTCGACGAGCAGTCCGAGCGGCTGATGACGCTGCGGGGTCTGCTCCGGTTCAACCCCGACCGGGAGCCGATCCCGATCGACGAGGTCGAGCCGGTCAGCGAGATCGTCAAGCGGTTCAACACCGGCGCCATGTCCTACGGCGCGATCAGCCAGGAGATGCACGAGACGCTCGCGATCGCGATGAACGAGCTCGAGGGCCGCTCCAACTCCGGCGAGGGCGGCGAGGACGCCGAGCGTCTCTACGACCCGCGGCGCCGGTCGCGCGTCAAGCAGATCGCCTCGGGCCGGTTCGGCGTCACGTCCGAGTACCTGACCCAGGCCGACGACATCCAGCTCAAGCTGGCCCAGGGCGCCAAGCCGGGCGAGGGCGGCCAGCTCCCCGGACCGAAGGTCTACCCGTGGGTGGCCAGGACGCGGCACTCGACACCTGGCGTCGGCCTCATCTCGCCGCCGCCGCACCACGACATCTACTCGATCGAGGACCTGGCCCAGCTGATCCACGACGCCAAGAACGCGAACCCGAGCGCACGCGTGCACGTCAAGCTCGTGTCCGAGTTCGGCGTGGGGACGGTGGCCACCGGCGTGTCCAAGGCGCACGCGGACGTCGTGCTCATCTCGGGGCACGACGGCGGCACGGGCGCCAGCCCGTTGACCTCGCTCAAGCACGCCGGCACGCCGTGGGAGATCGGCCTGGCCGAGACACAGCAGACGCTCGTGCTGAACAACCTGCGTGACCGGATCACGGTGCAGGTCGACGGCCAGATGAAGACGGGCCGGGACGTCGTCGTGGCCGCGCTGCTCGGCGCGGAGGAGTTCGGCTTCGCCACCGCGCCGATGGTCGTCTCGGGCTGCATCATGATGCGGGTCTGCCACCTGGACACGTGCCCGGTCGGCGTCGCCACGCAGAACCCCGAGCTGCGCCGCCGGTTCACCGGCAAGCCCGAGTTCGTGATCAACTTCTTCGAGTTCATCGCGACCGAGGTGCGCGAGCACCTCGCCTCGCTGGGTTACCGCTCGATCGACGAGGCGGTCGGCCAGGTCCAGGCGCTCGACACGCGCAAGGCCGTGGACCACTGGAAGGCGCAGGGTCTCGACCTGGCACCGGTGCTCGACCGTGTCGAGCACCCGGCCGGGTCGGCGCTGCACCGCACCCGGGAGCAGGACCACGGTCTGGACAAGGCGCTCGACCAGCACCTCATCGCGCAGGCGGCCCCGGCGCTCGAGGACGCCCGGCCCGTGCGCATCGAGGTGCCCGTGCGCAACGTCAACCGCACGGTCGGCACCATGCTCGGGCACGAGGTGACCAAGCGTTACCGCGGCGAGGGGCTCCCGGACGACACCATCGACGTCACGCTGACCGGTTCGGCCGGCCAGTCGTTCGGGTCCTTCGTCCCGCGCGGCGTGACGCTGCGGCTCTTCGGCGACGCCAACGACTACGTCGGCAAGGGCCTGTCCGGCGGGCGCATCGTCGTGCGCCCGGACCGGGCGGCGGTCCTCGACGGTGCCGCGAACGTCATCGCCGGCAACGTCATCGGCTACGGCGCGACGAGCGGCGAGATCCTGCTGCGGGGCCGCGTCGGCGAACGGTTCGCCGTCCGCAACTCAGGGGCGACGCTCGTCGTCGAGGGCGTGGGCGACCACGGCTGCGAGTACATGACGGGCGGCGAGGTGGTCGTCCTCGGCCCGACGGGTCGCAACTTCGGCGCCGGCATGTCCGGCGGGGTGGCCTACGTGCTCAACCTGCGCGAGGCCGCCATGAACACGGCGTCCGTCGCCGCCGGCGAGCTCGTCGTCGGACCGCTCGAGGAAGCGGACTGGACCCGCGTGCAGGAGCTGCTGGCCCGCCACCACGAGGAGACCGGGTCCCCGGTGGCTGCCGAGCTCCTCGCGGACGACGGGACGCGAGCACGGTTCTCCCGTGTCCTGCCGCCGGCCTGGGCGAACGTCCGCACGGCTCTGGCCGAGGCGGAGTCCGCCGGCACGCCCTTGGGAGAGGGCGAAGACTTCGACCCCTCCCTCTGGGAGCACATCATGGAGGTGGCCCGTGGCTGACCCGCGTGGATTCCTGAAGGTGCGGGAGCGCGAGCTCCCGCCGAACCGTCCCGTCGAGGTACGTCTGCGCGACTGGAAGGACGTGCACGCGCACCGGAAGGACGGCGAGCCGCTCCTCGGTGGCCGGTTGGCCGAGCAGGCCGGCCGGTGCATGGACTGCGGCATCCCGTTCTGCCACCAGGGCTGCCCCCTCGGGAACCTCATCCCCGAGTGGAACGACCTGGTCCGGACGGACCAGTGGGCCGACGCCATCGAGCGCCTGCACGCGACGAACAACTTCCCCGAGTTCACGGGGCGGGTCTGCCCCGCCCCGTGCGAGACGAGCTGTGTGCTGGGCATCAACCAGCCGGCCGTCACGATCAAGAACATCGAGGTCTCGATCATCGACGAGGCGTTCGAGCGGGGGCTGGTGACACCGCAGGTGCCGCAGCGGCTCACGGGCTCGACCGTGGCCGTCGTCGGGTCCGGCCCGGCAGGGCTCGCGGTGGCGCAGCAGCTGACCCGGGCGGGTCACACCGTGGTCGTCTACGAGCGGGACGACGCGATCGGCGGCCTGCTGCGCTACGGCATCCCCGACTTCAAGCTCGAGAAGTCGCACATCGAGCGGCGCCTGGCCCAGATGGAGGCCGAGGGCACGCGGTTCCGCACGAGCGTCGACATCGGCAGGGACATCACGTGGGACGCGCTGCGCCGTCGGTTCGACGCCGTGGTCGTCGCCACCGGCGCCACCGTGCCGCGCGAGCTCACCGTCCCGGGCAAGGAGCTCGACGGCGTGCACCCGGCGATGGACTTCCTGACGCCGTCGAACAAGGCCGTGGCGGGTCACCCCGTCGACGGGGCGCCGCACGCCGCGGGCAAGCACGTCGTCGTCATCGGCGGCGGCGACACCGGGTCGGACTGCGTCGGGACGTCGCTGCGGCAGGGCGCCGCCAGCGTGACCACCCTGGCGATCGGCAAGACACCGCCGACCGAGCGCCCGGCCCACCAGCCGTGGCCCACCGACCCGATCCTGTTCGAGGTCTCGAGCTCCCACGAGGAGGGCGGCGAACGGACGTTCCTCGCCTCGACGGTAGAGTTCGTCGACGACGGGCGCGGCGCGGTCCGTGCCCTGAAGGTCGCGGAGACCGAGTATCTCGCCGACGGTCGGCGGGTGCCCAAGGCCGGGACCGAGCGGGAGATCCCGGCGGACCTGGTGCTCGTCGCGATGGGGTTCACGGGCCCGGAGACCGAGGAGCTGGTCACCCAGACCGGCGCCGAGACCACGAGTCGTGGACTCGTGCGTCGCGGCGAGGACTACGCGAGCACGTTGCCGGGCGTCTTCGTGGCCGGCGACGCCGGCCGCGGCCAGTCCCTCATCGTGTGGGCGATCGCCGAAGGGCGCGCGGCCGCGGCCGCGGTGGACAAGTTCCTCCAGGGGAGCACGGAGCTGCCGGCCCCGGTGGGCCCGCGCACCGTCGCCCTGAGAGGATGAGCACGAACCCGGGCGCCGTGTGGCGTCCGGGACGGCCCCGGTCGGTACCGGGGCAGTACGACGACGAGGCTGGAGACATGCGCAGAGCGAAGATCGTGTGCACCATCGGACCCGCGACGGCATCCCCGGAGAAGCTCCGGGAGCTGGTGGACGCGGGTATGGACGTGGCCCGGATCAACCGGAGCCACGGCGAGCAGTCGGAGCACGAGGCCGTCTACCACGGTGTGCGCGCGGCAGCGAAGGACGCGGGGCGAAACGTCGCCGTCCTGGTCGACCTGCAGGGTCCCAAGATCCGGCTGGGACGGTTCGGTGGTGACGAGAAGCACCTCCTCGACGAGGGCGACACGCTCACCATCACCACCGAGGACGTCGTCGGTACCCGCGAGCTGGTCTCCACCACGCACAAGGGGCTGCCCCAGGACGCCCGCGTCGGCGACCCGATCCTCATCGACGACGGCAAGGTGCGTGTCCGTGTCACGGCGGTCGAGGGCCCCCGCGTCGTGACGACGGTCGAGGTGCCCGGCCCGGTGTCGAACAACAAGGGCCTCAACCTGCCGGGCGTCGCCGTCTCGGTGCCGGCGCTGAGCGACAAGGACACGGACGACCTGCGCTGGGCCCTGCGGCTCGGCGCGGACATCATCGCGCTGTCCTTCGTGCGCAACGCGGAGGACTACGAGGACGTCCGCCGCATCATGGAGGAGGAGGGGCGCGTCGTCCCTGTCGTCGCCAAGATCGAGAAGCCGCAGGCGGTGGACAACCTCGAGGAGGTCGTCGCCGCGTTCGACGGCTTCATGGTCGCCCGCGGCGACCTGGCCGTCGAGATGCCCCTCGAGCAGGTCCCGCTGGTGCAGAAGCGCATCGTCGAGCTGGCGCGTCAGAACGCCAAGCCGGTGATCGTGGCCACGCAGGTGCTCGAGTCGATGACCACGAGCCCCCGCCCGACGCGCGCCGAGGCCTCGGACTGCGCGAACGCGGTACTCGACGGTGCCGACGCGGTCATGCTCTCGGGCGAGACGTCCGTGGGCGACTACCCGATCCTCACGGTCGAGACGATGGCCTCGATCATCGAGGCCACGGAGGAGATGGGGCGCGAGCGCATCGCGCCGCTCGGCTCGACCCCGCACACCCGCGGCGGTGTGATCACGCGGGCCGCGGCCGAGATCGGCAACGCCCTCGGTGTGAAGTACCTCGTGACGTTCACGCAGTCCGGCGACTCCGCGAAGCGCATGTCGCGCCTGCGGTCGGGCATCCCGCTGCTGGCCTTCACGCCGGTGGAGTCGGTGCGCAACGTGCTCGCGCTGACCTGGGGCACCACGACGTACCAGGTGCCGCGCGTGGACTCGGTCGACGCGATGGTCGGCCAGGTCGACCAGACGCTGCAGGCCAACGGGCTCGCCGAGGTGGGCGACCGGGTGGTCATCGTCTCGGGCGCGCCGGTCGGTGTCCCGGGGACGACGAACTCGATCCTGGTGCACAAGGTGGGCAGCCACGGGGACGGTGGCGCCTTCTCCGGCTGAGCGCCGCCTCAGCCACGGTGCCGGTGATCCGGTGCCGGACGACGAGAGCCCGGACCGCTGTGGCGGTCCGGGCTCTCGTGCTGTGCCCCGGGCGGGATTCGAACCCGCACTGGATCGGGTTTGAGCCGATTGCCTCTGCCGGTTGGGCTACCGGGGCGTGTCGGCAGCGGCCTTATCGAACCACACCGGACGGCGAGGTGCCCAACCGGTCCGCCGCGGCTCCGTGGGTGCGCACGGTCACACCGGCACGCTGCGGCAGGAGCACGCGACGCGTGCCCGTGGGGTCTACGATGGTCCCTGTGACCGACGAGAAGCTGCCGCTCGACCTGCCCCCGCTGATCGACGCCGAACCCGAGCCGGCGCCGCCCGAGACCCCGGCGAAGCCGACCCGACGGGCCGTCGTCGCCGAGGACGAGGCGCTGATCCGCATGGACGTCGTCGAGACGCTCCGCGAGGCGGGGTTCGACGTCGTCGGAGAGGCCGGGGACGGTGAGACCGCGGTCAACCTGGCCACCGAGCTCAAGCCCGACATCGTCGTGATGGACGTCAAGATGCCCGAGCTGGACGGCATCTCCGCGGCCGAGCGGATCGGCAAGGCGCACGCCGCGCCGGTCGTGCTGCTCACGGCGTTCTCGCAGACCGAGCTGGTCGAGCGGGCGCGGGACGCCGGGGCCATGGCCTACGTCGTCAAGCCGTTCACCCCGGCGGACCTCCTGCCGGCGGTCGAGATCGCGATCTCCCGCTACCAGCAGATCGGTGCGCTCGAGTCCGAGGTGGCCGACCTCCAGGAGCGCTTCGAGACCCGCAAGCGCGTCGACCGGGCCAAGGGCCTCCTCATGACGAAGATGGGTCTGAGCGAGCCGGAGTCGTTCCGCTGGATCCAGAAGACGTCCATGGACCGCCGCCTGACCATGCGTGAGGTGGCCGACGCGGTCATCGACCAGGTGGGCGCCTGAGACACGTTGTGCGACTCCCTGGCGACGGCTATTGTCGCCAGGGAGTCGTGATCTTTTCGTGACCTTCGTGCCGAGGTCACCAGCAGTGTCGGAAGGAGTGTCGATGCGTGCAGCGGTCGTAGTGCGGTCCGCGACGGAGGACGACCTGCTCGAGGTCGCCGAGCTGGCGGCGAGTGCCGCCCCGGATGGTACGACCACGGCCGCGGCCGACCCGGGACGCCTGTGCGAGCACCTCAGCGTCCTGCTGGCCGCGGGCGGCGAGGTCCTGGTCGCCGTCGAGGACGACGCCGTCGTCGGCTTCCTGCTGGTCAGGGTGCTCGAGCCGCACCTCTACTCCACGGCTCCGAGCCTGTACGTCGACGCCATCCTTGTCGCCCCGCGGGCGCGGCGGCACGGTGCGGGTCGCGCTCTGCTCGGCTCCACGCTCGGCCTCGCGACCGCGGCGGGCGCCGAGAGCATCTACTGCGCCCCGGCGCCGGGCGCGCGAGAGATGCACCGGTTCCTCGCCCGCCTGGGCTTCGCGCCGGCGGCCGGGCACCGCGTGGTGGCGGTGCCCGTCCTGGAGCGGCGGCTCGCCCAGGGAGGCGCACCGGGTGCCACCGTCGTGCGTCGTCGGGACGGCCGTCGCCGCCGGGACGCGACGCGTGCCGCCATCGAGGACCTGGTCGCCCGTCGGCGACGGGCACGCGAGGCGGGCCTGCCCACCGGCCCGGTCGACCTGCGGGCCTTCCAGGTCGAGCACGCGGCGGCCGAGGCCGCACGCGGGGCCGAGCAGACCTCCAACGCCTCCTGAGAGCCTCGGCGCCCGGTGGTCCGCGTCAGCGGGCGTCGAGCAGCATGCAGGTGAGGCGCGCGGTCGCGACCCGTCGCCCGTCGTCGTCGGTGACGACGATCTCGTAGGCCGCGGTGGTCCGTCCCCGGTGCAGGGCGGTCGCGGTACCGTGCACCTGCCCCGAGCGCACGCCCCGGTGATGGGTGATGTTGAGCTCGAGCCCGACGGCGGCCCGCCCCTGGCCGGCGTGGCTCTGCGCGGCGACCGACCCGAGCGTCTCGGCCAGGGCGGCCGTGGCCCCTCCGTGCAGGAGTCCGGCCGGCTGGGTGTTGCCGGCGACGGGCATGCTGCCTCGCGTCGTGTCCGCGCCCACCTCCGTCAGGACGATGCCGGTGCGCTCGATGAGCGTGCCCGAGGCAGCCCGCTGCCAGCCGGTGGTGTCCTGCGGGAACGCGTCGGTGTCGGTCATGGCAGATAGGTTGGCACCCGTGACGACCACAGCGCGAACCGGCAGCTCCAGCACCGCCAGCTCCAGCCCGGCCGGTGGTACCCGTCCCCGGCTGCTGCTCATCGACGGACACTCCATGGCGTACCGGGCGTTCTTCGCCCTGCCCGACACCCTGGTGACCTCGAGCGGCCAGGTGACCAACGCCGTCTACGGGTTCTTCTCGATGCTCACCAACCTCCTGCGCGACGAGGCGCCGACCCACCTCGCGGTCGCGTTCGACGCCGGGCGGGTGACCTTCCGCACGGAGCGGTTCGCGGAGTACAAGGGCAACCGCGACGCGACGCCCGAGGTGTTCCGCGGCCAGGTCCCGCTGATCAAGGAGGTCCTGGAGGCGTTGCGGGTCCCGGCGCTGCAGCGCGAGGGGATCGAGGCGGACGACATCCTCGCCACGCTGGCGCGCCAGGGCACCGAGGCCGGGATGGACGTGCTGGTGTGCTCCGGTGACCGCGACTCCCTGCAGCTCGTCACGGACGAGGTGACGGTCCTGTACCCCAAGAAGGGGGTCTCCGAGCTGGCCCGGATGACGCCGGAGGCGGTCGAGGCGAAGTACAAGGTCCGGCCCGAGCGGTACCCCGACCTGGCCGCGCTGGTGGGGGAGACGAGCGACAACCTGCCCGGGGTGCCCGGTGTCGGACCGGGCGTGGCCGCGAAGTGGATCACCCAGTTCGGAGACCTCGACTCCCTCCTCGAACGTCAGGGCGAGGTGACCGGCAAGAGGGGCGAGGCGTTGCGCGAGCACGCCGACCAGGTCCGGCTGAACCGCGAGCTCAACGCCCTGCTGACCGACGTCGAGCTGCCCCTCGGTGTGACGGACCTCGCGCTGTCCGGGTTCGATCGCGAAGCGGTGCACACCGTCTCGGACACGCTCCAGTTCGGTGCGCTGCGCGACCGCCTCCTCGCCGTCGACCCGGCGGCGGGTGCCGTCGACGACACGAGCCCGACGACCGGCATCGACGTCACGCTGCACCGGGGGACGCTCGCCGACTGGCTCGCCGAGCACCGCGGCCGGGCGCTCGGGTTCGACGTGACGGGGTCCGGTGGGCCCGCGGGCGGAGACGCCTGGCAGGTCGCCGTGGCGACCGGGAGCCGCGACGGGTCGGCGAGCGCCGTCGTCGTGGACCTCGCCACGGCCACGGCCGACGACGAGCGGGCGCTGACCGCCTGGCTGGCGGACGGGGCGTCGCCGAAGACGGTGCACGGCGCGAAGTCGGCGTGGCACCGGCTCGCGGCACGGGGGATCGACCTGGACCTCGGCGGCGTCGCGTGCGACACCGAGCTCGCGGCCTACCTGTGCTATCCCGACCAGCGCGGCTACGACCTGGCCGATCTGGTCGTCCGCCACCTGCACCGCGAGCTGACGGCCGTGGACGAGTCCGCCCAGGGTGCCCTGGACCTCGAGCTCGCCGAGGGGCCGCCCGCCGGCAGCGAGGCCGCGCACCGCGCGGTCGCGGTCGTGGATCTCGCCGACGCGCTCTCCGACGGCCTCGACGACCGGGGTGCCCGTGGGCTACTCGACGACGTCGAGCAGCCGCTGTCGGCGGTGCTGGCGCGGATGGAGCACACCGGCATCGCGGCGGACACCGGCTTCCTCACCGAGCTCGAACGTGGCTTCGCCGACGCGGTCGCGCGGTCGGCTGCCGAGGCGTACGACGTGATCGGTCGCGAGGTCAACCTCGGGAGCCCGAAGCAGCTCCAGGAGGTGCTCTTCGACCAGCTCGGGATGCCGAAGACCAAGAAGATCAAGACGGGCTGGACGACCGACGCCGCCTCGCTGCAGGACCTGTTCACCAAGACCGAGCACCCGTTCCTCGCGCATCTCCTCGCGCACCGCGACGCTGCCAAGCTGCGCACGACGGTCGACGGGTTGCTCAAGGCCGTGCAGACGGACGGCCGGATCCACACGACCTTCCAGCAGACGATCGCCGCGACCGGCCGGCTCAGCTCCACCGACCCCAACCTGCAGAACATCCCGATCCGGACGGAGTCCGGGCGGCGGATCCGCCGGGCGTTCCGGGTCGGTCCGGGGTACGAGACGCTGGTCACCGCCGACTACAGCCAGATCGAGATGCGGATCATGGCGCACCTGTCGGGCGACGCCGGACTGATCGCCGCGTTCCGGTCGGGTGAGGACCTGCACCGGTACGTGGGCTCGCGGGTGTTCGACGTGGAGCCGGCCAACGTCACGGCAGAGATGCGGGCGAAGGTCAAGGCGATGAGCTACGGGCTCGCGTACGGGCTCAGCGCGTTCGGGCTCTCCCAGCAGCTCGGGATCGCGACCGGTGAGGCGCAGGGCCTGATGGACGACTACTTCACCCGGTTCGGCGGGGTGCGTGACTACCTCGCCGGCGTGGTCGAGGAGGCCCGCGCCACCGGGTACACCGCCACCCTCCTGGGGCGGCGCCGCTACCTGCCGGACCTGACCAGCGACAACCGACAGCGCCGTCAGATGGCCGAACGGATGGCGCTCAACGCCCCCATCCAGGGAAGCGCGGCCGACATCATCAAGCTGGCGATGCTGGGGGTGCAGCGCGAGCTCGACGACCGGGACCTGCGGTCGAGGCTGCTGCTGCAGGTCCACGACGAGCTCGTGGTCGAGGTCGCAGCGGGGGAGCGGGACACCGTCGAGGAGGTCCTGCGCACCCGCATGGGGGCGGCGTACGCGCTGGACGTCCCGCTGGACGTGTCGGTCGGTGCGGGCGAGACCTGGCACGAGGCCGGTCACTGACCGCCTGTCAGTCCTTGGTCGTCACGAAGACCGCGGTACCGGGCAGGAGCGCCCCGCGCTCGGGGCCCCACCCGCCCCACGTCTGGTCGTTCCAGGCAGGCCACTCGGGTTCGACGACATCGCGCACGCGCAGTCCGGCGGCGACCACGTCGCGGACGTGGTCGCCCACCGTCCGGTGGTGCTCGGCGTAGACCACCCGGCCCGACGCCGACTCCTCGACGTAGGGGCGTCGGTCGAAGTAGGAGCGGTGGGCGGTCAGGCCGGCCGGGCCCGGGTCGTCGGGGAAGGCCCAGCGCAGCGGGTGCGTCACCGAGAAGACCCACCGCCCGCCGTCGCGCAGGACGCGCGCGGCCTCGGCGTGGACCCGGCCCGGGTCCGGGACGAACGGGATGGCTCCGAACGACGTGAACACGACGTCGAAGGTGCTGTCGCGGAACGGCAGGGCGCGGGCGTCCGCCTCCACGAGCGGCACCTGGACGCCGGTGCGGGCGTCCAGACGGGCGGCGGCGTCGAGCATCGCTGGCGCCAGGTCGGTGGCCACGACCTGTGCGCCCTGGCCGGCGAGCCACCGTGAGCAGTGCGCGGCACCGGCACCGATCTCGAGCACGCGGGCGCCGCGCGGGTCGCCGAGGAGCCGCGCCTCGGCCTCGGTGAGCCCCTCGGGGCCCCAGCGGAACCCGGCGTCCCCGAGGAACGCCCCGTGGTCGTCGAGGTACTCCTCGGCGTGCTCGTGCCACCATCGACGTGCGGCACCGTCGTCGTCGGGGGCGTCTCGGTAGCCGAACCAGGTCGCGGTCACCCCGACATCGTGACATCCGCGACCGGCGCCGGGGCGCGTCGAGATGCGGGTGACCGGGGTCTCAGCGGCTCCGACCGGCCGGCGTTGACCCCTCGAAATCCCGCGGATAAGATGGTCCGCGGTGCAGTGCGCCGTGCGCGCAGACCAGCGATCGATCGGCCGGTCGCCGTGCGACCCACCTGCACCACGACCCTGTCCGTACTATGCCCTGTCCGCATCGGAGCAACTACTCAATGACCATCTCCACCACGAAGTCCGCCCCGCAGGTCGCCGTCAACGACATCGGCACCGAGGAGGACTTCCTTGCCGCCGTCGACGCCACCATCAAGTACTTCAACGATGGTGACATCGTGGAAGGCACGATCGTCAAGGTCGACCGCGACGAGGTCCTCCTCGACATCGGCTACAAGACGGAGGGTGTGATCCCGTCCCGGGAGCTCTCCATCAAGCACGACGTGGACCCGGGCGAGGTCGTCACCGTCGGTGACGCCGTCGAGGCTCTCGTCCTCCAGAAGGAGGACAAGGAGGGTCGCCTGATCCTGTCCAAGAAGCGCGCGCAGTACGAGCGCGCCTGGGGCACGATCGAGAAGATCAAGGAAGAGGACGGCGTCGTCACCGGCACCGTCATCGAGGTCGTCAAGGGCGGCCTCATCCTCGACATCGGCCTGCGCGGCTTCCTCCCCGCCTCCCTCGTGGAGATGCGTCGCGTCCGCGACCTCGCGCCGTACGTCGGCAAGGAGATCGAGGCCAAGATCATCGAGCTCGACAAGAACCGCAACAACGTGGTCCTGTCGCGCCGTGCCTGGCTCGAGCAGACGCAGTCCGAGGTGCGCTCCACGTTCCTGCAGACGCTGCAGAAGGGCCAGGTGCGCCCCGGTGTCGTCTCGTCGATCGTCAACTTCGGTGCGTTCGTCGACCTGGGTGGCGTGGACGGCCTGGTGCACGTCTCCGAGCTCTCCTGGAAGCACATCGACCACCCGTCCGAGGTCGTCGAGGTCGGTCAGGAGGTCACGGTCGAGGTGCTCGACGTCGACTTCGACCGCGAGCGCGTCTCCCTGTCGCTGAAGGCGACGCAGGAGGACCCGTGGCAGACCTTCGCCCGCACTCACGCCATCGGGCAGGTCGTGCCGGGCAAGGTCACCAAGCTGGTGCCGTTCGGCGCGTTCGTCCGTGTCGAGGACGGCATCGAGGGCCTGGTGCACATCTCCGAGCTGGCCGTCCGCCACGTCGAGCTGCCCGAGCAGGTCGTCCAGGTGGGTGCCGAGGTCTTCGTCAAGGTCATCGACATCGACCTCGAGCGTCGCCGCATCTCGCTGTCGCTCAAGCAGGCCAACGAGGGCATGGACCCGGAGTCCGAGGACTTCGACCCGGCGCTCTACGGCATGGCTGCCGACTACGACGAGAACGGGGAGTACAAGTACCCCGAGGGCTTCGACCCGGAGACCAACGAGTGGCTCGAGGGCTTCGAGACGCAGCGTGAGGCCTGGGAGGCGGAGTACGCCAAGGCGCACGCCCGCTGGGAGTCGCACCGCGAGCAGGTCCGCGCCGCACTGTCGGCCGACGCCGACGCCGCGGCCGGGGACGTCGTCTCCTCCTCGAGCGGTTCCTCGAGCAGCGGTCCGTCCGCGTCGTCGTCCTACTCCTCGGCTGCCCCCGTGCAGCAGGAGGAGACCGGCGGCACGCTGGCTTCCGACGAGGCGCTCGCCGCGCTCCGTGAGAAGCTGACCGGCAACTGAGCCGACCGTCACCGACCCGCTGAGGGTCGTTGACTCCGGCAGAGGCCCGTCACCCCCAGGGGTGGCGGGCCTCCGTCGTACCCGGTGGATGGTGGGCCCCTGCTGGGCCCGGGCGGAGCGAAGGGGCGCGTTGACGGGGCGCCACGGACGACGGGACGCTACGGCGAGGGCGACGACCGGTCGTCGAGGTCCGCGAACTGCGTGCGGTACAGCTCGGCGTAGAGCCCGCTCGACGCCAGGAGCTCGGCGTGCGACCCCTGCTCGACGACCGCGCCCTCGTCGAGCACCACGATGGAGTCCGCCGCCCGGACCGTCGACAGCCGGTGCGCGATCACGAGCGAGGTCCGGCCGGCCAGCGCCTCGTCGAGAGCTGCCTGCACGGCCGCCTCGGACTCCGAGTCGAGGTGCGCCGTCGCCTCGTCGAGCACGACGACGTCGGGGGCCTTGAGCAGGAGCCGGGCGATGGCCAGCCGCTGACGCTCACCGCCGGAGAGCCGGTAGCCGCGGTCCCCGACGACCGTCTCCAGGCGCTCGGGCATCCGGTCGACGAGGTCGGCGATCCTGGCCTGCTCGAGGGCACGCCAGAGCTGCTCGTCCGTGGCGTCGTGGCGGGCGTAGCGCAGGTTCCCGGCGACCGTGTCGTGGAACAGGTGGGCCTCCTGCGCGACGACCCCCACCGTCGCACGCAACGACGCGGCGGTGACGTCGCGCAGGTCCTGGCCGGCGATCCGGACGACGCCGGAGGTCGGGTCGTACAGGCGGACCACGAGCTGGGAGAGCGTCGTCTTGCCGGCCCCGGACGGCCCGACGAGCGCGACCATCGAGCCGGCGGGCACGGCGAAGGACACGTCGTGCAGGGTCGCGCCGACAGGGTCCTTGCGGACCGCCGCGACGGACTCCAGCGAGGCGAGCGAGATCTCGTCGGCCCGCGGGTAGCGGAAGGTCACGTCGTCCAGCTCGATGCCCGCCCCGTGCGCCCTGACCGCCGCCCGGAGGTCACGGGCGTCGTCCTTCTCAGCGACGGTCGGTTCGAGGTCGAGCACCTCGAGGACCCGCTCGAAGCTGACGAGCGCGGTCATGACGTCGATCTGGACGTTGGACATCGCGGTCAGGGGGCCGTAGAGCCGTCCGAGGTACGCCGTCAGCGCCACGATCGTGCCGACGGTGAGCTGGCCCGCGATCGCCTGGAGCCCCCCGACGCCGTAGACGACGGCGATTGTGACGGACGCGAGGGTCGTCAGCCCGATCCGGAACCAGGTCGAGTACAGGGCCCTGGCGACGCCGACGTCGCGCAGCGCCCGGGCCTGCTCGGCGTAGCGGGCGGCCTCGCGCTCGGGGTCGCCGAACACCTTGGCCAGGTGCGCCCCGGCGACGTTGAACCGCTCGTTCATGAGCTGCCCGGCGTCCGCGTCGAACTCGTAGCCGCGGTGCGCCAGGGCGGCGATCCGTCGGCCGAACCAGCGGGCCGGGAGGACGAAGGCCGGCAGGAGCACCAGCGCCAGCAGCGTCAGGCTCCACGACATGACGAACATCGCCGCGAGGGTGAAGACGACCGTCAGGCCGTTGGAGACGACGGTCTGGAGGGTCGAGGTGAAGGCCTGCTGCGCCCCGAGGACGTCCCCGTTGAGCCGCTGCACGAGCGCCCCGGTCCGCGCCCGGGAGAAGAAGGCCAGGGGCATCCGCTGCACGTGGTCGTACACGCTGGTGCGCAGGTCGACGATCAGCTCCTCGCCGACCACCGCGGAGACCCACCGCTCGGCGAGCGACAGCACTGCCGTCAGGAGGGCGAGACCGACCGCTGCGGCCGCCATGACCAGCACGACGTCGCGCTGCCCCTCGCCGATGCCGACGTCGATGAGACGGCGGAACAGCAGCGGGACCGCCGCACCGGCCGCAGCGCTCACCAGGAGGAGGGCGACGAAGAGGACCAGCCGGCCCCGGTAGGGCCGGGCGAAGGCCAGGATGCGGCGCAGGGTCTCGCGCGGCAGCCGACGGCGCCGCACCGACGCGTCCTGCAGGTAGGACCGCATCGGCCCGCCCATCCCGCCCCCGCCGGGCCGTCCACCGGTTGCTCGCCCGCCCATGCTCATGGCGTGAAGCCTACGGCGAGGGCAGGATGTACCCATGTTCCGCATCGGCCTCACCGGTGGTATCGCCGCAGGCAAGTCCGTCGTCTCCCGTCGCCTCGACGAGCTGGGGGCGGTGGTCGTCGACCACGACGTCCTGGCGCGCGAGGCGGTCGCGCCGGGTTCGGTGGGGCTCGCCGAGGTCGTCGAGGAGTTCGGCGACCAGGTCCTGTCCGGCGACGGTTCGTTGGACCGGCCCACGCTCGGGCGGGTGGTGTTCGGCGACCAGGGCGCGCGGGCCCGGCTCGAGGAGATCGTGCACCCGGAGGTCCGCCGGCTGGCGGCCGAGCGGGAGGCGGCGGCAGGGACCGCCAACCCGCGGGCCGTCGTCGTGCACGACGTCCCGCTGCTCGTCGAGACCGGCCAGAGCGACCGCTACCACCTGCTCGCTGTCGTCGACGCGCCGGCGGTGCAGCGCGTCGAGCGCCTGGTGACCGGCCGGTCGATGACCGAGGCGGAGGCCAGGGCGCGCGTGGAGGCGCAGGCGGACGACGACGCGCGGCTGGCAATGGCCGACGTCGTCCTCGACGGGACGGGTACGGAGGCCGCGCTGAGGGCACAGGTGGACGGGCTGTGGGCCCGGGTCGCCGAGGAGGTCGCGCAGGAGCTGGACGCCGAGCAGGACGAGCGGGCGTGAAGGTCCTCGTCACGGGGTTCGAGCCGTTCGACGGCGCGACGGCCAACGAGTCGTGGGAGGCCGTGCGCTGCCTCGAGGATCGATGGACGGCCGCGGGGCACGCGGAGGAGCTGGTCGCCGCCCGCCTGCCGGTGACCTTCGCGGGCGCCCCCGCACGCCTGCGCGAGCTGCTCGGCGAGCACGCACCCCAGGTCGTGGTGTGCGTGGGGCTCGCGGCGGGTAGCGGCGCTCTGCGGCTCGAACGGGTCGCGGTCAACGTGGCCGACGCCCGGATCCCGGACAACGCGGGCCGGTCACCGGTCGACGAGCCGGTGGTCGACGGCGGACCGGTCGCCTACCTGAGCTCGCTGCCCCTCAAGGCGGCCCTGGCGTCCGTGCGTGCGACCGGGATCCCGGCCGCTGTGAGCAACACGGCCGGCACCTACGTCTGCAACGCCACGTTCTACGCCCTGGCGCACGCACTGGCTGCGTCGCACGCGCGGGCGGGGTTCGTGCACGTCCCCGCCGCCGACGTCCTCCCGGCGGCCGAGTCGGCGCGGGCGCTCGCGGCGGTGGTCCGCACGGCCCTGGACCACCGCGCCGGACGGATCGACGACCTCGTCCTGGCGGCCGGCACCGAGCACTGACCGGTGCCCGCGACGCGGCGGGTGTCGGTGGCCCGGCCTACCGTGGGGGCATGCGACCCGTGACCGACCTGCAGCGCACCGTTGCTCCCTTCGAGGTGATCTCCGAGTTCGAGCCCAGCGGCGACCAGCCCGCGGCGATCGGTGCGCTCGCCGAGCGTGTCCGGGCGGGGGAGAAGGACGTCGTCCTGCTGGGTGCCACGGGCACCGGCAAGAGCGCGACGACGGCCTGGCTCATCGAGAAGCTGCAGCGTCCGACCCTCATCATGGCGCCGAACAAGACGCTCGCGGCGCAGCTCGCCACGGAGTTCCGCGAGCTGCTGCCGAACAACGCCGTCGAGTACTTCGTCTCCTACTACGACTACTACCAGCCCGAGGCGTACATCGCGCAGACGGACACCTACATCGAGAAGGACTCGTCGATCAACGACGAGGTGGAGCGGCTGCGGCACTCCGCGACGTCGAACCTCCTGACGCGGCGCGACACCGTCGTCGTGGCGTCCGTGTCGTGCATCTACGGCCTGGGTACGCCGCAGGAGTACGTCGACCGGATGGTGCGGCTCGAGGTCGGCGACGTGGTCGACCGCGACGAGATGCTGCGCAAGTTCGTGCAGATGCAGTACTCGCGCAACGACATGGCGTTCACCCGCGGCACGTTCCGGGTGCGGGGCGACACCGTGGAGATCATCCCCGTGTACGAGGAGCTCGCGGTCCGCATCGAGCTGTTCGGCGACGAGATCGAGACGATCCAGACGCTGCACCCGCTGACGGGTGACGTGATCCGCACCGAGCAGAGCGTCTACCTGTTCCCCGCGACCCACTACGTGGCGGGCCCCGAGCGGATGGAGCGGGCGATCGGCACCATCGAGGCCGAGCTCGAGGCCCGTCTGGCGGACCTGGAGAAGCAGGACAAGCTGCTCGAGGCCCAGCGGCTGCGCATGCGCACCACCTACGACATCGAGATGATGCGCTCGATCGGGACCTGCAACGGCATCGAGAACTACTCACGGCACATCGACGGCCGTGAGGGCGGCACGCCACCGAACACCCTGCTCGACTACTTCCCCGAGGACTTCCTGCTCGTCATCGACGAGTCCCACGTGACGGTCCCGCAGATCGGCGCGATGTTCGAGGGCGACATGTCGCGCAAGCGTGCCCTCGTCGACCACGGGTTCCGTCTGCCGAGCGCGATGGACAACCGGCCGTTGCGGTGGGAGGAGTTCGTCGAGCGGATCGGCCAGACGGTGTACCTGTCCGCCACCCCCGGCGACTACGAGCTCTCGATGTCCGACGGCGTGGTGGAGCAGATCATCCGGCCCACCGGGTTGGTCGACCCCGAGGTGGTGGTCAAACCCACCACGGGCCAGATCGACGACCTGCTCGGCGAGATCCGCGAACGCGTCGACCGCAACGAGCGGGTGCTGGTCACCACCCTGACCAAGAAGATGGCCGAGGACCTCACCGACTACCTCCTGGGCAAGGACGTGCGGGTGCGCTACCTGCACTCCGAGGTCGACACCCTGCGACGGGTCGAGCTGCTGCGCGAGCTGCGCATGGGGGAGTACGACGTGCTCGTCGGCATCAACCTGCTGCGTGAAGGGCTCGACCTGCCGGAGGTCTCGCTCGTGGCCATCCTCGACGCCGACAAGGAGGGCTTCCTGAGGTCGGAGCGCTCGCTGATCCAGACCATCGGGCGCGCGGCCAGGAACGTGACCGGTCAGGTGCACATGTATGCCGACAAGGTGACTCCGGCGATGCAGTTCGCGCTCGACGAGACGAACCGCCGGCGCGAGAAGCAGCAGGCGTACAACGCCGAGCGGGGCATCGACCCGCAGCCGCTGCGCAAGCGGATCGCCGATGTCACCGACATGCTGGCGCGTGAGGACATCGACACCGCGGAGCTGTTGGCGGGGGGATATCGCAAGGCTGCCGGCGAGTCCCGCGGGAAGGCCCCTGTGCCCGGGGCGCCGAAGGAAGCCTCGACGTCGGGCAACCGGCTGGCCGGGCTGGCGGCCGAGGAGCTCGCCGAGCTCATCCAGGAGCTCAGCGATCAGATGCACGCCGCCGCCGCCGAGCTGCAGTTCGAGGTGGCGGCACGCCTGCGCGACGAGATCGGCGGGCTCAAGAAGGAGCTGCGCCAGATGAGGGCCGCGACGGGCTGACGCCCGGATGCGCTCTGCGAGGGGCGAGTCCTGACCCCTGGTCCGCCGTCCCCACCACGACCCGAGGAGCCCGGCATGGCCACGAGATTCCAGGTGACCTTCGACGCCACCGACCCGCGCGCGCTCGGCGACTTCTGGTGCGCCGCACTGGGCTACGAACGGGACGCGCCACCGGCCGGGTTCGCCACCTGGGAGGAGGCGTTGACGGCGTGGGGCGTACCCACCGAGCTGTGGAACAGCAAGAATGCCGTGAGCGACCCGGCCGGCGAGGGCCCGCGGATCTTCATCCAGCAGGTGCCCGAACCGAAGTCGGGCAAGAACCGTGTGCACCTCGACCTGGACGTGGGCGCGGGCCGCACCGGGGACGAGCGGCTCCCTGTCCTGCGGGCGGAGGCCGAACGCCTGACGGCCCTCGGGGCGACGGTCGTGAACGAGGGCGCGGAGCTCGGGGACGTCTGGATCGTGATGCAGGATCCGGAGGGCAACGAGTTCTGTCTCCAGTGATCGGCGTCGCCGCCGCACCTGCGGGCCGGCGTCGTGACGTATGCTGGTCGATCGTTGGAGGGGAGTATCTCCCAAGCGGTGAGGTCGTCAGGACGACCGGCGTCGGTGCCGGTCCGGTCTCACCCACCCGGGCCGTCCCTGGGTGAGAGAGACCTCCGGTGCCTCGTTCTGCGTACCGGAAGGATCTGTCATGGACGTCCCTGGATGGGTATGGGTCGCCACCGTCGCCGCGATCCTGGCGATGCTGGTCGTCGACTACGTCGGGCACGTGCGCACACCGCACGCCCCGACGCTCAAGGAGTCGGCCTGGTGGTCGCTCGCCTACGTGGCGGTGGCGGTCGCCTTCGGAGGGCTCGTCTTCGCCGGCTGGGGCAGCCAGTACGGCGGCGAGTACTTCGCCGGCTACATCACGGAGAAGTCGCTCAGCGTCGACAACCTCTTCGTGTTCGTCCTGATCATGACGAGCTTCCGCGTGCCCCGGGAGCACCAGCAGCGCGTGCTGCTGATCGGTATCACGATCGCGCTCGTGCTGCGGACGATCTTCATCCTGGCCGGCGCGGCGCTGATCGCGAACTTCGCCTGGATCTTCTACGTGTTCGGCGCGTTCCTCGTGTGGACCGCGATCGCTCAGGCCCGCGCGGGGACCGATCACGACGAGGAGTTCACCGAGAACGCGGTGCTCCGGCTGACCCGGCGGGTGTTCCGGACCACCGACGACTACGTGGACCACCGGATGACCGTCCGGATCGACGGCAAGCGCTACATCACACCGATGCTCATCGTGATGGTCGCGATCGGCAGCGCGGACCTGCTCTTCGCCGTCGACTCGATCCCGGCGATCTTCGGACTGACGCAGGAGACGTTCCTCGTCTTCGCCGCCAACGCGTTCTCGCTGCTCGGTCTGCGCCAGCTCTACTTCCTCGTCGACGGCCTGCTCGACCGGCTCGTGTTCCTCAACTACGGGCTGGCGGCGATCCTCGGGTTCATCGGTCTGAAGCTGATCATCCACGCGCTGCACACCAACGAGCTGCCGTTCGTCAACGGTGGTCAGCACGTCGAGGCGATCCCCGAGATCCCTACGAGCTACTCGCTGGCGTTCATCGTGGTGGTGCTCACCATCACCACCGTGGCGTCGCTCCTGAAGACCCGCCGCGACCAGCGCGTCGGCCTCCCCGCCGAGAGGGGTGACCGATGACCCACGAGCTGCCCGGCCACGACGCCGGCCCCGAGCAGGGCCACCAAGGTCTCGAGCCCTGGTCCGATGATCCGGGGGCGTCCGCGCCCGACGTGCCGCCGCGGCCGCTGCGCCTCGCTGTCGTGCTGATGTGGGTCGGCGCGGCGCTCAGCGTCGTCGGGGCCTTCGCCGGCTACCTCATGCTCGACACGGTGAACGCGCTGGTGGCGCAGGAGCTGTCGGCGCAGGGCATGTGGGAGGTGGCCACCCCGGAGCTCATGGAGCTCATGGAGGGGGTCGTCGTCGCCGGCCTCGTGGTGGGCGGCGTGGTCTCGGCCGGTCTCTGGTCGTGGATGGCCGTCAAGAACGGGCAGGGCAGGTCGTGGGCGCGTGTCGTCGGCACGGTGCTCGCCGGGCTGTACGTGCTGAACTTCCTCTCCGGGCTCGCCCAGGCCGGCGTGGCGGGCACGGCGGTGCTGGGCGTCCTCCAGCTGGCGCTCGTGGTCACGACCGTGGTGCTGATGTGGCAGCCCACGTCGTCGGACCACTACGCGGCGCCGTCCGTCTCCCACCGCTGAGCCCGACGAGGCCCCACGGCCCGGGCGCGCGCCCGGGCCGTGGTGATCACGCCGCGAAGCCGCCGATGACCGGCACCCACTCGCGGACGGACACCTCTGCGACGAGTCCCGTACGCCGGAACGGATCGGCGTCGAGCAGGGCGATCGCCTCCGCGGCCGACGGCGCGCTCATGACGATCAGTGCACCGTCCGGCTCGCCGTCGGTGGCGGGCAGCGGCCCGGAAACCAGGACCGCGCCCTCGGTGCGCAGCTCCTGCAGGTGGTCGCGGTGCGCGGGACGGGCACGGTCGCGGGCCGTGCCGCTGTCGGCGGCGTAGACGTAGGTGACGGCGTAGACGCTCATGGCGTCATCCAAGCATCTCCGTGGGGCGCCCGGCGGGGGTGTCCGCGGGCACGTCCCGCCACCGTGACATGGAACACCTGTACGAGTGTCGGTCGCGGGCCGTACGATGCTGCGGTGAGCAATCGCCTCGTCGTCTCCGGTGCCCGCGAGCACAACCTCCGCAACGTCGACCTGGACCTGCCGCGGGACGCGCTCATCGTGTTCACGGGCTTGAGCGGGTCCGGGAAGTCGTCGTTGGCGTTCGACACGATCTTCGCCGAGGGGCAGCGGCGCTACGTCGAGTCCCTGTCCGCGTACGCCCGGCAGTTCCTCGGGCAGATGGACAAGCCGGACGTCGACTTCATCGAGGGGCTGAGCCCGGCTGTCTCGATCGACCAGAAGTCGACCAACCGCAACCCCCGGTCCACGGTCGGGACGATCACCGAGGTCTACGACTACCTGCGGCTGCTGTTCTCACGCGCCGGGACGCAGCACTGCCCGGTCTGCGACGAGCCGGTCCAGGCGCAGACCCCGCAGCAGATCGTCGACAAGATCCTCGACCTGCCCGACGGCACGCGATACCAGGTGCTGGCACCCGTGGTGCGGGGTCGCAAGGGGGAGTACCTCGACCTCTTCGCCGAGCTGCAGACGCAGGGATTCTCGCGGGCGAGGGTCGACGGCGAGACCGTCCAGCTCAGCAGCCCGCCGGCGCTGGAGAAGAAGGTCAAGCACGACATCGAGGTCGTGGTGGACCGCCTCGTCGCCCGCGAGGGCGTCCAGCGCCGCCTGACCGACTCCGTCGAGACCGCGCTCGGCCTGGCCGGTGGGCTGGTGATGATCGACCTGGTCGACGTCGGCGAGTCCGGCCAGAGCGGCGACGGCACCCCGCGGTTGCTGAAGTACTCCGAGAAGCGCTCGTGCCCCAACGACCACCCGCTGAGCCTCGACGAGATCGAGCCGCGCACGTTCTCGTTCAACGCGCCCTACGGCGCCTGCCCGGAGTGCACGGGCATCGGCTTCCGGCTCGAGGTGGACCCCGAGCTCATCGTCCCGGACACGGAGCGCACGCTGCGCGAGGGCGCCGTCGCCCCGTGGTCGCAGACCTCGTCGGAGTACTTCGAGCGGGTCCTGGGCGCGCTGGCCGAGGAGATGAAGTTCTCGATGGACGTGCCCTGGCGCGCGCTGCCGCAGCGCGCACGCGAGGCGATCCTGCACGGGCGCAACCATCAGGTGCACGTGAAGTATCGCAACCGTTGGGGTCGGGAGCGGCAGTACTCGACCGGGTTCGAGGGAGCGGTCACGTTCATCGAGCGCCGGCACGCCGAGACGGAGTCGGACTGGTCCAAGGAGCGCTACGAGGCCTACATGCGAGAGGTCCCGTGCCCGCAGTGCCAGGGGGCGCGTCTGAAGCCGGAGGTCCTCGCGGTCAAGGTCGGCTCGAAGTCGATCTGGGACGTCTGCCGGCTGCCGATCGGCGACGCCAAGGAGTACCTCGACGCCCTCGAGCTGGGTACGCGCGAGACAGCGATCGCCGGTGAGGTGCTCAAGGAGATCCATGCCCGGCTGGGCTTCCTGCTGGACGTCGGGCTGCACTACCTCACGCTCGAGCGGGCAGCGGGCACGCTCTCCGGCGGCGAGGCGCAGCGCATCCGGCTCGCGACCCAGATCGGCTCGGGTCTGGTCGGCGTCCTGTACGTGCTGGACGAGCCCAGCATCGGGCTGCACCAGCGCGACAACCGGCGGCTCATCGAGACGCTCACCCGCCTGCGCGACCTGGGCAACACCCTGATCGTCGTCGAGCACGACGAGGACACGGTGCGTGCGGCCGACTGGATCGTCGACGTGGGACCCGGTGCGGGCGAGCACGGGGGTGCCGTCGTGCACTCGGGCGACCTCGCCGGGCTGCTGGAGGCCGAGGGGTCGATGACCGGCGCCTACCTGGCCGGCCGACGGAGCATCGCGCTGCCGACGGCACGCCGGGGCGTCGACCGGCAGCGCCAGGTCACGATCGTGGGTGCCCGGGAGAACAACCTGCGCGACATCGACGTCTCCTTCCCCCTCGGGGCCCTCACCGCCGTCACGGGCGTCTCGGGGTCGGGCAAGTCGACGCTGGTCAACTCGATCCTGCACACGGTGCTGGCCAACGAGCTCAACGGGGCACGCCAGGTGCCCGGCCGGCACACCCGCGTGACCGGCACGGAGCAGCTGGACAAGGTCGTGCACGTCGACCAGGGCCCGATCGGACGCACGCCGCGGTCCAACCCGGCCACCTACACCGGCGTGTGGGACCGGGTCCGCAAGATCTTCGCCGAGACCGAGGAGGCGAAGGTGCGCGGCTACGGCCCCGGCCGCTTCTCCTTCAACGTCAAGGGCGGCCGGTGCGAGGCGTGCTCGGGCGACGGCACGCTGAAGATCGAGATGAACTTCCTGCCCGACGTCTACGTGCCCTGCGAGGTGTGCCACGGTGCGCGATACAACCGCGAGACGCTCGAGGTCCACTTCAAGGGCAAGACGGTCGCCGACGTCCTCGCGATGCCCATCGAGGAGGCCGCCGAGTTCTTCGCGGCGTTCCCCGCGATCTCGCGCCACCTGAGCACCTTGGTCGACGTCGGGCTCGGCTACGTCCGGCTCGGCCAGCCGGCCCCGACGCTCTCCGGCGGAGAGGCGCAGCGCGTCAAGCTGGCCAGCGAGCTCCAGAAGCGCTCCACCGGGCGTACCGTCTACGTCCTCGACGAACCGACGACCGGTCTGCACTTCGAGGACATCCGCAAGCTGCTCGGCGTGCTGCAGTCGCTCGCCGACAAGGGCAACACCGTGCTGGTCATCGAGCACAACCTGGACGTCATCAAGAGTGCCGACTGGGTCGTGGACATGGGACCCGAGGGTGGTTCGGGCGGCGGGCTCGTCGTCGCCGAGGGGACGCCCGAGCAGGTCGCGGCCGTCGATGAGAGCCACACCGGACGCTATCTGGCCGAGGTGCTGGCAGACCACCCCGACGTCCCGGTCGCGGCGCCCGCAACGGCCTCGCCGGCACCGGCCGGGCCGGTGCGGCGACGGAGCGCGAAGAAGGCGCGGGCCACCAAGCGCGACGCGGCCTGAGGCTCTACGGTGTCGCCATGGGAGCCCACCACGAGTACACGGTCGCCGTCAGCTGGCCGGCATCCGGCATCGAGCCGGGCAGCCCGGAAGCGGTGACGTCGTCGTACACCGCCTACACCCGTGACCACGACGTCGCCCTGCCGGGCCGGCCGGGGATCCCCGGCTCGGCGGACCCTGCGTTCCGGGGCGACCCCGGTCGGTACAGCCCCGAAGACCTCTTCGTGGCGAGCCTGTCCCAGTGCCACATGCTGTGGTTCCTGCACCTGGCCGCGGAGAGCGGTCTGGCCGTCCGGGAGTACGTGGACGACGCGACGGGCACGATGCGGGTCGAGTCGCGGGGGGAGGGGCAGTTCACGGACGTGACGCTGCGTCCCCGCGTCGTCGTCGACCCTGGGCCGCGGGCCACCGACGAGCACGTCGCCGACCTGCACCACCGTGCGCACGCGCTCTGCTTCCTGGCGCGCAGCGTCAACTTCTCGGTGATCGTCGAGCCGGCACCGCTGCACGTCGCCGAGGCCGCCGCCTGAGCGGTTCCCGGGTTGTCGGTGTCCTGACCTAGCCTGGGCCCATGGCCGACCCCGCGACCTACCGTCCTCGACCGGGGGAGATCCCGACCTCGCCGGGCGTCTACCGGTTCCGTGACGCCGATCGCCGCGTCATCTACGTCGGCAAGGCGAAGAACCTGCGCCAGCGGCTGTCGAACTACTTCCAGGACGTCGCCAACCTGCACCACCGCACCCAGCGGATGGTGACCACCGCGGCCTCGGTCGAGTGGACCGTCGTGGGCACCGAGGTGGAGGCGCTGGCCCTGGAGTACTCCTGGATCAAGGAGTACGACCCCCGGTTCAACGTCAAGTACCGCGACGACAAGTCCTACCCGTACCTCGCCGTCACGATGGGTGAGGAGGTCCCGCGTGCCCAGGTGATGCGGGGCGCCAAGCGTCCCGGGACCCGGTACTTCGGACCCTACGGGCACGCGTGGGCGATCCGCGAGACCCTCGACCTGCTGCTCAGGGTGTTCCCCGTCCGGACGTGCTCGGCCGGCGTGTACCGGCGTGCGGAGCAGTCGGGGCGACCGTGCCTGCTCGGCTACATCGACAAGTGCGCCGCCCCGTGCGTGGGACGGATCAGCCCCGAGGACCACCACGCGCTGGCGAACGACCTGTGCGACTTCATGGCCGGCGACACGGGCAGGTTCGTGCGGCGGCTCGAACGGGAGATGGCCGACGCCGCCGCCGCGCTCGAGTACGAACGGGCCGCCCGGCTGCGCGACGACCTGGCGGCGCTGCGGCGCGTGACGGAGAAGAACGCCGTGGTGCTCTCGGACGCGACGGACGCCGACGTCTTCGCCCTGGCGGGTGACGACCTCGAGGCGGCGGTGCAGGTCTTCCACGTGCGTGGCGGTCGGATCCGCGGCCAGCGGGGCTGGGTGGTGGAGAAGGTCGAGGACATCACCGACGCGGAGCTCGTCGAGCACCTCCTGCAGCAGGTCTACGGGGCTGTCGGTGACGTCCGCGACCCGGCGGTCCCCGCGCCTGAGGCGCGCGCCGCCGCGCGGGACGCCGTCCCGCGCGAGGTGCTCGTGCCCGTGCTGCCGACCGACCTGGAGCAGGTCACCACCTGGCTGGCCGGTCTGCGCGGCGCCCGCGTCGACGTCCGGGTCCCGCAGCGCGGGGACAAGCGCGAGCTCGCCGCGACGGTCCGCACCAACGCCGAGCAGGCGCTCGCCCTGCACCGCACGCGGCGTGCGGGCGACCTCACCACCCGCAGCCAGGCGCTCGCCGAGCTGCAGGAGGCGCTCGGCCTCGAGGAGGCGCCCCTGCGGATCGAGTGCTACGACGTCTCGCACACCCAGGGCTCGTACCAGTCGGCGTCGATGGTCGTGTTCGAGGACGGGCTGCCGCGCAAGGGCGAGTACCGCTCGTTCTCCGTTCGCGGGCCGGACGGCGACGGTGCGGCCGACGACACGGCCGCGATGCACGAGGTGATCACCCGGCGGTTCCGGCGATACCTCGACGACCGGCACGCCTCCGGCGAGCTCGCCGCGTCGGGCGAGGTCGGGCCGCAGGCGGAGCCCGACGAGCGGCGCCGGTTCGCCTATCCTCCGCAGCTCGTCGTGGTCGACGGTGGTCCGCCCCAGGTCGCGGCAGCGGCGCGGGCGCTGGCCGAGCTCGGCGTGACGGACGTCGCGCTGTGCGGTCTCGCCAAGCGCCTGGAGGAGGTCTGGGTGCCAGACGACGACTACCCGGTCATCCTGCAGCGTGCCTCCCAGGCGCTGTACCTGCTGCAGCGGGTGCGCGACGAGGCGCACCGGTTCGCCATCGCCCAGCACCGGCGGCGGCGCAGCAAGGGCATGCTGTCGTCCGTGCTCGACGGCGTGCCGGGCCTCGGCCCGGCGCGCCAGCAGGCACTGCTGGCGAGGTTCGGGTCGGTCAAGCGGCTCCGCGGTGCGAGCGTCGAGGAGATCGCCGAGGTCAAGGGCGTGGGCGCCCGGACGGCGCAGGCCGTGGTCGACGCGCTCGCGAGCACCGACGCGCCCGGCTCGGCGGACACCGACGGGGGCGACCGGACTGGCATGCTGAGCACATGAGCGAACCGTCGCCCATCACCGTCCCGCAGGGCATCGCCGCAGCCGAGGCCTCGACGCCCGCACCCCCACGCTCCGACCCCGAGGTGCTCATCATCACGGGCATGTCCGGCGCGGGGCGTTCCCGTGCCGCCGGCGTGCTGGAGGACCTCGACTGGTTCGTGGTCGACAACCTCCCGCCGCTGATGATCGTGCCGCTCGTCGACCTGATGACCAAGGCGGGTTCGTCGGTCGACCAGCTCGCCGTCGTCGTCGACGTCCGCGGCCGCGAGTACTTCCCGGAGCTGGCCGAGGCCCTGGGCCACCTGCGCGACGGGGGTGTCAACTACCGGATCCTGTTCCTCGACGCGTCGGACGCCGTGCTGGTGCGGAGGTTCGAGAGCGTGCGGCGCCCGCACCCCCTGCAGGGCGACGGACGCATCCTGGACGGGATCGCTGCGGAGCGTCGCGTGCTGGCGTCCATCGCCGAGCGCGCGGACGTGGTCATCGACACGACCGGGCTGTCCGTCCACGACCTGGCCAAGGAGGTGCGGGACGCGGTCGCCGTCGGCGCCGTCGACGCGTTGCGGATCAACGTGGTCGCGTTCGGCTTCAAGTACGGGCTGCCGCTCGACGCCGACCACGTCGCGGACGTGCGGTTCCTGGCCAACCCGTACTGGATCTCCGAGCTGCGGCACCTCACCGGGCAGGACGAGGCGGTGCGCAGCTACGTGCTCGCCCGGCCCGGCGCCACGGAGTTCGTCGAACGGTACGTCGCGGCGCTCGAACCCGTGCTGGCGGGCTATCTCGCGGAGGAGAAGCGCTATGCCACGATCGCCGTCGGCTGCACCGGTGGCAAGCACCGGTCGGTCGCCGTCGCGGGAGAGATCGCCGATCGCCTGCGGGCGTCGGGCCAGCGCGTGACGGTCACGGCGCGCGACCTCGGGAAGGAGTGACCGCTGAGCGCGAGGACACCCGGTTCCGGGACGGAGGGGTTCCACCAGGGCGCCCGCGGCCTCGGCGGGCCCGAGGGGCCCCGGACGGTGGCCCTCGGCGGGGGGCACGGCCTGTCCGCCAGCCTGCAGGCGCTGCGACTTCTGACCGAACAGCTGACCGCCGTCGTGACCGTGGCCGACGACGGCGGGTCGTCGGGTCGGCTGCGCGACGAGCTCGACGTCCTGCCGCCGGGCGACCTGCGCATGGCGCTGGCCGCGCTCTGCGACGACTCGGAGTGGGGGCGCACGTGGAGCGACCTGCTGCAGCACCGGTTCACCACCGGCGGTGAGCTCGACGGGCACGCGATGGGAAACTTGCTCATCGTCTCGCTGTGGGAGCGCCTGGGGGACACCGTGGCCGGCCTCGACTGGGTCGGGCGCCTGCTCGGTGCGCGGGGCCGGGTCCTGCCCATGGCCTCCGTGCCGCTGGTGGTCGAGGCCGACGTGGTCGACCGCGGCGTCGCCGCGACCGTCGTCGGGCAGAGCAGCGTCGCGCGGTGCGGCGGCCGGATCGACCAGCTGCGTCTCGACCCCGCCGAGCCGCCCGCGTGCCCGGAGGCGGTGCGTGCGGTGCTGGACGCCGACTGGGTGGTCCTGGGCCCGGGGTCCTGGTACTCGTCGGTCCTCGTGCACCTGCTCGTGCCCGGGCTCGCTGCAGCGTTGCACGCGACGTCCGCGCGGCGCTGCGTCACCCTCAACCTCAGCGCCGAGCCGGGGGAGACCCACGGGCTCTCCGCACCCGAGCACCTGGGGGCGCTGCGCCGGCACGCGCCTGACCTGAGCATCGACGTCGTGCTGGCCGATCCCTCGGCCGTGGACGATCTCGACGAGCTGCGCACGGCGGCGGACGCGCTCGGTGCCCGCCTCGTCGTGGCACCGGTGGCGCGCGGTGACGGCACGCCGCGCCACGACCCGTTGCGGCTCGCCGCCGCGTACCGGGACGTCTTCGAGGGCACCGTCGCCCGGTGAGCCGATCGACCCGCGACCTCGACGGCGCAGGTCACGGGCGCGTGGCAGGATGACGCCATGGCGCTGACGGTAGAGGTGAAGGACGAGCTGTCCCGGCACGTGGTGACCCGGACGTCGTGCCGCAAGGCCGAGGTCTCGGCGATGCTGCGGTTCTCGGGCGGGCTGCACATCATCTCGGGGCGCGTGGTGATCGAGGCGGAGCTCGACACGAAGTCGGCGGCGGCACGGCTGCGCCGAGCGATCGGGGACCTGTACGGGCACACGAGCGAGCTCATCGTGGTCCGCGCCGGTGGCCTGCGCAAGAACGACCGGTACGTGGTGCGGGTGGTACGCGACGGCGAGTCCCTGGCCCGGCAGACGGGTCTGCTGGACTCGCGGGGGCGTCCGGTGCGGGGGCTGGCCCCGGAGGTCGTCTCGGGCGGGGTGGACGCCGCCGAGGCGGTGTGGCGCGGCGCGTTCCTGGCGCACGGGTCCCTGACGGAGCCGGGCCGGTCGATGTCGCTGGAGGTGACCTGCCCGGGGCCGGAGGCCGCGCTGGCGCTGGTCGGCGCGGCGCGCCGGATCGGGGTGCAGGCCAAATCGCGCGAGGTGCGCGGCATCGACCGCGTCGTGGTGCGTGACGGCGACGCGATCAGCGAGGTCCTGCGCCGGATGGGCGCGGTGTCCACGCGCCGGACGTGGGAGGAGCGCAGGGCCCGGCGGGAGGTCCGGGGCACGGCGAACCGGCTGGCGAACTTCGACGACGCGAACCTGCGACGGTCGGCCCGCGCGGCGGTCGCGGCGGGCGCCCGGGTCCAGCGCGCGTTCGAGATCCTCGGCGACGAGGTGCCCGACCACCTGCGCGAGGCCGGCGAGCTGCGCCTGGCCCACAAGCAGGCCTCGCTGGAGGAGCTGGGTCAGCTGGCGGCGCCCCCCTTGTCCAAGGACGCGGTCGCGGGACGGATCCGGCGGCTGCTCTCGACGGCGGACAAGCGGGCGATGGACCTCGGCGTGCCGGACACCGAGGCGGGGCTGTCACCGGACCTGCTGGACCTGTGAGGCCCGGGACGCCCACTGGTCGGACCACCTGTCTCACGGGGGGCCGGAGTCAGCACCCGGCAACGGATGGGTATAGGCTCCGAGGTGTCAGGTGACGACGGTGTGACCCTGGGTTTGATGTCCCGGCCATGCGTCACGGGACCTCCGGGGTGGCTCCGTGTCTACCAGCGCGCCGAGTGCGCGCGAGAGTTGGCATCAACCGTGTGCGCCGGTTCGGATCCGGCGCGCCCTGAGGAGGGCTATCGTGACCATCCGCGTCGGCATCAACGGCTTCGGCCGCATCGGACGTAACTTCTACCGGGCTCTCGTCGAGTCGGGTGCGGACATCGAGGTCGTGGGCGTCAACGACCTGACCGACAACAAGACGCTCGCGCACCTGCTGAAGTACGACACCACCCTGGGTCGCTTCGGCAAGACCGTCGCGTTCGACGACGACAACATCATCGTCGACGGCACCAAGATCCGCGCTCTGGCCGAGCGTGACCCGGCCAACCTCCCCTGGGGCGAGCTCGGTGCGGACATCGTCATCGAGTCCACCGGCTTCTTCACCGACGCCACCAAGGCCAAGGCGCACATCGACGCCGGCGCCAAGAAGGTCATCATCTCCGCCCCGGCGAAGAACGAGGACGCGACCTTCGTCATGGGTGTGAACAGCGACCAGTACGACCCGGCCGCGCACCACATCATCTCGAACGCGTCGTGCACCACCAACTGCCTCGCGCCGCTGGCCAAGGCCCTCAACGACTCGATCGGCATCGAGCGTGGCCTGATGACCACGATCCACGCCTACACCGGCGACCAGAACCTGCAGGACGGTCCCCACAAGGACCTGCGTCGTGCCCGCGCCGCCGCGCAGAACATCGTCCCCACGACGACCGGTGCCGCCAAGGCCGTCGCCCTGGTGCTCCCGGAGCTCAAGGGCAAGCTGGACGGTTACGCCCTGCGCGTCCCCGTGATCACCGGCTCGGCCACGGACCTGACCTTCGAGGCCCCGAAGGACGTCACGGTCGAGGAGGTCAACGCCGCGGTGAAGGCCGCCGCCGAGGGCCCGCTCAAGGGCGTGCTGTCCTACGTCGAGGACGACATCGTCTCCTCCGACATCGTGACCGACCCGCACCAGAGCATCTTCGACGCGAAGCTCACCAAGGTGATCGGCAACCAGGTCAAGGTCGTCTCCTGGTACGACAACGAGTGGGGCTACTCCAACTCCCTCGTGTCGCTGACGGAGCTCGTCGGCGAGAAGCTCTGACGAACCGCCACGCCCGAGCGTGACCACGACGTCCGCGGGTGCGCGGTCCGCCCGTCCCCGTGACGAGCGGACCGCCGCACCCGCGGACGTCGTCGTGTCACGAGCACCCGCCACCACCCGACCTTCCTGCACGAGGTGAGCTCATGAAGACGATCGACACTCTCGGAGACCTGCGCGGGCGACGCGTCCTGGTCCGTTCCGACTTCAACGTGCCGCTGGACGGCACGACCATCACGGACGACGGTCGCATCCGTGCGGCGCTGCCCACGCTCGAGCGGCTGTCCGACGCCGGTGCGCGCGTCGTCGTCATGGCCCACCTGGGACGCCCGAAGGGCGCCCCGGACGAGAAGTACTCCTTGGCCCCGGTCGCCGCTCGCCTCGGCGAGCTGCTCGGCCAGGACGTGGCGCTGGCCACGGACCTGGTCGGTGACTCGGCCCGTGCCACCGTGGACGCGCTCGGCGACGGGCAGGTGGCCCTTCTGGAGAACGTGCGCTTCGACGCCCGCGAGACCTCCAAGGTCGACGCCGAGCGGGCGGAGCTGGCCGGCGAGCTCGCCGAGCTGGCCGACGCCTTCGTCTCCGACGGCTTCGGCGTGGTGCACCGCAAGCAGGCGTCGGTGTACGACGTCGCGCAGATCCTCCCGTCGGGGGCGGGCGACCTGGTGCTCAAGGAGGTCGAGTCGCTCTCGCGTGCCACGACCGACCCCGAGCGTCCGTACGCCGTCGTGCTGGGCGGCTCGAAGGTCTCGGACAAGCTGGGCGTCATCGCCAACCTGCTCACCAAGGCCGACCGGCTGCTCATCGGTGGGGGCATGGTGTTCACCTTCCTGGCGGCCCAGGGCCACTCGGTCGGGGCCTCGCTGCTCGAGGAGGACCAGGTCGACACCGTGCGCGGTCATCTGGCCGAGGCGGAGAAGAACGGTGTCGAGATCGTGCTGCCGACGGACATCGTCGCCGCGGACTCGTTCGCCGCGGACTCGCCGCACACGACCGTCGCGGCGGACGCGATCCCCGACGGCAAGATCGGCCTGGACATCGGTCCGGAGTCCGGCAGGCTGTTCGCGGCCAAGCTGGCCGACGCGAGGACCATCGCCTGGAACGGCCCCATGGGCGTCTTCGAGTTCGAGGCCTTCGCCGGCGGCACCCGCGCGGTCGCGCAGGGCATCGTGGAGGCCACCGCCGCCGGGGCGTTCTCGATCGTCGGCGGCGGCGACTCCGCTGCGGCCGTCCGGATCCTCGGCTTCGACGAGGACGGCTTCAGCCACATCTCGACGGGTGGGGGTGCGAGCCTCGAGCTGCTCGAGGGCAAGGAGCTGCCGGGCCTGACGGTCCTGGCGGACTGAACCGACGATCCTCCACGATCCCAACCACCACGACACGAAGGACACGACTGTGGCCACGAACCGCACGCCGCTGATGGCGGGCAACTGGAAGATGAACCTGGACCACGCCGAGGCGATCGCGGCGGTCCAGAAGCTGGCGTGGACGCTCAAGGACGCCACGCACGACTACTCCGCGGTGGAGGTGGCGGTGCTCGCGCCGTTCACCGACCTGCGCTCGGTGCAGACCCTCGTGGACGCGGACAAGCTCGAGATCCGCTACGGGGCGCAGGACGTCTCGCAGCACGAGTCCGGCGCCTACACGGGCGAGGTCTCGGCGGGGATGATCTCCCGCCTCGGTTGCACCTATGTCGCCGTCGGGCACTCCGAGCGCCGCGAGTACCACGCCGAGAGCGACGCCGTCGTCAACGCGAAGGTCAAGGCCGCGTTCGGCAAGGGCGTCACGCCGATCCTCTGCGTCGGCGAGGGGCTCGACGTGCGCAAGGCGGGCGACCAGGTGTCCTTCACGCTGGCGCAGCTCGACGCCGCGCTGGACGGGGTGCCCGCCGCGCAGGCCAAGGACGTCGTCGTCGCCTACGAGCCCGTGTGGGCCATCGGCACGGGCGAGGTCGCCACGCCCGAGGACGCGCAGGAGGTCTGCGGCGCGATCCGCGCCCGGCTCGCGGAGCTGTACGACGACGGGCTCGCGGCGGGCGTGCGAGTCCTGTACGGCGGCTCGGTCAAGTCGGGCAACGTCGCGCAGATCATGGAGCAGCCGGACGTCGACGGCGCACTGGTCGGCGGGGCGAGCCTCGACCCGGAGGAGTTCGCGAAGATCGCGCGGTACCAGTCGCACGTCGCGTGAGCCCCTCGGACGGTGCGCCACGCGCACCGTCCACCCCGAACGCCTCTCGTGGCGGTCACCCCTCGGTCATGCGAGGGGTTCGCCACGAGAGGCGTTCGTCACCTAGTCTTGAGCCCGCCGGGCAATCCCGGCGCCGTCAGCCCGCCGTGAGGCGGCCGAGAACCGAGGACACCCATGTTCGCCGCGTTGACCATCTTTCTGAACGTCGTGCTGGTGATCACCAGCGCGTTCCTGATCCTGCTCATCCTGATGCACAAGGGCAAGGGCGGGGGCATGTCCGACATGTTCGGGGGCGGGATGTCGAGCGCGGCGGGCAGCTCCGGGGTCGCCGAGCGCAACCTCAACCGCATCACCGTGGGCATCGCCCTGGTGTGGGTCGTGGTCATCGTGCTCCTCGGTCTCGCCACCAAGGTGAGCTGACGGACCAACGAGCCGCAGCGGGGGCGCGGCGTCGGGCGGCATCGGGGGGCGCCGTCGGGCACGAGGATCGTCCGTGGGCATGGCCCACTGAGTCGAAGGTGAGGACGACACGTGGCAACTGCTGGACACGCCATCCGTGGCTCGCGCGTCGGGGCCGGACCCATGGGAGAGCAGGAACGCGGCGAGGTTGCGCCGCGGACCGCTGTCTCCTACTGGTGTCTCAACGGTCATGAGACACGCCCGAGCTTCGCCGCCGTGGAGGACATCGAGCCTCCTGAGCACTGGGACTGCCCACGGTGCGGATTTCCCGCGGGCCAGGACCGGTCGAACCCGCCGGCGCCGCTGCGCAACGAGCCGTACAAGACCCACCTGGCGTACGTGAAGGAGCGGCGCTCGGAGGACGAGGGTGCGGCCCTGCTGGAGGAGGCGCTCGAGACGCTCCGCGCGAAGCGCTCGGGGCTACGACAGGCGAGCTGACGACCGGCGCGGGCGTCCGGAGGCATCTCGCGGGCGAGACGGCCCCGGACCCCGCCGGGCGATCCGGCTCCGCGTGGGACCGTGGAGCGTGGACGCGCAGCGCGACGTCAGGCGGTAGGCGCGGCCGCGGCGGCGTCGAGCAGCCACAGGGTGCGGTCGTGTCCCACGGCGCGGACGGCGGGGACCTGAGTCACCGGGCCGTCCGACAGTGCCGCAGCGGTCTGGGCCGCCTTCTCCGCACCCGCGGCGACGACCCACACCTCGCGGGCGGCGCCGATCGCCGCGAACGTCAGGGAGACGCGTTCCGGCGGTGGCTTGGGCGAGCCGTGGACGCCGACGACCGTGCCGGAGGCGCCCAGGGCGGGGTGCTCGGGGAACAGGGACGCGACATGGCCGTCGGGGCCCATGCCGAGCAGCAGCACGTCGAAGGGCGGCACGTCGCGGCCGTCCGGCGCGAACGACGCCAGCTCGTCGGCGTAGGCTGCCGCTGCCTCCTCCGGCGTGGTGGCCTCGCCCGGACCCGCACCATGCGCGGGCACGGCGTGGACGTGGCGCTCCGGCAGGCCCGAGGACGCCACGAGGTCGTCGATGAGCGCCTCGCGAGCCTGGGTCTCGTTCCTGTCGGGATCGCCGGCCGGCAGGAACCGCTCGTCGCCCCACCACAGGTGAACGCCGGACCAGTCCACCGCGGTGCGCAGCGGGCTCGCGGCGACGGCGGCGAGCGTCTTGATCCCGACGGTCCCCCCGGTGAGGACGACGTGCACCGGGCTCCGCACCGACTGGACGTCGAGCACCCGGGTGAGCAGCCGGGCCGCTGCGGCCTCGGCGAGGACGGACGCGTCGGGGTGGACCACGACGAGTCGGGTGCTCATGCGGTCTGCTCCACGGTCTCGACGCGGGTCAGGCCCTTGCCCAGCACCTGGCCGTAGATCTCGTCGGGGTCCAGGCGCCGGAGCTCCTCGATGAGGGCCTCGGAGAGCGACCGGATCGGCAGCGACATACGGCGTTCGGGTTTGCCGGGCTGGCTGATCGTGACCACGCGGCCGTCCGGGCGGTCCAGCACGATCGGACCGCTCTTGCGCTCGAGCGTGACCCGGGTGATCGCGTCGGACCCCGGGGTCCGCACGACCGTGGCCGGGCACCGCAGCTTCAGCCCCAGCCAGGCGGCGAGCAGGTCGAGCGAGGTGTGGTGCGCCTGTCCCTCGACCCGGACCGAGGTCACCGGTTCGTACGGGGGCTGGTCGATGGCGGCGGCGATGAGTCCACGCCACAGCGTGACCCGCGCCCACGCGAGGTCGGTGTCGCCCTCGGTGAACGACCTGGCGAGGCGTCCGAGCATCGCCACCGGGTCGGTGGCCGTGGTCGTGTCGGTGATCCGCCGCTGAGCCATGGACCCCAGCGGGTCGGAGGTCGGGTCGTCCGGCCCGCCGGTGGGCCACCACAGGACGATGGGTGCGTCCGGCAGCAGCAGCGGCATGACGAGCGTGTCGGGGTGCTCGGTCAGCGGCTCGGCGCACCGCAGGACGACGACTTCCGAGGCACCGGCGTCGCCGCCCACCCGGATCTGGGCGTCGAGCCTGCCCGCCGTGGCCCGGGCCGCGAGCGGCGCGACGACGACGACGCGGCAGGGATGCTCGTGGCTGGCCTCGTTGGCGGCGGCCACCGCCGCCTCGACGTCCTCCTCGACGGCGACGACCACCAGGGTCAGGACGCGGCCGAGCGCGACGGCGCCGCCCTCGTCGCGCAGGTGGTCGAGCCGCTTGCTGACCGCGTTCGTCGTGGTGTCCGGCATGTCGATGATCATGGGTGTGCTCCTTCGTCGTGCCGGCGGGTCAGGGACGGCGCCACGTGCGGCCGTCGCGGGCCATCATGGCGTCCGCCGACGGCGGACCCCAGGACCCCGACGGGTAGGGCTCCGGGCGGCCCTTGTGCGCCCAGTGCGCGATGACCGGGTCCAGGATCTTCCACGACAGCTCGACCTCCTCGCGCGTGGGGAACAGCGGCGGGTCGCCCAGCAGGACGTCGAGGATGAGCCGCTCGTAGGCCTCGGGGGAGGACTCGGTGAAGGAGTGCCCGTAGCCGAAGTCCATCGTGACGTCGCGGACCTCCATCGCCGTTCCCGGCACCTTCGCGCCGAACCGCATCGTGACGCCCTCGTCCGGCTGGACACGGATCACGAGGGCGTTGCTGCCCAGGTCCGAGGTCAGCGAGCTCTCGAACGGCAGGTGCGGGGCCGTCTTGAACACCACGGCCACCTCGGTGACGCGACGGCCGAGGCGCTTGCCGGTGCGCAGGTAGAACGGCACCCCGGCCCAGCGCCGGTTGTCGATGTCGAGCCGGACCGCCGCGTACGTCTCGGTGGTGGACTCGGGGTTGAAGCCCTCCTCCTCGAGGAAACCCGGAACCTTCTCGCCACCCTGCCAGGCCGTGGCGTACTGGCCGCGCGCCGTGTGCCGGCCGAGGTCGCGGGGGAGCCGGACGGAGGAGAGCGCCTTGATCTTCTCCGCACGCAGCGCGTCGGCGTCGAAGTCGACCGGCTCCTCCATCGCCACCAGGGCGAGGAGCTGCAGCAGGTGGTTCTGGATGACGTCGCGCGCCGCACCGACGCCGTCGTAGTAGCCGGCGCGACCACCGATGCCGATGTCCTCGGCCATGGTGATCTGCACGTGGTCGACGTAGTTGCTGTTCCACAGCGGCTCGAAGAGCTGGTTGGCGAACCGCAGCGCCAGGATGTTCTGGACCGTCTCCTTGCCGAGATAGTGGTCGATGCGGAACACCGACTCCGGCTCGAAGACCTTGGAGACCACCGCGTCGAGCTCCTGGGCGGAGGCGAGGTCGTGCCCGAACGGCTTCTCGATGACGACCCGGCGCCATGCGTCGTCCGCCGACTCGGACAGCCCGGAGCGGGAGAGCTGCTCGCACACCAGGGGAAAGGCGCTCGGCGGGACCGACAGGTAGAAGGCGTGGTTGCCGCCCGTGCCGCGCTCGGCGTCGAGGTCCTCCACGGTGCTGCGCAGGCGCTCGAACGCCTCGGGGTCGTCGAACGACCCTTGCACGAACCGGATGCCCTCGCTCAGCTGCTTCCACGTCGCCTCGCGGAACGGCGTCCTGGCGTGCTCCTTCACCGCGTCGTGGACGATCTGGGCGAAGTCCTGGTCGTCCCAGTCGCGGCGGGCGAACCCCGTGAGGGCGAACCCGGGCGGCAGCAGGCCACGGTTGGCGAGGTCGTAGACCGCCGGCATCAGCTTCTTGCGGGAGAGGTCGCCGGTGACCCCGAAGATGACGAGCCCGCACGGCCCGGCGATCCGGGGGAGCCGGAGGTCGAGCGGGTCGCGCAGCGGGTTCTGCTCAGCAGTGATCTTGGCCGGTCTCACGGTGCCCCGTCTCTCTCGTCGTGCATTCGTCGTGCTGCAGAGTGGCTGGTGTCGCGCCGGGTCCGCTCACGCGCCGGCGGCGTCGAGCCCGGTCTTGGTGGTGGTGAGCAGCTCGTCCCAGCTCTTCTCGAACTTGGACACGCCCTCGTCCTCGAGCCGTGCCGTCACCTCGTCCAGCGAGATACCTTGCGCCTCGACCGCGTGCAACGTCGCAGCCGCGTCGTCGGCCGTGCCGCTGACCGTGTCGCCCACGATCTCGCCGTGGTCCGCGAAGGCGTCCAGGGTGGCCTGCGGCATGGTGTTGACCACGCCGGGCGCCACCAGCTCGGTGACGTAGAGCGTGTCCGGGTAGGCCGGGTCCTTCACCCCTGTGGAGGCCCACAGCGGCCGCTGCGGCTGCGCACCGGCGGCGGCGAGGCGCTGCCAGCGCTCGGAGGCGAAGACCTCCTGGTACGCGGCGTAGGCGAGGCGCGCGTTGGCGATCGCGGCGCGGCCGCGCAGGGCGAGCGCGCCGTCGGTGCCGACGTCGTCGAGCGCGGCGTCGACCGTGGCGTCCACGCGCGAGACGAAGAACGAGGCGACCGACCCGATGGGGGCGAGGTCGTGCCCGTTGTCGCGGGCCTGCTCCAGCCCGGTCAGGAAGGCGTCCATGACCTGGCGGTAGCGCTCGATCGAGAAGATGAGGGTGACGTTGACGCTGAACCCGGCCGCGAGGGTCTCGGTGATCGCGGGCAGGCCCTCGACCGTGGCGGGGATCTTGATCATGATGTTGGGGCGGTCGACCGTCTCCCACAGGCGTCGCGCGGTGGCGACCGTGGCCGCGGTGTCCCGGGCGAGCCGCGGGTCGACCTCGATGGAGACCCGGCCGTCGACGGCGTCCGTGGCGTCGTAGACGCCGCGCAGCACGTCCGCCGCGGCGCGGACGTCGTCGGTGGTGATGGCCTCGACGGCGGCCTCGACGTCGGTGCCGGCGAGTGCGGTCAGCGCGCTGTCGTACGCGGTCCCCGCGGAGAGCGCGGCGGCGAAGATCGTGGGGTTGGTGGTGACGCCGACGACGTCGTGGGAGTCGACGAGGCCGGCCAGGTTGCCGGTGTCGAGGCGCTCGCGCGAGAGGTCGTCCAGCCAGATGGACACGCCTGCCTCGGAGAGGCGTCGGGTGGGTCGGTTCGTCTCGGTCATCTCAGGTCTCCTGCCTCGGCACCGGTGGCTTCACCACCGTGCTCGTCACATGGTGGGCGACGACGGCGGCCGACGCCTGTCGGCCGCCGTCGTCGGGGTTCTCACTCGCCGCGGGCCTCCGCGACGGACTCGCGGGCGGCGGCGGCCACGGCCTCGGCCGTGATGCCGAACTCGCGGTACAGCGTCTGGTAGTCCGCCGACGCGCCGTAGTGCTCCAGCGAGACGCTGCGACCGGCGTCGCCGACGATGTCGCGCCACCCCTGGGCCACGCCCGCCTCGACCGACACGCGTGCCTTCACACCGGTCGGCAGGACCGACCGGCGGTACTCGGCGTCCTGACGGTCGAACCACTCGCGGCTCGGCATCGACACCACGCGGGCGGCGATGCCGTCGGCGGCGAGGAGCTCGCGCGCCTCGACGGCGAGCTGCACCTCGGAGCCGGTGCCCACCAGGATGACGTCCGGCGTACCGTCCGTGTCCAGCAGCGTGTAGGCGCCGCGCAGGGTGCCCTCGGCACCGGCGAAGCCCTCCGTGCCGCGCGGGAACGTCGGCACGCCCTGACGGGTCAGCACGAGCCCCGCCGGGTGGTCGCGGTCCTCGAGGATGCCCCGCCAGGCCCAGGCGGTCTCGTTGGCGTCCGCGGGACGGACGACGTCGAGCCCCGGGATGGCGCGCAGCGCGGCCAGGTGCTCGACCGGCTGGTGGGTCGGGCCGTCCTCGCCGAGACCGATCGAGTCGTGCGTCCAGACGAACGTCGACGGGATCCCCATGAGGGCGGCCAGACGCACGGACGCGCGCATGTAGTCCGAGAACTGCAGGAACGTGCCGCCGTAGGGGCGGGTCAGGCCGTGCAGGACGATGCCGTTGAGGATCGAGCCCATGGCGTGCTCACGGATGCCGAAGTGCAGCGTGCGGCCGTACGGGTCGCCCGGGAACTTCTTGGTGGCGTGCTCGACCGGGACGAACGACGCCGCGCCGTCCATCGTGGTGTTGTTCGAGCCCGCCAGGTCGGCCGAGCCGCCCCACAGCTCCGGGAGCACGTCGGCGAGGGCGGAGAGCACCTTGCCGGACGCGGCACGCGTCGCGATCCCCTTCGTCGAGGCCTCGAACGTCGGCAGGGCCTCGGCCCACCCGTCGGGCAGCTCGCCGGCCTTGAGGCGCTCCAGCAGAGCGGCGCCCTCGGGGCTCGCCGTCTTCCACGCCTCGAACGCCGTGTCCCAGGCGGCCCGCTCGTCGGCCTGGCGCTCGGCGACGGCACGCGTGTAGGCGAGCACCTCGTCGTCGATGTGGAAGGACTTGCCCGGGTCGAGCTCGAGCGCGGTCTTCATGCCGGCGACCTCGTCGGCACCCATGGCCGAGCCGTGGATGCCACCGGTGTTCTGCTTGGTGGGCGCGGGCCAGCCGATGATGGTGCGCAGCGCGATGATCGACGGCTTGCCGGTCTCGGCCTTGGCCGCGTCCAGCGCCGCGGCGAGCGCGTCCGTGTCCTCGGTGTAGCCGGTGCCGCCCTGGGTGAAGTCCACGCGCTGGGTGTGCCAGCCGTAGGCGGCGTAGCGGGCCAGCACGTCCTCGGTGAAGGCGATCTCGGTGTCGTCCTCGATGGAGATCTTGTTGTCGTCCCAGATCACCACGAGGTTGCCGAGCTGCTGCGTGCCCGCCAGCGACGATGCCTCGGAGGTCACGCCCTCCTGGAGGTCGCCGTCGGAGGCGACCACGTACACGTGGTGGTCGAACGGCGAGGTGCCGGGCGCGGCGTCCGGGTCCAGCAGGCCCCGCTCGCGACGCGACGCGTAGGCCATGCCGACGGCGGAGGCGAGACCCTGGCCGAGCGGGCCCGTCGTGATCTCCACGCCGGGGGTGTGGCCGTACTCCGGGTGCCCGGGAGTCTGGGAGTCCCAGGTGCGCAGCGCGGCGATGTCGTCCATCTCCATGCCGTAGCCGGCCAGGAAGAGCTGCAGGTACAGCGTCAGCGACGAGTGCCCGGCCGACAGCACGAACCGGTCGCGGCCCACCCAGGCGGGATCGCTGGGGTCGTGGCGCATCGTCTTCTGGAACAGCAGGTACGCGGCCGGCGCGAGCGAGATCGCCGTCCCGGGGTGACCCGAGCCGCACTTCTCGACGGCGTCGGCGGCGAGCGCCTTGATGGACTTGACCGCGCGCGCGTCGAGTTCATTCCACTCGAGCGGCGACAGTGCGGGGTCGAACGCGTTCACGTATGCCTCTTTCCTGCCCGAGGCGATGCCCCGGGTGCTCTGCTGCTGTGGCCGGGCGCGGCAGGCCTCGTCGTGGCGGCGAGGACGGTCGCCGGCGCAGCGGACGGACCGGTGCGCACGACGGCACCAGTGCCCTGCGGTGTGCGTCTCCACACTAGCGGTGACGGCGCGCCGGTGCGTCCAAGCCTCGGGAGCGTCCCACCATGTGAGCCGCCAGGCTCGCGGGCAGGCTCGCGGGCAGGCCGACCCGGTTCTATCTCACAGGGCGGCGCGAACCGGTGCGGACGAGGGATCCTGCACGTCGTCGTACGATGGAGCCGCCCTGCCCGACCCCCTCGCGAACGGAAGCACCACGCGCGTGAGCACCCCGAGCCGCACGACGTCCGCCTCGTCGCCCTCGACCCGCGCCGCCGCGCGCCGCGGGGCGGATGACCGGAGCAGCGGCTGGCGGGACCGCGCGGGCGCCTACGTGGCGCTGACCAAGCCGCGGATCATCGAGCTGCTGCTGGTCACCACCGTCCCCACGATGATCCTCGCCGAGGGCGGCCTGCCCGATCTGTGGCTGGTCGTCAAGACCCTGGTCGGTGGGGCGCTCGCGGCGGGTTCGGCCAACGCCTTCAACTGCTACCTCGACCGTGACATCGACGAGGTGATGAACCGCACCAAGCGCCGCCCGCTCGTCACCGGGGAGATCGCGCCGCGGCAGGCGCTCGTCTTCGCCACGGCGCTGGGCGTCGTGTCGCTGGTGTGGTTCGCGTGGCTGGTCAACGTCCCGGCCGCGTGGCTGACCTTCGCGGCGATCGCGATCTACGTGGTCGGCTACACGATGATCCTCAAGCGCCGGACCTCGCAGAACATCGTGTGGGGCGGCATCGCCGGCTGCATGCCCGTCTTCATCGGCTGGGCGGCCGTCACGGAGTCCCTCAGCTGGGCGGCCCTCGCGCTGTTCGGGGTAATCTTCTTCTGGACCCCGCCGCACTACTGGCCGCTGTCGGTGAAGTTCAAGAAGGACTACGCCGACGCGGGCGTGCCGATGCTCCCCGTGGTCGCCTCCGACCGTCGCGTCGCCGCCGAGATGGTCGGGCACACGGTCGCGATGATCGTCTGCTCCCTCGCTCTCGTGCCGCTGGCCGGCATGACGTGGGTGTACACCGTCGTCGCGACGGCGCTGGGCGGTTGGTTCCTCTGGCTCACCGTGTCGATGCTGCGCAAGGCGCAGGGACGCGGCCGCAGCGGGCCCGGCGCCATGAAGGTCTTCCACGCCTCGATCACGTACCTGACGCTGCTGTTCGTCGCCGTCGCCGTGGACGTCTTCCTGCCGTGGTGACCTGCGGGGGCGTCGGGACGGCATGATGGGCGCGTGAGCGCTCCCGCCGACCTGCTGCACCCCGCCCTCGCCACGGCGGTGCGCGACTACCTCGCGCACCTGCGCGTCGAGCGTGGCCTGTCCACCAACACGGTCGCCGCCTACCGGCGCGACCTCGAGCGCTACGCGACCTTCCTCTCCGCCGCCGGGCGCACCGGGCTCGACCAGGTCGACGAGCGCGACGTCGCCGCCTACCTGACCACGGTGCGCGAGGGGTCCGACGGCGGCAGGCCGCTGTCTGCGTCGTCCGCCGCCCGGTCGTTGGCCGCCGTCCGCGGCTGGCACCGGTTCGCCCTCGCGGAGGGATGGACCGGCCACGACCCAGCGGCCGAGGTGTCCGCGCCCACCCAGACGCGCAGGCTGCCGCACGCCCTGAGCATCGACGATGTCGCCCGCCTGCTGGCCGCCGCCTCGGCGGGCGACACGCCGGCCGGGCTCCGCGACCGGGCGCTGCTCGAGCTGCTCTACTCCACCGGGGGACGGATCAGCGAGGTCGTCGGGCTGGACGTCGACGACGTCGGGTCCGACGCGGTCGTCCGGCTGTTCGGCAAGGGCGGCAAGGAACGGGTGGTGCCGGTCGGCTCGTACGCGCGCGACGCCGTCGACGCGTACCTGGTCCGCGGTCGTCCGGCCCTGGCGTCCGCGGGCGCCGGGCGCGGACGCAGCACCCCGGCGTTGTTCCTCAACTCGCGCGGCGACCGGCTGTCGCGGCAGAGCGCCTGGGCGGTGCTGCAGGGCGCGGCCGACCGGGCGGGGCTGACCGAGCACGTCTCGCCGCACACGCTGCGCCACTCCTTCGCCACGCACCTGCTGGCCGGCGGGGCCGACGTGCGCGTGGTCCAGGAGCTGCTCGGCCACGCCTCGGTGACCACGACGCAGATCTACACGATGGTGACTCCCGAGGCGCTGCGCGAGGTCTACGCCGCGACCCATCCCCGGGCGCTGTAGCAGCCTGACCCACCCCGGCCGCAGGGGTGTCGATGTCCGCCGCGCCGCGCGCCGGACCGATGCCCCGGACACCTCCGGTGTAGCGTGACGGACGTGAGCGACGCACCCGGGGGGAGCGACACGATGACGCAGCCTGCGACGGCCGAGAGCACGTTGCCCGGGATCCCGGGCCACGAGGCGGCACAGGAGGGCGCGGCCACCGACGTGGTCGGCCGGCCGCTGCCCGACTTCCCGGAACCGGCTCCGCGCACCACGCACGGGCCGGCCAGGATCGTCGCGATGTGCAACCAGAAGGGCGGGGTCGGCAAGACCACGACCACCATCAACCTCGGGGCGGCCCTGGCCGAGTACGGCCGCCGGGTGCTGCTCGTGGACTTCGACCCGCAGGGCGCCGCGTCGGTCGGGGTGGGCATCAGCCCGCACGAGCTCGACCTGAGCGTCTACAACCTCATCATGGACCGGGACGTCGAGCTGTCCGACGTCGTGCGGCCGACGGCGATCGACGGCCTGGACGTGGTGCCGGCGAACATCGACCTGTCGGCCGCCGAGGTCCAGCTCGTCGGCGAGGTCGCGCGCGAGTCGATCCTGTCGCGGGCGCTGCGCCCGGCGCTGGACGACTACGACGTGGTCCTGGTCGACTGCCAGCCGTCCCTGGGCCTGCTCACCGTCAACGCGCTGACGGCCGCCCACGGCGTCCTCATCCCCCTGGAGTGCGAGTTCTTCGCGCTGCGCGGCGTCGCCCTGCTGGTCGAGACGATCGACAAGGTCAAGGACCGCCTCAACCCCGACCTCGAGGTCGACGGCATCCTGCCCACGATGTTCGACTCGCGCACCCTGCACTCGCGCGAGGTCGTCGCGCGGGTCCACGAGGCGTTCGGCGACACGCTCCTGCACACCGTCATCGGGCGCACGGTGAAGTTCCCGGACGCCTCGGTGGCGGCCGAGCCCATCACCGCCTACGCACCCTCCCACCGCGGCGCGGCGGCCTACCGCCAGCTCGCCCGCGAGCTCGTCGCCCGTGGCCGCACCGCCTGAGGAGCGTCGCGAGGCACCGCGGGCGGGCGCGTTCACGGTCCACCTCGACAACTTCGACGGCCCGTTCGACCTGCTGCTGTCCCTCATCACGGCCCGCAAGCTGGACGTGACCGAGGTGGCCCTGGCCGCGGTGACGGACGACTTCGTCGCCCACATCCGGGCCGCGGAGACGGCGTCGCGGGAGGCGGCGGGCCGCGGGGAGGAGCGGCCGTCGTGGGACCTGGGCGTGGCGAGCGAGTTCCTCGTCGTCGCGGCGACGCTCCTGGACCTCAAGGCCGCCCGGCTGCTGCCCGGCGTGGTCGAGGAGGACGCCGAGGACCTGGAGCTGCTCGAGGCCCGCGACCTGCTCTTCGCCCGTCTGCTCCAGTACCGCGCCTACAAGGAGGTCTCGGCCGTCCTCGCCGAACGGCTGGCGACCGAGGGGCGCCGGGTGCCCCGCGCGGTGCCGATGGAGAGCCACCTGGCCGCGATGCTGCCCGAGCTCGTCTGGACGCTCGACGGGGACCGGATCGCCGCGCTGGCGGCGAAGGCGCTCGAACCGCGCCAGGCGCCGGTGATCGGTCTGAGCCACCTGCACGCACCCGCCGTGAGCGTGCGCGAGCAGGCCGCGATCGTCGCGCAGCGGCTGCGGCGCGACCACGTGGCGACGTTCCGTGCGCTCACCGCCGGGGAGGAACGCCTCGTGGTGGTGGCGCGCTTCCTGGCGCTCCTGGAGCTCTTCCGCAACGGCCAGGTGTCCTTCGACCAGGTGGCCGCGCTCGGTGAGCTGACGGTGCGGTGGACGGGCGGCGAGGGCGACGACGTCGGTGCGGAGTTCGAGGAGTTCGAGGGCGCCGTGGAGGGAGCCGCATGACGCAGGACACGACGACGGGACCCCGGGCCGGCGCCGCGACCGGCCCGGAGGAGGTCGACGGACCCGAGCCGGTCGACGTCGAGGACCTGCCCGGCGGGCTCGCCGCGGCGCTGGAGGCGATCCTCATGGTGGCCGAGTCGCCGGTCGCCGCCGAACGGCTCGCGGCCGCTGTCGGGCGTCCGACGGCGGAGGTCGCCCGGACGCTGGAGGACCTCGCGGCCGAGTACCGCGGCGAGGCGGGCGGACGCCCGCGCGGCTTCGAGCTGCGCAGGGCGGCCGAGGGCTGGCGCTTCTACTCGTCCGCCGAGCAGGCCGACGTGGTGGGCCGGTTCGTGCTGGAGGGGCAGTCGTCGCGGCTCAGCCAGGCCGCGCTGGAGACGCTCGCCGTGGTGGCCTACCGCCAGCCGGTGTCCCGCGGACAGATCTCGGCGGTGCGCGGGGTCAACGTCGACAGGGTCGTCCGCACGCTGCTCGCCCGGGGGCTGGTGGCCGAGGTCGGTCAGGACCCCCTGTCGGGTGCTGTGCTGTTCGGCACCACGGGCGAGTTCCTCGACCGGATGGGCTGGTCGTCGTTGGAGGAGCTGCCCCCGCTGGCCCCGCACCTGCCGGGCGTCGAGGCGGTCGGCGACCTCACGGACTGAGTCCTGCGACAATGGGTCCATGCCCACCTCACGCCGCGGCGGCCGCCGTCGCCCTCAGCAGTCGCAGAACGCCCAGACCCCGGCGGTCGACGTCCACGTCGCCGACGGGGTGCGCCTGCAGAAGGTGCTCGCCCAGGCCGGGCTCGGTTCGCGCCGCAAGTGCGAGGACCTGATCTCCGAGGCCCGCGTCGAGGTCGACGGGCAGATCGTCACCGAGCTGGGCGTGCGCATCGACCCCGACAAGGCCGTCGTCCGCGTGGACGGCATGACCGTCCAGCTCGACTCCTCCAAGATCACCGTGGCGGTGAACAAGCCGCTGGACATGATCTCGGCGATGAGCGACCCGGACGGGCGCCCCACGGTGGCCGAGCTGGTCAGGGACCGCCCCGAGCGGCTCTTCCACGTCGGCCGGCTGGACGCCGACTCCGAGGGCCTGCTGCTGCTGACCAACGACGGTGAGCTGGGCAACCGGCTCGCGCACCCCCGCTACGAGATCCCGAAGACCTACCTGGTCACGGTCGAGGGAGGCGAGGTCTACCCGCGGGTCATGAAGCAGCTCACCTCCGGCGTGGAGCTGGACGACGGGCCGGCGCGCATGGACAAGGTGCGCGTCGTCGACGCGGTGCCGGGGCAGACCATGCTCGAGGTGGTGCTGCACGAGGGGCGCAACCGCATCGTGCGACGGATGTTCGACGCCGTCGGCTTCCCGGTGTCGCGGCTGGTGCGCACCCGCATCGGCCCGATCGCCCTCGGGGACCTGAAGGTCGGCCGCTCGCGCGTGCTCGGGCGCACCGAGCTCGGCACCCTGATGCGCGCCGTCGACCTGTAGATTCCCCTCCGTCCTTCCCCACTCGAACGAGAGCGAGCACCTGTGGTCACCATCGCCGTCGACGGCCCGTCCGGGTCCGGCAAGTCCAGCGTCTCCAAGGCTGTCGCAGCCCGGCTCGGCCTGGCCTACCTCGACACCGGGGCCATGTACCGTGCGGCGACGCTGTGGTGCGTGCGCACCGACGTCGCGCTCGACCGGACGGAGGCCGTGGCCGCCGCGGTGCGGGGCATGCCGCTCGAGATGGGCGTCGACCCCGCCGCCCCGGGCGTCTCGCTCGACGGCGAGGACGTCGCGCTGGCGATCCGGACCACGGAGGTCACCGCGGCCGTGTCGCAGGTCGCCACGAACCTGCAGGTCCGCGACGAGCTGCGCCGCCGGCAGCGGGAGATCATCGCGCGCGAGTCCGACGGCGGCTTCTCCGCCGGGCGCGGGATCGTCGCCGAGGGACGTGACATCACCACCGTCGTCGCCCCCGACGCCGACGCACGCGTGCTGCTGACCGCGAGCGAGGAGGCGCGCCTGCGCCGTCGGTCGCTCGAGGTGCACGGAGCCGCGGACGCCTCGGCGGTCGAGGCCACCCGCGACCAGGTGCTGCGCCGGGACCGTGACGACTCGACCGTCAGCACGTTCCACGTGGCGGCCGACGGCGTGGTGACCGTGGACTCCAGCGAGCTGGACCTGGACCAGACCGTCGACGCCGTCCTCGCCGTCGTGGAGCGCACCGCCGTCTGACGGCCGCCGGCCGGCCCGCACCGGCCGCCCGCACCGGCCGCCCACGCCGGCCGCCCACGCCGGCCGCCCACGCCGGCGGGGCGAGACGCGCGTCACGCCGCCGCGGCGTCGGCGACGTCGCGCCGACCGGTGGGCACCTGGGACAATGGCTCCCATGACCACCCCCGCCGACGGCTCCGAGACCACGCCCGACGACGCCACCGACGGCCACGTCCAGGACGTCACGAACGTCGTCACCGAGTCCTGGGACGGGCCGCAGGGCAGCGATCCCGAGGACGACGAGGCGCGCGAGCGCGCGTTGCGCGCCGGGCTCGAGGACTTCGAGCTCGACGAGTCCGACCGCCTGCTGCTCTCCGACGACTGGGACGAGGACGGCCTGACGCCGGCCGAGCGCGCGCTGCCGGTCCTCGCCGTCGTGGGCCGGCCCAACGTCGGCAAGTCGACGCTGGTCAACCGCATCCTGGGCCGCCGCGAGGCCGTGGTCGAGGACACCCCCGGGGTGACGCGCGACCGGGTGAGCTACCCCGCGGAGTGGTCCGGCCGGCACTTCACGCTCGTCGACACCGGCGGCTGGGAGGTCGACGTCGCGGGCATCGAGTCGAAGGTGGCCGAGCAGGCGGAGGTCGCGATCTCGCTCGCCGACGCCGTCGTCTTCGTGGTGGACGCCCAGGTGGGCGCCACCGCCAGCGACGAGCGGGTCGTCGAGCTGCTGCGACGCTCCGGCAAGCCGGTCGTGCTGTGCGCCAACAAGGTCGACGGTCCCGCCGGCGAGGCGGACGCCGCCTACCTGTGGGCCCTCGGGCTCGGCGAGCCGATGCCCGTCTCGGCGCTGCACGGCCGGGGGACCGGCGACATGCTGGACGCCATCCTGGACGCGCTCCCCGAGCACTCCGAGCACGGCACGCTGCGCCCGGAGGGCCCGCGGCGGGTCGCGCTGGTCGGGCGCCCGAACGTGGGCAAGTCCTCGCTGCTGAACAAGATCGCGGGGTCCGAGCGCGTCGTGGTCGACGAGACCGCCGGCACGACGCGCGACCCGGTCGACGAGCTCGTCGAGATCAAGGGCATCCCGTACTGGTTCGTCGACACCGCGGGCATCCGTCGGCGCGTGCACCAGACGAGCGGCGCCGACTTCTACGCCTCCCTGCGCACGCAGGCCGCCATCGAGAAGGCGGAGGTGGCGGTCGTCCTGGTGGACGCCTCGGTGCCGCTGACCGAGCAGGACACCAGGGTGATCTCCCAGGCCGTGGACGCCGGCCGGGCCGTCGTCATCGCGTACAACAAGTGGGACCTCATGGACGAGGACCGCCGCCCGTACCTCGAGCGCGAGATCGAGCGCGACCTGGTGCAGGTCACGTGGGCGCCCCGGGTCAACGTCTCCGCCCGGACCGGGTGGCACACCGACAAGCTCGTGCGGGCGCTCGAGACCGCGCTCGACTCCTGGGACACCCGCATCCCGACGGGTCGCCTCAACGGATTCCTCGGTGAGCTCGTCGCCGAGCACCCGCACCCCGTGCGCGGCGGCAAGCAGCCGCGCATCCTTTTCGCCACCCAGGCGTCCACGCGCCCGCCGCGGTTCGTGCTGTTCGCCACCGGCTTCATCGAGGCCGGCTACCGGCGGTTCATCGAGCGCCGGCTGCGCGAGACCTTCGGGTTCGAGGGCTCGCCCCTCTCGATCAGCGTGCGGGTGCGCGAGAAGCGCCGTCGTCGCTGACGGCTCCGGCCGGGCGCCCGTGTGACCTGGCTCGCACCGCCGGTCGCCCCGGGTGCGGTATCGTCGCAGGACGAACGAGCAACAGCTCGCGTGCTCTGGGGTCGGTGAGAATCCGAGCCGGCGGTGAAAGTCCGCGACCCGGTCACAGCCAGTGACCGGTTGACCAGGTGGAACTCCTGGACCGACGGTCAAAGTCCGGATGGGAAGACGCACGCGACGCCTTCGCCCGCTCGCCGGCGTGGACCCGTCCACGACCCCGGTGCCCAGCTGCACCGTGTTCCCGGCGCGCGGCGACGACGCCGTGCACGCCCCAGCGGTCCGCGACCGGACGACAGGGGCAGCACATGACCACCGCCACGGCGGCACCCACCGTGAGACCGACCGAGGCCGCCGCGCTGCAGCGCGCCCTCGAGCTGGCGGCGACCGACGGCCTCGTCCTCGGCCCCAACCCCCGCGTCGGGTGCGTCCTCCTCGACGCCGACGGCGTCACGATCGCCGAGGGGTACCACCACGGTGCGGGCACACCCCACGCCGAGGCGGTCGCGCTGGCCGACGCACGAGCCGCCGTCGGGGACCACGGGCTGCGCGGCACCACCGCCGTCGTCACCCTCGAACCGTGCGCCCACACCGGGCGCACGGGGCCCTGCGCGCAGGCGTTGCGCGACGCCGGTGTCGCGCGCGTGGTCTACGCCCAGCGCGACCCCAACCCGGTGGCCACCGGCGGCGGCGACGTGCTCCGGGCGGCCGGCGTCGACGTGGTCGGTGACGTGCTCCCGACCCGGGCGCGCGAGCTCAACCCGGTCTGGACGGCGGCGATGGAGCTCGGTCGCCCGGTCGTCACGTGGAAGGTCGCCACCAGCCTCGACGGCCGCACGGCCGCTCCGGACGGCACGTCCCGGTGGATCACCTCGGCCGCGGCCCGCCGCGACGCCCACCGGCTGCGCGCCCGGGTGGACACCGTGCTCGTGGGCTCCGGCACCGTGGCCGCCGACGACCCGGCGCTCACCGTGCGTGACGCGACCGGTGCCGAGACGGTCGCGCAGCCGCTGCGAGCGGTCATGGGCCTGCGCGACATCCCTGCCGGTGCCCGGCTCGCCGTTCCCGGCCCGGACGGCACCGAGACGGTGCACCTGCGCACCCGCGACGCCCGGGAGGCGCTCGCGACCCTGTGGGAGCACGACCGCCGCCACGTCCTGCTGGAGGGCGGTGCCACGCTCGCCGCCGCGTTCTGGCGTGCGGGGCTCGTCGACGAGGTAGTGGCGTACGTGGCCCCGGTGCTGCTCGGTGCCGGGCCCGCCGTCGTCGGCGACCTCGGCATCACCACCATCACCGGCGCGGCGCGCCTCGACGTCACCGACGTCACGGTCGTCACCGCTGGCCGGGACGTTGCCGAGCCCCCTGACGAGACCCCTGACAACCCGGACGGCCTGGCGCCGTCCGAGACGAACGTGCGGCTCACCCTGCGGCCGCGGAAGGAGTCCTGATGTTCACCGGCATCGTGACCGAGCTCGGCACCGTCCGCGCCCTGGAGACCACCGCCGACGCGGCGCGGCTGACCGTCGCCGCCACCGGCGTGCTCGACGGCGTGCGCCTCGGCGACTCGATCGCCGTGAACGGCTGCTGCCTGACGGTGGCGGCCTTCGACGACGAGACCTGGACCGCGGACCTCATGGCCGAGACGCTGCAGCGCACCTCGCTCGGCACGCTCGTCCCCGGCGACCGGGTCAACCTCGAACCGGCGATGCCCGTCACCGGCCGCCTGGGCGGGCACATCGTGCAGGGGCACGTCGACGGTGTCGGCGCCGTCGTCGCCCGGACGCCCGGTGACCGGTGGGAGGTCGTGGAGATCTGGCTGCCCGCCGACCTGGCCCGCTACGTCGTGGCCAAGGGTTCCCTCGCCGTCGACGGGGTCTCCCTGACCGTCGTCGAGGCGGGCACGGACCGGTTCACCGTGAGCCTCATCCCCGAGACGCTCGCCCGGACGACCCTCGGCTCCCGGGCAGTGGGCGACCCGGTGAACCTGGAGACGGACGTGCTGGCCCGGCACGTGGAACGGCTCCTGGCGACGACGGCGGTGGCCTCGTGAGCGGCGCGGCCGTGGATCCGGGGGCCGTCGAGCGGGTCGAGCGCGCCGTCGCGGAGGTGGCCGCCGGACGCGCCGTCATCGTCGTCGACGACGAGAGTCGCGAGAACGAGGGCGACCTGGTCTTCGCCGCCGAGGCCGCCACCGCCGAGCTCATGGGCTTCACCGTGCGGCACACCAGCGGCCTGATCTGCGTGGCCGCCGCCGGTGCGACGCTCGACCGGCTCTCGCTGCCGCTCATGGTCGCCGACAACCGTGACGCCTTCCGCACGGCGTACACCATCACGGTCGACGCCGCCGACGGCGTCACCACCGGCATCTCCGGTGCCGACCGGGCCCGCACCGCCCGGGTCCTCGCGGCGCCCGGCTCGGTGCCGGCGGACCTGACCCGCCCGGGACACGTCCTGCCCCTGCGGGCCCGCGACGGCGGGGTGCTGGAGCGCCGGGGGCACACGGAGTCCGCCGTCGACCTGGCCCGACTGGCCGGACGCGGCACCACGGGGGTGCTCGCCGAGCTCGTCCACGACGACGGCACGATGATGCGCCGGCCCGCCCTGCGCGAGTTCGCCGCCCGGCACGACCTGGCCCTGATCAGCGTGGCCGAGCTGGCCGCCTACCGGCGCGCCACGGAGTCGCTCGTGGACCGCCTCGCGGTGACCCGCCTGCCCACCCGGCACGGCGAGCTCACCGCCGTGGGCTATCGCGACCGCATCACCGGCGACGAGCACGTGGCCCTGGTCGCGGGTGCGCTCGCGGACCTCGCCGACGGCGGGCCCGTGCTGACCCGGGTGCACTCCGAGTGCCTCACCGGCGACGCCTTCGGGTCGCTGCGCTGCGACTGCGGGCCCCAGCTCGACGCCTCCCTGCGCGCGGTCCAGGAGGCCGGCCGCGGAGTCGTGGTCTACCTGCGCGGGCACGAGGGGAGGGGCATCGGCCTGGTCGCCAAGCTCACCGCCTACAGCCTGCAGGACGGTGGGCACGACACGATCGACGCCAACCTCGCCCAGGGGCTGCCCGTCGACTCCCGGGAGTACTCGGCGGCCGCGCACGTCCTGCGCGACCTGGGCGTGCCGTCGGTGCGGCTGCTGACCAACAACCCGGCCAAGGTCGACGGGCTGCGGGCCGGGGGAGTGGCGGTCGCCGAGCGGGTGCCGCTGGCGATCCATCCGGTGCCCGACAACGTGGCCTACCTGCGGACCAAGCGCGACCGTATGGGCCACGACCTGCCGAACCTTGAACCCGAGGTCGAACCCTTCCCGGGGGCCGACCCTCACCCTCGACCCCAACCTGAAGGAGACACGATGAACGGCATGACGACGGCGCGCGAGGGTGTCCGATGAGCGGGGCGGGGGCTCCGGCCACGCGCGCCGTGGACAGCTCGGACCTGCGGGTGGCCGTCATCGCCGCCTCCTGGCACCGGACCGTCATGGACGGTCTGCTCGACGGCGCGCGGCGCGCCTGCGCGGACCACTCCGTGGAGCCCGAGGTGCTGCGGGTCCCGGGCTCGTTCGAGCTGCCCGTGGCGGCCCGGGCCGCGGCAGCGGCCGGCTACGACGCCGTCGTCGCGCTGGGCGTGGTCATCCGGGGCGGCACGCCGCACTTCGACTACGTGTGCGCGGCCGCCACCGACGGCCTCAACCGCGTCGCGCTGGACCACACCGTGCCCGTCGGCTTCGGGCTCCTGACGTGCGACGACGAGGCGCAGGCCCTGGACCGTGCCGGGCTGCAGGGGTCCCACGAGGACAAGGGCTACGAGGCGACCGCCGCGGCGCTCGCCACCGCCCACGTCGTGCGGTCGCTCCGCCCGGCCGTGGCCGCGGACGTCCGGTGAGCCCGGACACACCGTCCGTCGCGGGTGGACGAGCAGTGCCCGGTCTGGGGTAGTATTTCGGTCGGCCCTGCGGGGCCGAACCGGACCGGTTTCCCACGCTCCGGCGTGAGAGCGGTCCGGGCGGGCTGTGGCGCAGCTTGGTAGCGCACCTGACTGGGGGTCAGGGGGTCGCAGGTTCAAATCCTGTCAGCCCGACCGTGTGATGTCTCAGGACATCGGCAAGGCCCGGATCCACGAACGTGGGTCCGGGCCTTTGTCATGTGTCGGTGGTGGTGCCGCGTGGCTGGTAGTCGCGGGTGAGGTCGACGGTGAGCTCGCGCAGGATCTCGCTGGTGGCGGCGTTGATGATGCTTACGTCGTGGTCGTGGACGACAGCAGGACGTGGGTTCCTGCGTGGGGTCGTCCGATGCCGATGTGTCGGAGCTTGCCGGCGATGCGCAGGGTGACGCATCCGGTCTTGTCGATCTTGTCGCGGCGTAGCCGGTCGTGGCTGTCGGTCCGGTTGGTGGGGTCGGGGGCGGCTTTCGGCGTGGCGGTGTACCTACCAAGGCACTGCCCGAAGGGCGTGACCGAGCGCGGATGGCCACGACACGTGTTCGACGCATGGCTTTCGTGCCTCGCTTGCGAGGTCCCCGGCTGTCGAGCTGCCAGCGAGGCGACGCTGCTCGCGCACAGCGACCGTGAGCAGGCGCTCCGGCGGCACGAGCGCGAAGCACCCGCTCCCGCCATTCATCCGCCGGCAAGCATCAAAGGGTCTCGGCGCTGAAACGCCACCGGCATCGTGTGTGTAATGGTCGAATCGCTACGGCAGTCGCCGGGATCGATCGTGGTCTCGCTAGGCGTCTGGCCCGTCTAACCGCCGCGAAGGCCTGACGGGTGGATCCGGTGCCGCCGGCTTGAAAGGTCATGCGGTTCGGCTAGGTCTCGGCACCTCTCACCTTTCTGTTGCATTAGCGCCGGTTGAGGACGATATGCTGAGGGCGAGTACTGCATACCTCGGTCGTGCGGGTTCGCTCCTGGCGGCCGCCTGGTACACACTTTGTGGGCGCGACGTCTCGTGGCCACTTGAGCCTTCCCGCTACGATCTTCTTGTGGGAACGGCGGCAGAGGTCCGTCGTGTACAGGTGAAGACGACGACGGTGCGCGTCGGAGACGCTTGGAAGGTCAACCTCTCGACCTCCCGGCGGGAGCGTCGGACATACGACCCAGACGAGATCGATGACTTCTTCATCGTGGACGGAAATCTCGACTACTACGTCATTCCTGTCGCCGCGGTCGGGGGACTGCATCTGATCCATCTCAGCGCGTATTCCCGATTTCGTCTGACGAAAAAATAGTGGGCGTCGTCCGGTCGATGAACTCAGTTGACGTCTAGTCGGCGGATATTGCGAGTCGGGACGTGCGCTCTTGCGGTCTGAGCCGGTAGTAGAACGTACAGAGTTCCGGGTGGACCAGATGGCTGAGAGTGGTTGCGAAATTGAGGGCTGACATGCGCGGAGGAACCCAATGTTGCCGTTCTCTTGCTGACGTGAACAAGGTCGACGCGGATCAGCGCATCGCCTCCAGGAGATCGGCGCACTCGTCGGTGCTTCTCCGGATGTTCGCGTTCGACACCCTCGCGGCGGTGCGGCAGGTCCCCGGAAGCCTGCTCGTCGCGGTACCCGACGGCTGGGCGGTGCCCGGCCGTGGGGAGCGGGGTACGTGACGGCGGCGCGCCTTCGCCGCGTCGGGTGGTGGGCGGCGGACCACGCCTTCGCCGTCCGGAGACAGATCGCGGGCCTCCTGTCCCGCACCGTCCCGGAGACGTACACGGGCCCGAGCCCCGGACGACACCCGCCGGTGCTCGTCCTGCCCGGCGTGTACGAGAACTGGCGATTCCTGGAGCCAATCTGCCGCAGGCTGCGCGATCACGGGCACGCGGTGCACGTCGTCGCGCGCTTCGGGCTGAACCGGGGCAGCGTGCCGGACATGGCCGATCTCGCCGCGCAGGCGCTCGCGGACCGCGATCTCGTCGGCGTCGTGGTGGTCGCGCACAGCAAGGGCGGGCTGATCGGCAAGAGCCTCATGGGACGCGCCGACGTGGGTGACCGCATCCTGGGCATGGTGACCGTGAACACGCCGTTCTCCGGGTCCCCGTACGCCCGCTTGCTGCCGCTGCGCAGCGTGCGGGCCTTCCTGCCGGACGACGAGGTGATCACGGCGCTCGACGCGCAGCGCGCCGACAACGCGCGCATCGTGTCCGTCGCCACAGGGTTTGACCCGCACCTGCCCTCCGGCAGCCGGTTGCCCGGCGCGCGCAACGTCCGGCTCGACACGCCGGGACATTTCCGGTCACTGGCGGACCCGGAGCTGGTGCCGCTGCTGCTCCGCGAGCTCGACCGTCTCGGTGGGCGAGGGGCGTCATGACGAGATCTCGGACGGTGCGGGACCGGACCGGGACAGCCGCCGCACGAGCAGGTGCAGCCCGACGCCGCCGGCGAGCAGCACGCCCGCGAGGGCCCAGTGCCGCAGCTCCTGCTGGGTGAGCAGGAGCAGGCAGGAGGCGATCGCGAGGACCGGCATGACGGACGGTGCGCGGAAGTGGTCGTGCTCGACCGGGTCGCGGCGCAGCACCAGGACCGCCGCATTGGTCGAGAGGAACACGAAGAGCAGGAGCAGGACCACGGTCGAGGCCAGGTCGACGAGCTCGTGGGTGGCGGCGAGCACGACGGCGAGGGCGGTGGTGACGAGGATCGCGACCCCCGGCGTGCGGCGGCGCGGCAGGACGCGGCCGAGCGGAGCGGACAGCAGACCCTGCCGCGCCATGCCGTAGGCCAGCCGGCTCGCCATGATCATGGTCAGGAGAGCTCGTTGGCGATCGCGACGAGCGCGATCACGGCGAAGAGGATCGGTGGCACCGCACCGGCGACCCGGACCACTTCGAGCAAGGGGCCGGAGGACGCGGCGAGGTCGGTCGGCGCCACGACGGCCGGCGCGACGAACCCCAGCAGGACGTAGACGGCGCCGGCGGCCGCGAGCGAGCCGAACAGCGCGCGCGGGTAGACACGGGAGACGTCGCGGATCTCCTCGGCCAGGTTCGCCGACGTCTCGAACCCGACGAACGAGTAGAACGCCACCAGGGCGCTGCCCACGACGGCGAGTCCCACGGACGATCCCTCGAGCGGTGTGAAGGCGCCGCCGAGGTCGGCGTCGCCCCGCCCGATCACCCACGCACCGAGCACGACGACCAGCACCAGGCCGGCGGACTCGACGACGGTCATCACGACGTTGGCCCGCAGCGACTCCTTGATGCCCACGCGTTGACGAGCGCCACCACCAGCAGGAAGGCGATCGCGGCCGGCACCTGCGGGACGTCGAGGAACGCGGTGAGGTACTCGCCGGTGAATGCCAAGGAGAGGCCCGCCGCGCTGACCACCCCGGCGGCGAGCATGCAGTACCCGACGAGGAACGCTACGAGCGGGCTGCGGTACGCCCTCTGGGCGTAGACCGCGGAGCCACCGGCGCGCGGGTACTTGGTGACGAGCTCGGCGTAGGAGAACGCCGTCAGCAGGGCCAGTCCGAGCGTGACGGCGAAGGACAACCACACGAGGCCGCTCGCCTCACCCGCCATCTCGCCGATCAGGGCGTAGACGCCGGCGCCGAGCACGTCGCCGAGGATGAACAGGAACAGCAGCGGGCCGGTCACGGCCCGGCGAAGACCGGTGGGGCCGGCGGAGTCGGTGGGTGTCATGCGGCGATTGTGCGGGGATGTCACCGATGCCTGCATCGGCGGTGCCCCGCCGGCGGTGCCGGGCGGCGGCAGGGGGGATGCCCCCGCGGCGCGCCGACGCCGGGGCGCGGGCTACCCGCAGCTGTCGCAGACCCCCGTGGCGGGCAGAGTCATGTAGCACGTCGGGCACACCGGCGCAGGCTTCTCCGGCTCCTGCGTCGCCGCGGACCTGCTGGCCCGTGCGGCGCTGCGGGGCGACCGCCGCACCGGCGCGGGAGCACCGCCGCTGCCGTCCACCTCGAAGCCGTGCTTGCGCAGGAGCGCCCCCACCGCGACCTTGCCGCCCTCCATCTCCTCGGGCAGGGCAGCGCGGCCGGTCGCGTACCGGTGCGCGACGGCGAGGATCGCCATGGCGTCGTAAGTCGTGCCACCGAACTGGAGGGTGGTGCCCGGGGTCGGGCTGAACCCGTAGAGCCTGAGGAACGCCACGGGGCCGCGGTCGTCGTGCTCGGCGATGGCCGAGAGGACGTGCGGACGCGTGACGGAGGAGAAGGTGGCCATACCTTGAGGGTAGGTCACCGACCGGCGCGACCCGGACGGCCCGGCGGCATCGTGACGACCGTGACAGCGGTGCCGACGCGCCGATGCGCCGACCCGGCGTCGCGGTGGCATCGTGCAGTCGTGGACCGTCTCTCGGCGACCGTGGTCGTCGCGCTGCTGGCGGCGAGCGCCGCGTGCGTCGCGCTCGCGCCGCTCGCCGTCCCGGAGACGTACGACCTGGTACGGCACTCGGTCAGCGAGGCCGGTGGTCAGGAGGTGCCCGGAGCCTGGGTGGCGCGCACCGGGTTCGTGCTGCTGGGCCTGGCGGTGCTCCTCGAGGCCGCGTTCGCCCGCGAGACGTGGGGACCGTGGGGACGCTCGGCGCACGGCGTGTACGGGACGGCGATGGTCCTGGTCGGGGCGTTCTCGCACCGGCCCTGGTACAGCGCCCCGTGGGACCGGGTGGAGGACTCGTTGCACAGCGTCGCCGCGACGACGATGGGGTTCGCCTTCGTGATCGGGGTGCTGGCCGTCGGGATCCGGCGCGGGCCGCACCCAGGGCCGGTCCGGGTGCTCGACACGGTCGCGATCGTGGCGTCGGTCGTGCTCCCGCTCATCATGTGGACGGCGCCGGACGTGCAGGGAGCAGCACAGCGGTTGTTGTTCGCCGTCTGCTACACCTGGTTCGCCGTCGAGGCCCTGCGCCTGGCGGGCCGGGCTGCTCCGCACCCGGACCGGGCCACCTGACTCAGCGGGCGGTCGCGGGGCGCGTGCGGTGCCAGGCTGCGGCGCGCTCCACCACGAGGTCGGGAGGTTCGGTGATGTCGACCGCGAGGCCCGTCTCGTCGTCCTGGAGCGGCTCCAGGGTGGCGAGCTGGGAGTCGAGCAGGGCCGGCGGGATGAAGTGGTCGTGACGGCCCAGGACACGTTCGGCCAGGATCTCGCGCGTCGCCGTGAGGTGGACGAACGCGAGGTCGCCGCCCGCGCTGCGGCGCAGCTCGTCCCGGTAGACGCGCCGCAGCGCCGAGCACGCCGCCACGACGAGCTGCCCGGCGTCCGCGGCCACCGCGATCGTGGCGCCGACGCGTCGCAACCACGGTGACCGGTCGGCGTCCGTCAGCGGGTGGCCCGCCGCCATCCGCGCGACGTTCGCGGGCGGGTGCAGGTCGTCGCCGTCGACGAAGCGGGCCTGCCAGCGCGACGCCAGGAGCGTCCCGACCGTCGACTTCCCGCTGCCCGAGACCCCCATGACGACGACGCCGCGCACGTCCGCCGGCACCGTCAGTACCCCGTCGCCACGTCGACGACGCCGTCGAACGGCTCGCCGGTGACGAAACGCCGCAGGTTGACGCTGACCCGGTGGCGCAGCAGCGGCTCGACCATCTCCGGGGTGTCCGCCGTGTGCGGGGTCACGAGCGCGTTCGGCAGGTCCCACAACGGGTGGCCGTCCGGCAGGGGCTCGGGGTCGGTCACGTCGAGGGCGGCTGCTCCGACCTGCCCCGAGCGCAGCGCGGCGACCAGCACCTCGGTGTCGACGAGGCCGCCGCGCGCGATGTTGACGAGGGTGGCGCCCGGCCGCAGCGCGGCGATCTCCTCGGCGCCGACGAGCGCGCGCGTCTGCGAGGTGAGCGCCGCGGCGAGCACCACGACGTCGGCCCGGGCGAGCTCCTCGAGCAGGTGCTCGCCGGTGACGACGCGGTCCGCGCCCGGCACCGGGTCGGGCCGGCGACGCACCACGACGTTGGTGGTCCGGAAGGGCGCCAGCAGCTCGAGGAACGATCGGGCGATGCCGCCCGCACCGAGCACCAGCACCCGGGCGTCGTACAGCGACGCGCCCGCCTCGGTGCCCCAGGTACGCGCCCGCGCCCGCTCGGGGAGCCGGCGCAGGGCGGCCAGCGTCAGGGCGAGCGCGTGCTCGGCGACCGGCTCGGAGAACGCGCCCTTGGCAGAGGTCCACGTGACGGCCTCGTCCAGCAGCCCGGCGTCGAGGTAGGCGTCCACCCCGGCCGACGGCAGCTGGACCCAGCGGGTGCCCGGCGCGGACGAGAGCGTCGCGTCCAGGCCGGCCGCACCCAGCGGCCCGAACCAGAGCAGCCCCTCGGTCTGCGGGCCGACGGGGACCAGGCGCGCACCGGCGTCGGAGACTGCTCCGGCGACCCAGGCGGGGACGTCGGGCGCGGCGCTGACCGCGGGGGCGCGGCTCATGCCGGCACCTCCGCCCGGCCCTGCGCGGCGGCGACCGGCTCGCCGGCGACGACCTGCAGCGACCAGCCGGACGCCCGGTCCGACTCGGCCACGAGCGTGCCGCCGGCACGTCGCACCGTGAAGGACACCGGCTCGCCCTCGGGGTCCAGCACCTCCACGGTGCGCGACCAGTCGGCGTCGGGGCCCGCGTGGACGAGCAGGGTCAGCCCGTCCAGGTGGTCGGCGTCCGGCCTGTCCTCGTGGCGGCTCAGCGGGACGACGGCACCGGGGCGCACGTAGAGCGGCACGGAGTCGTAGTCGTGGTGCTCGCGCACCCAGCGTCCGCCGGTGACGCGCTCACCCGTCAGCAGCCCGACCCACTCGCCGGCCGGCAGGTACAGGTCGACGTCGCCCTCGGCGCTGAAGACCGGCGCGACGAGCAGGTCCTGGCCCAGCATGTACTGGCGGTCCAGGTGCGCGGCCGTGAGGTCGTCGGGGAACTCGAGCAGCATCGGACGCATCGTCGGTGTGCCCCGGCGGTGCGCCTCCTCGCCGGCGGCCACGAGGTAGGGGGCCAGCCGGTTCTTGAACCGTGCGAACGTGCGGGTCACCGCGACGGCGCTGGTGGGGTCGGACTCGTCCTCGTCGAACATCCACGGCACGCGGTAGGAGCCGCTGCCGTGCATGCGCGAGTGGCTGGACAGCAGCCCGAACGCCGTCCACCGCTTGAAGACGCCGGCGTCCGGCGTCATCTCGAAGCCGCCGATGTCGTGGCTCCAGTAGCCGAACCCGCTGTAGGCCAGGGACAGCCCGCCGCGCAGCGACTCGGCCATCGAGACGTACGACGCGGTGTTGTCGCCGCCCCAGTGCACGGGGAACTGCTGACCGCCGGCGGTGGCCGAGCGGGCGAACAGCACCGCGTCGCCGGCGCCGCGCTCCTCGGCGAGCACCTCGTGCACCGCCTGGTTGTACAGGTGCGTGTAGTAGTTGTGCATCCGCTCCGGGTCCGACCCGTCGAAGTACTGCACGTCGACCGGGATGCGCTCGCCGAAGTCGGTCTTGAAGGCGTCCACGCCCTGACGGACCAGGCGGCGCAGCTTGTCCTGGTACCAGGCGGTGGCGTCGGGGTTGGTGAAGTCCACGAGGCTCATGCCCGCCTGCCAGCGGTCCCACTGCCACACGGAGCCGTCGCGGTTCTTGACGAGGTACCCGGCGGCCATGCCCTCGTCGAAGAGCGGTGACTGCTGGGCGATGTAGGGGTTGATCCACACGCACACCCGCAGGCCGCGGTCGTGCAGCCGGGCCAGCATGCCCTCCGGGTCGGGGAAGACCCGCTCGTCCCACTCGAAGTCGCACCAGTTGAACTCGCGCATCCAGAAGCAGTCGAAGTGGAACAGGCTCTGCGGGATCTCCCGCTCGGCCATGCCGTCGATGAACGAGCTGACGGTCTGCTCGTCGTAGTCCGTGGTGAAGGACGTCGAGAGCCACAGCCCGTAGGACCAGGCGGGGACGCGGGCGGGGCGTCCGGTCAGCGCCGTGTAGCGCTCGAGGATCGACTTCGGGTCGGGACCGTAGACGACGTAGTAGTCGAGGGTCTCGCCGGGCACGGAGAACTGCACGCGTTCGACGGCCTCGGAGCCCACCTCGAACGAGACGTGCCCGGGGTCGTTGACGAAGACCCCGTAGCCGGCGTTGGTCAGGTAGAACGGGACGTTCTTGTAGGCCTGCTCGCTGGAGGTGCCGCCGTCCTCGTTCCAGATGTCGACGCTCTGGCCGTTCTTGATCACGGGCCCGAACCGCTCGCCCAGGCCGTAGACGAGCTCACCGACCCCGAGGTCGAGCTGGTCGAACAGGTAGCTCGTGCGTCCGTCCCGCTCGAGCCGGTCGGAGCCGTGATCGACGGCCGCGCCGGGGGAGACGTCCACCCACGCGGCGGACTTGCCGCCCGAGCGGGTGAGGGTGCGACCGGCGGCGCGGAAGTCGAGCGACCACGACTTGCCGACGGACAGGTGGGCGCTCAGCGCGCCCGAGGTCAGCGTGCCCTCGCCGTCGGCGACGGCGGCCTCGCCGGCACCCGGAGCGGCGACCTCGAAGCGGAACTGCTCGCCCGCGCCCTTGTGATGGGTGTGGCGGACCCGCACGACGTTCTCCATCGGGGCCGAGACGGACGTGGTGAGCACCGGCAGGTTGAGCACGTCGCCACGCTGGCGCACGACCTTGGTCGGCGAGATCGCGTGGAGCTCGCCGTCCTGGGCGACGACGCGGTCGACCTCGCGGGCGTAGTGGACGGCGACGCCGCGGCGGGCGTGCCAGAAACCGTCGGTGAACTTCATGCGGGACCTTCCGTGATGCTACGTCGGTGCGGTGCGGTGCGGTGCGGTGCGGTGCGGTGCGGTGCGGTGCGGTGCGGTGCGGTGCGGTGTGGTGGCAGGGGAGCTCAGCGCGGCGGCGCCGTGGAGCCGGCCGGCGTCAGGTCGCCGGCGAGCAGGAGCTGCAGCGGCGGGGTGGACGGTTCGTCGAGCCGGTCCAGGAGCGCCTCGAGGCTGCGGCGGCCCAGCTCTGGACCGGGGGCGACGACGGCGCTGACCGGCGGGTCAGCGGTGGAGATGGCCTCGGCAGAGGTGGCCACGCCGAGGACGGAGACGTCGCCGGGGACCGACCGGCCGCCCGCGACGAGCCCGTTGACGAACCCTGGCAGCGCGGTCTCGTTGAGAGCCAGGACCGCGGTGACCTCGGGATGGTCGGCCACCATGGTGTCGGCGGCACGGTGGCCGGAGCGGGGGTCCTGCGGGGCGCGGACGACGACGGCGTCGAGCCCGCGGGCGGCGGCCTGGGCCCGGTACGCGGCCTCGGTGCGGGCGATCGGGCCGTACCCCGCCCAGGACGTCGCACCGAGGTCGCCCAGGAAGAGCGCGACGCGTGCGTGTCCGAGCCCGACGAGGTGCTCCAGGCCGGTGGCCACCATGGCGTCGAAGTCCATGTCGACGTAGGGCAGCCCGTCGGGTGCCTCGGTGCGACCGATGAGCCCGAACGGGACCCCGCGGCGCTGCAGCACGGGCACGCGCGGGTCGTCGGCGGTCACCTCCATGAGCAGCACACCGTCGACCAGGCCGCCCGAGACGTAGTCCTCGAGCTGGTCGGCGCCGTTGACGGGCCACAGCACGACGTTGAAGCCACGCTCGGTGGCCGCGGACGCGGCGGCGGTGACGATGCTGAGCGCCGCAGGGCTGAGGCGGTGCTCCAGGGCCGGGAACACGAGCGCCACGATCCGGCTGCGCTGGCTGGCCAGGGCGCGGGCGAGCACGTTGCGGCGATAGCCGAGGTCTGCCATCGCCGCCTCGACACGTTCCCGCGTGGCGGGCGCCACCGGCTTGGTGCCGTTGATGACGAACGACACGGTCGTGGGGGAGACGCCGGCACGCTCGGCCACGTCCTGCATGGTCACCACGGCGGGCCTCCGGGTGGGTCGGGTCGGGTGAGGGATGCACTGATGATCACACATCCGAGGGGAGTTGGTAAAGCGCTTTGATCTCGTCTACCGTGGCATGCGGTAAAGCGCTTTGCGAACCGGAACGACCGACCGGCTCGCGAGCCTCCCCGAGCGAAGGAGCTGCGACCGTGCGACGAACTCCCACCACTGTCGGTGCGGTGTCGGCCGCCGTCGTCCTGGGCCTGTCGGCGTGCAGCGGGCAGACCGGGGCGGACGAGGACACCCTCGTGGTGACCGACACGATGTCGGCCACCAGTGCCCCCATCTACGAGGAGATCTACGACGCCTGCGCCGCCGAGATCGGCATGGACGTCCAGGCGAACCACGTCGCCGGCTCCGGACTCATCGCGACCGTGCTCCAGCAGGCGTCGTCGCGGACGCTGCCGGACGTGCTCATGCTCGACAACCCGGACGTGCAGCAGATCGCCTCCTCGGGCGCCCTGAGCCCGCTCGGCGACTACGGGATCACCGGCGAGGGCCTGCCGCAGGGCGTGGTCGACGCCGGCACCTACGAGGGGGCGTTGTACGGGGTCACGCCGGTCGTGAACTCGATCGGCCTGTTCTACGACGCCGACGCGCTGGCCGCCGCGGGTCTGGAGCCGCCGTCCACGTGGGACGAGCTGCGCACCGCCGCGGCGCGGCTGACCACCGACGACCGGTACGGTCTCGCCTTCAGCGCCACCAACACGTTCGAGGGCACCTGGCAGTTCCTGCCGTTCCTGTGGAGCAACGGCGCCCAGGAGGACGAGCTCGACTCGGCGGCAGCCGTCGAGGCGCTGGAGTTCGTCGACTCCCTGGTCGCGGACGGGTCCGCCTCGACCAGCGTCGTGAACTGGTCCCAGAACGACGTCAACGACCAGTTCCTCGCCGGCAACGCCGCGATGATGATCAACGGGCCCTGGAACATGCCGAGCCTGGAGGAGGCCGAGGGCCTCGACTACGGCTCGGTCCCGCTGCCGGTGCCCACGGCGGGGGACGCCCTCGTCGCCCCGCTCGGGGGCGAGGCGTTCACGGTGCCCGACACCGGCGACGCCGAGAAGATGGCCCGCGCCGGAGAGTTCGTCTCCTGCGTGACCGAGGGCGACAACCAGCTCACGATGGCGACGGGTCGCGGTGCGGTCCCGGCGGACAGCGCGGTCGCCGAGCGGGCCGCGCAGGAGAACCCCACGGTGGCAACCTTCGTCGAGACGGTGCAGACCGCTCGCGCCCGCACCGCGCTGCTCGGACCCGACTGGCCGCGCGCGGCCACCCAGATCTACACCGCCGAGCAGCTCGCCCTGACCGACACCGAGCCGCCGGCGGAGGCGCTCGAGCGCGTGGCGGCGCAGGACTGATGCCCGACGCACCCCCCGGGCACCCCCGGACCGAACGAGAGGACGGACGACGATGACCACCACCCTCGCCACCGGACCCGCCGGCGCACCCGCGCCCGCGCGTGCGGTCCCACCGGGGCGTCGGCGTGCACGACGGCGCGAACGGACCACCCAGTGGTTGTTCCTCGTGCCGGCGATCGCCTACGTCCTGGTGTTCTTCGGGTACCCGATCGTCAAGAACCTCGTCATGGGCTTCCAGGACTACTCGGTCCGGACCTTCGTGACCGGCGAGGCGCCGTGGGTCGGGCTGGCCAACTACGCCGAGGTCGTGGGCAGCGGCATCTTCCGCACGACCGTCGTGAACACGGTCCTGTTCACCCTGGGCTCGATCGTCGGGCAGTTCGTCATCGGCCTGCTGTTCGCCCTGTTCTTCCAGCGCCGCTTCCCGCTGGGCAACGTGCTGCGCTCGCTGCTGCTGCTGCCGTGGCTGCTGCCGATGATCGCGGGCAGCGCCGTGTGGCGCTGGATCCTCGACCAGGACGGCGGCATCCTCAACGAGGTCCTGCAGAACGTCGGCCTCGGGCCGGTGCCCTGGCTCACCAGCCCGGACGTCGCGCTGGTCGCGGTGATCCTCGTCAACGTCTGGGTCGGCATCCCGTTCAACATGACGCTGCTCTACAGCGGCCTGCAGAACATCCCGGACGAGCTCTACGAGGCAGGTGCCCTCGACGGGGCCACCGGCTGGAAGGCGTTCTGGCACATCACGTGGCCGAGCCTGCGCCCGGTGGTCAACGTCGTGCTCGTGCTGGGCGTGATCTACACGCTCAAGGTGCTCGACATCATCCTGGGGCTCACCGGCGGGGGACCGGCCAACGCGACGCAGACGCTCGCCACCGACTCCTACCGCCGTTCGTTCCAGGAGTTCTCCTTCGGTACCGGGGCAGCGGTGAGCAACGTCCTCATCGTGATCTCCCTGGTCTTCGCCGTCGTCTACCTGCGCGCGAACCGCCGCGCCGAGGATGAGTGAGGTTCGACATGTTGCAGACGACCAGGCGCCGGCTGTCGTCCACGATCATCGGGATCGTCCTGCTGGCCTTCATGCTCTTCCCCGTCTACTGGATGGTGAACGTCTCCCTGCAGGGCGGCAGCACCGCGGCCAGCAGCACGTTCTTCCCTACGGACATCACGTTCGACGGTTACCGCACCGCGATCGCCGACCAGACCGGCAACCTGGTGACCAGCATCGTCGTGGCCCTCGGCGCCGTCGCGGTGTCGCTGGCGGTGGCCACGCCGGCGGCGTACGCGCTGTCGCGGTTCCGGCTGCGCGGCATGGGGATCTTCCTCTTCGCCCTGCTGCTGGCCCAGATGATCCCGGGCATCGTCATCGCGAACTCGCTGTACACGCTGTTCAACGACGTCGGGCTGCTCAACTCCTACCCGGGTCTCATCCTCGCCAACGCCACGCACGGCATCCCGTTCGCGATCCTCATCATGAGTGCCTTCATGCGGTCGATCCCGCCCGCCCTGACCGAGGCCGCCCGCGTCGACGGAGCGAGCCACTTCCGCGCGTTCTGGTCGATCATCGTGCCGGTCAGCAAGAACTCGCTCATCACGGCCGGGCTGTTCTGCTTCCTGTTCGCCTGGAGCGACTTCATGTTCGGGCTCACGCTGACCACCGGCGCGGACATCAAGCCGGTCACCCTCGGCATCTACGACTACCTCCAGGGCAATGTGCAGAGCTGGGGGCCGGTGATGGCTACCGCCGTGCTCTCCTCGATCCCCGCGATCGTGCTGCTCCTGGCCGCCCAGCGGTACATCGCGGCCGGCGCCCTCGGAGGAGCGGTGAAGTAGCGGCCGTGCGGGCAGGCCGACGGCGGACCACGATGGCAGGGCGCACCGTGCCTGCCGTCGAAGGAGGACCGCCGTGAAGGCACTGACCATCCGACCCGGCGACCCGGACTCGCTCGGGGTGACCGACGTCCCCGAACCGCACGCCGCCGCCGGGGAGCTGCTCGTCGAGGCGGTGGCGCTGGGCGTGTGCGGCACGGACCGGGAGATCGTCCGGGGCGAGCACGGCGAGGCGCCCGAGGGGAGCGACCGGCTGGTGCTGGGGCACGAGTCCCTCGGGCGGGTCGTCGAGGCGCCCGAGGGCAGCGGGTGGGACGTGGGCGCGCTCGTCGCCGGCGTGGTCCGCCGCCCCGACCCGGTCCCCTGCGGGGCGTGCGCCCGGGGCCGCTTCGACATGTGCCGCAACGGGCGGTTCACCGAACGCGGCATCCAGGGGGTCGACGGTTTCGGCAGCGAACGGTGGCGCATCGAGCCGGACTACGCCGTCCCGGTCGACGACTCCCTCGGCACGCTCGGGATCCTCGTCGAACCGACCTCCGTCGTGGCCAAGGCCTGGGAGCAGGTGGAGCTGGTCGGTCGGCGCTCGTGGTTCGAGCCCGACTCGGTGCTCGTCACCGGTGCCGGGCCCATCGGCCTCCTCGCGGCGCTGCTCGGCGTCCAGCGTGGGCTCGAGGTGCACGTGCTGGACCAGGTGACCGAGGGGCCGAAGCCGGACCTGGTGCGTGCCCTGGGCGCCAGCTACCACGAGGAGCCGGTGGACGACGTGATGGCCGCCCTGCGCCCCGAGGTCGTGCTGGAGGCGACGGGCGCCAGCAGCGTCGTCGTGGACGTCCTGTCCGGCACGGCCCGCTACGGTGTCGTCTGCCTCCTCGGTGTCTCGCCGGGCGGCCGGTCCGTCCGCATCGACGCCGGCGGCGTGAACCGGGAGTTCGTGCTCGAGAACGACGCGCTCATCGGTTCCGTCAACGCCCACCAGGGTCACTTCCGCGCGGCGGCCACGGCGCTCGCGGACGCCGATCGCGACTGGCTCGACCGGCTGGTCACCCGGCGGGTGCCGTTCGCCCGCGCGGCCGAGGCGTTCGAGCCTGGCCCCGGCGACATCAAGACCGTGATCGAGCTCTGACGAGCCGCGAGGCAGCCGCATGCCTCCGTCCCGCCGCCCTCCCGGACCCGGCGAGGCGTTTCGTCCACCGATCCGGTGTGCTGCGCGCGACCGCGCTACGGTGGCACCAGGTCGAGCCCAGGCCGCCGTCTCCCGGCGCGAAGGTGTCTCATGAAAGCCCTGTTCGTCAGCTGCACCCTGAAGAAGTCTCCGGAGAGGTCCAACACCGAGACGCTCGGTGCGGTGGCCGCCGGCGCACTGACCGAGCGTGGTGTGGACGTCTCCCACGTCCGCCTCGCCGACCTGGACGTCCCGCCCGGGGTGGTCACCGACCTCGGGCCGGGCGACGACTGGCCCCGCGTCCACGAGCAGCTCGTGGAGTCCGAGATCCTCGTGGTGCTCACCCCCACCTGGCTGGGGCGCCCCTCCTCGATCGCCCAGCGCATGCTCGAACGCATGGACGCGATGATGACGGAGACCGCCGACGACGGGACGCCCGTCGCGTACAACCGGGTGGCGGGCGTGGTGGTCACCGGCAACGAGGACGGTGCGCACCACGTCATCTCCGAGGTGAGCGGGGCGCTCAACGACCTCGGCTACACCCTCCCTGGGCAGGCCTGGACGTACTGGAACCAGGGTCCCGGGCCCGGCAAGGACTACGTCAGCACCGGCCACGGCCACGAATGGTCGCAGAACACCGCGCGGCTGATGGCCCACAACCTGTTCTCGGTGGCCTCCGCGCTGGCCGTCCGCCCGGTCCCCCCGCCCGGCTGAGCCGCCGTCCGCCAGGTGCGACGACCTGGGGCCGACGCAGGCTGGCCACGACGCGTCAAGCCGCGGCGTGCTCCCCGGCCGTGCGGCGCGTCGAGCGCGGCGGCCTCGCCTCACGAGACGGAGCGACCATTTTCTTCCACCGCCAAGAGCTGCAGCACCGAGCCAAGCCCGACAAGCCAGACGCCGTCTTCGCCCGCAAGCTCCAGGAGGTGCTCGGCGGGCAGTACGGCGAGATCACCGTGGCGATGCAGTACGGCTTCCAGTCCTGGAACGCCCACCTGCCCGGCAAGTACCGCGATCTCCTCTACGGCATCGGTGCGGAGGAGATGGGCCACGTCGAGATGCTCGCCACGATGATCTCCCAGCTGCTCGGCGACGCCCCGGTGGGAACCGTCGAGGGAGCGATCCAGGACGACCCCACCGTCGCGGCGATCGTCGGGGGCACCGATCCCCAGCAGGCCATCGTGGCCGGTGCGGGCGCCCGCCCCGTGGACTCCAACGGCAACCCGTGGACCGCCGGCTACGTGACCGCCAGCGGCAACATGCTGGCCGACTTCACCGCGAACGCGAACGCCGAGATGCAGGGCCGGCTGCAGGTGTCCCGGCTCTACCACATGACCGACGACGCCGGGGTGCGCGACCTGCTGGCGTTCCTCCTCGCCCGCGACACCATGCACCAGAACCAGTGGATCGCCGCCGCCCGGTGAGCCGATGCCGGAGCCCACGACGCCGGACAGCCGGTTCCACGGCACGACGAAGAAGTCCGGCACGGTCGAGAAGGCCACGGGCGTGGTCAAGGACGCGCTGCACCGCGAGTGAGCCGGCCACCGACGACCGACCACGACGTGATCCGCCGCTGGGTAGAGGAGGGCGGCGGGGTGTCGGCGAGCGCTCGCCGGGCTGGGATACCACGTCGACCTCGATGAGTCGCTGCGCGACGCGGACGTGCTCGTCCTGGCCGCCGCGTGGGAGGAGTCCGTAGGGACAGGTGCGTCAGGGAACGTCGGCCGGTTCCTTGAGCGCCTGCGCGATGTGGCCGCCGAGCATGGCACCGGCTCCGACGGCCGCGAGACCTACCGCCGTGAGGGTTGCCCCGAGGCGCGAGCGTCCCTCGCGTCGGGCCAGCCAGGACGAGGCCATCAACGCGTTGCCCACGCCGTTCGTCGCGGCGTGCACGGCGGCGACCCGGCGGGCCGCCGGACTCAGGGCGCCGACGTCCGACAGGCCGGTGACCACGGTCGGCACGGCGCCGAGCACGCCCAGCCCGACGAGCCGCCGGGCGGCCGCCGCGTGACCGGGCAGTCGCGTGGCGTCGAGCAGCGCCGCGCTGACCCAGAGGCCGATCGGGAGGTCCGTCAGGACGCCGTGCGCCGGATGACCGAGCGAGCGGCCGCGCAGCTCGTCGTGCAGACGGCCGGAGGCGGGTGTCACCGTCCGTGCGGAGTGCGCCAGGGCCTCGGCCAGACGGTCGACCGAGGTCGCCCGCTCGAGGCGCTCGGCCACGGCGAAGGGTGAGGTCCAGGCGGCCCGCTGGTGCGTCGTCATGCCGGCTCCTTGTCGGCCGCCTCGGGGACATGACCGGACCGCAGCCCGGTGAGGAACGCGATCACCGTCTCCCGGGACGGCTTCTCCGCCTGGCGGGCGCTGGTCATCAGCCAACCGGCGAGGGTGCGCAGCGGGGTGTTGGTGTCGTTCGACAGCCGCTTGAGGATGTCGAAGGCGCCGTCGTCGTCCACGCCGAGCACCATCATGAGCACGCCCTTGGCCTGCTCGATGTCGCGCCGGCTGCGGGACGCGGCCTGGATCGAGGCGTCGGCCTCCTGCGCGGCGAGGTCCCGGACGCTGTGGGACAGGTCGAGCATGTACCCGTTGAGCTCGGTGACCCGGTCCTGGTCGTCACACTCTCCCTTGCCGACCGTGGCGACGACATGACCCTTGCCGTGGGCGTCGACGATCCGGTGGATCATCGCGAACGGGTGGTCGGTGCACTGGGCCTCGTCGAGCACGTCCCGTGTGTGCTCGCGGTCGTCGGGATGGCTGTGCGCGAGCAGCAGATCGGCGGTGGGCAGCACCTCGCCGGGCTCGAAGCCGTAGATCCGGTACAGCGTGTCCGACCACGTCCACCGTCCGCTGGCCACGTCCACGCGGAACTCGCCGACCATGGCGTCGTCGCCGCGGGAGAGGAACTTCTCGAGTGCTTCATCAGGGGGGACCGTGGTCATCATGCCTCCAGGGGAAGGGACGTAGCCGCTGCCTGACCAGTACCTCGAAACTACGCCGCTGCGGGGGGTGGGACAACCGGTCCGGCTGCCCGGTCGCACTTCTCGCCGCAGCGGGCTAGCGTGGCGAGCGAGGTCAAGGAGCGGCTTCGGACTGCGTCCCGGACGGAGACTGACCCATGGCACAGATGACCGAGACCTCACCGCGCGGCGGGGACCCCTTCGGGGCCCCGGAACCGCAGCCGCAGGGCTCTCGTCCGATCGCTGCCGAGGACCTGGAGGCCGCCCTCGCGGTCGGCACCGGACTGCTGGTGGGCCGTTACCGCGTCGACCTGGACTCCGGCACCTGGTGGTGGTCCGACGAGGTGTGGACGATCCACGGGTACGCCCCCGGCGACGTCGAGCCCAGCCTCGAGCTGCTGCGCCGGCACCAGCACGCCGACGAGCGCGGGCGCCTCGTCAGGGAGTCCCTCGCGGCGCTGCGCAGCGGGCGCCCGTTCGCCTGCTCGCACCGGATCGTCGACGCCCACGGGCGCAACCGGGACCTGCTGGTCACCGGACAGCTCCGCGCGCGGGGCACGAGCAGCTCCCAGGTCGTCGGCTACGTCGTCGACGTCACCCCGGTGCGGCGCCAGGCCGTCGAGCAGCAGGTCAAGCGGGCGATCGACGCGGCCTACGTCTCGGCGGCGGCGATCGAGCGCGCCAAGGGCGTGCTCATGGCGGTGCACGGCATCGACGAGGACGAGGCGGAGGCGCTGCTCACCCACCGCGCGTCCGAGACCGGGGCCGGGTTGCGGCACACGGCGCGCCAGGTGATGGAGAAGCTCGCGGCGGGGGCCGGCCTCGGCGACCACGCCACCGAGCAGATCGACGAGACGTTCGCCGCCGTGGTGCCGGACCAGCGCCCGCACATGCGCGACGCCCAGCTGACCCGCCGGCGGACGAGCTGAACCGGACGCACCACAGGACCGACGAGGAGGAGGCAGACATGACCCAGGAGCAGCAGGCGTTCCCGCCCCAGCAGCAGGACCCGCCCGGCTGGACCGGTCAGATGACGCCGAGACCCGACCACGGCGAGGAGAGCTACCGGGGCAACGGCCGGATGGTCGGGTGCCGGGCGCTGGTGACCGGGGGCGACTCGGGCATCGGCCGCGCCGTCTCGATCGCCTTCGCCCGGGAGGGCGCCGACGTCGCGATCGGCTACCTGCCCGAGGAGCAGCAGGACGCCGAGGAGACGGCCCGCTGGGTCCGCGAGGCCGGGCGGACCGTCGAGCTCCTGCCGGGCGACATCACGGACGAGGCGACGGCCCGTTCCCTGCCCGCCCGGGCGGCGGAGGCCCTCGGTGGCCTCGACGTGCTGGTGAACAACGCGGGGTTCCAGATGGCGCGCCGCGAGTCCTTCGAGGACGTCACGACCGGCGAGATCGACCGCGTGCTCAAGACCAACCTGTACGCCCTGCTGTGGGTGACGCAGTCCGCGCTGGAGTACCTGGGCGAGGGCGCCAGCATCATCAACAACTCCTCGATCCAGGCGTTCCAGCCGTCGACCTCGCTGGTCGACTACGCCTCCACCAAGGCGGCGATCAACAACCTGACGGTCAACCTGGCCGCGGAGCTGGGCCCGCGGGGCATCCGGGTGAACGCGGTCGCCCCCGGGCCGATCTGGACCCCGCTGCAGCCCGCCACGCAGCCGGAGGCCAAGCTGACCTCGTTCGGTCAGGACACCCCGCTCGGCCGGGCCGGGCAGCCGGCGGAGGTCGCACCCGCGTTCGTCTTCCTGGCCGCGCCCGCCGAGGCGAGCTACGTGTCCGGCACGGTGCTCGGCGTCACCGGCGGCAAGCCGGTGTTCTGACGCCGGTGTCCTGACGCCACGGGTAGCCTCACCCCTCCGCGACCACGGCGGCCCCGGCGCGCAGGGCGCCGGGGCCGCCGTCGTCCCGCTCCCGGTCAGCCGGGGCGGTCCCACGGGTCGAGGACGACCTTGATGCACCCGTCGTCCTTGCGCTGGAACATCGAGTACGCCTCCGGGGCGCGGTCGAGCGGCACCCGGTGGGTCCGCAGGTCGAGCACGCCGAGCGGGTCGGAGGAGTCCTGGACGAGGGGCAGCAGGTCGTCGGTCCAGCGGCGCACGTTCGCCTGCCCCATGCGCAGCGCGACCTGCTTGTCGAAGAGCTGCATCATCGGCACGGGGTCCAGGGCGCCGCCGTAGACGCCGGAGATCGACACCGTGCCGCCTCGGCGCACGAGGTCGAACGCCGTGTGCAGGGCGGCGAGCCGGTCCGTGGCGGCGCGCTCGGTCAGCGGCGCCGCGACGGCGTCGGGCAGCAGCCCGACACCCTTCTGCGCCAGCTCGGCGACCGGGGAGCCGTGCGCTTCCATCCCGACGGCGTCGATCACGGAGTCCGGCCCGCGGCCGGCGGTCAGGTCACGGACCGCCGTCGCGAGCGAGCGCCCCGGCTCCAGCGTGGTCACCCCGTGCCGCTCGGCCATGGCGCGACGCTCCGGGACAGGGTCGACGCCCACGACCACCTCGGCACCCTGGTACCGAGCCACCCGGGCCGCCATCTGCCCGACGGGTCCCAGCCCCAGCACCACGACGCTGCCGCCGTCGGGCACGTCGGCGTACCGCACGCCCTGCCAGGCCGTCGGCAGCACGTCCGACAGATACAGGTAGCGCTCGTCGGGCGTGCCGTCGTCGGGCACCTTGACCGGGCCGTAGTGTGCCTGCGGGACCCTGAGGTACTGGGCCTGGCCCCCGGGCACCTGGCCGTACAGCCGGGTGTAGCCGAACAGCGCGGCGCCCTTGTCCTGCGAGCGCACCTGCGTCGTCTCGCACTGGCTCTGCAGCCCGCGCCAGCACATCCAGCACCGGCCGCAGGAGATCGTGAACGGCACGACGACGCGGTCGCCGACCTGCAGGTCGCCGGTCGCGTCGCCGACCTCCTCGACGATCCCCATGGCCTCGTGCCCCAGGACGTCTCCGGCGTCGAGGAACATGCCGAGCACCCCGTACAGGTGCAGGTCGGAGCCGCACACGGCCGTCGACGTCACGCGGACGACGGCGTCCGTGGGCTGCTCGACCCGGGGGTCGGGGACCTCCTCGACCGAGACGTTCTCGCGTCCTTGCCAGGTCAGTGCACGCATGGCTCCTCCTCGTTCTCTCAGGCGCCCTGGAGGGCCTGCAGCCGGTCCCAGGCACGGTGCATGCCGAGGTCGCGGCGCAGCTGGTCGACGGTCCCTGCCGACAGTGCCGGCACGGCAGACACGCCGTCGGCCTCGGAATCGAGCCCGGCGACGCGCAGCGCGTCGGCACCGTCGCCGACCGCGACGATCGCCTTGCCGTGGCGGAACATCTCCTGCAGCAGCACCGTGGTGCGGGGTTCGGCGGCAGGCGACGCGCCGCCGGTGCCGTCGGCCAGGACGACGGCGTCGTACTCGATGGACCGCGTCGTGAGCAGGGTGCGGTCGACCGTCTCCGTGGTGCCGTCGGACGTCACGTCGCCGCCGTGGGCGGCCACCACACGCACGACCACGTCGTCGTCGCCGAGGCCGGTGCGGAGCGCGTGGACCGCGGACAGGTCACCACCGTCCGCGACGAGGACGCCGACCACCCGGGCGTCCACCCGGCCGGGGGCGGTGGGGATCTGCGACAGGGCGGGAGAGGCCTCCATCTCGTCGGGGACCTCCCCCTCCGGCACCGGCAGGCCGAGGCCCTCGGCGACCCTCGAGACGAGCTCGCCGTCGATCCTGGCCAGGCTGGCGAGCATGCGCTCGCGCACCCCGGTCGACGCGCACCTGCCCAGCTCGAACGTGAAGGCCTCGACGATGTGCGCCCGCTCGATCGCCGTCATCGACAACCAGAACAGCCGGGCCTGGCTGAAGTGGTCGGTGAACGAGACCGGGTGGTGACGCGCCTTGGTCCCCTCGACCGGTGTCGCCACGGTGACGAACCCGTCCTGGGGCGACGCGACGGGGCGGTCCTCGTCCAGCCGGTTGGGCTTGTGCGCGACCACCCCGGAGTGCACGGCCGTCTGGTGCATCGCGTCGCGCTGCATGTCGTCCACGGGCGCGTGCGGCCGGTTGATCGGGAGCTGGGAGAAGTTGGGCCCACCGAGCCGGGAGAGCTGGGTGTCCAGGTACGAGAAGAGCCGGCCCTGCATCAGCGGGTCGTTGGTGACGTGGATCCCCGGCACCAGGTGGTCGACGTGGAACGCCACCTGCTCGGTCTCGGCGAAGTAGTTCGTCGGGTTGGCCTCGAGCGTCATGACGCCCACCGGCTGCACCGGGCAGATCTCCTCGGGCACGATCTTGGTCGGGTCGAGCAGGTCGATGCCCTCGAACGTCTCGTCGTGGGTGTCGGGCATGACCTGCAGCCCGAGCTCCCACTGCGGGAACGCCCCGGCGTCGATCGCGTCAGCGAGGTCGCGCCGGTGGAAGTCGGGATCCGCGCCCTGGGCGATCTGCGCCTCCTCCCACACCAGCGAGTGCACGCCGAGGACGGGCTTCCAGTGAAACTTCACCAGCGACGTCGAGCCGTCGGCCGCCTGCAGCCGGAACGTGTGCACGCCGAAACCCTCCATGGTGCGGTAGCTGCGCGGGATCGCCCGGTCCGACATGGCCCACATCGCCATGTGCGTGCTCTCGGTGTGCGAGGAGATGAAGTCCCAGAAGGTGTCGTGAGCGCTCTGTGCCTGCGGGATCTCACGGTCGGGGTGCGGCTTGCCCGCGTGGATGATGTCGGGAAACTTGATGGCATCCTGGATGAAGAACACGGGGAAGTTGTTCCCTACGAGGTCGAAGGTCCCCTCGTCGGTGTAGAACTTGGTCGCGAACCCGCGGACGTCCCGCGCGGTGTCCGCCGACCCGCGCGAGCCGAGCACGGTCGAGAAGCGCACGAAGACCTCGGTCTCCTTGTCCGCCTCGGCGAGGAAGCCTGCGCGTGTCACGTTCGCCGCGTTGCCGTAGGCGCGGAACCTCCCGTGGGCGCCCGCTCCTCGCGCGTGCACCACGCGCTCGGGGATGCGTTCGTGGTCGAAGTGGGTGATCTTCTCGCGCAGGTGGTGGTCCTCGAGCAGCACGGGGCCGCGAGGTCCGGCCGTGAGCGAGTGGTCGGTGTCGTCGACCCGCAGACCCTGAGCCGTCGTGAGCCGTCCACCGGCCTGGGCGCGGGGGTCCGGGTCGTCGGATCCGACCAGGAAGGGACAGCCGGTGGCTGTGCGCGCAGCAGGGGAAGCGGTGCGGGCGGGTGGCAGGTCGGTGGAGCGGCGGTTCGGTGGGTCGGCGTTCTCGGGGGACATCGGGGCTCGCCTCGCAGCGGGTCGTGCCGTGTGCCGCGCTTCTCGAGCACACGTCCACCTTGCGACCGGACGTCCGGCGTTGCCACTCGAGCCCGGGCGGCGTCGATGCTCAGCCGGTGACGGTCGACGTCGACGGCGTCCCCGGCGATCTCACGCAGGGCGACGTCGCGCCGGTTCGAGGCGGTGCGCAGCAGCTCGAACGCCGCCTCGGGCGTGATCCGGTAGATCGCCGCCAGGGACCCCTTGGCGCGTTCGATCGCGCCCCGGCTGCGTGAGGCGGACTCGAGGTGGCGCGTCGCGAGGACGCTCGCCCGCTGCCGGACCGGTCCGCTCACGTCCGTGGTGTAGCCGTTGAGCGTGGTCCCGGTCTGCGCGTCGGACGCCGACGGCTCGACGTGCCCGACGCCGACGATAGACCGTTCTCGGCCCGCGGCGTCGACGAGGCGGTGCAGCGCCCGGAAGGGATCCTCGGACGGGCGGGCGTCGTCCAGGAACCGGGCGAGTTGTGCGCGGTCTGCGGGGTGGTGGTGGGCGAGCACCAGGTCCGTGGTCGGCACCACCTCGCCCGGGACGAACCCGTGCAGGGTGTAGACGCCGTCGGACCACCACCACTCCTGGGTCGCGAGGTCGAGCCGGTACTGCCCGGTCGGTCGGGGCCCGCGGGGGGTCAGCGGCGCTGCGCCTCCTGCAGCACGGCCCGCGCCGTCTCGGTGAGCGTCGCTCGCTGGTGGCGCGAGCGTTCGAGCAGGGCGTCGTACGCGTCGGCCATGTCGAGGCCGAGGGTGTGGGCGAGGGCTCCCTTGGCCTGCTCGATGGTCACGCGGCCGGCCAGCGCGCGCCGGAGATTCTCCGCGATCTCGTTCTCGCCCAGCGTCTCGGGCTGCGCGATGACGAGGGTCAGCATGTCGGCGAACGCCTGGGCCGTGCCCCGGGTCTGCGGGCTGGGTGGCGCCGCCCGGCGCGCGAAGATGTTGAGACCGCCGAGCACGGTGCTGTGCCAGCAGAGGGGGAAGGCGTAGGCGCTGTGGAACCCGGCGTCGACGATCGCGCGCCCGACGGTCGGCCAGCGGGTGACGATCTCCGGCTCGCCGACGGCCGTGACGGCGTCCCCGGTCGTGAAGACGTCCACGCACGGACCCTCGTCCCGCTGTGTTTGGTAGACCTCCAGGTGGGTCGCGACGTGGTCCGTCGCGGCGAGGAGCTCGAGGCCGTCCGCACCGGGGGTTCGTACGAGCAGCCCGCCGACGTCACCTTGCGAGAGGGAGGTGGCGTCCCTGGTGAGGCGGAGCAGCAGCTCGGCGACGTCGTGCTCGTGGACCAGGGCGGACGCTGCTCTCGCGAGAGTCTCGGTGGGGTGCGGCAGCGTCATGGCTCCTCGGTCTCTTCGTTCTCGTCGTGGGAGAAGGTCATCCGTCGGTCGAGCACGTCGTCGGCGACCCGTGCCAGGTCGATGTCGAGCGCGTAGGCGTGCGCCCGCAGGACGGCCAGCGCGTCGTCGGGCGCGATATGAAGCTGTGCGGTCACCATCCCGGTGGCCTGGTGGACGCGCGCCTTCTGGGTCCAGTCGAGCGTGTCGAGGTCGCTCATCAGCGAGGTGCCGACGGCGTCGGCCAGGAACTGCAGGTCCTCCGTGCTGCGGGCCAGGCCCTCGGCCGTGACGTAGAGACTGAAGACACCGACGACCCGGACGCCGGCGTGCATCGGCACGGCGTACACGGTCAGCGGGCCGCGGATCGTCTTGACCGCCTCCTGGGCGAAGACCGGGAACCGGTTGGGGGAGTCCTCGATGCTGACCACCACGAGGGCGTCGTCCTCGAGCGCCTGCTGCACCGGCCCCTCGCCGAGCACGTCCTGGAGGGCGTCGATCGCGGCGAAGTCGCTGGAGGTGCTCACTGCCACCCGGTCGCCGGGCACGGCGGCGACGGTGAGCGTGCCGCCCTGCCCGTGAAGGATGTCCACGCACGCCCGGCACAGCCGCGCGGCGAGCGGCAGCTCGGCGTCCGCAGACGCCAGGGTCTGCGCGAGCAGACCCAGCAGCTCGTGGGGGCTCACCCGGTCGTCACCTCGTTCCTCCGTCCGGGCCAGTGTTTCACCGATGGCGGATCGACGTGGGGTCGGGCCCCGCCCGCACGGCGCAGGGCTCACGTGCCCGCCGACCTCTCGTCGACGATGTCCCCGGTGCCGGGGGCGAGCAGCGAGCGCAGGATGGTCGTGGCGACCTCGCGTTCGGGGATGCCGCACTCGGTCGCCGCGGACCGCATCAGCTCGGCCGCTGCCTCTCGCGAGCAGTCGTTGGTCTGCATCACCGCTCCGACCGCCCTCTCGACGAGCGTGGAGGTCGCCGTGCTGCGCAGGAGGCTTCCGGCGGCATCGTCCAGGTCGGCGAACTTCAGCTGGAGCCGGACCGCGGACGCGATGAGCCGGGCGTACGCGTCGGCGTCGCTCACGAACCGTTCGTCCCAGGTGCCTCCGTCGCGAGCGTAGAGGTTGAGCGCCACGACGATGCCGGGCGCCACGTCCGAGGGGACGGCGAGCGCACGGACGAAGCCCTCGTCGAGGGCCTGTCGTCGCCACGGCGGCCACCTGTCGTCCCGGGCGACCGACGCCACCTCGACGACCGCGCCGGTCGCCATCGCCTCGACGCACGGACCGGCGTCGGCCATCGCCTCCCGCTGGTCGCACCGGGCCGCACCGCGGGCGCTGCTGCCGACCTGGAGCGTCATGCCGTACTGCCGCATCGTCAGGCTGGCCTCCAGGTCGCCGTCGAGCATCCCGGCAGCACGGGTCGCGCACTCCTCGAGGTAGCGAGAGATGGCCATCAGAGCCTTCCTGTGGCGACCGGCGCCACACGCGGGCCTCCGGCGTGGAGTCCCACGCCGGTCGCCCGGCGAGAAGCACCGTCCTGCATGCTGCCCGTCTTCCACCGTACGCCCCCGGCACCGGGGACGGGACGCACGACGCCGCCACCGCGAATCGATACGATCGTCACCATGCGCCGGAAAGCCCTTACCTACACCTCGGACCTCGATCGGGTCGACGGTGCCCACCCCGTCCGTTCGCTCCTGCGCCTGCTGGGGACCCAGCCGCGCCGGCTGACGGTCGCCCTGTACGCGTTCGCCGTCAAGGAGATCCCGCTGTGGTTCCTGCCGGTGATCACGGGGGCGGTGATCGACATCGTCGCCGAGGCCGGCAGCGTGCCTTCGGTCCTGCTCTGGTTCGCGCTGGCGGCCGTGCTCCTCGCCCAGAACTACCCGCACCACATCGTCTACACCCGCCACTTCATGACCGTCGTGCGCGGGCTGGGCGCGCGGCTGCGCAACGCGCTCGTCGAGCACCTGCAGGGGCTGTCGATCGGCTACTACGCGCGCTCGAGCGCGGCGCTCGTGCAGTCCAAGGTGGTGCGCGACGTCGAGAACGTCGAGCTCATGCTGCAGCAGGTGACCCATCCGCTGCTCTCGGCCCTCATGGTCCTGGTGGGCGCGGTGACGATGACCGCGATCAAGGTGCCGGAGTTCCTGCCGGTCTACGCGCTGGCGATCCCGACGGCGCTGGTCATCCGTCGCACGATGGCGCGGCGCTCGCGGTCGCGCAACGAGCTGTTCCGCCGGGAGATGGAGAGCTTCGCCACCCAGGTGGGGGAGATGGCGTCGCTGATCCCGGTGACGCGGGCGCACGGGCTGGAGCGCACCGCCGCCACGCGCGTGGCCTCCGGGGCCGACGAGGTGCGCCGCGCCGCGTTCAACCTGGACATGCTCAACGGCCGGGTCGCCTCGGTCTCCTGGGTGGCCATGCAGTTCCTCGGGGTGTGCTGCCTGGTGCTCGCCGCCGTCGTCTCCCTGACTGGCTTCATCACCATCACCCCGGGCGAGGTCGTGCTGCTGTCGACGTACTTCGGGCTCCTGACCCAGGGCCTCACGCAGGTCCTCAACCTGGTGCCCGTCACCGCGCGGGGCGTGGAGTCGATGCGGTCGATCGCCGAGGTGCTGTCCGAGCCGGACCTCGAGGCCAACGAGGGCAAGCGGACCGTCGACGACGTCCAGGGGCGGCTGCAGATCGAGCACGTCACGCACCGCTACCCCGAGTCCGGCGAGGACGCTCTGACCGGGGTGGACCTCGAGGTGCGCTCGGGCGAGACCGTCGCCTTCGTCGGTTCCTCGGGGTCAGGCAAGTCCACGCTGCTCAACCTGGTGCTGGGCTTCGTCCGTCCCTCCAGCGGGCGCATCCTGCTCGACGGCCGGGACATGGCCGGTCTCGACCTGCGCACGGTCCGGCGCTTCGTCTCGGTCGTCCCGCAGGAGTCGGTGCTCTTCGAGGGCACGGTCCGCGAGAACGTGGCCTACGGACTCGTCGAGCCCTCCGACGAGCGCGTGGTCGGCGCGCTGCGCGACGCCAACGCGTGGGACTTCGTCAGCGCCCTGCCGGAAGGGCTGGACACCGTCGTCGGGCAGCGCGGTGCGCGGCTCTCGGGTGGTCAGCGCCAGCGGCTGGCCATCGCACGGGCCCTGGTGCGTGACCCGCGCATGCTGTTCCTCGACGAGGCGACCAGCGCCCTGGACCCCGAGGCGGAGGCGACCGTGCGCGACGCGCTGAACAGGCTGATGCGGGGGCGGACGACGCTCGTCGTGGCGCACCGGCTGTCCACCATCCGCCAGGCCGACCGCATCGTCGTGCTCGATCGCGGCCGCGTCGTCGAGGTCGGCAGCCACGACGAGCTCCTCGGGCTGGGCGGGCGCTACGCGACCCTGCACGCCGCGCAGGAGGGCGGGCCCAGCGCCTGACCGGGACCGCCCCGCCCGCGCGCCGCTCACGCTCGGCTCAGCGGGTGCGGAAGCCCTGCTCGCCGCGGGGGGAGACGGTCGTGACGTCCGTGCCGGCCACGGCGGCGCCTGAGGGTCCGGTCCGCAGGAAGTCGACGACGCGCCGGACGGTCGCGTCGTCGCCCTCGACGACGGCCTCGACGGTGCCGTCGGGGCGGTTGCGCACCCAGCCGGCCGCGCCGGCCTCGCGGGCGACCTGCTCGGTGGCCCAGCGGAAGCCGACGCCCTGGACGGTGCCGCGGACGATGACGTGGACCCGGGTGCTCATGCGCTCCACGGTAACGCGCGTCGGAGGATATATTGCGCGCAATGGAATGGCGTGCGATGCTTCTGCCATGCCGGACGCTGGAGCATCCACAGTCCTCGACCCGATGCTGTGCTTCGCCGTGTACTCGCTGGAGCGCAGGATCGGGCGGGTCTACGCCGAGCTGCTCGCGCCGTGGGGCCTGAGCTACACCCAGTACCTCGTCCTGACGGTGCTCTGGGCGAACCATGACGTCCCGCTCACGGTCGGCGAGCTGGGGCGGCTGCTCGACCTGGACTCGGGGACCCTGTCACCGCTGGTCAAGCGGCTGGAGTCGCGCGGTCTGGTCGTGCGGCACCGCGCCGCCGACGACGAGCGGGTGGTCATGGTCTCTCTGACCGACGACGGCCGCGGCCTGCGCACCGAGCTGGCCGACCTGCAGCGGTGCCTGGCCGAGCGCATGCCCGCCGACCCGGGCGAGGCCGAGGACCTGCTCGCGCGGCTGCGCGCCGCGAGCGACCGCCTGCCCCCGCGTGCCGGCGTCTGACCTGCACCCGACCAGCACGCCACCACCGACGAGAGGAACTCCAGCATGCCCACCTCTATCGCCTATACCGCCGAGGCGCTCTCCACCGGCGCCGGCCGCGACGGTCGCGTCCGCTCCGACGACGGCCGGGTCGACCTCGACATGGCGATCCCCCAGCCCATGGGCGGCTCGGGGGACGGGTCCAACCCCGAGCAGCTCTTCGCCGCCGGGTACGCGGCCTGCTTCCACTCCGCGCTGCAGGCCGTCGCACGGTCCCAGAAGGTGAGCGTGCAGGACACCTCGGTCGGTGCCCGGGTGCACATCGGCCCGGACGACCAGGGCGGATTCGAGCTGGCCGTCGAGCTCGAGGTCGTCGTCCCGCACCTGCCCACGGACCAGGCGCAGGCGCTCGCAGACGCCGCCGAGAAGGTCTGCCCGTACTCGAACGCCACGCGGGGGAACATCGACGTGCGGGTCACCGTCGTCGACGGCTGACCGCACGGTGCGTGGCCGCGTACAGTACGGCGGGTGATCGAACGAGAAGCAGGGATCGGCGCGGCCGCGCACAGCACCGACGAGCTCGCCCAGGGGCGGGTCCAGCTGCGGTCCGAGGACCGCTGGATCCCGGACGGGATGGCCGATGCCTGCCGCCGGGCGGCAGCCGAGGGCATCGTGCTGCTGAAGAACGAGAACGGGCTCCTGCCTGTCGCTGGGAGCGCTACCATCGCCGTCTTCGGGCGCGTGCAGCAGGACTACTTCACCGTGGGCTACGGCTCCGGCGGCGACGTGCGACCGCCGTACCAGTGGAACCTCTTGGACGCCCTGCGTGCCAGCGACGAGGTCGACGTCGACGCCGAGCTCGCCGAGCGCTACGTCGCCTGGTGCGCGGCCCACCCCGTCGAGGCCGAGCCCGAGTGGGGCACCTGGCCCCGTTCGCACCCCGAGATGCCGCTGTCGGCGACCGAGGTCGCGGAGGTCGCCGCCCGCACCTCCCTGGCCCTGGTCGTCGTCGGACGGTCCGCCGGCGAGGCGCGCGAGCAGGCCCTCGAGCCCGGCAGCTTCCACCTCACCGAGGACGAGCGGGACCTCCTGCACCACGTCACGACGGCGTTCGAGCACACCATCGCCGTCGTGGACACCGGCAACGTCATCGACCTCGCCTGGACCCGGGAGTACGACCTCGACGCCGTCCTGCTCGCCTGGCAGGGCGGGATGGAGTCGGGCCGCGCCGTCGTCGACGTGCTCACCGGCGCCGTGCCGGCCGGCGGGAAGCTCACCGCCACGATCGCCGACGAGTACGCCCGCTACCCGAGCGCCGGGCACTTCGGCGGCCACGAGCACAACGAGTACGTCGAGGACGTCTACGTCGGCTACCGGTACTTCGAGACCTTCGCCCCGCAGCACGTGCTCTACCCGTTCGGGTTCGGGCTCGGCTACACGACGTTCGACGTGCGCACCGCGGGCCTGCGGCACGACGACGGCACCGTCGTCGTGCCCGTGACGGTCACCAACACCGGTGCCCGACCGGGCACCGAGGTCGCCCAGGTGTACGTGCGCGCCCCGCACGGCCTGCTCGGCCGCCCCGCGCGCCACCTCGCCGCCTTCGCCAAGACCCGGGTGCTGGCCCCCGGTGAGACGCAGGAGCTCGAGCTGCGCTTCGACCTGGCGGACGTCGCCGCCTACGACGACGCCGGCCGCACCGGTCACCGCTCGGCCTACGTCCTCGAGGCAGGGCGCTACGAGGTGCTGCTCGGGACCGACGCGCGGTCGGCCACCGGGTGCGGCGACGTCGTGGTCGACACCCTGCGGGTGGTCCGGCGGCTGCGCGAGGTCGCCGCCGTGGAGCCGACGCACGCCTTCGAGCGCCTCGTGCCGCGAGCCGGGCAGGACGGCGGCACCGTCGCCGGGCACGAGCCGGTCCCCGTCGCCACCGTCGGGCGCCGCGAACGGGTGCTCGCCGCCCTGCCCGCGCCGTTGGAGCGCACCGGCGACCGGGGCGTCGTGCTGGCCGACGTCGCCGCCGGGCGGGCGAGCCTGCCGGAGTTCATCGCCCAGCTCGACGACGACGAGCTGGAGGCGCTGAGCCGGGGCGACGACGTCATGGACTCCGCCCTCGGCACCCCCGGCAACGCCGGCGTGCTCGGCGGCACCATCGCCTCCCTGCGCGACAAGGGCGTGCGCGCACTGACCACCACCGACGGACCGGCCGGCATCCGGCTCGCGACCTACACCTCGCTGCTGCCCTGCGGCACCGCCCTGGCGTCCACGTGGAACCCGGCGCTGGTGGAGACGCTCTACGGTCACCTGGCCGAGGAGATGGCCGTCAAGGGCTCGGACGTCCTGCTGGCTCCCGGCATGAACATCCAGCGCGACCCGCTGTGCGGGCGCAACTTCGAGTACTTCTCGGAGGACCCGCTCCTCACCGGCCGCATGGGGGCGGCGACGGTGCGCGGCATCCAGCACGCCGGCCTGGCCGCGTGCCCCAAGCACTTCGCCGCGAACAACCAGGAGACCAACCGCGAGCACCACGACTCCCGGGTCTCCGAGCGTGCGCTGCGCGAGATCTACCTGCGCGGCTTCGAGATCTGCGTCGCCGAGGCCGCCCCTCGCACCGTCATGACCTCGTACAACAAGATCAACGGCACCTGGGGCCACTACCACCACGACCTCGTGACCACGGTCCTGCGGGGCGAGTGGGGGTACACAGGCGCGGTGATGACCGACTGGTGGCTCCGCGAGGCCGTCGACCCCGACTTCCCCGCCCTGCGCAACGACGCCTACCGGGTGCGGGCCCAGGTGGACGTCAACATGCCCGGAGCGTGGGACCGCGACGTCCAGACGGGCGACGGGTCGTTGCTGGAGTCGCTCGCCGACCCGGACGGGATCACGCTCGGCGAGCTGCAGCGCACCGCGGCGAACGTCCTACGCCTCGTGCTGTCGGCTGCGCGCGGGGACCGCGCCGTCGGATAGCATCCTGCTCACACAGATTCGCTGGGAGGCGTGGAAAGACTCGTGAGCAAACCTGCGGCATCCGCAGACAGTGACAGTACGCCGGGTACCGCCGGCTCCGAGACGATCGGCGGTGCCCGTTGCTGATCACCGTCGGGACCCTGCTCCTGGGATTCGTCGTCATCGCTGTCGTCATCGCGGCCAACGGCTACTTCGTGGCCCAGGAGTTCGCCTACATGTCGGTGGACCGCTCCCGGCTCGGCGCTCGCGCCGAGGACGGTGACGCGACCGCCGTCCGCGCGCTCGCCGTGACCCGGCGCACCTCGTTCATGCTCTCCGGCGCCCAGCTGGGGATCACGGTGACCGGCCTGCTCGTCGGGTACGTCGCCGAGCCCCTCGTCGGGGAGAGTCTCGGCGAGATCCTCGGGGTGGTCGGGGTGCCGGCCGGTGTCAGCGTGGCCGTCGGCACCGTCCTGGCGCTCGCGGCATCGACCGTCCTGCAGATGATCTTCGGTGAGCTGTTCCCGAAGAACCTCGCGATCGCCGACCCGGAGCCCCTGGCGCTGCGCCTGGCGCGGTCCACGCAGATCTACCTGGCGGCCTTCGGCTGGCTGATCACGGTCTTCGACCGCGCGGCCAACGCGCTGCTCCGGCTGATGCGGATCGAGCCGGTCCACGACGTCGACTCCAGCGCGACCGCCCGTGACCTCGAGCACATCGTCGCCGACTCGCGAGAGAGCGGCGACCTGCCCGAGGAGCTGTCGATGATGCTCGACCGCATCCTGGACTTCCCGCAGAGGGACGTCGAGCACGCGATGGTGCCGCGTTCGCGCGTGGACACCGTCGACGCGGACACGACGATCGGGCAGGTGCGCGCCCTCATGGCCACGGCCCACACGCGGTACCCCGTGACGTCCGCGGAGGACCAGCCCGTCGGTGTCGTGCACCTGCTCGACGTGCTGGCCGCCTCGGACGACGAGCTGCCGGTCTCGCGGATCATGCGTCCGGCGACCGTCGTGCCGACGCTCATGCTCCTGCCGGATGCGCTGGCGGAGCTGTCGGCGGTCCACGACGAGCTCGCGTGCGTGATCGACGAGTACGGCGGTTTCGCGGGCATCCTCACCCTGGAAGACCTGGGCGAGGAGGTCGTCGGCGAGCTGCGCGACGAGCACGACGTCGACGAGGACGAGGTCGTGGAGTCCGACGGGCCGGGGGTCTGGCGCATGGACGGTGACGTCCACCTGGACGAGGTCGAGCGCGCGATCGGCCACGACCTGCCGCGGGGGGACTACGAGACCTTGGCCGGGCTCGTCATCTCCGCGGCGGGGAGCCTGCCCGAGGTCGGCGAGATCGTCGACGTCGAGCTGCCGGTGGACCCGGCCGACCTGGCTCTCGAGGAGCCGGTGCGCCGGGCGTTGCGCATCGAGGTGCTCGAGGTCGAACGTCGCGTGCCGGCCACCGTCCGCGTGACCCTCGACGAGCCGCTCGCAGAGAGCGCAGAGAGCGCAGAGAGCGCGGAGCCCGCCACCACCCAGGACGAGGGAGAGCTCCGATGAACAACCCCTGGATCGTCCTGGCCGTCACCACGGCACTGATCGCGCTGAGCGCGTTCTTCGTGGTCATCGAGTTCGCCCTGCTCGGCGCGCGACGCCACCGTCTCGAGGAGCGGGCGACGACGAGCAGCGGTGCGCGAGCGGCCCTGCGCGGGGTGAACGAGCTGACCGTCATGCTCGCCGGTGCCCAGCTCGGCATCACGGCCGCCACGTTCGCCCTGGGTGCGGTCACGAAACCCGCGGTGGACCACTGGCTGGCCCCCGTCCTGGCCTCGTGGGGCCTGCCGTCATGGCTCGCCGACTCCGCGTCGTTCGCGCTGTCGCTGCTGTTCGTCACCTTCCTGCACCTGGTGGTGGGGGAGATGGCGCCGAAGTCCTGGGCGATCGCGCACCCGGAGCGCTCGGCGATCCTCGTCTCGCCCCCGGCGCGTGCGTTCATCTGGCTCTTCCGGCCGCTGCTGCTGTGGATCAACGGCGTGGCCAACCGGCTCGTGGCCGCGACCGGCGTGGAGCCGGTCGACCGCGCCGCCGTCGGCGGGCAGGACGCGGCGACGATCCGTCACCTCGTGGAGCACTCGGCCGAGGTCGGGGCGATCGACGCCTCGATCAGGACCCCGCTGTCCGGCGCGCTCGACCTGACCACGCAGCGGGTCTCCGCGTTCGTCGCCCCCGGTGCCCGCCCCACGGCGGTCGCGGCCTCGGCGACGGTCTCCGACGTGCAGGACGCCTCGCGCCGGTCCGGCCACCTGCGCGTCCTGGTGGAGTCCGCCGGTGGCCCTCCGGGCGTGGTGCACGTGCGCGACACGCTCCTCGAGCCGGTCGACCGGCCGGCCCGCGACCTGGCGAGGCCTGCCTTCGTGCTGGGCCCCGACCAACCCGTGCACGAGGCGCTGTCCGGGATGCGCCGGGCCGGTGAGCAGCTCGCGGTGGTCATGGACGGGCCGCGGCTCTCCGGCGTCATCACCCTCGGCGACACGTTGCGGCGGGTGATCCCCAGCTCGTGACGGCCGCGTGAGCAGGTCACGACACCTGACCCGTGCGGCGCTCGTGCCACGCCGCGCGGTGGTGGGCGTGCAGCGCCAGGACGAGGTCGACCAGGTCGCCGGGGCGATCGATGCGTCGGCCCGTGACGCGCTACAGCCGGCGCAGCCGGTTGGTGACGGTGTTGCGATGACAGCCGAGCCGTCGCGCGGCCTCCCGGGTCGATCCGTCCGCGGCGATCCAGTGCGCGAAGGTGTCGAGCACGACCGCTCCGTCCGGCTCGTCGGCGTCCGCCAGGGGGCCGAGAACCTGGCGACGCAGCTGGTCGGCGAGGGTGGGGTCCGCGTCGAGCACGGCGACCGGCAGGTGCGAGGAGAGGTCGACGTGACCACCGTCGGGCGGGCAGAGGTCCAGCGCGGTCACGGCCTGGCGGCGCGCGTCGGCGAGCCCGGCGAGACCCTCGGCGGGCAAGCTCACCCCGAGGCGGACGCCGGCTGGCAACGTCGCGCCCCCGAGGTCCGCGACGTGGTCGCCGTCCAGCTGGACGATGCCGTGCTCGACCGGGTGCGAGACGTGCCAGTGCACACGGACCCCGCCCGTGGCGACCGTCGCGCGGGCGGTGGCGCGCCGCGCTCGGCCGAGTGCCTCGAGCGCCACCACCCGGTAGCGGCCCCCGACGGGCATGCCCAGCGTGACAGCGGCACGGCGCAGCTCGGCGAGCGGGCACGAACCGTCCAGGACCGAGGCGACGAGCTGGTGCCGAGACCGGGCAGGCGTGCTGCTCACCCTCGTCCGGGGCGGGGCCGGTGCGGCCGGTGCGACGTCGGGCATGGCGCCTCCTCCCGGACGACGCCGGTGTCGTCCCGTCACAGCATCGCGTACCGCCTGGTCGGTCTCTAGGCGGCGCCGGGGCGCGGAGCCGTGACCCGGCGCGCGAGCTCGACGCGGGAGCGCACGCCGAGCGCGACGAGGATGTTGCGCAGGTGGCAGTCGACCGTGCGGACGCTGACCGACAGCCGGACGGCGATCTCACGGTTCGTCGCACCGTCCGCCACGCACCGGGCGATCCGTCGCTGGTGGGGCGTGAGCACCTCGAGCCCTGCGGGCGGCGGGACGCTCGTCCTGGCCGTGCCGGTGGCGGCGGCGGGTGCCCCGGTCGCCCGACGTTCCGCGGGGGCCAGCGCGGCCCAGGGCACGGCGCCGCAGCGGTCGAGGAGCTGGTGGGCGTCGCGCAGCCGCCGCTGTGCGTCGGCCGGTCGGCGTCGGCGACGCAGCCACATGCCGTGCAGCAGCAGGGTCCGGGCGCGCTCGAAGCCGCCGTCGGCACCGAGGTGGGCGTCGCGCGCCCGACGGTAGAGGCCGTCGGTCTGCTCCGGGTCCGACGCCAGCAGCGCGTCGCAGCGCAGCAGCAGCGCCGGTCCCTGAGGGTCGGCGGCCGACCTGGTCCACGCGGACAGCTCAGGCATCGTGGCACGCGCCACGTCGGGGTCGCCGGCGGCGACGGCGGCTTCGACGAGTGTCGGCAGGACGAGCCCGCGCAGGGCGAAGTGCGCACCGCCGTCGGACGGGGCCAGCAACGAGGCCAGGCGACCCGCCGCGTCGGCCGGGAGCCCGTCGGCGAGCTCCGCGCGGGCCAGCGCCCACTCGGCGAGGGTGACCGGTGCGGCGAGCCCGTGCCGACGTGCGGTCCCCAGGGCCGCGGCGGCATGGAGGGGCACGTCGGCGAGGGGGCCGAGCACCGAGGTCACCAGCGCCAGCACCGCGCGGTGGTGGGCGGCGGTGTTGACCCGGCCGGACCGGCGCGCGGCGTGCCAGCCCGCGACGGCGTGGTCGCGCGCCTGGGCGTGCCGGCCGGCCCGCAGCTCGGCGTAGGCGACGTGCTCGGTGGCACGGGCGACCAGGGCGGGGTCGTCGGCCGCCCGTGCGGTGGCGAGGGCCCGGGCTCCGGCGCGGCGGGCCGCGGTGACGTCCCCCGTGAGCAGGGCCGCGGTGGCCGCGAGCCGCAGCGAGTCCGCGTCGTGGGCGCCCCGCAGCCGCTCGACCACCCGGCGCAACGGCTCCGCGGACTCCTCCGGTCGCCCCTCGAGCAGCGTGCGCAACCCTCGCAGGTAGTCGTGCACCGGCCCGACGTCCGTGGTGCACGCCGCCAGTCCGTGGGTCACGGCGTCGCGGCAGGCCACGAGGTCTCCGGCGGACCAGGCGGCGTCGACGGCGCCCAGGGCGGCGGCCAGGATGTCGCCGGGGACGGCGCCGGGACGTGCCACCAGGGCGGCGCGGGCGAGGTCGAGGCTGGCGCAGGCGTCAGTGGCCGGGCCGTCGGCCTGGAGCCGCTGTCCGCGGGCCAGCTCGACCAGTCCGGGCGGGGGCGCCGTCGTCTCCATGGGCCGAGGCTAGGCGGATGCCGTCGAGGCGCCAGCCGGCGTTGTGCCCGGCCCCGGCCGCCGGCAGCCGATGCTGTGCCGGGGCACACGGGCGGGTGGCCGCACGACGGTGCGGCCACCCGCCCGGTCGGGAGGGGGAGCGGAGGTCAGAAGGGGCAGGTGCTCTCGTACACCTCGACGTCCGAGAACCATCCGGTCGAGGGGCCCGGGGCACAGGAACTGCGTGTACCGGTCGTCGTCGTCGACGAACCGCTTGAGCCAGGAGATCGAGTACTTCGCGATCGTCGTGTTGGAGTAGTTGGGGGCGAAGTGGCTCGCCCCGTCGAGCTCCAGGTAGGCCTTCGGCAGGTCGTCGTCCAGCGACTCGTAGAACGGCTCGGCGTGCGTCTCGTGGCGCGCCACCGAGTCGTTCTCGGCGCCGAAGATCAGCGTCGGGGTCGCCACGGACGACCAGTCCTTCTTCAGGTGCCACGGCGTCATCGGGATGGCGGCCTTGATGTCCGGGTTGTCGTCCACGGCGCGCAGCGTGCCGCCGCCACCCACGGAGTGACCCATGAGGGCCAGGCGGTCCTCGTCGATGCGGTCGGCCACCGGGCTGGAGCCGGTGAGGTAGTCGAGCGCCGCCTGGAGCTGGTCGGCGCGCGAGTCGGGCTGGTCGTAGATCGAGTTCGTGGCCATGGTGAGCACCACGAACCCCTGGGAGGCGAGCCGGGGCCCCAGCCACGCGATGGTGCTCTCCGTACCGGTGTAGCCGGGCGAGACCACCACCGCGCCGAAGGTCGCGTCACCGGTGGTGGTGGGGTAGTAGATCGTGCCGCCGCCGAACCCGGAGACCCAGCTCGAGACGTTCCGCTCGGAGACGGGGTAGGTCCCTCGGGTGGCCTCGATGCTCGACTCGGTCGGGTCCGGTCCGCGCTCGTACGGGTTGTCGGCCGCGTGGGCCGCGGCGCCGGAGGCGACCCCGATGCCCACGGCGACGGCGAGGGAGGCCAGGGCTCCCGTGAGACGTCGGCCCGACCGGGCCGTGCTCGGTGCGTGCTGCATGATGCGTCCTCTCTGACGGTTCTGACAGCTCTGACAGTGCCTCGCCGGCCGGTCGTCGTCGGTGACGGCGGACGCGGCGGAGCGGGTGCTGCTCGCCCAGCGTGCTGGTGGTGGCGGCACCGGGCATCGGCAGGATCGCCGGTGCCGGCCGGCCGGGGAGCGGGTGATACACCGTCTCGGGGCCGTCGGCGCCCGCGCTACGGTGGTCCGACGACACGGGGTGCGCCCGCCCGGGAGCTGAGATCACACCCGTCGAACCTGAAGCAGCCAGCACTGACGAAGGGATGTCGCGATGCCGTCCGACCCGCGCACCGTCAACACCGTGCCCGTCGCTCCCGCCCGACCCGCACCCGCGTCGCGCCGGGCCGTCCCGCGGGTGCTGTCCGTCGCGGGCTCCGACCCGAGCGGCGGCGCGGGGATCCAGGCCGACCTGAAGTCGGTGGCCGCCGCCGGCGGCTACGGCATGGCCGCCGTGACGGCGCTGACCGCCCAGAGCACGCGGGGGGTGAGCGGGGTGCACGTGCCGCCGCCGTCGTTCCTCGCCGAGCAGCTCGAGTCGCTGTGCGCCGACGTGACGCTCGACGGCGTCAAGATCGGCATGCTGGCCACCGCGGGGGCGGCGGAGGTCGTCGACGAGTGGCTCGGCCGGCTCGCCGCCGGACCGTCGCGGCCCCCGGTGGTGGTCGATCCCGTCATGGTCGCCACCTCCGGCGACCGCCTCCTGGACGGTGACGGCGAGGAGGCCCTGCGTCGCGTGCTCGACCGCGCGGACGTGGTCACGCCCAACACGGCCGAGCTCGCCGTGCTGCTGCGCGAGCCCGTCGCCACCGACTGGCGAGGGGTGCTGGGCCAGGCGGCGGTGCTGGCCGAGCGGCACGGTGTGCTCGTCGTGGCCAAGGGCGGCCACCTGGACGGGGACCAGGTGCCCGACGCGCTCGTCGCACCTGACGGGCTGGTCGTCGAGGTCCCCGGCACACGGCTGCGTACGTCGACCACGCACGGCACCGGGTGCTCGTTGTCGACCAGCCTGGTGACGAGGTATGCGCGCGGCGGCGACTGGGCCGAGGCGTTGCGGGAGACGAAGTCGTGGCTCACCGGCGCGATCGCCGCCGGCGCCGACCTGGAGGTCGGTCGCGGGAACGGGCCGGTGGACCACCTGTGGGCGGCGCGCCGGGGCCCCGTGCCCGGCTGAGTCCTGCCGGACTGAGCCCTGCCGGAGTGCGACCCGGCAGGGCCGCGGGAGCCGTCAGTCGAACAGGTCGCCGACCTCGTCCAGGATCCCGCCGAGGACCATGCCGCCCAGCACGGCGCCGAAGGCCCCCGAGCCGCCGCGTCCCACGGCCGGGGGTCGACGCCCGTCCCACGGCCGCGCTGCGCCGCCGCCCGCCTGCGCGAGATCGCGGCGGGCGAGCTCGGTCGCCTCGGTGGCGAGCGCCGCGGCGCGGCGTGCGCCGTCGACCGACGACTCGGCGTCGGTGGTAGCGCGGGCTGCCGCGAGCTCGCGTGCCGCCTCGGCGAGCCGGGTACGGGCGTCCGGCCCGACGGGCGCGCGGTAGTCGTCGACGACGGACCGGGCCGCGGCCACCTGGCGGGCGGCGTCGTCGAGCGCGGGACCCCGCTGGGTGATCGCCCGCCGTGACCGCTCGTCGCGCTCGAGGCGGTCGCGCACGGCGTCGTCCAGGGCGGTGTTCGCCTCCCGGAGCCGCGTCAGCGTGGCGATCGGGTCGCTCGGCCCGTCGGACGGCGGCAGGGACGCCAAGGCGTCCTCGAGAGCGCCCGCGGCGGCGTCGACGGGCCCCTGACGCCGGTCTGCGGGCATCGCGCGGGCCTGGGCGAGCTCGGTGCGGGACTCCGCGACCAGCGCGCCGAGCGCGGCCTCTGCGCGCAGGGCCTCGGACTCGAAGTCCTGGACGGCGGCGAGCAGACCCTCGGCGCGGTGGACGGCCTCCTCGGCCGCGCGCGTCCCGGCCACCGCCTCGGTGACCTGCTGCGAGGTGAGGCGGCGCCGCGCGGCCGCCGCGCTGCGGGCGGCGAAGTCCAGCAGCCGGGCGGCCTGCGCCGGGTTGTCCGCCACCGGTGCGAGCGCGTGGTCCGTATAGTCGGTGCGGAGCCGCTCGACGTCCGCGAGTGCGGGATCGACGGCGCTGCGCACGGCGTCGATGCATCCCTCGACCCGTTCGACCGCCTGCGGCGTCGCCCGGGCGGCGCGGCGCCGCTCGGCCAGACCGGCGTCCAGGTCGTCGAGGGCGGTCCCGGCGGCACCGCACAGCTCCACGATGCGCCCCGACCACTCGTGTCGCTCGGCGTCGGTGTCGGGTACGTGGTCGTGCAGGAGCTGGTTGAGGTGGAAGGCCTCGCGCAGGTGCTCGCGCGCCCGTCGCAGGGCCGGGCCGGCCACGGCGGTGACCGGCTCGCCCAGCTCCGCCACGGCGAAGGCCAACTCGTCCTCGGCCAGCCGTGCGCGCTCGTCGGTGCGGACCAGCGCCGACCCGGCGGCGGTCGCGAGGCGGTCGAGCTCGGTCCGGGCGGCCTCGTGCCGGCGCTCCCGTCGTCGCCGACCCCGGAGCAGCAGCGCGAACCCTGCGACGACCACCAGCACCACACCCGTCACCACGCCGACCAGCTGCACGCCATCCATGCCCGGCATCGTACGGTCCGTGGCGCCCCTGGCGGAGCGCTGCACGTCGACGAGCCCTGCCGACGAAGCCGTGCCCCGAGCAAGCATGTCGGTGCCCGGTGAGAAGATGTGGCGGATGCCTCACCACCCGCCCGAACCCGCCGCGTCCGCCGACCCCGCAGGCTCCCAGCTCGGCACCATCGCTTCGGTGCTGCGGCTGTACCCGTACGTCCGCCCCGCCCTGCCGCGCCTGCTCGCCGGTCTGGCCGCCTCCCTGGGGGCGTCGCTCGCGGCGCTCGCGATCCCTCGTGTGCTGCAGGAGCTGGTCGAGGGCCCGCTCGCCGTCGGGATCGACGCCCGCGACTACACGGCACTGCTCTGGCCCACGCTGGCCGTGCTCGCCCTCGGGGTCGCCGAGGCCGGACTGATCCTGCTGCGACGCAACCTCGTGATGTACCCCGGCACGCGGGTGGAGGCGGTGCTGCGGACCGCCCTGTTCCGACACCTGCTCCAGCTGCCGCCGGCGTTCCACGACCGCTGGTCCGGCGGTCAGCTGCTGAGCCGGTCCATGGCCGACCTCGGGCTCCTGCGCCGGTGGCTCGTCTTCGGTCTCCTGCAGCTCGTGGTCAGCACCGTGACGATCGCCGTCGGTGTGGGGATCCTCCTGGCGACCGCCGGCTGGCTCGGGCTGGTCTACCTCGCCGGGGCGGTCCCCGTGACGATCATCGCGTTCCGGTTCTCCCGCCGATACCGCGTCATCGCCCGGCTCTCGCAGGACCAGTCCGGCGACCTCGCCAACACGGTCGAGGAGTCCGTGCACGGCATCCGCGTGCTCAAGGCGTTCGGGCGGGGCGAGGACGCCCTGGAGTCGTTCTCCGGGCAGGCCGAGGAGCTGCGCCGCACCGAGATCCGCAAGGCCGGCAACCAGGCGACCGTCACCACCTCCCTCCAGCTCATCCCCGAGCTGACCCTGGCCGTGTGCCTGCTCCTCGGCGTGTGGCTCGCGGCAGCGGACCAGGTCTCCGTCGGAGCGCTCGTCGCCTTCTTCCTCACCGCCGCGGTGATCAACGGGCCTGTCGTCGACCTCGGGATGACCCTGTCCATGACGCTCAACGCCCGCACCGCCGTCGACCGGTTCTTCGAGGTGATCGAGACACCCAACCCGGTGTCGGACCCCGCCGACCCCGCCGACCCCGCCGAGCTGGGTCCCGAGCACGGGCACGTCGTGCTCCGCGGCGTCCGGTTCCGCCACGACGACTCCGCCGCACCCGTGCTCGACGGCGTCGACCTCGAGCTCCCCGCGGGCACGACCACCGCCCTGGTCGGGCTGACCGGGTCCGGCAAGTCCACGCTCGCGATGCTCCTGCCACGGCTGTACGACGTCACGGCCGGTTCCGTGGAGGTCGACGGTCACGACGTCCGGTCGGTGCGTCGCGAGGACCTGCGCCGCGCGGTCGCCGTCGCGTTCGAGGACCCCACGCTCTTCTCCGCCTCGGTGCGGGACAACGTCCTGCTCGGCGTCGACGACGACGAACCCGCCGCGACCCGTGAGCACCTGCTGCACGAAGCCGTCGACGTGGCCCGCGCCGGGTTCGTCCACGACCTGCCGCAGGGCCTCGAGACCCGGATCGGTGAGGAGGGCCTGTCCCTGTCCGGCGGCCAGCGGCAGCGTCTCGCCCTGGCCCGCGCCATCGCCGCCCGGCCCCGGGTGCTCGTCCTCGACGACCCCCTCTCAGCGCTCGACGTCGCCACCGAGGAGGCCGTCACCGCACGGCTGCGCGAGGTCCTGAGCGGCACGACCAGCCTGGTCATCGCCCACCGCCCGTCCACCGTGGCGCTCGCGGACCGTGTCGCCGTGCTCGCCGACGGACGGATCACCGCCGTCGGGACCCACCGGGAGCTGCTCGCCTCGGACGCGCACTACCGCTACGTGATCGCCTCGCTCGAGGAGGACTGGGACGCCGCGGACCACGACGGCACCGCCGACCTCGCCGGCACGACCGACCCGGAGGTGACCCGATGAGACAGGGAGATCCCGGACCGGGCCGGCGTCGGGCTGCTGACGCGCACGCGGACGACGCCTCGCTGCTCGACCGGGCGACGTCGGCAGCCGTGCGCCGCCGGTCGCTGCGGTTGCTCGGCGAGCTGCTGCGCCCGCGGTGGCGACCGCTGGCCTGGGCGGGTCTGCTCATCGTCGTGGCGACCCTCGGCCAGGTGGCCGGCCCCCTGCTCGTGCAGGCCGCGATCGACACCGCCCTGCCCGCGCTGCGCGACGGGGACGCGACCCGTCTCGTGGCGGTCGGCGGTACCTACGTCGTGGCCGCCGTGCTGGGCGGAGTGTGCGCCGGGGCCTACGTACGGGCCGCCGCCCGGGTCGCCCAGAGCGTGCTCCTGGAGCTGCGGCGGCGGGTGTTCCGGCACACGCAGCGCCTGTCCTTGGAGTTCCACGAGTCGTACACCTCCGGCCGGGTCATCAGCCGTCAGACCTCCGATCTCGAGGCGCTGCGAGAGCTCTTCGACGGCGGACTGACGGGCGTGGTCTCGTCCCTGATGCTCATGCTCTTCACCGGCGTCGCGCTGTTCGTCGTGGACTGGCGCTCCGGCGTCGTGCTCGCGGTCGCCCTGGTGCCGGCGTGGTGGCTGACGCGGTGGTTCCAGCGCCGTTCGCAGCTGCACTACCGCGAGCAGCGCACGGCGTCGGCCCGGCTGATCGTCAAGTTCGTCGAGACGATGACGGGGATGCGGGCGGTCCAGGCGTTCCGCCGCGAACAGTCGGTCGACGCGGACTACGCCGTGCTCGGTGAGGACTACCGCGACGCGAACCTGCGGATCTTCGGGGTGAACGGCCGGTACCAGCCGGGACTGGTCCTCATCGGGAACGTGACGGTGGCGGTCGCGCTCGCCTACGGCGGCCTGCGGGTGTTCGACGGTGCGCTGGAGCTCGGGGCGCTGGTGGCCGTGCTGCTGTACGTCAAGCGGTTCTTCCAGCCGATCCAGCAGCTCGGCATGTTCTACAACTCGCTGCAGTCCGCGGTGGCGGCGCTCGAGAAGGTCTCGGGGCTGCTCGCTGAGGAGCCGACCGTCGTCGAGCCCCGGCACCCCACCGCGCTGCCGCGGGCACGTGGTGAGGTGCGTATCGACGACGTCACGTTCGCGTACGGGCGGGGGCCCGTGGTGCTGCCCGCGCTGGACCTGACGATCCCCGCCGGGCAGACGGTCGCCATCGTGGGGTCGACCGGGGCGGGCAAGTCGACGCTCGCCAAGCTCGTCACCCGCTTCTACGACGCGAGCCAGGGCCGTGTGCTGCTGGACGGGGTGGACGTGCGCGACCTCTCGACGCCGGACCTGCGCCGCGCCGTGGTGATGGTGACGCAGGAGGCGTACCTGTTCAGCGGGACGGTGCGCGAGAACATCGCCCTGGGCCGACCGGGCGCCACGGACGTGGAGATCGAGGCGGCCGCGCGCGCCGTCGGCGTGCACGAGTTCGTCGCGAGCCTCCCGCAGGGCTACGCGACCGAGGTGAACAAGCGCGGTGGGCGGGTCTCGTCGGGTCAGCGCCAGCTCATCAGCTTCGCCCGAGCCTTCCTCGCCGACCCCGCCGTGCTGGTGCTGGACGAGGCGACGAGCTCGCTCGACCTGCCGGGGGAGCGGCTGGTGCAGCGCGGGCTGCAGACGCTGCTGGCCGACCGGACGGCGCTGATCATCGCGCACCGTCTGTCGACGGTGGAGATCGCCGACCGCGTGCTCGTCATGGAGCAGGGCCGGGTCGTGGAGGACGGGACGCCGGACGCGCTGGTGGAGCAGCGGGGCCGGTTCGCCGCGCTGCACACGGCGTGGCGGGACTCGCTGGCCTGAGGCAGCGGGCGGTGCGGACGCGACGCGGTGCTTGGTAGCGTACCGACTAGGCGGTATGCCGAGGGACACTCGCAGAGAGGCAGGTGCGCCATGGTGGTCGACGCTCGCACGAGCGGCGCCCGAGGGCGGGTCATCACGTACCCGACGGCGCTGCGGACCGCCCGCCGGCAGTTCGTGGCGTCCGGAGGGCCGGCCATGGACCAGCTCACCGAGGACCTGTGGGTGAGCCGGGCCACGCTCTACCGCGTCGTCGGCAGCCGGGACCGGCTCCTCGGCGACGTCCTGTGGCAGCTGGCGGCGCGGACGCTCGAGCAGGCCTGGGGCCGGTCCGCGGACGCCGGCCAGCGAGGGGTCGAACGGTTGCTTGACGTCGCGCGACGGTTCGACGACGAGGTCGGGGCCCACGAGCCGTTGCAGAAGTACCTGGCCGTCGACCCGGTCGACGCGACGCGCGTGCTGTTCGGCGCGACCGCTCGCGTGCACGTGCGCAACGTCGAGGCCTGGGCCGACCTCGTCCGCAGGGAGCAGGAGACCGGGAACCTGGGGCCCTTGCAGTTCTCCGTGGCCGAGACGGCGTTCGCCTTCGTCCGCATCGGGGAGTCGGTGCTCTTCGGGTCCGTGCTCGCCGGGATCGAACCGGACCGCCGGCTCGGTGAGCACCTGCGCCGGACGGTCCTGCCCGGCTGACGTCAGGTGCCGCCGCTGGCCACCAGAAGGTCCACGAGGGCGCGGGCCGGGGGAGCGGGGGTACCGACCGTCAGGGCCAGCACGCGCCGGGTGGCGCCCGGAAGCCGTGTGACCGACACCTGCGGGTTGCGGTGGGCGCGCAGCGCCAGGCCGGGCAGCAGGCTGACTCCCGCGCCGGCCGCGACGAGGGCCTGCACCGCCACGTAGTCGTCGGTCTCGAACGCGAGACGGGGGGCGAACCCGGCGGCGGAGCAACGCGCCAGGAGGTCCGCGCGGCACCGTTCGCACCCCGCGATCCACGTGTCGGCGGCATGTGTCCGCAGAACCGCCGAGGCCTCCGCGGCCGGCGAGGTGCCGGCGTCCGCCGTGACCAGGTGCACCGAGTCGTCGAGCACGGCCGTCGTCTCGAACCGGGACAGGTCGTCGGCGCCGCGCGTGCCGTCGGCGTCCACGTGCTCGAACACGAGCGCCACGTCCACCTCCCCGGACCGCAGCGCGTCGACGGCCTCCGGCGGCTCGGCCTCCACGAGCCCGACGCCGAGTCCTGGGTGCAGGTCGCGCAGGCGGGTCACGGCGTCGGGCACGATCGTGGCCAGCGCGGAGGGGAACGCTGCCAGCCGTGCGCGCCCCGCGCGCAGGCCCGCCAGCGCGTCGAGCTCGCGCTGCGCGCCCTCGACGCGAGCGATGATCTCCTCGGCACGGTCCGCGAGGAGCCGCCCCGCCTCGGTGAGCCGTACGCCGCGTCCGGCGCGCTGCAGCAGGGGGAGACCGGCCTCGGTCTCCAGCCGGGCGAGATGGTGGCTGACCGAGGGCTGGGCGTAGTGCAGGTCGCGCGCCGCGGCCGTCACCGAACCGGTGCGGGCGACCGCGGCCAGGACACGCAGCCTGGTGAGGTCCAGCTGGGCGGCGGGCGGTGGCACGTCGGTCATCGCACCAGCATAAGGGCCACTCATCGACGTTCGCGATGGTACTGGTCACCAACTGGCATTGGACCGATGGTTCCTCCCTGCCCGACGCTGGGGAGCATGGATCTGACACCACCGACCGTCGTCGACGTCCTGGCGGCCCAGCAGCGGATCGACGGGCTCGTCCTGCGCACGCCCGCGGCGCACTACCCGGCGCTCGACCAGGTCGTGCAGGACGCCGGCGCGCACGGCGCGCGCGTGGTCGTCAAGCACGAGAACCTCCAGCGCACCGGGGCGTTCAAGATCCGTGGTGCGCTGAACCTGCTCCGCCAGCTCTCCGACGACGCCCGTCGCCGCGGGATCGTCGGGTACTCGACCGGCAACCACGCGCAAGCCCTCGCCGACGCGGCCCGCGAGGTCGGCGCACCGTGCACGATCGTCATGCCGGCCGCGCCGAACCCCGTCAAGGAGCGCGCCGTTCGAGCGCTCGGCGCGGAGGTCCTGCTGCACGGCGAGCGGCTCGAGGACGCCTGCCTGCTCGCCGAGGAGACCGCCGCGGAGCGCGGTGCGCGACTCGTCAGCGCGGCGAACGAGCCCGACCTCGTGGCGGGCGTGGCGACCGCGACGCTGGAGCTGCTGCTGCAGGCGCCGGACCTGGACGTGCTCGTCGTGCCCGTCGGCGGGGGGTCGGGAGCGGCGGCGGCCGGTCTCGTGGCGGCGGCGCTGGCGCCGCGTCTGCGGGTCGTGGGCGTGCAGTCCGCGGCCTCACCGGCGGCCCACGACTCGTGGCGCGCCGGGCAGCCGCTCAGCCGTCCCAACGGCACGCGGGCGGAGGGCCTCGCCGTCGGACGAGGGTTCGTGCTCACGCAGCGTCTGCTCCGTGAGCACCTGGCCGACTTCCTGCTCGTGGAGGACGATGTCATCACCACGGCGCAGCACGCCTATCTCACGGCGGCGCACACGGTCGCGGAGGGAGCCGGTGCCGCGTCCCTGGCGGCCGTTCTCGCCCATCCCGACCGGTTTGCCGGCGCCCGGGTGGGTGTGGTGTGCACCGGGGCGAACGCGAGCGAGGCAGAGCTGCGCCGCGCCCTGCTGAGCACGGCGTCCTGACCTGCGGCCCGGTGGTGGCCGCGCGTAGCCTGGCCGTATGGCTCGTCTCGTGGACATCCATCCGGTCGACCCGCAGGCACGCGCCGTGGGCCAGGTCGTCGCAGCGCTGAGGGACGGCGCGCTGGTCGCCTACCCGACCGACTCGGGGTACGCGCTCGGCTGTCGGGTCGGCCAGCACGACGGCACCGAACGGATCCGGCAGATCCGTCGGCTGGACGCGAAGCACCACTTCACGCTCGTGTGCTGCGACTTCGCCCAGCTCGGCCAGCTCGTGCGGCTGGACAACTCGGCCTTCCGTGCCATCAAGGCGGTGACCCCCGGTCCGTACACCTTCATCCTGCCGGCGACCTCGGAGGTGCCCCGTCGGCTCGCCCACCCGAAGAAGAAGACCGTCGGGGTCCGCATCCCGGAGTCGCGCGTGGTCCACGCGCTGCTGCGCGAGCTCGGTGAGCCCCTGCTCAGCTCGACCCTCATCCTGCCCGGCAGGGCGGAGCCGATGACGCAGGCCTGGGAGGTCGCCGAGGAGCTGGACCGCCAGGTCGACGTCATCGTGGACTCCGGCGACGTGGCAGCGGCACCGACGACGGTCGTCGACTTCTCCGTCGGGTACCCCGAGGTGGTCCGGGCCGGGGCCGGCGACCCGACGCCGTTCGAGTAGACGGACCGGCGACCGGACCGGTCACCGGGAGTCGCCGGCTGCGGCTAGGGTGCTGGCCATGAGCGATCGCGGACTAGAGCTGGCCCGAGACAAGATGCGGACCGCGGGGGTGGCGCCCGCCGCCGTGGACGTGTTCAGCCGTTTCTACCGGCTGCTGGAGCAGGGGGAGAGCGGGTACGTCCGCGAGGACGACGTCGAGCCGCTGACGGGTCTGACGCGGCACGCCGACCTCGCGATCGACGATGCGGAGGCCTCCGACGCCCTGGCGCGCACCGCCATCATCAAGCTCAACGGCGGGCTGGGCACCTCGATGGGGATGGACCGGGCCAAGTCCCTGCTCGAGGTGCGTCGCACGGCCGAGGGGGAGCGGCTGTCGTTCCTCGACGTGATCGTCGGCCAGGTCCGGGCAGCGCGCGCGGCCACGGGGGCCCGGCTGCCGCTCGTCCTGATGAACTCGTTCCGCACCCAGGACGACACGCTGGCCGCGCTGTCCGGCTACGGTGACCTGGCCGTCGACGGGCTCCCGCTGGACTTCCTGCAGAACCGCGAGCCCAAGCTCCGCGCCGACACCCTCGAGCCGGTCGAGTGGCCCGCCGACCCCACGCTCGAGTGGTGCCCGCCCGGCCACGGCGACCTGTACCCCGCGCTGCACGCGAGCGGGGTGGTGCGTGCGCTGCTGGACGCCGGCCTGCGGTACGCCTGCGTCTCCAACTCGGACAACCTCGGTGCGGCCCCGGACGGCGAGATCGCCGCCTGGTTCGCTGCCTCGGGGGCACCGTACGCGGCGGAGATGTGCCTCAAGACGCCGGCAGACGTCAAGGGCGGCCAGCTCGTCGTGCGACGGGCCGACGGGCGCATCATCCAACGCGAGACGGCGCAGACGCACCCCGACGACGTGGACGTCTCGCTCGACCCGGAGCGGCACCGCTACTTCCACACGAACAACCTGTGGTTCGACCTGGAGGTCCTGGCGGCCGAGCTGGAGCGCACCGGCGGCGTGCTGGAGCTGCCTCTGATCCGCAACGCCAAGACCGTCGACCCGACGGACGCGGACTCCCCGGAGGTCGTGCAGATCGAGTCCGCGATGGGCGCCGCCGTGGCGGTGTTCGAGGGGGCCACGGCGATCGAGGTCGGTCGCGAGCGCTTCCTGCCGGTGAAGAAGACCGACGACCTGCTGCTGCTGCGCTCCGACGTCTACGAGCTCACGGACGACTACCGGCTCGTCGCTCAGGCCGAGGCGCCGCTGGTGCGGCTGTCGAAGACGTACAAGACCGTCGGGGCGTTCGACGCACGGTTCGCTTCGGGACCGCCGTCGTTGCGGGACGCGCGAGGCCTGGCGGTCGACGGGGACTGGACGTTCGGTGCGGACGTGAAGGTGGAGGGCGACGCCGTGCTGCGCGCCCCGGACGGGGAGTCCGGTTCCGTCCCGGACGGCGCCCGGGTCACGGCGGACGGGATCGCCTGACCCCTACTCCCTGACGTCGACGACGCGCTCCGCGCCCACCGCCGGGCTCAGGCCTCCCGAGGTGGCGGCCGCGACGTCGGCGAGCAGGGCGTCGATCGCGGGGCGGGGGACCAGCAGCGTGAGGCGTGCGGTGGTGGCGTAGCGCGTGGGCAGGACGACGGCGGCGTGGTCGGTGGCCCACTCGCGCAGCAGGTGCTCGAGCCGTCCGGCGTCGGCGTGCGGCGCCTCGACGGTCACCTCGACGAGGAGACGGCGCGCCAGGACGGCCCCCGTGGCCCGGGCGGAGTCCAGGGCCGCGGTGACGGCACCGGAGTACGCCCGCACCAGTCCACCGGCGCCGAGCAGCACCCCTCCGAAGTGCCGCGTGACGACGGCGACGACGTCGGTCATCCGGCGGTGGCGGAGCACCTCGAGCATGGGGACGCCGGCGGTCCCGGACGGCTCGCCGTCGTCCGACGAGCGCTGGTTCTCGGCGTGGGGGCCGAGCACCGTCGCGACGCAGTGGTGGCGGGCACCCCAGTGCTCCTTGCGGCGATGCCGGACGACCTCGTCGGCCTCCGCGGGCGACGTGACGGGGGCGAGCCGGGTGAGGAACCGGGACCTCTTGACGACGGTCTCGTGGTCGACGACGACGGCGAGGGTGCTGAGCAGGGGCGCTGACATCCGCCCGAGCGTACGCCGAGGGCGCGTGCACGGCGTGTCACACGTGAAAAAGTGTGTCAAGCGTCCGACGATGGACCCGTGACGGACCGCCTGCCCGAAACCTCGCCCACGAACCCCCACCGCTCACCGAGCCCACCCGCCCGCTACCCGCGGCCGACCGTCTCGCTGGAGGAGGCGGAATGGGTGTGGCGGGAGCTGTCGGTCGAGGCGCTGCGTCCGGAGGGCAAGCCGGAGGTCGTCCGGCTGGCGGTGATCGCGGGGCTGACGCGTGCCACCGGAGCCCGCTACGGCGACCTGCTCCGTGTCCGGGCGGAAGACCTCGACCTCGGTGCGTCCGGCGGTGCCCCGGCGCGGGGCCGTGTCGGGGGGCGTCGGGACCCGGGGGAGGGGAGCGCCCTGGTCCGGCACGGCAAGCACCGGACGTTGCGGCGCCACCGGCTGCCGCCCGAGGTCGTGGTCGTGCTGCGGCACTGGATGACCGTGCGGACCGAGCTGGCGGCGGAGCTCGAGGGATCGGTGCCGCGTGCGCTGCTGCTGACGGTGCACCACACGCACGACAACGGCACGACCGTCTCCAGCGGGCTGCCCATCACGCGGCAGGGTCTGGTGCTGTCGTGGAGGAGGTTCGTGCACCGCACGAACGCCCGGTGGGGGCCGACGCGCCCGCCGCTGCCCACCCGGTTCGAACAGGTGCGCCGCGCATGGACGCAGGCAGGGCTGCCCGATCTCGGCACGGAGATCTCCGAGAAGAAATAGTGTGCCAAGCACCAGAACCACCTTAGGTCGCCCACGCAGGGACGGCCAAAGCAGCCCGGAGGCGCGGGGGTCAGCCCGTCGCGATCGCGAGGAACCGGACGTGAGGCTGCGGTGTCGGCAGCTCGTGGAAGCCCAGCCGGTCGTAGAAGGCTCGCGCCGAGGAGTTCGCCGGGTCGTAGCCGAGGTGGACACCGGGGACGCCCTGGAGGGCGAGGGCTTGCCGCAGGGTGTCGACGAGCCGACGGCCGAGGCCGCGCCCCTGCGCCTCCGGGACGAGGTCGATGTGCAGGTGCGCGGGGAAGTCGGCCAGCTGCTCGTCGTCGAGGCTCCGCAGCATCCGCTGCGGGTCCGCGCCGTCGTGCAGGAGGGCCGCCTCGCTGTACCCGGGCTCGGCGCCGGTCGGAGGTCCCGGCTCCGGATGGCGCTGGACGAACCCGGGCGTCCACTCCTGCTCCCACCACGCGACGAACGCACGCGTGTCGGGTACTCCGACGACATAACCGAGGAGACGGCCGTCGTCGACGGCCAACGGGTCCGCCGTGGGGGCGTCGACGTGCTCCACCACCATGAAGGCCAGCTCGGGGGAGTGCTCGACGTACGGCAGGGCGTAGACCTCGGCCATCAGGGAGTCGTCGGAGTACAGGCCGCGGGCGTCGGTGCCCGCGGCAGCGGTGCGCACGCAGACCTCGGCGACGGCCGTGCGGTCGGACGAACGGTAGGGACGGATCTCGAGCGGTGTCATCGGGTCATCTTGGCAGCACCGACCAGGCCAGCGCGACGAGCGCGGCACCGCCGATCAGCACGAGTCCGGCGACGGCGGCACCCGTGGTCCGGGTCGCCGACTTCGACGAGGCGTTGCGCCGTGCGTCCACCTCCGCCTACGGGCTCGCGGCCACCGTGCTGACGCCGCGGCTCGACCGCGCCCTGCGCGCCGCCGACGCCCTCGACGTCGGGACGGTGAAGGTCAACGCCGTCGTCGGCGGGGCGCCGGGCGGCTCGGCCGACCCGCGGCGGGCGAGCGGCGACGGTGCCGGGTTCGGCCCCGAGCTCCTGGACGAGATGACGGTGCGCAAGGTCATGCATCTCGAGGGCCTCTGAGGGGAGGCGTCACCGCCGCAGCATCGACAGGTCGACCGGGTCGACGACGACGGCGACCTCGTGGCGCACCCACCACGCGCCGGTGCGGCGTCGCTCCTCGGGCGTCGAGAACCGGTAGCGGTACAGGCGTGCGCGCACCCAGCGCGGGCGCTCGCCCCCGAACGGGTCCCGGCGCAGCAGTCGCAGCGTCGCGCGGTCGGCCTCGAGCAGCCGCAGCAGGAAGCGCTCGAACCACAGCGTCCCGCCGGAGCCGAGCGGCACGAACCACAGGAGCCAGTCGAGGCGCAGGTGGTACGGGGCGACCTGCGGCGGGCGGCGGCGCACGTCGCCCGGTTTTCCCCGGAACTCGTACTCGCGCCAGTCCTGCGACGCGGGGTGCTCCACCAGCGAACCCTCGACCACGACCTCGTCACGGCGTCGGGTGACGGAACCGAAGGCGCCGTACGCGTTGACGAGCCGCAAGGGCTCGAAGCTGGCGTTCATCCGCTGGTGACGCGACGCGAGATTGAGCGCGGGCCGCACCGACAACGCGGCGAGCACGACGACGACGGCGGTCACCACGACCACGTCGGCGACCGGCGGGCCCAGGGTCGCCACGCCCTGCGTGCCGACGTCGGGCAGGAACGGCACCCCGCCGAGCAGCGACGCCCACACCGGGTCGGAGATCATGGCCGCGCCGAGCACGATCGTGGCCCAGTTGAGCCACGCGAAGTTCCCGGTGACCACGAGCCAGCCCTGCGTCAGGACCATGACGACGCCGGCGACGCTCGGCAGGGGCTGCGGCAGCCACAGCAGCCAGGGCATGCCGAGCTGGGTGACGTGCGTCCCGACTACCTCGATGCGGTGCCACCAGCGCGGCAGGTGGTGCGCGTGCCAGCTGAGAGGCCCCGGCATGGGCTGGGTCTCGTGGTGGTAGTCGAGCGCTGTCAGTTCACGCCACTCGCGCCCGCCGCGCCACTTGATCAGCCCCGCGCCGAGCTCCAGCCGAAACAACAGCCACCGGGCGGCCAGGACCATGAGGAACGGCACCGGCACGGCGTCCGAGCCGAACCACGCGACGAGGAACGTCATCTCGCACAGGAGCATCTCCCAGCCGAAGCCGTAGAACCGCTGACCCACGTTGAGGGTCGACAGGTAGAACCACCACAGGAGCAGCAGGACGAGCGTCGGCACCCACCAGGGACCGGCCTGGGGCAGCCCGACGACCAGGCTGGCAGCACCGACCACGCCCACCCGGGCCACCACGGCGAGCAGCCGGTCGCTGTAGCGCCAGTGGAACAGCGACGGCGCGTCGCGGAACCGCACGTGGGCCGTGAACGCCCGCACCGGTGTCAGGCCGTGGTCGCCGAGCAGAGGGCGGAACTGGCCCAGCACCTGCAGGAACGCCAGGCACAGCAGCACCCCGACGCCGCGCTGCAGGATCTGGCGGGCGACGTCGTAGTCGCCGGTCGCCCACCAGCCGTCGACCAGGACCACTCGGGCATGCCACCACGCTAACCAGGCACGCGGGTGCTCACCGGCCGCGGTGCCGCTCCGCCGCCCGGACGAGGGCCTCGAACCGGGCCGGGGCCTCGTCGCGGGCGGTGCCGGCCCAGGCGACCACCGGTACCCCCTCGGCCGCCATCCGGCGGAGCCGGTCCGCGCGTTCCATGCTGATCACCCGCCAGGCGATGCGCAGGTGGACCTCGTGGACCGGACGGATCGCGGGCATCGTGTCGACGACCACCACGCGGTGCCCCTGGTCGTGCCAGGTACGCACCATCCGCAGCGACTCGTCGTCGAGCGCCGTCGTGAAGAGGTACACGATCGCGTCGGCGGGGAGCCGTGGTGGCCGCAACCGGCGAGCGGGCGTGCCGAACGGGCTGCTCGTCGCCAGCCCGTGGAGCACCCGGCGCAGGTGCCGCTGCCCCGCCGCAGGGGGGAGCGGCCTCCGGCGCCGGCCGAGATCGTCGAGGCCGACCCGGTCGCCGGCGGCCACGACCGCGCGCGCCACCGACGCGGCCGCATGGCGGGCGAGGTCGAGCGACGTCGGCTCGTCGACCCGGATCTCCCCGCCGCCGCGCCAGGTCCGCAGGTCGGGGCCGACCTCGTCGCGCGAGTCCACCACCAGCACCGTGGTCGCCTCCGCGTGGCATAGGTGCGCCGCACGTACAGCTCGTCCAACGCCGGCGAGCGTCGTGCCGTCGTCCGCCAGTCGATCCGGCGGAGCCGGTCGCCCGGGGTGAACAGGTGGACGTCGCGCAGCTCGCTGCCGTCCCCGAGCCGGCGGGAGACGTGCGGGCCCGTCAGCCCGCGCAGGCGCACCGGCAGGGGCACGCGGCCGAGCGGAGCCGCGGCGGGCAGCACCACGCGGTCGGGGCTGGTCGAGCGCCTGACGTCCTCTGTGGTCGTGCCGCCGGCACCGATGCCGCGCACGTCGACGACGAACGTCGGTTGCGGTCCGGTCCGCACGGTGGTCATGCCGAGGTCGAGCTCACGACGACCGGGGCCCAGCAGGACGTCAACCCTGCGGTGGCCGGGTGCGCCGACGCGGGCGTGGACGACCTCGGCCCCCGCGGGCGGGTCCAGCGTGAGCGTCGCGGTCAGCTCGCCGGGGCCGGTGGGCGTGGCTCCCGTCGTCACCTCGTGGTGCGTCGACCGCGCCGGGGCGGACTCGCTGGGGGCGCCAGGTCGCCCGCTCCACGCCGCCCCGAGGAGCACGGGCAGCCCGACGAGAGCGACGTCGGGGCGGCCCGCGAGCAGGCCGACGGTCAGCAGGAGCACACCGGTGACGAGGCCGGCCGCGGCGTGCGGGGTCCGCTGCCACCACGGGGCGTCCGGGCCGGGGTGCCCTGGCTCGCGCGCGCCGTCGGGCTCGCCCGTGTCGTCGCTCACCGGCCCGAGGCCACCGTGGCTGGGCCGGGCACGGCGGCGAGCAGCTCGCGCACCACGTCGTCGGGGCGGACGGCCGCGGCCCAGGCGGTGGGGGTCAGGGTGAGGCGGTGGGCGAGGACGGGCACGGCGACGCGCTTGACGTCCTCGGGCAGCACGTGGTCGCGGCCGTCGAGGACGGCGACGGCGCGGGCGAGGAGCAGGAGGTTCTGCGAGCCGCGGGGGGACGCGCCGACCTCGAGCGCGGAGTGCTCGCGGGTGGCGGCCGCCAGGTCCACGCAGTAGGTCGCGACGTCGGGGTCGACCTCGGTGTTCTCGACGCCGGCTTGCATCGCGAGGATGGTGCCGGCGTCGACCACCTGGCGCACGGGGGCGGCCTCCTGTCGCCGGGACACGCGACGCAGGAGCACCTGCCGCTCCTGGTCGCGGTCGGGGTACCCGACGGCGAGGCGGACCATGAACCGGTCGAGCTGTGCCTCGGGAAGGGGGTAGGTCCCCTCGTACTCCACGGGGTTGGACGTCGCCACGACGTGGAAGGGACGGGGCAGCGGTCTGGTGGTCCCCTCAGCGGACACCTGGCGCTCGGCCATGGCCTCCAGGAGGGCCGACTGCGTCTTGGGGGCGGTGCGGTTGATCTCGTCGGCGAGGAAGAGCCCCGTGAAGACGGGTCCGGGGCGGAACACGAACTCGCGGGTGGCCGAATCGTAGACGCTCGACCCGGTGACGTCGCTGGGCAGCAGGTCGGGCGTGCACTGCAGGCGGGCGAAGTCGAGCCCGATCGCGGTGGCCAGGGAGCGGGCGGCGAGGGTCTTGCCGAGCCCGGGCACGTCCTCGAACAGCACGTGCCCGCCGGCGAGGAGGGCCGCGAGCGCCAGCTCCAGGGAGTCGCGCATGCCGACGACGGCGGTGCCGATCTCGTCGAGGACGTCGCGTGCGTGGCGGGCGACGTCGGCGACGGGAAGTGCTGTGGGCTGGTGGGTCATCGGGTGGGCCTTCCGGGTCGCGTCGGTGCGGGCGGGATGCGTTCGATGACGTCGAGTCAGTGGTGCAGGGCGCGGGGTGCGGGTGGTCGGCGCGAGCGGATCTGGTCGGCGACATCCGGTCCGAGGAAGGTGGCGACGGCGGTGTGGTGGGCGCGGTCGGCGAGGTCGATGCCGTGGGGTGCGAGCCGGTCGGCGGCGAGCCGGGTGACCCGTCGGGTGTCGCGGGCGGAGACGTGGCCGTCGCGGGTGAGCGCTGCCCAGCCGAGGTCGGTGACGTCGCGGCGGGCGCCGTGGTGCTCGTCGGTCGGGGGTGGGGGCCAGGCGGACGGGGCGGGTTCGTCGAGGGACCGCCAGGCGTGCCAGGCGACGAGCGCGCTGGTGGGCAGCAGGAGGGCGTGGACGGGGTCGAGGGTGCCGGTGACGGCGAGCAGGAGCGCGGTCGGCACGCCCAGGGCCAAGGGCAGGTGTTGGCGGGTCATGGTGTGTCGGGGTGGGTGTCGAGGCTGCGGGCGATCTGGACGAGGGCGGTGCGCGCGGCGGTGACGTCGTGCTGGTCGGTGGGGCGGGTGGTGAAGCGGGCGCGGCGGGCGGTGCCGTGCTGCGCGGCGGCGTCCTCCAGGGCCACCCAGGCGGCGACGACGGCGTCGCGGGGGTGGCCTGCGTCGGCGAGGTGGGTCAGGGCGCGGGTGACGGCGTCGGCGAGGTCGGGCAGGGGGATGGCGGGGGCGGCGGAGGCGGTGAGCTCGGTGCCGGGGACGAGGGTGTCGGGGTCGGGTGGTCGGGGTGTGTCGGAGAGCGCGGCGAGGATCTTGCGGGCGGCTGTCCACAGCAGCGGCACGACCACGAGCCCGGCGAGGACGAGCAGGACGTGGGCGAGGGTGTCGTCGGGCTGGCGGGGGGCGGGGTCGGGGACGTCGGCGACGTCGGGTGACGGGGGTGCGACCGGTTCGGGCTGCCGTCCGAGCTCGCCCTCGAGCAGGAGGCGGGGGACGGTGAGTCGCCAGGGGGTCGCGACGTCGACCTCCCAGCACGACGAGGCCGGTGAGGACGAGCAGGGCGACGGGGTGGGTGCCGAGGTCGCGGGGTCTCATGCGATCTTCATGTGAGCAGCGTGCGGGCGTGCTGGCCGGCGACCGCGGCGGCGACGAAGGCCGCGGGGTCGGCGTCGAGCCCGCGGCCCATGGTGGACAGCCGTACGGGGCACCGGCGGAGCACGTCGAGGGTCTCGGCGGTGGCGGGGACGTCGACCAGCCGGTGTCGTGCGCCGAGGGTGGCGGCCTGCTCCCGGACGCGGCGGGTGAGGTCGGCGCCCCAGGCCGTGCGGTCCTGGAGCTGCTCGTCGGGGCGGGGCACGACGACGTCGGCGGGTGCCAGGGCGACGCGGCCGTAGGCGGTCAGGGAGTGGTGGGAGACGCCGAGGTGCCGCTCGCGCTGGTCGGCGCCGGAGACGCGCAGCGACGCGACGGCCCGCCCGCCGAGGGTCGCGGCGGCGTTGACGGCTTCACCGGCGGTCACGCCGGAGAACCCCCACCGTGTCCCGGTGCCGAGGTTGCCGGGGCCCTGGGCGACGACGACGAGGTCGGCGCGGACGACGTGGCGGGCGGCGAGCAGCCCGCTGTGCACGCTGACGGCCTCGTGGTCGCCGCCGAACGCCTGGCCGACGGTGATCGTGGAGGTCAGCCAGTCGTTCTCGCGCAGGGCGGCCACGGTGCGCGAGAACGCGGCGGGCAGGGCGCCGCCGTCGGTCATCAGGTAGGCGACGCGTGGCGGGGCCGTGCCGGCGACCTCGGCGGCCAGGCGGGCTCCGGCTACGATCGCGGGCACGGCCGAGTGCAGGTCGGCGACCACCACCGGGAGCCCGGCGAGGTCGTCGGCGTCCTGCAGCACCGCGTGGTGCTCGGACTCCTGCTCGTCGACGCCGAGGACGAGGGCCTGCAGCGGGGTGTACCGCGCCTTGACGAGGTGGCCGGGACCGGGCGGGGGGTCGGCGGGCACCGCGGCGGGGTCGGCCGGTGCGACCACCAGGGCGTAGCCGCCGGTGCCCAGGCCGCGCGCGAGGGCCGAGACGTTCAGCGCGAGCCGGTCGCCGACGTCGGGGTCACCCACCAGGGTGGTGTACGCGAGGGCACGGACCTCGTCGACCGCTGTCGCGCTGTCGGGTGCGGGCAGCGGTTCGCCCAGGCGCACCGTGAGCTCGCGGGCACCGGGCCAGGAGCGGTTCCGGGCGGTCACTGTGCCGGTGCGCCAGGTCACGTGGTCGGCGGCGGTTCGTCGGTGGGTCGGCCCTGTCGTCACCCGGCAGAGCGTACCTGGGGCTACCGTGGGGGCCGATGGCAGGTGACGATGCGGCGGGTGGCCCGCCGACCCGACCGGACGAGCGTCTGCTGAACCTCGTCATCGCCCTGGTGAACACCTCGGCGGCGATGACGAAGCAGCAGGTGCGCTCGAGCGTGCACGGGTACGACGGGGCACCGTCCACCGACGCGTTCGAGCGGATGTTCGAACGTGACAAGGACACGTTGCGCGCCCTGGGCGTGCCTATCGTGACCGTCGAGGGGTCGGGGCACAGCGACGACGTCGGCTACCGCATCGACAACGAGGCGTACGCGCTGCCACCGGTGGACCTCACGCCCGCCGAGCTGGGTGTCGTCGCCCTGGCCGCGCAGCTCTGGTCCGACAAGACGCTGCGCACCGACATGTCACGGGCGCTGACGAAGCTGGCGGCCGCCGGGGCCGCGGACGCGGTCGGGGACGCCGTCGCCGGGCTCACGCCGCGCCTGCGCGCCGCCGGGGACGCCTACGGTCCGCTGCTGGAGGCCGTCTCCGAACGACGCGTCGTGACGTTCCGCTACCGTGCGGCCAACACCGGAGAGGTGCGCACCCGCACCCTGGAGCCGTGGCGGATCGCCGCGCGCGGCGGCGGCTGGTACGTCGTGGGCCACGACCGCGACCGCGCCGCGACCCGCGTGTTCCGCCTGTCGAGGATCGACGGCCGGGTACGCGTGGGCTCTACCGCCGGGGCGTACACGATCCCCGAACGCGTGGACGTCGACGCCGCGCTCGGTGCCGGCGTCGGCGTCGAGCGCGCGGCCGACCTCGCCGTCGTGCCCGAACGGGCGCCCGCGCTGCGGGCGCGCGCCGTGGTGGAGCACGTCGACGGCACGGCGGAGGAGCCCGCCGACGCCCACCGTCACGACCGGCCGCGAGCGCCCCGGGGCCGCGACGTGGTCACGGTGCGGTTCCGTTCCCTGACGGCGCTGGCGGACGAGGTGGCCGGGTACGGCGCGGCGGTGCTGGTGCTGGGACCGGCGCAGCTGCGGGCGGAGGTGCGTCGTCGGTTGACGGCGGCGGCCCGCCTCGACGTCGGGACGCCCGCGGGCAGGACGGGGGAGGGTGATGGCTGAGCGGGCCGACGACCGGTTGGTACGGCTGCTGGGGATCGTGGCGTACCTGGACGGTGCGGGCCCGGTGAGCGTCGACGAGCTGGCGCGCCAGTTCAACGTGACCGCGGAGCGGATCCGTCAGGACATCGACGCGCTGTGGGTCTCGGGCACGCCCGGGTACATGCCGGACGACCTGATCGACTTCGACGCCTTCTCCCTGGAGGAGGGGCTCGTCTCGCTGACCCAGAGCCGTGGGCTGACGCGTCCGCTGCGGCTGGGTACCCGGGAGGCGGTGGCGCTGGTGGCGGCGCTGCGGGCGATGCACACCACCCCGGCGGTGCAGGCCGACGACGAGCGGGCGGCCGTGGTCGCCTCGGCGCTGGACAAGCTGACCGCGGCCACGGGGGAGGCGGCGCACGCGGTGGACGTCCGCCTCGGCGGCGAGGGGGACAGCAGGGTCCTCGGCGTGCTGACCCGGGCGGTGACGGCGGGGCGTCGTGTGCGGCTGCGCTACGTCGACGCGGCGGATTGCACCAGCGAGCGGGACGTGGACCCGGTGCGCCTGGTGACGCAGGACGACGCCACCTACCTGGTGGGCTGGTGCTACCGCGCCCAGGGCCGGCGGACCTTCCGCGTGGACCGGGTGCTGGCCGCGACGCCCACGGACGTGGCGGTGGCCGGTCACGACCTCGAGGGCGACGTGGACGTGTTCGCCCAGGTGGCCGCCGACGCCGGTCAGTCGGCCCGGGTGGCGACGCTGCGGCTCGCGTCGCCCGCTCGGTGGGTGGCCGAGGAGGTGCCCGTGGAGTCCGTCACGGACCTGCCCGACGGGTCCTTCGAGGTGCGCCTGCGGGTGACGAACCCGGCGTGGTTGCGTCGGCTGCTGCTGACGAACGCCCCGGACGTGCTCGCGGTGGAGCCCGCGGACGTGGCGGGCGAGGTGGCTGCGGCGGCCCGCGAGGCGTTGGCGGCCGACGACGCGGACGATGCGGCGCGGCTAGGCTGATCGGCATGTGGGGCTGGGTGTGGACGCTGCTGGTCGTCGGTGCGCTGGTGTTCCTGGGCTGGGTGGCCTGGGGCGTCGTGCGCGCCGGCCTGCGGCTGATTCGCGAGGCGGGGGCGGCCGGGCAGACGTTCGCGTCGGCCTCCGAGCGGGTCTCGCAGGCTCTCGTGCGGGCCGAGGCCGCTCGGGCGGACACCTCGCCGACGCTGTTCGACCCGCCCTACGAGCTGCACGCGCGGGTCGCCGCACGGCGTCGCGCGAGGGCGGGACGCCGTGCGCTGCGCCGTGCGCGGCACGCGACCACCTGGCGGGTGTGGACGACGAGCACCTGGCTGGAGCGCCGACGGGGTGTTTCACCACCTCCGGCGGTGGGCATAGACTGACAGCGCGTCGGCCGAGACGCGCACCGAACGCTTGGGAGTTGAAGTCCGTGGGTATCTTCCGCAACCCCGCCGTCATCATCACGCTCATCCTGCTGGTCGTGGTGCTCTTCGGCGCACGGCGTCTGCCGGACGTCGCCCGTAGCGTCGGCTCCTCGTTGAAGATCTTCAAGAAGGAGGTCCGCGAGCTGCGCGACGACGACGAGCCGCGTCCGGACACCACGGGACGCCCGGACGCTTCGTCGGGCACGTCGGGCACGACCGCGTCCAGCACCCCCGCATCGAGCACGGCGGCGCAGAGCACGCCGCCGTCGTCGACGAGCACGGGCGACGGCCCGGGCGAGCCTCGAAACCTCTGAGGGGCCCCGCATGCCCCGCACCCCCCGGGACCCCGAGGGGCGCATGCCGCTGCGCGAGCATCTCGTCGAGGTGCGCAAGCGTGTCGTGCGCATCGCGCTGGGCCTGCTCGTCGGCGCCGTCCTGGGCTGGGTCCTGTACGACCCGCTGCTGACCGCGCTCGTCGAGCCCCTGCAGGCGGCCGCCGAGCGGCGCGGCGCACTGATCGGCCTCAACTTCGACGGCGTGGCAACCGCCATCGACATGCAGGTCAAGGTCTCGCTGTTCCTCGGCGTGCTGGTCTCCAGCCCCTGGTGGCTCTACCAGCTCTTCGCGTTCGTCAACCCCGGCCTGACCGGGTCCGAGCGCCGGTACGTCTACGGCTTCCTGGCCGCCGCCGTCCCGATGTTCCTCGCCGGCGCCGGCCTGGCCTGGTACGTCCTGCCGATGATCGTCGAGGTCCTCAACGAGTTCGTCCCCGAGGGCAGCTCCAACCTCGTCGGCGCCCAGCTCTACCTCAGCTTCGTGATGCGGCTCATCCTGGCGTGCGGCATCGCGTTCCTCGTCCCGGTCTTCATGGTGGTCCTCAACCTCATGGGCACCGTGCGGGCCCGCACCTGGCTGGCGGGCTGGCGGTGGGCGATCCTCGTGTCCTTTTTGTTCTCGGCGATCGTCACCCCCACGATGGACGTGCTGAGCATGTTCGCGCTGGCCGCGCCGATCTGCCTGCTGTACTTCGTCGCCACCGGGATCTGCTTCCTGCACGACCGCCGGGCCAACCGGCGCCGCGTCGCCCCGACCGGGTGAACGCACCCCGCGCCGACGGCTCACGCCTGGGCGTCGTGGTCAACCCCACGGCCGGTGCCGGCCGCGCCGCCCGCGCCGGCCGCCGCCTGACCGCCCGCCTGCGCTCGGCGGGGCACCACGTGCACGACCTGTCCGCACCGACCGCCGCCGCCACCCTGGCCGGTGCCCGGCGGGCCGTGGACGGCGGCGCCCTGGACGCGCTCGTCGTGGTGGGCGGCGACGGCACCGTCCACCTCGGCGCCCAGGCCGTGGCCGGCACGGCGACGCCGCTGGGCATCGTCGCCGTGGGCAGCGGCGACGACTTCGCCGCCTGCCTGGGCCTGCCGTGCCACCGCGTCACGACAGCCGTCGACCACGTGTGCGCGGCTCTCGACGCCGGCCTGGTGCGCCGCGTCGACGCGATCGCCGTGACCTGCCCGGGCCGCCCCGACCGGTGGGTGACCGGCGCGGTGTCCGCCGGCCTGGACGCAGCGGTCAACGCCCGGGCCACGGCGATGCGCCACCGCGGGCGCGCCCGGTACACGCTGGCCGCGCTGGTCGAGATCGCCGCCTTCCGCGCCTGGTCCTACTCCCTGCTCCTGCGCGGGGTGACCGACGACGGCGGCCTGCCGCTCCGGACCACCGACGGCGGGCGGGCCGCCGTGTGGCAGGGCCGCGCCGCCATGGTCACGGCCGCCAACACCGACCGCATCGGTGGTGGGATCCGCGTCGCACCCGACGCCCGCGTCGACGACGGCCTGCTCGACGTGCTCGTGGCACCGGTGCTCACCCGCGCCGGCGCCGCCGGCATCTTCCCCCTGATGTTCACCGGACGCCACGTGCGACGCCCCGACGTGCACGTCCTGCGCGCCCGCGAGGTCACCATCGCAGCCACGCCCACGCCCGAGCCGCCGGGCCGGGCGGCACCGCTGCCCGACGCGCACGGCGACGGCGAGCGCCTCGGGCCCCTGCCGCTGACGGCCCGCGTCGTGCCCGGCGCGCTGCGGGTGCTGGTGGCACCCGACGACCAGGGCGGGGCCCGCCGTAGGCTGACGACATGACCGCCGACCTCAGTCCCGCCGAGCGGTACGCCGCCGCTCGTGCCCGCTCCGCCCGCGACAAGGCCGACGCGATCGGTGAGCTCGGGCGCTTCCGCTCGGTGGTCGACTTCGACCTCGACCCGTTCCAGGCCGACGCCTGCGCCGCGCTGGAGGCCGGGCGGGGCGTGCTGGTCGCGGCCCCCACCGGCGCCGGCAAGACCGTCGTCGGGGAGTTCGCCGTGCACCTGGCGCTCGCCTCGGGCACCAAGGCGTTCTACACCACACCGATCAAGGCGCTGAGCAACCAGAAGTTCAACGACCTGGCCCGGCGGCACGGTGCGCAGAACGTCGGCCTGCTCACCGGCGACACCTCGATCAACGCCGACGCACCCGTGGTCGTCATGACCACCGAGGTGCTGCGCAACATGCTCTACGCGGGCTCGACAGCGCTCGAGGGCCTGGCCTACGTGGTGATGGACGAGGTGCACTACCTGGCCGACCGGTTCCGGGGGCCGGTGTGGGAGGAGGTCATCATCCACCTGCCCGACCACGTCCAGCTCGTCTCGCTGTCCGCCACGGTGTCCAACGCCGAGGAGTTCGGCGACTGGCTCGCCACCGTCCGTGGCGACACCGCCGTCGTCGTCAGCGAGCGCCGGCCGGTGCCGCTGTGGCAGCACGTCATCACCGCGCCGACCGAGCCGCGCGGGGTGCCGCGACTGTTCGACCTGTACGCCGGGCACGTCGACCCGACCGCCCCTGGCACGAACCCGCCGATCAACCCGGACCTCGCACGACTGTTCCGCACCCACGGCCGCTCCGACGGCGACCCGCGCCGCGGACGACGTGGGCGGGGCGACCGCGGCTACCGGGGCCGGGGTGGCAGGACCGGTGGGCAGGGCGGCGTCGTGCCGCAGCGCCGCACGCCGCGCCGGTTCGGGGTCGTCGAGGCGCTCGACGCGGACGCGCTGCTCCCGGCGATCTACTTCATCTTCTCCCGCGCCGGTTGCGAGGGTGCGGTCGAGCAGTGCCTCGGGGCGGGGCTGCGGCTCACCGACGCCGAGGAGGAGGCGGAGATCCGGCGGGTCATCGACGAGCGCACCGTGACGATCCCGCCCGAGGATCTCGAGGTGCTCGGGTTCTGGTCGTGGCAGCACGCGTTGTGCCGGGGTATCGCCGCCCACCACGCGGGGCTGCTGCCGGTGTTCAAGGAGACCGTCGAGGAGCTGTTCGCGCGGGGCCTGGTCAAGGTGGTCTTCGCGACCGAGACGCTGGCGCTGGGAATCAACATGCCGGCGCGCTCGGTGGTGCTGGAGAAGCTCGTCAAGTGGGACGGCACCGCGCACCAGCCGGTCACGCCGGGGGAGTACACCCAGCTGACCGGGCGGGCGGGCCGGCGCGGCATCGACGTCGAGGGCCACGCGGTGGTCGTGGACCACCAGGGCCTGGACCCCGTGGCGCTGGCAGGTCTGGCCTCGCGCCGGTTGTACCCGTTGCGCTCGAGCTTCCGCCCGACCTACAACATGGCGGTCAACCTCGTCGGTCAGGTCGGCGTGGACCGGGCGCGCGACGTGCTCGAGACGAGCTTCGCGCAGTTCCAGGCCGACCGCGGCGTGGTCGGCCTGGCCAAGCAGGCGCAGGCGCACGCGGACGCGCTCGTCGGCTACGAGCAGGCGATGTCCTGCGAGCGCGGCGACTTCGGCGCGTACATGGACCTGCGCCGGGCGCTGAGCGACCGGGAGAAGGAGCTGTCGCGCGCCGAGCGCGGGGCGCGGCGCGCCGACGCGGTCGCGTCCTTGGAGGGGCTGCGCCGCGGGGACGTCGTCGAGGTCCCCTCGGGGCGGCGGCGCGGGTACGTCGTCGTGCTGGACCCGGGCCGCGGAGAGGGTGGGTTCGACGGGCCCCGACCCACCGTCCTGACCCAGGAGAAGCAGGTCAAGAAGCTCACGCTGGCGGACGTGCCGGGCGGGGTTCGCTCCGTGGCCCGCGTCAAGATCCCGTCCGGGTTCAACCCGCGTCGTCCCGAGTCGCGTCGCGACCTGGCCTCGTCGCTGCGCAACGCTCTGGGGGCGTTCTCCGAGGACGGCGGCAGCGGGCGGGCTCCCGGCGGTGCCCGTCCCGGGCGGCGCTCCGACGCCGCGTCGGACGCGCGGGTGCAGCGTCTGCGCGCCGAGCTGCAGGCCCACCCGTGCCACTCCTGCCCCGAACGCGACGACCACGCCCGGTGGGCCGAGCGGGCGTCCACGCTGCGCCGCGAGCACGCCACGCTCGTGCGCCGCATCGAGGGGCGCACGGGTTCGGTGGCGCGCACGTTCGACCGCACGTGCGCGGTGCTGCGCGAGCTCGACTACCTCGGCACGGACGACGACGGCGCCGTGGTCGTCACGGACTCCGGGCTCTGGCTGCGCCGGCTGTACGCCGAGGACGACCTGCTGCTGGCCGAGTGCCTGCGCCAGGGCACGTGGGACTCCCTGCACCCGGCCGAGCTCGCCGCGGCGGTCTCCACCGTCGTGTACCACGGTCGGCGCGAGGAGCCCGGCGACCCGTACCTGCCGGGCGGGCCGCAGGGGCGCCTGGCCAGGGCGCTGGAGGCCACCGCCGACGTCTGGTCGCAGATCGTCACCCTCGAGTCCGCCCACCACCTCGAGGCGACCGGGCCGCTGGACGCCGGGCTGGCGGGGGCCGTGCACCGCTGGGCGTCCGGCAAGAGCCTGGACGCGGTGCTGCGCGGCACCGACGTCGCGGCCGGCGACTTCGTGCGCTGGTGCAAGCAGGTCGTCGACGTCCTCGACCAGCTCGCCGCCGCCGCGCCGCGGCCTGCCTTGCGCGCCGCGGCACGCAAGGCGCAGGACGCGGTGCTGCGGGGCGTGGTGGCCTACTCGAGCCTGTGACCGAGAAGGCGTCCGCCGGTCGCGGGTGCCGGGCGGCGGGCGCGGTGCTCTAGGCTTTCGGCCGTGACCTCCACCCTGTACCGCAACGGTGTCGTCCACTCGTCCGCGGACCCGTTCGCCGAGGCGATCCTCGTCGACGACGGGGTCGTGGCCTGGCTCGGGGCCGAGGACACCGCGGCCGGGCTGGCCGCCCGGGCCGACGAGGTGGTCGACCTCGACGGGGCGCTGGTCACCCCCGGGTTCGTCGACGCCCACGTCCACACGCTCGAGACCGGGCTGGCCCTGGAAGCCGTCGACCTCACGCCCGGGGCCGCCCCCGACCTGCCGTCCGCGCTGGACGCGCTCGCCGCGGGGGCGCGCGCTCTCGAGGCGGCCGACCCCGGCGGCGAGCAGGTCCTGCTCGCCTTCGGCTGGGACGAGCACGCCTGGCCCGCAGGCCGTGCCCCGCACCTGAGCGAGCTCGACGCCGCCACGGCGGGCAGGCCCACCCTGGCGGTGCGGGTCGACGGGCACACCGCACTGGTGTCGTCGTCGTTCGCGGCCCGCACCGGCCTCGACCGGGACCGCGCCTGGGACGGCACCGGCGTGCTCACCGGGGAGGCCTACCTGCGCGCGCGCACCGCCGCGCACGACGTCGACCCCGCACGTCGCGCCCGCGCCTACCGCCAGGCGTTGCGCCTGGCGGCGGCGCGCGGCGTGGTGGGCGTGCACGAGATGAGTGCCCCGCACGTGGACACCCGCGCCGGTCTGAGCGAGCTGATGACGCTGGCGGCCGACCCCTCCGAGCCGCTGCCGCACGTGGTCGCCTACCGTGGCGAGCTGTGCGAGTCGGTCGACGACGCCCGCGCGCTGCACGCCGAGCTGCCGTTCCTGACGGGGATCGGTGGCGACCTGGCCGTCGACGGCACCATCGGGTCGCGCACGGCCGCCATGCGCTCGGCCTACGCGGACCTGCCGTACCCCAGCGCGTCCGGCACGTCGCCGAACGGGGTGCTGCACCTCTCGGCCGACCAGATCGCCACCCACCTGGTCGCCTGCTCCCAGGCCGGCCTGCAGGGCGGCTTCCACGTCATCGGCGACCGGGCGATGGACGAGCTGGTGCACGGACTGGAGACGGCGTCCGGGCTGGCCGACGCCGGCCTCGTGCGCAGCGGGCACCACCGGGTCGAGCACGCCATGCTCGTCGACGCCGCGGCGCTGGCCGCGCTGCTGCTGTACGGGGTGGCGCTGTCGATCCAGCCCGGGTTCGACACCGCCTGGGGCGGACCGGACGGGATGTACGCCGCCCGACTGGGGGGTCCTCGCGCGTCGAGCCTGTCGCCGTTCGCGGACCTCGCCGGCGCCGGGGTACCGCTGGCGTTCGGCTCGGACTCCCCGGCGCGGCCGCTGGACCCCTGGCAGGCGGTCCGTGGGGCGATCAGCCACGCCGACCCCTCCCAGCGGGTCAGCGCACGCGCCGCGTTCCGCGCCCACTCGCGCGGCGGCTGGCGGCTGGCCGGACTGGACCACACGGGTGCGGGCGAGCTGCGGGTCGGTGCCCCCGCCCACCTGGCCGTGTGGCGGGCCGAGCAGCTCGCCGTGCAGTCCGCGCCCGGCCGGCTCTCGCAGTGGAACCCGGAGGCCCGGTCCGGTCAGCCGCTCCTGCCCGACCTGTCGCCCGAGACGCCCGCACCGCAGTGCCTGCGCACCGTCCGCGACGGCGTCGTCCTCTTCGACGCGCTCGACGCCTGATCCGGTGACCGGCACCGTGACGCCCACCGCCGACCCGGCCACCGGCGCGACCACCCCGGCACCGTCGCGCCCGGCCCGGTCGGTGTGGACGAGCCGTCCGGCCACCCTGCTCCTGGCCGCCGCCGCCGGGGCCGCCCTGTGGGCCGCGTTCCCGGACGTCGGCGCGTGGCCCCTCGCGTTCGTCGGGGTCGGGCTGCTCTACGTGGCGCTGCGCCGGGACAGCGGGCGCGCAGCGGGCTGGAACGCGTTCGTCGGGCTCGTCGCGATGCTGACGTTCTGGCTGCCGCACATCTGGTGGGCGAACTTCGCCACCGACACCGTGCCGTGGCTGGCCCTCGCCCTGCTGCAGGCCTGCTTCGGGGCGCTGCTGGGCGCCGCCTGGACCTGGGCGCGTCGGCTGCCCGGGCTACGGGCGACGGGCGGCGCGGCCCACGGGCCCCGACGCGCCCTCGCCCAGGCGGCCTGCTTCGCCGTCGTGGTGGTCGCCGTCGAGCAGCTGCGGTCCGAGGCGCCCTTCGGGGGATTCCCGTGGGGCCGCCTCGCGTGGACCATGGTCGACGCCCCGACGGGGCACGCGGCCTGGCTGGGCGGGACCCCGCTGGTCTCGCTGCTCGTCGCGTTCGTCGGGGCGCTGGGGGCCTTGGTCGTCGGCCGGCTCGTGGTCGCCTGGCGGTCTCGGCGTGCCCCGGGTCTCGCCCGCCACGCGCTGAGCACCGCCGGTGCCCTCGCCGCCGGGGCCGCCGCGGTGGCGCTGGCACCGGCGCTGCTACCGTTGCCGTCCGGGTCACCACCGTCCGAGCCGGTCGCCACCGCGGACCTCGACACCGCCGTCGTCGACGCCGGGACCACCACGCACGAGGTCGACGGTCCCGTCCTGCTCGCCGGTGCCGTCCAGGGCAACGTCACCGAGCCCGGTCTCGGGTCGTTCGCGAACCGCGCCGAGGTGCTGAACAACCACCTGTCGGGCACCGCCGCGCTGGCCGAGCGCGCCCAGGAGCTCGACGTCGTGCTCTGGCCCGAGAACGGCTCCGACCTCGACCCGCAGGAGGTGCCCGAGGTCGCCGCGGCCCTCGACGACGCGGCCACGGCCGTCGGCGCGCCGATCCTCGTGGGCGCCCAGGAGTTCCCCGAGTCCGGCGGCCGGTACAACGTCTCGCTGCTGTGGCAGGCGGGCCAGGGCGTCACCGACCGGTACGCCAAGCAGCACCCGGCCCCGTTCGGCGAGTACATCCCGCTGCGCAGCTTCGTGCGGATCTTCTCCGACCAGGTCGACCGGGTCTCCACCGACATGCTGCCGGGCGCCGAGCCGGCCGTGGTCGACCTGCCGCGCGAGGACGCCCCGACGGTGCCGCTGGCCACGGCGATCTGCTTCGAGGTCGCCTACGACGAGATCGTCCGTGACGCCGTCGTCCGTGGCGCCCAGGTGCTGGTCGTGCCGACGAACAACGCCTCCTTCGGGTACACCGCCGAGTCGACCCAGCAGCTGGCGATGACGCGCATGCAGGCCATGACGACGGGCCGCGCCGCCGTCCAGGTCTCCACGGTCGGCGTCTCCGGCGTCGTCGCGCCCGACGGCACCCTCGTCGCCGAGACCGAGCTGTTCACCGCCGACGAGCTCGTCGCGGCACTGCCGTTGCGCACCACCCTCACCCCGGCGGTGCAGGCCGGGTACTGGCCCGCCGGGATCGTCGGGACGCTGGGCATCCTGCTGACCGGCGCAGGCCTCGTGGCGGGGATCCGCGAGCGCCGCACCGCCCACGGTCGCGCCGCCCAGGTCTCCCGGGGCGGCCGATGAGGACGCTGGTGATCGTGCCCACCTACGACGAGCGCGGGTCGTTGCCCGGGCTGCTGGACCAGGTGCGCAGCGCGGCGCCCGAGGTCGACGTCCTCGTGGTCGACGACGCCTCACCGGACGGGACGGGCGAGCTGGCCGCGGCGCGGGCGGCGCGCGACGAGCAGGTGCACGTGCTGCACCGGGAGGGCAAGGGCGGTCTCGGCGCCGCGTACGTCGCGGGGTTCGGCTGGGGCCTGGAACGCGGCTACGACGTGCTCTGCGAGATGGACGCCGACGGCTCGCACCGGCCCGAGGAGCTCCCGCGGCTGCTGGACCGGCTCGCGGCGGCGGACGAGCCCGCGCTGGTGATCGGCTCGCGGTGGGTCCCCGGTGGCCGGGTGGTGAACTGGCCGTGGCACCGGCTGGCGCTCTCGCGCGCGGGGAACACCTACGTGCGGGTGGCGCTCGGCGTGGGGGTGCGGGACGCGACCGGTGGGTTCCGCGCCTTCCGTGCGGGCACCCTGCGTGCGGTCGACCTGTCGGCCGTGGAGTCGCACGGGTACTGCTTCCAGGTGGACATGACGTGGCGCGTGCTGCGGGCCGGTGGATCGGTGGCGGAGGTGCCGATCACCTTCGTCGAGCGGGTCGCCGGGGAGTCGAAGATGTCGCGAGCGATCGTCGTCGAGGCCCTCACCAAGGTCACACGGTGGGGGCTGCGCCACCGGTGGTCCCAGCTGCGTGCGCTGTTCGCGCCTGCCTGACCTCGGTCGCTGTGGGTATGAAAAGTGCGGTCCTCCATCGATGGAGGACCGCACTTTTCATACCCACAGCAGCGGACACCCGCGAGGGTGCCCCGGGGGCGTCAGGCGGAGCGGCGCAGCTTGCCGGCGCGCAGCAGCTCGAGCCGCTCGTCGAGCAGCTCCTCGAGCTCGGAGACCGAGCGGCGCTCGAGCAGCATGTCCCAGTGGGTGCGCTGCGGCTTGGTCGGCTTGGCCTCGGGGCGCTCGGCGTCCCGCAGGAGCGCCTCGCCGCCGCACTGGCACTCCCACAGCGGGGGGACCTCGGCCTCGGTGGAGAACGGCAGGATGATCGTGTGGCCGTTGGGGCAGTCGTAGTGGGCCTGGAACCGCGGGGCGAAGTCCACGCCCTCGTCGGACTCCATGCTCTTGCTGCCGATGCTCATGCCGCGCAGGGAGCGGTCGGGCATGTCGTCCTCCACAGGTCGATGGGTTAGGGGCCTTGTTCTCCAACGCGCGCCTGTCGGCGGTTGTTCCGCCCGGGCGTGAAGAACCGGTGAAGCGTACCGGGTCGTCCCGGTCGGGGCCCGGTGCAGGTCAAGGCTGGCCAGCCGGCGCCCTGCACGCAAGTCGAGACCCCGTCAGGAGGCCTGGTGTGGGTGACGTCACGCCGCCGCGGCCGGGGGAGTGCGGACGGGTCGGGAACAATCGGGCAGGAGGCCCGGTTGAGGCCATCAGTACATGCAAACGCATGAACCTCGACGATCCTGGGAGCCACCGTGCAGTTCGGCATCTTCTCCGTCTCCGACGTCACCCGCGACCCGGTGAACGGGCGCACGCCCGACGACACCGAGCGGGTGCGGTCGATGCTGACCATTGCCCAGCACGCCGACGCCGCCGGCCTGGACGTCTTCGCCACCGGCGAGCACCACAACCCGCCGTTCGTCGCCTCCAGCCCCACCACGATGCTCGGCTACCTGGCGGGCGTGACGAAGAACATCACGCTGTCCACCGCCACGACGCTGATCACCACCAACGACCCGGTGCGGCTGGCCGAGGAGTACGCGATGCTCCAGGTGATCGCCGACGGGCGCATGGACCTGATGATGGGGCGCGGCAACACCGGGCCCGTCTACCCGTGGTTCGGCCAGGACATCCGCGACGGCATCCCGCTGGCCGTGGAGAACTACGCGCTGCTGCGCCGGCTGTGGACCGAGGACGTCGTCGACTGGGAGGGCAAGTTCCGCACCCCGCTGCAGGGCTTCACCGCCACCCCCCGACCGCTCGACGGCGTGCCGCCCTTCGTGTGGCACGGCTCGATCCGCTCGCCGGAGATCGCCGAGCAGGCCGCCTACTACGGTGACGGGTTCCTGCACAACAACATCTTCTGGCCCATGCACCACACCAAGCAGATGGTGCGCTTCTACCGCCAGCGCTACGAGCACCACGGCCACGGGCGTGCGGACCAGGCGATCGTCGGACTGGGCGGGCAGGTCTTCCTGCACCGTGACAGTCAGCAGGCCGTCCGGCAGTTCCGGCCCTACTTCGACGTCGCCCCCGTCTACGGGCACGGTCCCTCGCTGGAGGACTTCTCCGCCCAGACCCCGCTGACCGTCGGCTCGCCGCAGCAGGTCATCGACCGGTACGGCTCGTTCGTCGAGGAGGTCGGCTACTACCAGCGACAGATGTTCCTCGTCGACCACGCCGGGCTGCCGCTGAAGACGGTGCTCGAGCAGATCGACCTGCTCGCCGGGGAGGTCGTGCCCGAGCTGCGCAAGATCGTCGAGGCCAAGCGCCCCGCCGACGACGTGCCGCTGAACCCCCCGACCCACGCCGAGCGCGTCGCCGCCGCGCAGGCCGCCGGGCGGACCGCGGCCACCCACGTCGGCGACGGCAGCGACGACGTGACCGGATCTCTCGCCGAAGGAGCACGCTCATGAGCACCGAACGCCTGCTGACCGTGGTGACGGCCGGGCTGTCCCAGCCGTCGTCGACCCGGCTGCTGGCCGACCGGCTCACCACCGCGGCCACCGACGAGCTCGCCCTGTCCGGGGTGCCCGCGCGCGTGGAGGTCGTCGAGCTGCGCGACCACGCGCACGCGATCGTCGACGCGATGCTCACGGGCTTCGCGTCCGGCGACCTGGCCGAGGCGGTGCGGCACGTCGAGCGGGCCGACGGGCTCGTCATGGTGACCCCGGTGTTCACGGCCAGCTATTCCGGGCTCTTCAAGTCGTTCGCCGACATCCTCGACCCGGAAGCCCTGACGGGCACACCCGTGCTGCTCGGCGCGACGGGCGGCACCGAACGCCACACCCTGGCGCTCGACTACGCCCTGCGTCCGCTGCTGTCCTACCTGCACGCCGACGTCGTGCCCACCGCGGTCTACGCCGCCACGTCCGACTGGGCGGCCGCCGGGACCGATGCGTCCCGCGACGGCGGCACCGCGGGCCTGCCGCGCCGCATCGCCCGCGCCGGGCGCGAGCTGGCCACCGCGGTGGCGGCCCGCGAGGCGCGCAGGGAGCAGGCCGACCCCTTCGCGGACACGCCGAGCTTCTCCGACCTGCTCGGCGGCTGACGCGACGACCCGCGTCCGGGTCGCGACCGCTGCCCGGGCCGCCGTCGCGGCCCGGGTAGGCTCGGCGCCATGCGCGTTCTCGTCTCCGGCGGCGCCGGGTACATCGGCTCCCACACCGTCCTCTCCCTGATCGCCTCCGGGCACGACGTCGTCGTCGTCGACGACTTCTCCAACGCCAAGCCGGCCGTGATCGGCCGGCTCGAGTCGCTGTCCGGCACCCACGTGCCGGTCCACGCGATCGACCTCACCGACGCCGAGAAGACCGACCTGCTGTTCGAGCACGAGCGCTTCGACGCGGTGATCCACTTCGCGGGCTTCAAGGCCGTCGGGGAGTCCGTGGCCAAGCCGCTGGAGTACTACCGCAACAACCTCGACTCCACGCTGTCGCTGCTCGAGGCGATGCGCCGCCACGGCGTGCACCGCCTGGTGTTCTCGTCCTCGGCCACCGTCTACGGCGAGCACGCACCGGTGCCCTACCAGGAGGACTACGAGCATCTGTCGTCCTCGTCGCCGTACGGCCAGACGAAGGTCATGGTCGAGCGCATCATGTCCGACGTCGCCGCGGCGACCGACGGGCTGCGCGTCGCACTGCTGCGCTACTTCAACCCGGTCGGCGCGCACCCGTCGGGCGAGATCGGCGAGGACCCCCAGGGCATCCCGAACAACCTGATGCCCTTCATCGCCCAGGTCGCCGTCGGGCGCCGCGAGCGGCTCACGGTGTTCGGTGACGACTACCCGACCACCGACGGCACCTGCGAGCGCGACTACCTGCACGTCGAGGACCTGGCAGCGGGCCACGTCGCCGCCCTGGAGCACCTGGACTCGATGGCCACCCCGGTGCGCGCCTTCAATCTCGGCACCGGCACCGGCACCTCGGTGCTGGAGATGCTCCAGGCGTTCGAGCGGGCCGTGGGCCGCGAGCTGCCCTACGAGGTCGGTCCGCGCCGCGCCGGTGACCTGCCGGCCTTCTGGGCCGACCCGACGCGCGCGAACACCGAGCTGGGCTGGCACGCGCGCAGGACCATCGACGACATGTGCGCCGACACGTGGCGCTGGCAGTCCGCCAACCCCCAGGGCTTTCCCGACTCCTGAGGTCGTCGCGCCGTCGCCGAGCGCTTGCGCCAGGTCGGGCCCGAGCGCCACGATGGTGCCATGACCGACGACGGCCCCACCCGCCCCGACCAGCGCTGGAACCCGGGCGCGCGGTACCGGGCCGCCATGCCGGCACGGCGACAGGCGACCGCCACGACCCCGCCGCTGGCCGGACGCCTGCGCCGCGGCCCGGCGCGCCGCACCGCCGTCTTCGACCGCGACGTCTGGCGTCCCGAGACCGCCGGGGTGCGGCCCCAGGTCGCCGAGGCGCTCTCCGCGGCAGCCGACCGCTACCGGCGTGGCGCGGTGAGCACCAGCGGTCTGGTCCGCGCCGTGGGGCACGCCCTGGCCTCCTGAGCGTCCGAGCATGTCCCGGCGCGAGCTCGTCGTCCTGGGCACCGCGAGCATGGTGCCCACCCGGACCCGCAACCACAACGGGTACGTGCTGTTCTTCGACGGCACCACGATCCTGTTCGACCCCGGCGAGGGCACACAGCGGCAGATGACCCTCGCGGGGGTGTCCGCCACCGACCTGAGCAGGATCGCGATCACCCACCTGCACGGCGACCACTCGCTCGGGCTCGCCGGCGTCGTGCAACGGATCTCCGGTGACGGCGTCCAGCACACCGTCCCGGTGTCGTTTCCGGCGTCCGGTGAGCCGTGGGTGCGCCACCTGCTGGCGGCCGGCGCGTACGACCACTACGAGCGGCTCACGCTGCAACCGCTGTCACCGCGGTCCGCGGCCGACGGCGCCGTCGTCGTCCCCCGGGTCCCGGGCGAGCGGGACGCACCCGGGCCCGGCGAGACCCGTCGGGACGCTTCCGTGCTCACCGCCCGCTCCCTGGACCACCGGATCGACGCGGTCGGCTACCGCCTCGACGAGCCGGACGGGGTCTCCTTCGACCCGGCGGCCCTGGCGGCGGCAGGCGTCCCGCCCGGTCCCGACGTCGGGCGGCTGGCCCGCGACGGCGTGCTCACGCTCGCGGACGGCCGCACGGTGAGCCGGGCGCAGGTGAGCGCGGCGCGCCCCGGCCAGTCGGTGGCCTTCGTCATGGACACCCGCCTGTGCGACGCCGTCCACGCACTGGCCGACGGTGTCGACCTGCTGGTCATCGAGTCGACCTTCCTGCACCGCGACGTCGAGATCGCCGACCGGTTCGCCCACCTGACCTGCCGGCAGGCTGCGTCGGTGGCCGCGAGCGCCGGGGTGCGCCACCTCGTGCTGACGCACTTCTCCCAGCGCTACGCCGAGCCCGACGAGCTGCCGCTCGCCTTCGAGCGGGAGGCGCGCGAGGTCTTCGACGGCGAGGTGACGGTGGCCGCGGACCTGGACCGGGTGCCGCTGCCGCCGCGACGTCGCGAGGTCGTCACAGGACGTCGCTGACGGACACCCGGTCGAGACCGTGTGCCTCGGCCACCCCGGCCTGCGTGACGGCGCCGTCATGGGTGTTGAGTCCGTGGGCGAGCGCCGGGTCGGCGCGCAACGCGTCGCGCCATCCGTGGTCGGCCAGCGCCACGACGTAGGGCAGGGTGACGTTGGTCAGGGCGTACGTGGAGGTACGTGGCACCGCACCGGGCATGTTGGCCACGCAGTAGAAGACGCTGTCGTGCACGCCGTAGGTGGGGTCCTGGTGCGTGGTGGGGTGCGAGCTCTCGAAGCAGCCGCCCTGGTCGATCGCGATGTCGACGAGCACGGAGCCGGGTCGCATGCGCGCGACGAGGTCGTCCGGTACGACCACCGGCGCCTTGGCGCCCGCGACCAGGACGGCGCCGATGACCAGGTCGGCGTCCAGCACGGCGTGGGTGAGGGTGAGGCGGTTCGACGCGAGGGTCTGCACCCGTCCGCCGAGCTCGCGGTCCGCGGCGCGCAGGACGTCGGCGTCGGTGTCCAGCAGGGTGACCCGGGCTCCCATGCCGACGGCGATGCGGGCGGCGTTCATGCCGGACACTCCGGCGCCGATGATGACGACGTGCCCGGCGGCGACTCCCGGGACCCCGCCGAGCAGCACGCCGCGGCCGCCGGCGGCCTTGAGCAGGGTGGCGGCGCCGACCTGCGTGGCGAGCCGTCCGGCGACCTCGGACATGGGGGCGAGCAGGGGCAAGGATCCGGTGGGCGTCTGGACCGTCTCGTAGGCGACGGCGGTGACCCGGCGGGCCAGGAGCTCCTGGGTGAGCGCCTTGTCGGCCGCGAGGTGGAGGTAGGTGAACAGCAGCTGGTCGGGGCGCAGACGGTGGTACTCCTCGGTCACGGGTTCCTTGACCTTGAGCACCATCTGGCCGGCGGCCCAGGTGGCGTCGGCGTCGTCGGCGACGACGGCGCCCGCGGCCTCGTACTCCTCGTCGGTCACACCGGCGCCGAGCCCCGCCCCCGACTGGACGTGCACCGTGTGGTGGCGCGCGGTGAGCTCGTGGACGCCGTCCGGGGTGATCGCCACCCGGTACTCGTGGTTCTTGACTTCCTTCGGGACCGCGATGTCCATGGTGTGCCGCCTTCGGTGTGGCTCGGGTGGGAGCGTGCTGACGCGCGCGTCGGGGTGTGACGGCGCTCACCACCAGTGTGGGGCAGAAGTTCGAGGGCTCGCCACGGATCGGAGGATCGTTCGGTAGATTGGCGAGATGGTGTCAGCCGCTTCAGCGCACGGTCCGCAGAGGGCGGCGCGTTCGCACGATCTTCGGACGCGGGTGGGAGGCCAGTCGGGCCTCGAGCGTCGCCCCGTGGCGCCCGTGCGGCTCGACGACGTCGACCAACGGCTGCTCGCGGCGCTGGCCGAGGATGCCCGCCTGGCCAACAACGCCCTGGCGCGGCGGGTCGGGATCGCGCCGTCCACCTGCCTGGCCCGGGTGCGGCGCCTGCGCGAGGAGGGTGTCGTGCGCGGCTTCCACGCGGACGTCGACCCGGCGCTGGCGGGCCGGCCGCTGCAGGCGATCGTCGCGGTGCGGGTGCACGGTGCCGCCCGCTCGCGCCTCAAGGCGTTCCTGCGCGAGCTCGCCGAGCTGCCGGGCGTGATGAACGTCTACCTGCTCGGCGGCGCGCACGACTTCTTCGTCCATGTCGCCGCCCCGGACTCGGACGGCCTCAATGACTTCGTCATCGAGAACCTGTCGGCGAACCCCGGTGTCGCGCTGACCGAGACGAACCTGATCTTCGAGCACGCCCGGGCCAGCTGGTACTGAGCCGGCGGTGGCTGGTCAGCGACCGGCCCCGGTGACACGCGTCAGCCAACGGTGCAGCACGGTGGCGAGCGCGACCGGGGCGTCGAGCTGGATCAGGTGCCCGGCGTCGGGCACGAGGGTGACATCGGCCCCGGGGACGGCGGCGGCCAGCCGGTCTGCCCGGTCCGGCGGGACCCAGGTGTCCTGCTCGCCCCAGACGATGTGCGTGGGCACGTCGATCTCGCCGAGGTGGGGTTCGATCTCGGCGGTGAACCGTTCGTCGGCCTGGGCGACCTGCCGGTAGAACGCGGCCTGCCCGACGGCGTCACGCCAGGGCTCCAGGAGCGCGGCGGTCTCCGCGGGGCGCAGTCCACGGTGGCTGGCGCCGGCGACGTAGGCCTCCAGGGCGCCGAGGTGCACGGGCGCCGGGAGGCGGCCGAAGGTGGCGGCGTGCTCGGCCACGAGGGTGAAGAACGGCGATCCCCAGGGTCGCAGCGCGACCACGTCGACGAGGCACAGCGAGGCGAACCGCCGCCCGTGCAGCAGGTGGGCGCGCAGCGACACCGCGCCGCCGTAGTCGTGGGCGACCACGTGCGGCGACCGGAGGCCCCAGTGGTCCAGGAGGTCGGCGAACGCCTGCCCCTGGGTACCGAGGTCGACGACGTGCTCGGGCGCCTTGGACGAGGCGCCGTAGCCGGGCATGTCCCACAGGTGCACGGTGAACTCGGCGGCCAGCGCGCGGGCGTACGGGGCCCACAGCCACGACGACCACGGCGTGCCGTGGCAGAACACCAGGGGAGGACCGGAGCCGAACGCCGTCCAGGCGATCTCACGTCCTCGCCAGACGAACCGGTGGTCCAGCTCCGGTCCGCCGTCGTGCCCGGTGTCCGTCATGCCTCGGCTCCGGTGTCGTCCTGCGTGCGGACGGCGCGCGACGCAGAGTGCGTGTCGAGCATCTGGCGCAGCCCCGCTACCTCGCCCTCGGCCTGGGCACGGGCAGCCGCCTCGGTGGCGCGTTCGCGCTCTGCCCGGTGGGCCAGGTCCCGGGCGTCGTGCAGCTCACCGCGCAAGGTGCTGGTCTCGCCCTCGAGGCGTGCGACGGCCGTCTGCGCGGCGGTGCGCTCGGCGTCGGCCTGGGCGCGGTCCTCCTGGGCCTGCAGGCTCGCGGACCGCGCCCGCTCCAGGGCGGTGCGGGCTTCGGCGAGGGCCTCGCGCACGCCGTCGGCGGCCCCGTGGGCCTCGGCCCGCGCCTCGGCCTGCTCGCCCCGCGCCCGTTCGGTCGCGGCGAGCCGGTCCCGCAGGTCGGCGATCTCCCGGCGCGCCAGATCGAGCTCCCCGTCGAGCGTCGCGGCCCGCCCGACGGCGTGGGCGGCCTCGGCCCGGGCCTCGTCGCGAGCGGTGGCCGCCTCGGCGAGCCGTGCGGTCAGGGTCTCCACGTCGGCGCGGGTCGCCCGCAGCTCGTCGCGCGCGGCCGCACGCTGCGCCTCCGCGTCGTCCAGCGAGGCGGCGGCCCGGTCGGCATCCTCACGGGCGGCGGCCAGCGCCTCGCGCGCCGCCGCCCGCTCGGTGGTGTGCTCGGCACGGGCCGCGCGCACGGCCTCGGCCCACAGCGCCGTGACCCCCCGTTCGACGAGCAGCCCCACGCCGCGCGGCAGCTCGGGCAGGCGCGCCGCCTCGGCCTCGGCCGCCGCCCGGTCGGAACGCCACCGACGCAGGTAGGTCGTCGCGACGGCGTTCGAGCATCCGGCGCGCTCGCGCACCGTCGTGACGGTCACGGCGGCGTCTTCGGCCACGAGGGCGTCGGCGGCGGCGTACACCCGGTCACGTGCACTGACCGGCACCTGCTCCGGCCCGGACGAGGACTCGTCCCCGGGCAGGTCGGTCGCCGGCAACGGCGAGGCGATCGTCTCGGTCATCATCAGGCCCATCGAGAGGAGGAATGGGAGGAGTAGGACTAAACTACTCCGACTTCTGTTGCCCTTCTACCGACACCCGCTTTTCTAAAGCGGGTGCGCAGAGATGTTGCGAGAAGCGTTCGAGGTCTATGTATGTGCAGGTCAGCGCGCTGTGGCGCGATATATCTGATGCACGCCGGGCACCACTGACGGGCCTACCGTGAGCGTGTGGTGAGCACCGGATGTCGGGTCCTGCGCCGCGAACTGCGCTGACATCGCCTCGCCCAGCCGGTCGAGGTCGTCCTCGAACAGGCCGGCGTAGGTGCGCAGGGTCAGCACCGGCGACTCGTGTCCGAGCATGCGCTGGACGGACTTGACGCTCGCGCCGCCGGCGATCGCCAGCGAGGCCGCCGTGTGGCGCAGGTCGTGCAGGGTCAGGGCAGCGAAGTCCTCCGCCCCGGCACCCAGGGTGAGGCGGGTCACGACGTCGAGCCGGTGGGTCCGCGCGATCTTCGCCCCCCGGGACAGCTCACCGCGACGGCACCGGTCCTCGGTAGCCAGCACGTCCCAGGTGGCGGCGTCGACCACGCCGGTGACCGGCAGCGCGGCCTGCTCCTGCACGCGGCGCACCGCGTCGAGGGTCTGGGCGTCCATCACCCGGGTGTCGCGCACCCCGAGCAGCTCCTGCAGCGTGGTGACCGCCGCGCCCGCGGCCCGCACCGCGGGGCGGAAGACGTTGCGGTCGAAGCTCTCGCGACGCAACGGCCCGCCGTCACGGCCGGCGAAGAGCAGCCCAGGGCCCCGGGCGGCGAGCAGCACGGACAGGTCGGCGGCGAGGACCCCGGGCACCGGCACCTCGCGGCGTGCGTGGGTCTTGGTGTCGCCGAGCAGCAGCGTGCCGTCGTCGAGCCGGGTGTAGGCGCGTTCGACCACGATGCGTCCGCGCAGCAGGTCGACGTCGCCGGTGCGCAGCGCGGAGGCCTCGCCCCAGCGCAGACCGGTCAGGCCGGCCAGCAGCACGAGGGTTCGCCCCTCGTGGGTACGGGCGGCGTCGGCGACCCGGCGCAGCTGCTCGTGGCTCAGGTAGCGGTGCGCCTTGGTCCGCGGGGCCCGGGGGAGCCCGGGCACCCGGCCCGACGGCGTGCGTGCGGGGTTGGCGGTGAGCCGGCGCGAGTCGACGGCCGCGTCCAGCAGGGCCACGAGCAAGCGGACGGCGTCGCGCCGCCGGGCCGGTGAGGCGACCTGGCCGGTGCGCGGTGCGTGCATGCCGGCCGCCCAGCGGGTGATGTCGTCGTGCGTGATGCGGCGCAACGGGGTCTGGCCGAAGGTGGGCGCCACCAGGGAGCGGAACCGCTCGCGCTCGGCCTCCAGGGTGCGCGGCGCACGATCTGCCCGACCGGCCTGCCAGTGCGCGAACCACTCGGCGACGACGACGGCCGAGCCGCGCGGGTCGACCCAGGTGCCGAGCTTGCCGGCCTCCTCGGCGCGGCGTGCCTCGGCCAGCGCGTCACGCCGCGACCGGAAGGCGCGGGTGCTGCGCAGGCGACCGTCGACGCGGAAGCGGCCGACGTAGGAGGACGCGCCGGTGCGGGTGTCGCGCTTCTCCGTGTACGCCATGGCCCGACCCTAACGTCGGTACACGCCGCTGACCTGCGTCGTCGCTCAGAAAGCGGTGGCCTCGACCGAGTCCCGAGCTGCGGCGACGGTGACCGGGGCCAGCGTCATGAACACGCTGTGCGGGTCCTCGGTGTAGCTGCCGAACGGTTCGCACGCGACGAACCCGCGCCGCGTGTACAGCCGCCGGGCCGCGGCGAAGTAGTCCTGCGAGCCGGTCTCCAGGCTGACGCGTGCGTAGCCGCGCCCCGCCGCGAGGTCCAGCAGCCGGTCGAGCACCGCCGTGGCGACGCCGCGGCCCCGGGCCGCCGGCGCGGTGCGCATGGACTTGAGCTCGCCGTGCCCGGCGCCTCCGGGGGTCGTGGCCGCCAGCTCGCTGAGCGCCCCGCAGCCCAGCAGCCGCCCGTCGCCGGTGCGCGCGGTGAGGAACGTGACGTGCGGTGCGGTCAGCGCCGCGAGGTCCAGGGCATGCACGGACTCCGGCGGCGAGGTCGCGAACATGTCCGTCAGGTGCTCGTCGAGCAGGGCGCGCACGTCCGCGGCGGTGGGGGTCTCCTGGGTGATCTGCACGGGTTCATCCTGCCCGAGGGCACCGCTTCCGTGCGCCGGCGACCGACCGCCAACTATGGTGTGCGCGTGAGTCCTCGTGCGCTGCACAACGTGCATGCCGTCGGCCCGGTCGACGGCGCTCCGCTCGTGCTCGCGCACGGCCTGGGCTGCGACCAGACGATGTGGCACCGTGTGGTCGACGACTTCGCCGCCGACCACCGGGTCGTGCTGTTCGACCACGCCGGGGCGGGTGGCGCGCACCGCAGCACGTTCGACCCGGACCGGCACGCCTCGCTCGAGGGCTACACCGACGACATGGTCGTCCTGCTCGACGATCTCGACCTCGGGCCGGCGGTGCTCGTGGGGCACTCCGTCAGCGCCACGATCGTGCTGCTGGTGGCCGCCCGCCGCCCGGACCTGGTGGACCGCCTGGTGCTCGTCGGGCCCAGCCCGCGCTACCTGGACGACGACGGCTACCGCGGCGGGTTCAGCGCCGCGGAGATCGACGAGCTGCTCGCCACTCTGGAGACGAACTACCTGGGTTGGTCGGACGCGATGGCACCGGTGATCGTCGGCAACCCGGACCGGCCCGAGCTCGGCGCGGAGCTGACCGCCTCGTTCCGCCGTTCCGACCCGCAGGTCACGCGCGCCTTCGCCCGGGCGACGTTCCTGTCGGACAACCGGGCCGACCTGGCCCGGGTCCGCACCCCGAGCCTGGTGGTGCAGTGCCGCGAGGACGTGATCGCCCCGTTGGAGGTGGGCCGCTACGTCCACGAGCACCTGGCCGGCTCCCGCTTCGTGCTGATCGACGCCGTCGGGCACTGCCCGCAGCTGAGCGCACCGGCGGCGCTGGTCGCGGCCGTGCGCGAGTACCTGTGCGGGCCGCCCGCTCCGCGCCCGGAGTCATGAGCACCGAGGCCCGCGACTGGGCGACCGCGCCGCGGGGTCTGCTCCACCTCGATGCCGACGGCTACGTCCTGCGGGCCAACGACACGTTCGTCGACTGGATCGCGGGGCAGGACCCGGCCACCGCGGTGACCGGGCGACGGATCGGCGACCTGCTGACCGTCGGCGGACGCATCTACTGGGACACGCACGTGGCCCCGACCCTGAGCCTGACCGGTCACGTCGACGCGGTGCGCGTCGAGGTGCGCACGGACGAAGGCCCGCTGCCGGCGCTGCTCACGGCCCGAGCCGTGGCCGGTGGTGTCGCCGTCGCGCTGCTCGAGGTGCGCCGCCGCGCCGAGTTCGAGCAGGAGCTGCTGCGTGCCCGGGCGGAGGCGGAGCGGTCGGCCGAACGGCTGCGCTGGGTGCAGCACGCGACGTCCGCCCTGTCTCACGCCGCCGGGACGGAGCAGGTCCGCGCCGCCCTGCTGGCGGCTGTCGGGGAGCACCCCGGCGTGGGCGAGGCGACCCTCGTGCACACGGACCCGGACGTCCCGTCCGACGGCGTGCACCGCGGTCCGCACGGGCGACTGAGCGTCGCGATGGCCGGCGCGGCGGGTTCCCACGGCGACCTGGTCGTGACGGTTCGCGGCCGCCCCGCGGACGAGGCCGTCGACGTCGACGCCCTGGCCACGATCGCCCAGCAGGGCGCGGTGGCGCTGGACCGCGCCCTGCTGTACGAGCGCAGCATCTCGGTGGCCCACGAGCTGCAGCACGCCATGCTGACGGTCGACCTGCCGCACCGCGACGACGTGACCGTCGCGGCCGGCTACCGGCCTGCGGACAGCGGCATGCAGGTCGGCGGGGACTGGTACGACGCGTTCTGGATCGCGCCCCAGACCCTGGCCGTCGTCGTCGGTGACGTGGTCGGGCACGGGTTGGTGGCCGCCACGGCGATGGGGCAGCTGCGCACCGCGACCCGGGCCCTGGCCGCGCCCGGGCTGGGCCCGGCCGGGGTGCTCGACAGCGTGGACCGGTTCGTCGTGGACCGCGACACAGGGTTCGGTTCGACGCTGGTGTACGCCGAGCTCGACGTCGCCGGCGGTCTGCTGTCCTACGCCTGCGCCGGACACCTGCCCCCGCTGCGCGTCGCCGGCGGGACCGGCGACTACCTCTGGGACGGGCGCTCGACACCCCTCGGCGTCCACGGCGGGCGGGTGGGCCCGCCCCGCGAGCAGGGCCAGGTGCGGCTCGGGGCGGGCGACGCGGTCCTGCTGTACACCGACGGGGTGGTCGAGCGTCGCGACCAGCCGCTGTCCGACGGGCTCGCAGGTCTGGCTCGCGCCGTGCGCCGGGCACCGACCGGAGAGGCGCTGGCGGCCCACGTGCTCGACGCCGGGCCGAACCCCCGCGACGACGCCTGCGTGCTCGCCCTGACGTGGTCCGGGGCGCCGGCCGACCTCTGAGCGGTGCGCGCACGCACCGCTCACCGCACCCGGACTCGCCGGACGTGATCGTCAACATGTCGGTGTGGCAGGACGTCGCCGCGTTGTCGCATCGTCGACGACGGGCTGTCCGCCTGAGCCTGCCGCCTGGGGCACGCGAAGAACGTGTCAGGGCGCGTGGACGGCCGGGTCGTCGCGCAGCACGTCCAGCAGGAGCGCCTGGACGACATCGGGGCGCTCGAGCGCGGGCAGGTGCCCGGCCCAGTCGAGATCGACGATCTCGGCGCCACCGACGCCCGCCCCGATGTGGGCGGCGAGGTGGCGGAAGTGGTCCATGTCGTGCCCGCCGGTGACCACGAGCGTGGGGACCACGACCGCGTCGAGGTCCACGGTCGGGCGGCGGGACAGGGGAGGAGCGTCACCGGCGTCGGCGGCCAGCCGGACCTCGAAGGCGCGGCGCTGCATGGCCGCGAGCGCCTCGCGGACGGACAGGTCGGCGTCGGGGCCGAGCCAGGTGTCCACGTTCAGCCGCACGGCACCCTCGAGGTCCCCGGCGTCCAGGAGCCGGTCCTCCTCGGCGCCGAACGCGGTGGCGGTGGCGGTGGCGGTCGGCTCGATCCCGTCCAGGTCGGGGTTGAGCAGCACCAGCTCGCGCACCCGGCCCGGGTGGGCGGTGACGAGCTCGAGCGCGACGCGTCCGCCGAACGAGGAGCCGACCACGACGGCGTCGGGCACGCCGAGGTGGTCCAGGAGCGCGGCGAGGTCGTCGGCGTCGGCGTACCGTCCGCCGGGCAGCGGGGTGTCGCCGAACCCGCGCAGGTCGGGCCGGATCACGCGGAAGGCGTGGCTCAGCGCAGGCACCATCGGATCCCACATGCGGCGGTCGGCGACACCGGCGTGCACCAGCAGCACGGCGGGGCCGGTGCCGGCGTCGTCGTGGGTGAGGATCACGGCCCCGACACTACGGCAGCGTCACGCGCGACGGGGCACCGAGAGGGCCTCTACGCTCGCACCATGTCGGCTGAACCCCTGACCATCGGCCCCGCTGTCCTGTCCGCACCCCTGCGCGAGCAGCTCGACGCGTTCCTCGACGAGCACCGCCGGCACCTGGTGGCCAGCCTCGACGATCTCGGCGAGGAGCAGGCCCGACGCCGGCTGGTGCCGTCCAAGACGACGCTGCTGGGCCTTCTCAAGCACGCGACGTTCGTCGAGCAGGTCTGGTTCGACGAGGCGATCACGCGGCGCTCGCGCGCCGAGATCGGCATCCCGGCCACCCCGGACGAGTCGTTCGACCTGACCGATGCCGACACGATCGACTCCGTGCGCTCGCGCTACCTCCAGGTGTGCGCGGCCTCGCGCGAGCGGGCAGCGAGCATCGACCTGGACGACGTGGTGCACGGCAACCGACGCGGCCCGCTGCCGCTGCGCTGGGTGTACCTGCACGTGCTGCGCGAGCTCGCCCAGCACGGCGGGCACGCGGACATCCTGCGCGAGCAGACGCTCGCCCACGACGCCGGGAATGCCGGCCGGGACGAGACGTTGACGCCGGTATGAAGCACATCGGGTTCCTGTCGTTCGGCCACTGGACCGACCATCCCTCCTCGGCGACGCGCAGCGCCGAGGACGTGCTGACCCAGTCGATCGAGCTGGCGGAGGCCGTCGAGGAGCTCGGGGCGGACGGCGCGTACTTCCGGGTGCACCACTTCGCCCGCCAGCTGGCCAGCCCCTTCCCGCTGCTGGCGGCCGTCGGTGCGCGCACGAGCCGCATCGAGATCGGCACCGGCGTGATCGACATGCGCTACGAGAATCCCGCGTACATGGCCGAGGACGCCGGCGCCGCGGACCTGATCTCGGGCGGACGGCTCCAGCTCGGCATCTCGCGCGGCTCACCCGAGCAGGTGATCGAGGGCTACCGGCACTTCGACCACGTCCCCGGCCCCGGCGAGGACGACGCCGACATGGCGCGCCGGCACACCGCCCGGTTCCTCGAGCTGCTGGACGGGGAGGGTTTCGCCGCACCGGCCCCGCGACCGATGTTCCCCAACCCGCCCGGGCTGCTGCGCCTCGAACCGCACTCGCCGGGCCTGCGCGGACGGGTGTGGTGGGGCGCGGGGTCGCGCGCCACCGCCGAGTGGGCGGCCGCCCAGGGCATGAACCTCATGAGCTCGACCCTGCTGACCGAGGACACCGGCGTGCCGTTCCACGCCCTGCAGGCCGAGCAGATCCAGCGCTTCCGCGACGCGTGGGATGCCGCCGGTCACGACACCCAGCCGCGCGTGTCGGTGTCCCGGTCGATCTTCCCGATCACCGACGACCGCGACCGCGCCTACTTCGGGGCCGAGGCCGGCTCGACCGACCAGGTGGGTGTCCTCGACGGTGTCCGCGCCCGGTTCGGCAAGACGTACGCCGGCGAGGTGGACGACGTCGTGGCCGACCTCGCGAACGACACCGCCGTCGCGGCCGCCGACACCGTGCTGCTGACCGTGCCCAACCAGCTCGGGGTGGACTACAACGCCCACCTCGTGCAGAACGTCGTCGCGCACGTGGCCCCGGCGCTCGGCTGGCGCTGAACGGTCAGACGCTGCCGCCGAGGACCTCCCCGGCCAGCACCGCGTCGACCATGCGGTGCCCCTGGGCCTCGAGCGCCTCGTCGCCCACCCGGTGCGCCCGCACCACGGTGCCGATCGCCTCGCGCACCCGGGCGCGCTGCCAGGCACCGCCCTGGCGCAGGTCCGTGCCGTAGCCGTCGACGAACGCCGCGGCCAAGTCGTCGCGCCCGGCGAGCTGCTGGGCGTCCAGGGGTGCCAGGTCGGTCGCCGGCGGACGCCACGCGAACCGGCCGCGGTCGACCACCCGGACCCGCCCGGCGTCGTCGACGACCCAGCTGCGCGGCTGGAAGTCGCCGTGCGTCGGCACCACGCGCACCGGCGGGTGCACGTGCGCGGCGATCCGCGCCCGCAGCAGACGCTCGCTGGTCGCGTCGATGCGGTGCACGCCGTCCAGGTGCGCCAGTGCCCGGGCGTCCGCGGCGGCCTCCCAGTCGCCGTCGATGCGCGACCCGACCGCGTGCACCGCCCGCAGCAGCGCCCCGGCCTGGCGGTACGTGCCCGAGTCCTGCTCGGCGCGGTGACCCTCGACCACCAGCACCCCCGGCACCCAGGCGGTGACCAGCACCCGGCGCTCGCGGTCCGCGTGCAGCAGCCGGGGCCCGGTCGACCCCCGGGGCCGGTCTGCCACGACGTCCGCCTGGTCGAACCAGCCGGTCGTCACGGCACGCCGGCCGGCGTCCGGCCCGGGAAGGTCACAGCTCACGCAGCGCAAACTACCCCGCCCCCGCCCCCGCCGTTGAGACGCCGTCGCCGCCGACGGCGGGCGCGCGCGGACCGTGGGTGGCGGCACCGGCGCCCTGCGGGTGGGGTGATACTGGTCACCGTCCTTGCGGACCGACCATCTCGGAACCACCGGGCGGCACCGTCGCCGCCGCAGAAGGAAGGCATCGTGGCGCTTCCCAGCCCCGGCTACACCATCACCCTGCGCGTGCAGGTCCCCGCTTCGCAGCGCGCCACGAGCACCGTGGTCGCCGCGGTCGCCGACGCGGGCGCCGCCGTGACCGGCGTCGACGTCGCGCACTCCACGCCCGAGGGTCTCGTGGTGGACGTCACCTGCGACACCGTCGACACCCGGCACGGCGAGCGGGTGGTGGCCACGCTCGAGTCGCTCGAGGGCGTGCACGTGCTCAAGTGGTCGGACTCGACGTTCCTGCTGCACCTGGGCGGCAAGATCGAGGTCGCCCTCAAGGCCCCCATCAAGACGCGGCGCGACCTGTCGCGCGCGTACACCCCGGGGGTGGCTCGCGTGTGCACCGCCATCGCCGAGAATCCCGACGACGCGCGCCGCCTGACCATCAAGCGCAACACCGTGGCGGTGGTCACCGACGGCACCGCGGTGCTCGGGCTGGGGGACGTCGGTCCGGCCGCCGCCCTGCCGGTGATGGAGGGCAAGGCAGCCCTGTTCAAGCAGTTCGCCGGCGTCGACGCCTGGCCCGTGTGCCTGGACACCACCGACACCGAGGAGATCATCTCGATCGTCAAGGCCCTGGCCCCGGTGTACGGCGGGGTCAACCTCGAAGACATCTCGGCCCCGCGCTGCTTCGAGATCGAGGCTCGTCTGCGTACCGAGCTCGACATCCCCGTCTTCCACGACGACCAGCACGGCACCGCCATCGTCGTCCTGGCCGCCCTGGTCAACGCGCTGAAGGTGGTCGCCAAGAAGCTCGAGGACGTCCGCATCGTCGTCTCCGGCGTCGGCGCGGCCGGCAACGCGATCATCCGCCTGCTCAAGGCCCAGGGCGCCGCGCACATCGTGGCGTTCGGCCGCGAGGGCGCACTGCACCCCGGGCGCGCCAACGGCGACCCGCACCGCAGCTGGATCGCCGAGCACACGAACCCCGACCGCTTCGAGGGCACCCTGACCGAGGCCCTGGCCGGCGCGGACGTGTTCGTCGGCGTCTCGGCGGGCAACATCCTCACCGGCGCCGACGTCGCCGCGATGGCCGACGACGCGATCGTGTTCGCGCTGGCCAACCCGACCCCGGAGGTCGACCCCGTCGAGGCCGCCGAGCACGCCGCCGTCGTGGCCACCGGACGCAGCGACCACCCCAACCAGATCAACAACGTCCTGGCCTTCCCCGGCCTGTTTCGCGGACTGCTCGACGTCGGCGCCACCGAGATCACCGACGAGCTGCTGCGGGTGGCCGCCCTGGCCATCGCCGACGTCGTCGCCGACGACGAGCTCAACAGCGCCTTCGTCATCCCCGGCGTCTTCGACCACCGCGTGGCCGAGTCCGTCGCGGAGGCCGTGCGCTCGGTCGCGGCGCCCTGAGCCGGTGCGCCCGGCCGACCTGCCCGGCCAGGCGCGTGGCCACGCCGGGCGCACCGCCCGGCCGGGCCGCTAGCCTGGCCGGGTGATCGCTCCTGCCTCGCGCCGACTGCTGTCCACCGCCCTGCTGCCCCCGGTGCTCGCCGTGGTGCTCGTCGGGGTGCTGGCGAGCTGCGCGGGCGGCACCGGTGACGTCGCTGGGCGGTCCTTCGTCGCCACCGACGCCACCGGTCACGAGCTCGCCGCGGGCAGCCAGGTAGTGCTGGCGTTCACCGAGGACTCCGTGGGCGCCCAGCCCGGCTGCAACAGCATGTCGGCGCCCGCCACGTGGGACGACGGCACCCTGCGGCTGACCGGTGAGATGCGCTCGACCATGATGGGGTGCGCGGACGAGCTCATGGCGCAGGACGAGTGGTTCAGCGCGCTCCTGCGCGCCGAGCCGACGCTCACGCTCGACGGCAGCACGCTCACCCTCACCGCAGAGGACTCGACCGTCACGCTCGTCGAGCAGGACTGAGCGGCAGCCTGCCGACGGACCGGACCGAGCCAGGGGCAGCACGCAGGAGGAGACGTTGGAACTCACCGAGCAGGCGCGGCGACGCCAGGGCGGGCTGCTGCTCTTCGCCATCACCCCGCCACGGCGCACCACCAGCTCCGAGGACGCCCAGCGCATCGCCGACCGCACCGTGGAACGGCTGGCGGGTCTCGATCTCGACGCCCTGGTGCTGTACGACATCGACGACGAGACCGACCGCAACCCCGACGAGCGTCCCTTCCCCTACCTGCCGACCCTCGACCCCGGCGAGTTCCGCACCCGGTACCTGACCGGGTGGGACCGCCCTGTGGTCGTCTACCGCAGCGCCGGCAAGTACACCGCCGACGAGCTGACCGACTGGCTCGGCGCCCAGGACCCCCGTCAGGTCAGCACCGTGCTGGTGGGAGCCTCCTCCAGCGACAGCACCGTGCGCACCACCCTGACCGAGGCCCAGCGCCTGTGCCGCACCCACGCCCCGGAGCTGCCGCTCGGGGGAGTGGCGATCCCCGAGCGTCACGAGACCGGGGGCCGCGAGCACGAGCGGATGCGCCGCAAGGAGTCCGCCGGCGTCGGGTTCTTCGTCACGCAGGTCGTCTACGACGTCGGCGCGGCCAAGTCCATGGTCTCGGACTACCGCTACGCCTGCGCCAACGACGGTCGCCCGCCGGCCCCCGTGATCTTCACGCTCTCGATCTGCGGCTCGCGCAAGACCCTGGAGTTCCTGGAGTGGCTCGGCGTGCACGTGCCGCGCTGGATGCGCAACGACCTGCGCCACGCCGCCGACCCGTTGGCCACCTCCTTCGACCAGTGCCTCGCCATCGCCGAGGACCTGGCGCAGTTCTGCACCCGGCACGACATCCCGTACGGCTTCAACGTGGAGTCCGTCTCGATCCGTCGTGCCGAGATCGAGGCGTCCGTGCGCCTTGCCGCCCACCTGCGCGACCGCCTCGGGACCCGCTGACCCGCACGCCGTCGACGGTCGGCCTGCGCAGCGCGCGCATGGCAGCATCGAGGCCATGGGCACCCGCACCGCCGCCGAGCAACGCCTGCGCGACCTCGCCCTGCTGCGCCGCGTGCGCGACCGCATCGACCGCGAGCACGCCAGCCCCCTGGACGTCGAGGCGCTCGCGGCCGGCGTGGGGATGTCCGCCGGGCACCTGAGCCGACAGTTCAAGGCCGCCTACGGCGAGTCGCCGTACAGCTACCTGATGACGCGTCGCGTCGAGCGGGCGATGGCGCTGCTGCGCCGCGGCGACCTGAGCGTGACCGAGGTGTGCTTCGCCGTCGGGTCGTCCTCGTTGGGCACCTTCTCCACCCGCTTCACCGAGCTGGTGGGCCTCTCGCCCAGCGAGTACCGCCGTCGGGCCCGGACCGACCGTGCGGCCGAGCTGCCGTCCTGCGTCACCAAGCGCGTCACCCGACCGATCAGGAATCGAGAAGCGGTGCCGTCCGAGCCTGTCTAGCGTGGCAGGCATGGACATCACCCTGCACACCACGTTCCTGCCGCACACCGACCCCGAGGCCTCCCTCGGCTTCTACCGCGACCTGCTCGGCTTCGAGCTCGTCCAGGACGTCGGCTCCGGCACCATGCGCTGGCTGACGTTCGTCGCCCCGTCGCAGCGCGACGTCCGGCTGGTGCTCACCCCGCCGGCGGCCGACCCCGGCATCACCGACGACGAGCGGCGCACCATCACCGAGCTGATGGCCAAGGGCTCCTACCAGTCGATCATCCTGGGCACCACGGACCTCGACGGCACCTTCGCCCGGCTGCAGGCCGCCGAGGCCGAGGTCGTCTCCGAACCGGCCGAGCAGCCGTGGGGCGTGCGCGACTGCGCCTTCCGGGACCCGGCGGGCAACATGGTTCGTATCGACGAGGTGAGGTGAGCCCGATGACGACAGTCACCGCCAAGCGGCCCGGCAGGCTCTCGCGCTGGCTGCAGCACACCGCCAACTCGCGCACGGTGTCCAAGATCCGCGCCCGCGGCGGCTCCCAGATGGGCATGGAGCTGCTGGTGCTGCACACCGTCGGACGGCGCAGCGGCGCAGCCCGGACGAACCCGCTGGCCTACGTCGAGGACGGCGCCGGCTGGGTCGTGGTCGCGTCCGGGGGAGGACAGCGCCACCCCGACTGGTTCGACAACCTCACCGCCCGCCCCGGCGACGCCGCTGTCGAGGTCCACGGCGCGCGACCGGTGCCCGTCGAGGTGGCGGTGCTCGACGGCCCGGCCCGGCAGGCCGCCTGGCAGCGCCTGTCGGAGGCGATCCATAGCCTGACGAAGTACCAGGCCAGGAGCGCACGCACCTACCCCGTGGTGCGGCTCACCCCGCGCTAGCCTGAGGGTGCCGGACCGACGACGGCACCCCGGCCACGACCAAGGAGACCGTCCGACCATGGCCACCAGCACCGAGGCACCCCCGACCACGCGTCCCGCCGACGCCCACGACCTGATCCGCGTGGTCGGTGCGCGCGAGAACAACCTGCGCGCCGTCGACGTCGAGCTGCCCAAACGCCGGCTCACCGTGTTCACCGGGGTGTCCGGGTCCGGCAAGAGCTCGCTCGTCTTCGCCACGATCGCCGCCGAGTCCCGCCGTCTGATCGACGAGACCTACTCCACGTTCGTGCAGGGCTTCATGCCGTCGTTGCCGCGCCCCGACGTCGACCACCTCGAGGGCATCACGACGGCGATCCTCGTCGACCAGGAGCGCCTGGGCGCCAACGTGCGCTCCACCGTGGGCACGGTCACCGACGCCAACGCCATGCTGCGCAACCTGTTCAGCCGCATCGGCGAGCCGTACGTCGGCCCGCCCACGGCGTTCTCCTTCAACATCCCCACCTCCCGCGCCAGCGGGGTGTTCAAGACGGACAAGGCGGACGGCAAGACCGACAAGAAGGTGGTGCGCGACCAGGTCTACCTCGGCGGGATGTGCCCCGAGTGCGAGGGCCGCGGGACCGTGTCCGACCTGGACCTGTCGGTCATCGTCGACGAGTCCAGGTCGCTCAACGACGGCGCCATCCTCGTGCCCGGGTACAAGGCCGACGGCTGGATGGTCAAGGGCTTCGCCGAGTCGGGGTTCGTCGACGGCGACAAGCCGATCCGCGACTACACCGACACCGAGCGCCACGACCTGCTGTACCGGGACAAGGGCAAGGTCAAGGCCCTCGGCATGAACATGACCTACCAGGGCCTCATCCCGAAGCTGCGCGAGTCGGTGTTCTCCAAGGACCCCGAGTCGCTGCAACCCCACATCCGCCGCTTCGTGGAGCGGGCGGCCGCCTTCGGGCCGTGCCCCGCCTGCGACGGCACCCGCCTCAACGAGACCGCCCGCTCGGTCACGATCGCCGGCGCGAGCATCGCCGACGTGTGCCGCATGCAGATCACCGACGCCGCCTCGTGGGTCCGCGGCATCGACGACCCCGGCGTCGCACCCCTCGTCGGCGCCCTGCTGCACCTGTTCGACTCGTTCGTCGAGATCGGCCTCGGCTATCTGTCCCTCGACCGCCCCTCCGGCACCCTCAGCGGGGGAGAGGCGCAGCGGGTCAAGATGATCCGTCACCTCGGCTCCGCGCTGACGGACGTGACCTACGTCTTCGACGAGCCCACCATCGGGCTGCACCCGCACGACATCGCCCGCATGAACAACCTCCTGATCGACCTGCGCGACAAGGGCAACACCGTGCTCGTCGTCGAGCACAAGCCCGAGGCCATCGCCGTCGCGGACCACGTCGTCGACCTCGGCCCCGGTGCCGGGTCGGACGGCGGCACCATCTGCTACGAAGGCACCGTCGAGGGTCTGCGGACCAGCGGCACGCTCACCGGCAAGCACCTCGACTTCCGCGTCGAGGTCAAGGACGCCGTGCGCCCGCCCACGGGCGCACTCGAGATCCGCGGGGCCACCCGCAACAACTTGCGCGACGTCGACGTGGACGTCCCCACCGGGGTGCTCACCGTGGTCACCGGTGTCGCCGGCTCCGGCAAGAGCTCGCTCATCCACGGCAGCCTCGCCGACCGGGACGGGGTCGTGGTCGTCGACCAGGGCGCCATCAAGGGCTCGCGCCGTTCCAACCCCGCCACGTACACAGGCCTGCTCGAACCCGTCCGCAAGGCGTTCGCGAAGGCCAACGACGTCAAGGCGGCCCTGTTCAGCGCCAACTCCGAAGGTGCGTGCCCGACCTGCAAGGGCAACGGCCGCATCTACACCGAGCTCGGGTTCATGGAGACCGTCGAGAGCCCCTGCGAGGACTGCGGCGGCAAGCGGTTCATGGCCGAGGTGCTCGACTACACCCTCGGCGGCAAGAGCATCGCCGAGGTCCTCGACCTCTCCGTGGCCCAGGCGCACGCCTTCTTCTCCGACGGCGAGGCCACCCTCCCCGCCGCTCGCAGGATTCTCGCGCACCTCGAGGACGTCGGCCTCGGCTACCTCCACCTCGGACAGCCCCTCAACACGCTCTCCGGCGGCGAGCGCCAACGCCTCAAGCTGGCGATGCACATGGGGGACAAGGGCGGCACGTACATCCTCGACGAACCCACCACCGGCCTGCACCTGGCCGACGTCGCCCACCTGCTGGGCCTGCTCGACCGACTCGTCGACGCCGGCAGGACCGTCATCGTCATCGAGCACCACCAGGCCGTCATGGCCCACGCCGACCACATCATCGACATCGGCCCCGGAGCCGGGCACGACGGCGGCACGGTGGTCTTCGAGGGCACCCCGGCCGAGCTGGTCGCCGAGCGGTCCACGCTGACCGGGGAGCACCTCGCCGACTACGTCGGTGCACGCCACTGATCGCCTCGTCGTCCGGACCCGGCGACCTCGTTCCGACGCGGCCGACGACGCTGTGCCCGCCGCGGTGCCGAGGGCGACGGTCAGACCTTCCCCTCCTCGGTCTCGTCCGGGTCCTCGTCGCGGTGGCCGCGCTCGATCGACTCGGCCAGTCCCTTGATCCGGCGCAGGCGGGCGTCCCACGCCGTGCCGACCGCCGTCAGCTGGGCCACGGCACGGCTCAGCTGATCGGCGTCGACCCGGTAGGTCTTCTCCCGCCCTTCCGTGGTGGCGCGCACGAGCCCGGCGCGAGCGAGCACCAGCAGATGCTTGGCCACGGCCTGCCGTGTCACCGGCAACTGCGCACCCAGGCTCGTCGCACTGCCGGCGCCCTGGGCTACCAGCAGGTCGAGCATCCGGCGCCGGGTCGGGTCGCCGACCGCGGACCAGAGCCGGTCGTCGATCGCTGCGCGCACACTCATGCGCGCGCCCCGAGCCGCTCGGCGTACTCCGGCAGTCGTGGCAGGAAGTGGCTCCAGCCCTCGACGTGGTCCGCGTAGGCCGCGGCCACCTCTGCCTCGGACCAGCCGCGCTCGCGGAACCCGGACTCGGTCATGCGCAGGCGCGTCCCGGAGCCCTCCGGCGTGAGCTCGAACTCGACCAGGAACGAGTTGCCCCGCCCCGCAGTCTCGCCCTCGTCGTGCGTCCACCGGAAGGAGAACCGGTGGTGCGGCAGCGCCTCGACCACCGTGAACCGCACCCAGCTGATCTGCTGTGCGGCGTCCCTGAAACCGATGCGCCCGGAGCCCCCGACCTCGACGGGGTAGTCCGCCTCGTCCGTCCACCAGCGACGCACGTGCTCGGGGTCGCTGACGACATCGAAGACCACCTCGGGCGAGGCATCGACGTACAGGTCGCGCTCGATCGTCCCCATCTCCATGACAGATCCTCCTGCAACTAGTGGTTGCGTTAAACCCTAGAGCCGGATTCGTTCCAGCGCAACCCCTGGTTGCATTGGAAGGAAGGCGCGATCGGGGCAGGGGAGAGGTCCGGCAGACGCTGTTCGAGATCTGCGGCCGGCTCAGCATGAAGCTCCAGCTCAACATCTCGCGCCCGGGCGTCTCGCAGCACCTCGCGGTGCTCGAGGCCGCCGGGCTCGTCACGAGCCGGCGCGAGGGCCGCTACACGTTCCACGACCTGGACGCCACGCCACTGCGGCAGATCACCGCTCGGCGCGTTGGGGACAGCGACTGGTGGCTGACCGTCGTGGCACCCGACGACCCCGAGGGCACGGAGCTGCTCCTCGAGCCCGCCGGGCACCCCGCGGTGACGCCCTACGGCGAGGCGCTCGTCGCGGACGGCATCCCGCTCGCCCAGTTCGCCGTCGACGACGTGCGTGCGGAGCTCGAGAGCCTGCGGGGGCTCGGCGTGGGGTTCACCCAGGAGCCGCTGTCGACGGGGCCGGTCACGACCGCGGTACTCGCCGACGCCTGCGGCAACCTCGTGCAGGTCACCGGCCCCGCGTAGCGCACCCAGCAACGCCGGAACGGCCTCAGAGGGCCTGCCCGGCGACGACGGCGCGCTGGCGTCGGCGGCGCAGGACGCGTGCCGTGGTGACCAGCGCCAGCCCCGCGACGAGGAGCGTCCAGGCGGCGACGACATGGAAGGCGGTGGCGACACCGGTGGCGGCGAGGACGGGGGCGGTCTGGGCGACGGTGGAGTGGTACATGGTGAGCTCCTCCAGGTGGGTTTTCTTCGGTGTCCGGGTGCGGTCGACCGCGCCCGGTCGTGCGGTGGGCAGGGGAGTGGTGAGCCCGAGCCGCTCAGGCGGCGGCGGTGACGTGGTTCCAGGTGGTCTGGCGTCGTGTCACGAACAGTGCGACGGCGTGGACGAAGGCGCGCTGCAGCGCCAGGTCGTAGACGAGCTCCGGCAGCACGAGCGCCGCCAGCAGCCGTGCGCGCCCGCCCGCGCCCCAGACGGTCACCAGCCGTTCGGCGACGAAGACCAGACCGACGGTCGCCCAGAGGGGCGACAGCACGAAGGTCCCGGTGACGACCGTGGCGACGGTGAGCAGGAGGAACGCCGTCATCATCAGCGTGCCGACGACGAGCATGAGCTGCTGGCCGAAGTAGCGGGCCGTCGTGCGGGTCAGGCCGTACGCGGCCAGGTTGTCCAGCATGCCCTTGTACCAGCGCACGCGCTGACGGTGCAGGTCGCCGGCGGTCGGCATCAGCTCGGTCGTGCAGCTCATGGTGACGGGGGAGCGCAGCTCGTGGCCGAGGGTCCGCAGCGCCAGCGTCAGCTCCGAGTCCTCGGTGATCGCGTCGCGGTCGTAGACGTCGCCGGGGCGCCCCGGCAGTGTCGTGCCGCGCGCGGCGGCGACCTCCTCGAGCGCCGCGCGGCGCACCAGGGCGGCGGTCCCGGTCAGCACGGCGGTCCGGCCCGTGACGTCGACCTGGACGCCGTAGCGGGTGTACTCGTTGGCCTGGCAGCGCTGGAGGTAGCCGACCGGCGGACGACCGCGGAAGACTCCGCCGACGGCGGCCACGGCCGGTTCCGCCGCCAGGACGCCGAGGCCCTCCTCGATGAACGTCGGCGCGATCGTCGTGTCCGCGTCGAGCACCATGACGACGTCCTCGGTGACCGTGCTGATCGCCTGGTCGAGGGCGCCGGCCTTGCGGGCGGTGTTGGCCACGGTCTCCATGACCTGCGCTCCGGCCGCACGCGCCACGGCGACCGTGGCGTCGGTGCTGTTGTCGGAGACGACGAGCACACCGTCCGGCCGCCGGGTCTGGTGCGTCAGCGAGGCGATGGTCGCCGGCAGGGCGTCCTCCTCGTCATGAGCCGGGATGATGACGACGACGCGCGGTCCGTGCTCGCGGTCAGCGTGGTCCTGCTGAGCGAGGTGACGCGGCGGGCGGTTCGACGAGGTGTGCACCGTGGGCTCCGAGGTCGACGTTCTGTGGTCGACTGAAGCCTCGACGACCGATCTCAGACTGCCGTCGGCAGGAGCGCAGGTCAGCGTGGGTTCTTGCTCTCGATCGCCGCAGGTTCGTCAGGTGCTCAAGAAGTCCCTCGGGCCAGCGCACCGAAGCCGCACCGACACCGCAGGAAAAGGGGCGGGTGGTGCACCGGGAACCTCGGCCGACAGGGTCGTGACGTCAGGCGAAGCGCCCGGCCATGTCGGCGACCGACGTCGGGACCCGCCCGGTGAGCCGGAGCACCTCGTCGGAGACCGTGCTCCACCGGTCCTCGCGGACGGAGGCGAACATCGTGGAGTAGGCGTAGATCCACCAGGGTTGCTCTCCGAGGCGGGCCAGCTCCTCGACATGGACCTCCGGCGAGACGTCGGCGTAGGACACAGATCTGCCGGCGACCTCGGTGAGGACCTCTGCCATGTCGTCGAGCGAGAGGGCGGTCGGACCTGTCAGGTCGTGGTGGCGGCCGCTGGGCGGCAGGACGGCCAGTGCTGCCAGCGCCCGCCCGACGTCGGACCGCGAGACGATAGCGACACGTCCGCTCCCGGCAGGCACGCGCAGCTCGCCGGACGACAGCGCCGGTCGGAGGAAGGACGCGAAGAACTCGGTGAACAGGGAGGCGCGGGCGAACGAGTACCCGCACCGGGTCCGAGCCAGGAGCCGCTCGGTGTACCCGTTGGTGAAGGCGTAGCAGAACGGTGAGGCCGGGTCCACGTCGACGCCGCTCAGGTAGACGACGTGACCCACCCCGCAGGTGTCGGCGGCCCGGACGACGTTCTCGTGGTGGATCATCATGCGCGCGGCGTCGCCGTCGCTGGAGACGAACACCAAGGCGTCGACGCCGTACAACGCGGACTCCAGCGACCCCAGGTCGTCGTAGTCCGCGTGCACGGCGGTCACGGTGTCCGAGGCGTGCACCGCGGGGACGACCGACGGCCGGCGGGCGAGGGCGAGCACCTCGTGCGGGGACGACGCGCTCGAGCGGGCCAGCAGCCCGACCACCTGGTTCCCGAGCCTGCCGGTCGAGCCGGTCACCGCGATCCTCACACCGGCGAGGCTATCTGCCCGGCCACGCAGCCTCGGTGACGACTCGCGGTCCGCACGGACGCCGCGCGAAGGCCCTCGGAACTCCTTGCAGGAGCATCGGTGACCAGAAGACCGATAATGTACATTATGTCATTACACGCGAAGAAGAGGGCCGTCGTGCGCATCGGCCGCCTCCCCTCGCCGCGTCAGTGCGTCGTCAGCTTCAGCCCGGCGACGCACGCGACGATGCCCAGGATGAGCGCGATCCGCACGACGGTGACCGGCTCGGCCCCGGTGGCCATCGCGTAGCCGGCAGTCAGCGACGCGCCGATGCCGACCCAGACGGCGTACGCCGTGCCGACCGGCAGCTCGCGCAGCGCGTACACCAGGCCGGCCATGCTGGCTGCCAGGCTCACGACGAACACCACGCTGGGCACGAGCCGCGAGAAACCCTCGGAACGGCTCAGCGCCGTGGCCCACACGGCTTCCAGCAGGCCGGAGACGACCAGAACGATCCAGGACATGAGACTCACTCCCCGATGCCGTCTTGTCGCGCTCCGGGTACGGCACCCCTCGTCCGGGAGCCCTGTCAGGCTCTGGTCTCGATGATCGCACGCCCCGGTCGCAGGTCAACGGCGCTCCGGGCGGCCTTGGTCACCATCTGGCCGCCGTCCGGATCGACAGCTAGGCTTAAACGGACATTCGGCTCAAACCATTGTGTATGCCGCAACACAGTGGTCAGACGCGAGGACCCTCCGCCGTGTCGGTGCCGCCACGTAGCCTGACGCCGATGACGGTGCAGGTCACAGGCCTGCACTCCCCTGGTCACCCAGCAGTCGGACAGGAGTTGCCCGATGGTCGCACCGCCACGGCTCGAACGGCTCACCGTCGCCCAGGCGGCGGACCGCTACCTCGCCTCGGTGCGCACCGAGACCGTCCGCGGCATCCTCTCCCCCGCCACCGAACGGTCCTACGCCCGTGACGTCGCCGAGCTCGTCGGTCTTCTCGGCCCCGGCCGGGTGCTCGACGACGTCACCGGCGACGACGTCGACGACGCCCTCGTGCGCTACCAGTCAGGTCCTGACGGCCGGTACGCGGACCCCTCCCGCAAGGCCGCACCGGGCCGGTCCACCGCCACGGTCAACCGCTTCCGGCAGTCCGTGACCCGCTTCTTCTCCCACGCCGCCCGGCACTGCTGGGTGCAGGCCGACCCCATGCAGTGGGCCTCACCGCCCGCGAAGGTGCGCGAACGCCTGCGCGTCGAGCGCACCGCGCTGTCCGCCTCGGCGGCCCAGGCGCTCGTCGCCACGGTCCAGGACGCGGGCCGCCCGACGTCGTCGGCCGCCGCACGCTCGGACCAGGCGCTCGCGGCCCGCGACCGGCTCGTCGTCGCCCTGCTGATCGTCCTCGGCCCCCGCGTCTCCGAGCTGGCCCGCGCCGACGTCGCCGACCTGACGCGCGAGCCCGAGGAGACCCGCTGGCGCATCGTCGGCAAGGGGGGCGCGACCCGGACCGTCGCTCTCAGCCCCCCGCTGGCCGCCGCCCTCGAGTCGTACCTGACGGACCTGCGCCCACGCCTGGCCACCCGCCGCCCCGACGACGCCGACGCCCAGCGCGCGCTGCTGCTGTCATGGCGCGGCCGGCGGCTCGACACCCAGGCGATCCGCGCGCTGCTGGCGCGTGCCGTCTCGCGGATGCCCGAGCCCTACCGCCGTCCCGCCACCCCGCACGCGCTGCGCCACACCACCGCGACCCTGCTGGTCGCCGACGGGTGGGACGTCAAGGTCGTGGCCGAGCTCCTCGGCCACGCCTCGATCGCCACGACCGGCGCCTATCTCGATCGGATCGACGGCGAGCTCGCCGCAGCCATCCGCACGCACCCCCTCGCCGCCTCTCTGCGGGAGGTCTCACACGCCTCCGCAGCCGAATCACCAGGCGCGACGGCGCCGACGCCGCTAGCGTGAGGGTGTGCCCAGCCCGCAGCAGCAGCAGCCCCTCGCACTCCCGGTCCGGATCCAGGTCGACTGGAGACGCATCGGCAAGGCAGCCCGCCGCGCCGCGATGCTCGCCGCAGCGATCCCGCTCACCGCCGGCGCCGCGGTGATGGTGACCGACAAGATCCGTGGGCAGCGCTACCCTCTCGACAAGAAGTTCCCGACCGCGGCACCGATGTCGACCGAGATCGACGGCACCACGGCGACCCTGTACACCTACGGCGACGACCTCTTCGAGGCCATGCTCGAGGCCATCGAGGCCGCCCAGCACACCGTCTTCCTCGAGACCTACATCTGGAAGGGCGACGCCACGGGCGAGCGCTTCAAGGAGGCGATCTCCCGGGCGGTCGCCCGCGGCGTCGAGGTCTACGTCATCTACGACGGCTTCGCGAACCTCGTCGTCCCCCAGTCGTTCTTCCACTTCCCCCCGCAGGTCCACGTCATGCGGTTCCCCGCCCTGCGCCCGGGTCTGCTCACCCTCGACGTCCGCCGTTCCGGCCGGGACCACCGCAAGATCCTCGTCGTCGACGAGGCGGTCGCGTTCGTCGGTGGGTACAACATCGGCGAGGAGTACGCCACCAAGTGGCGTGACACGCACGTCCGGCTGGAGGGCCGCGCGGCGTGGGAGCTGCAGAACGCGTTCGTCGACTTCTGGAACCGGTGGCGCACGCACAAGCACCCCGTCCTGCAGGACCGGGGCGCCGAGCACTGGCAGCCCAGCCTCCGGGCGGCACGCAACGCTCCCAGCGACCTCGTCTTCCCCATCCGGGGGCTCTACCTGGACGCGATCGACCGGGCGACCAGCCACATCTACATCACGCAGGCCTACTTCATCCCCGACCGCGACATCCTCCAGGCGCTGCTGGCCGCGGCCGCCCGCGGCGTCGACGTGCGGGTGCTCGTCCCCGAGCGCTCGAACCACTCCCTGGCGGACTGGCTCGCCCGTGGCCGGTACACCAAGCTCCTGCGCGGCGGGGTGCGGATCATGCTGTACGAGGGGGCGATGGTCCACGCCAAGACCGCGACCATCGACGGCCGCTGGTCGACCGTGGGCACGGCGAACATCGACCGGCTGAGCCTTACCGGCAACTACGAGATCAACCTCGAGATCGTCGACACCGGCCTGGCGAGCAAGCTCGAGGAGGTGTTCCGCATGGACGAGAGCAACTCCCACGAGCTCACCTACGACGAGTGGCGCGAACGCTCGACACTGACCAAGATCGCGGAGCGCGTCCTCGAGCCCCTCGAGCCGCTGCTCTGAACGCCGCACGAAGCACCACCCGGTCGGCGCGCGTCGGACCTCGAGGGACTCGCAGGGGTGGTGGACGGTGGCCCCGGCCAGCGTGACCGTCTGGGTGCGGTCTCGATCCGGGGTAGGCGGGGTGGATCGGAGCGTGCTCACCGCCACCGGCGCGCACCCGCGCTGCCGAGCTGCAGCTCCTCCCCCGGTTCCACCGCGTGCAGGCGGGCGTTCAGGTGCACGGCTCAGCCGACGTGTCGTGCGCGACGGCGCGCAGCGAGCTCGTCCTCCCCGTGCGGCCCGTCGTCGTGACCGTCGTCCTCGAGCGACTCGGTCGGCATCTGGGAGAGCGTGCCCTCGATCTCGCGCCACACCCGCCCCACGGCGATGCCGAACACGCCCTGGCCGCCCTGGACGAGGTCGACGACCTCGTCGGCCGAGGTGCACTCGTACACCGAGGCCCCGTCGCTCATCAACGTGATCTGCGCGAGGTCGTCGACGCCGCGCATCCGCAGCTGGGTGACGGCGGCGCGGATCTGCTGCAGGGACACCCCGGTGTCGAGGAGCCGCTTGACCACCTTGAGCACGAGGACGTCGCGGAAGCTGTACAGCCGATGGGTCCCCGAACCGCTGGCGGAGCGGATCGACGGCTCCACGAGGCCGGTCCGGGCCCAGTAGTCGAGCTGCCGGTACGTGATGCCGGCTACCCGGCACGCCGTGGTCCCGCGATACCCGGTGCCGCCGTCCTGCTCCGACAGGTCCTCGCCGAAGAGAAGCCCTTGGGCGCCGGCCGGTACCGCGCCGACCTCGGCGCTCACCTCACCGCTGCTGTTCACTGTGCCTCCAAGATGTCGGTTCCACGCTAGGACCGCCCCCCAGGGCCGTCAACGACGTCGCACTCGAGCGGTTCGGCGTGTCGCGGACCGATGCGGACCGATGACCTGCCGCGGCGACCGTGAACCTCCGGTGGAGGGTTCGTCCCCACGATAGCCGGGAACCTTCAGGTTGGGCTTGAAGGTCATGGTGGTGTGTCGTCCCCGGGGTCGGACGACCCCCCGGGGCTCGTGAAGTCCTCGGCCGTGACGTGGTCGAGGAAGTCACGGAACTTCTCGACCTCTTTCTGCTGGTCCAGGTCGACGATCTCGACTCCGGCGGCGGCGACGACCTCGGCCGAGCAGAGCACCGGGCTCTCGGTGCGCACGGCGAGCGCGATCGCGTCGGAAGCCCGCGAGTCGAGCCGCACCCCGGTCGAGAGCACCAGCTCGGCGAAGAAGATGCCGCCGTCGAGCGCGACGATCTCGACGCGCTCCAGGTCGACCCCCACGGCGCCGAGCAGGTCGCGCAGCAGGTCGTGGGTCATCGGACGGGGCGTGGCGACGCCGGCCTGAGCCATCGCGATGGCGGAGGCCTCCCGGGCGCCGATCACGATGGGCACGGCCAGCTCGGCAGCCGTGTCGAACAGCAGCACCACGATCTCCTGGTCGCGCTGCTGCTGGCGCACCCCGAGCACCTCGACCGGCACCATCGGTGCTTCGGCCCCGTCGTCGCTCTCCACACCGTCCACGGTATGACGCTCGAAGCGTGCCCGCGCTCCGGAGCCGGGCCGTGGGTGCCGGCTCACCGCAGCTGGGCGGTGCCCTCGCGCACCCAGGCGCTGTGCAGGCGGGCCACGAGCTCGCCGAGCTCCTCGGCGAGCTCGGCGGCGTGCGCTCGGCCGTCGGACGTCTGCTGGCTGCGGTAGGGCGCGACCACCTGGTCCACGAGGCCGACGTGCCGGTCGGCGGAGGACCGCAGAGGGCGCAGGTGGCGCGGTTCGATGCCGTGCTCGGCGAGCCGGCCCGCCAGACGCACGATCTCCGGCGCGGAGGCGTCCAGGTAGCCCGACGAAGTCCGCAGCACGCCCGCGACGACCAACGAGCGCACGGCGTCCGTGGAGACGCCGGTCGCCTCGCTGACCGACTCGACGGTCCAGCGGCGGCGCGACGGTTCGGCCGGTGCCGGCGCGGCCAGCCGGGGCACCGGACCAGGAGCGGGCTCCCCGGCGTCCATGGCGGCGAGACGTTCCTTGATGACCTTCAGCGGCAGGTAGGAGTCACGCTGCTCCGCCAGGACGAAGCGCAGCCTCTCGACGTCCGCCGCGCTGTACTGCCGGTAGCCCGCCGGCGTCCTGACGGGCGTGATCAGTCCCTGCTCCTCGAGGAACCTCAGCTTGGAGTGCGACACGGAGGGAAAGTCACCGCGCAGCTGACCGAGGACCTCCGAGATCCGCATCGAGGCGTGCCTCGAGATGCCCCGCGGCCACGGCTCGGGGACGTCGTCGGGCTCCGGAGCCTGCTCGGCCCCGGCCCCCAGGGTCACGGGACCGGCGCCTGGTCGTCCCGCGGCGCCTGCGGGCTCGCGTGGAAGGACATCCGGAACTTGCCGATCTGCACCTCGTCGCCGGTGCTGAGCGTGGCCGCGTCGATGCGGTCGCGGTTGACGTACGTGCCGTTCAGGGAACCGATGTCGCGGACCACGAACCGGTCCGCCTCACGGACGAACTCGGCGTGCTTGCGCGAGACGGTGACGTCGTCGAGGAAGATCTCCGCGGTCTCGCTGCGCCCGGCGACGGTGCGGTCGGAGTCCAGCAGGAACCGTTCGCCGACGGCTCCGGACCCGTACTGCACCACCAGCAGCGCCGAGTGCCGCGGCAGCGCGGCGACCGCGGCGCTCTCCTCCGCGGTCAGCGGGATCCGGGGGGTCTGCTCCTCGGCGGGCGCACCGAACCTGCCGAGGTGGGCCGTGGTGTCGACACCCGAGTCGTGCGGGAGTGCGCGGGGGTCCGTCATCAGTCCTCCTGGCTGGGTCGCGCGGTCCGACGTGCGCCGTCGTCCGACAAACCTACCCCGTGAGCGGTCCCGGCGGAAAGCAGCGACGTGCTGTGGTCAGCCCTCCGGACGCTCCGGGGTCGCGTACTGCGGCTCCGCGGGCTCGCGCACGGCGTCGACCTCGATCTCGTCGTGCTCGAACGTCGTGGCCTCGGCGCCCGCGGTGCGCACCGTCGCCAGCGCGCCGCCGGGGATCTCCAGAGCGGGGCTGAGGGTCGCCGGGTCCCCGATGACCGTCCACCGGTAGGGCGGGTCCAGCGGTTCGTCGTCGACCACGATGCCCTCGTCGGTGTCACGGAACCAGGTGGAGGTGACCAGGCGGACGTCGTTGAGCTCGACGACCTCGGCGCCGGCGTTGCGCAGCTCCTCGAGCACGTTGAACAGGGCCGACGCCTCCAACGCACCCTGCGGGTCCCGGATGACGACCTCCAGGCCCGGGCCGACGGCGGGCAGGCGGCCCGAGAGGATGCCTTCGGCGCTGGCCCGCTCCTCGGCGAGGTCGACGGCCGCCTGGGCCTGGCCGGTGCCCGACTGCAGCTCGTCGCGGGTGGAGGACAGCTCCTCGACCTGGTCGGCCAGCTGCTCCGACCGCTGGGTGACCTCGTCGAGCAACCGTACGAGGTCGTCCTGGCGGGCCGACGACAACGGGTCCTGGGCCGACTGCTGGACCTGGACGACCAGCGCGAACCCGAGGGCGGCGCACAGGACGGCGGCGAGCAGCTGCGAGCGGTTCGCCCGCGGTCGCAGCGCCCGGCCCAGGGCGCGCCAGCCGCCGACCGGTGCCGGGTCGTGCCCTGCGTCGGTGGTCGTGGCGACGACCTCCTCGTCGTCGGCCGGCCGCGCGCTCACCTGCGGTACGGAGCCCGTCCCCGGACCGGGCCACGTCCCCGGTGGCGTCGCCGCGGCCTCCTCGGGACTGTCCTCGCGCCGGTCCTCGCCCATGCTCATGCCTTGAACAGGTGCCGTCGGATCGCGGCCGCGTTGGAGAAGATGCGGATACCGAGCACGACCACCACCGCGGTGGACAGCTGGGACCCCACACCGAGCTGGTCACCGAGGAACACGATGAAGGCCGCCACGAGGACGTTCGACAGGAACGACACGACGAACACCTTGTCGTCGAACAAGCCGTCGAGCTTGGCACGCAACCCGCCGAAGAGGGCGTCCAGCGCTGCCACCACGGCGATCGGCAGGTACGGCTGCAGCGCGACCGGCACGGTCGGGTGCAGAACCAACCCCGCCACCACGCCGATCACGAGCCCGACGACCGCGATCATGGGTCCTCCTCCTCAGTCTTGTCCGGACCCGGCTCCACCGGCTCCGCATAGCGCAGACCCTGACTGCCCACGCTCGGCAGATCGATGTCCTCCACGACGCTCATGGACGACTCGATCCCCCACTCCGACGCCAACAGCTGGGTGTAGGCCGGGGCGCCGGTCCGAGCGTACGCGGCCTGCATGTCCTCCGGGTCACCGATCGCCCGGACCTCGTACGACGGCCCCGGCAGCGGGACGAGGTCCACCAGGATGGCCTCCCCCGCGTGCCGGATCGCCGACAGCGACGTCAGGCGCTGCCCGCCCACGCTGATGGCCTCGGCCCCCGAGGCCCACAGGGCGTTGACCACCGTCTGCAGGTCGACGGCCTGGACCCGGGAGTCGGAGGGAGCCTGGTCCGGCCCCGGCTCCCCCTCGTCGTCGCTCAGCGTGAGCAGCAGCCCGGGGCCCGACACCGCCGTCGACCCCGTCACGACCCCGTCCAGCCGCAGCTGCTCGAGGAGCCCCTGGTCAGCCTCCGTCAGGGCGGCCGACTGCAGCTCCTCGATCTCGTCGTTCAGCACGACGGTCTGCTCACGCAACGCGTCCGCCGTCCGCTGCCGTTCGTCGATCTCCTGCTCCAGCACCTCACGCGCCGACGGGCCCTCCGACGGCGCGCGCAGCTCCTGAGCGGCCGTGACGGTCATGAGCCCCAGCAGCACCGCCACCAGCAGCAGCAACAACGGACCAGCCCCGCGCGCCGGTACCTGACCGGAGCCGCGCCGCCGCGCCGCCTCCGCGTAACCAGGATCCAGCGGCTTCTCCATGACCTCGACCAGCAACGTCATGGACTCGTCCGGGCGCCTCGACGCCGGAGACGTCATGCCGGGCCCTCCCGGCGCTCGCGGTCACGCTCGGCCCGGACCAACCGACGCGTCTGCGCCAGGTAGTGCCAGCCGGCCAGCCAGTACAGGCCGATCCCCCAGGCGGCGAACGCCCAGCCCACCGCCCGCGAGACCGTCCCGACCGGACCCGGGGTCTGCGCCAGGAGCAGCAGCGGGAAGGCGTACAGCAGCGCGAAGGTCCCGGCCTTGCCGACCATGGTGACCGCGAGCGGCCCGTAGCCGTACCGCGCCAGCACCGGCGCCAGGCAGGCAAGCAGCACGTCCCGCAGCACGACCAGCGCCAGCACCCACCACGGGACCACACCACGCCACAGCAGACCGATCAGCGTCACCAGGATGAACAAGCGGTCCGCCGCCGGGTCCAGCACCTGACCCAGCTTGGTCACCTGGTCCAGACGCCGCGCCAGGAAACCGTCCAACCAGTCGCTGGCGCCCGAGACAGCGAGCACGATCAGCGCCCACACGTCCTCGCCCGAGACGATCAGCACGGCAAACACCGGCACCAGCGCCAGACGCACCATGCTCACCGCGTTCGGCACCGTCCACACGGCTGAACCACCCTGCCCTGCGTGCACGATCACCGCCTGAGTCCCTCGAGAGCCTGCCGGGCACATCCTACGCAGGAGCGGGCAGATCACGTCGCAGTGGGCAAACTCACCGGCCCCTCCCCTGCCGGTCGGCGCTCGCGGCCCGTACGATGGAACCAATCCATTCGGAGTTCGTCGTCTTCCCGCGTGTTCGTAGGCCCTGGCAACCAAGAAAACGGCCAGGTGCAGGTGTGTGTCCGGGACCGAGCGACCGCCGTGCCGCAAGGCGTGGCAGGACTCCCACCCCGCACCCGACGGAACGGTCACCCTTCGCCATGAGCACCCCTGACTCCACGCTGCCCACCGAGCCCCAGGCCACCTTCGCCGACCTCCACCTGCCTGCACCGCTGCAGAAGGCCGTCGACGACCTCGGCTTCACCACTCCCTCGCCCATCCAGGCCGAGGCCATCCCCGCGCTCCTCGCCGGCCGCGACATCACCGGCGTCGCCCAGACGGGCACCGGCAAGACCGCCGCCTTCGGCATCCCGCTGCTCGCCGCCGTCGACCCGGGCGCCGACGTCTCGCGCGGCCACGTCCAGGCACTCGTCCTGGCACCCACCCGCGAGCTGGCCATGCAGGTCGCCGACGCCGTCGAGAGCTTCGCCACCCACCTGCCCGGCGTGCACGTGCTGCCCGTCTACGGCGGTGCGCCGTACGTGCCCCAGCAGCGCGCGCTGCGCGACGGCGTCCACGTCGTCGTCGGCACGCCCGGCCGCGTCATGGACCACCTCGAGAGGGGCTCGCTCCACCTCGACACCGTCAAGTTCCTCGTCCTCGACGAGGCCGACGAGATGCTCCGCATGGGCTTTGCCGAGGACGTCGAGAAGATCTTCGGCCAGGCGTCCACCGAGCGGCAGGTCGCCCTGTTCTCCGCCACGATGCCCCCGGCCATCCGCGCCGTCGCCGACACCCACCTCGACAACCCGGTCCAGGTCGCCGTCTCCCGGCAGTCCAGCACCGTCACGAGCGTCGAGCAGACCTACGCCGTCGTGCCGTTCCGCCACAAGGTCGGCTCGCTCGTCCGCGTGCTGGCGACCTCGGAGGCGGACGCCACCATCGTCTTCACCCGCACGCGCGCCGCTGCCGAAGAGGTCGGGGTCGCCCTCGTCGAGCGCGGCGTCTCGGCCGCCACCATCTCCGGCGACGTCGCCCAGAAGGAGCGCGAAAAGATCGTCGAGCGGCTCCGCAACGGCTCCCTCGACGTCCTCGTCGCCACCGACGTCGCCGCCCGCGGCCTCGACGTCGACCGCATCGGCCTCGTCGTCAACTTCGACATCCCCCGCGAGGCCGAGGCCTACGTCCACCGCATCGGCCGCACCGGCCGTGCCGGGCGCACCGGCAAGGCGCTGTCGTTCATCACCCCGCACGAGCGGGGCAAGCTCAAGCACATCGAGCGCACCATCCGCGCCAAGCTCGTCGAGGCCGAGATCCCCTCACCTCGCGACGTCTCCGCGCACCGCGCCCGCACCATCCTCGGCACGGTGCCCGCCCGTCTCGAGGCCGGCCGGCTCGACCTGTACACGGAGCTCCTGCGCGAGCACCTCGCACCCCGCGAGGACGGCACCACGGCCGACGCCGCCGAGGTCGCCGCCGCGCTCCTGGCGCTCGCGGTCGGGGACGACGGTCCGGCCCACCGGGCAGCGCAGGAGGAGTACGAGAAGGAGCGCGCCGAGGTCATGGGCGGCCGCACCCGGGAGACGCACCGTGCCGAGCGGGGCGACCGCGACGGCGACCGCACGCGGCGCCACCCCCGCGCGGACCGCGACGACCGCGGTCGTGGCATCCGCCGTCCGGCCGAGGGGACGCGCTACCGCATCGCGGTCGGGCACACCCACGGAGCCCAGCCGCGCGGCATCGTCGGCGCGCTGACGAACGAGGGCGGTCTGCGTGGTGGCGACATCGGCAAGATCGACATCTTCGGCAACTTTTCCCTGGTCGACATCACCAAGCCGCTCGACGACGCGACGATGAACCGTATCGGTCGCGCCAACGTCGCCGGCCGCCAGCTGCGCATCTCGGTCGACAAGGGTGCCCCGGAGCGTCGTGCGCCCCGCACGGAGCGCCGGCCCGTCCACGCCGCGCACTGATCGCCGCGGGGCTCAGGCCCCCTCGGAGGCCTCGCCGAGCTGCCGGACCAGCTCCTGCAGCCGGCGGGCCTCCGCCATCCCTCGTTCGCCGTCGGCGCGCTGGATGCCCATCACGGCCAGGGTGCCGCCGTCGGACAGGTCGAGGACGACCCACGGGTCGTTCACGGTGAGCCGCACGGCGACGATCTCGGGCCAGGCGACGCGTCGCCTCCGGATCACGTTGCGGACCGTGAGCCCGTCCCGGTCCGGAGCGGCGTGCACGCCGCCGAGCCGCCAGAGCAGCCAGACGGCGAAGATCGCGAAGGCGACGAAGGTGACGCGCGTGCCGGGCCCGAGCAGGACCCCCTCCGCGGCGAACACCCCCACCAGCAGGCTCCCGCCGGCCGCGACGACTCCCGTGACCACGACGGCGACGCGCGTCCACCACGGACGGAAGGTCCGGAAGCGGTCCCGCGCACCGTCGCCGCTCATGGTCAGAGGCGCGAGGCGTGGATGCGGGTCACGAGGATGCCGCGGGCGCCGACGTCGTACAGCGCGTCCATGACCTGGTTGGTCTCCGAGCGACGCACCATCGACCGGACCGCGGCGGACTGGCCGTTGTGCAGCGGCGAGACCGTGGGCGACTCGAACCCTGGCGTCACGGCCACGGCCGCGTCGAGCAGCTCCGTCGGCACGTCGTAGTCGAGCAGGACGTACTCGCGAGCGGTGATGACGCCCTGCAGACGGCGCGTGAGGATGTCGATCCCGGCGGGCACGTCGTCACCGGAGCGACGGATGAGGACGGCCTCGGACCGCAGGATCGGCTCACCGAAGACCTCGAGCCCGGCGGCCCGGAGCGTCGTGCCCGTCTCGACGACGTCGGCGATGACGTCCGCGACGCCGAGCCGGACCGAGCTCTCCACCGCTCCGTCGAGGTGGACGATGGCTGCGGGTTCGACGCCCTGGCGCGCCAGGTGCGTCCGGACGAGCGTGGTGTACGACGACGCGACGCGCTTGCCGGCGATCTGGGCGACGTCGTCGATCGTGCCTGCCGGCGCGGCGAACCGGAAGGTCGACCCGGCGAAACCGAGCGGCAGGTGCTCGACCGCGTCCGCGTCGGAGTCGAGCATCAGGTCGCGCCCGGTGATCCCCACGTCGACCGTGCCGGCCCCGACGTAGACGGCGACGTCCCGCGGGCGCAGGAAGAAGAACTCGACGCCGTTGTCGGCGTCGGTGAGCACGAGCTCACGGGTGTCGCGACGCTGGCGGTAGCCGGCCTCGCGCAGCATCTCGGTGGCGGGCGTGGAGAGCGATCCCTTGTTCGGGACGGCGATGCGGAGCAACGGGTTACCTCGTTCGGTTCGGGCGGGACGACGGCGGTGGGGCGATCCGGAGCGCGCGCTGCGCGTCCGGCGTCGGGAGAGGACGCCGGACCGGGCGCTCACAGATGCGCGTACACGTCCTCCAGGGTGAGCCCCTTGGCGACCATCAGCACCTGCAGGTGGTAGAGCAGCTGCGAGATCTCCTCGGCGGCCTCCTCGTCGGACTCGTGCTCGGCGGCCATCCACACCTCGGCGGCCTCCTCGACGATCTTCTTGCCGATCGCGTGCACGCCGGCGTCCAGCTGCGCGACGGTCCCCGACCCGGCGGGTCGGGTCCGGGCCTTCTCGGACAGCTCGGCATACAGGGAGTCGAAGGTCTTCACCCCACCAGCCTAGACGCCGGCCCCTGCCCTCGGGGCTCCTGTTCCGGGTCGCGGGACGTGAGGCACGTGTGGTTATCGGTGCTTGGCACACTATTTTTCTCGAAACGACGAGACCGGCGATGCAGGGCCGGTGATGGTCGGTCGGCCAGCGATCCGCCAGGCCACCGTCCGGGGCCAGCGGCACCACCCCGTCGAACGGCGTGACCGTGCGCAGCCCGAGCTCCGCGTCGTCGTGCAGGATCAGCACCATCTCGCCCTCGCCGTCGAGGGGTCCGCCCTGCGGGTACGGACCACCGCCGTGGCACGTCTGCGGCACCGAGAGGACGTCGGCCCTCTCCCCCGCCGCCCCCGGCGTGTCGTGGAGAGGCCAGTCAAGGCACGACTCGTCGCCACCGGCCTCCGCGCAGCGTGTGAGCGAACCCACGGCACACGCGACACCGGCCACCGCCCGCACCGACGCGGCCGGTGCGTCGCTGATGCTCCACCTCGAACCCGGAACATGTCGGCGGACGCGCTGATCTTGCCGTCAGTGGGCGTGCCGGCTCGCCAGGTCGCGCAGCGCCTCGATCTCGGCCGGGACGTTCTCGGCGCCGAAGACGGCCGACCCGGCGACGAACACGTTCGCCCCGGCGTCGGCGGCCCGGTCGATCGTCTCGCGCGACACTCCCCCGTCGACCTGGATGTGGACGTCCAGGCCGGCCTCGCTGACGGCCTCGCGGGCCCGGCGGATCTTCGGCAGCGTCCCGTCGATGAAGGACTGACCGCCGAACCCGGGCTCGACGGTCATCACCAGGATCATGTCGACCTCCCCCAGCAGGTCGAGGAACGGCTCCACCGGTGTCGCGGGCCGCAGGGCCACGCCGGCACGCGCGCCCAGGCGCCGCAGCTCCCGGGCGAGTCGGACGGGGGCCTGCGCCGCCTCGGCGTGGAAGGTGACCGAGGCGGCGCCCGCCTCGGCGTACGCCGGCGCCCAACGGTCGGGGTCGTCGATCATCAGGTGCCCGTCGATCGGGACGGGTGAGACCTGCGCCAGGCGTTCGAAGACCGGGAGACCGAGCGTCAGGTTCGGCACGAAGTGGTTGTCCATGACGTCGACGTGCGCGTAGTCCGCGGACGTGATGAGCTGCAGGTCCCGCTCGAGGTTCGCGAAGTCGGCGGACAGGATGCTCGGGTTGATCAGGGCTGCCATGATGCCCAGCGTAGAGCCGGTGACCGGTCGGCATGTGCGCAAGCGAAGGAGCACCGCATGGTTCCCGAGATCAACTACTGGGCCGTCCTCGTCGCCACGCTCTCGACGGTGGTCGTCGGGTCGGTCTGGTACACGCCGCGCGTGTTCGGCAACCGGTGGAAGCGCCTGGCACGGGTGGACCCCGACAAGCAGGGCAGCGCTGTCGGCCCCATCGTCGTGACCGTGGTCGTCAGCTTCGTGTCCGCCTGGGTCCTGGCGGGAGCCACGTTCATCGCCTGGGAGTTCTACGGCGGCGGGTTCCTCGGTGCCGCACTGGCGACGGCCGGGTTCCTCTGGGCGGGCTTCACCGCCGCGCGGTTCGTCACCCATGATGCATTCGAGGGCCGCCCCACCGCGCTGACCACGATGAACGTGGCGCACGAGCTCGTGACGTTCGCCGTCATGGCGGTCATCATCGGAGCCTGGGCACCCGCCGGCGCCTGATCACCACCACCGGGATCTCAGGCCCGCTCGCCCTGCTCATGCACCCCTTCCGACGTTGAGCCTGGCGGCCTGGCGCGTCAGGTGGTCGCGTTCCGGCACGCTCGTCGCCTGCCGCGCGGCCTCCGCATAGCAGCGGGCGGCCGTCGCCCGGTCGCCGGCCTGCTCGTACAGGTACGCCTGGGCGGCCCGGTAGCGAGGTAGGCCCGGGTCCAGCCCCGACAGTGCGGCCAGGCCGGCGCCGGGCCCGTCGGCCTCCCCGACGGCGACGGCGCGGTTGAGGCGGACGACCGGGTTGTCCGTCAGGCGCACGAGCTCGTCATACCACTCCACGACCTGCACCCAGTCCGTCTCCTCGACGGTCCGGGCATCGGCGTGCAGAGCCGCGACGGCCGCCTGGGCCTGGTACTCGCCCAGCCGGTCCCGGGCCAGCACCGCCTGCAGCCTCTCGACGCCCTCGGCGATCAGCGCCGTGTCCCACCGGCTACGGTCCTGGTCGGCCAGGGGCACCAGGCTCCCGTCGGCAGCGGTGCGCGCGGGCCGGCGGGCGTGGTGGAGCAGCATCAGGGCGAGCAGTCCTGCGACCTCCGGGTGGTCGGTGCGCGCCGCGAGCTCGCGCGTGAGCCGGATCGCCTCGGCCGCGAGGTCGACGTCGCCCGAGTAGCCCTCGTTGAAGACCAGGTACAGCACACGGAGCACCGTGGAGACGTCCCCGGGCCGGCCGAGCCGGACCTCCGCGACGGTGCGCTTCGCCCGGCTGATCCGTTGCGCCATCGTCGCCTCGGGCACCAGGTACGCCTGGGCGATCTGCCCGGTGGTCAGCCCGCCGACGGCGCGGAGGGTGAGAGCGACCGCGGAGGCAGGCGTGAGCGACGGGTGCGCGCACAGGAAGTACAGCCACAGCGTGTCGTCCGCCGACGTGCCGGCGCCGGGAGCGGGCTCGGCGTCGACACGGAGCTCGCGGCGTCGCCGGGAGGTCTCGGCACGGGAGACGTCGACGAACTTGCGCCAGGCCACGGTGACGAGCCAGCCGCGGGGGTCCCGGGGCGGATCGTCCGGCCAGACGCGCAGCGCCTCGACCAGGGCCTCCTGCACCGCGTCCTCCGCCGTCGCGAAGTCGGCTCCACGACGGCAGAGGACGGCGGTCACCGCGGGGGTGAGCTCCCGGAGCAGGATCTCGTCCACGGCGGTCCCGGTCAGTCCGTCGCCGCGGCGGACTCGTCGAGGAACGGGCGCAGCTCGAGCCATTCGTGGATGGGCCGGCCTCCGGCCCCCGGTGCCGCGGACAGCTCGCCGGCCAGCTTCACGGCCCGTTCGTGGCTCTCCACGTCGATGACCATCCACCCGGCGATCAGGTCCTTCGTCTCGGGGAACGGCCCGTCCGTGACGGGCGGGCGGCCCTCGCCGTCGTACCGCACGAACATGCCCTCCGGGGACAGCGCCTGCCCGTCCACGTACTCGCCCGTCTCCTCGAGCCGGGCGGCGAAGTCCCGCATGTACTGGACGTGCGCGGAGACCTCCTCCGGCTTCCACCGGTCCATCGGCACGTCGTTGACGGCGGCCGGCGCACCCCGGTAGTGCTTCAGCAGCAGATACTTGCCCATCGTGCTTCCCTTCGTCGTGGAGCGGGCCGGTGCTGGCCGCTCTCGTCCCTGGGACGGAGCCCGGCTCACGTTCTCGACATCCTCACGAGGACCATCCTGACGGAGTTCGAGGACAGCGCGCTCTCCGCACGCCGACCGGAGGTACAGCGGGCGTCGCCGCCGCACTATTCTCGCGCCGTGGACACACCAGAGCCCTCGGGCCCGACGCCGTCGCACGCGGTCGTCCGTCGCGCCACCGCGCACGACCTGCCCGACGTCGCGGCGATCCTCGCGCCCTACGTCACCGGCACCGCCGTGACGTTCGACGAGGTGCCTCCTGGCCCGGAAGCGTGGTCCGCCCGTCTGGCCGATCTGCGCGAACGAGACCTGCCGTTCCTCGTCGCGGAGGTCGACGACGTCGTCGTCGGCTATGCCTACGCCGCTCCCTGGCGCCCGAAGGCCGCCTACCGGCACACCGTCGAGACGACGATCTACCTCTCCCCCGCGGCCCAAGGGCGCGGGGTGGGTACGCGGTTGCTCTCGGCGCTGCTCGACGCGTGCACGCTGGCAAAGGTCCGGGAGGTGATCGCCGTCGTCGCCGACGATCCCGCCGCGGCCGGGTCGTTGCCGCTGCACCGCCGTCTCGGTTTCGAGGTGGTCGGCGTGCTGCGCGACGTGGCCGTCAAGCACGGCCGCAGCGTGAGCACGATGCTCCTGCAGCGGTCCCTGCGCTGAGGCGTCAGTCGACCGACCGGCGCAGCACCTCGGCGCGCTCGACCACGGTGCGCCACGCCTCGGCCGGGACGCCGGGGTGGGTGTCCCGGTCGATCTCGCCCAGCGCCGCCCTGAGGTCGTCGAGGGTGCGCGCCACGACCCGCACGGCACGGCGCCGCGGCAGTCCCCACGCGACACCTTCGGCGACGAGGTGGTCACCCGTGATCGCGTCCATGTCCCGCTCGCCCGCCACGTCCATCGCGAAGACTCGCGAGGCGTGCGCGTGGTGCAGGTGCATCGAGACGTCGTAGGCCGGGGCCAGCGCCACGGTGCCGTCGTCGCGGCGCAGCAAGGAGATGTTCTTGGCGTGGGCATCGGTGTTCCCCAAGGCCAGGTTGAGCGTCGTCAGGGCCAGCAGCCGGTCGGGGCGGGTCCCGTCGTCGCGCAGCACCTGGGCGACGGCTTGCAGCGACGGGTTCGTCCGGCCGTGTTGGAACTTCCGCTCGGGGTCACGGGTGTTGATGCCGAGCGCCTGGGCGGCGTCCTCCTGGTGGATGCGACGCAGACGCCCCGGGGCGCCGTCGTCGGGGACGCGGTCGTAGCGGGACACCACGAGGCAGCGCACGTCCTCGAACGTCTCCACGTGCGCCTGGATCGTGGTGAGGCCGATACGCCGTGCCAGGTCGAGCGCGGCCGCTTCAGTGTCGACGAGGTCGGCCGTCGGCGAGTCCGCGGCCCGGGCGAGCTTCAGGATGTGGGTGGTGGGTTGGTCACGGGAGGCTCGCACCCACGTCTCACCGTCGCGTACGAGGCCCAGCTTGGGTTCCATGCCGGGAAGCGAGCTGGTCAGATGCTCGCTCCGTCCCCGCCCACCGGCCCTCGCGAGGGCCTCACGCAGGAGCTGCGCCACACCGCTGGGGTCAAGTGGGAACGACTCCCCACCCTGCCCTCCGGGATCGCCCCCTGCCTCCACAAACTGGAGGGCACCGACGGTGTCCCCGCCGTACGCGGCGAAGAAGCCGACGGGATCTTCCGGGTCGACACCGGCCTCCATCGCCATGTTGTCGCGAACCCGGCCCTCGGGCATCAGCCCGTCGAGCCACGCGGTCGCGCGAGCCGGGTGCGGACGCGTCCCCTCGTCGATCGGCAGGAGGTGGGACAGGATGCGAGCCCCCCAGCCCCATCGCGACGATGCCGACGAATCCCACTCCAGCTCGGCCCGGGGTTCCCCGCGCAGGGTCCGCGTGCGGCGCAAGCGCGCCAGGCGGCTGCCGTAGAGCCAGACATCGATCTCATGCGCCACCATCGGCGCCCCTCTCGACCAGCCGAACGTCGACGCCGAGCTCGTCGAACATCTCGAAGAGCCTCGTGATGTAGAGATTGCCCATCCCGGACTCGACCTCGGAGACGTACTGCCTGGTCAGTCCGAGCTCTTCCGCGAGCGCCGCCTGGCTGAGCCTGCGCCCGCGCCGGGTCGCCTGCACGAAGCGTCCGATGTCCCTCGCGCTGCGTGCTTGCGTCCATCGGATCTCGTCGGCCATGAGCACTCCTTATGTCAGGATTTTCTCACCTTTGCCAAGGTCGTCAGGTTATCCTGACCCGCCCCGGGTTCGCAAGGTTTTACCGACACACTGGTGGCTCGGCTGCTCAGCCACCGCTCCGGCGCAGCAGCGTCAGGTGCATCGCGTCGGTGCCGTGCACGTGCGGCCACAGCTGGACGTCCAGCCCGCCCGCTCCGCCGTCGTCGGCCCCCAGGTCGATCTCGGCGCCCGGGACGAGCACGTCGCGCACCACGGCGCGGGCATCGAGGCGCTCGACGTCCTCGCGGCGGCGCAGCACGTCGTCCACGACGAGGCGTGTCTCGGCCAGGTGGGGTGAACAGGTCACGTAGGCGACCACTCCCCCGGGCCGGACGGCCTCCAGCGCAGACGTGAGCAGCTCGCTCTGCAGACCGGTCAGCGTGCCGAGGTCGGCGGGCGTGCGGCGCCACCGGGACTCGGGCCGACGACGCAACGCCCCCAGGCCCGTGCAGGGGGCGTCGACGAGCACCCTGTCGTAGGCGCCCGGCTCCTCGCTGCCGGTCTCCCGACCGTCCCCGGTACGCACGGCCTCGACGGCGTCGCCGGGCACGGCGCGCACGCCCTGGCGCACCAGCCGGGTCCGGTGCGGCTGGACCTCATTGGCCACGAGCCGGGCGCCCTGCCGGGCTGCGAGCGCCCCGAGGAGCGCCGCCTTGCCGCCGGGGCCGGCGCACAGGTCCAGCCAGCGTTCGTCGCACCCCTCGACCGGGGTGGCGGCCAGGGCCAGGGTGACGAGCTGGGAGCCCTCGTCCTGGACACCGGCACGTCCGTCTCCCACGGCCTCCAGGGCGGCGGGGTCGGTGCCGGAGGCGAGCACGTGGGCCGTCGGCGCCCACCGGCCCGGGCTCAGGCGCGCCTCCCGGTCACCGACGGCGAGCTCGTCGGCCTCGACGAGTCCAGGGCGGGCGACGAGCGTGACGCGTGGGCCGGTGTTGTCGGCCTCCAGCAGGTCGGCGAGCTCGCCGACCGAGCGTCCGGAGCCGTGCAGGGCCTCGCGCAGGGCGCGCGTGATCCACACCGGGTGCGAGCCGGTGAGCGCGAGCGCCGTGGTCTCGTCGGGGGCCCCGGCGCGGACCTGGTCCAGCCAGTCGTCGAGGCTGGTGCGCCCCACGGCCCGCAGGACGGCGTTGACCATCTGCGCCGGGCCGGCGCCCACGCGGTCGCGGCACAGCCCCACGGTCTCGGAGACCGCGGCGTGGGCGGGCACCCGCATGCCGAGGACCTGGTGGGCGCCCAGGCGCAGCACGTCGAGCACCTCGGGGTCGAGCTGGTCCAGGGGTCGGCTGACGCAGCGGGACAGGATCGCGTCGTAGCGTCCGCGCAGGCGCAGGGTGCCGTAGGCGAGCTCGGTGGCGAAGGCGGCGTCACGGCCGGTGATGCCGCGTTCGCGCAGCAGCGGCGGCAGCACGAGGTTGGCGTAGGCGTCCGAGGCGTCCACCTCGCGCAGCACGTCGTAGGCGGCGGTGCGGGCGGGGTCGGTGAAGCGGCGCCGTTGCGAGGGCGCCTGGGAGGTGCGGTGCCCCTGGGCCCGTGAGCGGGCGGCGCCGCGCTGGCGGCCCCGTGCGTCCCTGCGGTCGTCGCCACGGTGGTCGCCGCTCTGGCGGTCACGGCGGTCCGCGGTCATCGGGCACCTCCCAGGACGACGGCGTCGACGACGGCACGACCGGCACCGCGGGCCCAGTCGGCGGCCGCCATCGGCCTCTTGCCGACGGGTTGGACGTCGCCGAGCGCGACGGCGCAGGTGGCGGTCCCGACGAGGACCTCGGACTTGGTGGCACGCAGCTCGCCCGGAGCCAGGTCGGTGACCTCCGGTCGCGGCACCACGGGGCCGAGGCCGAGACGCGCCCGGGGTGCGCCGTCGTCGGCCCCGTCCTCGCCGGGCAGGGTCGTCCAGGCCCCGGGGGCCGGGGTGACCGCCCGCACGCGCCGGTCGACCGCGAGCGCCGGGTCCGTCCAGCGCACCAGCGCGTCGTCCCGGGTGATCTTCGGGGCGAGCGAGGCGCCGTCGGCCGGCTGGGCCTGGGGGGCGAGCTCGCCGGCGGCCAGTGCGTCGAGCGTGGCGACGAGCAGCTGGGCGCCCGATGCCGCGAGCCGGCCGAGCAGGTCGCCGGAGGTGTCCCGGGGGCGGATCGTCTCGGTGGCGGTGCCGAGCACCGGTCCGGTGTCCATGCCCTCGTCGAGCAGGAAGGTGGTGGCACCGGTGACCTCGTCCCCGGCGAGGATCGCGTGCTGGACGGGCGCGGCTCCGCGCCAGGCGGGCAGCACCGAGAAGTGCAGGTTGACCCAGCCCTGGGGTGGCACGGCCAGCACCTCGGGCCGCAGCAGGTGCCCGTAGGCGACCACGGGGGCGGCGTCGATCTCGAGGCCGCGCAGACGCTCGGCGAACTCCTCACCGCGTGGGACGTCCGTGATCACGGGGATCCCGGCCTCCTGCGCGGCGAGGCGCACCGGGCTGGGCACCAGCCGCCGGCCCCGTCCGGCCCGGGCGTCGGCCCGCGTCAGGACGGCGACGACCTCGTGCTCGGAGTCGATGAGGGCCCGCAGGGCGGGGACGGCGGGCTCGGGAGTCCCGGCAAACAGCAGACGCACCGTGCAAGTCTAGGGCCGGGCGACACAGGGAGAGGGCATGGGCAGAGCGACGGCACGGCAAATGCGCGCGGCAGGGACGACGGCGAGCCTGGTGGGGGCGGTCCTCGTGCTGTCCTCGTCCGGGGGCGACGCGACGGCGTCGTTCGCCGAGCCGATGGCGGCCCACGCCACCGGCGGTGACGTCGCGTTCCGGCCGGACGCGATCTCCGCCACGCTGCCGTCGGTGCGCTACGACGACGGGGCGTCCGCGACGACCTTCTCCGACCTGGCGGTGGTCGGGCGGCTCACCGACTGGCAGCCGGGCCGGGCCACGGACTGGTCCACCGACGCCGGCCGCCAGCTCGACTTCGCGCACCCGGCCGACACCCGCACCGTGGTGCTTTCGCTCCAGGTGGCCGAGGTGCTGGCGGCCGACGGCGACGAGGTGGCGGCCGGCGACCAGGTCGAGGTCGTGGCCGTGCTGCCCGGGGACGCGGACGCCGAGGCCGCGGGCGAGGCGCTGACCGCGCTGGACGACGTCGTCGTGCTGGCCTCGCGCGGACCGGCCGAGCACTCCGGCGAGTGGTGGGTCGGGCTCGGCGGGGTGCTGCTCGGCGACCTGGACGACGGCGGCGGCCTGACCTGGCCGGTGCTGGAGGCGGCCGGCTCGGACCTCGCCCCGGTCACCGACGACGCCGGCCGCCTCGCCGCCCTGCGGGCCGCCGCGCAGCGCGCACCCCGTACCGTCACGGTCCCCTGACCGGGCGGCGCCGGCTCCTCAGCGCGCCACCGGCACGCCGAGGTCCGCGAGCGCCGTGCGCAACGCCGGGGTGTCGGTGAAGTGCACGCCGTGGAACCCGACCGCGCGGGCCGCCTCGACGTTGGCGCGCGTGTCGTCGACGAACACGGTGCGGGCCGGGTCGACGTCGAACCGGTCGGCCGCGAGGCGGAAGATCGCCGGGTCCGGCTTGGCCAGGCCCACCTGCCCGGAGACGACGACGTCGCGCAGCCTGCCCACGGCGGGGGCGGCCGGCGCCGCGTGGTGGAAGGTGTCGGCCGCCCAGTTCGTCAGCCCGTACAGGCGCAGACCCGCGGCGTCGAGCTCGGCCACCAGTGCGGCGGACCCCGGCAGCGGGCCGCTCAGCGTCCCGGCGTACCCGGCGGCGTAGCGGGCGGCCAGGGGCGCGAGGTGGGGCCGCGTGGCCTCCAGGTGCCGCACCGCGTCGGCCCAGGTGCGCCCGGCGTCCTGGGCGTGGTTGAACGCGGCGAAACCCACCTCGTCCATCCAGGTGTCGACCTCGGCACGCTCGACACCGTCGAACGCGCCGTAGGGGTCCCAGCCGACCAGGACGTTGCCGAGGTCGTAGACCACCGCCTCGATCGCGCCGTGCGGCGTCGCGTCGCCGGGCTGCCCGCCGGGGCGGGTGGGGTGGTTCGTCATCAGAGCATCTCCGCAGGGTCGAGCCGGACACGGACGGTGCCGCCCTCGCGGCGGGCGGCACGGACCGCCAGCGAGGCGCGCAGCTGGCGGGCGAGCTCGGTGCCCCGGGCCAGGGGGACGCGCACGACGACCCGCACGGCCGCCTCGAGCCGGGTGCCGTCGTCGGGCAGGTCGACGGGACCGAGCACCGCGTCGGGGGTGGCCAGCTCGACGCGACCGACGAGCGCGTCGACGGCCTGGTGGTCGCCGGTGACGGCGGCGACGCGCACGGCGGGCGGCAGGTCGAGCTCACGGCGTTCGTCGAGCTCGCGCTCGGCCAGCCCGGGGGCGTCGAAGCGCACCAGCGCGCTCGTGGGTGCGGGGGCGGCGTCCCCGACGAGCAGCACCTGCCCGCGCGGGGCGGGACGCACGAGGCCGGCCGCGGCCAGCCACCGGTGGGCGGCCTCGGTCGCGGTCGCGAGCCCCGTGCCGGCGGTGGCCACCGCGGCGTCGAGCAGCAGCGCCGCGGTGTACCCGTCCTCGGCGACCGGCTCGGCCCCCGGGGTGGCGACGACCAGTGCCGGGCCGGCCTCGACGCGGTCGAGCACGCCGCCGGGCGCCGACGACGCCGACACCCGCACCGGCACGCCGGGGAACGCCCGGCCGAGCTCCTCGGCGGTGCGTTCCGACCCGACGCGCACGGCCCGCACCCGGTCGTGGCCGCACTCGCCGCACCGCCACGACCCGGCCAGGCGGGCGCACCACGTGCACTGCGGGGCCGCGCGCGCGCCACGCAGGCCGAGCGGACCGTGGCAGTGGCCGCAGCGGGCCGCCGTGCGGCAGCGGGCGCACGCCACGACCGGCAGGTAGCCCGTGCGCGGCACCTGGACGAGCACCGGACCCTCGGTGAGGGCGTCACGGGCGGCGCGCCAGGCCGCGCTGGGCAGCCGGGCCGCCGCCCCGGCCCCCTCGCGCGCCAGCTCGACCGACGTCAGGGCGCGCACCCGGGGGGCGCGGGCGCGCACCACGTCGCGCGGCGCGGCGATCTCCTGCGCCCAGCCGGCCGCCAGCATGGCCTGCGCCTGCACCGTCCGGCCGGGCGAACCCAGCAGGAACGCGGCGTTCTCGAGCTCGCTGCGCATCGCCAGCACGTCGCGGGCGTGCGGGTACGGGGCGTGCGGCTCGGCCAGCGGCTCCTCGCCGTCGCCCCACAGCACGACCAGGCCGAGGTCGGGCACGGGCGCGAACATCGCCGCACGGGTACCGACCACGACCGCGGCCAGCCCGTGCCGGGCGTGCAGGAAGGCGCGGTAGCGCGGCGCGGGGCCGTCGTGGGCCTGCAGGCGCACCACGTCGGCCACGCCGGCCGTGCTCAGCGCATCGCACATCCGCTCGACGTCGCGTCCGTCGGGGGCCACCACGAGCGCCCGGCGCCCCCCGGCGAGCGCCGCGCGCACCGCCTGAGCGATCGCCGCGGCCCAGTGCGGGGTGCGGGCGGGCTCGTCGGGCCGCTGCTCCAGGCCCGGCAGCGGCGTCCACACGGCCCGTGGAGCCTGTCCGGCCAGCACCCGGCGGTGGAACGCCTCCCCACCTCGGTACGGCGCCCACACGCCCGTCCAGCCGTCCCCCGTCGGTGCCGCCGGAGAAGCGGGAGGCGCCGGCCGCGCCGGGTCGGCCCCGGACGCGTCGTCGACAGCGGGCTCGTCGGCCGCGGGCAGCACGGCCGCCACCTCGGCCTCGACCCGTGCGTGCCGGGGCGGCACGGCCAGGCGCAGCACGTCGGACACCGTGCCCGCGTACCGCTCGGCCACGCGCCGGGCCAGCGCCAGCACCCGGGGCGTGAGCACCGGGTCGGGCGAGACGACGCGGCGCAGCGCCACGAGGCGGCCGTCGTGGTCCGACGTCGCGGCCCGGGCCACGAGGAACCCCCCGACCTCCTGGGGGCCGAACCGGGCTCGCACCCGCACGCCGGGCACGGCGTCGTCGGCCAGCGGGGCGGGCACCAGGTAGTCGAACTCGCGGTCCAGGTGCGCCGGGGCGAGGTCGAGGACCACCCGCGCCACGGGGTCGACGTCGGCCGGCCCGGCGGGCTGCTTGGTGCGGGCACGTCGCCGCGCCCGGGGGGTCGCGACGTCGTCGAGCCCGAGCAGCGCGGGCTGCTCGGGCTCGTCAGCGGTCGTCACGAGGACATGCAACCACGGGCCACCGACTCAGCTCACACCCGGCTCACACCGCGCCGCGCAGGGCGTCGACCCGGTCGGTGCGCTCCCAGGTGAACCCGTCCAGCTCACGCCCGAAGTGCCCGTAGGCGGCCGTGGTGCCGTAGACCGGGCGCAGCAGGTCCAGATCACGCACGATCGCGGCCGGGCGCAGGTCGAAGACCTCCCGGATCGCGGCGCTGATCCGTTCGGGCGCCACCGTCTCGGTGCCGAACGTCTCGATGTACAGGCCCACGGGGTGCGCCTTGCCGATCGCGTACGCCACCTGGACCTCGCAGCGCCGCGCCAGCCCGGCGGCCACGACGTTCTTGGCGACCCACCGCATGGCGTAGGCCGCCGAGCGGTCCACCTTCGAGGGGTCCTTGCCGGAGAACGCGCCGCCGCCGTGGCGGGACATGCCGCCATAGGTGTCCACGATGATCTTGCGGCCCGTCAGGCCAGCGTCGCCCTGCGGGCCCCCGACGACGAACTTGCCCGTCGGGTTGACGATCAGGCGCACATCGGCGGTGTCCAGCCCCACGGACGCGGCGACGGTGTCCACCACGGGGTCGATCACGTGGTCGGCGACCTCCCGGTAGAGCTTGTCCTGCTCGATGTCGGCGTCGTGCTGGGTCGAGAGCACCACCGTGTCGAGACTGACCGGGCGGTCGCCGTCGTAGCCGATCGTGACCTGCGTCTTGCCGTCCGGGCGCAGCCCCGCCACCGCGCCGGACTTGCGCACCTCGGCCAGCCGTTCCGCCAGCCGGTGCGCCAGCCAGATCGGCAGCGGCATCAGCGACGGCGTCTCGTCGGTGGCGTACCCGAACATCAGTCCCTGGTCGCCCGCGCCCTGCGCGTCGAGCACGTCGTCCGCGGACGCCCGGCCGTCGTCGCCGCCGCGCCGCTCGAGCGCCGTGTCGACGCCCTGGGCGATGTCCGGGGACTGCTGGCCGATGGAGACGGACACTCCGCACGAGTCGCCGTCGAACCCGATCGCCGACGACGTGTAGCCGATGCCGCGCACCACCTCGCGCACGATCTGCGGGATCTCCACGTACGCCTCGGTCGTGACCTCGCCGGCGACGTGCACCAGCCCCGTGGTCACCATCGTCTCCACGGCCACGCGGGACCGGGGGTCCTGGGCGATCAGGGCGTCCAGGATCGCGTCGGAGATCTGGTCGCACACCTTGTCCGGGTGGCCCTCGGTCACGGACTCGGACGTGAACAGGCGCAGCGCATCGCTCATGCGCTCAGCCTACGTCCAAGCAGGCCCGGATCCAGGCATCCGAGGGGCGAGAATGTCTCGACATCTGAGAACGTCTCACATGCTGGGAAAAGCCTTGCCGATCGCGTCCCACAGGCCGTCCGCGACCTCGCGCTTCGACCCGGCGACGGTGGTCACCGTCTCGCCGCGCCCGTCCAGCACCGTCACGTCGTTGACGTCCGAGCCGAACCCCAGGTCCTGGCCCACGGCGTTGACGGCCAGCAGGTCGGCCCCCTTGCGCCGCGCCTTGGCCCGTCCGTGGTCCAGCACCGAGCCCGACCCGTCGCCCGTCTCGGCCGCGAACCCGACCACGACCTGGCCCGGCCGCAGCCGGTCGGCCGCCAGCTCGGCCAGCACGTCCGGGTTCTCCACCAGCTCGATCGGGGCCGGCGGTGCGCCGGCGACCTTCTTGATCTTGGCCGCCGGGGTCCGCGAGGGCCGGAAGTCCGCGACGGCGGCCGCCATGACCACGACGTCGGCACCCACCGCCGCGGCACGGACCGCCTCGCGCAGCTCGAGGGCGGACGTCACGGGCACGACCCTCGCGCCCGCGGACGTCGACGGGCCGGTCAGCGCGTCGGGCAGGTTCGCCGCCACCAGCGTCACCTCGGCGCCGCGCGCCAGCGCCGCCTCGGCGAGGGCCACGCCCTGACGACCGCTGGACCGGTTGCCCAGGAACCGCACCGGGTCGATGGCCTCGCGGGTGCCGCCGGCGGAGACCACCACGTGTCGGCCCGTCAGGTCCTGGCGGCCACCCGGGGCGCCCGCCGGACGGCCTGCCACGGCCGCCAGGGCGGCACGAGCGATCTCCTCCGGCTCCGGAAGGCGCCCGGGTCCGGTGTCGGCACCCGTCAGCCGACCGCTGGCCGGGTCGATCACCTCGACGCCCCGGTCCCGCAGCGTCGCGACGTTCGCGCGGGTCGCCGGGTGGTCCCACATCTCCGTGTGCATGGCCGGGGCCATGACCACCGGGCAGCGCACCGTGAGCAGCGTGGAGGTCAGCAGGTCGTCGGCCCGGCCCGCGGCGGCACGCGCCAGCAGGTCGGCCGTCGCCGGGGCCACGACCACCAGGTCGGCCCCCTGGCCGAGTGCCACGTGCTGGACCCCCGGCACGTCGTCGAACACCTCGGTGCTGACCGGCTCACCGGACAGGGCCTCGAACGTCGGGGCTCCGACGAACCGCAGGGCCGCCGCCGTCGGGATCACCCGCACCGCGTGCCCCTGCTCACGCAGGAGCCGCAGCAGCAGGACCGCCTTGTAGGCGGCGATACCGCCGCTGACTCCCAGCAGGATCCTCATCGTCGTGCGTGCCGCAGGCTCAGACGATCTCGTCGCCGGCGGCGTGCTCCGACTCGACGACCTCGACGCCCTGGGCGAGCGGCGGCGTGGCCGGCTGCTCCGGCGCCGGCTCGGCCGGCTCGGCGGTGAGCAGGCCCTCGTTGATCTCGCGCATGGCGATCGACAGCGGCTTCTCCTGCACGCGGGTGTCGACCAGCGGACCGACGTTCTCCAGCAGGCCCTCGTTGAGCTGGGCGTAGTAGGCGTTGATCTGCCGCGCACGCTTGGAGGCATACAGCACCAGGCCGTACTTCGACTCGCTGTGCGTGAGCAGGTCGTCGATCGGCGGGTCGGTGATGCCGATCGGCTCGGGAACGGTTCCAGCCATGAGTGTCACTCCAAGCAGACGAAAGGACCGGTGACGACGGCCACCGGAGAGTTTCAGGACAGGGTAGGGAGGGCGGCGTCCAGTCTACCCGCCGCGATCAAGCAGGCTGCGAGGCCGCGGGGGCCACGCCCTGGGTACGGACGCCCAGCAGGCGCGCCAGCTCGTCGGTGGCGCGCGCGACGTCGTCGTTGACGATCGTCACGTCGAACTCCGGCTCGGCGGCCATCTCCACCTCGGCCGTGGTCAGGCGACGCTCCCGCTCCGCGGCGTCCTCGGTGCCGCGACCCACCAGACGTCGGACGAGCTCGTCGTGGCTGGGCGGGGCCAGGAACACGAACTGCGTGTCCAGCCCCGAGGCCCGCACCGCGTCGCGCACCTGGCGGGCGCCCTGCAGGTCGATCTCGAGCAGCGTCGGCCGGCCGGCGGCCAGGTGCTCGACGACCGGCCCGCGCGGCGTGCCGTACCGGTGACGGCCGTGCACGACCGCCCACTCCAGCATCTCGCCGGCGCCGACCATCCGGTCGAACTCGTCGGGACCGACGAACAGGTAGTGCACGCCGTGCACCTCGCCGGGCCGCGGCGGCCGGGTCGTCGCCGACACCGACAACCAGACCTGCGGATACCGGGCACGGATGTCGGCCGAGACGGTGCCCTTGCCGACAGCCGTGGGACCGGCCAGCACGGTCAGTCGTGCCGGGACGGGCGAGGCGTCGTCGGACGCCGCCCCTGAGGGTGCCGGCACGCCGGCGCGTGGTGCGGAAATCTCAGCCAAACCTCTCGATGAGCGCCTGGGCCTGGTGCGGCCCGAGGCCACGGACACGGCGGGTCTCGGCGATCCCGATCTCTTCCATGATCGCTCGTGCCTTCACCTTACCGACTCCCGGCAGCGACTCCAGCAACGCGACGACCTTCAGCTTGCCCACGACGTCGTCCGTCTGGCCCTGCTCGATCACCTCGCGCAGCGAACCCTGGGAGTACTTCAGGCGGTTCTTGATCTCTGCCCGGACGCGTCGCGCCTCGGCAGCCTTCTCGAGGGCCGCCGCACGCTGTTCCGGGGTGAGTGGAGGAAGGGCCACGCAAGTCACCTACTCAATCGATCCGACAAGACGTCGTGCTGGGATAGTGCTCCCTCGAAAGTAGCCACGACCTGCGGCGGCGGCAATCGCTGGCGCGTGCGGCGCCCGGCCGCCCGCCCGAATGCAGGCGAAATAGCCAGGCAAACGAGGCGAACCGGACCGACGACGGGTGAACTGCTGTGAGTCTTCCGACATCGACGCCGGTCAGCGCGCCGGGCCGCACGGGATGGTGCTCGGGAGGCGGCGCGCTCGACCCCGGCGCCGTCAGCGCGGGCCGCGCAGCGCCGCCGCCGCCTCGGCCGCCGACCGCCGCGCGGCCGCCAGCAGCCCCGCCGCGTCGGGACCGGCCGCCAGCACGCCCCGCGAGGACGACGCCAGCACGGTCGAGCGCGCGGCCCCGAAGACCTGGGCCAGCTCACGCTCGCCCGCCCCCTGAGCACCGACGCCCGGCGCCAGCAGCGGGCCGTTGACGGCTTCCAGAGCGGTCCCCGTGGAGCGGGCCGCGTCGCCGACCGTCGCGCCGACGACCAGCCCGACCGACCCCAGGGGCGAGGCCCCGGCGTTGTGCTCGGCGGCCTGCGCGGCCACGGAGGCCGCGACGCTGCGTCCGTCGGACCCGACGGCGTGCTGGACGGCCGCGCCCTCGGGGTTCGACGTCAGGCACAGCACGAACACGCCGCGCCCGGTGGCCGCCGCGAGGTCCAGGGCCGGCACCAGCGCGCCGAAACCGAGGTACGGCGACACCGTCACGGCGTCGCCGGCCAGCGGTGAGCCGTCCGCGAGGAACGCGTCGGCGTAGGCCGACATGGTCGAGCCGATGTCACCGCGCTTGGCGTCGACGATCGACAGGGTGCCCGCGGAGCGGGCCGCCTCGAGCACCTCCTCCAGCGCGGCGAGCCCTCGGGAGCCGTGCCGCTCGAAGAACGCCGTCTGGGGCTTGAGGGCCGCCACCCGCCCGCCCAGGGCGTCCACGACGCGCAGACCGAACTCGCGCACCCCCCGCGCGTCGTCGGACAGCCCCCACTGCGCCAGCAGCGGTGCGTGCGGGTCGATGCCGACGCACAGCGGGCCGTGCTCGTCCATCGCGGCGGCCAGCCGGGCGCCGAAGGGCACCGTGCCGGACGACGCGGCGCTCATGCCCCGACCGCCTCGGCCGTGCGGGACTCACGACGCGTCCGGGTGGCTGCGTCGTGCTCCTGGAGGCTCGCCACGTCGAACGGCCCGCCACGCACCGCCTCGATGGCCTGCACGGCCGCGGCGAGCTGGTCGACCGTCGTCACCATCGGCTTGTCCGCCGCCGTCGTGGCCGCCCGGATCTCGTAGCCGTCGGCGCGAGCACCCTGGCCGGAGGGCGAGTTGACCACCAGGTCCACCCGGCCCTCGGTGATGTGGTCCACGACCGTCGGTTCGCCGTCCGGACCGACACCGTCGGAGTACTTGCGCACCGTGGTCGCCGCGATGCCGTTGCGGGCCAGCACCTGGGCGGTCCCCGACGTCGCGAGGATCTCGAAGCCGATGTCCGCCAGCCGCTTGACCGGGAACACGATGGAGCGCTTGTCGCGGTCCGCGACCGAGACGAACACCGTGCCCGCCGTCGGCAGCCCGCCGAACGCCGCGGCCTGCGACTTGGCGAAGGCGTGCGGGAAGTCCTTGTCGAAGCCCATGACCTCGCCGGTCGAGCGCATCTCCGGGCCCAGCACGGTGTCCACGACGTGGCCCTCGGCGGTGCGGAACCGCTTGAAGGGCAGCACCGCCTCCTTGACCGCCAAGGGCGCACCGAGGTCCAGCGTGCCGCCGTCCCCCTCGGCCGGAAGGATCCCGTCGGCGCGCAGGTCGGCGATCGACTCGCCCACCATGACCCGGGCCGCGGCCTTCGCCAGCGACACCCCCGTGGCCTTCGACACGAACGGCACCGTGCGCGAGGCACGAGGGTTGGCCTCCAGGACGTAGAGCACGTCGGAGACGAGCGCGTACTGGACGTTGAGCAGGCCGCGCACCCCGACGCCGCGGGCGAGGGCCTCGGTGGAGCGGCGGATCCGCTCGACCTCCGCCTGGCTCAGCGAGACCGGCGGCAGCACGCACGCGGAGTCCCCCGAGTGGATGCCTGCCTCCTCGATGTGCTCCATGACCCCGCCCAGGAACAGCTCGGTGCCGTCGAACAGCGCGTCGACGTCGATCTCCATCGCGTCGTCGAGGAACCGGTCGATCAGCAGCGGGGCCGGCAGCGTGCCCGGCGCCCGCGAGACCAGGGCCGCCGCGGCGGCCGCCTCGAGCGCCCGTTCCACGTACCCCGTGAGCTGCTCGGAGGAGTACACGATCTCCATGCCGCGGCCACCGAGCACGTAGGACGGCCGCACCAGGACGGGGTACCCGATCCGCTCGGCCACCTCCTGGGCCTCGGCCAGGGACCGCGCGGTCCCGAACGCCGGCGCCGGCAACCCGGCGTCGGCCAGCACCTGGCCGAAGAGCCCCCGGTCCTCGGCCGCGTCGATCGCCTCGGGCGTCGTGCCGAGGATCGGCAGCCCGGCGTCGGCGAGGTGCTGCGCCAGGCCCAGCGGCGTCTGCCCGCCGAGCTGGACGATGACTCCCTTCACCGGGCCGGCGGCGAGCTCGGCCTCGTACACCTCCAGCACGTCCTCGAGGGTCAGCGGCTCGAAGTACAGCCGGTCCGAGGTGTCGTAGTCGGTGGAGACCGTCTCAGGGTTGCAGTTCACCATGACGGTCTCGTAGGTGCCCTTGAGGGTCAGCGCCGCGTGCACGCACGAGTAGTCGAACTCGATGCCCTGCCCGATGCGGTTCGGCCCCGAGCCCAGGATGATGACCGCCTCCCGCTCGCGCGGGGCGACCTCCGACTCGGTGTCGTAGGACGAGTAGTGGTACGGCGTGGTCGCCGCGAACTCCGCCGCGCACGTGTCCACGGTCTTGTAGACCGGGCGCACACCCAGCGCGTGCCGCGTCCGGCGCACCTCCGCCGTCCCGTGCGGGCCCAGGTCGCGCAGCTGGGCCACCTGCGCGTCGGACAGCCCGTGACGCTTGGCGCGCCGCAGCACGTCGGCGGTCAGCTCCTCGGCCTGCGCGACCTGCTCCGCCACCTCGTTCATCAGCACGATCTGGTCGAGGAACCACGGGTCGATCTTCGTGGCGTCGAAGACCTGCTCCAGCGTCGCGTGACCGGCGACGACCGCTCGCAGCGCCTGCTGCACCCCGACGAGCCGGCCTTCGGTGGGGCGCCGGATCTCGGCCAGCAGCTCGGCGAGACGGTCGCCCGACGGGACCTCCCCCGACCAGCGGAAGTCGACACCGCCCTTGTCGATGCTGCGCAGCGCCTTGCCGAGAGCCTCGGTGAAGTTGCGGCCCAGGGCCATCGCCTCGCCCACGGACTTCATCGTCGTGGTCAGCGTGTCGTCCGCCGCCGGGAACTTCTCGAACGCGAAGCGCGGCACCTTGACCACCACGTAGTCCAGCGTCGGCTCGAAGCTCGCCGGCGTGACGCGCGTGATGTCGTTGGGGATCTCGTCGAGCGTGTAGCCGACGGCCAGCTTGGCCGCGATCTTCGCGATCGGGAAGCCCGTCGCCTTGGACGCCAGCGCCGAGGAGCGCGAGACCCGCGGGTTCATCTCGATGACGACGACGCGGCCGGTGTCCGGTTCGACCGCGAACTGGATGTTGCACCCCCCGGTGTCCACGCCGACCTCGCGGATGACGGCGATGCCGATGTCGCGCAGCTTCTGGTACTCGCGGTCGGTCAGCGTCATCGCGGGGGCCACGGTCACCGAGTCACCGGTGTGCACGCCCACCGGGTCGACGTTCTCGATCGAGCAGACGACCACCACGTTGTCGTCCTTGTCGCGCATGAGCTCGAGCTCGTACTCCTTCCAGCCGAGGATCGACTCCTCCAGGAGCACCTCGGTGGTCGGTGAGTAGTGCAGCCCCTGACCGACGATCCGGCGCAGGTCGGACTCGTCGTAGGCCAGCCCGGACCCGAGCCCGCCCATCGTGAAGGACGGGCGCACGACCATCGGGTAGCCGAGGTCGTCGGCGGCCGCGACCGCCTCGTCGATCGTGTGGATGATCTTCGAGCGCGCGGACTCGCCGCCGCACACCTCGACGACGTCCTTGAACTGCTGGCGGTCCTCGCCCTTCTGGATCGCCGGGATGTTGGCGCCGATGAGCTCCACGCCGTACTCGTCGAGGACGCCGGCCTCGTGCAGCTCGATGGCGGCGTTCAGCGCCGTCTGGCCGCCGAGGGTGGGCAGCAGCGCGTCGGGGCGCTCCTTGGCGATGATCGAGGTGAGCACCTCGCGGGTGATGGGCTCGACGTACGTGGCGTCGGCGAACTCGGGGTCGGTCATGATCGTGGCCGGGTTGGAGTTCACCAGGACCACACGCAGGCCCTCCTCCTTGAGCACGCGGCAGGCCTGCGTGCCGGAGTAGTCGAACTCGCAGGCCTGGCCGATGACGATCGGGCCGGACCCGATGACCAGGACGGAGGAGAGGTCGGAACGGCGGGGCATCAGTTCTCCTTCTCGCCGGTGGGGCCGCCGGCCAGCGCCGCGAGGGCGGCGGGCGGGACGGTCACGGGCTCACGGGTGGTCATGAGGTCCACGAAGCGGTCGAACAGGTACGCGCTGTCGTGGGGGCCGGCGGCGGCCTCGGGGTGGTACTGCACGGAGAAGGCCGGCAGGTCGAGCGCGGTCAGGCCCTCGACCACCTGGTCGTTGAGGCCGACGTGCGAGACGATCACCCGGCCGTAGGGGGCGCCGGCGCCGTGGTCGTCGCGCTCGGCGTCGTACGGTGCGGTGCTCACCGCGTCCACGGGCGCGTCGACGGCGAAGCCGTGGTTCTGGGCGGTGACCTCCACCTTGCCGGTGGTGCGGTCCATCACGGGCTGGTTGATGCCACGGTGGCCGTACCCGAGCTTGTAGGTGCCGTACCCGAGCGCCCGACCGAGCAGCTGGTTGCCGAAGCAGATGCCGAAGAACGGGATCCGGCGGTCCAGCACCTGGCGCAGCAGGTCGATCTCGGCGGTCGCGGCCGACGGGTCACCGGGCCCGTTGGAGTAGAACACCCCGCACGGGCCGTCCGCCGGCAGCAGTGCCTCGACCTCGGCGAGGCTGGTCGACTGCGGCACCACGTGGACGCGCACCCCGCGCTCGGCCAGCCGGACCGGCGTCATGGACTTGATCCCGAGGTCGACCGCCACGACGGTCGCGACCGGGTCGGCGCCCGCGGGCAGCCCGCGCGGCTCGACGGTGTAGGCCTCGGCCGTGGTGACCTCGCGGGCGAGGTCGGCGCCGGCCATCAGCGGCGCACCGCGCACCTCCTCGACGAGGTCGGCGACGTCCCGCTCGACGCCGTCGCGCACGAGACCGTCCCCGGAGAAGATGCCGGCCCGCATGACGCCGAGCTCGCGCAGGTGCCGGGTCAACGAGCGGGTGTCGACCTCGGCGATGCCCACGACGCCCTGCTCGGCGAGCTCCTCGGCGAGCCCCCGCCGGGACCGCCAGCTCGAGGCCCGGCGGGCCGGGTCGCGCAGGACGTACCCGGCGACCCAGATCTTGTGGGACTCGGGGTCGTCGTCGTTGACGCCGGTGTTGCCCACGTGCGGGGCGGTCATCACGACGATCTGGCGGTGGTAGGACGGGTCGGTCAGCGTCTCCTGGTACCCGGTCATCCCGGTGGAGAAGACGATCTCGCCGTGGGTCGTGCCGCGGGCGCCGTACGCGACGCCGCGGGCGACGGTGCCGTCCTCGAGGACGAGGACCGCCGGGTCGGTGCTGGTGCTGGAGGTCACATCGTGTCCTTCGGGCTCGGGGTGGACGGGAGGATGAGGGAGCGCACGGCCTCGACGAGCCGCGCGTTGTCGGCCGTGAAGCGGGTGCGCAGGCCGGTGTCGAGCAGCGCGGCGCCGGTCTCGCCGTCGGACGGCACCTGCCAGGTGAGCACGACCAGGCCGTCGCGGCCCACGTACTTGCCGGCCATGCCGGGCGCGGTGCCCACCGCACGCAGCGCGGCCACCGGCACGAGGACGGGCGGGGCCCCGTCGCGGTCGACGACGACGCCGCCGTCGAGGACCGTGACGTGCGCGGCGCTGCGGTCACCGAGGCCATGGGCGCCCACCCGGGCGAGCCAGTCGCCGGACAGGGTGCTCGACACGTACGTCGCCTCGAGCGGCCCGAGGCGGACCGCGCCGAGTGCGACCTCGTCGGCCGGGAGCGCCGGGGGGCGCGGGACGAGGGGTCGGGTGCGGGCGGCCAGGCGGCGCCGACCGGTCAGCACGAGCGTGAGCAGCAGCGCGCCGATCACCAGCCAGATGCCGACGGCGACGGGCATCGGCAGGTTCATCGGGTGCTGCCCGCAGTGGCGACCGGCACGCCGTCGAGCACGGTGGCGCGACCACGCAGGAACGTGGCCACGACCCGGCCGGGGAGCTCACGGCCCCGGAACGGGGTGTTGCCGCTCGCGGTGGCCTGGGTCGCACCGTCGACGGTCCGTGTCGCGGCCGGGTCGACGAGCGTGAGGTTCGCCGGCTCGCCGACCGCCACGGGCCGACCGTGGGCCGACTCGACCCGGCCGATGCGGGCGGGGGCCGTGGACAGCACCCGGGCGACGTCGGACCAGCTGAGCCGGCCCGTGTCCACCATGGTCTGCTGCACCACGCTCAGGGCCGTCTCCAGGCCGGTCATGCCGAAGGCCGCCGCGCCCCACTCGCAGTCCTTGTCCTCGCGGCTGTGCGGGGCGTGGTCGGTCGCGACGATGTCGATCGTCCCGTCCGCCAGGCCCTCACGCACGGCCTCGACGTCGCGGGCGGTGCGCAGCGGCGGGTTGACCTTGTACGTCGGGTCGTAGGTGCGCGCGAGCTCGTCGGTGAGGACCAGGTGGTGCGGGGTGACCTCGGCGGTCACGTCGATGCCGCGCGACTTGGCCCACCGGACGATCTCCACGGACCCGGCGGTGGACAGGTGGCACACGTGCAGGCGCGAGCCGACGTGCTCGGCCAGGAGCACGTCGCGGGCGACGATGGCCTCCTCGGCGACCGCGGGCCAGCCGGCGAGGCCGACCTGGGCCGAGACCACGCCCTCGTTCATCTGGGCGCCCTCGGTCAGGCGCGGCTCCTGGGCGTGCTGCGCCACCACGCCGTCGAACGCCTTGACGTACTCGAGCGCACGACGCATGAGGATCGGGTCGTGCACGCACTTGCCGTCGTCGGAGAAGACGCGCACGCGCGCGGCGGAGTCGGCCATGGCGCCCAGCTCGGCCAGCCGTTCACCGTCGAGCCCCACCGTCACGGCGCCCACGGGGAAGACGTCGGCCCACCCCGCCTGCTCGCCGAGGCGGTGCACCTGCTCGACGACGCCGGCGGTGTCTGCGACCGGCGAGGTGTTCGCCATCGCGTGCACCGCGGTGAACCCTCCGACGGCGGCGGCCCGGGTGCCGGACGCCACCGTCTCGGCGTCCTCGCGGCCAGGTTCGCGCAGGTGGGTGTGCAGGTCGACCAGCCCCGGCAGCAGGACGTGGCCGGCGGCCTCGACGACCGTGGCGCCGTCGACCGCGGCCGCGCCCGCGTCGGTGATCTGCGCGACGGTCCCGCCGTCGAGCACCACGTCGACGGCCTCGCCGCCGAGGGGACGCACCCCTCGCAGGACGTAGGTGGTGGAGGCACGGGTCAGGTCTGTGCTCACAGGTCGTTCCCTTCCGCCGAGCGGTCCCCGGCCATCAGCAGGTAGAGGGCCGCCATGCGCACGGCGATGCCGTTGGCGACCTGCTCGACGATCACCGCCCGGTCGGAGTCGGCCGCCTCGGCCGAGATCTCCAGGCCGCGGTTCATCGGGCCGGGGTGCATGACGATCGTGTGCGCGGGCAGCGTGGCGAGCCGTCGGGCGTCGAGGCCGTAGTAGCGCGCGTACTCCAGCGGGCTCGGGAAGAACGCGCCCGCACCGCCGGACATGCGCTCACGCTGGACACGCAGCATCATCACGGCGTCGGGCTGCCAGTCCGCCAGCGTCGCGTCGAGGTCGTAGGAGGTGCGGCAGGGCCACGCCTCCACGCCGACGGGCACGAGGGTCGGCGGGGCGACGAGGGTCACCTCCGCGCCCAGGGTGTGCAGCAGCGCGACGTTCGCGCGCGCGACCCGCGAGTGCAGCACGTCGCCGACGATCGCGACCCGCAGCCCCGCCAGGTCCGCGCCGACGCCGTCGTCGTGCGGTGTGCGCAGACCCTGCGCCCGCCCGGCGAGGTGCCGGCGCATCGTGTACGCGTCGAGGAGCGCCTGGGTGGGGTGCATGTGCATCCCGTCACCGGCGTTGAGGACGGCGGCGTCCAGCCACCCGGCGTGCGCGAGCTGGTACGGCGCTCCGGAGGCCCAGTGCCGCACGACGACGGCGTCCGCGCCCATGGCGTGCAGCGTCAGGGCCGTGTCCTTGAGCGACTCGCCCTTGGAGACGCTCGAACCCTTGGCCGAGAAGTTGATGACGTCCGCGCTGAGCCGCTTGGCCGCCGTCTCGAAGGAGATCCGGGTGCGGGTGGAGTCCTCGAAGAACAGGTTGACCACCGTGCGGCCCCGCAGCGTGGGCAGCTTCTTGATCTCGCGCGACTGGGTGGCGGCCATCTGCGCCGCGGTGTCGAGCAGGCCGACCGCCTCGTCGCGGGTGAGGTCGGCCGTGGACAGCAGGTGCCTCATCGGGTGCTCCCCCGCTCGCCCGCGGCGTCCCGCCCGGCGATGACGACGGCGTCGGCGACGCCGTCGATCTCCTCCAGCCGCACGCTGACCCGCTCGCTCTGCGCGGTCGGGAGGTTCTTGCCGACGAAGTCCGGCCGGATCGGGACCTCGCGGTGCCCACGGTCGACGAGACAGGCCAGCCGGACCGCACGCGGGCGGCCGAGGTCGCCGAGCGCGTCGAGCGCGGCGCGGATCGTGCGGCCCGAGAACAGCACGTCGTCGACGAGCACGACCGTCCGGTTCTCGATGCCGGCGGCCGGCAACCGGGTGACGCCGACCGCGCGGGTGGGCTGACGGCGCAGGTCGTCGCGGTACATGGTGACGTCCAGCTCGCCCACGCACGCCTCGGCGTCGAACGCCGGGTCGATCTGGGCGAGCCGCTCGGCCAGGCGCCGGGCGAGGGTGACCCCACGGGTCGGGATGCCGAGCAGCACGAGGTCGTCGACCCCGCGGGCACGCTCGACGATCTCGTGGGCGATGCGGGTGAGTGCGCGAGCGACGTCGCTCGCGGCCAGGACGGTGGTGCCGTCCGGGTCTGCGTCGGAGGGCAGGGCAGGACCAGGGCTCAACGGGACTCCTTCTCCGCCTCACAGGACGGGTTTAAAGGGGGTCTGTCGGCGTCAGCCTAACGCGGGGCCCCGGGGACGACGCAGCCGACGACCACCATGTGGTCGTCGGCTGCGTCACACTCGCCTGCGGCGTGCGGTCCCGCCGTCCGGGACGGCCGCTCGAACCGGCCGCTCAGGCCAGCAGGGTCGGCTTGATCTCGAGGAGCCTGCCCAGCAGACCGTTGACGAAGGCCGGGGAGTCGTCCGTGGACAGCTCGCGGGCGAGGTCCACTGCCTCGTCGACGGCGACCACGTCGGGGACGTCGTCGTTGAAGAGCAGCTCGAACGTGCCCACCCGCAGCAGCGCGCGGTCGACGGCGGGCATCCTGCTGACCGTCCAGCCGCGCGAGTACGTCTCCAACAGCTCGTCGATGCGCTCGCGGTGCGCCACGACGCCTTCGACGAGCTCGACGGTGTACTGGGGCACCGACGCCTCGGCGTGCGGTTCGATCACGCGGTCCTGCAGCAGCACCAGCGGGTCGACGGTGCGCGCCTCCGCCTCGAAGAGGATGTCGGCGGCGCGCTTGCGCGCCTTGGTCCGAGAAGCCATGTCAGTCGGTCACACGGCCGAGGTACGACCCGTCACGGGTGTCGACCTTGACCTTCGTGCCCTGCTCGAGGAACAGCGGGACCTGGATCTCGGCGCCGGTCTCCAGCGTCGCGGGCTTGGTGCCACCGGTGGAGCGGTCGCCCTGCAGGCCGGGCTCGGTGTAGGTGATCTCGAGCACGACGGACGACGGCAGCTCGACGTACAGCGGCTGACCGTCGTTGGACGCGATCATGATGCTCATGCCCTCGAGCATGTAGTCCTTGGCATCACCCACCGTGGCGGCCGGCACCATGATCTGGTCGTAGGTGTCGGTGTCCATGAACACGAAGTCGGTGCCGTCCATGTACAGGTACTGGAAGTCGCGACGGTCGACGTTCGCCGTCTCGACCTTGGTGCCCGCGTTGAACGTCTTGTCGACGACCTTGCCCGAGAGCACGTTCTTCATCTTGGTCCGGACGAACGCGCCGCCCTTGCCCGGCTTGACGTGCTGGAACTCGAGGATCGACCACAGCTGCCCGTCGATGCGCAGCACGGTGCCGTTCTTGATGTCGTTGGAGGTAGCCACGTTCTTGTTCGTCCTCGGCAGGGTCTCGGGGTCAGGCACGGGGCCTGTCGGGAAAGGCGTGCGGTGCCCACAGAGGGCCCGGAACATACTACAGCGCGTGGACGACGGCGTGGCCCGCCAGACCGACGGCCGCGGCCCACACCAGCGAGGCGAGGGTCCCGACGACGAACCGTTCACCGGCGACCGGGTGCTCGCGCAGCTCGGGCAGCCGGCCCAGCGCCTTGACCGCCACGACGACCGCGACGCCCTCCGGGTAGCCCGCGAGGATCGTGCCCGTCATGGCCAGGCGCTCCAGCAGCCCGATCCACGTGCCGTTGCCGAGCACGGCCAGCGCCTCGGCCTGCGCGGAGGGGCCCGACTCGGCGTGCCGGAGCACGAGCGGCACGAGCCACGCCCCGAGCCCGACGCTCAGCACGAGCGTCACCACCGAGACGCCTGTCACCGCCAGGACCTGCCCCACCGTCTCACCCCTCCGTCTCGTCCGGATCGTCGTCCGGATCGCCATCCGGACCGTCCGGATCGTCGCCGGTTCCGTCACGCGGCCCGTCGTCGCGGTGGTCCACGGTCGTCGCGGCAGCGTCGGCGGCACGCAGCAGACGCGCAGCCAGCGGCCGCGCGGCCGCCTCCTCCGCCCAGAGCGCCGTGCGCAGCCGCTGGCTCACCGCCTGTTCGCTCACGCCCAGCCGGGCCGCCACGGCTCGCTGCGGGGCATCGTCGCCGTCGTGCTCGGCGAGCATATCGACCGCCTCCCACCCGGCCCCGGACCGACGCGCCGCGACGGCGCCCAGGAGCCGCAGCAGTGCCTGGGCGTCGCCGGCGATGGTGCCGGCAGGCTCCTGCGGCGGCCCGACGACGGAGATCGGCACCGAGCTGCCCCTGCCCTTCGCGTCCTCGACGGCCGAGCGCGCCCGGACGAACGCCGGCCCGGCGGCGGCGCGAGAGCTCTCGGGCAGCGGCTGGTCCACCCCTCCGACCCCGACGCCGACCGACCAGCCGCCGTCGCGCAGCACGTCGCCGACCACGACGACCGCGAGGCGCGCCCCGTCGTCGTCGGCCGCCAGCACCGCCTGGACCTCGTCGCCCACGGTCCGCTCGAAAGGCAGCACGAAGCCGCGCGCGGCTTCGTCGGCAGGGATCGTCGCCCGCAGACGCTCGAGCAGCGCGGGCACCAGGTCCCCCCGCGTGGTGCTCGCCTTCTGGTCGATGGTCAGGACGATCATGAATCTAGGCTACATCCTTGACTATATGACATCAATATCCTGGACTTGAGCGAGAGCGATCTAGCCTGCCAGCTTGTTCGCGATAGCTTCCAGGGCGAGGCGGTACGAGTCGAAACCGAACCCCGCCACCGTCCCGCTCGCGATGCCCGCCACGACGGACAGGTGCCGGAACGACTCCCGCGACGCAGGATTCGACAGGTGCACCTCCACCAGCAGGAGGTCCGACGTCGTCACCTGCGCCGCGGCGTCCCGCAGGGCATAGCTGTAGTGGGTGAAGGCTGCAGGGTTGAGCACCACGTGCGACCGGCTGTCGACCGCCTCGTGCAGCCATCCGACGAGGGTGGACTCGTCGTCGGTCTGGCGCACCTGGGCACGGAGCCCCAGGTCGCTCCCCCAGCGCGCGGCCTCCCGCTCGAGGTCGGCCATGGACGCGTGCCCGTAGATCTCCGGCTCGCGCACGCCGAGGCGGCCGAGGTTGGGACCGTTGAGGATCATCACGGGCGCGCCGTCGTCGACTGTCATGGACCCGAGCGTACTCAGGAGGACGCCGCCCAGAACACGCCGACCGCTCCTTGACCTCGAGTCGGCTCGAGGTATCAGTCTGGTGCCGTCCACCCGATCCGCACCCTCCCCGTCGCACCCCAGGAGCCCCGATGACGACCAGCCCACCACCCCTCACGACCCTCCGCGCCGCCCTCGACGGCACCGCCACCGTCCTGACGCCGGAGACCGACGGCTTCTCCGCCGCCCACCAGCTCCGGCTCGGCGGGGTCGACGCCCTCCCGGGCGCCGTCGTCCGCCCCACCGACACCGCCGGCGTCGTCCGTGCCGTACGTTTCGCGGCCGACCACGGCCTCGAGCTCGCGGTCCGCTCGGGCGGGCACTCCGCGCTCGGTCGAGGCCGGCAGGACGGCGCTCTGGTGCTCGACATGCGTGACCTGCACGCGATCGAGGTCGACCGCGCCACCCGGACCGCGACCGCCGGCGGCGGCATCACCGCCGGCGCCTACACGGCCGCGACGGCGGAGCACGGGCTCGTCACACCGTTCGGCGACACCGGGACGGTCGGGGTCGCCGGCATCACGCTGGGCGGCGGCGTCGGCTTCCTGTCCCGGCGGCTCGGCATGACCGTCGACTCCCTGCGGGCCGCCCAGGTCGTCACGGCCGACGGCGAGGTCCGCGTCGCCTCCCCCGACTCGGACCCGGACCTGTTCTGGGGGATCCGGGGCGGCGGCGGGAACCTCGGCGTCGTCACCGAGCTGACGTTCGACGTCCACGAGCTCGGCACCGTCGTCGGCGGGCCGCTGATCCTGCCCGGGACGCCGGCCTCCGTGGCGGGAGCGGTCTCGCTGCTGCGGGCAGCGCCGCGCGAGCTCGCGGCCATCGTCATGGTCATGGTCGCACCACCGATGCCGTTCCTGCCCGCCGAGGTCCACGGCCGCCTCGTCACCATGGTCAACCTCTGCTGGTCCGGTGACGTCGGCGATGCGGACGCAGCCGTCGCTCCGCTGCGCGCCCTCGGCGAGCAGGAGGGCGGCGTGATCGCCGACATGGTGGCCCCGGGCCCGTACCCGGGTCTCCTGGTCGGGCCGGAGGGTCCGCCGATGGCGATGCGCAACCGGTCGTTCTTCGCCGACGACCTCGACGAGGCCGCCGCCACCGACCTCCTCACCGCCCTGGAGACGAGCACGGCCATGATGCGCGCGGTGCAGCTGCGCGTGCTCGGCGGCGCCGTCGCAGACGTCCACCCGGACGCCACGGCCTTCGCCCACCGCGACGCCGCGATCACCGGGGTCGTCGCCGTGGCGGAACAGTCGTCCGCCGAGGTCGCCCGGCACGCCGGCTGGGTGTCCGACCTCGCCGACCGGCTGCGTGCCGGCCGAGCGGGCGCGTACGTCAACTTCGTGCCCGACGGGGACCCCGCACGGCTCACCGACGCCTACCCGGGCGAGACCGGCCGCCGGCTGGCCGAGCTCAAGGCGGCCTACGACCCGCACAACCTCTTCCGCGGTAACCTCAACGTCCCTCCGGCCCCGGGCACCTGAGACCGGCGGACGGCAGGTCGAGGGCGTCCGTCGCGGCGTCGGCGGAGACCAGGTCGGCCATCGTCACGACGCGACCGGGCCGGGCCTCCACGACCCGTCGCGCCGCCAGGGCGGTGAGCGGACCCGCCGCGGCGGACTGACCGGTCCCGGTGGCGACCAGCTGCTCACCGGTCCGGCGTGCGGTGACCTGGAGACTCCAGTCTGCCGTGCCGAGGGGTGGCGCGGAGCTGATCAACCAGCGGCCACGACCGGCCCGGCCGACCAGTGCGGCCACCGCGGTCGCGGTGCTGCTGGAGAACGTCAGCCGGGTCCGCACGGCTCGGTCCGCGACGAGCACCTGGTCGCCGAAGTCGGCGCGCAGATACGTGCGCACCCGCCGATCCGGCCCGGCGGGCAACGACCAGGTTGCGGCCCCTCTGCTGCTCGGCGCAGCCGGTCGAGCCCGTCGGTGGCGCGCAGGTCCACCGGCACCCCGCCGTCGCCGGGCGCCTGAGCACCGCCGTTCCCACCAGCGACCTCCCCGCCGCGCGCCAGCTCCTGCTGTCCGTCCTCGTCCTGACCACCGGGGCCTGGACGCTGTCCGGCATCGGCGCGCTCGCCACCCCGGGCGCCGACGTCGCCGCGCGGCGGCAGGCCGTGGTGGGGCACGCCACGGCCCTGGCACGCGCCGCTCAGTCCGGCTGGACGGCCGTCCAGCCGGTCCACCGGGCGACCCGCACCCGCACGAGCGGGCCGGCGGGTCGGCGCCGGCGGTACGGCGCGTAGCGGGCCGCGAGCGCATCGAGGGCCGTCTCGCGGGCGGTACCGTCCGTCTCGATCGTCGCCGGCCCGTCGGCCCGCACCCACCACAACCTCGACCAGTCCTCGTCGTAGGCGTCCACCAGCAGCGAGGCGCGGGGGTTGTCCACGAGGTTGCGCAGACGGCGCAGGTCGGTGGTCGTCTTGGGCTTGTGGTCGACGGCGGAGACGAGGTGGGTGCCGTCGTCGGCGTCCAGGGCGGCGAAGGTCACGGGGACCACGTGCGGGACGCCGTCGGCATCGGCCGTCGCGAGGTGGGCGTGGCGCGCTGCCGCGACGCGACGGCGGCACTCCGTCCTGTCGAGCGCGGGCACCGGCGGTTACGACCGCATCGCGTCGATCTCGTCGCGACGCAGCGCCACGAGACGGTCGACGACGTGGTCCGGCAGCGGCCGGTCAGGCTGGAAGCCGATCGACCCCTTGGTCACGTGGTACCCCCGGAGGTCGTCCGCGAGCGCCTCGATCACGGATGGGCTGAACGGATAGACGCCGACGTGCTTCCTCGTCTCGACCACGCTGATCAGCGGGCTGCCGCCGTAGCGCAGCGCGGGCATACCGTAGCCGGTGCCCTCCTCGGCGTCTGGTACGAGCGACCGTGCTCGCGCCAGGATGCGGCCGACCGCCTCCTGCGCGGCACCGTCGAGGGACTCGACGTACTCGCTGACCTCGCCCATGGCCCCATGGTGGGCCATCGGGCCGGGCTGCGCCCGCGCGCGGTCAGGCGTCGGCGCGGTCGGTCACCACGAGCATGAGGACCAGCCCGGTCAGCAGCACGGCGACGATGCCGAGCACGCCCCAGATCGTCGCTCCGGTCAGCGCGATGACCGTGCCCCACAGCATCGGCGTCAGGAACGACACGGCGCGCCCCGTGGTGGCGTACAGGCCGAAGATCTCCGACTCCTGCCCGGCGGGGGTCAGCCGGGCGAGGAACGACCGCGAGGCGGTCTGGGCGGGCCCGACGAAGCAGGTGAGCGCCAGCCCTGCCACCCAGAACACGACGGCTCCGAGGGGGTGCAGCGCGACGACGACGAGGCCGCAGGTCACCAGCGCGGCGAGCGACCAGACGATCACCCGGCGGGCGCCGAGCCGGTCGTCGAGGCGGCCCGCGACGATCGTGCTGGCCCCGGCGAGCAGGTTGGCGGCGATGCCGAAGAGGATGACCTGGTCGTCGGCGAAGCGGAACGACACGGCCGCCACGATCGCGCCGAAGGTGAAGACGCCGGCCAGCCCGTCGCGGTAGACGGCGCTGGCCAGCAGGAACCAGAACGTGGTGCGCGACGTGCGGAACAGCCGGACGACGTCGTGCCACAGCTCGACGTATCCCGCGAAGAAGCCGACCCGGGGCCGGTCCGCCGCCGGCGGCGCCTCGGGGACGTTGCGGAACAGGGGCCAGGCGAACGCGACCGCCCACAGGCCGCAGCCGACGGCGATCGCCCGGTAGCCGAGCCCGTCGTCGGTGGGCATGCCGAAGAAGTCGAGCTGCTGCGCGACGACGACCACCACGAGCGCGACGATGCCGCCGACGTACCCGAGCCCCCAGCCGAGCCCCGAGACCTTGCCGATCGTGCGCGGTGTGGACACCTGGGTGAGCATCGCGTTGTAGTTCACGCCGGCGATCTCGCTGGCGACGCTGCCCAGCGAGATCAGCGCCGCGCCCAGCACGAAGTAGGCGGGGTCGGCGCGCACGAGGCCGAGGCCGAACATGCACACCACCAGCAGGATGGTGCCGGCGCCGAGCCAGGCCTTGCGCCGCCCGGTGACGTCCGCCCGCCGGCCCAGCACGGGAGCGAGGAGCGCGACCAGGAGGCCGCCGACGGCGATCCAGGCGCCCAGGGCGCTGGTCAGGCCCGCGAGCGCCCGCTCGTAGGCGGGGTCGTCCTCGCCGAGGGCCACGACGGCCGGGTCCACGAACGAGTCCTGCGTGAGGTACAGGGCGGTGAAGACGAAGGTGAGCACGACCGTGTTGAACGGCTGGGTGGCCCAGTCCCACAGGGCCCAGGACCGCACCCGACGGCGGCGTTCGGCCGTGGGCAACGCCTCGAAGGGGTGGTCGCCGGACGCAGGTCCCGACGGCTTCGTCGGCGTGGGGTCGCTCATGGGCGCCGAGTCTGCCGCATCCGGGTGAACGGCGGGTAGCGGCTCGCGGTCGCGGCCGCCACCGCGCGGACCTCGTGCCCGGCGACGTACGGTACCTGCGTGCCAGCGCTGCCCGACGTCCCGCCGCCCGACGAGCCCGCCGGGCGGCCCGCCTGGGAGCCCGACCCGCTGCTCGACGGCTTCGTGTCCGCGCCTCTCGGGCCCGCGACGCTCGTGCGGCGTACCGAGCGCCCGGCCGCGCCGCGGGGCGTCGTGCTGCACGTGCACGGCTACAACGACTACTTCTTCCAGGACCATCTGGCGGACGCCCTGCACGAAGCGGGGCACGTCCTCTACGCGGTGGACCTGCGGCGCGCCGGTCGCTCGCTGCTGCGCCCGGCCGCCGACGCCCGCGCCGAGGCGGGGGTGCCGCCGCACTTCACCACGTCCCTGCGGGAGTTCGGCGTCGACCTGGACGCGGCGCTCCGCCAGGTCCGCGCCGCCGAGCCGGACCTGCCGGTCGCGGTGCACGCCCACTCCACCGGTGCGCTGACCACGTCGATGTGGGCGCACGCGCGCGGGGCGGACGGGCCCGACGCCGTCGTGCTGAACTCGCCGTTCCTGGACCTGGCCGGTTCCTGGCTCTCCCGGCAGGTCAACACCGGCGTGCTGGGAGTGCTCGGCCGGCTGCGCCCGCTGGCGGTCGTGAGCACCCACCCCTCGGTCTACGCCACCTATCAGCACCTGGACAACGGCGGGCGGTGGTGCTTCGACACGCGCCTGAAGAAGCCCGAGGGACAGCCGGCCCGTGCCGCGTGGCTGCGGGCGGTGCGCCGCGCGCAGCTGCGTCTGGCCCGCGGCCTGGAACTCGGCGGTCCCGTGCTGGTCGCGCGGTCCGCGGCCTCGGGCCCGGACAGCCCCGACAACCCGGGCCTCGACCGGCAGGACACGGTGCTCGACACGCGGCAGATCGCCCGGCTCGCGCCGCGGCTGGGCTGTGACGTGACGCAGGTGGTCGTCGACGGCGGGGTGCACGACCTGGCCCTCTCGGCGGACGGCCCGCGCCAGGAGTACCTGGAGGCCCTCACGGGCTTCCTCGCCGATCGGCTGCCGGCGGTGGCGGGATGAGCGCCGCGGCACCGTCCCTGCACCCGTACTTCGGCGTGCCCGGGCCCACCGGCCGTCCACCGGTCGCGGCCCTGGCGCACCGCGGCTTCTCCCACGGCGACGCGAACCTGGAGAACTCGATGGCGGCCTTCGCCGCGGCGGTCGAGCTCGGCTACCGGTACGTGGAGACCGACGCCCACGGCACGCGCGACGGGGTGGCCGTCGCCCTGCACGACGAGTCGCTCGACCGCACCACCGACGGCTCGGGCCTGGTGGCGGACCTGTCCTGGGAGCAGGTCCGCACGGCGCGCATCGGTGGCACGGAACCCGTGCCGCTGCTGGCCGACGTCCTGGGCACCTGGCCGGACCTGCGCGTCAACATCGACGTCAAGGGCGACTCGGGCATCGAGCCGGTCGCGGCGGCGATCGAGGCGACGGCGAGCCACGACCGCGTGTGCGTCACGTCGTTCTCCCCGCGGCGTCGTCGGGCCACGCTGGACCGGTTGTCCCGGCCCGCGGCAACCAGCGCGGGGCGCGGCGAGGTGGTCGGTTTCCTGGTGGGCGCCCGGCTGCGCGTCCCCCCGCTGGTGCGCCGCGCCCTGCGCCGCGTGGACGCCCTGCAGGTCCCCGTGGCCGAGGACGGCCTGACAATCGTCGACGCCCGGACGGTCGCCGCGGCGCACCGCGCGGGGCGGTACGTGCACGTGTGGACGGTCGACGAGCCCGCCGAGATGCGCCGACTGCTCGACCTGGGGGTGGACGGGCTGGTCACCGACCGTGCGGACCTGCTGCGCGAGGTGCTGCGCCAGCGCGGGCTGTGGGTATGAGATCTACCGTCCGCGACCGGGATCGGCGGGAGATCTCATACCCACAACGCTCGGCGCTCAGGGGGTGAGCTGGACGGGCACGCCCGGGTTGCCCGAAGGCGGCTCCTTGGAGATCTCCGCGTAGGCGGCGGCCAGGACGGTGGGGTCGGGGCCCTCGAGGCGCACCGGCTTGGCGACGTCGTCCAGGACGACGAAGCGCAGCAGGTCGCCGCGGGCCTTCTTGTCGCGGCGCATCGCGGCGAGGAGCTGGTCCCAGCGGTCACCCCGGTACGTGGTGGGCAGCCCGACGGCCGTGAGGATCTCGCGGTGCCGGTCCACGACGGCGTCGTCCAGCTTGCCGCCGAGGCGCCCCAGCTCGGCGGCGAACACCATGCCGACGGCCACGGCGGCCCCGTGGCGCAGCTGGTAGCGCTCGACGAGCTCGATCGCGTGACCGAGGGTGTGTCCGTAGTTGAGGATCTCGCGCAGCCCCTGCTCGGTGAGGTCCTCCCCCACCACCCGGGCCTTGACCCGCACCGAGCGCTCGATCAGCTCGGTCAGCACGGCCCAGGTCTCCTCGGAGGCGTCGGCGCCGGCCCACTCGCGCAGGGCGTCGGCGTGCTCCGCGGCGAGCTCCAGGATGCGCTCGTCGGCGATGAAGCCGGTCTTGATCACCTCGGCGAGGCCGGCCACCAGGTCCCAGCGGTCCAGGGACTCCAGCGCGGCCAGGTCGCACAGCACGCCGGCCGGCGGGTGGAAGGCGCCCACGAGGTTCTTGCCCTCGGCGGTGTTGATGCCCGTCTTGCCGCCGACGGCGGCGTCGACCATCGCCAGCAGCGTGGTCGGCACGTGCACGACCTTGATGCCCCGCAGCCACGTGGCGGCCACGAACCCGGCCAGGTCGGTCGTCGCGCCACCGCCGACCGACACGATCGCGTCGGAGCGGGTGAAGTCGGCCTGGCCCATCACCTGCCAGCAGAACGCGGCGACCTGGGCCGTCTTCTGCTCCTCGGCGTCGGGCAGCTCCGCGGCGAACGCCTCGTAGCCCTGCGCGACCAGGTCCTCGCGGACCGCGTCGCCCGTGGCCTCCAGGGACGCCGGGTGCATGACCAGCACCCGACGCACCTCCGGCCCCAGCAGCGCGGGCAGCTCCCCGAGCAGGTGCCGTCCGACGACCACCTCGTAGGGCTGGTCACCGTTCACCGTCACCCGGACCGTCATGCCTGTACCTCCTGGTGGATCTGGTCGGCCGTCTCGTGCGCCGTGCGCCCGTCGGAGAGCACGTGCACCGTGGCCAGGCGTTCGTACGTGGGCCGGCGCGCCTCCATGAGCTCGGCCCAGCGCGCCCGAGGGTTACCGACGAGCAGCGGGCGGGCCTGGTTGAAGCCGACCCGGGGGGCCGCATGGGCGAGCGAGACGTCCAGGAAGACGACGACGCCGCCGCCCGCCGCGTAGCCCTCCAGCGCGCTCTGCGTGTGGGAGTCCATCACCGCGCCGCCGCCGAGGGCGAGCACGCCCGCGTGCGTGGCCAGCGCCGTCGTGACGGCCTCGCGCTCCAGCGCACGGAAGTGGGGCTCGCCGTCCTCGACGAAGATGTCCGCGACGGACTTGCCCGCCGCGTCCTCGACGTCGGTGTCGGTGTCCCGGAAGTCCGTGGCCATCCGCCGCGCGAGGATCGTGCCGACCGTCGTCTTGCCGCTGCCGGGCGGGCCGATCAGCACCAGCAGCGGCTGCGCCTCGGTCATCGCAGCAGCTCCGGGATGGCGGCGAGGTAGGCCTCGGCGTTGCGGCGGACCTCGGCCACCGAGTCGCCGCCGAACTTCTCCAGCACGGCCTGGGCCAGCTCGAGCGCCACCATCGCCTCGGCGACGACGGCGGCCGGCGGCACGGCGCACACGTCCGAGCGCTGGTGGTGGGCCGTCACGGCCTCGCCGGTCGCGACGTCGACGGTGGCCAGGGCGCGCGGCACCGTGGAGATCGGCTTCATGGCCGCCGAGACGCGCACCACCTCGCCGTTGGACATGCCGCCCTCGATGCCGCCCGCCCGGTTCGAGCGGCGCCGGATCCGGCCGTCGCCGTCGCGCTCGATCTCGTCGTGCGCGGCCGAGCCGCGGCGCTGCGCGGTGCGGAAACCGTCGCCGACGGCGACGCCCTTGATGGCCTGGATGCCCATGAGCGTGGCGGCCAGGCGCGCGTCGAGACGGCGGTCGGAGTGGGCGTAGGTGCCGAGTCCGGTCGGGACGCCGTAGGCGAGCACCTCGACCACACCGCCCAGGGTGTCGCCGTCCTTGCGGCACGCGTCGATCTCGGCCACCATCGCCTCGCTCGTGGCGGAGTCGAAGCAGCGCACCGGGTCGGCGTCCAGCGCCGCGACGTCGTCCGGCGTGGGCAGGTCCGCGTCCTCGGGGACCTCGACGGGGCCGATGGACGTCACGTGGCTGACGAGGCGGACGCCGAGCGCCTGCTCGAGGAACTTCGCCGCGGCCACACCGAGCGCTACCCGGGTGGCCGTCTCGCGCGCGCTCGCACGCTCGAGGACCGGGCGCGCGTCGTCGAACCCGTACTTGCGCATGCCCACCAGGTCCGCGTGGCCGGGTCGCGGCCGGGTCAGGGGCCGGTTCCGTGCGATCTCGCGCTCGTCGCCGGTGCCGGCGTCGACCTTGAGCGCCTCGGGCGGCACCGGGTCCGCGGACATCACGTCGAGCCACTTGGGCCACTCGGTGTTGCCGACCTCGATGGCGAGCGGACCGCCCTGCGTGACGCCGTGGCGCAACCCGCCCAGGACCCGCACGGCGTCCTTCTCGAACTTCATCCGCGCACCACGGCCGTAGCCGAGGCGACGGCGGGCCAGGGCGTCCTGGATGTCGGAGGTGACGAGCTCCACCCCCGCGGGCAGACCCTCCATCACCCCGACGAGGGCCTGACCGTGCGACTCTCCCGAGGTCAACCAGCGCAGCATGGTCGCGATTCTTTCACGCCCGTCCCGGCCCGCGGGACGGGCGGCCGGATTCCGGACGCCCCGTGCTCAGTCGGCCTCGGCGGCCAGGACGTCCTGCAGGGCGGCGTCCATGGCCGCCACGGGCCCGGGACGACCCGTCATGAGGCGCACCTGTTCCACGGCCTGGTGCAGCAGCATGCGCTCGCCGCCGACGACGGTCCCGCCGTTCGCCGACCACGCCTGGGCCAGGGCGGTCGGCCGCGGGTCGTAGACGACGTCGAGCAGCACGCCGCCCGGCCGCACGCCCTTATCCTGCAGGGCGTGCGCCACCGGGTCGGCGGCGTGCGCCGGCATGGTGGACACGACCACGTCGGCCCGGGCGAGCGCCGCCGACGCGGCGACGGGCTCGAGCGCCTCGAAGCGCGGGGTGACGCCCATGCGCGCGGCGGCCTCCTGCAGCCCGGCGGTGCGCGCCATGCTGCGCACGAGCACGAGCGGGCTCGTGCAGCCCAGCTCGCCGAGCGCGGCGAGCGTCGACGCCGCCGTCGCTCCCCCGCCGAGCACGACGGCGTCACGAACCGGCACCTGGCGGGTGCCGTGCCGCTCGGCGAGGCCCTCCCGGACGGCTTCGACCAGGCCGTGCACGTCGGTGTTGGTCCCTGTCAGCGTGACGCCGCACTGCGACGGGGCGACCAGCACGGTGTTCACGGCGCCGACGGCCCGGGCCAGCGGGTCGACATGGTCCACGCGCTCCATCACGGCGTGCTTGAGCGGCATGGTGACGCTCAGCCCGGCCCAGCCGAGATCCAGACCGCGCACGAGCTCGCCCAGACGGTCGACCGTGGTGTCGACGGCCGAGTACTCCCAGCCCTCCAGGCCCAGCGCGTCGTAGGCGGCGGTGTGCAGCACCGGGGACAGCGAGTGGCCCACGGGATGACCGACGACGGCCGCACGGCGGATCCCCGACATCAGTAGCCGTTCTCCGCGGCCCACTCCTGGTACTCGGCGCGGAACTCCAGGAACTCGTTGTAGTTGTCGGTGAACTTGGTCTCGCCCGTGTCCAGGTCGACCGTCACGTACCACCGCCAGCTGCCCTCCGGCGGGTCGACGACCGCCTCGACGGACGCCGCACCGGGGTTGGCGATGGGTGTGGGGGGCAGGCCGGTGTGCACCCGGAGGTTGTACGGGTCGGACTCGTCGGCGAACTCGGACTTGGTGATCTCGTGCGCCGGCTTGCCGAGCCCGTAGGCGTTGCTGGCGTCGAGGTACAGCGCCTCACCGATCTCGAGCCGGTTCTCGATGACGCGGGCGACCTCTCCGCGGAAGCCCTCCGGGGCCTCCTTCTCCACCAGCGAGGCCTTGGTCAGCACGTCCTGGCGGTCGCCGCTGTCCACCCCGAGAGAGTCGAGCTCGGCCTTGGTCTGGTCCACCATCGTGGCCAGCAGGTCGACGGCGGTGTCGTCGGGCTGCACGTTGTAGGTCTTGGGGAACAGCCACCCCTCGGGGCTGTCCCCCGCCGCCTTGGGCAGACCGATGGCCTTCGGGTCGCCCAGCGCCTCCTCGAGCTCCTCGCGCGAGAACTCCGTGACGGACGCGACGCGGTCGACCACCTGCTCGACGGTGTAGCCCTCGGGGATCGTGACCTCGGTCTCGACCTTCTCGTTGGTCAGCAGCGCCTCGACCGCGCCCGCCGCGCTCATCTGCGTGTACAGCTCGTACGTGCCCGGCTGGATGCTCGAGGCCGCGGGCGAGCTCTCGAACGCCTCGGTGAAGGCGCCCGTGCTGGCGACCACGTCGGCCTCCGCCAGGACGGTCCCCATCATCGAGCCGGTGGCTCCCTCGGGGATGATGACCTGGACCGGGTCCACGCCGGGCCCCTCGTAGTCCTCCGGCGCCCCGCCGAGCCCCATCGTCAGGTCGAGCCCGCCGAGCGAGCCGCTGATGCGGTCCCAGAAGAAGTACCCACCGGCACCGAGCAGCGCGAGCACGAGCACCAGCACGGTGGCCGTGCGCTGCTGACGGCGACGGCGACGCTTGCGCGCGGCCCGCTTGCTCGCCGCGGAGCGGCCCCGCGACGGGAGGGCCGCGGGCCGTTCTGCCGTCGATGGCTCGAAGAGGTCCGTCACGCCGGAATCATCCTTCGGTCGTTCGTCCAGTGGTCATCAGTACCTCACGGCTCGACGTGCTCGCCGGCCCGACCGGCCGTCGCCCGCTCCACGTCGAGTGCGTGTTGCAGAATGATAACGGCTGCCGCCTGATCGATCACTGGTCTATGCTTGGCAGTTTTCTTACCTGCCGCACGCAGGTGGGCGTGAGCCGTCACCGTGGTCATTCTCTCATCGACCAGGTGCACCGGGACAGGGGCGATCTCGCGGGCGAGTCGCACCGCGAACCCCCGGGCGTCCGCGGTCGCCGCACCCTCGTGGCCCGACAGGTGGCGCGGCAGCCCCACGTAGACCACCGCCGCGAACCTCTCGGTCGCCTCGGCGGCGATGCGCGCGACGTCGGCGGTGACGGTCTGACCGCCCTCCGCCGACGTCGGCACCTTGAGGACCCGAGGGACCGTCTCCACGGGAGAGGCGATCAACCCGTCCGGGTCGGAGGCTGCCAGACCGATCCGGGCCTTGCCGACGTCGACACCGAGCCGGGCACCGCGCGGCAGGTCAGGCACCGACGGTCTCGCGCACGCCCGCCGACACACCCTCGAGCGCCTGCGGCACCGCCGTGGCGTCCGAGCCGCCACCCTGGGCGAGATCCGGCTTGCCGCCTCCGCCACCGCCGAGGACCTTGGCCGCGGACTTGACGAAGTCCCCGGCGCGCAGCCCGGCGTCGCGGGCGCCCGCGTTGGTCGCGACCACCACGAGCGGACGGTCGTTCGCGACCCCGGCCACGGCGACCACCGCGGGGGCGGCGTCACCGAGCCGACCGCGCACGTCGAGCGCGAGCGCCCGCAGGTCGTCCGCCGAGCCGACCGTGCCCGCGTCGTGCGCGACCACGCGGACGTCGCCCACGTGCGGCGCACCGGAGGCCAGCGAACCGGCCACCGCCAGGAGCTGGCCCTGCCGCAGGCCGGCCAGCTCCTTCTCGGTCTCCTTCAGGCGCGCCACGAGCGACCCGACTCGCTCCGTGAGCTCGTCGGGGCGCGCGTTGAGCATGCCCGTCAGCTGGCCGACCAGGGCGTGCTCCTTGGCGTGGAAGCCGTATGCCCCGTCCCCCACGAGGGCGTCGACGCGACGCACGCCCGAGCCGATGGACGACTCACCGAGCAGCGCCACCCGCCCGAGCTCGCCGGTGGCACGCACGTGGGTACCGCCGCACAGCTCGCGCGACCAGTCGCCGCCGATGGACACGACGCGCACGTTGTCGCCGTACTTCTCGCCGAACAACGCCATCGCGCCCAGCTCGCGCGCCGCCGAGAGCGACATCGTCGCGTCGGTGACCTCGAGGTTCTCCGTGAGCCGGGAGTTGACCCGCTCCTCGATCTCGGACAGCGCCGAGGACGGCACCGCCGAGGGCGAACGGAAGTCGAACCGGATGCGGCTCGGGGCGTTCTCCGAGCCGGCCTGGGTCCGGTCCGGGCCGACGAGCTCGTGCAACGCCTTGTGGATCATGTGCGTGGCCGAGTGCGCGCGGCTGATCGCCACCCGACGACCCGCGTCGATCGTGGCCGTGCCCGGGTCACCGACGGTCACGGTGCCCTCCACGAGCCGCCCCCGGTGCACGGACAGGCCTGCGACCGGGCGCTGGACGTCGTCGACCTCGACGATCGCTCCCGTGTCCAGCGCGATCGTGCCCTGGTCGGCGAGCTGGCCACCCGCCTCCGCATAGAACGGGGTGCGGTCCAGGACGATCTCGACGTCCGCCGGGGCGGTCGCCGTCGGCGCCGGGACGCCGTCGACCAGCAGACCCTCGACGTGCACCGCGGCCTGGGTGTCCGTGTACCCGAGGAACGCCACCGGGGAGCTGAGGTCCTTCTGCAGCGACTCGTAGGCGCGCAGGTCGGCGTGGCCGGTCTTCTTCGCCAGGGCGTCGGCGCGCGCTCGCTGCTTCTGCTCCGTCATCAGGGAGCGGAACGCCTTCTCGTCGACCTGGACGCCCTGCTCGGCCGCCATCTCGAGCGTCAGGTCGATCGGGAACCCGTAGGTGTCGTGCAGCCGGAACGCCTCGTCGCCGCCGAGGACCGCCGCACCGCCGTCGGCCTGCTTCTTCGCGCGAGAGACCGCGGTGTCCAGGATCGTGGTGCCCGAGGTCAGGGTGCGCCGGAACGCCTCCTCCTCGCCATAGGCGACCTGGCTGATCCGGGCGAACTCGGTCTCCAGCTCCGGGTAGGAGGCCTTCATCGCGTCCTTCGACACCGGCAGCAGCGCGGGGAGCGCCTCGTCCTCGACACCGAGCAGGCGCACCGAGCGCACCGCACGGCGGATCAGTCGCCGCAGCACGTAGCCGCGCCCCTCGTTCGACGGGCTCACGCCGTCCCCGATGACCATGAGCGCCGAGCGCACGTGGTCGGCGACGACGCGCATCCGGACGTCGTCCTCGCCGTCCGCGCCGTACCGCTTGCCGGACATCTCCTCGACCGTCTCGATGACGGGGTAGACCTCGTCGATCTCGTAGAGGTTCTCCTTGCCCTGCAGCAGGTAGGCGATGCGCTCCAGGCCGGCGCCGGTGTCGATGCTCTTGTGCTCGAGCTCACCGAGCAACGGGTAGTCCTTGCCCTGCCCCTCGCCGCGGACGAACTGGTCGAACACGAGGTTCCAGATCTCCAGGTACCGGTCACCGCCGGGGTCCACGATGCCGCCCTCGGCCTCGGGGCCGTAGGCCGGGCCACGGTCGTAGTGCCACTCGGCACAGGGTCCCGCCGGGCCGGGCTGGCCGGTGTCCCAGAAGTTCTCCTCGCGGGGCAGGCGCACGATGTGCCGCGGGTCGAGCCCGACACCCTGGGTCAGGGCGTCGTAGGCCTCGTCGTCCTTCTCCCAGATCGTGACCCACAGCCGGTCGCCGTCGAGGCCGTAGCCGCCCGATGCCTGGTCGGAGGTCAGCAGGTCCCAGGCGAAGTCGACGGCCTCGCGCTTGAAGTAGTCGCCGAACGAGAAGTTGCCGTTCATCTGGAAGAACGTGCCGTGCCGGGTCGTGCGGCCCACGTTCTCGATGTCGTTGGTGCGGATGCACTTCTGCACGCTCGCGGCGCGCGGCCACGGTGCCTTCTCGGTGCCCAGGATGTACGGGATGAAGGGCACCATGCCGGCGATCGTGAACAGGATCGTCGGATCCGGCGAGACCAGGGGGACGCTCGGCACGATCGTGTGCCCCTTGGACTCGAAGTAGTCGAGCCAACGCTTGCGGATCTCGGCGGTACGCATGATGTCCTTCGTGAAGTGGTCGAATGTGCCCGACGACGGTCAGGCGGCCCTGCCCAGGATTATCCCCCGGTGCGGGCGCGGCTCAGAACGAATACCCGAGCTCGTCCTCGTCGGCCTCGATCTGGGCCTCCGGGTCGGGAGCCTCGCCCCCGCGCGCGGCATGGCGTCCGTGGGACGTCCCGCGGGCGGCCCGGACGTCGTCCGGGTGCGGCTGGCCCTCGGCCAGCAGCGCCGCGACCAGCTCGGCCTCGCGCGCGTCCCGGGCGGCGGCGAACTCGGCGCGGAACGAGCCCAGGAACGTGCCGGTCCGGCGTGACGCCGTCCGACCGATCTCCGCGGCGCGGTCGGCGACCGCCTCCGGGGTGTAGTGCGCCACGACGCGCCGGCCCTGGCGGATCACGACGACCGTGACGGTGACCCCGACCCCGACCCAGAACAGGCGACGAATCACCGGGCGTCACCACCGTCGTCGGAGGCCTGCCGGCGCCAGGCGGTGCCGAACGCCTGGCGCACCCCGTAGGAGAACGCCGCGACCTTGACCAGCGGGCGGCCCAGCGTGGAGGCGTACAGCCCGGTGAGCGCGGACACGTTCTCGCTGACCTGTGCCGCGGACGTCGTGATCGTGTCGACCTTGACGAGCTGGTCGTTGGTGGACGCCACCGTGGTGGCCGCCTCGTCCAGGATCGGCACCGAGTGCTCGGTGAGCTCGCGGATGGAACGCGTCGTCTCGTCGAAGGCCCGGCCGAGCTTGACCAGCGGAACGGCCAGGAATCCGACGAGCAGCACGAACGCGAAGGCGGCGACCAGGCCCGCCACGTCCCCAACGGACATCTGTCATCTCCTCGATCGGGTGCTCGGCCACCTTATACGCCGGACGCCCCGCTCCCTGGCGGGGGCGGGGCGTCCGGCGTGCCATGGTGCAGCGGGATCAGCGAGCGTAGTACTCGACGACCAGCTGGACCTCGCAGGTGACGGGGACCTCGGCGCGCTTCGGGGCGCGCGTCAGCGTGGCCGACAGCTTCTCCAGGCTGACGTCCAGGTAGCCCGGGAGCTCCGGCAGGACGTCACGGTGGGCGCCGGCGGCAGCGACCTGGAACGGCGTCGTGGCCTGCGACTTGGCCTTGACCTGGAGGGTCTGGCCGGGCTTCACGCGGAACGACGGGCGGTCCACGATCTTGCCGTCCACGAGGATGTGGCGATGCGTGACGGCCTGGCGCGCCTGCAGGATCGTGCGGGCGAAACCGCTGCGCAGGACGAGGGCGTCCAGGCGGGTCTCGAGGTCCTCGACCATGACCTCACCGGTCAGACCGGGGTGCTTGCGGGCGACCTCGTAGACCTTGAGGAGCTGCTTCTCGCGCAGCGCGTACTGGGCGCGCAGACGCTGCTTCTCGCGCAGACGCACCGCGTAGTCGGACTCGGTGCGGCGGCGGGCGCGGCCGTGCTCGCCCGGGGGGTACGGCCGCTTCTCGAAGTGCTTGACGGCCTTCGGCGTCAGCGGGATGCCGAGCTTGCGGCTCAGGCGCACCTGGCGGCGCGACTTGGTGACTGCAGTCACAGTTGCTTCCTGTCCTGTCGTGGGATGGTGAGGTCACACCCGAGGCACACCGACCACGAGGGCCGGAGGTGTCGGGTGCGGGACCAGCCGACGGAACCCTCCGCGATCGAGCTGACGGATTGTTCCCGGGGCCGAGGTCCCAGGCGGTCGCCGCGAGGGCAACCGAACCATCCTAACGCATCCCGCGTCCTACCGGTCGCCCCCGCGCAGGATCGCCCGGACCCGCTCGAGCCGCTCGGCGACCTGCCGCTCGTACCCCCGGTCCGACGGCTCGTAGTAGCGGCGCCCGACCAGCTCGTCCGGGAGGTACTGCTGGGCCGCCACGCCGTGCGGCTGGTCGTGGGAGTACACGTACCCCTTGCCGTGCCCCACCTGCTCGGCACCCGCGTAGTGCGCGTCGCGCAGGTGCGCGGGCACGACGCCGGCCCGGCCGGCCCGGACGTCCTCCAGCGCAGCACCGATCCCGGCGTAGGCGCGGTTCGACTTCGGCGCCGAGGCGAGGTGCACCACCGCCTCGGCCAGCACGATCCGCCCCTCCGGCATCCCGATGAGCTGGACCGCCTGCGCCGCCGCCACGGCCGTCTGCAGGGCGGACGGGTCGGCCATGCCGACGTCCTCCGCCGCGGAGATGACCAGCCGCCGGGCGATGAACCGGGGGTCCTCCCCCGCCGCGATCATCCGGGCCAGGTAGTGCAGCGACGCGTCGACGTCGGAGCCGCGGATCGACTTGATGAACGCGGAGATCACGTCGTAGTGCTGGTCGCCGTCCCGGTCGTAGCGCACGGCGGCGACGTCGACCGCCCGTTCCACGGCCTCCAGGTCCACGGTGACCGGCGCCCCAGCCGCGCCACCCTGGCCCGCACCGTCGTCCCGCGCGTCGCTGAGCACCGCCCCGGCTGCCGCCTCCAGGACCGTCAGCGCCTTGCGGGCGTCCCCGCCGGCCATGCGCACCAGCTGGTCCTCGGCGTCGCCGGCCAGCACGACGGCGTCGCCGAGCCCTCGCTCGTCGGCGACGGCGCGGCGCACGAGGGCGCGGACGTCGTCGGCCGTCAGCGGCTTGAGGGTCAGCAGGAGCGAACGGCTCAGCAGCGGCGAGTTGACCGAGAACGACGGGTTCTCGGTCGTCGCGGCCACGAGCGTCACCCAGCGGTTCTCGACGCTGGGCAGCAGGGCGTCCTGCTGGGTCTTGGAGAAGCGGTGCACCTCGTCGATGAACAGCACCGTCTCCTCGCCGCCGGTGGCGAGCCGGCGGCGCGCGTCCTCGATCACCTGACGGACGTCCTTGACACCCGCCGTCACGGCGGACAGCTCCACGAACCGCCGGCCGGAGCTCGTGGCCACGAGGTAGGCCAGGGTGGTCTTGCCCACGCCGGGCGGGCCCCAGAGGATCACGGACCCCGGGGCCGCCCGGTGCGCCGAGTCGTCGGACGGACCCACGAGCCGCCGCAACGGCGAGCCCGGCACGAGCAGGTGCGCCTGGCCCGCGACCTCGTCGAGAATCGCCGGCCGCATGCGCACGGCCAGCGGCGCCCCGGGGCCGCCCGGGCGGTCCGTCACCGGGGTGCCGTGGGCGCCGGTCGTCGTGGAGTCGAACAGGTCCATGGGAGCAGCCTACGGAGCCGCGCCGACACCTCTGCCGGCGCGGTCCCCGAGCCGTCGTGCCCGGCGTCAGCCGTCCTGGTCGGCCTTCTCCGCGACCGCGTCGACGCCGGCCTCCTTGCGCTGGTCCGCGGAGATCGGTGCCGGAGCCTGCGTCAGCGGGTCGTACCCGCCGCCCGACTTCGGGAACGCGATGACGTCGCGGATCGACGGCGAGCCCGTGAGCAACGCCACGATGCGGTCCCACCCGAAGGCGATGCCGCCGTGCGGGGGCGCGCCGAACTTGAACGCGTCCAGGAGGAACCCGAACTTCTCCTGCGCCTCGGCGGGGCCGATGCCCATGACGTCGAAGACCCGCTCCTGGACGTCGCGCTGGTGGATACGGATCGACCCGCCGCCGATCTCGTTGCCGTTGCAGACGATGTCGTAGGCGTAGGCGAGCGCCTCGCCCGGGTCGGACTCGAAGCGGTCCAGCCACTCCGGCTTCGGCGAGGTGAACGCGTGGTGCACCGCCGTCCAGGCGGAGTTGCCGAGCGCCACGTCGCCCTCCTCGGCGGCGTCCCCGGTCGGCTTGAACAACGGTGCGTCCACGACCCACACGAACGACCACGCACCGTCCTGGACGGCCTTCTCGATCTGGCCCGTGCGGTGGGCGATCTCCACCCGCGCGGCGCCGAGCAGGGCGCGGGACTCCGCCGTCCTGCCGGCGGCGAAGAAGACCGCGTCGCCAGGGCGCGCGCCGGTCGCGTCGGCCAGCCCCGCCCGCTCGGCGTCCGACAGGTTCTTGGCGACCGGGCCGCCCAGCGTGCCGTCCTCGGCGAACGTCACGTAGGCGAGGCCGCGAGCGCCGCGCTGCTTGGCCCAGTCCTGCCAGGCGTCGAACTGGCGGCGGGGCTGCGAGGCGCCCCCGGGCATGACGACGGCGCCCACGTACTCGTTCTGGAAGACGCGGAACGGCGTCTCGGCGAAGTACTCGGTGAGCTCGACCAGCGGGTTGGCGAACCGCAGGTCCGGCTTGTCGGTGCCGTACAGACGCATCGACTCGGCGTAGGTGATGCGCTCGATCGGCGTCGGGACCTCGACGTCGACGAGCCGCCACAGCGCCACGAGGATCTCCTCGGTCAGCGCGATGACGTCGTCCTGGTCGACGAAGCTCATCTCGACGTCGAGCTGGGTGAACTCGGGCTGGCGGTCGGCGCGGAAGTCCTCGTCGCGGTAGCAGCGCGCGATCTGGTAGTAGCGCTCGAGCCCGCCGACCATGAGGAGCTGCTTGAACAGCTGTGGCGACTGCGGCAGCGCGTACCAGGACCCGGGAGACAGGCGGGCCGGGACGAGGAAGTCCCGCGCGCCCTCGGGGGTGGAGCGGGTCAGCGTCGGGGTCTCGACCTCGACGAAGTCGTGCCCGTCCAGGACCCGGCGCGCGGCCTGGTTCACCTGGGAGCGCAGGCGCAGCGCGGCGGCGGGGCCGGGGCGGCGGATGTCGAGGTAGCGGTGCGCGAGGCGCGCCTCCTCGCCGATGACCTCGGTGTCCGCGAGCGCCGTCGAGACCTGGAACGGCAGCGGTGCGGACTCGTTGAGCACCACCACCTCGGCGGCGATGACCTCGATCTCGCCCGTGGCGAGGTTCTCGTTCGCGTTGCCCTCCGGACGGCGGGACACCTCGCCGGTGACCCGCAGCACGAACTCGGCGCGCAGCGGGTGCGCGACGGCCTCGTCACGGATGACGACCTGGGCGATGCCGGAGGCGTCACGCAGGTCGATGAAGGCCACTCCTCCGTGGTCCCGGCGGCGATCGACCCAGCCCGTGAGGGTGACGGTCTGGCCGATGTGCTCGGCCCGCAGTGAGCCGGCCGTGTGGGTGCGGAGCACGAAGTGGTCCTTTCGAACGGGGTGGTTGTCGGCCGCCGGCGCCTCGCGGCGGTCCGGCGTGGGCGTGCGCGACGCCCGTGCCATCCTACTGGGGCACCGCACCGCCACCGCGAGGAGATCACCATGGCCCGCCAGATCGCGACCAACACCACCGTGGCCCGCGACGAGCTCGTCGAGTTCCTGCGCTCGCGCCGCAACGGGGTGCTCGTGACCACCCGGCGCGACGGCCGGCCCCAGCTCAGCCCGGTCACCTACGGGATCGACGCCGCCGGCCGGATCGCGGTCTCCACGTACCCGGAGCGAGCCAAGGCCGTGAACCTGCGCCGGCGGCCGCAGGCCTCCTTCATGTCTCAGGGCGAGGACTTCGGTGACGCCTGGGTGCAGGTAGACGGCACCGCGGAGGTCCTCGACCTGCCCGACTCGGTCGAGCCGCTGGTGGAGTACTACCGTGCGGCGGCGGGTCAGGAGCACCCGGACTGGGACGAGTACCGGGCCGCGATGGTCGAGCAGGGCAAGTCCGTCGTGCGGATCACGATCGACCGGTGGGGCCCGATCGCGACCGGCGGCTTCCCGGCACGCCTGGTCGACGAGGGGTAGTCAGAAGAGCACCTGCTCGACGCCAGCGCCGGTGACCTCGAGCCCGGTGCCGTCACGAGGCATCCCCGCCACGGCGCCTCCCGTCGCGGTCTGGACCATCGCCCCCGCAGGATAGTCGCCCTCGTCGTGCGGACGGAGCTCTCCGTGCCGGCCGGTGGCACCGGACCCCGACCGGTGCCCGGACCGGCCGAACCCGCGCTCGTCGAGGAGGGGTCTCACCCGCTCCCACAGCCACTCGCGGTAGGCCTTCAAGGCGTAGGTGCCGCGCGTGAAGACGCGTTCGTACCCGGCCACGAGGTGCGGGTGGTCCTGCTGGAGCCACTGGAGGTACCACTCGCGCGTGCCGGGCTTGAGGTGGAGCGGGACGACGGTGACGCCGGTCGCCCCGGCGTCGGCGACGGCGTCGAGCAGGCGTCGCAGGTGGTCGGTGGAGTCCGTGAGCCAGGGCAGGACGGGCGCCACCATGACCCCGCACGGCAGACCGGCGTCGCGCACCGCCCGGACGAGGTCGAGCCGGGCCCGGGGCGTCGGCGTGCCCGGCTCGACCGCCTGCTGCAGCTCTTCGTCGACGAACGCCAACGAGACGCCGAGGCCCACCTCGACGCGCTCGGCCGCGGCGGTGATGAGCGCCAGGTCGCGTCGCAGGAGCGTGCCCTTGGTGAGGATCGAGAACGGCGTGCCCGAGTCCGCGAGCGCCGTGATGATGCCCGGCATCAAGCGGTAGCGCCCCTCGGCACGCTGGTACGGGTCCGTGTTGGTCCCCAGAGCGACGGCCTCGCGCCGCCAGGACGGCCTCGCCAGCTCGGCGCGCAGCACGTCGTCGACGTTCGTCTTGACCACGACCTCGGAGTCGAAGTCCTTGCCGGCGTCCAGGTCGAGGTACTCGTGCGTCGGGCGGGCGAAGCAGTTGTGGCTGATCACGCCGTCGGCGACGAAGTCGCCGGTGCCGGTCGTGATGTCGATCATCTCCTGCTCGAAGCCGAGGTTCTCGACACTGACCACCCGAAGGTCAGCCGAGGAGCTGACGGCGTCTCCGTGGATCGCGAGCTGCCGCGCGCCGGAAGCGACGTCCCGGGAGAGCCTCGGCATGCCCCGACCCAAGCCCATCAGGTGGTCGTCCGTCGCCAGGAACGGCCGCGGCGCCTCGCCGGGCTCATGCCGCGCGACGTGCTTCCACCCGCGACCTCGCGCGAGGAACCGGTGGTCTGCGCTGGCGACCAGCTCGGTCCCGTCGGCCAGCACGACGCGGTACGCCGGCCTGACCGTCGGCCATCGCGCGAGCACCTCCGTCGTGACGTAGCGCCGCTCCGTGCCGGCGACCTCGGTGCCCACGACCCGGTCGCCGACCACCACCTCACGGATCGGCTTCTGCCGACCATCGGCCAGGAGCACCCGCGTCTCCGGAGAGAGGCAGTAGCGGCAGGCATGGCTGCACCCCCGATACGGGTTGACCGTCCAGCCGAACGGCATGCGGGACGCCGCCGGCACCTTGGACAGGGCGCTCTTCGCCAGCACCTCGTGAAACGTGATCCCGGCGAACTCGGGGGTGCGCACGGTGCGCACCAGTCCCGCTCGAGCCAGGCCGGTCCGGTCGAGTCCGGGCAGTGCGCCGTCGTCGGCGGTGATCGATTGCGCATCCCATCTCACACACCTATTCGAACACGCGTTCGATCCCCGGTCAACGTCCTGTGGGCCGACGCCACGGCACCGACGGCGCACGGGGCCGCCGCGGAGGCCGGACCGTACGTCTTGAGATCACCGCGGAAGACCACCTCGCCGGGCACACGGAGCAGGGTCTGGGGCCGCACCTTCCACCGCGGCACCGCCAGGTCGCAGACACCCGCGCCCCGCAGGACGTGGTAGACGAACTCGGAGCACACGAACCGTGGGCTGCCCTCCGACCCTCGCCCGACCAGCCCGGACAGGTTGTACGAGTAGCGGTCCCGGTCGATCGCGAACTGCGCCACCTGCACGCGGATCGCCTCGTGCTGCTGCGGCGTCACGGGCACCCTCAGCACCACGCCGGGCAGCGTCGCCATGGCCCGGTAAAGCTCGTCGTCGATCCGCTCGCGCTTGAAGCAGCCGACGAACGGGTTGCCTGCCCGACGGCGCCCGAAACTGAACATGCGCTCGAGGCCCGGGTCGAGGGCGAGTGCCGCGTGGGTGACCTCGGCGCCCGTGACGAGCCGGATCGCCCGGGACAGGACGGTGGTGCTGCGCGACAGGACGACATAGACGTTCACGCCTCGGACGATATGCCAGCCGGGGGGCCATCGGGCCAGGTCAGGGCTGCTTTCAGGGGAGATCTCAGGGATGGTTCAGGGTCTGCGGCCGACGCCGTCCGGGCGACCACCGATCACTTTCGCCCGTCGGGACCGTCCACCCTCCCGAGGCCGGCACCCGGCACCGCGTACCCCAGGAGGCGCTCATGCTCACCGTCCGCCACGCGTTCAGCGGCTTCTCGGTCGACGACCTCGACGCCGCCGAGAGCTTCTACCGCGACACCCTCGCACTCACGGTCCGGCGCACCGCGATGGGCCTGGAGATCGACGCCACGGGCGGCTCGCCCGTGTTCGTCTACCCCAAGGGCGACGCCCACGAGCCCGCCTCGTTCACGATCCTCAACCTCGTCGTGCCCGACGTCGGCGCCGCGGTCGCCGAGCTCGTGGGGCGCGGTGTGGAGCCGCTGCGCTATCCGGACTTCCCGCACGACGAGGACGGCGTCGTCCGCAGCACGGACCCCGCTCAGGGCCCGACGATCGCCTGGTTCGCCGACCCTGCCGGCAACGTCCTGTCGCTCGTCGAGGAGTGAGCCGCCCGCTCAGCCCGCGGCGGGCACGACGCGCGGCCGCAGGTCGGCCGCGGGCGGCTCCCACGTCGCCGGGTCGGCGCCGGTCTGCTCGCCGGACCGGATGTCCTTGACCTGGTGCTCGTCGCCCGGGAACCACACGAAGGGGATCCCGCGGCGGTCCGCGAACCTGATCTGCTTGCCGAACTTCGCGGCCGACGGCGCCACGTCCGTCGGGATGCCCCGGGCGCGCAGCGCGGCGGCCACCTCGTCGGAGGCGGCCCGGGTGGCTTCGTCGGAGACGGCGACTAGCACGGCCGCCGGGACACCGCGGGTCGCGGTCACCAACCCGGCCGAGAGCAGGCGCGACACCAACCGCGAGACGCCGACCGACAGCCCCACCCCTGGGTAGGTGTTCTTGCCGTCGGAGGCGAGCGTGTCGTAGCGGCCGCCGGAGCAGATCGAGCCGAGCTCCTCGTGACCGACCAGCACCGTCTCGTAGACGGAACCCGTGTAGTAGTCGAGGCCGCGCGCGATCTTCAGGTCGGCGACCACCACACCGGGCGCCCGCTCCGACGCCGCCTCGATCAGGGTCGACAGCTCGCGCAGCCCTTCCTCCAGCAGCTCGGTGCGGGCACCGTGCCGGTCCGCGAGCGCGCGCACCCGTTCGACCACGTCGAGCTCGGTACCGCTGATCCCCGCCAGGTCGAGGCACGCACCGGCCTGCTGGGCGCCGGCGCCCTGCTCGGCCACGAGCAGCTCGGCGACCCGCTCGGGGCCGATCTTGTCCAGCTTGTCGATCTGTCGCAGCACGCCCTCGACGTCCTCGATCCCCAGCCCGCGGTAGAAGCCCTCGGCGACCTTGCGGTTGTTGACGAGCACGCGGACCTCGGGGACTCCGATGTCACGCAGCTCCCCGAGCGCCTCCGCCATGACCAGCGGCAGCTCGACCTCGAAGTGGTACGGCAGCTCACCGGCACCGACGACGTCGATGTCTGCCTGGGCGAACTCGCGGAAGCGGCCGTCCTGGGGACGCTCGCCCCGCCAGACCTTCTGGATCTGGTAGCGCTTGAACGGGAAGACGAGCCGGCCGGCGTTCTCCAGCACGTACCGGGCGAACGGGACCGTCAGGTCGAAGTGCAGCCCGAGCTGCTTCTCGCCGCGCCCGGGGTCGGCGGCCCCGTCCTCACCCTCGGCCTGGAGCCTGCTGAGCACGTAGACCTCCTTGGAGGTCTCCCCCTTGCGCAGCAGCTGGTCCAACGGCTCGACGGCCCGCGTCTCGATGCCGGCGAACCCGTGCAGCTCGAAGGTACGTCGCAGCACGTCCAGCACGTGCTGCTCCACGACGCGACCGTCGGGGAGCCATTCGGGGAATCCGGAGAGGGGCGTGATGCGAGCCATGCGCCCGATCTTCCCAGATCCGGGCCCGTGGTGCGGACGCGTCCGGCCCTCAGCCGCCGAGGAACGGGTTGGTCGCGAGCTCGTGACGCACCGTCGTCGTCGGCCCGTGGCCGGGCACGACGCCCAGCTCCGGGTCGAGTCCGGCGACGACGCCGCGCAGCGTGGCGAGCATGGCGTCGACGTCCGCCCCGGGCAGGTCGGTGCGCCCGACTCCGCCGGCGAACAGCACGTCGCCGCTCAGGGCGACGCCCGGTCGCGCGCCGCCGTCGACCACGAAGAGGGCCGACCCCTCCGTGTGGCCAGGGGCGTGCAGGGCCCGCAGGTGCACGTCCCCCGCCACGAGGTCCGCCGCGACCCCCTCGAACGTCTCGATCCGGGCCGGCGCCCGGTAGTCGCGCGGGGTCCGACCGAAGTCGCTCAGCGCCTGGGTCAACGCCTCACTCACCGCGGCCGCCGGTCCCGCTGCGCCGCCCGTGAACCCGATCGTGCCGAACGGGTCGGCGATCCGGTACGCGTCCGCCTCGTGCAGCCGCAGCGGCACGTCGTACGCCTCGCAGACCTCGGCGGCGTCCCACGTGTGGTCGACGTGCCCGTGGGTGGCCAGCACCGCCCGGGGGACGAGGCCGTGCTCATCCAGCAGGCGGACCACCCCGTCGGCCGTCCCGGCACCGGCGTCGACGACCACGCAGTCCCGGCGTCCGTCGGATCGCACCTCGTCGGCGACCACGACGCAACAGTTCGTCCCGAACACCGGGGCGACGACCACGCGAACGTCCATGGCGCTACCGTAGCGGCCCGGACCTGCCGACGGCCCCGCCGTGCCCTCCGGCGGCGGGCGCTCGGGCGGTTCGGCGGCGCCACGAGCCCTAGACTGTCGCACGCGCACGATTCCGTGCGAGGACGGACGAAGAGGGGACGAACGACGGTGGCGCCCAGCAAGCGCGAGCGCGAGTACGCCCGCAAGCGGCAGGCGAAGTGGGAGGAGCGGCAACGCGCCCGGCGCGAACGACGCCGCCGCGTCGGCGTGATCGTCGCGATCCTCGCCGTCTTCGCCCTGGTCGCGGGCGGCGCCGTGGTCCTGGCCGGCCTGCCGTCGTCGGGCGACGCCACGACGGACGCGACCGGCGCCGACGCGACGGCGACGTCCGGGTGCAGCCCCGTCTCGACGGACCCTCGCGAGGGCGGCGAGCTGCCGGACCCCTCCGCGGCCGAGGACCGGACCTGGAGCGCCTCGGTCGACCTGTGCGTCGACGGGGCGACCGAGACCGTCGACCTCGAGCTCGACGGCGAGCAGGCGCCACAGGCCGTCGCCAGCTTCGTCTCGCTGGCCCAGCAGGGCTACTTCGACACCACCGCGTGCCACCGCCTCGTCACGGAGGGGATCCACGTGCTGCAGTGCGGCGACCCGACGGCCACCGGCACGGGCGGCCCGGGCTACTCCTACGGCCCGGTCGAGAACGCCCCCGCCGACGACGTGTACCCGGCCGGGACCCTCGCGATGGCACGCCGAGGCGGCGACCCCGCGTCGATGGGCTCACAGTTCTTCCTCGTCTACGAGGATTCCACCATCCCGTCCGATGCCGCAGGCGGGTACACGGTGTTCGGCACCGTGACGTCCGGTCTGGACACCGTCCAGGCAGTCGCTGACGCGGGCACGACCGACGGGGCCGCCGACGGCTCCCCGGCCAGCCCCGTCATCATCGAAGGAGTTGAGACCCAGTGAGCGAGAGCATCCCCGGCTCGAACGGCCCCGACGACGTCGAGGGTCCCGCCGAGCAGGAGCAGGCCGAGACTCCTCCCACCGACCCGCCCGCGGGCGACACGGAGGCTGCCGAACCGTCCGCGGAGGCCGGCGAACCCTCCCCCGAGACCGACGAGCAGCCCGCTCCGCGCCCGCCGGAGCCCGAACCGGCAGCCGCAGAGCAGGACGCCGCGGAGCAGGCGGCGCCCGAGGCCGCGACCGACGAGCCGGCGCCCACGCCGGAGACGTCCAAGCCTGGCACGCCCCAGCCCGGCACGCCCAAGCCGAGGACTCCCAAGCCCGGGGCGCCGAAGCCCTCGGCCATCCGGCGAGCCCGGCCCGCGGCCTCCCCGGCCGCCGCCGCACCGGCGCCGGTGGCACCGGTCGTCCACGACGCGGTCGAGGAAGCGACCGCCTCCGGGTTCGGTCGCGTCGACGACGACGGGACCGTCTACGTCCGCGAGGCCGCCGGCGAGCGCAGCGTCGGTCAGTACCCCGGCGTGTCCACCGAGGAGGCACTGAGCCTCTACGTGCGGCGCTTTCTCGACCTGGCGGCGAAGGTCGCCCTGTTCGAGACCCGCCTCGACAGCGCCGACCTGTCCGTGCGCGAGATCGACCAGACCCTGTCGAAGCTGTCGGAGGAGACCGCGGAGCCGGCCGCCGTCGGCGACCTCGACGCACTGCGCACCCAGGTCGATGCGCTGCGCGGACGTGCCGCCGAACGACGCCGGCAGCTCGAGGCCGAGCGGGCGGCGGCCAAGGACCGCGCGATCGAGGCCCGCACGGCCATCGTCGAGTCAGCCGAGAAGATCGCGTCGACGGACCCGTCCAAGATGCAGTGGCGCCCGGCCGGCGAGGAGCTGCGCACGCTGCTCGAGCAGTGGAAGGACGCGCAGCGTCACGGCCCGCGCATCGACCGGCCCACGGAGGAGGCCCTCTGGAAGCGGTTCAGCCACGCGCGCACCGCGTTCGACCGCGAGCGCCGGCACTTCTTCGCCGAGCTCGAGCAGCGCAACACGGCCGCCAAGCGCACCAAGGAACAGCTCGTGGCCGAGGCGGAGTCGCTGCAGCACTCGACCGAATGGGGAGCGACCGCGGCCGCGTACCGCGACCTGATGACGCAGTGGAAGGCTGCGGGTCGGGCGAACCGCAAGGACGACGACGCGCTCTGGGCCCGCTTCCGCTCGGCGCAGGACACGTTCTTCGGGGCACGGGACGAGGCGAACGCCGTCATCGACGCGGAGTACGCCGAGAACCTGAAGGTCAAGGAGCGGCTCCTGGTGGAGGCGGAGGCGCTGCTGCCGGTGACCGACCTGGCGTCGGCGAAGTCCGCGCTGCGCGACCTCCAGGACCGCTGGGAGGACGCGGGCAAGGTGCCCCGCGGGGACATCCAGCGGGTCGAGGGCCGGCTGCGCGCCGTCGAGAGTGCCGTGCGCGAGGCGGAGGACGCCCGCTGGAAGCGGACGAACCCGGAGACGCAGGCCCGCGCCGAGGGCGCCGCCGTGCAGCTCGAGGACGCCATCACCTCCTTGGAGGCGGAGCTGTCCGCCGCGCACGAGGCGGGCGACCGCCGTACGGTCGACGAGCTCGAGGCGGCGATCGCCGCTCGCCGCTCGTGGCTCGAGCAGGTCGTGCAGGCCGCGGAGGACTCGCGCGGCTGAGGCACGCGACCGTCCACAGCCGGACGGCGGTCACGACGGGCGAGGGCTGCGGTGCGCTAGGTTCGCACCGCAGCCCTCGTCGTCGTCGTGGAGGAGGTGACCGAGGTGCCCGTGTCCCCGCCGGCCACCGCCCGGTCGTTGAGCGAGCTGCTGACACCTGCCCGGACGACGCCCGTCGTCGTCCGCCCCGGCGACGTGGGTGGCTCCGCCGCCTGGCAGACCCTGGTCCGCGAGGGCTGCCTGCAGGTCGTGCGCCACGACGCGGCCTGCCCGCCGGGTGTACCGGTCGGTCCCGTGGTGCGCGCCGGTCTGCTGGCGGACCAGGTGCCGCCGGGCGCCGTCGTCACCGGGCGCACCGCGGCATGGGTGTACACCGGGCACGGCGACGGCGAGGTCCTGGACCTGACCTACCCGGCCGGGCGGCACCAGCCCGACCGCCCGCCCGGCGCCCGCCTGTGGCAGGGCCCCCTCCTGCGCAGCGACACCACCACGCTCGGCCACGTCGGTGTGACGACACCGGACCGCACCGTGGTCGAGCTGGTGCTGCACGATCCTGACCCGGTGCCCGCCGTGCTCGCCCTCGTGCGCCGGGCCGCTGCCGATCTGGCACGGGCGCGACGCTCCCTGGAGCTGCGGACACGAGCCGTGGGCAGACCACGCGCACGGCGGCTGCTGGACGCCGCCGAGGCGGCCCTCGCCCGGACGCCCGGAGCGGCACCGACCGACCACCCGGCGTAGCGTGTCGCCATGGCCTCCTCGAACGCCGTCGAGCTCGACGCCGCCGGACGCAGCGTGCGCATCTCCAGCCCCGACCGCGTGGTCTTCGCGGACGCCGGACTGACCAAGCTCGACGTCGCGAAGTACTTCCTCAGCGTGGACGACGGGATCCTGGGGGCGTTGCTGCACCGTCCCACGACGCTCGAACGGTGGCCCAAGGGGTACTTCGAGGGAGCCGTCATGGCCACCCGGTCCGACAGCCACGGCGACGCGTTCTACCAGAAGCGGCTGCCGAAGGGCGCCCCCTCCTGGTTGGAGACGGCGCGCATCGCCTTCCCGAGCGGGCGCACCGCGGACGAGGTGGCACCGCACGAGCTGGCGGCCGTCATCTGGGCGGCACAGATGGGCACGCTCACCTTCCACCCGTGGCCCGTCCGGCGCACCGACGTCGAGGCGGTCGACCAGCTGCGCATCGATCTCGACCCGCAGCCCGGGACGACCTTCGACGACGCGGCGGCGGTGGCACCGCGCCTTCGCGAGGTGCTCGGGGAGCTCGACCTCGACGGCTACCCGAAGACGTCGGGCGGGCGCGGGATCCACGTGTTCGTCCCCCTGGCGCCCGTGTGGTCGTTCGTCCAGGCCCGCCGCGCGACCATCGCGATCGGCCGCGAGCTGGAACGACGGCTGCCCGACCAGGTGACGACCCGCTGGTGGAAGGAGGAGCGCGGCGAGAAGATCTTCGTGGACTACAACCAGATGGCCCGCGACCGCACGATCGCCTCCGCCTACTCGATCCGCCCCAACCCCCGTGCCACCGTCTCGACGCCGCTCGAGTGGGACGAGGTCGGCACGGTCCACCCCGACGAGTTCACCGTCGCGACCGTCCCCGCCCGCTTCGCCGAGCGGGGAGACCTCTTCGCTCCCCTCCGCGCCGACCGGGACCCGGCGCTGGACTGCTCGCTGGACGCCGCCCTGGAGCTGGCGCGACGCGACGAGGAGGAGCACGGGCTCGGCGACCTGCCGTACCCGCCCGAGTACCCGAAGATGCCGGGCGAGCCCACCCGGGTGCAGCCGAGCCGGGCAAGGAAGAGCACAGCGGCCGACTGACCGGTCCGCGACCCTGCCCTAGCGTGCGTACCGCAACACCACGGTGCCGTCGGTGAAGCGGCGCTCCTCCTCCAGCCGCAGGGCGCCGTGCCCGCCGGGCGGCAGGGCGGCGAGCCCACCACCGACCAGCTGCGGCAGGATGATCAGGTCCACCTCGTCGACGAGCCCGGCCTGCCAGGCCACGGCCGCCGTCGTCGGCCCGCTCACCACCACCACACCGTCGGTCGCGGCGACGACCTCCCGCACCCGCCGTGCCGTCAGTCGTGGTTCGAGCGTCGTGCGCGGCGCCTCCACCCTCGTGAGCGTGTCGGAGCACACGATCTTGTCGGTCCGAGCCCACAGCGCCGCGTAGTCCTCCTCCTCGGCGACGCCGGGAGGCCAGTCGTCCCAGACCTTGAGCGTGTCGTACATGCGCCGGCCCAGCACCTGCACCTCGACGTCGTGCTCACGCTCGTTGATCCAGGCGAGCACCTCCGGGCTCGGTGCCGACCAGGCGATGTCCCCGCCGGTGTCGGCCGCGAAGCCGTCGAGCGAGCTGATGATCGAGTACCTCAGTGTTCCCATGCCTTCCCGACCGGCCCGGTCCACGGGACTCATCGCTCCGTCGTGCCCGGAGCTCCGGGGAGCAGGTCTGCCAGGTCGTAGCCGACCGGTTCAGCGAGCTGGTCGTACGTGCAGCTCGCCGGTTCCCGGTCGGGACGCCAGCGCTTGAACTGGGCGGTGTGCCGGAACCGGGTGCCTTCCATGTGGTCGTACCCCACCTCCAGGACGCGCTCGACCCGCAGCGGCGTGAAGGACAGGTCCTTGCCCGCGCTCCACCGCGACTGGACGCCGGGTCGCCGCTGGCCCGCGCTGCCCTCCGCCGCCGGGTCCCGCCAGTCGGCCCATGGGTGCTCAGCCGCCTCCGGGGACTGCGGGTCGAGCGCCAGCGGGAGCAGCTCGTCGTACAGCGCGGCCCGGCGGGCGGCGGTGAAGGACGCGGCAACCCCGACGAACTGCAGCGTCGGCCCGCCGTCGGCGCCGCCGTCCGCGTCGTCGCGGTACAGCCCCAGGAGCAGCGACCCCACCAGCGGTCGCTCCGGCGTCGACGTCTTGTGCTCGCGCAGACCGGCCAGCACGACGTCGGCGGTCCGCGCGTGCTTGATCTTGAGCCAGCCGCGCTTGTTCGGCTGGTAGGTGCCGTCGGCGGGCTTGGCGACGACACCGTCCAGCCCCGCACCCTCGAACGTCTCCAACCATCGCCGCGCGACAGCGGCGTCCGTCGTCCGCGGTGTGGCGTGCACCTGGGGTCCGCGCAGACCGAGTCCGTCCAGCCGGTCCAGGCGCTCGGACAACGGGCGGTCGGTGAGGTCCTCGTCGTCCGCGGCGAGCACGTCGAAGACCACCAGGCTGGCGGGTACCGACGACGCGAGCAGGCGCACCCGCGACTCCGCGGGGTGGATCCGCTGGCTGAGGGTGTCGAAGTCGAGGCGGGCGACGTCGTCGTGCTCCCCTGGTGGGCGCGCGACGACGATCTCGCCGTCGACGACGCACCGTCGCGGGAGCTCGGCACGCACGGCCTCGACGACCTCGGGGAAGTAGCGCTGCATGGGCCGGGTGTTGCGCGAGTCGATGCGGACGTCGTCGCCGTCGCGGTAGACGATCGCCCGGAAGCCGTCCCACTTGGGCTCGTACACCCAGCCGGCCCGGCCGTCGGGCTGGTCGGGCACCGTGGCGACCGAACGGGCAAGCATCGGTCGGATCGGAGGGTCCAGGGGAAGGTCCATGGTGGCGAACCTACGCCGTGGAGCTGTCCTCCGCTCGGGCTCAGACGTCCGCGGGGGCCTCCGGCGCGACGCTGCCCACGTCGGCCGCCTTCGTCCCAGTGATCCGGTAGACGTCGAACACCCCGTCGATCTTGCGGGCCGCGGCCAGCACCTGCTGCAGGTGCGCCGGTTCCGCCATCTCGAAGACGAACCGGGAGATCGCGATCCGGTCGGTCGAGGTCGACACGGTGGCCGACAGGATGTTGACGTGGTGGTCGGAGAGCACGCGGGTGACGTCCGAGAGCAGCCGTGACCGGTCGAGCGCCTCGACCTGGATCTGGACGAGGAACATCGTGTTGGCCCCGGTGGTCCACTCGACGTCGACCAGCCGTTCGGGCTGCGCCCGCAGCTGGACCACGTTGGCGCAGTCGGCGCGGTGCACGCTCACACCGGCCCCTCGGGTGATGAACCCGACGATCTCGTCGCCGGGCACCGGGGTGCAGCACTTCGCGAGCTTGACCCAGATGTCGTCGACGCCCTTGACAGCGACTCCCGGATCGCCCGTCACCCGCGAGCGACGCGTCGACTGACCGGGCCGGGCGACCTCCGCGGTGTCCTCCGCGGTGCCGTCCTCACCGCCCAACGACTTCACGAGGGACTCGACGACGTGCTGCGCCGAGACGTTGTTCTCGCCGACCGCGGCGTACAGCGCCGTGACGTCCGCGTACCGCAGCTCGTTGGCCAGCCCGACCAGCGTCTCGTGGCTCAGCAGGCGCTGGATCGGCAGGTTCTGCTTGCGCATCGCCTTGGTGATGGCTTCCTTGCCGCGCTCGACCGCCTCCTCGCGCCGCTCCTTGGTGAACCACTGGCGGATCTTGTTGCGCGCCCGGCCGGACTTGACGAAGGCGAGCCAGTCCTGGGACGGACCCGCCGTGTCGGCCTTGGAGGTCAGCACCTCGACGACGTCACCGTTCTGCAGCGGCGAGTCGAGCGGCACGAGCCGTCCGTTCACCCGGGCACCCATGGTGCGGTGCCCCACCTCGGTGTGGACCGAGTAGGCGAAGTCGACCGGCGTGGCGCCCGCGGGCAACGCCATGACCTCCCCCTTGGGGGTGAACACGTAGACCTCGGCTGCACCGATCTCGTAGCGCAGCGAGTCCAGGAACTCCCCCGGGTCCGCCGTCTCGCGCTGCCAGTCGACCAGCTGTCGAAGCCAGGCCATGTCGTTGGCGCGCGGATCCTTCGGCGCGTCCTTCGCGGCCCGAGCAGACTCCTTGTACTTCCAGTGCGCCGCGACGCCGTACTCCGCCCGCCGGTGCATGTCGTGGGTCCGGATCTGGATCTCCACCGGCTTGCCGCCGGGCCCCACGACCGTCGTGTGCAACGACTGGTACATGTTGAACTTCGGCATCGCGATGTAGTCCTTGAACCGCCCCGGCACCGGGTTCCAGCGCGCGTGCAGCGCGCCCAGGGCCGCGTAGCAGTCGCGCACCGAGTCGACCAGGACCCGTGTCCCGACGAGGTCGTAGATCTCCGCGAAGTCGTGCCCGCGCACGATCATCTTCTGGTAGATCGAGTAGTAGTGCTTCGGCCGACCCGTCACGGTGGCTCGGATCTTGGCGCCCCGCAGGTCCGCGGAGATCTGCTCCCGCACCACCCCGAGGTACTCCTCACGGGCCGGCGCCCGTTCCGCGACCAGGTGCACGATCTCGTCGTAGACCTTGGGGTACAGGGTCTGGAAGGACAGGTCCTCCAGCTCCCACTTGATCGTGTTCATCCCGAGGCGGTGCGCCAGGGGCGCGTAGATCTCGAGGGTCTCGCGCGCCTTGCGCGACGCCGAGGAGCCCGACACGTACTTCCACGTGCGCGCGTTGTGCAGCCGGTCGGCGAGCTTGATGACCAGCACGCGGATGTCCTTGGCCATCGCGACGACCATCTTGCGCACCGTCTCGGCCTGCGCGGCGTCCCCGTAGGTGACCTTGTCGAGCTTCGTGACGCCGTCGACGAGCATCGCGATCTCGCTGCCGAAGTCTCCGGTGAGGTCCTCGAGGGAGTAGTCCGTGTCCTCCACCGTGTCGTGCAGCAAGGCCGCGGCGAGCGTCGCACCGTCGAAGCCCAGCTCGGCGAGGATCGTCGACACCGCCACCGGGTGGGTGATGTAGGGGTCACCGGACTTGCGCTGCTGACCGCGGTGAGCCTTCTCCGCCGTGGCGTAGGCGCGCTCGAGCATGCTCAGGTCGCTCTTGGGGTGGTTCGTCCGAACGGCCTGCAGCAGCGGTTCCAGAGCCGGTGTGCTCGCCGGCGCGCCTCGCACGCCCAGCCGCACGAGGCGGTTGCGCACGCGGTTGCCCGTGCCGGGGCGAGGCGCCTCCGCGGCGCGCTTGACCTGCGTCTCGTCGCTCACGGGCACCTCCTTCCACCAACGTCGACCAGGCGACGTCCGGGACGGCAAGTCTACGACCCCGCTCGCAGCAAGGTGTCGACCGTCCTTCCGGCGAGCCGTTCTCGCCCGCCGAGGCCGGCGAGCTCGAGGAGGAACGCCAGCCCGGCGACCTCTCCACCGCACCGCTCGACCAGGTCGGCGGCCGCACGGGCGGTCCCGCCCGTGGCCAGCACGTCGTCCACCAGGAGAACACGGGCACCCGGCCGCAGTGTTCCCGCCCGCAGCTCGATCGACGCCGAACCGTACTCGAGGTCGTAGTCGACGCTCTCCACCGGCGGCGGCAGCTTGCCCGCCTTGCGGAGCGGGACGAACCCGATGCCGAGGCGTGTGGCGAGCGGCGCACCGAGGAGGAAACCGCGCGCCTCCATGCCGGCCACCACGTCGATCCCGCCATCGGCCTCGGCGAGTCCGGCGAACGCCTCGATCACGTCCGCCAGCGCCGGTCCGTCCGCCAGCAACGGCGTGATGTCCCGGAACACGACGGGCGGGTGCGGATAGTCCGGCACGTCGCGGATCAGGGCCCGGACCTCGGCCGCCCTGACCGGGCCGAGCCCGGCCAGGGCGACCAACGAGATGTCGTCGCTCAGACCCGCGACCTCACCGGGCACGCTTGCGCCTCGGCTGCGCAGCGTTGCCCTGGTGGTGGCCGGGGATCAGCTGCGAGCGACCGGCGGCAGCCGCCGCGAGCTCGGCCTCCTCGCCGCCCGACGCGGCCATCTCCTGGCGGGCCGCGAGGACCCGCTGCGTGTGCTCGCGGTACTTCGGCTCCCGCTCGCGCAACGTCACGTCCAGCGGCGTCGCCAGGAAGATCGACGACGCGGCCCCGACGGCGATGCCCACGAACAAGGACAGCGACAGGTCGCGCAGCGTGCCGGCGCCCAGCCACAGCGCCCCGAGGAACAGGATGCCGGCGACCGGCAGCAGCGCCACCACCGACGTGTTGATGGAGCGGACCAGCGTCTGGTTGACGGCCAGGTTGGCGCGCTCGGCGTAGGTGTTGCGCGACTGGTCGAGCACCCCGGTGGTGTTCTCGCGCACCTTGTCGAACACGACCATCTTGTCGTACAGCGAGAAGCCGAGGATGGTCAGGAAGCCGATGATCGTCGAGGGCGTGACCTCCCAGCCGACGAGCGCGTAGATCCCCGCCGAGATGAGCAGGTCGGAGAGCATCGCGAGGATGCCCGCCACCGACATGCGCCACGCCCGGAAGTAGACGGCCATGAAGGCGGCCGCCAGCAGGACGAAGACGACGACGCCCCACAGGGCCCGCTCCGAGACCGACTCGCCCCAGGTGGGACCGACGAAGGACTGGTCGACGTCGGCCACGTCGACGCCGTAGCCGTCCGCCAGCGCCTCCGCGATGGCGGCGCCCTCGGCGTCCTCGACGATGTCGGTCTGCACCCGTACGGCGCTGCCACCGACGACCGCGACGCGCGGCTCGTCCTCGGGCAGCACCTGCTGCACGGCGTCGACCGCCACGGACTGCTCGGTCGAGCTCGTGTTGTTGACCGTGAACTCGGTACCACCACGGAAGTCGATACCGAGAACGAGGGGCTTGACGAACAGGATCAGGATCGAGGCGAGCCCGAGGACAGCGACGATCGAGAACCAGATCCTGCGCTGGGCGATGATCGGGTAGGAGCGACGGCCCGTGTACAGGTCGTTGCCCCACTGGGCGAAGGTCATGCTGCCGGCGGCCATCAGCGGTTCTCCTCGTTCTCGCCGGAGCCGGCGTCCTCGGTACGTAGCGCGCCTGGTGAACCGTCCGGTGGTCCGTCACCGGCCTCGGCGGTCGCCCTGCGCTCGGCAGCCCGTCGCTCGGCGATCGTGAGGCGCCGCCCCGACGGGTCGGTGGTGGGCACCGGACGGGCGCTGGCCCCCGCGAGCGCGGGCTCCGGCGTCTTGTCGGCGGGCGACGGCTCTGCGGCCGGCGCGGGTGCGGAGACCCGGCCCGCACCGACGTACCGCGTACCGACGGCCCGCAACCGGTCGGGCGAGAGCCCGGACCAGGAGTGCCCGTCGCGGAAGAACGGGACCTTCGTCAACAGCTGCAGCATCGGGTGCGTGAACCAGAACACCACGGCGATGTCGATGATCGTCGTCAGGCCGAGCGTGAAGGCGAAGCCCTGCACGCCACCGACGGCCAGGAAGTAGAGCACGATCGCGGAGATCAGCGTCACCGACTTGGCGGCGAGGACGGTGCGCTTGGCCCGCCGCCAGCCGCGCTCGACCGCCATGGCCATGGAGCGTCCGTCACGCATCTCGTCACGGATTCGTTCGAAGTAGACGATGAACGAGTCCGCCGTGAAGCCGATCGCGACGATCAGACCGGCGACGCCGGCCAGCGAGAGCCGATAACCGATCCCCCACGACAGCAGCGCGATCGACAGGTAGGTGATGACACCCGCCACCAGCAGGGATCCCACGGTCACCAGTCCGAGCGTCCGGTACTGGAAGAGCGAGTACACGACGACCAGGGCCATGCCGACGAGGCCGGCGAGCAGACCGTTGCGCAGCTGCTCCGAGCCGAGGGTCGCCGAGATGGTCTCCTGGCTCTGCACCTCGTAGGCGATGGGCAACGAGCCGAAGCTCAGCTGGTTGGCCAGCGTCGCCGCCGAGTCGCGGGTGAAGTTGCCGGAGATCTGCGGGCGCCCGTCGGAGATGATGACGCCGGGCTCGAGGGACGGCGCCGAGATCACGAGGCCGTCGAGGACGATGCCGAACTGGTTGCGCGGGGGCTCGAGGCCCTGGAGGCGCTCCGTCGTCTCGCGGAACTGCTCGGTACCCTCGGCGTCCATCTCGATGAAGACGCCCCAGTCGTTGGTGACCGAGCCGTTCGGGCCCGGGACCAGGCCCGAGCTGGCCGTCGTGACGTGCGTCCCGTCGACCTCCATCGGTCCCAGGACGTACTTCATGAAGCTGCCGTCGTTCGAGCAGGCGACCAGGACCTGGTCCGGGTCGTCGCCGCCGCCACCGACCAGGTTGTTCGGGTCGGTGCAGTCCAGCGCGTCGAACTTCTCCTGCACGGCGGGGGTGATCTGCGCCAGGTCGGAGGGGTCGGTCGGCTCGACCTCGGCGGCCTCCTCGGCGACCCGGGCGTCGACGTCGTCCTCGGTCGCCTCGTCCTCGGTCGCCTCGTCCTCGGTCGCCTCGTCCTCCGAAGCCGCCTCGTCCTCCGAAGCCGCCTCGTCCTCCGTAGCGGTCTCGTCCTCGGAGGCCGTCTCGTCGGTGGGAAGGCCCATCGCGTAGGTGAGCACCGGCCGGAACCGCATCTGCGCCGGCTGCGAGACCAGGTCGATGGTGGCCTGGTCCACCTCGCCCGGGATGCTCACGACGATGTTCTCGCCACCCTGGTTCACGATCTCGGCCTCGGCGACGCCGGAGGAGTCGATGCGCTGGCGGATGACGTTGATCGACTCGTTGATCGACTCCTCGGTGATCTCCGACCCGTCGGTGGAGACCGGCGTCAGGATGATCTGGGTGCCACCCTGCAGGTCGAGGGCGAGGCCCGGGGTCATGCTCGCGCCGCCCGGGTCCTCCTCGGTCTGAGGATCGAGGTAGACCCCGGCGAGCAACGCCGCGAACGGCACCACCATGGACAGGATCGCGAAGACCACGAGCGTGCGTACCGGACGCGAACGCTGCGTGCTGGAGTTGGCCACTTGGTTCTCTTCCCGTGTGCGCGCGGCCGCCGTGGCCGACGCGTGATGGCGCCGGCCGGGCTCACCCGGCCGGCGCAGAGGTCACTTGTCCTCGGTCTCGCCGTTCTCCCGGCGCTTGCCCTCCCTGTACTCCCGCTGTGCGGTGTCCAGGCCGGAGAGGTCGTCAGGAACGTCGACGCTACCGTCTGCGGAGGCGATGCTACCTGCATCGTCCGCGGCGTCCGAGGTCTCGGTCTCGTCGTCCTCCGTGTCCTCGACCGGGGTGTCCATCCGCTTGGCGATCGCGGCGCGCAGCCAGCGCGTCTGAGTGCCCGGCGTGGACTCGATCGTGATGGTGTCGGCCTCGTCGTCGATCTCGACGACGGTACCCACCATCCCCGACCCGGTCATGACCTCCTGACCCGGTGCGAGCGCAGAGCGGAACTCCGCCTGCTGCTTCTGCTGCTTGCGCGTGCGCGAGCTCATGAAGAACATGAGCGCCGCCAGCACGACGAAGAGGATGATGATGGAGGGGTCCACGTAGCGTCAGTCCTTCAGCCGGGGTGCGGGTGTCTGCTCAGTCTAGAGGTCGCTCGACGCGGCCTCAGACCTCGTCGAACAACGTCCGCGACCGCCCGGTGGTTCCCGGTTCCACCGTCCCGCTGCCGGACGCCCAGGTGCCCGCAGGCGGTTCCAGCCCGAGATGGGCCCACGCCTCGGCGGTCGCGACCCGCCCCCGAGGGGTGCGCGCCACCAGCCCCTCCCGCACCAGGTACGGCTCGGCCACGGTCTCTACCGTCTCGGGCTCCTCGCCGACCGTCATCGCCATCGTCGTCAGACCCACGGGCCCGCCGCCGAAGCGGCGGCACAGCGCGTTGAGGACCGCGCGGTCGAGCCGGTCCAACCCGATCGGGTCCACCTCGTAGACCTCGAGCGCCGCCCGGGCGGCGCGGAGGTCCAGGACGCCGTCGCCACGCACCTGCGCCCAGTCGCGCACCCGACGCAGCAGCCGATTCGCGATCCGGGGCGTCCCGCGCGAGCGTCCGGCGATCTCGTGCGCGGCCTCGTGGCGGACGTCCACCCCGAGAAGGCCCGCCGACCGCAGGATGACGCGCTCCAGCTCGCCCGCGGCATAGAAGTCCAGGTGCCCCGTGAAGCCGAAGCGGTCGCGCAGCGGCGCCGGCAGCAGTCCCGAGCGGGTCGTCGCCCCGACCACGGTGAAGGGCGGCAAAGCCAGCGGGATCGCGCTGGCTCCGGCGCCCTTGCCTACCACGACATCGACACGGAAGTCCTCCATCGCTACGTACAGCAGCTCCTCGGCCGGGCGGGCGAGGCGATGGATCTCGTCGATGAACAGGACCTCGCCCTCCTCGAGCGAGGAGAGCACGGCGGCCAGGTCGCCGGCGTGCTGGATCGCCGGTCCGCTGGTGACACGCAAGGACGTGCCGAGCTCCGCAGCGATGATCATGGCCAGGGTCGTCTTGCCGAGACCAGGAGGACCGGACAGCAGCACGTGGTCCGGGGCGGTGTCGCGGGCGAGCGACGCCTGCAGCACGAGGGAGAGCTGGTCGCGCACCACCTGCTGGCCGACGAACTCGTCGAGCCTCTTGGGCCGCAGCGCGGCCTCGGCGGCGCGTTCGACGTCGTCCGCACCGGAACCGACCAGGCGCTCGCCGAGCTCGGACGGGTCGATCGCGCCCTCAGCCACGGGGGCCCAGCCGTCGCAGCGCGGCACGCAGCGTGCCCGGGACGTCCGCCGCGTCGACGACGTCGGACCCCGCGTCCACCAGCACCTTGGCCACGGCGTCCTCCGCGACCTTCGACGACCAGCCGAGACCGGTCAGCGCGTCGACGACCTGCCCCCGGGAGTCCACCGCCGCGGCCACGACCGTCGTCGCGCCGTCGTCGGCGCCGGGCGCCCCCAGCTTGCCCGTCAGCTCGAGCACGATCCGCTGGGCGCTCTTGGCCCCGATGCCCGGCACCCGGCGCAGCGACGCCGTGTCCTCGGCGGCGATCGCGCGCCGTAGGGCGTCCGGGGTGAGCACGGCCAGCATCGCCAATGCGATGCGCGGACCGACGCCCGAGACGGACTGAGCGGTCTCGAAGACGTCACGCTCGTCGGCGTCCGCGAACCCGTAGAGCGTCATCGAGTCCTCGCGGACCACGAGGGTCGTCTGCAGCTGTGCGGGTTCGCCGGGGCGGAGCCCGGCCAGCGTCGCCGGAGCGGCGTGCACCAGGTACCCGATGCCCTGCACGTCGAGCACGGCGCGGTCGAGCGACACGTGGGCCACCGTGCCGGCCAGGGATGCGATCACCGGGCCGCCTCCTTTCCTCGAACGCTCGTACGATACCGCGACGCTGTCCTCGTCCCGCGTTCCGCCGCCGCCCAGGCGCGTTGCGCCGGCGTCACCTCGTGCCGGTCCCCGCCCTGGAGGGCCCCGGCCGGGCGCCAGAGGTGCGTGATCGCGAGCGCCAGGGCGTCCGCGGCGTCGGCCGGCTGCGGGGCGGTACGCAGCCGCAGGATGCTCACCACCATACGTTGCACCTGTTCCTTGCCGGCCCGCCCCGACCCCGTCACCGCGGCCTTCACCTCGCTCGGGGTGTGCAGCGCGACGGGGACCCCGCGCCGGGCGGCCGCCACCATGGCGAGACCGGCGACCTGCGCGGTCCCCATCACGGTGCCCCGGTTGTTCTGCGCGAAGACCCGTTCCACGGCCACGACGTCGGGGACGTGCTCGTCCAACCAACCCTCGAGACCGTCCGCGATCTCGAGGAGACGCAGGTCGGTGCTCGTCTCGGGCGCGGTGCGCAGCACACCGACACCGACCAGCTCGGCCCGACGGCCCGGCCGGGAGTCCACGACTCCCACTCCGCACCGGGTCAGGCCCGGGTCCACTCCCAGCACTCGCACGGCGTCACTGTCTCACGCAGCACCGACAGTTCCCGGGAGGGCACGCGTCAGCCCCAGCACCCCCCGGTCCGACCGACGCTGCACTCCCCTGCGGGCGAGCACCTCGTCCCTCGGCGCGCACCCTCCGGTGCGCTCCGCGTCAGCCCCAGCACCCCCCGGTCCGACCGACGCTGCACTCCCCTGCGGGCGAGCACCTCGTCTCTCGGCGCGCACCCTCCGGTGCGCTCCGCGTCAGTCGTCCGCGTCGAGGGCGGCCATGACCTCGTCGGAGGCGTCGAAGTTCGCGTAGACGTTCTGGACGTCGTCGCTGTCCTCGAGGGCGTCGATGAGGCGCATGATCTTGCGCGCCCCCTCGACGTCCACCTCGACCTGCATCGAGGGGTGCCAGACGGAGTCCGCGGAGTCGTACTCCATCCCCGCCTCGACGATCGCCGTGCGCACGTCGACGAGGTCCGTCGCCTCGCTGAGCACCTCGATGTACTCGCCGAGGTCGGTGACCTCCTCGGCGCCGGCGTCGAGCGCCGCGAGCATCACGTCGTCCTCGGTGACGCCCTCGGCCTTCGGCACGACGACGAGCCCCTTGCGGGAGAACAGGTACGACACCGAGCCCGGGTCGGCCAGGTTGCCGCCGTTGCGCGTGAACGCCGTGCGCACCTCGGCCGCAGCCCGGTTCTTGTTGTCCGTGAGGCACTCGACGAGCACGGCGATGCCGTTGTTGCCGTAGCCCTCGTACATGATCGTCTGGTAGTCGACGGCGTCGGCGCCCTCACCGGACCCCCGCTTGACGGCGCGGTCGATGTTGTCGTTCGGCACCGAGGACTTCTTCGCCTTCTGGACGGCGTCGAACAGCGTCGGGTTGCCCGCCATGTCGCCGCCACCGGTGCGCGCCGCAACCTCGATGTTCTTGATCAGCTTCGCGAAGAGCTTGCCACGCTTGGCATCGATCGCGGCCTTCTTGTGCTTGGTCGTGGCCCACTTCGAGTGACCGGACATGACCTGACTAACTCCTTCGCGATCCGTGGACAAGGCGGACGAACAGCGCGTGCACCCTTCCGTCCCCGGTGACCTCCGGGTGGAAGGCGGTGGCGAGCAGTCGTCCCGAGCGTGCTGCCACGATCCTACCGGCGGCCGCACCCGCCGCCGTCCCGTCCGTCGCGCGGTCCGGGATGCGGGCCAGCACCTCGACCCCCGGGCCCGCCTCCTCGATCCACGGTGCGCGGATGAACACGGCGCGCACGGCGTCGTCGTCGGGCCCGTCGGTGACGCCGGCGACGTCGAGGTCCGCCTCGAACGAGTCGACCTGCCGACCGAACGCGTTGCGCCGGACGGTCACGTCCATGCCGCCGACGGTCTGCTGGCCCGTGATCCCGCCCACCAGGCGGTCGGCCAGCAGGATCATCCCGGCACACGAGCCGTAGACCGGCAGGCCGGACGCGACGGCGTCGCGGAGCGGCTCGTGGAGCTCGAAGATCCGCAGCAGCTTGTCGATGGTCGTGGACTCGCCCCCGGGCAGCACCAAACCGTCCACCGACTCGAGCTCCGCTTGGCGGCGGACGGCGACGCTGCGGGCACCGGCGGCCTCGAGGGCCTTCTGGTGCTCGCGGACGTCACCCTGCAGGGCGAGGACTCCGATCGTGGCAGGCACCGGCACATGGTACGGCCGGTGAGCCGCCGACCCGAACGCCGCTCAGCCGCAGAGGGACACGGCCGCCACGGTGTAGCTCCGCGTGTTGGAGGGCACCGAGGTCCACGTCACCTGGCCGAAGGCGCGCTGCGTGACGACCGAGGCCGTCCCGCTGACCTGGACGAGCGACGTGATCGTCCGGCTGGTCCCCGTGACCGTCACGCTCTGCGACCCGTTGCTGCCGTAGCGCAGCACGTACGAGGTCGCGTCCGGGACCTCCGTCCAGGTGAAGGCTACCGAGAGCACGCCCAGCGTCCCGCAGGTCAACGTGGTGGTGGGCACGGTGCCGGCGGCCACGGTCCCGCTGGTGATCGTCCCCTGGTCCGTCCACGACGTGCCGGGCAGCGTCGCCGCCAAGGTGGTCGTCACACCGCCCGACTGGCCCTGCGTGCCGGACGGGGCGGTCGCCGCCAGCCCGACGGCGAGGCAGAGCGTCGCGGTCCCGCCGGCCGCGATCGTGGTGGCCGCCCCGGAGCCGCCGCTGCACGCGGGCCCGGTGTCGGTCCCGCCGAACGTCGCGATGGTCGTGAAGGCCGTGGTGAGGGTCCCCGTCCGGGTCATGGTCGCTGTGACGCTCACCGCCCGGCTGCTCACGTTGCGCACCGTGACGATCTCCGAGTCCCCGCTGCCGGGGAACGCCCCGGTCAGGCTCAGGGCCGGCAGGGGCACCGTGCCGCCGGGACCGACGAGCTCGTTGCCCAGCCCGGCGACCTGGACGTCGACCGTGCCCGCGGCGACCGCGGGAGGTGCCACCGCCTCGGCGGTCGCCTGCCACCAGGCCCAGGCCGCTCCCCCGCCGGTCAGGGCCAGCACGACGGCGACGAGCGCCGCCACCACGCCCGTCCTCGCCCGACGCCTCCGCTCAGCCATCGTCGGCACCTCGCCGTCGCGCAGCGCGCACCGTGACCCCCACGACGACGGCCACCCCGGCGAGCACGAGAAGGGGCCCGGGGCCCACGCCGGTCCGGGGCAGCAGACCCCCGGGCGACCCCGCCGGGCGCTCGCCGACCGCGCCGTCCCCGGCGAGGACGACCTCGACGTCGAGCCGGACCGTCGAGGCCTGTGTGGCGTTGCCCGCGTCCTGCGCGAAGGCGACCTCGAGCTCGACCGGCACCGCCTGCTGCGGCCCGACGACGAGGGGGGCGGTCCGGCCGGCGGTCCAGTCGTCGCGCCCGGCGCGGAGCCGCACGTCCATCGCCTCGGAGAGCGCCGGTCCGCCGTCGACCACCACGGTCACCGTCCCGCTCGCCTCGGTGCTCCCCCGGTGTCGGACCAGCAGGGACGCCCGGCCGACGTCGCCCGGGACCCACACCCGGCTGGTGCCGAGCAGCGGCGACGTCAGGTCCTCGGTCCACGCCTCGCCGTCGACGCTCAGCTCGACGCCGCCCACGCCGTCGGGTGCGCCCTCCGCGGACGGCACCGCGGCGAGGGCACCCGGTCCGGCCAGCGCCGTCACGGCGCACGCGACGGCGCCGACCAGACCCGCCAGCAGACCCGCCGGCCGCAGGTCGTGTCTCATGCCACCACCTTCCGTCGCCGCGCCCGGACCTCTGTCACCACGAGCACCACCGCGTACCCCAGGAGACCGGCGGCCAGCACCGTCCCGAGCGTCTGGCGCTGCTGGCCGGGGACGAGGCCGGCCAGGTGCCCCAGCCCCGGCACCGCGTACCAGACCGTCCCGCGGACCTGCACGGCCCGGACCGGGCGCGGGTCGGCGACCTCGTTGGCGTCCCCGCGGGTGACGAAGGTCCGGTCCCCGCCCACCGTCGTCCCCACCCCGACGACGCGGTGGGTCACGACGGTCGGCTCCCCCGAGCGCAGCTGGTAGGTCACGATGTCACCCGTCGTCACCGACGCCGGCTCCACCGGGCGGACCACGACGAGCGTCCCCACGCGCAGCGCGGGCTCCATCGACGGGGTCGTCACCGTGTAGGGCGTGGCTCCGGCGACCCGGGGCACGAGGACACCGAGCAGCAGTGCGGCGCCCGCCACCACCACCACGGCGACGGCGAGGCCGCGTCCGGCGAGTCGGAGCGCGGCACGCAACGGACGGCCCGGTCAGGGCACCACGTGCGCCTGGGTGACCTGGACGGTGATGTCCTGCAGGGCCGCCGTCAAGGCCTGGGTGTCGTTGCCGGCCGTCTCGTCGAAGACCGCCTCCACCGTGACGACCAGCTCGTCGGTGGCCTCCACGGGGACCGGCTCCGTCAGCGGCAGCGTGAGCGCGGTGCCGCCCAGCGTCGCCGCGGCCGGCGAGATGTCGAGCGCCGTGGTCAGGGCGTTCTCCTCGACCCACGCCGGGGCGCTCACGGTTATCTCGCCCAGCGCCAGGTGGTCGCCCGTGCCGCCGATCGCCAGCGTGCACGTGCTGGTGAGCGTGTCACCGGGGACGACGCCCTCGATGACGGGCGTGCCGTCGTCCAGCAGCCAGTCGTCGCACGCGCCGTCCGACATGGTCAGGGTCCCCGACGTCACGTCGGTGCCCGTGGCAGTCCCGTCCGCCGTCCAGTAGGCGATCGTCGGTATCCCCCCGAGCAGCAGGACGGCGCCCGCTCCCGTCGCCAGTGCAGCCTTCGTCAGCCGTCTCATCCCGCAGTTCCCTCCGTCGGTGAGCGACGTCGCCGTCGCCCCGGTCGGCTACCCTCGGTTGCCACGGTAGACGAACTCCGTGGACGGTGCAGGGTCAGGCAGGGTCGTCGTCGTGCTCGGTGCCGAGGTGGCGCACCACGCCGTCCCAGCCGTGCGCGAGGGCCTCCACGACGTCGGGCAGCACGGTCGGGAAGACCTCGATCCGCTGGGCGCGCAGCTCGGCGACGCTCAGCCAGCGCATCTCGTCGAGGACGTCGCGCTCCTGCGCGGTCCACCCGGCGTCGGAGGGCTCGTGCCGCGAGACCCGGGCCACGAAGAACACCTCGTCCTGGTGGCACGTCTCGGCGAAGAAGTGGAAGATCCCGGCGCGGGTCATCACCGGGCCCTCGAGGTCGTCCTCGGCGAGCTCGAGGCCGGCCTCCTCGCGCACCTCGCGCACCGCGGCAGCGGCCTCGGACTCGCTCGGTTCGATGCCACCGCCGATGGTGAACCACCAGGAGCGGTCGGGTTGGTCGGCGTCGTGCCCCCGCACGAGCAGCGCCCGGTTGGCGTCGTCGAGCACGATGACGCGGGCGGCGCGCCGGTGGCGCAGACCGTCCTCCCGGAGCACCCAGTCGGGCCCGAGCGAGGACGAGACACTGGTGCGGATCGGCATGCGGTTCAGCATAGGTGCCCGGCGCGGAGTGCGGCCGAGCGACCGGCGCCGCCCACCGGCCGCCCGTGCTCACACCTGCGAGAATGCGTCGTCGTCGACCAACTGTTGGAGCCCCGGTGATCCACACCTTCCACCTCGCCGAGATGCCGGCCGTCCGCACGGCCCGAGCGCTGCGGCGGCCGCCGTCGAGCTCCACCACGCCGGGACTCGACCACGCCGAGTGCCTGGCGCTCATGCGTCTGGGGGCACCCGTCGTCTCCCCGGGCCGGCTGCAGCTGCGACGGATCGCCGTCTTCGCGCAGTGGCGTGACGAGGAGGCCGTGGACCGCTTCCTGTCCGACGACGCCTTGGGCCGTCACCTGGCGGCCGGTTGGCACGTCCGCCTCGAGTTCCTGCGGCGCTGGTCCCGGCTGGCGGCCCTGCCCGACCTGCCCGCACGGACGGGCGGCGAGGACCAGGACGAGCCCGTCGTCGCGGTGACCGTCGCGCGGATGCGGCTGCCCGAGGTGCCTCGGTTCATCCGGTGGGGCCGGCCGGTCGAACGCCAGGTGCGCGACGACCCGGGCACCACACTCGCGCTGGCCGCCGTCCGGCCTCCACGCACCATCGCCACGTTCTCCGCCTGGCACAGCGTGCGCGAGATGGAGGAGATGGTGCACGGCCGCTCCGGCCTCCCGGCGGCGCGACGGCCCGACGGCACGCGGACGCCATGGTCGAACGTCGGCGGCGCGACTTCCACCACGAGTTCGCGGTGCTGCGCTTCCGCCCGCTCTCGGAGCACGGCAGCTGGCAGGGGCGCACCAGCATCGTGCCGCGCCGCTGACGACGCCTCGGCGGACGACCACCATGGAGCGGGTCACGCAGGAAGGGTGACCGTCCGTGCTCCCGCGGCCTCGGGTGTCTCGCGTCGCAGCGCCACCGGCCGGAGCCAGGTCGCGGTGCGCCACAGCCACTCGACCGGGCCGTAGCGGAAGGACGTCAGCCAGAGGCGGCTCAGCAGCGACTGCACCACGATCAGCGCCACCGACAGCGCCACCACCGGTGTCACGCTGGTCATGTGGCCGAAGTCGACCACCGACGCGGCGAACGCCATGACGATCGCCGCCCCGACGTAGTTGGTGAGCGCCAACCGACCCAGCGGCTCGAAGGCGGCGGCGATCATCCTTCGCGCGGGCGTGCGCCACAGCAGCGCCAGCCCCGTGGTGTACAGCACCGCCACGACGAGACCGGCGGTCGCGCCCGCCGCCGAGAACCGCGGGTCGCCCGGGGCGGTGAGCTGCCACAGCAGGGCTGGGACGGTCAGCACGGCCGCGACGGCGAAGACGACCACGACGGCCCTGCCGGAGGACTCCAGCGCCCGGGGCAGGCCGAAGGCCGCCGCTCCCGCACCGAGGAGCACGAGGCCGGGGACGGACGGCAGCCCGCCGCCGAACATCGCGTACGCGACGACGGTCAGCGCCGCGCCGCCTGCGAGGGTCGCCCAGCGCGGGGCCAGCAGGACGACGGGCAGCATCAGCAGGCCGACGACGCCGTACTCCAGGAGGATGTTGCCCGGGTAGGCGAACAACAGGAGCCCGCCGATGACGACCATGACGACCATGCGGCGCACCATCACCAGCGACGGACGTGGCGAGCGGGCGCGTGCGCTGTCGAGCACCATCCAGAGACTCATGCCGCACAGGAGGATGAAGATCAGTATGAAGCGCGTCTGGACGGTGAGGTAGAGCGCGTCGCGCACCGGGTCGGCGACCCGGTCACCACCTTCCAGCACCCGTGCCATAACATCCAAGCAACCCTGCGCGGGCGCGTCGTCATCCCACGGGACCATGTCTCAGCAGTCTCGGAGACAGCGAGGCTCCGCGGACGTCACGTCCGCGGAGCCTCGTCCGGTCCGTCAGGGCGGACCGACGCCCTCGGGGCGGACCGTCACCAGCCGCGCGTGGCGAGCCGGACGGGCTCCGGCTCCTCCTCGACGTTGATGCCGACCATCGCCTCGCCCAGCCCGCGCGAGACCTTGGCGATCACGTCGGGGTCGTCGTGGAACGTGGTGGCCTGGACGATCGCCTTGGCACGGGCCGCCGGGTCCCCGGACTTGAAGATGCCGGAGCCGACGAAGACGCCCTCGGCGCCGAGCTGCATCATCATCGCGGCGTCGGCGGGGGTGGCGATCCCGCCTGCGGTGAAGAGCACCACGGGAAGCTTGCCCGTCCGGGCGACCTCCGCGACGAGCTCGTACGGCGCCTGCAGCTCCTTCGCGGCGACGAACAGCTCGTCCGTGGGCAGCGAGGTCAGGTTCCGGATCTGCCGGCGGATCTGGCGCATGTGCGTCGTGGCGTTCGAGACGTCGCCCGTCCCGGCCTCGCCCTTGGACCGGATCATCGCCGCGCCCTCGGTGATGCGGCGCAGCGCCTCACCCAGGTTGGTGGCACCGCAGACGAACGGGACCGTGAAGGCCCACTTGTCGATGTGGTGGGTGTAGTCGGCGGGGGTCAGCACCTCGGACTCGTCGACGTAGTCGACGCCGAGCGACTGCAGCACCTGCGCCTCGACGAAGTGCCCGATGCGTGCCTTCGCCATGACGGGGATCGACACGGCCTCGACGATGCCCTCGATCATGTCGGGGTCCGACATGCGGGCGACGCCGCCCTGGGCGCGGATGTCCGCGGGCACCCGTTCGAGCGCCATGACGGCGACCGCACCGGCGTCCTCGGCGACCTTGGCCTGCTCGGGGGTGACGACGTCCATGATGACGCCGCCCTTGAGCATCTCGGCCATGCCCCGCTTGACGCGGGCCGTGCCCACCTCGCCGACGCCGTTCGTGCCGGCCGGGGTCCCGGTGGTCTGGCTCAACGCAACCTCACAGAGTTCTTGCGAGCACCTCCCGGCGTCTCACCGGGCGTGCCGACGTGGTCCACGTCGTGCCTCCCATCCTACGGGGGCCTCAGGTGGCGTCGATCCCGTCCGGCATCTGGTCGTCCAGCTCGACCGTCTGCGGCCAGGGGGCGCGTCCGGCCAGCCGCAACCACCGCGCCCGGCGCGGACGGCGGGCCCGCTGCGCCTGGGCGACGGCCTCGTTGTGGAACCGGCGGGCGAGCTGGGCCCGGTACCAGGCCCCCGCCAGGTCGCCGACGAGCTCCTCCCCCGGTCCGGAGGACCGCAGCCCCGCCACGGTGTCCGCGTCGGCGAGCACCGAGCGCAGCGTCACCGACAGCTCGGACTCGCTGCGCTCGCGCTCGGCGGGCAGGCCGGTCAGGGCGAACGCCTCGGCGGGCGACGGACCACCCACGACGGCGACGGTCTCGGCGTCCGCGGTCGGACCCGGCACGCCCTCCTCCGCCAGTCCGGGCGGCTCGCCCGCCGTCGTCACCGCGAAGGCCGCGTCGGCGAGCAGGACCGAGCTGGCCGGGTCCAGCAGCCCGGACGACGCCAGGTCCAGGGACGTCCGCACCCGACGGTCGAGCTGCGCCTGCAGCGCCAGCCGCGAGGCCACGACCTTGTGGTGCAGCCGGTCCAGCCGCGACGCCGCGACCCACACCCACCACAGCGCCAGCCCGAGCAGGACCACGGCGAGCAGCGCGACCTCCGACCAGCTCATCGCTCACCTGCCACGTCGGCCCGCGGACGCCGACCGAGCAGCCACGACGACCGCTCGGCACGCAGGTCCTGCCGCACGCTCCCCGTCCCGAGCGCCTCCGTCGCGGCGACCGCCATCTCGTACACGGCCAGCACCTGGTCCGTCACGGTCGCCCAGTCGAAGCGGCGCACGAAGCTGCTTGCGCGCTCGCGCCGCGCACCGGTGCCCGACGCGTCGGCGAGCGCGGCGACCACGGAGGCCGCCAGGTCGTCGGCGTCGCCGGTGCGGAACAGCCGGCCCGCCGTGCCGTCGTCGAGCACCCGCCGGAACGCGCCGAGGTCGCTCGCGACGACGCCCGTGCCGGCGCTCATGGCCTCGACGAGCACGATGCCAAAGCTCTCTCCGCCGGTCTGCGGGGCCACGTAGAGGTCCGCGGACCTCAGCAGCGCGGCCTTGTCGTCGTCGCTGACACCGCCGAGCCACTCGAACGCGGCGCCGTGCGGCCCGAGCGCGGCCTCGGCAGCGGCGCGGCCGGCGTCGCCCTTGCCCGCCACGAGGAACCGCGTCCCGGGCACCTCGGCGAGGATCGCGGGCGCGGCGGCGGCCAGCACCTGCAGGCCCTTGCGGGGCTCGTCGAGCCGTCCGAGGAACGCGACCGTCGGGGCCTGCGGGGTCCCCCGCCAGCGCTCGTCGCGGGGGCCGACGGCGAACCGGTCGACGTACACCCCGTTGGGGATGACGACGGCGTCGCCGCCCAGGTGGTCGACGAGCGTCCGGCGCGCGTCCTCCGAGACGGCGATGCGGGCGGAGATCTTCTCCAGCGACTGTCGAAGCAGCGGGTGGGCGACCTGCAGCGCCCGCGAGCGCACCTGGGAGGTGTGGAACGTGGCCACGACCGGCCCCTCGGCGACCCACAGGGCGAGCATCGACAGCGACGGGGTCATCGGCTCGTGCAGGTGCAGGACGTCGAAGCCGCCGGTGTCGATCCACCGGCGCACCCGGGCGGCGGCGCGGGGGCCGAACGCGAGCCGGGCGACGGAGCCGTTGTAGCGGACCGGGACGGCGCGCCCGGCCGGGGTGACGACGTCGGGCACCTCCGTGTCGTCGTCCGCGGGCGCCAGGACCGAGACCTCGTGCCCGGCCGCTCGCAGCGCCTCGGCGAGGTCGCGCACGTGGAACTGCACGCCACCGGGGGCGTCGAAGGAGTAGGGGCACACGATGCCCACGCGCAGCGGCCGCATCATGCTTCCCCGGCCGCGGCGCGCGTGCGCGCGTACCGCTGCGGGTCGAGGTCGTCGACGAACACCTTCTGCAGCATGTGCCAGTCCGCGGTGTGCCGGGCGATGTACTCGCCGAGGACGTCCGTCCAGGCCTGGGTGAGCTGGGCGACCTGTGTCCGCCGGTTCCCGCCGTCGGGCGGGTCGACGGGCTGGTGGAACGTGATGACGATGCCCCAGGGGGTGCGCGCCCGACGGCGGCGCTCCCCCGTGAGGCGCTCGTGGCGGATCCCGACGGGGATCAGCGGTACGCGCGCGGCCACGGCGAGCGCCGCGGGCCCGGCGGCGACCCGGGCCCGGTGCCCGCACAGGTCCACCTCGATGCCGCTGGCCGTCAGGTCACGGTCGGACAGCAGCGGCACGAGCCGGGGGCCGTCCCCGGCACCGCGGACCAGGCCCTTGAAGACGCCGTCGTCGCCGAGCGGCAGCACGTCGATCCCGATCGAGCGCCGGAAGTCGACGAACTGCTCGAACAGGGCCGGGGGCTTCAACCGTTCGGCGACGGTCAGCACCGGCGCGATGCGCGGTGACGCCCACGCCCCGGCGAGGTCCCAGTTGCCGAGATGGGCGAGCGCGAGGGACAACCCGCCGCCGGCGTCGGTGATCGCGGTGACGTGCTCGAGACCCTCGACCCGGACGCGGGCGGCGAGCTGCTCCGGCGTGGCGCCCTGGAGCGTGAACGCCTCGCGGAAGTACCGCAGGTAGCGCCGCATCCCGTCGCGGGTGAGCCGTCGCGCGGCCCGCTCGTCCAGGTCGGGGCGCACCCGGGCGTAGTTGGCCTCCATCCGGCGCACGCCCGCGCCGCGGCGCAGCCATGTCACGTCGGCGGCCACGTCGAACGCGGCTCGCAGCAGCGGTTCCGGCACCTTCGGTGCGTGGCGCCAGGCGAAGGTGTAGGCGGCGGCGAGGTCGACCATCACGCCTCCTCGGTGGTGGGCAGGAGCTGGCTGCGGACGGTCAGCACCCGCTGGGCGACCGTGACCAGGCTGGCGAGCGCGAGCAGCCCGAGCACGACGACCAGGACGGCTACCGGCAGGCCCAGCTGGACGAACGCGGTGGGGACCAGGGCGACCACGAGCCGGTCGGAGCGCTCGGCGATGCCGACGGCCGCCGTCGCGCCGACGGACTCGGCCCGGGCACGGGCGTAGGGCACCACCGAACCGAGCACCAGGCACGCCAGGGTGACCATGGTCCCCGCGACGGCCCAGGGCTCGTCGGGGTGCAGGGCGAACCACAGCGTGAGGCCCCCGAACACCGCACCGTCGGAGACGCGGTCGAGCGTCGAGTCGAGGAAGGCCCCCCACGGACCGCTGCGACCGCTGAGACGGGCCATGACGCCGTCGAGGGAGTCCGTCAGGACGAAGAGGCCCAGGAGGAGTGCGCCGAGGGTCAGGTGACCGGTGGGCAGCAGGGTCAGCGCGAGGCCGGTGACGATCGCGGTCCCGGCGATCGTCACGGCGTCCGGCGACACCCCACGGCGGAGCAGCAGCCGCGCCAGAGGGGTGAACACGCGCTGCATCGTGGCCCGCAGGCGGCCGAACATGGGTGCTCCTCGTCTCGTCGTGCGTGCCGGCGGCCCGGCGCGGCCAGGCTAGCGCCCGGCGCCGGTCAGCGGGTGGGCCACGCCGCGGCGAGCCGTGCGCGGGTGTCCGCGAGCAGCTCGGGCAGCGCCTTGGTCCGTCCGACGACGGGCAGGAAGTTCGCGTCGCCGAGCCAGCGCGGGACCACGTGCTGGTGCAGGTGCGCCGCGATACCGGCGCCCGCGACGTCGCCCTGGTTCATCCCGAGGTTGAACCCTGCCGGGGCGTAGACCTGGCGCAGCACGCGCACCGCGGTCTGGGTCATCGCGGCGAGCTCGCGGGTCTCGGCGTCGGTCAGGTCGGTGTAGTCCGAGACGTGACGGTACGGCAGCACCATGAGGTGACCGCCGTTGTACGGGTACAGGTTGAGCAGCGCGAAGCAGTCCGCCCCGCGAGCGACGACGAGACCCTGCTCGTCGTCGCTCGCGGGGATGCGGCAGAACGGGCACTCGTCCGGCGTGCTGTCGGCCGGCTTGTCCTGCCCGCCGATGTACACCATCCGGTGCGGCGTCCAGAGCCGCGCGATGTCGTCCTCCGGCGGGCCGAACCGGTCCGCCGGCTCGACCCGGGGCTCGCCCTGCGCGCCCACGCTCAGACCTGCTCGCGGTCGCGGACCGCCGTCACGATCCGCTCGACGGCCTCGGCCACCGGCACGCCGTTCTCCTGCGTGCCGTCGCGGAACCGGAACGAGACCGCGCCCGCCTCGGCGTCCTCCCCGCCCGCGATGAGCACGAACGGCACCTTCTCCTTGGCGGCGTTGCGGATCTTCTTGCCGAAGCGGTCGTCGGAGGTGTCCAGCTCGGCGCGCACGCCCTGCGCGCGGAGCCGCGCGACGACGTCTCCCAGGTAGTCGTCGAAGGCGTCGGCGACGGGCACCGCGAGCACCTGGACCGGCGCGAGCCAGGCCGGGAACGCGCCCGCGTAGTGCTCGAGCAGCACCGCGAAGAACCTCTCGATGGACCCGAACAACGCACGGTGGATCATGACCGGACGCTGGCGGGTGCCGTCCGCGGCCGTGTACTGCAGGTCGAACTTCTCCGGCAGGTTGAAGTCGAGCTGGATGGTCGACATCTGCCAGGTCCGGCCGATGGCGTCCCGTGCCTGGACGGAGATCTTGGGGCCGTAGAACGCGGCGCCGCCCGGGTCCGGCACGAGCTCGAGCCCGGAGGCGGTGGCCACCTCCTCCAGCGTGCGGGTGGCCTCCTCCCAGCTGTCGTCGTCGCCGACCGACTTCTCGGGGTCACGGGTCGACAGCTCGAGGTAGAAGTCGTCCAGGCCATAGTCGCGCAGCAGGTCGAGCACGAACGTCAGCAGCGAGGTGAGCTCGTCGCGCATCTGCTCGCGGGTGCAGTAGATGTGCGCGTCGTCCTGGGTGAAGCCGCGGGCCCGGGTGAGGCCGTGCACGACGCCGGACTTCTCGTACCGGTACACCGTGCCGAACTCGAACAGCCGCAGCGGCAGCTCGCGGTACGAGCGACCCCGCGCGTCGAAGATCAGGTTGTGCATCGGGCAGTTCATGGGCTTGAGGTAGTAGTCCTGGCCCGGCTTGCGCACGGTGCCGTCGTCGTCGAGCTCCGCGTCGAGGTGCATCGGCGGGTACATGCCGTCGGCGTACCAGTCGAGGTGCCCGGAGGTCTCGAACAGCTTCGACTTGGTGATGTGCGGGCTGTTGACGAACGAGTACCCGGACTCGACGTGGCGCTTGCGCGAGTACTCCTCCATCTCCATGCGCACCATGGCGCCCTTGGGGTGGAACACGGCCAGGCCCGACCCGATCTCGTCGGGGAAGCTGAACAGGTCCAGCTCGCTGCCCAGGCGGCGGTGGTCGCGCCGCTCGGCCTCGGCGAGCCGCTCCAGGTACGCCTTGAGCTCGTCCTTGCTGGGCCAGGCGGTGCCGTAGATGCGCTGCAGCTGCGGGTTCTTCTCGCTGCCGCGCCAGTAGGCCGCCGCGGACCGCATGAGCTGCACGCCGTTGCCGATGAGCTTCGTGCTCGGCAGGTGCGGACCCCGGCACAGGTCGGACCAGACGACGGTCTCGCTCTCGCGCCCGGCGCCACGGACGTTGTCGTAGATGGTCAGCTCCCCGGCGCCGACCTCCACCGAGACGCCCGCGTCGTCACCGCCGTCGCTGCCCGCGCTCGCCGCGCCGCCCTTGAGCCCGATGAGCTCCAGCTTGTACGGCTCGTCCGCCAGCTCGGCGCGGGCCTCGTCCTCGGTGACGACCCGGCGCCGGAACGTCTGCCCCTCCTTGACGATGCGGGCCATCGCCTTGTCGAGCTTCTTGAGGTCGTCTGGCGTGAACGGCTCGACGACGTCGAAGTCGTAGTAGAAGCCGTCCTTGACGGGCGGACCGATGCCGAGCCTGGCGTCCGGGTCGATCTGCTGCACGGCCTGGGCCAGCACGTGCGCGGCACTGTGCCGCAGCACGGCCAGGCCGTCGGGCGAGTCGACCGTCACGGGTTCGACCATGGTCCCCGGCGCGAGCTCGCGCGACAGGTCGAGCAGCTCGCCGTCGACGCGCATCACGACGACCTCACGCCGGTCCGCGAAGAGCTCGGTGCCCGTCGTCGGCTCCGTCACCGTCACCGTGGTGGTCCCCTCGACGGGTGCGGGCGATGACAGCGGCGCGGCGGCGTCGGACACGACAGTGCTCCTCAGGTTCGTTCGTGGTTCAGCAGACGCTCAGCGCCGCCGAGGGCGCCGCCGTGACGGCGACGCCCCCCGATCGTACCGACCCTGACGGCCGGGCCGTCCCCGGCGGCAGCGGCGAGCGCTCGCGGCGGGGAGCCCCGCCACCGCAGGATGGGTGGATGAGCCGTGCGCCCGACGACGACGGATACCCGGCCACCGCGCGCGCGGCCGACACCCTCGGTGCGGTCGACCGTCTCGTGGTGGGCTGTCGCGCGTGCCCCCGGCTGGTCGCCTGGCGCGAGCAGGTCGCGGCCGAGCGGCGCGCCGCGTTCCGTGACCAGACCTACTGGGCGCGCCCGGTGCCCGGGTTCGGCGACAGCGCTGCCGCGGTCGCCGTCGTCGGCCTGGCGCCCGCGGCCCATGGTGCCAACCGCACGGGTCGCATGTTCACCGGGGACCCCAGCGGCGACTTCCTGTTCGCCGCGCTGCACCGCACCGGGTTCGCGAACCAGCCCCGGGCGACCGGGCGCGACGACGGCATGCGGCTCGACGGGCTCCGCCTCGTGGCCCCCGTGCGCTGCGCTCCCCCGCAGAACCGGCCGACCCCGGCCGAACGTCGCCGGTGCGCTCCGTTCCTGGCCCGCGAGCTCGAGCTGCTCGCGCCGACGCTGCGGGTCGCCGTCGCCCTCGGGGCGCTCGGCTGGGACGCCCTGCTCGCGTCGCTCGGCGAGCAGGGCTGGGCCGTGCCGAGACCCCGTCCTCGGTTCGGTCACGGCCAGGAGCTCACGCTGCGCCGGTCCGACGGCGGGACCGGGCGGGAGCCTGCTGCGCCCACGGCGATCACCGTGCTCGGGAGCTACCACGTCTCGCCGCACAACACGTACACCGGGCGACTGACCGCCGCGATGCTCGACGAGGTGCTCGGGCGCGCGGCGCAGCTGGCCGGCCGACCCGGACCAGGCGCCGGATAGGGGCCTGCCATGACCAGCCGACCGACCCGTGTCGAACCCCCGCTGCGCGCCGACGAGGCCACGACGCTGCGCACGTTCCTGGACTACCACCGCGACACGCTGCGCTGGAAGACGGCTGGGCTCAGCGCCGAGCAGCTGCGCACGCCGCTGCCGCCGTCGACGATGACCCTGGGCGGGATGCTCAAGCACCTCGCCTACGTCGAGTCGCAGTGGTTCCAGGTCGTCCTGGCCGGGCGCGACGCGCTGCCGCCGTTCGACACCGTCGACTGGAACGACGACCCGGACTGGGACTGGCACTCCGCGCACGCCGACTCTCCCGACGCGCTGCGGGTCCTCTTCGACGCGGCGGTCTCCGCCTCGGACGAGGTGCTCGAGACCGCCCTCGCCGCGGGCGGGCTCGACACGCTCTCCGCGCGCGAGAGCCGGCACGGCGACGGCCGGTTCTCCGTGCGCTGGATCATCACCCACATGATCGAGGAGTACGCCCGCCACAACGGTCACGCCGATCTCCTCCGCGAGGCGCGGGACGGCGAGACCGGCGAGTGACGTCCCTGGCTGCGCGGACCGGCCGGGTCACTCGCCCCGGCGCTGCTTGACGATCACCTGCTCGAAGACGAACGCCACGACCACCGCGATGAGCACGACCGGCGCCATGGCCGCGGCGTTCGGCCCGAGCAGCAGGATCACGAGCACTGCCGAGGAGACGGGGAACGGCAGGATCGACGCCGTGGCGGCAGCCATCCCGGCCGCCACCGCCGGCACGACGCCGTAGCCGGGCAAGCCGGACACGAGCACACCGGCGGCCGCGCCGAGCAGCAGCGCGGGGAAGATCAGGCCTCCTCGCAGAGCACCGAGCGAGACCCCGTAGGCGATCGACTTGAACACCAGCAGCGCCGCCAGGGCGGCCAGCGACCACGCGTGCGCGTCGGCCACCAGCGGTTCGAGCAGACCCTGCCCGGAGAGCGCGACCTCCTCCGGCGACCGTCCGGTGAGCAGGGAGTAGGCGACCGTGCAGAGCCCGACGACGAGCGCCGCGGCGAGTGCGGTGCCCGCCGGGCGCCGCTCGGCGACGCGGGCCACCCACCGCCCGACGTGGTGCACCTGACGGACGCCGACGGCGATGACCACGGCCAACGGGACCGTCCAGAGCACGTCGCCGAGGTCGGGCCGCTGCGGCCCGTCGACCTCGGGCAACGACAACGAGGAGATGCTCAGCCCCGTCCAGGACCCCATACCGGTGAAGACCAGCGCCCCGACGCCCGAGGCGAGGAGGCACGGGAGGATCACCCGGGCCAGCTTCGGGCCCGCCAGCCCCACCGCCTCCAGGACGAAGATGGCGGCGACCAACGGGCTGCCGAAGATCGCGGCCAGGGCCGCCGAGGCGCCGGCGACCGTGAGGAGCGCCTGGGCCGTCGGGTCGGCGGCGCGGGCGATCGGGCGGACCAGGAGCAGTGCCACGGCGGACCCGAGGGCGAGCAGCGGGGCCTCCGGTCCGAGTACCACCCCGAGCGGCAGGCCGCCGAGCGCGGCCAGCAGGATCCCGGGGACGGGGACGCCGGCACCGCGCCGAGCCCCAGCCCGTCGACGGGCACGTGACCGCCGCGGCCAGGCAGCCAGCGGACCGCCACCCCGACGAGCACCCCGGCCAGGAGCAGCCAGGGCAGCGCCCACCACCACGGTGGGGCGTCGAGACCGACGGCCTCGGGCAACGACTCCCAGACCGCGTGCTCGAGCGCGTGCAGGAGCGCCAGGAAGCCGAACGCGACCAAGGAGACCGGGATGCCGATCCCCGCGGCGAGCAGCAGCAGGCCGACGTAGCCGCGGGTCCGGACGGCGTCCTCGGGCCCCTCGGTGCGGTCCGGCGGCGTCTGGCCGTCGGGGTGCGCGGACACGGCGGGCTCAGCCGAGGATCTTGGCCTTGGCGGCCGCGAACTCCGCGTCCGTCAGCAGCCCCGCGGACCTCATCTCGCCGAGCTTCTGGAGCTGGGACAGCGTGTCGTCAGCGGGTGTCGCCGCTGGCGAGTGCTGGGCCTGCTGCGCGTCGTAGGCCTGAGCGCTGGCCCGCTGGTCGGCTCGCGCGTTCGCGCGGTTGTTCATCGCCCGGCTGGTGGCGGAAGCCGTCCCGGTGATGACGGCGGTCCGTGCCATGGTCCCGAGCAGTCCCGGGCGTCCCACCCTTCGGGGCATGAGTCAGTCCTCCTCTGCGATGACGCCGGCCAGCTCTTCCAGGGCGGCGGGCGGGACGGTGGTCATGTCGATCAGGGACCCGCCGGCCTCGCGCAGCGCCGTCGTCAGCCCGGTCGCCCACGTGTGCTCGAAGACGAGCATCCCGACGGCCGCCCCCGGGGCGAGGTCGTCCGCGATCGCCTCGACGTCGTCCTCGGCGAGGAACCCGCTCGGCTCCCCCACCAGCTCCGCCAGACCGTCGGCGGCGTCCGCCGCCTCGAGCCACTCGACCGAACCGTCCTCACCCTTGCGGATCGCCAGCATGTCGAGGACGTTGATGGTGCCGTCCTCCGAGAGCCTGACGAGCTCGGCGACGATCTCGCCGGAGAAATCGCTGTGGGGGAACTCCACCAGGAGGAGCTCCACAGGTGCGGTGACTTCCATGTCCTGCCTCTCGATCGGAGGGAGCGCGTGCGCCGGTGGGTGACGGCTCGACGCGCCGAGTCGTCGCGCGAACACGCTGGTCACCCGCCCCGATCATCGGGCCGACGTGCCGCCACCGCAACAGGAGGCGCAGCGTGCGGCACGCCCTCGCGGACGTCGTGTGAGGTGACTGTGAAGGTGGCCGCGTCGAGCCGAGGCCACCGCGGCCCTCCTCGCACAATGGCTGGGTGCGTACGACCGACACCCCCATCTTCGATGCGCTGGCCCGCGAGTTCGAGGCCCAGCGCCCACTGATCCACGTGGCGTCCGCCCTCGGTGGCGATCCTCTGGGCGACCCCCTGACGCGCACCCGTGCCACCGACGTCTCCTTCCTGTCCTCCACGAGACGGGGGTCGCTGCCCCGGCGCGGACGTGCGGAGGGTTCGGCGTCCTGACCGGGTGCTCGTCCGGAGAAAGATCGGCCGTGGTGCATCCGCCGGAGCCTTCGCGCCCGAATCCCTGGTGACCGACACATGCAGTCCTCGTCCCTCACGGACGAGGCGCGACACCAGGAGGACTCATGCGCACCACCCGACTCACGGCGACGTTCGGCGTCACCGCGCTCGTCGCTGCCGGAACGGCCTTCGCCCTGCCCGCGCACGCCGCGGAGGGCGACGCGATGCTCTCCGTCCTGCACGGCGTGCCGGACACCACTGTCGACGTCTACGTCAACGGAGAGCTCACCCTCGACGACTTCGAGCCGGGCGACCTCGCCGGGCCGCTGGAGCTCGCGCCGGACACCTACACGGTGGCCGTCACGGCCGCCGACGCCGAGGACGACTCCGACCCGGTCATCGGCCCCGTCGACCTTCCGCTGGAGGGTGGCATGAGCTACACGGCCGCCGCACACCTCGACGCGGAGGGCTCGCCGACGGCGACGCTGTTCGAGAACGACACCTCGGAGATCGCTGCGGGCGAGGGGCGTCTGACGGTCCGGCACGTCGCGGCAGCGCCCGCCGTCGACGTCCTCGCCGGTGACGAGCCGGTCATCGAAGGCCTGGAGAACCCCGACGAGGAGGTCCTCGAGCTGCCCGCCGGGACCGTGCCGGCCGCGGTCGCCGCGGCCGGGACCACCGATCCGGTCGTCGGTCCGACGGACGTCGACGTCGCCGAGGGCGTCAACACGATCGTCTACGCCTGGGGCTCGCTCGACGACGACTCCCTCGCGCTGGCCGTGCAGACGGTCGACGGGATGCACTCCAGCCCCGCCGGCGTCGACGCCGGGACCACCGGGGCGGCCGCGGTGCAGCACCACGGCTGGTTCAGCCCGGTGGTGGCCGGTGCCCTCATGGCACTGATCGCCGGGCTCGCCATCATGGTGGGCGTCAGGAACGCGGTCCGGGTGGGCCGCGAGCGCCCGTGACGACCGGCCGTCGCCGTGCGGCGGACCGGGTCTCGCGCCCGGTCCGCCGCACTGCGACGGCCGCGCTCCTGGCGGCGGCCGTCGCCGTCGTCGGGGGCACGGCCTTCCTGTCGAACGACGACCAGGGCGTCGGGTCGGAGATCCCCCGGTCCGTCCCGACGGACGAGCGGCGCGACACGCCCACCGCACCCGCCGTCCCGGCCGAGCCGGACGCCCCGTCCCCGGAGCGGTCCGCGCCGGCCGGGACGGCCGACGTCCCGGTCGTCGACGCGGCACCGCAGGACTCCCCGGCGGGCGCCGCACCCGCCCGGCTGCGCGTGCGCGGTCTGCTCGACGTCCCGGTGCGGCCGGTCGGGGTCGACCCCGACGGCTCCATGGAGCTGCCCGCACGCGGAGACGTGGCCGGGTGGTACCGCTTCGGACCGTCGCCCGCGGACGACGCCGGGACCGTCGTGCTCGCCTCGCACGTCGACACGATCGACGGGGTCGGCGCCTTCGCCGGGTTGACCGCCGTGACACCCGGCGACGTGGTGGTGGTGACCGACGAGGACGGCGCCCGCCACCGGTACACCGTCAGCGGCGTCGAACGCTTCGCGAAGGAGGTGGTGCCGCTGGACGAGATCTTCGACCGCACGGGAGAGCGTCAGCTCGCTCTGATCACGTGCGGCGGGCGCTGGGACGCCCGGGCAGGGCACTACGAGGACAACCTGGTGGTCACGGCGGTGGCATGATGACGCCGTCGGTCCAGCACGCTAAGTTGTCCGCAACGGGCATCGCCGACCGGCGACGCCGCGTCCGACCACGGAGGATCTGTGACGACTGGGGCCGAGGGTGCTGCACCCCCGACCACCGACGACGACGTGGCCGCACGGTTCGCCACCGGTACGGAGGAAGGGCTCGCCGCGGCATACCGCCGGTGGTCCCCGCTGATCTACACGGTCGCGCTGCGCTCGCTGGGCGAGGCGTCCGACGCCGAGGACGTCACGCAGCAGGTCTTCGTGGCCGTCTGGCGATCTCGTTCCGGCTACGACCCGGGACGGGCCCGGCTCTCGACCTGGCTGCTGGGCATCGCGCGGCACAAGATCGCCGACGTCCACGCGTCCCGGGAACGGATCCGCAAGCAGCAGCAAGCCGCCGAGGCCTTCGCTCCGAACCCACGGGGAGAGGAGGACCCGGTCGGTCCCGGGGTGGTCGACCGCGCGGTCGTCGCCGACGAGCTCGCCCGGCTCGGGGACCCGGCCGGCACGATCTTGCGACTCGCGTTCTACCAGGACCTGACGCACACGCAGATCGCCGAGGAGCTCTCGTTGCCCCTCGGTACCGTCAAGAGCCATATCCGACGAAGCCTGACCAGGCTGCGGACACGATGGGAGGTGGATGGTGCAGCACGTTGACCCGGAGGTCCTCGCGCTCGTCGGGCTCGGCGAGGACGGTGCCGCCTCCCGCGACGACCACGCCCACCTCACCGACTGTGCCGTGTGCCGCACGGAGATCGACTCACTCGCGCAGGTCGCCTCGGTGGCACGCGCCGACGACGCCGGCCTCGTCGCTCCCCCGCCCGAGGTCTGGGACCGGGTGCGCGACGAGCTGGGCCTCGCCCAGGACGACCCGCAGCCGGCGCCGGTCGTCGACCTCGCCGCACGCCGCCGTCGTCCGTCGCCGCTGTGGGCTGCCGCGGCAGCGAGCGTCGCCCTGGTGGTCGGTGTCGGCGGCGGGGTCGTGTGGGAGAGGTCGCGGGCCCCCGAGGCGCCGACCGTCGTCGATCCCGTCGCGGTCGCCGAGGCCCGGCTCGAGCCGTTGCCGGACTGGCCGTCGTCGGCCGGTCGGGCCGTGGTCGAGGAGGACCCCGAGGGCAACCTCGAGGTCGTCGTGACCGTCGACGACGCGGGCGCGGGCGCGGGCGCGGGCTACCGCGAGGTGTGGCTCCTGGCCGAGGACCTCAGCGGCATGGTGAGCCTCGGCGTCCTCCGCGGGAGCTCGGGGACGTTCCCCGTCCCCGCCGGCCTCGACCTCGGGACCTACTCCCTGATCGACGTCTCCGAGGAGCCGTTCGACGGCGACCCGACGCACTCCGGCGACTCCGTCGTGCGCGGCGGGCTCGCCAGCACCTGACCGGTCCAGACCTGGTCCGACCAGGCCGGACCGGCCCGGCACGGCGCTCTCCCGGAATCTCTGACCGGGCCGGAGCGTTGAGAAGAACAGCACATCGTCCGCGTCCCGGCGCGGGCCTCAGGCCCCCGGGACCCATGGAAGGGGGCCGTATGCCTCGCATCCGTATGCCCAAGCGCATCGAGTTTGAGAACGACGCCGGTGAGACCGTCCGCTACGTGCGGCACGGCGACGGTGGCTACGTCTCGCCACAGGCAGACGTCGCCCCGGACGCCGTCGTCGGGCGCGGGACCTACGTCGAGCGCGGTGCCCGGGTCGAGGCCGGGGCTCGCCTCGGCGAGGTGACCTGGGTCGACCACGACGCGGTCGTGGGCCGTGGCGCCCGGGTCGGCAGCAGCGTGCACCTGGGACCGGGCTCGTCCGTCGGGGCGGGGGCCCGTGTGGCCGACCACGTCCAGCTCGGGCGTGACGTGCGCGTCGAGGCCGCCGCCACCGTCGAGGCCGAGGCGTCGGTGCCGGACGGCGAGATCGTCCGGCACCGCTACGCCCAGGCCGCCTGACCCTGACCGCTCGCGCCGCCGCCTACCCCTGCGCGCCCTGGCGGCGGCGAAGCCGCACCAGCATGTAGCCGATACCGCCGAGCATCAGTGCGAGGACGGACGCCCCGGCGAGGTCGGCACCCGTGCGCGGCAGGAAGCCCGGTCCCGGCGTGGCGCCGCCCGGTGTGGCGTCGTAGGTGTTGACGACGTCCACGCCGACGGTCGACGTGCCGGCCACGGGGACCTGGAACGCGCCGGACGTCGGCACCTCGCCCGCCGGGTCCGCGGTGGTCGAGTCGTCGGCGACCGTGATCGCCACCGACCGCGCGTCGCCCGCGTCGGTCTCCGCCAGGGAGCACGTCGCCCCCTGCGGCAGGTCGGCGTAGACGGCCGTCCAGTCGCCGGCGGCGCTCAGCTCGCGGTCGGCTCCCCCGGGCACGTCGATCGCGACCTGCTCACCGTCCACGTTGCGGGCACAGTCCAGGCTGACCACGAGCACGTCCCCGGCGTGCTCCTCCGCGCCGTCACCCGCGAGCGTCTTGGTGACGACGACCTGTCCGACGTCGAAGGTGTTCGTCATCTCGACCGTCGGGACGTCGGTGTCGGAGCCGGGCACCACCAGCTCGCCCGGTGCGTCGCCCTCGATGACGGCGGCGATGGCGGTGGACGTCGCGCCGCCGGTCGCGGACTCCGTCACGACGCACTCCGCGTCGACCGGGAGCCCGTCGTAGACGGCGGTGCCGCCGGCCTCCACCTCGCGCGTCGCCCCGTCCGGCACCTCGATGGACTCGCCCTGGAAGGTGCAGGCGAGCGAGACCTCGAACGGCCCGGACCCCCAGAGCTCGGCTCCCTCGCCGTCGACGGACTTGTCGACCTCGACGGACCCGACCTCGAACGTGTTGGTCACCGTCACGAGCGCCGGCTCGGCGTCGGCACCCGGCACCACCACCTGGCCCGGTTCCCCGTCCTCGACGGTGGTCGAGACCTCGCTCGTCGCGGCCCCGGCGTCGTCGGTCTCGGTGACGACGCACTCGGCCCCGATCGGCAGGCCGTCGTAGGTGGCCGGCTCGTCCGGCGTCACCGTGCGGGTGGCACCGCCCGGCACCTCGATCTCGGCTTCTTCGAAGGTGCAGGCGAGCGACACCTCGAACGGCGCGGTGACGAACTCGGCGGCCGGCCCGTCCACGACCTTCTCGACATCGATCGACCCGACGTCGTACGTGTTGGTCACGGCGACCTCGACGGGCTCGAGCACGTCCGCCGTGCCGTCCACCACGACGGGGTCGGGGTCGACGGTCACCGCGGTCGCCCCGCCGGTCTCCGTCTCGGTGACCGTGCAGGTGGCTCCGTCCGGCAGGCCGAAGTACAGCCCGGGGAACCCGGGGCCGAAGGCGCGGACGCCGCCACCCGGGATCGGCACCTCCCCGCCCGTCGACGTGGTGCAGTCCAGCGTCACCTCGTACGGGAAGTCCTCGAACGGCACCTCGTCGAGGTACTGCTCGACGAGGTCCAGCAGCTCGGCGAGCGTGTCCGGGTCGATCGGCCCGTCGGGCAGCTCGGGCAGGGGCGGCAGCTCGGGCATCGGCGGGGCGTACTCCGCGCCGTCGCCGTCGACCGCCTTGCGCACCACGAGCGGTGCCGTGTCGAAGGTGTTGGTCATCGCGACCGTCACCGTCGTGGGGGCGCCGTCCTCGGCCGGCGGCACGACGACGTCGGTGCTGGTGCCGTCCACCGGCTCGCCCCCGTCGACGCTCACCGTGGTCGAGGAGGCGCCGAAGGTGTCGGACTCGGTGACCGTGCACTCGGCGCCCACCGGCAGCCCGTCGAAGACGGCGGGCTCACCCGGCAGGAACTCCTGCGTGGCGCCTCCCGGGACGGGGATCTCGACGTCCTCGGACGTGCACTCGACCGTGACCTCGAACGGTCCCGGGCCGTAGAGGGCACCGAGGCCCTCCAGGTCCTTGTCCACCTCGATGGCACCGACGTCGAAGGTGTTGGTGACGATCACCTCGGCCGTCTCGTCAGCACCCACCGTGACCGTGTCGGGCAGGACGACCGCGCCGGTCGCGCCGCCGTCGTCGATCTCGGTGATCGTGCACTCCGCACCGGCGGGCAGGTTGGCGATCTGAGCGTCCAACGGGCCGGCCGCCCCCAGGACGACCTCGCCGTCGTAGACGGTCCGTGTATCGCCCGGGCCGTCGCCGTCGTCGTCGTAGGTGCACACGACCTTGATGGTGAACGGTCCGGTGCCGTACTCCTCGGCGCCCTCACCGTCGACGACCTTGAGCAGGTCGATCGCACCGACGTCGTAGGTGTTGGTCAACGTCACGCTGTTGGTGCTCTGCCCCACGACGTTCGGACTCAGTGTGAGGTCGGTCGAGGGACCGTCCGTGACGACGGGGTCGTCGCCGGGTTGCTGGACCGTGATCGTCACCGACGACGCGTTGCCCGTGCCGGTCTCGGTCACCGTGCACTCGGAGTTCACCGGCAGGCCGGTGAGCTCCACCGTCTCGCCGTCCTCGATCGTGACGACCATCGGGTCGTCCGGACCGTAGCCCTCGGCGTACACGAGGTCGCCCAGGAACGTGCACTCGACCGTGGCCTCGAACGGACCGAACGGGACCGGTGTGCCGTCCTGGTCGACGGCGTCGGTCACGACCTCCTTGGAGAGCTCGATGCTGGACAGCTCGTAGACGTTCACCGCGGTGATACCGGTAATCTCCGGTCCCTGCCCGATCGTCGCCGTTCCCACGACGAGCTCCGTCTCACCGTTGGAGCCGTCCTCGGTGATCGTGCACTCGGCCCCGTACGGCAGGTTGGGGACCGTCACCGCCCCGCCGTTCGGGACGGTGATCGGGATGGGGTCGAGCTCGGTCTCCACCCACGTCCCGACAGCGGACGTGCACTGCACGAAGAGCTGGAACTCGTCGGGTGCGTACTCGTCGCCCTCACCGAAGGCGAGCTTTACGACGTTCAAGGACCCGGTGGCCGTCGCGACGCCGACCTTCGTGCCCTCGGTGGGCAGCAGGTCGCTCTGGTTCCCGTTCGGCAGGATGGCGACGGCTGACGCGGCGGCCGAGTTCCAGGCGATCGACCGGTCGCCGGCCTCCGGCGCCTCCGGCGGCGTGGTCGACGTCGCCTCGAGCGCGATGAACTGACCCGGCTGGAAGTACTCACTCTCCGGGAACGTCACGACGTTCTTGATCGCCGTGATGCCCTGCAGCACGCTCTCGGCCAGGTCGGTGGTCAGCGGTGCCCAGCCGGACTCCGGGTCCTGCGGGCAGATCGGCTCGTCGAGCGGGTCGTTGATGTCGTCCATGCAGTAGTCGTCGACGGTCGTGTAGAAGTACTCGACGGTGCTCCCCGCCGGGGCGTTCACGACCCGTGGGAGCGGGTCGTCGGTGAAGTACGGGCCCCAGGCCGAGTCGCGCGGCGAGTCGGCGAAGGATCCGGTGTCCCCGATCGCCGGGAACCGGTCGTAGATGACGACCTTGTCCAGAGGCAGGTTGCCCACGTTGTCCACCCGGACGCGCCACGTCTGGTTCTCCCCCGGCGGGATGATCGGGGTGCACGGGTAGGCGTAGAAACCGGCTGCGTTCGGCTCGCAGTCCTCGGGCTGGACGTCGCCGGGCTGGTCCGGGTCGACGACGAGGCCCAGCGGGTACTCGTCGTTCGTCGCCTTGACCAGCTTGGACTGGCTGAGCGCCGCCGAGGGGACGGTCGTGACGTCGGCGTCCGCCTCGCAGGCGCCCGTCCCGTCGTCCAGGCGTGTGACGCACTCGTCCCACGGGCGGTCCCCCGCGACGCCGGCGGTGTTCTCCAGCACGGTACCGGCGTCCAACGTGACCCGGAACTGCACCTGGACGGAGATCGTGTACGTCTGGCCGACCTCGAGCACCGTGCCCTCGGGGAACGTGAACCCGAGCGACGCGATGTCACCGGACTGGTCGACCGTCACGTCGCCGGGATCGGTCGGCATGGGCGTGCCGTTGGCGGGGTCGGGGGCGGCACCGTCCAGCGTGTAGGAGAACGGCTGCTCGACGTCGGCGAGCCGGAGCTGGGGACCGTCGTCGTCCGTCGGCATCGGGTCGTCGATGATCACCGGATCGAGGACCGGCCGGTCACCCGTGTTCGTCACCGTGATGTTCATGGGCACGACCGCGTCCGGCGGCTCGGTCCCGCCGGTGACGACGCCGCGGAAGTCCTTGACGATCTCCACAGCGTTGGTGGCGTGCTGATAGAGCATCGACGCTTCGGCGTCGTCGTCCGCGCTGATGGGCACCGCCTCGCCCGTGCCCGGGTCGATCACGAGATCGGCGCCGGTGGTGGTGCCCTGGACCGAGTTGCTCGCCACGCCAGGCGCCTCCTCGCCCGGAGCCGACAGGTTCGCCTCGAGGTCGGGGAGCACGTCGCCGCCGGAGCGCAGCTCGTCGCGTCGCAGGATCTGGATCGGCACCGGCTGCGTCGGGGTGGCCGGGTTCTCCCAGACGGACCCGTCGGTGCGGGTGAAGGTGAACCGCAGACCCTGCACGTCTTCTGGAGCGACGCCGGCGGGCAGGTCGAAGGTCCCGGACACGTCGTCGTCGACGACCCAGTCGCCCCCGGCGCGCGTCACGGGGGCCGGGGAGCCGGGGTTGCCGGAGAACACGCCGCCGACGAACGCGTCGACCTGGACCTGCTGGATCGGGGTGACCAGCGCTGCGCTCGGGTCGAGACCGACGAAGTCGTACTGGTTCCAGAACTGGGGGTCGTCGTCGACGAGCACCATCTCGACGCTGCGGGACGGCCCGAGCGGCTGCCCGGTGAGTGTCATGACCACCGGCTCCTCGGACTGGTTCGCGCCGTGGAAGGGCTCGACCACGGTGTCCGGGTCGAACGACTTGCCGACCTCGAGGTCGATGGACGCCGTCTGCAGCGTCATGTCGGCGTCGTCGTAGGCCTGACGGACGTCGTCGTCGGTGCCGCCCGGGTCGGTGATCGTCGCGGCCGCGCCGTCCGGGACAGGGTTCTGCGTGACGATCGTCCCCGGCTCGTCCAGCAGGGACTCACCGGTGTACCGGTCCGTCTCCCGGAGCCGCAGCGTGAGATCCATCGATCCTGTGGCGCCCGGCTCGACGAGCCCGTCGTAGGCGACCTCGATGCCGACCACGTCGGCGAGGTCGGTCGCGTCCAGCGCTTCGGCGCCGGCCTCGTCGAACTGCGCGGTGGTCCCGTCGTCGTACGTCAGCGTCACGGTGGTGGCTGTCGCGCCGTCGGGCGGGGTCAGATCGATGCCGGTCACGTCGAACACGTCGAAGGGCGGTGTGCCCTCGGCCGTCTGCACCGCGCCGGAGTCGGGCGCACCGGGCTCGACCAGGCGGAGCTGGTCCACCTTGGCGTTCGAGGCGTTGGTGCCCGTGATCGTCACCATGGTCGACGGGTAGAACTGCGCAGGGGTATCGGGCGGCGGCACCGAGATCGGGCCGCCGGTCCAGTCCTTGGCCACGGTCACGTTGAGGGGTTGGTCGATGATCAGCACGTCGTCGTCGTCCGTGTCCGTGTACTCGTCACCGTCGAACATCGCCGTGCCGCGGGCCGTGTCGTTCACCAGGCCGGGGTCGGTGGTGTTGTAGATCGTGCCGTTCGTCGAGCCGAGGGCCGGCGAACCGTCGGAGCGCTTGTCGTCCCGCACGTCGAAGGTCAGGTCCAGGTGGCGGCCGTCGGCTTGCGAGGACCGGGCGACGCCGTCGCCGGCGGCCGGTGCGGTCGGGTCGGCGGGCGTGGCACTGCGCGAGGGGGACTCGGTGTAGACCACGCGGGCCGAGACGGTCGACTCCTGCTCGGCGGTCGTGAGGTCCACCGCCGGTATGCCGCCGTCGCACGGGGTGCTGACCGTGCAGGTGGAGTTGGTCGCCTGCACCCAGTCCGTCCCGTCGTACAGCTCGACGCCGATGATGGCGTCGTACTGGATCAGCGGGTCGACCGACCCGTCGATCGCCTCGATCCGCACGAGGTCGAAGGCGTCGTAGAAGGAGTCGGCGATCGCCGTGGTCTCCGGGTCGGCGATGTCGGAGATGACCATCGGGTCGACGCCGGAGAACCCGTTGGTCGACCAGGTGATCTGCGCGGTCACCTGGTCGTCGGACCGGGCCAGCACGCTCACGGGCTGCTCGCCCAGGAAGTCCTTCGCGATGAAGTCCAGGTTTCCCGGTCCCGGGTCCACCGGGAACGGGTCGACGGTGTCGCAGCCGACCGCCGGATCGGTGGGCGCCACGGTGCCGGACGACGCGCTGGAGGAGCCGCAGTTCTCGATCGGGTCGTCACGGTCCGTCGGGCCCGTGTACTCCGCGACGAAGTTCGGCTGGAAGCTGGTGCCGGGCGGGAAGCCGTCGCCCGTCGAGTCGTAGACGAACTGCACCCCCTGGGCATCGGCCGGCAGGTCACAGCTCACCGTGTCGGGTCCGGTGTACGGTCCGCAGTCGGGTGCCGGGACCCACTCAGAGCCGTTCCAGTAGTTGATCGTCAGGGTGGAGTCGGCCGGCACGTCCGTGGACCGGACCGCCGTGGGGACGAAGTTGTCGGAGAACTCGTCCGGGTTCGTGGGGTCGATCGGGTCCTGGACGACGATCTGGTCGGCGTTCGTGGTCGAGCCGTCGGGGCCGAAGGGCAGGATCTGTGTCGGGAGCTGGACGATCACCGCCTGGCCCGGGATGGCGGGGAAGGTCGACGGCGAGATGAGCTTGTCCGTCTCGGTCGCGAGCCGGTCGGTCAGCGTGACCAGGTCGGCCGACGCGGTGTCCTCGGCGTTGGGCACCTCAGCGGCGATCTCGTTGGTGTGCGTGACGTCCTCGACGTCCTGGTCGGGGTCCGTGTCTGCCGTGAAGGGGATGGTGGCCTGCCCACCGGTGACGATGTCTCCGGTGTAGGTGACCGAGAACCCGATCACCACGCAGCCATCCGGAGGGTCGGGCAGCGTGTCGGGGGCCGTCGCGTCGATCGGGTCGGTCGTGGTGCCGTCCGCGCACGTGAACGTCACCGACGCGGCGTCGGCGTCGGCAGGCCAGGCCACCCCCGCACCAGCGCCGTCCGTGCCCCACCCCGTGAAGGTGAGGGGGTCGTCCCCCTCGAACGGGCTGGGGGTGCCCGGGGCCGGCTCGGTGATGGTCATGGTGTCGACCGGCGTGCCGGTGTTGGTCCCGCCGATCGTCACGGTCGTCGGGTCACCGGCGCTCACCGTCGCCGGATCGAAGCTCTTGGACGCCTCGACGCTGTTGTTCGGGGGCGTGATGACGTAGACGTCGCTGGCCGTCGTCGGGTCCGAGTCGCCGTCGGGATGCGTCACGTATGACGACGTGTCGTTGGTGACGGTCGTCGTCTCGGCGAGGTCGGTGACCGCGTCGCTCTGCTGGACGTCGACCGGCAGGGTGGCGGTCGCGCCCTGTTCGATCTCGCCGCTGAACACCACGGTGAAGCCCTCCACGACGCAGCCGGCAGGCGGGTCGGGCAACGTGTCGACCGCAGTGCTGGTCTCCGTCGGCGTCGACCCGTCGGCGCAGGTGAACGTCACGCCTGCGGACGTCGCCCCGGCAGGCCACGAGACAACACCCCACCCGGTGAACTCCAGAGAGGTGAAGGGGTTCGGTTCGGCGGCGGGGTCCACCGGGTCCTGGATGACGAGGGTCTCGACCGTGTCGTTCGAGGTGTTGGAACCGCCGATCGTCATCGTGGCGACCGTGCCGGGCGCGGCGAGCGCACCCGCGGGTTCGATCTCTTTGGTGGTCTCCGAGTCGAGGACCAGCGGGACGACGATGTCGATGTCGTCGGTCGCCTGCGCCTCGTCCGCGTTGTCCGAGACGACCGATGCGGTGTTCGTGAGAGTCGTCGTGCCGTAGGGGACGTCCTCGTCGACCTCGGCCGTGATGAGTATCTGCACCTGGCCGCCGTTGGGCACGCTGTCCGCGGTGTACGTGACCGTGTTGCTCTCGGTGTCGGGGTCGAGGACGGGTTCCGTCGCTCCGCCCCCGCTCTGGATGGAGGCGCTGACCAGGTTCACGCCGTCGGGCATCGTGTCGGTCAGTGTCGTGGGGACGCACGGGTCGGCGTTCGGGTCCGAGCAGGAGATCGACACGACCCACTGCACCTCTTCGCCCGGCTCGTACGGTCCGGTCGACAGTTCCTGCTTCTGGATACCCCATGTCGCCGCGGAGGCCGTCGTCGCCGGGACCACGACCATCGGCAGCGTGAGCGCGAAGACGCCCAGCACCGACCATCCTCGCCGCCGGCCACCACGTCGCCGGGCGGCCCTGGATCCACGTGTCGTGCCGCGCCCGCCAACCATCAAGGCCTCCACCTCGGTGCCCTCGCCATCACGGTGCTGTGTGATCCGTCACCCTGACGGTGCCAAACATTCACCGATCGCGCGCGCCGAGCCAGGTCACTCCACGGTTCACCAGGCCCGGGGTCAGTCGGAGGACTGGGCGTGGATCACGCGGAGGACCACTCTTCCTGAGGGACGGTGCGCTCCGTGCTCGATCCAGGTCGCGAGCTCAGTCCATGCGCGCGTGTCGATGACTCCGACCTGCAGACGCCTGTCTGCCGCGAGGTACGCCATCTCATCGGCCAGTCCGGGCTCCGAGCCGAGAAAGAAGCTCGTGATCGAGCGATCGGATGTCGTGGGGCCGGCGACGAAGGCGTCGTAGGGGAATCGCTCGTCCGCGCCGGCCGAGTGGCCAAGTGCGATCACCGTGGCGCCCGGTTCGAGCAGGGCGTAGGTATCGACGAGGTCCTGGCCACCCACCCTGTCGATCGCTCCGTGGACGCGAGACGCGACCGAGGAGAGGGCCGCATGTGTCTCGTGTGCGCCGAGACGTTGAAGTTCGGCGTGTCGGCTCTCATCGCGTGCGACGGCAGCGACGTGCGCACCCGAGCGGCCCGCGAGCTGAACGGCGATCCTTCCGACAGCACTCGTGGCCCCGACGATCAGGACGCGTCGCCCCAGGGTCGAGCCCAGCTTGCGCAGGGCGCGCAAGGCGGTGGTCGCCGGGACGGGGAGCGTCGCGAGGTGCTCCCATGCCGCGTTGGACGGGGCGGCGGCGGTAAATGCGTGAGGCACTGCACGGCGTTGCGCCCAGCCGCGCGCACCGAGGCTGAGGAAGACCACACGTTCGCCGACCTGCGGCCCTGCGCCGTCGGAGGCGGCCTCGAGCACGACGCCCGCTCCGTCCCAGCCAGGTATCGACCCCGCCGGAGCCCCCGGGGAGGGCCACGAGATCACCGGGATTCGGGGCGAACGCCTCGACGCGCACCAGCAGCTCGTGCGAAAGAGGCGAAGGTTCTTCCACCTCGTTCAGCGTCAGCCCGCCGGGAACGCCCGGAGTCGTCGTCCATGCCAGCATTCGGAACCATCCTCACGTCAGCCACCGTCGCCACCCTGCAACCGGGAGCGTTCGGCCTCTACTTCACGCGGGTGCTACGCACGTTCCCGCGGCACGGTCCGCGCCGCCTCGACGGTCTGTCTGAATCGGCCTAGGATTCATTCCTATCGGTACCTTTGACCAGCGGGTGCCGGCTGGTCCGATTCGTGTGCAGCGCAGTAGGCCTGGGACCGGTGCACGCCTGGGTGAGGCCCGACCTCTGGCGACGGCGTGGACGTTTCCGCTCATGCGGTCTCGACCGGTCCCGGGGCGGCCGACCGACCTCTTCGGAACGGCCCCGGCCCCCTGCGTCCCATTTACCCCTCGCCGCGCCGACCACAGACCGTGCATCGGCCACCCGACGCGACATGGCAATCGTCGATCAAGCAGCGTTCGCCCAGTTCGAGCCCCGATCCTGGACGTCGTAGCCACGGTGAAGTCGGTACGCACGCCTCGTCACCGCGCACCCACAGTGAGTCCGACAGCGCGCTCCCCACCCTCCAGGACGAGGACCATAGACCAGCAGATGGACTATCAGCCCGTTGCCCGGCGCGACGAAAGGCCCCCTGCTCCGGCGTTTCCGCTGGTCAGAGGGCCTTTCTCGGGTGGGCGATACTGGGTTCGAACCAGTGACCTCTTCGGTGTGAACGAAGCGCGCTACCACTGCGCCAATCGCCCGAGTGCGAGGTCGATAGTAGTCACAGATCGGGCGTCGGACCAAACCGCGGGTGTGCGGTGTGGCGCACACCGCACACCACGACGATCCAGGTCACGGGTCGAGGCGCTCGCGGCAGAGCTTCTCGAACAGCTCGCGTGTCGCTCGCGAGGCGTCCCCCACCGCGACGTCCACGCCGTCCAGCCACGTGACCGGCTGCACGTTGCGCCCGGAGGACGTGAGCACCAGCTGGGCGGCACCCGCCGAGACCTCGTCGAGCACCGTGAACGGCAGCTCGCCGGCACGGGCCGCCCGGACCGGCAGTCCGGCCTCGGCACCCCACTCCAGCAGCAGCTCCCGGGTGATGCCGGCCAGCGCCCCGGAGTCGAGCCGGGGGGTGACGAGCTCGCCGTCGCGCTCGACGAACACGTTGGAGCCGGTCCCCTCGCACAGGTCGCCGACGGTGTTGGGCAGGATCGTCTCGTCGGCGCCCTGGTCCTTGGCGTGCGCGAGGGCCACGACGTTCTCGGCGTACGACGTCGTCTTGAGCCCGGCGACCGCCGAGCGTTCGTTGCGGGGCCACGGCGAGCGCACCGCACGCGACGCGGGTGCCATCACCGAGTCCTGGGCGGCCACGACGACAGTCTGGGCGCCCTCCACCCGGCCCGAGCCGAGCGGTCCGACGCCGGCCGTCACGGTGATCCGCAGCCGGCCGTCGAACGCTCCGCCCGCCCGCACCGACTCCTGCAGGACCGCGGCGACGCCGTCCCGCACCTTCTGCTCGTCGGGGGCCTCGAGCCCCAGCCCGTCCGCGGACCGCGCGAGCCGGGCCAGGTGCCGCGTGAGCGCGAACGCCTGCCCGTCCAGCACCGTGCACGTCTCGAAGACGCCGTCACCCACGGTGATGCCGTGGTCGACCGCACTCATCGCGGCCTCGCCGGCACCGACCATCCGACCCTCTGCCCAGATCACCAGACTCATGGGGTCAGTCTGCCCGACGACGGTAGACCAGGTGCGTCACCTCCGGCGTCTGCCGTACACCGACGGCCTCGAACGTCCACCCCCGCCAGCCGAGATCCCACGGCCCACGGTCCGGGGAGAACATGCCGCGGCCCATGACGTAGGCGCCGGCTACGAGGATCCCCGCGATCTCCTCCGGGTGGTCGGACGCGTGGTCGAACATCCACGCGTGCAGGGCCTCCCCGGTACCGACCACGTCCCCGAAGGGGCGCTCGCGGGTCGGGTGCGGTCCGGCGGCGTAGCCGTCGAGCGAGACGGACAGGTCGCAGGTCACCGCGGGCACGCGTCGGGTTCGACTCGTCATGGAGGGTCGACCGTGCTCCCAACACGAACTCATCGGCTCGCGGTCAGGACGGCCGGTAGCTCCCGAAGCTCCACAGGTTGCCCTCGGGGTCGGCGACCGTCGCCGAGCGCCCGCCGTAGTCCTGGTCGGCCGGCTCCTGGACGGCCTGCCCACCGGCCTCGACGGCCGCCCGGAACGCGCCGTCGACGTCGTCGGTGACCGCGTAGGTCGCCCCTCCACCCGGCTCCACGGGCCACGACGGGCTCGCGCGGTGCGTGCCGAGCATGAGCCCGCCGCCGCCCGGCCAGGTCAGCTCCGCGTGCTCCACGACCTTCTCGTCCGCGGTCGAGCGGTGCACAGCACCGACGGTGAACCCGACGGCGCGCAGCCACGCCAGGGCGGCGTCGGCGTCGCGGTAGCGCAGGGTGACCCACAGGCTGGTCGTCATCATGTACCTCCTCGTTCGTCCGTGACCTCAGGCTCACTCGCCCGCCACCACGGCGTCTTGAACGAACGGGAGCTCTTCGCGCAGCCACGTCGTCGGCGTGCACCCCGCCAGGCTGGTCCAGTCCCGGGTCAGGTGGGCGTGGTCGGCGTACCCGGACGCCGTGGCGACGTCGGCGAGCACCACCCGTCCCGCGCGCCCCCGACGGAGCAGCAGGTCGCGTGATCGCGCGAGCCGCGCCAGACGGCGGAAGTCTCGCGGCGCCAGGCCGCACTCCCGCCGGACGAGGTCCTGCAGGTGCCGGCGCGACCACCCCGTCCGCCGGGCGACCCGGTCCACGTGGCTGCCCCGGGCCAGCCCGCCGAAGACGTCACGCAGCGCGGGGGCCGGGTCCACGTCGCCGCGTCGCGCGAGCACCACCAGCAGCCCTCCAGCCACCGTGGGTGCCGCGGGCCGACCACCGTCAGCGAGCGCGTCGGGCAGGTGCGCGAGCCCCGGGGCGACCGCGTCGAGGTCGACGAGCTGCCCGGCCAGCTCACCCGCGGGGACCCCGAGCAGCGCCCGGGTGCCGAGGAGCGTGAGCCGGACGCTGACACCTCTGAGCCGTCCGCCATGGCGGATGTCGGCCGGGCTGGTGTGCAGGCCCGACACGCACGACGGCGCCCGGTGACGGGACGCGGGGGCGCCCTCCCACCGCACGTCGAGAGGTTCGGTCGGGGCGAGCTCGAGGACCGGCGCGGTCCCGGGCACCCCGCGGTGCCGCCCGGGAGCGCCCATGTCGAGGTCGTACGCGACGATCGATCGCACGTACGGCACGAGCGGCAACGGGACGACCATCCGTCCACGCTATGCCCGCCGGTCGCTCCCTGCCGCCGACGCGAGCCTCACGAGCCGCGACGCCTTGAGCTCGGTCTCGGCCCACTCCGCGGCCGGGTCGGAGCCCCAGGTGATGCCGGCCCCCGTCCCGAACCGCAGCACGCCGTCGTCGTGCGGCCCGCGCTCCCACCAGAACGTCCGGATACCGACGGCGAGCTCGGCGCGGTCGCCGTCCACCCAGCCCACGGCGCCGCAGTACGGTCCGCGGGTGGCGGTCTCCAGCTCGTCGATGACCTGCAGCGCCGAGGACTTGGGCGCCCCGGACACCGATCCGGGCGGGAACGTGGCGCGCAGCACCCGGCCCCACCGGTCCGGCGCCCCAGCGACCGCGGGGGTCAGCGCGCCACGGACCCGCGAGACGAGGTGCACGAGGCCGGGGTGCTCCTCCACGCCCAGCAGCTCGATGACGTCGACGGTGCCGGGCTCGCAGACCCGGTGGAGGTCGTTGCGCACGAGGTCGGTGATCATGACGTTCTCCGCCCGGTCCTTGTCGGTGAGACCGCCGGGCGTGCGCGCCGTGCCCTTGATCGGCCCCGAGGCCAGCGCCCCGCCGTCGAGCGACAGGTAGAGCTCGGGCGAGGCCGACACCACCCAGACCGGGTCGACGCCGGACGCTGCCGGGACGTGGACGGCCGCGGCGTACGGGGCGGGGTTGCCGGCGGCGAGACGAGCGGCCAGGGCGTCCGCCGCCGGCTCGCGCGGCGCGGAGCCGTCCCGCACCACCGGCAGCGGCGCCTGCAGCACCCGGCAGACGTTGGCCTGGTAGACGGTGCCCTCGCGCACGTGCCCGCGCACGCGGCGCACCGCGGACTCGTAGGCGTCCCGGTCCATCGAGCTGTGCCAGCTCCCCGGCTCCGGCCCACGCCACGTGTCGCCCGACGTGATGCCCGGCGCCGAGCCCGAGGACGCACCGGCCGGTCCGCCGTCAGCCACGTGGGCGAAGCGCCAGGCGCGCGCACGGCCACCGCGACCGAACGCCTCGAAGTCCACGACGACGAACCACGGTCCGGGCTCGGCGAGCCGGTGCGGTGCGCGCTCGAGATCGATGCACTCCACGACGTCGACGGCCAGGCGGCCGGCGAAGGAGGCCCAGGAGGTCGGTTCGTCCACGCAGGAACGGTATGCCAGCAGGTCGCCACGACACACCGCCCGGGGCGATTGGACGGATTCGGGATAGGTCAACTAATGTTGCCCTCGCGCCGGAACGCCGGGGAGCGATCCCCTGATGTCCGGTCGTGCGGATGTAGCTCAGTTGGTAGAGCACCACCTTGCCAAGGTGGATGTCGCGGGTCCGAGTCCCGTCATCCGCTCGGAGGCCCACTCCCTGCCTCCTCGACAACGAGGAAGCGGGAGAGCACACGTCTTCTCCTGGTGGGTTGGCCGAGAGGCGAGGCAGCGGCCTGCAAAGCCGTATACACGGGTTCGAATCCCGTACCCACCTCGGGCGATTGGCGCAGCGGTAGCGCGCTTCCCTGACACGGAAGAGGTCACTGGTTCGATCCCAGTATCGCCCACGCACGACGAAGGCCCGGACCGGTCGGTCCGGGCCTTCGTGCGTTCCGCACCGGTGCGGCGTACCGTCACGAGCATGTGCCGGAACATCACCACGCTGCGCGGCCTAGAGCCGCCCGCCACGCCCGAGGAGATCGAGGCGGCGTCCGCCCAGTTCGTCCGCAAGGTCACCGGGGTGTCCACCACGGCCGCCGCGGCGTCGCGCGAACCGTGCGAGGCGGCGGCCGCGGAGATCACCGAGATCGTCACACGACTGCTGGCAGACCTGCCGGCGCGGCGCCAACCGCCGCCGACGGTCCCTCCCCTGCGCCGCCCCGAGGTGCAGGCGCGCCTGGCCGCCCGACAGACCGCCTGAGAGCCGCGCCCAGGACGGAGGCGCAGGTCACACACCCGGCGATTGGACCGGCACGCGGTCGGTCCAGTAATGTTCCACAGGCGCCGGAACAGCGGGGAGTAATCCCCTGAGTCCGGCCGTGCGGATGTAGCTCAGTTGGTAGAGCACCACCTTGCCAAGGTGGATGTCGCGGGTCCGAGTCCCGTCATCCGCTCCACGGGCGATTGGCGCAGCGGTAGCGCGCTTCCCTGACACGGAAGAGGTCACTGGTTCGATCCCAGTATCGCCCACCACCCCTTACCGGCCCTGCAGAGGGTCGATGGTCGAACCGTCGCCGCGTTGCGACGTCGGCACGATGCTCAGTGACCCGTCGCTCTCGAGGACGACAGCGGCGAGGACGTCGTATCCCCCGTAGCCCGCCCGACGCACCGCCTGTGCCAGCTCCGACCGGGTGAGCCGCGCACGACGGAGCGCGTCGGCGTCCGGCTCCCCCTCCAGCAGGACGACCAGCGCCCCGGAGGTCACCAGGGTGGCGGCCCGCGGACGTCGGCTCACCAGCCACGACACGACCAGCTGCAGGACCGCCAGGAGGGCGAGCGCGACGACGCCCTCGACCCAGGACACGGCCCCGTCGAGCAGCACCGTCGCCAGCGTCGAGCCCAGCGCGATGGTGACCACGAAGTCGAAGGCGTTGAGCTTGGACAGCGTGCGCTTCCCGGTCACCCGGAGCAGCACGACCAGGGCGAGGTACGTCGCGGTGCCGACGGCGAGCACCCGCCACACCGCCTCAGGATCGCTGAACCACATGCGTCCTGCCTAGCAAAGGACGACGGTCGTCGCGCGCGCCCGGAGCACCGCCGCGCCTGCGACAATCAGGGCGAACCTCACGAAGGAGTCGTCCGTGTCCCGTCCGTCCTCTCGCACGTCCACGCGGGCACGTCGTCGCGTGCCGCTGCTGGTTCTCGCCCTCGCGGTCCTCCTCACAGCCGGCGTCGTGACGGTCGGCGATCTCGCCCGCGGCACCGGCGGTCCGTTCGCCGCCCTGGTGGGCGGCACCGACACGGCCACCGGCGCACCAGGGTCCGCGCTGGCCGCCGTCGACGACCTCACGGTCAAGGGCCGAGCACCGAAGACCGGCTACGACCGCGACGAGTTCGGGCCCGCGTGGGCCGACGTCGACCGCAACGGGTGCGACACCCGCAACGACGTCCTGGCGCGCGACCTCACCTCGGTGACGTTCGAGCCGGGGACGCGGGAGTGCGTCGTGCTGACCGGCTCGCTGGTCGACCCGTACACCGGGTCCGCCATCGACTTCCGGCGCGGCCGGACCACCTCGACGGCGGTGCAGATCGACCACGTCGTGGCCCTGTCGGACGCGTGGCAGAAGGGCGCCCAGGGCCTGGACGCGGAGGAGCGCCGCCAGCTCGCGAACGACCCGTTGAACCTGCTCGCCGTCGACGGCCCCACGAACGGCGCCAAGGGCGACGGCGACACCGCCACCTGGTTGCCACCGAGCACCGACTACCGGTGCGGGTACGTGGCCCGCCAGGTCGCGGTGAAGATCCGCTACGAGCTGTGGGTCACGGAGGCCGAGCGCGACGCCATGCAGCGCGTGCTCACGACGTGCCCGGACGAGCCCCTGCCGGCGGGCTCGCCGTCCTGACGGCCGTGGCGGGTATCCTCGCCGTCGTGGAACCCGACCGTAGCGCCGAGAGCCCGCCGGCCGTGTCCGCCGCCATGCACCGCGCCAAGGTGCGTGCCCGGGCGTCGCACGTGACGGTCGGGCAGGCCCGCCACCACGACGACGGGTCCGTCGAGATCGACTGCTCGTGCGGCATGGTGCTGTGCAACGGCCCGCAGTGGTCGTTGGACGAGCACATCCGCCTGCACCGCGCCGAGGCCCGCTACCTCGCGGTCAGCGAGGTGGCCCCGGCGGGCATGCCGAGGCTGATCGAGGTCGGGACCGACCGCCGGCCACGCTGAGGGATCTTCTCAGAGCTCGTCCGGGTCGTCCCAGGAGTGTCCGCTCGAGGCGCCCTCGTGCGCCTGTCGCTCCGGCTGGGACAGCGAGGTCGGCGCCTTGGTCGCGTCGCCTCCCAGCCGGGGGTCGCCGTGCGGGTCGGTGAGCGACCGGCGGCGAGGCGCGATCCGAGCCTGCGACGCGATCGACTCGTCGAGGAGGTGCCGGCCCCGTGTCGGGCTACCCTCCCCCTGTTCTGTGCTCATGTCTCAGGTGTACCAGCGCGACGGTGTGCTCGCTCGCGCTTGGCACACTTTTTCTTACCTGGGAACGAGGCCGCCACCACGCCGTCACGCCGTCGTCATTCCTCGGCCACGGGTGCAGGTGCGCCCCGCACCGGACGGGCGCCCCGCCGGTGCACCGACGGGGCTAGGGTGTCCGCGTGACCGCCGCCGACCGTCCCGACGAGGCCGCGTTCGCGCCCGGTACCCGCGCACCGCAGTCCCGGACCAGGGAACGCTGGCCCGGGCGCCTCCCCTTCGTGTGGGCGCCCCGTGCGCACACGGTCGAGGTCGTCCTGCCCCGCGCAGGCGGCCCTGCCGACCGGCGCACGTTGCGCCTCGTCGGCGCCCACGAACCCGGCTACTGGCGAGCCGACGACCACCTCCCGCACGGCACGGAGTACGCGTTCTCCATCGACGGCGGCCCCGCCCTGCCCGACCCCTGCAGCACGCTGCTGCCGCGCGGCATCCACGGCCCCAGCCAGGTGCTGGACGACGACTTCGCCTGGCACGACGCGGCCTGGCGCGGGGCCGACCTCACGCGCGGCGTCCTGCTGCACCTCGACGTCGCCACCGCGACGGCCGGCGGGACGCTCGACGCCGCCGTCGAGCTGCTGCCCGCGGTCGCCGCCCTCGGCGTCGACGGTGTCGAGCTCGCACCGATCGCCGCCTTCGACCCCTCGGCCGGGCCCGAGGCCGGCGTGCGGCTCTTCGCCGTGCACGCCCCGTACGGCGGGCCCGCCGCGCTGCACCGCTTCGTCGACGCGGCTCACCGACACGGCCTCGCCGTCGTCCTCGACCCGCCGCACCGCTGGGCCGTCGCCGACGCGCTGGGACTGCACTCGTTCGGCCCGTACGCGAGCGGTGCCCGCATCGGACCGCGGCGCGGCGCCTCCGCCGGGCGCGACACGCCCCGGATCAACCTCGACGGCTCGGGCAGCCGCGGAGCCCGCGACTTCCTCGTCGCGGACACCTGCCGCTGGCTCGCCGACTTCCACGTCGACGGTCTGCTGCTGGACGTCGAGGCGCTGGTGGACCGCTCCGCGATGCCGTTCCTCGGCGAGCTCGCCGAGGCCGTCCAGACCGTCGCGGCCCGCTCCGGTCGACCGCGCACCCTGCTCATGGACGGCCCCGGCCGTAGCGACCGCCTCACCACCGTCGTCGGGGGCATCCTCGCCGGGCGGGACCTGCCCGCCCGGGCGGACGAGCTGCTGGCGATCGCCGACGAGGCCTTCCCGCCCGGAGGGACCGGCAGCCGCGGACCGGCGGCGTTCCGACGTGCCCACCGGGCGACCGCACGGTCGGCCCCTTTGCTCGTCGGCGACCTCACCCGGCTCCCTGCCGCCGTGCCGGCGATCCCCTGGTCGGGCACCGCGAGCGAGACCCCACCGCACCCGCCACCGGCGTCCGACGTCGACTCCCGCGCCGCGCTGCTCGCCTTCGCCACGCTGGCCGGCACACCCCTCGTGCTCGACACCCAGCACGTCCCGGTCGCGCGGCAGGACGCCCCGGCCGAACGCCTCGTCCGGTGGACCCGCCGCCTCCTGGCGCTGCGCCCGGCGTCGCTCGCCGACCTCTCGCTCCCTGTCGAGCCGAGCACGGGAGCCGGACTCCTCGTGGTGCGCCGCGGTGACAGCGCGCTGGTCCTGGCCACGTCGGGCGAGGCCGTCGAGACCGACCTCGCCCCGCACCTCGGCGAGACAGGATGGCGGATCGCGGCGTGCTGGCGCCCGGAGGCGACCCAGCTGCTCGGCGGACGGCTGCACCTACCGGGCCGGGCCGTGGTCGTGCTGCGACGCGACGACGCACAGACGGCCCCGGGCTGAAGACCCCCGCCGGAGCGCCCGGCTCAGGCCGCGGCCAGGCGCCGTCCCTCCTGGGCGAGCGCCCCCAGACGCGACAGCGCGCGGAAGTACTTCTTGCGGTAGCCGCCGGCGAGCATCTCCTCGGTGAACAGCGACCGTTCCGCGACCCCGTCCACGCCGGCCAGCAGCACGGGGACGTCCCGGTCGTAGAGGCGGTCGATCAGCACCACCAGCCGCAGGGCGACCTCCTGGCGCGTCACGGCACGCACGCCGGTGAGCGCCACCAGCTCCACGCCGTCCAGCATCGCCCCGTAGCGGCTGGGGTGCACCGTGGCCAGGTGGGCGAGCAGGTCCGCGAAGTCGTCCAGCACGGCACCGTCCCGGGCCGCGGCCGCGGCCCGGACCGCGTCGGCCGGCAGCGGCTCCGCATCGGTGACCACCGCACGGTGCCGGTAGTCCTCGCCGTCGACGCGCAGCACCTCGAACCGGTCCGCGAGCGCCTGGATCTCGCGCAGGAAGTCCTCCGCGGCGAACCGGCCCTCCCCCAGTGCGTCGGGCAGCGTGTTGGAGGTGGCGGCCAGGGCCACACCGCGGTCGGCGAGCTCGCGCAGCAGACGAGACATCAGCACCGTGTCGCCCGGGTCGTCGAGCTCGAACTCGTCGATGCAGACGAGCTTGCGCGTCGAAAGGGCCTCGACCGTGGGCAGGAAGCCGAGCGCCCCCACCAGGTTCGTGTACTCCACGAAGGTGCCGTACACGGCGCTGCCCGGCCCGGCCGCCGACGTGACGGCGTGCGCCAGCGAGGTGAGCAGGTGCGTCTTGCCGACGCCGAACCCCCCGTCCATGTAGACCGCGGGGGCGGGCCGACGACGACCGAGCAGGGCGCGCAGCCCGGTGGGTGCGGGGGCCGCGATCTCCGCCACCACCTCCTCCAGACGCGCGACGGTGCGGGCCTGGCTCGGGTGCTCGGGGTTCGCGCGGTAGGTGGCGAAGCGGGCCTGGTCGAAGTGCGGCGGGGGGACGAGGTCCGCCAGGAGACGTCCCGGCGGCACCGTCGGCCGCACGGACACGAGCGAGCCCGGGGTGCGGTCGTGGGTGCCCGACGGGGAGGCGGAGGCCGAGGACTGGACTGCGGTCACGGTTCTCCAGCCTACGTGCGCGCCGTACGCTGGCCGCTGTGAGTTCAGACACCCCGTCCCTGCGCCTGTTGCTCCCCTCCCCCGAGGCTCTCCCGGCGGACCCGGCCGAGCGGCGGCTCGTCGAGCTCTGCACGCCGCCCGCGGGCCGCCACGTGCGGGCGAACATGGTCGCGAGCGTCGACGGCGGGGCGTGGGGCGAGGACGGCCGGTCCGGGTCCATCAACGACGCCGCCGACTGGCGGATCTTCCGGGTGCTGCGCGCCCTCGCCGACGTCGTCCTGGTCGGTGCGGGCACCGCACGGGCCGAGGCCTACACCGCCCTGGAGCGTCCGCGCGGCCTGGCCACCCTGCGCGACCGGCCCCTCGAGCTCGCGCTGGTCACCCGGTCCGGACGCGTGCCCGACACCCTCCTGGCCGGCGGCCGCCCGCCGTGGGTAGTCACGGGATCGGCGGGTGCGGCGACGGCGGCGGCAGCCGTCGGCAGGGAGCGGGTCGTCGAGGCCGACGACGGCGGTGCGGTCGACCTGGCCGCCGGCACGGCCGGGCTGGCCGAGCGCGGGATGGCCCACGTCCTGTGCGAGGGCGGACCGCACCTGCTCGCCGCGATGCTCGCCGCCGACCTCGTCGACGAGCTGTGCCTCACGACCACGCCGCAGCTCGTGGGCCCCGGGCCCGGACGCGTCGTGGCGGGGCTGCCCGACGTGGCCGCGCCGGCCGGGCCCGTCGGTCCGGCGGAGCACGTCCCCACCGCGGGGCGGCGCCCGGCGCGGCTGGGTCACCTGCTCGCGGCGCCCTCGGGCACCCTCGTGGCCCGCTGGGAGCTGCGCCCGTGAACCGGTCGGCCCGTCCGGCACCACCGGCGGGCACCCGCACCGGCCGTGCCGTAGGTTGCTGGCATGCCTGACGCACCCTGGACCGTCGTGGTCCTCACCGAAGACGCGCTGACGTCGGCCGACGTCGAGCACATCACCTCGCTGCACACCGGCGACGACGTCGCCTACCGCGTGCTCGTGCCCGCGGACACCGAGCACAACGTGGTGGCCTCCGTGCTGGACCATCTCGGGATGCTCGAGCTGCGCGAGGCGTGGGACGACATCCTCGGGCGCGAACCGAGCCCCGAGCAGGCGACAGCGACCGCGGAGGAGCAGGTCGCCGGGTCGGTGGAGCTGCTGCGGGCGCACGGTGCCGCCGCCACGGGCGAGGTCACCGAGGACGACCCGCTGCCCACGCTGCGGCACGCCGTCGCCGAGGGCGGGGACGAGGTCGTGGTCGTCACGTACCCGCACGCCGTCGAGGACACCTTCCACACCGACTGGGCCTCGCGGGCCCGCGAGGAGCTCCACGTGCCGGTGCTGCACCTCTACGCGGGCACCTCCGAGCTCGGCTGAACCCTCCGGCTCGGTGGCGGCGCCGTCAGCGCACGCGGTGCCCGGCGCGGACGATCGTCGCGCGGACGAGCTCGTCCATCGAGTCCAGGAACGGTGGTTCGTCCAGCAGCCCGTGGTCGACGGCCGCCACGGACAGCTCGGTGCAGCCCAGCACCACGACGCCGGCCCCGCGGTCGACCAGCCGTGCGGCCACCGCACGCAGCGCGTCCGGGTCCGCGGGCTGCCCTGCCTTGACCTGGTCGTAGATCACCGCGTTGACCAGGTCCTGGTCCTCGACGGTCGGCGTGACGACCTCGATGCCGTACGCCGCGAAGGCGTCCGCGTACACCCCCGAGGCGACCGTCCCGGCTGTCGCCAGCAGCCCGACCCTCGTCAGCGCCGGGTCGCGCCGGCGCGCCGCAGCCACCGTCACGTCGACGATCGACACGAACGGCACCGTGATGGCGTCGAGCACCTGCTGGGTGAAGTAGTGCGCCGTGTTGCACGGCATCACCAGGAAGCTCACGCCGAAGTCCTCGAGGCGACGTGCGTCGCGTGCGAGGACCGGGCCCGGGTCGAGCGTCGAGCGCCCCACCACGAAGTCCGTGCGGTCCGGCACCGTGGCATGGTTCAGCACCACGAGGTCGACGTGCTCCTGGTCGCGGTCGGCGTCCGTGAGCTGGACGACCCGCTGCAGGAAGTAGGCCGTGGCGAGCGGGCCGACGCCGCCGATCACTCCGACCGGCGGCGACGGCGCGCCCACGGGCTCCGGTCCGGTCACACCGACCCCTTCGACGGCCCCCGCCAGGCCAGCCGCCGCGCCTCGGCCAGCGGGTAGTGCCGGGCGTACTTGCGCCACTGGTTGAGCTGGGCGACGCACAGGTAGGCGATGCGGCGCGGGTCGGTCTCGGCCCGATACCACAGCGGGTTCGTCGAGCGTCCCCGCCAGGCGAGCCGGCGCGCCTCGGCCCGGACGTCGCCGTCGAGCACGTACCGCCGCAGCAGGGCACCGGGGAGCACCGTGTACAGGCGCCGGGCCTCGAGCTCGCCGGTGGACGAGAGCGGGACGTCGGGGCCGAGGACCTCGCGGGGATCCGGGTCGAGCCCGAGCACGTGCTCGTGCACCGAGAACTTCACCGCGTGGGCCCCGGCGGCGGCGATGTAGAAGTTCGAGCGGCCCAGCCGGGGGTTCAGCTCGAAGAACACGTACCGGCCGTCGCGCGGGTCGTACTTCAGGTCGAAGTTCGCGAAGCCGGTCCAGCCGACGTGCTCCAGCAGGCGCGTGGCCTGCTCGACCACGTCGGCCTGGGTCTGGGTGACGATGCCGGCCGGGTTGCCGAGCGCCCCGGGCGTGTGCTCCTCGAGCAGCACGTGGCCGAAGGCCGAGAAGCGCACCTTGCCGTTCGCGTCCGAGTAGCAGGTCAGGATGCGCATCCCCGAGTCGTCCCCCGGGATGTAGTCCTGGATGACGAACGACCCCACGTACCCCGCGTCGTGCACGCGCGCCAAGAGGTCCAGCAGCTCGGCCCGGGAGTCCACGAGGAAGACCTTCTTCTTCCCGGCGAACTCCACGTCGTGGTAGGCGGCCGTGCTCGCCGCCTTGGCGATGACGGGGAACGTCAGGCCGGACGTGTCGGGTTCGTCGTCGCTGCCGCCGGCGCCCTCCCCCGCGACCTTGTGGATGACCGTCGTCGGGTGCGCGATCCCGAGCTCGGCGCACAGGTCGCCGAACCCTTCCTTGTCGGTGAGCCGCAGGAGGAGCTCCTCGCCGACGTACGGCACCGTGTAGCGGTCCTCGAGCCGGTCGCGGTTCTCCACGAGGGTGCGCACCAGCCAGTCCGCCGAGCCCATGACGATCAGGTCGGCGTCGGTGTGCTGGTCGGCGATCGATCGCAGCCGCGCCACGATCGCGTCGGGCTCGTCGATGCGCGGCTCGGCGACGTGGTGCAGGATCCGGGAGTGGCGTACCAGACCGGTCGACATCCCCGACACCACGACCGGCTTGACGCCGTAGGCCTCGTGGAAGGTCCGGGCCAGCGAGTAGGCCCCGATGTCGCCACCGAGGACGACGGGCTGCAGCCGGCGGCTCATCGGTTCCCCCGTCCCGCGGACGGCCGGGCGGCCGTCGCGGCCTGCGCGGCCGCGAAGTTGGCCCGCAAGGCGCTGAGCGGGTAGTACCGGCGGTACTTGCGCACGTGGTTGACCAGCGCGGTCAGCACGTAGAGCCGGCGGCGCGGGCTCGCGTCGGCGGCGTACCGCAGCGGGTGCACCGAGCGACCGGTGCGCATCAGGCCGACGACCCGGGCACGCAGCCCGTCGTCGAGCACGTAGCGACGCAGCAGCCCCTGGGGCACGACGGCGTAGAGCACCTCGCGCCGTGCGGTCACGAGCTCGCGCCGCTGCCCGAGGATCACGTCGTCCACGAGCACCTCGGTCGGGTTCTGCCCGCCCGCGGTGAGGTAGTAGTTGTTCCGGCCGATGCGGGGGTTCTGCTCGAAGAACTTGTAGACGCCGTCACGCGGGTCGAGCTTGACGTCGAAGTTCGCGAAGCCGCGCCAGCCCGTGTGCTCGCAGATCCGCTGGGCGGCGTCGAGGATCTCGGTGACCGGCTCGACGATCATCGCCGACGGGTTGCCGCGGGCGGCGGGCGTGCGCTCCTCGAGGAGCACCCTCGCCGAGCAGCGCAGCGTGACCCGCCCCGACGTGTCGGAGTACGTGGTCACCGAGCGCATCTGCGTGTCGTCGCCCGGGATCATCTCCTGCACGAGGAAGCGGCCACGGAAGCCCGCGCCCCGCAGCGACCGCCAGAGCTGGTCGAGCTCCTCGGGCGTGGCGATCTCGTAGATCTTCTTCTTCCCGGCGAACCGCACGTCGTGGTAGTCCGCGCTCGACGCCGGCTTGGCGATGACCGGGTAGTCGAAGGTGACGGGCTCGGGCCGCCAGCCGTCGTCCTCGGCCGTGGCGAAGTCCTGGATCACGGTCTCGGGCGTGGGGATGCCGAGCTCGGTGCACACCGCCGAGAACTCGGCCTTGTCGCAGATCCGGTCGATGAGGTCGACGTCGGCGTAGGGCAGCACGAAGCCCGCGGTCTCGAGGACCGTGCGGTGGTGAGCGAGGATGCGCACCACCCAGTCCATGTTGGACTGCAGCACCAGGGGCTCACGGTGCCCGGCGGCCCGCCGTCCGGTCGCCACCTGCTCGAGCGTCGCGACGATCTCGGCGGGCGCGGTGCCGGACAGCACCGTGTCGATGAGCTGCGAGTGCGCGATGGGGCCGGGTTCGGCGAAGGCCACCACCGTGGTGCGCAACCCGTACTGCTCGTGGAAGGAACGGGCCAGGCCGTACACACCGATGTCCGACCCGACGATCACGGGGTGGAACCCGGGGCCGGCGGCCCCGGGTCCCGCGGGGGAGCTGGTCACGGGAGTGTCAGCCCTCCGTCTCGGTACGGTCGGCGGACCACTGGGTGTGGAAGGTGCCCTCGCGGTCGGTGCGGCGGTAGGTGTGCGCACCGAAGAAGTCGCGCTGCGCCTGGATCAGCGCGGCCGGCAGACGCTCGGCGCGGACGCCGTCGTAGTAGGCCAGCGAGGAGCTGAACGCCGGCGTCGGCACACCGTTCTGCGCGGCACCCGCGACGACGCGGCGCCACGCCGCGAGGCCGTTGCCGACGGCGTCGGTGAAGTACTCGTCGGCGAGCAGCAGCGGCAGGTTCTCGTCGCGCTCGTACGCCTCGGTGATGCGGTTGAGGAACCGGGCGCGGATGATGCAGCCGCCGCGCCAGATGCGGGCCATCGCACCGCGGTCGATGTCCCAGCCGTTCTCCGCGGAGGCGGCCGCGATCTGGTCGAAGCCCTGGGAGTAGGCGACGACCTTCGAGGCGTAGAGGGCCAGGCGCACGTCCTCCACGAATCGGGCACGGGAGGCGTCGTCCGCACCGACCTCCCAGTCCTGGGTGTGCGCCGGCAGCGCGGCACGGCCCGCCTCGCGCTGCGGCACGGAACCGGACAGGGCCCGGGCGAACGTCGCCTCGGCGATGCCGGTGATGGGCACGCCGAGGTCCAGACCGTTCTGCACGGTCCAGCGGCCGGTGCCCTTCTGCTCGGCCTGGTCCAGCACGATGTCCACGAACGCCGAGCCCGTCTCGGCGTCGACGTGCTGCAGGACGTCGGCCGTGATCTCGATGAGGAACGACTCGAGGTCGCCGGAGTTCCAGTCGGCGAAGATCTGGCCGATCTCCGCGGCCGACGCGCCCAGCCCCTGCTTGAGCAGGTCGTACGCCTCGGCGATGAGCTGCATGTCGGCGTACTCGATGCCGTTGTGCACCATCTTGACGAAGTGGCCGGCGCCGTTCGGACCCACGTAGGTGCAGCACGGCGTGCCGTCGACCTTCGCGGAGATCGCCTCGAGGATCGGGCCGAGCGACTCGTAGGACTCGCGGGTCCCGCCCGGCATGATGGACGGACCGAGGAGCGCACCCTCCTCGCCGCCCGAGACGCCGGTCCCCACGAAGTGCAGGCCACGGGCGCTCAGCGCCTCCTCGCGGCGGATCGTGTCCGGGAAGTGCGCGTTGCCGGCGTCGACGACGATGTCGCCCTCCTCCAGCAGCGGCAGCAGCTCGTCGATGACGGCGTCGGTCGCGGCGCCCGCCTTGACCATGATGACGACCTTGCGCGGCCGCTCGAGCGAGGCGACGAAGTCCGCCATCGACTCGGACGGCACGAAGTCGCCCTCGTGACCCGCTTCCTCGACCAGCGACTGCGTCTTGCCGTAGCTGCGGTTGTGCAGGGCCACGGTGTAACCGTGGCGGGCGAAGTTGCGCGCGAGGTTGCGACCCATCACCGCGAGTCCGGTGACGCCGATCTGGGCACGTGCTGTCATCGATTCCTGCTTCCTCGTGAAGATCGTGTCCGGGCGTCTCGTCGTCGTCCACCCGGGAGGCCGCGAACAGCCTAGTCGCCCGCGTCGCGCGACACGCCCACGCGCCGGGATCCGGACACCGGCGGGCGTCGTACGGTGTCCGGGTGAGCGGATCCCAGCGTGACGTGCCGGAACGGTTCGCGGCCGCCCTGTCCTCGCTGCGCGGTCGCCGCCTGCGTCCGGAGGTCCGGCTGGTGGAGATCCCTGGCCCGCAGCGCGTGGCACCGTTCTCGCTGGCGCTGGAGGGCGAGGTCCACCTCGACGACGTCGAGATCGCCACGGGCAGGTTCGTCGGCCTGCACGACCCGGACGGCCAGGAGGCGTGGCGCGGCGACTTTCGCGTCGTGACGCTCGTGCGCACGCGCCTGGAGGCCGAGCTCGCCACCGAGGAGATGCTCGGCGACGTCGCGTGGACGTGGGTGACGGAGAATCTCGAGGAGGCCGGCGTGGGGGCGGTCGCGGCCGGTGGCACCGTCACGCGGGTGCTCTCGCAGAGCTACGGCGAGCTCGAGGCCACGCCACCCGCCGTCGACCTGGAGATCCGGGCGTCGTGGACCCCGACCGACACGGATCTCGGGGCGCACCTGGAGGTATGGGCGGACCTGATGTCGACCGCCGGGGGCCTGCCCCCGCTGCCGGACGGCGTGACCGCGCTGGACGTGCGGCGCCGTACGGTAGGTCCATGAGCGCCGCCCTCCCCGCCGATGCCGCCGACGACGTCGAGATCGCCCCGCTGACCGAACCGGCCGACGGCGTCGGCCCGGTGGTGGACACTCCGGCGGCGTTCGCACGGGTCGTGTCGGCGTTCGCCGCCGGCACGGGGCCGGTCGCCGCGGACGCGGAGCGGGCGTCGGGCTACCGGTACGGCCAGGCCACCTACCTGGTGCAGGTGCGTCGCGCGGGTGCGGGCACGGCGCTCGTCGACCCGGTCCCGCTGCCGGACCTGTCGGCGCTGAGCGAGGCCGTGGGCGACGCCGAGTGGGTGCTGCACGCCGCGTCGCAGGACCTGCCGGGGTTCACCGAGCACGGGCTGCGCCCGGCACGCCTCTTCGACACCGAGCTCGCCGCACGCCTGCTCGGGATGCCGCGCGTGGGGCTGGCCGCGGTCGTGGCGGACACCCTCGGGCTGGGCCTGGCCAAGGAGCACTCCGCGGTCGACTGGTCGACGCGCCCGCTGCCCGAGGACTGGCTGCGGTACGCGGCGCTCGACGTCGAGGTGCTCGTGGACGTGCGCGACGTGCTCGCCGCCCGCCTGGAGGAGGCGGGCAAGAGCGACTGGGCGGCCCAGGAGTTCGAGCACGTGCGCACGCTGTCGCCCCCGCCCCCGCGCGTGGAGCCCTGGCGGCGCACCTCGGGCACGCACACGGTCAAGGGGCGGCGCCGGCTCGCCGTCGTGCGCAGCCTCTGGGAGGCGCGCGAGGCCAACGCCCGCCAGCGGGACGTCTCGCCCGGCCGCGTCCTGCCGGACCGGGCGATCGTCGCGGCGGCGAAGGCGCTGCCGCGCACCGTGCCCCAGCTCGTGGCCCTGCCGGAGTTCGCGACCAAGGGGGCACGACGCCGCGCGCCGGCCTGGCAGCAGGCCATCGACGCGGCGCTGGCCCTCGACGAGGACGCGCTGCCCTCGACGCGTGGCCCACGGACCGACGCCCCGCCGCCGCCGCGCACCTGGACCGATCGAGACCCGGTCGCAGCGCGACGACTGGACGCGGCCCGCGACGTCGTCGCAGAGCTCTCCCGGCAGCACACCGTGCCGGCCGAGAACCTCGTGCAGCCGGACGCCCTGCGCCGCCTGTGCTGGACGCCGCCCGAGCCGGCCGGGGCGACCGAGATCGCGGACTTCCTGCGTGACCGGCGGGTGCGGGAGTGGCAGATCGAGCTGCTCGCCCCCCGGCTGGCGGCCGCGTTCGCCGCCGTGTGACCTGCCGTGTGACCCCGCCGGCGGACGGCTCGGCACACACGGCTCGGCAGTCCTGAGACCCCGTCTCAGGTGGTCTATGCTCTTCCTGGTACTCGCGGTAGCGTGTACCAGAGCCCCGGGTGATCCTCCGGAGGCTCCGAGCGACGATGCTCCCGGCACCGTCGGACCGACCAACGCAACGGACGGAGCTGCCATGACCGTGGCCCCCCAGGCCCCCGGCACGACCCGCGACCCAGCCCGACGCGCCCTGCGCGACGTGGTCTTCGTCGAGGGGGTGCGCACCCCCTTCGGCAAGGCCCGCCCCGACGGCCTCCTCGCCGAGACGCGTGCCGACGACCTCGTCGTCAAGGCCCTGCGCGAGCTGCTGCGCCGCCACCCCGGGCTCCCCCTCGACCGCATCGACGAGGTAGCCGTCGCCGCCACCACCCAGCAGGGCGACCAGGGCCTGACCCTCGGGCGCACCGTCGGGCTCCTCGCCGGCCTGCCGTCCTCGGTGCCCGGCTACGCGATCGACCGCATGTGCGCGGGCGCCATGACCGCGGTGACGACGACGGCGTCGAGCATCGCCGTCGGCGCCTCCGACGTCGTGGTGGCCGGCGGGGTCGAGCACATGGGCCGCCACCCCATGGGGCTCGACGCCGACCCCAACCCGCGGTTCATGTCCGAGAAGCTCGTCGACCCGGAGGCGCTCAACATGGGCGTCACGGCCGAGAACCTGCACGACAAGTTCCCGCACCTGACCAAGGAGCGGGCCGACGCGTACGCGGTCGACACCCAGGCCAAGTACGCCAAGGCGCTGGCGAACGGCGACATCGGGCCGGAGATCGTGCCCGTCGCCGTCCGCTCGGCCGAGCAGGGCTGGGGGCTGGCCACCGCCGACGAGCTCCCCCGCCCGGAGACCACCATGGAGGGCATCGCCGACCTCAAGACGCCGTTCCGCCCCGGCGGACGGGTCACGCCGGCCACCTCCTCGCCGCTCACCGACGGCGCCACCGTGTCCCTCCTCGCCGCCGGCGAGACCGCCGACGAGCTCGGCCTGCCGGCCGCCATGCGCCTCGTCTCCTCCGCGTTCGCGGGCGTCCCGGCCGAGATCATGGGCTACGGACCGGTCCCGGCCACCGACAAGGCGCTCGCCCTGGCCGGCCTGACCATCGACGACATCGGACTGTTCGAGATCAACGAGGCCTTCGCGGTGCAGGTGCTGAGCTTCCTGGACCACTACGGCATCGCCGACGACGACGAGCGCGTCAACCGCTACGGCGGCGCGATCGCCGTCGGCCACCCGCTGGCCAGCTCGGGCGTCCGGCTGATGATCCAGCTCGCCCGGCAGTTCGCCCAGCACCCCGAGGTCCGCTACGGCATCACCACGATGTGCGTCGGGCTCGGACAGGGCGGCACCGTCGTCTGGGAGAACCCCCACCACGCCGACTACTCGGGCCATGTCCCGGCCACCACGGAGGTCTGAGCACGATGACCGAGAACACCACCGAGGCCACCCGCGACCAGGGCCGCGCAGAGCGCGTCACCCACACGCTCGTCCGCGACGTCGCGCTGCCCGACGGCGGCGGCACGCTCGCGCTCGTCACCCTCGACAACGGCCTGGACCACACCAAGCCCAGCACCCTCGGACCGGAGGGGCTCGCCGAGCTGACCGCGGCGCTCACCTCGCTGCAGCGGCGCGCCGCCGCCGGCGAGATCGTCGCCGTCGCCGTCACCGGCAAGCCCTACTTCCTCGCCGCCGGCGCCGACCTGCTGGGCGTCAGCGCGGTGACGTCCCACGAGCAGGCCCTCGAGCTCGGCCGGGCGGGCCACGACGCCTACGAGCTGCTCCACACCATGGGCGTGCCGACGTTCGCCTTCGTCAACGGGCTCGCTCTGGGCGGCGGCCTCGAGGTCGCGCTCAACTGCGACTACCGCACCGTGGCGTCCGACGCCGCGGCGCTCGGCCTGCCCGAGACCGGTCTGGGACTCGTGCCTGGCTGGGGCGGCGCCTACCTCGTCCCGCGCCTGGTCGGCATCGAGAAGGCCGTCGACGTGGTCCTCTCCCGGCCGGCCGCCAACAAGCCCTTCAAGCCCGCCGAGGCCTTGGAGATCGGGCTCGTCGACGCGCTGTTCGAGGCCGCCGACTTCCTCGAGCGGTCCATCGACTGGGCCGCCCGCGTGCTGCGCGGCGAGGTGACCCCCGCCCGCCGCGAGCTCGACCCGCAGCCCGTCTGGGACGCCGTCGTGCAGGGCACCCGCCAGCGTCTCGACGCCACGATCGCGGCGTCCCGGCCCGCACCCTACCGGGCCCTCGACCTCCTGGCGGGCGCACGGAACGCCTCGCGGGCAGAGGCGTTCGCCGCCGAGGACCAGGCGCTGGCCGACCTCATCATGTCCGACGAGATGCGGGCGAGCGTCTACGCGTTCCAGCTCACGTCGGCCGGCAAGAAGCCGAAGGGCGCCCCGGACAAGTCCCTGGCGAAGCCGGTGACGCGCGTCGGCATCGTGGGCGCGGGGCTGATGGCCGCCCAGATCGCCCTGCTCGTCTCCCAGCGTCTCGGTGTGCCCGTCGTCATGCGCGACCTGGACACCGAGCGCGTCGAGAAGGGCCTCGGGTACGTGCGCTCGACGGTGGAGAAGCTGGTGGGCCGCGGGCGGATGAAGCCCGAGGTCGGGATGCGGATCGTCGCCAGCGTGTCCGGCACCACCGAGATCGACGACCTCGCCTCGTGCGACGTGGTCGTCGAGGCGGTCACCGAGGTCATGAGCCTCAAGAAGAAGGTCTTCGCCGAGCTCGAGGGGATCGTGAGCGAGGACACGGTCCTCGCGACCAACACCTCCGCCCTGTCGGTCACCGAGATGGCGTCCGACCTGCGCCACCCCGAGCGGGTCGTCGGCATCCACTTCTTCAACCCGGTGGCCCAGATGCCGCTGGTCGAGGTGGTCCGGGCCGAGCGCACCTCGGACGAGGCCCTGGCCACCGCGTTCGCGATCACCAAGAAGCTGCGCAAGACGGCCGTGCTGGTCGCCGACCGCCCCGGCTTCGTCGTGAACCGGCTCCTCGTGCTGGTCATGGGCAAGGTCGTCGAGGCCGTCGAGAACGGCACGTCGGTGGAGGTCGCGGACACCGCCCTCGCGCCGCTGGGCTTCCCGATGCCCACCTTCGAGCTGTTCGACCTGGTCGGTCCCGCCGTCGGGCTGCACGTCCTGACCTCGCTGCGCGAGGACCTGGGCGACCGGTTCCCCCGCTCGGCCGGCCTGGAGAAGATCGTCGCCGACGGCACGCGCGTCGTGCTCGACCGTCCCGGACGGGGCCTCCCCCAGCCGGTCGACCCCGCGATCCAGTCGGTGTTCGGCGAGGCGCTGCCCGCCGGGACCGAGGGCCGTGCGGGCACGCCGGTGCTGGACGCCGCCGGGGTGCTCGACTCGGTGCTCACCGCGCTGACCGTCGAGGTCGGGCACATGCTCGACGAGAACGTCGTCGCGGACCCGTCACAGATCGACCTCTGCATGATCCTCGGCGCCGGGTGGGGCTTCCACACCGGCGGGATCACCCCGTACCTCGACCGCACGGGGTACAGCGAGCGGGTGCTCGGCCGCCGGCTGCTGCCCGACGGCGTCGCGAACGCCGCCTGAGCCGAAGACGCAGCGAAGGGTGAGGGCCGAGGCACGAGGCACTCGCCCGGAGCGCAGTCGCAGGCTCGGGCGACAGAGAGTGCCGCCTGAGCCGAAGACTGACCCGAGAGCACGCACGGTGGCCGGTCCCGCGTCGGGGCCGGCCACCGGCGTCTACGCGGGGAAGTGCTGCAGCACCGGGGCCCTGGCCTGATGAATGAGGGTCCACGACGCCGCCTCGAACCGACGTAGCGGAGCATCACCCATCAGCGGATCATGCGTGAGGCAGCGCTACGTCGTCGGTCGTGGAGTATCGTCGGAGGTAGGCGGCGCGTTCCGCCTCACCCTCGGACCGGCGCTCGCGCCGCCGGGACCGCCTCGGCGGTGAGGGCAAAGGGGACCTCGAGTGCTCGACGCGTCGCACAGGACGTCCGTGTTCCGGTGCGGCACCGGTGGGCGCGAGCCGCAGGTGGCGCACCCGTGAGCACAGGAGTCCTCATGACCACCCAGGAATCGTTCAAGCGCCGCGTCCGCGAGCGCATGGTCCGCACCGGCGAGCGCTACGCCGCCGCCCGGCGCCACCTGCTGTCCTCCCCCGCCTCAGAGGCGAGCGGCTGGGTCAGCGCACCCGAGCTGTCCGACGAGCGCGTCCGCGAGGCCACCGGCCTCGGCTGGGACGAGTGGGTCGCCCGCATCGACGCCGGTCCCGGCCGCTCGGCGTCGCACCCCGACATCGTCGCGTGGGTGACCGAGCGTGCCGACTTCTCCGGCTGGTGGGTGCAGACGGTGACGGTCGGCTACGAGCGCATCACCGGGATCCGGCTGCCGGGGCAGATGCCGGACGGCACGTTCACCGTCAGCCGCTCGAAGCTGCTCGACGCAGACCGCGCGACGGTCCGCGCCCGGCTCCTGGAGGACGGCGGCCCGGACACGCTGGTCCCGGGGCTCACCCTCTCGCCGCGATCCCGGCCGGGCGTGATGCGGCCGCGGTTCGCGCTCACGGAGAGCGGTCCGGACGGCGACCTGGACCACGGTGTCCTCCTGCTGTCGACGGACGCCGTCGACGACCGCTGCCGGCTGACGGTCACGCACGAGAAGATCGCCAACCCGGCCGAGGCCGAGCAGTGGAAGAAGTTCTGGGCCGAGTGGCTGACCACGCTCGCCGAGGCGGAGCGCTAGGAGCCTCCTGCCAGTGCTGACGGGGCTCGGAGTATTCGCGTGTGCTCCGGGCCCCGTCGCCCTAGCGTGGCGTCCCGTGGAGTCGCAGCTTCTGCTCATCGGCGGCAGGTCCGGCGTCGGCAAGTCGTCGGCGGCGTTCGCCCTGCACGACCTCCTGGCAGCGGACGGCGTCGCGCACGCCGTGGTCGAGGGCGACGCCCTGGGTCTGGCCTGGCCCGCGCCGTGGGAGCACCGGGTGGCCGCACGCAACCTCGCCGCCGTCTGGGGCACGTACCGCGCGCTGGGACACCGGCGCCTGGTCTACACCAACACCGTGTCCGTGCTGGAGGCCGACGAGCTGGCTGCCGCCATGGGCGACCGCCCCCGGGTGACGTCGGTCCTGCTGACCGCACCGGACGCCGTCGCCCACGAACGGCTCGGGCGGCGCGAGCACGGAGAGTCGCTGCTGGCCCATGTCGAGCGGTCGGACCGGGCGGCGCGGACCCTGGACAGCCAGGTCGACGCCCGGACGCACCGCCTCAGCACGAGCGGCAGGAGCGTCGTCGAGGTCGCCGCCGTCCTGAGGGAGATCTGGCTCGGTCCGCCCGCTCGGTAGCCGTCGACGGTCCCGCCTACGCCGACCGTCCGACCGTGCGGGCGGACGCACGAGCCGCGGCGAGCACCTCACGCGTGGTCGCCGCGGCCACGTCCGGCTCGGCGCCGTGCGCCGAGTCCCAGATCCGGCCGTGGGACACCCATCCGGTGCGCACGCCGGCGGCCCGCCCGACCGCGACGTCGGTGTGGCCGGCGTCGCCGACCATCCAGACCGCGTCCCGGTCGGCGTCCGTCGCCCCGAGCCGCTCCAGCGCGATCTCGACGATCCGCGGGTCGGGCTTCTCGACACCCTCCTCGCCGGAGACGACCACGGCGTCCACGTGCGCCGCGACCCCGCACCGCGCGATCTTGCCGCGCTGCTGGTGCGAGACGCCGTTGGTCACCACGGCCACGAGGTCTCCGGCGGCGCGCAGCGCGTCGAGGTCGCCCATGACACCGTCGTAGGCCCGCACGTGCTCGCGGATGCCCGTCCGGAACCTCTCCACCGCCGCGGGGACGTCGTCGGTCCAGCCGAGCCGGTCGATCAGCTCGCGCGCGACGTCCGCCTTGGGCGCGAACCCGCCGTCGTCGGCGGCGACGACCGCTGCCAGGTCGGCGTCCGTGCCGCCGTCGGCAGCGACGGCCGCGGACGCCCACGCGGCGAAGGCGTCGTCGCGGGAGACGAGGGTGTTGTCGAGGTCCAGGAGCCAGATCATGTGCGGCAGGCTACGCGGACCGGCGCCAGGGCCGTCGCGGCGTCCCGGCGAGCGGGTCCGGTGGCCGGTGCCCGGGCGGCAGCTCCTCGCGCTCGCCGAGCGCGACGAGTACCGATGGCGTCAGCTCCTTGGCGGTGCGGCGGTAGCCCACGGCGCTGGGATGGAACCGGTCGAGGCTGAACGCCTCGTCCGGGGAGGAGACGAAGAACGGGCCGACGACGGTGGCCAACGACACCGTGTAGGCGCCGGCCCGGCGCGCGGCGACGGACTGGGCTGCGGCGAGCTGGCGGGAGGCGCGCGACCCGAGCGTGCGCAACGGCTGCGGCACCGCACGCAGCGCCCCGAGGTCCGGGCACGTGCCGACGACGACGGCGCTCCCCCGCGCCTGCAACCGCTCGATCGCGTCGACCAGGTGCCGCACGGACACCGAGGTCGGGACGCGGTGGGTGACGTCGTTGCCGCCGACCACGACGACGGCGACCTCCGGCCGGTAGCCGTCCTCCAGCCCGTCGAGCTGGGCGCCCAGCGCGGAGGACTCCGAGCCGACGACGGCCGCGCACCGCAGCCGGACCGGCCGCTGCAGGGCGGTGCCCACCCGGCGCGCGATCCGGGCGCCGAGCGTGTCCTTGCGGCGCTCGGCCCCCAGGCCCGCGGCGATCGAGTCGCCGACGACGAGCAGCTCGAGCGGTTGCCCGCCGTACTTCTTGCGCCAGACGCGGTCCGCGTCGGGGGCGACCTCCCCGAGGGCCTTGCCGATCCGGTGCCGCGCGAGCGCCGCCTGCCGCCGCAGCACCTCGACCATGACGGCGGCCGTCGCCGAGGCGCCCAGCGACACCGTCAGCACGGCGAGCGTCGTGCGTGTGCGACCCATGGGTGCTTTCAACCAGACGCGGGTGAACACCGGGTGGCCGGACGTCGAAGTGTCGGCGGCCACGTGTCGACGGCCACCTGCCGGCGCCCACGTGTCGGCGAGCGTCCAGCCAGGCGAGGCACCATGATGCCGACATGACGAAGCCGCGCACCATGGGTGTCGAGGAAGAGTTCTTGCTGGTCGGCCCGGACGGGTCCCCCGTCGCCAAGGCCGCCGCGGCGTTGGAGGCGGCCGGGCACTCGGTCAAGGGCGGCGGGACGGGTGCCCTCGAGCCGGAGTTCATGGAGGAGCAGATCGAGACCGCCACCCATCCCCGCTCGTCCCTCGCCGAGCTGGCCGACGAGATCCGGGCGGGGCGCGCGCGGGCGCAGGCGGCCGCGGACCGCGTCGACGCACGCGCCGTCGCCCTGGCCACGTCACCGGTGCCGTTCACCGGCACGACGGTCTCGCGGCTGCGCTACCAGCAGGCGCGACGGGTCTTCGGGATGACGGCGCGCGAGCAGCTCACCAGCGGGTGCCACGTGCACGTCGCCGTGGACGACGACGAGGAGGGTGTCGCCGTCGTCGACCGGATCGGTCCCTGGCTCGCCACGGTGATGGCGCTGAGCACCAACTCCCCGTTCTGGCAGGGCGAGGACACCGACTACGCCAGCTTCCGCTCCCAGGTCTGGACCCGCTGGCCGACGGCGGGGCCGACCCGACGGTTCGGCACGCCCGAGGGGTACCACGCAGCGGTCGCGGCGCTCGTCGCCACGGACACCGTGCTGGACCAGAACATGGTGTTCTTCGACGCCCGCCTCTCCCCGCGCTACCCGACGGTGGAGGTCCGCGTCATGGACGTCTGCCTCGACCCGGACACGACGACGCTCCTCGCCGCGCTCGTGCGCGGTCTGGTCGAGACGGCGGCCCGCGAGGCGGCGGACGGTCGCGAGGCGCCGGACCACGGCGTCGAGCTGTTGCGGACCGCGGCCTGGCGTGCGGGCCGTTCCGGCCTCGCCGGCGACCTCGTCTCCCCGCTCACGTGGCGCCCGGCGCCGGCGCACGACGTCGTCGGCCAGCTCGTCGCCCACGTGCGGGACGCCCTCGCCGACACCGACGACCTGCAGGTCGTCACGGACCTGCTCGGGAAGCTGTGGTCGACGGGTGGTGGCGCGGCCCAGCAGCGCGCGTGGTTCGCCGAGACGGGCGACCTGCACGGCGTCGTCGAGCGGGCGACGGACCTCACCCACACCTGAGGGCGCCGGGCGGCGCTCCTCCAGGCCGCACGGTCCCGCGCGAGCTCAGGCCTGCGCAGGCTCAGTCCTGCGCGAGCGCGGCCAGCGCGTCGCGCACGGTGTCCTCGGCGCGCAGCCGCTGTGCCGTGACGATCTGGTCCCGGTTGGCGTGGTCGAGGAACTCGACCGGCAGCCCGCGGTGCACGAACGGTGTGCGCACCCCGTGCTCGGCGGCACGCTGGGCGAGCATCGCACCGATCCCACCGTCGACCACGCCGTCCTCGACGGTGACGACCAGGTCATGCTCGCCCGCCATCTTGACCAGGCGCTCGGGGACCGGCAGCACCCACGTCGGCGCGACGACGTCGACCTCGAGCCCGTGCGCGGCGAGCGACTCCCCCGCCGCGAGCGCCGAGCCGACCATCGAGCCCACCCCGACGACGAGCACCTTGCGGCCCGCGGGCGCGCCGGAACCCGGGGTGTGGCGCGCGACGACGTCGACGCCCTCGAGCTCCTCGACGGCCTCGATCGGGTCGCCGAGCGCTCCCTTGGGGTAGCGCACGACGGTCGGGGCGTCGTCGACGTCGACGGCGGTGCGCAGCGCCGAGCGCATGGTCGCCTCGTCGCGGGGCGCGGCCAGCCGCAGGCCCGGCACGATGCGCAGCATCGCCATGTCCCACATGCCGTTGTGGCTCGCGCCGTCGTCACCGGTGATGCCGGCTCGGTCGAGGACGAACGTCACACCCGCCTTGTGCAGGGCGGCGTCCATGAGCACCTGGTCGAAGGCGCGGTTGAGGAAGGTGGCGTAGACCGCGACCACGGGGTGCAGCCCGGCGAACGCCATGCCCGCGGCGGAGGTGACGGCGTGCTGCTCGGCGATGCCGACGTCGAACGTCCGCTCGGGGAACTCCTCGGCGAAGGGCGCCAGGCCCACCGGGTGCAGCATCGCGGCCGTCAGGCACACGACGTCGCTGCGACGCCGGCCGATCTCGACGATCTCGTCGGCGAACACCTGCGTCCAGCCGAAGCGCGACGGCGCCACGGGCAGGCCCGTCTCGGGGTGGATCTTGCCCACGGCGTGGAAGCGGTCGGCGACGTCCTCCTCGGCCGGGGTGTAGCCCCGCCCCTTCTCGGTCATGACGTGCACGATCACGGGCCCGCCGAACGCCTTGGCGCGACGCAGCGCCGCCTCCGTGGCCGCGGTGTCGTGACCGTCGACCGGGCCGATGTACTTCAGGCCGAGGTCCTCGAACATGCCCTGCGGCGCGACGACGTCCTTGAGGCCCTTCTTCAGACCGTGCAGCCACTCGTAGGCGAACCGGCCGGGCGCGCCGGTGCGGTGCAGGGTGCGCTTGCCCCAGCCGAGGAACGCCTCGTACCCGCGGGTGACCCGCAGGGTGTCCAGGTGGTTGGCGACGCCGCCGATGGTCGGCGAGTAGGAGCGCCCGTTGTCGTTGACGACGATCACGAGGCGGCGGTCGGCGTCCGCGGCGATGTTGTTGATGGCCTCCCACGCCATGCCGCCGGTCAGGGCGCCGTCACCGATGACGGCGACCACGTGCCGGTCGAGGCGCCCGGTGACGGCGTTAGCCTTGGCGATCCCGTCGGCCCAGGACAGCGCCGTCGAGGCGTGCGAGTTCTCCACGACGTCGTGCTCGGACTCGGCGCGGCTCGGGTAGCCGGACAGCCCGTCACGCTTGCGCAGCGCCGTGAAGTCCTGGCGGCCGGTCAGGAGCTTGTGCACGTAGGACTGGTGGCCGGTGTCGAAGACGAAGGTGTCCCGCGGCGAGGCGAAGGCCCGGTGCATCGCGATGGTCAGCTCGACCACACCGAGGTTCGGGCCGAGGTGCCCGCCGGTGCGCGAGACGTTCTCCACGAGGAAGTCGCGGATCTCGGTCGCGAGCTGCCGCGTCTGGGCGGGGCTCAACCGACGCACGTCCGCGGGCGTCCCGATCGTGCTCAGCAGCCCCATGCGTTCCTCCCACTGGTCATCAGGACACTCTATCGCCGCGACGGTGACGCTCCTGTGCACGTCGTGGGCGGTAGATTCGAAGGGTGCGCTTCCTCGACGGCCAACGGCCCACCACCGACCTGACCTACGGCGACGTCTTCATGGTCCCGTCGCGCTCCGACGTGACGAGCCGGTTCGACGTCGACCTGTCCACCGACGACGGCACGGGGACCACCATCCCCCTCGTGGTCGCCAACATGACCGCCGTGTCCGGGCGCCGCATGTCCGAGACGGTGGCGCGGCGCGGCGGGATCGCGATCCTGCCGCAGGACGTCCCCGTCGAGGTGGTGGCCGACGTCGTGGCGGACACCAAGTCGAAGGACCCGGTGATCGAGACGCCGGTGACGGTGGCTCCGACCGAGACGGTGGCGACCGTCCTGAGCCTGCTCGGCAAGCGGTCGCACGGCGCCGCCGTGGTGGTGGACGACGGCCGGCCCGTCGGTGTCGTCACGGAGGCGGACTGCCTGGCCGTCGACCGGTTCGCCCGCGTCGCCACGCTCGTCGCGGACGACCTCGTGACGCTCGACGCCGCGCAGGTCGAGTCCGACGGCCTCGAGGCGACCTTCGAGCGGCTGCACGCCGCCAAGGTCCGGCTCGCGCCGGTCGTGCGCGACGGCGTCCTGGTGGGCGTGCTGACCCGCAAGGGAGCGGTGCGCTCCACGGTGTACTCCCCCGCCCTCGACGCGCAGGGTCGCCTGCGGGTCGGTGCCGCCGTCGGGATCAACGGCGACGTGGCGGCCAAGACGCGTGAGGTGCTCGCCGCCGGCGTCGACGTGCTCGTGGTCGACACCGCGCACGGTCACCAGGACAAGATGCTCGCCGCGCTGCGCGAGGTGACCGCCGTGCGGGCCGACTTCCCGCACGTCCCCGTCGTGGCCGGCAACGTCGTCACGGCCGGCGGGGTGCGCGACCTCGTCGAGGCGGGCGCCGACATCCTCAAGGTGGGCGTGGGCCCGGGCGCGATGTGCACCACCCGGATGCAGACCGCCGTCGGGCGCCCCCAGTTCTCCGCGGTCCTCGAGTGCGCCGAGGCGGCACGCGGGCTCGGCAAGCACGTCTGGGCCGACGGCGGGGTGCGCCACCCGCGCGACGTCGCGCTCGCGCTGGCCGCCGGCGCGTCGCAGGTGATGATCGGCTCCTGGTTCGCCGGGACGTACGAGTCGCCCGGCGACCTCCACGAGGACGGCTCCGGGCGGCAGTACAAGGAATCGTTCGGGATGGCCTCGGCGCGCGCCGTGGCCGCACGCACCGCGGGTGCGGGCACGGCGTTCGGACGGGCTCGCAAGGCCCTGTACGAGGAGGGCATCTCGACCGGGAAGATGTACCTCGACCCGGAGCGGCCGGGCGTGGAGGACCTGCTCGACGAGATCACCTCGGGGCTGCGCTCGAGCTGCACGTACGCGGGAGCCCGCACGCTGCCCGAGTTCGCCGAGCGCGCCGTGGTGGGCGTGCAGTCGGCCGCCGGGTACGCCGAGGGCATGCCGCTGGCCACCTCCTGGTGACCTCGTGAGCGCCCCCACCGCGCGCGAGCAGCTCGCCGCGCTGGCCGCCGGCGGGTCCTTCGCCGGACCCTGGCGTCATGCCCGGGGCGAGATCGACCTGGCGGCCGCCCGCCCGGCCGCCGTGCTGGTCCTGTTCGGCGTGCTCGACGCCCTCGCGGCCGACCACGACGCCCAGGCCCTGGCCGTGCACCGCGACCTGGACGTCCTGCTGCTGGCCCGGGCGGCGACGCTGCGCTCGCACGCGGGTCAGGTGGCGTTCCCCGGCGGTCGCGTCGAGCCGGACGAGGGGGTCGTCGAGGCGGCGCTGCGCGAGGCGACCGAGGAGACCGGGGTGGACACCGCGGGCGTCGAGGTGCTCGGCACGCTGGAGTCCCTGCCGATGCCGGTGAGCAACCACGTCGTCACCCCGGTGCTCGCCTGGTGGGCGCGGCAGTCCGCCGTCGGCGTCGTCGACCCGGGCGAGTCCGCCCACGTCTTCCGCGCGCCGGTGGCCGACCTGCTGGACGCCTCGAACCGGGTGGCCACGGTGCTGCGCCGGGGCGGGCGCGAGTGGCGCGGGCCGGGATTCCTGGTGGACGACGGCGACGCGGAGCACCTCGTCTGGGGGTTCACGGCGGGCATCCTCGACGCGCTGTTCGACCACCTCGGCTGGACCGAGGACTGGGACCGTGCCCGCGAGCTGGAGCTCGACCCGTGAGCACGCCGTGAGGGCCGATCTGGACGTCACCGTCGACCTGGTACGCGGCCTGCTCGCCGAGCAGCACCCGGACCTGGCGGACCGGACGCTGCGCGTCGCGGCCAACGGCTGGGACAACGTCATGCTGCGGCTCGGGGACGACCTGGCCGTGCGCGTGCCGCGCCGCGAGATCGCGGCGCACCTCGTCGAGCACGAGCAGCAGTGGCTGCCCGTGCTGGCGCCGCGGCTGCCGGTCGCGGTGCCCGTCGCCGTCCGGGTCGGCCGCCCGAGCCCGACCCTGCGCTACCCCTGGTCGTGGTCGGTGGTGCCGTGGACCGCCGGGGTCCGCGCGACGGACGTGCCGGTCGAGCGGCGGCGCCGGATCGCCCGACCGCTCGCCGCCTTCCACCGCGCGCTCCATGTCCCCGCACCGTCGGGCGCGCCGGTCAACCCCTTCCGCAGCGCTCCGCTGCCGACCCGTGGGACGGCACTACGTGGCCGCGTCGAGCGCGGCATCGTGCCCGACGGCGAGCAGGTGCTCTCGCTGTGGGCCCGGCTGGTCGAGGCGCCCGCCTGGCACGGACCGCCGCTGTGGATCCACGGAGACCCGCACCCGGGCAATCTCGTGCTGGCGGACGACGACGCAGGCTCGGGGCGCGGCGGGCTGGCCGCCGTCGTCGACTTCGGCGACATGACGGCCGGCGACCCTGCCACAGACCTGGCCGCCGCCTGGCTCGTCCTCGACGCGGCGGGCCGGGAGGCCTACCGCGACACGCTCGCGGACCGGTACCCGCCGGGTGACCCGGTGTGGGTCCGCGCCCGCGGCTGGGCGCTGAGCATGTCGACGTCGATGCTGGAGTCCGGTCTGGAGAACGCCTGGGTGTACCGCATGGGCGAGGAGTCGCTGGTCCGGGTGCTCGCCGACACCTGACGGCGCAGACTGGGCGGATGACCGGCCCTCAGGTACCGAAGGACGTCCGCGAGCTCGTCGACGCCGTCGAGCACCCGGTCCGGCGCCGCGACGCCGAGACCCTCCTGGGGCTCATGTCCCGCGCGACCGGGCAGGCTCCGCACCGCGACGGGAGCATCATCGGCTTCGGGCGGTACCACTACGAGTACGCCTCGGGCCGCTCCGGGGACGCGGTCGCCGCAGGGTTCGCGCCCCGCAAGGCCCGCACGGTGGTCTACCTCATGGACGGCATCGAAGCCCACCGGGCGGACCTCGACCGGCTGGGTCCGCGCCAGCACGGGGTGGGCTGCCTCTACCTCAAGGATCTCGAGCAGGTCGACCTGGCCGTGCTGGAGCGCATCGTCGCGGACTCCTACCGCACCCTGACGGCCGGCACCTACGGCCTGCGCGCCCGGGAGGGCGGAACCTGACGCACCGTGGCTTGCCATCCCTAGATCTGCGAGGGTTTAATGCCTAGCAGATCTAGGGATGGAGACCCGTGCACATCGACAAGGACCTCGTCGCAGCCTCCGCGACACCGCTCGTGCTCGGCATCCTCGCCGACGGCGAGTCCTACGGGTACGCGATCGCCAAGCGCGTCGCCGACCTCTCCGATGGTCACATGGAGTGGACGGACGGGATGCTGTACCCCCTGCTGCACCGCCTGGAGCGCAACGGACTCATCGAGGCGAGCTGGGGCCGGTCCCCCGCGGGACGCCGGCGCAAGCACTACGCGATCACCCCCGCCGGCCGCGAGGCTCTCGCCGAACGACGCGCACAGTGGGAGGTCGTCAGCGACGCGCTGACCCAGGCGTGGCAAGCCGTCGCACGCCCGCTGCCGGGCGGCCCCGCCGCCGCGGGAGGCCTCGCCTGATGGACACCACCACCAGCCTCGAGACCCAGATCGCCCGCTGGCGCGACTACGTCCACCGGCACCGCGCCATCGCCCCGGCGGACGTGGACGAGATGGAGGACCACCTGCGCGAGCGGGTCGCCGACCTCGCGGCCACCGACCTCGACGACGACGAGGCGTTCCCCGTCGCCGTCAAGCGCCTCGGCCGCCTGGACTCCGTCTCGCGAGAGTTCGCCCGCGAGCACTCCGAGCGGCTGTGGAAGCAGCTCGTGCTCGTGCCGGACGCCACGGACGGCGACGGCTCGGCGACCGGGCGCCGCGAGCTCCTCGTCGTGCTCACGCTCGCCGTCGGCGCCGGGGTGGCGGTCAAGCTCGGCGCGACCTTCTGGGACGAGACGGTGCTGATGCGCAACGTCGGGCTGCTCGTCGCGCCGTTCCTGGCCGGATACCTCGCCCGGAAGCGACGGCTGACCGGACCCTCGCTGGCCGCGCTGGCCGCGGCGTTCGCCGGGCTCGGCGTCGTGCTCAACGTCTACCCGTTCGAGACCTCCGGCTCGACCGTCGTGCTGGCCACGGTGCACGCACCGGTCGTGCTGTGGGCGCTCGTCGGCCTGGCCTACGTGGGCGGACGCTGGCGTTCCGCCCACCGTCGCATGGACTTCGTCCGCTTCACCGGCGAGCTGGGGATCTACCTCGTGCTCATCGCGCTCGGCAGCGGGGTGCTCGTCGGGCTGACCTTCGGGTTGCTCGGGCTGGGCGGGGTGGACCTCGAGCCGACCCTGGAGCGATGGCTCCTGCCGTTCGGCATGCCCGGGGCCCTCCTGGTGGCCGCGTGGCTCGTCGAGGCGAAGCAGGAGGTCGTGGAGAACATCGCGCCCGTGCTGACGCGGATCTTCACCCCGCTGACCACCGTGATGCTGGTGGTGTCGTTCGTCGTCCTCGCCTCGGCCGGCGGGCTGACCACCGTCGACCGGGAGCTGCTCATCCTCCTGGACGCGGTGCTGATCCTCGTGCTCGCGCTGCTGCTGTACTCGATCTCGGCGCGCGACCCCCTGACCCGGGCCGGCCTCTTCGACGGGCTGCAGCTCGCGTTGGTGACCGCCGCGCTCGCCGTCGACGCGGTCGCCCTGACGGCGATGCTCACCCGCATCGCGGAGTTCGGCGCCAGCCCCAACAAGATCGCGGCACTCGGGCTGAACCTGCTCCTGCTGGTGCACCTGGTGCGCACCGGCTGGTTGCTGGTCGGGTTCTGCCGCAGACGGCGGGGCTTCGGCGCCCTGGAGGCGTGGCAGACCGACTACCTCCCGGTCTACGCGGCCTGGGCCGCGGTCGTCGTGGTCGCCTTCCCCCCGGTGTTCGGGTTCGCCTGAGCGCGCCCGGCCCCCCTGCTCCTCAGACGAGCAGGGCGGGGTCGGCCTCCCGCGCGACCAGCACGGCGCGGATCGCCGTGCTCGCCCGGTCGTACACCGCGTCGTCGGCGAACAGCAGGGAACGGTCGTTGGCGGCGCCCAGCAGGGCGTTGACCTCGAAGGCGACCTGGACGGCGTCGGTCCCCGCGGCGAGCTGACCGGTCGTCGTGGCGAGGCGGGCATGGTGGGCCAGGTAGCCGTCCCACTGCTCCTGCACCGCCACGACGGCGTCCCGGACCGGGCCGGGGTCACGCCCGTCGAGCTCGACCTCGGCCGCACGGAAGAAGCAGCCGCCGGCGAACACGCGGGAGCGCGAGTAGGAGGTCCAGGACCCGACGAGCGCCCACAACCGGGGCAGCCCGGCGTCGGCGACACGCGCCGGGACCACCACCTCGTCGACGAACACGCTCCGCGCATGGTCGATCACCGCGAGCTGCAACCCCTCCTTGGAGCCGAACAGCCCGGCGATCCCGCTCTTGTTGACCGGAGCCGCGGCGGCGAGGGATCCGAAGGTCAGGCCCGCGAGCCCCTCGACGGACGCGACCTGCACGGCCTGGTCGAGGACAGCCCGGCGAGATCGGTCCCCCCGGGCGCGGCGGCCGTCGGGAGCTGCGAGCCGGTCGATCGACGTCATGGCACTGATCGTACGACCGTTCGCACGATGATACTGTGCGAACGGTCGTATAGTTATCGCCGAGCCCGGAGGTCCCCGTGCCCCTCGTCCCCCGCCCCGTCCGTGCCGGCTTCCGGGTGCTGGGCACCCTCGCCCCGCCGCTCGCCGTCGAGCTCGCCGTCCTCGCCATGCGGCGCGTCGGCCCGCCCGCCCGCATCCGACCTGCCGACCAAGCGGTGCACGACGCCGCGCGCCGCGACGTCGTCCGCGTGGACGGCGAGCGCGTCGCCACCTACGCCTGGGGCTCGCCCTCCGCTCCCCCGGTGCTCCTCGCCCACGGCTGGCAGCTGCGCGCCTCCCGCTTCGCCCGCCTGGCCGAGGCGCTCGAGGCCGCCGGCCTGCAACCGGTGGCCTTCGACGGCGTCGCGCACGGCGACTCCACCGGCAGGCGCACCCAGGCGGTCCAGCACGCCGCCGCCCTGCGAGCCGTGCAGGAACGCACCGGCCCGGCGATCGCCGTCGTCGGGCACTCCCTCGGCGCGACGGCCGCCGGCCTCGCGCTGCGGGACGGCCTGGCGGCCGACCGGTTCGTCTCCGTCGCCGCTCCGACCGGCTTCGACTCCGTCATCGGCTCGTTCGTCCGGCAGTCCGGGCTGCCGTCGCGCCTGCACGACCGGCTGGCCTCCCGTGCCGGGAGCGTGATGTTCCGCGGGGTGACGGACCCGCGGACGAACCTCGACCTGACGCGGCACCCGGTGCCCGCCCACGTGCCCACCCTCTTCGTGCAGAGCACGCCTGACTCGATGAACGACCCCGACAACGCCCGGCTGCTGCACGCCGCGCACCCCGGCAGCGAGCTGCTGCTCGTCGACGGGCTCGGCCACAACCGTCTGCTGGACGACCCGGGGGTCCTGACGGCCGTCGTCGACCACGTCACGACGAACGTTCCGACGATCGACCCGGCGCGCAGCTCCACGGGGGCCGAAACCGCGCGATAGGCGCCTCTACCCGCCCTCCCCATCACCAAAGATGCTGCTCACCACGCATCTTTTGGTTGACAGTCGACAGAAGTGCTCTTAGTGTCGCAGTCGTGCCGTGGCGTGCGTCACCGCCACCCTGCACCGCACCGCCAACGCCGACGGTGCGTCGCACGCGCGAAGGGAAGACGACGATGTCGAAGGAACCCTCTGTCCGCCGCAGGCTCCGTCCGGCCGCCACCACGGCCGCCGGGCTGGCGCTCGCCCTCTCGGCGGCGGGCAGTGCTGTGGCGGCCCCGCCGGACGACGCGGGACGCACGGTGCCGGCCAGCAAGATCTCCATCCAGATGTTCAGCCTCATCCCCTGGGTCGCGCAGGACGGGCTCGACTCCGTCCTCGGCGAGCTGGCCGACATGGGCTACCAGAACATCGAGCCCTTCGGCGGCAACTTCGCGGGATACACCGCCGAGGAGTTCCGCGCGCTGGTCAAGAAGCACGGGCTGAAGGTCTCGGCGTCGCACAACAGCACGAACGAGGCCACCTGGGACGAGACGCTGGCCTACTCCAAGACCATCGGCCAGCACTACGTCGGCTCCGGCGGCTTCGCCTCGCCGGGCATCGGCAGCTACGAGGACACCCTCGCCACCGCCGCCACGCTGAACCGCCTCGGCGAGGCGGCCTCGAAGCAGGGGCTGCACAAGATCTTCGGGCACAACCACCAGCAGGAGTTCACGACCGTCTACACCGATCCCGTCACGGGCGAGGAGAAGTCGGCGTGGGAGATCATCGCCGACCGCACGGACCCGCGCTACGTCACCTTCGAGGTCGACGTCCTGTGGGCCTACGACGCCGGCGTCGACGTCGTCGAGCTCCTCGAGGAGTACGGCGACCGCATCGAGCTGCTCCACGTCAAGGACGGGTTCCTCAACGGCGACGCCCGGGCCACCTTCGCGGACGTCGGCGAGGGCGAGCTCGACTGGGAGCCGATCCTCGAGGCGGCTCACGGCAAGGTGCGGTACTACACCGTCGAGTACGACATCGCTCCGGACGGGCGTGAGTTCGCCCAGGACAGCTTCGAATACCTCAACAACCTGACCTACTGACCTCTCGGGCGGGCCGGGGTGCCCGGCTCGCCCGACGTCGTCGAACGGAGATCCGATGTCCCTCACAGACAGCGCTGTCAGCAGCCCGCAGGGCCTCTCCCGGCGCTCCATGCTCACCGCCGGTCTCGTCGCTCCCGCCGCGGCCGCCCTCACCGTCTCCGCCGGCGGAGCCGCCGAGGCCGCCCCGCGCTTCGGCGGCCCCCAGGGCGAGACCCGACGGATCACGATGTATGCCGAGGAGCTGCCCGGCGGCCAGTACGGCTACGGCCTGGCCCCCGGCGAAGCCTCCGTCCCGGGCCCGGTGCTCGAGATGTGGGAGGGCGACACCCTCGAGATCGAGCTGGTCAACACCACGGACCGGACCCTGTCGATCCACCCCCACGGGGTCAACTACACCGTCGAGTCCGACGGCAGCCCCATGAACGACTCGGCCACCGCGCCGGGCGAGAGCCGCACCTACACCTGGAGCACCCAGGCACCGTCCAAGGGGCCCGGCGGGCTCTGGATGCCCGGCAGCGCCGGCTACTGGCACTACCACGACCACGCGCTCGGCACGGCGCACGGTACCGAGGGCGTCCGCAAGGGCCTCTACGGCGCGCTCGTCGTGCGACGCAAGGGCGACGTGCTGCCGGACCGCCAGCACACGGTGGTCTTCAACGACATGACGATCAACAACCGGTCCGCGCCCGACGTCCCCGTCCTCGAGGCCAACCTGGGCGAACGCGTCGAGTTCATCGCCATCGGGCACGGCGACATGTACCACACGTTCCACGTTCACGCGCACCGCTGGGCGAACAACCGCACCGGCTACCTCGAGGGCCCGAAGGACCCCAGCCAGGTCATCGACAACCGCGACCTCAACCCGGGCGACTCGTTCGGCTTCCAGGTCGTCGCCGGAGCGGGAGTCGGCCCGGGCGCCTGGATGTACCACTGCCACGTCCAGTTCCACTCGGACGGCGGCATGGCCGGCGTGTTCCTCGTCCGCAACGCCGACGGCAGCATGCCTGACGGGGCGCAGGACGCGCTGGACCGCTACCACCAGCACGGCGGAGGAGGCCACTGAGAAGTCAGCAGACCGCGTCACCGGACGACGGCCGTCCCACGGCACGACCCGACGACGACCGTCGATCACGAGCAAAGGAGCAGTGATGGAACGGACTTCACGAGAGCGAACCCTCCACCGCGGGCCCACGACGGCCCTCCGCACACGCAGAGCGGTGGCCGTGACCGGCACCGCCGCCCTCCTGGTCGGGCTGACCGTCGTGCCCGGTACGGCCGCCTCGGCCCCGCCCTCCCCCGCACCTGCCGCGGAGGACACCGCCGCCCGGGCACAGCCCTCGGCACGGGCCGCAGGCCTCGACGCCGCCGGCACGATCACCTCGGACCTGCGGGTGCTCGTCCTCCACGGTGCGCCGGACGAACAGGTCGACCCCGTCGGGGTGGCCTCCGACGCGATCGGGGAGCTGGCCGGCGAGCACGGGTTCGACGTCGACGTGACGTCGGACCCCGCCGACTTCACCGTCGACAACCTCACCCGATACCGCGGCGTGGTGTTCCTGTCCGCCGAGGGCACCGAGCTCGACACCGACGCCGAAGCGGCGCTGCAGGCCTACGTCCAGGCCGGCGGCGGGTTCCTCGGCGTCCGCGACGGCGCTCGCGCCCAGGAACGGTCGCAGTGGTTCACCGGCCTCATCGGCACCCGACCGGTGGGCAACCTGCCGGACCCGGCAGACGTCGCCGGAGTCACCGCCAGCGCCGAGAACTCGCCCAACGAGGTCGCGGCCAACCTGGTCGACGGCGACTCGAGCACCAAGTGGCTGGCGTTCGAGCCGACCGCGCAGATCGACCTCGAGATGACCGAACCCGTCGAGGCGTCCCGCTACGCGCTCACCTCCGCGAACGACTTCGACGGACGCGACCCGCAGAGCTGGACCCTCCAGGGCTCCGACGACGGCGAGTCCTGGACCGACCTGGACACGCGCACCGGCGAGGACTTCTCCGACCGGTTCCTCACGCGCGACTTCGAGATCACCACCAACGGGACGTACGAGCACTACCGTCTCGACATCACCGAGAACGCCGGTGACGGGCTCACCCAGCTCGCCGAGCTCGAGATCTTCGACGCGGCCACCGAGACCGAGCCCGAGCCGGAGATCCCGGTGCAGGAGGCGACGGTCGAGCTGGTAGACCGACTGCACCCGGCCAACGACGGCCTGCCCCTGGAGCTGACCCGTTCGGACCGGTGGCTCAACTGGGCTCCGAACCCGGCCGGCGAGGTGCACACCGTGGCGCAGGTCCAGGAGTGGGACTACGAACCCGGTGACGGGGCCAACGGCGCCTTCCACCCGGTCTCGTGGTGCCACGACTACGACGGCGGCCGGTCGTTCTACACCGGCATGGGCGGCACCGCGGAGAGCTACGGCGAGGACGAGTTCCGCAGCCACCTGGCCGGCGCGCTGCTCTGGACCACGGGCGTCGTCCGCGGCGACTGCCAGGCGACGATCGGCTCGAACTACGAGGTCGAGCGCCTGACCGGGCAGAACGCCGACGGCGAGCTCGACCAGATCGGTGAGCCCCACGGGGTGACGGTCGCGCCCGACGGCGGTGTGTTCTACATCGGTCGCGGCGCGTGCCCGAGCGGCCCGATCGTGCCGTGGGAGGACCCCGACGTGGGCCTGGGCTGCGGCACCATCCACCGGTGGGACCCGGAGACGGAGGAGCCCACGCTGCTGACGACGCTCGACGTCATGGGCAACCGTGGCAGCGGCAGCGAGCTCGTCAAGAACGAGGAAGGCCTGCTGGGCCTGACGCTGGACCCCGAGTTCGACGACAACGGGTGGGTCTACGCCTTCTGGATGCCCCACGAGTCGATCGACCGCGAGCGCCGCGTCGGCGAGCGGACCGTCTCGCGGTTCACCTACGACGCCGGCGAGCAGACGATCGACCAGGCCACGCGCGTCGACCTGATGGCGTGGGAGACGCAGATCCACAGCTGCTGCCACGCGGGCGGCGGCATGGACTTCGACGACGAGGGCAACCTCTACATCGGTTCCGGCGACAACAACTCCTCTGGCGGGTCGAGCGGCTACTCCGGCAACAACTGGACGCAGGAGTTCGCCGGCATCTCGTTCCAGGACGCGCGCCGCACGTCGGGCAACACGAACGACTACAACGGCAAGATCCTGCGGATCCGCCCGGAGCCGGACGGGACGTACACGATCCCGGAGGGCAACCTCTTCCCGGAGGGCGAGTACCCGGCCGACAAGACCAAGCCGGAGATCTACGTGATGGGCGTGCGCAACATCTCGCGCCTGGCGTGGGACTCGCAGAACGACTGGCTCACGGCCGCCTGGGTGGGGCCGGACGCCTTCTCGCCGGACCCGGAGCTGGGACCGGCGAAGTACGAGACCGCCACGATCATCACGTCGGCCGGCAACCAGGGCTGGCCGTACTGCATGGGCAACCGGCAACCGTACCGTGACCGGAGCAACGAGGACGCGAGCGTCCTGACCGGCTGGTACGACTGCGACGACCCGCAGAACAACTCGCCGCGCAACACCGGTCTGGTCGACATCCCGCCGGTGCGCGACAACATGATCTGGTACTCCCCCAGCGGCGGCGGGCCGGTCTTCCCGATCGGTGACGACGGCATCCCGTCGTACGAGGAGGACGAGGCCACGTACACCCTGCCGTTCCTGCGGGGCGGCGGCCAGGCGGTCATGAACGGTCCGACCTACCACCGGTCCGAGGTGGACACCGACAGCGGGGTCGCCTGGCCGGAGCACTGGGACGGCAAGTGGTTCCTCGGCGACCAGTCGAACTCCAGCAACCGGATCGCTCTCACGGTCGACCCGGACACGGTGGACGAGGCCGGTCCCCCGGTCTTCGCGGAGGACCTGCGCCGGATCATCCCCGGAGGCGGGGCCGGCGACGAGGTGCAGAGCTGGATGGACGCGACGTTCGGTCCGGACGGTGCGCTGTACATGGTCGACTACGCGGGCGGGTTCTTCTCCCTGCACCCCAACCAGAAGCTGGTCCGGATCGGCTACACCGGCGGGCCGGCGACCCCGGTCCCCGCCGGGACGGCGACGAGCGTGCAGAGCGACCTCCTGACGGTCGCCTTCACGGGCAGCCGGTCGGGTGGCGTGTCCTACGAGTGGGACTTCGGTGACGGCAGCACGTCGACCGAGGCCGACCCGCGGCACACCTACGAGCGCGTCGGCAGCTACGCCGCCACGCTGACCGTGACCTACGCGGACGGCGAGACCACCACGGTGGACGTGCCGGTCGAGATCACCTGCGCGGTCCCGGACGACCGGGACACGGTGTGGTTCGGCGAGAGCGACTCGGGCGTGGCCAACCAGGACCTGGGTGGCTGCACGATCGCGGACCTGTTCCGTGACGAGGCCGAGTGGGACGACCACGGCGCGTTCGTGGAGCACGTGAACGACGTGGCGAACCAGCTCAAGTCCGACGGCGTGATCAGCGGCAAGGACAAGGGCGCGCTGACCCGCACCGCGGCGAAGTCGGACATCGGCAAGAAGGGCTCCACGGGGTACCGCTGGCTGTTCGACGGCACCGCTGCCTCGCTCGACGGCTGGCGGCAGGCACCGGGCGGCGACTTCGCGCTGCAGCCCGACGGGTCCCTGCGGTCCTCCGGCGGTCTCGGCATGTTCTGGTACGAGGCCGAGGAGTTCGGCGACTTCTCCGTGAAGCTGCAGTTCCGCGACGTCTCCGAGGGTGACCACTTCGCCAACAGCGGCGTGTTCACCCGCTTCCCGGACCCGCGGCAGCCGCGCGAGGAGCGCCCCGAGTGCGGGCAGCTCACCGACGCGGAGGCGTGGATCGCCATCTACTGCGGCCAGGAGATCCAGATCTACGACGGCCCCTCGGGGGAGCCGCAGAAGACCGGGTCGGTGTACAACTTCGACCCGGTCGGGCTCGAGGACGCCGGCGTCACCGAGAAGGGCGTGTGGAACGACTACGAGATCCGCGTGGTCGGCCAGCAGTACACGATCATCCGCAACGGCGTGGTGATCAACGAGTTCGACAACTCACCGGGGACGGAGTCGTCGCGGGCAGGTGACCCGCCGACCGACCTGCGTCAGTTCGCCAGCGGGTTCCTGGGCCTGCAGAACCACGGCGACGCGGACCTCATCGAGTTCCGCAGCATCCGGGTGATGGACCTGTAGGCCATCAGCCCGGGCCCGGTGCGGGAGGTCAGCCTCCCGCACCGGGCCGTGCCCGGCGGTCACGCGCCGCCGCCTCCCGACCGACGAAGGAGAACCGATGAACCCCCCAGATCTCGCCCGAGAGCGACGCCCCGGCCGCGCGGCCGGCCGGCGTGGCCGCCTCCTCGCGGGCGCAGCCACCGGCGCGCTCGTCGCGATGACGCTCGTGCCCGGCTCCGCCACCGCTGCCGAGAACAGCGCCGCGACGGCGGCGCCGGAGCGCTCCGCCACCCAGCAGTCGACGCAGCAGTCGACGCAGTTGGCCGACCAGCTCGCCGAGCAGGTCCTGACCTTCACCGCGAACAACAGCGTCACCGAGTACTCGTCCGCGCCCGCGACGGCGACGGCGGGTACGGCCACGATCGTCTTCGACAACAGCCTCGACGCAGGCAACACGATCGGCATGAGCCACACGCTGACGTTCGACACCACGACGCCCGGGTACAACCACGACGTCTCCCTGGACATCCTCGCCAACCCGTTCGACGCGAACGGCGGACGGCACGAGGCCGAGGTCACCCTGACGCCCGGCACGTACCGGTACTTCTGCGCGATCCCGGGCCACGGCACCATGGTCGGTGAGCTCGTGGTCACCGGCGGCGGTGACGAGGACACGACGGCGCCCACCGTGACCGCGGACGTCACCGGTGAGCAGGACGTCGACGGCGGCTACATCGAGTCGGCGATGGTGGCCCTGGCCGCCGAGGACGCCGGGTCGGGCGTCGCCTCCGTCGAGTACGACCTCGACGGCGCCGGCTGGACCGACTACACGGCACCGTTCGACGTCACCACGACCGGCGAGCACACCGTGGCCTACCGCGCCACCGACGAGGCCGGCAACACCTCCGAAGCCGGCTCGGCCACCTTCACGGTGGTCGAGGCGACCGCCGAGGACACGGTCCCGCCGGTGGTGACGCCGCAGGTCGTCGGGGAACCCGACGGTGACGGCGGGTACGTCGGCTCCGCGACCGTGACCCTCGCGGCCACCGACGACGCCTCCGGCGTGGAGTCCGTCGAGTACGACCTCGACGGCGCCGGGTACGTCGACTACACCGAGCCCGTCGTGCTGTCCGAGCCCGGCATGCACATGCTGAGCTACCGGGCGACCGACGGCGCCGGGAACACGTCGCAGTCGCAGATGCTGCACGTCACCGTCGTCGCCCCGGACACCACGGCACCGACGGTCACGGCCGAGGTCACCGGCGAGCAGGACGCCGACGGCGCCTACCTCGGCTCGGCGGCGGTCACGCTCACCGCCACGGACGAGGAGTCCGGCGTGGAGTCGGTCGAGTACGACCTCGACGGCGCCGGCTGGACCACGTACGACGCCCCGGTGGTCCTCGACCAGGTGGGTGAGCACACGCTCGGCTACCGTGCCACCGACGCGGCCGGCAACACCTCGGAGGCGGGCACCGTGTCGGTCACCGTCGTCGAGGACGACGAGCCGACGGACACCACTCCCCCGGAGGTCTCGGCCGAGGCCACCGGCGAGCAGGACGCCGACGGCGCCTACCTCGGCTCCGCGACCGTGACGGTCACCGCCACCGACGACGACTCCGGCGTCGCCACCGTGGAGTACGCGCTCGACGACGAGGCCTTCGCGACGTACGAGTCCCCCGTGACCGTCAGCGACCCGGGCTCGCACACGGTGCGGTTCCGGGCCGTGGACACGGCTGGCAACACGTCGGACGAGGGCGCGGTGTCGTTCCTGGTCGCTCGCGACGGCACGGACGCGTGCCCCGCGTCCGACGAGCGGCCGACCGTCGTCGTCGGCGACATCGTCACCCAGGTGGCGAACGTCGACGTCGGCAACGGCTGCACCATCAACGACCTCATCGACTCCGAGGCCGACTACGCGAACCACGGCGCGTTCGTGACGCACGTCCGCGAGACCGCCGACGACCTCGTCGCCGACGGCCACGTGGCCAAGAAGGACCGGTCCGAGCTGATCCGCTCGGCCGCACGGTCCGACGTCGGCAAGTAGACCCTCCCGGTACGACGGCGCCCCGCCGCTCCTCGAGGGAGCGACGGGGCGCCGTCGGCGTTGCGTGGGTCCTCAGCCGTTGACGAGGTCGCGCAGCACGTACTGCAGGATGCCGCCGTTGCGGTAGTAGTCCGCCTCGCCGGGGGTGTCGATCCGGACGACGGCGTCGAACTCGACGGTCGTCCCGTCGCCCTTGGTCGCCGTGACGGCGACGGTCTCCGGCGTCGTGCCCTCGTTCAGGGCCGTGACACCGCTGATGTCGAAGGTCTCGGTGCCGTCGAGCCCGAGCGACTCCGCCGACTCACCGGCCGGGAACTGCAGCGGCAGCACTCCCATGCCGATGAGGTTCGACCGGTGGATGCGCTCGAACGACTCGGTGATGACGGCCCGGACACCCAGGAGCGCCGTACCCTTGGCGGCCCAGTCGCGCGACGAGCCGGAGCCGTACTCCTTGCCACCGAGCACCACGAGCGGGGTGCCCTGCGCCGCGTAGTCCTGCGCGGCGTCGTAGATGGTGTCCTGCTCGCCGGAGACGAAGTTGTAGGTGAAGCCACCCTCGACGCCGTCCAGCAGCTGGTTCTTCAGGCGGATGTTCGCGAACGTCCCCCGGATCATGACCTCGTGGTTCCCGCGGCGCGAGCCGTAGGAGTTGAAGTCGCGGCGCCCGACGCCGTGCTCCGCCAGGTACTTCCCGGCCGGGCTGTCCGGCTTGATCGCACCGGCCGGGGAGATGTGGTCGGTGGTGACCGAGTCGCCCAGCTTGGCCAGCACGCGAGCACCCGCGATGTCCGCGACCGGCTCCGGCTGCGCGCCCATGCCCTCGAAGTACGGGGGCTTGCGCACGTAGGTGGACTCGGTGTCCCAGGCGAACGTGTCGCCCTCGGGGGTGTCGAGCGCGCGCCAGCGGTCGTCGCCGGCGAACACGTCCGCGTAGTCCTTGGTGAACATGTCGCGGCTGATCGACGTCGCGATGGTCTTCTCGACCTCGTCCGGCGTCGGCCAGATGTCGCGCAGGAAGATCGGCTTGCCGTCCTCGTCGCGCCCCAGCGGGTCGGCGTCGAAGTCGAACTCCATGGTCCCGGCCAGGGCGTACGCGATGACCAGCGGCGGCGAGGCCAGGTAGTTCATCTTGACGTCCGGGTTGATCCGGCCCTCGAAGTTGCGGTTCCCGGACAGCACGGACACGACGGCGAGGTCGTTCTCCTGGACCGCCTCGGAAATCTTCTCGTCCAGCGGGCCGGAGTTGCCGATGCAGGTGGCGCAGCCGTAACCGACCAGGTGGAAGCCGAGCTTCTCCAGGTACGGCCACATGCCGGCCTTCTCGTAGTAGTTGGTCACGACCTGCGAGCCCGGGGCCATCGACGTCTTGACCCACGGCTTGGCCTCGAGGCCGGCCTCGACGGCCTTCTTGGCCAGCAGCGCCGCGGCGAGCATGACCGACGGGTTCGAGGTGTTGGTGCAGCTCGTGATCGAGGCGATCGCGACGGCACCGTGGAAGAGGTCGAACTCCTTGCCCTCCGAGTCGGTGACCGGCACCGTGCGGCGCACCTGGCTGTGCGTGGAGGGCGAGTCGGAAGCCGGGAAGGACTCCTTCTCCGCCTCGTCCACCGAGTCGATGACGTCCGAGGCGTAGTTCGGCAGGTCACGCGCGAACGCCGACTTCGCGTTCGACAGCTCGATGCGGTCCTGGGGGCGCTTCGGACCGGCGATGGAGGGCACGACCGTCGACAGGTCGAGCTCCATGTACTCCGAGAACGTCGGCTCGACGTAGTCGGACGACGACGGGTCCAGCCAGAGACCCTGCTCCTTGGCGTAGGCCTCGACGAGCGCGAGCTGCTCCTCGGAACGGCCGGTGAGGCGCAGGTAGTCGACCGTGACCTCGTCGATCGGGAAGATCGCCGCCGTCGAGCCGAACTCCGGCGACATGTTGCCGATGGTCGCGCGGTTGGCCAGCGGGACCTGACCGACGCCCGAGCCGTAGAACTCGACGAACTTGCCGACCACACCGTGCTGGCGCAGCATCTGGGTGATCGTCAGCACGACGTCGGTGGCGGTGACGCCGGCGGGGATCTCGCCGGTGAGCTTGAAGCCGACGACGCGCGGGATGAGCATCGACACGGGCTGGCCGAGCATGGCCGCCTCGGCCTCGATGCCGCCGACGCCCCAGCCGAGCACGCCCAGGCCGTTGACCATCGTGGTGTGCGAGTCGGTGCCGACGCAGGTGTCGGGGTACGCGCGGAGCACCCCGTCGACCTCGCGCGTCATGACCGTGCGTGCCAGGTACTCGATGTTGACCTGGTGGACGATGCCGGTGCCGGGCGGGACGACCTTGAAGTCGTCGAACGCCGTCTGGCCCCAGCGCAGGAACTGGTAGCGCTCGTGGTTGCGCTGGTACTCGAACTCGACGTTGCGCTCGAAGGCGTCGGCGCGGCCGGCGACGTCGATCTGCACGGAGTGGTCGATGACCATCTCGGCCGGGGCCAGCGGGTTGATGCGGGTCGGGTCGCCGCCGAGCTCGGCGACGGCCTCGCGCATGGTGGCCAGGTCCACGACGCAGGGCACACCGGTGAAGTCCTGCATGATCACACGGGCCGGCGTGAACTGGATCTCGGTGCTGGGCTGGGCGTCGGGGTCCCACCCGGCCAGCGCGCGCACGTGGTCGGCGGTGATGTTGGCGCCGTCCTCCGTGCGCAGGAGGTTCTCGGCGAGGATCTTCAGCGCGTACGGGAGGCGCTCGAGCCCCTCGACGGCCGACAGCCGGAAGATCTCGTACGAGCTCCCCGCGACGTCCAGGGTTCCCTTCGATCCGAATGTGTCCACGCTGCTCACTGCGGCTCCTTCTACGGGGGCTCTCCGGCGCGGGCACCGATCGTGCCGATGGTTCCGACGCCGTGCTTTCGGGGGCTCCACCCAGCGTACGCACAGGCCGCCGGGCTGCACCCAGCATAACCCATATATCTTGACGTCAAGATACTTAGGGGCGCCTCACCGGGCAGCACGCCGGGTGCACGGCGGGTGCACGGCGGGGAACCACGCCGGGAACACCGTGCCGCCGCCGAGCGTTGTCACCGCGCCCACCACCCACGGAAGGACCCGGATGCCCACGACGCTCCTGCCCCTCACCACCCAGGCCGACCGCCTCGTCGAGCTCGGGCTGGTGCCCGCCGGCAGCCTCGAGGCCGGCACGCTGCGGTCCGCGGCGGGACGGTCGACCGGGACGGGTTCGTCGTCGTGGACATGGCCGACGTCGACCGGTTCGCCCCCACCGGGCTGGCGCTGGCCGAGGGCCTGCACTGGGTCCTCCGGGCGCCCGACGCCCTGGAGCGGAACCGGTGCTTCATGACCATCGGCTCGCGGCTGCGCAAGGACGACGGTGCGTTCGACGCCCGCACGCCCGCGGTCTGGATCTCGAACGGCACCGGCCGCGACGGCAGCGAGCGCCGCGGTGCCGTCAAGGTGGGCTGGTGCTGGTGGGGCAACCGGCACACGTGGCTCGGTATCGCCTCGGCGGCGTCGCGCCAGACCTGAGCGCTCACCCGTCCAGCACGAGCTCCACCTCGATCCCCGCGAGGTCGACGCCGTCCGGGACCGCGACGACGCTCGTCGACCAGGCGAGATCGGCGGTGCACGCACCGGTGCTGGTGCGTAGCACGATCGTCACGCGGTCTCCCACGGCGGTGACCTCGCGGGGCACCCACGGGCACGACGAGCTGCCCGCGGTCCAGACGGCGATCTGGCCCGAGCCGGGGGCGAGCCGCCACCCGGGCTCGGGGTCGAGCAGGTCGGCCTCGACGTCTGCCGGCAGGCCCGCGTACGTCCGGATGGCCACGGAGCCCGCTCCCGGCCCCGACGGCCGGGCGAGCAGCGCGACGAGGACCGCCGCCACGATCACGGCCCCGATCACCGCCAGCCGCAGCGGCAGCCAGCGTCTCGGAGCACCCTGCTCAGCCATGGCTCAGACCGTACCGGGCCGGCCGGACGGTCAGCGGTCCAGGACGGCCACGCACTCCACGTGGTGCGTGTGCGGGAACAGGTCGAAGGCGCGCAGGCCCGACAGCGAGTACCCCCGCTCGCCCAGGAGGCCGACGTCGCGGGCCAGGGCAGCCGGGTCGCACGCGACGTAGACGATCCGGGCCGGGGTGAGGTCGGCGATCGCGCCGACGACGCCGCGCCCCGCTCCGGCCCGCGGCGGGTCGAGCACCACGACGTCCGCGGCCCCGAGCTCGGGGGCCGCGGCGTCGGTCCCGCCGGCGAGCACGGTGTCGACGGCGCCGTGGCGCAGGTCGACGTGGTCCAGGCCGTGCACGTTGCGGCGGGCGTCCTTGACGGCCTGCTCGTCACCCTCGACAGCGACGACGCGCCCACCGGCGCCGACGGCGGCGGCGAGCGGCACGGTGAAGAGGCCGGCGCCGGAGTAGAGGTCGAGGACGGACCGTCCGGCCACGTCGCCGACGGCGTCCAGCACGGCTGACGCGAGGACGGCCGGAGCCTCCCGGTGCACCTGCCAGAACCCGTCGGCCGCCACCCGGTAGCGGTGCTCGGTGCCGCCCGGCGACACCGACTCGGTCACCGACCGGCGCGCGTTGGGACGGAAGTCGGGACGCCCGCGACGCCACGGCGTGCCGTCGACCAGCATCACGGGGTCCGCGCCTCCCGCCGGCGCCACGAGCTCGATGCGCTGGCCGCTCCGCCACCGGCGGGTGAAGACCCCCTCCGTCGTCGCGAGCGCCGCCACCTCCGGCGTGCCGAGCGGCATCTCGGTCAGCGGCACGACGTCGTGGGACCGGAACCGGCGCATCCCGGCGCGGCCGTCGGCGTCGGTCACGAGCTCCACCCGCGTCCGGTAGCCCAGGCCCTCGCGGTCGTCGTCGCCGGGTGCGGCCTCGACGGTGACGTCGAACTCCAGGCTCGCGAGCCGCTGGAGCTGCTCGGCCACGACCGACTCCTTCCAGCGGCGCTGGGCGGGCAGGGCGACGTGGGCGAGCTCTCCCCCGCCGGCGCCGCCGGGCCCGGCGGCCGGCCAGCGGCTCTCGACCCGGTCCGGCGACGGCTCCAGGATCTCCACGGCGTCGGCCCGCCAGAACTTCTTGCCGCCCTCGGTCACCCGGGCTCGCACGGTCTCGCCGGGCAGGGAGTGGCGCACGAAGACCACGCGGCCCTCGTGCCGGGCGACGCAGTGGCCGCCGTGCGCGACGGGGCCGACGTCGAGCCGGAGCTCGAGGCCGACGTCCGGGTCGGTCGGGCGGGGGCGGGGGGACGAGCGGCGGGGTCGGGTCACCGCCCTATTGTCCCCCCGCTCAGAGCCGGGGTCGGCCGTCGACCTCGTCACCCTCGAGCCCGGTGTACCCGGCGGACGAGGAGAGCTGCCAGGGCACGGACGCGACCACCACGCCGGGGGTGAAGAGCAGCCGTCCCTTGAGCCGCAGCGCCGACTGGTTGTGCAGCAGGTGCTCCCACCAGCGTCCGACGACGTACTCCGGGATGTAGACCACGACCAGGTCGCGGGGCGACTCGCTGCGCAGGGAGCGCACGTAGTGCAGCACCGGGCGGGTGATCTCGCGGTACGGGGAGTCGAGCACGCGCAGCGGCACGGGCAGGTCCAGGGCCTCCCACTGGCGGTGCAGCTCGGCGATCTCGTCGGCGTCCACCCCGACGGTGACGGCCTCCAGCGTGGAGGGTCGTGAGGCCCGCGCGTACGCCAACGCGCGCATCGTCGGCTTGTGCACCCGGGAGACGAGCACGACGGCGTGGACGCGGCTGGGCAGCGCACGCGCCCCGGACAGGTCGTCGAGCGCGAGCTCGGACCGCACCCGGGTGTAGTGCCGCTTGATGCCGCGCATGAGGAGGAACAGGACCCCCATCGCCCCGACGGTGATCCACGCCCCGTTCGTGAACTTCGTGACCAGCACGATGGCCAGGACGGCAGCGGTCATGACGAACCCGACGCCGTTGAGCACGCGGGACCACTTCATGCCCGCGCGGACCTTGCGGCTCGGCTCCTTGCGCAGCTCGCGCGACCAGTGCTTCAGCATCCCGAGCTGGGAGAGGGTGAACGAGACGAACACGCCCACGATGTAGAGCTGGATGAGCGTCGTCACCTCGGCGCGGAAGACCAGGACGAGCACCCCGGCCGCGACGGAGAGCGTCACGATGCCGTTCGAGAACGCCATGCGGTCGCCGCGGGTGTGGAGCTGGCGCGGCAGGTAGCCGTCCTTCGCCAGCAGGGAGCCCAGCACCGGGAACCCGTGGAACGCCGTGTTGGCCGCGAGCAGGAGCACCAGCGACGTGACGCCGATGGTGACGGCCGCGACCACGGGCAGGCCGCCGAACACGGTCTCGGCGAGCTGGGCGAGGACCGGGTGCTGCTCGTAGTCGTCACCCACGGGTGCCCCGTCGCGGGTGAGCTGGGTGGCGGGGTCCTCCACGAACTTCACGCCCGTCGCCTGGGCGAGGAACAGGATCGTCATGAGCATGACGGCGGAGATCCCGCCGAGCAGCGCGAGGGTGGTCGCGGCGTTGCGGCGCTTCGGTCGCTGGAAGGCCGGCACGTCGCTGGTGATCGACTCGACGCCGGTCAGCGCGACGGCGCCCGAGGCGAACGCCCGGGCCACCAGGAAGGCACCGGCGACGCCGAGCAGGCCCTGCTCGTAGCCGGCCGCGGGCACGAGCTCGAGGTCGGCGCTGGCCGCCTGCGGCATGTCCCCCGACCAGTACCGCACGGCGCCGACGACGGCGAGCACGCCGAGCGTGCCCATGAAGCAGTAGATCACCACCACGAACACCCAGGCCGACTCGCGCACCCCGCGCAGGTTCACCACGGTGAGCGCGGCGACGAGGGCGGCCGCGACGATCGGCTCGTGGCCGCGCGCGGCCGGCACGAGCACCGCCAGGTACTGCGACGCCGCGGACAGGGACACCGCCACGGTGAGCACGTAGTCGAGCATCAGCGCGGAGGCGACCCCGATCCCCGCCGTCGGGCCGAGGTTGGTCGTGGCGACCTCGTAGTCACCGCCGCCGGACGGGTAGGCACGCACGATCTGGCGGTAGGACGCGACGACCACGAGCAGGACGACCACGACGACGAGCCCCACCCACGGGGAGAACGCGGTCGCCGCGATCCCGGCGAGCGCGAGCATCAGCAGGATCTCGTCCGGGGCGTACGCCATCGAGGACAGCGCGTCGGAGGCGAAGACCGGCAGGGCGACGCGCTTGGGCAGCAAGGAGCGCTTCGAGCTCTCGCTGCGCAGGGGCCGCCCTACGAGCAGCCGCTTCGCGGCGTCTGCGATGTCCGACACGGTGACTCATGCTATGCCCGTCCTGCCGTCCCGGCGCAGGTCGGCACACCGGCGGCCAGGGGTATAGCGTTCCGTGGTGTGCACTTCGTGATCATGGGATGCGGCCGCGTGGGCTCCTCGCTCGCGCAGGAGATCGAGTCGCGCGGCCACTCGGTCGCCGTCATCGACCAGAACCCCGACGCCTTCCGTCGGCTCGGCCCCGACTTCGCGGGGCATCGCGTGACGGGCGTCGGCTTCGACCGGGAGACCCTCACCCAGGCCGGGATCGAGGACACGTACGGGTTCGCCGCCGTCTCCGACGGCGACAACTCGAACGTGCTCGCGGCCCGCGTGGCGCGGGAGAACTACGGCGTCGAGCACGTCGTGGCGCGGATCTACGACCCGCACCGCGCGGAGATCTATCAGCGGCTCGGCATCCCGACCGTGGCGACGGTGCGCTGGACCGCCGACCAGGTGATGCGTCGGATGCTCCCGCTGGGCGCGACGGACGAGTACCGCGACCCCTCGGGGGCCGTGCGCCTGGCGCAGGTCGACTACCACCGGGACTGGCTCGGCAAGTCCGTGCGTCGCATCGAGGCGACCACCGGCGCCCGGGTCGCCTTCCTGACGCGGTACGCCGAGGCGCGGATCGTGGCCCCGGACACCCTGCTGCAGGAGAACGACGAGCTGCACGTGCTCATGCACGCCGACGACGCGGCCCGCGTCGAGCGGCTGATCACGCACACCCCCGGGCCTGAGGAGGAGCTGGACTGATGCGGGTCGTCATCGCCGGAGCGGGGTCGGTCGGCCGGTCCATCGCCTCCGAGCTCCTCGCCAACGACCACGAGGTCGTGCTCATCGACAAGAACCCGTCGGCCATGCGGGTGTCCCAGGTCCCCGAGGCGGACTGGCTGCTCGCCGACGCGTGCGAGACGTCGTCCCTGGACGGCGCCGACGTGTCGTCCGCCGACGTCGTCGTGGGCGCGACGGGCGACGACAAGGTCAACCTCGTCTTCTCGCTGCTCAGCAAGACCGAGTTCGCGGTGCCCCGCACCGTCGCGCGGGTCAACAACCCGCGCAACGAGTGGATGTTCGACGAGTCCTGGGGCGTCGACGTGGCCGTCTCCACGCCCCGCATCATGACCGCCATGGTCGAGGAGGCCGTCTCGGTGGGCGACCTGGTGCGGATCTTCACGTTCCACCAGTCGGGCGCCGACATCTTCGAGGTGACGCTGCCCGAGGAGTCCCCGCTGGTGGGCCTGCGCGTCAGCGACGTCGTGTGGCCGCCGGACACCGTCCTGGCCTGCATCGTCCGCGGGGTCCGGCCCTTCAGCCCGACGGCGGACGACGCGCTCGAGGCCGGCGACGAGCTGATGTTCGTCACGGGTCAGGAGGCCGAGCCGGCCCCGTTGCAGCGCCTCGTCGTGGACGGCCCCGAGCTCGGCTGAGCGGGTCAGGTGGCGGCGGGCTCCCGGCCGCCGGTGTGCGCACCGCGCACCACGACCCAGGTCAGCCACAGCACGAGGCCCCACAGCGGCACGCCCAGCACGAGGTGCATGGTGCCGAGCCAGCCGACGTCGCCGCCCAGGTAGAGCGGGACCTTGACGGCGAGCCGGATCGCGAACAGCCCGACCCAGAACCAGCTCGCGACGGTGTAGCGGCGCACCAGGTCGGGGTCGGACCGCCACGCGGCCAGCGCGGCGAACGGGCTCTCCTGCGTCTCGCCGTCGGCCGGCTCGGCGCGGTCGTCGGCCGCGGTGCGCCGTGCGGCGGGGTCCGAGAACCCCGACCGGATCGCCTCGACGACGAGGCCCACGAGCGGCCAGCGCACCGCGATGGAGACCACGAAGGCCAGCAGGTAGGCGGCGTTGGTCCACAGCCCGACGGCGTAGAAGTCCTCGGCCTCGCCCGATCGCCACGCCCAGAACACGCCGACGGCGATGCCCAGCACGCCGCCGAGCGCCTGCGTGACCGGTGTGCGCTGGACGAGCCGGGCCGCGACCGCGACCACGGCCGCCCCGGCCGACGCGAGCAACGACGGCGTCAGGTCCTGGGTGACCACGTAGACGACGACGAAGACGAGCCCGGGCAGGATCGCCTCGACGACCCCGCGGACGCCGCCGACGGCCTCGGCGAAGGAGAAGGAGTCCGCGGTCAGCGAGCGCATGCCGCGAGCCGGTGAGGTCCGCTGCGGGGTGCCGTCGTCCACGGGCGCCGCGTGCTCGTCGTCGCGGCTCATTCGCCGGCCCGCGCGCGCAGCTCGTAGCGAGGGTTGAACATGGTCCGGCGCCCGTCGCGGTCCGTCACCATGCCCTCGACGCGCAACCGGCGTCCGGGCTCGATCCCGGCGATCTGCCGCCGGCCGAGCCACACCAGGTGCAGCGTGCCCGAGCCGTCGTACAGCTCGGCCTCGACGCTGGGGACGTTCTCGCGCGGTCGCAGGACCACCGAGCGCAGGACGCCGGCGGCCGAGCAACGCTGACGGGGCCGCAGGTCGTGCAGGGGGCGGCACCCGGTGACGAGCGCGGCGGCGGTGCGCTCCTCGTCGGCGGCGACGTCCTCGGTCGAGGCGAGCGCCGTACGGACCTTGCTGCGCAGGGACATGGCGGCGTCAGCGGATCTCGGTGATCTCCGGCCCGCGCGTCAGCGGGTCGAAGGAAGGGGCCTGCGGCTCGGCGTCGGCGGGCTCGCCCTCGGCGTCCGGCGTCGCGCCGTCCTTGCGGGCCTGCTTCGGCAGCGTCAGGGTGAGCAGGTCCCGCGGGGGCCGGGGGTTCGAGTCGCGCACCACGACGATGTTCGCGAAGACGGACTCCAGCGGCTTGGCGGCCTCGGCGTCGACGGCGGCACGGCCGGAGAGCACGCCGCGCAGGAACCAGCGCGACCCGTCGTGACCGATGAACCGGGCCGGACGGACCGCGGGCTTTCCCTCGGGCGTCTTGGCGGGGATGCGCGCCATGAGCTCGCGACCGAACGTGCCCGGCACGTCATCGACGGTCCCGCCCTGCTTGGTCAGGGACGCGCCGATCTCCTCGCGCACCTCGTCCCAGATGCCGCCGGTCTTGGGTGCGGCGAACGCCTGCACCTGGAGCACCGACCCCTGCAGGGACGCCGCGACACCGGTCACCTTCTGCGACTTCTTGTCGACCTCCATCCGGAGCTGCAGACCGGGCAGCACCGGCAGCCAGACCGCGCCGAGGTCCACGCGGGCACCCATGGCCGTGACCTGCGTGGAGTCGTACGGACCGCGCCCGGCCTTCTCGTCCGTCGGCGCCGCGGCCTCGGACGTCTCGTCGGGGACGGGAGCGACCCCGTCCGCGGTGACGGCCTCCGTCGGCTTCGTCGACGCCTTGCGCCGGAACAGACCCACCAGGGATCTCCTTGTCTCGTCGATCGGGACGGCGCACCGCCGTCCTGTCTCCAGGTTAGACCGACCGCGGCGCAGGTCGGCAACGCGCAGGTCAGCCGGTGGCGAACCCGCCGCTCGAGCCGAAGCCGCCGTCGCCGCGGTGCGAGCCGGGAAGCCGCTGCGCCACCATGAACCGCGCCCGCTCCACCCGCTGGACCACGAGCTGGGCGATCCGGTCACCCCTGCTCAGGCGGACGGTCTCGGAGGCGTCGGTGTTCGCCAGGACGACCTTGACCTCCCCGCGGTACCCGGCGTCGATGGTGCCGGGGGCGTTGACGACCGTGATGCCGTGCTTCGCCGCCAGGCCGGAACGCGGGTGGACGAACGCCGCGAAACCCTCGGGCAGCGCGATGGACACGCCGGTCGGCACGACGTCGCGGGCACCGGGCGGCAGGACGACGTCCCGCGTGGTCACGAGGTCGGCCCCCGCGTCGCCCGGGTGGGCGTAGGCCGGCACGGGGACACCGTCGTCCAGGAGCGTGACGAGCACGTCGAGGGTGCTCGGGTCGGTCACCGTGGGGCTCGCGTTCTCAGGCACCGGGGCAGCCTATCGGACACCCTGGGCCTGCGATGATGTACGCATGAACGACGCGTCCCCCCGACCGGCCGGCACCACGGGGTCGGCACCGCGACCGGTGTACCGCGAGCGCCTCCTGCCCGGTCCGGGGGCGTGGATCGCCGCCGTCGGCCTCGGTGTCATCGTGGCCGTGGTGGTGCTGCCGCTCGCTCCCCTGGTCGCTCCGGGGGCGGGGGTCCTGGTCGCGGCGGGGACGATCGCCGCGCTGGTCGTCACCGCGCCGGTGATCGAGGTCTCCGACGGCGAGCTGCGCGCGGGCAGCGCGCAGATCCCGGTCGGCCTGCTGGGTCCGGTGACGCCCGTCTTCAGCGCCGAGGAGATGCGGGTGCAGCTCGGCCCGGAGCTGGACGCACGCGCCTACGTGTGCCTGCGGAGCTGGGCTCGCACGGGCCTGCGGGTGGAGCTGGTGGACCCGCTGGACCCGACGCCGTACTGGTTGGTCTCCACGCGTCGTCCGGACGACCTGGCCGCGGCGATCGAGGAGGCCACCGCCGACGCCTGAGACGACGAAGGCCGTCATGTCGAGGACATGACGGCCTGGGTGTCGGGACGTCGGGACGGGCCCGGTGTCGGGTCGACCGTCAGGCGGCGCACTCCGTGCAGATCATCTGGCCCTTCTTCTCGTAGGCCAGCTGGCTGCGGTGGTGCACGAGGAAGCAGCTCGAGCACGTGAACTCGTCCGCCTGGCGGGGCAGGACGCGCACCGCGAGCTCCTCGCCGGACAGGTCGGCGCCCGGAAGCTCGAACCCTTCCGCAGCCTCCGTCTCGTCCTCGTCGACGACACCCGACGACTTGTCGGAACGACGCGCCTGGAGCTCCTGGATGGAGTCCTGCTCGTTGTCCTCTTCGTTCTTGCGGGGTGCGTCGTAGTCGGTTGCCATCTGTGGTGTCACACTCCGTGGATTCGGTGGCGGTACGCGCTGATAATGCGTGGCGGGCGGGTTTTGTTCCCGGTCGGCCCCCGGATTCTGCACCATTCGTGGCGGGCACGCGACACGACGGCGTGTCGCGCCGGTCACATCGGGGCTGACCAGCGCAGACACGCACCAAATTCAGACACGGACGGGGTCAGGCGGGGCGGTCCGCGTGTGCTGCCTCGAGCAACGCCACGAGCTCCGCCTGGCGGGCGGGCGAGCCGGCGACGGTCATGAGGTTCGTCGCCGGGGCGCCGTGCAGACCTGTGAGGGCCGCGCCCGCCTCGACGGCGACGAGCCCGCCGGCGGCGACGTCCCAGGAGTTGAGACCCCGCTCGTAGTAGAGGTCGAGCGATCCCTCAGCGAGCAGGCACAGGTCGATGGCGGCCGCACCCAACCGACGGATGTCGCGCACCTTCGGCAGCACCTGGGCCAGCACCTGCGCCTGCTGGGCGCGACGGGCGGCCTCGTAGCCGAAGCCGGTGCCGACCAACGACGTCGCGAGCGAGGGCGCCTCACGCACCCGCAGCTCGCGGCCGTCCTTGTCCGCGCCCTGTCCGCGGGCCGCGGTCCACGTCGCGCCGTCGACGACGGAGTGCACGGCCCCGGCCAGCGGTGTCCAGGTGGCCGGGTCGGGCGCACCGGCCACCACCGCGACCGACACGGCGTAGGAGGCGACGCCGTACAGGTAGTTGACGGTCCCGTCGATGGGGTCGAGCACCCACGTCAGGCCGCTGGTGCCGGGCACGTCGTCCCCCTCCTCGCCGAGGACGGCGTCGTCGGGGCGGCGGGCGGCCAGACGACGGCGCAGGAGCTCCTCGGAGGCACGGTCCATCTCGGTGACCGGGTCGACCTCGGTGGACTTGGTGGCGGCGACCCGGACCTGGTCGGGCCGGCCGCCGCGGATCATCGCGCCGGCCTCGAGCGCGAGGGCGCGGGCCAGGGAGCGCAGGTCGGTGATCTCGGACGCGGACGGGAGGGCAGGCTGAGAGGTCACCCGTCCATCCTGCCCGACTCGCGTCCCCACCGGCCGGTCCATCCACCGCCGACGTGCGGGACCACCCAACCGAGGGCGAGGGACAGCAGCCGGAAGCCCAGCACGAACGCCACGACACACAGTGCCGCCCACCACGTCCACCAGCCGGTCTCCCACAGCACGACGACGGCACCCGCCCCGAGGATCGCCGGGACGGCGTACAGCTGCCGGTCGGCGAAGATCAGGGGCGTCTCCCCCACGAGCATGTCGCGCAGCACCCCGCCGCCGATGCCGGTCAGGACGCCGACGACGAGCGACGCGAGCAGACCGGCGTCGAGCTCCAGCGACTTGGTCGTGCCCTGGACCACGAACAGCGACAGGGCGGCGGCGTCGAGCACGACGACCGAGCGGCGCAGCCGCGCCAGGCCGGGGTGGAGCACGAAGGTGACCAGGCCGGCGGCCACCGCCGCGACGACGAGCCGCCAGCTCGAGATGCCCACGGGCGGTGTGTCGCCGATGAGCACGTCGCGCAGGATGCCGCCGCCCAGACCGCACACCCAGGCCAGCACGAGCACGCCGAACAGGTCGAACCGCTTGCGCACCGCGGCGAGTGCGCCGGAGACGGCCGCGACGAAGACCGCCGCGACCTCCAGGTAGTTGACGCCGGCCACCAGGTTCTCCACGCGGGCCATCCTGTCAGGGCACGGGGCGTGGGCAACCGGCCGGGACGCCCTCGACCGCTGCCCGGGGATTCGCGGCACACCGACGCGCCTGCGCGCAGCGGGCGGTCACGGGTGGCACTCTCGAACGAGCGGGCCCGCCAATCCGGGCGGGCGTGAGGAGGAACCATGGCCGAGCTCGAGCTCGTGACGTTGCACGAGGACGCCGAGCGCCTGGTCCTGCGCGGCCCCGACGGTGTCGAGCACACCTTGACGATCACCGAGGCCCTGCGGGCGGCGGTCCGCCGCGACCGTCCGCGCACCGAGGCGCTGCAGGCCGAGTCCGCCGCCACCCTGCGCCCGCGGGAGGTGCAGGCACGCCTGCGTGCCGGTGCGACGGCGGAGGAGCTGGCCGAGACCTCGGGCCTGCCCCTGGAGCACGTGCGCCGGTACGAGTGGCCCGTCATCACCGAGCGCGACCACGTCATCTCGCAGGTGCGCAACCATCACGTCGACCCCGAGGGCAAGACCGACCTCGGCGACCTGGCCGACAGCCGGCTGGCCGCGCGGGGCGTCCGCCCGGAGGAGGCGGAGTGGACCGCCTGGCGCGAGGGCAGCGCGCCGTGGCAGGTGCAGGTCCGCTTCACCGCCGGCGAGCGCGAGCGCAGCGCCCGCTGGTCCTTCGACCCCAAGGGCCGCGTGGTGATCGCGCTCGACGACGAGGCGCGCTGGCTCGGTCAGCCGGACGACCCGGTCTCGCCCGAGATGCTGGGGGTCCCCGGCGTCGTCGACCGCCGTCGGCCCGCGCCCCCGGACCCGGCGGGCGACGCCACCGCACGCCTGCTCGACGACCTCGCGGGTCGCCGCGGGCAGCGACCCGCCCAGCGGCCACGACGCAGCGACGCGGGCCCGCAGGACCAGGAGCTCGCGCTGGACCTCGGGTCCACGCCCGGCCTCGACGACGGCGCGAGCATCGTCGACCTCGGCGCCCGCCGCGACGCGCAGCGGGCCCGGACCGACGGCTCCGGCTCGGCCGACTCCGCGGCGGACCCCGGCGGGTCCGTGCCCGACACCGCCGACCCGCCCGCGGAGGAGGACCCTGCACCGACCACCGAGCCGTCCGCAGCGGCCGACGTCGTCGAGGCGTCGCCGTCGGAGCCCGCACCGGGGTCCGACCCCGGGCCCGCCCCCGAACCGGCGGAGCCCGCACCGACGAGCACGCCGGACACCGCGCCGGACACCGCGCCGGAACCCTCTGCCGGCGACCGGCCGGTCCCGGCCCCCTCGGCCGTGGTCGCCGACGTCCCCGCCCCGCCCAAGGCCGGCAAGGCCGCTCGGCGCCCGTCGCGCAAGGGTCGTGCGCAGGTGCCGAGCTGGGACGAGATCGTGTTCGGCGGGGCGCGCCCGTCCTCCTGAGCGACCGGCGCCCGCGTCAGCGCACGTCGAGCAGCGTGTCCGTCGACGGCGCGAGACGCCGGGCGGTGTCGGCGGTCATCCGTCGCATGTGGTGGCGGCGGCACAGCACCTCGTAGGCGATCTCCGCGCCGGAGCTGACGTCGCCCACCACGACCTGGTCCCCCTCGACCACCATCACCCCGTCCACGGTCCGGGCGTTGTGCGTCGCCCGCGCCCCGCACCAGCACAGCGACTGCACCTGGAGCACCTCCATGCGGTCGGCGAGCTCGACGAGGCGTGCCGAGCCGGGGAACAGCCGCGTGCGGAAGTCGGCGGTGATCCCGAACGCGAAGACGTCCATCTCGATCTCGTCGACCAGGCGTGCGAGCTGCTCGACCTGGACCGGCGAGTAGAACTGCGCCTCGTCGCACACCAGGTAGTCCACCACGTGGCCGTGCTGGCGCTCGGTCGTGATGACCTGCCAGAAGTCGGTGTCCTCGGTGACCTCGCGCGCGTCGACCTCGAGCCCGAGCCGCGAGGACAGGCGGGCGGCCCCCGCGCGGTCGTTGCGGGTGAAGATGATGCCGTGGCGTCCGCGGGCGCGGTGGTTGTGGTCCGTCTGCAGGGCCAGCGTCGACTTGCCGCTGTCCATGGTCCCGGAGAAGAAGACGAGCTCGGCCATGTCCAGATCCTGTCAGAGGGGACGGTCAGGGGGAGACGAGCAGCGGGACGACCATCTCGGTGGGCGTCAGCGACCCGTGCACGCCGGGCATGCGCCGGGCGTTGGTGGTGTGCAGCCGGGAGTCGACGACGGTCGCGTGGCCGCGCGCGGCGACGAGGACGTCGCCCACGGCGGGCAGCACGTGCTCGGCGACCGGGCCGAGCCAGCCGGCGTCGATCGCGGCGTCGCGCAGCACGACGACGGCGTCGTCGCCGAGGGTGTCGGCCCAGCGTCCGGCGATCGCGGCCGGGTCGGCGCCGGGAGCGGCGTAGACGTGGGTCATGCGCGGCTCCCCGCCGAGCAGGGCGACGCCCTGGTCGAGCGCCGGCTCGGTGGCGACGTCGTGCTGGCGGGCGGGGTCGGTCGCCACCTGCCCGTGGTCGGCGGTGATCAGCACGAGGGTGCCGGCCGGGACGCTCGCGGCGAGGCGGCGCAGCTCGGCGTCGGTGCCCTCCAGCGCGTCGCCCCACTGCCACGAGTCGGGACCGTGCTGGTGGCCGACCGCGTCGACCTCGCCCTGGTAGAGGTAGACGAGCCCGTCGTCGCGCAGCGCCCGCAAGGTCGCGTCGACCCGCTCGGCGAACGTCTCGGCGACGATGTAGCGCGGCCCGCGCAGGGCGGCCCGCGTCATGCCGGAGCCGGCGAACTTGCCCGGCCCGGGTGCCACGACGCTGACCCCGGCGCCGACGGCCTCGAAGACGGTCGACTCCCGCTGCAGGTCGGCCGGGTCGGTGCGCAGCGGTGCGGAGGTCTTGGGCTCGGGCCGGTACGGGTCGGACTGCTCGTTCCAGGAGACCATCGTGGCGAGCCCGCCGGTGGCGGGGTTGCGCTGGGTGTAGCCCAGCATGCCGGTGAGCCCCGGGCAGGTGCCGGTGCCGAACGTGGCGAGCGCGGCCGCCGTCGTCGAGGGGAAGCTGGTCACCAGCGAGCGGGCGTCGGGCAGCAGGCGGCGCAGGAACGGCGCGTGCCCGCCACGCTCGGCGAGGTTGTGCAGCCCGAGGCCGTCGACGAGGACGACGACGACGCGGCGCGCGGACGGCAGCCCGAGCGCGGCCGCGCAGTCGGCCGACCGCAGGCCGGTGCTGGTCGTGACGTCGATGCCGAGGGTCCCGGCGGCGGCGGGCAGGACGGCCGCCAGCGAGTCCGTGCCGTACGAGGGCGCGACGAGGTCGTCGGGCAGCGTGAGGGGCGTCATCGGGCAGCGCGCCCGCCCACCCCGGTGGCGGCCGAGAGCTCGCGGGCGAAGGCGGCGGCGCGGCGCACGGCCTCGCGTCCCTCGGCGGCGTCGGAGACCCGCACGACGATGTCGTCGGGCGTGAGCTGCCCGGTGTACCCGTGGTCGGCCTCGCAGTTCGGGTCGGGGCAGGTCGCGGGTTCCAGGTCGAGGCGGGAGACGGCGCCCCAGCCGACGGCGAGCGTCAGCTCGGCGGCGCTGTCCCCGGGGCGGTGGTCGGCCGGCTCGGCGACGACGTGCGTCAGCACCACGGACCGGACCTCGCCGAGCGGCACCGCCTCGGTGGTGGCCGCCGCGGAGGACGGGTTGGCGGCGTCGCCCTCGTGGTCGTCGACGTGCGCGGCGACCAGGCGCGTCGGCGTCAGCGCGAGGACGGTGAGGTGGCGGCGGACCTGGCTGTCGAACGTGGTCTCGGCCTGGACGAGGTGGGCCAGGACCGGCTCGTCGGCGAGCGCGACGTCGATGACGTCATTGACCAGGTCCGGGTAGTACCCGGCCCGGAACACGTGGGTGGTCAGGTCGTCACGAAGGTTCTTGCGAGTGGTCGCGGAAGGCACCGGACCATCTTCCCACTCCTGGCGAGGCAGCGGCACCGGTGGGATTCCTCCTTACCTCGAGTCAAGGAACTTGCCGCCGACGCCGCGGGGCACGACGACCGGTGATCGGCCTCGACACGGACGTCCTGATCCGCTACGTGGTGCGCGACGACGCTGAGCAGACGCGGCTGGCCGACGAGCTCGTGGACGGGTTCACCACCGACTCCCCCGGGTTCGTCCCGGTTCTCGTGCTCGTGGAGTGCTGGTGGGTGCTCGACCTCGCCTACTCCTACCCCGTGGACCGCCGCCGCGCCTTCGTCGAGGCGCTGCTCGCTTCCCAGGAGCTGCGGGTCGACCAGGCCGACACGGTTCGTGCCGCGCTGCGGGCGACCCGCGACGGCGCCGACCTGGCGGACGCGCTCATCGCCGTCATCGCCCTGGAGGCCGGCTGCGAGAGAGTCATGACGTTCGACCGCCGAGCGGCGCGTGCCGCGGGCATGACCCGGCTCGCTTGACGAGGCCCGACCCTCAGCCCGGCAGGGCGCGGCGCAGCGAGTCCGCGCGGCGGCCGGCCGGACGCAGACGCACCTTGGCGTGCAGCACCGAGGCCCCCTGCCCCGCGACCACCACGGGGTACAGCTCCAGGGAGGCCAGCTCGGGCAGGTCGTCGGCCATGACGGAGACGCGGGCGAGGACGTCCTCCAGGGCGTCGACGTCGGCGGGCGGCGCTCCCCCGTACCCGTACAGGCGCGGTGCGGCCCGCACGGTGCTGACCATGGCCGAGACGTCGACGTCCGTCAGCGGCGGGATCGCGTGGGCGACGTCGTCGAGCAGGTCGACGGCGTCCCCCGCCAGCCCGAACGAGACCATCGGGCCGAACAGCGGGTCCTCCGCCGAGCGCACCACGCAGGCGACGCCCGGCGGCGCCATCGACTGCACCTCGAACTCCGGTTCCTCCTCGCCCAGGACCGACGTGGCGACGCCGTGCAGGCGCGTGACGTCGTCGCGCAGGACGTCCGCGTCGGTGATGTCGAGGCGCACTCCCCCGAGGTCGTTGCGGTGCCGCAGCGCGGAGGAGGTGCTCTTCAGCGCGACCGGCCAGCCGAGCTCGTCGGCGGCGGCGACCGCCTCGTCACCCGTGCGGACGCAGCGGGCCGGCCACAGCTCGATCCCGTAGCAGGCCAGCAGCTCGGTGGCCTGCTCGAGGTCGAGGTCGCGCCCCTCGGAGTCCAGAAGCCAGCGCTCCACGAGACGGCGTGCCCGGCGTGCGTCCACGCCGTCGGGCACCACGTAGTGGCCGCGCTCCTCGGCGCGCGACCCGGCGTGGTCGACCACCTTGCCGAGCGCGACGACGGCGTCCTCGGGCGTGGAGAACGCCGGGATGCGCACCGTGCGGCCGTCGGGCGCCTCGGCGGTGAGCTCGTCCGGCATGCCGTGCAGCCCGAGCATGGAGGCGACCGTGGTGCGCCCGGTGCGCGCGGCGGCCTGCGCCACCGCCCGGGCGATCGCACCCGTGCGCGGCTGGACGACGGGGACGTCCACGACGACGACGGCGTCGCACGCCCCGGGTGCGTAGAGCGCGTCGACGGTCTGGGTGATCTGCTCCTCGCGGGCGTGCGGGCGCAGGAAGTCGCTGGAGGCGGCGACGGTCAGGCCGGCCGACGCCGCCGCCTCGGCCACGAGGGCGGCGAGCGCCGCCGACGACGCGAGGATCCCCACCCGGCTGCCGGCGGGCAGGGGCTGGTGCGCCAGCACCTGGGCGATGTCCATGAGCTGGTGGGTGTTGGCGGCCTGGATGACGCCGGACTGGCGCAGCAGCTCGTCGAGCAGTCGCCGGGGCGCGTGCGTGGCCCGCACGGCGTGCCCGGGCGGGACCACCTGCCCGGACCGGCCCGCGGTCGTGACGACCACCGGCTTGACCGCCGACAGCCGTCGCGCGATCCGGGAGAACTTGCGCGGGTTGCCGATGGACTCCAGGTACAGGCACACGACCTCGGTGGCGTCGTCGTCCTGCCAGTACTGCATGAGGTCGTTGCCGGAGACGTCGGCGCGGTGCCCCGCCGAGACGAGGGAAGACACGCCGAGGCCGCGACGCTCCAGCGTGGCGGTCAGGGTGACGGCAGCGGCCGCGGACTGGCAGAACAGCCCGACGACGCCCGCGCGCGGCGGCTGCAGGGCGAGGCTGGCGCGCAGCGCCGCGCCCGGCGTGGTGGTCAGCAACCCGTACGAGACGGGCCCGACGACGCGCATCCCCGCGGCGTGGGCGACGCGCAGCAGCTCGCGGCGGCGTTCCATGCCGTCGGTGCCGACCTCCGCGTACCCGCCGGACAGCACGACGACGCCGCGCGCCCCCGTGGCGGCCAGCCGCCGCACGACCTCGACGGCGTGCTCGGGACCGACGGCCAGCAGCGCGAGGTCGACCTGCCCGACGGCGTCCCACCCGGCCGCATGCTCCACGCCGTCGGGCACGTCGCCGGGCGGGTCGAGGACGACGAGCTCGGTGTCACCGGGGTCGTTGCGCTGGGCGTCCAGGACGCGGCGGGCCAGCAGCGCCTCTGGGCTGCCGTCGTGCCCCTCGGAACCCGGCCCGACCAGCAGCACGCGGCGCGCCGAGAGCAGGCTCGCCATGGAGCGCGCCTCCGCACGGTGCTCCCGGTCGGCCATGACGGCGCGGGACCGCTCGGTGGGGTCGAGGTCGATGCCGACGGAGACGATGCCGTCGTCGAGGTGCTGGCTGATCTCGTAGCCCGCGTCGCGGAAGACCCCCAGCATGGAGGCGTTCTGCGGCAGGACCTCCGCGGTGAAGCGCCGCACGCCACGTTCGCGCGCGGCCGCCGCGACATGCTCCAGCAGCACCGAGGCCAGGCCCTTGCCCTGGACGGAGTCGGCGATGTTGAACGCGACCTCCGCCTCACCGTCGGTGATGACGTCGAAGCGCGCGACGCCGAGGACGTCGTCACGCTCGGCGCCCTCGTCGTCGGCCCCGGGGCGGACGGCCACCAGGGCCACCCGGTCCTGGTGGTCGAGGGTGACGAGTCGGGCGAGCTCACGGTCGGTCAGCCGCTTGATCGGCGCGAAGAACCGGAAGTAGGCGGACCGCTCCGACTGGCCCTCCTGGAACCGTTGGATCGCGTCGGCGTCGTCCGGGCGGATCGGCCGCACATGCATCGTGGTGCCGTCGCGCAGCACGACGTCGGCCTCCCACTCGACCGGGTAGGGGGCGGGGCGCTGATCCTCCATCCGAGCAGGCTATCCGCTGCGACCGCGAGGCACCCGGGCAAACCCGCACGTCACGGCTGTGCCGGAGAACTCACAGGTGGACGACAGCCGCGGTCCAGGCGGGTCGAGCACGGTGGGCCCCAGCGGCACGGCACCGGGCCGGGCCGGGAGGGAGAAGCATCATGCGCAGGTGGGTCGTGCGGGCGGTGGCCGTGGCCGGGGCGTTCGGGCTCGTGTCGTTCGGAGCGGGGGCGGCGGCTGCCGCGGTGACCCTGCCAGAGAGCGGGCGAACCGTCGTCGCCGAGGAGGATCGCGAGGTCACGCCGGCCGACCTGGTGCGCTGGGACGCCTTCGACGCGCCGGACGCGGGTGGCTCCGGCGAGCTCGCGGACGGCGAGATCATCGACCTGGCGGCTGCCGCCGGCACGATCGGCGTCTCTCCGGCGCAGCTCGACGTCGCGCTGGCGCGCGAGGGGGCGACGCTCGCCGGCGTGGCCACGCGGCACGGGGTGGCGTCCGAGGAGCTGGTGGACGCCCTCGTCGCGGGCGCCGCGCGACGACTCGACCAGGCGGTGCTGGCCGGCGGGGTCACCGCGATCGAGGTGGCGGAGCGGCGGAGCGCCTTGGCGGACGTGGTGCGCGACGCCGTCCAGGCCGACCGGTCGGTGCGCCCACCGGTGTAGCCGCCGGCCAGGCCCTCGGGCGCCCCGGGCGCGGCCGCCGCGTGCTCCGCGGCCGTCGAGGACGGCTCCGGCCTGCCTGCACAGCGCTCCCGCGCACTGGCGCTACGCTTCCCTCGAACGTCCGTACGGGGCCGGTGTGCCGCCGTCGGGCACGACCGCCGCAGAGAACGACACCAGGGAGCCGCACCGCATGGCGCGCAAGAAGGCCGCACCCGTCGACGAGCCGTTCGACGAGAAGATCGTCGACATCGACGTCGCCGCGGAGATGGAGACGTCGTTCCTCGAGTACGCGTACTCCGTCATCTACTCGCGTGCACTCCCGGACGCGCGGGACGGCCTCAAGCCGGTCCATCGCCGGATCCTGTACATGATGGCGGACATGGGGCTGCGCCCCGACCGCTCGTACGTCAAGTCCTCCCGCGTCGTCGGTGAGGTCATGGGCAAGCTGCACCCGCACGGCGACGCCGCGATCTACGACGCGCTGGTCCGCCTCGCGCAGGACTTCTCCATGCGGCTCCCGCTGGTGGACGGCCACGGGAACTTCGGGTCGCTCGACGACGGCCCCGCCGCCCCCCGGTACACCGAGGCACGGCTCGCGGCCCCCTCCATGGCGATGACCGCCGGCCTGGACGAGGACGTCGTCGACTTCATCCCGAACTACGACAACAAGCTCACCCAGCCGGAGGTGCTGCCCTCGGCCGTGCCGAACCTGCTGGTCAACGGGGCGTCCGGCATCGCGGTGGGCATGGCCACGAACATGCCGCCGCACAACCTCGTCGAGGTGATCGCCGCGGGCCAGCACCTGCTGAAGAACCCCGCGGCCACCCTCGAGGACGTCATGCGGTACGTCCCCGGCCCGGACCTGCCCACGGGCGGCAAGATCGTCGGGCTCGACGGCGTCCGCGACGCCTACCGCACCGGCCGCGGCTCGTTCCGCACCCGCGCCACCGCCCGCATCGAGAACGTGACCGCGCGCCGCAAGGGCATCGTCGTCACCGAGCTGCCGTACACCGTCGGGCCGGAGAAGGTGATCGAGAAGATCGCCGACGGCGTCAAGAACAAGAAGATCCAGGGCGTCACCAACGTCCAGGACCTGACCGACCGCTCCCACGGGATGCGACTGGTCATCGAGGTCAAGACAGGGTTCGACCCCGAGGCCGTCCTCGAACAGCTCTACCGGACGACGCCGCTCGAGGACTCGTTCGGCATCAACAACGTCTCGCTCGTGGACGGTCAGCCGCGCACCCTCGGCCTGCTCGACCTGCTGCGGGTGTGGGTCGACCACCGTGTCGACGTGGTGCGCCGCCGCTCGACGTACCGGCTGGCCAAGCGCAAGGACCGCCTGCACCTGGTGGAGGGTCTGCTCGTCGCGATCCTCGACATCGACGAGGTCATCCAGGTCATCCGCACCTCCGACGACGCCGCCACCGCGCGTGAACGCCTGCAGTCGGTGTTCGACCTGTCCGAGCCGCAGGCCTCCTACATCCTCGACCTGCAGCTGCGCCGCCTGACCAAGTTCTCCCGGATCGAGCTCGAGACGGAGAAGTCGGAGCTGGAGAAGGAGATCGCCGCCCTGGAGGAGATCCTCGGCGACGAGGCCAAGCTGCACGCCGTCGTCTCGGACGAGATGGCCGATGTCGCCGCCACCTACGGCACCCCGCGCCGGACCGTCCTGCTCGACTCGGCCGGGGGGACGGCGTCGTCGGCCGCTGCGACGCCCGCCGCGCGGGGCCGCAAGGCGCCCGCGATCGACCTGGAGATCAAGGACTCCCCCACCCGGGTCCTGCTCTCGGCGACGGGCCTGCTCGCCCGCACCTCGGGCGAGGCCGCGGACGCCCCGGTCGAACGTGCCGGACGGCGGCACGCCCACGATGCGCTGCTCGGCGACGTCGCGACGTCGACCCGCGCCGAGATCGGCCTGGTCACCACCGCCGGGCGGCTGCACAAGGTCTCCGCGCTGGAGCTGCCGGCGCTGCCCGCGACGGACGGCCCGCCCTCGTTGTCCGGCGGGGTGCCGGTGCGCGAGATGGTGACGCTGGACCCGGGCGAGGAAGCGCTGGCGGTCGTGTCGCTCGCCGAGGACGCGCCGACGCTCGCGCTCGGGACCCGCCACGGCGTCGTCAAGCGACTCGCGGCCGGCGACGCGCCCCGCAACGGGGACGTGTGGGACGTCATCGCGCTCAAGGACGGCGACGCCGTCGTCGGTGCGGCACCGGCGGCCGACGACGACGAGCTGGTGTTCGTGTCCTCGGACGCGAGCCTGCTGCACTTCGACGCCTCGGCCGTGCGCCCGCAGGGGCGGTCGGCGGCCGGCATGGCGGGCATCCGGCTCGGCGCCGGTCAGCGTGCCGTGTTCTTCGGCGTCGTGCGGGCAGCGACCCGCGACCTGTACACCGTGGTGACGATCGCCGGCGCTGCCGACGCCCTGCCGGGCACCGGCGCGGCGTCCGCGAAGGTCACGCTGTACGAGCTCTACCCCGGCAAGGGTCGCGCCACCGGCGGGGTGCGGGCGCACCGCTTCCTCAAGGGCGAGGACTCCCTCGTCCTGGCATGGGTCGGCGAGGGTCCGGCACGGGCCGTCGGCTCGGGCGGGCAGCCCGCCGAGCTGCCGGAGGAGAGCCCGCGCCGCGACGGCTCGGGGACGCCGCTGGCGGGCTCTGTGGCAGCGATCGGCTGATCGACGGCCGTGGGGCGGACCTGTCTCGAGCGCAGCGTTGCCATGCAATCTGCATGCAACTAGTCTGGAGCGCATGTCGACGCTTCAGGTGCGCAACGTCCCGGAGGAAGTCAGCCGCGTCCTCAAGGCTCGGGCCGCGTCTGCCGGCCAGAGCCTGTCGCAGTATGTGCTGAACGAGCTCGAACGGATCGCCGAACGGCCCACACTCGACGAGCTCTCCGCACGAATCGATGCGCGCGGACACGTCAACCCGGATCGCTCGGCAGCCGATGTCCTTGCCGACGCGCGCGCGGGACGTCCATGACGGCTGTCGTCGATGCGTCCATCCTGGCCGAGTACCTGGTCGGCAGCGACGCAGGCATGACCGCCCGACGCCACTTCGCCGCGCACGACAGCGATCTGCACGCACCAGACCATGCGTTCATCGAGGTTATGACGGTTCTTCGGGGCTGGGACCTGGGTGGCCACGTCCCGTCGGCCCGCCTCGGGTCTGCTCTCGAAGATCTGTCGATCGTCCCGCTCCGGCGCTGGCCCGTGGATCGATTGCGGGGCCGCATCTGGGCGCTGCGGCAGAACATCTCCGCCTACGACGCCGGCTACATCGCCCTGGCCGAGCAGCTCGATGCGTCGCTCCTGACCGCCGACCGTCACCTGGAGCGGGCCGCCGAGCGGTTCAGCCCGTGTGCGGTCGAACTCATCGCCGCGTCGACCGGCCGCTGACACGACTCAGACTCGACTCGGCCATCGCTCAGGGCCGCGGCGGTCTCCGCACACGATCAGACGGAGACGACGGCGAGCGCGTCGAGCTCGGACAGCGGCGCGAAGTCGTCGTCCTGCGTGACGACGGGTAGCTCGTTCGCGAGCGCGATGGAGGCGATCCAGAGGTCGTTGACGTTGGTCTTGCGCCCGGCCTCGGCGAGCCGGACACGAAGACGAGCCCAGTGCGATGCAGCAGTCGCGTCCACAGTGAGGAGCTCGAGGTGGGCGATCGAGCCCAGCGTCGCGAGCCGCCGGGCGCGGGTCTCGGAGTCCTTGGCTGCCAGCACACCGGCTTGAAGTTCCGCGCGAGTGATGACCGAGACGAACGATTCGTCGGGGAGTGCCGCGCTGTCGAGGGCCCTGCCGGACTCGGACGCGATGAAGACACTCGTATCGAGCAGCCCTCGGGGACTCGGCGCCGTCACCGGATGGGCCCGAGCTCGTCACCAGTGCTGTCGGCGAGCGCAGCCAGGTCGTCGCGCAGACCTGCATCCGCCTGGATCGTACGCAGCAACTTGACGAGCTCGGCACGTCGAAGTGAGCGGGCGCGTGTCGACGTGACGGGACCGATCTCCGCCACCGGCGCTCCGTGCTGGGTCACCGTGACGTGATCGCCTTCGGCGACGCGCCGCAGCACCTCCGCTGTGTGGTTCCGCAGGTCGCGACTGGCGATGGTCGACATGTGCGCAATTGTAGCGCGCAGCGCACACCCGGGCCTATGGCTCTCTCGCCCGTCAGTGCGAGACGGCCGCGGCGATGGCCTCCCCCAGGTCGACCGGGCGTGCGAACATCGGCCAGTGGCCGGTGGGCAGGTCGACGATCTCGTAGTCGTGCATGGCCGCCAGCTCGGCGGTGTACGGCGAGCCCGCGCCGATGAAGTGGCGGTACATCGAGCTCGGGCTGTCGAAGCCCTCGAACGCCTCGCTGGCGATCACGGTGGTCGGCACCTCGTAGCGTCGTTCGTCCCTCAGGACGACCGGATCGGAGGCCACGCGGGCCGGCGTCGGGATCGCCATGGCTCGGAACCGCTCCCGCAGGTCGTCGTCGAGGCCCACGAGGTCCGGTTCGTCGAACACCGACCAGTCGGGCAGCGGGACCTCGTCACCCACCACGGGCAGCTCGTCGTTGATGACGCTGCCGTGCCCCATCGGCAGGGAGTCGACATAGACGTTGCGGGCGATCCGCCCCGGCCGGCGGTCCGCGACCGCGTGGATGACCGCTCCCCCGCCGGAATGGCCCACCAGCACCACCGCGGCGTCCTCGTCCAGCGCGTCGACCGCGGTGGCGACCGCCTCGACGTGGTCCTCCAGGGTGAGGCCGGACCGGTCGTCGTCGACCGAGGCCATGCCGGGCAGCGTGACCGGGTGGACGGTGTGCCCCGCGGCCACGATCGGCGGGGTGACGGCGTCCCAGGCGGACGCGTTCAACCAGAATCCGGGTACCAGGATGATGTCCATGTCCTGAGCGTAGATGTGACCACCGACACATCGGCCGGCCGCCGCTCGGCTCATCGGCGCAGCGCCCACGTGGCGAAACGGCCGTCCCCCGGGACCACGCGGATGCTTGAATCGACCCGTGCCCGACGACCAATTCTCCGCCGACCCGGCCCGCCTCGACCACACCCGAGTGCACCAGCTGCTGAGCGAGCACGCCTACTGGGCGACCGGCCGCACCCGGGAGGCGCAGGACGCCGCGATCGCGGCGTCACGCAACTACGGGATCTACACGGCGGCGGGCGAGCAGATCGCCTACGCCCGCGCAGTGACCGACGGCGTGACCTTCGCCTGGCTCGCGGACGTGATCGTCGACCCCGCCCACCGCGGGCGCGGACTGGGCACGCGGCTGGTCGACGGCGCCCTTGCCGACCTGGATGCGCTCGGCCTCAAACGCGTCCTGCTCAAGGCCGCTCCGGAGGCCCGTGCGGTGTACCTGCGCGCCGGGTTCGCGGGGCTCGACGAGCCGGAGACGTGGCTCCAGCGTCGGTCTCCGTCAGCCTGGGGGGGCTGGCACCCATGACCACTTGCTGTTCTGGAAAGTAGTTTCTAGGCTGGCAGCATGGCGCGTCCCTCGCACGACCCCGACGTAGCCGATCGGCTGCTCCATGAGCCCCGACGCACGGCGCTCGGCGCACAAGGCGACCGACGCCGCTCCAGCGGCGTCTTGCTGGGCGGCGGAGCAGGCATGACCGGCATCGCACTCGCCGGACCGCTCTCCGCCGAGCACGACTGGCCACCCGCCGCACTCGCCGCCGCACTCGCAGTCTCCGTCGCACTCGTCGGTCTCACCGCCTTCCTCGCCGCCGCGCGCTCGAGCACCTTTCCTCGACACAGCGGGGCGATCACCCGCATCTCAGCCATCGTCGGCGTGATGATCGTCGTCTTCGGAAGCCTGTGGGCCGGCACGGTCGGAACCGCCGCTGCCTACCTGACCTTGGCTCTCGCCGTGCCGGTGCCTTACGTCACGGGGGCCGTGCTCATCTCCTCCAGGCGGGAGCATCGCAGGACCGCAACGGCTGTGAGCAAGAAATGAGCGCATCCCGTCCTTCCCGGACCGTGGCTGCCGCATCGCTGGAGCGAGCCACCCCGCGCCCGTTGAGCAGCGCCCGCGACCACCGGGTCCACGGCTGGACGGTGGCGGTGCTCGCGCTGGCTGTGGGAGCCCTGACGGGTATGGTCCTCGGCACCTGGGGCACGGGCTGGCAGTGGCGAGGAGCGGTGAACATCGGGGCGCAGTGCGGCTTCATCGCCTTGCTGATGACGGCTGTGAACTGGCGCGACCGGGCGTCGAGAACGCGGCCTCGACGTGTCCTCAGGACTGCGATGGTGGGGACGGTCACCACGGGTGTGCTCGCCCTCGGCGTGATCACCCCGGTCTACCTCGCCGACCTGTCGTCCCCCGCTCTCTGGGTGACGCTGGCGGTCGCCGCCGTCGTCGCAACGCCGGGCCTCATGGCGGGCGCGCTGATCGTCCGAGGAGCACGGTGAAGCATCCGCGGCACCAGCTCGAGGAGTCCTTGAACTCGCCGGTCCGGTTCAGCATCGTCGCCGCGCTCCACACCGTGGACGAGGCGGAGTTCGCGGTGGTCCGTGACGCCGTCGAGGTCTCCGACTCCGTGCTGTCCAAGCACATCGCCACCCTCGAGCGCGCCCGGCTCGTGGCGGTCCGCAAGGGGTACGTCGGCAAGAGGCCGCGCACCTGGCTCCGACTGACCAAGGACGGCCGTCGAACGTTCGCCTCGCACGTCGCCGCGCTGCGCGCGATCGCCGAAGGTTCAGCGGGCGCCTGACGGGCTCCGCAGCACCACACCGGCCACGATCAGCGCCTGTCCCAGCACGTAGGCCGCCATGATCCAGAAGCCGGACAACGGCGGCACCGCGTCCGCGAACATGCCGAGCGCGATCATCGCGTCCGAGAAGAGGAACAGCAGCCCGCCGATGGCGGCGATCCGGTGAACACCCGTGGCGAGCACCGCCATGGCGGTCAGGCACACGGCATAGACGACGACGGCCACGCCCAGCACACCCGGTGCGCCCGGCAGGCACAGTGTCACGAGCATGACGGCCAGGAACACGTACACGGCGGACGCCGCGGGGTGCCGCACCAGCACCGACTCGCGCCTCAGGGGCCAGAACGCCACCACGTACACCACCTGGGCGCAGAGGAACGCACCGACCATCGCCAGGTAGGCCGCGTCGCCGGTGAACCCGTCGGGCAGGGTGTCGCCCACCCAGGAGAAGCCGAGCGCGATGAGCGTCAGACGCACCAGGCGCGCCCGCGGCGACGTCGTCGTGCACCAGAGGGTGGCCGCGAGCGCCGGCATGAGGAACCACTGGGTCGTGTCCGCCACCGCGGTGGCGTCGAGGAGCTGCGCCGCGAGGTGGACGGCGCTGAGGACGGCGAAGACGCCGGCCGCGACGCGCGCGGCGCGGGTGGCCAGCAGCGGCCGCTCGCCGTGGGGGGTGGTGGTCATCTGCGGCAGCGTATCGGCTACAGCTCGATCGAGAGCATGCGCGACGAGTGCACCACCTCGAAGCCGAGGGCCGCGTACATGCCGTGCGCCCCGGAGGGGTTCGCCGTATCGACGTCGAGGCCCGCGTACTCCATGCCGTCGGCGGCGAACGCCCGCATCCCGGCGGCGAGTGCCGCGATCCCTGCCTTGCGGCCGCGGTAGGCGCGGCGCGTGCCGAGGAGCTCGGTGTACCCGAAGGTGTATCCCCTGACCTTGAAGTCCTCGTCGAACCGGGCGGCCATCTCGTAGGCGACGACCAACGGCTCGCCGGCCCGCAGCGCGGCGGCGGTCTCGGCGTCGGTGTCCGGGTCCGCGAGGAGCGCGTCGACGTCGGGGGCGTCGTCGACGACGAGGAACGACCACTGCGGCACGAAGGCCGACCGACCGTTGCGCCACTGCTCGACGGTCTGCGGCTCGCTGCCCCAGTGGTCGCGGAACGCGTCGTTGTGCGCCAGGCGCGTGGCGTCGTCGTACTCGTCGCCGAACGGCACCAGGCGCAGCGAGCCGGCGAGCGCGACGTCGGGCAGCGGGGCGGCCTGCAGGTCGCGCAGGTCGCGGCGCACCTCGGTGTAGAACCGGCGCGGGGTGAGGCCCGACCGCTCGTACAGGTGGAGCTTGGCGGCGGGGCCGTCGTCCTCGGCGAAGACGCCGAGACGGGCGGGCAGGTCCTTGCCGGACGCCGCGAGCACCTGGCGCCCGCGGGCGAGCTGCCAGGCGAACAGGTCGCGGCCGATGCCCTCGCCGCGACGCTCAGGGTGCACCCCGCCGAAGAGGAGGGCCCGCACGGTGCGGGTGTCGCCGGGCATGGATTCCACGAACCCGTAGGCGCGCAGCGCCCCGTCGGCGTCGAACCCCAGCAGGGAGTCGGTGTCGAAACGGCGCCACGGGGCGGCGAACGTCTCGGTGATCTCGTCGAGCGTCTCGCGGTAGGGCTCGGCGTCGGCCGCGGCGATGGTGTTGCGCAGGTCGAGGAGCGCGGGTGCGTCGTCGGCGACGGCGGGACGCCAGGTGAGCCCGCCGGCCCGGATCGGGGGGAGCGTCGCCGGGGCGTCCGCCCGGTCGGCGATCGGGGCGAGGGGCGTCGAGGTCTCCGCTGCGGCCATGTTCCGAGAGTAGGTCTCACCACGCAGTCGCCGCACCAGCATTTCCCGGCCCGCGACTACGCTGGGCCGGTGACCTCGACGCTCGATCTCTCCGCCGCCGACGCCCGTTCCCACGCCCTGCGGGAGGCGCTGCACACCCGGGTCGTGGTGGCCGACGGCGCCATGGGCACCATGATCCAGGCGGCCGACCCCTCGATGGACGACTACGAGCAGCACGAGGGCTGCAACGAGGTCCTCAACGTCACCCGGCCGGACCTCATCGGCAGCCTGCACGACGAGTTCCTCGAGGTGGGCGTCGACGCGATCGAGAGCAACACGTTCGGCGCGAACTGGTCGAACCTGTCGGACTACGGCATCGACCATCGCATCCGTGAGCTGGCACGGGCCGGCGCCGCGATCGCCCGCGAGCGCGCCGACGCGTTCACGACGCCGGACCACCCGCGCTGGGTGCTGGGCTCCATGGGCCCGGGCACCAAGCTGCCGTCGCTGGGGCACACGACGTACGACCACCTGCGCCGCACGTTCGCCGAGCAGGCGGCCGGGCTGCTGGAGGGCGGCGCGGACGCGCTGCTGGTCGAGACCAGCCAGGACCTGCTGCAGACCAAGGCGGCGGTGACGGCGTGCCACGACGCGATGCTCCCGGTCGACGAGGGCGGCGTCGGGCGCAACGTCCCGGTCATCGCCTCGGTGACCGTCGAGACCACCGGCACCATGCTGATGGGTTCGGAGATCGGGGCGGCGCTGACCACCCTGCAGGCGGTCGGCGTCGACGCGATCGGCCTGAACTGCGCCACCGGCCCGGACCAGATGAGCGAGCACCTGCGCCACCTGGCCCGGCACGCCGAGGTGCCGGTGACGTGCATGCCGAACGCCGGGCTGCCGGAGCTCGGCCCGCACGGCGCCGTCTACCCGCTCTCGCCCGAGGAGCTGGCCGCCGCGCACACCCAGTTCGTCGAGGAGTTCTCGCTCGGCATGGTGGGCGGCTGCTGCGGCACGACGCCGGAGCACCTGCGCCAGGTGGTCGAGGCGGTCCGTGGCCGCGAGCTGCGTCCGCGCGAGGTGGAGCGCGAGAACGGCGTCGCCTCCCTGTACTCGCACACCGACCTGTCCCAGGACGCCTCGTACCTGGCGATCGGCGAGCGGACCAACGCCAACGGCTCCAAGGCGTTCCGCGAGGCGATGCTGGAGTCCCGGTGGGACGACGTCGTCGACATCGCCCGCGCCCAGACCCGCGACGGCGCGCACCTGCTGGACGTGTGCGTCGACTACGTAGGGCGCGACGGCGTCGAGGACGTGCGCGAGGTCGTCTCGCGCCTGGCCTCGGCCTCCACCCTGCCGCTGGTGATCGACTCCACCGAGCCGGAGGTGATCCGCGCCGGGCTGGAGCTCGTGGGCGGGCGCGCGGTGGTGAACTCGGTGAACTTCGAGGACGGCGACGGGCCCGAGTCGCGGTTCCAGCGGGTCATGCCGGCCGTCGTCGAGCACGGGGCGGCCGTCATCGCCCTGACCATCGACGAGGAGGGCCAGGCCCGCACCGCGGACAAGAAGGTCGAGATCGCCTCCCGGCTCATCGACACCCTGGTGGACGACTGGGGCATGCGGGTGGACGACATCATCGTCGACACCCTGACGTTCCCCATCGCGACCGGGCAGGAGGAGACGCGCCGCGACGCCATCGAGACGATCGACGCGATCCGCGAGCTCACGCGCCGCTACCCCGGCGTGCACACCACGCTCGGGGTCTCCAACGTGTCGTTCGGGCTCAACCCGGCCGCGCGCACGGTGCTCAACTCGGTGTTCCTGCACGAGGCCGTGCAGGCGGGGCTGGACTCCGCCATCGTGCATGCGGCGAAGATCCTGCCGCGCACCGCGATCCCGGACGAGCAGTGGGAGGCCGCCGAGAACCTGGTGTGGGACCGGCGGGTCTACGACGACGAGGGCAACCTCACGCACGACCCGCTGTCCCACCTGCTGGAGACGTTCTCCGGCGTGGACTCCGCGGCCCTCCGTGACCAGCGCGCCGCGGAGCTCGAGGCGCTGCCGGTGGGCGAGCGGCTGGAGCGGCGCATCATCGACGGTGCCCGCAAGGGTCTCGAGGCCGACCTCGAGACCGCGCTGGCCGACGGCATGAAGGCCCTCGACATCGTCAACACCCACCTGCTGGGCGGCATGAAGGTGGTCGGCGAGCTGTTCGGGTCCGGGCAGATGCAGCTGCCGTTCGTGCTGCAGTCCGCCGAGGTGATGAAGGCGGCCGTCGCGATCCTTGAGCCGCACATGGAGAAGGTCGAGGGCGCCGAGGAGCAGTCCAAGGGCACGATCGTGCTGGCCACCGTGCGCGGCGACGTGCACGACATCGGCAAGAACCTCGTGGACATCATCCTGACCAACAACGGCTTCACGGTCATCAACATCGGCATCAAACAGCCGATCTCCGCGATGATCGAGGCCGCCGAGGAGCACGACGCCGACGTCATCGGCATGTCCGGGCTGCTCGTGAAGTCGACCGTGGTAATGAAGGAGAACCTCGCCGAGCTGGAGTCGCGGGGGCTCGCGAAGAAGTGGCCGATCCTGCTCGGTGGCGCGGCGCTGACGCGCACCTTCGTCGAGGACGACCTCGCCTCGCAGTTCCCCGGCGTCGTGCGCTACGCCCGCGACGCGTTCGAGGGGCTGCGCCTCATAGAGCCGCTGGTCGCGGTCGCGCGTGGCGCCTCGGTCGAGGACGTCGGGCTGCCCGCCCTGCGCAAGCGCCGGCACAACGTCGTCAAGGTGACCGAGACCGCGCCCGAGGACCTGCCGGCGCGCTCCGACGTTGCCGACGACAACCCCGTCCCCGCTCCCCCGTTCTGGGGCACCCGCGTGGTCAAGGGGATCCAGCTCGCCGACTACGCGGCGTACCTCGACGAGCGCGCGACGTTCATGGGGCAGTGGGGCCTCAAGCCGGGCCGCGGCGACGACGGCGCCTCGTACGAGGAGCTCGTCGAGACCGAAGGCCGGCCGCGCCTGACCGAGTGGCTCTCAACGATCCGCCGGGACCAGGTCATGGACCCCACCGTGGTCTACGGGTACTTCCCCGTGTGGTCCGAGGGCGACGACATCGTCGTCGCGCACCACGGGCCCGGCATGACGGGGCCGTCCGGGGAGATCGGGGCGCACAGTGAGATCGGAGCGCCCGATGGCGGCTCTGGCGGTCAGCCGGGGACCGAGCGGTTGCGCTTCACCTTCCCCCGCCAGAAGCGCGACCGGCACCTGTGCCTGGCAGACTTCATCCGGCCGAAGTCGTGGGTCGAGGAGACGGGGCAGTTCGACGTGCTGCCGATCCAGCTCGCGACCGTCGGTGAGCCGGTGTCCGCGTACACAGCCAAGCTGTTCGAGGCGAACAAGTACCGCGAGTACATGGAGCTGCACGGGCTGTCCGTCCAGCTCACCGAAGCGCTGGCGGAGTTCTGGCACGCGCGCGTGCGGTCGGAGCTCGGGTTCGCCGACGAGGACCCGGAGAACGTCGAGGGCATGTTCAAGCTGGAGTACCGCGGGGCGCGCATGTCCCTCGGCTACCCAGCCTGCCCGGACATGGAAGACCGGCGGAAGGTCGTCGAGCTGCTCCGGCCCGAGCGGGTCGGAGTGACGCTGAGCGACGAGCTGCAGCTGCACCCGGAGCAGTCGACCGACGCGTTCGTGCTGCATCACCCCGAAGCCATCTACTACAGCGTGTGATCGCCGGAGCCTTCGTCAGATGGTCCGTCGCCGACTACTCCACCCTCAACGGCACGGTCTTCCGAACGTGCTCTCCGTCCTCGTCCACCCGAACTATCAGTGACACCCGGTCTCCATTGATCTTCCCGCGTGGGCCCCGTCCCGAGCCGATAGGACGAGGCTCAACGGCTTCCAGCCATCCCCCGATCAAGCTCCGGCGGTCGTCGTCCGTCGGAGCCAGCGAGTACTCCTCGGCGACAGTTCTGCCCGTCGGAACGAGTTCGCGACGCACGGAGCGCGCAGGCGTCTTGCGGAGACGGGCGCGCTCGGTCTTCAGGGCCGAGATCCGGCTCAGCGCAGCTGCCTCGGCACCGTCGCTGTCCGCTGCCAGCAGCGCTGCAGATGCGGCAGTGAGCGCGGCTTCGACCTCAACGAGCGCCCCCTCGGACTCTCCCGTCTCGACCAGCCTCTCGACGGCATGTGGGTTCCGTCCGACAGCGTCCAAGAACTGCGAGACCACCGCGTCCTCCAGGTCTCGGGCGCGAACACTCGTCGCACCCGGACACTTGCCACCCTCGCGCACCGGCATCGGGTGCTGATAGTCGACAGCATTCCTCGCCTTGTGCGTCCGCGTGTAGAAGCGTGCTCCGCATTCAGAGCACCGAACGAGACCGGTGAGGAGTCGCGGCGAACGCTTCTTCCGGCCGCCCGAGCTCAACGCCCACGGGAACATCGCGCGAAGGGCATCGGACTCGCGCTGCTCGAGGATCGGCTTCGAGACGAGCACGGGCTCGCCACGACTGTTCCGAACAGTCTCACCGCGCTCCTGCTGACGACCGAGCAGTGGGTCGCCCGTCAGCATCCGGACGATCACGGTGTGGCCCCAGCTGCCGGTGTTCAGACCCTCGGCCTGCCGTCCGGCAATCAGTGCTCGCCGAGCGGCCGAGTTCGGCGATGGCACTCCACGCTCGGTCAAATCACCCGCGACGATCCAGGGACTGACCTCGTCCAACAACTGATCGCGGATCTCACGAACGACGGCAGCTTCCTGGGGCTCCTGCACGAGGCGCTTCCCGCGGGGGACCTCGACCGGCCGATAGCCGTACGGAATGCGCCCGCCGCCCCACAGCCCTGCGCGCAGGCGGGCGGCGCGGTCAGATTTCACCCGCAGGCTAATGTTGTCGGATTCCATCCACGCGACTTCAGCCAGCATGCCTGCCACCATGCGCCAGGCAGTGCTGTCGCTGCGCAACCCATCCTGCAGCGCCACGAACTGTGCGCCCGGCCGGGCTTCGAGAGTGTCCATCAGACCCGCCAGCGCGCCGAGACCCTGTCGTGTGAACCTGTCGAACTCCCAGACGGCGAGCACGTCGGCACGCCCCTCGACGAGCATCTCGACCGCTTCATCCGCGTTGGCGCGCGCCTGGCGGCCCGAGACACCCTCGTCGACGAGGACTCGAACCACGACCCAGCCCTCTCGCGCTGCCAGGGCGCGAAGATCGTCCTCCTGTCTCGAGATGGACGTCGATGTCTCATCGCCTTGAACGGAGAGCCTCGTGTAGAGGACGGCACGCTTCCTTGTCGTCGTAGACATCGCACCGGTATGCCCGATTCGCGCGTCTTGGGACACCCGGAGCCGAAGTACTTCTCCGTTCAACGTTCCGCCATGCGGTACTCCGCCAAACGGTTCGTGGCCGGTGGACGGCATCCCGCCGAGCGCGCCTCCCCCGGGGCCGGTCATGCGACCCAGAAGGTCTCGGTGAGCAACACGCCGCCGAGCTCCCCGATCCGCTTCAGCACCCGCCGGGAAGACCGGGCGCCCGAGGCAAGCAACATGCCGATATGGTCGATCCCGTCATCGAGCGGCGTCGACTTTCACGGTGATTTCGTGTTGCACGGCCCGCCGTCGAAAACTCGCTGCGCAGATCCGCATAGAAGCGAACGGTACGTTCGTCGAGGTGAACTTTTATGCGATCATGGGCCTGGCAAACATGCACCACGACACGGGCGTCGCTCTCGATGTCGTCCGCCTCAGCGGCCATCCCGATCACATATCCCACAGGGACCGCATGCCAGGCCAGGGACGTATGCATCATGCAGAATGAATCCGTCCCCGCGTGGGCGCAGATATCAGCCATCGGATAGAGAGCTAGGCAGCGACGATCCCCCCCTGCGCGGCCGGGATGAGCCGCTGGCGCACTTGTTAACCGACTCCCCTTCTTTAGGATCGCCCGTATTACGGATGGTTCGCGGTGAAGACCTCTCCGTGTGGCGCACACGGAACACCCGTCGGCCTGCCTCACTCCGCGATCCACTCGCTGGCGAGTGGATCGTTGCGTCGCCGGTCGGTAAGAGTGCTCGCCGCGCAACCAAGCCGTCCCGCGATCCAGTAGCGGAGCACAAGCGCGTTCTCGCGGTATGCGTTCGCAAGGGTAACAATGCCTGGAGTAGGGTTATCGGCATGCTTAACCCCCATATACGACAGCCGAGATCTAGACTTCCACTTCTCAATGTCGGGTATGGGCACCACCGACATGTCAGCAAGGATCGCGTCCATCGCATCGCTATAGGAGATCTGCCCGCGCGCGTTCAACTTGAAGCCGTTTCTCTCGTCGTTGGCCAGTTGGAACCCGAGCGCTTCAATGGCTATGCCGGTCTGCGCGACGCGCGTCTCGACAAACAGCCCTCGTTCATCGACGATCCCTATGAGCGGCAGTAGGGCGCGCTCATACTTCGACCGCAGGCGTATCCACCGCCGGACACCGATAGCGCCGATGTCGCTGTACGTAAAGAGAAATTTAGCGTGCGCCGACTCATCGTCAGCGAGCCGGAGCCGATGCGTGACAACCTCGGACCAGGCCTTACCCACATCCTCGCCCGTCTCGGAGACTTTCTGCCGGATTCGACTGTCGTGGACTCCCACTTCGATCCGAGAGAAGCCGAACTGTTTCCAGGCAGAGAGAGATAGGAGATCCTGGACGGCCCGATGCGGCGCGAGCAACCCGTCCCATGATTCCGACCGCTTCGCCGTTGTCTCGAGCTGGATGACATCGTGGGTCGCGACGGTCCCCGGCGACAGGTTGCTTGACCGCCAGGTCGGCTGCAAGGTCAGGTTCTTGTTTCGCGCCAGCGACTGCGGGGCGGGCGACCGCATGGTGATGATGTACTCAAGAGCGCGGCGCGCCTTGTCATTCTTCACCTCCGACTTGCGGCTACTTATTCCCGTCCATTCTGCGAGCCCGGGCATTTCGGTGCGGACTCCATTGACCTTCTCGAAGTTGATCCAGCTTCTGCCGCCCAGCACGGCATAGTCCGCGACCACCCGACCGAACCCTGCACCGTTCGAACCGAAGGATGCTGCTTCCTGTCGGCATCCGATGAGACTGACAGGCCCGAGATGATCATTAAACAGGAGGCTTGACGGCGGCTCATAGCGGAAGCGAGTGCGGTCGGGGTCATCGCTATATTCCACGCCAGACGAGAACCAGCGTCCATATGGGTCGTTGTGGTCAAACATGCCTTTGTTTGGAATAGTGAGTTGAATCGATTCGTCAGTACGTTCAAGCATCACGGCGATCTCAGGAGTGTTCTCGTCTCCGTCAATCATCCACCCGATGCGCGGAGTGCCCGATACGAGGGTGTTCTTGCTCACGATTCTCCCACCTATTTGCTTCGATTTCGTCATCCTGCACCCAGACGCCAGAGCGGTGTCACAACCCGACTGCTGGTCGCACTGATGCTCGTTCAGTGTTCGATGCTCGCAATGCAGGCTGAACTCAGATGGGGGTGTGATCCCGGCTGGCTGTACATGGCCAGCAGCGGCACGCCCGAGGACCCGCTCGCGCTCGCGACGCTACCGATCACACGGCTGCTGCGCTACCGATCCCACATCCACTGGCAGGCCACCGGTTCCCGCGGCCGACATCTACCGTTCACCTCCTCATGACCGCGCCGTTCACACGGCCTTCCTACTGTGAACGCATCGTCCACCGCCTGAGGAGCCCGCGTGACCCCGACCATCCTGTTCGACTTCGACGGCACCCTCGCCGTCGGTGACGGCCCCGTGCTCGCGTTCGCCCGGCAGGTCGCCGAGCATGCCGGTCCCGGGTACCTCGAACGGGTCATGGCCACGTTGCGCGACCACGACGAAGGCATGGCCACTCAGTTCCGCGATGGGTACGACATCGTCGGCACCCTCGCCCGCCAGGACGGCGTCGACCCCTCCGCACTGCAGCAGGCGTACCTCGCCAGCCGCCGTCTTCTCGGCACCCCCGAGGCACCCGTCGACGCCGCCCCCGGACTGGCACAGTTCCTGGAAGCACTCCCCCGCACCGCCGACGTCGTCCTCGCCACCAACGCCCCCGGCGTCGGCATCGAACGCCTGCTGACCACATGGGGCGTCCGCGAGCGCTTCACCGACCTGCACTACGAGGTCGGCAAGCCGGTCGGCCTGACGCCCATCGTCCAAGCCGCACTCGCAGACGGCCCGGTGCTCGCCGTCGGGGACATCGTGGAGAACGACCTGGCCCCCGCCGCGGCGCTCGGTGCCGCGACGGCGTTGGTCGGCCCCGCGGCCGCCACGCCGCCCGCCGACGTGACCATGCACGCGCGGACGCTCGACGCCCTCGCCGACGACATCACGGCGTGGGCCCGAACTGCCACCACAGCAGCCACCACAGCCCTCCCCCCGGAACCCGTGCCGACCGGCACGGCCGACTCCCTCGAAAGGTAGCCCTCCCATGCGCAAGTCCCTGCTCGCTCCCGGCGCCGCCGCGGCGCTCGTCCTCGCGCTCGCCGGTTGCGCCGGTACCGACGCCGCCGGCAGCGCCGACGACGAGACCGACACCAGCACCGAGTGGCCCGAGTCCATCACCATGTCGCTGGTGCCGTCGGTCGAGGGCGAGAACCTCGCCGAGGCGCTCGACCCGCTGACCACCTACCTCTCCGACGGGCTGGGCATCGAGGTGGAGGGCGTCGTCGCGAACGACTACACCGCCACGGTCGAGGCGCTCGGCGCCGACCAGTCGCAGGTGATCATCACCGACGCCGGATCCCTCTACCAGGCGACCGAGCGCTACGGCGCCGAGCTGATCCTGCGCGACGTCCGGTTCGGCGCGACGTCCTACGCCGCCGTCGCCTACACGAACGACCCGGACACCTACTGCGAGGACGAGCCCGTGCTCGCCACCTACGAGGCGAGCGACATCGAGCTCTCCTACTGCAACGGCCTCGAGGAAGCCGGCTCCGCCGCGACCGGTCAGGGTCCGGCCGCCGCCGAAGTCTTCGGCGACCTGGCCGGCGCGAACGTCGCGCTGCAGGCCGCCACCTCTCCCGCGGGCTACCAGTACCCGGTGGTCCTCATGCGCGAGGCGGGCCTGGACACCGACGCCGACATCACCCAGGTGCCGGTCGAGGGCAACAACAACGCCGTGCTCGCCGTCGCGAACGGCGATGCCGAGGTCGGCTTCGCCTACTGGGACGCCCGCACCACCGTGGTCGAGGAGGTCCCCGACATCGCCGACAAGGCCGTGGCCTTCGCCTACACCGAGATGATCCCCAACGGTGGCGTCGCCGTCACCGAGAGCCTGCCCGACGACCTCGTCGCTGAGCTCACCACGCTCATGGACGACTACGCCGACTCCTCCCCCGAGGCCGCCGACGTCATGTTCGAGCTCGTCGGCCTGTCCGACTGGACGGCCGAGACCGCCGACGACGAGATCGCCCGCTACGGCGAGATCCTCGAGCAGTTCGCCGGCTGACCAGGAGCACCTCCACCCATGACTCTCGACACCCGAGCGGAGGCCGGGCCCGCCCCGGCCTCCGCGTGGCCGATCCGCCTCGACGGCGTCTCGGTCACCTACCCCAACGGCACGGCCGCCCTGCGCGACGTCTCCCTGACCATCGAGGCCGGCGAGATGGTCTCGATCGTCGGCCTGTCCGGCTCCGGCAAGTCGACGCTCATCCGCACGCTCAACGGGCTCGTGCCCGTCACGAGCGGCACCGTCACCGTCGGCCCGCACACCGTCACCGGCCTGTCCGGCCGCCGCCTGCGGCAGGTGCGCGGGCACGTCGGCATGATCTTCCAGGGCTTCAACCTCGCCACGCGCGTCGACGTCTACCGCAACACGCTGGTCGGCCGCTTCGCCCAGGCAGGCGCCCTGCGCGGGCTCCTCGGCGTCCCGACCGCGCACGACCGGGACGTCGCCCTCGCGGCCCTGGACATGGTCGGAATGCTCGACAAGGTCTGGACGCGCGCCGGGTCCCTGTCCGGCGGGCAGCAGCAGCGCGTCGCCATCGCGCGGGCGCTGTCCCAGGAGCCGAGCATCATGCTCGCCGACGAACCCGTCGCCAGCCTCGACCCGCCCACCGCGCACGCCGTGATGGGCGAGCTGGAACGTATCAACGCCGACCACCACCTCACCGTGCTGGTCAACCTGCACCTCATGGACCTCGCCCGGCAGTACACGCGCCGCATGATCGGCCTGCGCGGCGGCGAGGTCGTCTACGACGGCCCGGCGGCCGAGGCCACCGAGGCCGACTTCGAGCAGATCTACGGCCGCCGCATCCGCCCGCAGGACCGCCTCGGGGACCGCACATGAGCGGCACGACGGCGGAGCCCACTACCCGCTTCGAGCTCCCGCCGCCGCGCACCTGGCCGCGCCGCACGGTGATCGTCAGCGCCCTCGCGGCGTTCACCGTGGCGACCTGCCTGCCCGCGATCGGCGGCGTCGAGATCGACCTGGGCGCCATCGCCCAGAACTGGCGCCGCGGCGCCGCCAACCTGTCCGCGCTGCTGCAGCCGAACTGGGCGTTCGTCCCGCGCACCGTCCAGCCGATGCTGGAGACGCTGCAGATGGCGTTCGTCGGCGCTGCGATCGCCGCCGCGCTGTCCGTGCCGCTCACCCACTGGGCGGCGCGCCCCACCAACCCGCACACCCCGACCCGCCTGGCGGTGCGGGCCGTGATCAACGTGATCCGCGCCGTGCCCGACCTCGTCTGGGCGAGCATCCTCGTCGCGATGGTGGGCGTCGGCGCGCTGCCCGGCCTGCTCACGCTCGTGCTGTTCGACGTCGGGATCGTCGTCAAGCTCGTCTCCGAGGCCATCGACTCCGCCGACCACCCGTACCTCGAGGCGGCCCGCGCCGGCGGCGCACGGCAGCACCAGATGAACCGCCGCCTCGCCCTGCCCCAGAACCTCCCGCTCTTCGCCAACCAGTGGCTCTACGCGCTCGAGCTGAACGTCCGCATCTCCGCGATCCTCGGCATCGTCGGTGCGGGCGGCATCGGCCGGCTCCTCGACGAACGGTTCGGGTTCTTCGCCTACGGCGACGTCTCGGTGATCATCCTCGAGATCCTCGTCGTGGTGCTGATCATCGAGGCCGCCTCGCACCTGCTGCGCCGGAGGCTCGCATGAGCGACACCCTGGAGAGCCGGACCCGCACCGCCACGACGAGCCCCGCCGTCGTCCTGCCTCCGCGCCCATCGCGCCTCGTGCAGACCGTCGCGACCGCCGTCGTCGGCCTCGTGCTCTTGGTCGCCACCGCCACCCTGGACGTCGAGTGGGCCGACCTGCGCGGCCTGCCCGCCGCCGTCGGGGAGTACGGCGTGCTGATGTTCGCCGATCCGGACTGGTCGCGCCTGCCGCGCGCCCTGTTCGAGATGTGGCGTTCGATCTCCATGGCCTGGCTCGGCGCTCTGCTCTGCGTGGTCGTGTCGATCCCGCTCGGCATGCTCGCCGCCGACGGCGTCGGACCCCCCTGGCTGCGCCTGGCCCTGCGCGGCGTCTTCGCCGTCATCCGCGCCGTGCCCGAGGTGATCATCGCGCTCGTCCTGCTCACCGTCACCGGGCTGACCCCGTTCACCGGTGCGCTGGCACTGGGCATCGCCGGGATCGGCACCCAGGGCAAGTGGACCTACGAGACGATCGAGACGCTGCGCGACGGCGCCGCGGACGCCGTCCGGGCCGCGGGCGGCGGACGCACCGCCGTGATCCGCTGGGCGCTGTGGCCGGCTGCCCTGCCCGCGCTGATGTCGTTCGCGCTCTACCGGTTCGAGATCAACATCCGCATGTCCGCCGTGCTCGGCATCGTCGGCGCGGGCGGTATCGGCAGCATGCTGGCGAACTACACGAACTATCGTGCCTGGGACACCGTCGGCATGCTGCTGATCGTCGTGGTCGTCACGACGATGGTCGTCGACGCCGTCTCGGGCGCGCTGCGCCGCCGCATCATGGAAGGGCCCTGACGTGACCTGGACCGGATCCACCGATGCTCCCCCGACGGCGCGCATCAGCGCCCTGCTGCCCTCGATGCACCCCGGCGAGCGCCGCGTCGCCGAGGCCGTCGCCGCCGACCTCGGTGCCGCCGTCGAACGCTCCGCCCAGCAGGTGGCCGACGACGTCGGCGTGGGCCGTGCGACCGTCGTCCGCGCCGCGCAGACCCTCGGCTACGAGGGCTACCCGCAGCTACGTGTCGCCGCAGCCCGCGAGCTCGCACTGCGCACGACGGCGGATGCCCCGGCCGACGGGACCATGCTCGGCACGCTGCGCGAGTCCGTCGCCCGGTTCGCCGCCCGTCTCGGCCACACGGTGTCCGGCCTCACGGAAGAGGTGCTGCAGGAGTTCGTCGCCGCGCTCGACGACGCCGGGCGCGTGCTCGTCGTCGCGAACGGGCTGTCCTCGCCGCTCGGCCTCGACCTCGTGCTGCGCCTGACGTCGGCGGGCCGGCCCGCCGAACTGCTCCAGGACGCGCTCGCGCAACGGATCGCGGCCCGCCAGCTCGGCCCCGACGCCGTGTGCCTCGTCGTCTCCGGGTCCGGCACCAACGACGCGACGCTCGCCGTCATGCGCGCGGCGCACGACGGTGGCACCCCGGTCCTGGCGATCACCTCGTTCGCGCAGTCCCCCGTCGCCCAGCTCGCCGACACGGTGCTCGTCGTCCCGCCGGTCAACGACTCGTTCCGCGACGAGCTGGTGCACACGTCCCGCGCCGCGCTGATGCTCGTGACCGAGGCACTCGTCGAAGCGCTCGTCACCCGGCGCGGTGACCGCGGCCGCGACGCACGGGCCGTCGCGCTGGGCGAGCTCGGCTCCACGATCCAGGAGTAGCCGGCGGGGTCCGCGAGGTGGCTGCAGCACATGGGTGGATCGAGCGTCGGCGCCCTGCTACTCGGCGGGATCGACGACGGTCAGCCCCAGGCCCACGGCAACCTCCTTCATGCGGAGATCGTGCGTCACCACGGTGATGCCGTCGGAGGCGAGCAACGTGGCCGTCCCCAGATGGAGGGCATCCGACGAGCGAAGGCGCTGCCCGGCGCTGATCGTCGAGGCGGCGCGCACGACGTCGTCGTCGATGTCGATCAACCACAGCGCCGACAGCACCGGCACGCTCAGCGCCAGGGAGAGCCGTTCGCGTTGGAGGACGCGAGACATCTCCACCTGCAGGAGCTTGGACGAGTAGATCTCCTCGCCCGCGTTCCGCGCGGCCGTCCACCAGGCGCGCACGGCCGCGCTACCCGGGTCGTCCAGGATCATGCGGAGCGCGATCGACGAGTCGATGTACGCCACCACGTCAGTGGTCGCCCTTCGACTCGTCGATGAGCCGGTCCAGCGAGATACCGGATCGGGCCGCGACGAGGTCAGGAAGCGGCGTATCAGGGGCCGACGGCGGCGTGATCCGACCTTCGGCCTTCTTGCGCTCGAGCCATGTCGCCTGGTTCGTGGCGGGCACGAGGCGTGCCACCACACGTCCGTGCATCGAGATCTCCAGCTGCTCACCCTCCTGCACCTCGCGGAGCACCCGGGAGGTCTGCTGGTTGAGCTCCGTGATGCTGATCGCTCGCATGAGTCCAGCGTCCCACATAGTAGAAGATCCTTCTACTAATCCATTCCACGCTACCGATCGCACAGTTCCTGCACTACCGATCTCCCACCAGGGCGAGGGCGCCCGGGCTGTCGCGCTGGGCGAGATCGGCTCACTGATCGAGGAGCAACGCTACATACATGGATGTATGATACGTCCATGACTTCTCGCCCTCGGGCTCCCTTCTACGGCCGTTCCGACGTCGTCAGCGCATTGACGGAGCATCTCGATGCTGTGCGAACCCACGGGCAAGGGCGCATCGTCGCGGTCCGCGGCCGGCGTCAGGTGGGGAAGTCCACGGCGATAGAGACCTTCGTGCGCGGTACCGACGTGCCCTACGTCTTCGCGGCAGGGACGCTCGGCGCACCGACGCGCACGCAGGTCGCCGAAGCGACCGAGGCGCTCACGTCGTCGACCCGGCCGCTCTCCGGCGTCGAGGTGGTCCAGGGCCTCTCCCTGAATACCTGGCGCGACTGGTTCCGCACGGTCGAGGTCGCAGCGCGTCAGGGACCCGTCATCGTCGTGCTCGACGAGTTCCCCTGGGCCGTGGCCGCCGATCCGTCCCTCGAAGGAACTCTCCAGAATCTCTGGGACCAGACGCTCGAGGGATTGCCGGTCCTGCTCGTCCTCGTCGGCTCCGACGTCGCGATGATGGACCGGCTCGCCGAGTACGGCCGAGCGCTGTTCGGGCGCCTGCGGCCTCTCGTCGTCGACCCCCTCAACCCGGCCGAGATCGCACAGGCACTCCCCCACGCCACCCCGGCCGAGGTCTTCGACGCCACGCTGGTCACGGGCGGCTATCCGCGCCTCGTGACCGACCTCGCACGGTCCGGAGGCAACGTGTCGCGCTACGTCGCCGACTCCTTCGACGACCTCTACAGCCCGCTCGTCTCGACCGCCCGGTTCACGTTGGACGCAGAGTTCCCCGACTCCCCCGCTGCTGCGCGGGTCCTGGCGGCGATCGGCGCCGACGAGACCACCACGCCGCGGTTCAACGACCTGATTCCCGCCGGCCTCGAGGACTCGGAGGTCACGCGCTACCAGACCAGTACCACCCGGGCCCTCCGTGTCCTGGCCGACGAGAAGCGTCTGGTCGTCAAGGAGACGCCGGCCTGGTCATCCTCGACCGGGCGCCTGCGTCGCTACCGCGTCACCGACCCCTACCTGCGGTTCTGGTTCCGCTACGTCGAACGCAGCCTCGAGCTCATCTCCCGCGGACGGGCCGACCACGCCTTCGCGCGGTTCGAGCGCGACTGGTCCTCCTGGCGTGGCCGCAGCGTCGAACCTCTCGTCCGCGAGTCGATCGCGCGCCTCGCCCCGGACGAAGCCCCGCTGGAGAGCATCGAGGACGTCCGGGCCTGGTGGACCCGCGACGGGCAGACGGAGGTCGACCTCGTCGGCGTGTCCCGGGAGCGCACCGTACTGCTCGGGACCATCAAGTGGCGCCCCGGCGGTGAGATCTCCCGACGCGAGATCACGCACCTGCGCGGCGTGATCGGCACGGTGCCATGCAGCGGCGACGCCCTGATCGCCGCCATCAGCCCCGAAGGCCTGCCGGTCGACGGCGCCGACCTCACCTTCAGCGCGGCTAACCTGCTCAGTGCGTGGCGTGCCTGACGACGACAATCCGCGTGACCCGCCACCCGATCCGGCGGCACCATGGAGCCATGTCCTCACCGACCCGCGACGGCCTCGCCGTCAGCCCTGCCCTGACGATCCCCCGGGCCGAGCTGACCGAACGCTTCTCGCGGTCGTCCGGCCCGGGCGGGCAGGGCGTCAACACGACCGACTCGCGGGTGGAGCTGTCCTGGGACGTCGGGCGCTCGGCGGTGCTGAGCGACGGCCAGCGCGAGCGGATCCTCGCCCGGACGACTCACCGACTGGTCGACGGCGTCCTCACCGTCACGGCGTCCGAGCACCGCGAGCAACGACGCAACCGGGAGGCCGCGGCGCACCGCCTGGCGGCACTGGTCGCCGACGCCGTCGCCCCGCCCGGACCCCCGCGTCGCGCCACCCGGCGCACCCGCGGGTCCCAGGAGCGACGCCTGGCCACCAAGAAGCAGCGAGCCACGACGAAGCGGCTCCGCTCGTCCCGGCCGTCCCGCGACGACTGACCGAATCAGCGCCTACAGATCCACGACGCGACGCAGCCCGGTATCGACGGCACGGAGTAGGTTGTCGGGAAGCACCGCACCCGTCGGGTCGACAACGCTCCGGTCGACCGTCGTCGGCTGCGAGACATTCACCACGGAGTCCTTCGGCAGCCCCGCGGCGGCTGCCGGCACGAACACGTTGCCAGGATGGCGCGCCAACGCCGTGTTCGATGTCATGGGGAGTACGACGACCGTCGCGATCAGCGACGCGTTGTACTGGTCGGACTGAACGACAACGGCGGGCCTCCTCTTGGCCGGAGCGCTTCTCCGCGGCTCACCGAAGTCGATCCAGCACACTTCTCCGCGCTGGATCACCACTCGTCCATGCCCTCGTCCAGCCGGGTGTTGGCAGCCTGCCGCCACTCGGCGGCTTCATCGCCAGGCTGCCCGACATCGTCGATCGCGGCATCGATCTGCCTCGTCAGATCGGCTTCGCTGAGCTCGTCCGCGTAGCGCTCCGCGGCACGTCGGTAGAACTCCGACCGTGTCATGCCGTGTCGACGGGCAACATCGTCGAAGCGTCCCGCTGCGTGGTCCGGGAGACTGATCGCCGTCTTCATGGCTCCAGGGTATAACTTCTTCTACCCCGCGGCGATACCCCAGCGCCATCAACGCCGGTGTGGTGCACAGACCGTTCGCGAGCGCCGTCGGCGTCCTCAGGCGTGGGCTGACCGGAGCCCGGGACCGCGCACACGCCCGTCACCGGGTCGCAGGCCGCGGCGTCGTCCGCCGCGACGAACGTCAGCGGCTGCACGCCCGGCTCAGGCATCGACCTGCTCCCACGCCTGGGCGATCGCCTGACCGTAGGCTTCCGTCGGCACCGCCCCGGGGATGCCGAGGCGGCGTCCGAGCACGGTGAACGGCACGCCGCGAGCACCCAACGCGATCGCCTCCTCGTGCTCGGCGCGGACGGCGTCGGCGTACCGGTCGCCGGCGAGGACCTCCCGGATCTCGGACTCGGGGATGCCGAGCGCGGTGCCGAGCCGGACCAGGGCGTCGGGGGCGAACGCCCCCTCCTCACCACCGAAGAGCGCGGCCTGCATCGCCGTCATGTACTGCCAGCCGACACCGTGCTCGTTGCCGAGGTGCACCAGGCGCAACAGGTCGAGAGTGTTCTGGACGGGGTGGTTCGGTGCATAGGGCAGGCCCTCGGCGCGGGCGAGGTCGGCAACCTGCGCCTCCATCTGCTCGGCCTGCTCGACGGGCAGCCCCTTCTTGGCCGAGAGGTAGTCGACGACGGGCGTCGGCGTCGCCGGGAAGTCGGGGTCGAGCTGGAAGGTGCGGATCCGCACGTCGATACGGTCGGCGTGCGGCGAGTCCTTGATCGCGGCCTCGAGGCGCGCGTCGCCGATGTAGCACCAGGGGCACAGGACGTCGGACCAGACCTCGATCTGGAGACGGGTGTCAGGAGAAGTCACGGTCCGTACAACTCTCGTGTCGGCGGATCATTCCGATGAGTTCGGTCACCGGTGCCAGTCACCTCTGCCACGACGAAACTCGGAGAGGACTCCATGGGCACCATCGAGATCCAGCTGTTCGCCACCCTCGACCTCGTGGGACAGGCGCCGGGCGGCCCCCAGGAGGACCCGGCCGGCTTCCCGTTCGGCGGCTGGCAGGCGCCGCTGTTCGACGACGCCACCGGAGACCAGATCTCTGCCGCCCTGGAGGGCACGGACGCCCTGGTGCTCGGGCGGCGCACCTACGACATCTTCGCTGCCCACTGGCCCCACCAGGAGGGCGGTACGGACGACGACATCGCCACGCTGTTCAACCGCATCCCCAAGTACGTCGCTTCCCGCGGCGCCCCGGACCTGGGCTGGGCGGGTTCCACGCGGCTCGGCACGGACCTGCCGCGGGCCATCGACGAGGTGCGCGACCGGCACGAGGACATCAAGGTCATCGGGAGCCTCGACCTCGTCCAGACGTTGCTGCGCGAGCGGTTGTTCGACCGCCTCAACCTGTGGGTGTACCCGGTCGTGCTCGGCGTCGGCAAGAAGGTCTTCGACGGCGGCGAGGTCCCCGCCAACCTCACGCTGATGGATCCTCCGACGGCGAGCCCCCGCGGGGTCGTGCACCTGCACTACGGGCTCGCGGACGGCACCCCGGCGACCGGAAACCTGGCCGCCCCGGACCGGGACGCCGACCGGTAGGCGACCAGTCGTCGGTTGAGGGGCCTCGCCGTCGCCCGGACGTGGCATCATCGCCGTCGATGGCTGACACCCCACGACCCCTCACCCCGCTGAACGGGTTCCTGCTGGGCGTCGGTGCCGCCGTCGTCGGCCTGATTCCTTGGGTCCTGACGGGCATGGTGCTGCCGCTGCAGAACCTCTGGGGCAGCGCGACCCTTCCGGAGGACATGCCGGTCGCCCTGCTGCCGTTCAGCCAGTACTTCCTGATGCCGATGTTCGGGATCCTCGTGCTTCCCGGGGCGGCCCTCGGTGTGGTGCTGCGTCGTGGAGCACGCACACGGCAGGCTGCGCGCCGCAGCACCCTCGCGGCGACGGCAGGCCTCGTCGTCGTCCAGGGCGGCGCCGCCGCCCAGACCATCGCCGTGGTCGCGGGCGGCCTGCGCCCCGGCGCCGAGTCCTTCGTCTACCTGGCGGCGATCTCGGCAGCGATACTCGCCTTCCTCGGAACCTCGGTCTCCGTCTGCCGGGAACTCGCGTCCGGTTCGGTGCCGACCGCCACGATCGCCGCCGCGCTGGGCGCCCTCGGCGCCGGATACTGGTGGGACGCGTTCCTGAGCGTGCACCCGGCCTGGATGCTCGATCTGCCGGCGGCTACCGTCCGCCTGATCTTCCTCGGCGGCGCGCTCCTGCCCGCAGTCCTGACCGGTGTCGCCCTCGCGTGGTGCGGCTGGGCACCGCGCCGCCGGCTCGGGGCGTGGGCAGCCGCCGTCCTCGTTCTGTGGGTCGGTGGCGCCGCGTTCCAGGCGCTCGTGGCCTCGGTCTCGTCACGAGCGCTGCTCGGCGACCCGCAGGCGATGGTCGACCTCGCCGTCGGGGGCCTCGGCCGTGGTTTCGTCGCCGACGTCCCGACGGCGGCGGTCGCCGTGATGGTCGGCGTGGGGGGCATGGTCGCTCCCTCCGTCAGCCGCTTCTACCGCGCGAGGGCAGGCGCCACGCCCAGGGCGTGAGCCCGCTCGAGGCGCTCGACCAGCGCGACGACGGCGGCCGCGACGGGCAGCAGCACCAGGTTGCCCAGCAGCATGGGTCGCAGGAACGGCAGTCCGGCCACGTAGCTCGCCATCAGTCCGTCGAACCCGGCGGGGTAGAACGTGCCGCGACCCTGCAGCCAGACACCGAAGTTGGTCCAGAGGTAGAAGCCGACCGAGCTCCCGGCGCCGAACGCCACCGCGGCGAGGAACCGGCGTCCGCCTGTGGCGTGACGCGTCCACCACGCGGCGACGCCGATCGCGGCCCACGCCGACCAGGTGAAGACGAGGATCGCCGAGTTGCTCAGCACGACGTCGCTGACGGCGACGACGACCAGCGGCGCCAGCATCGCGAGGCGGTGGCGCAGCAGCCCGGCGGCGGCGAACGCCGCGAAGGTCGACAGCTCGAGGTTCGGCGGGGCGCCGAGGTCGTCCTTGACGAGCCGCCACACGACCGCCGCCACGACGAGCAGCGTGGCGACGGCGGGACGCCACCAGCGTTCGGCCAGCTCGCGCCGGGTCAGGTCGGGCGTCGTCTCGGCGGCGTGGCTCACTCGATCTCCTCGAGCTTCCACTGGATCTCCTGGCCGTCCTCGGTCTCCAGGGCGCCCGCACCGACCTGCGCCATCTCGCCGTCGACGTACAGCCCCCAGAACTCTTCGCCGTCCTCGGCAGCGCGCCCCTGGATGGCGGTGACGAAGGCCATCTCGCCCTCGCCGCTCACCTCGGCGTCCGGGTCGTGCACGAGCAGGAGGTCCAGCGCGGTCTTGCCGTGCTCGCCGGCGTACGAGAACTCGGTGACGTCTCCCGCCGCGGTCTCCTCGCCACCGGCGTCGGCCTCCGTCGAGGCGGGTGCGCTCGCCTCCGGGGCCGCCTCGTCGTCTCCCGCGCAGCCGGCCACCAGGCCGGCGCAGAGCAGACCCGCCGTGGTCGCGGCGAGCAGGCGGGACGAGGTCGTGTGCATCAGGGTCTTCACACCCCAGAGCCTATCCGGCGGTGCCGCCAAGGCACGCACCGTGCCGGGATCCGGACAGGTGCCGGACCGGATCGTCGACCTGGCGGCTCAGGCGTCGATCTGCGAACGGTCCAGCGCGTGCGCCCCCGCGACGATGAACTCCTTGCGGGGGGCGACGTCCGAGCCCATGAGCAGCTCGAAGACGCGCTCGGCCGCCTCGGCGTGCTCGACGGTCACCCGGCGCAGGGTGCGGTGGCGCGGATCCATCGTGGTCTCGGCGAGCTGGTCGGCGTCCATCTCCCCCAGGCCCTTGTACCGCTGGATGTCGTCCTTGTAGCGGCGCCCCGCCTTGTCGAGCTTGCGCAGGGTGGCGTTGAGCTCGGCCTCGGAGTAGGTGTACAGGTACTCGCCCTTGCGCCGGCCGGCGCCGAGCACCTCGATCCGGTGCAGCGGCGGGACGGCGGCGAACACGCGGCCGTCGGCCAGCAGCGGGCGCATGTAGCGGTAGAACAGCGTCAGCAGCAGCGTACGGATGTGCGCGCCGTCGACGTCGGCGTCCGTCATCAGCACGATCTTGCCGTAGCGCGCCGCGTCGAGGTCGAAGGACCGCCCCGAGCCCGCCCCGATCACCTGGATGATCGCCGCGCACTCGACGTTGCGCAGCATGTCGCTGATCGAGGCCTTCTGGACGTTGAGGATCTTGCCGCGGATGGGCAGCAGCGCCTGGAAGTCGCTCGAGCGCGCCAGCTTGGCGGTCCCCAGCGCGCTGTCGCCCTCGACGATGAACAGCTCGGAGCGCTCGACGTCGTCGCTGCGGCAGTCGGCCAGCTTGGCCGGCAGCGAGGAGGACTCCAGGGCGTTCTTGCGCCGGGAGATCTCCTTCTGCTTGCGCGCGGTGATGCGAGCGCGCATCTCGGCGACGACCTTCTCCATGAGCAGCGACGACTGCGCCTTCTCGTCGCGCTTGGTGGAGGTCATCAGCGCCTTGAGCTCGTTCTCCACCACCCGGGAGACGATCTGGCGGACCGGCGCGGTGCCGAGGACCTCCTTGGTCTGGCCCTCGAACTGCGGCTCGGCCAGGCGCACGGTCACCACGGCGGTCAGGCCGGCGAGCACATCGTCCTTCTCGATCCGCTCCGAGCTGTCGCGTGTCGAGACCTTCAGCCGGCGCGCGTTGGCCTCGACCTGCTTGCGCACGGTCTTGAGCAGGCCCTGCTCGAAGCCGGTGCGGTGCGACCCGCCCTTGGGGGTGGCGATGATGTTGACGAAGGTACGCAGCTCGGTCTCGTAGCCGCCGCCCCAGCGCAACGCGATGTCGACCTCGCAGTCGCGCTTCACGTCCTGCGGCGACATGTGCCCCTTGTCGTCGAGCACGGGCACCGTCTCGGTGAACGACCCCGATCCCTTGAGCTGCCACGTCGAGGTGACCGGGGTGTCGGGGGCGAGGAACTCGACGAAGTCCACGGCACCGCCGGAGTGCTGGAAGACCTCCTCGTGGGGGCCGTCCTCCCCCGGGGTGCCGGGCAGGCCGCGCTCGTCGCGGACGAGGATCTCCAGCCCCGGCACGAGGAACGTCGTCTGGCGGGCGCGGGTGACGAGCTCGTCGTAGGCGAACACGGCGGACTTCGGGAAGATCTGGCGGTCGGCCCAGTACCGCACCCGCGTGCCGGTGGCCTTGCGCGGCGCCTTGCCGACCACGGGCAGCTCGCTGTGGTCGACGAACGGCTCGAACGGAGCGTCCGGCGTCGGTCCCGTGGCCGGGTCGTCGAACAGCCCGGGCTCGCCCCGGTGGAACGTCATGCGGTACGTCTTGCCGGAGCGGTCCACCTCGACGTCGAGGCGGGACGAGAGCGCGTTGACCACGGAGGCTCCCACCCCGTGCAGACCGCCGGACGCCGTGTACGAGCCGCCACCGAACTTCCCGCCCGCGTGCAGCTTGGTGAACACGACCTCCACACCCGACAGCCCCGTCTTGCTCTCGCGGTCCACCGGGATGCCGCGACCGTCGTCCTCGACCGTCACGGACGTGTCGGCGTGCAGCACGATGCGGATCTTCGTGGCGTGGCCCCCGAGCGCCTCGTCCACGGAGTTGTCGATGATCTCCCACAGGCAGTGCATCAGGCCGCGAGAGTCGGTGGACCCGATGTACATGCCGGGTCGCTTGCGGACCGCCTCGAGGCCCTCGAGGACGGAGAGGTGTCGTGCGGTGTACCCGGACTCGGAGGTGGCTGTCACGCGCACGAGGGTAGTCCAGGATGCCGACACGCCCGCGCAGGCGCTCCGCCGTCGGGCCCCGGTGTGACCCGCGCCGTGATCGCCGGGAGCGAACCGAGCCCCCGCGGCGGAACAACTTCGCCACGAGATGGTTTGATGGAGGCGTGAGCACAACGACCGAACCGACGACCCAGCCGCTGACCGCTGCCGACCGCTGCGACCGCTGCGGGGCCCAGGCCTACGTGCGAGTCGTGCTGCCCGTCGGAGAGCTCCTCTTCTGCGGACACCACGCACGCGCGCACGCCGACGCCTACCAGCCCGTCGCGGAGCACATCCAGGACGAGACCGACCGTTTGCACGCCGAGCACGGCTCCGGCCCCACGAGCGCCGGCTGAAGCCAGCCTCCTACCGACCGGGAGCCCCGCACCACCTCGTGGTGCGGGGCTCTCGTGCGTCGGTGACCGGATGTCACGAACGGCGACCGTCGGCCTCCCTCCATGTATGACCGTCGAACCCACACCACCCGTCGCCTCTCCGACCCGCACCGTGCTCGGCTCCGAGCCTGCCGGGGCCGTCACGCGGCTCGCGACGGCGCTCGGCATGACGCTCGAGGGTGCGGTCCGCGCCCCGGGCGATCCGGGGTACGCCGAGGCGCTCCCCGGGTTCGACCTGTCCGTGGCCCAGCGTCCCGCGCTCGTGGTGCACGCCGCGACGGCCGACGACGTCGCCCGCACGGTGCGCGGAGCAGCCGCCAACGGCCTGGGTGTGGTCGTCCGTGCCACCGGGCACGGGGCACCCGCCGCCGGCCCACGTGACCTCCTCCTCGACACGTCGCGCCTCGACCGGGTCGAGATCGACCCGGTCGCCCGGTCCGCCACCGTCGGTGCGGGTGTCACGTGGCAGGCGGTCCTCGACGCCGGTGCACCTCACGGTCTGGGGGGACTCTGCGGCTCGTCGCCGCACGTCGGCGTCGTCGGGTACACCCTCGGGGGCGGTCTCGGCCCCCTGGCGCGCACCTTCGGCTTCGCCGCCGACCATGTCCGCTCGCTCGACGTCGTGACTCCTGCAGGTGAGGTCCTCACCGCGACACCGACCCGCCATCCCGAGCTCTTCTGGGCTCTCCGCGGCGGAGGCGCCGCGTTCGGCGTCGTCACCGCGATGACGTTCGACCTCTTCTCGCTGCCCACCGTCCGGGCCGGTGCCCTGTGGTTCGACGTCGCGGACGCCGCGCCGGTGCTCCACCGGTGGCGCGAGCTGACGACCGGCCTGCCGGACGACGTCTCGACGTCCGTGGCCCGTCTCAACCTGCCGCCGCTGCCCGACCTGCCCGAGCCGCTGCGAGGACGCGCCGTCCTCACGGTCCGCTACGCCCGCCACGGCGACGGGCCGGACACGCTCGTCGACGAGCTGCGCGCCGTCGCCACGCCCGTCCTCGACGCGGTGGGCGACCTGCCCTACGAACGGCTCGGCGAGATCCACGCGGACCCGGAGGATCCCCTGCCGATCCTCGAGGGAGGGACCACGCTCACCTCGCTGCCCGCCGCGGCGGTGGACGCCCTGCTGGCCGCTGTGCCGCCCGGTTCTCCCGTGCTCATGGCCGAGCTGCGGCTCCTGGGCGGCGCGATCGCCCGGCCCCCGACGACGCCGAACGCGGTCGGCGGCCGCGACGCCGCCTTCTCGCTCTTCGTCCTCGCCCTCGGGGCTCCGGACGAGCCGCCGGACGGCGAGCACGCCGTCCGCGAGGTCGACGCCGCGATGGCCCCGTGGGCCACGGGCGCCGCCCTGCTCAACTTCGCCGGCAAGCGTGACCCGCGCTCCTCCGCCCGGGTGCGCACGGGGTTCGGCGCGGAGACCTACGCCCGACTCGTGGAGCTGCGGCAGAGGAACGACCCCCGCGGCGTGCTCGACCCGTCCGCGCGCTGGTCGGCGATCCGGCCGGGGTCGGCCGCCTGACCCCCCGGAGAACGCGAGAGCCCCGGTGCCGGACGTCCGGCACCGGGGCTCTCGCGCGCTGCGCTCGTCGGGCTCACGCTGACGGCGGGCTGTCAGTCCAGGTAGTCGCGCAGCACCTGCGAGCGCGACGGGTGCCGCAGCTTCGACATCGTCTTGGACTCGATCTGACGGATGCGCTCGCGCGTCACGCCGTAGACCTTGCCGATCTCGTCGAGCGTCTTGGGCTGACCGTCCTGCAGGCCGAAGCGCATCGAGACCACGCCGGCCTCCCGCTCGGACAGCGTGTCCAGCACCTGGTGCAGCTGCTCCTGGAGCAGCGTGAACGACACCGCGTCGGACGGCACCACGGCCTCGGAGTCCTCGATGAGGTCACCGAACTCGCTGTCGCCGTCCTCGCCGAGCGGGGTGTGCAGCGAGATGGGCTCGCGGCCGTACTTCTGGACCTCGACGACCTTCTCGGGGGTCATGTCGAGCTCCTTGGCCAGCTCCTCCGGCAGGGGCTCACGGCCCAGGTCCTGGAGCATCTGGCGCTGCACGCGGGCGAGCTTGTTGATGACCTCGACCATGTGCACCGGGATTCGGATGGTGCGGGCCTGGTCGGCCATCGCGCGGGTGATCGCCTGACGGATCCACCACGTGGCGTACGTCGAGAACTTGTAGCCCTTGGTGTAGTCGAACTTCTCGACCGCGCGGATCAGACCGAGGTTGCCCTCCTGGATGAGGTCCAGGAACAGCATGCCGCGGCCCGTGTAGCGCTTGGCGAGGGAGACGACGAGGCGCAGGTTGGCCTCGAGCAGGTGGTTCTTGGCACGGCGGCCGTCGTGGGCGATCCACTTGAGGTCGCGCCACATGCGCCGCTCGTCGGCGCTGGCCTTCGTCCGGTCGAAGTCGGCGTAGTCGTTGCTCAGGCGCTCCTCGGCGAACAAGCCGGCCTCGATCCGCTTGGCGAGGTCGACCTCCTGCTCGGCGTTCAGCAGCGCGACCTTGCCGATCTGCTTGAGGTAGTCCTTGACCGGGTCGGCCGTGGCGCCCGCGGTGACGACCTGCTGGGCCGGCTGGTCGTCGTCGTCGGTGTCCGAGACGACGAAGCCGCCGCGCTCGTCCTCCTTCTTGCGGCCGTTGCGCGGCAGGGCGGTGATCCGCTCCGGCACCTGCTCCGGCTCGTCGTCGTCCTCGACGGGCACACCGTCGGGCTCGGGCGCCGGCTTGTGCGCCTTCGCCGCGGCCTTGCGCGTGGTCTTCGCGGCCGGGGCCTTCTTGGCGGCGGCCTTCGCGGGCGCCTTCTTCGCAGAGGTCTTCGCCGTGGTGGCGGACTCCTCCGGTGCCTCGTCCGCGGACGCCTCCGACACCGACCGCGTGGTCGTCGTCGGCTTGGTCGCCGCGGGGGCCTTCTTCGCGGCCGGCGCCTTGGCGCGGGCCTCGGTCTTGGTCGCGCCGCTGCTGGTCGACGCCGCGGCCACCTTGGTGGCGACGGGCACACCGATCTCCACGCCTGCCGTGGCGAACGCGCGCAGCACGGCCTTCAGGCGCCTGGGGTCACCCACCGCGGCGGTCTCGCACGCGGTGCGGAAGCTCTCCGCATCGACGCGACCGTTCGCGGTCCCGTGAGCGAGCAGCTCGGAGAGGGCAGAGTTGTCGAACTCTCGGGGCAGCGGGGGGTTCTGCGCAGTGGACGCCACAAACCGACCTTTCGGCATTCGAGGGGGCGGTGAACCGCCCGTGTCAGCCGGGGACGATGGCCTCTCGGCTCGAGCGGATACCTATATTGTACCGGCGCGATCTGGGGGCCGGTGGAGAACACGGCTTCCGTAGCGTGTCGTGAACCACGATCCCGGGGCAGGGACGGGGTGATGTCAGGGTGAACGCCAGGTTGCCGGGCGCCTATTCCCGCGCACGACGGCGCCGCGCGGCAGCCGTCGGAACGCCTCAGGGCTTGACCGCCAGCACCGGGCAGGGGGCCTCGAGCAGGATGCGCTGAGCACCGGACCCGAGGATGAGCTTGCCGACCGGGCTGCGCCGTCGCAGGCCGATCACGATGAGCTCGCCCTCCTGCTCGGCAGCGGTGCGGACCAGGTCCTCGGCGACATCGCCGGTGCCCGGCACGATCCGGTGCTCCACTCCGGCGTCGTCCAGCCTGGCGACGAGGGCGTCCAGCTCCTCGGAGGTCGGCGCCGAGCCGGCACTCACGACGAGGAGAGGCTTCTCACGTTGCCGCGCCTCCGAGACCGCGGCGACGAGCGCTTCCCTGCCCTCGGGCGTTCCCAGGTGTCCCACGACGATCGCCATGGTGGCACGCTACCGGACGGTGCCCACCGTCCGTGCGGTCTGGGGTTCGGTCGCGGTGCTCAGTGCGCGCGGCCGCCGCCCGTCCGGATCCAGCCGGGCGGCAGCGCGGAGGACACGACGCAGTGGACCAGCCGGGCGAGGCGGTAGCCCTCGTCGACCTCCAGCGCCTCGGTGACGCGGAAGGAGGCCCGTGGCCCGTCGCCGGCCCACCAGGCGAGGAACGCCAGCAGCGTCAGGCCCGGCGCGCGCAGCCGCTGCGGGACGTGCGCGTCAACCTGCTCCAGGACGGCGCGGGCCCGGGCCAGCGCCTCCGGGTCGGGAGCGACGGCGACCTCCGGGTCGATCACCCGGCCCATCGCCCGAGCCGTCGCGTCGTCGGCCTGCTCGCGACCGTCGGCCCCGGTGGTGGCGCGGACGGCCTCCTCGCCGCCGGGGAGCAGCGTGAGCAGGGCGACGTCCCGGACGACCCGGTCCGCGAGCGCCGCCCCGACCTTGCCGAGCAGTGCGGGCCCCAGCGGCGCGGCGCCGACGGGGCCGCTCTCGAGGTCCACGCAGCGCAGCGCACGACGCCAGGTCGCCACCGCGTCGTCGCGCCACCGCTCCCGGTCGGCGTCGTCCGCGGCGCGTGCACAGGCGGCCTCGCTGCGTCGCGCGGCGCGTCCTGCGAGGTTGCGGGGCTCGTCCGCCGCTCGCGGCGTCCCGTAGGCCTCGCGGGCCGAGGACGCGACCACATGGCCGGCCAGGACGTGGGCCGTGCCCACCTCGCTGCTGTCGAGCGCCGTGAGGGGGTGCCCGGGGTCGGGGCAGCAGGTGGGGTCCTCGCAGCCGAGCCCACGGTAGCCCTCCGGTGTCACGAGCCAGGCGTCGACGTCGACGAGCGGCTCGACGGCTCCCAGCACGACGTCGAGCACGTCGGCGGCGGCAGCGACGCCGTCGGCCGTGTAGAGCGCGAGCACGCAGCGCGCGGGGCGAGCCTCCGCGACGGCGCGCGCCAGCGTCCGCGCCCCCGCGGCCGCGCCGGGTCCGCGCAGGTCGTCGAGCCCGGTGCGCGCGACGAGCCCGAGGAGGCCGTGCGCGGTGGTGCAGGCGAGCACGACGCTCTCGGTCGGCCGGAAGCCGAGCCGGTACGGGACGGCTGCGAGCACGTCGTGCGGTGACCGCAGCGGGATGGTCGAGGGGTCTGGCAGCTCCAGGCTCGTCGTCATGCCTCGATGAGAGCGCAGGAGGCTCGCGCAGCACCGTCGGGCAGGGCCGCGTTGGGGACCGTGCGGGCTGGGGGTGGGCACCCACTACCGTGAGGCCGTGCTCACGACCCGTCAGCGACGCGCCCACCGGGCTGCGCTGTGCCTCGCGCTCGGTGCGGCGACGCTGAGCGGTTGCGCCCCGGACCCCGCCGACGACCCGCCCCGGGGACCGGCCGTCGAGCAGGAGGGACCGTCGCCCACGGCGATGCCGTCGTACGACCCGGCGACGGCGGTCGGCGGCTACGCCCCCGGCTTCCCGACCGACCTGCTCGGTGCGCCGGAGGGCGCCGACCTGCTCGCCAGCTCCGCCGTCGCGGTCGGCGACGACCTGCTGGACGTCTCCGTGAACCTGTCGACCCCGCTGAGCACGCAGGAGGTCGTCGACCGGTACGCCGAACGCCTGGACGAGGCGGGGTTCGACGAGTCCGAGACGGTCGACGTCTCCGCGCTCACCGTCCAGACGGCCTACACGCGCACCAAGGGCAAGAAGAAGCCCCGCGTGGAGACGGTCCTGCTCGGCGTGCTCGACGACGGCGAGCGCCGTCTCGTCTCCCTGTCCGGCACCGTCGTCGACGACCGCGACGAGGGGTAGCCCGCGCCAGGGCCGGGCCCACGAGGAGCGGGCCGGGTCCGGCGCGACACTAGGCTGTGGACCATGTCTGCCGCCTCCGACCTGGTCGAGATCGAGAACCTGCGCCGTGACGTCGACGTCGCGCTGGAGCGCCACCTGACCCGGCTCGTCGACGAGGTCTCCGCCGTCGGACCCGGCACGACCGCGCTGACCGACCACCTCTCGACCCTCCTGGAGGGCGGCAAGCGGCTGCGTGCCGCGTTCTGCTACTGGTCGTTCCGTGCGCACGGCGGGGCGTCCGCCGGTCCGGCCCGCGACGCCGTCGTGCGGGTGGGTGCCGCTCTCGAGCTGTTCCAGGCCGCGGCGCTGCTGCACGACGACGTCATGGACGCCTCGGACACGCGCCGCGGCCGTCCGACGGCGCACCGCGTCTTCGAGGCGCGGCACGTCGAGCAGCGCTGGACGGGCGACGCCGGACGGTTCGGCACGGCCGCCGCGATCCTGCTGGGCGACCTGTGCCTGGTGGCCTGCCACCGCGAGGCGGGCTCCGCCTTCGACGTGCTTCCTCCCGCCGTGGCGACGGCGGCCCGGGACCTGTTCGACGCGATGACGAGCGAGGTCGTCGTCGGCCAGTACCTCGACGTGCTGGTGCAGGCCGAGACGTGGGGCGACGACCCGGCGGCCGACGAGGAGCGGGCCCGGCTCGTGCTGCGCGCCAAGTCCGCCCGCTACTCCGTCGAGCGGCCGCTCGCGCTGGGTGCAGTGCTGGCCGGCGCGTCGTCGGACCGCGTGGAGGCCATCAGCGCGGCCGGCCTGCCCCTCGGGGAGGCCTTCCAGCTCCGCGACGACCTCCTCGGCGTCTTCGGCGATCCCGCGGTGACGGGCAAGCCGGCGGGCGACGACCTCCGCGAGGGCAAGCGCACCGTGCTGGTCGCCCGCACGCTGGCCCACGGGGACGAGGAGGCGCGACGCCTCCTGACGAAGCACCTCGGCGACCCGCGGCTGACCGACGAGGACGTCGCCGCGCTGCGGGCGGCCATCACCACCTCGGGTGCGGTCCAGGGTGTGGAGGCACTCATCGACGAGCTCGCCACGTCGGGGCTCGCGGAGCTGACCGCGGCCGACCTCGACCCGCAGGGCCGCGAGGTCCTCACCGGTCTCGCGCGGGCCGCCGTCGACCGGGCCGCGTGACGGACCGGTCAGGCCAGGGCCTGGGCGACCCGGCGCACCTGCGCACGCCGGCCGGAGCGCAGCGCCTCGATCGGCGAGGTCCCGAGCGACTCCTCCGGGGTGAACAGCCAGCGCAGCGCCTCGGCGTCCGAGAAGCCGACGTCCGACAGCAGGATCACCGTGCCGCGGAGCGTCTCGAGGATCACGGGCTCGCCGTGCTCACCGGTCACCACGAACGCCGCCGGGACCTGGAACGTCTTGCGCTGACCGCGCTTGACACCGATCACGTGCCGGGAGGCGACGAGGCCGCGGGCCCGGCTCGGTTCCACGCCGATCGCGTCGGCGAGGGCGGGAAGCGTCAGCCAGTCGCCGACGAGGTCGTCCAGGGGCAGGTACTGCGGTGCGTCGCTCACGGGCGCCAGCCTAGCCCGCCGCGCCTGCGGGCCGAGCGCGGCCGGCCCTTCTAGAATCGCTGCCGTGGCCATGGTGACGTCCGATCCCCTCGTCGGCCGCCTGGTCGACGGGCGGTACGAGATCGTCGCGCGCGTGGCCCGCGGCGGGATGGCGACCGTCTACCGCGCCCAGGACCGCCGGCTCGGGCGCGAGGTGGCGGTCAAGGTCATGCACGCCCACCTCGCCGAGGGCGTCGAGGGTGCGAGCTTCGTCTCCCGGTTCCGCCGCGAGGCCCGCGCCTCGGCCCGCCTCTCCCACCCGGGCGTCGTCGCCGTCTACGACCAGGGGGTCGACGGCCAGACGAGCTACCTGACGATGGAGTACGTCGCGGGGACCAACCTGCGCGGTGAGCTCCAGGAGGGCCCGCTGACGGTCGGACGAGCCCTGGACGTCGCCGAGCAGGTCCTCGCCGCACTCTCGGCCGCCCATCGCGTCGGGCTCGTCCACCGCGACGTCAAGCCCGAGAACGTCCTCGTCGACGACGAGGGACGGGTGAGGGTCGCCGACTTCGGCTTGGCCCGCGCCGTCACCGAGGTCACCTCGACGGCCACCGGGACGATCCTCGGCACGGTCGCCTACCTGGCGCCGGAGGTCATCACGTCCGGCGGGTGCAGTCCCGCCACCGACGTCTACGCCGTCGGCGTGCTGCTGCACGAGATGCTCACCGGCACGCTGCCCTATCCGGGCGAACCACCGATCCAGGTGGCGTTCCACCACGTCCACGAGGACCTCCCGGCGCCGTCGGAGCGGGTGGACTGGCTCGCCCCGGAGATCGACGAGCTCGTCGCCGCGTTCACCGCACGGGACGCCGACCGCCGGCCGGCGCACGCCGGTGCGGCGCTGGCCGCCGTCGTCGGGCTGCGCGCCGTGCTCGACCCGGCCGTCCTCGAGCGCGCCGCCGACCCGCCCGAGCGCCCGGACGCGGCGGGCTCCGGGCCCGACGGCACCGACGACCCCGATGCGGGCGACCTGGCGCCCGTCGACGGCGTCGACGAGATCCCCACGGGGTTCTTCGCCGACGTCTCGGTGCACGACCACCCCACCGAGCACCTGGTCGACTCCCCCACCAGCACCCTGGAGCGCCACGACGCCGACGGCGGTCGGTCCGCCCGCCCGCGACGCCGCCGGGCCGTGCTCACCTGGCTCGTGGTGCTCGTGCTCATGCTCGGCGGCGGGGCGACCGGCACGTGGTGGTGGTTCACCGACGGCCCGGGAGCCTGGACCAGCGTGCCCGCCGAGCTCGTCGGCTCCGCCGAGGAGGACGCCGTCGCGACGCTGGCCGCGCAGGGCCTCGAGGCGTCCACGACCGAGGCGCACGACGACGAGGTCCCGGCCGGCGACGTCGTGGCGACCGACCCCGCCCCCGGCGACCGCGTGCGCAAGGACGGCAGCGTCGCGCTGACCGTCTCACTGGGCGTGCTGATGCTGCCGGTGCCCGACGGGCTGGTCGGGGCGACGCAGGAGGAGGCCGCCGCGGCGCTGCGGACCGCCGGGTTCGACGTCGGCGACGCCCGGACGGCCCACGACGACGACGTCCCCGAGGACGAGGTCCTCGACGTGTCGGTCACCGAGGGGTCCGAGCAGCCGCACGACACCGTGGTCCGCCTGACGGTCTCGGACGGCCCCGCGCCGGTCCGTGTCCCCCAGGTGGCGGGCCGCAGCCAGGACGGGGCCGAGTCCGACCTCGCCGACGCCGGGCTCGAGGTGGCGTACGGCGACCCCGAGCCCTCCACGGACGTCGAGGAGGGGCGCGTGCTGAGCCAGGACCCCGAGCAGGGCACGACGGCGCGGCGCACCGACACCGTGACGCTCACCCTCTCCGCCGGCCCGCCGGACGCCGAGGTGCCCGACGTCGTCGGCCTGTCGAGCGAGGAGGCGACCACCGCGCTGGAGGACGCCGGGTTCGAGGTCGACGTGAACCGCTACCTCGGCGGTCTGCTCGACACCGTCCGGTTCCAGGACCTCGACGGCGAGGCGCCGGTCGGGTCGACCGTGACGCTCACCGTCTGGTGAGCATCTCCGCGACCTGGAAGGCCGTCTCCAGCGACTGCTGGTGGTTGAGCCGCGGGTCCACGAGGGTCTCGTAGCGCTCGGCCAGGCCGGCGTCGGAGATCTCCTCGCTGCCGCCCAGCACCTCCGTGACGTCGTCGCCGGTGAGCTCCATGTGCAGCCCGCCCGGCACCGTCCCCAGCGCGCGGTGCACCTCGAAGAACCCGGTGACCTCGTCCAGCACGTCGGTGAACCGCCGCGTCTTGTAGCCCGACTCCGAGGTGATGGTGTTGCCGTGCATCGGGTCGGTGACCCACGTGACCGCCACCCCCGCGGCCGTGACCTTCTCCACGACGTCGGGCAGCACCTCGCGCACCCGGCCCGCCCCCATGCGGGCGACGAACGTCAGACGCCCCTCCCGGTTCTCGGGGTTGAGCCGGCGCGCCAGCGCGATCGCGTCGTCCGGGCTCGTCGTCGGGCCGAGCTTGACGCCGATCGGGTTGGCCACGTGCGACAGGAACTCGACGTGCGCACCGTCGAGCTGACGGGTGCGCTCGCCGATCCACAGGAAGTGCGCGCTCGAGGCGTACGGCCGTCCCGTCCGGGCGTCGATCCGGGTCAGCGCCCGCTCGTAGTCCAGGATCAGCGCCTCGTGGCTGAGGAAGAACTCGACCGTGCGCAGCGCGTCGAAGTCGGCGCCGCAGGCGTCCATGAAGCGGATCGCGCGGTCGATCTCCGTCGCCGTGCGCTCGTAGCGGGCGTAGGCGGGGTTCTGCATGAACCCGCGGTTCCACTCGTGCACACGGCGCAGGTCCGCGTAGCCGCCCTGGGTGAAGGCGCGCACGACGTTCGCCGTCGCCGACGAGATCCGGTACGCCTGCTCGAGGCGCGCGGGGTCCGGGATCCGCGACTCCGGCGTGAAGGCGTGGCCGTTGACCATGTCTCCCCGGTAGCACGGCAGGGTCACGCCGTCGCGCGTCTCCTCGTCCGACGAGCGGGGCTTGGCGTACTGCCCGGCGAGCCGGCCCATCTTGACCACGGGAGTGCTCGCCCCGTGCGTCAGGACGACGGCCATCTGCAGGATCGTGCGGACCTTGTTGCGGATGCGCGTGGCGTTCGCGTCGGCGAAGGTCTCCGCGCAGTCGCCGCCCTGCAGCAGGAACGCCTCGCCGCGGCCCGCCGCCGCGAGCCGTTCGGTGAGGGTGTCCGCCTCGGCGGGCACCACGAGCGGCGCCGCGACCGACAGCCGGTCCGCGACGGCGGCCAGCCGGTCGGTGTCGGGCCAGACCGGCTGCTGACGCGCCTCGAGGCCGCGGAACCGGTCCAGGCCGTCCGGGTCGGTCCCCGGCGCGACGGAGTCGACGGCGCTGCTCATGGTGCCCGACCGCCTCAGTGCTCGGCCGGCTGCGCCGGGACGAGGGACTGACCGATGCCGGCCAGCAGCTCGCCGAACCACTCGGTGTGCACGTCGAAGGCCTTGCCCCCGGCGATGCGCGGGAACGCGATCGCCTTGAGCCGGTCGCCGTCCTCCTCGTCGTGGCCGATGACGCCGGCCTCGCCGCGCAGCGCGCACTCGACCGCCAGGTCGGTCATCGACTTGATGAGGCGCAGGTCCTCGGCGTTGGCGGCCGCGGCGCGGGAGTAGTAGCCCGACTTCTGGACCATGACCTTCTCGGCGCCCAGCTTCTCGGCGAACTGCTTCGCGAACCACTGGCCCGGATTGATGGTGTCGAGCTTGACGTGCCCGAACGGGTCGCGCTGGACCTCCTCGCCGGCGGCCTCGAGCTGCGCGACGATCTCGTGCATGCCCGCACCCTCGGAGAGGAAGATGTTGACGTTGCCCTCGCGGTCCATGATCGCCTTGAGGCGCTCGGCCTCACCGTCGATGTCGAGCGCCAGCTCAGGCAGGAACACCGCGTGCACGTCCCAGCGCTCCCGGGTGAGGCCCAGGGCCGGCGCGAACTCCTGCGCGTCCAGCCACTTGCGGTACTCCGCGGCCGCGGCGGCCGTCAGCCACCCGCAGTGACGACCCATGACCTCGTGCACGATGAGCATGCGCGGACCCGAGCGGTGCTCGCCGATGACGTTCGCGGCGAACCCGGCGGCCTCCTCGGCGGCGGTCCACGCCCCGAGCGACTGCTTGATCGGCACCACGTCGTTGTCGATGGTCTTCGGCAGCCCCACGACGGTCAGGTCGTAGTCGTTCTCCGCCAGGTAGGCCGCGAGGTCGGCGGCCGTGGTGTTCGTGTCGTCACCACCGATGGTGTGCAGCACGTCGACGCCGTCGGCCTGGAGCTGCTCGGCCGCCACGTGCAGCGGGTCCTGACCCTCCTGGACGAGCCCCCGCTTGACGCAGTCGGCGGCGTTGGTGAGCTTCACCCGGGAGTTGCCGATCGGCGAGCCGCCGAACCGGTGCAGGACGCCCGCCTGGCGGCGGCCCTCGTCGTCGATCTCGATCTTCGTCCCGGTGAGCAGGCCGTGGTAGCCGTACTGGTAGGCGATGATCTCGATCGACGGGTCGAGCTCGGTGTAACGCTCGATGAGACCTCCGACGGCGGAGGACAGGCAGGGGGCGAAACCACCGGCGGTCAGCAGGGCCACACGACGGACCGACATGAGGGGCTACCTCTCGTTGGGGGATGAACAGCGCTGCCCATCCTATGAGGCCGCGAGCGTGGCCGTGACGACGTCTCAGCCCGCGAGGTCCTGCGGTCCCGCCGTGGGCGGCTCCGGCTCGGCGCGCGTCACGGGCGCCTCCGTCTCGGCCCGGGCCGGGCGCGACGTCCCGGGCGTGGCGTCGACCGGCAGTCCCTGCGCGATCCGCACCTTCGCCGTCGCCGCGTAGACGTCCACGTACTCCTGCTCGCTGAGCCGCAGGATCGCGTACATGATCTCGTCCGCCACGGCCCGCAGCACGAACCGGTCGGACTCCATCCCCCGGTAGCGGCTGAAGTCCAGGGGCTCGCCGAAGACCACGCCGATCGGCCGCGGCTTGGGCACCACCCGCCCCAGGGGCTGGGCGACGTCGGTGCCCACCATCGCGACCGGGACCACCGGGGCGCCCGACTCCAGGGCGAGCCGGGCGACGCCGGTCTTGCCCCGGTAGAGGCGGCCGTCGGGGCTGCGGGTGCCCTCCGGATAGATGCCGAACAGGTCGCCCTCGTCGAGCACCCGCAGCCCCGTGCGCAGCGCGGCCTCGCTCGCCTTGCCGCCCGAGCGGTCCACGGGGATCGTGCCGACGCCGCGCATGAACCCGGCCACCAGCCGGCCCTTGAGACCGCGTCCCGTGAAGTAGTCCGACTTGCCGAGGAACTTCACCTGCCGTTCCAGCACGATCGGCAGCACGAACGAGTCGATGACGGCCAGGTGGTTGCTCGCGAGGATCGCGCCGCCGGCGTCCGGCACGTGCTCCACGCCCCGGGTCCAGGGGCGGAACGCCAGGCGCAGCCACGGCCCGACCAGCACGTGCTTCATGATCCAGTAGAACAACGGTCCTCCTCGCGGCGTCGCCGACGACAATAGAGTGGTCCCATGGCCTCACCGAACCGGGACGCGGAACCGGACGACCTTCCGGACGCTGACGTCGACGCCCGATGGTCCGACATCGTCGCACGTCTGGGCGACGTGGAGCAGTCCGGGTTCGTCGTCGAGGACGCGGAACGACCCGCCCGGCCCGACGACGACGCCCCGCCACCGGCCGACCCTCCCGTGGCGTCACACTCCAGCGGCCCCCGCGACTGGCCCACGACACCGGAGGTGGAGGCGCTCGAGGAGGCCGACGACCACTTCGTGCCGCCCGAGCCCGAGCCCGTGGCGCACCGCGACCCCCTGCTGACGCTCGCGTGGACGGTCGCGGTCGCCGTCCCCGTCCTGACGGTCGTGGGCGTGGTCGTGGTCGCGATGCTGCCGGACCTGAGGGTCCCGGGCTGGCTCGGGCCGGCCGGTGGCGGGGCCTTCCTCGCTGCGGTGGCCGCCCTGGTCTGGCGGATGCCGCACCGGCGCGACCCGGACGACGACGGCCCCGGCGCCGTCGTCTGAGGCCGAGGCGGAGGCGGAGGCGGAGGCGGAGGCGCGGCGAGGGTGCGGGCCGAGGAACGAGGCACTCGCCCGCAGCCGAGCCGCAGACTCGGACGACATCGGCTCGTCCGAGTCGGAGGCGCGGCGAGGGTGCGGGCCGAGGAACGAGGCACTCGCCCGCAGCCGAGCCGCAGACTCGGACGACATCGGCTCGTCCGAGGCGGAGGATCCGGACGACGTCGGCCCGGGCGACCCTGCGGGGTCAGCGGCGCGCCAGGTCGGCGGCGCCGATGATGCCCGCCTCGTTGCCCTGCTGCGCCAGCTCGATCTGCGCGACCGGCCGGTGCCCGAGCGCGGAGAGCTGCGCCTCGTAGGCCTTGCGCACCGGCGTGAGCAGCAGGTCCCCCGCCGCTCCGACGCCACCGCCCAGGACGATGAGCTCCGGGTCGAGCAGCGCCGCGACCGACGCCGAGCCCTCACCGATCCACCGGCCCAGCGTGGCGAGGAGCTCGATCGCCAGCTCGTCCCCGTCCTGGGCGGCCTGCGTGATCTGCGGCCCGGTGATGTCCGCCGGGTCCCCGCCCGCGAGCTCGACGAGCCGGCCGGCGCGATCCGGTGTGGCCGTGGCCGCCTGGCGGGCGTCGCGCACGAGCGCCGTGCCCGACGCGTACTGCTCCCAGCAGCCCTCGTGCCCGCACCCGCAGTAGTGGCCGCCGGGCACCACACGCATGTGCCCGACCTCCGCCGCGACGCCCCACTTGCCCCGGACCAGCTCGCGGTCCACGACGACGGCGCCCCCGAGGCCCGTGCCGATGGTCAGCAGCAGCATGTCCGTGGCCGAGCGCGCCGCACCGAAGCGGAACTCCGCCCACCCGGCGGCGTTGGCGTCGTTCTCGACGACGACGGGCACGTCGAGGTCCACCAGGTCGCTGACCCGCTGAGCCAGCGGGTACTCGCGCCACGCGATGTTCGGCGCGAAGAGCACCGAGCTGCGGTCCGGGCTGACGAACCCCGCGGCGGCGAGACCGATCGCACCGACCTCGTGCTCCGCGGCGAGCTCGGTGCACGCGTCGGCGATCGCCCGGTCGATGCTCGCGACGTCATCGGCGGCGGTGTCCCGCCGGACCTTGGCCAGGATGCGACCGGCCTCGTCCACGACCCCGACGGCGATCTTCGTTCCGCCGATGTCGACTCCGATGGCGTGCATGCGTCAAGTCCTCACGTTCGATCTCGGGGACGCCGGGCCGACGGAGTCCGTCGCACCGGCACGGTCGGCACGCCCGGGCGCGCCGGGGACAACACTACCGACCCGGCACCGCACCGCACGCACCGTCCACCAGGTGGTGCGAGGGGTGACCGCAGCACCTGTGCGACCCGGTATCGTGACCGCCACGGACGAGCCCTGCCACTGGAGTCAGCATGGACGAGATCACCACCCCGCAGCTCGTAGAGCTGCCCCCGACGTCGAACCTCAACGACCTGATCACCGACAGGGTCGCGAAGGACCCGGACGCCCCGATCGTCGAGCGCCCCGCCGGCGACGGCTGGGAGAGCCTGAGCAACGCCGCCTTCGACGCCGAGGTCGTGGCCGTGGCCAAGGGACTCGTCGCCAAGGGCGTCCAGCCGGGCGACCCGGTCGGCATCATGTCCCACACGCGCTACGAGTGGACCCTGCTGGACTTCGCCGCGTGGGCGGCCGGGGCGGTGCCCGTCCCGGTCTACGAGACCTCAGCGGCCGAGCAGGTCGAGTGGATCGTCACCGACGCCGGCGTCACGGTCCTGGTCGTCGAGGACGCCACGCTCGCGGCCGTCGTCGACCAGGTCGCCGGCTCCGCGCCCACGCTGCGCGAGGTCCTCTCGATCGAGGACGGGGCGATCGCGGACCTGGTCGCGGCCGGGGCCGACGTCGACGACGCCGAGATCGCCCGACGCCGCGGGCTCGCCGGGCTCGACGACGTGGCCACCATCATCTACACCTCGGGCACCACGGGTCGCCCGAAGGGCGCCGAGCTCACCCACGGCAACTTCGCCTCGCTCGCCACCAACGCCGTCGCCGCCGTACCGGAGGTCTTCGCCGCCGGGGGCCGCACCCTGCTCTTCCTCCCCCTGGCGCACGTCTTCGCCCGGTTCATCGAGGTGCTCGCGATCGCCGGCGGCAGCGTGCTGGGCCACTGGGCGGACGTCAAGACGGTCACGGAAGGGCTCGGGACGTTCAAGCCGACGTTCGTGCTCGCCGTGCCGCGCGTGTTCGAGAAGGTCTACAACTCGGCGGAGCAGAAGGCGGCGGCCGGCGGCAAGCTGAAGATCTTCCAGTGGGCCGCCGCCACCGCGATCGCGTGGTCCCGCGCGCAGGACACCGGCGGGCCGTCGCTGTGGCTCAACGTCCAGCACAAGGTCGCCGGCAAGCTGGTCTACGGCAAGCTCCTGGCCGCCCTCGGCGGGCAGGCCCGCTACGCGGTCTCCGGCGGCGGGCCGCTCGGCGAGCGGCTCGGGCACTTCTTCCGGGGGATCGGGCTGACGATCCTCGAGGGCTACGGGCTGACCGAGACCACCGCGCCGACGAGCGTCAACCGGCCCGCGGCCAACCGGATCGGGTCCGTCGGCACCCAGCTGCCCGGCTGCGGGGTGCGCATCGCCGAGGACGGCGAGATCCTCCTCCAGGGCGTGCACGTCTTCCGCGGCTACCGCGGCAACGCCGAGGCGACCGCCGAGGCGTTCGACGGCGAGTGGTTCCGCACCGGCGACCTCGGCACGCTCGACGACGACGGGTACCTGTCGATCACGGGCCGCAAGAAGGAGATCATCGTGACGGCCGGCGGCAAGAACGTCGCGCCGGCCGCGCTCGAGGACCGGATCCGTGCGCACGCCCTGGTCAGCCAGTGCGTCGTCGTCGGGGACAACCGGCCGTTCATCGGCGCGCTGATCACCCTCGACCCCGAGGGCCTGCCGGGCTGGCTCAAGATGCACGACAAGCCCGCCCTGGGCGTCGAGGAGGCCCGGACCGACCCCGACGTCCTCGCCGCGCTGGACGCCGCCGTCGCGCGGGCCAACCAGGCCGTCTCGAGGGCGGAGTCGATCCGCAAGTTCTCGATCCTCGCGGAGGACCTCACCGTCGAGAACGCCTACCTCACCCCGTCGCTGAAGGTGAAGCGCTCGGTCGTCCTGGCCGACTTCTCCGACGACGTGGACGCGCTCTACGTCGATGACCGCGAGCAGTCCCCCGCCTGACCTGTCGGTGGCGGGGGCTACGGTCCCCGCCATGTCGATCGCACCACCACCGCAGGCCGCGACGACGGCGGTGCAGCCGTCGTTCGCGGACCTGGGTACGCCGCTCCAGGACGTCACCTTCGTCGTCGTGGACCTGGAGACCACCGGCAGCCGGGCGAGCGACGCCGGAATCACCGAGATCGGTGCCGTCAAGGTCCGCGGCGGCGAGGTCGTCGGTGAGTTCCAGTCGCTCGTGAACCCTGGCCGTCCGGTCCCGGCCTTCGTCGCGCGGCTCACCGGCATCACCACGGCGATGGTCTCGACCGCACCCGACATCGACCTCGTGCTGCCGGGCTTCCTCGAGTTCTCCCACGGGTGCGTGCTGGTCGCCCACAACGCGCCGTTCGACGTCGGCTTCCTGCGCGCGGCGTGCGCCGACCTGGGATACACCTGGCCCGGGTTCGCCGTCGTCGACACGCTGCCGCTGGCCCGACGAGCGGTCTCGCGCGACGAGGCGCCCAACCACAAGCTGTCCACGCTGGCCCGGCTCTTCCACGCCCGCACCTCGCCGGACCACCGGGCGCTGGCCGACGCCCGTGCCACCGTCGACGTGCTGCACGCGCTGCTCGAACGTCTGGCACCGCTCGGCGTGACGCACCTCGAGGACCTGGCCACCGCCGCCGACCCCGTGCCGGCGGACGTGCGCCGCAAGGTGACCCTGGCTGACGGGCTGCCCACCGCCCCGGGCGTGTACCTCTTCCGCGGTCCGGACGACGAGGTCCTCTACGTCGGCACGTCGACCAACATCCGCCAGCGGGTGCGGTCCTACTTCACCGCCGCCGAGAAGCGCCGGAGGATCACGGAGATGGTCCGCATCGCGCACGCCGTCACCCCGGTCGTCTGCGCGACGCCGCTGGAGGCCCAGGTCCGCGAGCTGCGCCTGATCGCCGAGCACGCACCGCGGTACAACCGGCGCTCGAAGCATCCCGAGCGGCAGTCGTGGGTGCGGCTGACGGACGAGGCCTACCCCCGGCTGTCCGTCGTCCCGGAGGTGCGCGGGGACGTGCCCCACATCGGACCGTTCACCTCCCGCCGAGCGGCGTCCGCCGCCGTCGAGGCCCTGCACGACGCGATCGGCCTGCGACAGTGCACGCAACGGCTGCCCGCGGTCGCCCGCGCACCCCGCAGCCCGTGCGCCCTGGCAGGGCTGGGGCGCTGCTCGGCACCCTGCACCGCGACGGCGGGGCCGGACACGGACTACCCGACCGTCGTCGAGGAGGCCCGGGCCGCGCTGACCGGCGACCCGGGCGCCGTCGTCCGCGCGCTCGCCGAGCGGGTGGCGCGGCTGGCCGGCCAGGAACGCTTCGAGGAGGCCGGTCAGGTGACGCACCGGCTGCGGACGTTCGTGCGTGCCGCCGCCCGCGCGCAGCGACTCGACCCGTTGAGCCGGTGCGCCGAGCTCGTCGCCGCCCGGCCGACGGCGGCCGGCGGCTGGGAGCTGATCGTCGTGCGGCACGCCCGGTTCGCCGGCACCGCCGTGACCGGACCGCACCAGGACCCGCTGCCCGTGGTCGACGCGCTGCGCGCCACGGCCGAGGTGGTCGATCCCCCGCCACCACCCGCGCCGGCCTGCCACCCGGAGGAGGCGGCGCTCGTCCTGGACTGGCTCGACCAGCCGGGCGTCCGCCTGGTGCACGCCTCGGACCCGTGGACGTGCCCGGTCCGCTCCGCGGTCGCCCACGCCGACCTCGAGGACGTCTCGGCATCGGTCGCGCTGGCGCTGCGCGGCCCGGATACGATGGCGGCATGCTGACCGCGATCGTCCTCATCGACACCGTGCCGGACCAGATCCCCGAGGTCGCCACCCAGGTCACGAACCTGCGGGGGGTGAGCGAGGTCTACTCCGTCACCGGCAAGGCTGACCTGGTGGCGATGGTGCGGGTCGCCGAGCACGATGAGCTCTCGGCCGTCATCGCCGACGGCATCAGCAAGGTCGCCGGCGTGCTGCGCACCGAGACGCTCATCGCGTTCCGGGCCTACTCGAACGTCGACCTGGAGCAGGCCTTCGCGCTCGGGCTCGACGACTGACCACACCCCTCGCGAGACCGCGTCTCACGAGCGTGCGCCTCAGACCTGGGTCGCCGCCACCCACCGCTCGACGACGTCGGCCGTCCCGCCCTCGTCGATGCTCCGCGCGGCGTGCTCGAGCCCGTGCCCGATCCGCTCGACGAGGGTGCCCTCCGCGGTACCGGGCAGCGTCCCGTCCGCGACGAGCGCCGCCGCCGCGTTGAGCAGCACGGTCTGCCGCACCGGCCCCTGTTCCGTGCCCGTGAAGACCTCCCGGGCGACCTGGGCGTTGTGCACGGCGTCCGCCCCGCGCAGGTCGTCGATGCGGAGGCGGTCCAGGCCGAGGTCCGTCGCGGCGTCGAGGCGCTGCTCGACGACCTCGCCGTCGCGCACCTCCCACACCGTCGTCCCGCCGGTGGCGGCCAGCTCGTCCAGACCGTCGTCGCCGCGGAACACGAGGGCCGACGTGCCGCGGGAGGCGAACACACCGGCCATCAGCGGCGCCATGCGGGCATCGGCGCAGCCCACCGCCGTGGCTCCCGGCTGCGCGGGGTTCGTCAGGGGGCCCAGGAAGTTGAACGCCGTCGCGACGCCCAGGTCGCGGCGTGCCGTGGCGGCATGACGCATCGAGGGGTGGAACATCCCGGCGAAGCAGAACGTGATCCCGACCTCGTGGGCGATCTCGGCCACCCGCTCGGCCGGCTGGTCCAGGCGCACGCCCAGCGCCTCCAGGACGTCCGCGGAGCCCGAGGACGACGACGCGGCGCGGTTGCCGTGCTTGACGACCCGCACGCCGGCACCCGCCACCACCACGGCCGCCATCGTGGAGATGTTGACGGTGTGGTGCCGGTCGCCGCCCGTGCCGACGAGGTCGAGCGTGGGGCCCGCGACCTCGATGCGGACGGCGTGCGCCAGCATGGCGTCCGCGAGCCCGGTCAGCTCCGCCGCCGTCTCACCCTTGGCCCGCAGCCCGACGAGGAAGCCGGCGAGCCGGGGAGCCGGCACCTCCCCAAACATCACCTGGTCCATGGCCCAGGCGGTCTCGTCGACCGTCAGGTCCGCACCGGAGATCAGCGCGGAGAGCACTCCGGGCCACGTACGTTCGGTCGGGGCACTCAGGGTCACGGCACTCACTCCAGCGAGACGGTTCGGGACGGGCGCGGTCGGTGCCGCCGGCTCACGCAGCCTGCGACAACGTCTCCGCCACGACCCGCTGCACCACGAAGGCGTCGAGCGGGCGGGGCACCACGGAGTCCGCGAGCGACCATGATGCCAGCCACGCGTCCTGCGGCCGTCCGGTGAGGACGACGACGGGCGGGCAGTCGTAGACCTCGTTCTTGAGCTGACGGCACAGGCCCATCCCGCCGGCCTTGTCCGCCTCGCCGTCGAGGACGATCAGGTCGAACCGCCGACCCTCGGCGGTCGGGACGAGCCGCTGCGCCGTCGCGACCTCGGTCCAGGCGATGTCGGCCGCCCCGGCATGGAGCCGGGGGCCGACGGCGAGGCGCACCTGGTCGCGCACGGTGGCGTCGTCGCTGTACAGGAGGACACGGGGGCCTGTCGTCATCGAGCATCCCTTCGCAGACGTTTGATGGCATCGTGGCACAGGTGCGTCACCTCGGTCACCGACGAGCGGTGGTCTTTTCGTGGCGGTCTGCAGTGATCCGTCATCAACCGGCGTCCCGACGGCATGATTCTGCAGATTCGGTGAACCTGATCTCCGCGATCCGACCCCCTCGGGTCCTCGAACCCGCCTCACGTCAGCCATAATGGCTGATGTGTCGACTGCAACGGCTGCTGCCCCCCACGCCCATCAGCACGTGACCGTCAACCGACCGAACCCTGTCTCGGTCGGGACGATCGTGTGGCTGGCCAGCGAGCTCATGTTCTTCGCCGGCCTGTTCGCCATGTACTTCACCGTGCGCTCGGTCATGCCCGAGGCGGAGTGGGACGCCCAGGCGTCGCACGTGTCCCTGATCTTCCCGTTGGTCAACACGTGCATCCTCGTCGCCTCGTCGATCACCTGCCAGGCAGGTGTGCTGGCCGCCGAACGGTTCCAGCCGGCACGCACGGGCTCGCTGCTCCAGGTGGGTCGCTGGGGCATGAACGAGTGGATGACGCTGACCTACATCATGGGCGCGATCTTCGTCTCCGGGCAGATCTTCGAGTACGCGGAGCTCGTCCACGAGGGGCTGACCATCTCCTCGAGCGCCTACGGCTCGGTCTTCTACCTGGCGACCGGCTTCCACGGCCTGCACGTGGTCGGTGGCCTCATCGCCTTCCTGTTCCTGCTGGGCCGGTCCTTCCGCGCCAAGCGCTTCACCCACCACGAGGTCACCACCGGTCTCGTCGTGTCCTACTACTGGCACTTCGTCGACGTGGTGTGGATCGCCCTGTTCCTGGTGATCTACGTCCTGAAGTAGTCATCGGGCGGCACGGACGCCGCCCCCTCCCGACCCTGCACCATCCACCTGCGAGACGAGGACATTTTCGTGAAGGCACTCGCCGCCCGCCGGCACCACCGGGCCGCCCCGGTCGTGCTGCTGCTGCTGGCGCTGCTGGTCACGGGCGGCTTGTACGCCGTCCTGGCGCCCACATCGGCCACCGCCGAGACAGCCAGCACAGCGACCGACGTGGAGGAGGGCCAGCGGCTCTTCCAGGCCAACTGCGCCACCTGCCACGGCCCGAACGCCGAGGGCACCTCCGAGGCGCCGTCCCTCGTGGGCGTCGGAGCCGCCGCGGTCGACTTCCAGGTCTCGACCGGGCGCATGCCCATGCAGATGAGCGGGCCCCAGGCCGCCGCGAAGCCGCCGCAGATGAACCCGGAGCAGACCGCGGACCTCGCGGCCTACGTCGCCTCGCTCGGTGCCGGTCCGGCCATCCCCACGGACGAGCAGGTGGACGCGTCGCTCGGCGACTCCTCGAACGGCGCCCTGCTGTTCCGCACCAACTGCGCGATGTGCCACAACGCCGTCGGTGCCGGTGGTGCCCTCTCCGAGGGCAAGTGGGCACCGCCCCTGGACGACGTCTCGGAGCGGAACCTCTACCAGGCCATGCTGACCGGCCCGCAGTCGATGCCGGTCTTCAACGACGCCAACATCGAGCCCGAGGAGAAGCGCGACATCATCGCCTACCTCGTCGAGCAGCGCGACGGTTCCGCCGGCGGCCTGACGCTGGGATCCCTCGGTCCCGTCAGCGAGGGCCTGTGGGCGTGGGTCGTCGGTCTCGGCCTGATGATCGGTGCAGCTGTGTGGATCGGAGCGAAGTCCTCGTGAGCGAGAACCAGAACCCCAACACCGGGCAGGAGGTCACGAGCGCCTCCGCGACCGCCCCCGACCGTTTCGAGGACCCGGGCGTCCCGGCGCACAAGCAGCGCCTGACGGACACGAACCCGCACGCGACCAAGCGCAACGAGCGCATCATCGCGCTGATCTTCGGGATCTCCTGCCTCGGCGCGATCGCCAGCGTCGTGTCCTACTTCGCGGTGCGCCCGGACGGGACCACCGAGGGCACTCGCTTGTCGACCGTTCTCCTGGGCGTCACGATGGCGATCTCCCTGCTGGGCATCGGCATCGCCGCGATCCACTGGGCGAAGTCGCTCATGAGCGACCACGAGCACGTGGACGAGCGCCACGACCTGGCCAGCTCGCCCGAGGTGCGTGCGGTCGCCGTCCAGCACCTCGCCGACGGCGTGGAGGACTCCGGCATCGCCCGTCGTGGTGTCCTCAAGGGCGCCGCGGTCTCCGCGCTGGCGCTGTTCCCGCTGACCTTCGCCGTCCCCCTGATCTCGAGCGTCGGCGGCGACTGGGACGTGTCGAAGTTCCGCCACACGATCTGGGACCGCAACAAGCGGCTCGCCTACGACCCCTCCGGTCGCCTCATCAAGGCCGCCGACCTGACGGTCGGCTCCGTGGCGCACGTCATCCCGGAAGCCTCGCAGGAAGAGATGCAGTCCCACGAGTGGATCACGGAGAAGGCCAAGGCCGTCGTGCTCCTCGTCCGGCTGAACCCCGAGGACCTCCGCTCCGACCAGTCCCCCGAGGGCGAGACCTGGAGCTACGACGGGATCGTCGCCTACTCGAAGATCTGCACCCACGTGGGATGCCCCGTGGCTCTGTACGAGCAGCAGACCCACCATCTGCTCTGCCCGTGCCACCAGTCGACGTTCGACATGGCCGACGGCGCGAAGGTCGTCTTCGGTCCCGCGAACCGGCCACTGCCGCAACTTCCGATCACGGTCGATGACGAGGGCTACCTCATGGCGCAGCACGACTTCGTCGAGCCCGTCGGCCCGAGCTACTGGGAGCGTCTGAAGTGAGTACCGACACCAGCCCCTCCTCCGCGACCGAGACGCCGACCACACCGGCCGGCAAGGCCGCCGACTACCTCGACCAGCGCACGAGCGTCGGCTCCGCGGTCAAGGAGTTCGCGCGCAAGGTCTTCCCGGACCACTGGTCCTTCATGCTCGGCGAGATGGCGCTCTTCTCGTTCGTCGTGCTGCTGCTCACCGGCGTCTTCCTGACGATGTTCTTCGACCCGTCGATGGCGCTCGTCGAGTACCACGGCGACGGTCCCGAGTCGATGCAGGGTCAGCTGATGTCGGTGGCGTTCGCCTCGACGCTGGACCTGTCCTTCGAGGTGCGCGGCGGTCTGCTCATGCGGCAGATCCACCACTGGGCCGCCCTGGTCTTCATGGCCTCCATCGTGGTGCACATGATGCGTGTGTTCTTCACCGGCGCCTTCCGCAAGCCGCGCGAGATCAACTGGCTCGTCGGCACGGTGCTGATGATCCTGGGCCTCGCCGCCGGGTTCACGGGCTACTCGTTGCCGGACGACGTGCTCTCCGGCAACGGTCTGCGGATCACCGACGGCGTGGTGAAGTCGATCCCGGTGATCGGCTCGTACATGTCGTACTTCATCTTCGGCGGCGAGTTCCCGGGCGAGCACATCATCCCGCGCCTGTTCACCGTGCACATCCTTCTCGTGCCGGCGCTGATCCTCGCGCTCATCGGTCTGCACCTGTTCCTCATGGTGCTGCACAAGCACACCCAGTACCCGGGTGGCGGCCGCACGGACAAGAACGTCGTCGGCTACCCCCTGTTCCCGGTGTACATCGCCAAGATGGGCGGCAACTTCTTCATCGTCTTCGGCATCCTCGCCCTGATGGGCGCGACGATGAGCATCAACAACGTCTGGAACTACGGGCCCTACGACCCCTCCCCCATCGGGGCGGGCGCCCAGCCCGACTGGTACATGCTCTTCCTCGAGGGGTCGCTGCGGCTCATGCCGGGGTGGGGCACGGAGTGGGTCATCTTCGGCTACACCCTCTCCCTGAACGTCCTGATCCCGGCGGTCGTGATCCCGGGCCTGCTGTTCACGTTCCTGTTCGTGTACCCGTTCGTCGAGGCCCGGGTGACCGGCGACAAGCGCGAGCACCACGTCCTGGACCGTCCGCGGAACGTCCCCGTCCGCACCGGCCTGGGTGTCGCCTTCCTGACCGCGTTCATCATCCTGGCGCTCGCCGGGTCGAACGACCTCATCGCCACGCACTTCGGCATGTCGCTCAACCAGATCACCTGGGCGTTCCGGATCCTGTTCTTCGTCGGCCCGGTGTTCGCGTTCTGGGTCACGAAGCGCATCTGCCTGGGTCTGCAGCGCAAGGACCGCGAGCTCGTGCTGCACGGCCACGAGACGGGCCGTATCGTGCGCTTCGCCAACGGTGAGTACATCGAGGTGCACCGGCCGCTGGACGACCAGGAGCGCTGGCTGCGCGTCAACTACGACGCCCACCGGCCCCTCGAGATCGATCCGGCCACCGACGCCCGCGGCGTCAAGCGTCCCGGCTACAAGAAGGACAAGCGGTGGCAGAAGCTGTCGAAGTTCTTCTACGAGGACCGCGTCGAGCCGGTGACCCCGGCTGAGCTCGCTGCCGCGCACGCGCACGGTGAGCACGACGAGGTCGAGGCCGCCCCCCACTCCCCCGAGCTGGTCTCGGGGGCCGAGAACGCCGATCGGGAGCACTGAGTCTCCTGAGCAGCTAGACCACAGGGACCCGCGTATCCCCCGCCGTGACGACGGGAGGGTGCGCGGGTCTCTTGGTTCTCCTGCACCGGTGGATCCTCCACCGGTTCGGCGCCGACCACTCGGCACCCCTGTGGTGCCCGACCTGACGGAAGGTACTTGAGCATGGCTGTCTACACGCTGCCTGACCTGCCCTACGACTACAGCGCGCTCGAGCCGCACATCAGCGGCAAGATCATGGAGCTGCACCACGACAAGCACCACGCCGCCTACGTCGCGGGGGCGAACACGGCGCTGGAGAAGCTGGCCGAGGCCCGCGAGTCCGGCGACCTCGCCACGGTGAACCTCCACGAGAAGAACCTCGCGTTCCACCTCGGCGGGCACACCAACCACACCATCTTCTGGCACAACCTCTCGCCCGAGGGCGGCGGCGAGCCCGACGGTGAGCTGGCCGAGGCCATCAAGGACCAGTTCGGCTCCTTCGCCGCCTTCCAGGCCCACTTCGCCGCCACCGCGACCGGCATCCAGGGCTCCGGCTGGGCCGTGCTCGGCTGGGACTCCCTCGGACAGAAGCTGCTGATCTTCCAGCTCTTCGACCAGCAGGCCAACGTCCCGGCCGGCATCGTCCCGCTGCTCATGCTCGACATGTGGGAGCACGCCTTCTACCTCGACTACCTCAACGTCAAGGCCGACTACGTCAAGGCGTTCTGGAACATCGCCAACTGGCGCGACGTCGCCGCCCGCCTCGACCGCGCCCGCACCCAGACCGCAGGCCTCCTCACCGCGTGATACCTGGCTGAGGTCGCCGGCAGGTCCGGCAACGACGAAGAGGCCCGGTCCCACGCAGAGCGTGGGACCGGGCCTCTTCGTGCGACGGGGTGGATCAGTGGGCGTGCTGCCCGCGGCTGAACTCGAACACCCAGCCGACCAGGCCGACCAGGCCGACGATGATGCTGATGTAGAAGACCCACCAGCCGACGGCCAGACCGAGGAAGGCCACCGCGGCACCGGCACCGAGCACGAGGGGCCACCAGGACCAGGGGGCGTAGACGCCCTGGTCTCCGGCGCCCTGGTCGATCTCGCCCTGCTCGTCGTCCTCCGGACGCGGGTCGATGTGGCGGGCCTGCAGCGCAAGGTAAGCACCGATCATCGCCATGAGGCCACCGACGAGCGGGATGCCCAGGTAGCCGACGGGCTCGGTCCACCCGCCGAAGAAGCCGTAGAGGACACCGACGACCACGAAGAACGGGGCCAGCCAGACGAAGAGCCGGATCTCGATCTTCACTTGGTCGTCTCCTCGTCCTCGGGTCCGTCGACCGCCGTCGACGACTGGTGCTTCTCGGGGTAGTCGTTGATCTGTCGTTCCTCGACGAGCTCCGCCTGGCCGCGGCGGTCAGCACCGCCGTAGACCTGCTCGAGGCCGTCCTGGTTGACGTGCGGGTCCTCCATGGCGGCGACCTCCGGGTGGTGCAGGTCGAAGGCCGGCGACTCGGAGCGGATCCGGGGCAGCGACGTGAAGTTGTGCCGCGGCGGCGGACACGAGGTCGCCCACTCGAGCGAACGGCCGTAGCCCCACGGGTCGTCGACCTGGACCCGGGGAGCGTTGCGCCAGGTCGCGTAGACGTTCCACAGGAACGGGAGCGTGGAGGCCGCGAGGATGAACGCGCCCACGGTCGAGAGCTGGTTCTCCCAGGTGAAGCCCTCGTCCGGCATGTAGTCGGCGTACCGACGCGCCATACCCTCCACACCCAGCCAGTGCTGCACCAGGAACGTCATGTGGAAGCCGATGAACAGGATCCAGAAGTGGACCTTGCCGAGCCGCTCGTTGAGCATCGTCCCGGTGAACTTGGGCCACCAGAAGTAGAAGCCGGCGAACATCGCGAACACCACGGTGCCGAAGACGACGTAGTGGAAGTGCGCCACCACGAAGTAGGAGTCCGAGAGGTGGAAGTCCAGCGCGGGGCTCGACAGGATGATGCCGGTCAGGCCGCCGAAGAGGAAGGTCACGAGGAACCCGATGGACCAGAGCATCGGAGTCTCGAACGTGAGCTTCCCGCGCCACAACGTGCCGATCCAGTTGAAGAACTTCACACCGGTCGGGACCGCGATGAGCATCGTCATGAAGGCGAAGAACGGCAGCAGCACGGCGCCGGTGACGTACATGTGGTGCGCCCACACGGTGACCGACAGGGCCGCGATCGCGATCGTGGCGTAGATGAGGCCCTTGTAGCCGAAGATCGGCTTGCGGCTGAAGACCGGGAAGATCTCCGAGACGATGCCGAAGAACGGCAGCGCGATGATGTACACCTCGGGGTGCCCGAAGAACCAGAACAGGTGCTGCCAGAGCACCGCTCCCCCGTTGTCCGGGTTGAAGACCTGTGCGTTGAACCGGCGGTCGGCGCCGAGCGCGAAGAGCGCCGAGGCGAGCGGCGGGAAGGCCATGAGCACGAGCAGGCTCGTGACCAGCGTGTTCCAGGTGAAGATCGGCATCCGGAACATCGTCATGCCGGGCGCGCGCATGCAGATGATCGTCGTGATGAAGTTGACGCCACCGAGGATGGTCCCGAACCCGGCCAGCGCCAGGCCGAAGACCCAGAGATCTCCTCCCAACCCCGGACTGAACGTGGTGTTGGACAACGGCGCGTAGGCGAACCACCCGAACGACGCCGCACCCTGCGGGGTGAAGAAGCCGGCTGCGGCGATGAGCCCGCCGAAGAGGAACAGCCAGTACGCGAACATGTTCAGTCGTGGGAACGCCACGTCCGGCGCACCGATCTGCAGCGGCATGATGACGTTCGCGAAGCCGGCGAAGAGCGGTGTCGCGAAGAGCAGCAGCATGATCGTGCCGTGCATCGTGAAGAGCTGGTTGTACTGCTCCTTGCTCTGCACGATCTGGATGCCGGGCATGAAGAGCTCGGCGCGGATGAGCAGCGCCAGGATCCCTCCCACGGCGAACCAGAAGAACGACGTGATCAGGTACATGTAGCCGATGGTCTTGTGGTCGGTGGAGGTGATCCACTTGACGACCGTTCGGCCCAGGGTCTGCCGCTCGGAACGGAGGCCGGGAACGACCTCGGCTCCGTACGCGGTCTCGGTGGTGGCCATCAGCCCTCGACCTCCGGAATGGTTTCTTCGCTGGTGAACTCACCGTGCTGCTGACGGTTGAGGTCGAGACCGAGCTCGCCGGTCTGGCCCTTGGCCTCGAGCTCCGCCATCTGCGCGTCGTACTCGGCGCGGTCGACGACCTTGACGTTGAAGAGCATCCCGGAGTGGAACTCGCCGCAGAGCTCGGCGCACTTGCCGGCGTAGGTGCCCTCCCGCTCGGGGACGACCTGGAACGTGTTCGTCCGGCCGGGGATCATGTCCATCTTGAACAGGAACGCGGGGATCCAGAAGGAGTGGATGACGTCGCGCGAGTCGACGGTGAACTCGACGCGCTCACCGACGGGGAGGTACAGGGTCGGCAGGTTCTGGGAGGTGCCGGGCTCGCCGTCGACCTCGTCCTCGGCGGTCTGCGCCCCGGGGTCCAGCAGCTGCTGGCCCGACTCGTAGACACCCTCGTCGAGGTAGTTGAAGTCCCAGCTCCACTGCTTGCCGATGACCTGGATGTTGACGTCCGGTTCCTCGGACGTGGTGTCGAGGACCGCGGTCATGTCCCGGTTCGTGTAGAAGAACAGCACGAGGACCATGAGCGTCGGCACGATCGTGTACATGATCTCGAGCGGCATGTGGTAGCGCGTCTGCACGGGCAGCCGGTGGTCGTCGCGGCGCTTGCGGTAGGCGGCGACGCACCACAGCATCAGCCCCCACGTGATGACGCCGACGGCGAGCGCGGCGACCCAGGAGCCGACCCACAGGTCGGTCATGCGCCCGGTCTGGTTGGTCACCTCCCCGTCGCTGTATCCGGGAAGGTATCCGCGCTGGGCGGCATCGTCGGCGCAGCCGGAGGCAAGCGCCACGACGGCGACCGCGACGGCGGTCGCACGCAACGCCAGGGCCCGCCGGGTGCGAGTGGGGCTCTTCGGGTGCAAGGGAGGCCTTTCACGTCTCGTCCGACCGCCGCGCCCTCGCTCGGGGCGCACGGGTAGGACCTTCGTCCTCGATGGGAGCAGCCTAGCGCGACCTTCACGCTTTCGACGCCAGAAGCGCCCCGTTCCTACGTGACGACAGGCGGCCTCCGTGTCGCCATCCCGGCTGTTCGCGACATGGTTCCGAGGCGTGTCAGATCATCGCGTCGCTGGCGGCCCCGGTCGGCGCCACGGCATCATGGACGTGCGCTCCGCGCACCGTCCCAGCACCGCACCGAAGGGCTCCGTGTGACACACCCCACCCCCACCGACGGGCGGTCCCACCTGGACAACGGCGGTCGGGCACCCTGGCACCCGTTGGCTCGCCAGGCGTTCCTCCAGGCCCTCGACGACGGCTGGGCGGACCCGCGCCGCCTGCACACCGAGGGTCGTCGCGCCGCCGCGCTGCTGGACGGCGCCCGGGAGGCCGTCGCCGACGTGCTCGGCGCCCGGACGGAGGAGGTCCGCTTCACGCCCTCGCACACCGCATCGCTGCACGCCGCGGTGGTGCAGGTCGCCCGGGCCCGACGGCGGCACGGCCACGACGTCGTGGTCGGCGCCGTCGAGCGGGCCGCCGTCCTGCACGCCGCCGAGCATGCCGCCGGTCCCGCGGGACGGCGCGTGACCGTCGCGGTCGACGGGTACGGGCGGGCGGACGCCGACGCGTTCGTCGAGGCGCTGCGGCACGACGGTGTCGCACTCGCCGCGCTGCAGCACGCCAACGGCGAGGTCGGCACGACCCAGCCGGTCGAGGCGGTGCACGAGGCCGCGCGGGCGGCGGGCGTGCCGCTCGTCGTCGACGCGGGAGCGAGCCTCGGCCACGCCGTCGTCGGCCCCGCCTGGGACGTCCTCGCCGCGGACCCGGCCGACTGGGGCGGACCCGCGGGCATCGGTGTCGCCGCGGTCCGGCACCGGGCCCGCACCGTCGCCGACGGGCCGGAGGACCCCGAGCCGTGGGCGCCGGGCGGTATCAGCGTGCCGGCCGCCTTCGCGGCCGCCGTCGCGCTGCAGGCCGTCCAGGCCGACCGTGGCGACGCCGACGGACGGCGACGCGCTCTCGTCGATCAGGTCCGCGCCCGGGTCGCGCAGATCCCCGACGTGGAGGTGGTGGGAGACCCGTCCGACCGGCTGCCGCACGTGGCGACGTTCTCGTTCCTCTACGTCGACGGTGAGGCGCTCGTCTCCGAGCTCGACCGCGCCGGGTTCGCCGTCGGGTCGGGCTCGGCCTGCACGGCGAGCACGCTCGAGCCGTCGCACGTCCTCGCAGCCATGGGCGTGCTCACCCACGGCAACGTGCGGATCGCGCTGGACAGGTCCACGGACGCCGCCGACGTGGAGCGGTTCCTCGACGTGCTCCCGGGCGCCGTGGCCCGCGTCCGCGACATGCTGGGGGTGCAGGGCCTGTGAGCACCGGGGACGGTCACGTCGTGGACGCCCGCGGGCTGCGGTGCCCCGTGCCGGTGATCCGGCTCGCCGCCCACGCCCAGGGGCTGCCGACCGGTACCGAGGTGACGGTGCTCGCCACGGACCCCGCCGTCGAGCACGACGTCCCCGCCTGGGCACGGCTGCGCGGGCACACGTACGTCGGGGCCCGCACGCACGAGGCGGACGGCCGGCCCTGGTGGGCACTGACCGTCCGCCTCGGGGACTGACTGCTCGGAGGCCTTCGGCTCGGCCGACGTCATATCGGCTGAACCTGCGGTTCCGCTACGGGCGGGTTCCTCGGCCCTCGATCGCGATCGACCTACGCTCGCAAGCTCGCTACGGACGCTCGCTCAACCCTCGGCCCCCACCCTGCGCTGCACCCTCGGCTCAGCCGAAGGAACCGCCGCAGGCGCAGGACTCGCCGGCGTTCGGGTTGTCGATCGTGAAGCCCTGCTTCTCGATCGTGTCGGCGAAGTCGATCTTCGCGCCGTCCAGGTACGGGACGCTCATGCGGTCCACGACGACCTCGACGCCGTCGTAGTCGCGCAGGGCGTCCCCGTCGAGCAGGCGCTCGTCGAAGTAGAGCTGGTAGATCAGGCCGGAGCAGCCGCCGGGCTGGACGGCGACGCGCAGACGCAGGTCGTCGCGTCCCTCCTGCTCGAGGAGGTTGCGGACCTTGTTCGCGGCGACCTCGGAGAGCTCGACGCCATGGGTGGCGATCTCGGTGGTGTCGGTCATGCTTCCTCCAACAGGTTGGCCGGTGCGGCTGTTCCCGATCCTACGCCGGAATCGTGGCGGGTCGATGACTCACGTCACAGTCTGCCCCACTCCGGTGCCCAGGTGCGGGCGGCCCGTGCCACCGCCCCCTCCTGCCAGGGATCACCCACCTCGTGCACCCCGGCGACGCCGGCGGCCGCCAGCTCGCGCCGGGTCACCTGGGAGCGTCCGGCGAGCACGACGACGGGGACCGCGTGGGGCGACGCGGCCCGGGCCGCGTCGGCCACGGGCCCGTCGTGCAGTGCCGCGCCGTCCAGCACGCGGACGTGCACGACGACCAGGTCCGCGCCGGCGGCGCGCTCCGCCAGCAGGGCCACCTGCGGCGCGGGGGCAGGTGGTCCGACGCTGGACAGCCCGAGCGCCGTCGTGGGGACGAACACGCCCGCCACCGACGGACCGGGGCCGTCGGGTGACGCGGGTGGCGCGGCATCGCCGGCAGGGACGACCAGCGGCTCGGTGCTGCCGCGCGGCGCCGCCTGCGACCACGCGGCCGCGACGGCCGCCGCGGTGCCCGAACGGGTGTCGGCGCAGCCGTCGTCGACCGGTACCGCAGGACCGTGGGAGGGGGCGCCGGACGCGGCGACGATGAGCGCGTGCACGGACCGATCGTGGCACATCCCGGCGTCGTGGGAAGATGAGCGCGTGAGCACTCTGCTGAACGAGACGTCCACCTTCGTCGAGCCGGCACCGTCACCTCTGCTCCTGCTCGGGCAGGGCCGCGACCTCGCGTCCGAGCGCGGTGTCGAGTGCACGGGCGCGCTCCCCTCGCCGTCGGACCCGGACCTGGTCGAACGGGCACGGGCCGCACGCGAGGCCCTCGGGAGCCGCGCCTTCGTGCTGGGCCACCACTACCAGCGCGACGAGGTCATCGACTTCGCGGACGTCACCGGCGACTCGTTCAAGCTCGCCCGCGAGGCCGCGGCGCGGCCTGAGGCCGAGTTCGTCATCTTCTGCGGCGTGCACTTCATGGCCGAGTCCGCCGACATCCTGACCTCCGACGCCCAGCAGGTCGTGCTGCCCGACATGGCGGCCGGCTGCTCGATGGCGGACATGGCGGAGATCTCGCAGGTCGAGGAGGCGTGGGCCGTCCTGGAGGACGCCGGCGTCGCGGCCGACACGATCCCCGTGACCTACATGAACTCCACCGCCGCGATCAAGGCGTTCACGGGCCGCCACGGCGGCACCGTGTGCACGTCGTCGAACGCGCAGGTGGCGCTGCGCTGGGCCTTCGACAAGGTCGGCGGCGTCGACGGCACCGGGAAGGTGCTGTTCATGCCGGACCAGCACCTCGGCCGCAACACCGCGGTGCTCCAGCTGGGCAGGAGCCTGGACGACTGCGTCGTGTTCGACCCCCGCAAGCCCGACGGCGGCCTCACCGCGGCCGAGCTGCGCGACGCCCGCATGATCCTGTGGCGCGGTCACTGCTCGGTCCACGGGCGGTTCTCCGAGCGCAACGTCACCGACGTCCGGGCCGCGGTGCCGGACGTCACCGTGCTGGTGCACCCGGAGTGCAAGCACGAGGTCGTCAACGCCGCCGACATGGTCGGCTCGACGGAGTACATCATCAAGGCGCTCGAGAACGCCGAGCCGGGGTCGTCGTGGGCGATCGGCACCGAGCTCAACCTCGTGCGGCGGGTCGCCGCCGCACACCCGGACAAGCAGGTGCACTACCTGGACTCGACGGTGTGCTTCTGCTCGACGATGAACCGCATCGACCTGCCGCACCTCGTCTGGGCGATGGAGTCGCTCGTCGAGGGCCGCGTGGTCAACCGCATCGTCGTGGACGCCGAGGACGCGCACTGGGCCCAGGTGGCCCTCGACCAGATGCTGGCGCTGCCGGGGGTCTGACCGACCTGACAGAAGGGCGATGACCGTGCGATGAGCACCGACGGGGGGCTGCACGTCGGCATCTTCGTGTTCGACGAGGCCGACGAGCTGGACGTCGTGGGACCGTTCGAGGTCTTCACCGCCTGGTCCGGCTGCTCGGAGCTCAGGCCGCACGTGAGCACGTTCTCCTGGACGGGTGACGGGGTGCGTCTGGCCGGTGGTCTGCGGATGCTCCCGCACCGCTCGGCGGACGACGTCGGTCCGCTGCACCTGCTCGTCCACCCCGGCGGCTGGGGCACGCGCAGCCTGCTGGAGGACTCCTCGCACCTGGAGTGGCTGCGTGCCGTGCGGGCGCAGACGCCGATCGTGGCCAGCGTCTGCACGGGGGCGCTCGTGCTGGCCGCCGCGGGGCTGCTCGCCGGGCGGCCCGCCACCACGCACCACGACCACTACGACGACCTGGCACGCCTCGACCCGAGCACCGTGGTCGACTCCGAGGCCCGGTTCGTCGACGACGGCGACGTGGTCACCTCGGCCGGGGTGTCGGCCGGGATCGACATGGCCCTGCACCTGGTGACCCGGTTGGAGTCCGGCACGGCGGCCGCTGCGGTCCGCCACGCGCTGCAGTACGACGCACCGGCGTGACGGCGTCGGCCGCGACGGCGCCACCGACCTCGGCGGCCGATACCTGATACCGCGCGTCGCCGATATACCGTGGCGCCCATGACCCGGATGCTGCACCTCGCCAAGGCCTCCCTGCTCCCCCGCCGGCCCGTCGTCGGACGAGGCCTCCTCGACGCCTCGACCACGGTGCTGCGGGTGCACCCCGGGGACCTCGACATGTACGTCCACGTCAACAACGGCTCGTACCTGCAGATGATGGACGTGGCGCGGTCGAACCTCATCGCCGACCTCGGCGGGTTCTCCCTGCTCCGGGCCGAGGGCTGGTACCCCGTGGTCGCGGCGTCGACGATGACGTACAAGCGGTCGCTGCAGCTGTTCGAGAAGGTCACTATCACCACGCGCGTCCTCGGCTGGGACGCCCGCGTGGTCTACATCGAGCAGGTCTTCACGCGCGCCGGCACCTTCGCGGCGCGCGGCTGGGTCGCCGGCCGGTTCCTCGGCAAGGACGGGTCGCGCGTCGCCCCGGCGGACGTGGTCGCGCTGCTCGGAGGGCAGGGCGAGGTGCAGAGCCCAGCCCTGCCCGACGACGTCGCCGCCTGGGCCCGGTCGGTCGATGTCGCGCACCGTGAGGCCGACCAGGCCTGAGAGCTACTCCGTTCGGCAGTTCCTGTCCTGTTCGGCAGTTCAAGCTGCCGAACAGGACAGGAACTGCCGAACAGGTGCACCCGGTCAGCCGGCGTGCGCGAGCCGTCGCAGCAGCAGCGCCTCAGCGAGCACGACCTTGCGCAGCTCGCCGAGGTGCACCGACTCGTTCGCACCGTGGGCCCGAGAGTCCGGGTCCTCCACGCCGGTGACGAGCACCGCGGCCTCGGGGAACGCCTCGAGGAGGTCGGCGATGAAGGGGATCGACCCACCGACGCCGATGTCCACCGGTACTGTCCCCCACGCCGCGGAGAACGCGCTGCGCGCGGCCCGCATCGCCGCGGAGTCCGCCGGCGCGCCGAACGCCCTGCCCTGCTCGCCGGGGGTCCAGGTGACCCGCGCACCGAACGGGGCGTGCGACTCGAGGTGGGTCCGCAGCGCCGCCTCCGCCTCCTTCGGCTCGAGGCCCGGCGGGATCCGGACCGAGATCTTGGCCGCGGAGCGCGGGGCGAGGGTGTTCGAGGCGTGGGCCACCGAGGTCGCGTCGATCCCGACGACGGCGATCGCCGGCTTGGTCCACAGCCGTCCGGCGATCGTGCCGGTCCCGGCCAGCTCGACGCCGTCGAGCACCGAGGCGTCGCCGCGGAAGTCGGCCTCCGCGTAGTCGACCTCCGGTTCGCCGGCGCCGGTGAGCCCGGCGACCGCCACGTCGCCGGCGTCGTCGTGCAGGGTCGCGACGAGCCGCGCGAGCAGGACGTTCGCGTCCAGGACCGGACCGCCGAACATCCCGGAGTGCACGGCGTGCTCCAGCACCTCGACCGAGACGACACCGTCGACCAGCCCGCGCAGGGACGTCGTCAGGGCCGGCACGCCGACCTTCCAGTTCGTGGAGTCCGCCACGACGATCACGTCGGCGGCGAGCAGCTCGTGATGGTCCGCGAGGAACCGGGCGAAGCTGGGCGACCCCGACTCCTCCTCCCCCTCCACGAACACGGTCACGCCCACGCCGAGGTCGTCGCCGGCCGCCGCCAGGGAGCGCAGAGCCCCGACGTGGGCCATCAGACCGGCCTTGTCGTCGGCCGCGCCGCGACCGAACAACCGGTCGCCGACCTGCGTCGGCTCGAACGGTGCGGTCTCCCAGGCGGCCGGGTCCCCCGGCGGCTGGACGTCGTGGTGCGCGTAGAGCAGGACGGTCGGCTCATCCGGCCGCGCCGGACGACGGGCGACCACGGCGGGGGCGCCCGCCGTGCCGTCGGGCCGGTCGGACCTCAGCACGCGGACGTCGGGGAGCCCGACGCCGCGCAGCAGGTCGGCCACGGCGTCCGCGCTGGCTGCGACGTGGGCCTGGTCGAAGGCCGCCGCGGAGACGCTCGGGATCCTGACCAGCGCCTCGAGGTCCGCCCGGATGGCAGGGAACAGCTCGTCGACGTGGGCGCGCAGGGCGGCCACGTCCGTCTCGGTGTGGTTCACCCCTCCACGCTACCGGGGCGTCACCGCCCGGCCCCGCGCTCGACTACCCTGGTGGCGTGATCTTCCGCAAGCCTGACACCGCCGACTCCGCTGCCACCGGCTCGTCCGACAGCCCCTCCGTCGCCGACCCGGCGATCACGCCGGCCGGCAAGGGCCGACCGACGCCCAAGCGGCGTGAGGCTGCGGCGAAGAACCAGCGCCCCCTGGTCCCGAACGACCGCCGGGCGGCGCGCAAGGCGAGCAAGGAGAAGGCGCGCGAGGAGCGCACCCGCGAGTACAAGGCGATGCAGACCGGCGACGAGCGGTTCATGCCGGTCCGCGACAAGGGACCGGTCCGTCGGTACGTCCGCGACTACGTCGACGCCCGCTGGAACCTCGGAGAGTTCTTCCTGCCGGTCGCCTTCGCGTTCATCTTCCTCAACCTGCTGGTGATGCAGAACCCGACGCTGGGCGCGCTGGTGCTCCTCGCCCTGTACGCGGTCGTGTTCATCACCCTGATCGACGCCGTGGTCATGTGGCAGCGTCTCAAGCGCAAGCTGCGCGACAAGTTCGGTACCGCGGGCGCCGACGGCACGACGTACGACGTGCCGCGCGGGACGATGATGTACGCCGTCATGCGAGCCTTCCAGCTCCGCCGCTCGCGCCTGCCGAAGCCGATGCACAAGAAGCACGGCGTCTGGCCGCAGTAGCCGGCGCGTGCGGCCGGTGCCGAACGATCCGGCGCCCGGGGTCGAATCGATGCGACCGGCGGCATAGGGTGACGGCATGGTCAACTACCGGTACCTCGGCAACAGCGGTCTCAAGATCACCGAGATCACCTACGGCAACTGGCTCACCCACGGCTCCCAGGTCGAGAACGACGTCGCCACCCAGTGCGTGCACGCCGCCCTCGACGCAGGGATCACCTCGTTCGACACCGCGGACGTCTACGCCAACACCAAGGCGGAGTCCGTCCTGGGGGAGGCGCTGAAGGGTCAGCGCCGCGAGTCGCTCGAGATCTTCACCAAGGTCTACTGGCCCACGGGACCCGGCGGCCCCAACGACACCGGGCTGTCCCGCAAGCACGTCATGGAGTCGATCAACAGCTCCCTGCGGCGCCTCGGCACGGACTACGTCGACCTCTACCAGGCGCACCGGTACGACGTCGAGACGCCGCTCGAGGAGACGATGCAGGCGTTCGCCGACATCGTCCGGCAGGGCAAGGCGCTCTACATCGGCGTCTCGGAGTGGACCGCCGACCAGATCCGCGCGGGTGCGGAGCTGGCGAAGGAGCTCGGCTTCCAGCTCATCTCCTCGCAGCCGCAGTACTCGATGCTGTGGCGGGTCATCGAGGACGAGGTCGTCCCCGCCTCGCAGGAGAAGGGCCTGTCCCAGATCGTCTGGTCGCCGATGGCGCAGGGCGTCCTCTCCGGCAAGTACGTGCCGGGCAAGGAGCTGCCGGCCGGGTCGCGCGCCACCGACGAGAAGGGCGGCGCGAAGATGATCCAGCGGTTCATGCGCGACGACGTCCTCGAGCGCGTCCAGGGCCTCAAGCCCGTGGCCGACGAGCTCGACCTGTCGATGGCGCAGCTCGCCGTCGCGTGGGTGCTCCAGAACGACAACGTGGCCGCCGCGCTCGTCGGCGCCTCCCGCCCCGAGCAGGTCGCGGAGAACGTCAAGGCGTCCGGCGTCGAGATCCCGGCCGAGCTCATGGCGCGGATCGACGACGTCCTGGGTGACGTGGTCGAGCGCGACGCCGGCAAGACCCTCGAGGGGATGCCGACGACGCGCGTCGCCTGACGCCCACCCGGCACGAGCGTCCCTGTCCGTCCCGCATCGAGCCCTGATGCGGGACGGACAGAGACGCTCGTTCACGTCCGGACCGGGGTCAGATAGTCCGACCGTGCTCGCCGAAGGAGTCCAACGCACGGGCGATCTCCCGCGCACGGCGACGCACCCGCTCCTCGCGGGTGGCGCGCTCCCCCGCCCCGTCCGACCGGTCGGACGACGACGCCGGCACGGGCGGTGCGGCGCCACGGGCGACGCGCGTCGTGCGTGCAGACCGCGGACCGCTGAGCCCGTCCGGGACCAGCCAGCGCCACCGCGCGGCGGCCTGCACCACGACGCCCACGCCGAACGCGAAGGCGACGGTGGCCCAGCCGAGCGTCCCGCCGAGCAGCCAGCCGACGGCGACGACCGTCGCTTCGATACCGGTCTTGATCACGCGCACGGACCAACCGGTGCGCGCCACGAGCCCGGTCATGAGCCCGTCGCGAGGGCCGGGGCCCAGGCGCGCCCCGACGTAGGCGGCGGTGGCCACGCCGTTGAGCACGATCCCGCCGAGGGCGAGCGCGACCCGGCTCACGGCCCCCGGGTCGGGCAGCAGCACGTCGAGCAGCCGCAGGCTGGGCTCGATGGCGACAGAGATGATCACCACGTTCGCGACGGTCCCGATCCCCGGGCGCTGCCGCAGGGGCACCCACGCGGCGAGGACCAGCAACGACGTCAGGGCGACGGTCACGCCGAACGGCCATCCGGTGGTGCGTACGACCCCCTGGTGGAGCACGTCCCAGGGCATGCCGCCCTGTCCGGCGTGCAGGAGCATCGCCATCGACAAGGTGAAGACGAGCAGTCCGACGACGAGCTGGGCGCCTCGCCGGGCAGGGGTGAAGCCGGTGCGGGTCACGGTCGGCGTCGGCACGCCGGCGGTCGCACGGGAAGTCGTCGGAGCGGTCATACCCCCACCATCGGCGACATTGGCTTTGCATTCCATGGCCAATCGAGCAAGAGTGGATCCATGAGCCTGTCCGCGCCGCCCACCACCGCGGTCCGCCACCTGTCCGCCGCCGCCGCGTCGCGGCTGCTCGGCGCCTGGCACGCATCCGGACCGGCCTACCTCGCCCTGGCCGACGCGCTGCGCGCCGCCGTCCTGTCCGGATCGCTGGCACCGCTGACCAGGTTGCCCAGCGAACGAGAGCTGGCCCGCGTGCTCGGCCTCTCCCGGACGACGACGTCGGCCGCCTACGACCGGCTGCGCGAGCTCGGGTTCGCCACGAGCCAGGTCGGGTCGGGCACCGTCGCGGTCCTGCCCCGCTCCGCCGGCCTCCCGGTGCGCCCCCAAGCGCCCGCCGGCGACGGCCCGCTCCCCCCGCTGTCCGACCCGTCCGGGCCGATCGAGATGTCCCAGGCCACGCCGTCGGCCCCTGACGCCCTGCACGCCGCCTACGAGCGCGCCCTCGAGATGCTCCCCGCCTACCTCGGCACCGGCGGCTACTCCCACCTGGGCCTCGACGTCCTGCGCGAGGCCGTCGCGCAGCGCTACACCGACCGGGGTGTGCCCACCAGCCCCGACCAGGTGCTGGTGACCACGGGCGGGCAGCAGGCCATCGCGCTGCTGGCCACGACGCTGGTCGGTCGCACCGAGCCGGTGGTGGTCGAGTCCCCCACCTACTACCACGCCATCGAGGCGCTGCAGCGGGCAGGTGCCCGGTGCGTCGGCGTGCCCGTCGGCGACGTCGAGTCGCTGGCCTCCGCCGTCCACCGCACCCGTGCTCGCCTGGCCTACCTCGTGCCCGACTTCCACAACCCCACGGGACGGACGCTCACCGCCGAGGACCGCGAGACGGTGGCACACCTGACCGACCGCTACGGCGTGACCGTCGTGGGCGACGAGACGCTCACCGACCTCGACCTCGACGGCGGCACCGTGCCGGGGCCGTTCTGCGGGGACGGCACCGACAACCGGCTCGTCTCGGTGGGATCCGCCTCCAAGTCGTTCTGGGGCGGCCTCCGGATCGGCTGGGTGCGCGCGGACCCGCAGCTCGTCCAGCGGCTGGCCCGGACCCGCCAGGCCCTCGACATCTCCACCCCGGTGCTCGAGCAGCTCACGGTCGTGGAGCTGCTCGCCCGTCGCGACGCGATCCTGCCGGCACGCGTGGCGGACCTGCGGGAGCGGCGCGACCACCTCGTCGGGCTCGTCCGCGACCGCTTCCCCGCCTGGGACGCCCCCTCCCCCGCCGGCGGGCTCTGCCTCTGGACCGGGATCGGCCGGCCCGCCGGCCAGGCGCTCGCGGCCGCCGCCGTCGCGGAGGGGCTGCGGATCGGCGCCGGCCCGCAGTTCACCCCGGACGGGTCCGCGCAGGACCGGATCCGGCTCGTCTACACCGGTTCGCCCGAGACCCTCACGGACGCGGTGGACCGGCTCGAACGAGCCTGGCGACGGGTCGCCGGCGCCTAGGTGTACCCGGCCATCGGCACGGCCCCTGGTGGCGCAGCCCCAGCGGATACCAGCCCGGTCGGACGACGGACGGTCAGTCGGCGGCGGCGTACGAGGCGGACGTCGAGGCCGTGACGGTCCCGGCGCCGGCCTGACCGGTGACAGTGACCGTGACCTCGCCGGCGGGGATCGCCGTCCTGCGCGAGCTGATCGACACGCTCGCCGACCTGCCCGGCGGTACCGCGGCGAAGGACTTGCTCCCGTACGACGTCTCGATCACGACGTCCATGGACACCTCCGAGCCGTTCGTCACGACGACCGACACGTGCTGCTTCCCCGCCACGGTGCGTGTCGAGGCCGACACCGACAGCTTTCTGACGGCCTTCCACTCGAGGTGGCCGGTCGCGAGCCCGAGGACGCGCCGAGCCTCGTCGACCTCGTCCTGCGTCGGGGTGCCGGCGGCGATCCGCTTCGCCTCGGCGAGCGCGGCGCGGAAGACGGCGAAGTCGATGGTCACGTACTGCTCCTCGGCCACCAGCAACGGCTCGGCCGCGGTGATCGCAGCGTTGAGGCGGGTGAGGTCGGCCACGGGACCGTCCTGCGGCCCGGGCCCGATCTCGAACCACTGCAGGTTTGCGACATAGTTGAACTCCTGGCCGGCGACCGCGTCCGCACGCATGACGACCACCAACGTGTGCGTGCCCGAGACCGGCTCGTCGAGCTCGACGGTCGACTCGGCGTAGGTGCCCCATCCACCGGTCGTCGGCAGCGCGACGGTGCCGACCCTCGTCGCGTCGCTCACCTCGTCGAGATAGAGCTCGAGCCGCCGGTTGTCACCCACCCGCTCGTCCCGCGTCGACGCGCTCACCGTGACGTGGGTCAGGGGGTGCGGGCCGAGGTCGCGGCTGTCATAGGTCAGCCGACCGCCGTCCCAGGTGCCGCCGACGTTGCCCGCCGGCGGCTCGCCCCCCTCCTTCTTCAGGCCGTTGCCGTTGTCGGCGTCGTAGGTCTCGGCCTCGATCCGCACCGCATCGGCGGGCTCTGAACCGTCATCCGCGGTCTGGAGGAACTGCGCCCGGTCGAGGTTCACGACCCAGGAGTTCGTCTGAGACGGATCAGGCGTCCCCTGGAAGACGAGGTAGAGCCGGTTCGTTCCCGCCAGCACCCCTGGATCGTCGATCACCGCTTCGGCCGTCGCAAACTTGTTCCAGCTCCCCGTCGTCTCCACGTCGACCCGTGCCGCGACAGGGCCGTCTTCGGCACCGACGCGGACCTCGACGTGCTCGTCCGTAGCGCTGTCGCTCGGGTGGTTCGAGTACCGGAGCTTCACACGCACCGGGACGGTGTCGGCGAAGTCGATCCCGTCGTACGCGATCCACGAGCCCACGGTGACACCGCCGATGCCGCCCACGCTCCCGCCGGCCGAGTCGTCGATCGTCCCGGGACCGAGCCTGCCGCCGGAGGAGTCGTCGAACTCCTCCGCCTCGAGCACGCGGTAGGGAGATCCGGTGATCTGCAGGGCGTTCGCGGCCCTCGTGAGCCGGTCGAGGGCCGACCTGAGATCGTCGTCCGTGGCCGTGTCGCTCCTGAGGGCCTCGCTCGCGTCGTCGCGCGCCGCGTCGAACGCGGAGAACGACGCCGGCGAGTACGCTCCTCGGACCACGAGCTCGGCCTCGGTATGCAACGCGCTCAGCTTCTCGCGCCACCGCTGGTCTCGCTCGACCACCAGGGATCCGAGGCCCGAGACCGCGACGCCGTGGACGCTCACCGCTGGCGTGTCGTCGAACGCCGCATCGGCGAAGACCAGCGCGAGCGAGGCTCGCTCGGCGTCTCCGAGCGAGCCGGTCAGCCGCAAGGTCGCCGCTCCGGCGTCGTCGAGAACCACCGAGGCGGCCATGCTCTGCGGGAGGCCGTCGACCTTCACCGCGCCGTCCGCGACGAGGTCTCGCCCGTCCGACCCCGCGAAGCGGGCGCCGCTCAGCGTGAGCGTCGCAGAGACGTCGACCGTGCCGTCCGTCGCCGCTTTCAGACGGCTCTTGTCGACGTGCAGCGTCGCGCCGTCGAAGACGACCTTCACCCTGAACTGGCGGACGCCGTTCGACGGCTGGCGCGAGAACGCCTCGTCGGAGACTCTCACGGTGAGATCGTCCATGCTGTCGAACGGCCCGGAACGCTCCGCCACGCCCGCGAGAGACAGCTCCACGGTGCGGTTGCCCGTGCGCTCGGCGACGAGCGTCAGCCCCGCGGGCACGTTCTCGGCCGTGATGGCTCCGGCGAGGTCGTCACCGTTCTCACCGGCGAACGTCCCGTTCGCGATCTTCAGATCGATGCTGTTCCCGATCGAGCCGTCACCGGCCGACGCCTCGGAGTACGTCCGCGACGACACCGAGACGGCGCTGATCGGGTCGTACACAGAGCTCGGCAGCCCGTCGCTCAGCGAGGACGACGCGACCGAGCCGGCCGCCCAGTCGGACGCCTCGTCGCCCATCCGGAAGGTGAGCTCGCCGCCGGAGGTGAGCTGGTCGTACGTCAGCCAGGTTCGGTCGAACGGCTCCCCGTTCAGCGTCGCCGACTGGATGTAGTAGGAGTCCGGAGACACGCCGTCTGCCGAGATGTCGAAGGTCCGTCCAGACGGGTAGGCGATACGCACGTTCTCGAAGAACGGTGTGCCGATCTGGTACTCGTCCGATCCGGCGAGGACCGGGAACAGTCCCAGGGCTGCGGCCACGAAGGTGGACGACATGGTGCCGGTGTCGTTGTCCATCGTGGGCAGGAAGCCCTGCGGCTCGTTCTGGAACACCTTGGTCTTCACCGGTGGGGTGAGCTCGCCGCCGCCCGACGGCGCCTCGTGCGTAGAACCCGTCGCGAGATAGCGGTTCCAGGTCTCCTGGGTGTAGATGCTCCGAACCCAGTGCTGCGTGCTGGCGGGAGCGCCGACGTAGTTGAACAGGTAGGGCGCCTGCAGGTCGATCTCGTTGGCGTTCGAGTGGAGCATGCGCGATCCGTCGTCGGGGGCGTGCTCGCCGAACATGAAGCTGAGCGCCTGGCGTGCGGTCTCCTTGCCGCCCATCTCCTGGATCAGGCCGCCCATGTCGGGTGCCGCGTACCAGTGGTACTGCCACAGCGTGCCCTGGTAGACGTTGCCGGCCTCGAACCGCTCCGGATCAGCGTCGATCCAGCGCCCGTCTGCGTCCTTCGGGAAGATCAGGCCGGTCTCGGTTCCGTCGGCCAGGGTGACGGCGCCGTCCTGGAAGAGGTTGGTCCAGTTGGCCGCCCGCAGGCGGTACTCGCGCGCCTCCTCGGTCTTGCCGAGCGCATCGGCGATCGTCGCCATCGCCCAGTCGTCGTAGGCCGTGCCGAGCGTGTCGTCGGCCTCGTTCGCGATGTATCCACGGCGGACGTTCTCCGCGTCGGCGTAGCCACCCCGCGACTGCGAGACGAGGGCGGGCCATGCCTGCGCGAGGCCGGGCAGCTCCGCGCCCTTCGCGATCGCGTCGGCGACGACGACGGCGGCGCGCTCGAACCTCACGGTGGGCACGGAGTGGGTGACGTCCGACAGCGAGCCTCTGTCCGTGCCGGCGAACGTCCCGTACAGGTCGACGATGGACCGGGCCATGTCGCGGAACACGTCGGGATACCCGATCGCGAGGACCTCGTACTTGCGGAAGTCGTCCCAGAACCCCCATCCGTCGTAGTGCGTGTACCCGTCGGCCTGATGGACCTCGCCGTCGAGACCGCGGTAGGTCCCGCTCGTGCTCGTCGCGTTCATCGGCGTCCCGAACATGCGGTACAGGTGCGTGTAGAACAGCGTCTGCAGGTCTCCGTCCGGGTCGCTCGTGCTGGAAGCGGTCACCGACAGACGACCGAGGATCTCGTTCCACGCGGCCTTGGTGTCCTCCCTCACCTGCTCGAAGGACCGGTCGCCCATCTCCGCGGCCAGGTCGGTCCTCGCCTGCTCGGCGCTGAGCGGCGAGACGGCCACCCGGAGCCCGACCTGCTGACCCGCGTCCACGTCGAAGTCGAGGATCGCACCGATGTCGGTACCGTCACGATGCGGCTCCTCCGCGAGCCCGCCGGGCCCGCCCCAGGTGCGCACGCCCGTCGCCGGGACGGTCGTCTCGGCGTAGAAGTGCATCTCGTAGTCGTAGCCGTTGAAGTGGCCCGTGAAGTCGCCAGCGAGCGCGACGCGCCCGTCGTCCAGCGTCTCGTACCCGAGCGTGGCACCTCGGCGGCTCGTGAAGTTGTTGCGCAGGTCGACGACCAGCGAGGCGGTCCCGGCCTCAGGGAAGGTGAAGCGGTCCTGCCCCGTGCGCACGTCCGTGGTCGCCTCGGCACGGATCGGGCCCTCGTCGGTCTCCAGGCCGACGGAGTAGTACCCCGGTTCGGCCTCCTCGTCGTCGTGACGGTAGTTCTTCGCGTACGTGTCCGTGCCGGGCCGGCTCGTGTAGGCCGTGTACGTCGGGACGACCAGCAGATCGCCACCCGCACCGGAGCCGCCCACGCCGTTGAGGTTGGTGTGCGTGAAGCCCGCGATCTGGTCCTCGGCGTAGTCGTACCCCGAGTGCGAGCGTCCCGGCGTCGTCATGGGGTTGATCTTGACGATCGAGTTCGGCGCCTCCGCGCCGACGAGGTCCTGGCCGAAGTCGTCCTCGGTCGAGACGAAGGTGTTGACGAGCTCGGTGTAGTCGATCTCGGAGGTCGGTGGCTCGGCGGCCACGGCGGCGGGAGCGGCGTCGGGCACCGCGGCGGGGACCAGCGCCGTTCCGAGAAGCGCGGTGGCGACGCCTCCGGCGAGCAGACGCGGCGAACGGGACAAGAGCGACATGGGGACGTCTCCTCGGGAGGACGGTCGGCTGTGGCGTCGGGACGGTGTCCGCCAGTGGTCAGGTGATCGGCAGCTCCCGGGGCCGGGCGCCGTCGGACGATGCCCTCGCCTCGGCGAGCGCCTCCTCGCGAGCCTGCGCGATCATCTGCTGTGTTCTCGTGCGCGCATGGCGGCGGCGCAGCGCAGACCACACGACCAGCAACGCCGTTACGACCAGGACGACCAGCTGCGACCACGGCACCGCGAGAGTCGTCGTCCGTGCGTTCGCCTGCTCCGCGCCGTCGAAGGAGAGCTCGTCGGACACCGGCGAGAGCCCCGCAGTGATGTTCACGTCGTAGGTGAGCACCGGCCAGGCCGAAGAGATCCGCACCGTGCCGCGCCGCGTCTCTCCCGGGGCGATCTCGACGATCTCCTCCGCCTGGACACCGTGCGACACGAGCCCGAACGGGCCCGAGACGAGGATCTCCGGCTGGGTCCGCAACCGGACGTTGCCCGTGTTCTCGACCTCGTACGTGACGTCCAGGGCTCCGGCGTCGAAGGGGTTCACCACCCCGCTGTAGGCGCCGGACACCGCCACGCTCAGCTCTGGCGCGAGGTCGCCGGCCACGCGAGTCATCACGCGGAACCCCACACGAGACTCGACCCCGACGGTTCCGTCACCCGCCGAACGGACGCTCGCCGCCACGCCGGCGACGTGATCGCCCGGCGTGGCGCGCTCCGGCACGGTCACCGTGAAGGGCACGACCTCCGTACCTCCTGCCGGGACGAGGACGCTCTCGGGCAGGTCGATCCACGTGCCCGCTGCGACCGACTCCTCGTCCGAGGCGAGCATGTTGAACCGGCCGGCGTCGGTGAAGTACCCGTCCGCTGCGCTGAGCACGAACTCCACGGCCGCACCGCTGTGGTTCGTGACGACCATGTGCTCGATGCGCGACTCTCCCGGACCCGCCTCCCACTCGACCCAGGCGCGACCGTCCGCTTCGTCCTGGTCTCCCGGTCGCACCGACCACGTCACCGCGTCGTCGGTGACGGCGGCCGTCGCGGGATGAGCTGCCAGCGTCGGCGTGACGGCGAGTGCCAGGACGAGGAGAGCGGTGTGCACAGTCTTCACGAATCGGGCTCCGGAGGTCGGGGCGGACAGCGAGAGGTGGGCGGGGCGGGCATCCGCTCCGCCCCGCCCGCGAAGTCACTCGAACAGCGACAGCGTGATGGTCGACGAGTACACGCCCGCCGCCACGTCCGCCGGGACCACCAGACTCAGGTCGGCGGTCGCGCTGAACACACCCCCGGCATCGTTGCCCTCTGCCGACTCCGCCAGGTACAGCAGCTCGTGATCGACCAGACCGGGTCCGGACGGTGCCACGTCCCCACCGACCGAGACGAACGGCTCGCCCTCACCCTCGCCGGCGACGAGCCTCGGCGCCCAACCCAGGTGCTGCGCCCCGACGATGTTCGCCTGCGCCTCGTCGTGGAAGTCGCTGGCGGAGCCGAGCACGGTCCACACCGCGCCCTCCGGGACGTCCTCGGGGGCGCGCGTGTCGGTGACCGTCACCTGGGGAAGCGTTCCTGTGAAGACGCGCTCCAGCTCTGTCGAGTCACCCTCCGTCAGCGTGGTCTCGGTGCTCGCGACCGTCAACGCCAGCGCTCCGGGCTCCGCCAGCTCTTCGATCTCGACGTTCAGGTCCACGCCCGTGCTGCCCTTCTCGTCCTCGTCGGCCAGCGCGGCCGACCCCGCCGACACCAGCAGCGCCGCGCCGAAGGTGGCCACGCAGCTTCGCAGCGCAACAGACTTCTTCATGTCCACTTCTCCTTGCTAGAGGTTCGTCCAGAGTGATTCGTCGAGGCCGGTGCTCAGCCGGCGGCCGGGTACGAGGCCGTCTGCGAACGCGTCACCGTCTCCTCGCCGACCTGCCCGGTGACCGTGACCGTCACCTCGCCGGCGGGGATCGACGTCTCGCGCGAGTTCATCGACACGCTCGCGGACCTCCCCGGCTGGACCGCCGTGAACGACTTGGTGCCGTAGGGCGTCTCGACCACGACGTCGACGGGGAGGTCCTCGTTGTTCGTCACCACGGTCGACACGTACTGCTTCCCCGCCACGACACGCGTGGATGCCTCCACCGACACGTCAAGATCCGTCGCCGCTCCGGCCCGGGCGAGCACGACCTCGTCCACGACGCTGTTGACCGGGCCGGCGGTGCCGTTGGCCTGACTGCGCAGGGTGCGCACCGTGAGCGTCTCGTCGGTGACCTCGATCGCCGAGTAGTTGCGCACCTTCTCCTGGTTGATCACCGAGGCGAACCACGCCTCGGGGGCGCGAACGTCGTAGTACTTCGACCCGCTGGCGGAGTTCGCGGTGATGTACAGCACGTCGCCGTCCGCGGCCTCGACACGTTCCTGGCCCGCGACCGCGGTCGTGTCGGCCAGCTCGCCGCCATCGATCAGGTGGCTACGGGTATAGCTGTGGTCGTGCCCCATCAGCACCATGTCGAAGCCCAGCTCCGAGACATCGGCCGGCATGCTGTCGCGGCGGTCGATGATGTCGCTGTCGTCCGTGTGGGCCGCGACCGAGTAGATCGAGTGGTGGAAGGCGAGCACCTTCCACCTGGCCTCGTCACCGTGCTCGGCGACGACCTGCTCCATGAAGGCGCGGTGCGATGCGAAGTCGCGGCTGTTCGAGTTGATGTTGACGAACAGCACGTCCTTGTAGAGGAACCAGTAGTCGCCGCCCGAGGACGTGCCGTTCGACGCCGCACCGGACTCCAGGTCCTCGTTCGGCACGTTGAAGTGCTGCTCGTACGCCTTCGACCCGACGTCGTGGTTGCCGTTCGTGACGACGAGCGGGATGCTGCGGACCTGTTCCGGCTTCAGGAACGCGTCGTACTGGGCCTCGCTCGAGGCGGTCTCGACCTGGTCGCCCGCCGAGAACAGCAGCTCGGCGTCCGGGTAGCTCTGCGTCGCGACGTTCATCGTGTCGATCCAACCGGCCTCGTCGCGTCCGAGGTCGCCGGAGGCGCCGACCTGGGGGTCGCCGAAGAGCAGGAACGAGAAGTCTCCGGAGAAGCGCTGGGTGCGGAACGTGGAGATGTCTGACCAGCCCGTCTCGTCGCTGCCGACGCGATATGCGTACTCCGTGCTCTCCTCGAGACCGGAGAGGGTCACGTCGCGGAAGAACTCGCCGCTGGTCGTCTCGCCGCTCTTCTCCGCGTCGACCGTGGAGGCCGATGCGGGGAACTCACCGTCGACCACCTCCGTCGCCTTCGCGAGCTGCGCGCCCTGCACCACGTCGACGTCCGAGTACCAGGTCAGGTTCCGCTCGGCCTCGGTGGCACCGACGTGGAGTGCGATGTCCGAGATCGTCGGGGCGGCGGGCTCCACGGCGGGGACGAGCGACGTCAGGTCGAGATAGATGTCGCTGCTGGTCTCGCGGTCCTGGTACAGCGCGACCGAGACCGCGTTCTCACCGGGCTCGAGCGCAGCCGCCGGGATCGTGAACGTGCTGGTCCGGGGGTCACCGTTGCTCGCCCCGGCGTAGGTCACGTTCTGGTTCTCGGCGCCGTCCACGCGATCGTCCACGAAGCCCGCCACCTTCTCGCCGTTGACGTAGATGCGCACCGCGTCGTCGTACGTGATCGTGCCCTGCAGCGACTCGAGCTGCGCGAGCTGCGCGCGCGAGACCGCGAACTCGTTGCGGAAGTGGTAGGTCGGTACTGTGCTCGCCGACCCGTCCAGCGTGTACTGCAGCAGCGTGTTCGCGACGAAGCCGCCGCCGAGTTCCGCGCCACCTCGCTTCGATCCGAACGAGCCGACCGCCTTCGCCCACGCGGAGTCGTCGAAGTCGGCCGTCGTCCACGACAGCGAGCCGTCACCGGACGGGTCGGTGCCGTCGTCGGAGTACTTCCAGGCGTCGGCGGTGGTGAGGAACGACTCGGGCAGCGGTTCGGGACCGAGCTCGAGGTAGTCGATGTTGCCGACGTAGTTGGGGTATCCCGCGCCCTGGCCGGGCTTGGGGTCGACGTGCATGACCACGATCAGCCTGTGCTCGCCGGAGACCTCCTGCAGCAGGTCCACCGTCGTCTCGCCGTAGGAGTCCCAGTCGCTGCCCGTCACCCCCAGGTCCATGGTCGCGACCCTGGTGGCGTCGCTCTTCTCGTCCAGGAAGACGTCGATCGACGGGTTGACCCCGCTGCGGCCCTCGTGAACGGTGTATCGCAACGTGAGCGTGGACAGCGGGGTGGTGCCGAGGTCGACCTGGTCGAACCAGATCTCGGCACCGTTGAAGGTGTTCTTCACGCGGGAACCGCCGGATGCGCCGCCGTGCCGCTCGACGCCGGTGTTCATCACCCGGTCGTCGACCACGTCTCCGTTGTTGTCTCCTGTGTAGTTCTCGGCCTCGACCCGGACGGGCGTCACGCCGATCTCTGCCGGCGGGGCGTTCGTGGGGTCGTCCGACGCTGCGACCGGGAGCGCCCTGGCGGCGAAGGCTCCCACCGTCAGCGCGAGGACGACGAGAACGGCGACAGCACGCCGCCCGCTCCTGCGGAGGTCCCCCGAGGGAGTCGGCGACGCTTCGATGGTCAGCAAGGTGTCACACGCCAATCTGGAGTCGATGCCTGGGGCAAGAGGCGCATCCGGTGCGTCCGGGCGTCATCCTGTTCGCCTCGCATGGCGCCCCGGAGACGAGGCGATGAACGCCCGCCGTCGCGCGTGCGAAGAGGTGGCGCGCCGTCCGTCCCCCTTCGGGAGCAGGTCAGCCGAGGTGCAGGACGACCCCGGTGGTGCCGTCCTGGATGCTCGCCAGGCCGGCCTCGAGCGCATCCTCGCCACGGTCCGCGGTGATGCTCGCGTCGTCGAGGGCGCCGTCGGAGCCGGCCGCGGATCCACGAGAGGTCGCGCCGACCCAGGTCACGGCCGTGACGTTGTCGGTGGGCTCCGGCAGCTGCGCGCCGACGACCAGGAACTGCTGGTCGAGTCGCTGCGCGCTCTCGAACCCGAGGACGTCGACGGCCCCTTCCCCGAGACCGACGATCAGGTCCGGCCGGGTGTCGAGAGCCTGCGCGAGAGCCGCACCGACCGGATCCTCGCCCGCCGCGTCGGCCGAGAACTCACGCACCTCCGCGCCGTTCGCGGAGGCCACCGCCCTGGTGGCCGACAGGAGCGTCGCGGAGGCCGCCGAGTCGTCGGGGACGAGCACGGCGATCCGGTGACCGTCGAGGCCGGGTACGGAAGCGGGCGGCGTCGCCTCGATCGTGCGGCCCGGTGCAGGCTTGATCTCGTGCGGGGTTCCTGAGGCAGTGGGAGCGACCTCCCCGTCCGCCACGCAGCCCGGAAGCAGCACGCCCAGGATCACGAGCACCGGGGCGAGTCGTGCGATGCGGGCAGTTCCTCCGTGGGTCACCACGCCAGTGAAACCCCTGGCGGTGATGCGTCGGCGGCTTGCGCGTGTCCCTCCGGTGAACGGCCGACGCACGACCGGGTCAGGACATCACATCTAGTGGACGCGCAACATGATCGTCGGAGTCGCCTGGGCACCGTCGTGCCGGAGCGTCGCGGTCGCGGCACCCGCTGCGGCGAGCCGCCGCCAGTGCTCCCCGAGCCACTGCTCGGCGTCGTACTGGGCGGTGAACACCGGGCTCGACGACGGTTCCAGCGTCCGTCCGTCGGCGTCCGTGAGCACCCATTCCCACCGTGGCCGGATCATGCGACCCGCCCCGCACTGACGGACCCGGCCGACCGAGTCAGGGCACGGTTCAGGCGCGAGGGCCACAGGGGCCCCTCGTAGACGAACGAGGTGTAGCCCTGCACCAGGTCGGCCCCCGCACGCAGGTAGGCGCGGACGTCGTCGGCGTGCGTCACGCCCCCCACACCGATGACCACCGGGTCCGGCCCGAGCCGTCGGCGCAGGCGCGCCACGACCTCGAGCCCCCGGGGCAGCAGGGTCGGCCCGGACAGGCCGCCCGGGCCACGGTCGTGGCCGACCGTCGTGTTCACGGCCACCACGCCGTCCAGACCCAGCTCGGCGGCGAGGTCGGCGACCGCGTCCACGTCGGCGTCCGCCAGGTCCGGAGCGATCTTGACGAGGAGCGGGGTGCGCCGCACCCCGGCCGTGGCCGTCGCCTCGTCGGCCGCCTGCCGGGCGGCGGCCAGGATCGGCCGCAGCTCGGCCGTGGTCTGCAGGTCGCGCAGCCCCGGCGTGTTCGGCGAGGAGACGTTGACCACCAGGTAGTCGGCGTGCGCGGCCAGCAGCCGGGCGCACGCCGCGTAGTCGGCGGCGGCGTCCTCGGCCGGCGTGCTCTTGTTCTTGCCGATGTTGACGCCGACGACGGCGGCCCGTCCCGCTGCGGTCGACCGCAGCCGACGCAACCGTTCCGCCATCTCCAGCGCGCCGTCGTTGTTGAAGCCCATCCGGTTGCGCACGCCGCGCAGGTCGAGCTCGCGCCACATGCGCGGAGCCTCGTTGCCGGGCTGCGGACGAGGGGTGACGGTGCCGACCTCGACGAAACCGAACCCGAGCATCATCAGTCCGCGGACCGCCCGCGCGTTCTTGTCGAAGCCGCCGGCCAGCCCGAACGGCGCCGGGACGGTCCGGCCCAGCACCTCGACGCTGCCCGGGCCGCCCGCCCCGCGCCCGAGGTAGGGGGCGAGCGCCCCCTGCACCACGTCACGCAGCACGGGGACGCGTCCCGCCCTCTCGATCGCGCGGAACGCCAGCTCGTGGGCACGCTCCGGGTCCATGCGCCGGAAGAGGCCGTGGAAGAGCAGGGAGTACGGGGTCATCGAGCCTCCGTCGATTCGTCCGGCGCGGTCACGGGTCGTTGTCGTCCAGGGCGAGTGTGCCAGAGCCACCACAGGCCGACGAAGGGCAGGACCAGGGGCACGTAGCCGTACCCCTGGCCGAACGCCGACCAGACGGTGTGCTCGCCGAAGAGCTGCGGGGCGACCAGGGAGACGGTGCCGACCACGAGCACGCCGGCGGCCTCGACGACGACGGCGCACCAGGCGACCGCCCGCCACCGCCCGCGCCCGCCCCGGGCGAGCGCCAGGGTCGCCACGACGTAGACCACCGCGGCGAGCAGCGAGAGCAGGTAGGCCGCCGGGGCCTCGCCCAGCTTGGTGGCGACCTGGTAGGAGGACCGGCCGAGGGCGGCGAACGCCAGGATGCCGTACACGGTCACCAGCAGCCGTCCGAACCCGCGGCCGGTCGCGCCGGCGACGGGTTCCCGGGACGACGCGCCCATCAGCTTCCTCCCCAGATGATCCAGAGACGCCACTGCAGGAAGGCCACGGTCAGCGAGGCGACGCAGAGCACCACCGACGACCACCGGGTGCGCTCGGCGAACGCCCACACGGCGGCCAGCGGCAGCAGGAGCGCGGCGGTGAGCAGGTACCCCCAGAACAGGGCGCCGTCGACGGCGTGGCCCCGGGCCTGGAGGCCGATCGCGACCACTGCCTGGACGACCAGGACCGCCTCGACGGCGCCGGCCCAGAAGAGCTGACGCAGGACCACGGCCCGGTCGCGCACCGCGAACCACGCCGCCCACCCGGCGAGCGCGGCGCACAGCACGACGGACAGCGCGAACAGGGGAAGGACCACGTCCGCAGACTACCGGCAGCCTCGCGGCGCCATGACGCCGGACGCCGCGTTAACCTGGTCCGCGTGGCTGACCTCACCCTGACCGGCAAGAAACCGTCCACCATCGCTGCCGACGCCCTCGTCGTCGGGACCTGCTCCACCTCCGACGGCGTGGCCGTCGTGGCGGACCAGCTGCCCGCCCGGCTCGTCGAGCAGATCGAGTCCCTGGCTCCACGCCTCGGCGTGACCGGCGCGCTGCAGGAGGTGCGGACCGTGCCGGCCGGCAGCGACGTCGCCGCCGACGTACTCGTCCTGACGGGCCTCGGCGAGCGCGAGCCCGACGGCACCTTCGACCACGAGACCCTGCGCACCGCCGCCGGCGCGGCCGTGCGGACCCTGGCCGGGGCCGCCGACGCCGTGATCGCGCTGCCGGCGGTCGACGAGGCCGAGCTCGGCGCCGTCGCCGAGGGCGCGCTGCTCGGCGCCTACGCCTACACCCGCTACCGTGAGGAGAAGGCTGCCGGCAAGCTGACGCCGGTCACGCGACTGCAGGTCGCGACGAGCATGTACCGGTCGGCACGAGCCAAGGCCGTGACCGCCCGGGCCGAGGTGCTCGCCGCCGCCGTGCAGGGCACGCGCGACCTGGTGAACTGCCCGCCCAACGACCTCTACCCGGCGGCGTTCGCCGATGCCGCGAAGGCCGCCGTGAAGGAGCTGGGCGCCCGGGGCGTCAAGGTCACCGTGCTGGACGACAAGCAGCTCGTGGCCGGCGGCTACGGCGGGATCGCCGGCGTCGGGCAGGGCTCGTCGCGCGGCCCTCGCCTCGTGAAGCTGACCTACGCGCCGTCGAAGGCGACGAGCAAGGTCGCGATCGTCGGCAAGGGGATCACGTTCGACACCGGCGGTATCTCCCTCAAGCCACCGGCCGGCATGCTCACCATGAAGTCCGACATGGCCGGTGCCGCCGCCGTGCTGCACACGGTCGTCGCGGCCGCGCGGCTCGGCCTGCCGGTCGCCGTGACCGGCTACCTCTGCCTGGCCGAGAACATGCCGAGCGCCACCGCGCAGCGCCCGTCCGACGTCGTCACGATGCGCGGAGGCAAGACGGTCGAGATCACCAACACCGACGCCGAGGGCCGGCTCGTCATGGCGGACGGTCTCGTCGCCGCCGTGGAGGACGGTCACGACGCCGTCCTGGACATCGCCACCCTGACAGGGGCCCAGATGGTGGCCCTCGGCAACCGGACGTCGGCGGTCATGGGCTCCGACGCCGTGCGCGACGAGGTCAAGGCGGCCGCGGACACAGTCGGCGAGCCGTTCTGGCCGATGCCGCTGCCCGCCGAGCTCCAGGCGGGGCTGAAGTCGAACGTGGCCGACATGGTCAACGCCGCGTCCGACCGCGCCGGCGGGATGCTGTTCGCCGGGCACTTCCTGGCCGAGTTCGTCGGGGACACCCCCTGGGCGCACCTGGACATCGCGGGCCCGTCGTACAACGAGAAGGCGGCGCACGGCTACACGCCCGTCGGCGGCACCGGGGTCGGCGTGCGGACGCTGCTCGGCTTCCTGGAGGGACGCGCCGGCGCCTGACCGGCACGGCCGGGCGTCAGCGGGAGCCCTGGCTCCGCCGGCGCTCGGCCCGCTGGGCGGAGTTCCAGTCCCGCATCCGCTGGGGGTAGCCCGTGAAGCGCACGTTGTACACGGGCACCCCCAGCGACCGGGCCACGTCGAAGCCGGTCCGCTCGTCCGGGACCCGCCGGCGCGTCCACTCCCCCGTCGTGGCGACGAGCAGGACCGTCGCCGGGGTCTGCGCGTTCGGAGGCTCCACGTAGGCCTCGACGCCCACGCGGGAGCCGACGAACTCCTGCAGGTGGGTCACGGCAGCAGCACGTCCGCCCCCCGACGGCGCGGCGGCGGATGACGGCGTGGCGGACCGGCCGAGCAGGCGGTCCATCGCAGACCTCAACGACATGTCGCGAGACTACCTCTGCCCGCTGGGAGTGAGCACGGTCACCCGGGAGACGACACCGAGGGCCACGACGCCACGAAACGTGGCGATCCGGGCCAGATGTACCGAGCGTCACAGTTCTCGCAGGGTGGCCACGATTGGGGCCGGACCCCAGGAAGTGACAAGATGAGGCCCAGTGAACCAGGAACGCGGCAACCGGAGAGGTTTCGACCGGATCACCGGTCGACCGGCCTCGGCACGTCGCCTGACCCACTGATCGAAGGAGACTCCACAGGTCATGTCTGAGAACGTGCAGCTGCCGGCACTCGGCGAGTCCGTCACCGAGGGCACCGTCACCCGTTGGCTCAAGTCCGTCGGCGACACCGTGGAGGTCGACGAGCCCCTGCTCGAGGTCTCCACCGACAAGGTCGACACCGAGATCCCCTCGCCCGTCGCGGGCGTGCTGGAGCAGATCCTCGCCGAGGAGGACGAGACCGTCGAGGTCGGCGCCACCCTCGCCGTCGTCGGCGACGGCTCCGGTGGTGGCGGCGGTGCCGCGTCCCCGGCGGAGGCCGAGCCGGAGAAGCCCGCCGAGGCCGAGCAGCCCGAGCCGGAGCCCGAGCCCGCTGCGCAGGCCCCCGCCGAGCCCTCCGAGAAGCCCGCCGAGCCCGCTCCGCAGCCTGCTGCGGAGGCCGGGGACGGCGGTGGCGAAGGCACCGAGGTCACCCTGCCCGCGCTGGGCGAGTCCGTCACCGAGGGCACCGTCACCCGCTGGCTCAAGTCCGTCGGCGACTCGGTCGAGGTCGACGAGCCCCTGCTCGAGGTCTCCACCGACAAGGTCGACACCGAGATCCCGTCCCCCGTGGCCGGCACGCTGCAGAAGATCGTCGTGGACGAGGACGAGACCATCGAGGTCGGTGCGGTGCTCGCGCTCGTCGGCTCCGGTGCCGCCCCGGCCGAGACGTCGCAGCCGGAGCCCGCCCAGGCGCCCGAGCCGGTGGGGGCTCCCGAGCCCGCGCCGTCGTCGCCCGCCGCGGCCGAGTCGGCACCGGCCGCGACGCCCGCTCCGGCCGCAGCGACGCCGGAGCCCGCACCCGCCGCGTCGACGCCCGCTCCGGCCAAGACCGCCGAGTCGCCCGCACCTGCCGCGGCCGCCGGGGGCAAGGGCTCCTACCTGACCCCGCTGGTGCGCAAGCTGGCCGCGGAGAAGGGTGTGGACGTCTCGACGGTCCAGGGCACCGGCGTCGGTGGCCGGGTCCGCAAGGAGGACGTGCTGGCCGCCGCGGAGAAGGCTGCCGCACCGGCGCCGACTCCCGCCGCGTCCGGCGCTCCGGCGTCGGCCCCGAAGAAGCCGACGGTCCCCGAGGTCTCGCCGCTGCGTGGCACCACGGAGAAGATGTCGCGACTGCGCAAGGTCGTGGCGGACCGCATGCTCGAGGCGATGCAGACGCAGGCCCAGCTCACCACGGTGGTCGAGGTCGACGTCACGAAGGTCGCCAAGCTGCGCAAGGCCGCCAAGGAGTCCTTCAAGGCGCGGGAAGGCGCGAACCTCACGTTCCTCCCCTTCTACACGCTCGCCGCGGTCGAGGCGCTCAAGGCGTTCCCGAAGGTCAACGCCTCGATCGACACGGACAAGGGCGAGATCACGTACCACAGCTCGGAGAACGTCGGCCTGGCCGTCGACACGGAGCGCGGACTGATCGTCCCGGTGATCAAGAACGCCGGCGACCTCAACCTGGCCGGCATCGCCCGTCAGATCGGTGACCTCGCCGCGCGGACGCGGGACAACAAGGTCGGCCCGGACGACCTGAGCGGTGCCACGTTCACCATCACGAACACCGGTTCCGGCGGTGCGCTGATCGACACCCCGATCGTGCCCGTCGGCCAGGTCGCGATCCTCGGCACCGGCACCATCACGAAGAAGCCCGTCGTGGTGACCGGCCCGGACGGCGAGGAGACCATCGCGATCCGTCAGATGGCCTACCTCTTCCTGTCCTACGACCACCGTCTGGTCGACGGCGCCGACGCCGCCCGCTTCCTCGCCGCGGTCAAGAACCGTATCGAGGAGGGCGCGTTCGAGTCCGAGGTCGGTCTCTGATCTGACCCAGCACCGCCGAGGGCGGGTACCGCGAGAGGGAGTCTCCCTCGCGGTACCCGCCCTCGGTGCGTCAGGCCACCTCCGCGACCCGCCAGCCGTCGTCGGTCCAGGCGAGCCGCAGCGTCGCCGTCCGTGGTCCGTCGGCCGGCACCCGGGTGGTCCGGCCGTCCACCGTCTGGTCGTGCTCCTCGACCACGTACTCCACGGCGACCTCCGCCGTGCGCGCGTCCGACCGGAGCGTGCGGGAACCCAGCACGTTCACCTCGACACCGTCGACCTCGACGCCCGACGCCGCCACCTGCTCGAGGCGTTCGACGGCAGCCTCCGCGGCGGGTGATCCGGCCAGGACGACCTCGTCCAGTGGGCCGGCCTGCGCGAGAAGCTCCACCCGTCGACGCGTGAGCTCGGCGGCGGCCGCCGCCGGGTCGTCCTGCTCGACGACCGCGTCCCGCACGTCCTCCGCTCCGGTCGGTGCGTCGCTCGCCGCGGCCGACGGTGCGGCTGTCGGCGCGGCCGCGAGAGCCGGCTGCCGGTCCTCCGGACCTCCGACGTGCAGCACGAGGGCGACCGCCAGCCCGGTGCCGCCCAGCACCACGGCAGCGCCCACCGCGGACCGCACGACGCCGGACCGGCGCACCGACCGCCCACGCCTCGGCCTGGAACGTCGTGCGTCCACCGCCCGACGAGCCCGCCCGGCCCGGCGCGCGGGCCGGTGCCGGACCGATGTCGGCCGCCCGGCCTCGCGGTCTCCGCCCCGACGGCCCAGCGCCGCGGCCGCCAGCAGCGCGGGTTCAGGGAGCCGCACGGGCCCGGGCGGCACGGCCTCGTCCACCCGTGCCGCCAGGGTGCCGGCCGCGGGGCGAACGCCGGGGTCGCCGGCGAGCGCCGGCGCGAGCGCGGCACGCAGCGCCACGGTCGCGTCCGCGTCGGGGTCGGCGACGAGCGAGTCGACGAGGCGGGCGAGCGCGTGCACGTCGTCGGCCTCCGTCGTCGGCCCGGCGGGCACGTCCGGGCGGGGGCGCAGGCGTGGCCGTCCGTCGGCCCCCACCACGACGTCGCCCTCCTCCAGCGGGCCGTGCAGGACGCCCGCGCTGTGCAGCGCGGCGAGCCCCTGCGCCAGGGCGACTGCGATCCCTGCCGCTTCCGTGGCGTCGCACCGGTCACGGACGGCGAGCACGGTCGGCAGCGCCGTCGCCGTGCCGGTCCCCCGGGAGACGAGGAGCGTCCCGTCCGGGTTCTCGACCATGTCCCCGACCGGCTGGACACAGGGGTGGTCGACGGCCGCGAGCGCCCGCAGCCTCTCGAGCAGGGCCGTCCGGTCGGCGGCGTCGGCGGGAACGGTCAGGACGTCGTCGGTCTGCACAGGTTCATGGAACACCGGACGGGCACGCCCGCGCTCCGGTCGTCCACAGGCTGCCGGTCACAGGGCGATCTGGCGCCCCTCCCGGGCGGAGGTGCGGGCGGCGTCGAGCACCTCGGCGGTGCGGACGGCGTCGGCCGGGTCGACGGGGGCCGGGGCGTCCCCCGCGAGCCAGGGGCCGAGCGCCCGGTAGAAGTCGGCGTGCGAGCCCTCGGCGGTGGGGACCGGTTCGCGGTCCCGGCCCCGCGTGAGCCAGCCGTGCGCCCCGGCCGGGGCGTCGTCGTCGAACAGCTCGAGGGGCGAGGCGTCCTGCTCGAACGTCGTGACCAGGTAGGCGCCACCCGTGCCGAGCACCCGGGTGCGGGGCCCGGGGGCGCCCACGACCGATCCTGCCCACAGCCGCGAGACGACGGCGTGCGGGCTGGCGGCGAGCCCTCCCCCGGGCATGTGGCTCAGGACGAGGAAGACGTCGTCCTCGGTCGGTGTCGTCAGCGCCCGGGTCTGCGCCCAGACGCTGGTGACGGGGCCGAAGAGCTGGGTCGCGGAGTCCACGAGGTGCGGGCCGAGGTCCAGCAGCAGGCCGCCGCCGGCGGTGTCGTTCTCCTTCCACCGCTTGCGGGGCACGGGACGCCACCGCTCCCAGTGGCGCTCGAACGTGTGCACGTCACCGAGGCCGCCCCGGGCGAGGAGCGCTGCCAGCGTGCGCTGCTCGGGGTCCCAGCGCCGGTTGTGGAACACGGTGAAGGGTGTCCCGGTGGCCGCCGCCTCGGCCACGACCGCGCGCGCCTCGTGCGCGTCCACGCCGATCGGCTTGTCGAGCACGAACGGCACGCCGGCACGGGCGAGCATGGCCGCCTGCTCCGCGTGCAGTGCCGTCGGGCTGGCCAGCACGACGGCGTCGTACCGTGCGCGGAGCTCGATGAGCTCGGCGAGGTCGCCGAGCAGCCGCGCGCCGGGCCAGTCGCCGGCGGCCTGCGTGCGCCGCCCGGAGTCCCGCGTGAGGACCGCGGTGACCGTGTGCCCCGCCTCGGCCGCGAGCCGGGCGTGGATCTCGCGTCCCGCTCCCCCGTACCCGACGATCGCCAGACGCAGCGGCGGGTAGGTCGTGCCGTCGTCCGCTGCGCCGCCGGTCGCCGCACCTGTCGTGTCCCCGTGATCCACCATGGGGACCATGGTGCCCGACGGCGGGCCGCTCGGCCGGTCAGCGCGCCGCGCAGCTGCCCGTCAGCCGTGCCGCGGCGCGCCGCGCAGGAAGCGACGCGAGGGCCACCACACCCGGTCACCGATGTCGCGGACCAGGGCGGGCACCAACAGGCTGCGCACGACGAGGGTGTCGACGAGCACGCCGAACGCCACGATGAACGCGAGCTGGGCGAGGAAGAGCAGCGGGATGACGCCGAGCGCCGCGAACGTGGCCGCCAGGACCACGCCGGCCGAGGTGATCACGGACCCGGTCACGGCCAGCCCCCGCAGCACCCCCTGCCGGGTGCCGACGCGCAGGCTCTCCTCGCGCACGCGGGTCATCAGGAAGATCGAGTAGTCCACGCCGAGGGCCACCAGGAAGCAGAACGCGTACAGCGGCACGGACGGGTCCGCGCCGGGGAAGTCGAAGACGTGGTTGAACAGGATCGCGGCCACGCCGAGCGCCGCACCGAAGGACAGCACGTTGGCGGCCATGAGCAGCACGGCGGCCAGCACGGAGCGCAGCAGCAGCATGAGGATCAGCAGGATGACCACGAGCACGACGGGCACGATCACCTGCAGGTCACGCTGACCGGCGAGCTGGGTGTCGAGGCGCTCCGCGGCGGCCCCGCCGACGAGCGCCTCGGGCGAGACGCCGTGGACGGACTCGCGCAGGGCGGAGACCGTCTCGACGGCCTCCTGGCTGTCCGAGGGGGCCGACGTCGTCACGTCGACGCGCACCAGGCCGTCGACGACGAGGGGGTCGCCCTGCGCCGGGGCTCCTGGAGCCGGGGCCGGTTCGTCGGTCACGGGTGCGGCGGCCGCGACACCGGCCGTGCCCTCGGCCGCCTCGACGACGGCGTCGAGGTCGTCCTCGGGTGCGACGACCGTGGCCGGCTGCGCGGAGACCCCGTCGAAGTGGCGGGTCAGCGCCTCCTCGCCGTCGACGGAGTCGACCTGGGTGAGGAACACCTCGGAGTCGCCCGTGCCGTCGGCGTCCAGGGTCGGCACGAACGCCGCGCCCGCCGCCAGCACCAGGGCGGTCACGATCCACACCGGTCGGGCGTGCCGGCCGACGAAGGTCGCCACGCGCGACCACAGCCCGTGGTCGGCGACGTCGACCCGTCCGTCGTCGCCGGTCGCCTCGGTGGCCGGGCGTGCCGTCTCCTCGGACCGGACCTCGTCCTGCGTCACCGCGTGCGGGACCCGGGGCCAGAACACCCAGCGGGCGCGCCGCCCACCGACGAGCAGCAGCGCCGGCAGGAGCGTCAGGGCGGACAGGAAGGCGGCGACGATGCCGATCGCGGCGACGGGCCCGAGGCTGCGGTTGGACGAGAGGTCGGACAGCAGCAGGCACAGCAGCCCGGCGACGACCGTTCCGGCGCTGGCGGCGATCGGCTCCACGGAGGCGCGCACGGCACGGCGCAGGGCGGTGTACGTCGACCGGACGTGGAGCAGCTCCTCGCGGTACCGGGCGACCACCAGCAAGGCGTAGTCCACGGACGCCCCGACGACGAGGATGGACAGGATCCCCTGGGACTGACCGTTGAGGACCAGGATGTCGTTGGCGGCCAGGTGGTAGACCGCGAGGCCGGCCAGGCACAGGGCGAGCACGGCGTTGAAGATCACCACGAACGGCAGCACGGGCGAGCGGTAGACCAGCGCGAGGATGACGAGCACCGCACCGAGCGCGACGAGCAGCAGCACCGTGTCGATGGCGCCGAAGGCGTTGACGAGGTCGGCGACGAACCCGGCGGGCCCGGTGACCCAGGAGTCCAGGCCGGTGCCCACGAGGCCCCCGTCAGCGGTGTCGCTGCCCTGCAGGTCGCGCAGGGCGTCGACCGCGAGCTGAGAGACGCTGGACTCCTCGGCGCCGGCGTCCTGCTCGGCGAGCTGCGCGTCGAGGGAGACGACCACGAGCGCGGCCTGACCGTCCTCGGACGGGACGACGACGGGGTCCGCGATGCTGGCGTCCCCGACGGTGGCGGGCTCGTCACCGCTCGTGCCCTCCAACGGTGCTCCGGGGACGGCGCCGGCGAACGCCCGGACGTCGGCGAGCTGGTCGTCGGTGAGCGGCGACCCGTCCGCCGTCTCGGCGACCACGAGCGCCGGCAGCGTCTCGTCGTCGGAGAACTGCGCGGCGAGCTCGGCGGCCTCGGTCGACTCGGCGTTGGCGGGCAGGAAGGCCGCCGAGTCGTTGGTCTGGACGCTGCTGAGCTGACCCTGGGCCTGTCCGCCGAAGACCCCGATCGCCAGCCACACGCCGATGGCTGCCAGAATGACGAGACCACGGACGACACCCGTCCATCTATTGCTCAGCATGTTGAGCATTCTCCACTGAAGAGGGACCCTGAGCAAGTGACCGACCCGACGAGCGAAGAACCGGCCGACTGGCCCACCGGCCGGCTGCTGTTCACCGTCGTGCGCCGCATCGAGCACGAGTGGAACGAGCACCTGTCCGGCTGGGAGCTCAACCATGCCGGTTTCCCCGTCCTGCTGCACCTGATGGGCGGTCCGCGCACGCAGCGCGAGCTGGCCGCCGTCTCCGGCGTGACGGAGCAGACGATGAGCAAGGTGGTCGCCCGGCTCGAGAGGTCCGGCTACGTCACGCGGACCACGGACCCGCACGACCGCCGTCGTCGGACGGTCATGGTCACCGGCGCGGGGATGGCCGCGGCACGCGAGGCGGGGCGCATGCAGCCCGCCGAGGACCTCGCGCTGCAGGGTCTGGACGAACGCCAGGCGAGCGAGCTGCGCGACCTGCTCGTGACGATGGTGCGCTTCCAGCGCCGCGAGGACCGGCCCGACGCGGAGTAGCCTTCCAGGCATGGACGTCGTCACGCTGCCGGGCCGCACGGACTACCGCGCCGGCTGGGACCTCCAACGTCGTACCCACGCGTCGGTGCGGGACGGGGCCACCGGCGTGACCTACCTGCTCGAGCACGACAGCGTCTACACCGCCGGGCGGCGCACCCGCCGCGACGAGTACCCCACCGACGGCACCGACGTCGTGGACGTCGACCGCGGCGGCAAGATCACGTGGCACGGCCCCGGCCAGCTCGTCGCGTACCCGATCGTCGCGCTGCGCTCGCCCGTCGACGTTGTCCGGTACGTGCGCACCCTCGAGTCCGCGGTGATGGCCGTGTGCACCACGCTCGGGCTCGAGACCGTCCGCGTCGAGGGACGCTCGGGCGTCTGGTTCGCCGCCGACGACGGCACACCCGACGGGTCCGACGCCGAGACGCCGAGACGGGAGCGCAAGGTGTGCGCCATCGGGGCGCGCGTCGCCCGGGGCGTGACCATGCACGGCCTGGCGCTCAACTGCGACGCCGACCTGACGGCGTTCGACGCGATCGTGCCGTGCGGGATCGACGACGCCGACGTGACCTCGCTGTCCGCCGAGGCAGGGCGCCCGGTGACCGTCGACGAGATCCGGCCGCTGCTGGCGTCGGCCCTGGTCGAGCACCTGTCACCGCTGGTGACGGAACTCACGGCCACCCAGCAAGACATCCGCCCCGCACCCGCGGGCACCGCCGTAGGGTGAGGCGCGTCTACGAAGGGACCGACGTCGTGACCATCGCACCTGAGGGCCGCCGCATGCTGCGGGTCGAGGCCCGCAACGCCACCACCCCCATCGAGAAGAAGCCCGAGTGGATCAAGACCCGGGCGGTGATGGGCCCCGAGTACAAGGAGCTCAAGGGACTCGTGAAGGGCGGTGGCCTGCACACCGTGTGCGAGGAGGCCGGCTGTCCCAACATCTTCGAGTGCTGGGAGGACCGCGAGGCCACGTTCCTCATCGGCGGCGACCAGTGCACCCGGCGGTGCGACTTCTGCCAGATCGACACGGGCAAGCCCGCCGACTTCGACGCCGACGAGCCGCGCCGCGTGGCCGAGTCCGTGCGCGAGATGGGCCTGAGGTACTCGACCGTCACCGGGGTCGCCCGCGACGACCTGGCCGACGGCGGCGCCTGGCTGTACGCCGAGACGGTCCGCCAGATCCACGCGCTCAACCCGGGGACCGGCGTCGAGCTGCTCATCCCGGACTTCAACGCAATCCCGGAGCTGCTCGACCAGGTCAACGAGTCCCGACCCGAGGTGCTCGCGCACAACGTCGAGACGGTGCCGCGGATCTTCAAGCAGATCCGGCCCGCGTTCCGCTACGACCGCTCGCTGTCGGTCCTGACCCGGGCCCGCGAGGCCGGCCTGGTCACCAAGTCGAACCTCATCCTCGGCATGGGCGAGACGATCGACGAGGTCAAGCAGGCGCTCGAGGACCTGCACGCCGCCGGGTGCGACCTCATCACGATCACCCAGTACCTGCGCCCCTCGCTGCGCCACCACCCCGTGGACCGCTGGGTCCGGCCCGAGGAGTTCGTCGAGCTGAGCGAGCACGCCGAGGCGGTCGGGTTCCTCGGTGTCATGGCCGGCCCGCTCGTGCGGTCCTCGTACCGCGCCGGGCGCCTGTGGGGTCAGGCGATGACCAAGCGGGGGCAGTCGGTCCCGGAGGCGCTCGCGCACCTCACCGAGCCGACGACCGCGCGCCAGGAGGCCGCGAGCCTCGTGACCTCCCGAGCCCAGTAGACTCACCAACCATGGCCCGCACCAAGTCCGGCGCCGGCGACTCCGCCGACGCGCCCACGAAGAAGCAGAAGAAACCCAAGAAGCAGCGGTGGTACCACCAGGTATGGGCCGCCTACAAGATGACGAGGCGGCAGGACCCCCTCGTCACCTGGATCATGCTCGCGGTCTTCTGCGGCATCCTCGCGCTCGCGCTGCTCATCGGTTTCCTCACCGGCCACCCGATCTACGCGACGGTCATCGGCCTGCCGTTCTCCCTGCTGGGCGCGATGTTCGTCCTCACCCGCAAGGCTGAGCGCGCCGCGTACACCCAGATCGAGGGCCAGCCCGGCGCGGTCCGCGCCGCGCTCGGCACCGTGCGTGGCGGTTGGAGCTTCGAGGACGAGCCCGTCGCGGTGAACCGCCAGCAGGACCTCGTCTTCCGCGGCATCGGGCGCCCCGGCGTCGTCCTCGTCTCCGAGGGGCCGTCGCACCGCGTCCAGCGCATGCTCGATGACGAACGCCGCCGCACCGCCCGCGTGCTGCAGAACGTGCCCATCACCACGCTGCAGGTGGGCAACGGCGAGGGCCAGATCCCGCTGCCCAAGGTGGCGCGCAAGGTGCAGAAGATGAAGAAGACCCTCACGCGCGCCGAGGCCTCTGAGGTCGGCAAGCGCCTCAAGGCGCTCGGTGGTGCCCGCCTGCCCGTCCCCAAGGGCGTCGACCCGATGAAGGCACGCCCCGACCGCAAGGGGATGCGGGGGCGCTGAGCACGCCCCTCGCACGGCACGCAGCGGCCGGCACGGTCATCGACGCACGATGACGGTGCCGGCCGCTCTGTCGTGCATTCCCCGGCCGTCGGCGTCCCACACCACGGCAGGGATCACCAGGCAGAGCAGGACCGCGCGCACGGCCCCCCTGCCGAACCCGACGATCTGCGGCTCGGGGGCGCCGAGGCGCCGCACGCGCAGGCCCAGCAGCCGGTGCCCGATGGTCGATCCGACGGACGACACGAGCAGCACGTTCATCAGCCCGAAGATCGCCAGCGTGACCATGGGGTCCCGGTCGAAGAAGCCGTAGCTGATGGCCTCGGCGACGGCCCAGTCGAGGCAGAGGGCCACGACCCGCCGCCCCAGCGGTGCCCGTGAACCGCTGCCCGACGCGGGGAGACCGAGCCGGTCGCGGTCGCCCGTCTCACCAGGCGGGACGCTTCCGCCGGTCAACCACGACCCAAGATCGCCACGTGAAGCCATGTGATCAGCCTACGCGCGGCAACCAGCGGGTTACGTAACATCGCCGAAACATACGCGCTATGCAAGGGTAACCCTGCCGCCCTAGCGTCAAGGGCGCCGAGCGACCTGGCACCGTCTCACCAAGGAGAGCCTGCATGTTCACCAATGCCGAGGAGGCAATCGCCTTCACCCGCGACGAGGGGGTGGAGTTCATCGACGTCCGGTTCATCGACCTGCCGGGCGTGATGCAGCACTTCAACATCCCCGTCGGGCAGTTCGACGAGGACTCCTTCACCGAGGGCCTGATGTTCGACGGCTCCTCGATCCGAGGCTTCCAGGCGATCCACGAGTCGGACATGAAGCTGGTCCCGGACGTCACCACGGCGTACCTCGACCCGTTCCGCAAGCGCAAGACGCTCATCATGAACTTCTCGATCGTGGACCCGTTCACGGACGAGCCCTACGGTCGCGACCCGCGCACGATCGCCGCCAAGGCCGAGGCGTACCTGCGCTCGACCGGCATCGCGGACACCGCGTTCTTCGCCCCCGAGGCCGAGTTCTACATCTTCGACGACGTCCGGTTCCAGACGTCGGCCAACTCCAGCTTCTACCAGATCGACTCCGTCGAGGCGGCCTGGAACACCGGTCGCGAGGAGGAGGGCGGCAACCTCGGGTACAAGACCCGCTACAAGGGTGGCTACTTCCCCGTCTCCCCCAACGACCAGTTCGCGGACCTGCGGGACGACATCTGCGCGGCGCTGGCCCAGGTCGGGCTCGACGTCGAGCGCGCGCACCACGAGGTGGGCACCGCCGGCCAGCAGGAGATCAACTACAAGTTCAACACCCTGCTGCACTCCGCCGACGACCTGATGAAGTTCAAGTACGTCGTCAAGAACGTCGCCTGGCAGGCCGGCAAGTCCGTGACCTTCATGCCGAAGCCGATCTTCGGCGACAACGGCTCGGGCATGCACTCGCACCAGTCGCTGTGGCTGAACGGCGACCCGCTGTTCTACGACGAGAAGGGCTACGGCGGCCTGTCCGACATGGCCCGCTGGTACATCGGCGGCCTGCTCAAGCACGCGCCGTCGCTGCTCGCGTTCACCAACCCGTCGGCCAACTCGTACCACCGGCTCGTGCCCGGCTACGAGGCCCCGGTCAACCTGGTCTACTCGGCCCGCAACCGCTCCGCGTGCATCCGCATCCCGGTCACCGGCAACTCGCCGAAGGCCAAGCGCGTCGAGTTCCGCGTGCCGGACCCGTCGGCCAACCCGTACCTCGCGTTCGCCGCCCAGCTCCTCGCGGGCATCGACGGCATCAAGAACCGCATCGAGCCGCCGGCGCCGGTCGACAAGGACCTCTACGAGCTCCCGCCCGAGGAGCACGCGGAGATCGCCCAGGTTCCCGCCTCCCTCGGCGAGGCCCTGGACAACCTCGAGGCCGACCACGACTTCCTCACCGAGGGCGACGTGTTCTCCGAGGACCTCATCGCCACGTGGATCGACTACAAGCGCACCCACGAGATCGACCCGATCCGTCTGCGCCCGCACCCGCACGAGTTCGAGCTCTACTACGACATCTGATCGGTCGCAGGAGCAGGACCCGACGCTGCGGCGTCACCACGAAGGCCCCGCCATCGGCGGGGCCTTCGTCGTTCCGCAACGTCATACCGCGATGATCGAACCGGTCCGCGATGATCGGGCGCGGACGCCTCCCGTTCCCGGAGGCTGGTACGCGGAAGGAGGTCCCCGATGTTCGCAGCGCTGAACCACCTGATGGGCGCCGTCGAGGAGGCGGCGGCCGAGCAGGTCGACGTCGCCGCCGTGGCGGCCGAGCACGGGACCACCGAGCACCACCTGCGACGGATGTTCTCGTCGCTCGCGGGCGTGCCCGTCTCGGAGTACGTCCGTCGTCGGCGCATGACCGTCGCAGCGGCCGACGTGGCGGAGTCGTCCGACGACCTGCTGACGCTGGCCGTCCGGTACGGCTACGGGTCGACCGAGGCGTTCGGACGCGCGTTCCGCGCCGTCCACGGCCTCGGTCTCAGCGAGGCGCGTCGCGACGGGGGCCCCTTCCGCAGTCAACAGCAGCTCAGGTTCCGCCTGACCGTCGAAGGGAACAGACCCATGCACGTCCGCCTCACCGAACGACCCGACCTCCGCCTCGTCGGCCACGCCACCCGGGTGCCGCTCGTCCACGAGGGCGTCAACCCGCACATCCAGGAGCACATCGCCGCAATCCCCGCGGAGGAGCACCTGCGACTCAAGGAGATGAGCAACACCTCCCCCGCCGGGATCCTGCAGGTCAGCGACGAGCTGGAGCAGGACAGCCCGGAGGGCACCGAGCTGACCTACCTGCACGGAGTGGCCGTCAGCGACGGCACCCCGGTCCCCGACGACCTGGACAGCATCGCCGTCCCCGCCGGGAGCTGGGCGGTGTTCACGACCCAGGGTCCGCACCCGCAGGCCCTGCAGGAGGCCTACGCGGCCACCGCCGCGGAGTGGTTCCCGTCGAACCCGTGGCGGCTGCGGCCCGGCCCGTCGATCGTGGCGGTCCTCGAGCACGACGAGGACTTCACGACCGCCACCTGCGAGATCTGGCTACCGGTCGAGCGCGCCTGACCGAGGCGAGCCCGAGATCCTCACGCGGGCGGCGACGTCGGCAGCGTGAGGATCTCGGCCCCGCCGTCGGTGATCGCGATGGTGTGCTCGCTGTGCGCGGTCCGGCAGCCGGTCGCGCTGCGCAGCGTCCAGCCATCGGGGTCGGTGACGAGCTCGGCGGTGTCCTCCATGACCCACGGCTCGAGCGCCAGCAGCAGGCCCGGCCGCAGTCGGTACCCGCGGCCGAGCCGCCCGGTGTTGGCCACGTGCGGGTCCTGGTGCATCGTCGACCCGATGCCGTGGCCGCCGAACTCCGTGTTGATCGGGTACCCGGCCTCGGAGAGCACGGTGCCGATGGCGTGGGAGATGTCACCGATGCGCGCCCCGGGCCGGGCCGCGGCGATGCCCGCCGCCAGCGCACGTTCCGTCGTCTCGATCATCGCGACGCTCACCGCCGGCATCGAGTCACCGACGACGAAGCTGATCGCGGAGTCGGCAGCCACGCCGTCCAGGACGACGGCGAGATCGAGCGTCAGCAGGTCGCCGTCGTGGAGCGTGGTGTCCGACGGTCGGCCGTGCAGCACGGCGTCGTTCACCGCGGTGCAGATGTAGTGACCGAACGGGCCACGCCCGAACGAGGGCTCGTAGTCGACGTAGCAGGACGTCGCGCCCGCGTCGTCGATCATGGACCGCGCCCACCGGTCGACGTCCAGCAGGTTCGTACCGACAGACGCCCGGCGCTTCAGCGTCTGCAGGATGTCGGCCACCAGGGCTCCGGCGTCCCTCGCACGGGCCAGCTCGGCAGGGTTCAGGATCTCGATCATGCAGCACCTCTTCCACGCTTCCAATAACTATCCCGGCCATACTATCCCGGTACTACAATCGTCAGCATGGTCCGGTTGCCGCTCACTCCCGAGGACGTCGAGCGTGGACGCCGCCTCGGCGCCTTGCTCCGTCGCGCCCGAGGAGACCGGTCGATGCTGGAGACCGCACTGGACGCACGCGTCTCCCCGGAGACACTCCGGAAGATCGAGACCGGTCGCGTCGCCACCCCGGCCTTCCCCACCATCGCGGCGATCGCCGACGTCCTCGGCCTCTCCCTCGACGAGGTCTGGGCCGAGATCAACGGCTCCGAGCGCGAGACCGAGGGGGCCGGCTCCAGAAGCAGCGCCCGCGAGCGCCTGGCGTCGTGAGCGCTCGCGCATGCGTTCCGCTGTCTCGGCCGACCCGACATGGTGCGGCGGCGAGGACCACCCTCGCACGACCAGCATGGGCGTGGCCTCGTCGGTGACCGACCTGCGCGACGGCGGCCGCGTCGTACGTGCTCGGAGTGGCCTGCAGTACCCCGGATCTCGACGAGCGCCCGCAACCACCCTGCAGTTGCAGTTGCCGGGCGGCTGCACCGTCGGGGTGAACGAGAAGCAGGCCCCGGCGTGTAGGTCGGTTGCCGCCCGCTCAGCGACGCCCGCTCAGACGGGTGATGCCCCGAGTGCTGCGGCAAGCTCGACGAACGATCGTGCTTCCACGTCGGCAGGTGCGAAGTGGTCGGGGTACCCGCCCCCCGTCCGGTTGATCCATGCGGTGCGCAGTCCCGCGCGTCGGGCCCCTTCGACGTCCCACGGATGGACGGCGACGAGCATGGCCTGCTCCGCCTCGACGCCGGTGGTGGCGAGGGCGTGGGCGTAGGCCCGGGAGTGCGGCTTCCAGGCGCCTGCTTCGGCGACCTGCAGGTAGTGCTCGACGACGGCGCCGGCCGCGGTGTCCGCCAGCAGGGCGCGAGCCACGTCGGCCGAGCCGTTGCTGAGCGTCACGATCCGGCAGCCCTGGTCCGCCAGGGCCAGCAGCCCGGGGACGACGTCAGGGTGCGGTGCCAGGCGCGCGAAGCGCTCCATGATCCTTCGTGCACCGGCGGCCGGGTCGGCGACGCCCGCGGCTGCCAACCGGATCCGCAGCGCCGCGCCGCCGATCTCGGCGAAGCCCGGGTTGTCGCCGAGCGCGGTGAGGGCGAAGGCGTCGCGCAGCACCCCGGCGAACCATGCCTCGGCATCGCCGGCGTCGAGGCCGGCCTCCACGAACGCCTCACCCATCGGCGCGAGGTCGGACAGCGTCTCGTTGACGTCGAGGACGACGAGATGCGGCCGTCCCTCGCTCAGGTCTGCGTGCGCGGGTGTCATCGTTCCTCCTGCAAAGGTGTCTGCTGGCACGGTAGCCCCGAGAGGCCCGACGCCGCACGAGGTTCCGACGACGTCGCAGCCGCTGGAACACATCCGGGTACGCGCCGGGTTCCCCTGGCATGAGCGAGACGAGGACCCCGGAGGAGGTCGAGCGTGGCCACGCGTTCGGTGCCGTCGTCGAACCCGAGATCCCGGTGATGCTGCGCGTGGCTCGCAGCATCACCGGGAGCGAAGCCGACGCCGAGGACCTCGTCCAGGAGTCGCTGGTGCGCGCTTTCCGCGCCCTCGACAAGTTCGACGGACGCCACCCCCGCGCATGGTTGCTCACGATCGTGCGCAACACGAACCGCAACATGCACCGTCGTCGTCGCCCGATCGCCCTGGACGACTGGGAGCTGATCCACGCCTCGCGTCCCGCGTTCGGTGCCGCCGAGTCCCCGGCCGCCGAGGATCTGTACATCGTGGACGAGCTGGACGGTGCTCTCCAGCAGGCCGTGGAGAGCCTCACCCCGAAGTTCCGCTCCGCCCTCGTCCTCGTCGACGTCCACGACCTGTCCTACGCCGAGGCAGCGGCCGTCCTCGACGTCCCCGTCGGCACGGTGATGTCCCGCCTGAGCCGTGCGCGCGAACGCGTCCGCAGGAGGCTCGGCCCCGCCCTGACCACCCGAGGAGAGCAGCCATGATCGGAATGCTCCGGCAGATGATCACCTGCCGATGGACCGCACGGCGTATCCAGCGCTACCTGGACGCCGACCCCGCGGCACCACTGACCCCGGGCGAGATCACCCGCCTGGAGGAGCACGTGGCCGGCTGCGCACGGTGCCGGGAAGCCGTGCGCCAGCACCGATCGATGCACCGGGCGCTCTCGCTGTGGCAAGGGCGCCGACCGGTCGACCCGGACGTCGTCGACCGCCTGGGTGCCGTGCTCACCGACCTCTCCGAGGGACGGCGCCCATGAGCCGGCCGGACCGCTGGGACCTGCTCGTCCTCGGTGGCGGCACCGCCGGCATCGTCGCGGCCAAGTCCGCCGCCGGACTCGGCGCCCGGGTGCTGCTGGTGGAGCGTGACCGTCCGGGCGGGGACTGTCTGTGGACCGGTTGCGTCCCGTCGAAGGCGCTGCTCGCCGCCGGTCAGGCCGCCGCGAGCGCCCGGCGCGCCGGACGTCTCGGCGTGCAGGTCGACGGCGTGCACACCGACCTGGGGCGCACCCTGGACCACGTGCGCACGTCGATCGACCGGATCGCCCCGATCGACTCACCCGAGGCGCTGGCCCGCGCCGGAGTGACCGTACGGTCGGGGCACGGCCGGTTCCGAGGTGACGGGACGCTGGATCTGGACGGCGAGACGGTGCACTTCACCCAGGCCGTCGTCACCACCGGCGCGGCGCCCGCCGTCCCGCCGATCCCCGGGTTGGCGGACCGCGAGTTTCTGACCAGCGACGATGTCTGGCATCTCGACGAGGCACCGCGCCGACTGACGATACTCGGCGGCGGCAGCATCGGGTGCGAGCTGGGTCAGGGTCTGGCCCGTCTGGGCGTGGAGGTGACGGTGGTCGAGGGGGCGGCGCGCATCCTGCCGCGTGAGGACGCGGACGCCGCCGCCGCGGTGCGGCAGGCGTTGGAGGCCGACGGTGTCTCGGTCCGCACCGGGCAGTCGGTGACGTCCGTCGACGTCTCGGGCGCACGTTCCGGTGCGCTGCGCCTGGACGACGGCAGCTCGGTCGAGTTCGACCGGCTGCTGGTGGCCGTCGGTCGTCGGCCACGGACCGACGGGATCGGCCTGGAGGAGGTCGGGGTGGAGCTGGACGAGCACGGGTTCGTGGTCGTCGACTCCCGCCTGCGGACCACGAATCCGCGCATCTGGGCGGCCGGGGACCTGACCGGCCACCCGCAGTTCACCCACGTGGCGAGCGTCCACGGGAGCCTCGCCGGCAGCAACGCGGTCCTGGGCGTGCGGCGCACCGTGGAGACCTCGGCGGTCCCCCGGGTGACCTACACCGACCCGGAGGTCGGCGCCGTCGGCATCGACACGGGACGTGCCCCGCGAGGGGTCCGCATCGTGACGGTGAACCACGAGCACGTGGATCGCGCCGTGGTGGAGGGCCGGACGGAGGGGTTCTCGAGGCTCGCCGTTGACCGCCGGGGCAGGATCGTCGGTGCGACCGTCGTGGGCCCCCGTGCGGGAGAGAGTCTCGGCGAGCTCACCGTGGCGGTGCGGCAAGGCCTGCGCACACGGGATCTGGCCGGCATCATCCACCCGTACCCGACCTGGAACGACGGGCTGTGGAACGCGTCGGTCGCCGACGTCCGCGGTCTGCTCGCGGGGCCGGTCGTCGGCACGGCGGTGGGACTGCTGCGGCGCGCACGCCGTCGGTGGCTCGGACATCGTGCGTCCTGAACGGCGCCTGCTCCTGGTCGGTGCCGGGCACGCGCACCTCCACCTGCTGCGGCACGCCCCCCGGTTGGCCGGGGCCGGCTACCAGGTCTGCCTGGTGGCGCCCCGATGGTTCGACTACAGCGGGCTCGCCGCGGCGATCGCCGCCGGCGGTCACGATCCGCACGAGGGCCGGATCGACGTGGGCGCGCTCGCACGTCACGCGGCCGTGGACCATCTCCGGGGCATGGTCGTCGACGTCGACCCGGTGGCGCGCACCGCGTCGACCGACGGCGGTGACCGGCTGACCTGGGACATCGTCTCGTTCAACATCGGCAGCGTCACCACCGCCGATGCCTCCACGCAGATCGCCGCCGGCACCGCCGGCACCGTCGGCGTCAAACCGCTCGACGGTCTCGCCCGGCTCCGCGAGCACCTCGCCGGTCGACCGTCGGGGAACGGTCACCGGATCACCGTCGTCGGAGGCGGGGCCAGCGGCATCGAGCTCGCCGCCCACCTGGGCGCACGGCACGACGTCGACCGTGTCCACCTGATCGAGTCGGGCGACCACGTGGGCGGCTTCCTGCCACCCTCCGCCAGGACCCGCGTGCTCGTGCTGCTCGAGGAGCGGGGCGTCCGGGTGCGCACGGGCGCGCAGATCGAGCTTCTCGACCGCACGTCCGTTCGACTCCGCGACGGGACCCGGTGGACGCATGACCTCGCCGTCCTGGCCTCGGGGCTCTCCGCTCCCGCTCTGGCTCGCAGGGCTCCCCTGGGCGGCCTGGACGGCTTCCCCGTCCGGGCGACCCTGCAGCATCGCGACGACGACGACGTCTACGCGGTCGGGGACTGCGCCGACTTCCTGCCCGCGTCACTGCCCCGCACCGGTGTCCACGGCGTCCGGCAGGGTCCCGTCCTGCTCTCCGCGTTCGAGGCCCGTGCCCGCGGCGACCGTCGCCCCGTCTACCGACCTCCGCGCAGGACGCTCTCGATCCTGGACCTGGGAGGGGGCACCGCCCTGGCCGTGCGCGGACGGCGCTGGTGGCTGGGCCGGTCCAGCCTCACGGTGAAACGCCGCATCGATCGACGGTGGCTGGCCCGCTACCGTGACGGCGGGTCGTCCCCGACCGCACCCGGATCCTGATCCTCCACGGCCGGGGCCGCGCTCCGGGCGAGCAGCCTGCGCCCGACCGTTCCTCCCAGCACTGCCAGGACCACGAGACCACCGACACCGATCACGATGCCCCGCGGATCGGCTCCCGAGGCGCCGACCGCCGCATAGGCGAGCGTGCCCGGCACGATCCCGACCGCGGTGCCCACGACGTAGTCGCGCGCCCGCACGCCCAGGAGCCCGGCTGCGTAGTTCAGCGCAGTGAAGGGGAACAGCGGGACCAGGCGGACCGCGAGGACGGCGACCAGACCGTGGCGGGCGAGCACCTGGTCCGCCTGCTGCAGCCGACCGCGCAGCAGCCGGTCGACCGCGGGTCGGCCCATCCTTCGCCCGATGAGGAAGCCGCCGAACGCACCGAGCAGTGCCCCGGCCCACGCCAGCAGAGCACCCCACCACACCCCGAAGAGGGCGCCACCGAGGATGGTCAGCAGCGATGCCGGCGAGGGCACGAGGACCAGCACCGCATAGCCCACCACGAAGACGAGCACCCCCGACCAGCCCGCCGACTCGACGAGCTCCTGGAGGCGTTCGGGGCCGCTCCATCCGCTCAGCTGCAGCGCCACGGCAGCCGCGGCGAAGCCGAGCACCAGGAGCACCAGGCGGACGGCGGCGCCCCGGGTCGATCCGGGCGGGGGCGGTTCGACGGCGGGCTCGGGGGCGGGGCGTCCTGGTGGTGTCGTCACACCATCGGCAACCCGCCGACCACCCTCGGGGCTTCCCACGGGTCGACAGGCCCGGCGGGTCACGACTTCTCGTCGTCAGGTCGCCGCAGCGTCAGGTAGCCGGCCACGATGCGGTGCACGGCACTGACGGCGACCACCACCGCCCAGAGACCGGCGATCAGCGCCGCGTGCCCCGGGAAGATCAGCCACAGGGAGTGCACGACGATCGTCTCCGCCCCCTCGGCGACCCCTCCCAGGAAGTTCAAGGTCCGGCCGTCGTCGATCCGCCGCCCGGTCCGTTCGGCGATGGACGAGAACGCCAGGAACGCGGCACCGTTGACGTAGTAGGCGAGCAGGACGGCCGCGAACGGCAACCACTGGGACAGCGCGTCCGCACCGGTCGTGGTGCCCACCGCGACACCGATGACGGTCACGCCGTAGACGGCGAAGTCAGCGGTGATGTCCAGGAACCCGCCGGCCGCCGACCCGTGTCGCGACGGCGCCCGTCGCCGGGCGAGCGGCCCGTCGAGACCGTCCATCGCCCGGGAGAACAACCAGGCGACCAGCGCCCATCCCCACAGCTGGGAGGCTGCGAGGGCGCCGCTCGCGAGCCCCGTGACGAGCCCGGCCACGGTGAGCCGGTCCGGGGTGAGCCACGGCCTGTCGATGTGGCCGGCGAGCCTCGCCAGCGGGCCGTCGAGACGGCGACGGAGAACGGCGTCGAACATCAGCGTGCCTCCTGCGCATCGGTGTCGCCGCCGGCGGTGCTGCCAGCGTCGGTTCCCCACAGGTGCCGTCCCAGCAGCCCGCCGGCGACGACGAGGACGACCAGCGCGGCCGCACCGACGAAGACGCCCCACGGGTCGGTGCCCCAGGCTCCCAGGGCGGCGTAGGCCAGGCTGCCCGGCACCATGCCCAGTGCCGACCCGACAAGGTAGTGCCACCACCGCACTCCGGTCAGCCCCGCGGCATAGTTGATCGCGGTGAACGGGACCACGGGCACCAGCCTGACGGCGACGACGGCCCCGAGGCCGTGTCGGGTCAGGAGCCTGTCGGCCTGCGCCACCCGGCCCTGCGTCAGACCTTCGATCGCGTCACGTCCGACGAGCCGCCCCAGCACGAAGGCCAGCACCGCCCCGGCGAGCGCCGCGAGCCACGACAGCAGGGCACCCAGCCACAGACCGTAGAGCAACCCACCCAGCGTCGTCAGGACTGCTTTGGGGATCGGCACCAGGCACAGCAGGGCGTACCCGGCCACGAAGACGACGCCGCCGAGAGCTCCTGCGCCCTCGACCAGATCGCGCAGCAGCTGGACGTCGTCCCACCCGCGTGCCTGCTCGACGACGGTCAACGCGAGCAGGACGGCCAGGAGCACGCCGAGACGCACCCAGGCCCACGGGCGTCGTGCGGGTCTGTGCAGTTCCACAGGACGGGAAGTCCCCGACCCCCTCGATGTGTTCCCCAGTCGAGGGTCACGCCGCACCAGTCCGTCGACCGAGGAGACACCGCAGTCCATGCACCCCCGATCGTTCGCCCTGCCGGCAGCCGTCGCCGGCTCGGCTCTTCTCCTGGCCGCGTGCGCGGCCCCCGGCGACGGGTCACCGACGACGGCGGTCGAGCGACCGTGGCCGCAGGTGCTCGCCGAGGCGGACGGACAGACGGTCGACCTGTGGATGTACGGGGGCGACGAACGGGGCAACTCGTACGTCGACGACCATCTGACACCGGCCGCCGCCGGCCTGGGTGTCACGCTGCGCCGGGTCCCCGTGGCCGACACCAAGGACGCGGTGCGACGAGTGCTCGCCGAGCATGCCGCGGGCAGCGACGACGGGACCGTCGATCTCGTGTGGGTCAACGGCGACAACTTCGCCACCGGCCAGGAGGCCGGCGCCTGGTGGTGCGGGTGGGCCGACGACCTGCCGAACATGAGGCACGTCGCGGCGGACGACCCCCTGGTCGCCGAGGACTTCGGCGTGAGCGTCGACGGGTGCGAGGCTCCGTGGCACAAGGCCCAGTTCGTCCTCGCCTACGACTCGGCTCGGGTCACCGACCCGCCCGCGAGCGTCGCCGGACTGCTCGACTGGGCCCGCCAGCACCCCGGCCGGTTCACCTACCCGGCGCCCCCCGACTTCACCGGCTCCGTCTTCGTGCGCCAGATGCTCTACGAGGTCGCCGACGGCAGGGTTCCTCCCGCCTTCGACGTCGCCGCGTTCGACGACCTGACCCCGGCGCTGTGGGAGGAGCTGGACGGGGTGGCGCCCTCGCTCTGGCGCGAGGGCCGCACGTATCCCCGCGACCAGGCTGCGCTGGATCGGCTCTACGCCGACGGACAGGTCGACTTCACGATGACCTACGGCCCCGCCACCCTCACCGAACTGGTCCGGGACGGCACCTTCCCCGACACCACGCGCGTGCTGACGGTGCAGGAGGGCACGATCGGCAACGCGAGCTTCCTGGCGATCCCGGCCGGTTCCCCGGACCGCGCGGGCGCCATGGCCGTGGCCGACCTCGCGCTCTCGCCCGAGCAGCAGGCCACGAAGGCCGACCCCGAGGTCTGGGGCCAGTTCACGGTGCTCGATACCGGACTCCTCGGCGACCGGGACGCCGCCCGCTTCGACGAGCTGCCCTCCTCGCCGGTCGTCCCGCCGTACGCGGAGCTGGCGGCGAACGCCCGCCCGGAGCTCTCGTCGTCGTGGGTGACGCCGTTGGACCAGGGGTGGCGCGACGAGGTGCTGGCGCGTCCATGACGGCTCGCTCGCCACGCGGTGCGCTCCCGGGCGTCGTGGTCGTCACCGTGGTGGCCGGTGCGGGGATGGTCGCCGTGCTGGCCACCTCGTTCGGTCTGATGCCGCTCTACGGCGACCCGGAGCCCGGGCTGCACGGGTGGCGCAGCGCAGCGCCCGATCTCCTGGCCGGCATCGGCGAGTCCCTGCTCATCGCGGTGCCGGCGACGTCGTTGGCCGCGGCGGCCGGGCTGGGCCTGGCGATGCTGATGCTGCGCGGTGGCCGGGGCGCGGTCGCCGTGCGGGTCGCGTGTCTCGTGGTGCTGTCCGTGCCCCACCTGGTCGGGGCCACGTCGGTGGCCCTCCTGCTCGGTGACGGCGGGCTCGCCGCCCGGGTGTCCGCGGGCGCGCTCGGCATCGAGGCGTGGCCGCCGCTGGTCGGTGGCCCGTGGCCGGTCGCCACCGTCCTGGAGCTGGCGTGGAAGGAGTCGGCCTTCGTCGCGCTCGTCGTGCTGGCCTCCGTGGCACCGGGGCACGCCGGACGGATGCAGGTCGCGGCGGCGTTGGGCGCCGGCCTCCGGCACCGCGTCACCCGGGTCCTGCTGCCGACCGCCGGCCCGGCGCTGGCGGCATCGTCCCTGGTCACCCTCGTCTACGCCGTCGGCAACTACGAGATCGCCTGGATCCTGGGCCGGGCCGCGCCGGAGCCGCTGCCCGTCCTGGCCTTCCGCCTGTTCGGGTCGATCGAGCTCGCCGACCGGCCGGCGGCCGCCGCGGCGGCGGTCACCGGCGCCGCCCTCGCCCTGCTGCTGACCGTGCCCGCCCTGGTGGCGCTGCCGCGGGTGCGAGCCCTCGTCACCCGGGCGCAGGAGGTCTCGTGAACAGGTGGGTGAGAGACGTCGGCGGCGCCGTCCTCGTGGCGACCGTCGTCGCCTTGCTCGCGGTCCCGCTGCTGCCCGTCCTGCTCTGGGCCGCGGCGGACCGATGGAGCTTCCCCGCGGTCCTGCCCCAGGTCTGGGGGTTCGGGGGGTGGAGCGACGCGCTCGCCGCCGGGCTGCCGGCCGCCCTGGCGCGGTCGACGGCGCTCGGGCTCGCGGTGGCCGCCGTCGCCACGCCCCCGGGTGTCCTGATCGGCATGGTGCTGGGATGGCGTCTCGGTCACCGACCGCGACTCCTGGTGACGGTCCTGCTGGTGCCACTGATCCTGCCGCCGTTCGCGGTCGCCATGGGCCTGGACGTCATCCTGATCCGCGCCGGGCTGCCCGGGACGGTCGCCGTGGTCCTGGTGCTGGCCGCATTCGCCCTGCCCTACACGTCGTACACCAGCGCGACGGGGTTCGCCCGCATCTCACCACAGCTGGACGAACAAGCGCGGGCGCTGGGCGCGACACCGCGCCAGGCACACACACGCGTCGTGCTGCCCGCCATCCGCGGGAGCATCCTCGTCGCGGCGCTGCTGGCCTTCCTGGTGGGGTGGAGCGACTACGTCGTGACGGTGCTGATCGGCGGCGGACAGCTGATCACCGCTCCGGTGCTGCTCGGCGCGGCCGCCGCCGGGTCGGGCAACGAGCCGATCACCGCAGCGTTGGCCCTGGCGGCGCTCGTGCCCCCGGTGCTGCTGGTGACGGCGGCGGCAGCCGCACGGCGTGTCGGCCGACCACGCCGCACGACCCCCGACCTGGACCCGGCCCCCGAGAGGACCCGTCGATGAGCACCTTGGAGATCCGGGCGGTCCGGCACCGCTACCCGGCGGCCGACGACGACTCCCTGCGCAGCGTGTCCGTCTCCGTGGACGACGGCGCCATGGTGTCGGTCGTCGGGCCCTCGGGTTCGGGCAAGAGCACGTTGCTGCGGGTCGCCGCCGGACTCCGACGCTCCACGACCGGGCGGGTCGAGATCAACGGTCAGGACGTCTCCGAGCGACCCACGGAACATCGTGACCTGACGGTCATGTTCCAGAACCCGTCGTTGTTCGACCACCTGGATGTCGCCGGCAACGTCGCCTTCGCACCGCGGCTGGCCGGGGTCCGGCGCCGTGAGGCCCGGCGCAGCGCGCAGCGGTACCTGCGGCTCGTCCACCTCGAAGGCTTCGACCGTCGTGGTGTCGGCGCCCTCTCGGGCGGTCAGCAGCAGCGTGTCGCCCTCGCTCGGGCCCTGGCCGCCGAACGGGGTGTGCTGCTGCTCGACGAGCCGTTCAGCTCGCTGGACCGCGAGCTGCGCACCTCGATGCACGACCTCCTGACCGAGGTGCGTGCCGCCGTGTCCCCCACGATCCTGATGGTCACCCACGACATCGACGAGGCGGCGCTCGCCGATTCCACCGTGGTCCTCATCGACGGCACGGTGCACCAGCAGGCCCCGACGAGCGAGCTGTACAGCAGGCCCGCGAGCCTGCCGACCGCCAGGCTCCTGGGAGGATTCACCGAGGTTCCCGGCGACGTGCACCACGGCGTGCACCACTCGCTGTGGGGCCGGATCCCGGTCGCGGCCGACTGTCCCACGACGGGTGACGCCGTCCTGGTCCTGCGTCGCGAGGCCCTCCGGCTCCAGGATCCCGCACCCGGCGCTGCACGAGGAGGCGAACCCCACCTGCCCGGACTCGCGGCGCAGGTCGTCCGACGCCGGACGGCGGGCGCACGCGTGGTCGCCTCGCTCACGGGCGACGACGGCACACCCGTGGAGGTCGAGATGCCCTTCGGTGCGGACGTGCCTCTCGGCGCCCGGACCCGGGTGGAACTGACGCCGGGCGCACCGGGTCAGTGGGCGCTGCCGACGGCGCATCGCTCCGGCACGATGGCGTGCCGCGAACCGTCACGCACGGGGGCGCGGTGAACCGACGAGAGAACGTGCCCGGCACGACCGCCGTTCATTCCTCGCCGTAGACCACCCGCTCCATGACGGCCCGGGCCCGCCGGGACGTCCGCAGGTAGACCTCCTCGAGCTCGCCGCCGGTCCCGACGTCGCCGAGGAGATTCGCCAGCCCGGACAACGCCCACGCGTCGGCGGGCAGCACGTCGCCGCGAGGCCCGCCGACCTTGCCGGACCAGAGCACCAGCGCGGCCCGCAGACGCGAGGCGAGCATCCACGCCTCGCGCAGCCACTCGGCGTCCAGCGGGTCGAGCAGGCCGGCCGACTCCGCGGCGTCCAGGGCCGAGACCGTCTCGGTCACCCGCAGCCCGGGCACCTCGTGGGCGTGCTGGAGCTGCAGGAGCTGCGCGGCCCACTCCACGTCGGAGACCCCTCCCCGGCCGAGCTTGAGGTGGCGGGTCGGATCCGCGCCCCGTGGGAGCCGTTCGGACTCCACCCGGGCCTTGATGCGGCGCACCTCGCGCAGGGCGGCTTCCGGGAGCCCACCGGCCGGGTAGCGGTACCGGTCGACGAGGGTCGCGAAGCGACCGGCCAGATCCGCGTCACCACCCAGCGTCCCGGCGAGCGGGCGTGCGCGCAGCAACGCCTGCTGCTCCCAGACGTCGATCCACCGCTCGTAGTACTCCACGTACGAGTCGAAGGTGCGCACGAGTGCGCCCTGACGGCCCTCCGGGCGCAGGTCGGCATCGACGGGCAGGTTCGGTTCGGGCCCGACGGCGGAGAGCATCTTCTGCAGGGTGCGCGCCGTGCGCAGCGCGAAGTCCTTCGCCTGCGCGGCGTCGGCACCGGGCACCGGGTCGTGCACGAACATCACGTCCGCGTCGGAGCCGTAGCCCATCTCCCGGCTGCCGATCCGTCCCATGGCGACCACGAGCATCCGCGTCGGGTTGGCCGCCGCGTCGGTGCCGAGCCCCATCTCGGCACGGGTGGCGTACTCGGCGACCCGCAGCCCGCCGAGGAGGACCATGTCCGCCGCGTCGGAGATCGCCGCCTGGGCACGGACGGGGTCGAGCACCCCGAGCACCTCGCCCGCGCCGGTGCGCGCCAGCTCGCGGCGACGCAACGCACGCAGCTTCGTCGCGGCGGGGCCGGGGTCGTCCACCCGGGCGAGCACGGCGTCCGCCTCCGCGGCGAGCCGCTGCGGTCCGCGGGGCTCGAGGCGTGAGGTGTCGGCGAGCCACTGCACCGACTCCGGAGACCGCGCCAGGGCGTCGGCCAGGTAGCGGGAGGACGCCAGCAGGTGGGCGAGGTGGTAGGCGGCATTCCCGGAGTCCCGCAGCAGCCGCAGGTACCAGGGCGTGGCACCGAGGGTCTCGGACAGCTTGCGGAAGGCGAGCAGCCCGGCGTCGGGGTCCGCCCCCTCGGCGAACCAGCCGAGCATCACCGGCAACAGCTGGCGCTGCAGGGCCGCGCGCCGCGAGGTGCCTTCGGTGAGCGCCACGACGTGGCGCATGGCGCCGTCGGGGTCCCGGTACCCGACCGCCGCGAACCGCGCCCGGGCGGCGTCCGGGGCGAGCGAGAGCTCGTCGTCGGAGAGCTGCGCCCAGGCGGGCAGCAGGGGCCGGTAGAAGACGGCCTCGTGCAACGCCCGGACCTCGCGGCGGGTGTCGCGCCAGCGTCGCAAGAGGTCGTCGGCCCCCTGCCCCCGCATGCCGAGCGACCGGGCCAGCCGGCGCAGGTCCTCCTCGGAGGTCGGCAGGAGGTGCGTGCGGCGTAGCCGGTACAGCTGGACCCGGTGCTCGAGGGACCGTAGGAACCGGTAGCACTCCCCCATCCGGGCGGCGTGCTCACGTCCCACGAAGCCCGAGTGCGCGAGCGCGTCGAGCGCAGCGAAGGTGTTGGCCGCGTGGATCGACTCGGTGGTGCGGCCGTGCACGAGCTGGAGCAGCTGCACCGTGAACTCGACGTCCCGCAGGCCGCCCTTGCCGAGCTTGATCTGGCGGTCGACCTCCGCGACGGGCACGTGCTCCTCGACGCGTCGACGCATCGCCTGGGCGTCCTCGACGAAGTGATCGCGGTTGACCGCCGCCCACACGAACGGGTCGACGGCGTCGCGGTAGGCGGCACCGAGCTCGGCGTCGCCCGCGACGTGCCGCGCCTTGAGCAGCGCCTGGAACTCCCAGGTCGCCGCCCAGCGCTCGTAGTAGGCGACGTGGCTCTCGAGCGAGCGCACGAGCGGCCCCTGCTTCCCCTCGGGGCGCAGTGCGGCGTCGACCTCCCACAGGGAGGGCTCGACCGAGGTGCCGCCGCAGACCTTCTGCAGCCGGGACGCGAGCTGCGTCCCGATCCGCATGGCCTCCGACTCCTCCATCACCGGTCGCCCGTCCGGCGTCGTGGCTGGTTCGCAGACGTAGACGACGTCCACGTCGGAGACGTAGTTCAGCTCGCGGCCGCCCGTCTTGCCCATCCCGACGACGGCGAGCCGGACGCCGGCACCGTGGTCGGGCACCTGGGAGCGGGCCACGGCGAGCGCTCCTTCCAGCGCCGCCGAGGCGAGGTCGGACAGGGCGGCGGCGACGGCGGGCAGCACGGCCAGCGGGTCACCGGCGGTGAGGTCGGTGGCCGCGATCCTCAGCAGCCGTGCCCGGTAGGCGCGGCGCAGCGTGTCCGTCGAGGTGGTGGCCGGCGCGTCCGGCCAGGACGGCGGCCCGTCCGACGCCGGTTCCGGGTCGGGAGCGGCGACGGGGACCTCGGCGGCCGGGTCGGCACCGACGGCACGCAGGAGCTCTGCGCGCACCGCGGCGGGGTCGGTGCCGATGCCGGAGTCCTCGTCGGCGAGGACGCCGAGCAGCTCGGGGCGGCGGATGATCTCGTCGCCGAGCGCCGACGACGCGCCGAGCACCGCCAGGAGCCGGGCCCGGGCTCGGCTCTCCGGCCCGGACTCCCCGGCGGCGAGCAGCTCCCCCAGGTCGTCGCCGGCACTGGGGGCGCCGACGAGACGGACGAGCTGGAGGAGCGCCAGGTCGGGGTCCGCGGTGGCCCCGAGCGCCCTCAGGAGCACGTCGCCGCCGTCGTCTCCCAGACATGCCTGCAACGACTCGTCGGCCCAGAGGTTCGCCGACCGGCCGAGGTCGGCGAAGCCGGCCCGCAGGAGTCGTCGGGTCGGGGTGTCGCGTCTACCGGTGCCGGACGTCGTCGAGCTCACGGCACGACCCTACCGACCGTGCGGCACCGGCGGACGAGGCCTCTCAGAGGAACTGCAGCGACGTGCGCAGCTCGTAGGGGGTGACCTGCGCGCGGTAGGCATCCCACTCCGTGCGCTTGTTGCGCAGCACGTAGTCGAAGACGTGCTCACCGAGCGTCTCGGCGACGAGCTCGGAGGACTCCATGAGCTCGATCGCCTCGTCGAGCGAGTCGGGCAGCGGCGCGATGCCGAGCGCCCGTCGCTCGGAGCCGGTCAGCTCCCACACGTCGTCCTCCGTCGCCTCGGGGAGCTCGTAGCCCTCCTCGATGCCCTTGAGCCCGGCGGCGAGCAGCACGGCGAAGGCGAGGTAGGGGTTCGCGGCCGAGTCCAGCGCCCGGTACTCCACGCGCGAGGAGTTGCCCTTGCCCGGCTTGTACATCGGGACGCGCACCAAGGCGGACCGGTTGTTGTGACCCCAGCAGATGTAGCTCGGCGCCTCGGCACCGCCCCAGAGCCGCTTGTAGGAGTTCACGTGCTGGTTCGTCACCGCGGTGATCTCGCCGGCGTGGACGAGGAGACCGGCGATGAACTGACGGCCCGTCTTGGACAGCTCGAACTGTGCGCCGGGCTCGTGGAAGGCGTTGTGGTCCTCCTCGAAGAGGGACATGTGGGTGTGCATGCCCGAGCCCGGCTTGTCGGCGAGCGGCTTCGGCATGAAGGAGGCGAAGACCCCCTGCTCGAGCGCCACCTCCTTGACCACCGTGCGGAACGTCATGAGGTTGTCGGCCGTGGTGAGCGCGTCGGCGTACCGCAGGTCGATCTCGTTCTGGCCCGGACCCGCCTCGTGGTGGGAGAACTCCACCGAGATGCCCATCGACTCGAGCATCGTGATCGCGGCGCGCCGGAAGTCGTGCGTGCTGCCGCGGGCGAGGTGGTCGAAGTAGCCGCCGTCGTCGACTGGGACGAGCGGCTGCTCGCTCGAGGGCATCTGGTTGAAGAGGTAGAACTCCACCTCGGGGTGGGTGTAGAAGGTGAAGCCCTTGTCGCTGGCCTTGGCGAGCTGACGCTTGAGGACGTTGCGGGAGTCCGCCAGGGAGGGCTCACCCTCGGGCGTGAGGATGTCGCAGAACATCCGGCCCGTGCCGTGCCGCTCCCCGCGCCAGGGAAGCACCTGGAACGTCGTCGGGTCGGGCTTGGCGATCATGTCGGCCTCGTAGACCCGCGTCAGTCCCTCGATCGAGCTGCCGTCGAACCCGATGCCCTCGATGAAGGCCTGCTCGAGCTCCGCCGGGGCGACCGCGACGGACTTGAGCACCCCCAGCACGTCGGTGAACCAGAGACGGATGAAGCGGATGTCGCGCTCCTCGACCGTGCGGAGCACGAACTCCTGCTGCCTGTCCATGACCCCATCCTGCCCGATACCTGTTGCCCGTGGATGACGAACCGTTCCGGCGCCGTCGACCAGGGGGGACGAGATCACGAGACGAGGTCCCACCCGGCTGTCGCCTACGCTATCGACCATGGCAACCACGAGCCAGAATCCTGCGCCCCAGAGCCCCTCCGGACCGGATGTGAGGTCCGTCACCCCGCATGGCGAGGACGCCGCCGGCATCGCGCACGGCGCCCGCCGCGTGCGGGTCCACCACCTGCAGCAGGCCAAGGAGCGCGGCGAGCGGATCACGATGCTGACCGCCTACGACGCACCTACCGCGGCGCTCCTCGACGCCGCAGGGATCGACACGCTGCTCGTCGGCGACTCGATCGGCAACACGATGCTGGGGCACGCCACGACGCTCCCGGTGACGCTGGACGACATGGTGCGTGCCGGTCGCGCGGTCGCCTCGGCGACGCGGCACGCCTTCGTCGTCGTCGACCTGCCGTTCGGCACCTACGAGGCCGGGCCCGAGCAGGCGCTCGCGTCGGCCGTCCGGGTGATGAAGGAGACCGGCGCGTCGGCGGTGAAGCTCGAGGGCGGCCGGCGGGCGTCCGCGCAGATCCGCGCGATCTCGGACGCCGGGATCCCCGTCGTCGGGCACCTCGGCTACACCCCGCAGTCGGAGAACGCGCTCGGCGGCCCGCGGGTCCAGGGCCGGGGCGACGACGCCGCCGAGGAGCTCAGCCAGGACGCCCTCGCCGTCCAGGAGGCCGGGGCCGTCGCGGTCGTGCTGGAGATGGTGCCGGTGGAGGTCGCCGAGCGCATCACCGAGTTCCTGCAGATCCCGACGATCGGGATCGGCGCCGGGCCGCACGTCGACGGCCAGGTGCTGGTGTGGACGGACATGGCGGGGATGACCGACTGGTCACCCCGGTTCGCCCGCCGCTACGCCGAGCTGGGCCGCGCGCTGCAGCAGGCGGCCGCGGACTTCGCCGGCGAGGTGCGTTCGGGCGCGTTCCCCTCGACGGAGCACTCCTTCCAGCAGTAGCCGGGCCCCGGCCCTGGTCAGCCCTGCCCGCGCCAGTCGCTGTCCTCGTCCTCCCAGGACTCGTTGCGACGCGAGGCGGTGTCGAGCGCCTGCTCGGCCGCCTCGCGCGTGGGATAGGGGCCCATGAGGTGGGTCCACGACGACTTCTGCGCCGCTTCCTCCACCTCGCCGGTCTCGGTGTTGTACCAGAACTGCGCCGGGCGCGGACTGTTCTCGCTCATGACACGATCCTGCACCAAGATGGTTCCCATGGCTGAGCAACGAGAGCACCGGGTGGCCTTCGGCATCGACGTCGGAGGGTCCGGGATCAAGGGCGCACCGGTCGACCTGGCCACCGGTGAGTTCACCGCGGAGCGGCAACGGATCCGCACCCCCGACAGGTCGACCCCCGAGGCCGTGAGCGAGATCCTCGCCGATCTCGTCGGCGGCTTCGACCTTCCCGACGACGCCCCGATCGGCGTCGCCTTCCCCGCCCCGCTCGACCACGGCGTCGTCCGGTTCATCGCGAACCTGCACAAGTCCTGGAAGGGGGTCGACCTGCCCGCCCTGGTCCGGGACGCGACCGGCCACGAGGCCGTGGCGGTCAACGACGCCGACGCGGCCGGCGTCGGCGAGCAGCGCTACGGGGCGGCCCAGGGGCGCGACGGAGTGGTCCTCGTGGCCACCCTGGGCACCGGGATCGGCTCCGCCCTGCTCGTCGACGGTGCACTCGTGCCGAACACCGAGCTGGGCCACCTGGAGATCGACGGGCACGACGCCGAGCAGAAGGCCGCCGAGTCGGCCCGGGACCGGGAGGACCTGTCCTGGGAGAAGTGGGCCAAGAGGCTCCAGCGCTACTTCGAGACGGTGGAGATGCTGCTCTCCCCCGACCTCATCGTCGTCGGTGGCGGGGTGAGCAAGCACCATGAGAAGTTCCTGCCGCTGCTCGACCTGCGTGCCGACATCATCCCGGCGACCCTGCGCAACCGGGCCGGCATCGTCGGCGCGGCGTCCCTCGCCGCACGGCCGCACTGACGGCCCCGGGCCGACGAGGCGCCCGCAGGCGACGGGGCCGACCACACGCGGTGGCCGGCCCCGTCGTCGGTGCTGTCAGCCTGCGACGAGCGAGTCGAGCTCGAGCGTGCGCAGCGCCTGGCGGATGGCAGTCGGCGGCTCGTGCAACGAGACCTGGAGCCCTTCGTCCTGCCCGATGCGGCAGAGCTGGACGAGGAAGGCGATGCCCGCGGAGTCGATGAACGTCACCCGGGACGTGTCCACCACGACGGGCAGGTCTCGCTGGAACGCCCCGGCGAGCGCCGCCGAGGCCTCGTTGCGCAGGGCGATGTCGACCTCGCCCCACATCGTCACCACGCTCACCGACGGGCGCTCGGTCAGAGCGATCCCGCCGGCCTGAACCTCACTGGTGAGGGTCACTGTCACACCTTCGTCCCTGGAGTCAACGCCCCCTGCGTGCCGCGGCGCGGCACCGGCGATCAGGACACGCGACCTCGTCGTCGCGATGCGGCCAACTTACACCAGCACGGCCCGGGAGTGAACCCCGTCACAGAGAACTCCTTGACCAAATTTTCACGCTTCGACAAGACGTCCGACACTCGGACGCTTCCCTCTCACCACTCGATCCGCCTCGCCCCGTGACGACGCCACGCATGCGGCATGATGGGCCCGGTGAGCGGGCACAGCGACGACGAAGCGTCCTGGTTCGGGGGCAGCGACGACGCGACCCGCGCGACCACCGAAGCGGCGATCCGCGGAGCGCTGGGGGCGCAACGCGACCGCTTGACCGTCCTCTGGCTCGACGTCCTCTCCGACGAGCCCTGGCCGGCGGACGCCCTCCCCGCCCTCCGCCTCGCAGGGGATCGCCTCGGACGGAAGCGACGTCGAGGCATCTCGCTCACCCTCGACCCGCGGGTCGACGAGGACTTCGAGATCGCCCAGGCGCTCGCCCCCTTCACCATCGGCTCGACGGGGATGAGCGACCACGGCGACCATCTCTGGGACGTGAACGACACCGGCGCCAGCACCGCGTGGAGGCTCCACCCCACCGAAGAGCGTGCCGTCAGGTCGGCGATCAGCGATGCGGGAGGCCGCCCCGACGACCTCGTGACGCTGTCACAGCACCAGCTCCGCCGGCGCGAGCTCAGCTACGGAGTGGTGGGCGGCACGGCACCCGGCACCGACAGGTGGCGGCCACCCGCGGCATGGCGGGCGTACGAGCGCACCGTCCGGCTGCGCTCTGGTGCGGGAGCCTGTGGAGGTCTCTGACGACCACCGGGTCGCGCTGGCCTACGGCACGCTCGAGGGTCACCCGGCCACGGGCGAGGAGGCGTTCATCGTCCGTCGCGACGACGGCGGCAGCGTCACCCTGACGCTGCGTTCGCTGACGCGCGCGGGACACGGGCTCTGGAAGCCGCTCTTCCCAGTGGCCTTGCTCGCGCGGCACGTCTACCGCCGCCGGTTTCTGCGCGCCCTGCGTCAGGACGGGGCACGAGCGACGTAGCGCGGGTCGCCGCGAGCGCGCCGGCGAGGCGCCCGTCGTGTGACGCGGCATCCTGCCCGGCTCTACGCTCGATGCATGACAGAACCAGCGCACGACGGCCGGGCCGACACCGCGCCGGTCCCGCGATGACGTCGCGACCTCTCCCCGGCCACTTCCGCTGGACCTCGATCGGGCTCGTCATGGTTGGCGGGACATTCGGTGCCGCGGGCCGCGAGGGGGTCTCCCTGGCCGTCCCGGATCTCGACCAGATGCCCGTCGCCACACTGATCGCAAACGTCGTCGGAGCCTTCCTGCTGGGATACCTGACCGTCGCCCTGGCGCACCAGCTCCGCGGCGACGCGCGCGGTCCGCGGCTCACGCTGCTCCTCGGCACCGGTTTCTGCGGCGGGTTCACGACGTACAGCTCGCTGGCCACCGACACCGCGATCCTCCTCGACGGCTCGCGGGTCGACCTGGCGACGATCTACGTGCTCGCGACGGTGCTGGTCGGTGCGTCGGCGACCTTCGCGGGCATCGTCGTGGCCGCCAGGACGAATCCACAGGTGCCGGCCGCCGACGAGAGGACCGCCCGATGACCCTCGGTGTCTTCCTCCTGCTCACGGTCGCGGGCGGCCTGGGTGCGGGCGCCCGCTTCGTGGTCGACGGCCTCCTCCGTTCCCAGACCACCAGCGCCTTCCCCTGGCCCACGGCGATCATCAACATGTCCGGATCGCTGGTCCTCGGCGCCCTCACCGGCCTCGTCGTCAGCGCCACCGCCTCGACCGACGTCGCGGTCGTCGGCACCGGCTTCCTGGGCGGCTACACGACCTTCAGCACCGCCAGCTACGAGACTGCCCAGCTGGTCCGGGAGAAGCGCTATGGCACCGCGTTCGCGTACTCGATCGGGATCCTCGTGGTGTGCGTCGCCCTGGCCTACGCCGGCTACCGGTGGGGCGCTTCGCTCTAGGTCATCCGCCCGCCGCACCGCCACGGCACGCCCGGCAGATACCTGCCAGGGTGCTCTGACCGGGCTCGAGGGAGAACCCGGTGACGTCACGCAAGCGGGCCGTCGTCGCGTCGAAGGCGTCCACGGGCAGCGGCACGATCGTCCCGCACTCACGGCAGTGCCCGTGCAGGTGCTCGTGGACCGTCCCAGCCACCGTGACGTGGTACCGGGCGGCGCCACCCACCGGACGGCTGTGCGCCACGACGCCGGCCGCGACCAGCAGGTCGAGGGTGCGGTAGACCGTCGCCCGGTGCACGTCACCACCGGCGAGCATCGTCGCGACGTCGTCGGCGCTGAGCGGGTCAGGATGTGCGGCGAGCACACCGAGCACGGACCGTCGCGGCGCCGTGACCCGCTCGCCGCGCTCGCGCAGCGTAGCGACCGCGGCGCTGACGGCCGCGGATCCGGACGCGGCGTGCAACGCCTCGTGGTGTGTCGGCATGTCACTCATCCTGACACCGACGTGCGCCCGACCGCGGAACGGACGAGCGGACACCGTCCGGCACGCGGTGAACTACTGTGGCACCGATCGTCGCAGATGCGACGATGTCGCAATTGACCAGGGGCGCGTCACCATGACTGTCATCGGCGAGGAACCGGCGTCGCACGCGGCGACGTTCGCCGGCTCCGTCCGCACCTCCCGGCGGCGCACCGTCCTCTGGACGATCGCCCTGACCGCGGCGCTGCTGGCGTCCGCGGTCGCGACGACCGGTATCGGCCCGGTCGCCGTCGCCCCCGAGACCATCCTGCGCATCGCGCTGCACCACGTCGGAGTCCTGCCAGCCGACGTGGGGTGGTCCCGCTCTGACGAGGCGATCGTGTGGAACGTGCGCATCCCCCGCGTGCTGCTGGGCCTGGCGGTCGGTGCGGGCCTCGCCCTGTGCGGGGCGACCCTGCAGGCGATGGTCCGCAACGTGCTGGCCGACCCCTACATCCTCGGCATCTCCGGCGGTGCGTCGACAGGCGCCGCCGGAGCGATCCTCTTCGGCCTCGGCGCCGGGATCGGTCCGTACTCGCTGCCGCTGAGCGCCTTCCTCGGTGCCCTCGCGGCGTCGCTCCTCGTCTTCTTCATCTCCCGGACCGGTGGACGGATCACGTCGCTGCGCCTCCTACTGTCCGGCGTCGCGGTCGGCTACGCCCTCTCCGCCGCCACGAGCTTCCTCATCTTCGCCTCCGACTCCGCGGAGGGGTCGCGGTCGGTCATGTTCTGGCTGCTCGGGTCCCTCAGCCTGGCCCGCTGGGACGTCGTGCTCGCGATCGTGGTCATCGTCGTGGCGGCGACCTTCGCCGGTCTGCTGCTCCACGGACGACGGCTCGACGTCGTCGCCGCGGGAGACGAGACCGCGTTCACGCTCGGCGTCTCCCCGGACCGCACACGCGTCGGGATGCTCGTCGTCGTGGCGCTGTGCACCGGGGCGGTGGTCGCCGCCGCCGGCGCGATCGGGTTCGTCGGCCTCGTGATACCGCACCTCGCACGCCGGCTCGTCGGTGCCGTCCACAGCCGCATGCTGCCGGTGGCCGCCCTCCTCGGCGCGCTCTTCCTGATCTGGGCCGACGCCCTCGCCCGCACCGCCATGCAACCCCGAGAGCTGCCGATCGGCATCCTCACCGCGATCGTCGGCGCGCCCTTCCTGCTGGTCCTCGTCCGGCGCATGTACGCCCGCCACTCATGATCCGGAAGGAGCGTGGCGCCATGGCGCACACGACCCGTTCGCTCGCCGTCGGCCTCCTCGCTCTCGCCGTCGCCGGTTGCAGCGCGTCGGCCCAGGAGTCCGTGGACCCGGCCGCGCAGACCGAGGGAACCACCTACCCCCTGACCGTCGACAACTGCGGCGAGGAGGTGGTCTTCGAGTCGGCACCGGAGCGCGTCGTGCTCTTGGAGTCCGCGCCCGTCACGATCCTCGACGGCCTCGGGGTGCTGGACCGTGCCGTCGCCCGGGCAGGGACCTTCTCCGACGAGTACTACTCGGCCGACCTCAACCGGCGCATCGACCAGGTCGAGATGCTCTCGGACGAGATCGACACGGCCGGCCATCTCATGATCAACGCGGAGGTCGTCCTGGCGCAGCAGCCGGACCTGACGCTCGGGCTGCCCGAGGGCCTCACCCGCGAGGGCTTGCACGACGGCGGCTCGAACACCCTCGTGCAGCCGGTCTACTGCCCCTCCGACGTCGGCGACACGTCGTTCGCGTCGCTGTACGAGCAGATCGGCACGTACGGCGAGGTCTTCGACCGCCGCGACGAGGCCGAGGATCTCGTCGCCGACCTGAGGGCTCGCGTCGCGGCGGCGGAGGAGGCGACGGCGGCCGACACGCCCGAGCGCGACGCCGCGGTGCTCTACCCGTCGGTCGGCGGCGGCCCGCTCTACGCCTACGGCCGCGGTTCGATGGCCCAGCCCCAGCTCGGCGCAGCAGGCTTCACCAACGTCTTCGACGACACCGCGGAGCGTGTCTTCGAGGTGAGTGTCGAGGAGCTCATCGCCCGCGACCCCGACGTGCTCGTCCTGCTCTACCAGGGCGACGAGTCCGGTGTCCTGGAGGCGGTGGAGGGCCTGCCCGGCAGCGACGCGCTCCAGGCGATCGAGAACGACGACGTGCTCGTGCAGCTGTTCAACTTCACCGAGCCTCCCACCCCGCTCTCCGTGGACGGGCTGGAGCGGATCGTCGAGCGGTTCGGGACCGGCTCATGATCTCGGCCGAGCACGTCAGCCACGCCTACACCGACGCCGAGGTGCTGCACCGCGTCTCGGTCACGGCCGACCTCGGCGAGGTCGTGGGACTCATCGGCCCCAACGGCAGCGGGAAGACGACGCTGCTGCGTGCGCTCTACGGAGCCCTGGCCCCGACGCGGGGCGGGGTCACCGTGGACGGCACGGAGATCCGCCACCTGCGCGCCCGCGACGTGGCGCGTGAGATCGCCGTCGTCGTGCAGGAGCCCCCCGGCGAGCTCCCGCTCTCGGTGATCGACACGGTGCTGCTGGGGCGCAGCCCGCACCTGCGTGCCTGGCAGCGGCAGACCGAGCTCGACATCGACGTCGCCGGCGACGCCCTGCGTCGGGTCGGCGCCGAGCATCTCGCCGGCCGCGACGTCGCCGACCTGTCGGGCGGCGAGAAGCAGCGCGTCCTGATCGCGCGAGCCCTCGCGCAACGCGCCACGCACCTCCTGATGGACGAACCGACCAACCACCTGGACATCCACTTCCAGCACGAGGTGCTCGCCCTCGTGCGCGAGCTGGGTGTCACGACGATCATCGTGCTGCACGACCTGAACCTCGCCGCCCGCTACTGCGACCGCCTCGTGCTGCTCGACCGTGGGCACGTCGTCGCGTCGGGCACGGTCGAGGAGGTGCTGCGACCCGACGTCCTCGAACCGGTCTACGGGATCCGCATCCAGCGGGTGGAGGCCGACGACGGGCGACCGCAGCTGCTCTTCCGCGCGCCCGAGCACCGGCACCCGGCGAGCCACCGCCACACGTCCGGCACGGCGCCCGACGCCGCGGCCCTCGCCGCAGCGGGTCGAACGGCCGCGAGTGCACCTCTGGCGGACGACGACTAGCGTGTGCCGACATGACGGCTGAAGCCCACGCACAGCCAGCAGCGAAAACTACGCCATCGCGTGGCATGGTCGCGCTCCTCGCTGTCCTCCTGCTGGCGCCCATGGTGGCGCTCAGCGTCTCCCCGTGGCACGCGAACGGTTCGCTCTGGTATCTCGGCATGCTGCCGGTCATCATCGGGCTGTTCGCCGGCGCACGAGTCGGGTTCGCCGCGGCCCTCGTCACTCCGGCTCTCATCGGGATATCTCTCCTGCTGCACGACATGCCGGTGGTCGGCGCGCTCTACATGGCAGCCGTCGCCGTCGCGGCCGGACTCGCCGCGGTGCGCGGCTGGCACCTGATGCTCTCGTTCGCCGGCCCCCTGGCGGCCTTCGCCCTGATCGGCGACCTGGACGTGAGGCTCGCCACCGGCACGGTGGCGGCCGACTCGTCGCTGACGTCCGGGTTCGTCACCGTCGGCGTCGTGCTCGCCGGCGGTCTCTGGACGGCCTCGCTCGGTCAGTTCGTCGTCCGGGCGTTCCCTGTCAAGCCGCCGAAGACGGTTCCCCGGCACACAGCCGGCTACTACGCCGCCGCACTCGGCCTGTTGGTCGGGTTCGCGACCTACGTCGCCATGAGCAGTCTCGACGCCGACTCGTGGTGGATGATCCTCACCTTCTTCGTCGTCGTGCAGCCGTACTACGTCGACAGTGCCGGCCGGATCGCGGCACGCGTGGCCGGGCCCCTGGCCGGCGCGCTGGTCGCCGTCCTGATCGTCGCCGTGCTCCAGGACATGCCCGCCGTCATCACCGCGCTGGCGATCGTGCTCACGGTCGCCGCCGCGTGGGCGAACATGAGGCTCCCGTACTGGGCCTTCGTCGCCTTCCTGACCCCGGCCGTCGTCCTGCAGACCGCCGGAGGATCAGGGGCCATCGTCGACAGCATCGTCGAACGAGCGCTCTACACCATCGTGGGTGCCGCCGTCGCCGCGGTCGTGCTCACGGCGGGCCACGTCCTCGTCACCGGACGACGGCACCGCGGCCGGTCGAGGACGGACTCGGCCGAGGACACCGACGCCTGAAGCCGCCGCCGACGACTCGACGACGAGGCGACAGCACTCCGGAAGGACGTCAGGAAGACGGTCGCGAGTCAGGGAAGGGCTCGGGATGCGGACGAGTCGGTCTGTACGCCGGGTTCGCCTCTCTGGGCGAACGCACCGTCACGGACTGACGTGGCGCCCACGAGGTGCGGCGTCGCAACCGCCACGGCAGATTCTCCCGACCCTGTCGGCAACGACAGCAACGCGGGCTCATTGGGCCGTACGACCAGTGCGCGAGGAGCGCACCCAAAGCACCAACCTGCGCATCGCGCCAGCGTGGGCGCGCTTCGGCCGGCCAGTAGGAGAACCCTGCCCCTGCACGTTGGTAGTAGCCGCTCACGCGTCCATCCTTGCACCTGAGCCCGTCCGAATGGCGGGAAGCGCGTCCGATGGGCATCTGCGGAACTGCCTTAGCGGCACCTCACGGTATCGGCGTCGGGCGAGTGTTCCGCAGACCCCAACTGCTCCACTCTCGCTGGAGACGCTCAACCTAATCCTCCAGAATCAGCGCCTGACACCGCCACGGTCGAACTGCGATCCACCCCTACCAGGGAAGCGGATACTGCGACGGCCATGATGACGAGCCATCCACCGGTCAAGGTATCGGTAGCCGCCCACGCGGTCGTCTTCCACGACCTCCGGCACTACTACGCTCTGCTCATTCGCCACGGCGCCTCCGTGAAGGTCGTGCAAGCACGCCTCGGCCACAAGTCCACCGGCGAGACTCTCGACACCCACCCCCACCTCCGACCGGAGAACGACCGGACCCGAGACGCCGTGGACAGCGCCTTCGCGCCGCCTGCCGCTAGCCGGGACGACCGCACCTCCGCCGCGTAAGGTCACGTAGGCCACATTTTCGTGTACGTTATTCCTATGGATGAGAAGCAGCGCACCATCCACGGCAAATCGGTCACCGACGAGCAGATCCAGGCGTGGGCCGACGAGGCCGAGGCCGGATACGACCTGCCCGCTCTCCGCAAGAGTCGCCGGGGCCGCCCCGCCGTCGGCCACGGCCCCGGCAACCCCGTCACGGTCCGCCTCGATGAGCAAACACTGGCCGCCCTTCGGAAGCGCGCAGAGCACGAAGGCCTGGCGAACGAGTCGGAGGCGATCCGCGCCGCGGTCCGCGCCTGGGCCCACGTGGCGTGAAGGTCCACGAGTCCGCACGCAAGCACTTCAAGCGAGACAGCCTCACCGACGACGTCGTCCTGTACGCGGGCATGCACGCACTGCTGCGTGAGCCGCTTGACGACGAGGACGACCCTCGACGCTGGCTCTTGCTGGGCGTCGATCCGGCGGGACGCGTGCTGGAGCTCGTCATCCTCGCCTTCGACTCCGGCGACGAGCTCGTGATCCACGCGATGAAGGCCCGCCAGCAGTACCTCGACTGGCTCTGATCGACGGCCCTCCGGGAGCCCACGCAGAGATTCCTGCGGACTCTCTGCGGACTGGGCCACCCTCTGCGGCATCAAGCCGCAGGTCAGACCGTGTGAAGCGGACGAGCCGGTCTGTACGCCGGGTTCTGTTCCCGCACCGGGTTGCCCCAGCACGGGCGACGGTCATCCATCTAGGACCTGCGTTGCCACAGGCCTCCAGCGGTCTACCCGACTGCGCTTCTCGTCAGAGAATCGGGCGGGCCGCCCTCGATCACAGCCTGTCTGACCTTGCTCCAGGTGGGGTTTACCGAGCCACGACCGTCACCGGCCGTGCTGGTGGTCTCTTACACCACCGTTTCACCCTGACCTGCTCGCCGAGGCGTGCAGGCGGTCTGCTTTCTGTGGCACTTTCCCGCGGGTCACCCCGGGTGGCTGTTAGCCACCACCTTGCCCTTCGGAGCCCGGACGTTCCTCGGCGCCACCGCCCCGAGGAGCAGCGACGACGCGACCGTCCGACCGACTCGTCCGCCCGGCAAGGATACCCCTCAGTACGCAGACTTCCCGTCGAACGCGTGCCACGCCTCGAACGGCGCCGACGCGTCGTCCACGGGCCGCTGCTCCACCGGCAGCGGGGCAGGGGCGCGGCCGGCCAGCACATCGTGGAACAGCCGGTCGTCGAACCCGGCCGCCGCGGCGTCGTGGCGGTCGGCGGCGAATACCACCCGGTCCACGCGTGCCCACAGGGCGGTGGCCAGGCACATGGGGCACGGCTCGCACGAGCTGTACAGCACGGCGCCGGCCAGGCTGAACGTGCTGAGCGCCCGGCAGGCGGCCCGGACTGCCACGACCTCGGCGTGCGCGCTCGGGTCGAGGTCCACGGTCACGCGGTTGGTCCCCTCGCCCACGACCTCGCCGCCACGCACCACGACCGCCCCGAACGGACCGGCGCCCGCCGGCACTCCGGACACCGCCAGCTCGACCGCACGGTGGAGCCATCGCTCGTCGGACGTCATGGCACCGATGCTCCCATAGGGTGTCCGGGTGCTGATCTGCCTCCCGCCCTCCGAGGGCAAGACCCCTGCACCCGACGGTGGCACCCCGGTCGACCTCCAGGCTCTGACAGCGCCGGAGCTCTCCTCACAGCGCGAGGCCGTGCTCGACGCCCTGGCCGCGGTGAGCTCGGGCCCGGGCGCCACGGAGGCCCTCAAGGTCGGCACGACGCTCGCCGACGAGGTCGCTCGCAACACCACGCTGCGTACGGCTCCGGCCGCGGCTGCCACCGATGTGTACACCGGCGTGCTCTACACGGCAGCTGGCCTGGGCGACCTCACCGGGCAGGCCCGCGCGCTCGCCACGGACTCGGTCCGCACCTTCTCGGGGCTGTGGGGCATGGTCGCTCCGGGCGACCGCATCCCCGCCTACCGGCTCTCGATGAGCGTCGACCTGCCGGGCGTCGGGAAGCTCGCCACCGCCTGGCGGCCCCGCCTGGCGCGGGCGCTGGAGAAGCGCGCGGCCGGGGACGTCGTCGTCGACTGCCGCTCGGCCGCCTACCTGGCCGCGTGGAAGCCGGCGACCACCGGCGAGCAGGCTGCCGAGTGGGTGACCGTCCGCGTCGTGCGCGAGGCGGACGGCCGGCGCACCGTCGTCTCGCACAACGCCAAGCACACCCGTGGCGTGCTCACCGGGCACCTGCTGCGCCGGACGGGGCCGCCGCCGTCGTCCGCGGACGAGCTGCTCACGGCCGTCCGCGAGCTCGACGGCGAGGTGATCGGCACCGAGGTCGGCACCGGTCTGAGCTACCGGATGATCGAGGCGACGCTGGGCGAGCCGTCCGCTCGCAGCGGGTCCCGCGTCCTGGAGCTCGTCATCTCGTGAGGGCGCTCCGCGCCGACCTGCTCAGTCCGCCGCGGGATACCCGACGGCGGTGACCTCCCGGGCGCCGTCGGGCCAGATGCGCAGCACCGACAACGAGCACGGCGGGATGCGGACGCGTCCCCAGGCGTTCGGCGGCGCGTCCAGGGCCAGGCCGACCAGGGTACGCACGACCGCCGCGTGCGCGACGACGACGGCGGTGCTCCCGACGGCGTGCGCCGCCACCTCGTCCAGCGCCGGCTGCACCCGGGCACCGAGGTCGGCGTACGACTCACCACCGGGCGGGGCGAACGTCCCCTCGGTGACCCACCGGCGCAGCTCCCCCGGCCAGCGCTCGTGCACCTGCTCGGGGACGAGAGCCTCCCAGTCGCCGAAGCGGATCTCGGCGAACCGCTGGTCCGTGCGGACCGTCGCACCGATCCGGCGACCGACGGCCGACGCCGTCTCCTGGGCGCGCACCATCGGCGAGGCGACGAGCGAGTCCGGACGAGGCAGGTCGGGCCACTGGTCCTTGCCGATGCGGAACACGAGGTCGGCGGCCTGCGCCGCCTGTCGCTGTCCCGCCGTCGTCAGCGACGGGCCCGGCACGTCCCCGCCGGAGAGTGCGCCGACCTCCGTCAGCGGCGTCACGCCGTGGCGCACCAGCACCACCGTGGCGGGCACCGCGCCGTCGTACCGGGCGAGCGCTCCCGGTGCCGGACGCCGCATCAGGCCGCCGCGGCGCGCACGAGGATCCGGCCACACTCCTCGCACCGGACGACCTGCTCGGGCGCGGCGTTCTTCGCAGCGGCGAGGTCGCCGGGGTTCAGCTCCAGGCGGCAGCCCTCGCAGCGGTTGCCGTTCAGCGCGGCCGCCCCCGATCCGAGCTGCGCACGCAAGCGGTCGTAGAGGGTCACGAGCGCGGCGTCGAGCCCGTCGACCGCGGCGGCTCGCTCGGCGGCGACCTGCTGGGCGGCGCCGTCGATCTCGGCGAACGCGGCGTCGCGCTCCGCGGCGGCCTTCTCCTGGGCGGCGACCAGCTCGCCGTGGGCGGCCTCGACCTTGGACAGCGCCTCCTGGTGCGCCTCGAGCCGCTCCATCAGCTCGAGCTCGGCCTCCTCGAGGACGTTCTGCCGGCGGGCCAGCGACTCGAGCTCGCTCACGACGGCGGTGGCGTCCTTGGCGCCGAGCGCGCCGGCGTCGAGCTTCTGCTGGTCGCGCGCCGCACGCTGGCGGACCTGCTCGACGTCTCGCTCGGCCTTGGTGACGTCGCGCTCGAGGTCCGCGACGGCGGTCCGGGAGTCGACCAGGGACCCGTGCAGGTCGCGCAGACGCTGGTCGAGCTCGGCGAGCGTGGCGAGGGCCGGGTGGTGGCTGCGCTGGTGCGCGAGCTGCTGGAGCCTGGTGTCGAGGGCCTGGACCTCGAGCAGGCGACGCTGATCCTCGACGGGTGCGGTAGCCATGGATGGGTCCTCTCGTGCAGCTCTTCAGATGATGGTCAGCGACCCGTGCTCGCGACCCGGGTGGTCCAGGGGTCCGTCACCAGGGTGCTGACTCTGGTGGTCACCGTACCGTCTCCCAGACGACCGACGAGATCGTCGGCGGCGTAGGCCAGCCAGGGCCACTCCGAGGCGAAGTGCGCCACGTCGACCAGGAACGGGCGCCCGCCGTCCGACCGGGCGTCGGCCCCCGCCTCGAAGGCCGCCCGCTCGCGCAGCTCGGACGCCGGGTGGTGCCGCAGGTCGGCGGTGAGGTAGACGTCGACGGCGGCGGCCAGGACCGCATCGAACAACGAGTCGCCGGACCCGCCGACGACGGCGGCGGTGGTCACCGGTGCGTCGAGGTCCCCCGCGACCCGCACGCCCTGCGCCGTGGCGGGCAGCACGTCGGCGACGCACCGGGCCAGCTCGCCCAGCGTCGTCGGACGCTCGAGCGTCCCGACCCGGCCGATCCCTCGCTCGGTGTCGTCGAGACGTGCGACCAGCGGCCGCCGGTCGGTGATGCCGACGAGGTCGGCCAGCGCGTCGGCGACCCCGCGCGGCGCGGAGTCCGCGTTGGTGTGGGCCACGTGCAGGGCGCAACCGGCGGCGAGCAGGCGGTGCACCACGGAACCCTTGAAGGTGGTGGCCGCCACGGACGTCACCGGCTTGAGGAACAGCGGGTGGTGTGTCACGAGCAGGTCCGCGCCCCACTCGATCGCCTCGTCCACGACCGTCTCGACCGGGTCGACGGCGAAGAGCACCTTGCGCACCGGGCGCTGCGGGTCGCCCGCCACCAGCCCGACGGCGTCCCAGCCCTCCGCCGTCGCCGGCGGGTAGAGGTCCTCCAGGACGGTGACGACGTCGGCCAGGGTGGGTGCGCTCATGCGCCCGACGATACCGACGTCACGATGTTGCGGACGTCACTTGGCGTCGGCGTACGCCTCGACGGTGGCGACGGTGAGCGGGAAGGACACCGGGAAGTCCCCGAAGAGCAGACGCCCCGCCTCGGCCGCCGCCTCGCGCACCTCCCGGGCGACGTCGTCCGCGAGCGCCGCCGGAGCGTGCACGACCACCTCGTCGTGGACGAAGAAGACCAGGTGCGCCCGGTCGACGAACGGCGCGGGCCCCTCGTTGGGCTGCCCGACGGCCGGCAGACTCCAGAGCCGCCGCCGGATCGCCGCGATCCAGCACAGCGCCCACTCGGCCGCCGTGCCCTGGACCACGAAGTTGCGGGTGAAGCGGCCCCAGGCCCGGGCCGAGGATCGCGCGAGGCTCGCGGCGTCGTCCGGCGCCCCGTCGCCGAGCGCCCCGGACTGCGCCGCGTCCCACTCCTGCCCGGGCGGCGGCGAGGTGCGTCCCAGCCAGGTGGTCACGGACCGGCCGCGCTCGCCCGTGCGGGCGGCGTCCTCGACGAGCCCCATGGCGCGCGGGAACGCCCGCGACAGGCGGGGCAGCACCTGCCCGCTGACGCCGGTGGTGCCGCCGTACATCGCCCCGAGCATCCCGACCTTGGCGAGCTCGCGCGTCGGCACCGCTCCGGTGGCCACGATCCCGGCGTACATGTCGCCGCCCGCGCCCGCGGCAGCCATCGTCTCGTCGGCAGCGAGCCCGGCGAGCACCCGCGGCTCGAGCTGGGCGGCGTCCGCGACGACGAGCACCCACCCGGGGTCGGCCTGGACGGCGCGGCGCACCCCGCGGGGCAGCTGGAGCGCTCCCCCGCCGCTGGACGACCAGCGCCCGGTCACCACGCCGCCGACGACGTAGTCGGTGCGGAAGCGACCGTCGCGCACCCAGTGGTCCAGCCACGCCCAGCCGTTGGCCGTGTAGAGCCGGTACAGGCTCTTGTACTCCAGCAGGGGCGCCACCACCGGGTGGTCGATCTTCTCGAGGTCCCACTTGCGCAGGCTGCGGGCACCGACGCCGGCGTACTCCATCGCGCGCAGCAGGTCCGGGTGGGAGTCGGGGTTGAGGGCGTCCGGGGCGTCGAGGGCGGCGCGGATGCGCACCGCGAGCGCCTCGAGCCGCTCGGGCCGCCGGCCGGGAGCCGGGCGTGGTCCGAGCATCTCGGTGAGGATCTCGTCGTGGACGTCGGTGCGCCACGGCAGGCCGGCGTGGTGCATCTCCGCCGCGGCCAGCGCCCCGGCCGACTCCGCGGCGAGCAGCAGCCGCAGCCGCCCGGGGGCGGACGACCCGGTGACCGCCGCCTCCTGGGCGGCCAGCTCGGCACGGAGCTCGACGGCCCCGATCTGCTGCCGTCCCGCGGACGCGTCGTCCGAGCGCGCGGCAGGGCCGAGCTCGAACAGCGACTCCTCCTGCGGCCGGTGGGGCGCGCCGCTCGAGATCTCCCCGCCGGGCGGCGTCGGGCCCATCGTGTCCCACGGGCCGGGCGGAGCCTCGGCCAGTGCGGACCCGGTGGCGAGGCTCGACGTGCGCAGGACGCGGTGCGCGAGACGCAGGTCGTGGCCGCGCTCGACGCGGACGCCCGCCGTGAGCAGCGCCGGGTACCACCGGTTCGTGTCCTGCCACGTCCAACGGGGCGGCGCGGACGCGGTCCCCTCGGCGTCCCGCACGACGGCGGGAAGCTCGTCCGAGGTGACCACCTGCGGGTCCGGTGCACCTTCGCCGCCCGGTGCGGCGGCGTCGGCGACGCGGACGAGGCGGGCTGTGCCCGCGGGCTCCCGGGCGAGGACGACGTGCACGGGGCCATCCTGCCCGCCGGCTCCGACAACGCGTGCCCGGTCGGCCCCGCTCAGCGGGATGCGGCGAGGGCGGGCGGACGGCACCGGCCTCAGTGGGTGTCGGACGCACCACCCGGAGGGTGCCGGTCGTCCGGCCGCAGGGCGTCGAGGATCAGTGCGAGGCCGGCGTCGAACTCGTCGGCGTAGTCGTAGCCGGGCTGCAGGGCGTGCTGCGTGGTGATCTCCACGAGGTGCGGGTAGCGCTCGGCGTCCAGGCCGTCGAGGATCCCGCCGGCCACCTCGCCGAGCTCCTCGCTGCTGCGGAACGGCAGGCTGACCTCCTGCAGCACGAACCCGTAGAGGTAGCTGTCGATCACAGAGAACGCCCGCGCGGCGCCGGCGACCGAGAAGCCACCCGTACGCAGCACGCCGAGCACTGCGTCATGATGACGCAGCGTCGCCGGGCCGGGTGCGCTGCGGGAGTCCAGGAGGCCGACCGCCCACGGGTGGTGCCGCAGCGCCTGGCGGGCAGAGTCGGCACGCCGGCGCATCGCCTCCCGCCACTCGACCTCCGCGGCGGGCAGCTCGATCTCGGCGAAGACGGCGTCGACCATCCCGTCGAGCAGGTCGTCGCGATGGCGGACATGGTTGTACAGCGACATGGCCTCGACGCCGAGCCGGCCGGCGACGGCACGCATTGTGACCCCCGCGACGCCCTTCTCGTCCGCCAGCGCCACCGCCGCCGCCACCACCTGGTCCCGGTCGAGCGGCGCCCGTCGTGCCTCGCCGCCGACGCTTCTCGCTGGCACCATCCACCCCCTTGACGCTGCTTACAGTGTAAGCCTATCGTACTTACACTGTAAGTCGAGAGTCCGGACGAAGGAGCGGCAATGAGCAGCAGGACGACGAAGGTCTGCATCGTCGGGGCATCGGGCAAGCTCGGGCAGCACATGGTCCAGCACGCCCTCGACCGCGGCCACGAGGTGGTCGGGGTCTGCCGGGAGCGCAGCGTGCCCAAGCTCGACCGGTACGCCGACCGGATCACGATCGTGCCCGGGCCGACCAACGACCCGGACGTGATCCGGCGTGCCGTCGCCGGGTGCGACGGCGTGCTCACCGTCCTCGCCCCCTGGGGCGTGCAGCGGTACTCCTCGGGGACGGCACAGGCCGTCCTCGACCATGCCGAACCCGCCGCACGCCTCGTCTTCTCCTGCGGCTGGCACGTCGCACGGGACGACCAGGACCGGTACTCGCGCCGGTTCCTCGCCACCGTGCGCCTGGCGACCTGGCTGGCCCGAGCCGTGCGCGCCGTCGAGATCGACGACCAGGTCGAGGCGTGCCGTCGCATCTTCGCCAGCGACCGCCGGTGGACGGTGGTGCGCGGCAGCGACCTCGAGGAGGGACCGAGCCAGGGGCTGCCGGTCTGGAGCCCGCACGTCGGCGACCCGGTCCTCGCGAGCAACCTCACGCGACGTGTCGACTTCGCGCTGTTCATGGTCGAGGCTCTGGGTGACGACGACCTGATCCAGGAGGCACCCGCCATCGTCGGACGCCTCTCCCCCAGCGCGCTGGCCCACCGTCCCGACGCCGAAGGAGCACGATGACCTCGCCCACGCCCGTCGACGGCCGGACCTCCGGCGTGCGTGCCGTCGCACCGGACCTCGCCCGCGGCCTGATGCTCCTGCTCATCGCGCTCGCGAACGTTCCCTGGTTCCTCTACGGGACCCCGACGTCCCTCACCAGCGCGCACCGCGAGCCGTCCACGGCCCTCGACGCCGTGTGGCAGTCCGTGGCGATCGTCGCCGTCGACGGTCGCAGCTACCCGCTCTTCACGTTCCTGTTCGGCTACGGCATCTGGCAGTCGTTCTCCCGGCAGCGCGCCGCGGGACTCGACGAGCACGCCGTGCGACGTGCGCTGCAGCGCCGTCACCTGTGGCTGATCGCCTTCGGCGCGGTCCATGCCGCACTGCTCTGGTTCGGCGACGTGCTCGGCGCCTACGGCCTGGTCGGGCTCCTCGTCGTCTGGCTCTTCCTGGGGCGCGCGACGCGCACGCTGCTCGTCTGGGCCGGTGTGCTCACCGGGGTCCTGCTCCTGGCAGCGCTGGGCAACCTCGCGCTGGGCGCCGTGGTCCCCGCCGAGCTCTCCGAGGTGCCGGGCGACGCCAACCCCGACCTCGCCGGCGTGACGCCCTACGTCGCGTCGATCCTGCCTCGCCTCCTGTTCTGGCTGCCGCTCACCGTCACCCAGGGCATCTTCGGTCTGATGGTGCCCGTGGCCGTGCTCCTCGGCATCGCCTGCGCACGGGTACGAATCCTCGAGGAACCCGCAGCGCACCGCCGCGCGCTGACCCGCACCGCCGTCGCCGGGATCGCCCTCGGCTGGCTCGGGGCCGTACCCTCGCTCCTGGTGCACCTGGGCACCTGGGACGTCCCGGAGTGGGCGCCCGTCGTCCTGCACCTGGCCACCGGGCTCTTCGCCGCCCTGGGCTACGCGGCCCTGTTCGCCCTGCTCGCACTGCGGGTCCCCGCGGACGGCCCGTCGCGCGGGATCACGGCCGGCCTGACGGCGGTGGGCCGGCGCTCGTTGACCAGCTACCTCCTGCAGTCGGCGATCTTCGCCCCCCTGCTCTGCGCCTGGGGCCTGGGCCTGGGCGGCGTCCTCGACCAGTGGCAGGCGGCGCTCGTCGCGGTCGCGGCGTGGCTGGTGACCGTCGTCGTCGCGGTGCTGCTCGCCCGTGCCGGGCGCCGGGGGCCCGCCGAGCACGCGCTGCGTGCGCTCACGTACCGGCGGCGCTCCCTCCGGTGACGTCTCGGGCGCCGCGACCGGCGGGCGGTGAGCCGGCGATGCCCGTGACCGTCCGTCGCTCGAAGTGCGACGAGCCCGTCGAGATGCTGGCCCGGTCCCAGAGCGGCACCCGGCGGGTCCGGGCGGTGCTCCGCCGGCCGCCAAGGGGTTCGCTGTGCTCGCGGTGCTCGCCGTCGTGCTGGCGGCGACCGGGACCGCCCCACCACGGGCTGCACCCGCCACCCACCGGCTATCCTGTGACGGCCGATGATCCAGATGACGCAGACCACCCGACCACCCGTGCCGCGACGCCCGGTCCCCTTCGTCGACGCCGCGGCCCGCCCGCGGTGAACGACATGTCACCTGCCGGGGAGCCGGAGTCCGGGGCCGTGGTCCTCGGCGGCACGTACGCCCTGGGAGCCATCCTCGGCACTGGAGGCACCTACACCGTCTACGAGGCCACCCGCGCCCGGGCGACCGCGGCCGACACGGACGACGACGGCACCGGTGGCTCCGGGACGGGCGGCGAACCGGCGCTCGTCGTCAAGGTTCTGCACCCGCACCTGGTCGACGACGAGACCGCCCGTGCCGCGCTCGCCCGCGAGATCGCGGCATCCGCCCTCGTGGACCACCCGGGCGTGTCGAAGGTCCTCGACACCGGAGAGGACGAGGTCGCGGGCGCGACCGTTCCCTGGGTGGTGGCCCGCCGGCTTCCCGGCGCCCCCCTCTCCGAGGTGGCGGCCGGCGACGGCCTGCCGTGGCGGGAGGCGCTGGCCCTGACCAGCGGGCTCCTCGACGCGCTGGCGGCGGTCCACGCTGCCGGGCTGGTGCACCGCGACGTCGGCCCGCGCAACGTCGTCGTCGAGCGGCACGACGGCGGCGACCCGAACGTCGGGCTGCTCGACCTGGGCCTCGCCGCCCCCGGAGGTGGCGACGGCGACGGCGACCTGGTCGCCGGCTCGGTGGCGAGCATGTCGCCCGAGCAGGCCCAGGGCCGGCCCCTCGACGCACGCAGCGACCTGTACGCGGTCGGGTCGCTGGCGTACTTCGCCCTCACCGGGCACGCGCCGTACGAACGTGCCCGGCCCGATGACATCCTGCGCGCCCACGTCGGCGCACCCGTCCCCGCACCGTCCGCGCGACGCGCCGCGGTGCCCGTCGCCGTGGACCGGTTCGTCGCCCGGGCGATGGCCAAGGACCCGGAACACCGGTTCGCCTCCGCCGACGCGATGCGTGCCGCCGCCGCGACGCTCGTGGGCGGGGGTGGGGCCGGCGCGCCGGGTCCGGGAACGACCATGACGCTGGGGCAGATCGCCGCGGAGGACCCCGACCGGACGGCGGTCGTCGGCGCGGCCGGAGCTGCGGCCGCGGCGGCGGCCGCAGCGGACACGGAGGCCGAGCTCCAGCGCACCCGCCAGCTCGGCGCGGTCGGCTCGTCGAGCGCTCCGGCCGAGGACTCACCCGCTCCGGCCGTCGCCGCAGGAGCCGGCGCCCCCGAGCCGTCCGACGACGCACCCCCGGGCACACGCTCCGTGCGCAGGACGGTGCTGGCCGTCGTGCTCGCGCTCCTGCTGACGGCCGGTGGCGCGGGTGCGTTCTGGGCGCTGCGGGACACCGACGGCAGCGCACCGGTCACGCCGGCCACGCTCAGCCCGTCGCCGTCACCCTCCCCGTCGAGCGCACCCACGGAGACGGCGACCACGGCCCCGCCTGCGGTCGGTCCCACCACCCGGCCGGACCCCACCACGGAACCCACGCCCACGCCGTCCGCGACGCCCAGCGACGACGCGACACCCGCCCCGTCGCCCACGGAGGAACCGGAGCCGTCCCGGGACCCGACCCCCACGCCGACGTCGGAGCCGACACCTACCGACGACCCCGCACCGACAGAGCCTGCGCCGACCAGCGAGCCGGAGCCGACGTCCGAGCCGGACCCGCCGCCCACCAGCGAGCCGGAGCCGACGTCCGAGCCGGGCGGCGGCGACCCGACCGACGACGGCGAGCCGGCGGCCGACGACGGCGAGCCGGCGAGCGGGGACGACGCCACCCCCTGACGAGAGCCCGGCGTCGGGAGATCAGCTCCGGATCGCGGCCACGGCGTCGTCGTCGAGACGCTCGAGCGGGATGGCCCCGTCTTGGCGGGCCCAGCTCGCGCCTGCGACGTCGAGGCACACGAGGGCACCCGCCACGATGGCGGCGGCCGCGAGCTCCGGGTCGACGTCGGCGTCCTACGTGGCCGCGCTCCTGCCACGCCGGACGAGGGTCCGGGCGGTGGCACGGGTCGCCCGTTCCGCTCGGCTCGTGCGCCGCTGACCGCTCAGGCCCACACCACCAGCGCGACCGTGCCCAGGTAGATCGCCGGGATCGCCACTCCCTCGAACCCGATCCCCCGCTTGTCACGCATCACCAGGCCCGTGGCCAGGGTCGCCGTGATGAGCATGGTCCCGCCGAGCAGCACCAGCGTCGTGGGGCCGGCGTCGGTGTAGACCGACCCGGGCAGGTAGGTCGCGTCCGCGACCGCGACCATGAGCATGTCGTAGACGTTGCCGCCGATGATGTTGCCGATCCCGAGGGTGAGCTGCCCCATCCGCACCGCGGTGACCAGCACCACGAGCTCTGGCAACGAGCTGATGGCGGTGGTCAGCGTGAACCCCACCACGCCGCCGTCCAGGCCGGTCGCGGCGACCACGGCCAGACCCGCGCGTCCGACGACCCAGCCGGCGACGCCGACCACCACACCGAGCCCGGCCAGCGACCACCACAGCCGCGACGTCGACGTCCCCGCGGCGACGGCCTCGTCGTCCCCGGCGTCGTCGTCGGCCGTCTGCGCCGTCCGGATGGGCTGCCACATCGGGGCGCGGTGCATCTGGCGCAGCAGGACGAGCCCGTACCCGTAGAGCAGCGGGATCGCCAGGGTCAGGGGATGGATCCAGCCGATCGTCAGCGTCGGGGTGGCGTAGGCGACGACCGGCACGGCCAGCAGCGCCATGAGGAGCAGGGACTGCAGGACGTTCTGCAACGAGGCCGCCGCGTGCTCGAGGTTCACCCGCCGGTACACCAGGTCCGCGATCGCGAGCCACACCGTCTGCAGGGCGACACCGCCCACCGGGTTGGCCAGGGCGAAGGCGGCGTCCCCCTGCAGGGCGCCCGTCACGACCGTGACGTTCCCGGGCAGGGACGTGACCGACCCCAGGAGCAGGGCTCCCCCGACGGCGTCACCCAGCCCCGTCCGGTCCGCCAGTGCGTCGGCGACGCCGGTCAGGCGCACGCCTGCGACCACGATGACCACAGCCATGGCGGCGAGCGCCAGGGCGCTGGGCAGCAGGGGCCACGTCTCGCTCATCGGCGCTCTCCGACGACGGCGGGCCCACCCACCGCGATGCTCGGGGCGCGGTCTGGCGCGACGCTGAACGGACTGCTCCGGAGTGCGGGACATTTCACATCGACGACGCTACTGCGCCGGGCGGGTCGACGGCCGACGGGCAGCGCCGCGGTGGCATCATGACTGCCGTGCCGAGACCGTCCGAGACCGCGACCGAGGGCGGTACGGCAGGCCTCGACGACGAGCGCCGCCGCCTGACCCTGCTCGCCTACCGGATGTGCGGGTCGTGGGCGGACGCGGAGGACGTGGTGCAGCAGGTCTACCTGGAGTGGTGGCGCGCCCACGAGTCGGTCGACAACGGGCCCGGCTGGCTCACCCGGACCACGGTCCGGCGCGCCATCGACGCGCTGCGGGCACGGCAGCGGGACGCCGCCTACGTCGGGCCGTGGCTCCCCGAGCCCGTGGTCCAGGAGCCGAGCGACGGTCCGCACTCCGCCGCCGAGCAGTCAGAGGCGATGTCGACCGCGTTCCTGCTGCTCGCCGAGTCGTTGACTCCGCCGCAACGAGCCGTCGTCGTCCTGAGGGCCCTGCGCTACGAGCACGCGGAGGTCGCCGACATCCTGGGGATCTCCCCGGCGGCGGCACGGCAGCACCACGTGCGCGGGCTGCGGCGCCTCGCGGAACGCGACGGTCGTGCGCCCGCCGTGGCCGCGATCATGGGTCCGCGGTCAGAAGGCGCCCAGCCGTCCGACGCCCGGGACGAGACGGCCCGTCTGCTCACCGCCTTCCTGACCGCGGCCCGCCGCGGCGACACGGCGGCCCTCACCGCGCTGCTCCACGAGGACGTGCGGGCCTACAACGACGGCGGCGGCCGGACCAGGGCGGCCCGCCGGGTCGTCACGGGCGGTCAGCACGTCGCGCGGTTCGTGATCGGCGTGGCCGGCCGGCACGAGGGCCGGCGTGCCGTGCGGCTCGTCACCGTCAACGGCACGCCGGGTGCGCTCGTCACGCTGGCGGACGTCGGCCACGTGCTCTCGCTGGAGGTACGCGACGGACGCATCTACCGCCTGTTCGACGTGTGCGACACCGACAAGCTGTCGGCTCTGCGCACGTCCGCCCTGCGCGGCTGCGCCTAGCTCTCCAGCGGTGCCGGACCGAGCCGGGTGGAGACCCCCATGCGGTTGAGCAGGTTGATCGTCCCGATCGCCAGGATCAGGTCGGACATCTCGCGCTCCGAGAACACGGCGGCGGCAGCGATCCACGTCTCGTCGTCCACGCCGCCCGAGATTTGCGTGACCTGTTCCGCGAGCGCGAGCGCAGCCCTCTCCCGCTCGGTGAAGAAGTCCGTCTCGCGCCACGCAACGACCGCGTAGATCTTGCGGGCCGGCACGCCGGCCTCCGCCAGGTCCGTGGCGTGCCGGTCGACACAGAAGGCGCACCCGTTGAGCTGCGAGGCACGCAGGTCGACCAGGTCCAGCAGGACCGGATCCAGGTGGTGCCGGGCATACCCGTCGAGCGCTGCCACCGCCCGGTATCCCTCGGGAGCGTGGTCCTTGATGGCCAGTCGAGACATCGGTCCTCCTCGTCGTGGGCCCCACGGCGGGGCCCTGCACGCTGTTCGTCGACGGCGGAGGCGCTCGTGTGACACTCGTGCTCGTCAGGAATCGAGAAGTGGCGGTGGGCTCGGTCCGCCTAGCGTGAGCAGCACGATCACCGAGACCAGGAGGACCGTCGCCATGAGGACGAGCAGCAGCACGCAGGGCCGTAGCACGCCTGGCTTCTCCGACCAGGAGCGCGCCGCGATGAAGGAGCGCGCCGCCGAGCTGAGGACCGAGGCAGGACGAGGCCGCGGCAACAAGAAGGCCGCCGACGAGCTCGCGGTACTGTCGAAGATCGCCGAGATGGAGACGTCCGACCGAGCCCTCGCCGAACGCATCCACGCCCTCGTCACCACGGCAGCGCCCGAGCTGTCGCCCAAGCTCTGGTACGGACAGCCCGCCTACGCCAGGAAGGGGAAGGTCGTGTGCTTCTTCCGCAGCGGCGACGTCGACAAGGAGCGCTACTCCACGTTCGGGTTCACCCCGGAGGCGGCGCTGGACGACGGCGATGGCCTGTGGGCCACCTCGTTCGCCGTCGCCGGTCTGAGCGACAAGGCCGAGAGGAGCATCCTCTCCCTCGTCGAGAGGGCCATGAGCTGACGATCGCTCCTGGTGGGCCCGGAGGGACTCGAACCCCCGACATCCACGGTGTAAACGTGGCGCTCTGACCAACTGAGCTACAGGCCCCGGCGGCCACGGGCGACAGCCCTGGCAGCGCAGGAAAGGATACCGGTCCCCCGGCACAGGCTCGAACCGTGCGGCCGACGGCCGGCGGTCGTCGGCCGCACGCGAGGCGCTACACCTCGGCGAGCGCCGCCCGGTACGCCTCGAGCTCGCGGCGCTGCCCCCGCGGGCGCACCACGGACCAGCGCACGATGCCGTCGGCGTCGACGAGGAACGACCCGCGCACCGCGTGGCCGGACTCCTCGTCGAAGACCCCGAAGCCGCGTGCGGCCGCGCCGTGCGGCCAGAAGTCGCTGAGCAGGTCGAAGCCGAACCCCTCGGCCTCCTGCCAGGCCTTCAGCGCGAACACGGGGTCCGTCGAGACGCCGAGCACGCGCACGCCGGCGGCCTCGAAGTCCTCGATGTTGTCGTGCAGGTCCCGCAGCTCACCGGTGCAGGTGCCGGAGAAGGCGAACGGGTAGAACACCACCAGCACGTTCTCGCCGCGCAGGTCCGCGAGGTGCGTCGGGGTGCCGTGGGTGTCGGGCAGGGTGAAGTCCGGCGCCGGGTCTCCGGTACCCGGCACACGGCTGCTCATCGGCGCGCTACCGACCGCGCGGCGCCAGTCGCGTGGCGGACCAGTCCTCGCCCGCGGCGAAGGTGCTGGTCGCGTGCAGGCCGGCCGTCGTGGCGGCCTCCATGATCTCCTCGTGGGCCACGTGGCCTTCCCGCCGCGGCTTGCGCGTCAGGAGCCAGACCTGTCCTCCGTCGTCGAGCGCGGTCTGGACGTCGACGAGCATGTCCGTCAGGTCGCCGTCCTCCTTGCGCCACCAGACGATGACCCCGTCGATCACGTCCCCGTAGTCCTCGTCCACGAGCTCGCCGCCGGCCATGCCCTCGAGCGCTTCGCGCAGAGGCTCGTCGACGTCGTCGTCCCACCCGAACTCCTGCACGACCTGACCGGTGGTGAACCCGAATCGCTCGGCCGGGCTTTCCGCCTGCTGTCCCACGTGGACCTACGTTCCTTCCGTCGTCGGCAGATGCACCCCGTGGTGCGCCTGTGAGCGTCAAGGTAGTGCACGCGGCGCCGTCATGCGCGCCGGTCCACCGGCCCCGGCGGCGTCCTCGACCGGTTGTCGACGCATCACCATGACGTAGATCACGGATTCTTGACCGCAACCTGGTGTCCGGGCCGAGGAAAGTCAGGACACAATGAGTAGTGACCACCCGTGGGTGGACCGCGCCGTCGCGACCTCGGCGTCGCGGCCGACCCTGCACGGGACGCCTGACACGAGCGGTCGCCGGACCACGGCGGCAGCCCGCAGAAGAGAGAGGTTGCTGGTGGCTTCGTACGACGAGACCGGACCGCTGATCGACGGTCTGCTCAGCGCTGTGCCGGACATCGACCCGTCCGAGACGTCGGAGTGGGTGGAGTCCCTGGACGGGCTGATCGACGACAAGGGCGGCCCCCGGGCGCGCTACGTGATGCTCAACCTGCTCCGCCGTGCCCGTGAGCGGAGCGTGCAGATCCCCACGTCGGTGGCGACCCCGTACGTCAACACCATCGGTGTGCACGACGAGCCCTACTTCCCCGGCGACGAGGCGCTGGAGCGCAAGTACCGGTCCTGGAACCGCTGGAACGCCGCGGTCATGGTGACCCGCGCCCAGCGCCCGGGCCTGGCCGTCGGCGGGCACATCTCCTCCTACGCCTCGGTGGCGACCCTCACCGAGGTGGGCCTCAACCACTTCTTCCGCGGCAAGGACCACGCCGGCGGCGGTGACCAGGTGTACTTCCAGGGGCACTCCTCCCCCGGCATGTACGCCCGTGCCTACCTCGAGGGCCGGCTCACGGCCGACCAGCTCGACGGGTTCCGCCAGGAGAAGTCGCACCCCGGTGGCGGGCTCCCCTCCTACCCCCACCCGCGCCTCATGTCCGACTTCTGGGAGTTCCCGACGGTCTCCATGGGCCTCGGCCCGGCCTCGGCGATCTACCAGGCGTGGACGAACCGGTACCTGCACAACCGAGGGATCAAGGACACCAGCCAGCAGGACGTGTGGGCGTTCCTCGGTGACGGCGAGATGGACGAGCCGGAGTCGCGCGGACTCATCCAGCACGCGGCGCACCAGGGCCTGGACAACCTGACGTTCGTCGTCAACTGCAACCTGCAGCGCCTCGACGGGCCGGTGCGCGGCAACGGCAAGATCATGCAGGAGCTGGAGGCCCAGTTCCGCGGTGCCGGCTGGAACGTCATCAAGGTGGTCTGGGGCCGCGAGTGGGACGCCCTGCTCAACGCGGACAAGGACCGCGCCCTGGTCAACCTCATGAACTCCACGCCCGACGGCGACTTCCAGACCTACCGGGCCGAGTCGGGCGCGTTCATCCGTGAGCACTTCTTCGGGCGCGACCCGCGCACCAAGGCCCTCGTCGAGAACATGACCGACGAGGACATCTGGAACATGAAGCGCGGCGGGCACGACTACCGCAAGATCTACGCGGCCTACGCCGCGGCGCGGGCCCACACCGGCCAGCCGACGGTGATCCTCGCGCAGACGGTCAAGGGCTACGCCCTCGGCTCCGGGTTCGCCGGCCGCAACGCCACGCACCAGATGAAGAAGGTCAAGAACACCGACCTCAAGGTGCTGCGCGACACGCTGCGCATCCCGCTGAGCGACGAGCAGATCGACGCCGAGCCCAACCTGCCGCCGTACTTCCATCCCGGCATGGACGACGACGCGGTCCAGTACATGCTGGAGCGCCGCCGTCAGCTCGGTGGCTTCGTCCCGGAACGGCGCTCGTCGCCGAAGCCGGTCAAGCTGCCCGAGCCGAAGACCTACGAGCTGCTGAAGAAGGGGTCGGGCACGCAGGAGATCGCCTCGACCATGGCGTTCGTGCGCCTGCTCAAGGACCTCATCAAGGACAAGGAGCTCGGCCCGCGCATCGTGCCGATCATCCCGGACGAGGCGCGCACCTTCGGCCTGGACGCGATCTTCCCGAGCGCGAAGATCTTCAACACCGCCGGGCAGAACTACCTCGCCGTGGACCGTGAGCTCATGCTGAGCTACAAGGAGTCCGAGGCCGGCCAGATCATGCACACCGGCATCAACGAAGCCGGTTCGGCGGCCGCCTTCCAGGCGGTCGGCACGTCGTACGCCACCCAGGGCGAGCACATGGTGCCGTTCTACATCTTCTACTCGATGTTCGGGTTCCAGCGTACGGGTGACCAGTTCTGGGCCGCGGGCGACCAGCTCACACGCGGGTTCATCATCGGCGCGACGGCGGGACGCACCACGCTGACCGGCGAGGGCCTGCAGCACGCCGACGGCCACTCGCCGCTGCTGGCGGGCACGAACACCGCGATGGTGCAGTACGACCCGGCGTACGGCTACGAGATCCGCCACATCGTGCGCGACGGCATCGAGCGCATGTACGGCGACGGCTCCGACGGGCGCGACCAGAACGTCATGTACTACCTCACGGTGTACAACGAGCCGATGGTCCAGCCGGCCGAGCCGGAGGACGTGGACGTCGAGGGCATCCTGCACGGCATCCACCGCATCTCCGTCGAGGAGGGCGAGGGTCCCAAGGCTCAGCTGCTCGCGTCGGGCGTCGGTGTGCCGTGGGCGCTCGAGGCGCAGCAGCTGCTGCGCGACGACTGGGGCGTCTCGGCCGACGTGTGGTCCGTGACGAGCTGGAACGAGCTGCGTCGTGACGCGCTCGCCGCGGAGAAGGACGCGCTGATCGACCCCGCGTCGGAGCCGCGCGTGCCGTACCTGACGCAGAAGCTCGCCGACGCGTCGGGGCCGTTCGTCGCCTCCAGCGACTACGACCACCTGGTCCCCGACCAGATCCGGGCGTGGGTCCCCGGCGACTACGCGGTGCTCGGCGCCGACGGCTTCGGCTTCTCGGACACCCGCGCCGCCGCTCGCCGACACTTCCTCATCGACGGCCCGTCGATGGTGGTCAAGACCCTGCAGCAGCTCGCCCGTCGCGGCGAGGTGCCGCGTGAGGTCGTGGCGCAGGCCGTCGAGAAGTACCGCCTCACGGACGTCACGGCCGGGACGTCGGGTTCCGTGGGCGGCGACAGCTGAGTCCCCTCTCGGGACGACGCGTCCCTCGGTGACGTGAGAACGCCCTTGCCGCCCGGACGGGCGGCAAGGGCGTTCTCATGCGCTCGGCGAGGACCGCTCGCGCTCCGGCCCGTGCTACCGCGGCGAGCCCGGGGTCGCCTCCGCGGACTCGGCCGCGGCGACGGCCGCCTCCAGCTCGGGACGCATCGCCGCCACCGCGGCGTCGTCGGAGTGCTCGGCCAAGGTCTGCAGGTGCTGCTTGGCCTCGTGGACCCGCTCCGCCTCCAGCGCCGCGAGGACGAGCTGCCGCCCCACCTCCGGCGTCTGCTCGCGGACCCGCCAGTGACCGATCCCCAGCCCGAGCGCCTCGACGGGCATGCCCGCGTCGCGCAGGACCTGCAGGCTCTCGGCCAGGGCGGCGCCGGACCGCTCCCTCGCTGCCGCCGTGGCGAAGCGGCGCGACGCACCCTCGGGATCCTCGGCGACGGACAGCCGGCCGAGCTCGAGCAGCGGACGCCACGCCTTGGGGTGGCCGGCGAGCTCCTCCGCCAACGACCACACCGCCAGGTCGGCCTCCTGCTGCCGGTCCGCCTCCTCCTCGGGTGCGGTGAGCGGGTCTTCGGTCGACGGCTCCGCCGCCCGGCGACGGACCAGCTCGGCGAGCGCGTCGAACGCCCGCGCGTCGTTCGGGTCGTCGTGCAGCATCGAGCGCAGCGCGTCCTCGTGGACGGTGTCGCCGTAGCGGCGGGTCTCGCTCGGGCGCCGGGTGCCCACGCGCGAGGTCGATCGTTGCCGGCGCATCAGCTGGCGGAGTCGGGGCAGCAGAGCCATAGCACGACCATATCGGCTACGGGCTCTCGAGGTCGGTCGAGCACGACCGGCGCATCGGATCGCCGCCGTTTGTGCACTCCCCACAACATTGGCCCTATCCTCGTGGCATGCCGACCTCCACCGTCTCGCGCGACGAGAACATCCAGCGCGTCCGCGAAGGCCTCGGCCTGCTCACGGCAGCAGCGATGCGCCGGCTCGACGAGGAGGTGGCCTGGTACCGCCAGCTGCCCGCCGAGGACCGCTCCTACGTGGCGCTCGTCGCCCAGACCGGCATCAACGCGTTCGTCACCTGGTTCGCCGACCCGAAGCAGACGCCGCACGGGGTCGGCGAGATGTTCGCCGCGGCACCTCCCGAGCTGACGCGCTCGATCTCCCTGCAGCACACGCTGCAGCTCGTCCGGCTCATGGTCGACGTCGTCGAGTCGCACTCCGACCAGATCGCCTCGCCCGGCTACGAGCGCGAGCTGCGCGAGGCCGTCCTGCGGTACTCGCGGGAGGTCGCGTTCTCCGCGGCGGAGGTCTACGCGCGCGCGGCCGAGGTCCGCGGCGCCTGGGACGCCCGGCTCGAGGCCCTCGTGGTCGACGCGATCGTGCGCGGCGACACCGACGACGCCCTGCGCTCGCGCGTGTCGGCGCTCGGCTGGAGCGGTCGCGGCCAGGCCCTCGTGGTCGTGGGCGAGGCGACGTCCGGCCTGGACGACGTCGGCACCGCGGACCTGCGCCGGGCGGCGCGCCGAGCGGCCGGGGACACGCTGGTCGGCATCCATGGCGACCGGCTGGTCCTGGTGCTCGGCGGCGAGGGCGACCTCGTCACCGCCGCCAGCTCGCTGCTCGGCCGGTTCGGTCCCGGGCCGGTCGTGTTCGGACCGGTGGTGGCCAGCGTCACCGAGGCCCCGGCGTCGGCGCGTGCGGCGCTCGCCGGGCTCGCGGCCGCGCCGGCCTGGCCCCAGGCGCCGCGACCTGTGCCGGCGGACGACCTGCTGCCCGAACGGGTCCTGACCGGCGACCGCACGGCGCGGCGCGTCCTCGTGGCCCAGGCGTTCCGCCCGTTGCGGGAGGCCACGGGCTCCGTGCTGGACACGCTGTCCGCCTATCTCGGGACGGGCCGCTCGCTCGAGGCCGCCGCCCGGCGGCTGTACGTCCACCCGAACACCGTCCGCTACCGGCTGCGCAAGGTCTCCGAGATCACCGGATGGGACCCCCTCGACGCGCGGGAGTCGTTCGTCCTGCAGGTCGCCCTCGCGCTCGGGCAGCTCGACCCGGCGGACTGATCCGGCCGACGGCGGTTGAGGATTCCCACAATCGCCTCCCGTCAGGTTGGTGCGGGTCGCCACGCACCGCGGAGCCGCGCAGGTGGCACCGTGGTCACGTGCTCGCCGTCGTCTGCCCTGGACAGGGCTCTCAGACCCCCGGGATGCTCAGCCCCTGGCTGGAGCTGCCCGGCACCACCGACCTGCTCGACTCCTTCTCCGCCGCCGCGGGCAGCGACCTCACGCTGCACGGGACGGCCTCGGACGCGGACACGATCCGTGACACCGCCGTCGCTCAGCCGCTCATCGTCTCGGCCTCCCTGCTGGCCCTGCGCACGATCCTCGACGGGCGCGCGACGACCGACGTCGTCGACGTCACCGCCGGGCACTCGGTCGGCGAGCTCTCCGCAGCGGCCGTCGCCGGCGTGCTCGACGACGCCGGCGCCGTCGGTCTCGTCTCGCACCGCGCGCGGGCCATGGCGGACGCCGCCGCGGCCGCACCGTCCGGCATGAGCGCCGTCGTCGGGGGCGACCCGGACGAGGTGCTCGCCGCGATCGAGGCCGCCGGGCTGTACCCGGCCAACGTCAACGGGGGCGGGCAGGTCGTCGCCGCCGGCGACACGGAGCGGCTGGCCGCTCTCGCCGACAACCCGCCGGCCAGGACGCGGGTCATCCCGCTGCCGGTCGCCGGGGCGTTCCACACGCCCTTCATGGAGCCGGCCCGCGCCTCCTTCGAGAAGGTCGCCACGACGTGGCTCGCCACCGATCCCCGCGTGCCGCTGCTCAGCAACGCCAACGGCGTCGCCTACGCCACCCTCGGCGAGGGGGCGCACGGTCACGGGCGGTCCACCGACGTCCTGGGCCGCCTCACCGCCCAGGTCACCGCGCCCGTGCGCTGGGACCGGTGCCAGGAGTCGCTTGCGGAGCGCGGTGTCACCGGGATCCTCGAGCTCGCTCCGGGCGGCGTCCTGGCCGGGCTGGCGAAGCGGGCGCTCAAGGGCGTCGAGTCGGTGGCCGTGAAGTCGCCCGACGACGTCGAGGCCGCCCGTGACCTGATCGCCCGCCACTCCGCCGTCGGCGCGGCGGCATGAGCGCGCGCAGGACGCTGCGCCAGGCGGAGCCCGTCCGGTACTCGCGTCTGCTGGCCGTCGCCGCCGAGCGCGGCAGCGAGACGGTCACCAACGACGACGTCGCCGGACCGATCGACTCGTCCGACGAGTGGATCCGCCAGCGCACCGGCATCGTCACGCGCCGCCGCGCCACGGCGGACGTCGACGTGCTCGACCTGGCCGAGGCCGCCGCCCGCAAGGCGCTCGACGCGGCCGGCCTGGTCGGCGCCGACGTCGACGCGGTGATCCTGTCCACGATCACCTACTTCCACCAGACGCCGTCGGGCGCCGCGATCCTGGCCGACCGCCTCGGCGCCACGCCCGCCGCGGCCTACGACATCTCCGCGGCCTGCGCCGGGTACGCCTACGGCATCGGGCAGGCCGACGCCCTCGTGCGGTCGGGCGCCGCCCGTCACGTCCTGGTGATCGGCGCGGAGAAGCTCAGCGACGTCATCGACCCCACCGACCGCTCGATCTCGTTCCTGCTCGGCGACGGCGCCGGTGCCGCCGTCGTCGGACCGTCCGAGACCCCCGGCATCGGGCCGACGGTCTGGGGGTCGGACGGGTCCAAGGCGCAGGCGATCCGCCAGACGCACTCCTTGCAGGAGCTCGCCGCCGACGGCGCGCTCGGCATGCCGACGCTGCGCCAGGACGGGCAGACGGTCTTCAAGTGGGCGAGCTTCCAGATGGCGCCCGTCGCGGCGAAGGCGATGGCCGAGGCAGGTGTGGAGCCGGAGGACATCCAGGTCTTCGTGCCGCACCAGGCGAACATGCGGATCATCGACCAGATGGTCAAGCAGCTCGGCCTGCCCGAGCACGTGGTCGTCGCCCGTGACATCGCCGACACCGGGAACACCTCGGCGGCCTCGATCCCGCTCGCCGCCGAACGGCTGCTCACCGAGGGCACCGCGCGCTCCGGCGACCTGGCCCTGCAGATCGGGTTCGGTGCCGGGCTGGTCTACGCCGCCCAGGTGGTCGTGCTCCCGTAGCGACGCCCCGTAGAGTCCGAACCCGGTGGTGCGCGAGAATCGCACTGCCACACCCCGACCCGGTGCCGGACGGCCGGTACCCCGTTCAAGGAGAGAAGCACCCCATGGCTCACACCGCATCCGAGATCCTCGAGGGCCTCGCAGAGATCGTCGCCGAGGAGACCGGTCTGCCGACCGACGCCGTCGTCGCCGAGAAGTCCTTCACCGACGACCTCGACATCGACTCGCTGTCGATGATGACGATCGTCACCCACGCCGAGGACAAGTTCGGCGTCCGCATCCCGGACGACGAGGTCAAGAACCTCGCCACCGTCGGCGACGCCGTGAAGTACATCGAGGGTGCCCAGGCCTGAGGCCTGACCGACGCACCGCGTCGCCGCGTGGGCAGGCCGTCCCGGCCCGCCCGCGCGGCCCCTCGCACCGAACCACACCGAACCAGGAGCTACCCCATGACCGCAGCTGCCTCACGCGACGTCGTCGTCACCGGCCTCGGCGCCACCACCCCGCTCGGCGGGGACGTGCCCAGCACCTGGTCGGCAGCCCTGGCCGGGGAGTCCGGTGCGCGGACCATGGACAACGACTGGTCCGAGAAGTACGGCATCCCGGTCACCTTCGCCGCGACCATCAAGGTCAAGCCCGAGGACGTCCTGCCCCGCCCCGAGATCAAGCGCATGGACCCGTCCGCGCAGTACGCCATGATCGCCGCCCGGGAGGCCTGGCAGGACGCCGGCGCCCCGGAGGTCGACGGCGAACGGCTCGGTGCCGTCGTCTCCTCCGGCATCGGTGGCATCTGGACGACGCTGGACGGCTGGGACACCCTGCAGGAGCGCGGCGCCCGCCGGGTGCTGCCGATGACGGTCCCCATGCTCATGCCGAACTCCCCCGTGGCCTACGTCTCGCTCGAGTTCGGTGCGCAGGCCGGCGCGCACTCGCTGGTCTCCGCGTGCGCCTCGGGCGCCGAGGCGATCGGCTACGGCATCGACATGATCCGCGCCGGGCGGGCGGACGTCGTCGTCTGCGGCGGCACCGAGGCGACGATCCATCCCATGCCGATCGCCGCGTTCGCCGCGTCGCGCACCCTGTCGCTGCGCAACGACGACCCGGCCGGCGCGTCCCGGCCGTACGACGTCGACCGCGACGGGTTCGTCATCGGTGAGGGCGCCGCCGTCGTCGTCCTCGAGAGCGCCGAGCACGCCGCCGCCCGCAACGCCCGCGTCTACGCACGGCTGGCGGGGGTGGGGCTGTCCTCCGACGCGTACCACATCACCTCCCCCGACCCCGACGGCAAGGGGCAGGTCTCCGCGATGCGGCGGGCGCTCGCCGAGGCCGGGGCCGCCGGTCCCGACGTCGTGCACGTCAACGCGCACGCCACCTCGACCAAGGTGGGCGACCTGACGGAGACCCGGTCGATCCGCTCCCTGCTCGGCGCGGACGCCGACCACGTCCAGCTCTCGGCGACGAAGTCGATGACCGGGCACCTGCTGGGCGGTGCGGGCGCCCTGGAGACGCTGTTCACGGTCAAGGCCGTGCACGAGCGCCTCGCTCCCCCCACGATCAACGTGGCCAACCCGGACCCCGAGCTCCAGGTGCCGCTGGTGCGTGACACTCCGTCCGCGCTGCCCGACGGCGACATCGTCGCGATCAACAACTCCTTCGGGTTCGGCGGTCACAACGTGGCGCTGGCGGTCACGAACGCCTGATTCCTGCGGGGCAGAGCCGACCGGGTGAATTTCCCGGGTGAAGTTCTCTCCGCTCGCGACAGTGACATCCCTCACTTAGCGTGAGTGCCGCAAGCGACAATTGCACGGCACTCTTCCGCCTTAGGGGGGCAACCATGGCCGCACCGCGCCTGCACGACCACAATGCCAGCCGAGAACCGGCGAACTCACCACCACCACCTCGTCAAAGACGACGATCGAGGCGTGGACACGGCAAGGGCGCTGCCGCGTTCGCCGTGGCCGCCGGTGTCGTCGGAGCTGCCGCACTGGCGGGCGTCCCTGCCGCCTCGGCGGCACCGACGGACGACAGCGAAGCCCTCGGAAAGTTCCTCGGCGGGAGCGCTGGGACCATCGACCTCGACGATCTCGCCACGGTCGAGGGAGCCCTGGCGGAGTACCCGTCGGGCAGCGAGCTCGAGACCAACCCACTCGCGGCCGACGTCCTCAACGCACTCTCGGTCGACCTGGGTGGTGGGCTCTCGCTCTTCGGGGACACCGGGCTCATCGAGCTCGGCGCCGTGAACCAGTACGCGTCCGCGGACGACACCGGCGCGGCTGCTGCGTCCGGTGCGGTCAGCGACCAGGGCGCGATCGAGGTCGGTGGCAGCACCGAGTTCCCGTCCGACGCGAACGTCACCCTGACGCCACTGCTTGCGGACGCCGGGCTCGACGACGTGCTCTCGCAGCTCGACCTCGAGCTCGGTGCACTGTCCAGCACCGCGACGTGGGCGCCTGACGGCGAACCGGTCGGCGACTACCAGATCGCCGGCTCGACGTTCCAGATGGAGAGCCCGGCCGTCTCCGGCATCGCGACGCTCGTCGACGACGAGGTCGTGCCCGAGGTCGACGACGCGGTGGGATCGCTCGTCGGACCGGAGGGACTTCTCTCCGACGCGCTCGGGACGATCGACGTGCTCGCACCAGTACTCGCGGCCTTGGGTTCCGAGCTGACCGTCGACTCGGCGATCACCCTCGACACCGAAGCTGCTCTGGACCCTGTGCTCGATCAGGACTTCGGTGACGAGGGTGTGGTCATCAACGTCGGGGCAGGCACGATCGACGTGGACCTCGACACGATCCTGGGTGGCGAAGGCTCGCTGAACGGGTTCGACCCCAACACCGAGGTGCTGTCCGCGGATGCGCTAGCAGCGATCACGGACGGTCTCAGTGCCGCTCTGGACGACCTGACGCTCGCTCTCGTCGGCGCGGTCGACACGGCGCTGCAGGCGGCGGCTCTGACATTCACCGCTCAGGGCGACATCCTTGGCGTGGCAAGCCTCGACATCACGCTCGACAGCACGGTCGGGGATGTCGTCGACGGCACCGTTGACCCGAGCGACGCGAGCATCACGGTGGTGCTGGGCGTTTTGCCGGTCACCCTGCCGCTCGGGGACCTCACCAACGCACTCGCGGGGCCGCTGAACGATGTCCTCTTCGACGAGAGCACCGGACTGGTCAGCACGCTGGCGGGCACCATCGACACCACTGTGGTCGACCCGACGCTGGCGACGCTGTCGCCGGCACTCCAGGCCCTGAACACCGTCGTGAGCCTGGTGGCGAACGTCCAGGAGCAGCCGGGCGAGCTCCCGGCGCACGACCCGACGGGTACCGAGTCCTTCACGCAGCGGGCACTGACGCTCACGCTGCTGCCGGGCGGTACGCCGCTCGCCCAGGTCGACCTGGCCTCCTCCACGGTGCGAGCCGTCGAGGTGCTGGACCTGGCGGTCACGGTCACCCCGGACACCGCCGCACCCGGTGACACCGTCACCGTGGACGGCACCGGCTACACCCCGGACGCCACCGTCACGGTCGAGATCCGCGACTCCGAAGGCACCGTCATCGCCACCGTCGAGGACGTACCCACCGACGCCGAGGGAGCCTTCACCACCCCGGTGACCATCCCGGACGAAGCCGCCGAGGGCGACTACACCGCCGCCGGCATCGACGACACCACCGGCCAGGAAGCAGAAGCTCCCCTGACCATCGACGATGGCGGCACCGAGGTCGACGGCGTTGAAGTTGACGGAGTTGAAGTTGACGGCGTCGAGGTCGACGGAGTTGAAGTTGACGGCGTCGAGGTCGACGGCACCGAAGTCGACGGCACCGAAGTCGACGGCACCGAAGTCGACGGCACCGAAGTCGACGGCACCGAAGTCGACGGCACCGAAGTCGACGGCACCGAAGTCGACGGCACCGAAGTCGACGGCACCGAAGTCGACGGCACCGAAGTCGACGGCACCGAAGTCGACGGCACCGAAGTCGACGGCACCGAAGTCGACGGCACCGAAGTCGACGGCACCGAAGTCGACGGCACCGAAGTCGACGGCACCGAAGTCGACGGCACCGAAGTCGACGGCACCGAAGTCGACGGTGACGAGGACGATCGGGACCTGTCGGCCGAGTTCGCCAAGGACCAGGTCGAGCGGGGCGAGGAGCAGACGTTCACGGCGTCGGGCTTCGAGTCCGGCGAGGAGGTCCAGGCGGTGATCAACTCGGAGCCGCTCATCCTCTCGGTGCAGACGGCGAACGCCGACGGCGAGGTCAGCTGGACGTTCGTCGTGCCGGCGGACTTCGAGTCCGGGACACACACGGGTACCGCCACGAGCGTCGAAGAGGATGATTCCGTCGTCGCGAGCTTCCAGGTCACCCTGACACCGTCCGACCCCGGCGGTACGGGCGGGGGCACCGGTGCTGGCGGCACAGGTGGCTCGGGAAGCAGCGGTGGGTCGGGTGGAACGCCCGCCTACTCCAGTGGGGGTGGCATGCTCCCAAAGACCGGTTCGGAGGTCGCGACGTATCTCGCGATCGCGTTCCTCCTGACCGGTGCGGGCGCGGTGGCACTGCGCGCGGCGAAGCGTCGTTCGCCGTCGGTGTCCGACTGAGTCCGACGACCGCAGGATGATCCGACGACCCGGTGCGACGTCCGTCGCACCGGGTCGTCGGGCACGTACCGCCCGACCGAGCTCAGGGGAGACAGTGACCGAGACGAGCACCCGCAGACCCGCGTGGGTGGTGATCGTCGCAGGGGTGCTGGGGCTCGTCGTCGCCGCGCACACAGCGACGACTTTCCTGTGGATCGCACCGGAGAACGCGTTCAGCCGAGCTGCCGAGGAGCCGCTCGAGTCGGCCATGGACCCGGTCTTCCAGCAGAACTGGTCGTTGTTCGCCCCGACGCCCATCAACGTCGGCAACTCTCTCGAGGTGCGGGCCCTCGACGCCGATCTCGAGGCCACCGCCTGGGTCGACGTCACCGACCTGGAGATCACCGCCAACTTCACGCACCAACTGCTCCCCAACCGCGGGAGCCGGCCGACGCGCATGCTGGCCGCGCGCGCCCACGCCCAGTTCTCGAAGCTCTCGGACGACGAGCTGGAGGTGCTGGGCCAGCACTACCACGAGGACGCGTGGCCACGCCTCGCGGAGGCGCTCGACGACGCCGAGGGGGCGTCGTCGGCTGCCCGGCGTGAGCTCGTCCTCGACTACGACCGCACCATGGCCGCCTACGCGACCGAGTTCGCGCGCGCCACGGCGACCGAGCTCGACTCGGTGTACGTCCAGTTCCGGGTGGTCCGGCAGCGGGCGACCCCGTTCCTGCAGCGCGACGGTGCGCCGTCGGAACCGAAGACGTACACGTTCGGGCGTCGCCCGATGTACGAGTTCCCCCGGCAGGACTCGGATGCGTTCGACGAGGCGATCGAGAGGTTTCAGGGATGAGCGTCACAGCTTCCGTCCGTCCGGCCCGCGAGCTCGGCGAGCGGGCGCTCGCCTGGGTGAGCGACCGCCGTCGTGCCACGTACGGCAGCGCGCTCGTCCGGATCGCCTTCGGCGGTGGTGCCCTGGTCTTCCTGCTGACGCACCTGCCGAACCGTGAGTACCTGTGGGGCCAGGCGGCGAGATGGGCCGCTCCGCTCGACGACAACGGCGGGTTCGAGGCGCCCTTCACCGTGTTCGCGGGCGGGCTGGGCTCGGTGCAGCTCACCGTCGCGTACGTCGTCCTCACCCTCCTGGCCGCACTGGTGACCGTCGGCTGGCGCAGCCGGTGGGTCACCCCGGTCTTCCTGGTGCTGTGGGTCAGCCTGCTCGAGTCGAACCCGCTGACCGGTGACCAGAGCGACAACATCTTCCGCATCCTGCTGCTGTACCTGTGCTTCGCCGACCTGGGGGGCCGTTGGTCGCTCGATGCTCGCCGCCGCGCCCGGGCGGTCGCACGCTGGGGAGTTCCGCGTCCGTTCGGCCGCTTCGGCTCCGAGGCGGCGAACGCGCGGGCGGTCCAGCTGGGGACGCTGCTGCACAACTTCGCGATCGTCATGGCGGGCGCGCAGATCTGCCTGATCTACGTCGCGTCGGGCCTGTACAAGGCGCAGGGTCTGCGCTGGCAGGACGGCACGGCGATCTACTACCCGCTGCAGCTGTCGCACTACCGCCCGTGGCCGTGGCTGGCCGACCTGCTCGTGGCGAACCCGTTCATGGTGGCCGCCGTGACGTACTTCTCGGTCTTCATCCAGCTGTTCTTCCCGCTGATGCTGCTGCAGCGCTGGACACGGATCATCGCGATCCTCGGGGTCTTCGCGATGCACACGGGCATCGCGGTGGCGATGGGGCTGCCGTTCTTCTCGCTCTTCATCATGGCGGGCGACTGTCTGTTCGTGCGGGACGCGACGTTCGCCGCGATCGAGCGGCAGGTCCGACGACGCACGTCACGTCTCGCCCGACGCGTCCGGGGGACGCCCGTCGCTGTCCGGGACGACGTCGGCGCGGAGCCGCAACGCGTCGATGGTGAGCTCGCCCCCCGGTGACAGGCCCTTCGGGGGGCCGGCCACCGGGGTCGACGTCAGCCGACGCGGTGCAGCCAGCGCACCGGCGCGCCGGCGCCGGCGTACCGGAAGGGCTCGAGCTCGTCGTCCCAGGCGCTGCCCAGCACCAGGTCCATGGCCGCGCGCAACGCGTGCGGCTCGTGGTGGCTCTCCATCGCGCTGCGCACCCGGTCCTCGGGGACGACGACGTTTCCATGCACGTCCGTCATCGCATGGAAGAGCCCGAGCTCGGGGGTGTGCGACCAGCGTGCGCCGTCGGCACCGTGGCTCGCGTCCTCGGTGACCTCGTAGCGCAGGTGGTCCCACCCGCGCAGGGCGGACGCCAGTCGAGCACCCGTGCCCTGGGTGCCCTGCCACGGGTACTCCGCCCGGTAGAGCCCCCTCGCGGCGGGCTGGGGTGCCCAGTCGAGCGACACGTCCCCGCCCAGCACGTTGCCTGCCGCCCACTCGAGGTGGGGGCAGAGCGCGCGCGGCGCAGAGTGCACGAACAGCACACCGCGGGTGATTGCGCCAGCCATCTTGTCCTCCCTGGGTTCCGAGGTCCGTCTTCCCCTACGTCCTCAGTGCCCGTGAAGTTCCTGGTCAGCGCGCCATTGCGGCGTGTCGTGTTGCGTTGTCGTTCACATCCTGCCTGACACGCGGCGCGCCCGCGAGGGGGATCCCGACATTTGAGGCACCTCAGAGGCGCTCGCGCAGCTCCCGCATCGCCTTCTTGCGGGTGCCTCGCTCCAACCGGTCGAGGTAGAGCTTGCCGTCGAGGTGGTCGCACTCGTGCTGCAGGCAGCGGGCCATGAGGTCGGTGCCCTCCACGACCACCGGGTTGCCGTCGAGGTCGGTCCCCTCGACCCGCGCGTACCAGGCGCGCGTCGTCGGGTAGTACAGGCGCGGCACCGACAGGCAGCCCTCGTCGCCGTCCTGGATCTCCTCGGAGACGTCCACGAGGCGGGGGTTCAGCACGTAGCCGATCTCGTCGTCGACGTTCCAGGAGAAGGCCCGCAGGTTCACGCCGATCTGGTTGGCTGCCAGTCCGGCCCGCCCCTCCGCGTCGACGGTCTCGAGCAGGTCGTCGACGAGCCCGCGGACCCGGTCGTCGATCGTCGTGATCTCGTCGCACGCCGTGCGCAGCACGGGGTCGGGCACCACCCGGATCTCTCGCATCGCCATGGCGGACATTCTTCCACGCCGCCGCCGTGACCTGCGGCATCCGGGCCGCCGACGGCGCCACGTCACAGCGGCGGGTTCGTGCCGTTCCGGTAGGCTCGCGCCGCGCCCCGTTAGCTCAGCTGGTCAGAGCAGTCGACTCATAATCGATCGGTCGCCGGTTCAAGTCCGGCACGGGGCACCGCCACGCCTGCACCGCACCGACACGACGAGGGGCGGGCCCGCTCGTCGCGGTGCCCGCCCCTCGGGGCCTGCTCAGCGCCTGTTGAAGGCATCCTTGACGTCGTCGCCGGCCTGCTTGAGGTCGGCCTTGGACTGGTCGGACTGCCCTTCGGCCTCGAGCTTCTCGTCGTCCGACGCCTTGCCGGCGCCTTCCTTGAGCTTGCCCGCAGCCTCTTCGGCAGCGTGCTTGGCCTTGTCACCGATACCCATGAACGAGCTCCTTTGTCCGGGAGCTTCGACGATACGAGCGTGCGGCTCTCGACGCACCCTCGGGCCGGCAGGGCCTCAGGGGCCCGTCGTGGTGACCTTGTACACCTCGCCGCGGCGGTCGTAGGTGGTCCACTCCCCCACCTTGCGTCCGTGGTCGAAGTGGCCGGAGCGCATCCGCGTCCCGTCCACGCGGAACCACTCCCAGTAGCCGTGCAGCTCCCCGTCGAGGAAGTGCCCGGTCCCCCGGACGCTTCCGTCGCGATGACGCTCGGTGTGCTCGACGAGACCCGGCGCGGCCGGGTCGCCCGCATGATGTTCTGCCACGGGTCCATCGTGCCGCAGGGGCAGCCCGCACGACCGCTACCGTGGGCGCATGTTCTCGCGTCGCCGCCAGCTCACGCCCGCCGCCCGTCGCGCCGTACCCGTCCGCGGCAGCGAGCGGCCCCTGGCGGGAGCGGAGCTTGCCGACGGCGGCACCGCCGTGGCGACGACGGCCGGTCTCGCCGTCGTCGGCGACGACGCGCGGGTGACGCTGCGCCGCCCGTGGTGCGACGTGGACCGCGCCGCCTTCGACCCGGAGCGGTCCGTGCTCACGGTCGAGTGGGTCGACGCCGTGCCCGATCTCCGCCTGCGCCTGCTGGAGCCGCGCGGCACGAACCTGCCGGCCGTGCTGCACGAGCGCGTCCTGTGGTCCGTCGTCCTGGCCGAGACGGTGGACGTCCCGGGCGGCAGCGTCCGCATCGCCGTCCGCCGCGCCCCCGACGGCTCCCTGTTCTCGCAGGCGGTCACCGGCGGGGCCGTCGACCTCGCCGACCCTGCCGTGGCGGGCGTGGTCAACGCCACCGAGTCGAGACTCCGGAGCGCGTGCGGACTACCCCGGTGAACCTGGTATTGTTCTTCCCGGTTCGCCGATCGGCAGAAATGCTCGCCGAAGACGGATCACCGATCCCGCGTAGCTCAGCTGGCAGAGCATCCGACTGTTAATCGGACGGTCACTGGTTCAAGTCCAGTCGCGGGAGCAGGACAGGAAGCCCTGAGGCCCCGAGCGGGCGTCAGGGCTTTCGTGCGTCACCCGGATGACGCCCCGGCGGAATACCGGACGTCGGTCCGTGGCTTGTTCCTGGACGTGGCCTCCAGAACCTCCGTCGGACTGCGCTCCGAACGCGGACCGATCCTCCTCGCGCTCATGCTGTCGACGGCGCTGGTCGCCCTGGACGCCACGATCATCGCGACGGCGTCGGCCACGATCGCACGGGAGCTCGGCGGCTTCGAACAGCTCCCCTGGCTCTTCTCCACCTATCTCCTCGCCCAGGCGGTCGGCACACCGCTGTCCGGGCGGCTGGCGGACGTGCTCGGCCGCAAGCGCATGATGCTGGGCGGTGTCGCGCTCTTCTTCCTCGGTTCCGTGCTCTGCGGTGCCGCGTGGTCCATGGGGGCCCTCATCGCGGGACGGGTCCTGCAGGGCCTCGGCGCGGGCGCCGTCATGCCGGCGTCGCTGACCATCGCGGCGGACATCTACACGCTCGAGGAGCGCGCCAGGACGCAGGGCTACCTCGCCTCGGTGTGGGCGATCTCGTCGGTCGTCGGCCCCACCCTGGGCGGGGTGTTCTCCGAGTTCGTCAGCTGGCGCTGGATCTTCTTCGTCAACATCCCGCTGTGCGCGTTCGCCGCCTGGATGCTGGTGCGCCACTACCAGGAGACTCCGCGCGAGGGCGCGCGCGAACCGATCGACTACGTTGGTGCGGCCCTGCTGACCGGCGCCAGCACGTTGCTGCTCCTGGGGCTGCTCGAGGGGGGCAGCACCTGGCCCTGGGACTCGACCGCGTCCGTGGGGATCTTCGCCGCCGCCGCGGCCCTGTTCGCCGGCTTCGTGCTGCGGGTCCGCCGCACGCGGCACCCGATCCTGGACCTGACCGTCCTGCGCCGGCGCGTCGTCGCCGTCCCCGCGGCCGTCTCCCTGATGGTCGGTGTCATCGTGCTGGCGCTGTCGACCTACATCCCGATCTACGCGCAGGGGGTGCTCGGCGTCGGACCGCTGGTGGCGGGCTTCACGCTGGCGGCGATGATGGTCGGGTGGCCGTTGTCGGCGACCAACGCCGGGCACTTCTACCTGCTGCTCGGGTTCCGGCTGACCGCGACGATCGGGTCGACGCTGGTGCTCACCGGGCTCACGCTCGCCCTGCTGCTCGGGGCCTCGTCCGCGATCGTCGCCGTCGCCGGCGTGTGTTTCCTCGTCGGTGCTGGCATGGGCCTGACGGCCGTGCCCACCCTGATCGCGGCCCAGTCGTCGGCGTCCTTCTCGGAGCGGGGCGCCGTGACCGGCACCAACATGTTCGCCCGGTCCCTCGGCTCCGCCGTCGGCGTCGCCGTCTGCGGCGCGATCGTCAACTCGCGCACCACCGTGGGGGCCGACGGCGTCCCGGAGGGCCCGGGGCTGATGTCCGCGATGCACGTCGTGTTCGTCGTCCTGGCGGCCTGCGCCGCGGCGCTGGTGCTCCTGGCGACCCTCATGCCGGCCGACCGCCGGCAGACGCGTGAACGCCGCGCGGCGGGGCGGCCCGAGGGCGCCCCGCCGCGTGCAGCGTAGCGTCGGGCGTCAGGAGCCGTCCTGGGCGGCGCGCGCCGCACCCAGCTCGGTGGTCTCCCCCGCCGTGGACAGCTGTCCGGCCGCGGACTCGAGGTGCGCCCGCACGAACCAGTGGAACTGCTCCAGCTCACCCAGGTGACCGATCAGCATGTCGTTGGTGACGTCGTCGAGCTCTTCGGTGTCCTTCGCCGCCTTCCGGTGCGCCGTGATGACTCCCTCGTACACCTCGTCGAGCGCCCCGAGGTGCTCGATCGCCGTGGCCCGCCCCAGGTGGTAGTCCTCCCAGGTCCGGGACGCGACGAGCGCGCCCGGCGTGCCGAGCGGTTCCGCCCCGAGCGTCGCGATCCTCTCTGCGGTGGCGTCCGTCATGAGACGCACCGCGTCGACCTGCGGGTCCAGCATCTCGTGCACCGCGATGAAGTGCGGTCCGACGACGTTCCAGTGGACGTGCTTGAGGGTCAGGTGGAGGTCGGTCAGCGAGTTCAGCCGGTCCTGGAGGATCTCGGCGACCTTCGCGCCGTCCTCGGGCGTCAGCGACGGCACGGTGTAGGTGGGCACGTGCTTGGCAGCAGACATCGGGGCCTCCTTCTGTCGGGTGTGTCGGGTGCGCCCATCGTGCCCAGGAGTCCGGGTCCCCGCGACCGCACGGGACCTACGCGCTGTCGCGCAGCTCGCGACGCTCCTTCTCGATGGCCACGAGCCGCTCGAACGCCTCGTGGTAGGCGTCACCGTCGCGCGCCGGGTCGAGCCGCTGCACGCGACTCTTGGCGTCCGCGATCCGCCGGGTGAGACCCAGGTCGATCACCTTGCGCACCACGTCGGCCACGTACGCGGCGATGACGTCCTCGCGGTCCTCCGGCACCGGCGCGACGGCCAGCTCGGTCACCAACGGACCGACGGCCTCGCCCGCCTCGTCGACCACGGTCTCCACCCAGCGGCTCCCGGCGACGTCGCGGCCGGCAGCCACTCCCCCGGCGGCCCGGATCGCGGCGTGCACCGCCCGCCACGCCGGGGTCGCGAACGCCTCCTCGCCGAGCGTGTCGAAGTGCTGGGGCACGTGCTGCGGGTACTGCAGCGCGACGACGAGCGCCAGCCGTTCGATGCGCGCCACCGGGTCGCGGGGGTCCGGCGCGGTCACCACCGGAGCGACCGGCCCGCTCTCCGTACCTGACGGCGGCGCGTCCTGCCGCGGGCCCCGCACCTCGCGGTCGTCCCGCCGTCGGGCCCGGTCCGGACGCGTCGAGGCACGACCCACCTCCCGGCGCACCTCCTCCGGGTCGAGACCGATCCAGCGCGCGAGCGAGCGGCTGTAGCCGAGCTGCATCGACCGGTCGCGGATGCCGGCCACGAGGGGTGCCGCCGAGCGCAGCGCTCCCACGCGGCCCTCGACGGTGTCGAGGTCGAACCCGTCCAGGGTGGTGCGGATGACGAACTCGAACAGCGGCACCCGCCCGTCCACCAGCGAGCGGACCGCGTCAGGACCGCGCGCCATGCGCAGGTCGCACGGATCCATGCCGCTCGGCTCGACCGCCACGAACGTCTGGGCGTGGAAGCGCTGGTCCTCGCCGAACGCGCGCATCGCCGCCTTCTGCCCGGCGGCGTCACCGTCGAACGTGAAGACGATCTCCCCGCCGAGCGAGGCCCCCGAGGCGAGCTGCAGGCCGCCCCCGGCGGTGGTGTCCCCCATGAGACGCCGCACCACCTTGGCGTGGTCGCCGCCGAACGCGGTGCCGCAGGTCGCCACCGCGACCTCCACGCCGGACAGGTGCGCGGCCATCACGTCGGTGTACCCCTCGACGATGACCACGCGCTTCGACTGGGCGATCGCCCGCTTGGCGAGGTCGATGCCGTAGAGCACCTGCGCCTTCTTGTACAGGCTGGTCTCGGGGGTGTTGAGGTACTTGGGGCCCTGGTCCTCGTCGAACAGCTTGCGCGCACCGAACCCGATGACCGCACCCGTCACGTCCCGGATCGGCCAGACGAGGCGGCCGCGGAACCGGTCGTAGATCCCGCGCTGGCCCTGGCTCACCAGACCCGAGGCGACGAGCTCCGGCTGGGTGAACCCCCGCCCCTGCAGGTGGCGCATGAGGGAGTCCCAGCCCGTGGGGGCGAACCCGAGACCGAACGTCTCGGCGTCGGCCCTCCCGAAGCTGCGCTCCGCGAGGAACGCCCGGGCAGCCTGCGCCCCGGGGGCGAAGAGCTGCTCGGCGTAGAACTCCGCGGCGACCCGGTGGGCCTCGACGAGCCGCTGCCGCCGCCCCGGCTCCTCGCGCGGGCCGCGCGACGCCGCGCCGCCGGTGCGCGAGTCCTCGTAGCGCAGCTGCACGCCGACCCGGTCGGCGAGGTGCTCGACGGCGTCGGTGAAACCCATGCCGTCGATCTTCTGGACGAACGAGATGACGTCGCCGCCCTCACCGCAGCCGAAGCAGTGCCAGCGCCCGACGCCGGGCCGCACGTGGAAGGAGGGGGTGCGCTCGTCGTGGAACGGGCAGAGCCCCTTCATCGAGCCCACGCCGGCGGGCTTGAGGGTGACGTGCGCCGACACCATCTCCTCGATGCGCGCGCGCTCGCGTACCGCCTCCACGTCCTCCCGCTTGATCAGCCCAGCCACGCAGGGAGTCTATGCCCGCAGGACGCCCCGGCCCGCGCGAGCGCCCCGCGTTCGCTGTGGGTATGAGATCTCGCGCGTGAAGCGAGGCGAAGCGGGAGTTTTCGTACCCACAGCGGGGGGTCAGGGCTTGCGGACCAGGCGCGCGTGGAGCTGCATCGCCGAGACGTCCGTGAGCGAGGCCACCTGGTCGACGACGACGCGCAGCCGGGCGCCGTCGTCGGCCGCCTCGGACCAGTCGGCGGCGAAGGCCGGCTCCAGGGCGACCGGCGCGCGGTCAGCGATCGCGGTCACCAGGTCCGCGACGATCTCGCGCTGGGCACCGTAGACGGGCTCGGACTCGCGCGGCGCCATGACGTAGGTGACGGCGACGCCCTTGAGGGCGAGGATCTCCTCGGCCGTCTCGTCCGGCACCACGAGCCGGGCGGAGTACCGGGTGAGCGGGCCGTCGCCGTAGACGTCGCGCGTCGCGCGCTGTGCCGCGCCGCTGAACCGGCCGATGAGCTGGCTCGTCGCGTCCTTGAGCGCGGCGAGCGACCGCCGCGACCCGTCGAAGTCGGTGACGAGGTAGCCGGTGTCACGCAGCCGGCACAGCGCGGCGTCGAGCGCGGCGGGGTCGTGCCAGTCGCCGTACCAGGACCGCACGTGCTCGACGACGCGGGCGCGCTCGGACTCGTCGTCGAGCAGGCGCAGGTCCACCCGGCCGCCGACCACGGCGTCCTCGACGTCGTGCACCGAGTAGCTGATGTCGTCGGCCAGGTCCATCACCTGGGCCTCCATGCAGCGCACTCCCCCGCGCGGCGCTCCCTGGCGCAACCAGGCGAACACCGGGGCGTCGTCCGGGTACACGCCGAACTTGTGCGTGGAGCGGCCGTCGGGACGGGGCGGCCCCTCGCCGAGGCGCCACGGGTACTTGACGCTCGCGTCCAGCGAGGCGCGCGTCAGGTTCAGGCCGCGGGGGGCGCCGTCGTCGGCGATGATCTTGGGCTCGAGCCGGGTCAGCAGCCGCAGCGTCTGGGCGTTGCCCTCGAAACCGCCGATGTCCGCGGCCAGGTCCGCGAGCGCTCGCTCGCCGTTGTGCCCGAACGGCGGATGACCGAGGTCGTGGGTGAGGCAGGCGGTGTCGACGAGGTCGGGGTCGCAGCCCAGCGCGCGACCCATCTCCCGGCCCACCTGGGCCACCTCGAGGGAGTGGGTCAGGCGGGTACGCACGAAGTCGTCGCTGCCGGGGGTGAGGACCTGCGTCTTGGCACCGAGGCGGCGCAGCCCGGAGGAGTGCACCACGCGGGCGCGGTCGCGCTCGAACGGTGTGCGGTGCTTGGTCTTGGGTGGTTCGGCGGCCCAGCGCTCGGTGTCGGCGGCGGTGTACGACGCGGTGCCCTCCTCGCCGGGGGCGGGGCGCGGCCCGGTCCCGACGACGGTCGGGTCGAACGCGTCCTGCGAGAACGTCTGCACGAGGAGCAGCCTACCGAGCGGGACCGACGCGCCCGCGACACCTACGTGGTGGGCTGCAGAGCACGGTAGACGGCGGTCCGCAGCTCCTGCTCCCACGCGGCGTACTGCGGCATGCCCACCTCGCGGGCTACGGCGAGCTCGGCCTCGACGTCGTAGGGCAGGCGGACGATCTGCAGGCCGAACGGGCCGGGCTCGACGGCGTCGGGCACGCCTTCGAGGATCGCGTAGCTCGCGCTCGGTTCGTCGAGGGCGTTGCCGACGCTGCCCGTGTTGAACAGCGTCCGGCCGCGGCGCGTCCGCTGGTAGGCGGCGTGGACGTCGCCGTAGCCGACCACCGTCGGACCGGGGCCCGCGCCGGTGAGCTTCGTCGCGGCGAACATGCCGTCGAACTCCTCGCGCGTGTGCTCCACGTGGACGCGCACGTGGACGCTGGTCGCCGAGGCGTGGAACAGCCGGACGCGCCGGCCCGAGAGCCGCAGGTCATGGCTCCGCGGTCGGCGCCGGATCACCGCCAGCCGCTCGGAGCCGGCCTCGTCGCGCCACCACACCATCTCCGGCGCGCCGTCGTCGCGGATCTGCGGCAGGAAGTCGTCCCAGTTGCCGCGGACGTTGACCTCGCACACCTGCGTGGTGCGGTCGATGACGGCCCGGCCCCGCGGTCCCTTGCCGACGTCGTCACCGAGGTTGACGATGCGCTGGATCCCCCGGGCCGCGATGTCCGCCAGGACGGCGTCGAGCGCGGTGAGATTGCCGTGGACGTCGGAGATGATCGCGATCTGCTCGGGGTCCACGCCCCGATGCTCCCACAGCGCTGCGCGGCTACGCCCGGCCCGTGCGCTCGAGGACGCCGCGGAGGTAGGCGATCTGCGCGGCGTGCTCCAGGGAGTCCAGACCGACGCTCACCAGCCGGGCGCCGCGCGTGACCGGCGGGTCCCAGGCGTCGTCGACGATCTCGTCCAGCGCGTCGTCATCGAGGTGGGCGAGCACGTCGGCGGACTCGGCCGCCACGGCGTCGACGTAACCGAGCAGCAGCTCGGCGGGCCCGCCGACCCGGGCGACGTCCTGCGGCGTGTGCCCGTAGCCCGTGTCGTCCGGGCCGAAGGGCAGGTCGAACCGCTCGGCCCAGCCGCGCGACCACACCTGGTCGCGCCCGACGGCGGCGGCCACCTGGACGTCCTGGTCGCGGCCGATGTGCCAGGTGAGCCAGGCGACGGTGTTCGCCTCCGGGTCGAGCCGCGCCGTCAGCGCGTCGTCCGGCAGGCCGTCGACCGCACGATGCACGGTCGGGCCGATCCGGGAGTACATGTCCTGCAGCACCGTGACGCCGTGCATCGCGACCTCCGTCCGGAAAAACGCTCGGGAGACCCACGATGCCCCATGCTCGCCGACCTGTCAGGACGTGGCGCGGGTGTCCTGCCACGAGAGTCTGACAACTCGTGCTGCCCGAGAGGTGTCAGAGCGTGGCGCGCGTCGACATCGACGAGAGTCTGACAGGTCGGGGCTCAGCCGAGACGGTGGACGCCGACGCCGGGGCCGTCGCCCGGCACCACGATCCCGTCGGCCGTGACCCGCAGGCCGACGTCGCCGTACAGCGGTTCCGGCGACGCGCCCGGCGCCAGCAGGTGGCGCGGCAGCACCGCACCCTCCCAGGGGCCGCGGGCCAGCACGACGAGCACCCGCTCGGTGGGCGACTCCCGCAGGAACGCCACGGCGTCGTCGGCCACCACCGCCCACCGGATGCCGCCGTCGCGCAGCGCGGACGAGCCGCGTCGCAGCGCGGACAGACGCCGGTAGACGGCGAACGTGGCGTCGTCCCAGCGCGGGCCGCCCCCACGGGCGCCCTGGTCCCAGGCCATCGTGGTCCGCGCGTGCTCACCGTTGTCGCCGGTGGCGCCCACCTCGTCGCCGGCGAAGACGACGGGCGTGCCGGGATAGGTGAACAGCAGCGTCGCGCCGACCTCGACCAGCTCCGCCGAGCCGACGACGGTGCGCAGTCGCGGCGTGTCGTGCGAGCCGAGCAGGTTCCACTGGCGTGCGGTCACGCTCCAGGGCACCGCCGCGTCGAACTCGCGCATCGCGGCCACCATCGCGTGGCCGGGGCGACGCACGGCCCCGACCGGCAGCCCGTGGGCACCGGCCGGGGAACCGTCCACCGCCAGCCACGACCAGGCGGGACGGGTGAACCCGGTGTAGTTCATGTTGGCGTGCCAGCCGTCGCCCTGCAGGTCCGCGGTGGCGTCGTGGAAGTGCTCGGCGACCAGCGCCCCGTCGGGACGTTCGCGCACGACGGCGGCACGCAGCTCGCGGGCGACGGCGTGCGCCCGGTCGGCGCCGCCCCACCGGCCGGTCATGTTCGCCACGTCGACCCGCCAGCCGTCCAGCCGGAACGGTTCGCGCAGGTACCGGGTGATCGGCGCGTCCTCGCCGGTCACCATGCGTCGCCAGGTCTCCGGCGCGGACCAGTCGAGCTTGGGCAGGGACCCGAACCCGAGCCATGCGGCGTACCCCGTCCCGTCCGGCGTCGTGGCGACGTCCGGGCCGCCGGGCGGCGCCCACACGTACATCTCGTGCTCGGCGGAACGGGGGTCCGCGAGCGCCCGCGTGAACCACTCGTGCCCCGCGCCGGTGTGGTTGGTGGTGATGTCACCCATCAGCCGCATGCCCCGGGCATGGACCTCTCGTGCGAGCCGGGCGTAGGCCGCGTCGCCGCCGAGCAGGAGGTCCACCCGGTCGAACGTCGAGGCGTCGTAGCGGTGGTTGGACCGACCGGGGAACACCGGGGTGAGGTAGACGGTGCCGACGCCGAGGGCGGCCAGGTGGTCGAGGTGCGCCACGATGCCGTCGAGGTCGCCGCCGTAGAGCTGGGTGCCCGCGAGCGTTCCCTCGCCGGCGGGCTCGTCGTCCCAGGCAGCGGGGACGGCCCAGTCCGGCACCGGACGCGACGACGCCTCGGCCGAGCGGGCGAACCGGTCGGGGAAGATCTGGTAGACCGGCCCGTCGGCCAGCCAAGCAGGCGCGGGGGCGGAGGTGGTCAGGCGGAAGCTGCCGGCGTCCGAGACGTCGCGGTCGTGCACGCCGCGGCCGTCGAGCCACCGGTAGCCACCCGGGTAGCCCAGGAGGAAGCGGTACGAGGTGACGGGGTTGTGCACCACGACGTCCGCGACGTAGACGTCCTCGTCCGCCGTGCCGCCGTCGTGCCGTGCAGGGGTGACCCGGGGCTCGCCGTCACGCACGGATCGCAACCAGACGCCCCGGACGCCCGACGCCTTCGGCACCCGGACGCGGACGGGGACGGTGTCGCCGAGGGCGGGAGTGCCGCCGGCCACGTGCACGGACGACCCGTCGTGGTGCGGCAGGTCGAGCAGGTGCGGTACGGGGGTCATGCGATCCTCTCGGTCGGGGCCGCCCGCCGACCGAGGAGGGACCTCAGCGCCGGCGGCGGCCGATCGCCCACCCGGTGGCGAGCGCGATCGCGATCCCGACGATCTGTCCGCCGAGGATCGCCTTGTTCAGGTCGAGCACGGGCTGCCAGCGGGCACCCTCGGCGGAGACGACGTAGACGCCGAGCGGCTTGACCTGCAGACCGTAGCCACCACCGCCGCCACCGCCCTCGCCGGACCCCTCCCCGTGGGTCTCGCCGCGGATCTCGCCCTGGGCGTCGCCGGAGGCGTCGCCGGCGTCCGAGCCGTCGCCGGAGCCGGCGGGCTCGGGGGTGCCACGCTGGAAGGAGCGGGACCATCCGGCGAGGTGGCCCGAGCCCTTGCCGGTGCCGGTCCCCTGGCCGGAACCGTGACCGGCGCCCGTACCGGCCCCACCCCCGGAACCGGTGCCGATCCCGCCCCAGACCTTGGCGACGGGCACGATGAGGTGGCCCTGGTGCTCGTAGGGTTCACCGTACGCGCGGCGCACGGAGAACGAGTCGTCGGCGGCATCCGTCAGCCGCCGCAGATCCGGGGTGAAGCTGCGCGTGTCATCGGTCATGAGCCCAGGCTAGAGGCAGGGTGTGACCACCGCCACAGCCGGTGCGGAAGTTCCTCAGCCCTTCACCGAACCGGCGGTCAGCCCACCGACGATGTACTTCTGCAGGAACAGGAACAGGGCGAGGATCGGGACCGTCGAGATCACCGCCCCGGCCGCGAACAGACCCCAGTTCGCCTCGAGCAGGCTGGACACCCAGGAGTAGAGCCCGACGGCGAGGGTCCAGCTCGACTCGGACTGCAGCAGCACCCGGGCGATGACGAACTCGCCGAACGTGGCGATGATCGACAGCAGCGCCACCACCGCGAGGATCGGGGTGACCAGGCGCAGGACGATCGTCCAGTACGTCTGGGCGTGGGTGGCTCCGTCGATCTTCGCCGCCTCGTCCAGCTCGCGCGGGATGGTGTTGAAGAACCCGTACATGAGGAACGTGTTCACGCCCAGCGCCCCGCCCAGGTAGACGCACACGAGCGCCACCTTCGAGTTGAGCCCGAGCGCCGGCACCACCTCGCCGAGGCTGATCAGCAGCAGGAAGATCGCGACGAAGGCGAGCATCTGCGGGAACATCTGCACGATGAGCAACGTCGTGAGCCCGGCACGACGCCCCTCGAAGCGGAAGCGGCTGAACGCGTACGCCGCGGCGGCGCCCATGAGCACCGTGCCGATCGCCGTCGCCACGGCCACCTGGACCGAGTTGGCGAACCACGACCAGAACGCCGTGCCGCCCAGCGCGGTGTAGTTGGCACCGCTGATCGTGTCGAACAGCTGGTTGGAGCCGGTCAGGGTCCCGCCGGCGGACAGCGAGGCGGACAGCACGTAGACGATCGGGAAGACCGCGTACACGACGAACACGACGCCGACGAGGTGACGCCAGCCGGTGTCGGCGAACCAACGGCCCGGGGTCCGGCGGCGACTGGCGGCGCTCGGCGCGGGGCGACCGGCGGCACGGCCCTCGGGGAGCATGGTGGCGGTCATGTCAGTTGATCTCCTCGAGCGAGCGGGTCCGCTTGAAGGCGATGGCCGAGATCGTCGCGATGATCACGAAGATGACGATGGACAGCGCGCTGGCGAGCCCGAAGTTCTTCGGTGCGCTGCCGTCGAGACCTGCCACGGAGTACACCATCGTGATGAGGATGTCGGTGTGCCCCAGCGGCACGGAGGCGTCGTCGAACCTCGGCCCTCCCCCGGTGAGCATGTAGATCAGCGCGAAGTTGTTGAAGTTGAACGCGAAGCTGGAGATGAGCAGCGGCGTCGTCGAGACCAGCAGCAGCGGCATCGTCACCGCCCGCCACGTGCGCAGGCGGCCGGCGCCGTCGATCTTCGCTGCCTCCATCACGTCGGCCGGCAGGGACTGCAGCGCCCCGGTGCAGATGAGGAACATGTAGGGGAAGCCGAGCCACAGGTTGACCGCGATGATCGAGAGCTTGGCGAGCCACGGGTCCGTCAGCCACGGGATCGCCGCACCGCCGAGCAGCACCTGGTTGACGAACCCGAAGCTGCGGTTGAGCAGCCCGGACCACAGCAGCGGCGCCACGAAGCCGGGGATGGCGTACGGCAGGATCAGCAGCGTGCGGTAGATCCTGCGTCCACGGATCGGCGCGTTGAACACCGTCGCCAGGAACATCCCGAGCAGGAACGTGGTGGCGACGGACAAGAAGGCGAAAACGAAGGTCCACACCACGACCTGGAAGAACGGGCCGGCGTACCGGGAGTCGCTGAAAGCCGTGGTGAAGTTGTCGAAACCGACGAACACGCGCCAGCCCACCTGCAGCGTGGAGCCGTCGGCGGCCTCGAACCGACCCTCGTCGTTCGGTGTGTAGACGGTCCCGGTCGTGGTGTCCGTCATCGTGTCGGCCGCCTCGTCGTAGACGAGCGTCGGGGTGAAGACGTACCCGGTGCGGGCGTCCTGGGTGCGCACCGACCCGTCGTTCGGGTCGTCGGAGAGCGGGACCCGCAGGGCGGTGACCTCGTCCTGACGCTCCAAGACCTCCTGACGGGTCAGCACGTCCCAGCCGTCGACGGCGGCGACCTGCCCGTCGGTGACGGTGGCGTCCACCGGGGCGAGGGCGTCGTCGGCGTCGCCCACGGCCGTCGTGCCGTCCGGCCGCACGACGGCGAAGCCGAGGTCGTCGCCGTCGGTCACGACCGTCAGGGGCAGGCTGGGCGAGCCCTCGACGCGGCGCTCGTTCTGCGCCAGCAGCGCCGTGATCGCGTCTTCCTTGGTCGAGTTGTGGCCGTCGCCGTAGTTCGTGAAGGCGACCCAGCCGGTGTACGCGATCGTGAAGATCTGGAAGGTGAACAGGAAGATCAGACCGGGCAGCACGTACTTCAGCGGCACGGTGCGCCGGGAGAAGTACACCCAGTTCGCGACGGCGAGCATCGCCACCATCGCTCCCAGGATCACCCAGGACTCGGCGACCCATGCCGACCACACCACGTAGACGCCGAACGCGTCGACGACGGCCATCAGCGCGAGCTTGACGAGGAACCCTGACCCGAACCGGCGCGCCGGGGACTCGTCGGGACGGGTCCGGCGAGGCGGCGGGGAGCTCGGGGGGTTCGTGGCGCCGGAGCCCGTCGCCGGGCGGTCGGTGGCGCTCGTGGCGCCGGGTTGCTGCAGATCGGTCATCGAGGTGCCTTCCGAGGTCGCACGACGGACCGTGGCACGACGCCACGGCCCGTCGTGTGCTGGTACGTCAGGAGCCGAGGGCCCCTTCGATGTCCGAGATCATCTTGTTCCAGGCCTCGGCCGGCTCGGCCTTGCCCGAGATGATGCCGGCCTCGGTGACACCCCAGAAGGCCCAGACCGAGCCCATCTCCGGGATCGAGGGCATCGGCACGGCGTCGGCACCGACCTCGCGGAAGCCGGCGACGATCGGGTCAGACGACGCGGCGTCGGCCGCGGCGGTCAGGGCCGGCGGGCGCCCGCCCGCCTCGAAGAGCCCCGTCTGCGCCTCCTCGGTGGACAGGTAGTTGACCAGGAAGTCGTTCGCGAGCAGCGTGTTCTCGCTCTGCGCGCTGACGTAGAAGCCCTGCACGCCGACGAACGGCTGCGCGGGCTGGTCACCCGCCGCCGGGACCGGGTCGATGGCGAGGTCGAGGTCGGCGAACTGCTCGAGCATCCACGGCCCGCCGACGATGAAGGGCGACTGGCCCTTGGCGAACGCCTCGACCGCGATGTCGTAGGTGGTGTCGATGGTGAGGTTGCCGGCCGCGCCCTGCTCGGCGAGCCACTGGGCGTACGCCTCGCCGTTCTCGCCGCCCATCGCCAGCTCCGGGGTGTAGGAGCCGTCGGCGTTCTGCTCGAAGACCGGGGCGCCGAACGACGTCTGGAACGGGTAGTACGTGTACGGGTCGCCGTTCTCGCCGTCGGACTGGATGAGGAAGGGGAACTTGGTGTCGGCGTCCTCGCCGGCCGTGATCGCCTCGTCCCACGTGGCGGGCGCGGTGTCGGCCAGCTCGGTGTTGCGGATCAGGGCGATGTTCTCGATCGCGTAGGGCAGGCCGTAGACCTGGCCGTCGGCGGTGAACGCCTGGACGGCGACCTCCTCGAACTCCGCGGCCTTGTCGCCGAGCTCGACGGGGGCGACCACGCCGTTGGTGATCAGCTCGCCGAGCCAGTCGTGCGCGCCGACGGTGACGTCGGGGCCCTCGCCGGTGGGGACCTGGGCGACGAAGTCGGCGCGGATGTCCTCGAAGGGCTTGAGCACGAGCTCGACCTCGGCGCCGGTCTCCGCCTCGAAGTCCGCCGCGGCGGACTCGACCGCGGCCTGACGGGTCTCGTCGACCCAGACCGTCAGCGTGCCGCCGGCACCCGTCTCGTCGGCGGCCGCCGTCTCGTCGCCCGTGGCCGCGTCGCCGGCATCGGTCGTCTCGCCGGTGTCGTCGGTCCCGCCGCACGCCGTCAGGGCGAGCGTGGTGACCAGGGCGGAGGCAAGAAGGATGCTCCGTCGCATCGTGGTACTCCCAGCATGAGTCGGATGGCCCGGTGGCGTACGCGCCGGTGGGCCCTGCTGAGGGATGAACCTAAGAGGTATGGTCGCTTTTTGCAAGATCTTGCAATAACGTTTCTGCAACACGACGTCGCGCCGTGCGTCCGACCGGCGGGCGGCCCAGGACGAGGAGGTCCGTTGTCCCCTACGATCAGCGGCGTGCGCACCCGACTGAGCGACCTGGCCGAGCAGGCCGGGGTCTCCACCGCTACGGTCTCGCGCGTGCTCAACGGCAAGCCGGGGGTCGCCAGCTCGACCCGGCAGTCCGTCCTGGCCGCCCTCGACGTCCTCGGCTACGAACGACCGACCGCGCTGCGCGGTCGGTCGGCCGGGCTCGTCGGGCTGGTCGTGCCGGAGCTCACCAACCCGGTCTTCCCCGCGTTCGCCCAGGCCGTCGAGTCGATCCTCGCCCAGCACGGCTACACGCCGCTGCTGTGCACGCAGGCCCCCGGGGGCACCACCGAGGACGAGTACGTCTCGACGCTGGTCGACCACTCCGTCGACGGCATCGTCTTCATCTCCGGGCTGCACGCCGACACGCGCGCGGACCACACGCGCTACGAGCTGCTGCGGGGACAGGGCATCCCCATCGTGCTCGTCAACGGGTACGCCCCCGGGATCGACGCGCCGTTCGTCTCCCCCGACGACGTCGCGAGCGTCGACGTCGCCGTCCAGCACCTGGTCACGCTCGGTCACCACAGTATCGGGCTGGCCATCGGCCCCGAACGGTACGTGCCCGCGCAGCGCAAGCTGGGTGCCTTCACCGCGGCACTGGTGCGACACGGCCTGGTGGCCGACGAGGCGGAGGCCCGCCGGCACGTGACCAGCACGCTCTACACCCTGGAGGGCGGGCAGGCCGCCGGCGGCGAGCTGTTCTCGGCCGGGCACACCGCCGTCGTGTGCGGCTCGGACCTCATGGCCCTGGGCGTGGTGCGCGCGGCGCGCGCCCGCGGCCTGCGCGTCCCCGAGGACGTCTCGGTCGTCGGGTACGACGACGCCCCGCTCATCGCCTTCACCGAGCCGCCGCTGACCACGGTCCGCCAGCCGGTCGAGGCCATGGCGCACGCGGCCGTCAGCGCCCTGCTGACCGAGATCGGCGGGGACCAGGCTCCGCGCACGGAGCTGCTGTTCGCCCCGGAACTGGTCGTGCGCGGCTCCACCGGCGTCGCACCGCGCACCTGAGTCACCGCTTGCACCGGCCCGACGGCCCGCGCAGGCTGGTCGTCAGGCACGACACGCCCGACCGGCGTCGCGGCCCGCGTTGAAAACCTTGCAGCAAGGCATACACTCGACCGCCGTACCCATCCGCCGACTCATCGAGGACCCCATGGCCACCACCGAGCCGCCCACTCCGACGCCCGTGCCGCTCACCACCGACGGCACCGTGCACGTCGGGTCCGACACCGCCCGCGAGTGGTGGCGCGACGCCGTGATCTACCAGGTCTACCCGCGTTCCTTCGCCGACGGCGACGGCGACGGCATCGGCGACATCCCGGGCATCACGGCGCGGCTCGACCACCTGCGGACCCTGGGCATCGACGCCGTCTGGCTCTCGCCGTTCTACCGCTCCCCGCAGAAGGACGCGGGCTACGACGTCGCCGACTACCGCGACGTCGACCCGCTGTTCGGCACGCTCGACGACTTCGACACGATGCTCGCCGGCGCCCACGAGCGCGGCATGCGCGTCATCGTGGACCTGGTGCCGAACCACACCTCCGACCAGCACGTCTGGTTCCAGCAGGCGCTGGCCGCCGCCCCCGGCTCGCCGGAGCGGGCGCGTTACATCTTCCGCGACGGCCGCGGCCCCGCCGGCGAGCAGCCGCCGAACAACTGGCAGTCGATCTTCGGCGGGGCCGCCTGGACCCGCGTCCCGGACGGCCAGTGGTACCTGCACCTGTTCGACTCCTCCCAGCCCGACCTCGACTGGAACCACCCCGAGGTGCGCACCGAGTTCGAGGACGTGCTGCGCTTCTGGCTCGACCGGGGGGTCGACGGGTTCCGCGTCGACGTCGCGCACGGCATGGTCAAGGCCGAGGGCCTGCCCGACTGGCACGGCCACGTCTCGATGGTCGACGGCGGCAGCAGCGACGACCAGCCCACCGATCCCGGAGCCCCCGAGGACGGGTCCACCGGCGCCGGCAACCAGGGCCCCATGTTCGACCAGGAGGGCGTGCACGAGATCTACCGCTCATGGCACCAGGTCCTCGCCGGCTACGACGGCGACCGCTGCCTGGTCGCGGAGGCCTGGGTGGAGCCGTTGTCGCGGCTGGCCCGGTACGTGCGCCCCGACGAGATGCACCAGGCCTTCAACTTCTCGTTCCTGACCACCGCGTGGGACGCGGCCGCGCTGCGTCGGGTGATCAGGGCTTCGTACCGCGCGAACGACGAGGTCGGCGCGCCCACGACCTGGGTGCTGTCCAACCACGACGTCGTGCGGCACGCCACCCGGCTGGGGCTCCCCGACCCGGGCGTCCGGCCCAACGGCGTCTTCCCCGGCGACCCGCAGCCCGACGAGGAGCTCGGTCTGCGCCGTGCGCGCGCCGCGTCGCTCCTCATGCTCGGGCTGCCCGGCTCCGCGTACCTGTACCAGGGCGAGGAGCTCGGCCTGCCCGAGCACACGACGATGCCCGACGAGGTGCGCCAGGACCCCGGGCACTTCCGCACGCACGGCGCCGAGGCGGGCCGGGACGGCTGTCGCGTCCCTCTGCCCTGGCGTGCGGACGCCCCGGGCTACGGCTTCGGACCGACCGGCGCCACCTGGCTCCCCCAGCCCGAGTCCTACCAGCGCTACGCCGCCGACACGCAGTACGGCGTGGACGGCTCCACGTTCGAGCTGTACCGGGCGGCCCTGGCCCTCCGCCGCACGGAGGGTCTCGGGCACGGTGGGCTCAGCTGGCTCGACGCCTGGGCCGACTCCCCCGACGTCGTCGCCTTCGCCAACCGGGGGGTCGCCGTCGTCGCCAACCTCTCCTCGACGGCCGTCGACCTGCCCGACGCCGAGGTCCTGCTGGCCTCCGGGCCGCTCGAGGACGGCGTGCTCCCGGCGGACACCACGGCCTGGCTGCGGGGCTGAGGCGGCGCGGCCGGGTCGCCGTCCACCGGCACCGACCCGGCCGCGCCGTCACCTCCGGATGACGGCGCGGAGCGGGTGGGTCGGTAACCTCCTGGTGTCACACCCGTGTCCGACCACTCCGATCGGGGGCCCGTTGCCCGTGAGCAGTCCAGGTGAAGCGCTGCCCAGCGGCGTCACGCCGCTCGCGCCCACCGACCCGCGGACCCTCGGTGCCCTGCGGGTCCTGGGCCGGCCGAGTACGTCCCGGGCCTCACCCTCGCGGCTCGCGTGGCCGACGGCGGGCCGCTCGCCGAGCCGGAGGTGCGGCTGCTCGTGGCACACCTGGCCGGAGCGCTCCACGACGTCCACCGGGCCGACCTCGTCCACCGCGACCTCAAGCCGGCGTACGTGCTGCTCGGGCCCGACGGTCCTCGATTCATCGACATGGGGATCGCGCGGGCGGCCGACTCGACGTCCCTGACCATGACCGGGATGCAGCTCGGCACCCCGGTCTTCATGGCACCCGAGCAGGCGAAGGTCGACGAGCCCAGTGCCGCCACCGACGTCTGGGCGCTCGGCGCGGTGGCCTTCTTCGCCGCGACCGGGCAGCGCCCCTTCGGCGAGGGCCGTCCCGACATCATGTACTACCGGGTCGTGCACGAGGCGCCTCGTCTCGACGACTGCCCACCTTTCCTGCGCCTCTTCGTCGAGGCCTGTCTCGCGACGGACCCGGCGGACCGCCCCACCGTCGCCGAGATGATCGCCGCCCAGCCGGGACTGCCCGGACCGCGCCCTCACCTCCGGGCGGCGCCCCTCGCCGAGGTCCCGTTCCTCGCCGACCCGCAGCCGGTCGACGACTCCCCCGCCGACGACACCCAGGTGCCGTCGGCCGCCGCCGGGCCGGTCACCGTCGCGGCGCCCGGGGCGGAGGCGTCCGCGACGACGTCGCCGACCGCTTCGCCGAGCGCGTCACCCAGCACGTCACCGGTGGATGCGCAGGCGCCGGTGCCGCCGACGCTCGACCCCTGCCTCGTGGGCCGCTGGGAGCAGACCTCCATGACCGACACCTGGGACCTGCTCGGCGAGGACGTCGAGGTCACCGGGTGGGACGGCCGCGTGCTCGAGATCGCCGAGGACGGCAGCGAGGTCGTCACCTACGACGACGCCGACCCTGTGACGGGCGCGATGAGCGTGGGCACGATCACGGACACCTGGAGCGGGACGTCCACGGACAGGCTCGTCACGGACGACGGCACGCTGGAGTTCACCGCGACCGACCACTCCGGGGTGACCGTGGACCGTGAGGTGGCGGGGTTCACCGAGACGTACGAGCCGCCGTCGGCCGCCGGCGACCCGGTCGGCTACACGTGCGACGGGGACACGATGGTCCAGCGCGACCCCGACCGGGCCTACGAGGCGACGTTCGCCCGCCTCGACTGATCGGCTGGACCCTCGTCCGGGGACCGGGCCGTGCCACCCCTCGTGCGCTCAGCCCCCCGAGACGCTGAGCTCGGCCTCGCGCAGCTTCGCCTCGAACTCGGCGTCGAGCTCGCGCGAGTCCAGCCAGCCGTAGGGCAGGTGCGGCTTCTTGGGCGAGCCGGCGCGCCCGCGCGGCCCCTCGGCGTCGGCCCCGGGGTAGCCGAGCGTGAGGTCGAGCGCGTCGAGGTGCGTCCGCAGCTCCTCGAGAGAGGACAGCATGGCGAGCGCACGGCGGGTCTCGCCCCCGACGGCGTAGCCCTTGAGGTACCAGGCCATGTGCTTGCGCAGGTCCCGCATGCCCTTGGACTCGTCGCCGTCGTAGTAGGAGATCATCAGCTCGCCGTGGCGGTAGATCGTCTCGGCGACCTCGCGCAGGCCGGGGCGCACCCGCTGGTCGGAGCCGTTGAAGGCGGCGGCCAGGTCCGCGAACAGCCACGGGCGGCCCTGGCAGCCCCGGCCGACGACGACGCCGTCGGCGCCGGTCTCGCGGACCATGCGCAGCGCGTCCTCGGCGGCCCAGATGTCGCCGTTGCCGAGCACGGGGACCGTGGTCACCGCTTCCTTGAGACGAGCGACGGCGGACCAGTCCGCCGTGCCGGAGTAGTGCTCGGCGGCCGTGCGGGCGTGCAGCGCGACGGCGGCGACCCCCAGCGACTCGGCGGTGCGGCCGGCGTCCAGGTACGTCAGGTGGTCGTCGTCGATGCCCTTGCGCATCTTGACGGTCACCGGGATCCCGTACGGCGTGGCGGCGTCGACGGCGGCGCGCACGATGTCGGTGAAGAGCTGCTTCTTCCAGGGCAGGGCGGACCCCCCGCCCTTGCGCGTGACCTTGGGCACCGGGCAGCCGAAGTTGAGGTCGACGTGGTCCGCGCGGTCCTCGCTCGCGATGATCTTCACCGCCGCCCCCACGGTGGCCGGGTCGACGCCGTAGACCTGCGCCGAGCGCGGCGTCTCGTCCTCGCCGAAGGTGACGATGCGCAACGCCTCCGGGTTCCGCTCGACCAGCGCACGGCTCGTGACCATCTCCGCGACGTAGAGCCCCGGGTCGAACCCCGTGGAGCGGCCGGCCTCGCGGCACAGCGTGCGGAAGGCGCGGTTGGTGACGCCGGCCATCGGCGCGAGCACCACGGGCGTGCCGACCGTGATCGGCCCGATCTGCAGCGCGGGCAGCACCTGCGTGCCCGACGACGGAGCCCCGCTCGCGGAGGTGGGCTGCGGCGTCGTCGTGCTGACGGGTTCGAGCGTGGAAGTCACATCCGCCATTGTCGCAAACCTGCCGGGGCGATGGCGGGGGCTACGCCTTCACGACCGGCGTGACACCGGTCACCGCGCGTTCGTCCTCCCAGCACTCGATCCCCGCGACTCCGGGCAGCCGGTCCCGGGTGAAGACGGGGTCGCGGCCGCCGCGACGCTGCTGCAGGTAGTCGGCCAGCAGCTTCCACACGATCCCGGACAGCAGCGCGATCGCGACCAGGTTGACCAGCGCCATGAGCCCCATGATCCCGTCGGCCGTGTTCCAGACCAGGTCCGACGAGGCGACCGAACCGCCGAGGATCGCCAGCACCACGAGGGCGCGGTACCCCTGCAGCACGCGCCGGGAACCGGTGATGAACTCGATGTTGGACTCGCCGTAGTAGTAGTTGCCGAGGATCGAGCTGAAGGCGAGCAGGAAGATGATGACCGTCAGCAGCCCGTTCGCCCAGGTGCCGAGGCCGACCACGAGCGCCTCCTGCGTCAGGGTGATCCCCGGGGCGGCGTTCGCCAGGTCCGGGCCGGTGACCAGGATGATGAACGCCGTCACCGAGCACACGACGAACGTGTCGAAGTAGACGCCGAGCGACTGGACCAGCCCCTGCTTGACCGGATGGGTCACCGCCGCCGTCGCGCCGGCGTTCGGGGCGGAGCCGAGGCCCGCCTCGTTGGAGAACATGCCGCGCTTGACGCCCTGCATGATGACTGTGCCGAGCGTGGCGCCGAGCACCTCGTTGAACCCGAACGCATCGGTGAAGATCATGGCGACGACGTCGGGGATCCGTTCGGCGTTCATCGCGACGACCACCAGCCCCGTGAGCAGGTAGACGAGCGCCATCGTCGGCACCACGGCCTGCGTGACGTGCGCGATGCGCCGGACGCCGCCGAAGATCACCATGCCCGTGAGGACGGCCAGCACGATGCCGACGCCCCAGGCGAGTGCGCCACCACCCTCGACCCCGACGGTGGAGGCCACCGTGGCGGTGATGGTGTTGGCCTGCAGCGACGAGAACGCGAACGGGAAGCAGAGGATGAGGATGACGGCGAACAGGACGCCCATCCACCGCGCCTTGAGCCCGCGCTGCATGTAGTAGGCCGGACCGCCACGGAACCCGTCCGCGTCGCGCGTCTTGAAGAGCTGGGCCAGAGACGACTCGACGAACGCCTAGGCACCGCCCACGAACGCCATGAGCCACATCCAGAAGACTGCTCCGGCGCCACCCACCGCGATCGCCGTGCCGACGCCAGCGATGTTGCCGACCCCGACGCGCGAGGCCGCGGAGATGGTGAACGCACCGAACGCCGACACCGACTGCGCCCGGCCGTTCTCGTCCTTCGGCGCCGGGTCCGTCAGGGTGCGGAACATCTCGGGCAGCAGGCGGACCTGCACCACCCCGCTGCGCAACGTGAAGTAGATGCCGAGCACCGCCACGACGGGCAGCACGATCCAGGTCCAGAGGACGTCGCCGCCGGCGAGGATCCAGTCGTTGAGCAGGCCCATCCGGACAGTCTGCGGTCCCGAGGGGCGCCTGACGAATCGAGTGACCGGAGCGGCCGCGGGGCGCCGGGCCGCGGGGCGTCAGCCGACGACCGTGCCGAGCTCGGTGGGTCCGACCACCTGGAGGAAGGAGAGCGCCTCGGCCTCCGCCGTTCCGGGCGCCGCCGAGTAGACGACCACCGACTGGTCGCCGTCCGGGTACACGAGCGTGTCGCAGTCCAGGGTCAGCGGACCGAGCGCCGGGTGCACGATGGTCTTGCGGTGGCTGCGCCAGTGTCCCGTCGCGCCCGACTCCCACAGCCGTGCGAACTCCTCGCTGCCGGCCCGGAGCTCGTCGACCAGCTCGCGCACCCGGACGTCGCGCGGGTACTTGGCCAGCGTCGACCGCAGGCTCGCCACCGCCTGCACGTCGGTGACGGCGCGTTCCTCGTCCGTCATGGCGACGGCGCTCAGGCGCACCGGCGCCTGCGTACCGAGGAACCGGATCCGCACGATGTTCCGCTCGCGCACCGGCAACCGGGACCAGTCGCCGAAGAGCGCCGACGCTGCTGCGTTCCAGGCCAGGATGTCGCCCTTGGCGCTGATGACCAGCGCCGGCTGCTCGGCGAGCCGGTCGATGATGCGCCGGACGCTCGACCGCACGGACAGGTCGACGACGTCGGCCGGAAGGGGCGCGCTGCCCGCCAGGCGGAAGAGCAGCTCCTGCTCGTCGGCGTCGAGCCGCAGCGCGCGGGCCAGCGCGCCGAGCACCTGGTCCGACGGGTGACTCCCCCGGCCCTGCTCGAGCCGCACGACGTAGTCCACGCTGACGCCCGCCAGCTGGGCGACCTCCTCGCGGCGCAGGCCGGGAGTCCGACGGCGTGCGCCCGGTGGTAGTCCCACGTCGGCGGGTGCGAGGCGCTCGCGCGACCGGCGCAGCAGCGTGCCGAGCTCGATGCGGTCCATGATCCCAGCATGGCTCACGGAGCACCGGGACGTCGGGCTCAGCCAGGTACGGGCGCTCCCAGGCTGGACCCTCCCTGGTGCGCCCGGCGTGGACCGGCGACGGTGCTGGCATGGACACCGAGAACACCTCCGCATCCCATCCCACCCCCACGGGGGCCACCACCGTCGCCCTCGTCACCGGCGCCACCCGCGGCATCGGCGGAGAGACCGCACGCCGCCTCGCCGCGCTCGGCTGGACCGTCTGGCTGGGCGCACGCGACCTCGCCGTCGGACGAACGGTCGCGGCCGAGCTGGGCGGCGACGTCCGCGCACTCAGCCTGGACGTCACGCGCGACGACTCCGTCGCCGACGCCGCCACCACGGTGGCCGCCGAGAGCGGCCGCCTGGACGTCCTGGTGAACAACGCCGGCATCAGCGGCGAGCTCGTCGCGCCGCCGGAGACGCTGCCCGACCACTTCCTCGACGTCTTCGGCGTCAACGTTCTGGGCCCCGTGCGCACCACCCACACGTTCCTGCCGCTGCTGCGGGCCGCGGACCAACCCCGCGTCGTCATGGTGTCGAGCGGCCTGGGCTCGTTCGCCCGCACGACCGATCCGGGGACGGTGGAGTCCCAGTTCGCCTCGATCACCTACCCGGCGTCGAAGGCCGCACTGAACATGGTCACGAGCCAGTACGCCCGGAGCCTTCCCGGGTTCCAGGTCAACGCCGTGGACCCCGGCTACACCGCGACCGACCTCAACGGGCACCAGGGCGAGCAGACGGTCGAGGAGGGTGCCCGCAGCGTGGTCCGAGCCGCGACCCTCACGGCCGACGGGCCGACCGGGCAGTTCCTCGACGCGCTCGGCACGGTCCCGTGGTGACGCCTGGTCGTTCGACGTCCGCCTGAGTCGTCCCACCGGCTCGGCAGCTCCCGACGTGCCAGCACGGCGAGGCTGTGACATGTTCAGAACATGTCGCGACAAAACCTGTCGTGACGGACGAAGGAGGTCGACATGCCCCTCTGGCTGATTCTGATCTTGATCGGCGTGGTGCTGGTCGTTCTCGGCATCGCGACCGAGATCGGGCAGTTCCTGCTCTGGATCGGTGTCGTTGTCCTGGTCGTCAGCCTGGTGCTGGCGCTCATGAGGCGCGCCAAGACCTGACCGTCGCACCGACGCACTCCCGCCTTGCGAGCGGGAGCAGAACGGGGGCCGTCCTGATGGACGGCCCCCGTTCGCGTGCTCGGACGGATCGGCGTCAGACGCCGGGCATCCGCTGGGCGAGGTAGCCCGCGACCTGGTCCAGCGCGACGCGCTCCTGCGCCATGGTGTCGCGGTCACGGATCGTGACGGCCTGGTCCTCGAGGGTGTCGAAGTCGACCGTCACGCAGTACGGCGTGCCGATCTCGTCCTGACGGCGGTACCGCTTGCCGATCGCCTGGGTGACGTCGTGGTCCACGTTCCAGTGCTGGCGCAGCTCCGCGGCGAGCTTGTCCGCCGTGGGCAGCAGGTCGGCGCTCTTGGACAGCGGCAGCACGGCGGCCTTGACCGGCGCGATGCGCTTGTCGAGGCGCAGCACCGTGCGCTTGTCGACGCCGCCCTTGGTGTTGGGCGCCTCGTCCTCGGCGTAGGCCTCGATGAGGAACGCCATGAGCGACCGCGTCAGGCCCGCGGCCGGCTCGATGACGTACGGGAAGTACTTCTCGTTCGTCACCGGGTCGCGGTACATCAGGTCCTTGCCGGAGTGCTCCGCGTGCGTCGACAGGTCGAAGTCGGTGCGGTTCGCGATGCCCTCGAGCTCGCCCCACTCGCTGCCGGTGAACCCGAAGCGGTACTCGATGTCCACGGTGCGGGTCGAGTAGTGCGACAGCTTGTCCTCCGGGTGCTCGTACAGCCGCAGGTTCTCCGGGTCGATGCCCAGGTCCGTGTACCAGGCCATCCGGTTGTCGATCCAGTACTGGTGCCACTCGACGTCCGAGCCCGGCTCGACGAAGAACTCCATCTCCATCTGCTCGAACTCGCGGGTGCGGAAGATGAAGTTGCCCGGCGTGATCTCGTTGCGGAACGACTTGCCGATCTGCGCGATGCCGAACGGCGGCTTCTGGCGGGACGCGGCGGCCACGTTGGCGAAGTTCACGAAGATGCCCTGGGCGGTCTCGGGGCGCAGGTAGTGGCGGCCGGACTCGTCCTCGACCGGACCGAGGTACGTCGAGAGCATCATGTTGAAGTCGCGCGGCTCGGTCCACTCGCCGCGGGTGCCGCAGTTCGGGCAGGCGATCTCGGCGAGGCCGCCCTCGGGCGCGCGGCCCTTGCGCTCGGTGAACTCCTCGATCATCTGGTCCTCGCGGAACCGCTTGTGGCAGCTCAGGCACTCGGTCAGCGGGTCCGTGAACGCACCGAGGTGGCCCGAGGCCTTCCACACGGGCGTGGGCAGGATGACGGACGAGTCCAGGCCGACGACGTCGGGCCGGCGCGTCATCGCCTTCCACCACTGCCGCTTGATGTTGTCCTTGAGCTCTACGCCCAAGGGGCCGTAGTCCCACGCGGAGCGGGTCCCGCCGTAGATCTCGCCGGACTGGAAGACGAACCCCCGGCGCTTGGCGAGGGAGACGACGGCGTCGAGCTGGGCGGTCGCGGATGCAGCCACGGATCACTCCTGAGGTCGACCCCGCAGGTGGCTCCGGCGGGGCGGGTGTGCACGGTAGGTCGGCGCCTGCGAACTGCCGGCGGCGCCGGTCCGCCAGCCTACCGTTCTGGGAGCCTCGTCATCCGGGGGCGAGCGTCCGCACCCGGGACCCGCGGCAACTCACCGAGGTGGCGACGTCGTCACCGCGTCCCAGGATCGACCGCCCGTCGGCGCGTGACGAGCGCCACCAGGCCCGCACCTCCGATCGCCAGGATCACCCCGACCAGGGTGTCGACGATGCGGATAACCGGGGCGCTCATCTCATGGTCCACCGCGAGCCAGTAGTACGTGAGGACGGCGTTGGTCAGCAAGAACGCATAGATCAGGTAGTTCGCCGAGTAGAAGGCGACAGCACCGAAGGTACTGATCGCCATGACGACGACGATCGGCGCATCTGCCTCGAACGCCGAGATCAGCCCGGTGGCGGTCAGCACACCGGCGGCTGTTCCCGCGCCCCGCTGCGCTGCCTTGAACATCGTCTGTCCAAGGTCTGGCAAGAAGACGATGAGCAGGACGATCGCTGCCCAGTACGGGTCGAGCTCGGTCGTCAGCGAGTAGCCGATCACCACAGCGACGAGTATCAGAACCGAGCGAACAGCGTTCCACACGCCCAGGTCTGACCGCACGAGCTCGCCCAGCCCGGTGCGACGGTCCGGTGCCTCCGACACGGGTCTAGGCGCCGCGAGTGCGGGCGCGCGCTCTCGCGTCACCAGGGCGACGAGCACGACGAGAACGATCGCGACCGCGCCGCCGACCAAGAACGCCACCGAGGTCGCGGCCGGGTACTCGTCGCGCGACTGCCCGATCAGCACTGCCAGCACCCAGCACAGCAGCAGGTAGCCCCTTCCACCCGCGGCGCGACTGACCCCGTACGCGAGGCCTGTGAGGTACGTGGCGATCGCGAGGACCAGCCCGGCCAGCCACGCTTCCTCCGCCGAGACGTAGGCGATGAGACCCAGGAGACCGCCCACGACGGTCATCACGGCCATGTTGCCCAAGCGTGACCGGATCTCACCTCTGCCGCCCGAGAGGGTCACCACGACCGCCGCGACCGCGGCCTGCACGAATCCGACGCCGATCAGAGCCTCCAGCGCGACGCACACCGCGATCGCGGACAGCACCATGGCCGCCGTACCCCAGCGCATGCTCGATCGGTCGATCGCCACGAGTCGTGAGAACATCGCTGACCTCATCTCCGTCCCGCGCGACGGTATCGCAGCGCCAAGGCACTTTCACCACCCGATCCGCGTGATGTCGCACCCCTGCCGGTCGCTCGCACCGGCGACCCCTGCACCCTGACCGCGCTGTCGCTTCGAGGTGCTCGTCCCTCGGATGTCGGCTGAGCAGCGCACCGCGACGCGTCACGCACAGTGACGAACGCCCCACCCCACCGCTTTGACTTCGCTCCCTCCCAAGGCTGAGAATCGTTCTCATGACTCGCCGTGCCCCGCTCGCGCTCGCCGCCGCCCTGCCCCTGACGCTCGCCCTCGCGGCGTGCTCCACCGCGGACGGCGGACCGGGTGGCGACAGCGACGACGGCGTGCAGGTGCTCGCGTCCTTCTACCCGCTGCAGTACGTGGCCGAGCAGGTGGGCGGCGACCTGGTGAGCGTCGACAACCTCACTCCCCCGGCCGCCGAGCCGCACGACCTCGAGCTCGCCCCCTCCCAGGTGCGCGAGGTCGGCGACGCCGCCCTGGTCGTCTTCCAGTCCGGCTTCCAGCCGGCCGTCGACGAGGCCGTCGAGGCCCGCGCCCCCGAGCACGTGGTAGACGCCGCCGAGCTCGTCACGCTCGAGGCCGACCCCGGGTCGGTGGAGCACGCCGACGACCACGAGGGCGAGACCGCCGAGCACGCGGACGAGGAGTCAGGCGACGCGCACGACCACGGCAACCTCGACCCCCACTTCTGGCTCGACCCCACCCTGCTGGTCCCGGTCGCGGACGAGATCGCCGCCGAGCTCGGCGCCGCCGACCCGGACAACGCAGACACCTACGCGGCGAACGCCGCCGCGCTCACGGCCACCCTGGAGGACCTCGACACGGATTACGCCGCCGCGCTGGAGCCGTGCCAGGGCGAGACCCTCGTGACGAGCCACGCCGCGTTCGGCTACCTCGCCGAACGGTACGGGCTGTCGCAGATCGGCATCTCCGCCCTCGACCCGGAGGCCGAGCCGTCCCCGGCCCGTCTGCGCGAGATCGGCGACGTCGTCGTCGACAACGACGTGCAGACCATCTTCACCGAGACGCTCACAAGCCCGAAGGTCGCCGAGACCCTCGCCGACGACCTCGGCGTGACCACCGCAGTCCTCGACCCGCTGGAGGGCCTGTCCACCGACGCCGCGGAGTCCGGGACGGACTACCTTTCTGTCATGGACGCAAACCTCGCCGCGATCACCGAAGGACTGGGCTGCGCGTGACCGCCCCTGTCATCGACGCCCAGGACGTGCACGTCCACCTGGGCGCCAGCCACGTGCTGCGCGGCGTGGACCTGCGCGTCGAGACGGGCGAGGTCGTCGCCCTGCTCGGCGCCAACGGGTCGGGCAAGTCCACCCTCGTGCGGACCGTGGTCGGCGTCCTGACGCCGTCGCGCGGCCAGGTCCGCCTGCTCGGGCACCCGCTCGGCAACGGCGTGCCCTGGCAGCGTGTCGGCTACGTCCCCCAACGGGTCAGCGCCGCCGCGGGTGTCCCGTCGACGGCGGCCGAGGTCGTCGCCTCCGGGCTGCTGCACGGCCGGCGCTTCGCCCTGCCCCGGGGATGGCGCGCCCGGGCCCGCGCGGCGCTCGACCAGGTCGGGCTCGCCGACCGGGCAGACGACGCCACCAACCAGCTCTCGGGCGGCCAGCAGCAGCGCGTCCTCATCGCCCGGGCACTGGTCCGCGAGCCCGAGGTGCTCGTCCTCGACGAACCCGTCGCGGGCGTCGACCGCCCCAGCCAGGAGGCGTTCGCCGCGACGATGACGCGCCTGGTCGGCAGCGGCCTGACCGTGCTGGTCGTCCTGCACGAGCTCGGCGAGCTCGCCGGCCTCGTCACCCGCGCCGTGGTGCTGCGGCACGGGAAGGTCGTCCACGACGGTGCACCGCCCCGTCCGCACGGCGGGCACGATGCCGCCGGCCACGAGCACGTCCACCCGCACACCTCGGAGCTGCCCGTCCAGACCACGGACGTCGGCCTCACCGACGGCCCCCTCGGGACCGGCTCGACGGAGGTGACGCAGTGAACGAGATCGGCCTCATGCTCACCGACCCCCTCATGCAGCGCGCCCTGGTCGCGGCGCTGCTCGTCGGCGTCAGCGCCCCGGTGGTCGGCACCTACCTCGTGCAGCGCCGCCTCGCCCTGCTGGGCGACGGGATCGGGCACGTGGCACTGACCGGCGTGGCGCTCGGCTGGCTCGTCGGGGCAGCCCTCGGCCTGGTGCCGGACGACGTCCTGGCCATCCCGGGCGCCGTCGTGGCCGCCGTCGTCGGCTCCGTCCTCATCGAGGTCGTCCGACGCCGCGGACGCACCTCGGGCGACCTGGCCCTGGCCATCATGTTCTACGGCGGCATCGCCGGCGGCGTGCTCATCATCGGGATCGCCGGCGGCTCCTCGGGAAACCTGATGGCCTACCTGTTCGGGTCGATCTCGACGGTGACCAGCACCGACCTGATCCTCACCGTGGTGCTGTGCGCCCTCATCCTCCTGGTCGGCGTCGGCCTGCGTCCCGCCCTGTTCTCCGTGAGCCACGACGAGGAGTTCGCGATCTCCTCCGGGCTGCCGGTGTGGGCGCTGAACATGGCCGTCGCCGTGCTCGCTGCGCTGACGGTGACCGTCGCCATGCGCGTCGTCGGGCTGCTGCTCGTCTCTGCGCTCATGATCGTCCCCGTCGCGATCGGGCAGCTCGTCACCCACTCGTTCCGCCGTACCATGGCCGTCGGATCAGTCGTCGGAATCGTCGTCTGCGTCGTCGGACTCAGCATCACGTACTGGTACCCGGTCTCCCCGGGGTCCCTCATCGTGGTCCTCGCCATCGCCGTGTACGCGGTCGTGGCAGGCTTGCACCCGCTGCTGGCCCGCCGTCGGCCGGCACGAGACCCGCACCCCGACATCCCGGACGACGTCGAGGTGGAGGTCGCCGCCACCACCGGCACCGAAGGAGAGTGCGAGAGATGACCCAGCAGCTGCGCATGACCAAGCAGCGTGCCGCCGTCGCCGACGCGCTGGACACCACCGACGAGTTTCGCAGCGCCCAGCAGCTCCACGAGCTGCTGCGCGACCGGGGCGACGCCGTCGGGCTCGCCACGGTCTACCGGACGTTGCAGTCCCTCGCTGCCGGTGGCGAGGTCGACGTGCTGCGCACCGACGACGGCGAGGCGCTGTACCGACGGTGCGCCCGGACCGAGCACCACCACCACCTGGTGTGCCGCTCGTGCGGCACCGCTGTCGAGATCGACGGCCCGACGGTCGAGACGTGGGCAGCTCGCGTCGCTTCCGCGCAGGGCTTCTCCGACATCGAGCACACCGTCGAGCTGTGGGGCACCTGCGCGGACTGCCGTGCCGCCCGTCAGGACGCCGCCTCCCAGGGTTAGGCCAGGCATACCTCAGCAGGGCATGATGGGCGCATGACGCTCGCCCCCACCGTGTCCGCCGCTGCGCTCGCGACCGCAGCGGCCGACGACGGCGGCCGGCACGGCGTCTTCACGCTCGAGGGCTTCCCGTACTGGGCGGTCTACGTCACGGCGTTCTGCATCGTCATGGCCCGAGCCCAGGCGACGTACTGGCTCGGGCGCGGCGTCGCCCGCGGGATGGGTGGCACCCGGGTGGCGCTCCTGCTCGCCTCGCCCCGGGCGGTCCAGGTGATCGACCGGATCCACCGGTGGGGACCACCTGCCGTCACCGTGTCCTTCCTGACCGTCGGTGTGCAGACCGTCGTCAACCTCGCCGCCGGCTACCTGCGGATGCCGTTCGGCCGCTACCTCGTCGCGCTGTTCTTCGGCTGCCTGATCTGGGCGGCGGTCTGGACCACCGTCGGGACCGCCGTGGTCTACGCGGCGATCCTGCTGTTCCTGCTGCACCCGGCCGCGCTGGCAGCGGCCGGTGCGCTCGCCGTCGGCGGCGTGGTGTGGGTGCTGGCCCGCCGGCGGGCAGGAGCACACCGGGGACTGTGGAAGACTTAGGCAATGCTTACCTCGCCTCAGGTCACGTCCTCGGACGCGGCCCGTCAGGTGGCACACCGGACCCGACGGCGGATCACCGCCTGCGTCGTCGCCCTCGCCGCGCTCGCACTCGTCGTCCTCGCGAGCCTCGTGCTCGGCGTACGTGACGTCTCGCCGACCGTCGTGTGGGAGGCCCTGACCGCGCCGGTCGCCGGGAACGTCGACCACCAGGTGGTCGCGGGTCAGCGCGTGCCGCGGGCCCTCGTCGGGATCTGCGCCGGGCTCGCCCTCGGCGTCGCCGGAGCCGTCATCCAGGGCGTCACCCGCAACCCGATCGCGGATCCCGGGCTGCTCGGCCTGAACTCCGGGGCGTCGCTCGCCGTCGTCTGCGCCGTCTGGCTCCTCGGGCTGACCGCACCGTCGCAGTTCGTGTGGTTCGCGTTCCTCGGCGCCGCTGCCGCCGCGGCGCTCGTGTTCTCCATCGGGGCGGGGCAGCCCGTCAAGCTCGCGCTGGTCGGGGCGACGGTCACCGCGCTCATCACCCCGCTCATCACGCTCGTGCTGCTGCGCGACCAGCAGGCCTTCAACCTCTACCGGTTCTGGGCCGTGGGCTCGCTCACCGGCCGCGGCCTCGAGACGCTCGTCGTCGTGCTGCCGTTCATCGCCGTCGGCGCCGTCGTGGCCGCCGGGCTGGCGCACCGGCTCAACATGCTCGCCCTCGGCGACGACGTCGCCCGGGGCCTGGGACAGCGGATCGGTGCGACGCGCGCGCTGGCCGGCCTGGCCATCGTGCTGCTCGCCGGTGCCGCCACGGCGCTCGCCGGGCCCATCGCCCTGGTCGGGCTCGCCGTCCCGCACGCCGCCCGCCGCCTGGTCGGCACGGACTACCGCTGGGTCCTGGCCCTGTCCGCGGTCCTCGGGCCGGTGATGCTGCTGGGGGCCGACGTCATCGGCCGGCTCGTCCTGCCCGGCTCCGAGCTGGAGGCCGGGGTCGTGGCAGCGGCGATCGGCGCGCCCGTCCTGGTCGCGGTCGCCCGCGGCAAGAAGGTCGCGGGGGTGTGAGATGACGTCCGCGACCCCTGTCACCGTTCTGCGGTCCCACCGCAGCCGCCGCCTCGCCGTCGTGCTCGGCTCGCTGGCCGTCCTCGTCGTCGTGCTCGCGACCCTGGGTCTCACGCTCGGCGCCGCCTCGCTGCCCCCGGGACGGGCGGTGCTGGCGCTGTTCGGCATCGGCGACGACGGCGACCTGTTCGTAGTGCAGCGCCTGCGGCTGCCCCGGATCGCGACGGCGCTGCTCGCGGGCGCCGCCTTCGGGCTGGCCGGCGCCCTCTTCCAGTCGACGCTGCGCAACCCGTTGGCCAGCCCGGACATCCTCGGCATCGCCAGCGGCGCCTCCGTCGGCGCAGTCACCGTCATCCTCGGACTCGGCCTGTCGGGCTGGGCGGTCTCCGTCGGGGCGTTCGTCGGTGCCGCGACCATCGCCGTGCTGATCTGGTTCTTCGCCTGGCGCCAGGGCCTGCACTCGATCCGGTTCGTCCTCGTCGGCGTCGGATTCGCCTACCTGGCGGCCTCGTTCCTCGCCTGGATGCTCGCGAGCGCCGACCAGCGCGACGCCGCCACCGCCCTCGTCTGGACCGTCGGCAGCGTCGCGGACGTGCGCGGCCTGGAGCTGGCGGTGCTCGCCGTCGGGCTGGCCGTGCTCGCCGTGGTCGTGGCCGCCGTCGCACGTTGGCAGGGGCCGTTGGCCCTCGGCGACGACCACGCCCGGGGCCTCGGCGTCGCGACGGACGCCGCGCGGGTCACCACGCTCCTGGTCGCCGTCGCGCTCGTCGCGCTGGCGACGGCGACGGTGGGCCCCCTCGCGTTCGTCGCGCTCGTCGCGCCGGCGATCGCCCGTCGGCTGATCGACGACGGCGGACCGGCGCTGCCCGTCTCCGTCGCCACGGGTGCCACGCTGGTGCTGGCCGCCGACATCGTGGCCCAGCACGGCCTGCTCGGCGTGGCCGCCCCGACCGGCATCGTCACCGGCCTGGTCGGAGCCCCCTACCTGCTGTGGCTGCTCGCCACCCACGAGAAGAGGACCCGCGCATGATCGACACCCGCGCCACCCGCTCGTCGCGCACCGAGGGGTCCACCGGCACCGCGGGCGCCGGAGACCTCACCGCGCACGGCGTGGCGATCGGCTACGACGGTCGCCCGGTCATCGAGGGGCTGGACCTCACCCTGCCCGCGGGCCGGGTGACCGCCGTCGTCGGGCCGAACGCCTGCGGCAAGTCGACGCTGCTGCGCGGGCTCGCGCGCCTGCACCCGCTCACCGCGGGACGGATCACGCTCGGCGACCGGGACGTGACGGGCCTGGCGCGCAAGGAGCTCGCCCGGCTGGTCGGAGTGCTCCCCCAGTCGTCCGTCGCGCCGGACGGGGTGCGGGTGGCGGAGCTGGTCGGTCGCGGCCGCTACCCCCACCAGGGCTGGTTCGGGCGGCACAGCAGCGACGACGACGTCGTGGTCGTGCGTTCGCTCGAGGCCACCGGGGTGGCCGACCTCGCCGACCGACCCGTGGCGGAGCTGTCCGGCGGGCAGCGCCAACGGGTCTGGATCGCGATGGTGCTCGCCCAGGAGACGGACGTCGTGCTGCTGGACGAACCGACCACCTTCCTCGACGTCACGCACCAGGTCGAGCTGCTCGACCTGCTGCACGACCTCAACCGGGACCGCGGCACCACCGTCGTCATGGTCCTGCACGAGCTCAACCTCGCCGCCCGGTACGCGGACCACCTGGTGGTCATGTCAGCGGGCCGGGTCGTGGCCCAGGGGGCGCCCGGCGACGTCCTGGACGAGGCCACCGTCCTGGAGGCCTTCGGGCTCGACGCCCGGGTGGTGCCCGACCCGGTGTCGGGGAGCCCGATGATCGTGCCGGTCGGTCGTCACCACCGGGCGGACGGGACCCCGGCACCGGACGGCTCGGCGGAGCCGCGTGAGTGACCTCACATCACGGATTGCTCACGGGGTGGGACGAAGGGTTCCACGTCTCGACTTGGTGAGGTTAGCCTCTCCTCAACAGCCGTACCTCGCGACGTGTCGCGAGCACACCAAGGAGTACCCGTGCGCCTTCGCCGTTCCCTGACCACCGCTGTCGGCCTCCTCGCCGTCGGCACCCTCGCCCTGGCGGCCTGCTCGTCCGAGACCGACCCGGAGACCGGTGGCAGCGAGGAGACCGCGGCCGCGGAGGGCGACGGCGGGGCCACCGACGAGTTCCCGATCACCATCACGCACGCGCTCGGCGAGACGGTCGTCGAGTCCGCACCGGAGCGCGTGGCCACCTGGGGCTGGGGCTCCACCGAGGCCGCCCTCGCCGTCGGCGTCGAGCCGGTCGGTGCGGCCGAGCAGGTCTTCACCGTCGGCGAGCAGGCGCTGCTGCCGTGGGTCGAGGAGGAGTACGACGCCCGCGGTGCCGAGCACCCCGTCATCTTCACCGACGCCGAGGGCGGCGCCAGCGTCCCCTACGAGGAGTTCGTCGAGGCCGACCCGGACCTCATCCTCGCCCCCTACTCGGGCCTGACCCAGGAGCAGTACGACGTGCTCTCCGACATCGCCCCCGTCGTGGCCTACCCCGAGTCGCCCTGGGTCACCCCCTGGGACGACATCATCACCCTCACCGCGGAGGCGCTCGGCCGTTCCACGGCCGGTGAGCAGGTCTTGACGGACGTCGACACCTACCTCGCCGACCTGGCCGCCGAGCTGCCCGAGGCGGAGGGCAAGACCTTCGCGGCCATCGTGGACTCGCCGTCCGAGGGCCTCGTGTACGTCTACACCCCGGCCGACCCGCGCGTGGCAATCCTGGAGAACCTCGGCATCGTGTCCGACCCGTCCGTGGCCGAGCTCGACACCTCCGACGGCGGGTTCTTCTACACGCTGTCCTACGAGGAGCTCGACAAGCTCGACTCCGACTTCCTCATCGCGTACACCTACACCGAGGAGGAGGCCGAGACCTTCGGCGAGAGCGACGAGCTGCAGGCGATCCCCGCCGTCGCCGCGGGCGACGTCGTCAAGGTGGTCGGCAACGTCGCCGTGTCGTCCGTGTCGCCGCCCACCGCGCTCTCGTACGACTGGGCCGACGGCATCCCCGCCATCGCCGAACAGCTCGCGGAGATCTACGGCTGACCCAGCCGACCCCACGTCGAACAGGAGGTTGGGCCCGCTTTCCTGTGGGAAAGCGGGCCCAACCTCCTGTTCGGCACTACGAGGTCGCGACGTCGACGGCGCCGCCGTAGCGCCGGTCGCGGCGGGCGTACTCCTCCACCGCACGCCACAGGTGCCGGCGGTCCACGTCGGGCCACGGCTCGGGCAGGAACACCAGCTCGGCGTACGCCGCCTGCCAGATCATGAAGTTGCTCGTGCGCTGCTCGCCCGAGGACCGCAGGAACAGGTCGACGTCCGGCAGGTCCGGCTCGTCGAGGTAGCGCTGCACCGTCTTCTCGGTCACCCGCGCCGGGTTGACCTTCCCCGCCGCCGCGTCGCGGGCGATCGCCGCCGCGGCGTCCGCGATCTCCGCCCGCCCGCCGTAGTTGACGCACATCGTCAGCGTGCAGCGGTCGTTCTCCTTGGTCATCTCCTCCGCGACCTGCAGCTCCTTGATGACCGAACCCCACAGCCTCGGTCGTCGCCCGGCCCAGCGGATCCGCACGCCCCACGACGACATCTCGTCCCGCCGCCGCCGGATGACGTCCCGGTTGAAGTTCATCAGGAAGCGCACCTCGTCGGGCGACCGCTTCCAGTTCTCTGTGCTGAACGCGTACGCCGAGATGTGCTTGACCCCGATCTGCACCGCGCCCGCGACGACGTCGAGCAGCGACTTCTCCCCCTCCTTGTGCCCCTCCACGCGCGGCAGACCGCGCGCGTTCGCCCAGCGTCCGTTGCCGTCCATCACCACGGCGACGTGGTTCGGCACGAACTCGGCAGGGATCGCCGGCGGTGTGGCACCCGAGGGGTGCGGGTACGGCTCGGCGTACGACTGCGGGGCGCGGGGCATCAGACCTCTCTCTCGATCATGCGCAGCGAGCGCAGGGTGCGCTCGAGGTAGAACTGCGAGTACGCGGCCACCAGCCCGGCCGCCTCGGAACGGTGCCGCGGGTCCGCGGCGTCGGCGACGTCCCAGTCGCCGCCCAGCAGCGCGGCCAGGAGCACGAACGTCTCGGGCGCCGGCGACGGCGAGCCCGGCGGCCGGCAACGGGTGCACACCGCGCCGCCCTGGGCGACGGCGAAGGCATGGTGCGGCCCCGGCTCGCCGCACCGGGCACAGTCGGAGAACGACGGCGCCCAGCCCGCCACCGAGAGCGCCCGCAACAGGTAGGAGTCCAGCACGAGCCCCGGGGCGTGCGCACGGGTCGCGAGCGCACGCAGGGCGCCGGCGAGGAGCCAGTACTGCTGGACCGCGGGCTCGTGCTCGGCGGCCACGAGCCGGTCGGCGGCCTCCAGCATCGCGGCGCCGGCCGTGTACAGCCCGTAGTCCGCGCTGAGGGGGCTGGCGTAGGCCCCGATCGTCTCCACCTGGGTGACCGAGTCGAGGTTGCGCCCCGTGTGGAGCTGGACGTCCACGGCCATGAACGGTTCGAGGCGTGCCCCGAACCGCGACGACGTCCGGCGCACCCCCCGGCCGACGGCCCGGACCTTGCCGTGCTCACGCGTCAGGAACGTGATGATGCGGTCGGCCTCACCCAGCTTGTGGGTGCGCAGCACGATCGCGTCGTCTCGGTACAGGGGCACGGTCCCATTGTCCCAGGTGCGGCGGACACGACGGTCGGGACGACGACGATGCGCGCCGCCGTCCCGACCGCTCGGTCGTCAGCGGCGCTCGGCGCGGTTCACGGCGGAGACGACGGCCTTCAGCGAGGAGGTGGTGATCGACGAGTCGATGCCCACACCCCACAGGACGTCGTCGCCCACGGCGCACTCGACGTAGGCGGCCGCCGAGGCGTCCCCACCCTCGGACAGCGCGTGCTCGGCGTAGTCGAGAACCCGCACGTCCAGACCGACGTGGCAGATGGCGTCGACGAACGCGGCGAGCGGCCCGTTGCCGGTCCCGGTCAGCGTGTGCTCCTCGCCCCGGTCGACGACGTCCACCTCGAGCCGCGTCGCGCCGTCCTCGCCGGACGACGTCCGCGTGCGACGCAGACGCAGGCGCCCCCACGGCTCCAGACCGGAGTCGGCGTCCACCGGCAGGTACTCGTCCGAGAAGATCCGCCAGATGTCCTCCCCGGTGACCTCCTTGCCGCCGGTGTCGGTGTGCTGCTGGACGGCGGCCGAGAACTCGATCTGGAGCCGGCGCGGCAGCTCCAGGTGATGCTCGGTCTTGAGCAGGTAGGCCACGCCACCCTTGCCGGACTGGCTGTTGACGCGGATGACCGCCTCGTACGAACGGCCCAGGTCCTTCGGGTCGATCGGCAGGTACGGCACGCCCCAGGTCAGGTCGTCGACCGGCTTGCCCTCGGCCTCGGCACGGGCCGCCATGTGGTCGAAGCCCTTGTTGATCGCGTCCTGGTGCGACCCGGAGAACGCCGTGAAGACCAGGTCGCCCACGTACGGGTGCCGCTCGTGCACCGGGAGCTGGTTGCAGTACTCCACCGTCCGGCGGACCGCGTCGATGCCGCCGCCCACGGTGAAGTCGATCTGCGGGTCGATGCCCTGGCCGAACAGGTTCATGCCGAGCGTGACCAGGTCGACGTTGCCCGTGCGCTCGCCGTTGCCGAACAGGCAGCCCTCGATCCGGTCCGCGCCGGCCTGGTATCCCAGCTCGGCGGCGGCCACGGCCGTGCCGCGGTCGTTGTGCGGGTGCAGGGACAGCACGACGTTCTCGCGGTACCGCAGGTTCCGGCTCATCCACTCGATCGAGTCGGCGTACACGTTGGGGGTCGCCATCTCCACCGTCGCCGGCAGGTTCACGATCACCGGGCGGGCCGCCGTCGGCTCCAGCACGTCGAGGACCTCGTTGCAGATCCGCGCCGCGAACTCCAGCTCGGTGCCCGTGTAGGACTCCGGGGAGTACTCGTAGTAGACGGTGGTCTCCGGGACCGTCTCCTCGAGCTTGCGGCACAGGCGCGCGCCCTGCAGGGCGATGTCCACGATGCCGTCCATGTCGGAGCGGAAGACGACCTCGCGCTGGAGGATCGACGTCGAGTTGTAGATGTGCACGATCGCCTGCTTGGCACCGCGGATGGCGTCGTAGGTCCGCTCGATGAGGTGGTCGCGGCACTGCGTCAGCACCTGGATCACGACGTCGTCGGGGATCCGGCCCGACTCGACGAGGGTACGGACGAAGTCGAAGTCCGTCTGCGAGGCGGACGGGAAGCCGACCTCGATCTCCTTGTAGCCCATCTGGACCAGCAGCTCGAACATGCGCAGCTTGCGCTCGGCGTCCATCGGCTCGATGAGCGCCTGGTTGCCGTCCCGCAGGTCGACCGCGCACCAGCGCGGTGCCTTCTCGATCCGACGGTCGGGCCACGTGCGGTCCGGCAGGTCGACGGTGATCTGCTCGTGGAACGGCACGTAGCGGTGGTACGGCATCCCGGAAGGGCGCTGCGGGTTGGCGGCGGAGATCCCGGTGGTCTGCATCAGTGGTGTCCTTCGGTGGGGGGCTCAGTATCGGCCGGCGCACCACGAACCACCGCGGCGAGGGTCCGGCCTGTCAGTTGGCCCCGCCGCGGCACGGAAGGAGGAGGCTCACCACGTGCTGCACAGTCACACCGTACACCGTGCGTGGCCCGTGTCACCCTGGCGTCCGCCGTCACCGGCGCGTGCGCAGCGCCGCGTCCACCGCCGGGTCGCCCAGCGCTCCGAGCCAGTCCAGCAAGGCCGGGTACGTCGACGGGTTGGCGGCCACGTGCGGGCGCAGGTGCGGCGCCTCCTGGACGATCTGGGCGAGGTCCGCCAGCGGTGTCGCGGGATCGAGCGCCTGCTCGGGGGTCCACCGCGCCCCCGGGACGTCCGCCACCGGAGGCATCACCTGGGTCTGGCTCGGCGACTGCGCCGGCGGCTGCGCGGCCGGCGCAGTCGCGGCCACCTGCGGCTGCGTGCCCGTGTCGACGGGCGCCATCTGCTGGGTCGCGTCGGTGCCGGCGGCCCACGTCCCCCGCCAGCGCGAACCCGCCTCGCCGGTCCGCGCCGGGACCGGCGCCTGGACGGCCGTGTCCTGCGTCGCGGAGACGCGCGAGCCGGGCTGCTGGACGGCGGGCTGCTGCGGCGCGACGTGCCCGACCGGCACCTCGGCGGACATCTCACCCGCGGACCGCACGTCCGTGACGGACCGCTCGTCCCCGGCCGGCGCGCCGGCGGGCGACCAGTCCGTCCCGTCCTCGCCGGCAGGCTCGGCATCGACGAACGCACGGACGGACGGCGGCAGGAGCAGCGCACCGAGCACCACGGCCGGCAGGGCCAGGGCGAGCAGCAGCTCCTCGACGTGGCTCCGCGTCCCGACGCCGGCCCGCGCCACGAGGATGACGAGCCCGAGCACCACCACGACGCAGGCGGCCCCGACGGCGGTGGCGTGCGCCGTGCGCGCGTCGCGCAGCAGGGCACGCCGAGCCAGGAACGCCACCACGACCACGAGGACCCCCACGACGAGCCGCAGGACCGGCTCCACGCCGAAGCCGAAGCCGGGGACGTCGGTCGCCGCCGCGGCGACGAGACGGACGACCGCCACGAGCGTCACGAACGTCCCCACGACGATCATCAGGTCCAGGGCACGCACGGCCACCAGGACCCACCGGGCCGCGGCGGCCTCGACCGGCTCGTCCGGGGACGCCCCGACCCGCCCGAGCACCGACGGCACCGCGAAGGCGGCCACGACGGGCAGCAGCAGCAGGCCGTAGCGGTCCCCGTGCACGGACTCGACCCAGGCGTACTGCGAGCTCCCGCCCAGCAGCGCCAGCTCGAGGGCGACCGCGGCGCCGACCGCGACCAGGACGACACCCGCGGCGTCGTCCCCCTGCAGGAACGCCCGGACGGTCAGCCACAGGACGGCGAGCACGAGCAGAGCGGCCAGGACCGCCCCCACGACGAGGGGCCACGGCCGCCCCGCGACGGCAGTCGTCAGGGGGGTGGCCACGGCGGCCACCGCGACGACCACGGCGGAGACGAGCAGGCCGCGCGTCGTGGGAAGCGAGGCGGCCAGCACCGCTCCGGCCAGCCCGAGGGCGAGGCCCGCTCCGACGCCCGGGCCGCCGACCGACAGGACGTCGAGCACCAGGTGCAGGAGCACCACCAGCGCGTACGGCGCGAGCCCCACCAGCCGGGCGCGCGGAGCGGCGACCTGCACCCACCCGTCCGGGACGATCCCCGCCCGACGGGCGTACGGCGCCGCGACCGCCAGGACGGCGACCACCGTGGTGAGCACCACCCAGAGCAGGTCGCTGCCGCGGCGCACCTCGTTCCAGGGCAGCGGCAGCGCCAGCAGGAGGGCGACGACGGCGACGACGTCGCGCACGACGTCGCGCGTCGGGACGTCCGCGAACGGTGACCGAAGGTGGACGACGTCGGACATGGGTACTCGCTCCCTGCATGAGTTGACGACCGAGAAAGACCGGTCGGGTCGTTTCTACCCGACGCGGACCCCTCGCGTCAGGTCGGGCCCCTGGCGCGTCAGATCCCGAGCTGGTAGACGCCCCAGTAGGCCAGGGTGAGCAGCAGCGACGTCGAACCCGCGACGACGCACCACAGCACGACGTGTGCCGGCACCCCGCGCGCCACGCCCACCGCGCCGGCGGGACGCCGGGTCGAGCGTACGTCAGCCACGCGCTGCAGCAGCACCGCGGCGGCGACCGCCGTCACGACCCCCAGCACGCGGACCGTCACCCAGCCGCCCTGGACGATCAGGTCGTTGCGCTGGTAGTCGAAGGCGAGCCGGGCGACGAGCAGCAGGTACACGGCCAGCGCACCCGTCGTGGCGACGGACCCGACGCCGAGGACCACCAGGGCACCCCCGACGCCCGGCGCGAAGTCGTGGGCCGCACCGTGAGGGCGCGGCCGGGCGAGGCGACGCACGCGCCGCAGCACGGCGACCGTCCCCCACGAGACGAGGGCGAGCACGACCAGGCCGGCACCTCCCAGCACGGCCGCGACGACGACGTCGCCGTTGCCCCACCAGCGCGGCTGCGGGACCGGCGCGGCCAGGTAGAGCTGCTCCGGTGTCGCGCCGGCGACCTGCGGAGCCGCGTCGGCCGTACCCGGCTGACCCTGCAACCACGCCGCGAGGTCCCGGACGACGTCGGGGTGCAACGGATAGTGGTCCGCGCCGTCGGGTGCGGCACCGTCCCGCACCCGGAGCCCGTGGTCCGCGCCCTCGTAGTAGCGCACGGTCACGGGAGCGTCACCCGGCCCGGCCGCGGTGTCGGCGAGGATCAGCCGAGCGCCCTGCTCGAGCGGCATCGAGGCGTCCGCGGTGCCGTAGACGACCAGCACCGGCGCCGTCTGGCGGACGAGCCAGGGCCGCACGTCGAAGTCGGCGTACCCGAACCCGCCTCCCGGGAACTGCATGCCCACGGCCCGCGGGATCGCGCGGAACACCTGGTCGGGGACCCCCGTGTGGCGCAGGTAGTTGTCGACGGCGTAGGCCGCCTGCTCCCGCGGTGGCACCACGGGCGCCGAGGCGAGGACCGTGAAGGCGATCGACGGGTCGTCCGCCTGCAGGATCGGGACGATCCAGGCGCCCTCCGACTCGCCGTAGAGCCCCACCCGGGAGGGGTCGACGCCGTCGACGCCGCGCAGCAGCTCGACCGAGCGGTCGTAGTCTCGCGCCATCGCCACGTAGTCCCGGTCGCGCAACGAGTACGTGTCGAGACGCTTGTCCGGCACCAGGGTGACGATGCCGGCGCTGGCCAGGTCGTCCGCCGTGCCGGCGAAGGCTTCCACGGCGCGGCCGGTCCCGGCTCCGTGGACGAACACCACGCCCGGACGGTCCGTCAGCAGGCTGCCGTCGGCCTGCACCGGCCGCCGCAGGAGCCCGCCCACGGTGGCACCGTCCAGCTCGATCGTCACCGGCTCCGTGCGGACCTCGTGGTCGCCGACGGCCCCGATCTCCCCGGAGGCGACGGCGGCGGGGTCGACGCCCCCGATCCGCGTGTCAGGTGTCGCCGGCACCACGTGCTCGGTGACGGGTCGCGGGTCCCACTGCGGGCCGGCGACCGCGCCCACCACGGCGAGCCCGACCAGCAGCGCCGCACTCGTCGCGATCGTCCGGAACACCACCCACCGGATGCTACTCGCCGGAGCCCTCCGGGGAGGGTCCGGCGCGGCTCAGAACCCGAGCCGCTGCAGCTGCTTCGGGTCGCGCTGCCAGTCCTTGGCGACCTTGACGTGCAGGTCGAGGTAGATGCGCGTCCCGAGGAGCTTCTCGATGCCCTCGCGCGCCGTCGTGCCGACCTCCCGCAACCGGGAACCACCACGGCCGATGATGATGCCCTTCTGGCTCTCGCGCTCCACGAACAGCGTCACCCGTACGTCCAGCAACGGCGCCACGGCCGGGACCTCGCCGTCGCCGTCGTGACCGGCGCCCTCGCGCGGGACGATCTCCTCGACCGACACCGCCAGGGAGTGCGGCAGCTCGTCGCGCACGCCCTCGAGCGCGGCCTCGCGCACGAGCTCGGCGATCATCGTCTCCTCGGGCTCGTCGGTGAGCTCGCCGCCCGGGTACAGGTCGGGGCCTTCCGGCAGGTGGGCCGCCAGGACGTCGGTCAGCTCGTCGACCTGGAAGCCGCCCTTGGCCGACACCGGCACGATCGCGGACCAGTCGAGGTCCATCGACGTCGCCAGCCGGTCGACCGCCACGAGGTGCTCGGCGAGCCGCCCCCGGTCGACCAGGTCGGACTTCGTGACCACGGCCACCACCGGGACCGGTCGGCGCCCCTGCATCAGGGGTGCGAGCTTGCTCGCGATGTACTTGTCGCCCGGCCCGATCTTCTGGTCGGCCGGCAGGCAGAACGCCACCACGTCGACCTCGCTCAGGGTGTCCTGGACGAGGGTGTTGAGCCGCTCGCCCAGCAGGGTGCGGGGGCGGTGCAGACCCGGCGTGTCGACCAGCACGAGCTGCGCGTCGTCGCGGTGCACGATCCCCCGGATGGTGTGCCGCGTCGTCTGCGGCCGCGCCGACATGATCGCGACCTTCTCCCCCACGAGGGCGTTGGTCAGGGTCGACTTGCCGACGTTCGGCCGGCCCACCAGGCAGGCGAAGCCGGAGCGGTGCGGGATCTCGGCGTGCGTCATGCGGAAACGTCCTTCTGATCGTGCGGCACGACGGCGTCGTCCGCTGCTTCGGTTGCACTCCTGCGTACCAGGATGCTGGCGAGCTGCTTGCGGCGCCCCTCGACCCGCTCGGCCTCGAGGCGCAGCGGACCGACGTCGGCCCGCGCGCCGGTCAACGGGACCTTGCCCAGGTACTTGGCGAGCAGGCCGCCCGCCGTGTCCACGTCGTCGTCGTCCAGGCGCAGGTCGAACAGCTCGCCCAGCTCGTCGACCGGCAGCCGCGCGGGCACCCGCCACACACCGTCGCCGAGGTCCTCCGGCACGGGCTCCGGAGCCGTGTCGTGCTCGTCGGTCAGCTCGCCCACCAGCTCCTCGATGATGTCCTCGACCGTCACGAGGCCCGCCACTCCCCCGTACTCGTCCACGACGATCGCGATGTGCGAGCGGCGGGCCTGCATGTCGCGCAGGAGGTCGTCGGCCGGCTTGGACTCGGGGACGAACACCGGCGCACGGACGTGGTCGATGACGGGACGGCCCTCCGCCGACGGGTCCGCGTCGAGGAGCCGGGCCACGTCCTTGAGATAGACGACGCCCACCAGGTCGTCCACCGTCCGGCCCACGACCGGCACGCGGGAGAAGCCCGAGCGCAGGAACAGCCGCATCGCCTTGCGCAGCGAGGTCTGAGCCGGCACCGTCACCATGTCCGGGCGCGGGACCATCACCTCCCGGGCGAGCGTGCCGCCGAGCTCCAGGGCGGACCGGAGCAGCTCGCGCTCCGGCTCCTCGATCGCCTCGATCTCGCGCACCCGCTCGGCCATGTCGCGCAGCTCGTCGCCCTCCGGCGGTGCCGCCTCGCCCGGGGCACGACGCCGCGGCACCCAGCTCACGGCACGGTGCGTGGCACCGAGCGGTCCGGCCAGCGCGACCAGGGCGCGCGCCGGATGATGGTGTGCCCACGTGCGAGGGCTGAACCGTAGGAGCAGGACCCCGGCCACGAGCCCCACCACCGCGACGCCCAGCAGCGCCTCCCACCATCCGTCGAACCAGTCGGCGAGCAGGATGGCCAGCGCACCGATCGTGACCGACTCCGCGAAGACCCGCACCAGGGACAGCGAGACGGGCACGGCGGGGTCGGCGAGGAGCTGCTGGGCCCGCCGGATCCGCCGCACGCGGCCGGCGCCGGCCGGGCGGGCGGGGTCGCCGTCGTCGTCGCCCGCGAGCGCCTCGGCGAGCGCGTCGGCCAGGGAGGCCCGCGTCGCCCGCTGCACCGCCGTCTGCCCCGCGCTGAGCACGGCCGACAAGGCCAGGGCGACGAGCAGCACGAACCACAGCACCGTGTCGGGTGCGTCCACCGTGCCCGTCACCGTCCCGCGAGGAACGTGAGCAGGATTCGTCGCTGCAGCGCGAACATCTCCTTCTCCTCCTCGGGCTCGGCGTGGTCGTAGCCCAGCAGGTGCAGGATGCCGTGCGTGGTCAGCAGCAGCAGCTCCTCGGCCGTCGAGTGGCCGGCGATCTTCGCCTGCTGCACCGCCACGTCGGGGCACAGGACGATGTCCCCGAGCGTGCCCGGCGGGGTCTCCTCGCCCTCGCGTCCCGGGCGCAGCTCGTCCATCGGGAAGGAGAGCACGTCGGTGGGCCCCGGCTCGTCCATCCACCGCACGTGCAGGTCCGTCATCGTGGGCGTGTCGACGAGCAGGACCGACAGCTCGCTGGACGGGTGCACGTGCAGGGTGTCGAGGGCGAAGCGGGCCAGCGCCGCGAACTCGGCCTCGTCGACCTCGTGCCCGGACTCGTTGTTGACCTCGATGCTCACCGGCGCCCCCCTCGCTCGTGGTGGCTGCCCCGCCGTGGGCCGTCCGCGGGACCGGCCGGGCGCGACGTGTCCCAGCGCGCGTAGGCGTCGATGATGTCGCTCACCAGGCGGTGGCGCACGACGTCGGAGCTCGTCAGCCGGCAGAACTCGACGTCGTCGACCCCGGTGAGGATGTCCTCGACGACCCGCAGCCCCGAGGCCGTGCCACCCGGCAGGTCCACCTGGGTCGCGTCGCCGGTGATGACCATCGTGGACCCGAAACCGAGGCGGGTGAGGAACATCTTCATCTGCTCGGCGGAGGTGTTCTGGGCCTCGTCGAGGATGATGAACGAGTCGTTGAGCGAGCGCCCGCGCATGTAGGCCAGCGGCGCGACCTCGATGGTCGAGGACTCGATGAGCTTGGGGATCGAGTCCGGGTCGACCATGTCGTGCAGCGCGTCGTAGAGCGGGCGGAGGTACGGGTCGATCTTCTCGCTCAACGAGCCGGGCAGGTAGCCCAGCTTCTCCCCCGCCTCGACCGCGGGCCGGGTGAGGATGATGCGGTTGACCCGCTTGGCCTGCAGCGCCTGGACGGCCTTGGCCATCGCCAGGTAGGTCTTGCCCGTCCCGGCCGGGCCGATGCCGAACGTGATGGTGTTCGCGTCGATGGCCTCCACGTAGTGCTTCTGCCCGACCGTCTTGGGACGGATCGTCCGGCCCCGGCTCGACAGGATGTCGAAGGTCAGCACCTCGGACGGACGCTGGGCGGACGTGTCGGTGAGCATCGCCACGGAGCGGGAGACGACCTCCGGGGTGAGCGGGGTGCCCGACTCCACCACCTCGACGAGCTCGTCGAGCAGCCGCGAGACGATGGCGACGTCGGCGGCGGGTCCGTGCACGGAGATCTCGTTGCCCCGCGCGTGCACGTCGACGCCGGGGAAGCCGTCCTCGACGGCGCGCAGCACGGCGTCCCGGCTGCCGAGCAGGGCGACCATCGGCACGTGGGCGGGGACCACGACGCGGTGCTCCGACGCGTGCGAGGCAGCAGGGGTGGCCGAACGCACGGGGCGGTCGGAAGCGGCGGAGGTCGACATGCTCAGGCGGGGCTCCATCCGAGCTGGGTGCCGGCGATGACGTGGCCGTGGACGTGAAAGACGCTCTGGCCCGCACGGGGGCCGGAGTTGAAGATGAACCGGTACTGGCCGTCGGCGAGGTCGTGGGCGACCGTGTCGGCCACCTCGACCACCTCCGCGAGCAGCGTCGGGTCGGCCGCGGCGAGCACGGAGACGTCCCCGTGGTGCTCGCGCGGCACGACGAGGACGTGCACGGGCGCCTGCGGGTCGATGTCGCGGAAGGCCACGACCCGCTCGGTGGACTCCACCACGTCGGCCGGCAGCTCCCCGGCGACGATCCGGCAGAAGAGGCAGTCGCTCTCGGTCTCGACGTTCGTCATACGCTCCACGCTACCGCCACCGGCCCAGACGTTCGCTCAGGAGCGCCACCGCGACCGGTCCGGCGGTCGACGTGCGCAGCACGTGCGGCCCGAGCCGGGCCGCGACGGCGCCCGCGGCGGTGAACGACGCGAGCTCGTCGCCACCGATCCCGCCCTCGGGCCCGACCACGACCAGCAGCTCGGCCGGGACGACGCCGGACCCCGGCTCGACGGGCGCGGGCAGCGTGACATCCGCCAACGCCGTCGTCGCCTCCTCGTGGAGCACGACGACGGCGCCACCGGCGCCGACGACGTCGCGCGTCAGGGCGGCGAGCTGCCGGCTCGTCAGGTGCGCGGCGACGAGAGGCAACCACGCGCGGCGCGCCTGCTTCACCGCGGAACGCACGGTGGACTCCCACTTCGCCCGCGACCTCGCGGCGCGGGCGCCCCGCCAGACGACGACGGACCGGTCGGCCTGCCAGGGCACGACCGCGTCCACGCCGACCTCGACGGCCGCCTCGACGGCGAGGTGATCGCGGTCACCCTTCGCGAGCGCCTGCACGAGCGTGAGCACGACGCCGGGAGAGGGTTCCTCGTCGCGCGCCTCGATCCGCAGGTGCACGACCTCGCGCTCCACGGCGGTCACGACGCCGCGCAGCCGGGTCCCCGCGCCGTCGACCACGTCGAGGGTCTCGCCCGGCCCGCGGCGCTGCACGACACCGGCGTGGCGTCCCTCGTCGCCGCCCAGGACGTAGACGTCTCCCGGCCCGACCTCGTGCAGGTCGTCGGCCGCGACGAAGACCGGAGCGCTCACGGCGCACCCCTCTCACGTGACCGCTGCGGTGCCTCGCTCCGCCACACCTCGTCCCTCGGCGTACCTCCGCGGGGGCTCCTCGCGCTCACGCTGCACACCTGTGACATGACCGCTGCGGTGCCTCGCTCCGCCACACCTCGTCCCTCGGCGTACCTCCGCGGGGGCTCCTCGCGCTCACGTCAGCGGCCGCTCAGCTTGTCCTTGAGGCGCGAGAAGACCCCGGGGTGCGCCGCCACGAGGCGTGGCTCGGGGCGCTCCTCCCCGCGCAGGCCCGCGAGCTGCTGCAGCAGCGCGGACTGCTCGTCGTCCAGCGCGGTGGGCACCTGCACCTCGACGTGGATGTTGAGGTCGCCGCGACCGTTGCCGTGCAGGTGGCCGACCCCGAGTCCCTTGAGCGTGATGATCTGGCCGGGCTGGGTGCCCGGACGCAGGTCGATCTCCTCGGCCCCGTCGAGGGTGTCGAGCGCGAGGACGCTGCCGAGCGCCGCCGCCGTCATGGGGACCGGCAGCGTGCAGTGCAGGTCGTCGCCACGACGCACGAACACGTCGTGCGACTTCTCGCGGATCTCGACGTACAGGTCGCCGGCGGGGCCGCCCCCCGGGCCGACCTCGCCCTGGGAGGTCAGCTTGATGCGGGTGCCGGTGTCGACGCCTGCCGGGACGTTGACCGTGAGGCTGCGCCGCGAGCGCACGCGGCCCTCGCCGGAGCACTCCGCGCAGGGCTCGGGGATGACGGTGCCGAAGCCCTGGCAGGCGGCGCACGGCGCCGTCGTCATGACCTGGCCCAGGAACGACCGCGCGACGCGCTGCACGTTGCCGCGGCCGTGGCACACGTCGCAGGTGCGCACGTCGGTGCCGGGCCGGCAGCCGTTGCCGCTGCAGGTGCCGCACACCACGGCGGTGTCGACCTGCAGCTCGCGCTTGACGCCGAACGTCGCCTCGACGAGGTCGATGTCCATGCGCACCAGCGCGTCCTGCCCGCGCCGGGCGCGGGGCACCGGGCCGGAGGCCTGGCCGCCGCCGAAGAACGTCTCGAAGATGTCCTGGAAGCCGAAGCCCTGGCCGAAGCCGCCGCCCGCTCCCCCGCCCGGGGCGGTCGGGTCGACACCCAGGTCGTACTGCTCGCGCTTCTCGCGGTTGGACAGCACCTCGTAGGCGCGGGCCACGTCCTTGAACTTCTCCTCGCCGTCGGCGCCCGCGACGTCCGGGTGCAGCTCGCGGGCGAGCTTGCGGTAGGCCTTCTTGATCTGCTCGGGCGAGGCATCGCGCTCGACGCCCAGGATCTCGTAGTAGTCGGTCACAGCTCTCTCTTCGGTGACGTACGCAGTCTGGTCAGGGGGCCCGCGCGGCTCAGCTCGGCAGCACGCGGGAGAGGTAGCGGGCTACGGCGTGCACAGAGGCGATCGTGCCGGGGTAGTCCATGCGGGTGGGACCGATCGAGCCTAGTGTCGCCACGGGGTCCCCGCCCGAACCGTAGTCGGAGACGACGACGGAAGCCTCCGTGAGCCCGTCGAGGCGGTTCTCGTGACCGATGCGCACCCCGACGCCGTCGGTCGACATCTCGGTGAGCAGCCCGAGCAGGATCACCTGTTCCTCGAGCGCCTCGAGGACGGGGCTCAGCCCCTGCTCGAACGTGGACTCGGAGCGCGCGAGGTTGGCGGTGCCCGCCAGCACGATCCGCTCCTCGCTCTCCTGGCCGAGGGTGTGCACGACCAGGTCGGCCACGACCCCGGCGACGCCGGCCACGGCCGGGCCGACCGCCTCCACCACCGCCGCGAGGGCCACCGGCAGCTCCGCGAGCCGTTTGCCGGCCGCGGCGGCGTTGAGGCGAGCCCGCAGCTCGGCGAGAGTGGCCTCGTCGAGCGCCGTCCTGCCGTCGGAGCCCACGGGCACCTCGCAGAACCGCTGCTCGACCCGGCCGGTGTCGGTGATGACGACCACCAGCAGGCGGTCGTCGGCCACCGGCACGAGCTCCAGGTGGCGCAGGCCGGACCGCCGCAGCGACGGGTACTGCACCACGGCGACCTGTCCGGTGAGCTGGGCGATCAGGCGCCCGGCCCGGACCAGGACGTCGTCCAGGTCCACCGCCTCGGAGAGGAACGTCTCGATGGCCCGCTTCTGGGGAACCGTCAGCGGACGCACCTCGGCGAGCCGGTCGACGAAGAGCCGGTAGCCGGCGTCGGTGGGAACCCGCCCGGCCGACGTGTGCGGCTGGGCGATGTAGCCCTCCTCCTCCAGCGCGGCCATGTCGTTGCGGATGGTGGCGGGCGAGACACCCAGCCGGTGACGCTCCGTGAGCACGCGCGAACCCACGGGCTCGCGCGTGGTGACGTAGTCCTCCACGATGGCGCGCAGCACCTCGAGCCGACGTTCCTCGCTCACTCCTGCGCCTCCCTCCGTCGAGCACCCGTGGGGCCCCGCTGACTGAGCACACTCGATGACTTAGCACTCTCGATCGCTGAGTGCCATCCTACGCGTCCCCGCCGACAGCACCGCAGCCCGTCCGCATGCCTGAGGTACCTCAGGCAGGTCCTGGCGGCCCGATGCGCCCGAGAACCGGGCACCTGCCCGGTCCGCGCGCCTGCCTCAGCGGACGAGAGTCGATCTCGACGGGGCCGCCCGGTCCTGTCGGAGCCGTCCAGGGAAGGCCACCATGCACCTCGAACACCTCACCGAGCACCGGCTGCGCGAGGCGGAGCTGGTCCGACGCGTCGAGCAGGCACGGCAGGTCCGCGAGCGCCACGCCGCCCTGCAGGCCGGGCCCGACCCGGCCGTGGCCCCGGGGCCGGGGGCCGGCCGGCCGGACACGGGTCGCCCGACGACGCGGCGGCACCGCCCTGCCCTGCTGCGGCGTCGTCCGGCGTGAGCACGGGCACGGCGGCGGAGCAGGACGACCACCTGGCCCCCTGGCACGATGTCCGTGTGCCCCTCGACCCGTCCCCGCTCGTCGGCCGTGCCGACCAGCTCGTCACCCTCCGCGGCACCCTGGCGGCTGCACGTCAGGGCTCCGGCGGCACGGTGCTGCTGTCCGGCGAGGCCGGCATCGGCAAGACACGGCTCGTGACCGAGCTGCTCGCCACCGCGCCGCCGGACGTGCTCGTGACCCGCGGCCAGTGCGCCGGCTCCGGGTCCGGGCCCGTGCCGTACGCGGGCGTCGAGGGCGTGCTGCGCGACGTCGTCGCCGTCCTGGGCCGTGCCGACGCGCTCGCCGCGGCCGGTCCCGCGGCCGACGCCCTCGGCGTGATCATGCCGGGCCTCGTCGACGTCCGCCGCGACATCGACGGCGGGCGGGGCCCGGACGTGCTCACCGAGCTCCTCACCACGCTGGCCGGCGAGCGTCCCGTCCTCGTCGTCCTCGAGGACCTGCACTGGTCCGACGACGTCACCCGCGCGGTCCTGTCCCGGCTCGCCCGCGCCGCCGCCACCACCTCCCTGTGCCTCGTGGCCACCTACCGCAGCGACGACGTCGACCGCCGTCACCCGTTGCGCACCACCGTGGGCGAGCTCGACCGCTCCCGCCTCGTCACCCGCGTGGAGGTGCCACGCCTCGACGCCGGGCAGGTCGCCGCGCTCGTCCGGTCGGTGCTCGACGGCGCGGGCACCGACGCGCTCGACGCGAACGGTCTGGCCGACCTGGTGGAACGCTCCGAGGGCGTCCCCTTCTACGTCGAGGAGCTCGCGAGCTGCGTCGACGAGTCGATGCCGGCCTCGCTGCGCGACGTGCTGCTGCTGCGCTACTCCCAGCTCTCCGCGCCCGCGCAGGAGTTCTGCCGGCTGGTGGCCGCCGCGGGCGCCCGGGCCACGCACGACGTCCTGGAGGCCGTCCTCGGCGAGGAGGAGCTGACCGCGGCGGAACCCGCCGCGCGAGAGGCCGTCGACGCGCTCGTCCTGGTCGCGGACCCCGACGGCTACCGGTTCCGGCACGCCCTGATGCGCGAGGCGATCGACGACGAGCTGCTGCCCACCGAGCGCCGCCGCCTGCACACCGCCTACGCGGAGGCGCTCGCGGCACGCCCCGCCACCGTCCCCCGGCTCGCCGAGATCGCCGACCACTGGTTGCGGGCCCGGGTCCTGGACCGCGCGCTGTCGTCCGCCGTCCGGGCCGCCCTGGTCGCCGGGTACGACGCCGCCACGTCCACGTCCGTGGCGCTCGGCGAGCGCGCCCTGGACCTGTGGGACGTCGTGCCGGACGCCGAGGCCGTCACGGGCACGACCCACCACGAGCTCCTGCTGCGGGTCGCCGACGCGCAGAAGGACGCGACCCGCCTGGACCGTGCCCTGGCCCTGGCCCGGCAGTCCTACGCCGAGTGGCCCGCCGACGACCCGGGCGGACGGGCGGGGACGCTCGGCGTCGTGGCCCTGCACACCTTGCGCACGGGCGACCCGTCCGGGCTCGCCCTGCTGAACGAGGCCATCGCGAGCGCACCGGACGACGCCGCCACGCTCGCCCCGCTGCTGCGGATGCAGGCCCGCACGGCGATGATCGGGGGCCGGCACGAGGAGGCGATCCGCACCGCGGACGCCGGCATCGAGGCCGCGCGGGCCGTCGACGACAGCGCGAGCCACGCCGCCCTGCTCAACGCCCGGGCCCTGGCCAGCATCGCCACCGGTGACCTCGGTGCGATCGAGAGCCTCGAGGAGTCGCGCCGGGTGGCCGGGGACGACTGGTCGGGGCTCTCCCGCTACTTCGCCAACGCCTCGGACACCCGCCTCAAGCTCGGCCGCTTCGCCGAGGCCCGCCGGATCGCCCAGGAGGGCGCCGACCGGGCACGCGCCCGGGGAGCCGGCCGGGTGAGCTTCGCGATGCTCGAGGGCAACGTCACCGAGGCGCTGATCGGGCTGGGCCGCTGGGACGAGGCCGACGCCTGGTACGAGCACGCCACGACGGTGGTCGAGCCGAGCACCTACGCGGTGTACCTCGCCGAACGGTGGACGTGGCTCACGCTGTGGCGGGGCCGCACCGAGGCCGCCCAGGCGATGGCTCGCCGGCACCGTGCGGTGTGGCTGCGTCACGAGCGGGTGGAGATGCAGGTGCGTTCGAGGGTCCGGGGCACCCTCGCGGAGCTGGCGCTCGCCCGCGACGACGTCGCCGACGCGTTGGACCTCGTCGCACCCGTCACGGACCCCGAGCGCCTCCACGGCGCGTACGCCCTGCCGGTGCTCGCCGTCGCCGCCCGCGCCCTCGCCCGTACCCGGGACGCCGGCGGCGCGACCGACGTCGTCCCGTTCCGGGCGGCTCTCGACGCCGTCGCGTTCTGGCCCACGCACCCGGTGTGGGCGGCGGTGTTCGACGCCGAGCTCGGCGACGGTCCGTGGTCCGCGGTCGCCGCGTTCGGGCCCGACGACGGCGCACCGGCCCACCTGCGGCCCTACGCGCTGTGGCGGGACGGGCAGGCCCGCCTCGCGGCCGGGGACAAGAGCGCTGCCCGGCGCTCGCTCGTCGCCGCGGTCGACGCGGGCCGGGCCATCGGCGCCGGTTTCGTGACCGACCGCGCCGCCGCGCTCCTGGCGGACGCCGGGCTGACCGACCGCGGACGCAGCCAACGCAGCGGAGCGGCCGTCACGGCTTCCGCCGGCGCCCCGGCGGCGCGGATCGACGGCCTCACCGGCCGCGAGCGGCAGGTGCTCGACCTGGTGGCCGACGGACTGACGAACGGCCAGGTCGCCGAGCGGCTGTTCATCTCGCGCAAGACCGCGTCGGTGCACGTCTCGGCGATCCTGCGCAAGCTCGGCGTCTCGTCGCGCACGGAAGCGGCCGTCGTCGCTCGCACCGCGACGTAGGACCTCCGGTCGTGGAGAGCTACCCCGGGGTGCTCCCGGTCGACCGGCAGTACTACTTCGCGGAGGCGGGGTGTCGGTCACCGGTCCGACGGCGGGACGTCCGTAGGCTCGCGGGCGTGCACGACCGCTACGGACCCGACGTCCTCGCCACCGCCTCGACCCGCCCGCCCGGCGCCCCGGACGGATCGGCCCACCACCGCCGTCGACCGACCTCGCAGCCGCGCCCCGCCGAGGCCGGGCTGGTCGTCGAGGAGGTGCAGACCGGCTGGGTCGGGGCCGTCGTCCGCGTCGAGAAGTCCGGCGGGATGCACCTGGTGGTGCTCGAGGACCGGCGCGGCCGGACACGGTCGTTCCCGCTCGGGCCCGGCTTCTGGGTCGACGGCCGGCCGGTCGAGCTCACCGCGCCCGTGACGTCCCGGGCGCCGGCCGCCCCGACCCGCACCGCGTCGGGGTCCGTGGCCGTCCACGGTGCCCGCGCCCGGGTCGCCCGGGGCTCGCGGATCTGGGTCGAGGGCAAGCACGACGCCGAGCTCGTCGAGAAGGTGTGGGGCGACGACCTGCGCATCGAGGGCGTGGTCGTGGAGATGCTCGACGGGGTCGACAACCTCGCCGAGGCGCTCGCGGAGTTCGCCCCCACGCCGCAGCGCCGGGTCGGGGTGCTGGTCGACCACCTGGTGCCCGGCTCCAAGGAGCAGCGGCTCACCACCGAGGCGCTGCGAGGCGTGCCTGACGGGACCGTGCTCGTGCTCGGCCACCCCTACGTCGACGTGTGGCAGGCGGTGAAGCCGGGCCGGGTCGGCCTGGAGGCCTGGCCGGCTATCGACCGTGGGACGGAGTGGAAGGTCGGCATCCTGCGCGAGCTCGGCTGGCCCGCGGGCAGCCCGGCCGACGTCGGCCGGGCCTGGCAGCGCATCCTGGCGACCGTGCGGGACTTCCGAGACCTCGACCCGGCCCTGCTGGGCCGGGTCGAGGAGCTCATCGACTTCGTGACGGCCTGATCACATGATCCCGTCGCGACGGGCGTACAGGTTGACCTTCTCCGAGATCGAGACGATGGCCTGGACGAACTCCAGGCCGATGCGCCACAGCGCCAGGTAGACCAGCGCGACGATCCAGCCGAAGAGGATGCCGATCAGACCGACGTACCACTGGTCGGAGAACAGGGTGACGAACGAGGCGATGAACGCCACCAGCCACCAGAAGGCGATGAGGATCGTCACGATCACGTAGATGATCTTGACGACCTTCGGCGTCACGTAGTTGGTGAACGAGTAGTCGAACAGCGCACCGAAGAAGCCCTTGGTGTCGTCTCGCGCCACTCCGGCGGCGGACGACGCGGCACCCGCGTAGAACGGCCGGTCGTCCACCGGGCGCTCGCCGATCGGCTGCTGGTAGTGACCGGGCTGGGCCGAGGGCGACGGCTGCCGGTACGGCTCCCGAGGCGCCGGGCCCGGGCTCGGCGGCTGCTGGCCCGGCTGCGTCCGGTACGGCTCCTGCGGGGGCGACCCGGGGCTCGGCGGCTGTCCCGGCTCACGGCCGTACGGATCGCCGTCCGGCCGTCCGGGGGGCGTGGGAGTGTTCTCGCTCATCGTTCCTCCTGCTGGATGGGGCGGACCGACACCACTGTCAACCCGCGCGTCGTCCCGCGCCACCGGAGCGCGGACCGACATCTGCGTGGCCGCGTCCCCTTTGCGAGGATGAGGGCATGACCCAGTACCCACCACCGCCCGACCAGCCCACCGGGCCCCGACCGCTGTCGCAGTCCGACGAGCGCACGTGGGCGATCTTCGCTCACGTCGGACCGTTGCTCCTGCTGGCGATGAGCGTCGGCACCCTGGGGTTCCTGGCCCCGCTGGTCATCTGGCTCGTGCTGCGGGACCGCAGCGCCTTCGTCGCCGACCAGGCCAAGGAGGCGCTCAACTTCCAGATCACGCTGCTCATCGTCACCGTGGTCGGCTGGGTCCTGACGACGGTCCTCATCGGTTGGCTCGTCCTCGTCGCGGCGTGGGTCGCCGGTCTCGTCCTGGCGATCATCGCGGCCGTCACCGTCAACCGGTACGAGGCCTACCGCTACCCGGTCAGCCTGCGTCTGGTGAAGTAGCCGACAGGGAGCAGGTGACAGCAGGTGACGGGGGCGCGGTCACCGGGTGAAAAAACCTCAGGTCCGCGTCAATTCTTTCCTCGGGCTTGTTCAAGGGCGGTAGCGTGCGTGCGGCATCTCGCCCATATCGACACATGACGGAGTACCTCGTTGACTGAGACGACACCCGACCCGCAGCAGCCCGCCGAGCCCGCGCCGCAGCAGCCGGGAGCCCATCAGCCCGCGCCGCAACAGCCCGCGCAGCAGCAGCCGGTGCCGCCCCCGTACCCGGCGCCCGCGGCGGCCGGGCCCGTGCCGCCGTCCGACGAGCGCACGTGGTCGATCGTCGCCCACGCCGGCGGCATCCTGACCTGCTTCATCGTGCCGCTCGTGGTGTGGCTGATCTACAAGGACCGCAGCCAGCGCCTCGACCACCAGGGCAAGGAGGCGCTCAACTTCCAGCTGACGCTGCTCATCGCCTACGTCGGCATCCCCATCGTGTCGACCATCGTGGCGATGATCCCGATCATCGGCCTGATCAGCGTCTTGGGCGGGCTCCTCGTGTTCGCCGCCTGGGTCGGCTCGATCGTCTTCGGGATCCTCGGAGCGATGGCCGCCTCGCGGGACGAGTGGTACACCTACCCGTTCAAGATCACGTTCATCAAGTGATCCGTCGGGCGGTGGTCCGGCCACCCTCCGGGCCACCGCCCGGACACCCCGTCAGACGGTCAGCTCGCGCACGACGGCGTCCGCGAGCAGCCGTCCACGACGTGTGAGCACCGCCCGGCCCGTCACCGCGGCCGTGCCGTCGAGCAGCCCGGAGGCGACGAGGCCGGCGACCGCCCGTCGCCCGTCCGCGTGCAGGACCCCGAGGTCGAGCCCCTCGGCGAGCCGGACACCGAGCATCACCTGCTCCAGGTGCGCCTCCCCGTCCGTGAGGATCTCGCGTCCCGCCCCGGGGGACGCCCCGGACTCCAGCAGGGCGGCGTAGCGCCGCGGATGCTTGACGTTCCACCAACGCACCCCGGCCTGACCGTGCTCGGCCGGGCCGCCGGCGTCGGACGTCCGCGCACCCACGTACGAGTGGGCGCCCGGTCCGATCCCCCACCAGTCGTCGCCGCGCCAGTACGCGAGGTTGTGACGGCAGGCGTGCTCCGGGCCGCGCGACCAGTTGCTCACCTCGTACCAGCCGAGCCCGGCCGCCGTCAGCAGGTCGTCCGCGACCTCGTACTTGGCGGCCTGGTCGTCCTCGTCCGGCAGCCGCACGTCGCCACGACGGACCTGCGCGGCCATCTTGGTCCCGGCCTCCACCACCAACGCGTACGCGGAGACGTGGTCGACGCCGGTCGCCAGCGCGACCTCCACCGAGGTGCGCCAGTCGTCGAGAGACTCCCCCGGCGTGCCGTAGATGAGATCGAGCGAGACCTCGAGGCCGGCATCGCGCGCCCAGCGCACGACGTCGGGGATGCGCGCCGGGTCGTGGGTACGCTCCAGCGTGGCCAGGACGTGCGGCACCGCCGACTGCATCCCGAAGGACACGCGCGTGAACCCGGCCTCGGCCAGCACCGCCAGCGACTCCGGCGTCACCGAGTCGGGGTTGGCCTCCGTGGTGACCTCGGCGTCCGGCACCAGGCCCCATGCCTCGCGCACACCGACGAGGATCCGGCCGAGGTCGGAGGCCGGCAGCATCGTCGGCGTCCCGCCGCCGAAGAACACGGTCGAGACCGGGCGGCCGCCGAGGCCGGCGTCGTCCAGGACGCGGGCGGCGAGGTCGACCTCCCGCAGCGCCGTCGTGGCGTAGGCCACCTGCGAGGCGCCACCGCCGAGCTCCGAGGCCGTGTAGGTGTTGAAGTCGCAGTAGCCGCAGCGCACCGAGCAGAACGGCACGTGGACGTAGACGCCGAAACCCGCTCGCGGGTCGACGCCGTCGGACACGAAGGGGGGCAGCGCGCCGTCCGCCGGGACGGCCTCGCCGTCGGGAAGAGCCGGCACGCTACTTCTTCTTGTCCTTCGTCTCCTTGCCGCCCGCGCCGTCGGAGGACAGGGCGGCGATGAAGGCGTCCTTCGGGACCTCGACCGACCCGATGTTCTTCATGCGCTTCTTGCCCTCCTTCTGCTTCTCGAGCAGCTTGCGCTTGCGGGAGATGTCACCGCCGTAGCACTTGGCGAGCACGTCCTTGCGGATCGCGCGCACCGTCTCGCGGGCGATGACCCGGGCGCCGACGGCAGCCTGGATGGGCACCTCGAACTGCTGCCGCGGGATGATCTCCTTGAGCTTGGCGGTCATCTTCACGCCGTACTCGTAGGCCGCGTCCCGGTGCACGATGGCGCTGAACGCGTCGACCTGGTCGCCCTGCAGCAGGATGTCCACCTTGACGAGGTCCGCGGCCTGGTCGCCGACGGGCTCGTAGTCCAGGGACGCGTAGCCCCGCGTGCGGGACTTCAGTGCGTCGAAGAAGTCGAACACGATCTCCGCCAGGGGCAGGGTGTAGCGCAGCTCGACCCGGTCCTCGGACAGGTAGTCCATCCCCTGCATCGTGCCGCGACGGTCGGTGCACAGACCCATCACGGTGCCGACGAACTCGCTGGGCGCCAGCACCGTGGCCTTGACCACGGGCTCGCGCACCTCCTTGATCTTGCCGCCCGGGAACTCGGAGGGGTTGGTCACCTTGACCTCGGTGCCGTCCTCCATCGTCACGTCGTAGACGACGTTCGGGGCGGTCGAGATGAGGTCGAGGTCGAACTCGCGCTCCAGGCGCTCGCGCACGATCTCCAGGTGCAGCAGGCCCAGGAACCCCACGCGGAAGCCGAAGCCGAGCGCCACGGACGTCTCCGGCTCGTAGTTCAGCGCCGCGTCGTTGAGCTTGAGCTTGTCGAGGGCGTCGCGCAACGTCGGGTAGTCGGAGCCGTCGACCGGGTACAGCCCGGAGAACACCATGGGCTTGGGCTCGGCGTAGCCGCCGAGGGCCTCGGTGGCCGGCTTGTTGGCGGTCGTCACGGTGTCGCCCACCTTGGACTGACGGACGTCCTTCACCCCGGTGATGAGGTAGCCCACCTCGCCGACACCCAGCCCGTTGGTCTTGATCGGTTCTGGAGAGATGACCCCGATCTCGAGCAGCTCGTGCGTGGCGCGCGTGGACATCATCTGGATGCGCTCGCGAGGGTTGAGGTCGCCGTCGATCGCCCGCACGTACGTCACCACACCGCGGTAGGTGTCGTAGACGGAGTCGAAGATCATGGCCCGCGCGGGGGCGTCCGGGTCGCCCACGGGTGCCGGGACGCGCTCGACGATGCGGTCCAGCAGCGGTTCGACGCCCTCGCCGGTCTTGCCCGAGACCTTCAGGACGTCCGCGGGGTCGCCGCCGACGAGGTTCGCGATCTCCTCGGCGTACCGCTCCGGCTGCGCCGCCGGCAGGTCGATCTTGTTGAGGACCGGGATGATCTCGAGGTCGTTCTCCATCGCCAGGTACAGGTTGGCGAGCGTCTGCGCCTCGATGCCCTGGGCGGCGTCGACGAGCAGCACGGCGCCCTCGCACGCGGCCAGCGAGCGCGACACCTCGTAGGTGAAGTCGACGTGGCCGGGCGTGTCGATCATGTTCAGCGCGTAGGGCGTCAGCGGCGCCTCGTCGCCGTCACGGACGGCCCACGGCATCCGCACGGCCTGCGACTTGATCGTGATGCCGCGCTCGCGCTCGATGTCCATCCGGTCGAGGTACTGCGCTCGGGCGTCGCGCGGCTGCACCACGCCGGTGAGCTGCAGCATGCGGTCCGCGAGCGTCGACTTGCCGTGGTCGATGTGCGCGATGATGCAGAAGTTGCGCAGGAGCTCGGGTGCGGTGGCGTTCGGCTGGATGCGCTCGCTCAGTGCGGGGGACGGGATGGGCAACGCGTCTCGCTCCGTCGGGTCGGGGCCGGGTGATGGGCCTGGTCATTCTCCCATGCCCCCGGTGGTCCCGTGGGCAGTCTCGACGCCTCCTGGCAGACCGGGACCTTCACCGGCGCCCCGGCGCGCTCTAACGTGGCGCCATGGCCACGCCCGCACCCGCCGTCGACCCCGCCTCCGGACGCCGCACCGACGAGGAGGACCTCGACCGGCTGGCGCTGCTGGGAGGGCTGCAGCAGGCGTTCGCCGCGGACGTCGACGGCGCGGACCCGCGGTCTCCGGTGCCGGCCTGCGGGCGCTGGCGCGTCGGGAACCTCGTCACCCACCTCGCGCGGATCCACCACTGGGCCGCGGGCCAGGCCCGCCGGGTCCAGGAGACGCCGCTGGGCCGCGGCCCGTTCGACCTGGCGCCGTTCTACAGCGAGCAGGCGGCGGAGATCCGGGACACGCTGACCGCCGTGGGGCCGGACGCGACGTCGTGGACGTTGCTCGGCGACGGACCCGCCTCGTTCTGGCGACGACGCCAGATGCACGAGACCCTCGTTCATCTGCACGACCTGCGGGCCGCCCGCCTCGGGTCGGGCGCCGCCGTCGAGGCCGAGACCCCGATCGACGTCCCGCGCGAGGCCTGGGCCGACGCCGTCGACGAGGTCGTGCGGATGTTCGCCCCGCGTCAGGTCCGGATGGGCAGGATGGGACCGTTGCCCGTGACCGTCGCCCTCGAGGCCACCGACGTCGGCTGGTCGTGGAGCCTCGGCGACGGCTCCTCCCCCGACGCCACGGTGCGGGCCGGCGCCCACGATCTCGCGCTCCTCCTGTGGCACCGCCTGGCGCCGTCGGAGACCGACCTCGACGTGGTCGGCGAGCGGGCCGCCCTCGACGTCCTCCTCGGGGCACCGGTGGTCCCGTGACCCGGAGACGTCACCTGAGACGTCGTCTCGTTCGCGATCGGCCCGCGCCGCTGCTTGGCTGGGCGTCGGCGGGCCGGTCCCGCCCGAGCGAGGAGGACCCCGTGCCGCACACCGTCACCGTGGAGCACGACGGCGCCGTCGCCGTCGTCACGCTGAACCGTCCCCGGGCGCGCAACGCGCTCGACCTGGCGCTGAAGGAGGAGCTGCTCGGCACGCTCCGCGACGTCGCCGCGGACCCCGCGGTGCGTGCCGTCGTCCTCGCCGGTGCGGGACCGGCGTTCTGCGTGGGTCAGGACCTGCGCGAGCACGTGGAGTCCCTGGCCTCCGGGGCCTGGGCCACACAGCGCACGGTCGAGCGGCACTACAACCCGATCGCGGAGACCCTGACGACGATGCCTCAACCCGTGGTCGCCGCGGTGCACGGGGCGTGCGTCGGGGCCGGGCTCGGGATCCCCTGGCGTGCGACCTGCGGGCCCTCGCCGACGACGCCGTCCTCGGCACGGCGTTCGGCGGCGTCGGCCTGACGTTCGACACGGGCCTGTCGGCCACGCTCACCTGGGCGGTGGGCGCGTTCCTGGACCACCGCACGCCGTCGTACACCGGTCGGTGAGCCGCGGCGCCCGGCCCGCCTCTAGGCTGGCCCCTGTGAGAAGCCCCCGGTGGACGACACTCTGGCGTGCCGCGCGACGAGCGCTGGGAAAGACGCTCCGCACCCGTCCGCGGCGCGGGCCGACCCCCGAGGCGGGCGTCTACCCGGGCGACTTCACCGGGACCGTCCGTCCGGTCTACGCGCCGCGGCCCGACGGCCGACCGGACCCGGGCGAGATCGTGTGGACGTGGGTGCCGTACGAGGAGGACGCGAGCCTGAGGAACCCGCGCGGCAAGGACCGGCCGGTGCTCCTCGTCGGGCGCGACGGACCCTGGCTGCTGGGGCTGCAGCTCACCAGCAAGGACCACGACCTCGACGCATCCCGGCAGGCCCGGCACGGCCGGTACTGGCTGGACATCGGCAGCGGCCCGTGGGACTCCCGACGGCGCCCCAGCGAGGTGCGCCTCGATCGCGTCGTCCGCGTGGACCCGGGAGCGGTGCGCCGCGAGGGCGCGGTGCTCGAGCGCCGCGTCTTCGACCGGGTCGCCGCGGCGATGGCGCGGGGGGCCCGGAACTGGTAATGTTGTGCGCTGCGTGTCCGCCCAGGTCGGCGGGCACAGCCACTGTTCCTCTCCACGGGTTCCCCACCCCAGTCCCGGAGCTGTGGCCGCCCTCGACGACCTATCCGCTCGCCGTCAGGCGAACACACCAGGAAGTACACCAGTGGCCAACATCAAGTCCCAGATCAAGCGCATCAAGACGAACGAGAAGGCTCGTCTGCGCAACAGGTCCGTCAAGTCGGAGCTGAAGACGCACGTGCGCAAGGTGCGTGCCGCCGTCGCTGCCGGTGACAAGGAGGCCGCGACGGCCGCCCTGCAGACCGCGACGCGCAAGCTCGACAAGGCCGTCTCGAAGGGCGTCATCCACGCCAACAACGCGGCGAACCGCAAGTCGGCCATCGCGAAGGCCGTCGACGCGCTCTGACGCACCGCAAGTCGGCCTGAGGGCGCCGTTCCCGTACCGGGGACGGCGCCCTCCTGCTGTGCGCAGCCGACGAGATCAGCGCATCGCGCGCGCCCGCGCGATGGTCAGGACCGCCTTCTCGACGGCGTAGACCGGGTCCCGGCCGCCGCCCTTGACGTCGGCGTCGGCCTGGGCCACCGCCGTGATCGCCGTGGCCAGCCCTTCCGGGGTCCAGCGGGCCAGGTCCCGGTTCGCGTTGCGGACCTGCCACTCCTGCAGCCCGAGCTCGCGCGCCGTCGTCGACCCGCCACGGATCGCCGCCACCCGCGCCAGGGTCCGCAGCCGCAGGGCGAGCGCCGCCACGACGGGCACGGGGTCGGCGCCGGTGTCCAGCGCGTGCCGCAGCAGCGCCACTGCCGAGCCGGCGTCACCGGCGACCGCCGCGTCGGCGACCTTGAAGCCGGTCGCCTCCACCCGGCCGCCGTAGTACCGGTCCACGGTCCCCTCGCCGATGGTCCCCGAGGTGTCGGCCACGAGCTGTGCGCACGCGGAGGCGAGCTCGCGCAGGTCGTTGCCCAGCGCGTCGACCAGCGCCCGCACCGCGGCAGGCTCGGCACGACGCCGGGCGGCGCGCAGCTCGCCGGAGACGAAGGCGACCTTGTCCGCGTCGCGCGTGATCGCGTCGCACTGCAGGACCGGAGCACCCGAGCCGACGATCGCGTCGAGCATGCGCTTGCCTCGGTTGCCGCCGCCGTGCACCACCACGACCACGCCTTCCGGGTCGGGTGCCGCCACGTACTCCACCAGATCGGCGACGAGGTCCTCGGTGCACGCCTCCGCCCCGCGGACTACGACGACCTTGGCCTCGCCGAAGAGCGACGGGCTGGCCGCGACCGTGAGCTGCCCGCCCCCGTAGGTCGCGGCCTCGAGCTCGACCTTCTCGACCTCCGGGTCGCGCGCCCGGGCGAGCCCGAGGACCCCGTCGACCGCGCGTTCCGCGAGCAGCCCTTCCGGCCCGCGCACCAGGACGACGGGAGCGAGGGTCGGGTCGTCCCACGGCCGGGTGCTCGCGGAGGCCTTCGGGCGACGCGCGGGACGGGGGCGGGAGGATGTCGAGGGCACGGGACCAGCCTGCCAGACCGCACCGACAGCGCGCCGGTGCGGTCCGGCCGGTCAGTCCGTGGCGCAGCGCACGCCGTCGAGGAGGAACTCCCCGGGCAGGCTCCCGCCGGCGCCGCTGCTGAGGAACCCGAAGGTCGCTCGGGCGGCTCCCTCGCCCCGGTGCTGCCCCCGGTCCGCGAGCCGACCGTTCCACGGCATGCTCGCGGCCGTGACCGTCGCGCCCTCCTGCGTGACGTCGGCGCTCCACGCCCGGGCCACCGACTCCCCGCCGTCGAGCTCCCAGGTGAGCTCCCAGCCCTCGATCGCCCCCGGGCCGAGATTGGTGAGCCACACCTGGGTGTTGGCCCCGCCGCCGGGCCACGTGCCGTGCTGCGTGTACGACACCTCGCACGTGGGGGTCGGCGGCTCCCACACAGGGCTGCCGTCACCCATGTCCGCGGCCCACGAGGCGTACCAGGCGAGCGCGGCGTTCCAGTTGATGGTCGTCTCGTTCGTCGACCAGGAGTCCGCGTCGTCGATGTAGCACGCCTGCGGTGCGCAGCCCTGCAGGTTGGCCTGCGCCACCGGGTCTTGGATACCCGAGTTGGGACCGCCCGCCACCTTGCCGTCGGGGAACGGCGGCAGCCGGTCCGCCGACGCGTACCAGCGGCTGTGCATGTGCTGCGAGAAGTGCGTCCCGTACGCCGTGACGTAAGAGTTGTTGATCGCGTTGCGCCCGAGCACGTAGTCGATCGACTCCAACGCCGCGTCGCGGTACACGTCCTCGCCCGTCAGGTCGAACGCCGTGGCGACGACCACCGCGTTGTTGACGACCTGGTGGGTCGACCCCCAGTCGTAGCTGTCCGGGCCGTACGGGTGCCCGAACGGCTGGCCCTGCTGGATCGCGACGTAGCGGTCCGCGCCCTCGACCACCGAGTCGATGACGTCGCCGCGGCCCGGCAGGTGGTTCGGCACCGTGGCCAGGTCGAGACGACCTGCCACCGCCGTGCGCCCCCAGTCGAACCCCGTGGGCGACCAGATGTCCTCCTCGGCACCACCGACGTGGTACGCGGACTCCAGGACCACGTCGGCGAACTCGTCCTCCCCCGTGGTGAGGAACAGCTGGGCCGCGGCCCAGTACCACTCGTCGCCGAGCTCGTCGTCGTCGTACGGCCCGCCACCCGGGTTCGGGTCGAGGTCGTTGGTGTTGGGCGCGAGGATCTCCGGGTGGGCGGCTGCGGCGTCCCACGCCCGCCGGGCGGCGGCGAGCAGCTCGTCGGCGTACGCCTCGTCGTGCTCGGCGTACAGGCGGGCGCCCTGCGCCGCCGCCGCGGCGAGGTTCAGCGTGGCCGCCGTCGACGGACGGTGCACGTAGCGCGGCATGGGGTCCTCGTGCGGCAACGTGTTCAGGCCGGTCCAGGCGACGTCGTGCACCTTGTGGTGGACGAGCCCGCCGGCGTCGACCTCCTCGCCGTCGATCGTCATGGAGACGCCGTCGGCGACCTGCATCTGCAGCATCCAGTCGAGGTTCCAGCGCACCTCGTCCAGCACGTCCGGCACGCCGTTGCCCCGCTCGGGGACGACGAGGGTCGAGTCGCCCAGCGCCCCGTCGTTCACCACGCCGGCGTGCAGCGAGCGCTCGTACGCCGAGAGCAGCTGGTAGACGGTGATGCCGGAGTTCACGACGTACTTGCCGTGGTCGCCGGCGTCGTACCACCCTCCGGACGCGTCCACGGTGTACCCGTCGGGGCACGCCCAGCCGTCGACGCCGTAGTGCGCGTCCGCCCCGAGCTGCGGGTTGCCGTCGTGGTCGACGGCGCCGGCGGGCGGCAGGCAGGGGACGTCCATGTCGCCCTGGTTGACGTCGTCGCCGCCGAACGCAGACACGTGCCCCGCCGGGCGGACGTACTCCGTCTTGCGCAGCTCCCCGACGACCTCGATCGGCTCGATCTCGATGCCCGAGCGCTGTGTGTAGTAGATGCCGAGGGCATCAGTGCGCAGCCGTTCGTACAACGACGGCGCGATCTCGAACGGGTAGGACTCCTCGCCGTCGGCGGCCAGCTGGAACCCGGCGCCCTGCCCGGTGAACCCGCTGAAGTCGATGGTGTGCACGTCGAGCCCGGCGGACTCGTCGAAGCCGGCGGGCACCGACTCGCCGGACGCGACCACGGCGTCACCGTCGTCGAGCAGCTCCCAGGCGAGCGGGTCGGTCGCATCGGTGACCAGCGTCGCGTTCTTGGGACCGTCCGGGAGGTAGCCGACCTGGTTGACCCGCACGCGCGGACCCGTCTCGTGCTCGAACTCCTCGACGGTGCCACCCGTCGTCAGGGAGACCACGTCGAGGCACAGGTCGAACGGCTCGTCGTTGCCACCGAGCTGGACCTGGATCTCGGTGTCGGCGTCCGCGTCGGCCTCGAACGTCTCGGTGAAGGTCTGACCGTCGGCCCGCAGCGCGATGTCCGCGAAGTACATCGGCGGCCAGTCGGTACCGGGCTGCGGTACCAGCACCCGAGCGGACGCCTCCGGGCTCGCGCTCGCCGTCACGGTGACGGCGTAGGTCTTGCCCTCCTCGAGCGTGACGCCGCCCTGGCCGAGGATGACGTCCCACTGCTCGCCGCCCGCCGGGACGGTGCCGCACATCCGGCCGTCCGCCTCCGCGAGCTCGAGGTTCGGCGTCGTCCACCAGGGGGCGAGCCCGTCGAACGTCGGGTTGGCCAGGACCTCGGCGACCGGCTCGACGTGCACCGAGGACAGGCAGACGGTGCCGGCCGGGTCGGCGCCCGAGAGCTCGAACTGGACCCGCTGGGCGTCGCCGCCCGCGGTGAACCCCCACTCGTACTCCTGGGCCTCGGGCGTCACCTCGAACGTCTCGGCGACGTCGTACCCCTCGGGTCCGGTCGCGCCGTCGACCTGCACCCTGGCCTCGAGGCCGCCGGTACCCGCGTCGCCGCGGGCGGTGAAGCCGAACACGTACGACTCGCCCTCGACCAGGTCGAGGTCGACGAAGTTGCCGAACCGTTCGACCTCGGGCACGTCGAGGCAGAGCTCGCCGTCGGTGACGTCGCTGTCACTGATCCCCCACCACTGGTCGCCCACGCCGGGGGCGAAGTCGCCGTTGCTGACAAGGTCGGGGGTCTCGTCGTCGGCCTGTGCGGTGATCGGCACGACGGCACCGACCAGGACCAGGGCCGTGACGAGGGCGACGGCCGGACGGCGTCGTTGCTGTCTGGGTCTCACGCTGACTCCTCGATGAGAGCGCTTCCATCATGCGGGCGACACCGAGCCTAGTGCGTGACGCAGGTCACGTGAACCCCTGGCGCGGCCCGGACGACGGGGCGCTCCCCCGTCCGCCGCCGTCCCGGTAGCCTGAACCGGTGCCCCGGACCCTCGTCGTCACCAACGACTTCCCTCCGCGCCAAGGCGGCATCGAGACGTTCGTCCACGCGATGACCTCACGCTTCGACCCCGCCGACGTGGTCGTCCACACGTCCTCCACGCCCGGGCAGGACGCCTTCGACCGCACCCTGCCCTACCCGGTCGTGCGGGCCGCCACGCGCATGCTGCTGCCCACCCCGTCCCGCACACGCGAGGTCCTGCGGCTCGTCGACGAGCACGGGTGCGACAGCGTGTGGTTCGGTGCGGCCGCGCCGCTGGGCCTGATGGCGCCGGCGCTGCGTCGCCGGACGGACGTGCGCCGCATCGTCGCCACCACCCACGGGCACGAGCTCTGGTGGGCGCGCGTGCCGGGCACCCGGCGCGCACTGCGGCACATCGCCCGCGACGTCGACCACCTCACCTACCTGTCGGACCGCACCGTCGCCACGCTCGCCCAGGCCGTCGGGCCGGACGCCGCCGCCCGCGCCGTCCGCCTGTCGCCCGGTGTCGATCCCGAGGCCTTCGCCGGGACCGACCCCGCCGGTGGACGCCAGGTGCGCGCCCGCTACGGGATCCCCCCGGACGCACCCGTCGTGCTCTGCGCGGCCCGGCTCGTGGAGCGCAAGGGCCAGGACACCCTCGTGCGCTCCATGCCGGCGGTCCTGCGGGACGTGCCCGACGCGCGGCTGCTGATCGTGGGGGACGGCCCGGACGCAGGACGCCTGCGCCGTCTCGTCCGCGACCGCGACCTGGCCGACCGCGTCGTGCTCGCCGGCGGCCACCCGCACACCGCGATGCCCGCGTTCTACGCGGCCGCCGACGTCTTCGCCATGCCGTCGCGGAGCCGCCGCGGCGGCCTCGAGGTCGAGGGACTGGGGATCGTCTACCTCGAGGCGCAGGCCGCCGGGCTGCCGGTCGTGGTGGGCACCTCCGGCGGCGCTCCCGACGCGGTACGCGACGGCGACACCGGCTTCGTCGTCGACGGCACGGACCCCGACGACGTCGCCCGGCGCCTCGTCGAGCTCCTCGCCGACCCGGCACGACGACGTCGCATGGGTGCCGACGGGCCGGCCTGGGTGCGCGGCGCGTGGACCTGGGACCAGCGGTTCGACATCCTCCACGACCTGCTCACCGGGTGACGGCATGTCCTTCCGCCTGCCCGAACCGGCCCCCTTCCCGCGCGCCGGGGACAACCGGCCCCGGATCACGGAGACCGCGCCGGCGGACGACCTCTCCTTCGCCGCACGGCGCACGGTGCTGGTGGGCCGCGAGCCCGAGGTCACCGAGGTGCTGGGCGCCGTCGACGCGGCCAACCACTCGGTCATCACGATCACCGGGGTCGGCGGGTCGGGCAAGACGTCCCTGGCCGTCGAGGTGGCCCACCGTCTCGTCGGGCAGTTCGGCCGACGATGGTTCGTGGACCTCACCGCCGTCGACCATCCCGAGGACGTGGTCGTCCACGTGCTCCACGCGATCGGCCTGCGCTCGTCCCTGGGCGACCCGCACGACGTGCTCACCGCGGAGCTGCGACGCGGACCGGCACTGCTCGTCCTCGACAACTGCGAGCACGAGCTCGACGCCGCCGCGCACCTCGTCGGCGTGGTCGCCGCCACCTGCCCCGAGCTGACGATCATCGCCACCAGCCGACGGCCCCTGGACGTGCCCGACGAACGACTCCTGAACCTGGGTCCGCTGCCGCTGACCGACGGAGAGGCACCGGGCCCCGCGGTCCGGCTGCTCGCCGCGCGGGCGAACGCCCTCGGTGCCCGCCTCGATGCCGGCGGCCCCGACGGCGCGCGCCTGCTCGCCGTCTGTCGCCGCCTCGACGGGCTCCCCCTCCCGTTGGTCCTCGTCGCGACCCAGCTGCGCGGCATGGCCCCCGCCGAGCTCGACGACCTGCTCGCGGACGGGCTGTCGCTGCCGGCGATGCGCGGCGGGACGGCGCACCAGCGCACGATGACGGCCTCCCTCAACTGGAGCCTGGCGCTGCTCACGGACGCGGCCGTCGACCTGTACCACCGGCTCGGCACGTTCGTCGGGTCGTTCGACGCCGCGCTGGCCGCCGCCGTCGGGCCGCCGGCCACGGCACCGGTTCGCGTCGCCGCGACCCTCAACGAGCTCGTGGACCACTCGCTGCTGCTCGTGGACACCACGGGCGCCACGACCCGCTACCGGATGCTCGCCGTCGTGCGCGAGCACGCCCGCGCCGGCCTGGACGACGACGCCCGCGCCCAGGTCGCCGGCGCGCACCGTCGGGCCGTCCTGGAGCGCGTCACCGCGCAACGCCATCGCGCACGGTACTTCTCGCCGGAACAGATCGCCGAGCTCGAGATGCTCCACGACGACGTCGTCGCGGCGATCGACAGCGCGATCGCGACCCGTGACGCGCCCGTCCTGGTGGGGCTGCTGACCAGCACCATCCGGTTCTGGCGCGTCACGGGCCGCATCCGGTTCGGGCTGGACCGCACCATCGCCGCCCTCGCAGCGCTCGAGGAGTCCGACCGTGCCGTCCTCGAGTACATGCGCTCCGACCAGGAACGTGTGCTCGGGCTGGTCGACGAGGCCGCCGAGCACGCCGAGGACTCCCTGCGACGGATCCGGGAGAACGGGCCCCGCGCCTGGCTCCCCTTCGCGCTCGGCGGGGCCGGCGACGCCGCCGCCTCCCAGGGCCGGTTCGACGACGCCCGCGCGGCGTACCAGGAGATCCGCCAGCTGTACGACCCGCAGGCGGACCCCCAGCTGCACGCGCTGTGGTGCGCCAACCTGGGCGGGATCGAGCTCGCGGCGGGCCGGGTCGACGCGGCGGCACCGTTGCTGGAGGAGGCGCTCGAGGTCTTCGCCGTCCACCCGCCGGTCTGGCTCATGGGCCGGGTCCGCGGGCACCTGGGCGTCGTGGCGCGGCACCGCGGCGACTTCGCCACCGCGACCACGCTCCTGCTGCAGGGACTCGACGACCTCGCGCCGTACCACGCCCTGGCCGAGGCGGCTCCGCTCGTCGACGAGCTCGCCCTCGTCCTGGCGGCGACGGGCCGCGCACGGGACGCCGAGGACTGCCGGCACGCGGCCGCCGAGATGCTGCGGCGCATGGGCTCCCCGGACCTCGCGGACGCCGACGGCACCGACGCCGAGCCGTCGATGTCGATCGCCGAGGTGGTCGTGCTCGGCCGCCGGACCTCCCGGCCGCGGCACACGGACGTGCTGACGCCCCGGGAGCTGGAGGTGGCCGGCCTCGTCGCCGAGGGGCTCACCAACCCGCAGATCGCCGAACGACTGGTGATCTCCCCCGGGACCGCACGGACGCACGTCGAGCGCATCCGGACGAAGCTGGGTGTGGGCTCGCGTGTCCAGGTCGCCCGATGGGTCCTCGAAGAATACGTCGATCGACAGACGCGCTGAGACCTCCGACGGCCCACGATGGGAACGGTTCGGGCGAGCGATCGAGACGCTCTGCCCGAGAGGACGTGGACCGTTTCCCCCGGCGGTTCATCGTGACGCGTCGGTGGCGTCGGTTCGGCCGGCGCCACCGGTGTCCGTCGGACGGCGGCGTCGCACCCGCCGCCGCCTCCGCCGCGCGCAGTCGAGCACGAGGCCACGGTCCCGCACGGCCAGCACCGCCGTCCCGCACCCGTCCGTGCGCACCACGCGCGACCCGACGGCTTCGTAGAGCCGCAGCGCGGTGTCGGCGGGGTGGCCGTAGTCGTTCTCCCCGACCGGCACCAGCGTGACCTCGGGTCCCAGGTGCGCCGCCAGGGCCGGCGACTGCGACGCCGACCCGTGGTGCGCCATCTTCACCACCTCCACCGGCTCGTCGGGGAACCCGGAGGCCCGGAGCCCCGCCAGCAACCGCTCCTGTCCCTCCTGCTCCAGGTCGCCGAGCGAGACCACGTCGATCCCGCTCGCCGTCCGCAGCACCGGGACGACGCTCGCGTCGTTCGCCCCGCCACGGGAGTCCGCCCCGAGCACCTCCCAGGTCACCGTGCCGGCGACGCCCCGGTGTCCGGGCACGGCGGCGCTGACCGGCACCTCGGCGTCGTGCAGCGCCGCGCGCGCCCGTCCGGCCGGGGCGGCCGGCTCGTCGAGTGGGGAGACCAGGGCCGCACGCACCGTCGGTCCGGCCAGCACCGCGTCCAGGCCACCGACGTGGTCGGTGTGGAAGTGGCTGAGGACCAGCAGGTCGATCTGCTCGAGGCCGAGCCGTCCCAGGCACCGCGCAGCGGCGTCGCCCGGTGGCCCGACGTCGACGACGACGGCGGCACGCGGTCCGCTGCGCACCACCAGGGTGTCACCCTGGCCGACGTCGCAGGCGACCACCTGCCAGTCGTCCAGAGTCCCCGCCGTGCCCGCGCCGACGACCGGCCAGCGCGGCACGAACAGCACCGCCGCCACGACCGCCAGCACCGCTGCCGCGGCCCAGGTGCCGGACCGGCGCGAGCCGACGCGCCCGCCTCCGGGGAGCCGGTGGCGGCGCCGCAGCGTCGCCACCAGGTCTCCGAGCGGGCGGCGCCAGCCGTGTGCCGGCGGTCGGCGCAGGACGGCCCAGAGCACGACCGCCGACGATCCGGCGAGCAGCAGGGCACCGAGGGCTCCCCCCGGCCACGGGGTGCTCGCACCGGGAAGGCCGGCGAAGAACCGGGCGACCGCGGCGATCCAGGCCGTCGCTCCCCCGGCGACCCACGCGACCGCGCCGGCGGCCGCCGGCGCCCACGGCGCGAGCAGCGTGGCCACGAGGCCGAGCACCGTGGCGGGTACCAGGGCCGGCGCGGCCAGCAGGTTGGCGGGCACGGCCGTGAGGGGCAGCGCGGGATCGAGCAGGACGAGCACCGGGCCGCAGGTGGCCTGGGCGGCCAGAGGCACGGCGACGGCGAAGCCGACGGCGCGGCCGCACCACGGGGCCAGGCGACGAGCGAGCGGCCCGGTGAGCAGGATGATGCCCGCGGTCGCCGCGCAGGACAGCGCGAACCCGAAGGACCGCGACACCCAGGGGTCAGCGACGAGCAGCACCGTCGAGGCCACGGCGAGCGCCGGCGGGCCGGCCGACGGCCTGCCGAGCGCCAGGGCGAGCAGTGCCACGGCGCACGTCCATGCGGCCCGCAGCACGCTGGGCTCGGGGCGGACGAGCAGCACGAACCCGAGCGCCCCGACGACGAGCAGACCGACGCGGGCCCCGCGCGGCACCCGCAGCAGCACGCAGACCACGGTGAGCGCGGCGACCACGATCGTGAAGTGGCTGCCGGAGACGGCCGTGACGTGGGTGAGCCCGGTGACCCGCATCGCCTCGTCGAGGTCCTCGGGCAGCCGGGTCGTGTCCCCGACGGCGGCTCCGGGGACGAGCCCGCGCGCCTGGGGCGACAGGTCGTCGGTGACCTCGAGCAGCGCCGCGCGCAACGTCGCCGTCGCGCGCAGGACGGCTCCCGGCGGTGCGGTCGTGGCCACGGACGTCGCGGATGCCGTGGCCACCGTCCCGGGCGCGAACTCCGGCGGGCCCAGCCGGGCGTCGACGACGACCCGGGCCCCGTAGCTGGGGGGCGTTCCCGGTGCGGTCACCTCGACGTGCCCGCGGACCGCCGACCCGCTGCCGCGTGCCCAGACCTCGTCGACGGCCAGGACGAAGCGATGACCGCCGCCGAAGGTCGCCGGCCGGGGCTCGGCGGCCACCGTCCCGTGCAGCGTCGTCACCGCCTGCTCGACCGCGAGCTCGGGCAGCGGGGCCCGGGCGGCGCTCTGTGCGTGCGCCGAGGCGCCGACGGCGAGCACGTAGCCCGCGACGAGCAGCAGGTGGGCGGCTGCCCGCACGCGGCGTCGGACCAGCACGAGCGCCAGGAGGACGACGACCGCGGCGACGAGCGCGACGGCGACGTCCCGGCCGCTGCCCGAGGGGTTGTCGCGGCTCAGCAGCCACGCGGCGACCCAGGCCGCGACGGCCGTCGGCGCGAGGCGCAGGTCGCGGGTCACCACGAGACGAGGTCGCGGACGTCGGCCAGCAGCGCGGGCCCGATCCCGGAGACCTCGGTGAGCTCGTCGACACGCGTGAACGGCCCGTTCTCGTCGCGCCAGGCGACGATCCGCTCGGCGATCACCGGGCCGACGCCGGGCAACGAGGTGAGCTCTGCGGCGTCCGCGGTGTTGAGGGGCACGAGCCCGCGCGGCCGGTCCGGACCGCCGACGGCGGCAGCATCGGCGGGCGCGCCCTGCACCGGAGGGTCGTCCCCGGGCGCGGGGACGTCGACCTGCTCGCCGTCGACGACCGCGCGCGCCAGGTTCAGCGCGGTCAGGTCGGCGCCGTCCGTCGAGCCCCCGGCCGCCTCGACGGCGTCGGCCACCCGTGCGCCTGCCGGCAGCTCGACCAGGCCCGGGTCGGCAACCTCGCCGACGACGTGGACCACGACGCTCGCAGCGGACCGCGGTGCCGCGCCGTCCTCGGCCGCCGCCTCGTCGTCCGCGGGCACGTCACCCCGGGGCACGTCGTCCGTGACCTGCGTCCCGGCGTCGTCGGCCGACGTGCCGTCGCCCGGAGCGACGGGCGCCCCGGCCCGGGCGTCGTCGGGCACCCTCGTGGCCGACGGTGGACCGACGGCGACACCCAGGTCCTCGACGTCCTCGTCCGACCAGATCGTCACGCCCAGGACGGCCACCGTCAGGACCAGGAGCGCGAGGCAGGCGACGACGGCGGTGGGGCCGGACAGGGCCCAGCGGCTCCGGGCGGCGCCGTCGTCGCCGCCGAGCGGGTGCCCGTGCGCGGCGCTGTACGCGGCGGCGACGTGCCCGGCCGAGCGCCGGGCACGCAGGCGATCGACGAGCTCCGGGTCGGGCTCGTCACCGGGCTCGGTGGCCCCGGGAACCTCCGGCGCCACCGGTCGCGCTGGTGCGGGGGCCGCGGCGTCGAGCGCCGCACGCAGCGCCGCCAGGCGAGCGGCGGCCTCGGGCCCGGAGCTGGTGTCGGTGGTGGTCACGGCGCGAGGCTAGGCAGGCGCGCGGCCCGCCGGACGCCGTGGGACCTCGGCCTGTGGACGTTCGCGGCCGGGGACGGCCTCGGACGCCGGTCCTACCAAGGGCCGCCCGGTTCGAGGTCGTGGACGTGCCCACCTCGGTCGACGACCATCGCCGCGAGCGCACCGGGCCCCACGTGCGCGCCCAGCACCGCGCTGACCGGGGTGACGACGGGAAGCACGCCGAGGCGCTCCGCCAGCACGGCCGCGACCTCGGCGGCACGCTCCGGTGCGCCCAGGTGGTGGACCGCGACGGCCGGACGGGTGGCGGCCCGCGCCCGGGTGACGGCGATCTCCACGAGACGAGCCGTCGCGGCGGAACGGGTGCGCACCCTCTGGACGAGCTCGACCCGCCCGTCGCGCAGCCCGAGGATCGGCCGGACGCCGAGCGCGGCCCCGAGGGCCGCCGCCGGCGCGGTCAGCCGCCCGCCGCGACGCAGGTGCTCCAGCGAGTCGACGAGGAAGACCGCCTCCGCCGAGGCGGCCACGTCGGCCGCTCGACGGGCCACGTGCTCGGTGTCGCAGCCTGCCGCGGCGCACCGGGCCGCCTCCACGGCCGCGAAGCCGAGGGCCATCGCCGCCGTGCGCGAGTCGACCGCGCGCACCGGGACCATCGACCGCTGCCCGGCACGCTGCGCCGCGGCGAAGGTGCCGGACAGGTCGGCGGACAGGTGGACCGAGACCACGGAGCGGGCGCCGTCCGTGACGAGCTGCCGGTAGGCGTCGGCGAGCTCGGTGATCGAGGGCTGGGACGTCGTCAGGCCCTCGCCGGCTCCGATACGGGCGGCCACGTCCTCGGGGCTGACGTCGACGCCCTCGCGCAGCGACCCGCCGTCGGTCACGACGTGCAGCGGGACGACGAGCGGGCCGTGGCCCGGGCCCTCCCAGAGCGCGGGGTACGTCGCGTCGTCCGCGGCGGGGAGGCAGGCGGTCGAGTCGGTCACGACGCGCACGGCAGGAGAGTCAGGCATCGGTGCGAGTCTAGCGAGCACGGCTCGCGGCCCCGTGCACGCGTGGTCCCCCGCGCGCGAACCGTGCCGCGTCGCGTTAGCGTGCCACCCATGCCCGACGACGCCACGCCCACCGCCACCGCTGCGGACCGGGCCGTCGGAGGTGCACCGCCGCACCCCGGCCAGGCGCTCGTCGCCGTCGGCGGGGCTGCTGTCCGGGGGGAAGGAAGGCGCGCACCAGGACGTGCCCGACACCACCGCCCGGACCTGGACCGCCGGCACCGTCCCTGACACGGGGAGGGCCCGTCGTCGGGCGCCGGGCACCGGCGTCCGACGACGGCAGCCTCACGTCTCAGGCGGGCGGCAGCACCTCGGCGTGCCACACGCGGTCCATGTAGTCGCGCATCGAGCGGTCCGAGGAGAAGAACCCGGACCGTGCCACGTTGAGCACCGCGGAACGGCTCCACGCGTCCGGGTCGCGGTACGCGGCCTCCACCCGTTCCTGCGCGTCCAGGTACGGCTGGTAGTCCGCCAGCACCATGAAGCGGTCCTCCCCCAGCAGGTTCGACACGATCGGCTCGAAGACCGAGCGGTCTCCGCCGGAGAACTCGCCGTGCGCCACGAGGTCGAGCGCCCGGCGCAGCGCCGGGTTGGACTCGTAGTACGACGACGGCCGGTAGCCCGCCTCCTGCATCGCGGCGGCCTCGGGCTCGGTGAGCCCGAACAGGAAGAAGTTGTCGTCGCCGACGAGCTGGCGGATCTCGACGTTCGCGCCGTCGTCCGTGCCCACGGTCAGCGCACCGTTGAGCGCGAACTTCATGTTCCCGGTGCCGGACGCCTCCTTGCCGGCCAGCGAGATCTGCTCGGACAGGTCGGCGGCCGGGATGAGCGTCTCGGCGACGGTCACGTTGTAGTTCGCGGGGAACGCGACCCGCAGCACCTTCGACACCTCGGGGTGGGCGCCGACCACCGCGCCGACGTGGTTGATCAGGGCAATGATCTCCTTGGCCATGGCGTACCCCGGGGCGGCCTTGGCGCCGAAGACGACGGTGCGCGGCACCAGGTCCTCGGCGGCGACCTCGCCCGAGACGATGCGGTCGTACAGCGTGATCACGTGCAGGATCTTGAGCGTCTGTCGCTTGTACTCGTGCAGCCGCTTGACCATGACGTCGAGCATGGTGCCGGGGTCGACCTCGATCCCGTCGCGGCGGGCGAGCAGGTCCACGAGCCGGTCCTTGTTCACGGCCTTGACCTCGCGGAAGCGCCGGCGGAACTCGGGGTCGTCGGCCATCGGCTCGAGCTCGCGCAGCCGGTCGAGGTCGGTCACCCAGCCGTCACCGATCGCCTCGGTGATCAGCTCGGACAGCCTCGGGTTGGCGAGCCGGACGAAGCGGCGTGGCGTCACCCCGTTGGTGACGTTCGTGAACTTCTCCGGCCACATCCGGGCGAAGTCCGCGAGCACCTTGTCCCGCAGGAGCTGGGAGTGCAGCTCGGCGACGCCGTTGACCTTCGTCGCCGCCACCGTGGCGAGGTGCGCCATGCGCACGCTGCGCGCCGGGTGCTCGGCGATGATCGACATGCGTCGCACGAGCAGCTCGTCGTCGCCGGAGCGGTCCCGCACCCGTACCAGGAACTCGTCGTTGATGCGGTAGATGATCTCCAGGTGGCGCGGCAGCAGCCGCCCGAGCAGCTCGACCGGCCAGACCTCCAGGGCCTCCGGCAGCAGCGTGTGGCAGGTGTAGGCGAAGCAGCCCTGGGTGACCTCCCACGCCTCGTCCCAGTCGAAGCCGTTCTCGTCGACGAGGATGCGCATCAGCTCGGGCACCGCGATGACCGGGTGGGTGTCGTTGAGCTGGAAGCAGATCCGCTCCGGCAGCCGGTGCAGGTCGAAACCCTCGGGCAGCAGCTGGTCGATGAAGTCCCGCAGCGAGCAGGCGACGAAGAAGTACTGCTGCTGCAGGCGCAGCTCCTTGCCCTGCGGCGTCGAGTCCTCGGGGTAGAGCACCTTGGAGATGTTCTCGGCGAACGTGCGTGAGCGGACCGCCTCGGCGTAGTCGCCGTGGTTGAAGATCTTCAGGTCGAACGCGTGGGTCGCCCGCGAGCTCCACAGCCGCAGGGTGTTGACCATGCCGTTCCGGTAGCCCGGGACCATGTAGTTGTAGGGGACGCCGAGCACCTTCCAGCCGGGCAGCCAGCGGGTGCGCTCGACGGCGTCGTCGCCCTCGCCGTCGACGTAGCGCTCCGTGTGCCCGCCGAAGCCCACCGTCACCTCGTGCTCCGGGTGGGCGAACTCCCACGGTGCGCCGGCCGCCAGCCAGTCGTCCGGCTTCTCGACCTGGCGGCCGTCGACGAACGTCTGGCGGAAGATGCCGTACTCGTAGCGGATGCCGTAGCCGATCGCCGGCACCGACATCGTCGCGAGCGAGTCGATGAAGCAGGCGGCGAGACGTCCGAGCCCACCGTTGCCGAGCCCGGGCTCCACCTCCGCCTCGCGCAGGTCGGCGAGGTCGATGCCCAGCGAGGCGAGCGCCTCGGCGGCGATCGCCTCGAGGTCGGCGGCCACGAGCGCGTTGTCGAGCTGTCGGCCCAGCAGGAACTCCGCCGACAGGTACGCCACCGCCTTCGGCTGGCGGCGGTAGTGGTCGGTGGTCGTCGTGATCCACCGGGCCATGAGGTAGTGCCGGACGGTGCGCGCCAGCGCGAGGTACTGGTCGTTGACGCTCGCCCGCTGCAGCACGGTGCCCTGGGCGAAGTTGAGCTCGCGCAGGTACTCGCGGACGAAGCCCTCGACGGAGTGCTCCGGCGTGGCGATCAGGGGGGTCGATTCGGTCACGTGGTCGACACTACCCACGGCCCCGCCCCGTGTCGTCGGTTGAGGCCGAGCCGACCCCGCACGGAAACACGCCCGTCGTCCGCCGTTCAGGGCGTGGTGCGTCCCACGTCCCGCACGCTAGGGTTCCGCCGGCACCGCGCCCTGCCGCTGCACGGGGTGCAGTTCCACCCCGAGTCGGCGCCTGGTCGAAGCGCCGCTGCACGTCGGCGCCGTTGACGCCGCTGGAGGACTTCGACCTCGACCGGACCATCGTCCGGGACTCCGGTGCGGGGACGCGCCCGTTCGGCGTCGTCAGCGAGCGGAACGGTGTGCCGCGGACCAGCGACCGCGTCACCGAGGTGCGCGGCGTCCGGGTCTCGGTCCGCACCGGTCCGCGTGCCGGCCGCATGAAGGTCTACGTCGGCAAGAGGTACCTCGGGACGGTGGACGCGCGGTCCGCCACGACGCGCTGGCACGGCGTCAAGCTCAAGGTGCCCGCCGACGAGGCGCGCACCGGCCGCCTCCGCTTCGTGCCCGTGACCAAGAGGCCGGTGAAGGTGCGGTTCGTCTGGCCGATCGGCTGACCGGCTCAGGCACCGACCAGCGTGACCAGCCGCGAGCGGCCCGCCGCGTCCTTGACCGCCTGCAGCACGACGTCCACGTGCGGCTCCAGCGCACTGACCTTGTCCAACGGGGCACCGATGACGAGCTGGAACCCCAGCCCCCGCCACGCACCCACGGCGCGGCCGGCGAACCGGGCGTCGGCCTTGATGAACGCCTCGTCGAGGAAGACCGGCGCGTACCGCGGGCGCTCCGCCCCGGCGTCGCCGAGCTGGTAGCGCAGCGCCGCCCCCACGATGAACGCCACGAGCTCCTGCGACTCCCCGCCGGACTTGCCCGCGATGTGGTCGTACACGCTGACGTGGCGACCCTCGAGGTCCACGCACTCGGCGCTGATGCGCACGTGCTCGCGCACGTCCACCAGCCGGCGCCGCTCCGGCGAGTCCGGACGGATCCGGTCGATCAGCCGCGCCATGCGCTCGTACCGTCGCTGCCGCTCCGCGGGCGTCTGCTCTCCCGGGTCGGCGGCCAGGTCGCGCAGCTGGCGGCGGAAAGAGGTCACGTCACGCGCCTCGGTCACCTGGGCGGTGATGCGCAGCCGATGGGTGTCGTCGCGGAACGGCAAGGTGGCCAGGATCGCGTTCACCGGTTCCATGCGCTCGCGGATCTCCGCGACCGATCGGTTCATGACGTTGCCGAGCAGCGTCAGGTCGTGACCGCTGAGCCGGCCCAGGGTCCGTGACCAGCGCTCGGTGAGCTGGTAGAGCCGCTGGTCCTCGATCTCGTCGAGGATCCGCGCGAAGTCCTCGTAGGACTCCTCAGGGTCCGTGCCCAGGTTGGGGTTCGGCCACGCGTCGCAGAAGCGCTCGAACACGCTGCGCAGCGCAGCGCGCGCGGTGCGCCCGGCCTCCAGCGCCTCGTCCCGGTCGCGCACGAGCTCGCGCACGACGGCCGTGGTCGCCTGCTCCAGCGCGGCGAGCGACAGCGTCTGCGGGTCCGACGGCGTCACGGCGGCCAGCGCGGCGTCCAGGCGTTCGCGCTGCACGGCCGTCGGTGCGACGTCGGCCCGCTCGGCGCTCTCGACTGCGTCGGTCACCTGGTCGACCAGGTCGGTGATCGCCGCCCAGTGCTCGCCGAGCTCACGCACTCGGTTCTCGGCGTCGGCGCGCTCGCGGTAGAGCTCGGTGAGGCGGGAGCGCAGGCGCTGCTCGTCCTCGGCGAGCCCGCGGACCGCGTCGGACCCGTCGCGCAGCGCCTCGAGACGCTCCGTGCGGTCCGCGACGGCCTGCTCGGCGGCGGCGACGTCGACGTCCTCCCACGACACCCGCAAGACCTGGCTGGCCGCCACGAACTCGTCGGTGTGCGCCGCCTGCCGCAACCGGGCACCCTCCAGGGCGGCACCGGCGTCGCGCAGCGCCCCGCGGGCCTCCTCGACGTCGGCCTCGACACGGGTGCGGCGGCGGGTGTTCGAGAAGCCGAGCACCGAGGCACGCCCGGCTCCGCCATGGGCTCCCCGTGCCCCGTCGGACATCTGTCCGGTGCGCGTGAGCGCCCGCCGGTGGTCCCGCAGCTCGGCGGGGTCGTCGACGCAGACGTAGGCGAACTGCTCGGCCAGGCGCCGGGCGAGCCAGCCGCCGAACGGACCGGCCTTGACCTCGAGCCGGCCGGGCAGCGTCGACGGGTCGGCGTCGTCGTCGAGCGGCAGGTGGGTGGGGACGCCCTCGAACCGGACGCGCCGGCGCAGCGACACCCCGTCGATCGCCGCGCGGAACTCCGCCAGCCGCTCGGCGTCGACGAGCAGGGTGGTGGCGAACCCGCCGAGCGCGACCGAGACGGCCTCGCGCCACGGCTCGTACTCGCCGCGCACCTCGAGCAGCTCGCCCACGAACGGCAGCTCGTCCACCTCGAGGCCCGCGGCCTCAGCCAGTGCGAGCCGCGCCGCGTGGTCCTCGGCCGGCATGTTGCCGCGCCGTCCGGACAGCGACACCTGCTCCTGCTCGAGACGTGCGAGCCGATTCTCCGCCTCGGCGACCGCCTGCCGCGCGGCGAAGACGTCCTCCTCGTGCTCGCCCGCCCGCAGCGTGCGCTCCTCGACCAGGTCGCGCGCCCGGCGCAGCACCCGGTCGAAGTCGCGCTTCGAGGCGACCTGCTCCTGCAGGACCGCGAGGTGGGTCTCCAGGCCCGCCCGTGCCGTCCGGGTCTCCTCCAGCACCTCGGTCCGACGGCGGATCTCCCGTTCCGTGGACTCGATCGCGTCGCCGCCCTGGCTGCGCAGCGACGCGCGCACCTCCTCCAGGTCCGCCTCGGCCGACGCGATCCGTGCGGCAGCAGCGGTACGACGCTCCTCGGCGGCACGGTGCGCCACCCGGTTCGCCTCCTCCTCCGCCCGCACCAGCGCGAGCCGGCGGCCGTCGCGCCACGCCCCGAACGCCGTGGGACCAGCAGGCTCGCCCCGTCCACCGCCGTCGGGCACCCCGAGCGTGTCCAGCAGCGCGACGGAACGCTGCGCGGCCTCGGCCTGATCGCGCAACGTCCGCATCGGGCGCAGCACCTCGACCTGCCGGTTCGCCGTGAGCATCTCGGTGCGCACGGCGCTGAGCTCGTCGAAGTGCTCGACGGCACGGTCGGCGACCTCGAGCGTCTCCGGCTCGGTGAGCACCATCGCCTTGTACAGCGCGTCGACGGTGGTGATCGCCTGGCCGGCCTGGATGCGGCCCAGCAGCTGCATCGCCTTGTGCCCGTCGCCGGCGGCACCGATGCCGAGCGCCGAGTGCAGCCGCGTGGCGAACGCGACGTCCGTGTCGTACGGCGTCAGACCGGCCTCGGTCAGCGCCGCGCGGGCGAACCGTCCCGCGGCCAGCGGCTCCAGGTCCCGCAGGTCGAAGGCGCCGTCGGCCGTCGCGCGCACGACGACGCACTCCTCGTTGCGAGTCGCCCCACGGGGCACGTACCAGGCACGCAGAGCCGTCAGGGTCCCGCCGGACTGGTCGGACCACGACATCGCGATCGCCGTCCACGTGTCCACGCCGTCGCCGCGCAGCACCTGCTCGCGGCTGGTGGTGCCGTCCGCCCGGGACTCGTCGAGCTTGCCCCGCGCGTAGGACAGCACGTTGCGCTGCTCGCGCCCCCGGGCCCGCCCGGCCGCCGCGCCGTTCGAGGCACCGTTGAACGGCGTCGTGTGGCTCATCATGAGCGCGATGTAGGCGTCCAGCAGGGTCGACTTGCCGGACCCCGACGCCCCCGAGAGCAACGTCGCGGCCCGGGAGAAGCGCACCTCGTGGTGGCCGTGGTAGCCGCCCCAGTTGACGAGCTGCATCGACCGGGCCGTCCACTGCCGGCCGTCCGAGGCGGCGGGGATCAGCCCGAACAGCGAGTCGTTCATCCGCGTCCCGGCCGGGATGGTCACACTCATTCGTCCGCCTCCTGCGGGCTCGCCGCGGTGTCGTCGTCGGGCAGCACGGGCGGCGCGGGGTGCTCGACAGGTGCGGCGGCGTCCCCCCGCAGCCAACGCGTCAGCTCACGCAGCCGGTCCACCGGCAGCAGGATCTCCACCACCGGCAGGACGCGGTACCGGCCGGTGGCGACCTCGTCCAGTACGCGCTCACGCGCCAGGGCCGCCACCGCGTTGTCGATCTCCCGCCGTCGTGCGGACAGGTTGGTCTCGTCGTGCGCGAGGAAGCCGAGGGCGTAGTCGGCCATCTCCTCGGCGTCCACGTAGGCGGCCGCCTGGCCGGCCCCCTGCTCCTGGCGGAACCGGTTGCGCACGAACAGCATCAGCAGGGTCTCGACCCGCTTGTACGGTTCGTCCTTCAGCAGCACCGGGATGGTGAGCCCGTCCGAGCGGACCTGCCGCTTGTAGGCGATCTCGTAGTCGCGGTCCACGACCAGCTCGACGAACAGGTCGTGCAGGCGCGAGGAGATCACCTGCTGGTGGCTCAGCAGCGCCTTCCACTCGAGCGGGTGGTCCGCCGCCGCGAGGTAGCGCCGCTGGAGGAGCAGCGCCAGCACACGGCGGGCCTCGAACGGGAGCACGCCCGTGTCGCCCGGGAAGAGCCCCGGGTCGTCGTCCTCGACCGCCGCGGGCTCGACGAAGGTGCCCGACGGCGCGGGTACCTGGTCGTCCGGCGCCTCCGACGTGCGTGGTTCCTCGACGGTTTCCAGCTCAGTCATCCGTCCTCCTGATCGGGGTGCGGGGCAGCACGAAGTCGCGGACCGTCCCGTCGGCACGCGTCGCCGTGACGCGTTCGAGCCCGTCCGCCGGGACGTCGCCGGACCCTCCGCCGTCGTCCTCCGTGGCGAGGTCGAGATAGCCGAGCAGCTCCACCGGGCGGCGCAGCGTGTCCGGTCCGGCGGTGAACGCCTGACCGATGCTCGACGGGCCGGCGATCGTGCTCAGGTGCGCCAGGATCTCGGCGTGCTGCGGACCGCCCATGGCGCGCAGGTCGGCGATCTCGTCGCTCGGGGCGAGGCCGTCGGACCAGTCCTCCAGGTCGTCCGGCGGGGTCTCGGGGCGCAGGTCGTGGAGCGCGGTCCGCAGGCGGCAGGGACGTGCCCGCTCGAACCAGCGCAGCGGCTCGACCCGCGCCGCACGTCCCGACGCCGGGAACCAGTCGGCCATCGCGGCGGTGGCCTCGCGCAGCGCGTCGTCGAGCTCGCGGTCGCGCAACGGGTTGTGGTGGCGGATCTGCGCGGTGACCGTCCGCGAGGCCCGCGCCTGGGCGGCCAGCACCACCTCGATCGCGCCGACGAGCTGGGTCCGCAACGTCTGCAGCACCGCCCGGTGGTCCGGCGGCAGCTCGGCCGCGAACGGGTGGTCGAGGATCGAGCGGACCCGGTGCTCGAGACCGTCCAGCAGGTCCGGGTCCCCGAGCAGCTCCATGGCACCGGCGAACGCCCGGCCCTCCGGGGTGCGCTCCAGGAGGTTCTCCGAGGCGTCCAGGTAGTCGGCGACGACGACGCCGGTCGTGCGCTCGTCCTGACGCAGCCGTGTCACCATCTCGCGCTGCAGTGTGGAGATCGACTCCGCGACCCGGGCGAAGTCGGCCGGGAGCTCACGCACCAGGGACAGCACGTGGTCGTACTGCTCGGCCAGCCGCGCGGGCGCGACCGACTCCACCTCTCCCCCGGCCTCGAGCCGGCCCAGCTCCGCCTGCGCCTCGTCGATGCGCGAGCGGAGCTCGCGCATCCGGGCCTCGCGGTCGGGACGGGCGTCACGCGCCAGGTCCTCCACCGTCACCAGCAGGGTCCGGATGCGCGACTCGCTGACCAGGCCGCGGGTGCCCTGGGTGCGGGCGACGACGTCGAGCGCCTCCGCGGCATAGCTGGAGAGCCGGTAGCGCTCGGCGCCCGCGTCGTCGAGCGAGCGCACGAGCCAGCGCTCGCGCACCCAGCGCGTGCACAGCACCCGGGCCGGGTCGTCGGGCACGTCCGGCGCACGATCCTCGCCCGCGGGACCGGCCGCCGAGCGCAGCTCGGCCAGCAGGTCGTCGACCTCCACGTGCAGCTGCTCGGTGGCCACCGTGGGCCGGTCCGGCGTGAACACGCAGCGCAGCACCGCGACCACCAGCGGGGCCTCCACCTTGTGCAGCAGCCCGAGCGTCGGGGTCGCGAAGGCCCGCTCCGCGCCCGCGAGCGCCGCCGCCAGCCGTGCCGCCGTCACGACGCCACCAGACGGCAGCGCTCGTCGTCCGAGCCTGCGGTTCCGCTGCGGCCGAGTGCCTCGCTGCGCTCGGCCCTCACCCTCCGCTGCACCTCCGGCTCACCAGCACCACGATCGTCCGAGCCTGCGGTTCCGCTGCGGCCGAGTGCCTCGCTGCGCTCGGCCCTCACCCTCCGCTGCACCTCCGGCTCAGACGACAATGTTCACGAGCTTGGGCGCCCGCACGATCACCTTGCGGATCTCGGCGCCGTCGATCGCGCGCTGCACGTTGGGCTCGTCCAGCGCGGCGGCCTGCAGGTCGGCCTCCGAGATGTCCGGCGCCACCTCCAGGCGTCCGCGCACCTTGCCCCTGACCTGCACGACGCAGGTCACGGTGTCCGCCACCAGGTACTGCTCGTCGGCGACGGGGAACGGCTCGCGGGCCAGCGACGCGTCGTGACCCAGCCGCTCCCACAGCTCCTCGGCGATGTGGGGGGCGATCGGGGCGACCATCAGCACCAGCGGCTCGACGGCCGCCCGCGGCACCACGTCCAGACCGGTCAGGTGGTTGTTGTACGTGATGAGCTTGGCGATCGCCGTGTTGGGCCGCATCTGCTCCATCTCGACGCGGACGTCCGCGACGGTGCGGTGCAGGGCACGCAGCGTCGCGAGGGCCGGCTCGTCGTCCGAGACGACCAGGTCGCCGGTCTCCTCGCTGACGACGTTGCGCCACAGCCGCTGCAGGAACCGCTGCGACCCGACGACGTCGCGGGTGTTCCAGGGGCGCGACAGGTCCAGCGGGCCCATGGCCATCTCGTAGACACGGAACGTGTCGGCGCCGTACTCGGTGTACATGTCGTCGGGCGTGACGACGTTCTTCAGCGACTTGCCCATCTTTCCGTACTCGCGCTCCACCGCGGCGCCCTGGTACGTCCAGCCGCTCTGCTCGTCGCCCTCGACCTCCGCGGCAGGCACGTAGGTGCCGCGGTCGTCGGTGAAGGCGTACGCCTGGATGTACCCCTGGTTGAACAGCTTGCCGAAAGGCTCGCGGGAGCTGACGTGCCCCAGGTCGTGGAGCACCTTGTGCCAGAACCGCGCGTACAGCAGGTGCAGCACGGCGTGCTCGACGCCGCCGACGTACAGGTCGACGCCGCCGGCCGGACCGGCCGTGTCGTTGTGCTGCGGCCCCATCCAGTACTGCTCGAGGGCCGGGTCGATCACGGGCAGCGTCGTGTCGGTGGCGCCGTCGGCTCCCACCGAACCCCAGGTGGGGTCGAGGTAGCGCAGGTAGTACCAGCAGGACCCGGCCCAGTTGGGCATCGTGTTGGTGTCCCGGCGGTACTGCTGGGGACCGTCGCCCAGGTCGAGGGTGACGTGCACCCAGTCGTCGTTGCGTCCCAGCGGCGCCTCGGGCTCGGAGTCACGGTCGTCCGGCGCGAAGGTCCGCGGCGAGTAGTCCGGCACCTCCGGCAGGTCGACGGGCAGCCGGTCGGCGGGCACCGCCACCGGGCGGTCCTGCGCGTCCCACAGGATCGGGAACGGCTCGCCCCAGTAGCGCTGGCGGCTGAAGAGCCAGTCGTTGAGGCGGTAGGTCGTGGTGCCCTCGCCGGCGCCACGGGCCTCGAGCCAGTCGATGATCTTGGCCTTGGCGTCCGCGACGCCCAGGCCGTCCAGCGAGATCTCCTCGTTCGACGAGTTCACGGCCACACCGTCGCCGGTCCAGGCACCCTGGTGGCCCTCCGGCAGCCCGCCCGCGGGCTCGACCGTGTGCACGATCGGCAGCTCGAACGCCTCGGCGAACGCGTGGTCGCGGTCGTCCCCGCCCGGCACCGCCATGATCGCGCCGGTGCCGTAACCCATCAGCACGTAGTCCGCGGTGAACACCGGGACGGTCCGCCCGTCGACCGGGTTCACGGCCAGGTGACCGGTGAACACGCCCGTCTTCTTGCCGGCGTCGGCCTGCCGCTCGACGGCGGTCTTGGCCGCGGCCTCGGCGCGGTAGGCGGCGACGGCCTCCACCGGGCTGGCGTGCCCGCCGGTCCAGGCGTCGCGGGTGCCCTCGGGCCAGGTCGCGGGGACCTCGTCCAGCAGGGGGTGCTCCGGGGAGACCACCATGAACGTCGCGCCGAACAAGGTGTCGGGGCGCGTGGTGAAGACCTCGATCTCCTGACCGGCACCGGCGGGGTCGACGGAGGCGTCGCCGGACCCGACGACGTGGAACCGGACGTTCGCACCGGTGGAGCGGCCGATCCAGTTCCTCTGCATCGCCTTGACCTTGTCGGGCCAGTCGATGAGGTCCAGGTCGTCCGTCAGGCGGTCCGCGTAGGCGGTGATCCGCATCTTCCACTGGCGCAGGTTCTTGGTGAAGACCGGGAAGTTGCCGCGCTCGGAGCGACCGTCGGACGTGACCTCCTCGTTGGCGAGCACCGTGCCCAGGCCGGGGCACCAGTTCACCGGGGACGAGTCCACGTAGGCCAGGCGCTGGGAGTCCAGCACGTCCCGGCGCTCGCCCTCGCTCAGGGCCGCCCAGACGGCTCCCTGCGAGTTGTCACCGCCGTGCTCCTCGCCCCACGGACCGGGCACCGCGCGGGTGCCGGCGGCCAGCTCGTCACGGAGCTCGGCGATGCGTCGCGCGCGGCCTCGCTGGGTTGTCTGGCTGCCGTCGGACGGCTTCCCGACCGGCTCGGCGTCGGCGTCGTACCAGGAGTCGAAGATCTCCAGGAAGATCCACTGGGTCCAGCGCACGTAGTCGCTGTCGATGGTCGCGAAGCTGCGGCGCGGGTCGTGGCCCAGGCCCATGCGGCGCAGCTGCCGCCGGTAGGTGACCATGTTCCGCTCGGTGACCAGGCGCGGGTGCTCACCGGTCTGCACCGCGTACTGCTCGGCGGGCAGGCCGAAGGCGTCGAACCCCATGGCGTGCAGCACGTTGTCGCCGCACATCCTGCGGAACCGTCCGACCACGTCCGTGGCGATGAATCCCAGCGGGTGCCCCACGTGCAGCCCCGCGCCCGAGGGGTACGGGAACATGTCCATGATGAAGAACGGTTCGGCTGCGCCGGCGTGCTCGCCGTCGCCGCTCGTGAGCTCGCCCGACGGGTTCGCGGCGTAGAACGTGCCGCGCTCGTCCCAGCGGTCCTGCCAGCGCTCCTCGATCTCCTGCGCGAGGGCGGGCGTGTACCGGTGGGCGGGCTCGGAGGGTCGCTGCTGGGTCTCGGTGTCTGGCGTGCTCACGCCGGGGAGTCTACCGGCCGGGCCTCGCCCGGCCCGCCGGGTTCTGCCGCCTCAGAAGGAGCCGACGAGCGCCGGTCCCACGGCGAGCAGGAGCCACGCGACGGCGACGACGTACCCGATGACGAGGATCACCCAGCGGTTGCCCACGACGGCGCGTCGCAGGCCCTCGCTCGCCGGCAGGTCCCCGGACTGCACGGCGCGCACGACCTGCACCCACAGCAACGGCCACATGGCGGTCCACACGATCATGCAGGCCGGGCACAGGGCGACCAGCACGTAGAAGCTGGTCCACATGAGGAAGAAGATGAGCGCCTGACCCAGGACGGTGCCGGCCAGCAGGCTCAGCAGGTACCAGCGCGGCAGCCGGGCTCCCGCGAGCAGCACGACGCCCGTGGTGATCACCACCGGGAACGCCGCGACCCCGAGGAACGGGTTGGGGAAACCGAGCAGGGCCCCCTGCCACGACCCCATGGCGACGCCGCAGTCGAGGAACACGTTGATGCTGCACGAGGTCGTGCGTCCGGGGTCCTGCAGCTTGAGGATCTTCTCGATCGCCAGCCACATCGACCCGGCGAGCCCGATGCCACCGAGGACGACCAGCAACGTGCCGAAGGCGCGGGTCGACAGCGTGCGCAGCACGGGCGCAGGCACCGCAGGATCGAGGCCGTCCGGGCTCTGGGCGGAACCGTCCGTGCTCACCGTCGTGTCGGTCACGCGGGTGACGGTACCGCACCGTCCTGGGACGGTGCTGGGAGTACGCGGTCAGGAGGTCGGGCCCGACCCAGGAGCCCGCACCGCCCGGTGGGACCAGCGTGCCCGCACCGACAGCAGCACGATGGCGAGGCCGACGAAGGTCAGCACCAGGCCGGTCCAGGCGGGAGCCACGTACCCGTAGCCCGCGGCGATGACGAGCCCGCCGAAGAACGCGCCGCCGGCGTTAGCCAGGTTGAGGGCCGAGTGGCACAGGGCGGCACCGAGCGACTCCGCCCGGGGCGAGAGGTCCATGAGCCGTGTCTGCATGGCCAGCCCCAGCACCTGGGAGGTGACGCCCAGCAGGAAGAGCCCGGCCACGGCACCGACGGGCGACGTCGCGGTCAGCGCGAACAGGACGAGGGCCGCGGCGGTGGTCAGGAACCCGCCGATCACGGTGCCCAGCACCGAGCGGTCGGCGAGCCGTCCGCCCACGAGCGTGCCGACCGTCATCCCGACGCCCATCGCCGCCAGCACCCAGGGCACGGCGCCCTCGCTCATCCCGGTCACCTCGGTGACGGTCGGCGCGACGTAGGTGTAGACGGCGAACAGCCCGCCGAACCCGATCGCGCCGGCGACGAACGCCACCCACATCGGTCCGTTCGCCAGCGCGCCGAGCTCCTGGCGCACGCTGGACTCGACGGGTCCGCGCTCCGGCACGAACCGCCACAGCCCCAGCAGGGCGACGCCGCCGAGCGCGCCGATGAGCACGAACGCGACCCGCCACCCGAACGCCTGGCCGACGGCGGTGGACAGCGGCACCCCGATCACGTTGGCGACGGTGAGCCCCGTCATCATCACGGCCACCGCGTGCCCGCGCCGACCCGGCCCGGCGACGGAGGCCCCGACCGCGGCGCCGACGCCGAAGAAGGCCCCGTGCGGCAGGCCCGCGAGGAACCGGCCGGCCACCAGCCACTCGATGCTCGGCGCGGCCGCCGAGACCACGTTGGCCACGGTGTAGAAGCCCATCAGCCACAGCAGCAGCCGACGCCGGGACATGCGCGCGGCGGCGACGGTCAGCAGCGGGGCGCCCACGACGACGCCGACGGCGTAGGCCGTCACGGCGTGCCCGGCCACCGGGTCGCTCACGCCCAGGTCGGCGCCGAACTGCGGGAGCATGCCCATGGTGGCGAACTCGGTGGTGCCGATCGTGAAGCCGCCGAGCGCGAGCGCGAAGAGGGCCCACGAGGCGGGGCTGAGGCGCAGGCGCGCCGCGGGGCGGGAGGGAGCCAGGGTCACGGAGTTCCTCGAGTTCTCGGAAGTGCTCGAAACGATTCGACGGCGCGTCGCAGAGACTGCGAGCACACCGTCGGGAAGGGACCCAGCCTACGCGCGGACCACCCGCACGCGCGAGGCCGCCAGGTGCCCCAGGTCGACGGACACCGGCCCGTCGGCCCCGCTCCAGGCCACCGTCAGGGTCCCGGCGTAGTCGCGGCGCCGCACCACGGTGATCTCGAGGTCCAGGTCGAGGCCCAGCCCGGCCAGGTACCGCAGCGCGTCCGGGTCGGCGTCGGAGATCCGGGCGACCACGCCGACCTCTCCCTCGGCGAGATCGGCCAGCAGGATGGCGTCCGGACGCACGACCCGGCCGTCCGCCGTCGGGATCGGGTCGCCGTGCGGGTCGCGGCGGGGGTGCCCCAGCCGGGCGTCGATCCGCTCGACGAGACGGTCGGAGACCGCGTGCTCGAGCACCTCCGCCTCGTCGTGGACCTCGTCCCAGGTGTAGCCGAGCTCGCGCACCAGCCAGGTCTCGATCAACCGGTGCCGACGGACCATCGTCAACGCGTGCCGGCGCCCGAGGTCGGTCAACCACACCCCGCTGTACGGCTCGTGCCCGAGCAGTCCCTGGGCCGTCAGCCGGCGCACGGTCTCCGAGACGGTGGAGGGGCCGACGCCGAGCCGGTCGGCGAGCAGACCGGTGGTGACCTTGTCGTCGCTCCACTCCTGCGCGGACCACACGGCCTTGAGGTAGTCCTGCGCCACGGGCGTGAGGTCGGCCGGCTGCGTCTCGGTGTCGGTCACACGGAAGAGCCTACGCGCGGCGGCGGCGCTCAGGGCGCGATCGGGACGTCGACCGAGGGCTCGTCCGAGGGTGCGACCGTCTCCGCGGGGTCCTCGGGCGACGAGGGCGAGACCAGCGGCGCCGGGTCGGCCAGCTCGCCCACCGGCGGGACGACCTCGGGCACGGGGACGCGGTCGTGGACGGTCGCCTCGCCGTCCGGCGTCACCTCGATCACCTGGGTGTCGAGCCACTCACGGGTAGCGGTGTCGATGCGCAGCAGCGTCATCTCGGCGGTGCCCCGCAACGGGCCCACGGTGGGCTGCCCCGAGGCGGCACCCGCCGTGCTCGCCGAGACGTACCGCATGCCGCGCCCCACCTGCAGCGGTCCTGATCGCCGGTGGGTGTGGCCGGAGACCTGGAACGGGACGCATCCCGACTCCAGCGCCGGCACACCCACGACCGGAGTGTGGACCAGCAGCAGGTCAGGTTCCTCCTCGCAGGCGGTCTCGGCCAGGTTCGCCGCCTGCTCGGCCGGCGTCTGCTCGCGCGCGGGGTAGGTCCCTTCGCCGATGCGGGTCTCCAGGGCGTCCCGGTCACCCAGGATCCGCACGCCGGCGACCTCGACCACGTCACCGTCGAGGATGATCTGGCCGTGCGCCGCCTCCTGCTGGGAGGTGAGCGTCGAGTCGTGGTTGCCGTCGGCGACCACCATCGGGACGTCGCCGACCGCCGAGGCGAAGGCGTCCACGCAGACCTTCTCGACGGCGGTGCCGTTCATCGTCGTGTCGCCGGCGTTGAGCACCACGTCGGGCTCGGAGCGCTCGACCACCTCCTCGATCACCGTCGACATGCCGGTGTTGCAGTGCAGGTCGGAGACGACCAGCATCGTCACGACGTCACCGTCGGCGCCCGTGGCGGGATCGGCGGGTTCCTCGCCCAGGTTCGTCCGCACGGCGTGGCGGATCTCCCAGGAGCTCCACGCCGTGCCGAGGTCGGAGCGGGCTGCCTCGTAGAAGGCCTCGTTCTCGTCGTACAGCTCGACGAGCTGACCACCGTAGGTGTCGATCACCCCGGCGAGCCGCCCGGTGATGCGCGCGCCCTCCAGCGACGTCCCCGCGAACACCTCCGAGGCCGGGCGTCCGGGGCGCGGCGTGTCGACGTCCGCCGAGACGAACGCCCCGCCGATGAAGGCGACGACGACGACACCGGCCGTGAGCTGCCACGTCCGCGGGGCGAGCACCGCCGTGAGCTCGCGCCTCCTGGGGCCGCCCAGCAGCGCCCGCACCCCCCAGCCCAGCAGCGCGACGACGGCGAGCGCGAGACCCGCCCGTCGTGCGGCGTCCCCGAGCAGCGCCACGGTCACCGCGTCGATCGTCACCTGCGGGCTGTCGTAGAACTGCAGGTAACCGTCCAGGTCGCCGACGAGCCGGTCGAGCGTCGACGAGGCGCCGACGGCGGACAGGTCGGCCGGGATCTCCTTGACGGTGACGTCCACGCCGAGGCCGAGCGGGAGGGGCGAGTCGATCTCGAGGGTGCCGAGCGGCCCGAGGTCGACGACGACGAGCCCGTCGGTGTCGACGGCGTACTCGGCCTCGTGCGGCCCGAGGCTCAGCGTGGCGGACGCCGTCGTGATGCCGAGACCGACGCAGGCGGTGACGACCGCGACGACGGCGAGCGCCCAGCGCAGCCAGCGGGGCGGGGTGCGGTGTTCGGTCATGGTGGCACCATCCTGACATCGCGCCGCCCGGCTTCCGGCACAGCCCTTCCCCGGGCGGCGCGTCAGGAGGTCACACGGCGCAGCGTCGTCCGCGCGACCACGGCGGCGACCAGGACCGCGACGAGGCCGATGACCGACGTGGTGACCACGCCGCTGCCGAACGCGGCGTGGGCGGAGTCGAGCAGCACGGTCGCCTGCTCCGCCGGGAGCCCTGCCGCGACGTTGGTCGCCCCGCCGAGCGTCTCGGCCGCCCGGGCGGCGTCCGCCGCGGCGACGCCGTCGGGCACCACGACCGACGCCTGGTACGACGCGGTGAGGATGCCGCCCAGCACGGCCGTGCCCAGCACGGCGCCGACCTCGTAGGCGGTCTCGGAGATCGCCGAGGCGGCGCCGGCCTTGGCCGGCGGGACCGTGGAGACGATGAGGTCGTTCGAGATCGTCTCCGCCATCCCGACCCCGAGGGAGAGCAGCACGAACGCCGCGGCGATCCAGCCGGCCTCGCCGCGACCGGCCACGAGGGCGGTGACGAGGTAGCCGGTCGCGGACACGCACAGCCCCGTGGCCACGACGGACGCGGGGCGCACGCGGCGCACGACACGGACCACCGACAGACCGGCGACGACCATGGTGACGGTCCCGGGCAGGAGCACGAGACCCGCCTGGACCGGCGACAGCCCGATGACGAGCTGGAGGTCCTGGGAGACGAAGAACAGGAACCCCACGAGCGAGAACACCGAGAGCAGGTTCACCAGCACGCTGCCGGTGAACGCCCCGTGCCGGAAGAGGCGGACGTCGAGCATGGGGTCCGGGCGGCGCAGCTGGCGGCGGACGAACACCGCCCCGACACCGAGGCCGAGCAGCATCTCGGCGACCCCGGAGACCTCGCCCTCGGCGAGCGTCTTGATGCCGAGGACGACGGCCGTCATCGCCACCATCACGAGCACGATGGAGACGGGGTCGATGCGGCCGGGCGCCGGGTCCCGCGACTCCGGGACGTAGATCGGTGCGAGCACGAGCATCAGCACCAGGACGGGCACCGCGAGCAGGAAGACCGAGCCCCACCAGAAGTGCTCGAGGAGCACGCCCCCGACGATCGGGCCGACGGCCGAGCCGGCGGCGAAGCCCGAGGCGAAGATCGCGATGGCCAGCCGGCGCTCGGAGCGGTCGGTGAAGACGTTGCGCAGCAGCGACAGCGCCGACGGCATGAGCATGGCGCCGAAGAAGCCGAGCGCCGCCCGCGCGGCGACGAGGGTCTCCGCCGTCGGGGCGAACGCGGCCACGGCGGAGACCGCGGCGAAGCCGACGGCACCGGTCAGCAGCAGCCGACGGCGGCCCACCCGGTCGGCGATCGAACCCATCGGGACGAGCAGGCCGGCGAGCACCAGGGAGTAGGAGTCGACGATCCAGAGCAGCTGGGTGCCGCCCGGCTCGAGAGCGGCCGAGATCTGGGGCAGCGCGAAGCTGAGGACGGTGTTGTCGATGGACACCAGGAGCACCGGCAGCATGAGGACCGCGAGGGCGACCCACCGCCGCGCCGCAGTGGTCGGGGACGCGGCGCCGGGGGCGGAGGGGTTCGTCGTCGAGGGTGCCGGTGCCGTGGGGATCTGAGCCATGGCGGATGCCTCTCACAGCACACGACGGTCAGGGCGACGCGTCGCGTCGAGCTTCTGCACCGTCTAGTCGGTACAGTAACGCGTCCGCCGGTAGGGTGCAACCATGCCTCCCCCACCGGCAGCCCGCGCCAAGGTGCTGCACGCGTTCACCGACCTCCTCGTGACCTCCGGCGAGCGGTCCGCCACGCTCGACGCCGTCGCCGAGCACGCGGGCGTCTCGAAGGGCGGGCTGCTCTACCACTTCGGTTCCAAGGACGCCCTCGTCGACGGCCTGGTCGAGCACCTCACCGGGCTGATCTCCGCCGACGTCTCCGCGATGCGGTCCGCACCCGAGGGCCCCGTGCACTACCTGCTGCGCACCTCGTCCGCCGTGGGCAGCGAGTTCGACCGCACCTACCTCGCCGTGGCGGAGCTCGCGCGCGGCGCCTACCCGCGTGCTCGCGGCGCGCTCGACGCGGCCGAGCAGGCGTGGACCGACGCCGTCGCCGAGCAGGTCCACGACCCGGCGGTGGCCCGCGCCGTCGTGCTCCTCAGCGACGGCATCTACCACCGCGCCTCCCTCGGCGCCGAGCCCCCGCCGCTCGAGGAGCTGCTGGCGCTGGTCGAGCGCCTGCGACAGTCCGCCACCGCCTGAGCTGCCAGGACGAGCCCCCGCGACGACGGTCAGCCGGTCTTGCGCTGCGCGGCGACGGATCGCTTGAGGGCCTCCATGAGGTCGACGACCTCGGCGCCCTCCCCCTCCTCCTGCTCCCCGAAGGTCTCCGCGGGGTCCAACGTGTCGCCCTTCTCGATCTTGGCGTCGATGAGCTGGCGCAGCTGGACCTGGTACTCGTCCGTGTAGTCCTCGGGCGTGAAGTCGGACTCGTAGCTCGCCACCAGCTGGGCGGACATCGCCAGCTCCTTGTCGGTGACGGAGGTCGAGGCGTCCAGGGACGGGAACTCGGCCTCCCGGATCTCGTCCGCCCACAGCAGCGTCTGCAGGGTCAGCACCTCCTCGCGCACGCGCAGCGCCGCGAGCCGGGTGCGCTGGCGCAGCGCGAACTTCACGATCGCCGTCCGGTCCGTCTCCTCCAGGGTGCGCCGCAGCAGCACGTACGCCTTGGGGCTCTTCGAGTCCGGCTCGAGGTAGTAGGTCCGGTCCAGCAGGATCGGGTCGACCTGGTCGCTCGGCACGAACTCCACCACCTCGATCTCGCGGTGGGTCTCCGCCGGCAGCGCGGCGAAGTCCTGCTTGGTCAGCACGACCACCTGCTCGCCGTCGTCGTACGCCTTGTCGATGTGCTCGTAGGGCACCGTCTCGCCGTCGAGCTCGCAGACGCGCCGGTAGCGGATCCGGCCGCCGTCCGCGTCGTGGACCTGGTGCAGCGAGACGTCGTGGTCGGACGTCGCGCTGTACAGCTTCACCGGGACGTTGACGAGGCCGAACGTCACGGCACCCTTCCAGATGGCCCTCATCACCCCAGTCTCACGCGGGACGCGCGAGCGCGCAGGGCGATCGAGCGTCAGCCGAGCAGACCGAGCACGCCCACGACGCCGACCAGCAGCGCGAGGACGACGGAGACCCCGACGAGCACGGCATGGACGGTGTAGAACCGCGTCGGTCGGCCGGCGTCGTCACGGGCGCGGGCGTCCTTGGTCACGCGTCGCCAGAACTGGGGCCACACGACGAGATTCCAGACGGCGGCGAGGACGAGGACGAGCGACCACACGAGAGGAATCTGCACGTCACCAGTGTCCCACCGACCGCCACCAGGCCGTCCGGGGACCCCGCCTCACGAGAGCAGGCCGTGGTGCAGCGCGCGCAGCACCGCCTTGGTGCGGTCCGTGGTGTCCAGCTTGAGCAGCACGGCGGACACGTGGTTCTTCACGGTGCCGGGTGCCAGGTGCAGCACCTCGGCGATCTCCCGGTTGGTGCAGCCCTCCGCCACGAGCCGCAGCACCTCGGTCTCGCGCTCGGTCAGCGGCTGGACGTGCGCGTCGTCGATCCCGAGGTCCGCTGCCGGGGACGACCGCACGGCGCGCAGCAACCGGGCCGTCACCGACGGCTGGACGTGGGTGCCGCCGCCGGCCAGGGTGCGCACCGCACCTGCGAGCTGCGCGACGGTCACATCCTTGAGCAGGTAGCCCTGCGCCCCCGCGCGCAGCGCGCCGAGCACGAGCTCGTCGTCGTCGAACGTCGTCAGCACCAGCACCGGCACGTGCAGCCCACGACGGCGCAGCTCACGCAGCGCCCACAACCCGTCCGTCCCCGGCATGCGCAGGTCGAGCAGCACCACGTCCGGGCCGTGCGCCACCACGGCCTCCACCCCCGCCGCGCCGTCGTCCGCCTCGGCCACCACGTCGAGACCCCCGGCGATCTCCAGCAGGCTCCGGATGCCGTGACGCACGAGCGTCTGGTCGTCGACGAGCACCAGGCGCAGCTCCCCGGGTGCCGCCGGTGCCCGCGTCACGAGCGCACCCGCTGCGGCATCGCGGCCTCGATCCGGAAGCCCCGCGAGCCGTCGAAGCGCACCGCCCCGCCCAGCACCTCGACGCGCTCGACGATGCCGCGCAACCCGTTGCCCGGCGTCACCGTCCCGGCGGCGTACCCGTCGTCGTGCGCGACCAGCCTCAGCCGCTCGCCGTCCGCCGTGACCTCGATCGTCAGGACCGACGCCTCGACGGCGTGCCGCACGGCGTTGGTCGCGACCTCTTGAGCCACCCGCACCAGCGCGGCCGTCTGCTCCTCGTCGGCGGCGACGTCGTCCGCCACCGACACCTCGAGCCTCGGGTGCGGGACCGCGGCCGCGACCGCGCCGAGCGCCTCACGCAGGTCCGGCGCCCGACGGCGGAGCTCGCCCACGGTCGTGCGCACGTCTGCCAGGAGCTCGCGCGCCATGCTCCGCGCCCGCTCGACGTGCTCGGCCTGCTCCGGACCGGTCCGGTGGACGGCCGACTCCAGCTCCAGCGTCAGCACCGTGAGCTGGTGACCCAGCAGGTCGTGCAGCTCGCGCGCGATCCGCAGGCGTTCCGAGGCCCGGCTCACCTCGTCGCGCAGCACCGTCGCCGCCGCGAGCTCGGTGTGCGCCACCGAGAGCTCGACCCGCATGCGCTGCTCACGCTGCAGGGCGGCACTGACGAACGCGGCGGAGACCTGGAGGAGCAGGTACAGGCCCGCCCCGAAGACGACCTCGGCCACCGGCAGCTCCGCGCCCCGGCGCTCGGCACCGAGCACCGAGCTGACCACGAGGACCACGGTGTTGGCCGCGATCACCGCCGTCGTCACCCGCCACGACACCAGGTACGTGCTCAGCGCGGCGCCGAACACGAGCAGGATCGGCAACCAGCCCGCCCCCGGCAGCCCGATGATCAGCACACCCGCGAGCACCGTCTGGCCGGCGACACCCGCCACCGTCCCCGGGGCGTGCGGCTTCTGCACCATCACCCAGAGGGTCAGCGCCACGAAGGCGACCGCCGCGACCCACCACATCCACGGCGCCACCAGGTAGGACGACCGCTCGACGATGAACGGCACGATCACCACGACGCCCACGCACACGCCGAGCACCGCCAGCCCTGCCGCCGCGTCTGCCCCTGGTCGTCGCACCGTCCCACGCTACGGCAGGTCAGCGCCGCGCCGCGGGTGCCAGAGGTCACGGTCGGAGGTCGTGACCGCCGGCACGCGCGGCGGGGTGCCCGCCGTCCCTAGCGTCGTGGTCATGACAGCGATCCGAGCGACGCACCTGCACAAGGAGTACCGGCGGCGCGGCCGCACCACCGTGGCGGCGGACGACGTGAGCCTCCGCATCGAGGTCGGTGAGATCGTCGGGCTGCTCGGCCGCAACGGCGCCGGTAAGTCCACGGTGGTGAGCCTCGTCAGCGGCCTGCGCGCTGCGGACACGGGCACGGTGAGCGTGCTGGGTCACGACCCGCGCGCCGACCGCGCGAAGGTCCGCGGCGTCCTGGGCGTCCAGCTCCAGGAACCACAGCTCCAGGACGCCCTGACCGTCGGCGAGCTGGTCAGGCTGCACCGGTCCTTCTACCCGACGGGCCGCGACCCCGGCGAGCTCGTCGAGGCGATGGGGCTGGGCGACCAGCACGAGACGCGGTTCGGCAACCTCTCCGGAGGACAGCGGCAGCGCACCTCGATCGCCGTGGCGCTGGTCGGCAACCCGCGGGTGGTGATCCTCGACGAGCTCACCACGGGTCTCGATCCCGAGGCCCGTCGCGGCATGCTCGACCTGGTGCGCGGACTGCGCGAGGACGGCACCACGGTGCTGCTGGTGAGTCACCACATGGACGAGGTGGAGAAGCTGTGCGACCGCGCGATCGTGCTCGACGCCGGCCGCGTCGTCGCCGACAACACTCCCGCCGGACTCGTCACGGACGCCGACCTGCCGACGGATGCCGGGCTCGAAGAGGCCTACCTGACCCTGACGGGAGCCGCACGATGACCGACACCCTGGTCCCCCGCCTGCCCGAGGTCCGTCCCGGCGTCCGCGCGTGGCTCGCCATGACGGTCGCCGAGGCGAAGATGGTCGCCCGCGACACGGCCGGTCTGATCGTCCCGATCGGCATGCCCGTCCTCATCCTCGTGATGAACGGCACCCAGAGCGGCGCCGAGACCGTGATCCCCGGCACGGGCGGACGCACCGCCTTCGACCTCTACCTGCTGCCCCTCACCCTGGCGTTCGTCGTCGCCATGGTCGGGGTCGTGAACATGCCGAGCTTCCTGGCCACCTATCGCCGCACCGGAGTGCTGCGCCGGCTCGGCGTGACTCCGGCGTCCCCGGTGATGGTGCTGGTCGCGCAGGCCGCCGTCGGGATCGCGCAGATCCTGGTCGGGCTGGCGCTCACCCTGGGGGTGGCGTTCGTGGCCTACGGTGCCCACGCACCGGCGGCCCCCTGGACCGCGACCGGTGTGCTGGCGCTGGCGATCGCGGCGATGTACGCCGTCGGCATGCTCGTGGCCGCGGTCTCCCCCACGCCACAGTCCTCGGTGGCCATCGGACTGGTCGCCTTTCTCGGTATGGCCGCCGTCGGCGGACTGTTCGGGGGCCGGGAGAACCTGCCGGACGTGCTGGCCCAGATCGGTGGGGTGCTGCCCTTCGGCGCCACCGTCGACGCGCTCGGCGCCGCCTGGGCCGGCGCTCCCGTACCGGCCTCCGCCGTCGTCGGCCTGGTGGTGGCGACCCTCGTCGGCACGCTGCTGTCGGCTCTCTGGTTCCGCTGGGAGTGACCCGGGACTGCGCCCCGCCCCGGGCCGGGGCAGCATGAACCCATGGCACCCGCCGACGCGCCCCGGTCCCGGCCCCAGACGGTCTCGGTGGAAGGCCGCCGGCTCCAGCTGACGAACCTCGACAAGGTGCTCTACCCGGCGACGGGCACCACCAAGGGCGAGGTGCTGCACTACCTGGCCCAGGTGGCGCCCGCGCTCGTGGCGCACGCCGCGCACCGTCCGGCCACGCGCAAGCGGTGGCCGGACGGGGTGGACGGGCAGATGTTCTTCCAGAAGAACCTCGACGCCTCGACACCCGAGTGGGTGCCGCGGCGCACCATCCGGCACACGTCGTCGACCAACGACTACGTGCTGGTCGACGACCTCGCCACCCTGACCTGGCTGGGCCAGACCGCCACGCTCGAGATCCACACCCCGCAGTGGCAGTTCGGCCGCACGGGCACGCCGCTGGCCCCGGACCGCCTGGTCCTCGACCTCGACCCGGGACCCGGCGCGGGTCTGGCCGAGTGCGCGGAGGTCGCCCGGCTCGCCCGGGACGTCCTCGCGGGCATGAACCTGGACCCGCTGCCGGTGACGAGCGGCTCCCAGGGCATCCACCTGTACGCGGCGCTCACCGCGGCGCACGGCGAGCTCACCTCCGACGACGTCTCCGCCGTCGCCAAGGAGCTGGCCCGGCACCTGGAGTCGGCCCGTCCGGACCTGGTGGTCAGCGACATGAAGAAGTCGTTGCGCGTGGGCAAGGTGCTGGTCGACTGGTCGCAGAACAACGGGTCGAAGACGACGATCGCGCCGTACTCGCTGCGCGGGCGCGGGGAGCCCACGGTCGCGGCACCGCGGACGTGGGACGAGCTCGACGACCCGGACCTGCGCCAGCTGAGCCACACCGAGGTCCTCGAGCGGCTCGACCGCGACGGCGACCTGCTGGCCCCGCTGCTCACCGGCCACCTGTCGCGGCTGGAGCCGACGCCGGATCGGCTCGCCTCGTTCCAGCGGCTCGAGACGTACCGGGCCAAGCGTGACCCCGGCAGGACGCCGGAGCCCTTCGGGCCGGACGCCGGGCGCCCGGACCCGCACCCGGAGGGGTCGGCCGGGCACGGCGGGCCCCCGTCCGCACCGGGCGAGGAGGCCCGCCCGTCGTTCGTCGTCCAGGAGCACCACGCCCGCCGCCTGCACTGGGACTTCCGCCTGGAGCACGAGGGGGTGCTGGTGAGCTGGGCGCTGCCCAAGGGTGAACCGACCGACCCGTCCCGCAACCACCTCGCGGTGCAGACCGAGGACCACCCCCTGGAGTACGGGCAGTTCGAGGGCACGATCCCGTCCGGCGAGTACGGCGCAGGCGAGGTGACGATCTGGGACGCCGGCACCTACGAGCTGGAGAAGTGGCGCGAGGGCAAGGAGGTCATCGTCACGCTGCACAGCGAGCGCCGGGGGTCGCGCCGGCTCGCCCTCATCCAGACCGGTGGCCGCGACGGCAGCGCGAGCTCCTGGTTGATCCACCGCACCAAGGAACAGCCCGACGGCGCCGCGCCGTCAACCGGTACGACCTCGACCGGTACGACCTCGACCGGCGACGCCGAGACACTGCCCGACGCCCCGACACCGGCCGCCGGCCCGCCACCGCGCCCGATGCTCGCGACCACGGCGCCACCCGCGGAGCTCGCCCGCATGGAGGCCGACGAGTGGGCGTTCGAGGCCAAGTGGGACGGGTTCCGGGCGATCGTCGAGGTCGTACCCGCCGACGTGCCCGAGGGACCTGGCGGCGCTGCGGGCGACGGCACGGGCGCCGGCACGGACGGCGGCCGCCCGCCGACAACCCGCGTGCGCCTGACCTCACGGTCGGGCCGGGACCTGACACCCACGTTCCCGGAGCTCCAGGAGCTGGCGGAGATGGTCGCCGACGACGAGGTGCCGCTGGTGCTCGACGGTGAGGTGGTCGCGCTCGACCCGCAGGGCCGGCCCAGCTTCCGGCGGCTGCAGAGCCGGGCCAACCTGGTCAAGCCGCGGGAGGTCGAGCGTGCGCGCCGTCGCGTGGGCGTCGATCTCGTGCTCTTCGACGTGCTGCGGGTGGCCGGCATCGACGTCACCGACCACCCCTACGACGAACGGCGTGCGATGCTCGCCCGCGTGCTCACCCCGCGGCGCCCCGTGCACGTGCCGGAAACGTTGCCCGGCGGCGCGGCGGACGCGCTGACCGAGTCACGCCGTCTCGGGCTGGAGGGGATCGTGGCGAAGCGACGGCGGGCCGGCTACGCGGCAGGGCGCCGCTCGCGCGACTGGCTGCGCGCCAAGCACGTCGAGATGCAGGAGGCGGTCGTCGTGGGATGGCGTCCGCTGCGCAGCGGGACACCGACCGAGGACCCGCGGTCTGTCGGCGGCCTGCTGCTCGCGGTGCCCGACGGCGAGGGCCTGCGCTTCGTGGGACGGGTCGGCTCCGGCTTCGGGGACGCGGAGCGGCGGTCGCTGCGCGAGGTGCTGGGTTCGCGAGAGCGTTCCACCGCGGCCGTGGACGTCCCGGCCGTCGACGCCGCGGGGACGCGCTGGGTGGACCCGTCCGAGGTGGTCGAGGTGATGCACGCCGGGTGGACCGGGGGCTCGCCCGGCGCGGGGAGCCTGCGGCACCCTGTCTGGCGGGGTCGGCGCCCGGACAAGGGGCCGCAGGACGTCCGCGTCGAGTGACTCACACCTGGTGGGCGTACACGACGGTGTTGTCCTGGTAGTGGCCGGCCTCCGGGTCCCAGGCTCCGCCGCACGTGATGACACGCAGCTCGGGGCCCTCGGTGTTGGCGTACACGCGCCGGGTCGGGAACTCGTCCTTGTCGTACGCCTCGACACGGTCGACCTCGAAGGTGACCGTGGTCCCGTCCTTGCGTTCGACGTGCACCTTCTGCCCCGGTTCCAGCGTGGACAGGTGGTAGAAGACCGACTCGCCGTTCGGGCTGTCGACGTGTCCCTCGATGACCGCCGGCCCCTGGTCGCCGGGCCGCGGGGACCCGTCGAACCAGGCGGCGCGGTCGATGTCGTCACCCGCGGGGACCTCGATCGTGCCGTCGTCGTTCAGGCCCAGGTGCAGCAGCCGCGAGTCGACGTCGATGGCCGGGATCCGCACCCGCTCGGGTGGAGCGCTGCGCTCCTCCGCGGTCGGCTCGTCGGACGGTGCGACCGGCTCGGCGGCGCTCGGGGCGGTGCTCGGGCCGGGCAGCGCCTCGGGCGGCGCGGAGCGGGACGAGGACGGGGGCGGCGACGGCTCAGCCGCCGTCATCCCTCCCACCGGTGCCGGCACGGGTGCCGGCTCCTGCGTACCCAGCCCGACGGCGACCGCCGTGCCGCCGCCGAGCAGCAGCCCGGCGGCGAGGACGACGGTCGCGCGTCGGCCGACCATCAGGAGTCCTGGCTCACGGTCCGACGGCGGGCGACCAGACCGGCGGTCAGGCCGGCGCCCGCGAGGAGCGCCACACCACCACCGGCGATCAGACCAAGGTTCTCGGTCCCGGCGGTGCCACCGGTGCCGGTGGCCACGCCGCCGGCCGGCATCTCGTCCATCTGCGAGGCGGCGAGGATGCCGCACAGCGCCGGGTCCGTGGCCTCGGCCGGCAGCGACGGGTCGAGGTCCGACTCGGTGTCGCCGTCGTAGGCACCGCTGCCGTCGTGGTCGACGCCGTGCACGACGAGGGCGACGTCACCGGCGAGGATGTCGTCCGCGAGGTCCTCGGAGACCTCGATCTCACCGCGCTGGTAGTCGATCTCGCCGCCCTCGGCGGTGTCGAACCGGTCGACGGCGAGCGCCGAGTCGCCCGACGTGTCGCCCTCGGTGGTCAGGGAGACCTGGACCGAGCCGTAGGACGGGACACCCTCGGACGTGGTGATGGTGCCCGAGTCGTCGGCGTCGTCGCTCTCGACGGGGCACTGGTTCGTGGCGTCCTCGCCGTAGTGCAGGTGAGCGGCGTGCGGGCTGCCGGCGAGCAGGCCGGAGGCCGCGAACTCCACGGTCAGCGTGGTGCCCTCGACCCAGACCATCGCCTCGCCGCTGCCGTCCACGCCGTTCAGCGGGACGGGGGTGAGATCGCCCTGAGCGGTTCCGTCCGCGGCCGAGGCCGTTCCGGTCACGGCGAGCAGTCCGGCGAGCGAGAGGGCCGGCGCGACGAGCGCGGCGCGGGTGCGTGCCTTCATGATCGATCCCTTCGTTCCGGGCCGCGACGTTCGCGACCTGTCGGGGGTTCGGAGGTGTGGCGCGTCCGGATGGGTCCGGATCGAGATCGGCGACGACGGCGGCCGGGCGGGGGCCCGGAATGGCTGGCCCGGGTCGCCGGTTTCCCCTGGCATGCGAGCAATCACCTACGGCCGGTACGGCGACGCCGACGTCCTCGAGCTCACCGAGCACCCCGACCCCCACCCCGGCCCGGACGTCGTCGTGGTCCGGGTCCGCGCGACCTCCGTCAACCCCGTCGACTGGAAGGTCCGGGAGGGATATCTGGACGGGCTGCTGGACGCCCGGTTCCCGGTGACGCCCGGCTGGGACGTCGCCGGCGTCGTGGAGCAGGTGGGTCTCGACACGCCGGAGCTCCAGGTGGGCGACGAGGTCTACGGGTACGTGCGCACCGACGTCGTGCATGGCGGTACGTTCGCCGAGCTCGTGGCCGCGCCCGTACGCACGCTGGCGCGCAAGCCGCGCTCCCTGACGTTCGAGGAGGCGGCAGCCGTCCCCCTGGCGGGCCTCACCGCGCTGCAGACGGTCCGGCGTTCCGGCGTCCGGGACGGACACACCGCGCTGGTCCATGCCGCGGCGGGCGGCGTGGGCGCCTTCGCGGTGCAGATCGCCCGCTCGCTCGGCGCCCGGGTGATCGGTACCGCGAGCGAGCCGAACCACGCGTTCCTGCGGTCCCTCGGCGCGGAGCCGGTGACCTACGGCGACGGCCTCGCCGACCGGGTGCGCGAGCTGGCGCCCGACGGCGTCGACGTGGCGCTCGACTACGTCGGCGGCGACGCGGTGGCGACCTCCGCCGCGGTGCTGGCCGACGGCGGGACGATCACCTCGATCACCGACCCGGCCGCGCGTGACGAGCACGGCGGGCAGTACGTGTGGGTGCGCCCGTCGACAGGCGACCTGGACGACCTGGCCGCGATGCTCGACGCCGGGACGCTGCGTGTCGAGGTCGCCGAGACCTACGAGCTCGCGGACGCCGCCGCGGCGCACCGCGCCAGCGAGGGCGGGCACGTGCGCGGCAAGATCGTCGTGCGGGTCTGACCGACGGTCCGTCCGACCGACGGTCCAGGGTCAGCTCTGGGCCGCCCGGCCGTGCTTCCAGTACCCGACGAAGTCGACGTGGGCCTTGGGGACGCCCCGGTCGTTGACCAGGTGCCGGCGCACACCGGTGGCGAGGCCGGACTCCCCGGCCGCGAAGGCGTAGACGTCACCGGCCGGGAACCGCGCGTCCCGGACGACGGCGAGCGCGGCCTGCCCCGGGACGGCGGCCGGGTCCGCACGGTCCCGTTCCACCCAGAGCAGCTCGACGCCGTCCGGGACGCGGAAGTCCTGCCGGTCGTCCGCCGTCGGCACCTCCACGACCGCGAGGCCACGGGCGTCGTCCGCCAGCGACTCGCAGACCCCCGCGACGGCGGGCAGCCCCGACTCGTCCGCCACGAGCAGCGTCCAGTCGTGCTCGTGGCGCGGGTTGTAGCCGATGCCCTGGTCGAGGATGCCGACGACGTCACCGGGCCGGGCCGTCTCGGCGAAGGTGGTGCCCGGGCCGTGCGGCTCGTCCGGCTCACCGCCGTGCACGACGAAGTCGACGTCGATCTCGTGCAGGTCGGGGCGGGCGGCCCGGATCGTGTAGCTGCGCACCCACGGGCGCCGGGAGCGCGGGGTGGCGAGGTACTGCGCGTACCAGCCGAGGCTCGAGGTCCGGGTCGGCAGCCGCATGGCGTCCTGGCCGGGGCGCGGGAGGAAGAGCCGGAACCACTGGTCGTGGCCTCCGAGGGTGAGCTGCGCGAGCCCCTCACCGCCAAGCGTGACACGGGTCAGGTTCGGCGACAGCCGCTTGGTGGACACCACCTCGGCGACGAGGACGTGCGGCTCGACCGGTCTGCGACCCCTGTAGGCACTCATAGGGTGAGGTTAGGCGAACCTCACCGAATTTCCCAGGGGCTGCTCACCGTCCGGACAAGGCACGGTGCCGCAGACTGGTCCCGTGTCCAGCCGCCGCCCGTCCCGCGACGCCCCTCAGCCGCCGATCGCCCTGCTGCTCGCGCTGGTCGGTGCGCTCGCCGCCTGCACCCCCGACGACGGCACGTCCGGCGCACCCGTACCCCCGTCCGCGTCGGTCTCGTCGGCACCGGCCACCGCGCCCGTGCCCGTGCCCGCGCCCTCGGTGACACCGGTCGAAGAGGTGGTCCGGTCGGGCGGGGTGGGCCTCGTCGTCACCTCCGTGGGGCCGGCCGAGGTGACGGCCGACGACGACGCCACCAGGTTCACCGTGGGCGCAGGGCCCCGGTCGCCGGTGTCCCTGGCCGTGGACACCGGGTCGCTCGTCGTGAACGCCGACGGGACGGTCACCGTCCACGACGACGACGGCACACCGGTCGCGGCCCTGACGACCCCGTCGGGCGGCGCCCGCCTCACCGCGGCGGACGGCGGCGCCGTGCGGCTCGATGCCGACGAGCCGGTCACCTCGACCATGATCCTGGGGAGCCGGGCGGTCGAGGCCACCTCGTGGGGCGACCGTGAGGGTGGCCGGTCGCTCGCCGTCACGCCGACCGACTGGGCACGGACGGCCGGCGTCGCCGGCGAGGAGCTCGTGTGGACCGAGCTGGTGGCGGCAGACCCCGACGTCGGCTCCACGACGATGCGCGACCAGCTCACCTGCCACGTCCTCGGCGCCCCGGACAAGGAGACGTGGAACCTCGAGCCCTGGCGTCCCGACGTCGGCCTGATGGCCGTGCTCGCCGCACGCTGCAACCCGACCGACGACGGCGCCGCGTGACGCGTCGTCACCACCGTTGACGGACGTCCTCCGCCCAGCCCTCGATCCGGTGCACGTCCAGCCGTTCCCCGGCGTCGGTCCTGACCCAGCCCGACCAGCTGCCGAAGCACTGGTCCGTCGCTGACGCGACGACCCCGAGGTTCGTGCGGCTCACACGGTCGAAGAACGGGGCGAACGACAGGTCCAGCCGCTCCCCCCGCACCCGCCAGGGACGCAGGTAGGCGTGCCGGTCGAACGACCACTCCAGCTCGTCGTGGACCTTGTCCAACCGGCCGTCGACGAACAGCGCGTTCTCCGTGGTCGGGCCGTGGCGGGTCCATGTCCCCCCGAGCTGCAGGCCGAGCCGGCGGTCCCGCCCCGAGGCGTCCCGCACCGAGCCGTTCCCCACGCCCCACTGCCAGGCGACCGAGTACGGCCAGCGGCCCCGGCCGTGGTCCAGCACGGCCCACGCCGGGGCGCCGATCTCGTGCAGGACGCCGTCGACGCGCAACGTCCCGCGTACCGGGCGGCCGACGTCCTTGAGCGTGTACTGGAAGCGCCGCGGGGACCAGGGGACGACGACGCCCAGCACCTCGTGGCCGTCCGGCCGGTCCACGACGACGTCCAGCTCGACGTCCGCGGTCCGCGCCCGCAGCCGGGTCCCCGGGGTACCGGACGGTCCGTCGGCGCCCTCGTCGGCGTCGTCGACCGCGATCTCGACCCGGCGGGTGCGCGAGCGGACCCGTCCCTGCCCCAGGGTGGCCGGCAGCTCGACGGTGCCGGACAGGGGCGCCACGACCACCTCGTCCGTCTCGATCCCGGTGGACCGCTCGAGCACGTACACCTGGTGCAGGGCGGCGTAGTCGAGGGCGGCGGTGGTCACGCCGACGACGTGCGTCGGGGTGATGATCCCCCAGTACTCCCACCGCTTGTCCCGCCCGCGCCGTCCGCGGCCGATGCCCGAGGTGTCGTGCAACGGGGCGCGGGTCCACCCCACCGCGGCGGGGTCCAGCGACCCGTCCGGCCGGCAGAGCCGGACACCCGCGATGATCTCGTCCTCGGTCACCGCTCGACCGTAACCGTCGACGGCACGTGGCTGCTCCACGGAAGGGCCGGTCAGCGCGTCGGCCGCGTCATTTCACCCGCGCCGACCGCTCCGTGCCGTCGTCACGGATACCCACCATGCTCACCAGGCCACCGGCCACCAGCAGAGCCGCGGTCACCACGAGCGCCCGGTGGAAGGAGTCCACGTCGAGCACACCGCCGACGATGACCCCGGCGAAGGCGATGACGACGAGTCCCGCGACCCGGGAGACGGCGTTGTTCACGGCCGAGGCGATCCCGGCGTCCGACGGCGGCACGGCCCCGAGGATCGCCGCGGTCAACGGTGCGACGGTGATCGCGAGACCGAGGCCGAACACCAGGATCCCGGGCAGCACCTGGGTGAGGTAGTCGGCGTCGGCGTCCATGGTGAGCATGAGCAGGAAGCCGCACCCGGCGACCAACGGCCCCACGGTCATGAACCACCGCGCGCCGTAGCGGCCCGCGAGCGCCCCGAAGCGCGTCGAGAGCGCGAGCATCGCGAACGTCGTCGGGAGCTGGGCCACGCCCGCCGCGGTCGCCGAGTACCCGGCGACCTGCTGCAGGAACAGGGACAGCACGAACCCACCGAAGGCCAGCGCTCCGTAGACGGCCGCCGTGGCGAGGTTCCCCCACGCGAAGTTCCGCACCGCGAAGAGACGCAGCGGCAGCATCGGGTCCGGCGCCCGGCGCTCGACGAGGACGAACGCCACGAGCAGCACGATGCCGACGCCGACCACGACCCAGATCTCCTCGATGAGCCCCAGCACCGCGCAGGCCAGGCCCAGGGCGGCGAGCGCGGCCCCCGGCAGGTCGAGGCGCCGACCCACCGTACGGCCCGACGGCGGTACCCGGCGCAGCAGCACGAGGGTCACGGCGACCACGGGCAGGTTGATCCAGAAGACCCACCGCCACGAGACCAGGTCGACCAGCCCTCCCCCGACGAACGGGCCGACGATCATCGCCGTCCCGGTCCAGGCGGTCCACCGACCGATCGCGCGGGCCTGCGCCGGGCCGTCGAACGACGAGATGATGATCGCCAGGGAGCTCGGGACGAGCAGCGCGCCGGCCACGCCCTGCGCCAGCCGCGCGGCGACGAGCACGGGGCCGGTCGGAGCGAGCGCGCACAGGGCCGACGACACCGCGAAGCCGAGCAGCCCGACGAACAGCACGCGACGCCGTCCCAGCACGTCGGACAAAGACCCGGCCAGGAGGATGAAGGAACCCAGGGTGACGAGGTAGCCGTCCACCACCCACTGCTGGAGCGTCAGGCCCGCCTCGCCCGGTCCGCCGAGCTCGTCGGCGATCGCCGGCAGCGCCACGTTGACCACGGTGCCGTCGAGGAACGACACGAACGAGGCGAGGATCGCGACGAGCAGCACCCGTCGCTGGAGGGGCGAGTCCACGCCCGTCACGCTACGGCCGCGCGGGGGCCACGGCCATCCGTGGCGCGACGCCGGCGGCACTCCGGCCCGCGGGTCACTAGCGTGATGGCGTGACCTTCGACATCCGACGCTCCACCTTCGCCGACGTCCGTGCGGCGCGACGGCTCGGCGACGAGGCCTTCGGCGCCCCCGCGGCCCGGGCCCCCGACCCGGACCCGGACTCCTGGCCGTCGCCGAACGTCCGCCCCTGGTCGGCCTGGGCCGGGGCGGAGCTCGTCGCCGTGCTCGGCGTGCGGCACTTCACCTCGTGGTTCCACGGTGCCGCGGTCCCGACGGCCGGGTTCGCCGGGGTGACGGTCGCCGCGGAACGGCGTGGCGAGGGCGTGATCCGGCCGCTGTTCGACGCCGCGCTCGCCGAGGCACGCGACCAGGGCGAGGTGGTCTCGACCCTCTACCCGAGCGCAGCCGGGATCTACCGCGGGCTCGGGTACGAGGTGATCGGCTCGTACGACGAGGTCCGGCTGCCGATGTCGGCGCTCGCCGCGGTGCGACCGCCGACGAGCGGGGTGCGCACCCGGCGCGCCACCCCCGCCGACCTCGAGGCGGTCCGGGCCGTGTACGCCACGTGGTCGGCGGCGCAGAACGGTCCGCTCACCCGGGCGGAGAAGCCCTTCACCGCCGAGTCCGACGAGCTGTTCGGTCCCGACTCGCCCTACACCGGGGTCAGCCTCGCCGTCGGCCCCGACGAGGGCGTGCAGGGCTTCGTGAGCTGGAACCGGGGCTCGGCGCACGACGGGACGGGCAGCCTCGAGGTCGACGACCTGGTCGCCCTCACCCCGGACGCCGCGCGGGCCCTGTGGCGTGTGGTCGGGTCGTTCACGACGGTGGCCGGTGCGGTGCAGGTCTCGACGTCGGGCGGATGGACGGGGGCCGACCCGAGCCGGCTCGTGCTGCCCGACCACGCCGCGACCACCACGAGCCGCCCGTACATGCTGCGGCTGCTGGACGTCGCCGGCGCGCTGGGCTCCGCCCACCTGCCGCCGCTGGAGGCGTGCGTGCCGTTCGCCGTCGTCGACCCGCGCACCCCCGACCTCGAGGGCGCGTGGACGCTGGTCGCGGACCGCGACGGCGTGGCGCACCTCCGCGCGGACCCGTGGCGTGCGCCGACGGCGGGGGCGCCCGACCGGCCGACCTTCACCTCGGCCGGGCTCGCCGTCAGCTATGCCGGTGCCGCGTCGACCGCGAGCCTGCGCCTGGCGGGCCACCTGTCCGGGCCGTCGGACCACGACCGGGTGTGGGACGCCCTGTGGCGCGGCGGCGACGTGCACGTCCGCGACTACTTCTGAGGCACGTTCAGCAGGAGGCCGCGACGTCGGTGCGGTAGGCGAGCGCCCAGCACAGGGTGCCGACGTCCTGTCGCACCCCGTCCACGGCCCCGCGGAGCCCGTCGAGCTCCTGGCGCAGGGCGTCGAGGTCGGCGACCGTCGGGGTGTCCTGGCCGCCGTCCAGATCGGCGCGGACGCTCGCGAGGTCGCTGCGGACCGTGCCGAGGCCGTGCTGGAGATTCGTCTCGAGGCTGTCGATCCCGTTCGAGACCTCGAGCAGCCGCGTCTGCAGGTCCGCGGTCCCGGCGGCGCCGTCGGCGGGGAACCCGGTCCAGGCTTCGACGTTCTCGACGCGCCCCACGAGCGCGTCGACCGTCTCGGGGTCCGGGCCCTCCTCGACCGTGGCGCGCAGCCGCGCCGACTCCGTCCGCACGGCTTCCGCCTGGGCGACGGCGGACTCGACCTCGCCGGCGAGCTTGCGGTTGGCCGACCAGAGCACGGCGACGCCGACCGAGGCGACCAGCGCCAGGATCAGTGCGGCGGCGAGCAGAGCCGTCTGGACGCGACGCGCGTCGAGGTGGTCCATCAGGTCACGCGTCCTCGTCGGTGGCGGCTCCGGGGGGAACAGCGACGCGACGGACGCCAGCTCGCCGGTGCCGGGCCGGCGGGCGATCCGGACGCCGTCCGTGCGGACCGGCGCGGTGCCGGGCTCGTCCCTCATCTCGGTCCTCCTGTCGCCCGGCGGTCGGTGACATCTTTCCGCCCCCTGGCTCGGGCCACAACCGGTCGCGCGGACTGCCGGCACACCGCGAGGCAGGTGCGGCAGGTGCGGCAGGCGAGGTGGGTATGGTCGTCGCGATGCTCGCCGACCGCGAGCCCCGACGAGCCGCCGCACCGGAGGACCCGTGACCACGTTCCGCGAGCGTCTGCGCGCCCTGCCCGTGCTCCCCGAGGGGCTGCCCGCCTGGGAGGTCGAGGACCTCGACGACCTGCCCCGACACCGCACCGGCTGTTCGAGCAGTGGTTCGACGAGACCGTCGCCGCCGGGGCGACGGCCCCGCACGCGATGACCCTGTCGACGTCGGACGGGCACGGCGCGGTGCACGCGCGCACGGTGATCCTCAAGGACCTCACCGCCGAGGGGTGGTGGTTCGCCGGGCATGCCACGAGCCCCAAGGGAGTCGACCTGGCGGCCGACCCGCGGGCGGCCCTGACCTTCCTGTGGCGGGAGACCGGACGCCAGGTACGCCTGAGCGGCCCGGTGACCGCGAACCCCGGCGCCGGTGCCGAGGACTTCCGCGCCCGCCCCGACGCCTCGCGCGCGGCCGGGCTCGTCGGCCGCCAGAGCCAGGTGCTGCGCGCCCTGGACGAGCACCGCGCCGCGTGGGCCGAGGCGCTGGACCGGGTCCGCGCCGCACCCGACCTGGTCGCCCCGACGTGGACCGCGTGGCACCTCGCCCCTGTCGAGGCCGAGTTCTGGCAGTCGGGCACCGGGACCGGTCAGACGCGCGTGCGCTACCGCACCGGCGACGCGCACCGACCGGCCTGGACCAAGGAGCTGCTCTGGCCCTGAGCCGCTGACCTGGCCACCCGTCGACGCGTGGTGTGACCTGCATCACTGCAGGTCAGGGGCCCTGTGACCTTGCTCTCATTCTTTGTGACACTTTTCACCAGCGTCGTAGCATGGCGTGGTGACTACGCGTGCTACGGCCTCCAGCAACGGCTCATCCGACGCCGTCGACGTCGTCCTCATCGGCGGCGGCATCATGAGCGCCACCCTCGGGACGCTGATCCAGCAGGTCGAGCCGACATGGTCGATCCGCATCATCGAGCGTCTCGACGCCGTCGCGCTCGAGTCGTCCAGCCCGTGGAACAACGCCGGCACCGGGCACGCCGCGCTCTGCGAGCTGAACTACACGCCCGAGAGGCCGGACGGCACGATCGACGTCTCCAAGGCGGTGACGATCAACGAGCAGTTCCACACCTCGCGCGAGCTCTGGAACCACCTGCTCGCCACCGGCCGTCTCGCGGACTCCTCGTTCGTCAGCCGGACCCCGCACATGACGTTCGTGCGTGGCACGAAGAACGTCGAGTACCTGCGCCGCCGCCACGAGGCGCTCAGCGCGCACCCGCTCTTCCGCGACCTCGAGCTCTCGACGGACCGGGCCGAGATCGGCCGCTGGGCACCGCTGCTCACCACCGAGCGCGACGCGGGCGAGCCGATCGCCGCGACGCGGTCCGCCGCCGGCACCGACGTCGACTTCGGCAACCTCACCCGCCAGCTCGTCGACGGTCTCGTCGCGAACGGCGCCGAGCTCCAGCTCCAGCACGAGGTCCGTTCGCTGAAGCGCACCCGCGACGGCGGCTGGCGCCTGCGCGTCAAGGACCGCTCGTGGAACGCCCCGCAGCGGATGTCCACGCTCAAGGCCCGCTTCGTGTTCGTCGGTGCGGGTGGCGGTGCCCTGCCGCTGCTCCAGTCGGCCGGCATCCCGGAGATCAAGGGCTTCGGCGGCTTCCCGATCTCCGGCGAGTTCCTGCGCACCGACGACCCGGAGCTCGTCGCCCAGCACCAGGCCAAGGTGTACGGCAAGGCCGACGTCGGCGCGCCGCCGATGTCCGTGCCGCACCTGGACACCCGCGTCGTCGACGGCAAGAGCTACCTGATGTTCGGCCCGTACGCCGGGTTCAGCCCCAAGTACCTCAAGAAGGGCAAGTACCTCGGGCTGGTCACGTCGCTGCGCGCGCACAACCTCACCTCGATGCTCGGCGCCGGCCTGAAGAACCTCGACCTGACCCAGTACCTCGTCGGCCAGCTCGTCGCCGCGCCCGAGACCAAGTTCCACGCCCTGCAGCAGTTCATGCCCACGGCACACCCCAAGGACTGGGAGACCATCACCGCGGGACAGCGTGTGCAGGTGATCAAGCGCGACGCCGACGGCAAGGGCGTCCTGCAGTTCGGCACCGAGATCGTCTCGGCCGCCGACGGCTCGATCGCGGGACTCCTCGGCGCCTCCCCCGGCGCCTCGACCGCCGTCTCCGCGATGGTGGACCTGATGTCCCGGTGCTTCCCGGACCGCTTCACGCGGTGGCGTCCCCAGCTCGCCACGATGATGCCGAGCCTCGACGGGGTCCCGGCCGACGCGCGCGAGATCGACACCACGGCGGACGCGGCGTCCGAGCTGTCCGCCGCGGAGCTCGCCGCCCGCAACGGCGGTGTGGTCCCCGCCAGCGTCTACGAGTCCCGCGCCGACTCCCGCTCCTGAGCGCTCGGTCGGTCAGCCGACGCCGCGGTGCAGGCGGTCGACCGTCCGCTCGATCGTCGGGGTGGGCACACCGCGCTGCGCCCCGCACCGGGCCACCGCTCCCCCGATCGCGTCGAGCTCTCCGAGCCGGCCGACGGCCAGGTCGGCCTGCAGCGAGGACCGCATCGTCGGCGGGAAGCCCCCCAGGATCGCCCGCAGGTCGTCCGGCGTCGTGGCCACCCCCTCGGCCGTCGCCACCGCGGCCACCTCGCCGAGCACGTCGGCGGTGAGGGCCGGGTCGGCGTCCAGGGCCTCGCCGATGCCCGTGCGGTGAACCGACGTCAGCAGCGCCAACGGGGCCAGGAACCGCAGCTTCGACCACAGCACCTCGGCCTCGCTGCCCGCCGTCGCGACCTCGATGTCGGTGTCTCGCAGCGCCCGGACGACGTCCAGGTCGGCAGCGGCCGCCGGGACCGTGATCCGCAGCAGGTCGCCCCGGTGGCGCACGGTCATCGCCGTGTCGGGGCCGGACCCGGTGCGCAGCGTCTCGCCCGCGTAGGACGCCCCGGCCACGGCCGTCACACCCGGACCTCCGCCGTCGCCGTCCACCGCGAGGGCACCGCGCAGCGTCGCCATGTGCTCCACGCCGTTGAGCAGCGAGAGCACCTCCCGCGGACGGGCCGCCGCGACGGACCCGACGACGGCGGCGAGCCCCTCGGCCTTGACCGCCACGAGCACGCACGCACCACGGGGCACGGTCGTCGTCGCCCGCAGCGGGGCGTGCCAGTCGCCGTAGCGGTCCGTGACGATCTCCAGGCCGTGCTCCGACACCCGCCGGGCGGTCCCCGGCCGGCCGACGAGCACGACCTCGTGCCCGGCGCGCTGCAGGAACGCGGCGACGAGTCCGCCGACCGCGCCCGGGCCGACGACGGCGAACAGGGGTCCGTGCGTGCGGTTGGTCATCGCCCGAGGGTAGCGCCGACGCCGGTCACAGCGCCTGGATGATCATCTCCACCTGATCCTTCGCGTCGCCGAAGACCATGGCGGTGTTCTCCCGGAAGAACAGCGGGTTCTGCACCCCGGCGTAGCCGGTGGCCATGGACCGCTTGAACACGACCACCTCGCGGGCCTTCCAGACCTCGAGCACGGGCATGCCGGCGATCGGTGAGCCCGGGTCCTCCTGGGCCGCGGGATTGACCGTGTCGTTGGCCCCGACGACGAGGACGACGTCGGTGTCCGGCAGGTCGCCGTTGATCTCGTCCATGCCGAGCACGACGTCGTAGGGCACCTTCGCCTCGGCCAGGAGGACGTTCATGTGTCCGGGGAGCCGGCCCGCCACGGGGTGCACCCCGAACCGGACCTGCACCCCGCGGGCCCGGAGCTTCTCGGTGAGGTCGGCTACCGGGTACTGCGCCTTGGCCACGGCCATCCCGTAGCCGGGTACGACCACCACCGACGACGCCGCCGTCAGCTGCGCGGCGACGTCCGCCGCGAAGGTCTCGCGGTGCTCGCCCTCGACGCCGGCGGCGACCGTCCCGGGCTCGGTCCCGAACCCTCCGAGGATCACCGAGACGAACGACCGGTTCATCGCGCGGCACATGATGTACGACAGGATCGCGCCGGACGACCCGACCAGCGCGCCGGTGATGATGAGCAGGTCGTTGCCGAGCATGAAGCCCGCCGCGGCGGCGGCCCAGCCGGAGTACGAGTTGAGCATCGAGACCACGACCGGCATGTCACCGCCGCCGATGGAGGCCACCAGGTGCCAACCCAGCGCCAGCGCCACGACGGCCACGAGCACCAGCGCGGTGAGCGCCTGGTCGCCCGACCCCGTGCCCGAGGCGGTCAGGAACCAGGCGAGCAGGGCCGCCGCGGCGAGGACGAGGCCGAGGTTGGCGAGGTTGCGGCCCGGCAGCCGCAGCGGCGCGGAGCGGATCCGTGCCGCCAGCTTGAGGTTCGCGACGATCGACCCGGTGAAGGTCACGGCACCGATGAGGATCCCCAGGAAGACCTCGACCAGGTGCACCGTGTCCGAGGCCGGCTCCGTGAGGTACGACCCGAACCCGACCAGCACCGCCGCCAGGCCGACGAAGGAGTGCAGGAGCGCGATGAGCTCCGGCATCTGCGTCATCTCGACCTTGCGCACGCGCCACGTGCCCACGGTCGCGCCGACGACGAGCACCACGAGGATCAGGCCGGACGTCACCTGCCACGGACGCTCGGACCGCTCGAGGGCCAGGGCGACGGTGGCCATCAGCGCCAAGGTCATGCCGAGCATGCCCAGCACGTTCCCGCGCCGGGCGGACTCCTGCCGGGACAGGCCGGCGAGCGAACCGATGAACAGGATCCCGGAGATCACGTAGGTGGCCTGCACGACCGACAGCACCGTCATCGGGCCACCTCCCCCGTGGCCACGACACCGGTCGCGTCCTTGCGGAACATGCGGATCATGCGGTGCGCGACGAGGAACCCGCCGAACACGTTGATCGACGCCAGCGTGGCGGCGACGACGGCCAGGGACGTGACCAGCCAGTCGTCGACGCCGATCTGCAGCAGCGCGCCGACCAGGATGATGCCGCTGATCGCGTTCGTCTGGGCCATCAGCGGGGTGTGCAGCGCGTGCGGGACCGCGGAGATGACGTAGAAGCCCACCACGACGGCGAGGGCGAACACCGTGACGTGGCCGACGGTGTCGGGCGGTGAGGCCGCGATCGCGAGCCCGGTCAGGACCGCGGCGACGACGGTGAGCACGCCGCGGCGTCGTGTCCGTGCCCGCTGCGCGACGGCCAGCTCCTCCGGACTCGGCCCGGCGGGCGGCGGCTCGGGCGCGGGTGCGGGCGGCGCGGCCGAGACCTGGACCGGCGGCGGCGGCCAGAGCACCTCGCCGTCCCGGGTGAGCGCCATGCCCCGCACGACGGCGTCGTCGAGGTCGATCACCAGGCGGCCGTCCCCCGCCGGTGTCAGGAGCGCGACGAGGTTGACGACGTTCGTGCCGAAGAGCTGGGACGTGTGCTGCGGCATGCGACCCGGCAGGTCCGTGTAGCCGAGCACGACGACGCCGTTGTCGCTCACCACCCGTTCGCCCGGCACCGTGAGCTCGCAGTTCCCGCCTCCGGGCGCCGCCAGGTCCACGATCACGGACCCGGGCCGCATCGCGGCGACCATCTCGGCGGTGATCGTCGTCGGTGCGGTGCCCCGCACCAGGGCTGTGGTGATGACGACGTCCGCCGCGGCGGACTCGGCGGCGTAGGTCCGTCGCGTCGCGGCCTCCTGGTCCTCGCTCAGCACGCTCGCGTACCCGTCGGCGCTGACCTCCTGAGCCGCGCCCGCCGCCTGGACGGGGGTGGCGCCGAGGGACTCGATCTGCTCGGCCACCTCGGGGCGCACGTCGAAGGCCCGGACCCGGGCACCGAGCGACGACGCGGTGCCGATCGCCGCGAGCCCCGCCACGCCCGCACCGATGACGAAGACCGTCGCCGGGGGCGTCGTCCCCGCCGCTGTCACCTGGCCGGTGAACATGCCTCCGTACTCCTCCGCCGCCTCCACCACGGCGCGGTATCCCGCCACGTTGGACTGCGCGGACAGGACGTCGAGCGCCTGCGCCCGGGAGATGCGGGGCACGGCGTCGAGCGCGAGCGCCGTCACGTGGCGCTCGGCCAGGGCGTCCGTCAGCTCGGGTCGCGCCGCCGGCGCGAGCTGGGAGACCAGCACCGCACCGGGGCGCAGGAGGTCCAGCTCGTCGCCCGACGGCGCGTTGACGCAGGTGACGACGTCGGCGGCCCAGACCTGGCCGCGGTCGCCGAGGCGCGCCCCCGCCGCGACGTACGCCGCGTCCTGCCAGCTCGCGCGCTCCCCCGCGCCCTGTTCGACGACGACGTCGTACCCCCGGGCGACGAGCTTCTCGACGGTGGCGGGGGTGCCGGCGACGAGCCGCTCACCGGGACGCGACTCGCGTGGGACACCGATCAGCACGGGCTCGGACCTCCTGTGGTCGAAACTCCTGCAACCTACCCGGTGTCTCCCGGCAGGACGAGGCCGACACGGCTCCCGAGACACGGTCTCGTCCGGCTGCCACGGCCGGCGGAAGGCCGATAGCATCCAAGGGCGGCGACGAACGGAGGGACCATGTCCAACCTCGAGGCCCTGACCTCGGTCCACCTCGCGAAGGCTCGAGCCGCCGAGAACGGGCGCAGCGCCGAGGTGCTCGTCCACGACGGCACGCTCCGCCAGACCGTCCTGGCCCTGGCGGAGAGCACGGAGCTCGGTGAGCACAACGCGCCGCCGGCAGCCTCGGTCCTCGTGCTCCGCGGCCGGCTGCGCGTCACCGTGGCCGACGGGCACGACGAGATCTCGGCCGGGGAGCTGCGCGTCCTCACCCACGACCGGCATGCCGTGCTGGCGCTCGAGGACTCCGTGTTCCTGCTGACCACCGTGACGAGCGTGCCCAAGCCCTGACCGCCGCGGACTCCGTGCCGGTTCAGTCGCGCCGCGGCCCGACCCACACCTGCTGAGCGTTGACGAACTCGCGGATCCCGTGCGGCCCGAGCTCGCGCCCGTAGCCGGACCCCTTGACCCCACCGCTGGGCAGGCGCGGATCGGTCTTGACGATGCCGTTCACCGCGACCTGCCCGGCGGCGATCCGGCCGGCCATCGCCTCGCCCCGCTCCGGTGTCGACCAGACCGACGCCGCCAGACCGTAGTCGGTCCGGTTCGCCAGCGCGAGCGCCGTCTCCTCGTCCGCCGCCTCCATCACGACCATCACCGGGCCGAACGTCTCCTCGCGGCACGCCGTCATGGACTCGGTGACGTCGGCGAGCATCGTCACGGGGTAGAAGAAGCCGGGGCCGTCCGGCATCTCACCGCCCAGCAGCAGGCGGGCGCCGGCGGCGACCGTCTCGGTGACCTGCCGGTGCAGACCGTCGCGCAGGTCGGCGCGGGCGATCGGACCGACGTCGGTACCCTCCGAGCGCGGGTCACCCACCGTCAGCTTCTCGAGCCGCATCCGCAGACGTCCCACCAGGTCGTCGTAGACGGACGACTCGACGATGATGCGCTTGGCGGCGATGCACGACTGCCCGGCGTTGATGATGCGGGACAGCGTGATGGTGTCGGCCGCCGCGTCCAGGTCGGCGTCGGCCAGCACGATGCACGGGTCGGAGCCGCCGAGCTCGAGGACCGTCGGCTTGATCTCGCCGGCCGCCACGCTCGCGACAGCCGCACCGCCCTTCGCCGAGCCCGTGAAGGACACGGCGTCGACGCGACGGTCACGGATGACGTCGGCCACGGCGGGTGTCTCCAGCGGCAGGTTGGCGAAGACGCCCGACGGTGCGCCGACGGACTCGAGCTCTGCGGCCACCACCTGGGCGATGGCTCGTGCGCAGCCGGGCACGTGGGGGTCGTGCTTCATCAGGCACGTGTTGCCGGACATCAACGCCGGAGCAGCGAACCGGGCGGCGAGCCAGAAGGGCGCGTTCCAGGGCAGCACCCCCAGGACCGTCCCGAGCGGAAGGTGCTGCACGTAGCTGTGGGTGGCGTCCGACTCGATGGTCTGCGGCGCCAGGTACTCGGCCCCGTGCTGGGCGTAGTGCTCGAAGCACCACGCCGCCTTCTCCACCTCACCGCGCGCCTCGCCGATCGGCTTGCCCATCTCCTCGGTCATCAGGGGCGCCAGCTCCTCGACCTGTGCCCGCAGCCGGGCCGCCACCCCGCGGAGCACCTGTGCTCGACCGTCCAGGCCGCGGTCCACCCAGCTCGCGCGCGCGGCCTCCGCCGCGGCGAGCAGAGACTCGACCTCGGCGGCGCCGGCCGGGGTGATCTCGCGGACGACCTCGCCGGTGCTGGGATCGATCACAGTGAGCATGGGTGCTCCTCTCAGGCGACTTCGGGACGGATGGGCGTAGCGCCCTCGTGCTCGTGCTCCGGCGACACCACGGCGGCGGCGTGCTCCGGCTTGACGGTGAAGTCCTTGTCGAGCGTGAAGAAGGACTGGCAGCCGTCGGCCGTGACGTGGACGGTGTCGGAGATGCCGACGGTCTTGTCCCCGTCGACACCCCACATCCACGGCAGGATGTGGAAGGTCATGCCCTCGCGCAGGATCGCCGGGTTCCCCTGATTCAGGCTGACGATGTAGCCCTCGTCCCAGCTCGGGGGGAACGCGATGCCGATCGAGTAGCCGGACCGCGTGACCAGCCGGGCACCCACACGGTTGTCGCTGATGATGCTGCGCACGATGTTGTCGGCGTCGGAGACGGTCAGGCCCGGGCGGATCGCCGCCTCCACCTCCGTGAGTGCCAGCTTCATCCGCTCCTGCGCCTCGAGCATCGAGCCGGAGAGGTCGTCGAGGACGGCGGTCCGCATCATGGCGGTGTGGTAGCGGCGGAAGCACCCACCGACCTCCAGGAAGACGTGCTCGCCCGGCTGCACCGTCCGGCCCTCCCAGGTCGCGTGCCCGATCATGCTGCGCGGTCCGGAGGTCACGTACGGCATGACCGCCGGGAACTCACCCCCCGCCCGGAACATCGCCGAGCTGATCTCCGCGGCGATGTCGTTCTCCGTCACCCCGGCCGCGCATGCCTCGAGACCCGCGCGCATGCCGGCCTCCGTCGCCTGGGCCGCCTTGCGCATGATCGCGATCTCGGCGGGCGACTTGCACACCCGCCCCTCCTCGACGATGCCGAAGCAGTCGAGCAGGCGCCCCTCGGTGAACGTCGCGTGGATGTAATCCTGGTGGTAGGCCGGGAAGTAGTAGCTGTTGCGCTCGTACCCGACCTCCTTGGTGTGCAGCCCGAACTCACGCATCGCCTGGACGAGGCCCTGGATGGCGTCCCCGGTGTCCGGGTAGGGCCGGGTCTTCTCGACCCAGGTGCGCGCGTGGACGTTCGACTCCTCCATCGCCCGCGTGATCATGAACGGTTCGGCGTCCAGCGGGACGACCAGCGCCTGGAAGAACGAGTACCCCGTCGTCTGGTAGTCGGTGAGGTACATGAGGTTCTCGGGGTCGGTGATCACCACCGCGTCCAGGAGCCGGTCGGCCATGCGCCGGCGCAGCTCGCCGACCCGCCGCTCGTACTCCTCGAACGGGAACGTCATGTCGTCGCGTGGGTTCATCCCGGCCTCCTGGCGGTCAGGTCAGAGAGCGTGTCGTACTGCCTTGTCGAGGATCTGGAGCCCCTCGTCGAGGTCCTCGTCGGAGATCGTCAGCGGCGGGATGAGCTTGAGCACCCGACCCCCGCTGCCGCACGCACCGATGAGCATGCCCTGGGCGAAGCAGTCGGCGACCACGGCCTTCGCCACGGCGCCGTCGCCCACGTCGAGACCCTGGATCATGCCCCGGCCGCGCACACCGACACCGGCGCCGACGTCGTCCGCGAGCGAGCGCAGCGCGCTCTCGATGCGCGCGCCCTTGGCCCGGACCTCGTCCATGAGCACGTCGTCGTCGAAGTACGTCAGCGCCTCGCGCCCCGCCACGAACGACAGCCCCTGGCCGCGGAACGTCCCGGTGTGCTCCCCAGGGGACCAGTGCGCGTCGTGCTCGGGCTTGGCCAGGTTCATCGCCAGCGGCGTCCCGAACCCGCCGATGCCCTTGGCCAGGCACACGATGTCCGGGTCCAGCCCCATGCCGTCGAAGCTGAAGTAGCTGCCGGTGCGGCCGCACCCGACCTGGATGTCGTCGACGATGAACAGCGCGCCGACGTCGTGCGCCAGGTCCTGGACGGCCCTCAACCACTCGGCGCTCGCGACGTTGACGCCGCCCTCGGCCTGGATCGTCTCGACGAGGAACGCCGCCGGCGGGACGAAGCCGCTGGACGCGTCGGCGACCAGCGCCCGGAAGTCCTCCAGCGCCGCCACACCCCCGCCCGGCGCCGTCTCGAACGGCAGCCGCACCACGTGGTCCAGCGGCACGCCCGCCGCGTTGCGGAAGTAGTCGTTGGCGGTGGCGGCCAGCGCCCCGAGCGTCATCCCGTGGAACCCGTGCGTGAACGCCACCACGTCGCGGCGGCCGGTGACCCGCCGGGCGAGCTTCAGCGCCGCCTCCACGGCGTTCGTCCCGGTCGGGCCCATGAACTGCATCTTCATCGTCATGTCGCGCGGGACCAGGACGGTCTCGACGAACTTCTCGATGAAGTCGCGCTTGGTCGTGGTCGCCATGTCGAGGCTGTGCGCCACGCCGTCGGCCTCGAGGAACTCGATCATCGCGCGCTTCATGCGCGGGTTGTTGTGCCCGAAGTTCAGGACTCCTGCACCGGCGAAGAAGTCCACATAGCTGCGCCCGGCCTCATCGACCTGCCGGGCGTTGGATGCCGACGCGAAGACCGTCGGGTACGTGCGGCTGTAGCCGCGGATCTCGGATTCCCACTTCTCGAACGCCTCCATTGACCACTTCTACGTGTCCCCCTGGGGGCTGTCAACAGATGTGGCTCAGGATTTACCGCGGCGACATCGTGCGCCGCCGCGGCGCTGACGTCCCAGCAGCCCGCGCGGGCGACGGGCCTGGTCCGCCGCGCGGCGGTACCGTCGGCACGACGCCCACGACCGCAGGAGGCACCATGACCGAGCTGCAGATCCCCGCACCCGTCGCGTCGTTCATCGACGCCGTCAACCACCACGACGAGGACGGCTTCCTCGACGCGTTCACACCCGAGGGAGCGGTGGACGACTGGGGGCGAGTCTTCACCGGACGCGCAGCCATCAAGAAGTGGAGCGACGAGGAGTTCATCGGCGCCCGCGGCATCCTCACCCCGGAGGAGGTCTCGGACGACGGTGACGTCGTCACCGTCGTCGGCGACTGGCGGAGCAACCACGCCAACGGGCGCAGCAGCTTCGCCTTCGACGTCGACGGCGACAGCATCAGCCGGATGACGATCCGCGAGGGCTGACCGACCCTGCTCGGGCCGACCGGGCGCGGCTCAGGTCTCGTCGCGCCGGTCGATGCCCAGCGTGGCGAGCAGGTCCTCGTGCAGCTGGGACCAGACGCGGTGGCAGGAGTCGATGCCGCTGCCGTCGACCCACTCGCTCCGGCCGGCCTGCGCACGACGCAGCGCCGTCGCGAAACGGACGTCGTAGCCGCCGAAACGTGCGAGCACGCCGGCCAGGCCCTCGACCAACCGCGCCAGATCCGTCGCGAGAGCTGCGAGCTCGCCCAGGACGCGCGCGTCCCACCCGGGGTCGGTGTGATCGTTGGGCACCAACCGGCCGGAGCCGGTGGGCCTGAGCTGCCAGTCGGTGCAGGCCCGCAGCAGCCGCGCGTTGAGCGGGAGGAACGCGCGGTGTCCGGCCGCGATCACGCCGTCAGGGTCGGCTTCGACGCGCTGTCGAGCGAGCAGCCGCTCGTTCTCGGCCTTGCCGGTCCGGGTCAGCGACCAGCCCTCCAGGTCGGCGAAGGAGGTGTGCTGGACCCAGCCGCGACGAGCCGCGTCATGCAGCTCCCTGGTCGTGCCGTCGAGGTCGAGGCCGGCACGACCGGCGACCGCGAGGGCGTCGGCGAAGCCGAGCAGGCGCACCCCGTGCAGCACCGGCAGCGCCGTCGGCGGACGGCTCACGAGCTCTCGCCCTGCCGGGCGACGAGCCGCGTGAAGTGCTGCTGGCAGGCCTGGGGGGACCGGTAGCCCATCGCCTCGGCGATCTGCGCCCACGTCAGCCCCGCGCTGCGCGCGGTGAAGAGCAGCCCGGCCTCGAGACCGTCGACCTCGGCGCGGGCGGCGGGCAGCAAGGTGAGCGCACTGAGCAGGTCCTCGGCCCCCAGGTCGGACGACCGCCACAGGGCGAGCTGGACGAGGTCCCCGGCAGCCGGCGGCAGGGGATGCGGTCTCCACGGACGGGGCTCGAGGTGTCCCGCCGCCAGGGCGGAGAGTCGCTCCTGCGCACGGTGCTCCCGGCGAGCCTGCCGCTGGTCGTCGTCCGGCTCGTGGTCCCGGTCGTTCTTGCCTTCCATGCGAGACATCCTGCAGAATCAACAGATCATTGTCAACGGATTGTTGAATCGACATGCTCACCTCGCTCGCCCGGGCCGACTCCTCGACATGCGGCCACAAGGCCGCCGCACTGGCCACGCTGCTGCGTGCGGGCCTGCCCGTCCCGGACGGGTTCGTCGTGCCGGACGCTACAGGACCGTCCTCGCCGTCCAGGGAGCGACGGCGGTCATGGACGCGCTCCGCACCTGCTGGGCGTCAGCACCCTCCGGCCGCACTGCTCAGGACCGTCCCGCCATGGCGGTGCTGGTGCAGCGTCTGGTCGATGCCGACACCTCCGGCGTGCTGTTCACGCCCACGCCCACCGAGGCCCGCACCCGGATCGAGGCGTCCTGGGGCCTGGGTCCGAGCACGGTGGGCGGGACGGTCACCCCGGACACCTACCTGGTGGCGCCCGACGGCGCCGTCCGACACGCTCTCGGGAGCAAGGCGACACGCATGGACAGGGACCGGCTCGTCGGCGGCCTCACGACACGGCCCGTCCCCTCGGGCCACCGCGCCACCCTCTCGCTCGACGACGGCACCGCCCGCGAGCTCACCGACCTCGGCCGCCGGGTCGCGTCCGAGCTCGGCCAGCCGCAGGACATCGAGTGGGCGCTCGCAGGCAACACGCTCTGGGTGCTCCAGGCCAGACCGATCACCGCACCACTCCCCCCGTGGCACACCGCCGCCTCTGATCCGCAGGGGCGGCTCTTGGCCGGCACACCCGGTTCGCACGGCGTGGCCTCCGGGACGGCACGCGTGCTGCACGGCCCGTCCGACATCCCCCGGGTGCGCCCCGGCGACGTCGTGGTCTGCCGCGACACCGACCCTGCCTGGACGCCGCTGTTCCGGGTCGCGGCGGGCGTCGTCACCGAGGCGGGCGGAGCGCTCAGCCATGCCGCGATCGTCGCGCGGGAGCAAGGCATCCCTGCAGCCCTGGGGGTCCGCGACGCCACCACCACGATTCTCGACGGACGTCCCGTCACCGTCGACGGCACGGCGGGCACCGTGCTCCTCGAGCCGTCCTGACGCTCCGCTGGACAAGGTCTCCCGCGTCGGGCCGGCGCTGAGCCCCGGGGCCTCGCTCCAACGCGGCCGAGACACGACGAAGGCCCCACCTCGCGGCAGGGCCTTCGTCGTTCTTCTTCGGTGGAGCTGAGGGGACTCGAACCCCTGACCCTCTGCATGCCATGCAGATGCGCTACCAGCTGCGCCACAGCCCCGTGAACCTGACGCGAGCGTCGGATTCGGGATGTTCGTGCAATTCCTGCGGGCTTGCGCCCCCCGGGAACGGAGATATCTTAGGCAGACTTCGGCTCAGGCTCCAAATCCACGTGCGGTCCCGCCTGCCAACGGTCCAAGGGGTAGCCGGCACCCACGTTGTGGGCCACGAGCCGCCACTCGGGCACGGCCCCTTGCGCGGATCGGTGCAGGTGGGACCAGTGCACGTTGTTCATCCCGGAGATGCCTCGCCAGCCGGCGGCGTCCAGCCCGAGCAGCCCGGTGATGGCCAGCGAGATCGCCGCGCCGTGGGAGACCACCACGAGACACTCGTCACCGCCGAGCTCCTCCGCGTGCTCGAGGGCCGCGTCGACCATGCGGGCGGCCACCTCGACCTTGGTCTCCGCACCGATGCCCCGCGGTTCGCCGCCGCGGCGCCACTCGTCCCGCTCGGCCGGCCACCCCGCCGCCATCTCCTCGGGCGTGAGGCCTTCCCACCGCCCGAACGAGCGCTCGCGCAGCCGCGGGTCCGTGGTCACCGGCGCGCCCACGAGCGCCGCGTAGGCGCTGGCGGTGTCCACCGCACGGACGAGGTCGGAGGACACGATCCGGCTGGCACGGTGCGAGGCGACGAGGGCCGCGGCCCCCTCGGCGGCCTGCCACCGGCCCACCTCGTCCAACGGGATGTCGATCTGCCCCTGCAACCGCATCGCCGCGTTGTACGCGGTGCGGCCGTGGCGCAGCAGCACGATGGTCCCGGCTGTCACGCCTCGCTCACATCCCGCCGAGGTGGATCGTGCCGTCCGACGAGCTCTCGCCGAACTCGGCACGGGCCGCGGCGCCGTCGCCGCCCCGCGCGTCCTCGGGGAGCTCGACCGCCGGACAGTCCTTCCAGAGGCGCTCGAGGGCGTAGTAGACGCGGTCCTCCGCGTGCTGGACGTGCACGACGACGTCACCGAAGTCGAGCAGCACCCATCGTCCCTCGGCCTTGCCCTCCCGCCGGATCGCCTTGGCGCCGGCGGCGAGCATGGCCTCCTCGACAGCGTCGACGACGGCGACCACCTGACGCTCGTTCGTCCCGGAGGCGATGAGGAAGACGTCCGTGAGGACGAGCTGCTCGCTGACGTCGAGGGCGATGATCTCCTGCGCCTTGCGGCCCGAGGCGGCACGCGCCGCGACGATCGCGAGGTCGACGGCCCGTTCCGTCGCGGTCATCGCGGTCCTCCCTCGTCGGACGCCGCGGCAGACGTCGCGACGGGTGCGGCGGCCTCCTCGGTGGCGAAGTCCTCGTCACCCGGGCCGTCGAGGAGCAGGTTCCACAGCAGCAGGCCCAGGACGAACGCCACGACGACCAGCACGATGTAGTGCAGCCAGGTGTAGGACGGCTCCGCCTCGTCCCACTCCTCGTCCTCGTCGGCGTCGGGGGCGAGATCGATCCGCGCGGACTGCCCCTGACCGACGACGGCGGCGAACGGCGACGCTCCGGCCTCGTGGTGCGACGGCGCCGGTGCGGCACGCGCCGGCTCGGGAGCCGCCGGTCCGGGTGCGGCAGCGCCCGGACCTGCGGTGCCCCAGGGCAGCGCGGGAGCCACAGCCGTCGCGTCGGGGTCTGCCGCCGACGCCGAGCCGCCTGCCGACGGACTCGAGGCTCCGGGCCACGCCGGCGCGCTCCGTGACGGCGTCGGCGGGGCGGGGGCCGGCGTCGCCGGCGACCTCGTCGGCGTCGGAGCGCCGGAGGCGTAGGCCGAGCGGCGGCTGGGGCTCGCGCCGTCGAACGGTGAGGGGACGGGTTCTGCGCCCGACGGTCCGGCCGGCGGCGAGCCGGCGCGCGAGGACGACGCACCACCGAACGGCGGGCGCGGCGGTTGGTCCCCCGGACCGGCCGCGGGACGCGACGGCGTCGGCGGGCCGCTCTCGGCCGGCGAGAACGGCGACGGCGACGGCGATCGCATCGAGGTGCGCGTCGGCGTCCTCGGCGGTGCCGACGGGGCGGGAGCCGGCGGAGCGGACGCCGACGGCGCCGAGGAGGCGCTCGGCTCGCTGCCGGTCCGGCGGACGGGTGCCAGCCGGCCCGTCTCGTCGAGTCCGCGGACGCCACCGGACGTCGACGGGGGCCGGACGGTCGGCGCCGGGGCCGCTGCCGGGGCGGGCGGCGGACCCTGTTGCTCCCGCATGGATCGCCGCGAGGGTGCCGGGCCGGTGCCAGGTGCCGGCGGCGCGGCCGGCGGCGAGGACGCGCTGGGCGCGCCGCGCCCGAAAGCGGCCGGGCCCGCACCGGGGACCGGAGCCGAGCCACCGGGGGAAGCCTGCCGGGCCGCCGCCTCGGCGGCGGCCTGCTCGCGTTCGCGGATCTCCCGGCGCGTCAGCGGCCGGGACGTGTTGTCACTCATCGAGACCTCGATACAGACCGTGCTTGGCGATGTACTGAACGACGCCGTCCGGCACCAGGTACCAGACCGGCTGACCCGCCTCCGCGCGTCGACGGCAGTCCGTGGACGAGATCGCGAGCGCCGGCACCTCGAGCGTCGTGACGCCCTCCGACGGCAGCCCGTCGACCGTGAGCCGGTGGCCAGGCCGGGTGACGGCCACGAAGTGGGCCATCTCCCACAGCGACCCCGCGTCCTTCCAGGTCAGGAGCTGTTCGATCGCGTCCGCACCCGTGATGAAGTACAGGTCGGCGTCCGGACGATCCTGACGCAGATCCCGCAGCGTGTCGACCGTGTAGGTCAGCCCCGGCCGGTCGATGTCGACCCGGCTCACGGTGAACCGAGGGTTCGACGCCGTGGCGATCACCGTCATGAGATAGCGGTGCTCGGCCGGGGACACGCGGGTGTCCTGCTTGAAGCTGGGCTTGCCCGTCGGGACGAAGACCACCTCGTCGAGGCCGAGCAGCGCGGCCGCCTCGCTCGCCGCCACGAGGTGCCCATGGTGGATGGGGTCGAAGGTCCCACCCATCACCCCGATGCGGGGACGACGCTGCTGGCTCACCGGTCGGCGGACCGCTCAGTGCTTGTTGCTGGCGTTGCGGAAGGCGAACGTCGCGAGCAGCGCCACGACGAAGCCACCGAAGGCGAGCACGCCCAGCAAGATGGGCGAGATCCCGGTCGACGCGTGCTCGGCGGCTTCCTCGGCAACCTGGACGGCGGTGTGCAGCACGATGGCTCCTCAAGGGTGGTCGGGTCGGGTCGGGGCACAGTCTCTCACGACGGACGATCAGGGCCGTACGTGACCGTCACCGTGCACCACCCACTTGGTGGTGGTGAGCTCGGCCAGCCCCATCGGCCCCCGCGCGTGCAGCTTCTGGGTGGAGATGCCGATCTCCGCGCCCATGCCGAGCTGGTTGCCGTCCGTGAACCGGGTCGAGGCGTTCACCATCACGGCGGCCGAGTCGACCTCGGCCACGAAGCGCTCGGACGCGGCGAGGTCCTGTGTGACGATCGCCTCGGTGTGCCCGGAGCTCCACGTGCGGATGTGCTCGATCGCCTCGTCCAACGAACCCACCACCCGTACCGCGAGCTCGGCCGCGAGATACTCGGTGGCCCAGTCGTCGTCGGTCGCCGGGGTGATCTCGACGCTCTCGGGAGCCTGGGCGCGCGTCCCCTCGTCACCGTGCAGGACGACTCCGGCGCCGCCGAGCGCAGCCAGCGCGGCGGGCAGGAACCTCTCCGCGACGTCGGCGTGCACGAGCAGCGTCTCCGCGGCGTTGCACACCCCGACGCGCTGCGTCTTGGCGTTCATGACGATCTCGACCGCCGTGGGTACGTCCGCCGTGGCGTCGACGTAGACGTGCACGTTGCCCGTGCCGGTCTCGATGACCGGCACGGTCGACTGCTCCACGACGGTCCGGATCAGATCCGCACCCCCGCGCGGCACCAGGAGGTCGACGAGCCCCCGTGCCTGCATGAGCGCCACTCCGCCGGGCCGGCCGAACCGGTCGATCGACTGCAGGAGGTCCGCCGGCAGCCCCCGCGCCTCCAACGCCCGGCGCATCACGTCCACGATGACCGTGTTGGACGAGGCCGCCGCGCTGCCGCCGCGCAGGACGACCGCGTTGCCGGACTTCAGCGCGAGCCCCGCGGCGTCCACGGTCACGTTCGGGCGCGCCTCGTAGATCATGCCGACCACCCCCATGGGCACCCGGAGCTGACGCATCCGCAACCCGTTGGGCAACGTGCTGCCGCGCACGACCTCCCCCACCGGGTCGGGCAGCCCCGCGAGCTCGCGCAGGGCGTCGGCGATCGCCACGACGCGGTCGCCGGTGAGGGCCAGGCGGTCGAGCAGGCCGTCGCTCATGCCGTTCTCACGCCCGCGCGTCACGTCCTCGGCGTTCGCCGCCACGATCTCCGCCGACGCCGCCACGAGCGCGTCCGCGAGGGCGTGGAGCGTCGCGTCCTTCTCGCCACGGGTAGCAGTGGCCAACGTCCGCGACGCGGTCTGCGCACGACGGGCGACGTCCTGGACGGCCGCCGCGACCTCGGCGTCCGGCTGCGGTCGCGCGGTGCCGGGCGTCGTGGGCGGTGTGGTGCCGAACGTCGTGGTCATGCCCCCGAGACTACGACGCCGGGCCGGTCGAGGACAGGCCGTTCCGCCCTTCGAGCACGAGATCGTCCCGGTGCACCACCTCACGGTCGTAGCCCTCGCCCAGGTCGTCGCGCAGCTCGTAGGTGGACCGTCCCAGCAACGGCGGGAGCTCGGCGGCGTCGTACGCGACGAGGCCCCGGGCGACCACCGCACCGTCCGGGCCGACCAGCTCGACAGGGTCACCGGCGTCGAACTGTCCCTCGACGCGCGTGATCCCCGCGGGCAGCAGCGAGGCCCGTCCGCCGAGCACGGCGCGCGTGGCTCCGGCGTCCAGGTGCAGCACACCGGCCGCGCGTGCCGCGTGGGCGATCCACAGGCGGCGGGCCGTCGTGCGCTTGCGGCCCGCGGCGAAGAACGTGCCGACGTCGTCCCCGGCCAGCGCCGCAGCGACGTTCCGCGCGGCGGTGAGGACCACGGGGACCCCGGCCTGGGTGGCGATCCGCACCGACTCCAGCTTCGTGACCATCCCACCGGTGCCGACGGCGCTCCCCCGTGCGGTCACCTCCACGCCGGCGACGTCGTTCAGGTCGGCCACGTGAGCGATCCGCCGGGCGCCCGGGCGGCTCGGCGGGGCGTCGTGCAGGCCGTCGACGTCGGTGAGCAGCACCATCGCGTCGGCACGCACCAGGTGCGAGACGAGGGCGGCGAGCCGGTCGTTGTCGCCGAAGCGCAGCTCGTCGATCGTCACGGCATCGTTCTCGTTGACGACCGGCACCACGCCCAGGGCGAGCAGCTTCTCCAGCGAGCGCTGCGCGTTGCGGTACCGCACGCGGCGCACCGTGTCCTCGGCCGTCAGCAGCGCCTGCCCGACCTGGAGCCCGTGCGCGGCGAAGGCCTCGCTGTACCGGGCCACGAGCTGCCCCTGGCCGAGCATCGCGCAGGCCTGCATGGTGGCCAGGTCGCGCGGCCGAGCAGTCAGGCCCGCCGGGCCGATGCCCGCGGCGATCGCGCCCGAGGTGACGAGCACGACCTCCTGCCCCTGCGACCGACGCGCGGCGAGCACGTCCACCAGGGCGCGCAGCGCCGCCACGTCGAGGTGCCCGTCCGGTCGCGTCAGCGACGACGAGCCGATCTTGACGACGATCCGGCGGGCGGCCGGCAGGGCGGAGCGGGTGAGGGCGTTCACGGGGCCATCATCCCCGCATCGGACGTCAGTCGTCGCTGGGGTCCGCCCAGTGGCCCGAATCCCGCTCGGTCCACAGCTCCTCACGCGCTGCCGTCTTGGCGTCCATGCGCTCGCTGTGCTCCTGGCGCTTGCTGGCGCGCGTCGGCCGCGAGGGCTCGTCGAAGCGCAGGTCGGTGCCGCGCGCCCCCAGGAGCTCGGCGCCCGTGCTCATCGTGGGCTCCCAGTCGAACACGACGGCGTCGCGGTCGGTGCCGATGCGCACCTCGTCCCCCGCGACCGCACCCGCCTTGAGGAGCCGGTCCTCGACGCCGAGCTTGGCCAGCCGGTCCGCGAGGAACCCGACGGCCTCGTCGTTGTTGAAGTCGGTCTGGCGCACCCACCGGTAGGGCTTGCGACCCTCGACCAGGAAGTACACGTGCCCCGTGGAACCGTCGGTGCGGCGGGTGACCGTGAACCCGGCGTCGTCGACGGCGCGCGGCCGCAGGACGACGCGCGCGGGCTCCGCCGGCGGCGCGGCGGCGCGCGCCTGGTCGACCAGCTCGCCGAGCGCGAAGGTCAGCGGCCGCAGCCCCTCGTGGGAGGCGGTCGAGACCTCGAAGACGCGCAGCCCGCGCGCCTCCAGGTCCGGGCGGACGAACTCCGCGAGCTCGCGCGCCTCGGGGACGTCGATCTTGTTGAGAACGACGAGCTGCGGGCGTTCGGTCAGCGGCACGCGGCCGCCCTCGATGCCCAGGTCGCCCGCGTAGGCCGCGAGCTCCGCCTCGAGCAGCTCGAGGTCGCTGATCGGGTCGCGGCCCGGCTCCAGCGTCGCGCAGTCGAGCACGTGCACGATGACGGCCGTCCGCTCGACGTGCCGCAGGAACTCCAGTCCCAGCCCCTTCCCCTCGCTGGCGCCCGGGATCAGCCCCGGCACGTCGGCGATCGTGTAGCGGGTGTCCCCCGCCTGCACCACCCCGAGGTTCGGCACCAGCGTCGTGAACGGGTAGTCGGCGATCTTGGGGCGGGCCGCCGAGACCGCGGCGATCAAGGACGACTTGCCGGCGCTCGGGAAGCCGACCAGCGCGACGTCGGCGATCGACTTGAGCTCGAGGACGACGTCGCGCTCCTCCCCCGGCTCGCCGAGCAGCGCGAACCCGGGCGCCTTGCGCTTCGGCGAGGCGAGCGCACGGTTGCCGAGCCCGCCGCGTCCGCCCTCGGCGATGACGTACTCGGTGCCGTGGCCCACGAGGTCGGCGAGCACGTCGCCGTCGCGGTCCTTGACCACGGTGCCGTCCGGCACCCGCAGGACCAGGTCGGCGCCCTTGGCACCGTCCTTGTCGTCACCCATGCCCTGTCCGCCCTTGGACGCGCGCCGGTGAGGCGAGTGGTGGTACTCGAGCAGCGTGGTCGTCTGCGCGTCCACGACGAGGCGGACGCTGCCGCCGTCACCGCCGTTGCCGCCGTCGGGACCGCCGAGCGGCTTGAACTTCTCGCGGTGCACGGACGCGACCCCGTGCCCGCCGTCACCGCCGGCGGCGTGCAGCACCACTCGATCGACGAAGCTGGCCATGGGTAGATCCTCTCAGGAGGGTGGGAACAGCACGAGGGGCGCACCCGAGATGGTGCGCCCCTCGTGGGAAGTACGGCAGCGGATCGCTGCGCGCGGTTCCAGGTGGATCAGGCCGGTGTCGTCAGCCGGCGGCGAGGATGTCGACGACCTTGCGGCCGCGGCGCGTCGCGAAGGCGACCTCGCCGGCAGCGAGCGCGAACAGCGTGTCGTCCCCACCGCGGCCGACGTTCTCGCCGGGGTGGAAGTGGGTGCCGCGCTGGCGCACGATGATCTCACCGGCGTTGACGGCCTGGCCGCCGTAGCGCTTCACGCCGAGCGACTTCGCGTTGGAGTCACGACCGTTGCGCGAGGAGCTCGCGCCCTTCTTGTGTGCCATGTCAGTCCTGCTTTCTGGGAGTACGAAGAGGGTGGGACCGGGCGGCCGGGGCCGCCGGACGTCACTTGATGCCGGTGACCTTCAGGCGGGTCAGCTGCTGACGGTGACCCTGGCGCTTCTTGTAACCGGTCTTGTTCTTGTACTTCTGGATCGAGATCTTCGGGCCCTTGGCGTCCCGGACGACCTCGGCGGTGACCGTGACCTTCGCGAGCTTCTCCGCGTCGGTGGTCACCTTCTCCCCGTCCACGAGCAGGATCGCGGGCAGCTCGACGGAGTCGCCGGCCGAAGCCTCGATACGGTCCATGACGACGATGTCCCCGACGGACACCTTCTCCTGACGGCCACCGGCCTTGACGATCGCGTACACCATGCTGATGCTCATCTCTCCTGGTCTTGGCGTGCTCGCCCGACGTCGGTCACCGGCTTGATCTGGAACTCTGGCCGCCGCGGCGGTCGAGTGCGGTGCGCCGAGGGCACACGGGACAGGCGCACTGAGGGCGCGCCGACGCACTACTCTACGTGACGCCACCTGTTGCGATCAACCGGCCCGGGTGGCGACCCGCGTGACCTCAGGCACGTCGCGGGCCCGCTCGCCCGCTCGCGACGGGACCGCCACCGGTCGATCATGGCACGGTGAGGTCAGCACCTCCGCCGGTCGGCGGCCCACCCACCGACGACGGCGCCGACGACGCCGTCGCGCAGGCGATGCGCGCTGTCGACCGGCGCGGCTTCCTCCCCCGGGCCCAGCGTGCCGCCGCCTCCCGGGACCGTCCCCTGCCCATCGGCCACGAGCAGACGTGCTCGCAGCCGTCGACGGTCGCCGCCATGCTGGCGCTCCTGCGCGTCCCGCGGGGCGGGTCAGTCCTGGACGTGGGCTCCGGCTCGGGGTGGACCACGGCCCTGCTCGCGCATCTCGTCGGCCCCGGCGGCGAGGTGCTCGGGGTCGAGCTCGTCCCCGAGATCGCGGCCTGGGGCGCCGCGAACCTGGCCCGGCAGGAGACGCCGTGGGCCACGATCGTGCCGGCGACGAGCGACACGCTCGGATCGCCCCGCGAGGCCGGATGGCAGCGGATCCTCGTCTCGGCGTCACCCGACGAGCTGCCGCCCGAGCTGGTCGACCAGCTCGCTCCCGGCGGCCGGATGGTCATCCCGGTGCGCCACGCGATGCTGCTGGTCGAACGGTCGGTCGACGGCACGGTGCGCACCTCGGAGCACGGCACCTACAGCTTCGTGCCGCTCGTCCAGGGCTGAGCCGACCGGTCGGACCTGCGCGAGACCTTCACTTCTGTGTCGCGACCCCGGAACCTACGGTCCCGTAGGCTCGGGCCCATCGCCGGGCACCTGCCCACCATATCGGCTGGGAAGTCGACACCGACCAACTGCGAGGCATGCATGGCCCCCTCCGCATCGTCCGTCCTCGACGACACACGCCCCCCGCCCCGCGCCGCCGAGCGCTTCACCAGCAGCTACAGCGACCTCGCCCGCCAGGTGCGCGAGGCCGGTCTGCTGCGCCGGGCCTACGGCTACTACCTCGCCATCGGGATCGGTGTGACGTTGGCGCTGGGCGGCATCGTGACCGGGATCGTGATGCTCGGGGACTCGTGGTTCCAGCTGCTCATGGCCGGTGCGCTCGGCATCGTGCTCACCCAGATCGCGTTCCTGACCCACGAGGCCGCCCACCGTCAGGTCTTCGCGAGCGGGCCCGTCAACGACCGCGTCGGGCGCTGGCTCGCCAACGCCGTCGTCGGCATCAGCTACTCGTGGTGGATGACCAAGCACACCCGCCACCACGCCAACCCCAACCAGGTCGGCAAGGACCCGGACATCGCGCCGGACACGATCCGGTTCACCCCGGACGACGCCGCCGACGTCCGCGGCCCGCTTCGACACATCACGCGACGCCAGGGCTGGCTGTTCTTCCCCCTGCTGACCCTCGAGGGGCTCAACCTGCACGTCACCTCGATCCGGTCGCTGCTGACCGGTCCGCCGAAGACTTTCGCCGCGCGCCGTCGTGAGATCGTCACGATCGCCGTCCGGCTGACCCTCTACGTCGGCGTGATCGTCTGGTTCATGCCGCTGGGACTCGCCGCCGCGTTCATCGGCGTCCAGCTCGCTGTGTTCGGCGTGTACATGGGTGCGTCCTTCGCCCCGAACCACAAAGGCATGAAGCTGGTGCCGGCGGGCACCAAGATGGACTTCCTGTCCAAGCAGGTGCTCACGTCCCGCAACATCCGCGGCGGCTGGTTCATGAACGTCCTGATGGGCGGCCTCAACCACCAGGTCGAGCACCACCTGTTCCCGAGCATGCCGCGCCCGAGCCTGGCGAAGGCCCGCCTCCTGGTGCGCGACCACTGCGACCGCCACGGTCTGCCCTACACCGAGACCAGCCTGGTCGCGTCGTACGCGATCGTCGTGCGCTACCTGAACCAGGTCGGGCTGGCCGCCCGCGACCCGTTCGACTGCCCCCTGCGGCAGGAGCTGCGGGGGTACTGACCACCGGGCTCCGGGCCTACCGGGGCGTCCGGTGCGCGCGACAGCGCGCCTGGTAGGACTCCGTCCCTCCGACGTGCGCGGCGACCGGCACGACGGCGTCGTCCACCGGTGAGCCGCCGTCGGACGCCCGCACGTGGTAGGCGGCGTCCCGGCCGCACACGCTGCACACCGCCGTCAGCTTGACCACCGACTCGGCGACAGCCATGAGCGCCGGGACGGGCTCGAACGGCCACCCGTCGTAGGTCACGGAGAGCCCCGCGACGACGACGTCGAGCCCCGCGTCGAGCAGGTCGAGGACGACCGGGACGAGGCCGGGACCGAAGAACTGCGCCTCGTCGACCGCGACGAGGCGGACGTCCGGCGTCACGATCCCCCGCACGGCTCCGGCGTCGTCGACGGCCAGGGACTCCGCCACGACGCCGGAGTGGGAGGCCACCCTGCCCGTGCCGTAGCGCGTGTCCAGCACGTGCGTGACCACGACGGTCCCTCGCCCGGCGATCTGCGCGCGGTGCACGCGACGGACGAGCTCCTCCGTCTTGCCGGCGAACATGGGGCCGCCGACGACCGTGAGATGACCGGGGGCTCGACCGTCGTCCATGCGGACCAGTCAAGCACCCCGGTCACCCGGTCGCTCAGGGCGTGTCGGTCAGCGCCGCAGCCTCGCCATCAGCCTGCTCAGGAGCCTCTGCGGCTCCGGCTCCTTTGGCCGGGTCGGCCTCGGCCGACGGTTCGGCCGGGTCACCCGACGGTGCCGGCTCGGACGCTGCCGGCTCGGAGGGCACGGGCAGCTCGACGGGCGCGGCCGCGGGCTCGGGCTCGGGCTCGGGCAGCACGATCGCGTCGACCGCCGCCTCCACCGCTGCACCGGCCTCGGCCGCCGTGCCCTCCGTGACCGGCTTCGCCGACTCAGTCGACTCCTTCGGTTGCTCGGCCGTCGCGGGACCGTCGACCGACGGACCGCCGTGCTCCTCGTCGTGGTCGTGCGCGTGCGCGGCCGCCGCGGCGATCGTGGCCAGGGTGGCCTTGACCGCCTCTCGCGCCTCGGACTTGTCGTCCGGCAGCTTGGCCATGTCGGCAGCAGGCTGCTGCGGCTCGTCCTTCTTGCCGGTCCGCTTGCGGCGCGAACGCTTCGACCCGCCGTCGTCGCCCGACCCGGAAGATGCCGCGCCGCCGCGCTCGATCGGCTCGCTGTGCACGATGAAGCCGCGTCCCTTGCAGTGCTCGCACGTGGAGGAGAACGCCTCGACGAGGCCCTGCCCCACACGCTTGCGCGTCATCTGGACCAGGCCCAGCGAGGTGACCTCCGCCACCTGGTGCTTCGTGCGGTCCCGGCCGAGGCACTCCACGAGACGCCGCAGCACCAGGTCGCGGTTCGACTCGAGGACCATGTCGACGAAGTCGATGACGATGATCCCGCCGATGTCACGCAGCCGGAGCTGGCGGACGATCTCCTCCGCGGCCTCCAGGTTGTTGCGCGTGACCGTCTCCTCGAGGGTGCCGCCCGACCCGGTGAACTTGCCCGTGTTGACGTCGACGACGGTCATCGCCTCGGTCCGGTCGATGACGAGGGAACCGCCCGAGGGCAGCCAGACCTTGCGGTCCATGCCCTTGGCGAGCTGCTCGTCGACGCGGTGCTTGGCGAAGACGTCGCCGGGCTCGTTCCACTTGCTCACCCGCTCACGCAGGTCGGGCGCCAGCTCCGCCACGTAGGACGAGATCTCGGACCAGGCGTGCTGACCCTGCACGCCGAGCGACGTGAAGTCGTCGTTGAAGATGTCCCGCACCACGCGGATGGCCATGTCCGGCTCGCCCTGGAGCAGGCTGGGGGCGCTGGTCGACGCCTTGGCCGCGCCGTCGCTGATCGCCTGCCACTGCGACTGCAGACGCTCGACGTCGGCGCGCAGCTCCTCCTCCGAGGCGCCCTCGGCAGCGGTGCGCACGATGACGCCCGCACCCTCGGGCACGACGTCGCGCAGGATCTTCTTCAGGCGGCTGCGCTCGGTGTCCGGCAGCTTGCGGCTGATGCCGGTCATGCCACCGCCCGGCACGAACACGAGGTACCGGCCCGCGAGGGTGATCTGCGACGTCAGGCGAGCGCCCTTGTGGCCGATCGGGTCCTTGGTCACCTGGACCAGCACGGAGTCGCCCGACTTGAGCGCCTCCTCGATCCGACGCGGCTGTCCCTCGATCCCGGCGGCGTCCCAGTTCACCTCGCCGGCGTACAGCACGGCGTTGCGGCCCTTGCCGACGTCGACGAAGGCGGCCTCCATCGACGGCAGGACGTTCTGCACGCGGCCGAGGTAGACGTTGCCCACCATCGAGGCCTGCTCCTGCTGGGAGACGTAGTGCTCCACGAGCACGCCGTCCTCGAGCACGGCGATCTGCGTGCGGCCGTTCTCCTCCCGGACGAACATGGACCGCTCGACCGACTCGCGGCGCGCCAGGAACTCGGCCTCGGTGATGACCTGGCGACGACGCCCCGCGTCGCGGCCGTCGCGGCGCCGCTGGCGCTTCGCCTCCAGCCTGGTCGAACCCTTGAGCGCCGTGACCTCGTCCTCGGCACGTTCCTTGCGCCCACCGTCGCGCTCACCGCTGCGCGCGCCACGGCGACGGCGACGACGACGGCGGCTGGAGCCGGACGAGTCGTCCTCCGGGCGGTCGCCGTCCTCCGGGCGACCCGCCCCCTGGCCACGCTGCTGGTCGGTGTCGGTTTCGGTGCCGCCGTCGTCCGGCGAGGCTGACGACTCCTCGGCGGCGGACGACTCGGTGCCGTCGTCGTCCGTGCCGTCGTCGTCCGTGCCGTCGTCGTCCCGCTGGTCGATCTTGCGCCCGCCACGACGGCCGCGGCCTCCCCGGCGGCGGCGGCGACGCGGCCGGATGTCGGTCTCGTCGCCGTCCTCCACGAAGTCCTCGGGTCGCAGCTCCGGCAGCGCGACACCCTCCGCCTCGAGCTCCGTCTCGATCACCTCGAGCTCGGAGACGGCGGCCTCCTCGGCCTGGCTCAGCGAGATCGGCTCGACGGGCGCCGGGGCTGCCTCGGCGGCGGCGTCCGACGCGTCCGAGGTCGACCCTTCCGTGGTGTCCGGCTCGTCCGCTGCGTCGGCGGCCTTGGCCGCGCGGGTGCTGCGACGCGAACCGGACCTCCGCGACGGCTTCTGCTCGTCCTTCGCGGCGCCGGTGCCGGGCTCGACAGCCGGCGCCGGCGGTGCGATGCGCCCGGAGTCCTCGACGGCCTCCGTCGCCGCCTCCGTCGCGGCGCCCCTGTCGACGTCGTCACGGTGGGTCGGCGGTCCGGCCGGTGCCTGCGCACGGCGGGACCGGCGCGGCCCGGACATCTCGGGCGCCTGGAACAGCAACGCCGTCGTGGCCAGGCGCGGCGCGCCGGAGTCCCCGCCGGTGCGAGTGGTCGCGGGCTGGGCCGGCTGCTCGGGCTGGGCCGGCTGCTCGGGCTGGGCCGGCTGCTCGGGCTGGGCCGGCTTCTCGGCCTCCGCGGGCTGCGGCGGCGCGGCGGCCTCGGCGACGCTCTTCTTCGGGGCTCGGGAGCGCGACCGCTTCGCCGGCTTCTCGGCCTTCTCCTCGGCGGACTGTGCGGCCTTGCTCCGCGAGGTCCGCTTCCTGGCCGGCGCGGGCGACGCCTCGGGTGCCGGCTCCACGGCCGGGGCGCCGGGCAGCACGATGTCGTCCAGGGAGAAGGATCCGCCCGGGGTCGTGGGTGCGGCAGGTTCCGCCGCCCTCGGCAGCGAGACGGCGGCGGACTCCGTAGGACGGTCGGCGGGGGCAGCTTCCGGCTCCGGGGCAGCCTCCGGCTTCGGGGCGGCTTCCGAGGCCGGTCCTGCGGTGCGTCGCACCGCACGGCGTGGCCGCCGGGCGGATGCGGACGAGGACCCGGTGGCGGACTCGGTGCGGGCGGCCTGCTCCGGAGCGGCCTGCTTCGCAGCGGCAGGCGCCGCTTCGGTCGGTGCGGCGTCAGGTGCCGGCGCGGGCTCGGGCGCCGACGCGGGGACCACGATGGGCGCCGGTCCGGAGGCCTGGGGTGCTGAGGTGGGTCGGGTGACCCGACGGCGGGTCGCGCGCCGGGGTCCGCTGCTCGCGCCCTCGGTCGTCGCCTGGTCGCCGGTCGGGATGTCGGACGTCACGAAATACGCTCCTGCTCCCGGGTGCCGGCCCACACCTACCGGCCGCCGGGTGGTCGCCGCCCTAGGTGGCAGCGCTGCTCAGCGCGCCGCCCGGACGGAAGTCTCGGTCTCGGCTGCGTCACCCCCGTCTTCGCGGCCGCCGGCTGCCGGGCCCCTTCACGCCCGGCCGCGGCACCGCGTGCGGGACGCGGGAGCTGCAAGCTTGTCGACCGTCCGAGGGATGTGGCCCCGGCGGTCTGCCGTCCAGTATCGCACCCCTCGGTGCCGACGCCGACCGCGGTCCGACCGTCGGCGTGGCGCCGCTCACATCCAGCCCGCACGGCTTGACTTGTGAAGATCTTCACGAGATCGTTCGTGAAGGTCTTCACAAACTTTGAGGAGTCCCTCCGTGGAAGCTCTGGATCTGGCTCGATGGCAGTTCGCCATCACGACCGTGTACCACTTCATCTTCGTGCCCCTCACCATCGGGCTCGCGCCCATCGTGGCCGGCATGCAGACCGCGTGGGTCGTCACGGGGAACGAACGCTGGCTCCGGTTGACGAAGTTCTTCGGCAAGCTTCTGCTGATCAACTTCGCGCTGGGGGTCGTCACCGGGATCTGGCAGGAGTTCCAGTTCGGGATGGCCTGGAGCGAGTACTCCCGGTTCGTCGGCGATGTCTTCGGTGCACCGCTCGCGATGGAGGCGCTGGCCGCGTTCTTCGTCGAGTCGGTCTTCCTGGGCGTGTGGATCTTCGGCTGGGACCGGGTCTCCAAGAAGATCCACCTCGCCTCGATCTGGCTGTTCGCCCTGGCGACCAACCTCTCGGCGTTCTTCATCCTCGCCGCGAACTCGTGGATGCAGCACCCCGTCGGGACCGTCTACAACCCCGAGACCGGCCGCGCCGAGATGGAGTCCGTCTGGGCCGTGCTGACCAACAACACGCTGCTCGCGGCCTTTCCGCACACCATCACCGCGGCGTTCCTGACCGCGGGCACCTTCGTCACAGGGATCGCCACCTGGTGGATGGTGCGGCTGGTCCGCAGCAAGCGGCCCGAGCACGTCGAGACTGCCCGGAACGTGTACCGCCCCGCCGTCCTCGTGGGCGTGTGGGTGATGATCGTCGCCGGGATCGGGGTGATCTGGTCCGGCGACGTCCAGGGGAAGCTGATGTACGAGCAGCAGCCCGGCAAGATGTCGTCGGCCGAGGCCCTGTGCGAGGGCACCGAGTCCGCGGAGTTCTCCATCCTGGCCGTCGGGCCGTTGCACGCCGGGTGCGAGGACGTCGAGCACCTCATCTCCCTGCCCGGGCTGACCTCCTACCTGGGCACCGGACACTTCTCCGGCGAGGAGTCCTACCTGCCGGGCGTCGACGACGTCCAGGAGGAGTACACCGAGCGGTACGGCGACGTCACCGCCGACGGCGAGGAGGTGACCTACACCCCGCACCTCGCGATCACCTACTGGTCCTTCCGCCTGATGATCGGCCTCGCCGTGTTCTCCGTCGCGCTCGCACTGGCTGCCCTGTGGTTCACGCGCAAGGGGAGAGTCAGTGACAACGTCTGGCTCGGACGTCTCGGCATCCTCGCCATCCCCATGCCGTTCGCCGCCTGCTCGTTCGGCTGGATCTTCACCGAGGTCGGGCGCCAGCCCTGGGCGGTGGTCCCCAACCCCACGGGCATCGACCAGGTCCGGCTGCTCACCGAGCGCGGCGTGTCCACGGCCGTCCCGCCCGGCGTCATCCTCACCTCGATGATCGTGCTCACCGTCATCTACGCGGTCCTCGCCGTCGTCTGGTACCGCCTCATGCACCGCTACACGATCGAGGGAGTTCCCGACACCGTCCGTGACGAGTCGCCGGAGGCGCAGGACCCCGACGACTCCGACCGCCCGCTGTCGTTCGCGTACTGAGCGTCCGCACCTGAAGAGACTGGAGACCTGACGTGGACCTCGCGATCCTCTGGTTCGTCATCATCGCCGTGCTGTGGACCGGCTACCTCGTGCTCGAGGGCTTCGACTTCGGCGTGGGCATGCTGCTCTCGATCCTGCCCCGGGGCGACAAGGAGCACCGGGAGAAGGAACGCCGCGTGCTGGTCAACACCATCGGCCCCGTCTGGGACGGCAACGAGGTGTGGCTGCTCACCGCCGGCGGCGCGACCTTCGCCGCGTTCCCCGAGTGGTACGCGACGATGTTCTCGGGCTTCTACCTCCCGCTGCTGATCATCCTCGTCGGGCTCGTGGCCCGTGGCGTCGCCTTCGAGTACCGCGGCAAGATCGCCGACGCCGCCTGGGTCCGGCGGTGCGACCTGGCGATCCAGGCCGGTTCCTGGATCCCGGCCGTGATGTGGGGGGTGGCTTTCGGCAACCTCGTCCGCGGTCTCCTGCTCGACGCCGACCACCAGTACGTCGGCGGGTTCTGGGCGCTGCTCAACCCGTTCGCCCTGCTCGGAGGGCTCACCACGGTGTCGCTGTTCCTGCTGCACGGGGCCGTCTTCGTCGCGCTGAAGACGGACGGTGACATCCGTGCCCGCGCCGCGCGCCTCGCCTCCGGGCTGTCGGTCGTCGCGCTCGCGGTGGCCGGCGGCTGGGCCCTCTGGGCGCAGATCGCCTACTCGACGCCATGGACGTGGGCCGCCGTGCTGGTGGCCGCGGGCAGCCTGGTTGGGGTGGTCGCGACCACCCGCGCACGCCGGGAGGGAGCGGCCTTCACCCTGTCGGCGGTGACGATCGTCGCGGCCGTCGTGCTGATCTTCGGCTCCATGTACCCCGACGTGATCCCCGCGCTCGACGGAGGAGAAGCGCTCACGGTCGCGGAGGCCTCCTCGACGGACTACACGCTGACCATCATGAGCTGGGTGGCGGTCGTCCTGACCCCGCTCGTGATCGCCTACCAGGCCTGGACGTACTGGGTCTTCCGCCGCCGGCTGAGCACCCGCGACATCCCGGCCCCGGCCGGACTGACGTGGCAGAAGATCAAGGACGCGGCGTTCTGACGTGAGACCGCTCGATCCCCGCCTGCTCCGACAGGTACGAGCCGCCCGCTCCTACGTCCTGCTGACCACCGTGCTGGGCGCCGCCTCGGCTGCGCTGGTGGTGGTGCAGGCCTTCGCGATCGCGCACGCGCTCGCCCCGGTCGTCGTCGCCACCAGCCCCGGCGGGCGCGGGGCGGGCGCCGGCGAGGTGGCGGGGTGGCTCGCGGTGCTGGCGGGCACCGCCGTCGGACGATCCCTGGTCGCCTGGGCCCAGGAACGCTACGGCCGACGTGCCGCCACGCAGGTCGTCGCCGACCTCCGTGAACAGGTGGTGGCGCACGCCGTCGGGCTCGGCCCCCGGCCACCCGCAGGAGCAGCACCCGCCGACATCGCGACGCTCGCCACCCGCGGGCTCACGGACCTGGAGCCCTATCTCGTGCGGTTCCTGCCGCAGCTGCTGCTCACCGCGCTGGTCACCCCGGCCACGGTGCTGGTGGTGCTCGGCCTGGACTGGGTCTCGGCCGTGATCGCCGTCGCGACGCTGCCGCTCGTCCCGTTCTTCATGTGGCTGATCGGCACCATGACGGCCGGGACCTCCGAACGGCGCCTCGCGGCCGTCGAACGCCTCGGCGCGCAGGTCCTCGACCTGATCTCCGGTCTGCCGACCCTGCGCGCCTTCGGCCGGCAGGTCGGGCCCGGGAGGCGGGTACGGGCCCTCGGCGAGGCCTCCCGGCGGGCGACGATGGGCACCCTGCGCGTCGCGTTCCTCTCCGGTGCGGTGCTCGAGCTCCTCACGACCCTGTGCGTCGCGATCATCGCCGTCGGGGTGGGACTGCGGCTCGTGCACGGGGGCGTCGAGCTCGTGCCCGCGCTGACGGTCCTCGTGCTCGCCCCGGAGATCTTCCTGCCGCTGCGTCGTGTCGGCGCGGAGTTCCACGCGTCCACCGACGGGCTCGCGGCGACGCGGCGGGCGTTCGCCCTGCTCGACCTCCCCGCCCCGGGCGGGCCGGCTCCGGCGCGCACCGGCCCGGACGACCCGGAGCCGGCGGCACCGGTGCCCGTCGCCGCCGGGGCCACGCTGGTGCTCGACGACGTCACCGTCCGGGCGCCCGGACGCCACGTCGACGCGCCCGCCGGCCTGTCGGCCCGCATCCCGCTCGGCACCGGTGAGCCCGGCGGCGGCCGCGTGGTGGCCCTCCGCGGCCCGAGCGGTGCCGGGAAGTCGACGGTCGCGCTCCTCCTGCTCGGCCTGCTGCGCCCCGACACGGGCACGGTCTCCCTCGAGCTGTCAGAACGTGGTCCGGGTGTACCGGCGCCAGGACCTGACAGCTCGCGGGGGTGGTGGGATCAGGTCGCCTGGGTACCCCAACGTCCCGCCATCGGGCCCGGCACCGTGCGCGACGTCGTCACCGACGGCCGTGACGTGCCGGCCGGCGCGCTCGCCGCCGCCGCGCGAACGACCGGTCTCGACGCCGTCCTGGCCGCCCTGCCGTCCGGCTGGGGCACCCCTGTCGGGCTCGACGGCGTCGGCCTCAGCGTCGGTCAGCGGCAGCGGGTCGCCCTGGCGCGTGCGCTGGTCGGGGCCGCCGACCGCCCGGTCGTCGTCCTCGACGAGCCGACCGCGCACCTGGACGCCCGCGGCGAACAGGTCGTGCTCGACACGGTCCGGGCGTGGCGCGACGCCGGACGCACCGTCGTCGTGGTCGCCCATCGCTCCTCCCTGCTGTCGGTCGCCGACCAGGTCGTCGACGTCGAGGCCCGGGAGGCCGTCGCCCGAGAGGTGGTGGAGTCATGACCGATCCCCTGGTCCGCGTGCTGCCGATGCTCGAGGTGCGCTGGGGTCGGGTGGCGCGTGCCGTCGGGCTCGGCACGCTGACGCTCGTGTGCGCGATCGGCCTCGCCGCCGCCGCCGCGTGGCTCGTCGCCCGCGCCTCCCAGATGCCGCCCGTGCTGGTGCTCTCCGTCGCGGCGGTGGCGGTCCGCGCCTTCGGTACCGGACGGGCGTTCTTCCGTTACCTCGAACGCCTCGCCTCCCACGACGTGGCGCTACGTGGGATGGCCGCGCTGCGCGCGAACCTGTACGACCGGCTCGCCCGAGGCGGCGCCGACGTCATCGCCCTGCGCCGGGGCGACCTGCTCGCGCGGGTCGGGGGCGACGTCGACGACGTGGGCGACGTCGTCGTGCGCGCGCTGGTTCCCGGTGCCGTCGCCGTCGTCGCGGGGACGGGCGCCGTGGTGCTGGTGGGAGTCTTCCTGCCGGCCGCCGGGCTGGTGCTGCTGGCGTGCCTGCTGCTGACCGGCGTGCTCGCCCCCTGGCTGGCGTCACGGGCATCGGCGTCGGTCGAGCTCCGAGGGGCCGAGGCACGCGGCGAGGTCGCCGCCCGCGTCCTGGAGCTGGTGGAGCACGGCCAGCAGCTGCGCGTCTCGGGCCGGCTCGACGACCGCCGTGCCGGCCTGCGGGCCGCGGACGTCCGCCTCGCCGGAGCGACCGACGACGGCGCACGCGTGGCCGGCGTGTCAGCGGCGATCGAGGCCGGCGCCCAGACGCTCGCCGTGCTCGGCTGCCTCCTCGTCGGCGTCCCCGCGGCCCTCGCCGGGGACCTGGCCGCGACCGAGCTCGCCGTCGTCGTCCTCACTCCCCTCTCCGTGTTCGAGGTCACGGCCGCCCTGCCTGCCGCCGCCGTGCAGCTGCGGCGGTCGCGTGCGGCCGCCTCCCGGCTGCTCGACCTGCTCCCACCGGAGCTGTCAGAACGTGGACCCGGCCTGCCCGCGCCACGTCCTGACACCTCCGGCGGGTTGACGCTGCAGAGTGTCGGTGCGGGGTGGGAAGGCCCGTACGGCACGACGGTGGTCGAGGGTGTCGGTCTCGTGCTGCGACCCGGGGCGGTCGTCGGGCTGGCCGGGCCGTCCGGGGTCGGCAAGACTGCGCTGCTCCTGACCGCGGCGGGCCTCTTGCCGCCCGTGGCCGGGCACGTCGAGGGTGACGGGCTCTTCGTCGCCGAGGACGGGCACGTCTTCGGCACCACGCTGCTCGAGAACCTCCGGGTCGCCCGCGCCGACGTGACCCCGGCCGAGGCGCGCGACGCTCTCGACGCCGTCGGGCTGACCGGGTGGCTCACCGGGCTGCCCGACGGTCTCGACACCCTGCTCGGCACCGGCGCCACCGACGTCTCCGGTGGTGAGCGGCGGCGGCTGCTCGTCGCCAGGGCGCTGCTCGCGCCGCACCGGGTCCTGCTCGTGGACGAACCCGCCGAGCACCTGGACCCCGCCGCGGCCGACTCCTTGGTGGAGATGCTCGCGGACCTGGCCCGGACCACCGGCCGGGCCGTCGTCGTCGCGTCCCACCGGCTCACGCCGCTCGCCGCCGCCGACGAGGTGCTGCTGCTCGGCCACGGGGACGTTCCGGACGCCCCGGCGCGCGTCGTGGCGCGAGGCCGGCACGACGCGTTGCTGCGGGACCTCCCCGACTACCGGTGGGCAGCCGACCAGGAGGCGGCCGGGGCCGTTCAGGGTCACGACCAGGGCTCTCCCTGATGCCGGGAGCGGACCGCCGTCCGTAGCGTCGCCGCCATGATCAGGATCGACTCGCTCACCCAGCGCTACGGTGACCTCACCGCCGTCGACGACGTGTCCTTCACCGCGTTCCCCGGTCGCGTGACCGGGTTCCTCGGGCCGAACGGTGCCGGGAAGTCGACCACCCTACGAGCCCTCACCGGCCTGTCCACCCCGACGGCGGGGCGCACGACCGTTCTGGGGCACCGCTACACGGACCTGCCCAACCCCGGCCTGGACGTCGGCGTCCTGCTCGACGCCTCGGCGCAGCACGGCGGACGCACCGGCCGCGAGACGCTGGTGCTGGCGCAGCGCACGATGGGCCTGCCGTCCATCCGCGTCGACGAGATGCTCGACCTCGTGGGGCTCACCTGGGCGGAGGGCAAGCGCCGCGTGCGGGACTACTCCCTGGGCATGCGCCAGCGGCTCGGCATCGCGACCGCACTGATGGGCGACCCGTCGGTGCTCGTCCTCGACGAGCCGGCGAACGGCCTCGACCCCGCAGGCATCCGCTGGATGCGTGACCTGCTGCGCGGCTTCGCCGACGACGGCGGGACCGTCCTGCTGTCCAGCCACCTGCTGTCCGAGATCGAGATGATCGCGGACGACATCGTCATGATCGGCCGTGGCCGGATCGTCGCGTCGGGGGCCACCGACGAGCTGCTCGCCGGCGTGGGGACCCTCGTCCGGTCCTCCGACGACGTGCAGCTCGCCGCAGCGCTGACGTCCGCGGGCTTCCAGGCGGCTCCCCGCCCGGACGGCGCGGTCGCCACCGACGCCGACCTCGCGACGGCCGGCCACGTCGCCTTCCGGGCCGGCCTGCCGGTCACCGAGCTGCGCACGGCCGACGGCCACGGCCTGGAGGACATGTTCCTCGAGCTCACCTCGGCCGACCAGCGCGAGGGATCCCCCGCGCGGACCTTTCTCGCGAACGGAGCACCAGCATGAGCGCCCCCGCCCTGGACACCCGCGCGGTCGCGCCGCGCCCGGCGACCGGACGTCCGCCGGTCCCGCTCTCCCGGCTCGTCGACGTCGAGGTCCGCAAGCTCGTCGACACCCGGGCCAGCCGGTGGCTGCTCGCCGCGGTGCCGTTGCTGACGCTCGTCGTCGTCACCGGCGTCACCCTGTGGGGCCGCGACGAAGAGGTCACGTTCGGCATGCACACCACGACCAACATGATGCCGCTGGAGTTCGTGCTGCCCCTGGTGGCGGTCCTGGCGGTGGCCGGCGAGTGGAGCCAGCGCGCCGCGCTGACGACGTTCGCTCTGGTGCCCCGGCGGGGGCGGGTCGTCGTGGCCAAGGCGGCGGCCCTCCTGGTCGTCACCCTCGCCGCGACGGCGACGGTCGTCGCCCTCAGCGCGCTCGGCACCGTGGTGGCCGCGCAGGTCCGGGGCATCGAGGCGGTGTGGGACCTGCCGCTCGAGCTGGCCCTGCGTCTCGCCGTCGCGAACGTGCTCGTGGTGGCGTTCGGGTTCCTCGTCGGGGTGGCGATCCGCAGCACGGCGCCCGCCATGGTCGCCTACCTCGGCTTCATGTTCGTGGTGCCGATGATCTCGAGCGTGGTCGCCGGCGCGTGGACCTGGTGGGCCGAGAACGGCGCCTGGTTGGACCTGAGCTGGTCGTCGAGCTTCGTCACCTCCCCCGAGATGACGGGTGAGCAGTGGGCCCAGGTCGGGACCTCGTCGCTGATCTGGGTGGTGGTCCCGATGGTGGTCGCCGTGCGGCGGCTGCTCCGGGTCGAGATCCGCTGAGCCGCGTCACGGCGCTCCGGACCCGTCCGTCGCGGTCGTCGCCAGGTAGTAGCGCTCGAAGTCTCCGAGCACGACCGACCCGTCGCCGGTGACCGTGGTGGGCACGACGATCCGTCCGGTGCCCTCCGGGTCGTAGGCCTCGGCGACGTCGCCCGTGACGACGTTGTGCGCGCGCACGGTCTCCCCCTCCCGCAGGAAGACCAGCGCACCGCTCACCCCCGCGATCGTCGTCCCGGGCGCGATCGAGAAGGCCCACAGCTCCTCGCCGGCGGGTCCGGTCCCCGTGATCCGGGTGTCCTCCAGGGTCACGACCGTGCCGGTCGTCGGGTCGGCCGCCACGTGCGCGACGTCCTCGGCGAGCAGCGAGCCGTCGTCGAGGTCCACGAGCGCCGTCGCGTCGTCGCCGACCTGCCAGACGGCGGTCCCCGGGGCGGCGGTCTCGCCAGGGGCCGCGACGACACCCTCGAGGTCCCAGCCCCGTTCTGCGGGCTCCACGCGCCACTGCTCGCTGCCGTCGTGGACGTCCGTCGCGACGAGCGTCCCTTCCTCGCGCTCGACCAGCACGTCGTCGTAGGTGCCGACGACGACGGTGCCGTCGTGGTCCTGCGCGGCCACCTCGCCGGTGGCCGGGTCGAGCGCGACGCGCGGCCCCGAGGCCCCCATGGCCTCCGTCGACGGCTCGGCGAACACGAGACCCGGTCCGTGCAGCGGACCGGGCACCTCGACGGGTCCCCAGACCGGCTCGCCGGTCGCCAGGTCGTACGCCGTGGCGGTGGTCTCCGCGAGCGAGTCCTCGGTCGTCGAGGTGTCGGTCAGGACGGCGAGCGCCCGGTCTCCTGCGGTGGTGACCAGGAAGCCGGTGCAGCTCGCGGGCCGCTCGACGGTCCACAGCGGGTCGCCGTCGGGCGCGACCGCGGTGAACCGCAGCACGCCACCGTCCTCGGTGAAGCCGAGCGCGATCCCCTCGGCGGTCTGGGGCGCGACGTCCCATCCCGGGTCCACGACCCGCACCCCCTCGACCTGGATCGGGATCCGCAGGTCGGCGGTGTCGATCTCCGGCAACGGGTCGCCGCCCGAGGTGGGCACGCGGTCGACGTCGACGGGGGCAGCGGCCTCGGCGCAACCGGCGAGCAGGAGCGCCGACATCGCCACGGCGGCGAGCCTGCGGGCGCGCATCAGGCCTCCTCGCGGGTGGCGGTGGTCGTGCTCGCCGCGGCGCGCCGGGCACGACGGCGGGTCCACACGACGGCCACGACGACGGCGACGACCACGACGGCGACGACGTCGAGCACGGGGCTCGCCAGGACGGCACCCTGGCCCTGCAACCACGTCTGGGCGCCCTGCGGGACGACCTCCGGCACTCCGACCAGACCGTTGGTCGCCCAGAACACCACCCCGACGGCGACGAGCAGCAGCCCGGTGACCACCGAGGTCGTGTGCAGCTCCCGGCCCAGCAGGGTGAACGTCCGCCCGCGCAGCACGGAGCGGCCACGCTCGCCGATCCGCCCCCAGAGCGCGGCGACGGCCAGCAGCGGCAGGACCATGCCCGCACCGTAGACGGCGAGCAGCGTCCCTGAGGCCACGACGTCGCCCTGGGCTGCGGCGAGGGTCAGCACGGCCCCGAGGATCGGTCCGGCGCAGAACCCGGCGACGCCGCTCGTCGCGCCCAGCAGGAGGCTCTTGACCCATCCCGTCCGCGAGGCCGCCGAGCTCTGGATCCCGCGGGCGCCGGGGAGCAGGCGTGCCGGGTCGAAGCCCAGGCCGAGGAGCTGGACGACGCCGAGGACGACCAGCAGGACGGAGGCGACCGCGATGACGAGGTCGCGCCGGGTGGCGAACAGCCCGCCGAGCGCGCCGGCGCCAACGCCGAGAGGGACGAGGACGGCCAGCAGGCCGGCGTAGAAGACGGCACCGTGCGCCCACAGCCGTGGTCCGGTGCCGACCGTGGAGGCGAAGAACGCGGGCAGCAGCAGGGCACCGCAGGGGCTCAGCAGTGCGAGCACGCCCCCGAAGAATGCGGTGAGGAGTCCGATCTCCACGGCTCAGCTCCCGTCCGCGAGCGCCGCCTCGAAGGCGTCGCGGAAGACCTGGGTCGGCTGGGCGCCCACGATCGGCTCGCCGCCCAGCAGGAACGCCGGTGTCGAGTAGGCACCGAGGTCGAGGCCGAGCTGCTGGTTCGCCTGGACCTGCTCGACCGTCCCGGTGGCGTTCAGGTCGGCGGCGAACTGCTCGGTGTCGAGGCCGAGCTCCGCGGCCAGGTCGGTCAGCGCCTGCTCGGACAGCTCGCTCTCCGTCCGGGTCTCCCCGTCGGGGTAGAGGGCGTCGTGGTAGGCCCAGTACTCGTCCTGCAGCGCGGCGGCGTAGGACGCACGGGCGGCGCGCTCGGAGGCCTCGCCGAAGACGTTGACGTCGCGGTACTCGATGCGCAGGTCGCCTGCCTCGGCGTGCTCCATCATCTCCGGCAGCGTCTCGTGGCTCCACTGCGCGCAGTACGGGCACTGGTAGTCGGAGAAGACGACGAGCACCACGGGGGCGTCGACCGGCCCGGCGGCGAGCAGGTCCTCGGGGTCCCGCCGCTCGACGGCGGCCGTGTCGACGTCGGCCGGGCCCTGCACCTCGGTGGGGGCGTCGGCCGGTGAGCTCTCCGTCGCGGCCGGTGCGGCCGCGGGTGCGCCGTCGTCGGACGACCAGACCACGACCGCGAGGAGCAGCCCCGCCAGGACGGTGACGACGCCGGCGGGGACGACCCACGGGCGCTTTCTGGGCGATGTGCGGTGGTCGGCCACGGTTCCTCCTGAGGTGCTGCTCGATGCAGATCGACTATGCACCATAGTCGACTATGCGCGGTAGTCAACTACGCTCGGTAGTCGGCTATCGTGCCCCGAGGCACTGATCACGTCCACGCCGGCACCAGGAGGAACACCGCCGATGAGCGAACGGCACACCGAGGCCCCCGCACGGCTGGGCGCCCTCGAGGCACGGGTCATGGACGTGCTGTGGGACTGCGGCGGCTGCAGCATCCGGCACGTCATCGACCGCCTCGACGGACGCCCGGCCTACACCACGATCGCGACCGTCCTCGGCAACCTGGAGCGCAAGGGCTTCGTCGAGCACGTACGGCAGGGCCGCGCCGCCCGGTACCTGCCGGTCTCCAGCCGCGAGGAGCACGCCGCCCAGGTGATGGGGCACGTGCTCGAGAGCGGCGGCGACCGGGCCGCTTCGATCCTGCACTTCGTCGAGTCCATGCCGGAGAGCGACCGGACGCTGCTGCGCGACTACCTGACCCGGCAGGAGGGGGCGGACCCTCGATGAGTGCCGTCGTCGCGCTGACGGTCGCCCTGGTCGCCGCTGCACTCGGCGGCCCGCACCTGGTCCGCCGGGCGGCCCCGGCCCTCGTGCGCGTCCCCCTGCTCGCCGCGACGGCCCTCACCGCGGGGATCGTCGCATGGCTGGCCGCCCTCCTGGCCGTCGGACCGATGCTCGCCGGCCTGCTCTCCGGGCCCGCCGTCCTGAGCGGCACGGCTGGTGAGGTGTGCCAACGGTGCCTCGACGTGGCGAGCCCGTACGACGGTGTGCTGCGCATCACGCCCGTCCCGGTGGTCCTCCTGCTGGTCGTCCCCGCGGCGGTGGCCGCGCTCCTCGCCACGACGCTCGGCCGCGAGATCCGCCGGCGGCGACGCGCGTCCCGCCGCACCTCGGACGAGCTGCGCAGGGTCACGGTCCCCCGCACCCTGCACGGATACCGCGTGCTCACCGTCCCCGACGCGCCCCCGTACGCCTTCACGCTGCCCGGCCGGCACGGCGGGATCGTCGTCTCGACCGGCGCGCTCCGCGCCCTGGACGACCGCGAGCTCGCCGCCGTGCTCACCCACGAGCACGCACACCTGCGCCAGCACCACCATCTGGTCTCCCTGCTCGCCACCGCCCTGGCGGTCCACCTGCGGTGGATCCCGCTCGTCCGCGCCGTCACCGACGCTGTCCCGACCTACCTGGAGATCGCGGCCGACGACGTCGCACGCCGCCGCGTCGGCACCGCCGCGCTCGCCGGTGCGCTCCTCGCGCTCGGCGACCCCGTCCACCCCGTCGCGCTGACGGCGGCAGGGGCCGGGGCGCTCCACGCGACCGGACCGGACCGCGTGCGCCAGCTGGTCGCCCGCGCCGAGGGACGGACCGGCGCCGCGCCGGCACTCGCGATCGGCGTGCACCTCGGGGTGCTCGGGGCCGTCGCCTCGGCCGTGCACCTGCTGTTCGCCGGTGCGGTGCTGTCCGGCTGCGCCTGATCCGGTCGGCCCGGTCAACCGGTCAGCAGCGCCATCGCGGCGGCGCGGCCGGGGATCGCGCTGACCCCGCCGCCGCGGCGCGCGCCGGCACCCGCGACCAGCACCCGCGGATGGACGGTCTCGACGCCCCACGCGCCGGGATCGTCGAGACCGTTCGGGCCGTCGCCGTCGCCTGCATCACCTGTCTCCGACCACGGCCACGACAGGTCGCGATGGAAGATGTGGCCGCCCGGCAGCCCCACGTCCTGCTCCAGATCCACGGGCGATCGGGCCTCCAGGCACACAGCACCCTTCGGACCGCTCCACAGGACGTCGTCGAGCGGTTCGGCGAGCACCGAGTCCAGCGAGCGCAGCGTGGCCGCGAGCGCCGTCTGGCGCGACCCGTCGGGGTCGTCCCGGAACAGCCGCGCCGGCATGTGCAGCCCGAACAGCGTGAGCGTGTGCGCCCCGGCGGCCCGCAGGTCCGGGCCGAGGATCGAGTCGTCGGTCAGCGAGTGGCAGTAGATCTCGCACGGGGGCAGGTCGGGGACCTGCCCCGCCGCGGCCTGCCGGTGGGCCGCCTGCAGCTGGGAGTACGACTCGTTGACGTGGAAGGTCCCGGAGAACGCGGCCACGGGGTCGGCGCCGTCGCGCAGACGGGGCAGGCGGCGCAGCAGCATGTTCACCTTGAGCTGGGCACCCTCGGGCGCCCCGGCGGTCGCGCGGCCCGACGCCTCGGCGCCGGTGGCCGCGAGCAGCGCGTCCAGCGTGGCCGGGGCCGCCCCGCTGACCACCGCACCGGCACGCACGGCCCGGGCCCCGCCGTCGGCGTCGGTCCACGACACCTCGGCGTCCCGGCGCGCCGTCCCGGGGTCGACGGCGGTGACGTGCGCCCCGGTGACGAGGGTGGCCCCGGCCGCCCGGGCGGCGTCGCGCAGGGCACCGGAGACGGCGCCCATCCCGCCGACCGGCACGTCCCAGTCGCCGGTGCCGCCCCCGATCACGTGGTAGAGGAAGCACCGGTTCTGGACGAGGGAGTCGTCGTCCAGGTCGGCGAACGTGCCGATGAGCCCGTCGGTGGCCGCGACGCCCCGCACGACGTCGGAGGCGAAGGTCGCGCGCAACGTCTCACCGAGCGGTCGCTCGACCACGGCGCGCCAGGTCTCGTCGTCGTCGACCAGCGCGCGGGCCTCCGCACGGGAGACCAGCGGCGCCGTGACGGTGGGGAACAGCCGACGCGCCAGCCGGCCCACCCGGGCGGAGAACGCCTGCCAGGCCGCGTGGTCGGCGCCCGCTCCGAGCGCCTCGAACGAGCCCCGTGTCGCGTCGTCGGACCCGGAGTCGACGAGCAGGCCGGTGTCCCCCACCGGGGTGTACGAGGAGAACCGGCGGCGCCGCAGGGTCAGGCGCAGGCCGAGCTCGGCGACGATCTGGCGGGGCAGCAGGGAGACCAGGTAGGAGTACCGCGAGATCCGCGCGTCGACGCCGTCGAAGACGCGCGCCGAGACCGACGCGCCACCGACGTGGTCCAGCCGTTCCAGCAGCAGCACCGAGCGGCCCGCGCGGGCGAGGTAGGCGGCCGTGGTCAGCCCGTTGTGCCCGCCGCCGACGACCACGGCGTCGTAGCGGGCGGCGCCGTGGGAGGCGCTGGGGTGCGGGGAGCTCATCGCCTCATCGTGGCACGCCGTCTCCGGTAGCGTCCGAGGCATGAAGATCCTGGTGCCGAGCAACGTCCCGTTCGACCTGACCCTCGACGTCGAGGGCGTCGACGTCGCCCCCTACGTCATGCGTGAGGAGATCCCGGACGAGCACGTGGACGCCGAGGCGGTCGTCACGTGGGCCAGCCCGCAGCGGGTGATGGACGACGCGGCCCGGCGGCTCACCCGGCTGCGCTGGGTGCAGACCCTCAACGCCGGCCCGGACCAGGCGCTCGCCACCGGGTTCGCCCCCGACGTCGTGATCACCTCCGGGCGGGGGCTGCACGACGCGACGGTGGCGGAGCACGCGCTCGCCCTGTTGCTGGCCTCGGTGCGCCGTCTCGACCGCACCCTCGACGCCCAGCGTCGGCACCGGTGGGACCGCGAGCTGGGCCGGGAGCAGGCCAGCTCGGAGCAGGAGTTCACGCTGCGCGGCGCACACGTCGTCGTCTGGGGGTTCGGCTCGATCGCCGCGGTCCTCGCGCCGCTGCTGACCGCCCTCGGCGCCCGCGTGACCGGCGTGGCGTCGTCCGACGGCGAGCGCTACGGCCACCCGGTCGTGGCGGCGTCGCGGCTCACCGAGGTGCTGCCGACCGCGGACGTGCTCGTCTCTCTGCTCCCCGCGACGCCGGAGACCCACCACGCCCTGGACGCCTCGGTGCTGGCGCTGCTGCCGCCGCACGCACGGTTCGTCAACGCCGGCCGTGGCGCCACGGTCCATGAGGAGGCCCTGGTCGCCGCTCTGCGCTCGGGTGCGCTGGCCGGCGCCGCGCTGGACGTCACCGAGACCGAACCGCTGCCCGCGGACTCACCGCTGTGGGACGCCCCGGGGCTGATCCTCACCCCGCACGTCGCGGGCGGGCGGCCGCAGGGAGCCGCGGAGCTCGTCGCGGCGCAGGTGCGCCGCTGGCTGGCCGGCGGTGCGGAGGCGCTCGAGAACGTCGTCCCCCGCTGAGCGGCCGGACGGATGCGGCGCGCGGCCTCAGGAGCTGCGCTCGCGCTGGCGCACGTGGCGACGTTCCTGGAGGTAGGTGGCCACGATCGTCACGACGAAGAAGAGTCCGACACCCTTGAGCCGGTCGTCGGGCTCGGTGGTCCCCAGCACCACGCCGAGCAGGGCCAGCACGACGGCCACGTAGAGCACGAACCAGGCGAACCGGCGCGGGTCGCCCTCGTCGTGCGCCAGCCAGTAGCGCGTCGTGAGGAACGACGCCGCGACCGGTCCCGCGAACGTCACGACGGAGGTCAGGTCGGCGGCGTCCAGCACGGATGCTCCTTGTCGGCGGGTCGGTCGGGTGCGTGGCCCGACGACCGAGCCTAGTGCTACGCGCCGAGAGCCAGCGACGCCCCGATTCCCGTCGCCAGCAGGGCGACGGCGGGCGTCCAGCGTCGGTCGTCGGCGCGGGCGAAGCTCGTGTCGCGGACGCGCTTGAGGACGCCGACGTACCGCCCATCGCCGACGACGCGTGCGACGAGGATCACCAGCGCCGCGACGCCGCACCAGGTCCACCACCAGCCGTCGGCACCGAGAGCGAGCGCGAGGACCACCACCACGTAGGCCGACAGTGCCACGGCGACCGCGAGCGTGGGCAGCGGTCCGGGCTCGCCGAGCCGTTCGCGCGAGCCGGCTCGCTGCGGGAGGACGTCCGCGGCGCCCCGGGTGGACCCGGCGGCCCAGGTGACGTGGAACCCGGCGGCGGCGGCCGCCGCCAGAACGGCAAGGCCGATCACGACCCACCAGGCCTGCGCCGGCACCGCGCCAGCGGCCGCGAGCGACAGCAGGCCGGCGGCCGTGAACAGCGGCCAGGCCAGGTGCCAGCGGACGATCGCGAAGCACAGCGCCGCGGATGCCAGGCACATGACGCCCATGACGACCGGCGCGGACCCGCCGAGCAGCACGCCGGCCGCCGCCCACCAGGCGATCGAGGTCAGGTGCCACGCACCACGCAGCAGCCCCTCCGCGTGCTGACGTGGCAGCCGGACGCGCCAGCCGGACGCAGCGAGGAGCGACCGCAGGACGAACAGCTCGCCGAGGACGGAGTGCAGCACCCCGACGACGATCAACAGCACAGCGGCGGTGAGCAGCATCTTTCCTCCATACGATGGCGTATGGTCACGGTAGCCATACGGTGGCGTATGGTCAAGGGATGGCTTCGCTCTCCGCCTCCGACTGGGTCCGCGCCGCCGCACGCCGGCTCGCCACCGACGGGGTCGACGGCGTGCGCGTCGAACCCCTGGCGGCCGGCCTCGGCGTGTCCAAAGGGAGCTTCTACTGGCACTTCGCGAACCGTGACGCGCTCCTCGTGGCGGTGCTCGACCACTGGCAGCGAGCAGGTGTCGCCGGCGTCATCGCCGCGGTGGAGGACGCCGGGACCGACCCCGAGGCCCGGCTGCGAGAGCTGCTGCGCCGGTCGTTCGACCATGCCGACCGCGGGTTCGACGTCGGCGTCCGCGCGTGGGCCGCCCGGGACGAGCGGGCCCGCACCGCAGCCGGTGCCGTCGACACCGCCCGCACCGACTACCTGACCCGGCTGCTCGACGAGGCCGGTTCACCGGATCCCCGCCGTCGGGCAGCCGTCGTCTACCGCACGCTCCTGGGCGAGTACGCCCTGCGGCAGGCCGGAGCACCCGGGCTCGACGAGACCGCGGTCGCCGCCCTGGTGGACTGGAGCCTCGGCTCGAGCGAGCCGGCTACCAGCGACCCTGCCGCGGGCGCGGCTGGCACCGCGGGCACGTGAAGGACGACCGGTTCATGAACTCGTCGCGACGCACGGGCGTCGCACAGCGCCGGCAGGGCTCACCAGCCCGCCCGTAGACCGCCAACGACCGGGAGAAGTACCCGGACTCCCCGTTGACGTTGACGTAGAGCGCGTCGAAGCTGGTGCCGCCCTGCCCCAGCGCCTCGGTCATGACCTCGGTGGCGGCGTCCAGGACCCGGCGCACCACCGGGCGCGTCATCGTGTCGGTCGCCCGCGCGAAGTGCACCCGAGCCCGCCACAGCGCCTCGTCGGCGTAGATGTTCCCGACACCCGAGACCGTCGTCTGGTCCAGCAGCGCGCGCTTGATCCCGGTCCGACGACGGCGCACGCGCTCGACCAGCACGTCCCGGTCGAGCGCGGGGTCGAGCAGGTCGCGGGCGACGTGGGCGACTGGTTCGGGGACCGCGGCCAGCGGCGAGCCGTACCCGCCCGGCCGGCCGTCCGCCGTCGGCGCCAGGTCCGTCACCGCGAGATGGCCGAAGGTGCGCTGGTCGACGAAGTCCAGGTACCGCGCACCCGACGGCGCGGACTCCAGGTGGAGGCGCGCGCGCAGGTGGGGGTGCGCCCACTCCCCCGCGACCGAGGGGTCACGGACCAGGAGCTGGCCGGACATCCCCAGGTGGGCCAGCATCGCCGCGGGCACCCCGCCCCTGGGGCCCTCCAGCACCAGCCACAGGTACTTGCCACGGCGGGCCGCCGCCACCAGGCGCTGCCCGCGGAGCTGGTCCGCAAAGCTCAGGGGTCCGCCGTCGTGCCGCCGTACCGAGTAGTCGCGAAGGACATCCGCGCTCGTGACCCGGGCGCCCACGACGAGTCGGTCGAGCCCGTCGCGGACGGTCTCGACCTCCGGGAGCTCAGGCACCGGCGGGCTGCTCCTCACCCGTGACAGGCAACGCCACGACCGCCCGGTAGGCCTGCTCCGCGGCGGCCTGCTCGGCGTGCTTCTTCGCGGTGCCGCGCCCCATGCCCACGACGGGGCCGGCGGTCACCTGCGCCTCGAACCGGCGGGCGTGCTCGGGCCCCTCGCCCAGCACGGAGTAGACGGGAGCGTCGAAACCACGCTCGGCGACGGCCTCCTGCAGGGATGTCTTCCAGTCCAGGCCCGCCCCGAGGTCCGCGGCGTGGTCCATCGTGGCGTCGACCAGACGGTGCACCAGGTCGCGCGACACCTCGAGACCGTGGGAGAGGTACGTGGCGCCCAGCAGGGCCTCGACGGTGTCCGACAGGATCGAGTCCTTGTCGAACCCGCGGGTGCGCATCTCGCCCTTGCCGAGCAGCACGAAGGCGCCCAGGTCGAGGCGGCGGGCGACGGCGGCCAGCGAACGCTGCGAGACCGTGGCGGCACGCATCTTCGCCAGCTCACCCTCGGACTTGTCCGGGTGACGGCGGTACAGCGCCTCCGTCACGACCAGACCCAGGACGGTGTCGCCGAGGAACTCGAGCCGCTCGTTCGTGGGGATGCCGCCGGCCTCGTGCGCGAACGAACGGTGGGTCAGGGCAAGCACCAGAAGCTCGGGATCCAGACGGACCCCGAGCTTCTCGAGGAGCTCACGCGGCTCCGGCCTCCCGGAAGAAGATGCGGGGCCGGTGGCAGGCATCTCAGCCGGCGTGCTCGGTACGGAGTGCCTCCGCGTACTGACGACCCTTGTACGCGCCGCAGGTCGGGCACGCAGTGTGGGACAGCTTCTGCCCCTTGCAGCTCGGGCACGTGGTGAGGGTCGCCGCGGTGGTCTTCCACTGCGAACGACGCGCACGGGTGTTGCTGCGCGACATCTTGCGCTTCGGAACAGCCACGGTCAGCTCTCTTTCGTCTCGTCGGACACGCTCGACTCCTCGAGCATGGTCTGCAGCGCCGCCCAGCGAGGGTCGACGACGTCATGGTGGTGCTCGGGGTCGTCCTCGAGCCGCGCTCCGCACTCGGAGCACAGGCCGGGGCAGTCCTGCCGGCACAGCGGTTGAAATGGTAGTGCAGTCACGAGCGAATCCCGAACCACGGGTTCGATGTCCGCCAGGTCGTCGGTCAGCTCGGGCTCGTCGTCGGCCTCGTCGTCCCCGGAGTCGTCGGCCGCCTGGGCGCGCTCCGGGTAGACGAACAGCTCCTGGACGCGCACCGTGACCTCGTCGCGCACCTCGTCGAGGCAGCGTACGCACTCGCCGACGGCCGTCCCGCGGACCACGCCGGAGACGAGCACGCCCTCCATCACGGACTCGAGGCGCAGCCCGAGCGTGAGGTCGGCGCCCTCGGGCACGCCGATGACCGCCGTGCCCATGTCGGCGGGCGCGGCGACGACGCGCGCGACCTCCCGCATGGTGCCGGGACGTCGCGACAGCTCGTGCGTGTCGAGCACGAGCGGCGAACGCTTGTCGGTCGTGATAAGGATCTCCTGAGAGTGGGTGCGCCGGAGGCGCGGCATGGCACCGGGTCGGCACAGCGGCGAACGGGTGCGGGATGATCGGTCCGAGCGGACCAGCGACCCAGTCTACGCGATCCCGCGCCCGCGGCCAACGGGCCGCCGGCGTGACCTGCGCAACGATCGGACGGTCATGCGCTGCGCTCGGCACCGCGGCCGGCGCCGCGCTGGGCACGCTCGGCGCCGCGGGACCCCTCCTGTGGCCACTGCGGGTCGTCGACCGCGTCCCACCGGACCCGCGGCGTGCCCGTGCCCAGCCGCTCGGCGAGCTTGGCCCGGCCCGCCTGGACCTGCGCGCCCAGCGTTCCCAGGTCGGCCTCGAAGTCCGCCAGCCGGCTGTCGCAGTACTCGTCGGCGTCGGTGCGCAGCCTCTCGGCCTGCCGCTCGGCCTCGGCGACGATCTCGGCGGCGCGCGACTCCGCCTGGACGACCACCTGCTCCGACTGCACGAGCTCGATGGCCCGGGCCCGCGCCGTCGCCAGCACCTCCTCGGCCTGCCGGTGGGCGCTCTCGAGCGTCCGCTCGGCCTCCGCGAGGACGTCGTCGGCGCGCGCCACCTGCGTGGGCAGCGAGTCGCGCAGCTCCTCGACGAGCCCGAGCGCCTGGTCGCGGTCGATCTTGACGTTCGTCGACAGCGGTGACGTCCGCGCGTTCTCGACGAGCGCCGCCAGGTCGTCGATGATCTCCAGCAGCCCGGCGGTGGGGTTCTGTGTCTCGGTCATGTGGTGCTCCTCACCTCACGCGCGGTGCGCGACGGCGGCGCGCACCGCCTCGGCCGCACCGGGCGGCACGAGGTCCTCGATCGGCCCGCCGTGGCGGGCGATGTCCTTGACGAGCGACGACGCCACGTGGGCGTAGCGCTGCTCGGCCGGCAGGAAGACGGTCTCCACGCCGCTCAGGTGTCTGTTCATCAGCGCCATCGGCTGCTCCCCGTCGAAGTCCGCCCCGCCGCGCAGGCCCTTGACGACGGCGGAGGCGCCCACCTGCCGGCAGAAGTCCACGAGCAGACCCGGGACCTCCTCGACCTGCACGGACGCCAGGTCTGCATCCTCGGCGAGGGCGCCACGGACCAGGTCGACCCGCTCCTGCGGCGTCAGCAGGGCGGACTTGGAGGCGTTGCGGGCGACACCGACCACGACGACGTCGAACAGCCGTGCGGCCCGCCGCACGACGTCGAGGTGGCCCAGCGTGATGGGGTCGAAGGACCCGGGACAGACAGCGATGCTCACGCCCCGACGCTAGCGCGCCCCCGGCCGGATCGCGCCGAGGCGCCCCGGAGTGGTCGGCACGTCGCCAGGGAGATGTGGACTGCCCGCGGTCGGCCGGAGCCGTCAGAACTGGCCGTCAGGGCCGTCAGGGCCGTCGTGGTCGGAGGGCTCCGCGTAGTGCACGGCGGTGTCGCCGTAGGTCTTCGTCGTGACCGGGTCGAGGCCGTCGGGCCAGTCCGGGGCGCCGCTGCGTCGCGCTCGTTCGACGACCACGACGGCGTCCGCGGCGAGGACCCCGGGCTCTGCCAGGTTCGCGAGCAGGTCCGCCAACGCCGTCGCCGGCAGGTCGTACGGCGGGTCGACGAGGACCAGGTCGAGCGCCTCTCCCCCGGGCGTCCCGTCCGCCGCGAGGCGGGCCACGTACCGCTCGGCCGGCTCCGCGAGGACGCGCACCGTGCCCTCCAGACCGAGCGTCGCCACGTTGCGCCGGGCGATGTCGGCCGCCTTCCGCGCCGACTCCACGAGCGTGACGGCCGCCGCGCCACGGCTGGCGGCCTCGATGCCGAGCGCCCCGGAGCCGGCGAACAGGTCGAGCACGCGTCCGCCGTCGATCACGCCGTCGTGCTCCAGCCGGGAGAACAGGGCTTCGCGGACACGTTCGCTGGTGGGTCGGGTGCCTGACGGCGGCACCACGAGGGTGCGCCCGCCGACGGTCCCGGCGACGATCCTGGTCATGGCGTCGAGCGTAGCCGCCGTCGCTCAGCCCGGTGGCAGGCGGACGTCCGCGACGACGGGCAGGTGGTCGCTGCCCGTGCGTCCCAGGGTGGCGACCCGCGTGACGTCGGCGCCCCGGGCCAGCACGTGGTCGATGCGCACGACGGGCAGCGGCGCCGGGAACGTGGCCCCGAGCACCACGCGTGGCGTCGACACGTGCGCCAGCACCGGTCCGAGCGCCCGGTCGTCGAGGGTCGCGTTGAGATCTCCGCCGACGACGACGACGCTCGCGTCGTCGTCGGCGAGCACCTCGCCCAGGAGGCCGAGGGAGTGGTCCCGGGCCTGCGACCTCAACCCGCCGGGACCGAGCCGCACCGAGGGGGCGTGCACGGCGTACACCCGCGGGTCGGTCCCACCGGGGACGTCCACGACGACGCGCATCCCGCGCTCCCACGAGGCGTTGGTGCCCGGCGGGCGCAGGTCCACGGGTTCGGGCCCGAGCAGCGGGTAGCGGGACCACACGCCGACGGTCCCGCGGACCTCCCGGTAGGGCAGCGCCGCGCCGAGGGCCTGCGTGAGCTCCCGGTCGAGCGGCGTGGTGACCTCGACCAGCGTCACGACGTCGGGTTCCGCCTCGAGCAGCACGGCTGCCGTCCGCCCGGGATCGCTGTTGGTGTCGGCCACGTTGTGCTGGACCACGACGAGGTCCGGCCCCGGCGCCGAGGCGGGGGCCGGCAACGGCCAGAAGAGCCACAGCCACGCCCCGGCGGAGAAGAGGACGGCGAGCGCCCCACCAGCGGCACGCCGCAGCACCGCGACGACACCGAGCGCCAGCAGCACCAGACCGCTCCAGGGCAGGAAGGTCTCGACCAGGCTGCCGAGGCCCGCGATGTCCGGGAGGAGGTGGTGCAGGACGAGGAGCCACCCGGTGGCCAGTGCCGCCGCAGCCAGGGCCACCTGGCCCTGGCGGCCCGGTCGGCCGGGCGGCTCGGGGCTCCCGGGCCGCTCCCCCGGGCGGGCACGGTCGGGTCGCTGGTCCTGTCGTCTCGGTCCTTGCCGTCGAGGACCCTGACCTCGGGGCGCGGGCGGTCGGCGCCGAGGCCGAGGGCCGGGCGACGCGACGGTGTTCACGCCCCGACCGTAGCCAGCGCCCCCGACGGCGGCCCGCCGCCACGCTCAGGCCCGCTCGAGGAACTCCTCCTGCTCGGCGTCGAGCTGCGCGGCGATGGCCTCGGCGAGCTCCGGGTGCGCGGCCAGCTCGGGGTCGCCGGCGACGATCGCGGTGGCCTCGGTCCGCGCCTCGGCGATGAGGTCGGCGTCCTTGACCACGCGCAGCAGCCGCAGCGAGCTCGACCGGCCGGACTGGGCGGCGCCCAGCACGTCGCCCTCCGACCGCAGCTCGAGGTCGAGCGTCGCCAGCTCGAAGCCGTCGGTGGTGCCCGCGAGCGCCTCCACCCGCGCGGCCGCGGGCGTGCCGGGCTGGGCGTTCGACACCAGGAGGCACAGACCCGGGTCGCCACCACGGCCGATGCGTCCTCGCAGCTGGTGGAGCTGGGAGATCCCGAACCGGTCGGCGTCGAACACGACCATGACGGTGGCCTCCGGGACGTCCACGCCGACCTCGACCACCGTGGTCGACACGAGCACCGGCGCCTCGCCCGAGGCGAACCGTGCCATGGCGACGTCCTTCTCGGCCGGCGGGAGCTGGCCGTGCAGCACGCCGACCTCGACGCCGTCGAGCCGCGGCGTCGAACGCAGCATGTCCGCGACCTCGAGCACGGCCCGCAGGGGCGGCCCGTCCGAAACCGCCTCGGCGGGCTCGAGGAGGTCGGCGATCTCGTCGGGCTCGGGCGCTCCCGGCGTGCTCGCACCGCCCGCGGGTGCGTCGTCCGGATGGATCCGGGGACATACGACGTAGGCCCGGCGGCCGGCGTCCACCTCCTCGCGGACCTTCTCCCACATGCGCTCGTTCCACCGCGGGTTGGCGGCGGGGACGACGTGGGAGGTGATGCCCGCGCGACCCGACGGCAGCTCGGTGAGCGTCGACGTCTCCAGGTCGCCGAACACGGTCATCGCCACCGTGCGCGGGATCGGGGTGGCGGTCATGACCAGCAGGTGCGGGGCGACGCGCCCCTTGGCCCGCAGGGCGTCGCGCTGCTCGACCCCGAACCGGTGCTGCTCGTCGACCACGACGAGGCCGAGGTCGGCGAACTGGACCTGGTCGCCGAGCAGCGCGTGGGTGCCGACGACGATGCCCGCCTCGCCGCCGGCGGCCTGCAGGAGGGCCTCCTTGCGGGCGGCCGCCCCCAGGGAACCGGTGAGCAGGGCCACCCGCGTGCCGTTCGCGGCCCCGCCGAGGAGCCCGCCCTCGGCCAGCGGGCCGAGCATGGTGCGCAACGTGCGAGCGTGCTGGGCCGCCAGCACCTCGGTCGGGGCGAGCAGCGCGGCCTGCCCACCGGCGTCGACCACCTGGAGCATGGCGCGCAGGGCGACCACCGTCTTGCCGGACCCGACCTCCCCCTGCAGCAGCCGTTGCATCGGCCGGGGGCGGGCGAGCTCGTCGGCGATCTGCTCACCGACGCGTCGCTGCCCCTCGGTCAGGGTGAACGGCAGCGCGGCGTCGAAGTCCTCCAGCACCCCGCCGGCGCCGGCTTGCCGCGGCAGACGCGCCGTGGCCTCCTCGGACGCGGTCCGGGCACGGCGTTGCGCGAGGGCGACCTGGAGGACGAAGGCCTCCTCGAGCCGCAGCCGGCGGCGGCCCCGCTGCCAGTGCTCGGCGGAGTCCGGCACGTGCACGGCACGCAGTGCGTCCAGCCGGGTGGGCAGCCCGAGTCGGGCACGGACCTCGACCGGGAGCGGGTCGACCACGTCGTCCTCGGTCAGCGGGTCCAGGACGGTGCGCACGGCGCGCTGGATGCGCCAGGTCGGCACCGAGGCCGACGCCGGGTAGATCGGGATGGGTCGTGACGCCTCGACCATCGCCTCCTCGTCGTCGTCGGCGTCGACCCCCACCAGCACGTAGTCCGGGTGCGTGAGCTGACGGGTGCCCCGGTACTCCGAGACGACCCCCGTGAAGAGTCCGGAGCGGCCGGGACGGAGCTTGTCCTCGTGGGGGCGCAGGGCTCCGGCCCGCTTGGCGAAGAACGTCAGGCTCAGCTCGTGACGACCGTCGGTGACCGTGGCTTGCAGCAGCGCCCCGCCGCGGCTGCGCATCGGGCGCACCGTGGCCCGGGCGACACGCGCCATGACGGTCACGTGCTCGCCGAGCTGCAGGCGGTCCATGTCGGTCAGGCGACCCGGGTCGCCGTAGCGTCGCGGGTAGTGCCGCAGGAGGTCGTCGACAGTCTCCAGGCCCAGCTTCGCGAGGGGCCCTGCGGCACGCTTGCCGAGCGTGGTGGCGAGCGGCTCGGCCAGCCGGGCGGTCACCACGCTTCTCCGCTGAGCGCCCCGATCGCCGTCTCGTCGCCGGGATCGTCCAGCGGTTCGACGCCGATGCCCACCTGTCCGCCGACCCGGCCGGTGGGCAGGACGACGACGTCGGCACCGGCGGCGACGGTCGTCGCCTGCGCCACGAGCGCGTCCACGGCGTCGGCCGGCACGTCCAGGTCCGGCAGCAGGGCGACGATCCCCGGGGTGCCGGCGAGGTCTGTGGTCAGGCGGCCGAGCTCGCCGACCGCCTCCCCGGCCGGCACACGGGCCGCGCGCAGCCTGGTGAGCGCCTCGCGGACGACCCCGGGGACGTCGGCCCCCGCCGGGCCGGCCGCGTCCACCGCGCCCGCGAGCGCCGAGACCGCCGTGACCAGGTGCACGTCCTCCTGCGCGGGGACGACGACGACGTCAGGGGGCTCGACGGCGTCCTCGGCCAGGCCGTCGCGTCCGGCGAGCCCGGCGATCACGTCGCGCAGGCCCGTCCCGTCGAGCACGGAGGACGGGGCCAGGACGAGCACATGGGGCGTGCCCGCGCCCAGCGCGCTGTGGGCCAGGTCCTCCACGGTGGGTGGGACGTCCAGGTCGAGCAGGACGACCGCCCCGCCGGACGCGAGCTCGACCGCGAGCGCCGGGGCTGACGTCGAGGCCACCACGGCCCAGTCCGCCGGCGGCACCGCCAGGTGGCGCACGTGGACGCGCGAGACCGCGCCGCGGCCGGACCACCGCCGCGTCACCTCGAGGGCCGCGTCGAGGTCCTGGGTGTGCACGTGCGCCTGCCACAGCGACTCCACGTCCTCCCCCGTCGCGTCCCCCGCACCACCACCGACCACGACGACGGAGTTGCCCACCTCGTCGAGATCGGCCCGCAGGGCGTCGGCCACCGCGCCCGGCCGGAACCCCGCGGCGTCGGCCGCGCGGTGCAGCACGAACATGAGCTCCAGCTCGTCGCTCGGGCCACCGGTGTGCTCGTGGTCGTGCGAGGGTGCGCCGGTCCACCGGCCGGCGGAGGCGCCGTCCGGGGAGCCGTCGGCGGTGTCGGCGGCCGGCGTGTAGCCGCGCAGGTCGAGGTCGAGCAGCACGGGGCCGATCGTGCCGTCCGCCTCCGACACGGGCGCGCTGGTCGCGTGCCGCTGGGCCGCGGCGAGCGACGTGAGCACGAGCAGCAGCCCGCAGGCCCCGGCGTCGAGCACACCGGCGGCCCGCAACGGCGCGAGCGTGCCGACGCTGCGCAGCGCTGCTTCGCGGGCACCTCGGCGGGCGGCCTCGAGGACCGTGAGCCGCGCGGGAGCGCCGAGGGGGCCGACCATGCCCCCGGCCTCCGCGTGCCGGGCCGCGGCCGCGGCGGAGTCCGCTGCCGTGAGGATGGTTCCCGCCGCCGGGTGCGCGACCGCCTGGCGCGCCGACCGCGCGGCGACGTCGAGCCCGACCGCGAGGCTGTCGCGACGGCTGGCCGCGAGGGCGAGACCCCGCAGCCACTCGCTGAGGATCACCCCCGAGTTGCCGCGTGCCTGGAGCAGCGCCGCCCGGGCACCCAGCCGCAGCAGGCGTGCCCCACCCGCGCCGGCGTCGGCGTCGTGGATCGCGGCGCCCGCCTCCCGCACGGTGAGGTACATGTTGGTGCCGGTGTCGCCGTCGGCCACGGGGAAGACGTTGACACCGTCCAGCTCCGAGCGCGCGGCGGCGAGGGCGTCGGTGGCGACACGGGCCCACGCGCGGACGACGGAGGCGTCGAGGAGCTCGGGCTGATCCACTGCACCACCGTAGCGGTGACGCACCCGACGCCGGCGCTGTTGAGGCCGACCCCGCACATCGGCTATCCTCGTGTGGTTGCCCGGAGTTCCGGGCGCCCCCAGACCATCAAGAACCTCACGTCCTGCTGCCGTGGCACGGGACGTGCACGACGATTCAGGAGAAACCGTGGCTGCCAACTGCGACGTCTGCGGCAAGGGCCCGGGCTTCGGGCACAGCGTCTCGCACTCCCACATCCGCACCAAGCGGCGCTGGAACCCGAACATCCAGCGGGTGCGTGCCGTCGTCGCGGGCACCCCCAAGCGCGTGAACGTGTGCACCTCGTGCCTCAAGGCCGGCAAGGTCCAGCGCAAGGCCTGATCCTGCGCCTTGTGGCGCACGATCGACGAACGCCCGTCGGGTTCGCCCGGCGGGCTTCTTGTCGTGCCCGCCATCCGGACGAAGCAAAGGGTTCGTGAAGCGTTCACCAATACCTCTGGTCGATCCGTCGTGGACGTGGCAGGCTGACAGCATGATGGTCGAGACCGACAACGACGTGGTGATCCGGTCGGCGACGACGGACGACGCCCCCACGATCGCGCACGTGCACGTCACCTCCTGGCGTGGCGCCTACTCCCACGTGCTGCCCGCCTCGTACCTCGACGCCCTGGACGTGGGCGAACGGACCGAGCGGTGGGAGCGGATCCTGTCGGCCGGACGCGGCTCGACGATCGTGGCCGAGGCCGACGGCCGCACCCTCGGTTTTGCGAGCTATGGTCCGTCCCGCGACGAGGATGCCGAGGACGGCTGCCTGGAGCTCTACGCCATCTACCTCGACCCGGAGGCGTGGGGCCGCGGTGTCGCCCGCGACCTCATGCGCACCGTGCTCGCCGACGTCCCGCCGACCGTCCGCATGACGCTGTGGGTGCTGAACGAGAACGATCGCGCGCACCACTTCTACCGCCGCCACGGGTTCCAGCCCGACGGTATCGAGCGCATCGAGGACTACGACGACGTCCCGGTGACGGAGGTCCGCTTCAGCCGGGCGCCCGAGCGCTGACCCGGAACGAGCCCGCGAGTACAGGGGCCAGCGCGACCGCAAGCCCGAGCGCTGACCCCCGCCTTGCTGTGGGTATGAAATATCCCGCCGCGGGCTGTCCGCGGTGGGATATTTCATACCCACAGCACCGGGTCAGGGTCGGAAGTGGTCCCAGCCCGGTGGGATGTCGGGCTCGTCGCCGTCCAGCAGCACGCGCGCGCCGCCCTCCCCTGCCACCGTGACCTCACCGATCGGGCGGAATCCCGGGGGCAGGCCCCGCTCGGCGACCTGAGGGTCGAACGTCGCCAGGAGTCCGTGGTCCTCGCCCCCGGACAGCACCCAGCCGTGCGACCGCTGCGTGCCGGCCGGGTCGTCTGTCACGACCGCCAGCTCGACCGCGGCAGGAACCAGGGCGGTGACGTCGCGGGACAGCAGCCCGCTGGACAGGTCGACGGTCACTCCGCTGGCCTTCGCGAGCCGACCGGCGTCCCGCAGGAGCCCGTCCGAGACGTCCAGCATGGCGGTGGCGCCGGCCTCGGCGGCCGCGGGGCCCGCCGCGAGCGGGGCCTCGGGTCGCAGGTAGGCGGCGACGTAGGGCGCGAGGGCCCCGGGCGCCCCGGGTGCGCCGTCGGCGGGCGAGGCCGCTCCCGCCCTGAGCAGGTCGAGACCTGCCGCCGACGCTCCCAGCACCCCGGCGTGCGCGACGACGTCGCCCGGCCGCGCCCCGGAGCGCAGGGCCGGAGCACGGCCCTGCAGGTCGCCGTGCACGGTCACCGCCGCGACGACCGCGTCGCCCCCGGACAGGTCCCCGCCGACGACGACGGCCCCGACGGGCGTCGTCGCGTCGGCCAGGCCTCGGGCGAACCCCGTGACCCAGTCGACGGGCAGGTCGTCCGGCACGACGAGGGAGACCACCAGGGAGGTGGGCCGCGCGCCCATCGCGGCGATGTCCGCGAGGTTCTGCACGGCGGCGCGGTGCCCGACGTCGTATCCCGTCGACCAGTCCCGCCGGAAGTGCCGCCCCTCGACGAGCACGTCGGTGGAGACGACGACGCGCCCGTCGTCGGCGCGCACGACCGCGGCGTCGTCACCGGGCCCGACGTCGACCCCGGCACCGGTCGGCAGGAGCGGGAAGATGCGGGCCAGGAGCTCGGACTCGTCGAGGTCGCGCACGCGCAGGGTGGGGTCGGTCACGGACCGAACCCTAACCGGCCGGACGCCGTCGGCGGGCGGGTAGCGTGGGACCGTGCCCCTTCGTCGACTCCGCACGGTGCTCTGCCTGCCTGCCGTCGCCCTGCTGGCCGCCTGCACCCCGATGATCGGTGTCGAGGCCGGCGACGACGCGACGGACCCGGACTGCGCCCCGGTCATGCTCGCGCTGCCGGACGTCGTCGCGGGCGATCTGGAACGGGCTGACACGAACGCCCAGGCGACCGCCGCGTGGGGCGAGCCGGGTGCCGCGGTGACGCTGCGCTGCGGGGTCGCCCCGCCCGGCCCCTCGGCGGACTGCCAGCGCATCGAGTCGGGCGACGGCACCGTGGACTGGATCGTGGCCGGCGGGGACGACGGCACCTGGCGGTTCACGACGTACGGGCGTGAGCCCGCCGTCGAGGTGACCGTGCCGCCCGCGGTCACCCAGGACCACTCGACGTCGTTCATCGCCGACCTGACACGGGCCGTCGAGCTGGTGCCCGCCACCCAGGAGTGCACCTGACCCCGCTCAGGGCACGACGAGGTCGCCCACGGGCCCGGGCGCGTACGCGACCTCCCAGAGGAATCCGTCCGGGTCGGTGAAGTAGCCGGAGTACCCGCCCCACTCCCGCTGGACGGCGTCGCCGATCGTGGGCGCCCCGGCGCGCCGAGCGTCCCGCAGCACCGCGTCCACGTCGTCGGGCGAACCGACGTTGTGCGCCAGCAGCGCCGGCGGCGTCCCTCCCCTGGTGACAGGACCGATCTCCTCGAGAGCCGCTGCCTCGTCCCACAGGGAGAGCACGAGGTGCGGGCCCACCTGGAACATGAGCACGTCGCCGGGGACGTCGACGAAGCTCTCCCACCCGAGCCCGTCGAGGTAGAAGCGCCGGGTCTCGGTCAGGTCGGTGACGACGAGGGTGACGAGGCTGATTCTCTGGTCCATGCCCGTACGGTGTCACCCGGCACCGACACGGGCACCACGGCGCGCGCCAGGGTCAGCGCAATCCGGTGGGCCGCTCGAGGGCCAGCTGGATCAGCTCGTCCACCAGCTCGGGGTAGCTCATGCCGGTGGCCTGCCACATCCGCGGGTACATGGAGAACGGCGTGAACCCGGGCATCGTGTTGATCTCGTTGACGACGACCCCGTCGTCCGGGGTGACGAAGACGTCGACCCGCGACAACCCCTCGGCCTCGACGGCGTCGAAGGTGCGCACGGCGAGCTCGCGGATCTCGTCGACGACGGCGTCCGGGAGCTTCGCGGGGCAGTCGAGCTGCACGTGGGCCTCGTCGAGGTACTTGGCCTCGAAGTCGTAGAACGTGTGGGTGCCGTCGACCACGATCTCACCGGGCATCGATGCCCGGGCGGGCGCTCCGCCACGGCCACCGAGAACCGCGCACTCGATCTCGCGGCCGTCGATACCGGCCTCGACGACGACCTTGGGGTCGTGCTCACGGGCCGCCTCGATCGCGGCCGGGAGGTCGGCGGGGTCGTCGACCCGGGTGATGCCCAGGGACGATCCTGCGCGGGCGGGCTTGACGAACACCGGCATGCCGAGCTGTTCGATGCGCGCGATGCACGCCGCGGGGTCCCCCTGCCATTGGCGGGGGGTCACGACCTCGTAGGGGCCGACGGGCAGCCCGTGGCCGGCCAGCACGAGCTTCATGAAGTGCTTGTCCATGCCCACGGCGGAGGCCAGGACGCCAGCGCCGACGTAGCGCACGTCGGCGAGCTCGAGCAGGCCCTGGACGGTGCCGTCCTCGCCGAACGGCCCGTGCAGGAGCGGGAACACGACGTCGACCTCACCGAGGAGGCTCGGCACCTGACCCGGTTCCAGCACGCGCAGCGTGCTCTCGCCGGAGGTGAGGGACAGCACGACCTCGGCACCGTCGTCGGCGGTCACCTCGGGAAGCGTGCCGTCGCTGATCTGCCACCGCTCGGCCCGGTCCTCGGCGACCACCCAGCGACCGGCACGGGTGATCCCGACCGGGACGACGTCGTACCGGTCCCGGTCGATCGCACCGAGCACGCCCGCCGCGGTGGCCGCGGAGATGGCGTGCTCGCCGGAACGCCCGCCGAACAGCAGGGCGACGCGCGGCTTGCGCGCGGGGACGGGAGGCTGCGTCTCGGACATCGGCCCGACCCTACCGGACCTCCGCCCTGCTCGGACCACTGATTCCCGTCCCCGCGCGGGCTCGCTCACGCGGCCTTGAGGTCCTTGCGCAGGATCTTGCCGGCGGCGGACTTCGGGATCGCGTGCGTGAACTCCACGATGCGGATCTTCTTGTACGGGGCGACCTCGGCGGCCACGTACTCCATGACGTCCTCGGCGGACATCTCGGCGCCCTCGGTGAGCACGACGAACGCCTTGGGGAGCTCCTCGCCCGCCCCGTCCGGTACCCCCACCACGGCTGCGTCGGCGATCTGCGGGTGGGCGATGAGCAGCGCCTCGAGCTCGGCCGGAGGCACCTGGTAGCCCTTGTACTTGATGAGCTCCTTGAGCCGGTCGACCACGTGGAAGACGCCGTCGGCGTCGACCGTGACGATGTCGCCCGTGCGCAGGAACCCGTCGGCGGTGATCGTGTCCCGGGTCTCCTGCTCGTTGCCGAGGTAGCCGACCATGACGTTCGGCCCGGCGCAGAGCAGCTCGCCGGGAGCGCTCGTCCCCTGCGTCGGCTGCTCGATCTCCTCGCCGGTGGCCGGGTCCACGATCATGGCCCGCATGTTCGGGACCAGCAGGCCGATGGACCCGGGCGAGATGTCGGCGCGGCCCGTCGGGATGACGTGGGAGATCGGCGACAGCTCGCTCATGCCGTAGCCCTGCCCCACGTGGGCGCCCGGCATCCGCAGCGCGACGGCGGCGGCGAGCTGGGCGTCGAACGGGGCGGCGCCGGAGTTGAGCAACCGCACGCTGGACAGGTCGGCCTCCAGCGCGAGCGGGTGCTTGGCCAGCGCCAGCGCGATCGGCGGCGCGACGAAGAGCGCCGTGGCCCGGTGCTTCTCGATGATGCCGAGGTACTCCGGCAGGTCGAACCGCGGCATGGTGACCAGCGCCGACCGCTGGTACAGGGCACCGTTCATGAGGGCCGTGACCCCGTAGATGTGGAAGAACGGCAGCACGGCGGGGATCACGTCGTCGTGGGTGAGCGGGATGTACGGCTCGGCCTGCAGCACGTTGGCGACCAGGTTGCGGTGCGTGAGCATCACCCCTTTGGGCAGGCCGGTGGTGCCGGAGGAGTACGGCAGCACGGCGAGGTGGGTGGCCGGGTCGAACGAGACCTCGGGCGCGGGTGCGCCGGCGGCGAGGAGGTCGCGCAGGCCCGGGTGACCGTCGGCACCGTCGAGCACGACGACGTCGTCGTCCCCGAGTCCCGCGGCGCGGGCGCCGTCGACGGCCTGCGCGAGCAACGGCGAGACCGTGACGATCGCCTTGGCACCGGAGGCGACGATCTGCTTGCCCACCTCCGGGCCGGAGGCGAGCGCGTTGATCGTGGTGACGGTGACGCCGGCGCGCAGCAGACCGTGGAAGACGCTGACGAAGGCGGGGACGTTGGGGCTGTGCAGGGCGACCACGTCGCCCACGCCGTATCCGCGCGCGGCGACCGCACCGGCGATCGCGTCGACCTGTGCCCGCAGCGATCCGTAGCTGGTGACGGCGCCGCTGGGGCCGTCGATCACGGCGGGCCGTTCGAGGTCCGCGTTCTCCAGGGAGGCGAACAGGAAGTCGTACAGGCTGACGTCAGGAATCTCCACGTCTGCCTGGGGGCTGCGGATGACCAACGCTGGCTCCTCTCGTCGGTGCGGTCGTCGTCGACCGCGCTGGGGCACCAGCCTAGCCGACAAGACCGACCGGACGGTATGCCGCACTCCGGCCCTCCCGTCCCCCGGGTGGTTCAATCGACGCATGCCTGCCGTTCCCGCTCCCTCTGCCTACCGTCGACTCCTGCCCGACGACCTGCTGGCCACCGTCCGTGGACGCGCCGCGATCCACGACCGGGAGAACACGTTCTTCACCGACGACCTCGCCGACCTGCGCGCCGCCGGGTACCTCGCCGCCCTGGTCCCGACGTCGCTGGGCGGGGCCGGCCTGACGCTGCGCGAGCTGTGCCACGAGCAGGCCCGCCTGGCGGGCGCCGCTCCCGCCACCGCGCTGGCCGTCAACATGCATCACGTCTGGACCGGTGTCGGCCGCTACCTGCACGAGCGCGGCGACGCCACCCTGGACTGGCTGCTCGCCGAGGCGGCCGCGGGGGAGGTCTTCGGCTTCGGCTACTCCGAGGCGGGCAACGACCTGGTGCTGCTGGGCTCGCGCACCGAGGCCCGGCCCGACGGCGAGGGCGGCTACACGTTCCACGGCCGCAAGATCTTCACGTCCAACTCCCCCGGCTGGACCCGGCTGGGCGTCATGGGTCTGGACAGCACCACCGACCCCGACGACCCGCGGATCGTGCACGCGTTCATCACCCGCGACGGCGGCGGGTTCCAGATCCTCGACGACTGGGACACGCTCGGCATGCGGGCGTCGCAGTCGTGCACCACCGTGCTCGACGGCGCCCACGCCCCGGCCGACCGCGTCATGCGCCGGATCGCGCCGGGGCCGAGCGTCGACCCCTACGTCCTCGGCATCTTCACCAGCTTCGAGATCCTGCTCGCCTCCGTCTACGCCGGGGTCGCGGACCGTGCCCTCGACATCGCCGTCGAGACGGTGGGCCGGCGCACGTCGATGAAGACCGGCAAGACGTACTCCCAGGACCCGGACATCCGACGGCGGATCGCCGCCGCGGCCCTCGCCCAGGACGGCATCTGGCCACAGATCGACCAGATCGCCGGGACGCTCGACGCGGAGGTCGGCGAGCGGGAGGACCACGGCGCCGGGTGGTTCCGCGCGACGTCCGGGCTCAAGGTCCGCGCCACGGAGACGGCCCGCTCCGTGGTGGACGAGGCGATCCGTTGCTCCGGCGGGTCGACCTACTTCAACCGCTCCGAGCTCGGCCGGCTGTACCGGGACGTCCTGGCGGGGATCTTCCACCCGAGCGACGACGAGTCGGCCCACGCGCAGGTGGCCCAGTCCCTCCTCGGGCCCGTCCAGGACTGACGATCGCGCAACACTCCGCAGCTGTCAGAACCTGGTGGCTGCAGACCGCCACCACGCTCTGACAACTCTCGGTGACCGGGAGTTGTCAGGACCGGGACGGCCTCGACTGCGACCAGGTTCTGACAACTCTCAGGTGGTGGCGTTGGCGCGTTCGAGGCCGCTGATCAGCAGGTCGAGCGTGAACTCGAACTCCGACTGGCTGTCGCACCAACCGAGGACGGGGTCCGCCGCGTCGTGCAGCTCGGACGCGACCATCGCTGCCGTGTACGGCAGCGCCGCCGCCATGGCTTCCATCTCGGCCTCGCCGGCCGTGCCGGCGCCACCCGGGCTGAACAGCTCCTGGGAGAACCCGAGGACCATGCTGCCGAGCGCGTGCATCGCGCGGTGGGCCAGCCGGTACGAGCAGCCGCCGCGGACCATCGCTACGAGGACGTCCTCGTAGAGCTGGAAGATGCCGGGCCGGATCGTCGGGCGCGACCCGAGCAGCCCTGGCACCCACGCGTGCCGCAGCATGACGGTGCGCGCCGCGAGGCACCGGGTGCGCACCTCGGTGGGCCACCCCTGGTCGACGACGGCCATCTCGCGCGCGGCGCCGGCCACCTCCTCGGCGACGAGATCGAGCAGCCCGTCGAGGAGCTCCTCCTTCTTGCCCGGCAGGTGGTGGTACAGCGACATCGCCTCGATGCCCAGCTCGGCGGCGACACCTCGCATGGTCAGCGCCCCGAGGCCCTGGGCGTCGGCCAGCGCGAGCCCCGCGGCGAGCACCTGCTCGCGGGTGACCGACTTCGTGGCCGCCATCCGTCCCCCTCTTCCTTCGGCACCACCTTACGCCGTATGGTTCCCTTACGTCGTAAGACTTATGGCGTAAGACCGACAGAGAGGCACCCCATGGACCCGTCCGTCTCCCGACCCGCAGCGCGCACGACGGGCCTGCTCTATCTCGCCATGGCGATCGCCGGCATCCCCGGGGTCGTCGTGATCCGCCCGATGCTCTTCGAGCCCGACGACCCGGTCGCGACGATGACGCTGCTCGTCGAGAACGAGGCGCTCGCCCGCGCCGGCATCGGCTTCCAGCTCGCCCTCGTGATCCTCCAGACGCTCACCGCCCTGTGGTTCTTCCGGCTCCTCGGCCGCATCGACCCGTTCGCCGCCGGCGCCGTCACCGTCTTCGGCACGATCAACGCGATCGCGGCCCTGAGCAGCGCGGCGGGCTCCGCCACCGCCCTCGACGCCGCACTCGGCGGCGACACGGCGGGCGCCCACCTGATGCATCTCCTCTCCGGCCACCTCTGGGGCGTGGCGGGCATCTTCTTCGGGCTGTGGTTGATCCCGATGGGCCGGCTCGCTCGCCCGGCCGGCATGCCCCGTGCGCTCGGGTGGACCCTCGTCGTCGGCGGCGTCGGCTACGTGGTCGGCACGCTGGCCACGTACCTCGCCCCCGGCATCGGCGTCGTCGGCACGCTGCTCGTCGTCCCGGCCACCGTCGGAGAGTTCTGGATCATCACGCTCCTGCTGTGGTTCGGCTTCCGCCGCCCCTCGATGCCGGACCTCATCACCGCGGCCGCAGACGAAGCGGCCGCCAGACCCTGACCGGCACCGGCCAGCGGTGCCGGGGATCACGCACGCATCTCGTAGGATCCCCGCATGACTCTGAGCCGGGGCACCGTCGCCCGCTACGCCGTCGGGTCGGTGGGGACCGGCGGATTCGCGACCCTGCCGGGGCTGGTGCTCGTCTACTACCTGACCGACACCCTCGGGGTGGCGGCCCTCATGGCGGGGCTGATCGTGACGCTCGCCAAGGTGTGGGACGTGGTCATCGACCCGGTGATCGGCGCGGTCAGCGACCGTGACCGGGCGCACCACGGCTCGCGGCGCCGGCTCATGGCGGCGGGCGGGCTGCTCCTGCCCGTCTTCTTCGTGCTGACCTTCGCCGTGCCGGCCTCGTGGGGGCCAGGGGCTGGCGCCGCGTGGGTGCTGCTGGCGTTCCTGTGCGCGGCGACCGCGTTCTCGCTGTTCCAGGTCCCCTACATCGCCCTGCCGGCCGAGCTCACCGACGACTACGAGGAACGCACCCGGCTGCTCACCGCACGGGTGGTGGTCCTGACCGTCGCGATCCTGGCGTTCGGCGGCGGCGCCCCCGCGCTGCGCTCGGTGGTCCCCGACGAGCACGCGGGCTACCTGCTGATGGCGGCCGTAGCCGGCCTCGTGCTCGGCGTCTCGCTGCTGGTCGCCGCCGGCGTGCAGCACGGCACCCAGCGACGCATCCCGGGGCGTCCTTCGCGCGACGCGTCCGCGAGCGACGCACCCACGCCCGTCCCGCCGTCGGGCACGTGGCAGCGTGTGGGCGCCGCCTATCGCGACGGCGTGACCCTGCTGCGCACGAGCGTGCCCTTCAGGATGCTGCTGACCACCTTCGTCCTGCAGGCGCTCGCGACCGGCACGATGCTCGCCGGTGCGCAGTACGTCGCGCGCTGGGTGCTCGACGACGAGGCCGCCGTGACGTTCCTGTTCGCGGCCCTCGTGGGCCCGGCGGTGGTGTTCGCCCCGGTCTGGGGAGCGGTCGCCCACCGGGTCGGCAAGGAGCGCGCCTTCCGGCTGGCGTCGGCCGTCTTCACGGTCGCGGCGCTCGGGCTGCTGGGCCTGGCGTGGTCCCCCGGGGCATGGGTGTACGCCGTGGTCGGTCTGGCCGGGGCGGCGTACGCGGGCCTGCAGTCCCTGCCGCTGGCCATGCTGCCCGACGTCGTCTCGCACGACGCCCGCACCCGCGGACCGGGGCGCGCCGGCACCTTCTCGGGCGTGTGGACCGCCGGCGAGACGACGGGCTTCGCGCTCGGCGCGACCGTGCTCTCGGTGACCCTGGCGGTGACCGGCTACGTGGAGTCGCGAGCGGGGGCCGCCGTGGTGCAGCCGGACGGCGCGGTGCTCGGGATCGTGCTGGCGTTCTCGGTCCTGCCGGCCGCGCTGGTCGCGCTGAGCCTGGTCGCCCTGCGCCGCTACCCCCTGCGCAAGAACGATGTCGACGTCGCGCGACCCGCGGCCACGCACGAGGAGCTCGCATGAGGTTCGCCGCATCACCCGACGACGTCCTGGACCGCCTCGCGGCTCTGCGCGAGCGCGACGCCCCGACGCACGGCGGGCACGTGCTCAGCTACGTCTACGACTCCGGCGAGCCGGAGCTGGACGAGGTGGCGGCCGCGGCGATCCGTGCCATGCAGCCCGTCAACGGCCTGGACCCGACGACTTTCGGCTCGGTCGCCGCGCTGGAGCGCGACCTCGTGGCGTTCGCACGTGACCTGCTCGGCGGGGTCGAGGAGGTCGACGGCGAACCGGTCGTGGGGTCCGTCACCTCCGGCGGCACCGAGAGCTGTCTGCTCGCGGTGAAGACGGCGCGGGACGCCTGGCTGGCGGCCCGCGGGGAACGGCCGGGCGCTGCCCGGCCCCGCCTGGTGGCTCCGGTGACCGTGCACGCCGCGTTCCACAAGGCCGCGCACTACTTCGGCCTGGAGCTGGACCTCGTGCCCGTGCTCCCGGGCGGGGCGGTCGCCGCGGCCGACGTCGCGGCCCGCCTGGCGGAGCCCGGAGACGTCGCCCTGGTGGTCGTCTCGGCCCCCTCCTACCCGCACGCCGCGCTCGATCCCGTCGCCGACGTCGCGCAGCTCACCGTGGCCCGCGGCGTGCCGTTGCACGTGGACGCCTGCATCGGCGGCATGGCGTTGCCGTTCTGGCCCGGGTTGCCCGCCTGGGACCTGCGGGTGCCGGGTGTGACGAGCCTGAGCGTGGATCTGCACAAGTACGGCTACGCCCCCAAGGGGGTCTCGGTGCTGCTGCACCGTGGCCGTGACCGGCAGCGTCGGCAGTACTTCGCCACCACCCGCTGGCCCGGCTACCCGGTGGTCAACCCGAGCCTGCTCGGCTCGCGGTCCGGCGGGCCGCTCGCCGCCGCGTGGGCGATCACCCAGGTGCTGGGGCGGGACGGCTTCGCGACGCTCGCCGAGCGCGCCCGCCGGGCGACCGGGGCTCTGCGCGACGCCGTCGCCGCGATCGAGGGCCTGCGGGTGGTCGGCGAACCCGTGGGCCCGCTGCTGGCGGTGGCGGGCGACGACGCGGTGGATCCCGGGCGGCGCGTGGACCCGCACCGGTGGGCCGACGCGGCCACGGCCCGCGGATGGGTGCTGCAGGCCCAGCCCGCGCACGCCCAGGCGGACGGCAGCCGGTTGCCGCACACGACGCACCTGACCGTCACGCCCGTGACGGAGTCTGTGCTGGGCGAGCTGGTGCCCGCCCTCGTCGCCGCGGCGGACGAGGTGCGCGGGGCGCCGCGCCCGGACGTCACCGACCTCCTGACGGGGATGCCGGACGGGGACCTGGACTCCGGCACGGCGGCCGCCCTGCTGGGCACGCTCGGGCTCGACGGCTCACGCATCGGTGCCGACGGGCCGGGCGTCGGCGCCATGGCCCCGCTGCTCGCCGCCCTCGAGTCGGTGCCCGCGCCCGTCGCCGAACGCCTGCTCACCGAGCTGCTCGCGCGGCTCGTCGAGCCTCGCTGACGGCTCGGCCCGGCGGGCTCCCGGGTCAGTCCCGTCGCACCTGCTGGTATTCGGATACTCCGAGTATCCACATACCGCTGGTCGTGGCGAGAGCTAGGGTGAGATCCATGGCCGACCAGCTGATGAGGAGGGCGGAGCGTCAGCGACAGACGCGGGACGCCCTCGTGCAGACCGCGCGCGCCGTCTTCGCCCGCGACGGCTACCACGCCGCCCGGCTCGACGTCATCGCCCGCGAGGCCGGCTACTCCAAGGGCGCGGTCTACTCGAACTTCGACAGCAAGGCCGACCTCTTCCTCGCGGTCATCGACGTCAACCTCGAGATCGCCACCCCCGGCGGGTGGGACCCCTTCGAGCCGGCCGGCGAGGCCACGTCGCACGCCGAGGACGACGGCTGCACCGAACGGCCCGCCGTCCCGCCTGACGACGCCCCCCTCGACGAGATGGTGCGCGGCTTCGCCCTCGCCACGCTCGAGTTCATCGCCAGCGCGGCCCGCGACGACGCGCTGCGGTCCCGGATGGCGACGCAGATGGAGGCGATGATCCGCCTCAACGACCCCGTCGCGGAACGCACCGGCACCGACGACGAGCTCACCACCGCCGACCGCGCCGCCCTGCTCACCGCGTTCGAGCAGGGCGCCGCGCTGCTCAGCCTCGGCGGGGTCGGGCGCATCGACCAACGGCTCCTGAGGATCGGGTTCCGCCGACTGGTCGACCCGCGCCGCGCCGTCCACGACCGCGTCGACGACACCCCCGGCGCCTCCGGCCTGCACCGCCAGGAGTACCGCGCCGACGTGCTGCGCAGCATCCAGGACGACGCACCACGACCCCGGTGACCGACGTAGTCTGCTGCCATGACGCACGACCCCTCCCCCCTGGCCCCGGCCACCGTCGCCGTGACCGCCGGCCGCCCCCCGCGCGTGCAGGGCGGCCCCGTCAACCCGCCGGTCGTCCTCAGCTCGACCTACGTCTCCCAGGGCGTCCCCGGCGACGAGCTGCTCTACACCCGCGGCGGTACCGAGACGTGGGAACCGTTCGAGACGGCGCTCGCGGCACTCGAGGGCGGCGCGCACGGTGTCGTGCTCGGTTCCGGGATGGCCGCGATCATTGCGGCGCTCGGCGACGTGCCGCCGGCGGGCGTCGTCGTCGTGCCCCGCCACGCCTACCAGGTCACGCTCGGCTACCTCGACGACCTGGCCCGGCGGCACGGCGTCGAGGTGCGCCGGGTCGACATCGCCGACACCGAGCAGGTGCTCGCCGCCCTCGACGGCGCCGACGTGCTCATGGCGGAGTCACCCACCAATCCCATGCTCGAGGTCGCCGACCTGCCCACGATCCTCGCCGGCGCCCGGCAGCGCGGAGTGTTCTCCGTGGTCGACAACACCTTCGCCACGCCGCTCGGGCAGCGGCCGCTGGACCTCGGCGCCGACGTCGTCGTCCACTCGGTGACGAAGTACCTCGCGGGCCACTCCGACGTCGTGCTCGGCGCCGTCGTGACGGACGACGACGACGTCGCCGCCCGCGTGCGGGCCTACCGCACCCTGCACGGCGCGATCGCCGGGCCGATGGAGGTGTTCCTCGCGCTGCGCGGCCTGCGCACCCTCCCGCTGCGCGTCGAGCGCGCCAACGCCAACGCCGCCGAGCTCGCCCGCCGCCTGGCGGAGCACCCCCGCGTGGCCGAGGTGCGGCACCCGTCCCTGCCCACGGACCCCGGCCATGCACGGGCCGCGCGACAGATGACGTCCTTCGGTGCGATCGTCGGGCTGCGGCCCGTCGGCGGGCTCGCGGCGGCCGACGCCGTCGTCGACGCGGTCCGCCTGTGGGTGCCTGCCACGTCGCTGGGCGGGGTCGAGTCGACGCTGGAGCGTCGGCGTCGCTTCACCACCGAGTCCCCCACGGTCCCCGAGGACCTCCTCCGGCTCTCCGTCGGCGTCGAGGACGTCGAGGACCTGTGGGCCGACCTGTCGCGGGCCCTCGACCACGGAGCCCGCTGAGAGGGACGGCGCACCCGCAGGGCGCCGACGCCCGCCGCGCCCTCGTCCCGCGACGGGCCTAGGCTCGGTGGCAGGACGCCACGTCGAGCAGGGAGGCACCGTGCGCACGTCACCGCACCGTCGGAGGTCGGGTGGCTTGTCTGCCGCCGCGCTCGTCGTGCTGCTCGCCGCCTGCGGGGGTGGCGCCGATCTGCCGGGCTACGGCGGCGGCGCGTCCGAGCCGACGGCGACGGCGACGGCGACGGCGACGGCGACGGACGACGACACGGCGGCGGCCAGCCCGACGCCGGACGCCACCGCGACGGAGGACGCCGCACCGGAGGACACCCCGGCCGCGGAGAGCCCCGCCGCGACGGAGGCTCCCTTCGAGGGCGGGACGGCCGTGGACACCGGGGACCCGAGCGGCGACGCGCTACTGACCGTCACCGACGTCCGTGTGGGCCTGCACGAGGAGTACGACCGGGTCGTGTTCGACCTCGAGGGCACCGGGACCCCCGGCTGGCGGGTCGAGTACGTCGAGGAGGCGCTCGAACCCGGCCGCGGCGACGAGGTGGAGGTCGACGGCGACGCCGTCCTGGAGGTCGGGATCACCGGGACCGCGATGCCGATGGACTCGGGTGTCGAGGAGTACGGCGGCGACCCCGTGGCCGGACCTGGCGAGTCCGTCGAGGAGGTCGTCTACCGCTTCGTGTTCGAGGGCACCGCGACGGCGTTCGTCGGCGTCGACGGTGAACCGCGCCCCTTCCGGGTGCTCACCCTCAGCGACCCGACACGGATGGTCGTGGACGTCGGGCACTGACCGGCAGCGCCGCAGACGGGCCGAGGTCGTCGGCCCACCCGTCAGGTGGTCAGGGCGTCAGGTGACCGTCTGGTGAGACGTCGTCCACAGGCCCGTGCCCGAGATGGTCCGGTTTCGCTACGGTGTCGAGGTGTCGCCGTCGACCCGCTGGTGAAGGAAGCCGTGAAGGAGCCCTCGATGCCCCCTGCCGCCCCTGCGCTCGGTGCGCTCGCACTGGTGGCGCTCCTGCTCACCGGCTGCACCCAGCCCGCGCCCGCGCCGACGGGTCCGGGCACGACGGCGGAGGCCACCTCCAGCCCGTCGCCGTCGGTCACCGAGTCCTCGCCGGCACCGTCGCCGACACCCGTGGTCGTCGCGCCCGAGCGGCCCGCCGCGATGAACGACGACGGGCACGAAGGCGCCCAGGCCGCGGCGAAGTACTTCCTCAGCCTGGACGACTACATCATGAAGACCGGCGACACCACCGAGTGGGAAGCCATGTCCCACAAAGAGTGCGGATACTGCTCGCGGCGCCTCGAACAAGCTCAGCTCATCGACAAAGAGGGCTACACGTACCACGGGGGCAAACTAGTAGCGCAGGTCCTCCATACCTACGAGAAGGACACGCCAACTGGAATTTGGCCGATTGACATCGAGGTGTCCGTTGACGATGCCAGAGTCACGGACTCTACGGGCCGAGATGTCTTTGCTGATGAGGCGTCAACGGCAAAGAAGAGAATCGAGGCCCTCCGACAGAAAGATGGATGGGTCATCGTCGGGCTGTTCACAGAGCAAACGGGGGAACAGTGATCCGATTTGTAGCCATCACTCTACTGCCCTTACTTCTCGGACTCGGACTCGGACTCGATGCAACAGTGCCAGAGCTGTCGGGCGCGTTGAATGACGACGACAACACCGCCAACGTCACCGCGGAAGGCGACGCGGAGAACCCGGCAATGTCCGGGGACGACGGACCCCGTGACCGCTACTTCCGCACCGACTCCACCACCTGCAACCTCGCCGCCACCACCGACGGCGCGGACTTCATCACCACCCTGGACTCCTGCCCCGACGGCTCCCAGGAAGCAGACTTCCAAGGCGCACCCTGCCCCGAGGACGAGTACGAGCTCGCCGAGCTCTGGGTCGAGCGCCTCCAGGACGACGGCACCTACACCGCCCCCGAACGCGTCTCCGGCACCGAGTGCATCACCCCCGCCGACCTCGCCGCCCCCGCCCGGCACGAGTTCGCCACCATGCACATCCCCACCCCCGAAGCCGTGCTGCAGGCCCGCGAACCCCTCCTGGTCAACGTCCACTACCCCGCCTACGCCACGACCCAGCCCCAGATCGTCGACGTCACCCTGCTCGACGTCCCCGTCCAGATCCGCGCCGACCCCGTCCAGTACACCTGGGACTTCGACGACCCCCACACCCCCGGCACCACCACCCTGACCACCACCGACCCCGGCCACCCCTGGACCGACGGCACCCCCGCACCCGACAGCACCTGGATCGGCCACACCTACACCCACCTCGGCCACCCCGATCAGGACACCGGAACCCTCCGCGACCAGGCCGGCAACTGGTACCGCGACAACGTCACCACCACCCTGACCACCACCTGGGAAGGACACTTCCGCATCACCGGCACCAGCACCTGGACCCCCATCGAGGGCACCATCACCACCACCAGCACCACCGACCCCGTCACCCTCACCGAAGCCCGCGTCCGCCTCGTGTGCGACGACACCCACGCCAACCCCACCTGCTGACCCCCACCCCCTCGTTGTGGGTGCACGACACGCCACCAACGACCCGACCACCACCGCGTGTCGTGCACCCACAGCGGAAGGGGGACGACGAGGGCCGTCGTCGAACGGTCCTACTCGGTGATGCTCTCGGCCTTCTGCGGGCGCGACAGCAGGGCGCGGGCCATCTCGTCCACCGACAGGCCCTCGTGGAGCACCGCGACGACCCCGGCCGTGATCGGCATGTCCACCCCGTGCTTCTGCGCCAGCTCCAGCACGGAGCGCGACGACTTCACGCCCTCGGCGGTGGTGCCGGTGGCGACCAGGGCGTCCTCGAGAGACATTCCCTGCCCCACGTGCTTGCCGAGGGTGTGGTTGCGCGACAGCGGCGAGGCGCAGGTCGCCACGAGGTCGCCCATCCCGGCGAGGCCCGCGAAGGTCTCCGCCTGAGCGCCCAGGGCACGGCCCAGCCGGGTGATCTCGACCAGCCCGCGGGTGATGACGGTCGCGGTGGTGTTCCAGCCGAACCCGCGGCCCTGCGCCATGCCGATCGCCAGCGCGATGACGTTCTTCACCGCACCGCACAGCTCGACCCCGACGACGTCGGAGTTGGTGTAGGGCCGGAAGTACGTGTTGGAGCACGCCTCGGCGACCCGGCGGGCGTTGCCCTCGTCCGGGCAGGCGACGACCGTCGCCGTGGGCTGCCGCGTCGCGATCTCCTTGGCGAGGTTGGGCCCCGAGACGACGACCACGCGGTCGAGCGAGATGTCCAGCGCTTCGGCGATCACCTGGCTCATGCGCTTGTCCGTGCTGAGCTCGATGCCCTTCATGAGCGAGACGACGACGGCGCCCGGCTCCAGGTCCTCGCGCAGCCCCTCGAGGGTCGTGCGCGCGACCTGCGAGGGGATGGCGACGACGACGACGCGCGCGCCGGCGAGCGCGGCCGCGGCGTCCGTCGTCGCGCGCATGGCGGGGAGCTCGACGTCCGGGAGGTACTTGGCGTTGCGGTGCTCGTGCTCGACCTCGCGGGCGACGGCCTCGTCACGACCCCAGAGCGTGACGTCGCAGCCGGCGTCGGCCATCACCATCGCGAAGGTCGTGCCCCAGGACCCGGAGCCGAGGACGGCAGCCTGCACGCCGCTCACGGGCGCTCCACCGGCGGGTAGCTCATCTTCTTCACCTCGTAGTCAGGATGCTTGCGCAGGTCGAACCGGTGCTCCGGCGCCTGCTCGTCACGCAGCTCGGCGAGCAGCGCCGTGATGGCGTCCATCACGCGGTTCATCGCCTCACGCAGGGTGGCGGCGTCCTGCGGGCGGTCGTACAGGTCGGACAGGTCCACGGCGGGACCGCCCTTGACCTGCACGCGCTTGCGCGGGAACGGTCGGGGCAGCTTGCCGTAGCGCGGCAGGACGTCGGCCGCGCCCCACTGGGCGATCGGCACCACGGGCAGGCGGGTCGTCAGCGCGATCCGTGCCAGGCCGGTCTTGGGTTCCATCGGCCAGCAGTCCGGGTCACGGGTGAGCGTGCCCTCGGGGAAGATCGCCACACAGGCGCCGCCGCCGAGCTCCTCGCCCGCCCGCTGGAGCGACCGCGCCGCGGCCGCGCTGCCCCGGTCCACCGGGATCATGTTGGTGCCGCGCAGCACGGTGCCCACGACCGGCGCGGTGAACAGGCTGCTCTTGGCCAGGACGCGGGGCTCGACCCCTTGGTCGAACAGGTAGTGCACGAACGTCAGGGCGTCGAGCTCGGTGACGTGGTTCGCCGCGGCGATGAAACCGCCGTCGGTGGGCAGGTTCTCGCTGCCGCTCCACTCGTAGCGGCACATCGAGAACATGGTCGGTCGGACGATCTTCGCGATGAGGCGATAGAGGCGCGACTCAGGTCTGGCGATGGGCACGGCCACAGAGCCTACCTGCCCGACGGCCGCGCGGGACGACGCCGAACAGGAGCCTGAGCCCGCTGTGCCCCGTCGATGCGGGCACAGGCTCCTGTTCGGCGAGGCTGCTCAGTCGCGGGCGACGTCGGCGCCCAGCGCCACGAGCTTGTCCTGGAACGACTCGTACCCCCGGTCGATCAACGAGATCCCCCGCACCGTCGACGTCCCCTTGGCCGCCAACGCCGCGATCAGGTGCGAGAACCCGCCCCGCAGGTCCGGCACCTCGATGTCCGCCGCCGCCAACGGCGTCGGCCCCGAGACCACCGCCGAGTGGTGGAAGTTGCGCTGCCCGAACCGGCAGTCACCCCCACCCAGGCACTCCTTGTACACCTGGATCGTCGCGCCCATCTGCCGCAACGCCTCGGTGAACCCGAACCGGTTCTCATACACCGTCTCGTGCACGATCGACAGACCGGTGGCCTGCGTCAACGCGACCACCAACGGCTGCTGCCAGTCCGTCATGAACCCCGGATGCACATCCGTCTCCAGCACGATCGGGCGCAGGTCCCCACCCGGGTGCCAGAACCGGATCCCGTCGTCCTGCACGTCGAACTGCCCACCGACCTTGCGGAACGTGTTCAAGAACGTCATCATCTCCGGCTGCGAGGCACCCTTGATCGTCACGTCCCCACCCGTGGCCAACGCCGCCGACGCCCACGACGCCGCCTCGATCCGATCACCCAACGCCGTGTGGTTGTACCCCTCGAGACGATCCACACCCTCGATCCGGATCACCCGATCGGTATCCACCGAGATGATCGCACCCATCTTCTGCAGCACCGCGATCAGATCCATGATCTCCGGCTCCGTCGCCGCACCCGACAGCTCCGTGATCCCCTCCGCACGCACCGCCGTCAACAACAGCTGCTCCGTGGCACCCACCGACGGATACGGCAACGAGATCTTCGTACCCTGCAACCGCCGCGGCGCCCGCAGATGAATCCCGTTCGGGCGCTTGTCCACCACCGCACCGAACTGCCGCAAGATGTCCAAGTGATAGTCGATCGGACGATCCCCGATCCGGCACCCACCCAGATCCGGGATGAACGCCTCACCCAACCGGTGCAACAACGGACCACAGAACAAGATCGGGATCCGCGAGGACCCCGCATGCGCATCGATGTCCGCCACGTGCGCCGACTCCACGTTCGACGGATCCAGGTCCAGGATCCCCGCGTCGGGGTCGTACTTCACATTCACCCCGTGCAGATCCAACAACCCCGAGACCACACCCACATCCCGGATCTGCGGCACGTTGCGCAACACACTCGCCGACTCACCCAACAACGACGCCACCATCGCCTTGGACACGAAGTTCTTCGCACCCCGCACCGAGATGGTGCCCTGCAACGGCGTCCCACCGTTCACGTACAGCAGATCAGTCATAGCTCGTCGTCGTCCTGTCCTCGGGGAATCCGCAGCACGGTGGTGCTGCTCGTCGGTGCGGGCCCGCCCCGGCTCGCGTGGCGCGTGGTGCGCAGCTCGACCGATCCTGCCCTCGCAGGCCCGGTGGTGCCAACATCCGGCGCACCCGACGTATTCACGTTCACCACACCTTCACGCCGCGGGCGCGGACTCGCGCGACGACGTGCCGGTCTTCACGGGATCGTGACGTGTCACCAGTGGCGAAACATCGCCCGACCGTCGCTTCCGCGCCCTCCACGGGACCATCGCCGTCACCGGTCCCGGTATCGGGCGACCAGCTCGGCACCGAGGCGCGCCAGCTCCGCACGAACCTCCGGCGGCCCCTCGACCTCCACCCCGTCGCCCCAGCCGGCGAGATGGCGGGCGACGTCGAGGGGCGTCGGTGCGCCGACGTGGACCCGGGCCATGCCGTCCACCGGGACCGCCTCCGCGCCAGTCCCGTCCTCGACCCGCACGTGCCGCCCGAACTGGGCCCGCAGGACCCCGACGTGCCGCTCTCGGACCCGGACGGTGGCCCACGTCGTCGAACGCAGCGCCTCGACCTCCTCGACGACCTGGGCCCACACCGCACCGAGGTCCAGGTCCGGGGGCACCTCGGCGGGTTCGTCGGTGACGCCGGCGTCGGCGATGCGGTCGACCCGGTAGGTGCGCGGCCCGCCGTCCGTCCCGGCGAGGAGGTACCAGGTGCCGTCCTTGTCCACGACGCCCCAGGGGTGGACGACGCGGTCCGACGTCCGCCCGGTGGCGCCGGTGTAGCGCAGCCGGACGCGCCGCTGCCGGACGACGGCCCCCTGCAGGGTCTCGAGGTGCGGCGCCCGCTCGCGGGTGACGGCACCCCACCGTTCGTGGTCGACGACGGTGGCGACGGCAGCGGCCTCCGCCTCCGCCCGGAACGGGGTGGGCAGCGCGCGGACGAGCTTGCGCAGCGCGGCGCTCGCGTCGCCGTCCGCGGCCGCCACCGGGCCCGCCAGGAGGAAGAGGGCGCGCACCTCCGGTGCGGTGAGGCCGCTGAGGTCGGTCCGGGAGCCACCGAGCAAGGACCATCCGCCGCCTCGGCCGCGCTGCGCGTACACGGGGACACCGGCGGCGGACAGTGCCTCCAGGTCGCGGCGCGCCGTGGCCACGGACACCTCGAGGGCGCCGGCGAGCTCGCCGGCGGTCACCCGCGGCCGGGACTGCAGGTGCAGGAGCACCTGGATGAGGCGATCGGCTCGCACCCGTCGAGAGTGCCACAGAAAGTCGTCAGAAGGTGAGCACTTTGGCCACCAGCATGAGGATCGACGGCGTCACCGAGGCGCCGCACGACCCGGGAGGACTCCCATGCTGCGCGGACTCACCACCATCACGTACTTCGCCGACGACGTCGCCGCCGCCCGCGACTGGTACGCCGAGGTGCTCGGCGCCGAGGCGTACTTCGCCCGCGACGCCGAGGGCACCCTCGCCTACGCCGAGTTCCGGGTCGGCGACTACCAGCACGAGCTCGGGATCATCGACCGCCGGTTCGCGCCCGTGCCCCGCACGGAGGAGCCGGCCGGTGCGGTCGCGTACTGGGCGGTCGACGACGTCGAGGCGACGTACGAGCGGCTGCTCGCCCTGGGCGCCGTCGGGCACGAGGAGCCGTTCGAGCGCGGACCGGGGTTCGTCACCGCCGTCGTCGTCGACCCGTTCGGCAACCTGCTCGGCGTGATGGAGAACGCCCACTACCTGGAGGTCCTCGCCTCGCGGCGCGGCTGACGAACGAGCCTCAGTTGAGCATCAGCACGACGCCGTCGCCCGCCGCGGCCGCCGCAGTGCAGAAGCGCCGCAGCTCGTCGTACCGCACGCCGAGCACCTGGGGGCGCTCCTCGTCGAGGTGCTCGGCCGGGTCCGGACAACCCTCCCCGTCGCAGAGCTGTGTCATGTCGTACCCGTCGGCGAGCGCCCGGAAGGGCGTCGAGCTCAGGAACTGGGCGGCACGGCGCACCTCGTCGGGCGAGAGCGAGCGCACCGGACCCAGCACACCGGCGATCCCCAGGGGTGTGCCGCCGTGGACGACGTCCACCGTCGGCTGCCGCTCCTGGAGCAGGGCGTGCAGCGGTCCCCACGCCCGGCCGACGCTGAAGTAGCGCGCCTCCTCGGGCTCCAGGTCGAGCTCGACCCACTCGTCGGCGAGAGCGTCGAGACGTTCGGCGGCCCAGGCGGCGTCCGCCCGGGCCCTGTCCAGGTCCGCGGCGGCGAGCCGCGCGTACTCGCAGTGAATCCCCATGCGCGCGACCGTAGCGGTCCCGCCCGCGGCGCGGGAGGGGCAAAACGTCCGGACCGGGTCCGACCGCGCAAACCGGCCGCCCATTCTGTGAGATGTGACAAGTTTGTCGCGGCGACGCGCGCTCCGGTCGCGTCTGGCGGGGCGGGGCACACCTGCGCTAACGCACCTCAGGCGGCGCAGGCCCCGGGCGTGACCGCCGCGTCCAGGTCGGGGGCCTGCGCGACCACGGGCATCAGCTCGGTGGTCGTCACGCCGTACGCCAGGTCCTCGCCGCTCTCGGAGCGGGCGAAGATGACGCCGACGACGTCACCGTCCGTGGACAGCACCGGCCCACCGGAGCTGCCGGGATGCACCGACGCGGCCAGCGCGTAGATGTCGCGCTCCCCGCCACCCGTGCCGCCCGACAGGGGGATCCGAGCCGTGCCGGCGTCGAGCACCTCGGCACCGACGGACGTGAAGGGACCACCGTGCGGGTAGCCCTGCACGGCGGCCCGGTCGCCGATGGCGAGGGTCGGCGCGAGGGACAGCGGCTCGGCGTCCAGCCCGTCGACGGCGACGACGGCGAGGTCTGCCTGCGGGTCGAAGTAGACGACGCGCCCCTCCTGCGCCGCCCGGCCGGGCAGCTCGACGAGCGGCCGCTCGACCCCTGCGACGACGTGCGCGTTCGTGACCACGCGGTCCACCGCGACGACGAACCCGGACCCGGTGACGCCCGTGCCGCAGGCGTAGGCCGTGCCCCAGACCTTCGCGACCGACTGCGCCGACGCCTCGAGCGCCGGGTCGTCCAGGTCGACCGCGGGGGCCGTCGTCGTGCGGCGCGGGTCCAGCAGCCCGTCGAGCCGCGGCAGGCCGTCGTCGAGCACCGCGGCGCGTGCCGTGGCGAGCGACCGGCTCACGGGTGCCGGCGTGAGGTCCTCGATGGTGCGCAGCACCGTGGACGACGACACGGCGGACGCGATGCCCGGGGCGCCCGTCGCCTTGACCGCGGAGCCGACGAACGACAGCGCCAGGGCTGCCACCAGCAGGCTCGCGGCCCCGCCGAGGAGTCGGTCGAGGGGCCGCAGCGGCGTCCGGTCGACCTGTCGTCGGAGCCCGTGGCCCACGCTCGACCCGATCGAGGCGCCGAGCAGCGGGAGCACGACGGCGAGGAGCACCGTCGCCGGGCCGCGCCACTGCGGCTCGGGAAGCACGTCGACGGCCAGCGGGACGACGAGGAACGCCGCCACTCCCCCGACGACGAGCCCGACGAGGCCGCCGAGCGTCGCGAAGAAGCCGCGCCGGACCCCGGCCGCCACGGCGAGGAGGAGGACGACGACGAGCACGATGTCGAGCAGGGTCACGGGCGGCCTCCGGTGGGTGGGCTACGGCGACGGTACGCGACCAGCCTGCGTGACCACTGAGGGCGGTGCGAGCCGGTCATGGTCAGCGGATCGTCAGGTCCGCCGTCCTGCGCCGCCGTCGTCACGGCGACCGGGCGCCGGTAGCGTCAGGACAGCCGTCCCAGGAGGTCACCGTGCCACGATCGTCGCCATCGCGTTCCCACGCGCCCCGGGAGACACCCTGGGCGCGCCCGGCCGTGACGGTCTCCGGACTCGTCGTGGCGGTGGGCCTGCTCGCTGCAGGTGCCGCCGTCCTACGCGACCTCGACGGCGTGGTGCTCCTCACCGGGGCGGAGCCGTTCACCGGCCACTGGGTCCTGCGGGCGGGGACGGGGACGGCCGTCGCCGCCGCCGTCGCGGCCGCTGTCGCCATGCTGGGGCCACGCCTGGCGACGACGCTGCGATGGCCGGCACTGCTGGCCACCGCATGCTCGGCAGCGCTCGTCTTCACGGTGGCACTCGGCGCGACGGTCTCCTGGCCCGATCTCGCCGCACCGTTGGGCGGCCCGCACGAGTACCTGAACACGGTCCCCGTCGCGGCCGCGGACCCCGTGTCGTTCGTCGCGACCTTCACCTCGCAGATCAGCGGCTATCCGATCCACGTGCGAGGGCACCCGCCGGGCTTCGTGCTCGTGCTGGCCGGCCTGGACAGCCTCGGCCTCGGCGGCGCAGGCTGGGCGAGCGTCCTCGTGATCCTTGCGGGAACGAGCAGTGTGGTCGCGGTCGCGACCACACTGCGCCGGCTCGGTGGCACCGACGGCGAACGGAGCGCCAGACAGGCGCTCCCCGCCATGGTGCTCGCCCCGGCCACGCTCTGGGTGGCGACGAGCGCGGACGCCTTCTTCGCCGCCGTGCTCGCCTGGGGGGTCGCGGCGCTCGCGGTGGGGTCGACGACGCCGGGCCGCACCGCACGATGGACGGCGACGCTCGGCGCCGGCCTGCTCCTGGGCTGGTGCCCGTTCCTGTCCTACGGTCTGCTCCACATGGGCATGATCGCGCTCGTCGTGGGATGGGTGACCCGCCGCTGGGCGCCGACGGTCGTGGCTGCCGGGGTCGTGGTGGCGACCGTCATCGTGTGGGGTGCGGCCGGGCTCTGGCTGTGGGACGGGATCGTGGCCACGCACGCACAGTGGGACGCCGGGTCAGGTACCGGCCGCCCGTACCTGTACTTCCTCGTGGCCGACGTCGTGCTGCTCGGCGTCCTGATCGGTCCGGCGGGCGTCGCGGGCCTGGCGTGCATCGCACGCGGTAGGCGCCTCGACCGTGCGACGACGGCCTTCGTGCTCGTCGGCGTCGCTTCGGCTCTGCTCGGTGCACTCGGCGGCTTCGAACGTGGCGAGGTCGAACGGATCTGGCTGCCGCTGGCGTTCTGGGTGGCGCCGGCGGCGGCGCTCGTCGGAGCCCGCGAGCATCTGAGGTCGCCCGAGGCGCAGGGATTGCCGCAGGCCCAGGAGTCGCCGGAGGCCGCGACGACGTGGCGGTGGTGGCTCGGCGCGCAGGCTGCGACCACGGTCCTCCTGGCCGTCGTGCTGCGCTCTCCCTGGTGACTCCGGTCCTGGACGACGTCAGCCAGCCGTCAGGTCGCTTCGCCGTCGCGCAGCCTAGGCTCGTGGCATGACCTCGTCCGAGGACCGTTCGGAACCATCAGGTCGACGCCACCCCCCGTGGACACTCCCTCGCCCCGACGATTTCCGTTCTGCGGTGCACGACCCGCGTGTCGTCGCACGAGTCGGGGTTCTCCTGGGTTCCGCGATCGTCGTCCTGTTCCTCTCCGGCATGGTGTCCCACCTGCATCAGAATCCCGTGAGCTGGCTTCCGTTGCCCTGGGGGCCCGCTCCTGCCTGGGGATACCGCCTCACCCAGGGCGTGCACGTCACGGTGGGGTTCGCCTGTGTACCGCTCGTGCTCGCCAAGCTGTACACGGCCTACCCACGACTCTTTGAGCGGCCCGCGCTGCGCGGGCCCTGGCACGCCGTCGAGCGCGGCTCGATCGCGATGCTCGTCGCAGCGACGACTTTCCAGATCGTGACCGGCGTGCTCAACGTGTTCCAGGTCTATCCGTGGCAGTTCAGCTTCGTCGCCGCCCACTACGCCGCGTCCTGGGTCGTCATGGGCTCGGTCGTCGTGCACGTCGGGGTGAAGCTCCCGACGATCATGAGCGCGCTGCGCACGTCGCCGTCCGAGACATCCCCGAGCAAGAACGACACGGACCACCGAGCCGCGGACGACGGCGAGAACGCGGCCACGCGGCGCGGCTTCCTGGCGGCCGTCGCCGTCACGACACTCGGCGTCGTGGCACTCACGGTCGGTCAGACGTTCCGGCCGCTCGCCCCGATCGCGATCCTCGCCCCGCGCGACCCGCGAGCGGGCCCCCAAGGGCTGCCGGTGAACAAGACCGCGACCTCGGCAGGCGTGCAGGACAGCGCGACGGATCCTGCCTGGCGGCTGATGCTCCAGGGCCCCGACGGCGACCGCGAGCTCTCACGCACCGAGCTCCTCACCATGAGCCTGACCACCGCCGTCGTGCCGATCGCCTGCGTCGAGGGATGGAGCGCGACCGCGACGTGGACGGGGGTGCGCATCCGCGACATCCTGAGCCTGGTCGGCGGCACGGAACATGACGACGTCCGCGTCGAGAGCCTCCAGGAGGGTGGGTCGTACCGCGAGTCCGTCCTGCCTGCCGAGTGGGTAGCGTCCCCCGACACACTCCTGGCGCTGCGCCTCGGCGACGAAGACCTGGACCTCGACCACGGCTACCCGGCACGGGTGGTCGCACCGAACCGCCCGGGGGTGCTGCAGACCAAGTGGGTCGCGAGCATGACGGTGCTGCGATGAACGCCCGAGACCACCGGGCGGTGCGCGTCTGGCGACGGGCACTCGTCACCGGGGGCTTGGTGCTGATCGTCTTCGGGGCGTCCACCGTCTGGTCGAGCGTCCCGGTCGGTCAGTGGCCGTCGGTCCTCATCTGGCTCGCCGGAGGCGTGGTCGTCCACGACGCCGTCCTCGCTCCCCTCGCGGTCGGGCTCGGACTGCTCGTCCTGCCGCGGGTCCCGGCCCCGTGGCGAGGACCGCTGCGAGGCGGACTGCTCGCGGCCGGCGCGCTCGCGATCCTCGGAGTCGCGGTCGTGGCGGGGGCCAGGACGCGCGCCCACTGGTCGGCCGTCCCGCAGGACCCGTTTGCGGCCGTGGCGACGGCCCTGCTCGTGATCGGGGCCGGGGTGGCCCTCGGAGCACTCGTCAACGCGACTCGGCGACGCCGCGATCCAGCCGTAGCACGACGACGGTCCGGCCCCCCGCCGTCCACTCCTCGGCCACGCTGAGCCCGGCGTCCTCTGCGACCTCCCGCAACGCGTCGGCGCCGACGCGTGCCCACGGCAAGGCACGGCTCCGCCGCCCGTCCTCCGCCTGCAGGGTGATCGGCGCCACGTCGTACTCCGCACGGTCAGGGTCCGTCTCGACGAGAACGACGCCGTCGGCCCGCACCAGCGCAGCACAACGCGCCAGAAGGGCGACCGGGTCGCCGCCGATCCCGATGTTCCCGTCGGCCAGAAGCACCGAACCCCACCGCCCCTCTCCCGGCAGCGGGGCCTCGACCGCACGGCGCAGCGAGACGGCGCCACGGTCCCGGGTCCGCCGGACGGCGTCGCGCGAGACGTCGATCCCGAGACATGCCACCCCACGGCGGGTGAGCTCCGCGGCGAGGCGACCCGGGCCGCAGCCCACGTCCAGGACGGGCGGCGTGCACCGGGCCAGCAGGACGTCGTCCGACGCCGTGGCGGGCGCCGACCACGTGCTGACGTCCAGCGGGCGTACCCGGTCGTCCTGCACCACGACCACCGAGGCCCCGCCGAGCGCGGCCTCGTAGAGCGCGACCGGGCTGGACCACCGCGGCGGCGTCACCGACACAGCGGTGCACCTGCCACGCCCGAGGCCCTGGCGCCCGACGGGCCGTCGTCGCCCCGGGACACCGCTCGCCACCGCCGCGCGAACCTCGTCCCCGGCACCATCCGTGAGACGGCCCGAGCATCGTCGGGGCAGTCCACGTCGCGCAACGTCGGCAGCATGCCCACCTGCAGCCCGCGGGCGCGCATCCTCTCGAGCTGCGCACGCCCCGTCGTCGCCGTGGACATCGGCACCCCGAGGAAGACTTCGGGGTCAGGTTCCCGCAGACCCACCGCCCAGAAGCCGCCGTCCTCGGCGGGACCCAGCACGGCATCTTGACCCGCGAGGTCCACGGCAGCCAACGACGGACCAAGCTGCGGCGTGTCCATCCCGACCAGGAGCACCGGCCCCGGATACCGGGCACACACGTCCTCGAACGCTCCCGCAAGACGGCGGTCCAGCCCCCCGGCACGCTGCGGCACGACGTCGAAACCCGCCGGGACCCACGGTCCGGGTGAGCCGTCGAGCACCAGCACGTGCTCCCCCGGCATCGCGGCCACCGCCTCGAGCGTGTCCCCGAGCGCCGCTGCGGCCACGTCGGCAGCCTGTTCAGGGGACAGCAGGCTGGTCAGGCGAGTCTTGACCCGACCGGGTACCGGCTCCTTGGCGAGCACGACGATCGTCCGGGGCGGATCGGTCCTCATGACGCGAGCACCCTGCTCATGTCCCGCACGGCGCGCCACGCACCCAGCGGTGTGCCGGTCACCTTCGAACGGCCGAGCCGTGGACGGTAGGGCACGTCGACCTCCTGGACCCGCCATCCGGCGTCTGCCGCGGCGACGAGCATCTCGAGGGGATATCCGGAGCGCCGGTCCGCCAGGTCCAGGCCCAGCAGTGCCCCACGCCGCGCCGCCCGCATCGGGCCGAGGTCGTGGACGTCCAGACCGGTGCGCCGCCTCGCCCGGCGGGCCAGCTCACGGTTGGCGAACCGCAGGTGCCAGGGCCATGCGCCCTCGGACGGCAGTCGGCGGCCGAGCACGAGGTCCGCCTCGCCGCGGACGACGGGGTCGACGACTGCTGGCAGGTCGGCGGGATCGAGGCTGGCGTCCGCGTCGCAGAAGGCGACGACGTCGGCGCTCGCGGCACGCAGTCCGGCGTCGCACGCCGCGCCGAAGCCCCGGACGGACTCGACGACGACGAGCGCGTCGTGGGCTCGGGCAACGTGCACGGAACGATCCGTCGAGCCGTTGTCCACGACGATCGCACGCGCTCCGGCGGGCAGGCGTGGCAGGAGCCAGGAGAGCCCCTCGGCCTCGTCGAGGCAGGGCAGCACGACGTCGATCGTCGGCGTGACACGTCCCGGGACGTCGACGCCCTGGGGCGCACCGGGTGATGGACAGTTCACTCCTCGACGGTACGAGCGGACAGCCGTGCATGCCGCACGCAACGACCTGACGATCGTCTGACGGCCAGATACCGGGAACGGCGGCGAGGCGGCGTCGACTCGGTGAGCGTGGCCACCGGCGCTACTCTGCCCAGATGAGCACATCCGATGAAGACCCTCGCACGAGGACCGCGCCTCGGGCCGGGTCAGGTGCGATGTCGCACGTCCTCGTCGTGGACGACGACCCGCTGACGGCGACCGGCGTCGCCGCCCGTCTGACCGCCTCGGGGCACGCCGTCCGTACCGCGACCGACGCGGTCGAGGGCGAACGTCTGTGGCAGACCTGGGAGCCGAGCGCCGTCGTGCTCGACGTCCGTCTTCCCGGGCGTTCCGGACTGGAGCTGCTGAGCCGACGGCGAGCGGACGGCGACGGCACACCCGTGCTGCTCCTGTCCGGGTTGGGGGCGGTGGACGACCGCGTCGGCGGACTCGAGGTCGGTGCCGACGACTACGTGGTCAAGCCTTTCGACGCGCGCGAGCTCGTCCTGCGGGTGGAGGTGTTGCTGCGGCGCGGCCCGATGCTCGTGGCCGACGCTCCGACACGGGTGGCCGCGGGTGCGCTCGTCGTCGATGCCGCGGACCGCACCGCCACATACCACGGGCGGTCCGTGGCTCTGACACCGCGCGAGTTTGCGCTGCTGCACTTCCTCGCGTGCCATCCCGGGCGGACGTTCGGCCGGGCCGAGCTCCTTCGACGGGTGTGGGGATGGAGCTTCGGCGACGACTCGACCGTGATGGTGCACGTGCGCCGCCTGCGGGCCAAGCTCGAGGACGATCCCGCCGAACCCACCCTGATCGTGAACCTGCGCGGGGCCGGGTACGCGCTCGCGGCGACCGGCGCCGAACACGGGATCCGCAGCAGCGCCGACCGGGCCGACCTGCGAGTCACCGGATGACCGAGACGGGATTCATGCTGGCCGTGACCGTGGCGTGCGCCGTGGTCGTCGGGCTCCTGGGCGCGTGGGCGGTCCGGGCCGCGCGACGGGTGTCCCTCGTCGTCGCGCTTGTCGTCGCGGCACTCGTGCCCTTCACCGCCGTGGTGCTCGCCCTGTCGGTCAACGTCTCGGCGATGTTCCTGTCCGAGCACGACGCCGGCGTGGTGCGGCTGGTCCTGGGCGCGTCGTCCGTGCTCGCCGCCGTGATCGCCGTCGTGCTCGGTCGCACCGTCGCCGAGGACGCCCGCCAGGTGCGCCTGCTCGCCCGACGGCTCCGGGAGGACGCCGAGCAGCCGGGGACGGGCGTGGACGCGGTCGCGCAGACCGCGGACCCTGCGGCGTCGCCCCGACCGGCGACCACGACGGCGGAGCTGGCGCACGTCGCGGCCGAGCTCGAGGAGACCCGCCGACGGCTCGACGCCTCTCGCGCGAGCGAGCGCGCAGCGCAAGCCGCACGCCGGGAGGTGGTCGCCTTCGTCAGTCATGATCTGCGGTCCCCTCTCGCGGGAGTCCGCGTCGCCGCAGAGGGGCTGCGCGACGGCCTGTACCCCGATCCGAAGGACGCCATCGACGGGATCGTCGCCGCGACCGGACGGATGGCGCGGATGATCGACGACCTGGCGGACCTGGCTCGCAACGACGACCCACAGCCACGGCCGGTGAACAGGGACGTCGACGTAGCGCACGTCCTCGCCCGCGTCGCCGCACACGCTGGTCCGGTGGCCCGGTCGGTCGGCGTCGATCTCCACCTCGACGCACCGACCGGCGTGCTCGTCGCAGCCGACCCGGACGAGCTCGAGCGTGTGCTCGACAACCTCGTGACGAACGCCGTGCGCGCGAGCGGCGCCAACACCGGATCGCCCACGTCTCCCCGTGGCACCGTCACGGTCGAGGCCAGCGTCCTGGACGGTGCGGCGTGCATCGTCGTGCACGACACCTGCGGGGGCATCCCGACGGCGGCCCTGCCGCACCTGACCCGGGCCGGGTTCCAGGCGGGCGAGGCGACCGACGGCGCCGACGGCCTCGGCCTGGCTTTCGTCGACCAGACCGTCGACCGGCACGGTGGGTCTCTCGACGTGGCGACGTCGGACGACGGGTGCCGGATCGAGGTGCGCCTGCCGGCGGCAGGCTGAGTCGGGCGCCGCCCCTGGCTCCCGACCCTCGGCCGGTCACCTGACGAGCTGCGCGAGACCTTCGTCGAGTCCCACCCGGGCGCTCCAACCGAGCGCCCGACGGGCCCGGTCGCTCGATGCCGTGACGTGCCTGACGTCGCCGGCGCGCCACTGCCCGGTGACCACGGGCGTCGGCGCGTCGAGCAACGTCGAGATGCGGTGTGCGACCCGACCGATCGTGGTGACGGTGCCGGACCCCACGTTGAACGGCGTCACCTCACCGACCTCCTGGGGCTGCTCGACGGAGGCGAGGACAGCCCGCGCGACGTCGTCGGTGTGCACCAGGTCGCGGCGTTGACCGCCGTCCTCGAAGACCTTCGGCGGACGGCCGTGCTCCGCCTCGGAACGAAAGATCGAGGCGACGCCGGCGTAGGGGGTGTCCCGCGGCATACCCGGCCCGTACACGTTGTGGAACCTCAGCGCGGTCGCCGTCGACCGCGTCGCGCGAGCCCAGGCTCCCAGCAGTCGCTCGCCGTGCGCCTTGGTCGCCGCGTAGACGTTGCGCGGGTCGAAGGGTGCGCCTTCGTCAACGAGCCCTGGGCGCAGCACGTGTCCGCACGACGGGCAGCGCGGGTCGAAGATCCCGGCCTCGAGATCAGGCTCCGCACGCGGCCGGGGTCGCGTGGCACCGTGCTCGGCGCACGTGTAGGAGCCCTCGCCGTAGACGGTCATCGAGCTGGCGTAGACCAGGTGTGGTGGTGCGGCGCTCCGCTCCGCAGCGGTGTCGGCGGCTGCGCGCAGCAGCACCGCCGTGCCGTAGTCGTTGGAAGAGACGTAGTCGTCGATGTCACCGATCCCGACGCCGAGTCCCACCTTGGCGGCCAGGTGGACCACGGCCCCGCAGCCGGCCACCGCGCGGCGGACCTCCTCGGCGTCGCGCACGTCGGCGTGGACGAACGGAATGCCCTCCGGCGGAGCGCCGGGCAGGTCGCCGGGCGCGTCGGCAGGCCCCGAGACGGGCTCCCGTGGGCCATGGACGTCTTCACGCAGGGAGTCCAGCACGACGACGTCGTGCCCTGCGGAAGCGAGGACGCGGGTGGTGGCGGTGCCGATGAACCCGGCTCCGCCGGTGACGAGGATGCGCATCCCCTCAGCATCCCCGCCGTGGGACGGGTGCGCCCGCGTCGGGGATGTCGGCGCGCCTGACGATCCCCTGACGACTTGCCCGAGCGGGTCAGGTCGGCGCCCCTCGGCACGGCGGGCCCGCTAGCGTGGCGGTCGTGACCGACGCGACGACTGCGCCCGTAGGTATCCTGGGCGGATCCGGACTGTACCGCCTGCTCGACGACCCGGAACCCGTCCCCCTGACCACGCCGTTCGGCGACCCCTCCGACCCGCCCAGCCGCGGCACCTTCGCCGGACGGCCGGTCGTGTTCCTGCCCCGCCACGGCGCGGACCACCGGTTCCCGCCGCACCGCGTCAACTACCGCGCGAACCTGTGGGCGCTGCGGTCGCTCGGGGTGCGGCAGGTCGTGGCGGCGTCGGCCGTCGGCGGTCTCCGGGACGATCTGACGGCGGGAACGGTCCTGGTCCCGGACCAGATCGTGGACCGCACCTGGGGTCGCGCGCACACCCTCTACGACGACGTCGGCACCGTCGTGCACGTCCCCTTCGCGGACCCGTACTGTCCACGAGGGCGAGCGGTCGCTGTCCGCGCCGCGCGGGCCGGCACGCTGCCCGCCGTCGACGGGGGCACGATGGTCGTCATCCAGGGACCGCGGTTCTCCAGCCGCGCGGAGTCGCGGCGCAACGCCGCGCAGGGGGGCAGCGTCGTCGGCATGACGGGGATGCCCGAAGCGGCCGTCGCGCGCGAGCTGGCCCTGTGCTACACGACGCTCGCGCTCGTCACGGACGCCGATGCCGGGGTGGACGGCGACACGTCGGTCACCCATGCGGCGGTGCTGGAAGCGTTCGCGCGCAACGTGGTGGCGCTGACGGACGTGCTGCACGACGTCGTCGCCGACCTGCCCGACGACGACTGCGAGTGCCGTCACGTGCTGGACGGCCTCCCGCTGCCGTTCGAGCTGCCGTAGCTCCCGACGTCGGTGGGCTCAGAACAACGGCCAGGGCACGGCCGGCATGTCGCCCTCGGGTGAGGGGAACCGGGCGGTCTCCAGCAGTCGGTCGCAACGCCCGGCCAGGGCGGCGAGCTCGGGGGCCTCGAGCAGCGCGGTGCACCGATGGCCGAGGCCGCCGTCACCGGTGTCCTCGAGGTCCGCGCGAACCCGCCGCACGCCCTCGAGCTCGTCGGGCGTCAACGGCTCGCCGACCCACCCCCACAGCACGGTGCGCAGCTTCGGCTCGGCGTGGAACGCGACACCGTGGTCGACGCCGAGGCGGCGGCCGTCCGGCATGGGCAGCACGTGCCCGCCCTTGCGGTCGGCGTTGTTGACGACCGCGTCGAACACCGCCATCCGTCGCAGCGACGGCGAGTCCTCGTGGGTCAGGCAGACCGGCTCGCCGTCGCCGTCGCTACCCTCGAGCACCACACGCCCGTCGGCGGGCGCCCTGCCTGCCGGGACGACGTCGACCGGCCGCTGATCGCGGTCCCGCTCCTGCCAGAGCTGGACCATGCCCGGGCCGTGCGGCCCGTCCCGCCACCAAGTCCCGGGCACGATCCCCCAGCCGAACGACTCCGAGACGAGGTAGGCCGCGATCTCGCGGCGCGCCAAGGTCCCGTGAGGGAAGTCCCAGAGCGGCTTCTCGCCGGCAACGGGCTTGTAGACGACGCGGGCCTGCCCGATCCGGCCGACGAAGGTGGCGTTCGAGGCCACCCGGATGCGGCCGACGACCTCGAGATCGCCTCGTTCGAGATCGACCTGCTGTTCGGTCACGGTGCGCTCAGGAGGATCGCGATGCTCACGCGCCGTCGTCCGCGGGGCACGCGTGACCGTCGTCGTCCATCGGCAGACCGCAGTCCGAGCAGATCGGGCGACCCGACTCGACGACCCGGCGGGCGCGTCGCGCGAACGCCCGAGCGGTGCCGACCGGTATCCGCACGAGCAGCACCTCGCTGGGCCCGCCGTCGTCACCGTCGGCCGGTTCCTCGCCGACGGGGAACGCCTCGATCACGACCTGGAGCGTCCGCGGGTCCCAGCTCAACCGCATCGAGCCCGTGCGGAAGTCCTCCTGGACCGGCTGGTCCAGCGGATCGTCGTCGATCAGTTCTACAGGCGCCTCCCCGGGGATGGAGAGCCGGTCATCACCCGCCCGCAGATCATCGAGGAGCCGGTCGATCATCTCGGCGAGCACCGCGGACTGCTGCTTCTCCAGGGCGACGCTCGAGGTCCGGTCGCCCGCGCGCGCCTGCACGTAGAACGTGCGTGACCCGGGGCGGCCGACCGTCCCGACCACGACGCGGTCGGGCCAGTCGAACTCGTGCACGAGAGTGGGCATGGAACCACTCTAAGAGGATCTCGTGCCCGCCCCACCACCGACCGGCGCGTCACCCCCGGGCGCAAGGTCGCGCAGCCACTCCAGGTCACCGGATTCGGTGTTGGTGGCCACGACCTCGGGACGGTGCGGCCCGTATCGCACGATCGAGACCGACGCCGGACCGACGGAGATGCGCTGGAACAGGTCCAGGTGCATTCCCAGAGCGTCGGCGAGCACCGCCTTGATGATGTCGCCGTGCGCGACCGCCACCCAGACCGTGCCCCGGCCGTGCCGCTCCTCGACGGCCGCGTCGTGGCGGCGGATCGTCGCCACCGACCGGTTCTGCATCGCCGCGAGCGACTCCCCTCCGGGAAACGTCACCGCCGACGGCTGCGACTGGACCTGCGGCCACAGGGACTCGTTCGCCAGGTCGTGCAGGGCTTGCCCCTGCCACTGCCCGTAGTCGCACTCGGTGATGCCGCGTTCGACGACGATCGGTGGTGGATCGGCCTCTGCGTGCCTCTGTTGGTCGACGACGGCGCGGGCCGTCTGCCGGCAGCGCTCGAGGGGACTCGTCACCACGGCGACGAGAGGCACCTGGGCCAGCCGCGCCGCGGTCCGGGCCGCCTGCTCGCGGCCGACGGCGTCGAGCCGCACCCCCGCGGCGCGTCCGGCGAGGATGCCGCGGGCGTTCGCGATCGTGCGACCGTGGCGGACGAGCAGGACGGTAGGCATGATCCGGAGCCTACTGCGCGGCCCTCACTCTCGGCCTGCGCCAGGTCTGCCCTGTCGTTGGTCCTGACCTGCGACGGGTCGGCGTACAGTCAGGCCCGGAGCTGCCCCCGGTTCCCCGACGATGGGAGGCCGGATGTCCGGCACCGCTCAATCACCCCCTGCTGTCCACTCGTTGCTGACCCTGGGGCTGCTCGCCGGCTCGTCGATGGAGAACGAGCGACGGCTGCCGATCCACCCCCACCACCTGGACCGGATCGACCCGGACGTGCGGGCGCGCATGGTCGTCGAGCGTGGCTACGCGGCCGACTTCCAGCTCGAGCCCGGGTACGTCGAGTCACGGGTGGGTCGCGTCGCGGAACGCTCCGAGGTGATCGAGTCCGCCGACGTGCTGCTCCTGCCCAAGCCACAGGCGGCGGACGTCGCCGCGATGCCCGCGGGCCGCGTGCTGTGGGGATGGCCGCACTGCGTCCAGGATGCCGCGATGACGCAGTCGGCGATCGACCGCCGGCTCACCCTGATCGCCTTCGAGGCGATGAACCACTGGACCTCCCGCGGGGACTTCAGCCTGCACGTCTTCCACCAGAACAACGAGCTCGCCGGGTACTGCTCCGTCCTGCACGCCCTGAGCCTGACCGGCTCGACCGGCGACTACGGGCCGCGGCTGAGCGCCGTCGTGATCGGGTTCGGCGCCACGGCTCGAGGTGCCGTCACCGCGCTCAAGGCGCACGGCATCCACGACATCCAGGTGCTCACGCAGCGTGGCGTCACGGCGGTCGGCTCACCGATCCACAGCGCGCACATCACCCAGCTCCACACGGACGACGGCGCCGCCAACCTCTCCACGGTGCCGACCGCCGACGGCGACGTCACCCTGCCGGAGTTCCTCGCGTCGCACGACATCGTGGTCAACTGCACGCTCCAGGACGTCTCCGCACCGTTGACGTACCTGCGGACCGATGACCTGGCGGCCTTCGCCGCGGGGAGCCTGATCGTCGACGTCTCGTGCGACGCCGGGATGGGTTTCGAGTGGGCCGTGCCGACCACGTTCGACGAGCCGATGTTCACCGTCGGCGACGGTGTGCACTACTACGCCGTGGACCACACCCCGTCGTACCTGTGGAACTCCGCCACGTGGGAGATCAGCGAGGCGATCCTGCCGTTCCTGCGCACGGTGCTGGAGGGACCGGCGTCATGGGCGACGAACCTCACCATCTCGCGCGCGATCGAGATCCACGACGGGACGATCGAGAACCCGAACATCCTCAGCTTCCAGGGGCGGGAGCCGGGCTATCCGCACGCCGTGACCGGCTGACCACGGTCTCGTCCCGGACGGCCGACGCCGCTACCCCTCCTGGAGGAAGTCCCTCACGTGCGTGACGATCGCCTCCGGCTGCACGGCGGGCGTGCCGTGATGGGCTCGTCGGACCGTCGCCACACACCCACCGGTCGCCGAGGCCACCGCCCGCGTGCCGGCATGCGCCCATCCCTTGCTCTTCTCCCCCACGAGGACCAGCACCGGGGCGCCGATGCTCTTCCAGCGATCTTCCGGGATCGGTGCACCGTCCTGGAGACCGGTACACAGCCGGACGTCGTACGCGGCCGTGTGAGCCATCGCGGTCATCTGGCGCCAGGCCGGGACCATCAGCCGCAACGCGAAGACCATCGCCGCAGGGGCTCCGAGCGCTTCGCGCATGAACTGCGTCAACGCCTGGTTCCGACGTTCCTCACGGACGAGCTGATCCAGATCGTGGCTCAGCTCGCGGGGGACCGGTGAGCGACCGTCGTCGACGATCACCGGCGGTTCGAACGCCACGACCCGTTCGACCCTGGTGGCAAGGCTGTTCGCGGCGTCGAGCGCGAGCACGGCGCCCGACGACGCGCCGAAGAGGGCAGCAGACCCACCGTGGGCATCGATGAGGGCGGCGAGGTCTTCGACCTCCCGGTCCACGGTCCACGGTGAGGCTTCGCTGCTGCTCCCTCGGCCCCGGCGGTCGTAGTTGATCACTGTCCGGTCCTGTGCCAGGAGGGCAGCGAACCGCCGATGGTCGGTCCGGTCGGCGAGCGCCGGTGCGACCAGGACCACGGCGGGGCCACGTCCGGAGACCTCGTAGCCGATCGTCGACCCGTCGGCGGAGGTCACGGTCCGGCTCTCAGCGGCAACGGTCGGACTGCTCATGATCGTGCCTTTCCTGATCCGGGCCGGACGTACTCGTCCAGCCGGGCGAGCGCTCCGATGAAGCCGTCGACCATGCCGGTCGGCTCCGCCTGCTCCAACGCGTGGACCGAGGGGAACCGGACGACGATCCTGACCTCGCATCGACGTGGTGCGGATTCCTTGATCGAGACGTGCGTGGGCTGTTCGGTGCCGGGGATCGGGGTGCCGTGCGGGGAGCATGAGCCGTCGAGGAACGACAGCGAGGAGTACGGGTCGACCACGTCGTAGACGGCCCTGCCCCAGTGCTCCTCGTCGGCGCCGTGCTCCCGGGCAGGACGGAGCCGGTAGCGCCACACCCCTCCCGGGCGGAGCTCGAGCTCGAAGTGGTCCGACCGCCAACCTCTCGGTCCCCACCACTGGCGCAGGTGGCCGGGCTCGGTCCAGCAGGACCAGACCAGTGCGGCAGCGCCCCGTACAGAGCGCTGGACGGTGAGCTGCTTGTTCGCGTGGTCGCGGTCGACGATCGCGGTCATGACGTTCCTTCCTGGCGGCGGGTGCCCGAGGAGTCCTCGTCGAGGCGCTCGAGGTAGTCGCCGAGCCGGTCGGCGCGCTCTTCCCAGACGGTGGAGAACGTGTCGAGCCAGTTCTCGAGCGAGGCGAACGGGGAGCGTTCCAGCCGGTAGATCCTCGACTGGGCCTCGCGCCGGGCGCTGACCAGACCGGCGTCGGCGAGGATGCGCAGGTGGCGCGACGCATGCGGCTGGGCGATCTCGATACGGGCGGCGATGTCACCCACCGCTCGCGGCCCCTCCCGGAGCAGGCTGACGATCGCGAGCCGGTTCGGTTCAGCCAGCGCCGAGAGCACCGCGAGGTTCGACGGCGATGGATGGTCGGTCATCAGGCTGCTCCCGTTCTGTGGTGTGCCCGATCGGCCGATTCCGGAACGTGGACGGCCGCTCGCGACGCCCTGAGCACGGCGAGCGAGCAGCCTGCGGTGATCGCGACCCACGCGGCGTCTGCGACGAGCAGCCCACGCGCTTGCCACCCGATCGCCACCTCAGGGCCGAGGCCGCTGCCGGGGGGCATCAAGAGCCCCATGCTGACCGACAGGATGACGGCCGCGCCCACAACCAGTACCGCTCCGGCCCGCAACCACCAGCGCACAGGACGCCACCCTTCGCTGCGGCGGACGAGCGAGATGCCGAGAAGGACCGCAGCCACCAGGACGGCGTCCAGCAGCACCGGGGCGACGTTGTGGACCATCCCGACCGTGGTGGGCTCGGCCGCGTCCCATCGGTCGGTCGGGAAGGCCGCCCCCAGCACTCCGCCCGCGGCAGCGAGCAGCAGGGCCCAGCGCCCGGTGCGAGCCGTTCGAGAGGCCGACTGCCCGCGGAGCGCTGCGAACAGCAGCAGGCAGGCCAGACCGAGGAGGGCGAAGCCCGCGGTCATCGCCCAGCCGGTCGCCCCCAGGGCCAGCTCGCTCGGCGGCTGCCAGCTCGGGGCCACGGCTGGCTGGGTGATCTGGGCGAACGCCATCAGCAGGACGGCAGCGACGGCACACGTGATCGACAGCTTCGCCGCTCGGGGGCGGATCCGTCCGGGTTCGGTCTTCTGGAGGGCCATGACACCGAACATACATGCATCTGTATATATAGGCAATCGCATGCACCCGATTCAGGTGCCTCAGCACGACGCGACTGCGCCGCCAGGCCCGCGACATCGCCGACGCCGAACCGACGAGCATCCAGGTGAGGGGAATCGGAGGGAGCAGCCGACCCCCGGCGTCGCGAGCTGGGCCGCGTGGTGCTCGCCGACTCCACCGGGCGCGGCACGTCGCTCAGGAGGAACAGCGGCAGCATGTGGCTGTTCCAGCTCGCGACGAACGCGAGGATGCCGACGGTCACGACCCCGGGCATCGAGAGGGGCACGACCATGCGGGCGAAGAACCCGAGCCGGCTCGCGCCGTCGATGGACGCCGCCTCCTCGATGTCCCGGGGTATCGCCCGCAGGAACGGCACGAGGATGATCACGGTGACCAGCAGCGCGAAGGCGATCTGCGGCAGGATGATCCCTGCGAGGGTGTTCGTCAGGCCCAGGTTCCGCACCAGGATGTACAGCGGCGTGATCGCCACCGTCATCGGGAACATCAGCCCGGCGGCGAAGAGCGAGTACATCGCCTCCTTGGCCTTGAACGGGTAGCGCGCGATGACGTAGCTCGCCCCCAGCCCGAGGACCACGACCCCGACGGTCGTGCCGACACCGGCGACGAGCGAGTTGGCCATCTGCTGCCAGAAGATCCCGCCGGTGAGCACGCCGAGATAGTTGTCGATCTGCCACGGGTCCGGCAGCCCGGCCGCCGACCGGATGATCTGCGAGTTCGTTCGGAAACCGCCGAGCACGATGTAGAGCACGGGGGGCGAGGCACAAGCCGACCAGCCCGAACGCGACGAGGTACGCCGTCGGGCTGCCCCGTCCCCCGCTCGCGTGCGACGCCCTGAGCTGCTGTGGCGTGGTCTGCCGCGTCGTGGTGGTCGTCACGAGGCACCTCCGGTCAGCGCGCCCGCGGTGTCGCGGCGCAGGACGAAGCGCTGGTAGACCAGCGCGATGGTCAGAGAGATCAGGAAGATGACGACGGCGACGGCGTTGCCGTACCCGTAGCTGCCGGAGATGCGGCCGTTGACGACCATGTAGGTCGCCATCGTGGAGGTGCCCGCGGTCGCGGCCACGTACTGCCCCCACATCACGTACACGAGGTCGAAGAGCTGCAACGACCCGATGATCGACAGGAACGCCCAGATCCGGATCGTGGGTCCGAGCAGCGGCAACGTGATGTATCGCTGCGCCTTCCAGTAGGAGGCGCCGTCGATCGCGGCGGCGTCGTGCAGCTCCTCGGGGATGCTCTGCAGCCCCGCCAGCATGAGGATCACGGCGAACCCGATGTCCTTCCAGACCAGGACGGCCATGAGGGACCAGATCGCCACGTCCGGGTCGGCCAGCCAGTCACGGGTCAGCCCCTCCAGCCCGGCGCGCGTCAGCAGGTCGTTGACCGCACCCGTGGTGTGCAGCATGAGCCCCCACCCGATGCCGACGATGACCTCTGACAGCACGTACGGGACGAAGATCAGCACCCGGATGAGCGCCCGGCCACGCATCCGCTTGTTCAGCAGCAACGCGATGCCGATCGCCGCCGGGCCCTGCAGCACGAGCGACATGACGAGGATGAAGCCGTTGTGCGCCAGGGCGTCCTGGAAGACGGGGTCGGTGAGGATGAGCCGGTAGTTCTGGAGCCCGACGAAGTCCGTCGGCGGCCCGTAGCCCTTCCAGCGGAAGAACCCGTAGTAGGCCGCCATGACGACGGGGAAGATCACGAGAGCGACGAAGACGACGATGCCGGGGCCGGCGAGCAGGGCGATCTCCGCCCACTTGCCCCACGGGAGGTGCCGGTTCCTCCGTGGCCGGGCGGCCGGTGAGGGCGCACGGGTGGCACCCTCACCGGTCGGCCGGGGCTCCGGGGGCACGTCGACGACGGCGGTCGGAGCGTGGTTCATGCCGGGTCAGCCCTTGGCCGCCGCGTCCGTGATCGCCTGGACGAGGCCCGCCGCGTCGGTGTTGCCGGCGAGCAGCTCGACGACGGCCTGGTTGAGCGCGGTGCCGACGTGGCCCGTCGTGGGAAAGAAGCGGACGACCCAGATGAGCGACGTGGCCCGGGCTGCCGGGGTCTCCGTGATGACGGTCTCGAACGTCCTCAACGGGCGTCCCAACGTCGGGGCCGAGACGCGGATCCGCGTGCTCGAGGTCGTCGACGAGCTCGGCTACGAGATCAACCTGACCGCGCGGCGCCTCCGTACGGGGCGCACCGGCACGGTCGGGCTCATCGTCCCGCGGTTCGACCACCAGTACTACAGCGAGCTGGCGGCCCGGGTCTCCGACGCGCTCGCCCCCGAGGGCCTGCACCTCGTCGTCGAGCAGTCCGGCGCGAACCGCGAGCGCGAGCTCTCCGCGCTCTCGCTCGCCCGCCTCCAGCAGTACGACGGCGTCCTGCTGAGCGCCGTGGGCCTCGACTACCGCGACCTCGACCGGCTGCGCACCGACGTGCCGATCGTGCTCCTCGGCGAGCAGGACGTGCCGGACCGGTACCACCGCGTCCAGATGGGCAACGTCGCCGGGGCACGGCTCGCGACCGAGCACCTGCTCGCGTGCGGAGCCCGCCGCATCGCCGTCGTCGGTGGCCGGCTCGAGTCACCGCACCGCGACATGGCGTCGTCGCGGGCACGCGGCTGGGCCGACGCCCTGGAGATCGCCGGCCTGGTCCCGGACCCCGGCCTCGTGATCCCGCTGGAGCGCTACTCGAGCGCCGAGACCCGGTCCGCCGTCGCGGGGCGCGTCGCGGACGGGCTCGCCGTCGACGGCGTCCTCGGCGTCACCGACGACGTCGCGATCGGCGCCATGGCCGGGCTGCGCGACGCGGGTCGCAGCGTGCCCGACGACGTCCAGGTCGTCGGGTTCGACAACCTCAAGATCTCCGAGCACGTCTGGCCGGGTCTCACGACCATCGACCCCTGCCACGACGCGATGGTGACCGACGCGCTGCGCCTCCTGCGCCGGCCGATGGCGGACAAGGACGCGACGCTGGAGCACGTGGTCGGCGAGGTTGCCCTGGTGGAACGCGGGAGCACGCGCCCCCCGAGGTGACGGCCAGGCCCCCGAGCCGCTGTGGGTGCACGACATGCCGCTGTGCCGATGGCATGGGCGGCGTGTCGTGCACCCACAGCGTGCGGGCGGCGGGCGATCAGAAGTTGATCATGTGCCCCGCGAGGCCGTGGATGGCCTCCTGGACGGACTCGGACAGCGTCGGGTGGGTGTGCACGTTGCGCGCCACCTCGTCGGCGGTGAGGTCCCACTTCTGCGCGAGGGTGAGCTCGGGCAGCAGCTCGGAGACGTCCGGGCCGATGAGGTGCCCGCCGAGCAGCTCGTTGTACTTGGCGTCGGCGACGAGCTTGACGAACCCGACCGGGTCACCGAGGCCGTGCGCCTTGCCGTTCGCCATGAACGGGAAGGTGGACACCTTGACGTCGTAGCCCTCGTCCTTGGCCTGCGCCTCGGTGAGGCCGAAGGAGGCCACCTGCGGCTGGCAGAACGTGGCGCGCGGCATCATGCGGTAGTCACCCAGCGTCATGGTCTCGGCGTCGCCGATGGTCTCGGCGGCGACGACGCCCTGCGCCTCGGCGACGTGCGCGAGCATGAGCTTGGCGGTGACGTCGCCGATGGCGAAGAGGTGCGGCACGTTGGTGCGCATGTGGTCGTCGATCGCGATGGCGCCACGCTCGGTGAGCTGCACGCCGGTGTTCTCCAGGCCGAAGTTCTCGACGTTCGGCGCGAAGCCGACCGCCATGAGGACCTTGTCGACCTCGAGCGATCCGGGCTTGTCGTCCTTGACGCCCTTGTACTCGACCGTCACGGACGAGCCCTTGTCCTCGACCGTCTGCACAGCCGTGGAGGTGAGGATCTTGACGCCCAGCTTCTTGTACTGCTTGGCGATCTCCTTGGAGACGTCCGCGTCCTCGTTCGGCAGGGCCCGGTCGAGGAACTCGATGATGGTGACGTCCACGCCGTAGTTCTTCATGACGTAGGCGAACTCCATGCCGATGGCGCCGGCGCCGACGATGGCGATCGACTTCGGCAGCTCGCGGGTCATGATCTGCTTCTCGTACGTCACGACGTTGTCGGAGAGCTCGACGCCGGGCAGCAGGCGAACCTTGGAGCCGGTCGCGATGATCGCGTTGTCGAACGTCACCGTCTCGGTGCCGCCCTTGTTGAGCGTCACCTCGATCGTGTTCGCGTCGCGGAACGTGCCGCGGCCGTCGTACTCGGTGATCTTGTTCTTCTTCATGAGGAAGTGGACGCCCTTGGTCCGGCCGTCCGCCACCTCGCGGGACCGGTCGAACGCCTTGCCGTAGTCGAACGTCACGTCACCCGACATGCCGAAGAAGTCGGCCTGATGGGTGAACAGGTGCGCGAGCTCCGCGTTGCGCAGCAGGGCCTTGGAGGGGATGCAGCCCACGTTGAGGCAGACACCACCCCAGTACTTCTCCTCGATGATGGCGACGGACTTGCCGAGCTGTGCCGCACGGATCGCGGCGACATAGCCGCCGGGGCCAGCTCCGAGGAGGACGACGTCGTAGTGGGAAGCCATGAGGCCACCCTATGAGGTGTCGCGGCCTGCCGCGGCGTGACGTGCGTCGCACCGGTACGACGACGCCGCGCCGGCAGCGGGACGGAGCCCGGACCACCGCCGTTCAGCGCACCGAGTCGACCCCGAGGTTGGCGAGGGCGTCGGCGCGCTCGTTGCCGGGGTCGCCGGCGTGCCCCTTGACCCACACCCACTGGACGGTGTGCCGGTCGACCTCGGCGTCGAGGGCCTGCCAGAGGTCGACGTTCTTGACGGGCTTCTTCGCCGACGTCGTCCACCCGTTGCGCTTCCAGCCCGCGATCCACGTCTTCATGCCGTTCATCACGTAGGACGAGTCGGTGTGGACCGTGACGGCGCTGGACTGCTTGAGCGCCCGCAGCGCCTCGACGACGGCGGTGAGCTCCATCCGGTTGTTGGTGGTGACCTTCTCCCCGCCGTAGAGCTCCTTGGTGTGCTCGCCAGACTTCAGCAGCGCACCCCATCCTCCGAGCCCGGGGTTGCCCTTGCAGGCCCCGTCGGTCCACATCTCCACGATCGGCTTGTCGTCCACGCGGTCACCCTATGCCGACTGTCGGTGGGGGCCCGTAGCGTCGTCGTGGAGCGACGACGTCGAGGCGCACCGGGAGGTCACACCATGAGGTTCGGGTTCATCGGCAGCTACGGCAGCCCCGCCCAGCAGGTCCGGCTCGCCCAGGAGTGCGAGGCGCACGGCTGGGACGGGTTCTTCACGTGGGACGGGGTGAGCCTGGACGCCGAGGGCTTCGACGCCCAGCCCACCTGGGACCCGTTCGGCCTCCTGGCGGCCGTCGCCGCGGTCACCGAGCGCATCACCCTGGGCGCGATGGTGTTCGCGCTACCCCGACGGCGCCCCTGGGAGCTCGCCCAGCAGCTCCTGACGGTCGACCACCTGTCCGGCGGTCGCCTCGTGCTGCCCGTGGGCGTCGGCGTGCCGATCGACCGCGCGTTCACGTCGGTGCCGGGCCAGCCGACGGCGCTGCGGGACCGTGCGCACGCCCTCGACGAGGTGCTGGCCTGGCTCGAGCGGTCCTGGTCCGGCGAGTCGTTCGAGCACGACGGCGAGTGGGCCGGCACGAGCACGTTCCAGTTCCCCGTCCCACCGGTCCGCGGCCGCGTCCCGGTCTGGCCGGTCGCCGTCTGGGACGCTGCGGCCCCACCGCGCCGCAGCCTCGACCGGGCGCTGCGCTGGGACGGCATGGTGCCGCAGGTCCGCGGCGAGTCGCCCGAGGACGCCGAGGCGGGCCCGGAGCAGGTCCGCGACCTCACCGCCTGGATCGCCGAGCACCGCGACAGCGACGCGGGCCCCTTCGACGTCGTCATGCAAGGCCGGCTCGACCCCGACCCGGAGAAGGCCCGGGACCAGGCCCGCGCCGCGGCGGATGCCGGAGCCACCTGGTGGGTCGAGTCCTGGTGGGACCCCACCACGACGACCCCCGAGTCCCTCCTCGACCGCGCTCGCCAGGGCCCACCGACCCTCTGAAGCCCCGCTCGCCCCGCTCCCCCGGCGCGCGAACGACTTCTGCCCCACACGACGACCCCGCCCGTGAACGCAAGCCGGACGCGAGCGTCAGGAAACAGGCCGCGCCGGCTCGATGTCCACCTTCGGCAGGTGCTTGGCCGGCAGCGTCTTCGGACGCCACGCGGCGCGCTTCTCCTCGAAGGCGGTGATGTCGGCCTCGTTCTGCAGGGTCAGACCGATGTCGTCGAGGCCCTCCATGAGGCGCCAGCGCGTGTACTCGTCGATCTGGAACGGCACGGTGACGTCGTCGGCGTGCACGGTGCGGGTCTCGAGGTCGACGGTCACCTCGGTCCCGGGCTCGGCCTCGAGGATCTTCCAGAGCAGCTCGATGTCCTCCTGAGCGACCATGCCGGCCACCAGGCCCTGCTTGCCGGAGTTCCCGCGGAAGATGTCCGCGAACCGGGAGGCGAGCACGACGCGGAAGCCGTAGTCCTTGAGCGCCCAGACGGCGTGCTCGCGCGACGAGCCGGTGCCGAAGTCGGGGCCGGCCACGAGCACTGATCCCACCTTGTACGCGTCCTGGTTCAGCACGAACGACGGGTCGCTGCGCCACGCCGCGAAGAGGGCGTCCTCGAACCCGGTGCGGGTGACCCGCTTGAGGTAGACGGCCGGGATGATCTGGTCGGTGTCGACGTTGCTGCGACGCAGCGGCACCCCGACGCCGGTGTGGGTGGTGATCTTCTCCATGAGAGTTTCTCCTCGAAAGCTGCGGGGTGCTCAGACGAACGACGGGGCGGTCAGCGGGGCCAGCGGGGTGCCGTCGAACGTGGTCAGGTCGACGTCGCCGTCCAGGTCCAGGTCCGACAGCGAGGACAGCGTGCCGCGGATCGCGGTGGCCGCCGCGACGAGCGGCGAGACCAGGTGCGTGCGACCGCCCTTGCCCTGCCGGCCCTCGAAGTTGCGGTTCGACGTGGATGCTGCGCGCTCGCCCGGCGCGAGCTGGTCGGGGTTCATGCCGAGGCACATCGAGCAGCCGGCGTTGCGCCACTCGGCGCCGAACTCCTTGAAGATGACGTCCAGGCCCTCGGCCTCGGCCTGCAGGCGCACGCGGGCCGACGCCGGCACGACGAGCACACGCACGTCCTCGGCCTTGCGGCGACCCCGGAGCACCTTGGCGACCGACCGGAGGTCCTCGATGCGGCCGTTGGTGCACGACCCGATGAAGACCGTGTCGACGGTGACGTCGCGCAGCGGCATGCCGGGCTCGAGGCCCATGTACTCCAGCGCGCGCTCGGCGCTGACGCGCTCACCCTCGTCGGCGATCTCGGCCGGGACCGGGACGTTCGCCGAGAGGGGCAGGCCCTGGCCCGGGTTGGTCCCCCAGGTGACGAACGGCTCGAGGTCGGACGCGCGCAGCACGACCTCCTCGTCGAACGTGGCGTCGTCGTCGGTGCGCAGCGTCTTCCAGTACTCGACGGCGGCGTCCCAGTCCTCGCCCTCGGGCGCGTGCGGGCGGCCCTTGAGGTACTCGAACGTGGTCTCGTCGGGGGCGATCATGCCGGCGCGGGCGCCCGCCTCGATGGACATGTTGCAGATGGTCATCCGCGCCTCCATGGAGAGCCGGCGGATGGCCTCCCCGCGGTACTCGAGCACGTAGCCCTGCCCGCCGCCGGTGCCGATCTTGGCGATGATCGCCAGGATGATGTCCTTGGAGGTGGCGCCCGGGGGCAGCTCGCCGTCGACGGTGATCGCCATCGTCTTGAAGGGCGCCAGGGGCAGCGTCTGGGTGGCGAGCACGTGCTCGACCTCGGAGGTACCGATGCCGAAGGCCAGCGCGCCGAACGCGCCGTGCGTGGAGGTGTGCGAGTCGCCGCAGACGACGGTCAGGCCCGGCATGGTCAGCCCGAGCTGCGGGCCCACCTGGTGCACGATGCCCTGGTCGGCGTCGCCGAGCGAGTGGATCCGCACGCCGAACTCGGCCGCGTTGTTGCGCAGGGTGTCGATCTGCGTGCGGCTCGTGAGGTCCGCGATCGGCAGGTCGATGTCGAGCGTGGGAGTGTTGTGGTCCTCGGTCGCGATCGTCAGATCGGGGCGCCGTACGAGGCGTCCGGCGAGGCGGAGGCCCTCGAACGCCTGCGGGCTCGTCACCTCGTGCACGAGGTGCAGGTCGATGTAGAGCAGGTCCGGTGCCCCGTCGGCGCCCTGGCGCACCAGGTGCGCCTCCCAGACCTTCTCTGCCAGCGTGCCGGCCATCTCGAGCTCCTCGTTCCGCCACCGGTGGGTGGCTGTCGTCACTTGTGATTCCGCGACCTGACGCGAGGCTCCACCAACCGAGAAGTTGTGTAGAACTTGCAATCTCACCAAGCGAGACGTCAGTATCGACCTATGGACGATACTAGCGGAGTCGGCGTACTGGACAAGGCCGCGTCCGTTCTGGGAGCGCTCGAGGCCGGACCGGCCACCCTCGCGCAGCTGGTCTCCTCGACGGGACTGGCCCGGCCGACGGCGCACCGGCTCGCCGTCGCGCTCGAGCACCACCGGTTCGTGGCCCGCGACATGCAGGGCCGGTTCGTGCTCGGCCCGCGGCTCAACGAGCTCGCGACGGCCGCCGGCGAGGACCGCCTGCTCGCCGCCGCGAACCCGGTGCTCACGGCGCTGCGCGACCACACCGGCGAGAGCGCTCAGCTCTACCGGCGCCAGGGCGACCACCGCGTGTGCGTGGCCGCCGCCGAGCGCCCGGTCGGCCTGCGCGACTCGATCCCTGTCGGTGCCACCCTGACGATGCACGCCGGGTCCGCCGCCCAGATCCTGCTCGCCTGGGAGGAGCCCGACCGGCTGCACCGCGGCCTGCGCGAGGCGGTCTTCACCGCGACGATCCTCTCCGGCGTCCGACGGCGCGGCTGGGCCCAGTCGGTCTCCGAGCGTGAGCTCGGGGTCGCCTCCGTCTCCGCTCCGGTGCGGGGCCCCTCCGGGCGCATCGTGGCGGCAGTCTCGGTCTCCGGACCGGTCGAACGCCTCACCCGCCAGCCGGGTCGCCTGCACTCGGCGTCCGTCGTCGCGGCCGCGAACCGGCTGACCGAGGTGCTCCAGCGCGCAGGCGAGTGACGGCGCGCCGCGACAGGTACTCGCGGCGCGACCCCGCAGGTCAGTAGGCTCCCGAGCAGCGGAGCGACCCTGCCCCGCAGACCGAGAGGCGTGAGGACCCGATGCCGGCCAAGGCCAAGACCCTCCTGATCTGGCTCGTCGTGATCTTTCTGATCTACGCGATCGTGACGAGCCCGGACCGCGCTGCGGACATCGTCAAAGCGATCTGGGACGTGATCGCCAACGCGTTCGCCAGCTTCGGGGAGTTCCTCGCCAACCTGACCTCGTAACCGTGGTGTCGCCCGACGAGGCGGTCCGCAGCCACCGCCACCTGCGCCGATACGTCCTGCACCACGAGCGTGCCGTCTTCGCCTCGCGGCTGCACTGGGCGACGCTGCTCGAGCCGGTCCTGACGACCCTCGCCGCGACCGTCGTCGTCGCACTGCTGCACTCGGCGACCCAGGCGCCGGGCGTGTGGGTCCTGTGGCTGGTCCCGGCCGGCCGGCTGCTGCTGAAGTGGGCCGACTGGAACTACCAGTGGTTCGTCGCGACCGACAAGCGTCTGGTCCTCACGTACGGGTTCATCATCCACAAGGTCGCGATGATGCCGCTGACCAAGGTGACGGACATGAGCTACACCCGCACCCCGATGGGCCAGGTGCTGGGCTACGGCCGGTTCGTCATGGAGTCGGCCGGCCAGGACCAGGCGCTGAGCCGGATCGACTACGTGCCGGACCCGGACGTCACCTATCGCCGGCTCACCGACACGATCTTCTTCCCGACCAAGCCGGGAGCGAAGCCCGAGCCACCGAGGCCTCCGGCGATCGTGCCGACGGGTCCCCGCGAGTCGCGACCGACGACGGCGGAGCTCCCCACGGTCGCGCCGCCGGCCGGGGGCCGGCCTGCCACGGCGGGCTCGTCCGCTGACCACACGGCCACCGGCGACGGCCCGAGCGCCGGCGCCAGCACCGGGCACCCCGAGGTCGAGCCGTTCCCGCAGCCCGAGGGAACGCAGTCGACCCGGCAGCGTGCCCACCGTCGCACGTGGCTGCCGACGCGGCGCAGGGACGCCCTCTACGAGCCGCCGACGAGCAGCGGCGCGGGCCCGACGGTCCCCGACCCGTTCCTCTGACAGACCCGTCGAGACAGCAGAAAGGCCCGGTCCACGTGGACCGGGCCTTCGCTCGCTGTACCCCCAACGGGATTTGAACCCGTGTTACCGCCGTGAGAGGGCGGCGTCCTAGGCCGCTAGACGATGGGGGCCGGACGTGGCTCCGTCACCGGAGCCGGTACATCGGTCCGCCGGACGGACCGCTGCGTACCCCCAACGGGATTTGAACCCGTGTTACCGCCGTGAGAGGGCGGCGTCCTAGGCCGCTAGACGATGGGGGCCTGAGGTTCCTCGGAGCCGTCAGGCACCGATTCGCCGGTGAGAACTCTAGCGCACGCCGATCACCGATGAACGTTGGTCGGACGTGATGCCGAGCATCACGCTGGGGTACCAGGACTCGAACCTAGACTAAGTGGACCAGAACCACTCGTGCTGCCAATTACACCATACCCCATGGTATGTGGACCTGGCGGGACATATCCGGCTTTCACCGGTGGAACCCGTACGGCCCAACGACCCGAAACATTACCGGACCGACCGCCCGGATCCAAACCGGTTCCTCGGTGCCCTTCGTCACGTCCCACCAGCCATGCCTCGGCTCCGCCGGGCACCGCGGCGGGCTACCCGTGCTGACGCGCACGGCCGTCCCGTGGGACCCTGCTGCCATGCCGTCGACGCCCGACCCGCACTCGCACTCCGACCGCGCCGCCTCCTTCTCCACCAGGGCCGACGTCTACGCCCGCGTGCGCCCCTCGTACCCGGCCGACGCCGTCGACTGGATGGTCCCCCAGCAGCAGGCCCGGGTCCTCGACCTGGCCGCCGGCACCGGGCTGCTCACGCAGCGGCTGGCCGACCACGGCCACCACGTCGTCGCCGTCGACGCCTCCCGGCCGATGCTGGACGAGCTGACCGCCGCGCTGCCCGAGGTCGAGGCGCACGTCGGCACCGCGGAGGACGTCCCGCTGCCGGACGCGTCGGTCGACGCCGTGACCGTCGCCCAGGCGTGGCACTGGTTCGACCTGCCGCGTGCGGTCCCCGAGATCGCACGGGTCCTGCGCCCGGGCGGCACCCTCGCCGTCGTCTCGAACGACCGGGACGAACGCATCGACTGGGTCGGCCGCTTCGGCGAGATCCTGCACACCGGCGACACGCTCGCCCCGGACGGCGACCAGAGCGCCCGCCCACCCGCCCTGGACGAGAGCTTCGACGAGGCCGAGGCCGCGGAGTTCCGCTGGCTGCAGCACCTGGCCACCGCGGACCTGCGGGCGCTGGCAGGGACGCGCAGCTACCTGCTGACCGTCTCGCCCGAACAGCGCGAGCAGCTCCTGCAGCGGGTCGACGACCTCGTGGTGACACACCCCGACCTCGCCGGGACCCGCGCGATCGCCATGCCGTACATCACGACGGCATACCGAGCGCGACGGCGCTGAGCCGCCGGGCCGTGGCCGACGGCGTGGAACCGTCGCGCCAGACGACCCGCAGCCGCCGGGTCAGGTCCACGCCGTCGACGGGTACGGCGACGAGGCGACCGGCCGCGACGTCGTCGGCCACGGTCAGCCCCGACAGCACCGCCACCTGGCCGCCGTGCTGCACCGCCGCCTTGAGAGCGGACGTCGACCCCAGCGTCGGCAGGTGGCCGGGGATCTCCTCTCCCACGGACGCCAGGGCGCGTTCGAGGATCTCCCGCGTCCCGGAGCCGGCCTCCCGCAGGACGAGGCGCCCGCCGAGCAGCTCGCTCGGGCCCACCGCACGCCGTCGGGCCCACGGGTGGCCGGGGGCGACGACGGCGACGAGCTCGTCGTGCGCGACGGTCCGGCTGCGGAGCCCTCGTCGCACACCGAGGCTCTCGACGAACCCCAGCCCGGCGTCCCCCGCCAGCACCATCTCCATGACGTCGCTGGAGTTGCGCACCACCAGCTCGACGTCCGCCGGGCCCTCCTGGGCGGCGATGAGGGCCAGCCAGCGCGGCACGAGGTACTCCGCGACCGTCAGGCTGGCGGCTACCCGCAGCGCCGTCGTCGGCCCGGCGCGCAGCCCCACGACCGCCGCCTCGAAGCGGTCGGACGCCGCGACGACGTCCCGCGCCCACCCGGCGACCGCCTGACCCGTCGGCGTGAGCGCCGTCCCGCGAGCGCCCCGGGCGACGAGGTCGAGGCCGAGGCGCCGCTCGAGTCGTCGCAGACCGGCCGACGCCGTGGGCTGGGCGACCGCGAGGGCGCGGGCGGCCGCGCTGATCGAGCCGTGGGTGTCCACCGCGACGAGGAGCTCGAGCGTGGTCAGAGACGTGGTGGCCATAGCAGGAGTCTATGGATGGATCCCCACCTCGGCCTACCGGACCATCACGTCGGGGCCCAGGGTGGACACCATGACACGCCTCCTGCCAGGTATGGCTCTCGCCGGGTCCGCGACCGCCGTCCTGCTCGTCGCCGCACCCGTCCTGCTCGTCGCCGCACCCGCCCTGTCCCCGCTCGTGCTCGCACTGCTCATCGGCTCGCTCCTCGGCTCCTTCCTGGGTGCCCGGGCCCGTCGACGGCCGGACGGCGCGACCCGTCCGGCACGACTGCTCGAGGCCACCGCCCCCGGGATCGCCTGGACCGCGCGGCACGTGCTGCGGGCCGGGGTCGTGCTGCTCGGCCTCCAGCTCTCGGTCGGCGACGTCCTGGGCCTGGGCTGGCGCGGCCTGACCGTCGTGGCCACCACCGTGGTGGTGACCTTCGCCGCCACGCTGCTGCTCGGACGACGACTGGGGGTCACCCGCGACACGACGCTCCTTGTCGCCACCGGGTTCTCGATCTGCGGAGCGGCCGCCGTCTCGGCCATGACCGGCGTGCTCGACCGCGCCCCGGCACGCTCGACACCCGCGCTCCAGGCCCGACGCGCCGCGTCGGTCGCGACCGCACTGGCACTCGTCGCCCTGTACGGCACGGCGGCCGTCGTCATCCTGCCGTGGCTGGCCGGACTGCTGGGTCTGAGCGCCGCCCAGGCGGGTCTGTGGATGGGAGCGAGCGTCCAGGAGGTCGCCCAGGTGGTCGCGGCAGCCGGGACCCTGGCCGGGACGGCCGCGCTGGCCACGGCGACAGTGTCCAAGCTCGCCCGGGTGGTGCTCCTGGCTCCCCTGGTGGCCGTGGTCGGTGCTGTCCGGGCCCGCCGGGTCGCCCCGACAGCACCGCTGCCGGGAGACGGCGGGGCCGCCCGCCGCCCGGCGCCGGTACCCGGCTTCGTGGTGGGGTTCCTCGTCGCCGTCGGTCTGCGCAGCCTCGGGGTCGTCCCGCCGTACGTCCTCGACGGCGCGGCGAACGTCACGACGACGGCCTTCGTCGCGGCGATGTTCGCCCTCGGACTCGGCGTCGACCTGCCCACCCTGCTGCGCACCGGTCGGCGGCCCCTGGTGCTCGGGGCGTGCTCCGCCGTCGTGGTCACCGGGACCAGCCTGACCGCCGTCCTGGTGCTGACCTGACCGGTCAGCCGACCAGCGCGCCGCCGACCTCGTCCAGGCCGGGGGCGACGACCATCCCCGCCGCCCGCAGCGCGTCGGCGTCGACGTGACGCTCGTCCGCACGACGGGCACCGGGCCGATCGAGCCACACGCCGAGCAGCCCGGCCTCGTGGGCGGCGCGGGCGTCCGTCGTCGGCTCGTCGCCCACGTACGCCGTCCGCGGCGGGAGCGTCCCGAGCCGACGGGCGCCCTCGACGAAGACGTCCGGGTGCGGCTTGCCGTAGCCGAGGGTGTCGACGCCGACCAGCACCGGCACGTCCAGCCCGGCGGCGGCCAGCTTGCGCTCCTGCAGCTCGACGGCCGCGTTCGTCACCACGCCCACGGCGATCCCGGCCGCCCGCAGCTGCTTCACGAACGCCGCGGCGTCGTCGAACGCCCGCCACGACCGCTCGAACGTGCCCCAGAACAGGTCGTCCCAGGCGTCGAAGGCGTCCTCGCCGACCGGCGCACCGCCGAAGGTGCGGTGCAGCAGGTCCGCGCGGAGCCGACGCTGCGTGCGGGCGTCGGTCTCCCCCCGGGTGAAGCGCGCGTAGTGCCCGGCCGGGTCGGACCGCCAGTGGTCGAGCACCGCGGCGTGGTCGACGTCGCCGGGCAGGTGCGCCCGCGCGACCGCCGCGAGCGCCGTGGAGAACGCCGCCCGGGTGTCGACCAGGGTGTCGTCCACGTCGAGCAGGACGCCGTCCACCCGCGCGCCGACGGCGCCGAACGCCGTCACGAGGCGGCTGCCGGCGGGTTCTCGGCGAGGCGGGCCAGGGCGGCGTCGATGCGGCCGAGGGTGCGCTCGCGGCCGAGCACCTCGAGCGACTCGAAGAGCGGCAGGCCGATCGTGCGGCCGGTCACCGCCACCCGCACCGGCGCCTGCGCCTTGCCCAGCTTGAGACCGTGCCGCTCGCCCGTGGTGGCCACCGCGTCCTTGAGCGGCTCCGCCTCCCACGGCTCGAGGTCCGCGAGGACGGCCCGCACCTCGGTGAGCAGCTCGACGGCGCCGGGCTTCATGGCCTTGTTCCAGGACCTCTCGTCCTCGGCCGGGGCGTCCAGGAACAGGAAGTCGACGTTGTCGGTGATGTCGCTGAGCAGCGCGACCCGCGACTGCGCGAGCGGTGCGACGGCGGCGAACGCCGCGGCGTCGAACTGCTCCTCGGCCCACGGGGCGTGCGGGGGGCGCAGCCACGGCCCCACCGCGGCGACGAACTCGTCCACCCCGAGCGCCCGGATGTACTCGCCGTTGAACGCGGCGAGCTTCTTGAGGTCGAAGAACGCCGAGGCGGAGTTGACGTCCTCGATGCGGAACCGGGAGATCATCTCGTCGAACGGCAGGATCTCGTCGTCGTTGCCCGGCGCCCAGCCGAGCAGCATGAGGTAGTTGACCATCGCGGCGGGCAGGTAGCCCTCAGCGAGGTAGTCCTCGAGCGCCACCTTGTCACGGCGCTTGGAGAGCTTCTGCCGCTTCTCGTTGACGATGACGGGCAGGTGCGCCCACACGGGCGGCTCGGCGCCCAGCGCGGCCCACAGCAGCTGCTGCTTGGGGGTGTTCGACAGGTGCTCCTCGCCACGGATGACGTGGGTGATGCCCTCGTCCAGGTCGTCGACGACGTTGGCGAGCAGGAACACCGGGGACCCGTCGCCGCGCGCGACGACGAAGTCCTCCATGGCGTCGTTCGGGAAGACCGGGTTGCCGCGGATCAGGTCGACGACGCGGGTCTCGCCGTCGTCCGGCGTGCGGAAGCGCAGCGCACGGCCCGGAGCCTGCTCGAGGCCGCGGTCGCGGCAGTGACCGTCGTAGCCGGAGTGCGGGTTCCCGGTCCGGGCGGCGACGTCGTCGCGCGTGCAGTCGCAGTAGTAGGCGCGCCCGGCCTCGAGCAGCCGGGCGGCGGCGTCGCGGTGCTTCTGGACGTTGGCCGACTGGAAGTACGGCCCCTCGAACGTCGGGTCGTCGGCGTGCATGCCGAGCGCGGCGTGCGCGGCGAGGATCCCGTCCACCCACTCGGGCTTGTTGCGCGAGGCGTCGGTGTCCTCGATCCGCAGCACGAACGTGCCGCCGGTCTGCTTGGCCACGGCCCAGTTGAACAGCGCGGAACGCGCGCCGCCCACGTGGAACATGCCCGTGGGGGACGGGGCGAAGCGGACACGGACCGGGGAGGAGGTGGTAGTACCTGCAGCGACATTCACGGGTCCAGGGTAGTGGCCCGACGGCGCACGCTCACGGGGCCCGGCAGCACAGGAGATCAGACCTCGCGGCGCACCACGGGGTTGGCGAGCACGCCGATCCCCTCGACCTCGCACTCGACACGGTCGCCGTGGTCGATGCCGCCGACGCCTGCGGGCGTGCCGGTGAGCAGCACGTCACCGGGCAGCAGCGTCATCGCCTTCGAGGCGTACGAGACCAGGTGGTCGACGTCGAAGATCATCTCGCTGGTCCGCCCGTCCTGCTTGAGCTCGCCGTTGACGCGCGAGCGCACCCCGACGTCCTCGACGTCCAGGTCGGTCTCGATCCAGGGCCCCAGCGGGCAGGAGGTGTCGAACCCCTTGGCGCGCGCCCACTGGTCGTCGGTGCGCTGGGCGTCGCGGGCGGTGACGTCGTTGGCCACGGTGTAGCCCAGCACGTAGGCCCGGGCGTTCTCCGGCTCGACGTCCTTGCACACGCGCGACACGACGACGGCGAGCTCGGCCTCGTACGAGACCTCGCGGGTCCAGTCGGGCAGCACGACGGGGTCGTCGGGGCCGACGACGGACGTGTTGGGCTTGAGGAAGAGCAGCGGCGCCGTCGGGGGCTCGCCACCCATCTCGCGGACGTGGTCCAGGTAGTTGCGGCCCACGGCCACGACCTTGGAGCGCGGTATCACCGGCGCGAGCAGCCGGACGCCGTCGCCGAGCTCGATCCGCTCCCCCGTCGGCATGGCCGGCATGGAGAGCGGGTCGCCGCTCAGCACGGCCAGGTAGGTGGTGTCCCCCTCGGTCTGCACGAAGGCGAAGCGGGGGTCGTCGCCGGTGGTGAATCTCGCGATGCGCACGGGTCCAGGCTAACCGGACCACGGACCGGCACCCGGATACCGACATTTCACCCGCGCCGATCGGCCGGTGCCGGGCGGGGGGCCGGTAGCCTGCAGCGTTTCCATCCCCCGACGAAGGACCCCGCATGAGCACGCCCTCGTTCGACGCACCGACCCCGCCGACCCCGCCTCCCGCACCCGCCCCGTACACCGACGGCGCCCCGGCAGCGCCGGTGGCCGGCCCGCCCCACCCCGGCTACCCCACGCCGCCTCCCGGGCAGCCGCCGATGCCCGGCCAGTACGGCCCGCAGCAGCCGCGGCCGGCGTCCGAGCGCAAGGGCCTGGCGATCACGGCGCTCGTCCTCGGCATCGTCGCCCTGCTCGGCTGCTGGATCCCGTTCCTCAACGTCGGGTCGGTCGTCATCGGTCTGGTCGGTGTCGCGCTGGGCATCGTCGGTGCCGTGAAGGCCGCCAAGGGCACCGCCGGCGGCAAGGCGATGGCGATCGTCGGCACCGTGCTGTCCGCGCTGGCGATCGTGCTCTCGATCGTCGTCTCCGTGGCGACCGCCTCCTTCGTGTCCACGGCCGTCGACGAGCAGACCGCGGCGCTCGAGCAGAGCCTCGAGGAGGCCGGGGTCGACCCGGAGGAGCTGGAGGCACTGACCTCGGACGAGGTCGTCGACGGGATCACCGAGGAGGCGCCCGCCGAGGCCGAGGTGGCGGAGGACGAGCCGGTGGAGCCGGCCGAGGAGGAGGCCCTTCCGGACGAGAGCGCCGGACAGCAGAACGCCCGCGAGAGCGCACGGTCCTACCTGGACTACACGGCTTTCTCGAAGTCCGGGCTGGTCGAGCAGCTCGAGTACGAGGGGTTCTCGACCACGGACGCCGAGTACGCGGTCGGCGCCGTCGAGGTGGACTGGAGGGAGCAGGCCGCCCTGAGCGCCGCGTCCTACCTGGACTACACGGCCTTCTCGCAGTCCGGGCTGGTCGAGCAGCTCGAGTACGAGGGGTTCACCACCAAGCAGGCCGAGCACGGCGTCGACACCCTCGACGCCGACTGGATGGAGCAGGCCGCCCTGAGCGCCGCGTCCTACCTCGAGCACACGTCGTTCTCCCGCTCCGGGCTCATCGGACAGCTGGAGTTCGAGGGGTTCACCACCGAGCAGGCCGAGCACGGGGCCGACGCGGCAGGACTGTGAGCCGTCCCCGGGGCTGAGCGCTACGCGCCGGCCGGTACGGTGCCGGCCGGCACCGTACCGGCCAGCACCGTGTCGCACACGTCGAGCAGCCGGGCGCGCAGCACCTGTGCGCGCACGGCGAGGCCTCGCTGGCGGCGCACGTACTCCGCCTTGCCCGCCGACGTCTCGATCGCCACCGCCTCGACGCCGTACGACGAGACGTCGTACGGGGACGCCGCCATGTCGGTGTACCGGATGTCGCGCGCCAGCTCGAAGGCGTCCAGCAGGAGCTCGCCAGGCACCGCCGGGCCCAGCTTCAGCGCCCACTTGTACAGGTCCATGTTCGCGTGCAGACATCCCGGCTGCTCCATCGCGACCTGGCGCTCGCGGGTCGGACGCAGCTGGTTGACCTCGCGGGCCTCCGGGGTGAAGAACCGGTAGGCGTCGACGTGCGAGCACCCGACCCGGTGCGACTCCACCACGGCGTCCGTCCCGTCGTGCCCGAGGCGCAGGGGCAGGGGGTGGCGCTGGTCGCGCCCGGCCGCCGCGTCGCGGTAGACCATCGCCCACTCGTGCAGGCCGAAGCAGCCGAACGTCCCCGCACGGGCCGCCGTCGCGCCGACCAGCGCACGCACGTACCGCACCGCGTCGCCGCGGTCGGCGAGGAACGCCGCGACGTCGAGCGTGGCACCGGAGGCACCGTCGGGCAGCACCACGGTGCTGTACCACCGCCAGGACGCGTGCTCGCGCGCGTCCGCCAGCACACGACCGGCACCCGGGTGCCAGCGGCGCAGGTGGCTCACCCGGGTGGGGTAGTAGGTGAACAGGAAGTCCTCGATCGCGTGCTTCTCGCTCCGGTCGCGAGCCGCCCGCCAGACGGCCGTCAGGGCGTCCGCGCGCGCCGCGTGGGCCGCGGCCCGGCCCGGCCACGCGGGCACGACGCCGCCACCGGGCGCACGCTCGGCGGCTCGCTCGGGGGCGGTGGGGGCGGGACCTGTCACCCGGCCAGGGTAGGCGGCGAGACGTATGATCGAAGGGACGGGAGGTGGTGACCATGGCCACCATCGGGACGCAGTCGGACCTCGAGCCGGAACAGGACGGCGTCAAGCCCACGCCGCACGTGCCCCAGGACACCTGGATCCAGCAGCACGGCCCGGCCGTCGGGCTGCTCGTGGGCCTGTCGGCGCTGATGTGGACGCTGCTGCGGTACGCCGGCTGAGAGCGCACCGCGGGACCGGTCGCCGCGGCTAGGGTGCCAGGCATGGCAACCTTCCCGTTCCGTCAGGTGGACGTCTTCGGCGCCGGTCCGCTCTCCGGCAACCCCGTCGCCGTCGTGCACGACGCCGACGGCCTGACCGACGAGCAGATGGCCGCCTTCGCGCGGTGGACGAACCTGTCCGAGACGACGTTCCTGCTGCGGCCCACCCAGCCCGGTGCCGACTACCGCGTGCGCATCTGGACGCCGGGCGGCGAGCTCCCGTTCGCCGGGCACCCGACGCTCGGCACGGCCCACGCGTGGCTGGAGGCGGGAGGTGTGGCAGCCTCGGCGGCCGCCGTCGTGCAGGAGTGCGAGGTCGGGCTGGTGACCGTGACCCGGGCGGCCGACCGGCTCGCGTTCGCCGGTCCGCCGCTGCTCCGATCGGGGCCGGTCGCCGACGACGACCTCGAGCGGATCGTGCACGCCCTGCGGATCGCCCGCACCGACGTCGTCGACGCCGCCTGGGTCGACAACGGCCCCGGCTGGGTGGCGGTGCGGCTGCGGGACGCCGACGCGGTCCTCGCGCTGGAACCGGACTTCGGCGCGTTCGGCGGCCTCGACATCGGTGTGGTCGGTCCGTACGCCCCGGGTCGGTGCGACGCCGACGTCGAGGTGCGCGGGTTCGTCCCCGGCATCAGCGTGCCGGAGGACCCGGTCACGGGGTCTCTGAACGCCGGTCTGGGCGAGTGGCTCGCCGGGTCCGTGCTGCCGGACGCCTACGTCGCGTCGCAGGGCACGGTGCTCGGCCGGCGGGGGCGCGTGCACGTGCGTCGGGACGAGGACGGGACCGTGTGGGTGGGCGGTTCGACGGCGACCACGGTGCGCGGCGACGTGTCCTTCTGACGCGGGGACACGACGGGTCTGGTCCCGGTGACGGCGTCTCAGGTGGCCGGGCGGTCGGTCCTCGGCGGCGGGGCGGCGCGCCGCGCGACGGCGGAGAGCACGCGTTCGAGCGGTCCGCGTCCGAGCACGGCTCGCCAGGCGGTCGCCGCGACGAGCGTCACGAGAACCAGGAGGAGCAACGGACCGTTGGTGGTCGAGCCCACGAGGTCCCACCACCAGATCGCGACGATCTGCAGCGAGTACACCGTCAGCGCCATCGACCCGACCGCGGCGAGCGGCGCGAGGGCCCAGGCGCCGACGCGTCGGGCGTACAGGCACCCGCCGAGGACGGCCGCGGCGAACCCGCCGGAGCCGAGCACCTCGAAGAACGTGTCGTGGTGGGGCCCCGCCTGGGAGAGGTACCACGCGGCCGACTCCGGCGTGAACCTGTCCATCAGCCAGGCCGACGCGAGGTAGCCGACGGCCGTGGCGGCGAGCCCGCCGCGCACGAGCCACCCCCGCACGCGGGCCGAGCCCAGGTCGGAGCGTCCGATCGCCATCCCGGCGAGGACGTAGGCCATCCACACCACGGCGGGGTAGTGGCCGGTCAGCAGGAAGTCCGTCACGGCCCCCGACCCGTCGCGGGGCGTCCGGAGCCCGCAGTCGACCAGGAGCTCCGGGCCCCGGTACGCGAGCGGCGGTCCCGCGACGGCCACCACGGCGGCGGCCAGCGCCAGACGGCGGGGACCCCAGCGCAGGAACGGCAGCGCCAGCACGAAGTAGCCGGCATAGAACCCGAGGATCAGGAGCACGCGGGTGCCGAGCAGGTCGAGGAGAGCGACGAGCGCGAGCAGCAGCACCGCACGGACGAGCAGCCGTGCCCGGGCGTGCACCAGCGCGTCACCCGCGAGCGGGCGAGCGCCGCCGGTGACGATGCCGAGCGAGACGCCCGCGACGAGGGCGAACAGGACGGACGAGCGGCCGTCGGCGATCGCGAGCCATGCCGTCGACCCCTCCGCGACGCCCACGTGGGCCGCGAACATGCCCAGGACGGCGAGACCGCGCGCGACGTCGACGCCCACGACGCGCCGGTCCCCGCCCCGCAGGCGTCGCCCGGCACGTCGCAGACGAGGTGCGCGACGCCGGACCGTGGCGGGGGCGCCGTCGTCGGGGGCGCCGTCGTCGGAAGTCATGCGCCGATGATCCCGCAGCGTCCGGCTCGTGAGAACAGGGTGTCTCGGCGCGGCGTGATGACTAGGTTGTGCTCATGAGCGATCAGTCGATGGAGTCCGAACCCGAGTTCCCGGACGCACCCAGCTTCGGCAGCCCGTCGGACGGACCGAACGGCAGCGCCTCCGACGAGCCGCACGGCGCGGCGCTCTCCGACGCGATCGAGGCTCCGAGCACCCACCAGACGGTGCCGAGCCAGGAGTCCGAGTCCTACACGCACGGGCACCACGAGTCCGTCCTGCGCGCCCACCGGGCGCGGACCGCGCAGAACTCGGCGGGCTTCCTGCTCCCCCACCTGCGCGACGACATGCACGTGCTGGACGTCGGCTGCGGGCCGGGCACCGTCACCACCGACCTCGCCCGCATCGTCGCGGGCGGGGAGGTCGTGGGGGTCGACGCGTCCGAGACGGTGCTGGACGCGGCCCGCTCGCACGCCGAGGCTCTCGGCGCCGGCAACGTCGGGTTCCAGCAGGCCAACGCCTACGAGCTCCCGTTCGACGACGACACCTTCGACGTCGTCTACGCACACCAGCTCCTGCAGCACCTGTCCGACCCGGTCGCCGCGCTGCGCGAGATGAAGCGCGTCGCCAAGCCAGGCGGACTCGTGGCGGTGCGCGACGCGGACTACGCGGCCATGGCCTGGTACCCCGAGTCGGCGGGCCTGACCGAGTGGAACACGCTCTACCACGAGGTGACGCACGCCTACGGGTTCGAGCCGGACGCCGGGCGCCGGCTCTTCTCCTGGGTGCTCGACGCCGGGTTCGACGTCGCCGGGACCGTGCCGAGCGCGTCGTCGTGGTGCTACGCGACACCCACGGACCGCGAGTGGTGGGGTCAGCTCTGGGCGGAGCGCTGCGTGGAGTCGAACTTCGCCGTCCAGGCGGTCGAGTCGAACCTGGCCGACGACGTCGCCCTCGAACAGCTCGCGCAGGACTGGCTCACCTGGGCGCACTCGCCGGACGGCTGGTTCGCGATCCTGCACGGCGAGGTGCTCACCCGCGCCTGAAGATCCCGTCAGTCACGGCCGGCCCGCCGCGCACGGTGCGCGGCCTGGGCGTTGCGGTTGGTGCAGGTGGTCGAGCAGTACCGCCGCGACCGGTTGCGGGAGAGGTCGAGGACGATGCCGTCGCAGCCCGGGTCGGCGCACACGTCGAGCCTGGAGGTCTGGCCGGAGCGCACCACGTCGACCATCGCCATCGCGGTCTCGGCGAGGATCCGGTGAGCCAGCGGGGCGTCGTCGTCGACGGCGTGCAGGTGCCAGTCCTCGTGCTCGTGGCGGACCAGGCGCGGCACGGCGCCGACCTCGGCCAGCATCGAGTTGACGATCGCGGCGACGTCGTCGCGATCGGCCAGCAGCAGCTCGCGCAGGCGGGGCGCGAGGGCGAGGACGTCGGCGAGCTCAGCCGCGGTGCGGTCGTGGCGACCGGTGTACCCGTGCCGGTCGAAGAACTGGTCCAGGTCGGCCACGGAGGTGACGGTGCGGGGCGGCTCGACGGCGTTGACGAGCTCGGTCGCCGACTGCAGCGCACCCGCGGTGTCATGAGTGAAGAGCATGTTGACACGTTATCAACCCTCTCGTACTGTCATGAGCCATGGACCGCATGACGCCTGACGTCACCGCCGGACGTCCGGCCACCAGCACCGGGCTGATCCTCGCCGTCGTCTCGGCCGTCAGCTTCAGCCTCTCCGGGCCGCTCGCCGGAGCCCTGTTCGACACCGGGTGGACCCCCGGCGCCGTCGTGCTCGTCCGGGTCGCGGCCGGCGCGCTGGTCGTCCTGCCGCTCGGCCTCCGCGCACTGCGGGGCGACCGCGGCGCCGTGCGCCGCAACGCCCGCCTGATCGTCGTCTACGGCGCGCTCGGCGTCGCGGCCACGCAGTTCTGCTACTTCGTCGCCGTGCAGCACATGCAGGTCGGGCCCGCGCTGCTCATCGAGTACTCGGCGCCCGTCGCCGTCGTCGTCTGGCTCTGGCTGCGCCACGGCCAACGGCCCGCACGGACCACGCTCGGCGGCATCGCGCTCGCGGTCGGTGGGCTCGTGCTGGTCCTCGACCTCGCGGGCGCACGCCTCTCCGTCGTCGGGACCGCCTGGGCCCTGGGGGCCATGGTGGGCGCGTCGGTCTACTTCCTCCTCAACGCCCGCGCGGACACCGGGCTGCCTCCGCTGAGCCTGGCGGCAGGTGGGCTGACCGTGGGTGCCGCCGTGCTCGGGCTGCTCGCGGCCGTCGGCCTGCTGCCGGTGGCCGCGTCCACGCAGCCGGTCGCGCTCGGCGGCGCCGCGCTGCCGTGGTGGAGCGTGCTCGCCGTACTGGGCCTGGTGACCGCCGGGGTCGCGTACGTCACCGGCATCGCCGCGGGGCGCCGGCTCGGGGCCCGGCTCGCCGCCTTCACGGGCCTGCTCGAGGTGCTCAGCGCCGTGCTGCTCGCCTGGCTCCTCCTCGACGAGCTCCCCAGCCCCGTCCAGCTCACGGGTGGCGTGCTGGTGCTCGGCGGCGTCGTGGTCGTCCAGCAGGGCGAGGCCGCGGCGGCGCGCCGGGCCGCGCCGGCCGCGGCCGTCCGACGTCGGCGAGGATGCACCGCATGGACCGCCCCCTCGCCGCCGCCCCGACCGAGCGCGTGACCGTGCCGCCGGTCGTCCGCGCGCTCGCCGGGGACGACGACGTCGCCCCGGTCTGGCGCAACCAGCTCGGCGGGCTGACCTTCCGGCTCACGGGCGCCGCCGGCACCCGCTACGTCAAGCACGTGGCGGCCGGGACACCCGAGCTCGACCTCGACGCGGAGGCAGAGCGCCTCGCCTGGGCGTCGAGCCACACCGCCGTGCCCCGCGTGCTCGGCCGCGGCCACGACGAGGGCGGCTCGTGGCTCGTCACCGCCGCGCTGCCCGGTCGCTCCGCCGTCGACCCCGTCTGGCTGGCCCGCCCCGAGACCGCCGCCCGCGCGATCGGAGCCGGCCTGCGGGCCCTGCACGACTCCCTCCCGGTGGACGAGTGCCCGTTCTCCTGGAGCGCCGAGGAACGGACCGCCCGGCTGGACGACGCCGTGCGCGACCAGGTCGGTCCGGTCCCCGCCGTGGACCGTCTCGTGGTGTGCCACGGCGACGCGTGCGCGCCCAACACGCTGGTGGCCGACGACGGCGCACCGGCCGGGCACGTCGACCTCGGCACGCTCGGGGTGGGTGACCGTTGGGCGGACCTCGCCGTCGCGAGCATGAGCCTGGGGTGGAACTACCCCGGCGACGTCGAGGCGACCTTCTTCGCGGCGTACGGCGTGGCCCCCGACCCCGGACGGATCGCGTTCTACCGCAACCTCTGGATCCTGGGCTGACGAGCCCGGGGCCGGTACGCGGGATCCCGTAGACGGCGTCCGCACCTCGGCGGTTTCCCCTGATGCGCGGATCGCATGCCTCGGTCTACCGTCGCATTTGTCCAGATACCTGACGAACAGGAGACGCACGATGCGATGGCGCACAGCACTCGTCACCACCGTCACCGGGCTGGTGGCGCTCCTCGCTCCCCTGGCCGTGGCCCCCACGGCCGCCGCCCACGGCTGGGTCACCAACCCACCCAGCCGCCAGGACCACTGCAGCACCGGCAACCTGTCGTTCGACTGCGGCGGTCTGCAGTACGAGCCGCAGAGCGTCGAGGCCCCGAAGGGCTCGATGCAGTGCTCCGGCGGCAGCGGCTTCGACATCCTCGACGACGAGAGCAAGCCCTGGCCCCGCACCACCATCGACTCCTCGGTGACGATGCGGTGGCAGCTCACCGCGATGCACGCCACCAGCACCTGGGAGTACTTCGTGGACGGTGTGCTGCACCGCACGTTCGACGACGGCGGCGCGCGACCCGGAGCCGTCGTCGAGCACACGCTCGACAGCCTGCCGGCCGGCGACCACACGATCCTCGCCCGGTGGAACGTCGCGGACACGGCCATGGCCTTCTACGCCTGCGTCGACGTGACGGTCGGCGGCGACGGGGGAGGCACGGACCCCGACCCCGACCCGACGCCGGACCCGGAACCCGGTGACTGCCAGGCCGCGGCCTGGGACCCGGCAGCGGTCTACCTCAACGGCGACCAGGTCGCCCATGACGGCCGCACCTATCAGGCGAAGTGGTGGACCCGCGGCGAGGACCCGTCGTCCGCCGGCCAGTGGGGCGTCTGGAGCGACCTCGGCGCCTGCTGACCGCGGCGATCCGAGCTCGGCACGTCGTGCCCTGTTCGGCACCTGGAGCTGCCGAACAGGGCACGACGTGCCGAACCACGTGCGGACGGTGCCGGCCTGGGACAATGGGCCGCGATGACTGCCACCGACGCCCCCGCCCCCTCCACCGTCCCGCGTCCCGCCGGCACCCTGCTGCCGTTCCTGCCGGCCCCCACGGGCCAGGCGCCGGACCCGGACGTGCTGTTCGAAGGCTTCAGCGAGTGGGCGGCGTCGACGGGCCGGACCCTCTACCCCCACCAGGAGGAGGCGCTGCTCGAGCTCATGACGGGCTCGCACGTCGTCCTGGCCACGCCGACCGGCTCCGGCAAGTCGATGGTGGCGATGGGTGCCCAGTTCGCCGCGCTGGCCGCCCGACGTTCCGGACTCGGCGGGCGGACCTACTACACGGCGCCGCTCAAGGCCCTGGTCAGCGAGAAGTTCTTCGACCTGGTCGCGGCGTTCGGCTCGCGGAACGTCGGCATGATGACCGGCGACAGTGCCGTCAACGCGGACGCGCCGATCATCTGCTGCACCGCGGAGATCCTCGCCAACCTCGCCCTGCGCCGGGGCGCCGGCACGCCGGGCGAGGAGGACTTCATCGCCCAGGTCGTCATGGACGAGTTCCACTACTACGGCGACCCCCAGCGCGGCTGGGCCTGGCAGGTGCCGCTGCTGGAGCTGCCGCACACCCAGCTCCTGCTGATGTCGGCCACGCTCGGCGACACCACCCGCCTGCGCGAGGACCTCGAGGAACGCTCCGGCCGTCCCGTGGCTGAGGTCGCCGACGCCGAGCGCCCCGTGCCGCTGACGTTCTCCTACGTCCAGGACCCCCTGCCCGAGGTCATCGAGGAGCTCGTCACCACCCACCGCGCCCCCGTCTACGTCGTGCACTTCACGCAGAAGGACGCCGTGGACCGCGCCCAGGCGCTGCTGAGCACCAAGCTGTCCTCCAAGGAGGAGAAGGCCGCCATCGCCGCCGAGATCGGAGCGTTCCGGTTCGGCACCGGCTTCGGCAAGGTGCTCAGCAAGTACCTGCGTGCCGGGGTCGGGGTGCACCACGCCGGCATGCTGCCGAAGTATCGGCGCCTCGTCGAACGCCTCACGCAGCGTGGCCTGCTCAAGGTGGTCTGCGGGACCGACACCCTCGGCGTCGGCATCAACGTGCCCATCCGCACCGTGCTCCTGACCTCCCTCGTGAAGTTCGACGGCGAACGGATGCGGCACCTCACGGCGCGGGAGTTCCACCAGATCTCCGGACGGGCCGGACGTGCCGGCTACGACACCCTCGGCGAGGTCATCGTCATGGCTCCCGAGCACGTCATCGAGAACCGCAAGGCCATCGCCAAGGCCGGCGACGACCCGAAGAAGCTCAAGAAGCTCGTCCGCAAGAAGGCGCCGGCCGGCTCGGTGAACTGGACCGACTCCACCTTCGAGCGCTTGCGCGACGCGCCCCCGGAACCGCTGACCAGCCAGTTCACCGTCAACCACGCGATGGTGCTCAACGTGCTCGCCCGCACCCGCGACGAGCACGCCTCCGCCGGGTCCGGCACCGTCGACCCCGTGGAGGCCATGCGCCACCTGCTCACCGCGAACCACGACACCGACGCGCAGCAGGCGGCACACGTGCGCCAGGCGCTGCGCATCTACCGGTCGCTGCGGGTCGCGGGCGTCGTCGAGCGGGTCCGCGTCCCGGACCCGACGCGTCCGGCGGGCTACCGCCCCAGCGTCCGGCTCGAGGTCGACCTCCCCCGCGACTTCGCCCTCAACGCCCCGCTGTCCCCGTTCGCGCTGGCGGCCATGGACCTGCTCGACGTCGACTCCCCCACGCACGCCCTCGACGTGGTCTCCGTCATCGAGGCCACCCTCGACGACCCGCGCCAGATCCTCTACGGCCAGCAGCGCAAGGCCCGCGGCGAGGCCGTCGCCGCGATGAAGGCCGAGGGCATCGAGTACGACGAGCGCATGGAGCTGCTCGAGGAGGTCACCTGGCCGCGGCCGCTCGCGGACCTTCTCGAACCGGCGTTCGCCCAGTACAAGCAGTCCAACCCGTGGGTCGCGGGCGCCGAGCTCGCGCCGAAGTCCGTGGTGCGCGACATGCTCGAGCAGGCGATGACGTTCGCCGAGCTCGTCAGCATCTACGGGCTCGAACGCACCGAGGGCGTGGTGCTGCGGTACCTCGCCGACGCGTTCCGGGCGACCCGGCAGGTGGTCCCGGAGGAGCACCGCACCGAGGACGTCCTCGAGGTCGTCGAGTGGCTCGGCGAGCTGGTGCGCGGGGTCGACTCGTCGCTGCTGGACGAGTGGGAGCGGCTGCAGAACCCGGTGGACGACGACGCCGACACCGTCGTGGAGGGCGAGCTCGCCGAGGCCGGCGCCGAGGCGCCCGCCCGACCGGTCACCGGCAACCCCCGGTCCTTCCGCCGCCTGGTGCGCAACGCCATGTTCCGCCGCGTCGAGCTGGCCGCCCGCGAGGACTACGACGCGCTCGAAGCCCTCGACAAGGCGTCCGGCTGGGACGGTGACGCGTGGGCGGACGCGCTGGAGGACCTCTTCGAGACCCAGGGCGACGACGCCATCGGCTTCGGTGCGAACGCCCGCGCCAGCGCCCTGCTCACGCTGCGGGAACCGGGGGCCGAGCTGCCGGCCGGTGCGACGACGTCGGACGGCGAGCACCTCACGACCGTCTCCGCCGGGTCGTGGTGGGTCCGGCAGGTGCTCGACGACGCCGACGGCGACCGCGACTGGGCGATCACCGCACTGGTCGACCTGGCGGCGAGCGACGAGGCCGGCGCGCCGGTCGTGCGCATCCTGCACGTCGGGCGTCTCGCGTAGCACCTGCCGAACGCCCGACTCCCCTGCCGTGGGTAGCCGGTTGCGGGGACAGCCTGTCCGCCGTTCAATCGCCTCAGGGGGAATCTGTCCCTCGCTCGACACGTCGGGAGGCTGCCATGGACAGCTCGACCACCCTGTGGATCGTCATCGCGGTCGTCGCCGTGATACTGCTCGCGCTCCTGGTCTGGTTCCTGGTGCGCCGGTCGCGGACCGCTTCGGCGAAGCGGCACGAGGCCGAGCAGGCGAAGGCCGCACAGCTGCGTCATGACGCCGAGCGCGAGCGCATCTCGGTGCAGGAGCGCGAGGCGTCGGCCGAGAAGCTCGGTGCCGAGGCACGGTTGCAGCAGGCCGAGGCCGACCGCAAGGCCGCCGAGGCGGCACGGCTCCAGCAGGAGGCCCAGGACCGCAACGCGAAGGTGGGCGAGAGCCGAGCCGACGTGGAGGAGCGGCTGCGCCGCGCCGACGAGCTCGACCCCGAGCACCGGGCCACCAGCGGGACCGTCCGCATCGACGACACCGACCAGGGGCACCGCCCGGAGCACCGCGCCGACGCGCCGCCGGACACCCACGGCGACCGCACCGACCGCGAGGGTCGCCACCACACGTGAGCGCCCGCGCGCCCGCCGTCACAGGCCCGTGAGCCCCCGGGTCAGCGTCGCCAGCCCGCCGACGTAGGCGAGCACGATGAGCACCCGGCGGGTGGCCTCGGCGGACACCCGCGGGGCGAGCACCTCGCCGATCGCGAGCCCGCCGACGATGGCCACCATCAGCAGCACCCACTCCCACGGCGCCATGGACGGGAACGACGCGTCGGCGAGCACCAGCTTGGCCACGAGGGCCGCCACGGCGTTCGCGGCGAAGAACGGCTGCGCGGTGGCGGCGAACCGCCGGGGGTCCCAGCCGCTGAGCACGGCGTAGACCGCGACCGGCGGTCCCCCGATCCCCGCGGCGACCGAGCCGATGCCGCTGGCCGTCCCCGTCACGGCCAACGGCCAGCCCGCCGCGGCGTCCACGGGGTGCCGGTCCTCGCGCCGCAGGCGGGTGGTGACGACCGCCAGGGTCATCGCGGCGATGATGAACAGCCCGATGGTGACCTCGAGGGCCGGGGCACTGACGTCCCGCAGGAGCAGCGCGGCAGGCACCGTGACGACGAACGACGACGTCACGAGCCAGGCGAACTTGCGCCACTCCACGTCCCGGACCACCCGTCCGAGGATCAGCGTCGAGGCGATGGCGCCGGCCAAGTTCACGAAGAGCACGCCTTCCAGCGGCCCGACGATCAGCACGATGAACGGGCCGGCGACCAGCCCGAACCCCATCCCCGTCACCCGTTGCAGGATCCCGCCGACGAGGATCGCGAGGACGAGGAGGGTGAGCACGGCCACCACCGTACGCCGCACGGGCCGCGGGACCGCGCTCGACGGCGGTGCGCGGGGTGCGAGATCGGGCACACTGGGCGTCGTGGCCCGGAAGAAGACCGCGCGCGGCGCGACCCCTGCCGTCAGCCTGCTGGAGCGGGCGGGCGTGCCGCACGGCGTCCACCCGTACGACCACGACCCGTCGAGCGACCTCAGCTACGGCGACGAGGCGGCGCACGCGCTCGGTGTCCCGCCGTCCCAGGTGTTCAAGACGCTCCTCGCGGACGTCGACGGCGTGCTCGTGGTCGCCGTCGTCCCCGTCACCGGCTCCCTGGACCTCAAGGCCCTGGCCCGCGCCGTGAGCGGCAAGCGGGGCGCCATGGCAGACGTGGCCCGGGCCGAACGGGCCACCGGGTACGTGGCAGGCGGTATCTCACCGCTGGGACAGCGCGCCCGGCACCGCACCGTCCTCGACACCACGGCCGAGGGCTTCGACGTCGTCTACGTCTCGGGCGGGCGCCGCGGGCTCGACGTCTCGCTGGCCCCGGGGGACCTGGTGCGGCTCACCGACGCGACGCTCGCGACGATCGGTCGCTGAGCCGATGGACGCTCCCCGCCCCGTGGTCTCGCTGACCCTCGACGAGCTCCGCGCGACCACTGCCTACGGGGCCGACCGCGCGAGGACGGTGCTGCACCACTTCGCCGGCGCCCGGCCGGACGACGCCAGGGTGCTCGACGCGCTCCTGGCCGCCGACGAGTTCAGCCAGGGCGCTCCACGGCGTGCGACGCTCCGGTCAGCGGCCTGGACCGCGCACCGCGCGGGACAGGAAGCCGGCTCGACGCCGGCCGCAGAGGCCGCCCGCGCCGCGATGAGCGCGGCGGCCGCCGCGTTCCTGCACCCGCTGGCCCGGCCCCACCAGGTCAAGCACATCCTCGGCGCAGCGGCCCACGCGGCCCGTGCCGTGGAGCTCGCGGAGGGGAACGCCGCCGCCTCCGCACACCTCGTCCGTTCCCGCGAGCTGGCAGGAGCTACCGTCCGCGCCGTCCTCCTCCGCTACCCGGCGGCCCCGGCGGGCGGCGGGCGGGTCGGCGAGCTGGTGCGAACGCTGGACGAAGCCGTCCGCGGCTCCATGCCTCCGGACGGCCCGGGTCAGGCGCGCTGGTAGGTCGGGTACCGCGCGTCGCTCGGGACGATGTCCTTGCCGAGCGGCAGCAGCGAGATCGGGATCATCTTGAGGTTCGCGATCGCCAGCGGGATGCCGATGATGGTGACCGCCTGGGCGACGGCCGTCACGACGTGGCTGATGGCCAGCCAGATGCCCGCGAACACGATCCAGATCACGTTGCCCAGCACCGACCAGCTGCCCGCACCCGGCCTGTCGACCACGGTGCGTCCGAAGGGCCACAGCGCGTACCCGGCGATCCGGAACGACGCGATGCCCCACGGGATGGTGACGATCAGGACGCAGCAGATGATCCCCGCGAGGGCGTAGCCCAGCGCGAGCACCAGCCCGCCGAACACGAGCCAGATGATGTTGAGCAGTGCCTTCACCCGATCATCTTCTCACCACCGGGACACGGGCGGGATCCGGGGACACCCTGAGTCCTCCCCGACGTTCGTAGACTGGACGCATGCCCACTTCCCCGGTCCACGACCGGCTCGCCGCGGTGCGCGCGCGGGTCGACGACGCCGCGACCGCCGCCGGGCGCGACCCGGCCGACGTCCGCCTGCTGCTCGCGACCAAGACCCAGGAGGCCGAGTCGGTCCTCGCCGCCGTCGCGGCCGCGACCTCCCTGGCGGCCTCCCGCGGGGACGACGGCCCGGTGCTGCTCGGTGAGAACCGCGTCCAGGAGCTCGTCGCGAAGGCGCCTGCGCTGGCCGGTCCGGTCGCTGCCGGACGTGTCGAGGTGCACATGATCGGCAACCTGCAGCGCAACAAGATCAACCAGATGCTGCCCACCGTCACCGGGCTGGAGACGGTCGACAGGTCTTCCCTGGCAGACGCCGTCGCCGAGCGCGCGGCCCGCGCCGCACGCGTGCTCGACGTCATGGTGCAGGTCAACGTCTCCGGCGAGGAGAGCAAGTCCGGGGTGGCGCCGTCGGACGCCGTCGCGCTGGCCCGTCACGTCGCCGCGCTCGACGGGCTGCGGCTGGCGGGGTTCATGACCATCGGGGCCCGCACCGACGACCGCACCGCGGTGCGTGCGGGCTTCTCGACGCTGCGGGCGATCCGCGACGAGGTCGTAGCGTCCGGTGCGCCGGGCACCTCGGAGGCGCGCGAGCTGTCGATGGGGATGTCCGGCGACCTGGAGCTCGCCGTCGCCGAGGACGCGACGATCGTGCGCGTCGGGACCGCAGTCTTCGGAGCGCGCCCCCCGGTCTGAGCGGCGCCCTCCCGGCCGACGGCTGCCTCGCTCCCGGCCGGGGACGCTCAGGGCACCCGGTGGATCCACTCCGGGGTCGCGAACTTGGTCCGGACCAGCTCCTCGGCCCGCTCCAGCTCCTCCGGCCGCAGGGCGGACTCCTCGGTCTTGTACTGTCCGGCGAAGTACCGCGCGAAGGCGTCGACGACGTCGTCGCGCGCCATCCCGGTCTGCGAGCGCAGGGGGTCCACCCGCTTGTTGGCGCTGCGCGTGCCCTTGTCGGACATCTTCTCGCGGCCGATCCGCAGCACCTCGAGCATCTTGTCGGCGTCGATGTCGTAGGCCATCGTCATGTGGTGCAGCACCGCTCCCCCGGCGAGCCGCTTCTGGGCGGACCCCGCGATCTTGCCGGCCGGTGAGGCGACGTCGTTCATCCCCGCGAACGAGGCCTCGACGCCGAGCTCGGCCAGCGCGCCGAGCACCCAGGAGTCCAGGAACGCGTACGAGTCCTCGAAGCTCATGCCGTCCACCAGGGACCCCGGCACCACGAGCGAGAACGTCACGCAGTTGCCGGCCTCCATGAACATCGCTCCCCCGCCGGAGATGCGTCGCACCACGGTGACGTCGTGGCGGGCGACGCCGTCGTCGTCGATCTCGTTGCGGTACGACTGGAAGGAGCCGATGAACACCGCCCGCTCGTCCCAGTCCCAGAACCGCAGGGTCGGCCCGCGTCGACCATCGGCGAGCTCCTCGGTGAGCACCTGGTCCAGCGCCGCGAGCGTCCGGGGCGGCAGCGGGCCGGGGCGCAGCACCTCGAAGGTGTGCTGGTCCCACGTCGTGGCCAGGCCGAGGGCACGTCGCACCGCGACGGCGACGGCCCGGGCGTCGAACCCGACCATGGCCACGGGACCTGCCAGGGTCCCGGCCTGCTGCGCCGCATCGAGCGCCTCGGTCACCACCCGGGCGAGCTCGCCCGTGGACGTCGACGAGGTCAGCCCGGTCAGCGCGGCGTCCATGACGCCCAGCGCCTCGTCGGGCTCCAGGAAGAAGTCCCCGCTGATCCGGACGTCGGTCAGGACGCCCGGGTCCGAGGAGGTGTCGACGTCGAGGTCGACCGCCACGAGCTTGCCGCCGGGAACCTTGTACTCACCATGCACCCGGCCAGCCTAGCGGCGGTTCACCGAGGAACGACGTCCGCGTGGACCAGGCCGTAGACGTGCGCGTCGATGAGCGCCTCCCACGCGGCCTCGATGATGTTGGGCCCGACGCCGACGGTCGACCAGGTGTGGTGCCCGTCGGTGGTCTCGACCAGGACGCGGGTGGTGGCGTCCGTGCCGTGCTCGGCGTCGAGGATGCGCACCTTGAAGTCGACGAGGTCGAACTTCTCGATCTGCGGGTAGACGCGGGTGAGCGCGTGGCGCAGCGCCTGGTCGAGCGCGTTGACGGGACCGTTGCCCTCCCCCGTGACCACGATGCGCTCACCGCCGGCGTGCAGCTTCACGGTGGCCTCGGCCAGCGCCTCGGCGTCGCGACGGTCGGCGTCCGGCTGCCCACCGGCCCGGCCGCCCGACGTCTCGACGATCGCGCGCCAGGACTCGATGCGGAAGTAGTGCGGCCGGCCGCCGGTCAGCTCCTCGCGCAGGATCAGCTCGAAGGAGGCGTCGGCGGCGTCGAAGGTGTAGCCCTGCGCCTCCGCCTCCTTGACCCGGTTCGTCACCCGGGTCAGCAGCTCGCCCTGACCCGTCAGGTCGAAGCCGAGCTCCCGGCCCTTGAGCTCGATGGAGGCGCGGCCGGCCATGTCGGAGACGAGCATGCGCATGTCGTTGCCGACCGCGGTCGGGTCGATGTGCTGGTAGAGGTCCGGGTCGACCTTGATCGCGCTGGCGTGCAGACCGGCCTTGTGGGCGAAGGCGCTCGCCCCCACGTAGGGCTGGCGGGCGTAGGGCGCGATGTTGGTGATCTCGGCGACCGCGTGCGCGATCCGCGTCGAGTCGGCGAGCCCGTCGCCGGGCAGGGTGGAGATCCCGTTCTTCAGGGCCAGGTTCGCCACGACCGCCACCAGGTCCACGTTGCCGGTCCGCTCGCCGTAGCCGTTCACCGTGCCCTGGACGTGCGCGCAGCCCGCGTCGACGGCGGCGAGCGTGTTGGCGATCGCGCACCCGGAGTCGTTGTGGGCGTGGATCCCGAGCAGGCCGTCGCCGGGCAGGGCGTCGCGGCCGTGCGCCATCCCGAGCGTCTCGCGCAGCTCGGCGACGATGTCCGCGACCCAGGTCGGCAGCATGCCGCCGTTGGTGTCGCACAGGGCGACCACCTCGGCGCCCGCCTCGAACGCGGTCCGCACGGCCGCCGTCGTGTACACCGGGTCGAACCGGTAGCCGTCGAAGAAGTGCTCCGCGTCCACCACGACCCGGCGCCCCTCACCCACCAGGAACTCCACGGTGTCGCGGATCATCGCCAGGCCCTCGTCCGGCGTCGTGCGCAGGGCGCGCTCGACGTGCCGGACGTCGGACTTGGCCACGAGCGTCACCACCGGCGCCTCGGAGTCCACCAGGGCGCGCACCTGCGGGTCGTCCCAGGCGCGGGTGGCGGCCTTGCGCGTCGAGCCGAACGCCGCCAGGACGGCATGGCGCAGCTCGACCTCCTTGGCGGCCCGCCGGAAGAACTCGGTGTCCTTCGGGATCGCCCCCGGCCACCCGCCCTCGATGAAGCCCACGCCCAGCTCGTCGAGCAGGGGCGCGATCGCGAGCTTGTCCGCGACGGAGAGGTTCATCCCCTCCTGCTGCGCACCGTCGCGCAGGGTGGTGTCGTACACGTGGAACGGGGCGGCGGCCATCGGTGGCTCCCGTGGGGCTCGGTGCGGGCACAGATCTGGACAACAAAAAAGACCCCCCGGGTACGGAAGGTCTGCGCGTCCGGTCAGGTGGACCGGACGCGCTAGCTAATGCGGCAGGAGCAGCGGTGGTGGGGCTGCCGTCCGTGAGTCATGCCTCACATAGTGCCACAGCCGCCCTGCCGGGTCACCGGCCGTCCGCGTCCTGGACCGGGCGATCCGCCCCGCTGCGGGGTGTCCGCGAGGTGTGCGGGGTCCAGGTGTGGTCGGCTAGGGGCTGTCGACGACACGAGGAGGACGACGGTGAGCGATCCCCAGCGGCCCTACGGCGCGCAGGACCCCACGCAGCGTCAGGAGCCGGTGCACCCGGGCGAGCAGCCCCCGAGCGTCTTCCCGCCCCCCGGCCAGGCCGGCAGGGTGCCTGCCGAGCCCGCCGGACCACCACGGCCCCGGCTGGACGCCGGGCGCTACTGGGCCGGTGCTGCGGCGACGGTGCTGGTGTGCGCACTGATCGGGTTCGCCGCCTCGGTCATCTTCGACGAGGTGTTCGACATCGGCCTCTACGCGCCGCCCGACGCCATCGGCATGGGCGACGACGCCTCGTGGGCAGGCGCCGGTGCGATCTTCGCGCTGCTGGCGGCCGTCGTGCTGCACCTGCTCGTCGTGGTCGCCCCACGGCCCGACATGTTCTTCCGCTGGCTGGTGGGTCTGACGGCCGTCATCCTCGCCGTCCTGCCGTTCACGGGGAACCCGGACCCGCTGGCCGGGGCGATGACCGCGCTGGTGTGGATCATCCTCGGGATCGCAGTCGCCTCCATGCTCGGCAGCGTCCTGGGCCGCACGCTCAACCGGCCGGCCGAGACCATGTGACGGTGCGCTCGGCGGCGTCCGGGGCGATCCGATCCACCAGGCGCGTGCCCTCGGCGACCAGCTCGTCGCGCAGCGCCGCGGTGAGCTCGGGCGCGGTGGCGGTCGGCGTGACCGCGAGCGTCGCCCGATCGCCGGTGACGTCGACGGCCCAGGTCCCGACGACCCGACCGTCGACCCAGCAGGTCGGCAGGATGTCGCCGTTGCGGCGATACACCGCCGCGGCACCGGCGTCGTCGAGGAACCGCCCCCGGTCCTTGAGCGCGACGAGCAGGTGCTCCCAGCGCGGCAGGAAGCGCACGGGTGCGGCCACGTCCGCGGTGACCACCTCGCCGTCGGGCAGGTCGAGCAGCTCCGTGCCGTCGGGGCCGCTGAGCACGCGGGGCCCGATCTCGGCGAGCGCCGCCTTCAGCGGCGTGGCCCGGCGGATGCCCAGGCCGTGCCCGACGTCGGCGCGGCTCGCCGGTCCGAACGCCCGCAGGTAGCCGACGACGGCGCGCACCCGGGCGGCGTCCAGGTCCGGCTCCTCGGACACCCCGCACCACGACGCACCCTCGACGGAAGACGCCGGGGCGTCCGCCGCGCTCGGATGGGAGCCGGGGAGCCGGACCAGACCGCCGCCCGCCGACGCGAGCCGCCACCACGGTCGGCTCACCCCGCCGGGCACCGCGGCGACGACATCGACCCCCGGGTGCCGCTCGGCGGCGAAGGCCTCGATCTCGTCGACGGTACGGGGGCCCGTGCGGCACAGCTCACGCACGCCGGCGTTGAGCTCCACCAGGTCCACGCCGGCCCGGCGGGCGCTGGCGCGCCACGTCGCCAGCCGCTCGGCGGCGCTGACGGCGTCGAGGTCCGCCCAGCGTGCCACGGGGACCACGTGCAGCGTCGAGCGCATGACGGTGGCTCTGACCACCTCGCGCTCCGCCAGGGCGTCGTCGAGGTCGGTGGTCGACGTCCCCGCCCGGCGCGCCCACAGCGCCGTGGACGGCATGTCGGGATGTTGGGCCTGCAGTCCGCCGACGGCCCCGACCACGTCCGCGACCGTGCCCTCCGCGCGGGAGAGGAGGAGCTGCCGGGCCCACGTGGTCCGCCCGAGCTCGTCCAGCGTGAGCTGCGCCGACACGGCCGCTCACCCTCAGGCCAGGCGACGCATCCAGCCGTGCCGGTCCTCGGCGCGGCCGTACTGGATGTCGGTCAGCTCGGTGCGGATCTGCATGGTCAGCTCGCCGGGCTCGCCGTCGGCGACCGTGTGGTCGAACGTGCTCCCGGCGAGCCTGCCGATCGGCGTGACGACGGCGGCGGTGCCGCAGGCGAAGACCTCGCGCACGGTGCCGTCGGCGAGCCCGGCGACGATCTCGGCCAGCGGGATGCGGCGCTCGACGACGTCCCGGTCACGGTCCGCGACGAGACGCAGGATCGAGGACCGGGTCACGCCCTCGAGGATCGAGCCGGTGAGCTCGGGCGTGTGCACGCTGCCGTCGGCCATGACGACGAACACGTTCATGCCGCCGAGCTCTTCGAGGTAGTGGTTGGTGGCGGCGTCGAGGAAGCACACCTGGTCGCAGCCGTTCTCCTGCGCCTGGGTCTGCGGCAGGAGGCTCGCGGCGTAGTTGCCCCCGCACTTGGCGTCGCCCGTGCCCCCAGGGCCGGCGCGGTGGTAGTCCTCGGCGACCCAGATCGACACGGGCCTGACCCCGCCGGCGAAGTAGGGGCCGACCGGCGAGGCGATGCAGAGGTACTCGACCTCGGCGGCCGGGCGCACCCCGAGGAACGCCTCGGAGGCGAACATGAACGGCCGCAGGTAGAGGCTGGAGTCCTCGCCGCCGGGGACCCACGCGAGGTCGGTCCGCACGAGCGCGGCGATGGACCCGATGAAGTCGTCCACGGAGAGCGCGGGCAGGGCCAGGCGGTGGGCGGACCGGGCGAACCGGGCCGCGTTCGCGTCCGGCCGGAAGGTCCACACGGAGCCGTCGGCGTGCTTGTACGCCTTCATCCCCTCGAAGATCTCCTGCGCGTAGTGCAGGACGGCGGTCGCCGGGTCGAGCTGCAGCGGCCCGTACTTCTCGATCCGTCGGTCCAGCCAACCGGTGTCGCGGCGCCAGGTGACGCGCGCCATGTGGTCGGTGAAGACCGTCCCGAAGCGCGGTGCGGCGAGCGCGGCCTCACGCTCGGCGTCGGGCGTCGGGGCGTCGGACTGCTCGACGTCGAACAGTGCGACGAGGTCCTCCAGCTCGGCGGGGAGGATGGCGGAACTGTCGGTGCTGGTCATGTCTGCGGGACCCTTTCACGAACGGACCTTCGTAGTCTTCCACGGCTGGAGCGCCGTGACCTACGCGAGCACCGGTCCGATCCGGGGAGAATGGCCCTGCGACCCCTCCCCAGCACCGACCGGGCTCAGCCCGCTACTCGTGCGGCCAGGTCCCGGCCGACCTCCGCCGTCGTGCGCACCGCCTCACCACGGGTCGCCAGGTCGGCGGCCACGGCCGCCTCGACCCGCGCGGCCTCGTCGGTCAGGCCGAGGTGGTCGAGCATCAGCGAGACCGACAGGACGGTGGCGGTCGGGTCCGCCTTGCCCTGGCCGGCGATGTCCGGTGCCGACCCGTGCACCGGCTCGAACATCGACGGCGCGGTGCGGTCCGGGTTGATGTTCGCCGACGCGGCCAGTCCGATCCCGCCGGTGATGGCGGCCGCCTGGTCGGTGAGGATGTCACCGAACAGGTTGTCGGTGACGATGACGTCGAAGCGCGACGGGTTCGTGGTCAGGAAGATCGTGGCGGCGTCGACGTGCAGGTAGTCGGTCGTGACGTCGGGGAACTCGGCGTTGACCGCCTCGACGGTCCGGCGCCACAGGTGACCGGCGTGCACCAGCACGTTGTGCTTGTGCACGAGGGTGAGGTGCTTGCGGGGGCGCGCCTGGGCACGGGCGAACGCGTCGCGCACGACACGCTCCACGCCGAACGCCGTGTTGACCGACACCTCGGTGGCGATCTCGTGCGGCGTCCCCGTGCGGACGGAGCCACCGTTGCCGACGTACGGACCCTCGGTGCCCTCACGGACGACGACGAAGTCGACGTCGCCGGGCGCGGCCAGCGGGCTGGTCACACCCTCGTACAGCTTGCCGGGGCGCAGGTTCACGTAGTGGTCGAGCGCGAAGCGCAGCTTGAGCAGCAGACCCCGCTCGAGGACGCCGGACGGCACCGACGGGTCGCCGATCGCGCCGAGCAGGATCGCGTCGTGCTCGCGGATGCGCTGCAGGTCGGGGTCCGTGAGCGTCTCTCCGGTGGCGTGCCACCGACGCGCACCGAGGTCGAGCTCGGTGGTGGAGATCTTGAGGTCGGATCCGGCGACGGCGGCGTCCAGGACCGCGAGGCCCTGTTCGACGACCTCGGTCCCGATGCCGTCTCCTGCCACCACTGCCAGGTCGATGTTGCGCGTCATGGGCCGAGCCTACGCCGTCGTCGGCCATGATGCGGACGCCCGTCTCGCGATGCGGACAAGAAGTCTCCCGGGAGGACAATACGCAGAACTCGTTGCCGTCCGGGTCCGCCAGGACCGTCCACGACACGTCGTCGGGCTGCCCGACGTCGATCACCGTGGCACCCAGCCGGACCAGTCGCTCGATCTCGGCGTCGCGGTCGTCGCTCGTGTGCGGCACGAAGTCCCGGTGCAACCGGTTCTTGCCGGACTTCTCGTGCTCGACCCGGACGAACACCATCCCGGGCGGCACCCTGCCGGGCTCGCGAGGCGCGGGCCTCACTCCGAGTACAGCACCTCGAAACGCTCGCAGACCACCGGGACCGACGGGTCGAACTCGTGGTCGGTGCCGGCGAGGGTGCGCCGCCAGTACCGCTCGTGCTGCTCGCGCCACGACTCCAGCGTGCGGTCGTCCTCGCCCTCGGCCCAGGCGTGCTCGGCGGTGACCTCGTCGAACGGCACCGTCTCGACCTCGGTGGTGCGGACCAGCGCCCGCGGGTCACCGGCACCGTCCAGCAGGATGGACAGGTCGCCGGCGCGCGGGAGCTGCTCGGAGGCGTCCTCGTACTCGACCACGAGCGACGCCGTCGCGGTCTTGGTCCCGGCGAGCACGAGGGCGAGGAGCTCGTCGGCGAGCTGCGGGTGGTCCCCGAACGCCCAGGCCGGCGGCGGCACCACGTTCTCCGACCGCTCGCCGACAGCGCCGCCGTGGCTCGTCCGCCCGGCGCTCGGGCGGGCGGTGTCCCAGAACCGCGTGATGCGGTCGGCCTGGTCGGTGTCCGCCAGGTGAGGTGCGCTGCCTGAGGTCCCGGCGCCCTGCGCCTCGTTCGTCGGTTCGGTCATGCGAGCCATCCTGCCAGGGCGGCACCGCGACGTCCCGCGCTGCGCCGGGTGAGCCCTGGAACGCACGCGCGGCCGCCACCCCGGGGTCGGGGTGGCGGCCGCACGCGTCGCTCGCGACAGGGGTGGCGTCAGCGAGCGGCGCTGCCCTCCTGGTAGTCGGAGTCAGCGGGCTTGATCCACGCGAACATCTTGCGGAGCTCGCGACCGGTCGTCTCGATGGGGTGCGCCTCACCCTTGGCGCGGAGCTCCTTGAACTCCTGGCCGCCGTTGTCCTGGTCGGCGATGAAGCGCTCGGCGAAGGCACCCGACTGGATGTCCGCGAGCACGGCCTTCATGTTCTCCTTCACCTCGGGCGAGATGACGCGGGGCCCGGAGACGTAGTCGCCGTACTCGGCGGTGTCGGAGACGGACCAGCGCTGCTTGGCGATACCGCCCTCGACCATGAGGTCGACGATGAGCTTGAGCTCGTGCAGCACCTCGAAGTAGGCGACCTCGGGCTGGTAGCCGGCCTCGGTGAGGGTCTCGAACCCGTACTGGACGAGCTGCGAGGCACCGCCGCAGAGCACGGCCTGCTCACCGAACAGGTCGGTCTCGGTCTCCTCGGTGAAGGTGGTCTTGATGCCACCGGCACGCAGGCCGCCGATGCCGGCGGCGTAGGACAGCGCGAGGTCCCAGGCCGAGCCGGAGGCGTCCTGCTCGACGGCGACGATCACGGGGACGCCGCGCCCGTCGACGTACTCGCGGCGCACGAGGTGGCCCGGGCCCTTGGGGGCGACCATGAGCACGTCGTGGCCGGCCTCGGGCTTGATGTAGCCGAAGCGGATGTTGAAGCCGTGCCCGAACACGAGCGCGGTGCCCTCGGTCAGGTTCGGGGCGATCTCGTCGCGGTACAGGTCACGCTGGACCTGGTCCGGGGCCAGGATGACGACGACGTCGGCCTCCTTGACGGCGTCGGCGACGGGCAGGACCTTGAGGCCCTCGTTCTCGGCCTTCTGCTGCGAGGACGAGCCGGCACGCAGGCCGACGCGGACGTCGACGCCGGAGTCGCGCAGGTTGAGCGCGTGGGCGTGGCCCTGGCTGCCGTAGCCGATGACCGCGACCTTGCGCTGCTGGATGATGGACAGGTCGGCGGCGTCCTCGTAGAACATCTCAGCCACGGTGGTGCTCCTCTTTCTCGGGTGGTTCGCGTCGGGGGGTGTCGGGTTGATGGTGCCAGGCCTCGGGCGGGAGGTGACGCGGCGTCTCAGGCGCTGCGCACCCGTTCCAGGGCCCGGTCGGTGATGGACCGCGACCCGCGCCCGACGGCGAGGGTCCCGGACTTGACGATCTCGCGGACCCCGAAGGGTTCGAGCGCGGTCAGCAGCGCGTCGAGCTTGGTGCTCGTCCCGGTCGCCTCGATGACGACCGTGTCCGGCACCACGTCCACGACATGGGCGCGGAACAGCTCGACGACCTCGAGGACGCCGGACCGCGTGGCGGCGTCGGCCTTGACCTTGACGAGCAGGAGCTCGCGCTGGACGGACACCTCGGCGTCGAGCTCCACGATCTTGATCACGTGCACGAGCTTGTTCAGCTGCTTGGTGACCTGCTCGAGCGGGTGCTCGTCGACGTCCACGACCACGGTGATCCGGGAGATCTCGTCGTGCTCGGTGGGGCCGACGGCCAGGGAGTGGATGTTGAAGGCACGGCGGGCGAAGAGGCCGGCGACGCGTGTCAGGACGCCGGGCTTGTTCTCCACCAGCACGGACAGCGTGTGTCGCGACATGGTTCAGTCCTCACTCAGTCTTCGCGTTCCCAGGCGGGCGAGATGCCGCGCGCGTACTGGATGTCGTCGTTGCTCACGCCGGCCGCGACCATGGGCCACACCATCGCGTCGCGCGAGACGTTGAAGTCGACGACGACGGGGCGGTCGTCGATCTCGTTCGCCCTCTTGATGGCGTCGTCCACCTCGGACTCGTGCTCGACGCGGATGCCGACGCAGCCGTAGGCCTCGGCCAGCTTGACGAAGTCGGGGATCCGCACGGTGCCGTGGCCGGTGTGCAGGTCGGTGTTGGAGTACCGCTCGTTGTAGAAGAGCGTCTGCCACTGGCGGACCATGCCGAGCGAGCTGTTGTTGATCAGCGCCACCTTGATGGGGATGTCGTTGATCGCGCAGGTCGCGAGCTCCTGGTTGGTCATCTGGAAGCAGCCGTCGCCGTCGATCGCCCACACGTCACGGTCGGGCTCGCCGACCTTGGCACCCATGGCCGCGGGCACCGAGAAGCCCATGGTGCCCAGGCCGCCGGAGTTGATCCACGTGTTCGGGCGCTCGTACCGGATGAACTGCGCCGCCCACATCTGGTGCTGGCCCACGCCGGCGACGTAGATGGCGTCGGGGCCGGCGATCTCGCCGAGCCGCGAGATCACGTGCTGCGGGGCGAGGTGCCCGTCCGCCGTCGAGGAGAAGCCCAGCGGGTAGGTCTCGCGCCACGTGTCGATCTGGTGCCACCACGCCTCGACGTCGGGCTTGCCCGTCCGCTCCTGCTCCGCCTGCAGCGCGGGCACCAGCTCCTCGATCACCTCACGCAGGTCCCCGACGATGGGGACGTCGACAGCGCGGTTCTTGCCGATCTCGGCGGGGTCGATGTCCGCGTGGATGACGGCGGCGTGCGGCGCGAAGCTGGACAGCTTGCCGGTGACGCGGTCGTCGAACCGGGCGCCGAGCGCCACGACGAGGTCCGCCTTCTGCAGAGCCGCGACGGCCGGCACCGTGCCGTGCATGCCGGGCATGCCCAGGTGCTGCGGGTGCGAGTCCGGCACGGAGCCACGGGCCATGAGCGTGGTGACGACCGCGGCACCCGAGGTGTCTACCAGGCGACGCAGCGCCGCCGAGGCACCCGACCGGATGACGCCACCGCCCACGTACAGCACCGGGCGGCGGGCCGTGGCGAGCAGCTTGGCGGCCTCGCGGACCTGCTTGGCGTGCGGCTTCGTCACCGGGTGGTAGCCGGGCAGCGCGAGCTCCTGCGGCCACGAGAACGTGGTGCGCTCCTGCATGGCGGACTTCGCGATGTCGACGAGCACGGGACCGGGGCGCCCGGTCGAGGCGATGTGGAACGCCTCGGCGATGGTGCGCGGGATCTCGTCCGGGTCGGTGACGAGGTAGGAGTGCTTGGTCACCGGCATCGTGATGCCGACGATGTCCGCCTCCTGGAAGGCGTCGGTCCCGATGGCCGGGGCGGCCACCTGCCCGGTGATCGCGACCATCGGGATGGAGTCCATGTTGGCGTCGGCGAGCGGTGTGACCAGGTTGGTCGCCCCCGGGCCCGACGTCGCCATGGTCACGCCGACCTTTCCGGTAGCGTGCGCGTAGCCGGAGGCCGCGTGGCCGCCGCCCTGCTCGTGACGCACGAGGATGTGGCGCAGCTTCGCCGAGTCCATCAACGGGTCGTAGGTCGGCAGGATCGCACCGCCGGGGATGCCGAAGACGTTCTCGACCCCGACGGCCTCGAGCGACCGGACGATCGACTGGGCGCCGGTGACCTGCTCGCCTACCACGCGGTCGACGCCGCGGGGCGCGGTACGTGCAGCCACCTGGGCTGGTGTCGGGTTCGGCTGGCCCATGGGGTCTCTCCTGCCGCTCGATCTGGGTTGATCCGGGGTATCTGTGCAACGAAAAACCCCCCGGTCCCGGGACGAGGGACTGACGAGGGGTGAGCGCGCTGACGAAAGCCTGTGCGGGGCCTCAGCCGGCGCGCTCAGGAAGTACTACGAGAAGAATCGTCTGCACGTGACGCACGTTACGCCGTCGGACGGTCGATGTCACGCCGTGGTCGAAGCGTCCCGCATGATGGACACGGGGGTGTCCGGGGCGTGACGGCGGTCACGGCTGCGACCCCACGGGCCCCTCGGCCGGCGCGGGATCGTCGTCGAACGCCGGCAGCCCGTCGATGCTGGTCAGGTTCTTGGCCCGGCGGTAGGCGACCTGACCGTCGGCACCCTTGCGGTCCATGAACGCGGGCAGGAGGTCGCGTTCGCCGGCGTGGTCGTAGAGCGGCACGCCGTACCCGCACGAGTCGGAGACCCGCTCGACGTCGACGACGATGACGGCCCGGGCCCCGCGCCGCTCGGTGAAGTGCTCCGCCAGGTCCGCGTACTCGTCGTCGTACAGGCTCACGACCCGCCCGCGGCCGTGCAGGCGCACGATGTTCGGCGGCCCCTCGAAGGCGCAGAACATCAGCGTGACCCGCCCGTTCTCCCGCAGGTGCGCGATCGTCTCCGCCCCGGACGCCGTGATGTCCAGGTAGGACACCGTGCGGTCGTCCAGCACCACGAACGAACCGTCGACGCCCTTCGGGGAGACGTTCACCCGGCCGTCACCGGACAGCGGCGCCGTCCCCACGAAGAACACGTGCTGGGCCTCGAGGAACGACCGCAGCCGGTCGTCGATGCGCTCATGAACCTTTCCCATGGGCCTACCCTGCCAGACGACCGGTGCCGGGCCCCGGTTCCCACCCGGACACCGCGTCCGGGCACCACCGGGCCGCGGCGCGGGCGAGCGCCGTCCGGTCGGGCTTGCGGCTGCGTCCGGCCACCGGGACGTGCGACGCGTGCAGCACGACGTCGGGCAGCGCGTCGTGGTCGAGCACGTCCGGCAGCGCGACCCGCAGCTGCGCGACGAGCGGGTGGTCCGCGTCGAGGGCCACCTCTCTCGGGCGACGCGCCGGTGACTGCGCCGAGGTGACGACCAGTGCGACCACCTCGTCGCCGTCGGTGCGGGGCAGGCCGACGAGCACGGCCTCGCCGACGCCGTCGAGCGCCGCGATCCGTGGCTCGAAGAGGCCGGGATAGATGTTCGTCGTCCCGCGGATGATCATGTCCCGCGTCCGGCCGACGAGCACGATGCGGCCGTCGGGCTCGAGGCGCGCGAGGTCACCGGTGCGGTGCTCGCGGGCACGTGCGGGAGCGCCCGCGGCGTCGAGGTCGTGCAGGTAGCCCGCCATGAGCGAGGGGCCGCCGAGCACGAGCTCACCGACGCCGTCCTCCGCGTCCTCGGCACGGCCCAGCCACGCCTCCACCCGGGGCAACGGACGGCCCACCAGGTCCCCGTCGCCGCCGAACGCGAGCTTGTCGTCCGCCTCGACGACAGCGACCGGCAGGATCTCCGTCATCCCGTAGACGCCGACCCAGCGGGTGCCGGGCAGGATCCGGGTGGCGCGCTCGAGCAGCGCCCGGGTCACCGGCGCTCCCCCGACCAGCGCCACCCGCGGTCCCCGGGCCGGCAGCCGCCCGTCCTCGACGGCGTCCAGCAGCGCGGTCACGTCCGCGGGCACGAGATAGGTCCCCGCGGCGTCGGCCAGGCACCGCCCGAACGCCACGACGTCCCGGCCCGGCGGGTCGGCGGGGACCGACCACGTCGCGCCGGCGAGCAGCGCGGGCATGCCCAGCAGCATCTGGTCGGTGTGCACCACGTCGCCGGGGGCGAGGTCGAAGACCTCGCGCAGCAGGTCGCACCCGGCCAGCAGCGAGCCCGCGCTGTGCACCACGGCGCGCGGCTGCGCCGTCGTGCCGGAGGTGAACACGACCAGCGCCTCGCGGTTTGGGTCGAGATCCGGCAGGGGGCCGGCGTCCGGGACCGTACGCGCCAGGGTCGCCGCCGACCGCGAGCCGCGCGGCACCCCCGGCAGCCACGTCCCGGCGTGCACGTGCCGGACGGGCAGCGTGGCGTAGTCCGGCAGCAAGACGCCCCGGGCGCGCGCGACGCGGCGCAGCGGGCCCCGCGAGACGGCGTAGAGCAGGGACTCGGTCATCGCGAGCGCCGGCCGGGCGGCGGCCACGCGCGCGGCGAACAGCTCCGGTGTCGACCCCGGGTCGACGAACACGACCGTCGCGCCGGCACGGACGGCACCTAGCGCCAGCACGACGCCCTGGGGGCGTGGGCGCACCGAGAACAGCGCCCGGTCGCCCGGGGCGAGCCCGTCGGCGGCGAGCGCCGCGGCGGTCGCCGTGATACGTCGTGCCAGGTCGCCGTACGTGACCTCCGCGCGCACCCGTGGGCCGCGTCGTCCGCCCCGGGCCCACCGCCGCAGCGCGACGTCATCGGCCCCGGGATGCCCGGTGGCCCCGCGGGCGAGGATCGGGTCGAGCAGGTGGGCACCGGTGGTCATGCGGCCTCCACGGTCAACGAGCGGTAGGCGGGGATGAGGACGCCGCGCGCCACCGACCGGTCCACGACCCGGAGGGCACGCCCCGCCACGGCGACGGACCGCAGGGCGTCCAGCACGGCGTCGACCTGCGCCAGGGCGAGCGGCATCCCGAGGCAGAAGTGCGGTCCGGCACCGAACCAGAGGTGCCGGACGGCGGCGTCGGCCGGTGTGCCCGGGTCGAACGGGCCGGCGTCGCGGCAGCACGAGATCGTCGCGACGACGACGCGGTCACCTGCGCGGACCCGCACCGTGCCCACGGCCGCGTCCGCGCGGACCGACCGGAGCATCGCCGGGGTGGGCGCCGTGACCCGCAGCGCCTCCTCGACCACCCGACCGCGCAGGGCGGCGCCTTCCGGTGTCGCCGGGTCCGCGGCCAGCAGCCGGTCGAGCCAGCCCGTGTCCGCGGCGAGCGCCACCAGGCGCGGGACGAAGGACTGGACGGTCTCGGTCCCGGTGAGCACGAAGGCGCCCACCGCTCCCAGCGCCTCCTCCTCCGACAGGCCCAGCTCACGCATCCGCCCCGGGACGGTGGCCGGGTCGCCGTCCCGGTAGGCGTCGCGCGCGGGCTCCGACAGCCGGGCGAGCACCGCCCGCGCGTGGCGTACCTGGGAGGGCGTCAGGCTGTGCCGGTGCAGGCGCACCAGGCCGACGACCGACTGGGCGGCGGTCATCGCCTCGCGCACGGCGGCGTCGGTCGGCGGCAACCCCGTCATCGCACAGATCACCGTCCCGGCGATGGTCGCCGTCTCCGCGACCAGGTCGACCCGCTCCCCCGCCAGCAGTCGCTCGGGCAGCGCCGCCAGGGCGGCCGGCACGCTCACCGCGACGAGCTCGCGCACGGTGCGCGGGGTGAACAGGCCGGCCAGCGTGCGGCGCAGCCGGCCGTGGTCGGTCCCCTCCATGTTGAGCAGCACGGAGGGGCCGAGCACCGGCGTCCACAGGTCCGACGGCGCTCCCGGGCCGACCTTGGAGAACCGGTCGGTGTCCAGCAGCACCTCCCGGGCGGTCGCGGCGTCCGAGACGACGACGCCGATCCCGGGGACCCGCACCACCGGACCGAGCCGCCGCAGCCCGCGGATCGCCGGGTAGGCCAGCGGGTGAGCCCCCCGCTGGACGCGTTCCTCCCACCGCAGGGCCGTCATCGGATGTCCACGACCTCGGGGCGGTATCGGTGGTCGGCGTACCAGCCGAGGGTGCGGACCAGGCCCCAGGCGTGGGCCCGCCGCGCGGAGGCGCGCACCACGACCTCGCGGTGCGCGCCGTACCGGGTCGTGAGGCGGCGGACGGCGTTGACGAGGGCACGGTCCTCGTGGAGGTCCTCGATGGCCGTGCGCGGGAAGCCCCCGGCCGCCTCGTACAGGGCCGCCGTGATCGCCATGTTGCACCCCGCCGCCATCACGTACGGACCCCGGTAGCCCGGGTCCTGGTTGCCGGGCCGGAACCGGCCGAACGTGCTCGCGACGACCACCGCCGCCGCCAGCACGGCCTGCTGGACGCGCGAGACCGGCCGGTCGTCGGTGCGCGGGACGAGGCGGCCGGCGACGAGGTCGTGCCCGGCGGCGAACGCGTCCCGGACGCGACGCGTCCAGTCGGGTGCGGGCAGGCAGTCGGCGTCGGTGCGCGCGAGGTGCGTCGCGCCGGCCGCGATCGCCGCCCGCATCCCCGTGTCGGCGGCGGCGCCGGTGCCCTTCTGCGCCTCGTCGACCACGCGCCACCGTGTCATGCCCCATACCTCCGCCGTGGCCCGCACGAGCTCGCCGGTCCCGTCCGACGAGCCGTTGTCCACGACGACCAGGTCGAAGTCCGGGTCCTGCTGGTCGCGCAGCGCGGCGAGGGTGGCGCCGACGCCGTGCACCTCGTCGCGAGCCGGGACGACCACGGCCAGACGGTACGAGGAGCGCGGTCCCGCCGGGGCGGACCGGGTCCGGCTCACAGCCGGACGACCGTCGCGCCGATGCTGATGCCGCCGGCGAGACCGACGAGCACCACCAGGTCGCCGGGTCCGACCCGGCACGTGTCCAGAGCGGTCCGGAGCTGCAGCGGCAGGGACGCCGAGGCCACGTTCCCGTGGTCGGCGACCGTGACGACGGTGCGCCCCGGTGGCAGGCCGAGCGCGACCTGGACGTCGTCGAGGTACGCGACCGCCACCTGGTGGACGGCGACCAGGGCGACGTCGTCCCAGGTGACGCCGGCCCGCTCCAGCGCCTGGTGGACGACGTCGGGCCCGAGGGCGAGGAACGCCTCGCGCAGCCGCGACCCGTCGATCTCGAAGTACGTCCGCTCGGGGTCGCGGGGGTGCGCGGTGCCGCCGCCGGGGAGCATCCCCACGTCCCAGCGCGTCGAGTCCGCGCCGAAGGCGCTGGCGAGGATCCCGCGCGGCGCCGGCCGGCCCTGCGCGTCCCGGGCGCCGGACTCCTCGGGCGTGGCACGACGGACGAGGACCGCCGCCCCGGCGTCGGAAATGGTGTACCCGGGCGCGGAGAGCAGGTAGGTGGCCCGGTCCGGCACGTCACGACGGACCCCGCGCGTGGGCGCCTCGCCGCAGGTGATCAGGACCGTGCGGTACCCGCCGGCCCCGACGAGCGCCTCGGCGACCTCGATCGCGTTCAGCACCGAGTTGCACGCGTTCTTGACGTCCATGACCGGCGCCCGCACGCCCAGCTTCGCCGCGACGATGTGGCTCGTCGCGGGTTCGATCATGTCCTGCGTCGCCGAGGCGAACAGCAGCAGGTCGACGTCGTCGGTGGCGAGGCCCTCCGCCGCGAGCAGCTTCCCGGCCGCGGCGACCGCGAGGTCCGACGCGTCCCACGAGTCGGGCAGGACGTGCACCCGGCGCACCCCGGTCAGTCGCGACACCAGGGGGACGCGGGGCACGGCACCGGGGTTGCGCGCGGCGAGCTCGAGCTCGGCGGCGCGCACGTCCACCGTGCGTTCCGGCAGGTGGACGCCGACGCCGGCGATCACCGCCGTCGTGGACGTCGGGCGAGGTGCGGTCCGGTCGGACGGCTGGGCGGTGACGGGCACCCGCGACAGGATAGTCGTGCCCCTGTCCGGTGATGCCGCCGTCCACAGGTCCGGCGCGGGTGGTCTCGGGGCGTGCACCACAATGGTCGGGTGACCCCGTACCCGACCGCTGCCCCGGGTCGACGGCGTCTGCTGCCGACGACCCGCCACGAGCTGCAGGTCCTCGCCGCCGCCCGGCCCGCGATGGCCGGGGTCCTCCTGGCGGGAGGCGCCCTCGCCGGCCCACGCCCGGGCGGTGCCGGCGGGCTCCGCCGGGTCCCCGGCCTCGGGTGGGTGACGGCGGACCCGACGGTCGGCCGGCGGGTCCTGACCGACCACCAGCACTTCACCCTCGTCGCGGAGGGCGGCGTCGGGCACCTGTGGGCGCAGATCCTCGGAGACTGGGTGCTCGACCTCTTCGACGGCCCCGGTCACCACGACCTGCGCGCCCGTTCGCGTGAGCTGTTCACCGAGGCGAACTCCGCGCGGCTCGTCGACACGGCCTGGAGCGACCCGCTGGGCCAGGCACGCTGCACGCTCGCTGCAGGCGGGCGCGTGGACATCGGTCGGCTCGCGCGGGTCCTCGTGGGGCGGATGATGATCTCGCTGCTCGGCATCCCCGCACAGGGCGACCCCGGTCAGCCACCGAGCGCCGCGGAGGCGCACGCCGCCTTCACCACCGGGGAGCGGCTGGCCGCCATCGCGCTCGGTAGCGCCGGATCGACCGCCCTGTCACCCGGGCAGGTCGCGGCGGCGCGAGCCATCGTGGCCGAGCTGACCCGCGGTGTCCCCGACGGGTGGCGGGACGCGTCGCCGGACCACCTGCTCGGGCGGTGCCGAGAGATCGGCCTCGGCCTGGCCGAGACGACCGGCCTCGCGAGTCTCCTCCTCGTCGCCGGCACCGAGACGTCCGCGTCCGCGATGACCCGCACGGCAGCGCTCCTCGTCGACACCGGTGAGCAGCACCTCCTGCTGGGCCGGCTCGCCGCCGAGCGCGAGCAGCCCTCCGAACGCGCGGCCGGCGAGCCGGACGTCGTCGAGAACGCGGTCCGTGAGGGGCTCCGCGTGACGAGCCCTGCCTCGGTCATCGGTCGCGGCGTGTCGGCAGACGTCGATGTCGCCGGCCGCACGCTGCGCGCAGGTGAGCGCATCCTCGTCCTCACCTGGGCGGCGAACGTCGCCGCCGGACCGTTCCGCGCCGACCGGCCGTACGCTCCCCAGACGCGCCAGCTGTGGTTCGGCGCGGGACGTCACCTGTGTCTCGGGGCGGCGCTCGCCCGCGCGGAGATCGCGGCCCTGCTGCACGCGCTGTGGGACGACGGCGTGCCGCTGACGATCTCCTCCCGGCGCGCCACTCGGCGCGCCCTCGTCCCCGGGTACGACCGCCTGGTCGTCACGCGCGCCTGACGGTTCCGGGGCGTTCGCGGTCCCCGACAGGTGGTGGGTTCGACGTCCCCCCGGTCAGCGCTCAGCAGCCTCCTGCCAGGTGCAGACGCAGGCCTCGTTGCCCTCGGCGTCCGCCAGTACCCACCAGGCGGGCGCGAACTCGTCGGTGACGATCCGTCCGCCTGCGGCCACGGCGTCGGCGACCCGCTGCTCGGCGACGCCGGGGCCGACGTAGACGTCGAGATGGATCCGGTTGCGCTGCTCGCGGGGTGCGTCCATCTGCTGGAACCACACCGTGGGCAGCGCGCCGGACGGGTCGACGAGAGCCGGTGCGGCGTCGTCGGCGTCGCCGCCGGTCGTCTCCTGGTAGCCGAGCACGGCCCGCCAGAAGGGCTGCACGGCCCGGCCGTCGAGCACGTCGATGCCGACGGTGATCCCGGTCGGCGCCGCCGGGTCCGCCGTGACGTCGAGCTCCCGGGCCGCCTGTGAGACCTGCACCGCGAGCGCCTCGTCCCGCTCGCTGAGCCCTCCGACGTCGTGCGACGTCAGCCGCACGGTCACCGTGCCGTAGCGCAGGTCGACGTCCGGGTGGTGGTTCGCGGCCTCGGCCAGCTCGCCGATCGCCTCGACGAGCTGCACCCCCGTGGTGAAGCTGCCCGTTCGGAAGACCGCGGTCGCCCGCTCGTCGGCCGTCACCCGCCAGTCGTCGGTGCCGTCGGCCGCCTGGAAGTCGGCGGCGCTGATTCGATCGCTCATGGGTCACACCTCCGCGTCCCACGCTAGGGCCGGCGTCCGACGCCCGCCGAACCGGTCACCGGGGTGCCGGTCCCGGCGTGCCGCCACCTCAGCCGAGCACCGCACCGCGCGAGGCGGACTGCACCAGCTTCGTGTACTTGGCCAGCACGCCCCGGGTGTAGCCGTGCGGCACGGGCTGCCAGCCCGAGGCGCGACGGGCCGCGAGCTCCTCGTCGCCCACGAGGACGTCGAGGGTCTTGGCCGCCACGTCGAGACGGATCCGGTCGCCGTCGTGCACGAACGCGATCGGGCCGCCGTCGACGGCTTCGGGGGCGATGTGCCCGACGCACAGCCCGGTGGTCCCGCCGGAGAACCGGCCGTCGGTGATGAGCAGGACGTCCTTGCCGAGCCCGGCGCCCTTGATCGCGCCGGTGATCGCGAGCATCTCGCGCATGCCCGGCCCGCCCTTCGGACCCTCGTAGCGGATGACGACGACGTCCCCGGCCTGGATCGTGCCGTCCTCGAGCGCGTCGAGCGCGCCGCGCTCGCGCTCGAACACGCGCGCCGTGCCCTCGAAGACGTCCGAGTCGAAGCCCGCGCTCTTGACGACGGCGCCGTCCGGGGCGAGCGAGCCGTGCAGGATGGTGATCCCGCCGGTCGGGTGGATCGGCTCCGCGAGCGCCCGCAGGATCTTGCCGTCCGGGTCCGGCGGGTCGATCTCGGCCAGGTTCTCGCGCACGGTGCGGCCCGTGACCGTCAGGCAGTCGCCGTGCAGCAGCCCGGCGTCGAGCAGCGCCTTCATGATGACCGGCACGCCGCCGATGCGGTCGACGTCGTTCATCACGTAGCGCCCGAACGGCTTGAGGTCGCCCAGGTGCGGCACCCGGCTCGCGACCCGGTCGAAGTCCTCGAGCGTGAGGTCGACCTCGGCCTCGTGGGCGATGGCCAGCAGGTGCAGCACGGCGTTGGTCGAGCCGCCGAACGCCATGACGACGGCGATCGCGTTCTCGAACGCCTCCTTCGTCATGATGTCGCGGGCGGTGATCCCGCGGCGCAGCATCTCCACGACCGCCTCTCCGGAGGCGTGGGCGAACGTGTCGCGACGCCGGTCGGCCGACGGCGGGGCGGCGGACCCTGGCAGGGACATGCCCATGGCCTCGGCGGCGGAAGCCATCGTGTTGGCGGTGTACATCCCGCCGCACGCACCCTCGCCGGGGCAGATCGCCCGTTCGATGCGGTCCACGTCCTCGCGGCTCATGAGCCCGCGCGAGCACGCGCCGACCGCCTCGAAGGCGTCGATGATCGTGACGTCCTTCTCCATGCCGTCCGAGAGCTTCACCCAGCCCGGCATGATGGAGCCCGCATAGAGGAACACGCTGGCCAGGTCGAGGCGAGCGGCGGCCATGAGCATCCCGGGCAGCGACTTGTCGCAGCCGGCGAGCAGCACCGATCCGTCGAGACGCTCGGCCTGCATGACCGTCTCGACGGAGTCGGCGATGACGTCGCGGCTCACGAGCGAGAAGTGCATCCCCTCGTGCCCCATCGAGATGCCGTCCGAGACGGAGATGGTGCCGAACTCCAGCGGGAAGCCCCCGCCCGCGTGCACTCCGTTCTTCACCGCGCCCGCCAGGCGGTCGAGCGACAGGTTGCACGGGGTGATCTCGTTCCAGGAGCTCGCCACCCCGATCTGCGGCTTGGCGAAGTCGTCGTCACCGAGCCCGACGGCGCGGAGCATGCCGCGCGCGGCGGTCGCCTCCAGACCGTCGGTGACCTGGCGGGAACGGGGCTTGATGTCGGGTGTGGTCCGGGCGGCAGCAGCGTCGGCACTCATGCGCCCAGGCTAGGCCCGACGACGGCCCTCGGCCGTGCGGACCTGCCGACACCCCTTGTTCTTGCCCCGGCCGACCGACCCGGCGCGTCAGGACAGGACCGGCCGCGTCCAGATCCGCGCCACGGACCGGACGGTCCCGGACGCGAAGGGTCTCGTCTCGCCCGTCGGACCGTAGCCCATCGCGCGCCAGAACGGTTCCGCGACCTCGCGGTTCCTGTCGACGACGGCGAGCCGGAGCGTCGTGACCTCCGGCCATGTCGCCACCCGCTCCTCCACCGCACGGTGCAGCGCGCGGCCGACCCCTCGCCGGTGCCGCGTCGCCGCCGTCTGGAGCAGCCCGACGTGCGCGTGCTCCACGGTCGGCCAGCCGCGGATCACGTCGGCGAGCGCGACCAGGTCGGCGCCGTCGGACAGCCCGAGGACGTGCTTCGCCGTCGCCGGGACCCCCGGCGGACGCTCGGTGAGCACGACCAGCGCGTCGGACGCCTCGGGCTGCCGGCCGGCGACGCGCCGGCAGTACCCGCCGTCGTCGGCGAAGAGCCGCTGGACGATGTCGGCGTCGTCCGCACAGAGGTCGACGACCCGCACGGTCAGCGGCGCGTGACCAGGGAGACGTCCCGCACGGCGCCGCGGTCGGCCGACGTCGCCATCGCGGCGTAGGCCTGCAGGGCGGGCGAGACGTAGCGGTCCCGGTCGACCGGCTGCCACGGGTTCTCCGAGGCCTCCATCTTGGCTCGGCGCTCGGCGAGCACGGCGTCGGGGACGTTGAGCCTGATGGCGCGCGAGTCGACGTCGATCTCGATCTCGTCGCCGTCCTCGACCAGACCGATGAGCCCACCGGCCGCCGCCTCCGGGGAGACGTGGCCGATCGAGATGCCGCTCGACCCGCCGGAGAACCGGCCGTCGGTGATGAGGGCGCAGACCTTGCCGAGCCCCCGGCCCTTGATGAACGAGGTGGGGTACAGCATCTCCTGCATGCCCGGACCGCCCGCGGGGCCCTCGTAGCGCACCACGACGACGTGCCCGGGCTCGACCTGCTTGGTGAGGATCTTCTCCACGGCGTCCTCCTGCGACTCGCACACGAGGGCCTTGCCGACGAAGTGGAAGACGTCCGGGTCCACCCCGGCCGTCTTGAACACGGCGCCGTCCTCGGCGAGGTTGCCGCGCAGCACCGCGAGGCCGCCCTCGACGGTGTACGCGTGCTCGAGGTCGCGGATGCAGCCCTCGGCCGCGTCGGTGTCCAAGGACTCCCAGCGGTTCCGGGTGGAGAACGCCTGCGTGGTGCGCACCCCGCCCGGGGCTGCGTGAAAGAGCCCCAGCGCCGTGGGCGTGGCTTTGCCGGACCGGATGTCCCAGTCGTCCAGCCAGCCCTCGAGGGTCGGGGTGTGCACGCTGGTCACGTCGGTCTCGAGAAGGTCGGCGCGGCGCAGCTCGCCCAGGAGCGCGGGGATGCCACCGGCCCGGTGGACGTCCTCCATGTGGTAGTCCGGGTGGTTGGGGGCCACCTTGCTGAGGCACGGCACGCGACGGCTGATGTCCTCGATGTCGGTGAGCGTGAAGTCGATCTCGCCCTCCTGCGCGGCGGCCAGCACGTGCAGGACGGTGTTGGTCGAGCCGCCCATGGCGACGTCGAGCGCCATCGCGTTGTGGAACGCCGCCTTGGTCGCGATGCCGCGCGGCGCCGCGGAGTCGTCCTCGTCGTCGTAGTACCGCTTCGCCAGGTCGACGATGGTCCGCCCGGCCTCGAGGAACAGCTCCTTGCGGGCGGCGTGGGTGGCCAGCGTGGACCCGTTGCCGGGCAGCGACAGCCCGAGCGCCTCGGTGAGGCAGTTCATGGAGTTGGCGGTGAACATGCCCGAGCAGGAGCCGCACGTGGGGCACGCCGCCTCCTCGACCTTCGCCAGCGTCTCGTCCGAGACGTTGTCGTCCGCCGAGTAGTTGATCGCGTTGATGAGGTTGAGGCTGGTCTTGGCGACGCCGTCGGCCACGATCGCCTTGCCGGCCTCCATCGGCCCTCCGGAGACGAAGACGACCGGGATGTTGAGCCGCAGCGCCGCGTTGAGCATCCCCGGGGTGATCTTGTCGCAGTTCGAGATGCACACCAGCGCGTCCGCGCAGTGCGCGTTGACCATGTACTCGACCGAGTCCGCGATGAGGTCCCGGCTCGGCAGCGAGTAGAGCATGCCGCCGTGGCCCATCGCGATGCCGTCGTCCACGGCGATCGTGTTGAACTCCTTGGCGACCCCGCCGGCCTCCTGGATCGCGCCGGCCACCAGGTCGCCCATGTCCTTGAGGTGGACGTGCCCCGGGACGAACTGCGTGTACGAGTTCGCGATCGCGACGATCGGCTTCCCGAAGTCCTCGGACCCCATGCCGGTCGCGCGCCATAGGGCGCGGGCGCCGGACATGTTGCGGCCGTGGGTGGACGTGCGAGAACGCAGGGGGCGGCTCATGTCACTCCTTCAAGACGGGGCGCGCATGCCGCGAGCGGCACGCTCGCGCAGCGTACGCCGTCGCTCGTCGGAGCGGCACACCCGTCCCGCGACGTGGGCATACGGGATGCCCCTCATCGGGTCCACCAGGTGGACAGATCCGTGCGCATAAACGCTCCACCTTGCACCGGACGCTGGCCACCGCTTCCCCGAGGTGCTGAGGATGCAGGTGCCCACCACCGAGACGAACGAGGACGAGACGATGACGGCCACGACCTCCGCACCGACCAGCCCCGCCGACGCCGGGACGTCGGCGTCCGGCGCCGCGGCCCGCCGTGCGCTCGCCTCCTGCCGCCTCCTGCTCTCCGTCGTGTTCCTGTGGCTGGTGGCCGACAAGGCGTTCGGCCTGGGTTACGCCACCCCGCCCGAGGCGGCCTGGTTGACCACCGGGACGTCGCCGACGGCGGGCTACCTGGAGCACGTCGCCGCTCCGCTGTCCGGGACGTTCGCGACGCTGTCCGGTCCCGTGACCGACATCCTGTTCATGCTCGGCATGCTGGGCACCGGGTTCGCCCTGCTCCTGGGCGTCGGGATGCGGCCCGCAGTGGCCGCCGGTGGCCTGCTCATGCTTTCCCTGTGGCTGTCGACGTGGCCGTTCGCCGCCGGGTCGTACAACCCGCTCGTCGACGAGCACGTCGTGTACATCGTCCTGCTGGTGACGCTGGCCCTGACCCGTGCGGGCGACACGTGGGGGCTCGGCCCCGCCTGGGCAGCCTCACCGGTGCCCGGGGCGAGCAGCTGGCTGCGCTGAGCGCTCCGCCGGAGGCGGCTGTCACGCACCGGCGGTCCGGACCCCCTCCGCCTCGTCGGCGGCCCGGACGTGCCGCACCACCCACGGCGCGACCGCCCGGACCAGCCCCACCACCACGAGCGGCGCGACGAGCGAGCCGAGGTTGGTCCCCATGTAGAACAGCGAGAACCCCGACTCGCGTCGCGGGTCGTCGCGGTCGTACAGCTCGCCCACCGTCGCGGACACGTTGGGCTTGAGGAGTCCCGTGCCGAGCGGCGCGCACCGACGACCCGGTCCGCCAGCCACCCGCCGACGATGGACAGCAGGTAGACCGAGCTGCCGTACACCGACGCGATGAGCGGGACCGCCCGCCGGCGGCCGCGACGACGCGCTCATGGGCAGACTCTGGCGCCGGAGCACCGGACCTGCGACCGGGCGGCCGGCCCGGCCGACGACGAGCCGCGGCCCGGGTGCCGGACTACGGTGGACCGGTGCCCTCGACCGTGCTGTGGTTCCGCCGCGACCTGCGCCTCGCCGACAACCCCGCCCTGCTGGCCGCCGTCGAGACGGCCCGCCAGGACGGCAGCGACGTCGTCGGGCTCTACGTCCTCGACGACGCCCTGTGGTCGCGGGCCGGCCGCAACCGGCTCGCCTACCTCCTCGACGCGTTGCGCGCGCTCGACGAGACCTGCGACGGCGCACTCGTCGTCCGGCACGGCGACCCGCGCGCCGTCGTGCCCGAGATCGCCCGCGAGGCCGGCGCCCGGGAGGTCCACGTCGCCGCCAGCCACGAGCCGTACGGGCGGCGACGTGACGACGCGGTTGCCGAGGCGCTCGCGGAGGACGGCGGGCGGCTCGTCGTGACCGGTTCTGCCTACGCCGTCTCCCCCGGTCGGCTCCGCACCGGCGGCGGCACGCCGTACCGGGTCTTCACCCCGTTCCGGCGGGCCTGGCTGGAGCACGGGTGGCGGGCGCCCGCGGCGCGCCCACGGTCGATCCCGTGGGCGTCGCTGCCCGCCGACGACCTGCCCGCCCCGCCGGCCACCGAGGCGCGGCTGCCCCGGGCCGGCGAGGCGGCCGCGCGGCGCCGGTGGCACGCCTTCCTCGACGACGGGCTCGCCGGCTACGACGAGCGGCGCGACCGGCCGGACCTGGCCGGCACCTCGGCGATGTCCGTCCACCTGCGTTGGGGCGAGGTCCACCCGCGCACCCTGCTCGCCGACCTCGCCACCGCGGCGTCCGACGGCGCACCCGCCGACGACGTCGCCTCGTTCCGTTCCGAGCTGGCGTGGCGAGAGTTCCACGCGGACGTCCTGCACCACCAGCCGGCGTCCCGCACCCGTTCGTTGCGCACCGTCGTGCCGGAGGAGTCGTGGGCGCGGGGCGCGCAGGAGGACGAGCGCCTCGCCGCGTGGACGGCCGGTCGCACCGGCTACCCGATCGTGGACGCGGGCATGCGCCAGCTCCTGGCCACGGGATGGATGCACAACCGGGTGCGCATGGTCGTCGCGTCCTTCCTCGTCAAGGACCTGCACGTGCGCTGGCAACGAGGTGCCGCGCACTTCATGGAGCACCTGGTCGACGGCGACGTGTCACAGAACCAGCTGAACTGGCAGTGGGTGGCCGGCACCGGGTACGACGCGGCCCCGTACTTCCGCATCTTCAACCCGGTCACGCAGGGCACGAAGTTCGACCCGGACGGCGAGTACGTCCGCCGGTGGGTCCCCGAGCTCCGCGACGTCCCGGTCGCCCGCGTGCAGGAGCCCTGGCGGCTCGACCAGCCCCCGGCCGGCTACCCCGCGCCGCTCGTCGACCACGCCGTCGAGCGGCGCGTCGCCCTCGACGACTTCCAGCGGGCACCACGCTGAAGGTGGCGCGCCGTGACCTGATGGTGGGACGTCAGCGCTGGTGGTCGCGGAACTCGTCCTCGAGGACGCTCATCACGATCGCGTCCGCCCACGTGGCGCCGTCCCGGTAGACCTCTCGCAGGCGCCCCTCCTCGACGAAGCCGAGCGAGGCGTACAACGCCTTGGCCCGCGGGTTGATGCTGAGCACGTCGAGGCTCACGCGATGCAGGTGGGGACCGTTGTCGCCCGGCACACCGTCGAAGGCGAACCGCAGCACCTCCTCGATGGCCTCCCGTCCGTACCCCCGGCCCCGGTAGTCCGGCAGCATCTGCAGGCGCAGGTTCGCGCTGCGGGCGGCCGTGTCCAGGTCGTTGAGGACGATCTCGCCGATCAGCTCGTCGCTGACCAGCTCGCCGTCCCGCACGGCGCCCGGGGTGATCGCCCAGTCGTAGCGGCCGTCGCGCTCGGAGACCGTGGCGGCCCACTCGTCGACCTGCTCCCGCGAGAAGGTCGCGGTCGTGCCCGTCAGGCGCATGCCCTCCGGGTCGTGCAAGGACTCCCAGAGCCGGTCCGCGTCCCGCGCCTCGATCGGACGCAGACGCATCATCTCCCCGGCGAGGAGGGGGCCCCTCACGCGCCGATCCTCTCCAGCACGAGCTCGCGCACGCGCTTGGCGTCGGCCTGCCCCTTCGTGGCCTTCATGACGGCGCCGATGATGGCGCCGACCGGTCCCTGGTTGCCACCGCGGACCTTCTCCACGACATCGGGCTGCGCGGCGAGCGCCTCGTCGATGGCGGCCAGCAACGCGCCGTCGTCCGAGACGATCTCCAGCCCGCGCGCCACGACGACCGCCTCGGGCTCGCCCTCACCGGCGAGCACGCCGTCGAGGACCTGGCGGGCGATCTTGTCGTTGATCCGCCCCTTGTCCACGAGGCGCTGCAGCTCGCCGATCTGCGCGGGGGTGATCGACAGCTCGGCCAGGTCGAGGTCCGCCTCCTTGGCGCGACGGGCCAGCTCGCCCATCCACCACTTGCGGGCCGCCGCCGGGCTGGACCCGGCGGCCACCGTCGCCTCGATGAGCTCGATCGCCCCGGCGTTGACCACGTCACGCATCTCGGCGTCGGCGAACCCCCACTCGGTCTGCAGCCGACGACGGCGCGCCTGCGGCAGCTCGGGCAGGGTCGCGCGGATCTCCTCGACCCACTCGCGCGACGGCTCGACCGGCACCAGGTCGGGCTCCGGGAAGTAGCGGTAGTCCTCGGCGTCGGATTTCACCCGGCCGGACGTGGTGGTGCCCGTGTCCTCGTGCCAGTGGCGGGTCTCCTGGACGATGGTCTCGCCGGCGTCGAGGGCGCCCGCCTGGCGGGAGATCTCGTGCCGGACGACGCGTTCGACCGACCGGAAGGAGTTGACGTTCTTCGTCTCGGTGCGCGTGCCCAGCTCGTCCTGCGGGGTGGGGCGCAACGACACGTTGACGTCGGCACGGACGTTGCCGCGCTCCATCTTGGCCTCGGACACGTCGAGGACACGGAAGATGTCGCGCAGCGCCTGGACGTAGGCGCGGGCGACCTCGGGTGCGCGGTCGCCCACGCCGGTGATCGGCCGGGTGACGATCTCCACGAGCGGGATCCCGGCCCGGTTGTAGTCCACGAGCGAGTACTCCGCGCCGTGGATGCGACCGGTGGAGCCGCCGACGTGGGTGTTCTTGCCCGCGTCCTCCTCCATGTGCGCCCGCTCGATCTCGACCCTGTGGATCGTGCCGTCCTCGAGCTCGACGTCGAGCCAGCCGTCGAACGCGATCGGCTCGTCGTACTGAGAGGTCTGGAAGTTCTTCGGCACGTCCGGGTAGAAGTAGTTCTTCCGGGCGAAGCGGCACGACTCCGCGATCTGGCAGTTGAGCGCCAGACCGATGCGGATCGCGTACTCCACCGCTGTGCCGTTGACCACCGGCAGCGCGCCGGGCAGACCGAGGCTCACCGGCGTCGTCTGGGTGTTGGGTTCCGCGCCGAACGAGGCCTCGGCCGGGCAGAACATCTTCGTGCGGGTACCGAGCTCGACGTGCACCTCGATGCCGAGCACCGGGTCGTACCGGCGGACCGCGTCGGCGTAGTCGACCATCTGGGTCACAGTCATCTCCTTCGTGGGTCCGTCAGCCGAGCTCGGGGGCGCGGTCGAGCAGCGGGCCGCCCCAGCGGGTCTCGAGCGCGGCCTCGAGGGCGGCGCCGACGCGGTAGAGACGGTCGTCGGCCTTCGCCGGGGCGAGCACCTGGAACCCGACCGGCAGGTTGTCGTCGGACAGGCCGTTCGGCACCGAGATACCCGGTACACCGGCCAGGTTCGCCGGGATCGTGGCGACGTCGTTCAGGTACATCGCCAGCGGGTCGTCCAGCTTCTCGCCGAGCTTGAACGCCGTCGTCGGCGCCGTCGGGGACACCAGGACGTCGGCCTGCTCGAAGGCGGCCTCGAAGTCGCGCTGGATGAGCGTGCGCACCTTCTGCGCGCTGCCGTAGTACGCGTCGTAGTAGCCGGCGCTGAGGGCGTAGGTGCCCAGGATGATGCGGCGCTTGACCTCGTCGCCGAACCCGGCGCCGCGGGTGGCGGCCATGACGCGCTCGGCGGTGACGGGGCCTTCCTCCGGCTCGACACGCAGGCCGAAGCGCATGCCGTCGAACTTGGCGAGGTTGCTCGACGCCTCGGCCGGCAGGATGAGGTAGTAGGCGGCCAGCGCGTACTCGAAGTGCGGGCAGGAGACCTGGACGATCTCCGCGCCGGCCTCCTCCAGCAGCGCCAGCGACTCCTCGAACCGCGCCTGGACACCGGGCTGGTAGCCGTCGCCCTGCAGCTGCTCGACGACACCGACCCGGACGCCGCTCAGGTCACCGAGCGCTCCCTGCCGAGCGGCACCCACGACGTCGGGCAGGGGCTCGGGGATCGACGTCGAGTCACGAGGGTCGTGCCCGCCGATGAGCTCGTGCAGCAGCGCGGAGTCCAGGACCGTCCTGGTCACCGGACCGGCCTGGTCGAGGCTCGACGCGAGCGCGATGAGCCCGTAGCGGGAGACTCCCCCGTAGGTCGGCTTGACGCCGACGGTGCCCGTGACGGCACCCGGCTGGCGGATGGACCCACCGGTGTCCGTGCCGATCGCGAGCGGGGCGGCGAAGGACGCGACCGCTGCGGCGGAGCCACCCCCGGAGCCGCCCGGGATGCGGTCCAGGTCCCACGGGTTGTGCGTGTTGCCGTATGCCGAGTGCTCCGTCGACGATCCCATGGCGAACTCGTCCATGTTCGTCTTGCCGAGGATGGGCATCCGCGCGGCACGGATCCGCTCGACGAGCGTCGCGTCGTACGGCGGGATCCAGCCCTCGAGGATCTTCGAGCCGGCGGTGGAGGGCATGCCCTGGGTGACCACCACGTCCTTGACGGCGATCGGCACACCGGCCAGGGGATGCAGGTCCTCGCCGTCCGCGCGCCGGGCGTCCACGTCGCGCGCGGTGGCCAGAGCCTCCTCCGCGGACACGTGGAGGTAGGCGTGGACGGCGGGCTCGACGACGGCGATCCGGTCCAGGTACGCCTGGGTGACCTCGGTGCTCGTCACCTCGCGCGCACGGAGCCTCTCGGCGAGCTCGGCCGCCGACAGTCTGGTCAGGTCCGTCATGTCACTCCTCCCCCAGGATCTGCGGGACGGCGAACCGGCCGTCCTCGGCGTCCGGCGCGGCGGCCAGGACGTCCTCGACCGGCAGCGACGGGACGGGCTCGTCCGCGCGGAAGACGTTCGACATCGGGAGCGGATGGCTCGTGGCGGGGACCTCAGGGGTCGCGACCGCGCTCACCTTGGCGATGGACTCGACGATCACGTCGAGCTCGCCGGCGAGCCGGTCCAGCTCGTCGGAGCGCAGCTCGATCCGCGCCAGTGCTGCGACGCGCGCGACCTCGTCACGGGAGATGGTGGACATGGCCGCCAGTCTAGTGGTCCCTCGGGCCCCGCCAGGGCACCGCGTGGTCACGTCCGTGTGAACAGACGGACGGTCGTCGGCACAGCCGGCAGCGGGCACGTTCCCGGCGACGACAAAGGACCCCGCACCAGAAGGTGCGGGGTCCTCGTCAAAGGGTGTCCGGCGGCGTCCTACTCTCCCACCCCGTCTCCAGGGCAGTACCATCGGCGCTGAAGGGCTGAGCTTCCGGGTTCGGTATGGGACCGGGCGTTTCCCCTTCGCTGTGACCGCCGTAACGTTATCGAGTTGTTCGGGTTCCCCGTGTGTTCCCACCTGGTCAAGGTGGGTGGGGGGTGGTGCCCGTTTCTCGGGAACCGCACAGTGGACGCGTGCATAGCAGAAGTGTTGGTGTTGAAGTTGTTGGCTTATTAGTACCGGTCAGCTGCGACAGTCGTTGGTCCTGTCTTCCACTTCCGGCCTATCTACCCAGTGGTCTAGCTGGGTGCCTTCACCCCACGAGGGGGATGGAAACCTCATCTTGAAGCAGGCTTCCCGCTTAGATGCTTTCAGCGGTTATCCCTTCCGAACGTAGCGAACCAGCGGTGCTCCTGGCGGAACAACTGGCATACCAGAGGTTCGTCCGTCCCGGTCCTCTCGTACTAGGGACAGCCCTTCTCAAGTTTCCTGCGCGCGCAGCGGATAGGGACCGAACTGTCTCACGACGTTCTAAACCCAGCTCGCGTGCCGCTTTAATGGGCGAACAGCCCAACCCTTGGGACCTACTCCAGCCCCAGGATGCGACGAGCCGACATCGAGGTGCCAAACCATCCCGTCGATATGGACTCTTGGGGAAGATCAGCCTGTTATCCCCGGGGTACCTTTTATCCGTTGAGCGACGGCGCTTCCACAAGCCACCGCCGGATCACTAGTTCCGACTTTCGTCCCTGCTTGACCTGTCGGTCTCACAGTCAAGCTCCCTTGTGCACTTGCACTCGACACCTGATTGCCAACCAGGCTGAGGGAACCTTTGAGCGCCTCCGTTACATTTTGGGAGGCAACCGCCCCAGTTAAACTACCCACCAGGCACTGTCCCTGATCCGGATCACGGACCGAGGTTAGATGGTCGATGCGGTCAGAGTGGTATTTCAACGGCGACTCCACTCGCGCTGGCGCGCGGGCTTCATAGTCTCCCACCTATCCTACACAAACCGCACCGAACACCAATACCAAGCTATAGTAAAGGTCCCGGGGTCTTTCCGTCCTGCTGCGCGTAACGAGCATCTTTACTCGTAGTGCAATTTCGCCGAGTTCGTGGTTGAGACAGCGGAGAAGTCGTTACGCCATTCGTGCAGGTCGGAACTTACCCGACAAGGAATTTCGCTACCTTAGGATGGTTATAGTTACCACCGCCGTTTACTGGGGCTTAAATTCTGAGCTTCGCTTACGCTGACTCGTCCTCTTAACCTTCCAGCACCGGGCAGGCGTCAGTCCGTATACATCGTCTTGCGACTTCGCACGGACCTGTGTTTTTAGTAAACAGTCGCTTCTCCCTGGTCTCTGCGGCCCTCACCGCTTCCCACCGCTAGGGTGTTCACGGATCGGGCCCCCCTTCTCCCGAAGTTACGGGGGCATTTTGCCGAGTTCCTTAACCACGATTATCTCGATCGCCTTGGTATTCTCTACCTGACCACCTGAGTCGGTTTGGGGTACGGGCGGCTAGAACCTCGCGTCGAGGCTTTTCTTGGCAGCTGAGGATCACCCGATTCCCGCTTGTGCGGTCACCGTCAGTTCTCACCGTATATGCTTCGCGGATTTGCCTACGAAGCCGGCTACGACCTTGGACGTGGTCTACCATCGCCACGCCGGGCTACCTTCCTGCGTCACCCCTGTTAACACGCTTACCTACTACCGGATTGGGTCCCACGCCGTTGTACCGGTGTCACCCGAAGGTGACGGTGGTACTCGGGGGTGGTCAGCATCACCGGATTCGGTATGGGCGGTTCTTCGCCGGTAGGAGAATATCAACTCCTTGTCCATCGACTACGCCTGTCGGCCTCGCCTTAGGTCCCGACTTACCCAGGGCGGATTAACCTGGCCCTGGAACCCTTGGTCATTCGGCGGACGGGTTTCTCACCCGTCTTTCGCTACTCATGCCTGCATTCTCACTCGTGTGGTCTCCACCGCTAGGTCACCCTGCGACTTCACTGCCCACACGACGCTCCCCTACCCACCCACACACCTGAACAACCCCCGAAAGGGATGCTGGGTAAAGTGTGAGTGCCACGGCTTCGGCGGTGTACTTGAGCCCCGCTACATTGTCGGCGCGGAATCACTTGACCAGTGAGCTATTACGCACTCTTTCAAGGGTGGCTGCTTCTAAGCCAACCTCCTGGTTGTCTGTGCAACTCCACATCCTTTCCCACTGAGCACACGCTTAGGGGCCTTAGCCGGTGGTCTGGGCTGTTTCCCTCTCGACTACGAAGCTTATCCCCCGCAGTCTCACTGCCACGCTCTGGCTTACCGGCATTCGGAGTTTGGTTGACGTCAGTAACCTGGTGAGGCCCATCGGCCATCCAGTAGCTCTACCTCCGGCAAGGAACGCGTGACGCTGCACCTAAATGCATTTCGGGGAGAACCAGCTATCACGAAGTTTGATTGGCCTTTCACCCCTAACCACAGGTCATCCCCTCAGTTTTCAACCTAAGTGGGTTCGGTCCTCCACGCCGTCTTACCGGCGCTTCAACCTGCCCATGGCTAGATCACTTCGCTTCGGGTCTAGACCCGGCGACTCAATCGCCCTGTTCGGACTCGCTTTCGCTACGGCTTCCCCACACGGGTTAACCTCGCCACCGAGCACTAACTCGCAGGCTCATTCTTCAAAAGGCACGCCGTCACCCCTGCTAAGGAGGCTCCGACGGATTGTAGGCACACGGTTTCAGGTACTATTTCACTCCCCTCCCGGGGTACTTTTCACCTTTCCCTCACGGTACTTGTCCGCTATCGGTCACTAGGTAGTATTTAGGCTTAGCAAGTGGTCTTGCCAGATTCACACGAGATTTCACGGGCCCCGTGCTACTTGGGATCCCCTTCACCAGGCCGCACCATTTCGTCTACGGGACTCACACCCTCTACGGTCCGCCTTTCAATGCGGTTCGACTATGACACGACTTTCTTACTGGTCCAGACCATGTCAGTGATCTGAGAAAGGTCCCACAACCCCGCACACGCAACGCCTGACAGCTTGACACGCATACGGTTTGGCCTCATCCGCTTTCGCTCGCCACTACTCACGGAATATCTCTTCCTGCCGGTACTGAGATGTTTCACTTCCCGACGTTCCCCCCTGCACCCTATGAATTCAGGTACAGGTAACCGCACATGACTGCGGCTGGGTTCCCCCATTCGGACACCCTCGGATCACAGCTCGTTTGCCAGCTCCCCGAGGCTTAACGCAGGCTACAACGTCCTTCTTCGGCTCCTAGTGCCAAGGCATCCACCATGTGCCCTTCTAAACTTCGACACACACTACAAATATGCTACAGAAATCCAAGAATAATACTTGAACATCTGGGATGCTCGCGTCCACTGTGCAGTTCTCAAGCAACGGACGGTCCCGCCAGCCACCAGGCCCACCCGACCCCCACACACCTGCCCCACCACCACCCCCGAAGGAGCAGCGACCCGGCACGACGCGCGAAGCGGTATGAAGACCCGACCGACGACCCGTATCCATCAAAGGTCACCCGACCACGCAGGCCGGTTGCCTCAGGACCCAACAGTGTGCTCACACGACGAACCAGACACCACCGACCACGTTCCCACCCACCACCGAAGCAGCAGACGTACTAGCAGCCGGCACGCACCCAGCGCACCGCAAACAGTCAATGTTCCACCCAGAGCAACCACCAGACACACGTTCGGCGCCTACGATGGCTGTGCATGACCACCCACCAGCAGGGCAAGACCCCACCACGCGAGCAGTATGTGCTCCTTAGAAAGGAGGTGATCCAGCCGCACCTTCCGGTACGGCTACCTTGTTACGACTTAGTCCCAATCGCCAGTCCCACCTTCGACCACTCCCCCCGGACGAACCGGTTGGGCCATGAGCTTCGGGTGTTACCAACTTTCGTGACTTGACGGGCGGTGTGTACAAGGCCCGGGAACGTATTCACCGCAGCGTTGCTGATCTGCGATTACTAGCGACTCCGACTTCATGGGGTCGAGTTGCAGACCCCAATCCGAACTGAGACCGGCTTTTTGGGATTCGCTCCACCTTACGGTATCGCAGCCCTCTGTACCGGCCATTGTAGCATGCGTGAAGCCCAAGACATAAGGGGCATGATGATTTGACGTCATCCCCGCCTTCCTCCGAGTTGACCCCGGCAGTCTCCCATGAGTCCCCGGCATAACCCGCTGGCAACATGGGACGAGGGTTGCGCTCGTTGCGGGACTTAACCCAACATCTCACGACACGAGCTGACGACAACCATGCACCACCTGTGCACCGACCTTGCGGAACCACCATCTCTGGCAGCGTCCGGTGCATGTCAAGCCTTGGTAAGGTTCTTCGCGTTGCATCGAATTAATCCGCATGCTCCGCCGCTTGTGCGGGCCCCCGTCAATTCCTTTGAGTTTTAGCCTTGCGGCCGTACTCCCCAGGCGGGGCACTTAATGCGTTAGCTGCGGCACGGAACTCGTGGAATGAGCCCCACACCTAGTGCCCAACGTTTACGGCATGGACTACCAGGGTATCTAATCCTGTTCGCTCCCCATGCTTTCGCTCCTCAGCGTCAGTTGCGGCCCAGAGACCTGCCTTCGCCATCGGTGTTCCTCCTGATATCTGCGCATTCCACCGCTACACCAGGAATTCCAGTCTCCCCTACCGCACTCTAGTCTGCCCGTACCCGATGCAAGCCCGAGGTTGAGCCTCGGGTTTTCACACCAGACGCGACAGACCGCCTACGAGCTCTTTACGCCCAATAATTCCGGACAACGCTTGCGCCCTACGTATTACCGCGGCTGCTGGCACGTAGTTAGCCGGCGCTTCTTCTGCAGGTACCGTCCACCCGAAGGCCTTCTTCCCTGCTGAAAGAGGTTTACAACCCGAAGGCCGTCATCCCTCACGCGGCGTCGCTGCATCAGGCTTTCGCCCATTGTGCAATATTCCCCACTGCTGCCTCCCGTAGGAGTCTGGGCCGTGTCTCAGTCCCAGTGTGGCCGGTCGCCCTCTCAGGCCGGCTACCCGTCGACGCCTTGGTAGGCCATCACCCCACCAACAAGCTGATAGGCCGCGAGCCCATCCCCCACCGAAAAACTTTCCAACACCCACCATGCGGCAGATGCTCATATCCGGTATTAGACCCCGTTTCCAAGGCTTATCCCGAAGTGGAGGGCAGGTTGCTCACGTGTTACTCACCCGTTCGCCACTGATCCACCCAGCAAGCTGGGCTTCACCGTTCGACTTGCATGTGTTAAGCACGCCGCCAGCGTTCGTCCTGAGCCAGGATCAAACTCTCCGTAAAAGAGAGAAAACAACCAACGACCCCCAAGGGGCCACCAGTCGCCTATCGATACTGGCCAGACCAAACAGACTAGCTGTTCAATCCAGTCCAAAGGAACCAAAAAGGTTCAAAATTTGGCATTGACTATCAAGCACACTGTTGAGTTCTCAAACAACCGACGCACACCATCCAAGACCAGAACTTTCCGTTCCGACCCCGTCCGGGGCAACCCTTCAACCTTACCCGATCGTCCCGCTCTGTCCAAACCGCCTCAGCGACCCGATCAGTGGGACGACCACGACAAGATCCCCGCACCCGATGCCGAGGCGCACGAAGCACTCTCGCCCTTCCGGTGGAGTTTCAGCCCCGGCGGCCACCTCGCGGTGTCCGTTCCCTGTCGGGCTGACCTCGAGAACATTACACGGCCAGCGGCGCGACGCCAACTCCGCGAACCGTGACCCGGGGCACAGTCGCCAGGTCAGCATCCCCGCAGGTCAGGCGACCGCACCCCTCGCCACCGTCCGTGAAGGCCCCGGCCCGGGCTCGCCGACCGGCCCGGACCGGTCCCCGGAGCACGCCGCGGAGCAGGCCTGGACCTGCTCCGCGGACACGCTACGTTCGGAGGCGTGACCGCACCTTCCGTCGTCGTCCGCCCCGCCCGGGTCCACGAGGCGGCCGAGACCGCCTGGCTCGCCGCCCTCACGTTCCCGCTCGCCTGTCCCGCGGGGACGCCCGTCACCACGATGGCGGCCCACATCGCCACCCATCTGACGCCGGCCCGCTTCGCCGCCTGGGCCGCCTCGAGCGAGCACGTGCTGCTCGTCGCGGAGACCACGGGTCCCACGGAGGGCACCGGAGCCGTCGCCGGCTACGCGCTCCTGGCACGAGGCGAACCGGCCGGGGACGAGGAGTCGGCCGTCCTCCGGTCGGTCGCAGGGTCCGGCCCCTCCGTCGAGCTGTCGAAGATCTACGTCCACCCCGGCCATCTCGGCGTCGGCACGGCCGGCCGCCTGCTCGACGTCGCCACCGCAGAAGCCCACCGTCTCGCCCCCGGCCGGCCGTTCTGGCTCGGGACCAACGGTGAGAACCAGCGCGCCCAGGCCTTCTACCGGCGGCACGGTTTCGACGTCGTCGGTCGCCGCACCTACGACGTCGGCGGGGTGCAGCACGACGACGTGGTCATGCTGCACCCCGGTGCCTGAGCGCTCAGCGCGAGGAGAAGGCCGCGTCGAACGCGGCGTCCGGGGCGTCGAACGCGTGCTTGCGCACGAAGCCCACCGCCTCGGCCGCGCCGACGAGGCGATCCATCCCCGCGTCCTCCCACTCCACGGACAGCGGACCGTCGTAGCCGATCGCGTTGAGCATCCGGAACGCGTCCTCCCACGGCACGTCTCCGTGACCCGTCGAGATGAAGTCCCAGCCGCGCCGCGGGTCCGCCCAGGCCAGGTGCGACGAGAGCCGGCCGTTGCGGCCGTTGAGGCGCTTCTTCGTGTCCTTGCAGTGGACGTGGTAGATCCGGTCGGCGAAGTCCCAGAGGAACGCCACCGGGTCCAGGTCCTGCCAGACCATGTGGCTCGGGTCCCAGTTGAGGCCGAACGACTCCCGGTGGCCGATCGCCTCGAGCGTCCGCTTCGCCGTCCAGTAGTCGTAGGCGATCTCGCTCGGGTGCACCTCGAGGGCGAAGCGGACCCCGACCTCCTCGAACACGTCGAGGATCGGGTTCCAGCGGTCTGCGAAGTCCTGGTAGCCCGCCTCGACCATGTCGGCCGGCACGGGCGGGAACATCGCCACGGTCTTCCAGATCGACGAGCCGGTGAAGCCGACGACGGTCTTCACGCCGAGCCTGGCCGCCATGCGCGCCGTGTCCTTCAGTGCCTCGGCCGCACGCTGCCGGACGCCCTCCGGGTCGCCGTCGCCCCAGACCTCGGGTGAAAGGATCTCCTCGTGCCGCCGGTCGATCGGGTCGTCGCAGACGGCCTGTCCGGTCAGATGGTTCGAGATGGCGACGATCCGCAGCCCGTGGCGGGCCATGAGGTCGAGGCGCCCCTGGACGTACTCGGCGTCGTCCCACCGGGTCACGTCCAGGTGGTCACCCCAGCAGCACAGCTCCAGGCCGTCGTAGCCCCACCCGGAAGCCAGCTCGGCCAGCTCCTCCAGCGGCATGTCCGCCCACTGGCCGGTGAACAGGCTGATCGGTCGTGTCATGGTCGTTCCTCTCGTTGATGTCTCCACGGTCGGTCGCGGAATCCCGCCTCAGCGCGCACGGCGCCGACGATGCAGGAGGACTGCGGTGAGGCCGCCGGCGGCCACCAGGACCGCCAGACCGGCGATCGCCCAGGTGGACAGCCCGTCGCCCGCGTCGGGACCCGCTGCTGCCGCCTGGTCTCCGGAGGTACCGTCCGCGGCGACCTCCTCAACGCTCGGCTCGGCAGACGGCTCGGGGGCAGGGGGCGACGGCGGAGCAGCGACGTCGATCTCGGTCTCCCCCTCGTACTCGGCGGGCTCGGTCGCCGTCGCCGTGATCGTCCAGTGGCCCTCACTCAGAACTCCCGGCTCGGAGCGGTACCAACCCACGCCCTCGGAGGCCGACTGGAGCTGGATCGGCCCCACCTCTTCACCGTCGTCGGAGACGGCCGTCACCGTCAGGTCTACGGTCTCCTCGACCGGGTGTCCGTCACCGGCCCAGGTCACGGAGGCGTCGATCCCGCCGGCGCCGTCCGTGCCGAGGTCGACCTTCAGGTCTCCGCCGTGAGCCACGGCAGGCATCGCCGTCGAGACCCCGGCCAGCGCGAACGCAGCGAGAATCGCCACGAGCACCGCTCTTGCGACCGTCCGGCCATCGACCAGCACGCCACGTTGCGTCGTCATCAGTCCTGCTCCTTCATCGTCATCGATAGGGCCCTCGGCGCAGGTGCGGAGCGCACCGACCTGCACCGAGGGCTTGCCGACACCAGGTCGGCGGTGTCGCCGCCCGCGGTACCGACCTCACGATCGTCCCCGGGCCGGGAGACCGTGAGGCGTTCCCGGCACCCGGGCGGCGACGGTGCGGGGAGCCGTGACGTGCACGGCTCCCCGCAGTCATGTCAGCCGCAGGCCACCTCCTCGACGGTGAGGATGACCTTGGCCTTGCCCGACGGGCTCAGCTCCCACTCACCCTCGACCTCGAGCTCGGTCTTCGGCTCGGGGCTCGCGATCACGCGATACTGACCAGGCTCGAGCTCCGCCAGGTCGGAGGGCTTGCCCTGCGCATGCCCGTCGACCCAGTTGTGCACCACGTAACCCTTCACGCCGGTCACGTCGACCGGGCTCAGCGAACCCGTCGTCGCGCCGCCGTCGGAGCACGTGGGCTGGACCAGGTCGACCGCCGGGACACGGTCGCAGCCGTAACCGTCGATCGTGACCACGAGCGTCGCCTTGCCCGACGGGCTCATCGCCCACTCACCGTCCACCTCGAGGAGGTGGTCGGCGTCGGGTGTGGCGATCACGTGGTACTGGCCCGGAGCAAGGTCGCCCAGGTCGGACGGCTTGCCGTCGTTCAGGTCACCGTCCACCCAGTTGTGCACCACGTAGCCCTTGACGCCCTCGACGGCCTCACCGGTGAGCGAACCACCGGTGCGGACGTTCTCGCCGTCGGCGTCGACCTCGCAGGTCGGCTGCGTCACGGAGACCACGGGGGTCGCCGTCGGGCAGTCGAACTCGTCGATCGTGACGGAGGTCTCCAGGCGCCCCTTGAAGATCTCCTCCCAGCCGTCACCGGGTACGAGGGTGTAGCCCTCGGCCGGCCAGGCGCGCACCAGGTACTCGCCGGGCGACATGTCCCCCGCACGCACGTACCGGCTGGAGTCGTCGGCGTCCTTGACGACGTAGCGGGCCACGCCGTCCATCTCCGCGCCGACCACCGAACCGTTCACCTGGTCGAACTCCCCGTCGACGACGGTGCAGCTCGACTGGTTCACGGTCACGGCCGGAGTCGCCTCCAGCTCGGCCGGCTCGGCGATGGTGAACGTGAGCTCCTCCCCGGTGACGTTGTCGTCACCGGCCGAGGCGCGCACCTGGACGGTGTGCTCCCCCGGTTCGGAGATCTCGACCGGAGCGGTGTACTCCGCCCAGCCCTCGCCGTCGAGGTTGTACTCGCGGTACACGAGCACGTCCTCAGGGCCGCCGGTGGTCTCGATCGAGACCGTCACCGGACCGGTGTACGTGCCGTCCTCACCGTCGGGGGCCGCGGGGTCGAGCGACCCCGTGACCTCCAGCGGCTCGACGTCGTCGCCGACCACGTGGAAGTAGTCGAACGCCGCCGTCGACGAGGACTGCTGCACACCACCGAGGGTGAACAGACCGACCTTCGCGTCACCGAGGGACTCGTTGGTGACACTCTCCGGGAACTCCTCCCACGTCTCGCCGTCGGTGGAGTACGACGCGGAGAACGTCGTGCCCGCCTTGGCCAGTCGCAGGTGCCAGACGTCACCGGTCACGTCGGAGACCGTCGGGCCACCGGCGGAGGCGTTCTCCTCGGAGCGCACCTCCAGGTTGGCGGCCGTCGTCGCACCAGGCTGGTTCTTCGCCAGGTAGTCGAACTTGACGTAGTTGTCGTCGTCGACGTAGGCGATGAGACCCGCCTGCTGCCAGCGCTGGTCGAGGTCGGAGACGTCGACCTTGGTCTCGACCGTCCAGTCACCGTCCGGCTGGTCCTGGACGACGATGTTCGGCGTCCCGGTGTTGTCCGCTCCGTAGATGTCCGTAGCGGTCGTGTCGATCTCGAGCGAACCGTCACCCACGCGGTACCCGGTCGGGTCCTCGCGGACCACGGCCCAGCGGCAGCCGTCGAGCTGGTCGCCCTCGAACTCGTCGTCCGGTCCCGGCGCCACCGCGGTGTCGTCGGGGGTGACCGAGAACCAGTCGAACCGGGCGTCGATGACGTCGGCCGGTGAGTTGACGTTGGCGAACGCGGTCAGCCCGATCTTCGGGTCGACGATGTCCGCCGTCGTCGTGCTCTCCGGCATGTCGGTGAAGGTGACGCCGTCCGCCGAGTACGACCCGACGAGCGACTCCCCGGTACGGGTCAACCGCAGGTACACGGTGTCACCGAAGTCGGCACCGATGCCCGTGTTGATCTCCGACGGGTCGCCGTCGACCTCGGTGGCCAGCTGGAAGATGCGGGAGTCGGCATCGGGGCTGCTGCCCCGGCCCTGAACCGCCATCTTCACGTAGTTGGCGTCGTCCGCGTACAGGACGAGACCAGCCTGCTGGTAGTTGACCCGAGCCGCCAGGTCCACCTTCGTGGTGACCGTGAAGTCACCCTCGGGCAGGTCCTGCAGCACGATGTTCGACACGTCGTCGGCGGAACCACCGTAGATGTCGGTCTTCGTCGCCGGGATCACCAGGTTCCCGTCGGACACCGCGAGGTTCTGGTCGCGGCGCACCACGGTCGTCCAGCGGTCCTCGTCGAGCTCGTCGCCGAGGAAGTCGTCCGACCGGCCCGAGAAGCACTGGGCCGGCGGCACGACGACCTCAGAGACCTCGACCTCGACGTACTCGGTCGCATAGGCGCCGCCCGCGTCCGTCACACGCACCTGGACCCGGTACGTACCGGGCTCGGTGTACGTGTGCTCGAACGAGGACGTCCCCTCGACGAACCCGTCGCCGAGGCCTGCGTCCCAGGCGTAGGTGAGCGTCTCGGAGTCACCATCGGGGTCTGTCGCCGTGGCGGTAGCGGTGACCGTCAGCGGAGCGTCCCCGGCCACCGGGTCGGCCTCGAGCGTGACGTCGGGGCGGACGTTGTCCGTGACACCACGTCCGTCGAACTCGGCCCAGTTGACGTTCACACGACCGTCGAGCGACACGAAGTACAACGTCCCGGAACCCGACGGCGGGTCCACGAGCTCGACCGGGTCGGTCGTGATCCAGTTCTGCCACCCGCCGGTACCCGGCACGGTGATCAGAGCGATCTCTGGACCGTCCGGAGCATCCCAGCGCACGGACACGCGCGACGAGCTGGCCGGCGTCGAGGCACGCAGAGCGATCGCTTCGACGTTGTTCAGGCTCACCGGCTCGAAGGCCCACCAGTCGTCGGCCTCGGTCCAACCGACGTTGAGGCCGCCACCGGCCTCGTCCTCGGTCTCCTCGGTCTGCACACCGGCCGATCCCGACGACGTCGAACCGTCAAGACGGCCCGTCGAGGTGAAGAACTCCGCCTGGAGCGCCTTGGGCTGCAGGACCTGCAGGTCGTTGCCGCCCAGCGGAACTCCGGCGTCGCCGCCGTCGTCGGTGTACGAGGCCTCGATCACCCAGAAGATGTTCTCGGAGATCCCGTGACCCTCGTCGCGCGCCGTCTGGAGCATCCCCGAGCAGCCGGTGAGCTCCTCGAAGGGGTGGGCGTGGGTGTCGTGCCCGAGCGAGGTGTAGAGGTTGACCTCGGAGCAGTCGACCTCGCCGTCGGGGTCCGTGACCTCGACCTCGTAGGCCACCTGGTCACCGAACTCGAAGAAGCCGCCGTTCTCCGGGAACGTGATCGACACCGTGGGCGCTTCGTTGCCCACGACGACCGTCACGTTCGCGGTGCTGGTCTTCTCGTTGGCTGCCGTCACCGTCAGCTGCGCGGTGTACGAACCGTTTTCGGTGTAGGTGTGCGTCGGGTCCGCTTCCGTGCTGGGCGCGGAACCGTCGCCGAACGTCCACTGCCGAGTGATCGGCTCGCCACCGGGGTGACGCGAACCCTCCGAGGAGAACTGCACCGTCAGCGGTGCGGCACCGCTCGTCACGTCGGCCTCGGCCCGGGCGATCGGCGCCGGGTCACCCTGGACGTAGTTGACCTTGAAGATGCCGGAGGTGTCGTTGTTGCCACCGAACCCGGCGCCCCAGTCGACCATGTACAGCACGCCGTCGGGACCGAACTCGAAGTCCATCGGACGGTTGAACCCGGCCGAGGAGTCGAAGATGCCCGGCAGGATGCGGTTGACGTCCACCACGTCCTCGCGGGTCTCGCCCGCGAGCTGGATGGAGTACATGTTGCCCTGGTTCCACTCACCGAAGAACGCCTTGCCGTCCCAGTACTCGGGCCACTTGTAGTCCGAGTCCAGGTCCGGGTCGTAGGAGTAGGTCGGTCCACCCATGGGCGCACCGCCCCCACCGATCTCCGGCGAGACCTCCGAACCGTCCTTGTCATACGGGATCTCCGCGCCGATGATCGGCGGCAGCTCCGTCAGACCGGTGTTGTTCGGCGAGTCGTTCACCGGGGCAGCACAGTCGAAGGGCTCACCCGACTGACCGGTCGCGAAGTCGTAGTCGACGTACGCGTCCAGGTCACCCGTGCAGTACGGCCAGCCGTAGTTGCCCGGCTCGGCCACGACGTTCCACTCGACCGTGCCGGCCGGACCGCGGTCCGGGTTGGCGTTGCGGTTGTCCGGTCCGTAGTCGCCGACCAGGATGTTGCCGTTCTCGGCGTCCAGGTCGATACGGAACGGGTTGCGGAAGCCCATCGCGTAGATCTCCGGGCGGGTCAGGTCCGTCCCGGGTTCGAACAAGTTACCTTCGGGAACCGTGTAGGTCCCGTCCTCCTGCGGCGTGATCCGCACGATCTTGCCGCGCAGGTCGTTCGTGTTCCCCGAGGTGCCCTGGGCGTCGAAGTTCTCGCGACCCTCCCGCTCGTCGATCGGCGTGTAGCCGTTCGACTGGAACGGGTTGGTGTTGTCACCCGTGGCCAGGATCAGGTTCCCGGCGTCGTCGAACACCATGTCACCACCGGCGTGGCAGCAGGTGTCCCGCTGGGTCTCCACGACGAGCACCTTGACCTGCGACCCCGGGTCGATGCTCCCGGTGTCCGGGTCGTAGGTGAACCGGGAGATCCGGTTGTGCGGCCCGTCCTCGTCGACGTCGGTCGGCGACCAGTAGACGTAGACCCACCCGTTGGACTCGAAGTCGGGATCGAGCACGAGGCCGAGCAGACCGTCCTCGTTGCCCTGCGTGACGCTGAGTTCCAGCGCCGTCGTCGTGATGCCCGACTCGGCACCGATGACCTGCACACGACCGTCGCGCTCGGCGTAGAACACGTCACCGTTCGGTGCCACGTCGAGCACCATCGGGTTCTGCGTCTCGTCGTCGAGCGTGACCTGCTCGTAGCTCTCGGTCTGGCTGGCGTTGCAGTCGTTGTCGACCACGCCGGCCGCCGTGCGGATGCCGCCGAGCAGGTGCTCGAGGAAGTCCGGCTCGGAGAACGAGGCGTCGGTGTGACCACCGCCGGTGTACCAGGACCGGCCACCTTCAAAGTTGTGGCACCAGGCGATCGGGTGCTCGGCACCCATCGCCGTCCCGCCAGCGTTGTAGGTGCTCTCGTCGAGGGACGCGAGCACGTGGACCTCGTCGCGGGGGTCCGAGCGGAAGTTGTACCACTCGTCGAACCGGTCCCAACGCTCCGGCAGGTGTTCGGTCGACGGGTGCGCGTGGTCCTCCACCTTGATGGTGGCGTCCTGCTGGGCCGGGTGCCCGGCGAAGTAGGCGCCCACGAGCTCGCCGTACCACGGCCAGTCGTACTCGGTGTCGGACGCCGCGTGGATGCCGGCGTAGCCGCCGCCGTCCTCGATGTATCCCTCGAAGACGGCCTGCTGGGTGTCGTCCAGGACGTCACCCGTGGTCGACAGGAAGACCACGGCCTCGTACTGCTCGAGGTTCTCCTCGGTGAACGCACCGGCGTCCTCCGTCGCGGTGACGGTGAAGCCGTTGTCCTGTCCGAGCTGCTCGATGGCAGCGACGCCGGTCGGGATCGACCCGTGGCGGAAGCCCGCCGTCTTGGAGAAGACGAGGACGTCGAACTCGTCGATCGCCTCGGCGGCGGGCGCTACCTCGACCGGTCCGGGCTCGTCCTCGGCCGCTGCGGCACTGAAGATGCCGGTCAACGACAGAGGCAGAGCGACGGTGGTCGCGACAGCCGCCGCCACGCCGCGACGGACGCGACGTGATCGTGAGCTGAGCACTGTTCTCACCAGGAACTCCTTTGTCTGGGTGGGTGCTGCTGATGGTGCGCGCTCCGCGGTGCCCGCTCACGTCGGCCCGGACGTGGTGGAACCGGCTCGTGCTGGTCCGCTGGGAGGGACCTCCTTCCTCGGCTTCCTCGTGTCGGTCCGGACGGTTCACACGTCGAGCCAGGTGCCCTTCTCGGCACTGCGCTCCACGGCGTCCAGGACACGCTGGACGGCGAGCCCGTCGGCGAACGACGGCGCGGGGTCGTCGCCCGCAGCGATCGCCCCGACCAGGTCGACGACCTGGTGGGTGAACGCGTGCTCGTAGCCGAGCCCGTGGCCGGGCGGCCACCAGGCGGCGACGTAGGCGTGGTGGTCGGCCTCCGTGACGACGATCCGGCGGAACCCGGCCGTCGCGCCCGACTCCTCGGCGTCGTAGAAGTGCAGGACGTTCATGTCCTCGAAGTCGAACGCCAGGGAGCCTCGCGACCCGTTGATCTCGATCCGGATGGCGTTCTTGCGGCCCTGGGCGTAGCGCGTGGCCTCGAAGACCCCGACCCCGCCGCCGGACATCCGCGCCAGGAAGCACGCGGCGTCGTCGACGGTCACCGGACCGGTCTCGTCGCCGCCCGTGCCGGACAGGCCGGCAAACTCCGTGGCGACGGGTCGCTCGGTCACGAACGTCTCGAGCATGCCGGTCACGCCGGCGACCCGCTCGCCCGTGATGAACTGCGTCAGGTCGACGATGTGGGCGCCGATGTCACCGAGGGCACCGGACCCGGCCTTCTCCTTGTCCATCCGCCAGGACAGCGGAGCCGCGGGGTCGGAGAGCCAGTCCTGCAGGTACTGCGCGCGCACATGGCGCACCTGCCCGATGCGGCCGTCTGCGACGAGCTGCCGGGCGAGCTGGATCGCCGGGACGCGCCGGTAGGTGAACCCGACCATCGCCCGCACGCCGCGCGCCGCGGCGCGGTCGGCCGCGGCCACCATCTCCTCGGCCTCGCCGACGGTGTTGGCCAGCGGCTTCTCGCAGAGCACGTGCTTGCCGGCGTCCAGGGCGGCGATCGCGATCTCGGCGTGTGTGTTCCCCGGCGTGCAGATGTCGACCAGGTCGATGTCGTCCCGCTCCAGCAGCCGGCGCCAGTCGGTCTCCGCGGACTCCCAGCCGAGCTTGGCAGCGGCCTCGGTGACCCGTGTCCGGTCACGGCCGACGACGGCGGTCATCTCCGTGCGCAGCGGCAGGTCGAAGAAGCGGGGGGCGGTACGCCACGCCTGGGAGTGCGCGGCGCCCATGAACGAGTAGCCGACCATCCCGACGCCGAGACGGGCACCTGCTGCATCACCCATGTGAGTGGTCCTTCCTTCGTGGGGCACGGCCCGGACCCGCGCGCGGGCGACCAGGGCCGCGGCGGCGGGGACAGGGCCCCGCCGCCGGGTCGTGGGTGCGTGGTCCGGTCAGGACTCGAACGCGCTGGACATGTACTGCTCGACGTTGTCCGCCGTCACGACGGGCGCGTAGAGCTGGACGGTCCGCGGGACGTTCGACGAGGCCAGGTCGCTCATGCTTCCCTCGTGAGCGACCAGCCGGGCGAGCTTGATGCCGTCCGCGGCCTGCGTCGACGGGTAGATGACGGTCGCCTGGACGACCGAGTCGCCGCTCTCGATCTCGCGCATCATGTTGGCGGAACCCGCGCCACCGACGAGGAAGAACTCGTCGCGGCCGGCGTTCTCGATCGCCTGGAGGACGCCGACACCCTGGTCGTCGTCGTGGTTCCAGATGGCGTCGATCTCCGGGGCGGCCTGCAGCAGGTTCGCCGTCACGGACTCACCGCTCTGCACGGTGAAGTCGGCCGAGACCTGGTTGTCGACGTCCAGGCCGCACTCGCTCAGCGCGTCCTCGAAGCCCTGGCTGCGGTCCTGGGTCAGCGGCAGCGAGGCGATGCCCTGGATCTCGGCGACGACGGCGTCCGGCTGGTCACCGAGCTGCTCGCAGATGTACTGGCCGGCCGAGACGCCCATGCCGTAGTTGTCACCGAGCACCGTCGAGCGGGCGGCGAACGGGTCGGAGAACTCGCGGTCGACGTTGATGACCGGGATGCCGGCCTCCATGGCCTCCATGGCGACGTCCGTGAGAGCCGCGCCGTCGAACGGCAACAGCACGATGGCGTCCACGCCGTCGGCGATGAACCCCTCGATCTGGCTGATCTGCACGTTGACGTCGTTGGTGCCCTCGGCGACCCGGAGCTCGACGTCCTCGTAGTTCTCGGCCTCGGCCTCGGCGGCCGAGGTGATCGCACCCATCCAGCCGTGGTCGGCCGCGGGGGCGGAGAAGCCGATGACGACCTCCTCGCCCGGTGCGTCGTTGTCGGAGACGGCGCCCGCCTCCTCGCTCATGGAGTCGCCCTCGGTCTCCTCCTCGGCCGGCTCGTTGCTGACGCAGGCGGTCAGCAGGAGCGCCGAGGCGGCGAGAGCGGCAGGGACGGTGAGCAGGCGGTGCCGGCGGTTCGTACGTGCGGACATGGGATCTTCCTCGATTCGGTCCGGTCGTGCAGGGTCTGGATCTGGTGGGACGTCTGGGGTGTCAGGTGGATCTCGGTGCCGAGATCCGCTGCTGGAGCAGCACGGCGCCGACGATGATCGCGCCCTTGGCGATCTGCTGCACCGAGCTGTCGAGGTTGTTGATGATGAACACGTTGGTGAGCGTCGCGAAGATGAGGACGCCGATGACGGTGCCGATGATGGTGCCGCGCCCGCCGGCGAGGAGGGTGCCGCCGACGACGACCGCGGCGATCACGTCGAGCTCAAGGAGCAGGCCGTTGGTCGACGAGCCGGCGCCGGTGCGGGCGAGCATCATGACGCCGGCGATGCCGACCGTGAGACCGGAGAGCCCGTAGACGTACATCAGGTGCCGCTTGACCTTGATGCCGGCCAGGCGCGCCGCCTCCGGGTTGCCGCCGACGGCGACCGTGCGGCGACCGAACGTGGTGCGGTTGAGCAGGAACCAACCGGCGACGACGACGAGGGCGAAGATCCACACGATCTTCGGCACGCCGAGCAGGTCGCCCTGGAACGTGTCCTCGAAGGACGGCTGGTCGACGATCTGCGTACGGCGGTTCGCGATGAGCTCGGCGAGGCCGCGGGCCGCGACGAGCATCGCCAGGGTCGCGATGAACGCGACGACCCTGCCATAGGCGATGACCACGCCGTTGACGAGTCCGGCGGCGAGCCCGACGAGCAGCGAGCACGCCACCATGACGATCCAGCCGTACTGGTCGGCCAGGTTCTGCGTGGACAGCGTCGAGGCCCACACGGTCGTCAACCCGAGCACGGAGCCGACCGACAGGTCGATGCCGCCTGTCGTGATGACGAACGTCATGCCGATGGCGATGACCCCGGTCACCGAGGCGAGGCTCAGGATGATCATCAGGTTGGACAGGCTCGCGAACCGCTCGCCGCCCGTGAGGAAGCCGACCAGGCACAGGAGGACGAGGGCGGCGACCAGCCCGAGGTTGCGGACGGTGCTCCCGGCCATGCCACTGCGACGGCGGCGCCCCGCTGAGGCTCCTGGGGTGTCCGCCGCCGGGTTCGACGACGTCTGCTGCTCGCTCACGCGACACTTCCTTCCATGACCATGTCGAGCACCTGGTGCTCGTCGATCGACTCGGCGTGCCCGGTGTGCACGACCTGTCCGTCGGAGACGACGAGGACACGGTCGGCCAGGCCCAGGACTTCGGGGATCTCGCTGGAGACGACGAGGACGGCGGTGCCGGCGTCGGCGAGGCGGCGCACGAGCGCGTAGATCTCCGACCGCGCCCCGACGTCGACGCCGCGGGTGGGCTCGTCGAGCAGGAGCACCTCGCAGCCGTGGACCAGCCAGCGGGCGAGCATCGCCTTCTGCTGGTTGCCGCCCGAGAGGGTGCGGATGGCACGCTCGACGTCCGGTGGTCGCAGGTCGAGGGCGGTCGCCTGGTCCTGCGCGGCCTTCTTCTCGGCGCGCTCGTCGAGCCAGCCGGCCCGCGCCGTCCGCGCGAACGTCGACAGCGTGATGTTGCGGTAGACGGGCTCGTCGAGCACGAGTCCCTGGCTCTTGCGCTCCTCGGGAGCCAGGCCGATGCCCGCGCCGACGGCCGCGGTCACGGAACCGCCGCGCAGCCGCCGGCCGTCGAGGCGGACCGATCCGCCGGTGGCTCGCCGTGCTCCGTAGATCGTCTCGAGGATCTCGGAGCGTCCCGAGCCGACCAGCCCCGCGAGCCCGACGATCTCACCGGCGCGGACGGTCAGCGACACGTCCGAGAACACGCCGGCCAGCGACAGGTCCTCGACCTCGAGCCGCACGGGGGCGTCGTCGGGGACCCCGGGACGCGCGGGGAACGCGTACTCGACGTCCTTGCCGGTCATCAGCTTGATGAGCTCGTCCGTCGAGGTCGTGGCCACGTCCAGGTTGCGCCCGACGGTGCGGCCGTCCTTGATGACCGTGATGCGGTCACCGATCCGGCGGATCTCCTCCAGCCGGTGTGAGATGTAGATGATCGCGATGCCCTGCTCGACCAGCTCCTCGACCACCCGGAAGAGGTTGTCGACCTCGCCGGAGTCGAGGACGGCCGACGGCTCGTCCATGACGATCACGCGGGCGTCGCGCGAGAGCGCCCGGGCCATCGACACGACCTGCTTGCCGGCCGCCGAGAGCGAGCCGACCTCGCGGTGCGGCGAGATCTCCGGGTGCCCGAGCCGTTCCATGAGCTGGCGGGTGCGGCTCGCGACCTCGCGCCGCTGGGTGAAGCCTGCGGACGCCAGCTCGTGGCCGAGGTAGATGTTCTCGGCCACGGTGAGCCCGTCGACGACGTCCAGCTCCTGGTACATCGTGGCGACGCCGTGCTCGAGCGCGGCCACCGGGTGCGGGATCTGGATCGGCTCGCCGTCCATGAGGATGGTGCCCTCGGTCGGCTGGTGGGCCCCGGCGAGCACCTTGATGAGGGTGGACTTGCCGGCGCCGTTCTGACCGAGGAGGCAGTGCACCTCTCCGGGCCGGACGTCGAGGTCCACCCCGTCGAGCGCGCGGGCTCCCGGGAACGTCTTCACGATGCCTTGCATCTGCAGCAGCAATGCTGGGGGGTCTTCTGTGACCATGTGACGAACGTAGACGGACTTATGTTGCCCGTCAAGCAAAAGTGCGGGTACTTTGTGATCGTTACCCGCTCGTGATAGACACCGAGCAACAAAACACGGATGCCGGAGGGGCGTGGTTCACTGTGCTCATGGAAGGGCTGCAGAAGTTCCCGCCACGTCCCACAGGGGCCGGCGAGATGTTCCAGCTGTTCCGGGACGGCACTCCGCACACCCGGGCGTCGCTCGTCTCCGAGACGGGCCAGTCCCGCTCCACCGTCGCGGCACGCATCGACGCCCTGACCGCGATCGGGCTCCTGACCCCGGCCGGTGAGGCCACGAGCACCGGCGGACGCCCGCCGTCCACGTTCGCCTTCGACCCGTCGAACCGGATCGTGCTCGGGGTGGACCTCGGCGCCACGCACGCGCGCCTGGCCATCACGGATCTCGCCGCCAACCCGATCGCGTCCGCCCAGGAACCGCTCGCCATCGCGGACGGTCCCGAGCACGTGCTCTCGTGGGTCGCGGACACCGGGGCGAAGCTGATCACCGAGGCGGGCCGGCGGGCCGAGGAGCTCGCCGGCATCGGCATCGGGCTGCCCGGCCCCGTCGACCACGCCGACGGCCGCCCCGTGAACCCGCCGATCATGCCCGGGTGGGACGGCACGGACGTCCCCGGCATCCTGCACCGGCTCCTCGGCGCGCCCGTCGTCGTCGACAACGACGTCAACGTGATGGCTCTCGGCGAGCACCGGACAGTGTGCCCCGACGAGCAGAACCTGCTGTTCGTCAAGGTCGCGACCGGGATCGGCGCCGGTGTCGTCATGGACGGCGAGCTGCGCCGCGGCGCGCAGGGCGCCGCCGGCGACATGGGGCACGTCGCGGTGTCCGGCGCCGCCGAGATCCCCTGCCGCTGCGGCAACACCGGATGCCTCGAGGCGGTGGCCGGAGGGATGGCCATCGCCGCCTCGCTGCGGGAGGGTGGAGCACGGATCACGACCACCCAGGACATCGTCGACCTCGTCCGCACGGGCGATGTCGCGGCCGGTCAGGCCGTCCGTCAGGCAGGCCGTGACATCGGCACGGTGCTGGCGGCCTCCGTCAGCCTGCTCAACCCCTCGCGGATCATCATCGGCGGCGTGCTCGCCGGCGCCGGCGAGCACCTCGTCGCCGGGATCCGGGAGGTCGTCTACCAGCGGTCACTGCCGCTGGCCACCCAGCACCTGCGGATCGCCACCTCGCAGGCGGGCGCCCAGGCGGGGGTCGTGGGTGCCGCCACCCTGGTGACCGACCGGTTCCTCGCCCCACACTCGATCGACGCACTCATCACCGTCAAGGAGGACACGTGAGCAACCGCAGGGCCCTCGTGGTCCGGGGAGGCTGGCCGGGGCACGACCCCGTCGGCTCCACCGACCTCTTCCTCCCCGTGCTGGCCGACGCCGGGTTCGACGTCACCGTCGAGGACTCCCTCGAGGTCTATGCCGACGAGGCCGTCATGGCCGGCACGGACCTCATCGTGCAGAGCTGGACCATGGGCGACATCCTCGCCGACGAGATGCACGGGCTGCGCGTGGCCGTCGAGAACGGCACGGGCCTGGCCGGCTGGCACGGCGGTCTGCTCGACGCGTTCCGCAACGCCACGGACTACCAGCACATCGTGGGTGGGCAGTTCGTCGCGCACCCGGGCGACCTCGTCGACCACGAGATCCACGTCCGACCCGAACGAACCGATCACCCGATCGTCGAGGGGATCGGCCCCCGCATCCGGATGACCACCGAGCAGTACTGGCTCCACACCGACCCGCTGTGCGACGTGCTCGCCACGACCACCCACGACGTCGGCCCGGACAGCCCGTGGCGCGAGCCCACGACCGTGCCGGTGGCGTGGACCCGTCGCTGGGGCCGCGGCAAGGTCTTCGCCTGCACGGTCGGCCACAGCGTCGAGGACCTCCAGGTCCCCGAGATCCACACGATCGTCAGTCGGGGGCTCGTCTGGGCGGCACGGGAGCCCGACACGGTCTGACGACCGGCAGCCGCGGCCCGGCGGTCAGTCCGTGAGCGCCTCCGGGCCGCCCTCCAGCAGCCGCGTGAACTGGTCCTCGTCGAGGATCGGCAGCCCGAGGTCGCGCGCCTTGGTCTCCTTGGACCCGGCGTTCGCCCCGGCGACGACGTAGTCGGTCTTCTTCGAGACCGAGCCCGACGCCTTGCCGCCCGCCGCGAGGACGGCCTCCTTGGCGCCGTCCCGGCTGTAGCCCTCGAGCGATCCGGTGACGACGACGGTCAGCCCGGCGAGCGGACCGGTGGGCCCCTCGGCGACCTTCTCTGCCATGACGGCGGGACCGGGGTGCCCGGGGATCTCGAGCCGCACACCTGCCCGCTGCCAGGCGTCCACGATCTCCTGGTGCCAGCCGACGTCGAACCAGGCGAGCACCTCGTCGGCGATGACCGGGCCGACCCCCTCGACGGCCGCGAGCTCCTCGCGCGACGCGCGCCGGATCGCCGCGACCGAGCCGAACCACTCCGCGAGCGCTCGCGCCGCCACCGGACCGACGTGCCGGATGTTGAGGGAGACCAGGAGGCGCCACAGGTCCTTGGTCTTCGCGCGCTCAAGCTCCTCGAGGAGCTTGGTCGCCTGCGTCGAGGGCTCGTAGAGGGACTCTCCCGCCTCGACCGCCGCGCGTTCGGCGGCCTTGGACAGCTTGCGCTTCTTCTGGAACGGGCGGACGACCTTGACCACCGCCGTCGACCCGTCGGGCATGGTCAGCTCCGTCGACTCGCCGCGCCCGTCCCCCTCTCGCGGCAGCCCTGTCTCGCTGTCCCGCACGACGACGCGGATCGGCTCGAGCTGCTCGACGGTGAGGTCGAACAGGTCCTTCTCCGTGCGCAACGGCGGCTCCTTCGGCTCCAGCGGCTGCGTGAGCGCGGCCGCCGTCACCTCACCGAGCGCCTCGACGTCGAGCCCGCCCCGCGACCCGATGTGCTCCACCCGGCCGCGCACCTGAGCCGGGCAGGACTCGGCGTTGGGGCAGCGCAGGTCGACGTCCCCCTCCTTCATCGGACGCAACGGGGTGCCGCACTCGGGGCACTCGGCCGGCATGACGAAGTCCTCACGGGGATGGCCGTCGTCGGCGAGGGCGGTGACCGGGCCCAGGATCTCCGGGATGACGTCGCCGGCCTTGCGCAGCACCACCACGTCGCCGATGCGCACCCCCTTCGCCTTGACGACGTCCTGGTTGTGCAGGGTGGCCTGCCGGACCGTGGAGCCGGCCACCGTGACCGGTTCCATGACGGCGTACGGGGTGGCGCGGCCGGTCCGTCCGACGCCCACCTGGATCGCGAGGAGACGGGTGTTGACCTCCTCGGGCGGGTACTTGTACGCCGTGGCCCACCGCGGCGCGCGGCTCGTGGTCCCGAGCCGACGCTGGTCGGCCCGGGCGTCGACCTTGACCACGATGCCGTCGAGCTGGTGCTCGATATCGTGCCGGTGATCCGCGAAGTAGGCGATCATGTCGACCACGCCGTCGATCCCCTGCACGACCCGGTTGTGCGGGGAGACCGGGATCCCCCACTGCTCGAAGAGCGTGTAGGCGTCGGACTGGTTCGCGAGCTCCGCGTGCTCGCCCTCGGTCCACTGCAGGGCGCCGACGCCGTGCGCGTAGATCCGCAGCGCCTGCACCCGGGCGAGGCCGGCCTCCCGCTCGAGGCCGCTCTTCTTGTCGAGGAGCTGGCGCAGCCCGCCGGCGGCCGCGTTGCGCGGGTTCGCGAACTGCGGGAAGCGGCGCAGCGCGGCGACCCGGGCACGCTCCTCGTCGAACGCACGCGAGGCCACGGCCCGGCTGTCCGACCGGTCGCGCGCCTCGGCCACCGCGCGCTCCCGCAGCTGCTCCTGCAGCTCGTTGAGCCGCTCGAAGGCGGAGACGGGGATGAAGACCTCGCCGCGCACCTCGACGACCTCGGGGTGGTCGTCGCCGGCGAGGTGCTGCGGGATCTCGGCGATCCGCAGGGCGTTGGCCGTGATGTCCTCGCCCGTCTGGCCGTCGCCGCGCGTCGCCGCGCGCACCAGGTGGCCGCGCTCGTACAGCAGCGCGATCGCGAGCCCGTCGATCTTGACCTCGGACAGGTAGCCGACGTCGCCGCCCTCGACCCCGAGGTCACGGGCGACCCTCGCGTCCCAGGCACGCAGCTCGTCGGTGCTGAACACGTTGTCCAGGGACAGCATGCGCTCGACGTGCTCGACGGTGGCGAACCCGACGGCGGCCTGCCCGCCGACCCGCTGCGTCGGCGACCCCGGCTTGCGCAGGGCCGGGTGTGCGGCCTCGATCGCCTCCAGCTCCCGCAGGCGTGCGTCGTACTCGGCGTCGGACACCTTGGGCGCGTCCTGCTGGTAGTAGGCCCGCTGGTCCTCCTCGACGAGAGCGGCCAGCTCGGCCCACCGACGCTGGGCGGCGGGCTCGTCGAGCGAGGTCGGGTCGGCGGCGGCATCGGTCGTGTCGGTCACGACCCCATCTTGCCGCGTCCTACCGACAGCAGCAGGACCGGCCCGCACCTCGGGCTTCCGTACCCACCTGACCGATTGGTCCCTCCACGGGGCCTATCGCCCGGTGTGTCCCGACCGCTACGATCCTTGCGATCGCCCGCACCGACCGAAAGCAAGGACGCCCTCATGAAGATCGCCGTCGTCGGCGCCGGATTCGCCGGTCTGGCCAGCGCCAAGGTCCTGACCGAGTTCGGCCACCAGGTCGTCGTGTTCGACAAGACCCCCGACGTCGGAGGGGTGTGGAGCGCGACCCGCCGCTACACCGGCCTCTACACCCAGAACAACAAGGGCTCGTACTCGTTCTCGGACCTGCCGATGCCGAAGCACTATCCCGAGTGGCCGAGCGGGGAGCAGGTCCAGGCCTACCTGGAGCAGTACGTCGAGACTCACGGGCTGTCCGAGGCCCTGCGCCTGTCGACCGAGGTGGTCCGGGCCGAGCTCACCGACACCGAGGACGGCTGGCTCGTCACCTCCCGCCACGCCGGCGAGGCCGTCGGCGACCCCGAGCGGTTCGACCACCTGATCGTCGCCAACGGCATCTTCTCCGACCCGGTGATCCCGGCGTTCGACGGGCTCGCCGAGCTCCTGCGTGCCGGGGGGAAGGTCGTGGCCGCGAGCCAGCTCTCGTCCTTGGAGGAGGCGCGCGACAAGAACGTCGTCGTCGTCGGCTACGGCAAGTCCGCGTGCGACGTCGCCGCGGAGATCGGCCCCGTCGCCGCGACCACCACCGTCGTAGCACGCCAGCTGCTGTGGAAGCTTCCCAAGAAGCTCGGCAAGGCCCTGAACTACAAGTACCTGCTCCTCACCCGCCTGGGCGAGGCGCTGTTCCGCTACCAGACGCTGGACAGCGGCATGGAGAAGTTCCTGCACGGCCCGGGCGACGCCGTCCGCGGCTCGATGGTCTCCAGCGTCGGAGCCGTCTCGAAGAAGCAGCTCCGCCTCGAGGACCTCGGCCTGGTCCCGCGCGGCGAGTTCTCGGACATCGCCCGCTCGACGGTGTCGCTCGCCACCGACGGGTTCTACGAGCAGGTCTCCGACGGGGCGATCAGTGTGCACCGCGACACCGAGATCAAGCGGTTCACGACCGACGACGGCGGCGCTCCGGTCGCGGTGCTCAGCGACGGCAGCACCGTCCGGGCCGATCTGGTGGTGTGCGGGACCGGCTTCCACCAGCGCGTGCCGTTCCTGGACCAGGAGGTCACCGGGCGGCTGCTCGACGACCGCGGCAACTTCCACCTCTACCGTCAGATCCTCCCGCACGACGTGCCGCACCTGACGTTCGCCGGGTACAACTCCTCCCTGTTCAGCCCGCTCTCGGCGGAGATCGGTGCGGTGTGGACGGCGGGCTACCTGGCCGGCGTGCTGGAGCTGCCGCCCCTCGAGGTGCGGCGCGAGCACGTGGCCGACCGGGTGGACTGGATGGAGAAGCGCACGGAGGGCAAGCACGCGCGGGGCACGAACGTCATCCCGTTCTCGATGCACCAGGTGGACGAGCTGCTCGGGGACCTCGACCTCAACCTCTCGGGTCCGGCACGAGCGAAGCAGTGGCTGCTGCCCGTCGACCCGAAGGCCTACCGCGGCGTGACCGACCGGTTGCGCGCCCGGGTCGGCGCCTGACGGCGGACGGCTCGGTCCGGCAGGACCGCCCGGGCCTGGTAGCGCGGGTTCCCGGCCCCGTTCCCTCAGCGGAACCGGACCGGGAGCTCGCGCGGGTAGCGCGACCACGCCGAGCGCACGGGCACGATCTCCTCGGGTGCGACCGCGAGCTCGATCTCGGCCACCCTCCCGACGAAGTGGCCCACGACGAGCCGCGTGAGCAACGGGGCCGCCCGGTGCGCCGGGCAGGCGTGCGCCCCGACGCCCCACGTCAGGTGGAACCGCGAGTCGACCTGCTCCCAGGGGTCGGACGCCTGCACCGCCCCGTCGGCGTTCGCTGCCGCGACCGCGGGCACGACAGCGTCGCCCGCGGCGATCGGCTGCCCTCCGAGCTCGCAGTTCTCGAGCGCGTACCGCGGCAGCAGGTGCGGCATGGGCGGGGACTCACGGGCGATCTCGTCGAGGGCGTCGTCGATGGACAGCCGGCCGCCGTGCACCGTCGTCGCGAAGCCGGGGTCGGCCAGCAGGCGGTGCAACGCCGTCGCGATCCAGGCGATCTCCGCGTCGTGCGCCGTCCGGAAGAGCAGCCCGACGGCGCCCATCACCTCCAGGTCGTGCCGGTGCTGCGGGTGGGACAGCAGCCACGACGTCAGGTCGTCGCCCGGTTCCGCGCGGCGCCCCGCGACGAACGTCGCGAGGAGGTTCTCCGTCTCGGCGACCGCCGCGTAGGCGTCCTCGGTCCCGGACCGCCGCAGGACCGTGAGCTCGTGCAGCCGGCGGGCGTCCGCGAGCGTCATGCCGAGCAGGTCGGCGACGACGCGCACGGGGACGTCCACCGCGTAGTCCGCCACGAGGTCGGCACCGCCCCGGGCGGCGAGCCGGTCCAGCGTGGACGTGCAGGCCACCGTGACCGTGCGGGTGAGCCGCTTGTCGTCGACGGCGGCCAGGGCGTCGGCCAGGGGGGCGCGCAGGCGCCGGTGCTCCGCCCCGTCCCGGTCGTGAGCGCTGTCGGTCTGGGCGAGCACCGCCCGCACCGGCGACCGCCACGCCACGAGCCGCTCGGACTCGTACCGCCAGTCCCGCGAGTCGCGGGAGAAGAGCACCTCGTTGCGCAGCACCGTGCCGACCTCGTCGTAGCCGAGGGCGAGCCAGGCCGGGACCCCGGGCTCCAGGTCCACCGGGGCCACGGCCCCCCAGCGCGAACGCAGGTCGGCATACCGCTCAGCGGGGTGACGGGCCCCCGCGAGGTCCGCGAGCAGAGGGCGGTCGGTCACCTCCTCCAGCCGCACGACGCGGCCCGCCGCCGTGACGCTCATGCGGCGACGCCCCCGGCACGCTGACGGCGCAGGGCGTGCGCGACGAGGGTCGTCAGCGCCTCGACCGCCTGCGCGCGGCCCCGGACGTCGCCGGCGACCACGGGGGTGTCCGGGGGCAGGTCGAGGGCGGAGCGCACCTCGTCGACGCCGTGCCGCGGCGAGTCCGGGAACTCGTTGACCACCACGGCGACCGGGAGACGGGTGTGCTCCTCGAGCTGGTCGAGCACCTCGAAGCTCTGCGCCAGGTCGCGTGTGTCGACGATCACCAGGACGCCGACGGCGCCGTCGGCCAGGCCCGACCACAGGTCCCAGAAGCGGCGCTGACCGGGCGTGCCGAACAGGTAGAGCGCCGTGCTCGACCCGACGGTGACCCGCCCGAAGTCCATCGCGACGGTCGTCGTCCGCTTCTCGTCGCGCCGTGGGTCCACGCCCACGCTCGCGGTGGTGATCGACTCCTCGGTGCTGAGCACCGGGATCTCGCTGACCGTACGGATGAGCGTCGTCTTGCCGACGCCGAACGCGCCGACCACCAGCACCTTGACCGACCGGTCGACCGTGGGGGCCAGGTGTCGTGCGGCGCGGGGCTCAGAGACGACGGAGCCCATCGAGCACCTCCTCGAGCAGATCTGTCGCGGGCAGGTCGTGGACGGGGGTGGACAGCACCGCCAGGTAGCCGCCGTCGACCAGGTCGGAGACCAGCACGGCGACGAGGCTCACGGGCAGGCGCACGTGCGCGGCGAGCTCGGCGAGGGCCAGGGTGCCGCGACAGGTCCGCAGCAGGGTCCGCTCGTGACGGCCCGCGCTGCCCGGCAGCTCACGCCCGTCGTCGACGGCGCGCAGCAGCGTCTCGGGCCGCAGCGTGTTGCGCGTGGGGTGCGCCCGCCCCCCGGTCAGGACGTAGGAACGTACCGGGTGGTCGCGGTATCCGTCCGAGTGCATGGCACCATCCCTCAGCTGACCGTGTCCGTGCGGAGCGCGTGCTCACCGATCATCAGGACCTGTGCCTGCATCTGCTGGGCGACGAGGCCCGGGTCGACGCTCGCGTCGGTGACGACGGCCAGCCGAGAACCGTCGCCGGCTCCCCGGACGAAGAGGAAGCCGCCGTCGAACTCCACGACGACCTGCCGCAGCCGGTCGCCGGCCCCGAACTCGCGGCCCATGCTCATCCCGAGGGCGACGAGCCCGGCGCACGCCGCGGCGACCTTGTCGGCCGTGTCCGGGTCCGTGTCGTCGGTGCGCACCTTCACCAGCCCGTCCGAGCTGAGCACGACGGCGTGCTGCACGCCTCGCACCTCGGCGACGAGGTCGAGCATCCAGCTGTCGGGGTCGTCGGCCCCGGGTGAGGTCGAGGTCATGGTCGTCATCTGTCCTCCGAGGTCCCGTCCGTCGCGACGGACGGCTCATGGGTGTCAGGGTCGTCCTGCGGGGCGTCCGCCGTCGCGGCGAAGAACGCGCCGATCCAGGCTCCCGCCTCCTCCGCGGTCTGGTCGGGCGTCGGGTCGGGCGTGGCGCCCACGGGGCTGGAGGCGGCGGCGACCCGGGGCAGACCGGTCCCGGACGTCGACGGCCGGTCCAGCTCCGCCCGGCGCGACCGCCGCTGCGGCAACGCCGGTGGGCCGCTCGGCACCGCGGTGTCCTCCGGGCCGGCGTCCCGCGCGCCACCGGTCGGGGCCGGCGGCGGGATGTCGGGTGCGGTCGTGCCCGGATCGCCCGCACCAGGGCCGTCCCAGGCGTCGTCGACGCTGGGCGCCAGGACGTCGGGGGCGGTCGCGGCGACCTCCGTCAGCGTGCCGGGCACCATGACGACGGCGCGCAGCCCGCCGTACACGGACTCGGTGAGCTCCACGCGCAGGTCGAGGAACCGGGCGTACGTCCCGACCACCGCGAGCCCCGTCTGCGGCACCTCGCCCAGGTCGGCGATCCCCACCGCCCGCTCCCCGGCGGCGATCGCCCGGACGCGGGAGAGCTCGCGCGGGTCCATCCCGACCCCGCAGTCGTCGATCTCGATGACCGCGCCGCGCTGCACCTGGCGGATCATCACCAGCACCTGGGTGTTCGGGGGCGAGCACTGGGTGGCGTTGGCGAGGAGCTCCGCCACGACGTGCACCAGGGGCTCCACCGCGCGCCCGGCGATCGCGAGACCCGGGTCCCCCGAGACCTCCACCCGGTGGAAGGCGGTGATGCGGCCGGCGGCGGCCTTCACGACGTCCGGCAGCGGCAGCGGGTCCTCCCACGTCTGCCCCGGGCGCCGACCGCACAGGGCGACCAGGTTCTGCGCCTGGCGGGCGTGCTGCGCCGCGGCGTGGTCGATGCGCATCGACGTCTGCAGCACGTCCGGGTCCGCCGCGTGCCGCTGGACCATGCGGGCCGCCTCCTCCTGGATGCGGTGCGCCGAGGACTGCACCTTGCGACTCAGGGCGACGACCGCCGTCTCGACGGCCGTGCGCTGATCGACGCGCGCCTCCTGCTCGGTCGTGAGGGCCGCCGTCGTCTCCTGGAGAGTCCGGCTGGTCTCGTGGAGGCCGGCCGCGAGCTGGTCGCGCTCGGCGAGCACCGTCCGGAACGCCTCGTCGTCGCGACGGGACGTGCGGGCCAGCAGGACGGCGGCCAGGACCGGAAGCACCACGGCCGCTCCGCCGAGGAGCCAGCCGGCCCAGGCGCGGGCCGACACGTCCACGAGGGGCAGGGCCGCCACGCACAGGACCATGCCCGCGACACACAGCCACGGCAGCACGCGTCCGGCCGCCGGCGCTCGTCGGGGTCTCGTCGTGCTCACCGCACCTCCGTCGGTGTGAGGCCGGGTCCCACGGCGTCGTGCACAGATCGCCCAGAGGTGATCTTCTCCGCGAACCCGGTGGAAGGTCTGAAGCGGGCAGCGAAGCCCTGACCAGGAGTTTCTACCACAGCGGGCAACCGGGTGAAAGAGGAACGCCTCCCGGCGCGCCCTCCCCGAAGCCGTGTCACCCCGGCGGGTTAGGGTCCGTCCATGAGTGCCGACGCCCCGTCCCGGACCGACACGACGCCGTCCGACACCGTCCCCGGGCCCGGTTCCGCGCCGGGGTCCTCGGAGGACCCGTACCGCTGGCTCGAGCAGGTGTCCGACGACGACGCGCTCGACTGGGTGCGTGCTCGCAACGAGCACGCCCACGCCGCCACGGCCGGCCCCCTGTTCGAGGAGACCCGGGACGCGCTGCGCGAGGTCCTCGACTCCGACGACCGCATCCCGGCCGTCTCGCGCATCGGCGACCACCTGTACAATTTCTGGCGCGACGCCGGCCACGAGCGGGGCCTCTGGCGGCGCACCACCCTCGAGGAGTACCGCACCGACGAGCCCCGCTGGGAGACCGTCCTCGACCTGGACGAGCTCGCGGCCGCCGAGGGCGAGTCGTGGGTCTGGCACGGCGCGTCGGTGCTGCGGCCGACCCCGGAGCGGCTCGCCGCCGGCGAGCCCTGGCGGCGCGCCCTGGTCGACCTCTCCCCCGGCGGGTCGGACGCGGACGTGACCCGGGAGTTCGACCTCGTCGACAAGCGCTTCGTGCCGGTCGAGGAGGGCGGCTTCAGCCGGCCGCTGGCCAAGGGCGGCCTCTCGTGGGCGGACGAGGACGGCGTCTACGTCTTCACCGACTTCGGTCCCGGCACGACGACCCCGTCGGGCTATCCCCGCATCGTCAAGCTCTGGCGGCGCGGGACCCCGGTCGACGACGCGGTGGTGGTCTACGAGGGCACCGACGACGACATGTACATCAGGGGACACCGGTCGCGTACACCAGGGTTCGAGCGCGACGTCGTGCAGCGGTCGATCGCCTTCTACCGCTCCGAGACCTACCTCGTCAGCGACGTCGGCACGAACCGCCAGGCGCTGACCCGGATCGACGTCCCGGACTCCGCGGAGGTGGGGTTCCACCGCGAGTGGTTGCTCGTCGAGCTGCGCGAGGACTGGGAGGTCCGGACCTCGTCCGGTCCCCGCACCTACCCCGGCGGCTCCCTGCTCGCGGCGCCCGTGGCCGCGTTCCTCGCCGGGTCCCGCGACCTGACCGCGGTGTTCACCCCGACGCCGTCGACCTCGCTCGCCGGGGCGGCCTGGACCCGCCACCACCTGGTGGTCAACGTGCTCGACGACGTGAAGAGCTCGGTGCACGTGCTCACGCCCCCGGACCCCGCCGAGGACGGCGGCGCGGCCTGGAGCCGCTCCGACCTGCCCGTCGGCGGCGAGCTCCTCACCGTCGGTGTCCGTGCCGTCTCGGCCGTGGACAGCGACGACGTGTGGGTGACCAGCAGCGGCTACCTCAGCCCGTCGACCCTGGCGATCGCCACCGTCGTCGGGCCGGACGACGAGCCGCGCGCCCCCGAGCCGTTGAAGTCCGCGCCGTCCTTCTTCGACGCGGCCGGCATGGTCGCCGAGCAGCACTTCGCGACCTCCGACGACGGGACGCGGGTGCCGTACTTCGTCGTCGGCCGCGCGGACCTCGTGCGTCCCGCGGACCCGACGGCACCGGCCACCACCCCCACGCTCCTGTACGGGTACGGCGGGTTCGAGATCCCGCTGCTGCCCGGGTACTCGGGCGGCGCCGGACGGGCCTGGCTGGCCCGTGGCGGGGTGTACGTCGTGGCCAACATCCGCGGCGGCGGCGAGTACGGACCCCGGTGGCACCAGGCGGCCCTGCGGGAGAACCGGCACCGCGCCTACGAGGACTTCGCCGCGGTCGCCCGCGACCTCGTCGGCCGCGGCATCACGACCCCGGAGCACCTCGGCGCCCAGGGCGGCTCCAACGGCGGCCTGCTGGCGGGCAACATGCTCACCCGGTACCCGGAACTCTTCGGCGCCGTCGTGGTCCAGGTGCCGCTGCTCGACATGCAGCGGTACGCGCACCTGCTCGCCGGGGCGTCGTGGGTCGCGGAGTACGGCGACCCGGACGACCCCGAGGACTGGGAGTTCCTGCGGACCTTCTCGCCCTACCACCAGTTCGACGCGGACCGCGAGCACCCGCCGGTGCTGTTCACGACCTCCACGAAGGACGACCGCGTCCACCCCGGCCACGCCCGCAAGATGGCGGCGAAGATGCTCGCCGCCGGCCAGGACGTCACCTACTACGAGAACATCGAGGGCGGCCACGGCGGGGCGGCCAACAACGCGCAGGCCGCCCACATGTCGGCGCTGGCGTGGACGTTCCTGCACGACCGGCTCGCCTGACGACCCCTCCCGGCGGCCGGTTCAGGCGAGGGCACGCTCCGCGAGCGACTCCGCGACCCGGCCGAGGTTGGCGAGCCCGGCACGGTGGTCGTCGACGCTCGCCGGCGCGGTGCGCGGTGCGGCGAGCAGCGTGAGCGAGGCCAACCCGGCGGCGGGCAGCCCGACACGGCGCCACGGTCCGGCGACGAGCGCCACGAGCTCGCCGAGCTGCGGGCCCGAGCACTGCGAGACGGTGGCGGGCGGCAACCCCGCCCAGAGGCCGACCTCGCGCTCGGTCGCCCGCGCGACCAGCTCCCACGCCCGCTCGTTCCACCCGTCGGGACCGACCGCCGACAGCTCCAGGCCGATGGCGTCGGCGCCCGCCAGCACGGCAGGAGGGATGCCCACCCAGGTGCCACCGAGGTGGACCACGACCGACGCCCCGGCGTCGTGCACGGCGTCGACCACGGGCCGCAGCCCCTCCACGACCGTGGGTCCGTCCACACCTCGGATCCGCGAGTAGCCCGAGAACGTCGGCAGCACGCCCGCGTGCACCTGGCCCAGCAGCGGCTCGGCGAGCTGCACGACGACCTCGGCGCCGGGGACCTGGCCGCGCACCTCGGCGACGTGCTCCGCCAGGCCTGTCGCCAGCGCCACCGCCAGGTCGGCACGCGCTCCCTGGTCCGCCAGGACCCGGTCGCCCCGCGCCGACCACAGCTCGGCGGCGAGCGTCCACGGGCCCGTGACCTCCACCGTCAGCCGCCCGACGTACCCGTGGGCCGCGACCGCGAGCGCCGTGAGGTCCTCCCGCAGCAGTGCCCGGGCACGGCGCTCGTCCCCGCCCGGCCGGTCCGCGAGCTTCCAGCCGTGCGGACCCAGCTCGATCGACGTCCCGGCCAGCAGGGCCGCGCTGCGGCCGGTCGACACGGCACCCAGACCGCGGCCGGTCAGCTGGGCGAGGAACGGGACGGCGTCGACGCCGGTGGGCAGCTCGGCCAGGTCCCCGATCACCTGGAGCTGCGCCTCCTGCACGTCGCGCTCGCCGCCGGGCCACGGACCGTGGCCGCTCACCGCCGTCATGCCCGGGCCCCCGTGCTCGCCGCGACGGGAGCGTCGCGCCAGGCGCGCGCCACCGTCGCCTGCCCCAGGACCCTCGTGCCCCGGTAGGCCACGACCGACTGTCCCGCGGCCACGCCTCGCAGGTGCTCGCCGAGCCGGATCTCCAGACCGGCCGCGCCGGCGTCGGCTCGCACCTCGGCGGGTACCGCGCGCCCGTGGGCTCGCACCTGGACGCTGCACGCCGTCCACGTGGCAGGCGGGTCGACGAGCCAGACGGCCTCGCCCCCGGAGATCCGGTCGACGCTCAGCAGCTCGGCCGGGCCGACCACCACGGTGTTCGACCCGGTGTCGACGTCCACGACGTAGCGCGCCTGCCCGTCCGGCGCAGGTCGGCCGAGGCCGAGGCCCTTGCGCTGCCCGACCGTGTACGCGTACGCGCCCTGGTGCTCCCCGACGACGTTGCCGTCGGTGTCGCGCACCTCGCCGGGCCGTTCACCGAGCCGGTCGCGCAGGAACCCGCGGGTGTCGCCGTCGGCGACGAAGCAGATGTCGTAGGAGTCCGGCTTCGCGCTGACGGACAGACCCCGGCGCGCGGCCTCGGCGCGCACCTCCTCCTTGCTGGCGAACCCGCCGAGCGGGAAGAGGGACCGGTCGAGCCGTTCGCGCCCCATCACCGCCAGCACGTACGACTGGTCCTTGGCATCGTTCGGGGAGCGGTGCAGCTCGCGCACACCGTCCGGACCGGTCTCGATCCGCGCGTAGTGGCCGGTGGCGACGGCGTCGAAGCCGAGCGCCGTCGCCTTGTCCAGCAGGGCCTCGAACTTGATGTGCTCGTTGCAGCGCACGCACGGGTTCGGTGTGCGCCCCGCCGAGTACTCGGAGAGGAAGTCCGCGACCACCGTCTCCTCGAACGTCTTCGACAGGTCCCACACGTAGTACGGGATACCGAGCACGTCCGCGGCACGCCGCGCGTCCCCGGCGTCCTCGATCGAGCAGCACCCGCGCGACCCCGTGCGGAACTGGTCGCGGTTGCGGCTCAGGGCCATGTGGACACCGACGACGTCGTGGCCCGCCTCGACGGCGAGCGCGGCCGCGACGGCCGAGTCGACCCCGCCGGACATGGCGGCGAGAATCCTCATGGGACGTCCCTCCTGCAGGATGGCTGCGGTACCTCGCTCCGGGCGTTCACGCGGCACCGCCCATCGACGGACGGGCGGCGACGAGACCGGCGGCCCGTGCCCGTTCGGCCACCTGGGGCAGCGCCGTCAGGAGCCGTTCGACGTCGTCGCTCACGGACGTGGCGCCGAGCGAGAAGCGCAGCGCGCCACGGGCGTCCGTCTCGCTGATGCCCATCGCCAGGAGCACGTGACTGGGCTGCGGCACCCCGGCCTGACAGGCCGACCCGGTGGAGGCTTGCACCCCGGCCGAGTCGAGCAGGTACAGCAGGGAGTCGCCCTCGGCGCCGGGGAACGTGAAGTGCGCGTTGGCCGGGAGCCGGGCGGGCAGGCCCTCGGGGGTGGTGGACCCGGGGTCGGGCCCGCGCAGCACGGCGTCGGGGACGGCACGGAGCACCCCGGCGACGAGGTCGTCGCGCAGCGCCGCGAGGGCGCCGGCCCGCTCCTCCCGCGCGCCGACCGCCTCCCCGAGCGCGACGGCGAAGGCGCGGATGGCGGCGACGTCGAGCGTCCCGGAGCGCACGCCGCGCTCCTGCCCGCCGCCGTGGGAGACCGCCTCCAGGGGAAGGTCACGCCGGGCGAGCAGCGCGCCCACCCCGACCGGACCGCCCAGCTTGTGGCCCGTCACCGTCAGGGCGTCGACGCCCGAGGCGGCGAAGTCGACCTCGACCTGGCCCACGGCCTGGACCGCGTCCGTGTGCACGGGGACGCCATGTCGGTGAGCGATCCGGGCCACCTCACGCACCGGCTGGACCGTGCCCACCTCGTTGTTCGCCCACATCACGGAGACCAGCGCGATCTCGTCGCCGTGGGCGGCGAGCTCGGCGCGCAACGCGTCGAGGTCGAGGCGCCCCTCGCCGTCGACCGGGAGCAGCGTGATGTCCGCTCCGGCGTGCCCCGCCAGCCAGAACGCGGGGTCCAGCACGGCGTGGTGCTCGACGGCGGAGACCAGCACACGCCGTCGCCGCGCGTCCTGGGAGCGCCGTCCCCAGAACATGCCCTTGATGGCGAGGTTGTCCGACTCGGTGCCGCCACCGGTGAAGATCACCTCGCTGGGCCGGGCACCGAGCGCGTCCGCGACGGTCTCCCTCGACTCCTCCACCGCGCGCCGGGCGGCCCGTCCGGCGGAGTGCAGCGACGACGCGTTGCCGGTGCGACCCGCCTCGGCGACGAACGCCTCGAGGGCCGCCGACGACATGGGCGTCGTGGCGGCATGATCGAGGTAGGCGCCGGGCGCCTGGGTGGTTGTCACAGTCATCAAGTCTACGAACCACGCCAGGCGCCCGTGTCATCCCGTCGCGCCAACTCCCGGGATCAGCCCCGGAACTGCTCCCCGGCCTCGGGGCGGAACGAGCTGCGGTTCCGTGATCCCCGGCCCTGGCCACCGCGGCCACCGGGGAACGGCCCCGGACCGTCGTGCCGGTCGTCGCGGCCCTTGCCCTTGCCCCGGCCGGGGTGCTCGTCGTCCACGTCGGCGAGGTAGACCTGGATGGTCGACGGCCGCGGGCCGCGCCAGGCACCCGCCGGCACGTCCTCGTCGGCGTCGAGGTAGTCCGGGAAGTAGGACGTCTGGGTGTCCCAGCTCCCGTCGTCGCCCGGGTGCTGGACGTTGACGTAGGCCATCGAGTCCCGGACGTCGAGCACCGGCCCGCAGGTCTCCGCCCGGCGGGGCACGGAGAGGAACTGCTCCACGCGGCCACGCCGGCGCCCGTCGAGGGTGACCTTGAACAGCCCGTCGCACTTCTGGATCGCCGACGGCTGGCCGTCCGTGGAGATCCACAGGTTGCCGTCGGCGTCGAAGGCCAGGTTGTCCGGGCAGGAGATCGGCGACACCTTCTCGGCCGGGTAGCCCGAGAAGTACGTGGAGTCGTTGACCTCGGGGTCGCCGGCGACCAGCAGCAGGTTCCACGTGAACGTGGTGGCCGTCTGGTCGCCGCCGTCCTCGATGATCTCGACGATGTGGCCGTCGCGGTTCGAGCCGCGCGGGTTGGCCTCGTCGGCGGCCGCGTTGGAGCCGACGCCGCGGTTGGAGTTGTTGGTGCAGGCGACGTAGACGCGGCCGGTGAAGGGGTTCGGTTCGACGTCCTCGGGCCGGTCCATCTTGGTGGCGCCGACGGCGTCGCCGGCCAGCCGCGTGAAGACGAGGACCTCCTCGAGAGACATGCCCTCGACCTGCGACTCGCCGTCGAGCACGAGCGGCAGCCACTCGCCGGTGCCGTCGAACGCGCCGTCGGACGGCACCGCGCCGGAACCGTCGATCTCGGAGGCCGGCGAGTCGCCGGTGAACCGTGCGACGTACAGGTCGCCGGAGGACAGCAGCGTCTTGTTGTGCTCGCGCGCCCAGCGGCTGTTGCCGTGGCGCATCCGCCCGGTCGAGACGAACTTGTAGACGTAGTCGAAGCGCTCGTCGTCACCCATGTAGACGACCGCGCGGTCGTCGTCGGACAGGATGACGTTCGCGCCCTCGTGCTTGAACCGGCCGAGCGCGGTGTGCTTGACGGGCGCGGCGTCCGGGTCGTACGGGTCGAGCTCGACGACCCAGCCGAACCGGTGGTTCTCGTTCTCGAAGCCAGGGTTGTTGCCGTCGAACCGCGGCTCGTCGAGCTCCCAGCCGTACCCGGTCGGGGAGTTGCGCAGACCGTAGCGGGCGTCGCGCGGGTCGCTGCCGTCCACCCGCAGGTACCCGTGGAAGTTCTCCTCCCCCGAGACGATCGTGCCCCACGGCGTCGTGCCCCCGGCGCAGTTGTTCAGCGTCCCGAGGACCTTCCGTCCGGTCGGGTCGTCCACGGTCTTCAACAGGTCGTGGCCCGCTGCCGGGCCGTCGACGACGAACTCGGAGCCGATGTGGATCCGGCGGTTGAGCCGGGCGATGCGGTCGTACTCCCACGGAGTCCCGGGGCGGTCGCGGCGCAGCTCGACGACCGACATGCCGTGCGCGGCCCGCTCGATCGCGCGGCGCGTGGCGGCGTCGTAGGACGCGTCGAACATGATCTGCGGGTTGGTGTACTCGTGGTTGGACACCAGCACCCCGCGCTTGCCACGCCGGGTCTCCACCATCGAGGTGATGTGCTTCGGGTCCTCGGGGAGGATGTCGAGGTAGTCGCAGTTGTAGCCGAACTGCCTCGCCTGCTGCTCCGGCGTCTGGCGCGCCGGGTCGAAGGCGCGGCCGCCGGGCAGGATCGGGTCGCCCCAGCGGATGATCGGCGACCACTCGTACCCCTCAGGCACCACGAAGTCGTCGATCGCCATCGGCTGCGGGTCGATGGCACCGAAGGCCAGCCCACGCCCGCGACCCCCGCTGTGCATCGGCGCGGCGGTAGCGGGCTCGGCGCCCAGCACCTCGGCGCCCACCACGACGGCGGCCGCCGCGGCGGCGACACCACCGAGCATGACCCGCCGGCTCAGCGCCCGGGAGGCGACGTCGCGGAAGTACTCGTTGGCGCTGAGGTTCGGCGCGGGGTGCGCGCAGGCGTCGGCACACTTGTAGCGGCAGGTCGCCGCGGCTCGCTTGCCGCGCGCGTAGTGCGGGGCCACCGTGACGGGCAGCTGCGGGCGGGACTCGGGGGCGATCGTCATCGGGCACTCCTGGATCGGGACCGGGGGGTCGCGACCGACGGTAGGAACGGTCCGTGGCGCCCCGGCATCGACCCTCCGACCACCCGGTGAACAGCCGATGACCTGCGGGTGGGAGCGCTCGCGGGATCAGCCGAGCGAGCCCACCCACTCGCTGGAGCCGTCGGTGAAGCCCTGCTCCTTCCAGATCGGCACCTCGGCCTTGAGCTCCTCGACGAGGTCGCTCGCGCAGGTGAACGCGGCCTGCCGGTGCCCGGAGGCGACGGCCACGACGACGGCGACGTCGCCGATCGCGAGGTCGCCCACCCGGTGCGAGGCGGCGACCCGCACGGTGTCGCCGGTGGCCTCGGCCGTCCGGCGGGCCACCCGGTCGGCCACGCGGGCCAGGACGGCGGCGGCGTCCGGATGCGACTCGTAGTGCAGCGCGGTGACTCCGCGGCCCTCGTCGTGGTCGCGGACGTGCCCGACGAAGGTGGCGACCGCTCCGCAGGTGTCGTCGCGGACCTCTTCGGCGAGACGTGCCAGGCCGTCGTCGAGCGAGGTCTCCACGACGTCCGCCCGCAGCACGACGGCATCGCTCAGCGGTGCGGGCGCCTGCGAGGGGGCGGGGTGGTCGCCGCCGCGGAGCTGGTCGACGGCGTGCGTGAGCACGTCGGCCAGCGCGTCGAGGCCGTCGACCACACCCCCGACCGAGCCGGGCAGGTTGACGACCAGCGTCCGGTCGGCCACGCCGGCCGTGCCGCGGGACAGTGCAGCACCGGGGACGGCCTTCTTGCCGGCGTCCGTGGGGGCCAGCGAGCGGGCCCGCACCAGCTCGGCGATCCCCGGCACCTCGCGGTCCAGCACGGCCCGGGTGGCCTCGGGGGTGGTGTCCGACGGCGCGATCCCGGTCCCGCCGGAGGTCACGATGACGTCGGGGGTGTCGTCACCCGTCTCGAGCAGGCCGAGGAGGGCGTCGCGGACGGGTTCGCCGTCCGGCACCACCAGCACGGGCAGCACCTCCCAGCCGCGGGCGGCGAACCACTCCGCCGCGGCTGGACCGGAGCGGTCCGGGTACGTCCCGGCGGCGGCGCGGTCGGAGGCCACGACGACGGCGGCCCTCACGCGCGCTCCTCCCCGCGGACCCAGTCGCCCGACTTCCCGCCGGCCTTCGCCACGACCTCGATGTCGGTGAGCACCGCGGCCTTGTCGACCGCCTTGATCATGTCGTAGAGCGTCAGGCCCGCGACGGTCACGGCGGTGAGCGCCTCCATCTCGACGCCCGTGCGACCGGTGGTGCGCACGGTGGCGGTGATCTCCATGGTGCCCGCCACGTCGCCGGCCGGGGCGATGTCGATCTCGACGCCGGACAGCGGCAGCGGGTGGCACAGGGGCACGAGGTCCGGGGTGCGCTTGGCTCCCATGATCCCGGCGACGCGCGCCGTCGCGACCGCCTCCCCCTTGGGCAGGTCGCCGGACACGATCCGCTCGACGACGTCCGCCCGGGTGCGCAGCACGCCGCGGGCGGTGGCCTCGCGCTTCGTGACGTCCTTGGCGGTGACGTCGACCATGTGGGCGGCACCGTCGTCGCGGTAGTGGGACAGGTCGCTCATCTGATCTCCCAGCAGTCGACGTCGTCGCCCTCCTCGAGGTGGGCGACACCGGGTGGCACGTGCACGAGGAGCGTAGCCGCCGCGAGGTGGGCCAGGAGGTGGGAACCCGGTCCGCCGACCATCTCCACCCGGCCGTCGGCGTCGAGGCGGGCGCGGCGCACCTGGTGCAGGTGCTCGGGTGAGTCGAGAGGCGCGGCCAGCGGCGCCCGTCGCCGGGGCCGGTGGGCCGGGGCGGCGCCCGTCGACGCGGCGAGCACCGGGCGCAGGAACAGCTCGAAGGACACCAGCGCGCTGACGGGGTTGCCCGGGAACGCGACCAGCGGCACCGCCCTGGAGCGGTCGGACCTGGAGTTGTCAGACTCAGGGCGGTCCATGCCCGGCCCTGAGCCTGACAGCTTGCCGAGCGCGATGGTCCCGAGCCCCTGCGGCCCCCCGGGCTGGACGGCCACGTGCCCGAACCAGGCGTCGGTGAGGGTCTGGCGCACCACCTCGTACGCACCGGCGGAGACGCCGCCGCTGGTCACGACGAGGGCGACGTCGTCGGGAGCCTCGGCGAGGACCGCCCGCAGCGCGGCCGGGTCGTCGGGCACGACGCGCTGGGTGACGCGCGCCCCCACCTCCGCGAGCGCCGCCGTGAGCATGGCGCCGTTGGCGTCGTGCACCTGGGCGTCACCGAGGGACCGGCCGGCGGGCACGAGCTCGGAACCGGTGGAGACCAGCAGCACGTGCGAGGGTTCGGCGACCTCGACCTCGGCGACGCCCGCGGCGACGAGCACGCCGAGCTGCGCCGGCCCGAGCGGGGTCCCGGCCGGGACGACGACGTCACCCGCGGCGACGTCGGAGCCGGCGCGGCGCACGAACGTGCCGGGGCGGACAGGCGCGGCGAACCGGACCGTCGCCGGCGTGCCCGGCTCGGGGAAGACCGGCGGCTCAGCGTCCTCGATCCTGACGACGGCGTCCGCGTCGGCCGGGACGGGAGAGCCGGTCATGACGGGCGCCGCCGTGCCGCGTGCCAGCGGTGGCGCCTGCGTGCCGGCCGGGACAGGAGCGACGACGGGCAGCACGACCGGGTCCGACGGCGTCGCCCCGGTCAGGTCGGCGGCGCGGACGGCGTAGCCGTCCATCTGCGAGTTGTCGAATCCCGGCAGGTCCGCGGCCGCGACCGCGTCACCGGCGACGACGCGCGGCAGCGCGCCGCGCCCGGCCTCGCCGAGGAGTGCGGTGAGCGCGTGCGTCCGGCGGCGGGGCCGCGACAGGGCCGGTCCCACGAGCGCGCCGAGCGCCTGCTGATGATCGCCGACCGGTCGCCGCGTCGTCTGGTGGTCCACACCGGGCAGCCTACGACCCGGTCGGGACGTGCTGGTCGTGGACCCGATCAGGCAAGCACCGCGATGAACCCTCATCCGCGGGTCTAGAGTAGTTGGCATGCCGCAGATGAGGATCAGCGAGGCTGCCGTGTACCTCGGCGTCAGCGACGACACCGTCCGCCGCTGGGTCGACCGCGGGCTGCTGACGGCCGACCGGGACGACGCCGGCCGCCAGGTCGTCGACGGGTACGACGTCGCGATGGTCGCCCGCGAGCACGCCACCGCGCCCGGGCTCCCCGACGGGATGAAGAGCTCGGCCCGCAACCGGTTCGTCGGCCTCATCACCGACCTCACCGTCGACACCGTCATGGCGCAGGTCGAGCTGCAGTGCGGGCCGTTCCGGGTGGTGTCGCTCATGAGCAGCGAGGCCGTGCGGGACCTGGGCCTGGAACGCGGTTACGTCGCGGTGGCGACGATCAAGTCGACGAACGTCGTCGTCGAGGCGCCGGACGCAGGCTCGGCATGACGGCGGCGCGCAGACCCGGCCCGCGGGCCCGTGCCGCGCTCCTGGCCGCGAGCGCCGCCGCCGCGCTCACCGGGTGCACCACCGGCGAGTCCGACGACACCACCCTGACCGTCTACGCCGCCGCCTCCCTGTCCGAGGCGTTCGAGCTGATCGCCGCGGACTTCGAGGCCGCGCACGAGGGCGTGGACGTCCGGCTGAACGTCGGGGGCTCGGCCGGCCTCGTGGCCCAGGTCCAGCAGGGCGCCCCGGCCGACGTCCTCGCCACGGCCGACACCCGGACGATGGACGCCCTCGTCGCGGACGACCTGGTCGGCACGCCCCGGGCCTTCGCGACCAACACCCTCCAGATCGCGGTGCCGCCCGGCAACCCCGCCGACGTCATGGGCCTCGCCGACCTCGTCGATCCCGCCCTCCACCTCGTCGTCTGCGCACCCGAGGTCCCGTGCGGCGCCGCGACCACCGCCGTCGCCGCCCGCGCCGGCCTCGTCCTCCGTCCGGCGAGCGAGGAGCAGAGCGTCACGGACGTCCTCGGCAAGGTGTCCAGCGGCGAGGCCGACGCCGGCCTCGTCTACGTCACCGACGTCGCCCGCGCCGGCGACCAGGTCGAGGGCATCGCGTTCCCCGAGGCCGATGCCGCAGTGAACACCTACCCGATCGCCGCCATCGACCGGACCGGCCGGACCGGCCGGACCGGCCGGACCGCCGACCAGGCCGAGCTGGCTCAGGCCTTCGTCGACTCCGTCCTCGCCGACGGCGGCCGGGCGACGCTCGCCGACATCGGGTTCGCCGCACCGTGAGAGCGCCGACCACCCACCGGGCGCCCGCCGGCGTTCGCGCCACCCGCGACCTGGCCGAGGTCCCCGCCGCGGTCCCCCGCTGGGCGTACGTGCCCGCTGTCGTCGGCAGCCTGTTCGTGGTGCTGCCGGTGGCCGCGATGGCCGCCCGGGTCGACTGGTCGAGCTACGCGTCGCTGATCACCAGCGAGTCGGCCCGCGCCGCCCTGCTCCTCAGCCTCCGGACCGCCGCGACGAGCACCGTGGTCTGTCTGGTGCTCGGCATCCCTCTGGCTCTCGTGCTGGCCCGCGGCCGGTTCCCCGGCCAGCGGCTGCTGCGCTCCCTCGTGCTGGTCCCGCTGGTGCTGCCGCCCGTGGTCGGCGGCATCGCGCTGCTGTCCACGTTCGGCCGCCGGGGTCTGCTCGGTGAGTCGTTCGAGATGCTCGGGATCCAGGTCGCGTTCTCCACCACGGCGGTGGTCCTGGCGCAGAGCTTCGTCGCGCTGCCGTTCCTCGTCGTCAGCCTCGAGGGGGCGCTGCGCACCGCCGGCGAGCGGTACGAGGTCGTCGCCGCGGGCCTCGGCGCGAGCCCCACCACGGTGCTGCGCCGCGTCACCCTGCCGCTGGTGCGGCCCGGACTGGTGTCCGGCACGGTGCTGGCGTTCGCGCGGGCCCTCGGCGAGTTCGGTGCCACCATCGCCTTTGCGGGCAGCCTGCAGGGCGTCACCCGGACGCTGCCGCTGGAGATCTACCTGCAGCGTGAGACCGACCCCGACGCCGCCGTGGCACTGTCTCTGCTGCTGGTGGCCGTCGCCGTCGCCGTCATCGCCGCGACGCACCGGCAGGGCGCTCGGGAAGCCTCGCGATGACGTTCACGATGACCGCCACCGTGCCGTCGCGCGAGCTCGACGTCCGCCTCGACGTCGCGGACGGCAGCACGCTCGCGCTGCTCGGCCCCAACGGCGCCGGCAAGTCGACGGCGCTGGGGCTCGCCGCCGGCACGCTGCGTCCGCACGACGGCGAGATCGGCCTCGCGGGGCGGACGCTGGTGCGCGCCCGGTCCGGCCGGACGACCACCTGGGTACCCCCGCACCGACGCCGCGTTTCCCTGCTCGCCCAGGAACCGACCCTGTTCCCGCACCTGACGGTCCGCGACAACATCGCGTTCGGACCGCGGTCCCAGGGACGGTCCCGCCGGGGGGCCGGTGCCGCGGCCGACGAGTGGCTCGACGTGGTCGGCCTCGCCGACCTCGCCCACCGCCGTCCGGCCGCGCTCTCCGGCGGCCAGGCACAACGGGTCGCGATCGCGCGGGCGCTGGCGGCGGCACCGCGGCTGCTGCTCCTCGACGAACCGATGGCGGCCCTCGACGTGGACGTCACCCCCGCGCTGCGCCAGACGCTGCAGCACCTGCTCGCCGAGCAGACCGCCGTCCTCGCCACCCACGACGTGCTGGACGCGCTGCTGCTCGCCGACGAGATCGCCGTCGTCGACGATGGCCGCATCGTCGAACGCGGCCCGACGGCACAGGTCCTGGCACGCCCGCGCAGCGCCTTCGCCGCGTCGATCGCGGGACTCAACCTGCTGTCCGGCACGTGGACCGGGGACGGTGTCGCCACCGCGAGCAGCGGCGTCGTGCACGGCCATGCCGCGCACCCCGAGGTGCCCGTCGGAGCCGCGATGACCGCCGTCTTCCGCCCGGCGGCCGTCGCCCTGCACCTGGCCGACCCGCACGGCTCGCCTCGGAACACCTTCCGCGCCACCGTGCGGTCGGTGGAACCGCACGGCGACCTGGTGCGCGTGCGCACCGAGCACCTGGCGGCGGACGTGACACCGCAGGCCGTGGCCGAGCTGTCCCTGGTGCCCGGTCGCGCCGTGGTCGGGACGGTCAAGGCCGCCGAGGTCGACGTCTACCCGGTGTGACGCGGACTCACTCGACGGCGTGGTCGGCGAACCAGGCCGCCATGTCCTCGAGTGGCATGTGGTCACCGGCTACACCGAGGACGAACGCTTCCGCGTCGTCGATGTCGGCCACGAGCCGCACACCGTTCTTGCGGTAGAAGATGACGACCGCAAGCCAGGAGAGTCGTTTGTTCCCGTCCTGCAGCGGGTGCAGGCGGTTGAACGAGTCCATCAGGGCTGCGGCCTTGGCGTGCAGGTGCGGATAAAGCTCTGTCTCGAACACGACGGCCTGCGGACGCTGTACCACCTGGTCGAGCAGGCCGACGTCACGGACGTCCCACTCCTGGTACTCGATGATGGCGACGACCTCCGCGAGACGGAGGTACGTGACCGCCGTCGTCACGCGAGGCGGTCCAGCAAGGGCTTCCAGCGTGCGGACTCCTCGGCGACCCACCGGTGGATGTCCTCGTCCGGTGCTTCATCGAGAAGGCGCTCGAGAGCCTCGGCCTGGGTGACGTGCTGCCGCAGGGCTCGCTCACGCAACTTGTCACGCACGGCGACCGGAACCTTGATCGTGGTCATCTCTCCGGCGTTCATACCAAGAATCATACTCTCGTCCGCGGCCGGACGACCGGTCAGGACGACACGTCCGCCGTCGTGAACCGGCTCCACGCCAGGGCGCCGAAGACGGCCACCCACGCCGCCTGCACGGCCAGCCCCGCCAGCAGCGTCGAGGCGTCCACCTCCAGCCGGAGGAACTCCCCGAAGCCGAGCCAGTGGTGCGTCAGCAACACCGGGTGGATCGCGGAGAGCTGCGGCAGCGCGTCGAGCACCCCACTGACGATCGCGACGACCACCGTGGCGGCCATCGCCGCCACCGGGACCTCGGTCAGCGTCGACAGGAACAGCCCGACGGCGACCAGCCCTGTCAGGGAGGCGATGACATAGCCGACCACGCCCAGGGTGCGCAGCATCCCCTCGGCGAGCGGGATCGTGTCCCCCGAGAGCAGGATCACGTCACCGACGCCGAAGTAGGCCGCGCCGGCGACCAGCCCGACGACGGCGATCGCGGCCACCGCCGCCCCCGCGTAGGCGAGCGCGGCCACGGCCTTGACGAGCAGCAGGCGGGACCGCGGGACCGGGGTCACCAGCAGGTACCGCAGGGTGCCCGCCGACGCCTCCCCCGCGATCGCGTCACCGGAGACGATCGACACGCACAGGGGCAGGAGGAAGGGCAGGCAGCTCACCAGGGCAGCGAAGACGAGGAACACGCCGTTGCCGGTCACGCGGTCCAGGAACGGCGGCCCCTGCCCCGCCACGGGAGTGTCCTGCGTGACGAACAGCACCGTGCCGATCAGCAGGGGCACGGCTGCCAGACCCGCGAGCAGCACGACGTTGCGCACGCGGCCGAACACCAGGCGCAGCTCGCTGCCCAGCAGGCGTGCCGTCGCGCGCGCGGGTGCGGCCGACGGCCCGGCCGGCGCAGCGTCAACGAGCGACATCGAAGCCCTCCCCCGTCAGGCGGACGAACACGTCCTCGAGCGTGGGCCGGCGGACCTCCAGCCCGAGCAGGTCGATCCCGTCGCCCACCACCGCCTGCGCGACCTTCTCGACCGCCACCCTGCCCAGGGGTGCGGCGACGACCCCGCCGTCGACACGCGCGTCGCTCAGCCCGAGGCCCGCCAGGACCCGCACCACGTGGTCGCGCTGGTCCGGCCGCGTCGCGACCCGCACCTCGGTGGTGCCCTCGTCGGCGATCGCCTCGCGCGGACCCTGCGCGAGCAGCTCGCCCCGGCTCATGATCCCGACGTGCGAGCACACCTGCTCGATCTCGCTGAGCAGGTGGGACGAGACGAGGACGGTGGCGCCCGCGTCGGCGACCTCGCGCACCAGCGCCCGCACCTCGCGCGTGCCCTGCGGATCCAGCCCGTTGGTCGGTTCGTCGAGCAGCAGGAGGTCGCGGGGCCGCAGGAGAGCCGCGGCGAGCCCCAGCCGTTGCTTCATGCCCAGCGAGTACTGGCGGTACGTCTTGCCCGCCGCCGCCGTGAGGCCGACGCGCTCCAGCGCCGCGCCGATCCGACGCGCGCGGGTCGCCGGCGACACGGTCGCGTCCGCGGCGTCGACACGCCGCAGGTTCGCCTCCCCCGACAGGTAGGGGTGAAAGGCCGGGCCCTCGACGAGCGCGCCGACCCGAGGCAGCACCGCCGCGCCGCGCCCGGGCATCGCCTCGCCCAGCAGCTCGACGGAACCGGACGTGGGCGAGACGAGACCGAGGAGCATGCGGATCGTCGTCGTCTTGCCCGACCCGTTCGGGCCGAGGAACCCGTAGACCGCACCGCGCGGGACCAGCAGGTCGATCCCAGCGACACCCACCTGCCCCGAGCGGAACCGCTTCGTCAGGCCCCGGGTACGCACCGCGGAGCCCTCAGCAGCCCCGGCGGCACCGTCGGCACCGCTCATCCGGCGCGCTCCACGAGCGTCGCGGGCGGCACGGACCCCGCGAGCACCCGGCCGTCGTCGGTCACCAGCACGGACAGCAGAGCGGAGCCGAGGAGCCGACCCCCGTCCACCGGGGTCGTGAGCTGCTCGTACAGCGCGCCCGTGTCGAGCTCCGGCATACCCGGCAGCTCGCCGTCCTCGGACTCCGCGAGCTCCTCGAGCAGGTCGTCGGCGCCGCTCGACCCGGTGCTGCCCTCCGGCAGCCGGCCCTCGGCCGTCGCACCGAGGATCGCGTCGACGTCCACGTCCGTCAGCTCGACGACCGTCTCCCACCCGGTACCGGTCACCGCCACGTCCGCGTCCTCGCCGAACGCGTCGCTGCTGGGCTTCTCCATCGTCCCCCGCTCCATCGTGGCCGGGTCCGGGAGCGGGACCTCGACCTCGCGCACGTCGGCTCCCGCCGGGGCGGAGAACTCGAACACGCTGGGGTCGGGCGCCTCGAACGAGACGTCGGTGAAGCCCACCTCGAGCGCCGGCGCCTCGGCGTCCTGGACGCTCCACACCTGGGTGCGCAGCGGCACGGAGGTCTCGGCGTCGACGGCGATCCGCACCTTGTCGACCAGCGTGCCGTCGGTCTGCGGCCGCAGCTCGACCTGGTACGCCGCACGCCCGGCCACCTCCAAGGGCTCGGTGGTCTCGACGTCGGTGGTGACGCGGGCGTGCGCCAGCGCCAGGTCCGCCGCCTCCGCGGGGGTCGGGACGTCACCTTCCACGCTCGGCCCGGCCGCCTCGTCGGCGAGCGCCTCGTACCGTGCCACGTCGTCGGGGTCGACGACGTAGTGGACCGCCTCGTCGTCGGCGCTCGAGTAGGTCCACGCCTCCGCTCCCGAGCGGACCACGGAGTACTCCGAGACGTCGCCCAGCAGCGCGGCGCGGGACGACTCGGCGCCGTCGGACCAGACCCGGACCGTGGTGCTGCCGCCGAGGAGGTCCAGGGGGCCGGCCCCCTGGACCTCCGAGACGGTGACGTCCGGCAGGCCCAGCCGGGCCGTGTAGACGACGGTCCCGGAGACGGGGACCTTCTCGGCGACGGCCAGGCGCTCGACGAGCTCCTCGGCGGTGACGGCGGGGAGCTCGTCGCTCGCCACGGCCCCCACCGCGGCGGGCACGGCGAACGCGGCGGCGACGGCGCCGGCGACGACGGCGGGGACCGCCCACCGGGCCCGGGGCGAGAGACTGCGCGTGGTGTCCATGGGACCACTGTGGCCGAGGCCACCTGAGACGAGGCTGAGAAGGCGAGAGCTGAGGGCGCACGTCGTGCACACGGGTGCCATGCTGCGGTGGTGCGCATCCTGGTGGTGGAGGACGAGACGGTGCTCGCGCGGGCCCTGCGCCGGGGCCTGCAGGCGGAAGGGTTCGCCGTCGACGTCGCGTCCGACGGCGAGACCGGGCTCCGGCTCGCTCTCGAGGGCGACCACGACGTCGTCGTCCTCGACCTCATGCTCCCGCAGCGGTCCGGGATCGACGTGCTGCGCACGATGCGCGACGAGGAGGTCTGGACGCCGGTGCTCGTCCTCAGCGCCAAGGGCACGGACGACGACGTCACCCGCGGCCTGGACGTCGGTGCCGACGACTACCTCCCCAAGCCGTTCGCGTTCACCGTCCTCGTCGCCCGGCTGCGGGCGCTCCTGCGGCGCGGTGCGCCACCGCGGCCCGCCGTCCTGCAGGTCGGGACGTTGACGCTCGACCCGGCCACCCGCGAGGTGCGCCAGGACGGCCGGGACGTCGAGCTGACGACGCGCGAGACGGCACTGCTCGAGCACCTCATGCGCCGGCCCGGCGAGGTGCTCGCCAAGGTCGAGCTGCGTGACCACGTGTGGGACGCCGCCGGCGACGACCTCAACGTCGTGGAGGTCTACGTCGGGTACCTGCGCCGCAAGCTCGGCCGGTCGGCCATCGAGACCGTGCGAGGCGCCGGCTACCGGGTCGTGGGACGGTGACCGGCTGGTCGTTGCGCCTGCGTCTGACCCTCGCGGCGGCCGGTCTGACGGGGATCGCCCTCGTCCTGGGCGCCCTGGCGCTGACCTCCGTCGTCTCGCAGAGCCGGATCGCGGCGACCGACGCCGTCCTGGCGGGCACGGCCGACCAGGTGGCGGCGCTCGTCACCGAGGACCGTCTGCCCGAGGTCCTCGCCGCCGACGAGCCGGGCGAGGTCGTCCAGCTCGTCGACGCCTCGGGCCTCGTCGTCGCCACCTCGCCCAACGCGAGCCGGACGTTGCCGGTCCTCGCGCCCGCCGCGCTGGGCGAGACGCCTGACGGTGCCTCGACCCGCGACGACGTGGCCTACGGCACCGGGTCCGTCCGGGTGCTCGTCGACACCCTGCCCACCGGGCAGCGGGTCGTGGCCGCCCTCCCCCTGGGCACCATCGAGGGCGCGCTCGACGCGCTGCGTCTCTCCCTCGGGCTCGTGGTCCCCCTGCTGACGCTCACGCTGGGGCTGGTGACATGGGTGGTGCTCGGGCGGGCTCTGCGCCCGGTCGAGGAGCTGCGCGCCGGCGCCGCGCGGGTGAGCGACGTCGGGGGCCCCGGCAGCCTCCCGGTGCCGCGCGCCCAGGAGATCGCCGCCCTGGCACGGACCCTCAACGCCATGCTGGACCGTCTGGACGCGTCGGCGCAGCGCCAGCGCCACTTCGTGGCCGACGCCGCCCACGAGCTGCGCTCGCCGATCGCGGCCCTGCGGACGAGCCTCGAGGTGGCGCGTGCCCATCCGGAGGCGTACGAGGACGCCGAGCTGACGGCGGACCTCGAGCACGAGGTGGTCCGCCTGCAGGCGCTCGTCGACGACCTGCTCGTCCTCGCCCGGGTCGGCGCCACCCCGGTGGAGGTGCGAGACGTCGACCTGGCCGCGCTCGCCCGGGCGGTCGCGAGGGACGTCGAGGTGCGCGGGGAGGGCCGGGCGGTCGTCGACCCCTCCGCCGTCGGCCGCGTGGTGCGCAACCTCGTGGACAACGCCCGCCGGTTCGCGCACGACCGGGTCGTGGTCGAGGTGGGCGAGGGCGTCGTGACCGTGGACGACGACGGCCCGGGGATCGCCGCGGCGGACCGCGAACGCGTCTTCGAGCGGTTCACGAGGCTCGGGTCGGCACGCGGCCGCGACTCGGGCGGCACCGGGCTCGGCCTGGCCATCGCGCGCGAGATCGCGCGGGAGCACGGGGGCGACGTCACGCTGGGCGACAGCGAGCTCGGTGGGCTGCGCGCCACGGTCGTGCTGCCCGTCCCGGGGCGGGGCGCCGCCGGCCTCAGTCGTGCGCGAGCTCCAGGCGGTACCCCCGCTTGACGACCGTCTTGATGAGGTCGCGGCGGCCGGCCGCCTCGCGCAGCCGTGCCACGGCGACCTCCACGGCGTGCCCGTCGCGGGAGACGCCGGGCAGCACCTCGAGCACCTGGTCGCGGGAGACGACGTCGCCACCGGCGGACGCCAGCAGCCGCAGCACCTCGACGCCGGTGGGCGACAGCGGCAGCACCTGACCGTCCAGCACGGCGACCCGGGCCCGGATGACCAGCGGACCGGCGACCGTGCCCAGCGCGACGGACTCGATGTGCTCGTAGTGGCCCACCAGCGTCCGGACCAGCGCGCCGAGCCGTCCGCGCTCCGGCTCGAGCGGCGTGATGCCGCGGGCCGCGAGCGGGCGCGTCGTGACCGGCCCGACCGAGGCGACCACCATCTCCCCCGTGGTGCAGCGCGAGACGACCTCGTCCCGCACCCCGGCGGACTCCACCGCCTCCATCCACGCCTCCGCGCCGGGCGCGGACGTGAAGACGACGGCGTCGATCTCCCCGGCCGCCGCCGCCCGGACCGAGTCCTGCACCGCGCGGGGATCAGGTGCGGGCCCCCAGCGGTAGACGACCAGGGGCGAGACCTGGGCCCCGGCCTTCGCGAAGACCTCGTCGAGACCGTCCGCGCCGGCGCCGTGGTGCTGGATCGCCACGTGCAGGCCACCGACGCCCTCGCTGAGCAGCACCTCGGCCACCTCCGCGGACGTCTCGGACTCCGCCACCCAGTCGGCGGCGAGGCCGGCGGCCTGCACCGCGCCACGCGCCTTGGGGCCGCGGGCCACGATGCGGGCCTCGCCGAGGACCCGCAGCAGGTCGTCGGCCAGCCCGTGGGCGTCGGCCGCCTCGATCCAGGCGCGGAAGCCGACGCCCGTGGTGGCGACGACGACGTCGGGCGGGTCCTCGACGAGCGCGGCCGTCGCGGCGACGAGGGCGTCGTCGTCCACGTGCGGGATCATGCTCAGCGCGGGCGCGTGCCGGATCGTGGCACCCCGCCGTTCGAGGGCGGCGGCGAGCTCGCCGGAGCGCCGGTCCGCGGTGACGAGCACGGTGCACCCCGCCATGACCTGTCCCAGGGCAGGCCGCGTCGAGGTCTCAGCCACGCGGGTCCCCCACGTCTCCTCGGTCACTCGTGCCCTCCAACAAGCCGTGCGCCGCCACGTCACCGATCACGATCACCGCCGGCGCCCGCACGCCGAGCTCGTCGGCGCGCTTCGCCGCCAGGTCCAGCCCGACGCGCGTCACCCGCTGGTCCGGCGTCGATCCCCGTTCCACGATCGCCACGGGTGTGTCCGGGGACGCTCCGGCGTCGAGCAACCGGGTCACGATCGCCGGGAGCGCGGACACGCCCATGAGGATCACCAGCGTAGCCGCCCGCTGCGTGACGCAGCCCGCCGCCACGTCGTCGAGCTCCTGCTCACCGGCCCGCGTGTGGGCGGTGACGACGTGGAACGCCGTCGTCGTCCCCCGGTGGGTCACCGGGACGCCGGCGAGCGCCGGCACGGCCAGCGCGGACGAGACGCCGGGCACGACGTCGACGGCGACTCCCGCGGCCACGCAGGCCGCGTACTCCTCGCCGCCGCGCCCGAAGACGAACGGGTCGCCGCCCTTGAGCCGCACCACCCGCCGCCCGGCCCGGGCGTGGCGGACGAGCAGCGCGTTGATGCCGTCCTGCGGGACCTTGTGCCGGCCGGGTGCCTTGCCCACGTCGACCACCTCGACGTGCTCGCCCAGGTCGTCGAGCACCTCCACCGGCACCAGCCGGTCGTGGACGACGACGTCGGCCCGCGCGACGGCGCGCCACGCCCGGTACGTGAGCAGGTCGGCCGCGCCGGGGCCGGCGCCGACGAGGGTGACGTGCCCGCCCGCGGTCATGTCAGGCCGATCCTGCGACGTCGAGGTGCACGACGCCGTCGCGCACCTCGGCGGCGAAGGCTTCGAGGTGGGCGCCGAGCCCGGGCTTCGGCGTCTTGCCGCCCGCCTCGAGGCACTGCCCGGAGGCCAGGGCGAAGACCTGCTTGTAGACGGGCGAGGCCACGGTGGGCTCCTCGCCCCGGCTGCCGACGATGCCGCGGGACATCACGTTCGCCCCGGAGTACGGGTCGAGCTGCTGGACGGCTCGCACGGAGTCGTCCAGGAGCCGGAAGACCGCGACCTGGACGGTCGAGCCGTCGCCGCGCTCCAGCAGGGCGGCGGCCCCGCGCTCGGGCACGAGGTCGTCGAGCCGGCACACGGCGGTCCAGCGGGTGGTGTGCGGGGTGTCGGTCGGGCTGTTGACGACGGTCATGCGCGGACCTCCAGCGTGGAGCCGGCCACGAGGACCGGTCCGGTGAGCGAGGGGTCGACGGGCCCGTCAGGCCCGGCGGCGATCTCCTCGGGGGTGGCGGGACGCTTCTGCCCCCGCTCGGCGACGTACGCGAGGGCGGGGTCCGGCGTCGTCGGCGCGTTGACGAACGACCCGAACCGGGCGAGCTTCTCGGGGTCCTCCAGCACGGCCTTCCACTCGTCCTCGTACCCCTCGACGTGGGCGGCCATGGCGGCGTCGAGGTCGTCGGCGATGCCGAGGGAGTCGGCCAGGATGACCTCGCGGATGGCGTCGAGGCCGCCCTCGTACTCCTCCACCCAGGGCGCGGTGCGCTGCAGGCGGTCCGCGGTGCGAATGTAGAGCATGAGGAACCGGTCGATGGCGCGCAGCATCTCGTCGGACGCAAGGTCCTCGGCCAGGAGCTGGGCGTGCTTCGGCGTCTGACCGCCGTTGCCACCGACGTAGACGTTCCAGCCCTTGTCGGTCGCGATGACGCCGACGTCCTTGCCGCGGGCCTCGGCGCACTCGCGGGCGCAGCCCGAGACACCCATCTTGAGCTTGTGCGGCGAGCGCAGGCCGCGGTACCGCAGCTCCAGCTCGACGGCCATGCCGACGGAGTCCTGCACCCCGTAGCGGCACCACGTGGAGCCCACGCAGGACTTCACGGTGCGCAGGGACTTGCCGTAGGCGTGCCCGGACTCGAAGCCGGCGTCCACCAGGCGCTTCCAGATCTCGGGGAGCTGTTCGACGCGGGCGCCGAACATGTCGATGCGCTGGCCGCCGGTGATCTTCGTGTAGAGGCCGAAGTCCTTCGCGACCTGCCCGACGACGATCAGCCCCTCGGGCGTCACCTCCCCGCCCGGCATCCGCGGCACCACGGAGTACGTGCCGTCCTTCTGCATGTTGGCGAGCATGTGGTCGTTGGTGTCCTGCAGCGCCGCCTGCTCGCCGGACAGGATGTGCCCGTTGCCGAGGCTGGCGAGGATCGAGCCGACCACCGGCTTGCAGATGTCGCAGCCGCGACTGAGGAGTGAGCTTGCGAGCCCCGCAGGATCGCGGCCGTCAGCAGAGCCGCGACTGAGGAGTGAGCTTGCGAGCCCCGCAGGATCGCGGCCGTCAGCAGAGCCGCGACTGAGGAGTGAGCTTGCGAGCCCCGCAGGATCGCGGCCGTCAGCAGAGCCGCGGCCCGGGCTCGCGGACGGCTCGGCGCGCACGCCGAACCGCTCGATGATCTCGCTGAAGGAGTGCAGGCCCGCGACCCGCGCGGCGTCGAAGAGCTGGGCGCGGGACAGCTCGAAGTGCTCGCACAGCGCGCTGGAGACCTCGATGCCCGCCTTGGTCATCTCCGTCTCGGTGATCTTCTTGACCAGCGGCAGGCAGGCGCCGCAGGTGGTGCCCGCCCGCGTGCAGCTCTTGACGTCCCCGACAGAGGTGCAGTCGTGGTCGGTCACCGCACCGCGGATCGTGCCCGCCGAGACGTTGTTGCACGAGCAGACGTTCGCCTCGTCGGGCAGCTCGAGGTCCGGCGCACCGCCGCCCTCGGGCAGGAGGAACGCGGCCGGGTCGCCCGGGAGCTCGGCGCCGAGCATCGGTCGCAGCGAGGCGTACGGCGCGGCGTCGCCGACGAACACACCGCCGAGCAGCGTCCGCGCGTCGTCGGACATGACGAGCTTCTTGTAGACGCCCGCGGTGGGGTCCGCCCACACGATCTCGATGCAGTCCTCGGTGCGGCCGTGCGCGTCGCCGAAGGACGCGACGTCGACGCCGGACAGCTTGAGCTTGGTCGCGGTGTCCGCGCCGGGGAACTCGGCGTCGCCACATAGGAGCCGGTCGACGACGACCTCCGCCATGGTGTTGCCGGGCGCCACCAGACCGAGGCAGCGACCCTCGATGCAGGCGACCTCGCCGATGGCCCACACGTGCGGGTCCTCGGTGCGGCAGGTGAGGTCGACGACGGCGCCGCCGCGCTCGCCGATCGGCAGCCCGGCCTCACGGGCGAGCTCGTCACGGGGCCGCACGCCGGTGGCCATGACGACGACGTCGACGTCGAGCCGCCCGCCGTCGGCGAAGTCCATGCGCCCCACGTGGCCGGTGCGGCGGTGCGGCTTCATCTCCTTCGTGGCGGTCTCGACGCGCACCGCGATGCCCTTGTCGTTGATGAGCCGCTTGAGCGCCTGCCCGCCGCCGAGGTCGACCTGGACGCCCATCAGGTGGGTGCCGAACTCGATGACCGTCGCCTGGGCGCCGAGCGCCTTGAGCGCGCCGGCGGCCTCCAGCCCGAGCAGGCCGCCGCCGATGACGGCGCCCCGCACCGGCTTGTCGACCACGCCGCCGCGGGTCGTGACCTTGTTGGCCTCCCGCTTGGCTTCGACCCAGCCGCGCAGCTCGGCCACGTCGTCGATGGTGCGGTAGACGAACACGCCGGGCAGCTCGTTGCCGGGGATCGGGGGACGCGCCGCGTTCGAGCCGGTGGCCAGCACCAGCTCGTCGTAGGGGTGGACGGTCCCGAGGCGGTCGGTGACGGTCCGGGCCTCGCGGTCGATGGCGACGACCTTGCAGTCGCGGTGCAGGTCCACCAGCGGGTCGTCCCAGAGCGCCGGGTCGCCGAGGGTGAGCTCCTCGGCGTCGCGGACCTCGAAGTAGCGGGTCAGGCCGACACGGTCGTACGGCTTGCGGGGCTCCTCGGCGAAGAGGCTCACGCGCCACTCGCCGGCGGTGTCGCGGGCACGCAGGGCCTCGACGAAGCGCTGCGCGACCATGCCGCCGCCGACGACGACGACGTGGCGCCGGCCGTCGCGCTGGACTGAGGTGGGGGGCTCGCTGGTCATGTCCCGAACCTAGGCAGCCGCGGTGACCGCACCGTCAGGGGGTGGTTACCCCACGGGAACATCTTGCTCACGCGGGGTCCGCGATCCGTGAGAGGAGCCCGACACACCAGCCGTCCGCGTACCCTCGTGCGATGACAGCACCGAAGCATCAGGTCCAGTGGTTCGTGACGGGGCAGGGAGCGGTGCTGCAGGCGTCAGCACCGGTCGACGACCCCGGAGCGCGCACGTACGTGCGCTACGAGGCGAGCCGACCGGTGGACCTGGACACCCTGTACGCGCTCGAGGAACGGTTCGCCACCTTTCGGGCCCGCTCGGACAAGGGCACCGGGGCCCTCCTGGTGCTCCTGGGCGTGGCGGCCGTCGGTGTGGTGGCCGGATGGCTCGTGCTGCCCTGGTTGGGCGTGAGCGACGACGTGGCGGGCACGCTCCTGGTCGCGTCGGCCGTCGTGCTGGCCCTTGCCTTCCTGGCCAGCGCCGTCCTGCCAGGGCTCGTGCGCCGCCACGTCGAGCGGATGTACGTCGACTCCGGACTGGTGTCGGCAGTTCCTCGAGCTCTCCGGCGCACGCAGGCCGAGGAGCTCGTCGCCGCACCGGGCACTGCCGCCGGGCACGTGAGCCTGATGTAGCGGTCGTCCCCGACGAGGCACCCGACGACGTGAGCACGATGACGTGTGCCAGGTGACGCGAGCAGCCGCTTAAACACTTAAGCATCTTCCGCCGTCCGCCGTCGTCGGGCACGGTGACCGTGCCAGGGACCCGACCGGGAGGACCCCACCATGCACCGACACACCCGCACCGTCGCGGGCGTCGCGGCCGCCACGCTCGCCGCCGGAGGCCTCGGCACGCTGGCCGCGCACAGCGCCGCCGCCGACGAGCCACCCGGCATCCACGTCGCCGACGGCCGCATCGTCGAGGCCGACGGCACCGACCTCGTGCTGCGCGGCGTGAACCACCCGCACGCCTGGTACACGCACACCACCGCCCAGGCGCTGGCCGACACCAAGTCCGTCGACGCCAACGCCGTCCGCGTCGTCCTCGCCAGCGGCGACCGCTGGACCCGCACCGACGCCGCCGAGGTGGCGACCATCGTCGACGAGTGCGAGACCGACCGGCTGATCTGCCAGCTCGAGGTGCACGACACCACCGGCTACGGCGAGCAGGCCGGCGCCGCCACGCTCGACCAGGCGGCCGACTACTGGGAGTACCTCTACCCCACCCTCGCCGGCAGCGAGGGCCACGTCATGGTCAACCTCGGCAACGAGCCCTACGGCAACGACGCCGCCACCAACGCCGGCTGGGCGGACGACACCTCCGCCGCCGTCCAGCGGCTGCGAGACGTCGGCTACGAGCAAGCCCTCGTGGTCGACGCCCCGAGCTGGGGCCAGGACTGGGCACACATCATGCGGGACCAGGCCACCGATGTCGCCGCGGCCGACCCCGACGGCAACACGATCTTCTCCGTGCACATGTACGGCGTGTACAGCCAGGGGTCCACGGTCACGCAGTACCTCGAGCACTTCGTGGACGCCGGGCTGCCGCTGATGATCGGCGAGTTCGGGTACACCCACTCCGACGGGTCGGTGGCCTACGACACGATCCTCGCCGAGACCGAACGGCTCGGGATCGGCTGGCTCGCCTGGTCCTGGAGCGGCAACGGCGGCGGCGTCGAGTACCTCGACCTCGTCGAGGGCTTCGACGTGGACTCGCCGTCCTCGTGGGGCGAGCGGATCTTCACCGGCCCGGACGGGCTCTCCGAGACGTCCGTCGAGGCCTCGGTCTTCGGCGGCGCTCCGGACCCGGACCCGACGCCGGACCCCACTCCGGACCCCGACCCCGAGCCGGGTGCCTGCACGGCCGAGCTCACCGTGGCCAACGCCTGGCAGGGCGGCTACCAGGGTCAGGTCACCGTCACCGCGGACGCCGAGGCGATCACCGGCTGGAGCACCACGCTGCCTGCGGTCGACGTCGACCAGCTCTGGGGCGGCACCCTGGCCGACGACGGCGTCACCGTCACCCACGCGCCCTGGAACGGCGCGCTCGCCGCCGGTGCGACGGCGTCGTACGGGTTCATCGGCTCCGGTGCCGCGCCGTCGGACGCCGACGTCGACTGCTCGGCCGGCTGACGGCAGCCGACGTAGCGCTGGTTCACCCTTCACCGGTCGATGGCTGATCGAGAACAGCGCCAGGTACGTGCGGCGTAGCGCTGGTTCACGCTTCACCGGCTGAAGCGTGAACCAGCGCTACGCCGGGCTCGACCGGCGCCCCGCCGTCGCGCGTCGCGGCCAGCCAGTCGGCCAGCCCGCAGACTGCCTCGCGGCAGCTCCCGCAGCCCGTCGTGGCGCGCGTGGCGGTCGCGATGTCGTCCGCCGAGCGGGCGCCGTCGTCCCAGCAGGCCGTGATGTCGTACTTGGTGACGCCGTTGCAGCGGCAGACGGTCGCGTCGTCGGGCATGTGCTCGGGCGACGACGCGGGCTCCGCGCTCGGCATGACCGGGGTCAGGAGCAGGAACGCGGGGTCCACCGGGACCGGGGTGCGCCGGGTGTACGCCGCGGTGAGGTCCGCGGCGACCCGGGGGTCGCCCACGCAGGTGGCCCCCACGAGGATCCCGTCGGCGACGACCGCCTCGACGTAGCGGCCGGCCGCCGGGTCGTGCAGGGTGACGGCCCGGTGCCCGGGCTCCGTCGTGTCCCGGCCCCCGCTGACGCCCATGGCGACGACGCTCAGGGCGCCCGCCTTGACCTTCACCACGTCGGTGCCGCGCGTGTCCACCCCCGCGCCGGTGGGTGTCCGGGTGGCGAGCAGCGTGCCGAGGCGCACCGCCATCGACGGCCGTTCGCCCTCGTGCGGGAAGCGCAGGTGCTCGCGCGGACCGCTCTGCCGCTTGGCGACCTCGGCCCGGAACGCGACCCGCGAGGCCAGGTGCTCCGCCAGCCGCCGCGCCTGGTCCCAGCCTTCGGCCACCAGCCCACGCGAGCCCTGCGGCGGCCGTGCGCAGTCGCCGACGGCGAAGACGCGGGGATCGTCCGGACTGGCCAGGTCGTGCCCGACGACGATCCCGCGGTCGGTGGTCAGCCCGGCGTCGCGGGCGATCTCGGCCTCCGGCACCGTGCCCGTCGCCAGCACGACGAGCCCGGCGCCCACCACCTCGCCGTCGGCCCCGTCCCCATCGGCCGCACCATCGACCGCACCCGCGGGACGGTGCAGGCGGACGCCGACGACGCGCCCGCCCGCCACGAGCACCTCGCTGGGCCGCGCGCCGGTACGCAGCGTGACGCCCGCCTCCCGCAGGCCCGCCGCGAGGACGGAGCCCGCCGCCGTGTCGAGCTGGCGGGACATCGGCGCCGGCGAGGTGTCCACCAGCGTCACCTGCAGCCCCCGGCCCGCCAGCCCGTACGCCGCCTCGACGCCCAGCACCCCGCCGCCGACGACGACCGCCCGCGGCGTGTTGACGCTCGCGGCCACGATCTCGCGCGCGTCGTCGAGGGTGCGCAACGCGTGCGCCCCCGCCGGGAGCCGCACCTCGCCGTCGTCGCCGACCAGCCCCGGCACGGGGAAGACCCGGGGCCGCGAACCGGTCGCGAGGACGAGATGGTCGTAGGCGTGCACGGCCCCGGCGGAGTCCGTGACCGTGCAGGCGTGCCGGTCCACGCGGACCGCGGTGACCCCCCGCAAGGTCGTCACGTGGTCACCCGACGGCTCCGGCATCGTGATCGCCGCGACATCGGTCCGCCCGGCGACCACGTCGCTGAGCAGCACCCGGTTGTACGGCTCGTACGGCTCCGCGCCGAGCACCGTGATGTCGAAGGACTCGGCGCTGCGGCGGACCAGCTCGTCCACCAGGCGCGAGCCGACCATCCCGTGTCCGACGACCACGATCTTCAGCGGCACGTGGAGCGTCATACCGGCACCTCCTGTGCGTCGTGCGTGTCGCGTGCGCCGTCGCCGTGCGACGCCGGCGGGACCGGGACGACGCTGACCGCGCACACCTTGAACTCGGGCATCGAGGAGATCGGGTCGACGGCGTCGCTGGTGATCCGGTTGACGCTGCCCGACCCGCTCCAGTGGAACGGCATGAAGACGGTGTCGGGCCGGACGACGTCGGTCCACCGGGCGGTGGCCTCCACGGCGCCGCGCGCCGAGGTGACCCGGACACGGGCGCCGTCGGCCACTCCCGTGCGCAACCCGAGCTGCGGGTGCAGCTCGACGTACGGCTCGGGCACGATCCGGTCCAGCTCCGGCACCCGGCGGGTCTGCGCACCCGACTGGTAGTGCTGCAGCACCCGGCCCGTGACGAGGTAGGTCGGGGCGTCGGCGCGGACGTCGTCCGTCGGCCCGGCGTGGTCCACCGGGACCATGCGCGCCCGGCCGTCGGGGGTCGCGAAGGCGTCGAGGAACATCCGCGGCGTCCCGGGGTGCTCCGCCTGCCCCGAGCTGTCAGGACCGGCGCTCGCCATACTCCGCCCTGGTCCTGACAGCTCGGGCGAGGGAAGTGCCGGGCACGGCCAGTACAGGCCCGGCTCCCCGGCCTCCTCGGCGGCGTCGAGCCGGTCGTGGGACAGCCCGGAGTAGTCCGCGACCCCACCGGCCGAGGCCCGGGCGAGCTCGTCGAAGACCACGGCCGGGTCCGTGGGGAACGCGACGTCCGAGCCGAGCCGGCGGGCGAGCTCGGCGAACAGCCACAGCTCGGAGCGCGCCTCCCCCGGTGCGTCGACCGCCCGACGACGCCGGATCACCCGACCCTCCAGCGACGTCATCGTGCCCTCCTCCTCGGCCCACTGGGTCACCGGCAGCACGACGTCCGCCAGCCGCGCCGTCTCCGAGGGCACGAAGTCGCACACGACCAGCAGGTCCAGCGCCTCCAGGCGCTCGCGGACCCGGTCGGCGTTGGGCGCCGAGACCAGCACGTTCGAGCCGTGCACGAACAGCGCACGCGGACCTCCGGGGCTGCCGAGCGCGTTGAGCAGCGCGACGGCGGGCAGGCCGGGGCCGGGGATCGTGGCCGGGTCCACGCCCCACACCCGCGCGACGTGCTCGCGGGCGGCCGGGTCGTCGATCTTCCGGTAGCCCGGCAGCTGGTCGTTCTTCTGCCCGTGCTCGCGACCGCCCTGGCCGTTGCCCTGGCCGGTGAGGCAGCCGTAGCCTGCGCCCGGGCGGCCGACCAGTCCGAGCGCCAGGGACAGGTTGATCGCCGCCGTGACGGTCGCGGTCCCCTGGGCGGACTGCTCGACCCCGCGGCCGGTGAGGACGTACGCGCCGCGCCCCCCGCGCGACGGCGCCGCGGCGGCCAGCCGGCGCGCCGTCCTCCGCAGCTCCTCGGCGGGGATGCCGCACACCGTCTCGGCGCGCTCCGGCCACCACGCGGCGACGGACCGCACGACGTCGTCCCACCCGCTGGTGCGCGCCGCCAGGTACTCCCGGTCGGCGAGACCCTCGGCGACGACCACGTGCAGCAGCGCCAGCAGCACCACCATGTCGGTGCCGGGCACCGGCTGCAGGTGGGTCCCCTGACCGTCGTCGGCGAGCCGGGCCGTGGCCGAGCGCCGCGGGTCGACGACCATCAGCCCGCCGCGCTCACGGGCCCCGGCGAGGTGCTGGACGAAGGGCGGCATCGTCTCCGCCGGGTTGGAGCCGAGCAGCAGCACCACCTCGGCACCGCCCAGGTCGGTCAGGGGGAACGGCAGCCCGCGGTCCGCGCCGAAGGCCCGGTTGCCGGCCGCGGCCGCCGAGGACATGCAGAACCGGCCGTTGTAGTCGATGTTCGGCGTCCGCAGCACCGTCCGGGCGAACTTCCCCAGCGCGTACGCCTTCTCGTTGGTCAGACCGCCGCCGCCGAAGATGGCGACCCCCTCGGGTCCGTGCTCGGCCTGGACCGCCCGCACGCGCGACACGACGATCTCGAGCGCCTCGTCCCACGTCGCGGCGGCCAGCTCGCCGTCGTCGCCGCGGACCAGCGGCGTGGTGATCCGGTCCGGCACGCCGAGCACCGTGGCGCTCGTCCACCCCTTCTGGCACAGGCCGCCCGCGTTCGTCGGGAAGTCCCGCGGCGCGACGACCGGCAGGGGCGCGCGCCCGCCGGGGCCCTTCTCCGGCGCGGCGTGCGCGTCCGACGTCGGGGCCCCGGCGGGCGTGAGCGCCATGCCGCACTGCAGGGCGCAGTACGGGCAGTGCGTCAGGGTGGCTGCCGCCGGGGCGGCGCTGCTGCTGCTCATACCCGGGCGGACCCCATCGTGCTCCGACGCCGCCCGTAGACGGCCCAGGTGACCAGCGCCATGACCACGTAAGCACCGATGATCACCCAGAGGGCAGGGACCAGGGACCCGGTCATGGTGTCCGACATCGCGAACCCGCGCGGGATGAGGAACCCGCCGAAGGCACCGACGGCGCCCGCGATCCCGATGCAGCCCGCCGCGGCCTTCGCCGTGGCGGCACCGCCGCCCCCGACCTTCGCGACCCGGAAGGCGGCGGGGATCATCCGGTAGACCGACCCGTTGCCGACCCCTGTCGCCACGAAGAGCAGCATGAACGAGCCGAAGAACAGGGCGAACGAGCCCGTCCCGAGCGCCTGGATCGCTCCCAGCGCGCCGACGATCATCACCACGAAGCTCGCCACGCTGACGACGGCACCGCCGAGACGGTCGGCGACCCAGCCGCCCAGGGGGCGGGTCAGCGACCCGACGAGCGCCCCCATGAACGCCAGCGACAGCGTCACGTCCGGGAACTCGCGGGCGAGCAGCGTGGGGAACGCGCCGGCGAAGCCGACGAAGCTGCCGAAGGTCCCGATGTAGATGAACGAGATGACCCAGGTGTGCTTCTCGCGAGCGGCCGCCCCGAAGGACCGAGGGTCGGCCTTGGCGGTGCCCAGGTTGTCCATGAGCCGCCGCGCCAGGATCACCGCGAGCAGGATGAACGGGACGAACACCAGGCCCGCCCGCTGCAGGGACACGCCGGCCGCGGTCACGATGACGAGCGGCACGACGAACTGCACCGCCGCCGTGCCGATGTTGCCGCCCGCCGCGTTCCAGCCGAGCGCGGCGCCCTTCTCCTTCTCCGGGAAGAAGAACGAGATGTTCGCCATCGAGGAGGCGAAGTTGCCGCCGCCGAAGCCCGCGAGCGCCGCCACGAGGAGCAGCACGCCGAACGAGGTCTCGGGGCGTTGCACCACCCACACCAGCGCGAGCGCCGGGATGAGGAGCAGACCCGCCGAGATCATGGTCCAGTTGCGCCCGCCGAACACCGGGACGGCCAGGGTGTACGGCACGCGCAGTGCGGCGCCGACGAGGGCCGGCAGGCCGATGAGCCAGAACGTCTGGTCGGCGGTCAGGTCGAACCCTGCCGCGGGCAGCTGCGGCACGACGATCGACCAGATCGCCCAGACGCAGAACCCCAGGAACTCGGCGAAGATCGACACGACGAGGTTGCGACGGGCGATCCGACGCCCACCGTTGCGCCAGAAGACCGGGTCCTCGGGGTCCCAGTGGTCGATCCACCGACCCGAGCGGTGCACGGGCCGGCGCGGAGGCGCATCGGCGACGACCGGGCCGGCCGTCTCGGCGGTGGTGGCGGTGCTCTCGGGCACCACCTCGGACGAGGTGGTCCCACTCGTCGGAGCAACCATCGTCGTTCTCCCATCCGTGCTCGTGCCCGGCGACGCCGGGCGGGGCCACGGCTACCGACGGGTGTCGGGTGCCGGACCGGCGCGACGTCGTGCCGGTGAGGACGACAGTAGGAAGCGGGTGTTTCGTCGTGCCGCGCGACGGCGTGAACTCTCGATGAGGCGAATCTCTCAACCGAGCGGGAGCATGTGTGAGGTCTCTGCCGGGGACCTCGTCAACCTCACAGGGCCCGGGATCCTACCGTGAGATCGTCGCTGCACCCCGGACACATCGGCGGCCTACGGTGACGGTATGACCGGTCCGACGCCGCGTACCATCGCCGAGCACGTCACAGCGACGCTCGCCCGCGTCCGCCCGCTCGCGACGGTCGAGACGTCGCTCACGCAGCTCGACGTCCTGGGCCTCGCCCTCGCGCACGACGTCGTCGCGGCGGCCCCCGTGCCAGCCTTCGACAACTCCGCCATGGACGGCTACGCGGTGCGGCGAGCCGATCTGCCCGACGACGGCACGGAGGTCACGCTGCCGGTGCTGGCCGACGTCCGTCCCGGCCACCCGTCCCCTGCTGTGGGTATCGAATCTCCCGCGGCGGACCGGTCCGCCGCGGGAGATTCGATACCCACAGCGTGGCGAGGGGTGGTGCGGATCATGACCGGCGCTCCCCTGCCCGCGGGGTTCGACGCCGTCGTGCCCGTCGAGCGCACCTCGACCGGCCGGTTCGTCGCCGGCCGCCCGACGACGGAACGGACCGTCACGCTCGGTCGCCAGCTGCGCGAGCACGTCCGACGCGCGGGGACCGACGTCGCGGGCGGTGACCTGCTCGCCGCCGCCGGGGACACCGTCACCCCCGGCCTCGTCGCCGTCGCCGCGGCGGCCGGGCTCACCGCCCTGCCGGTGCACCGGCGTCCCCGCGTCGCCGTGCTCTCCACCGGCTCCGAGCTCACCCGCCTCGGCTCGACCGCCCCGGGTACCGTCCCGGACTCGAACTCCCTCATGCTGGCCGCGCTCGCCCGGCAGGCCGGTGCGGACGTCGTGCGCGTCGGCGCGGTCCCCGACGCCGCCGACGCCCTGACGGCCGCCCTCGACCGCGTCGCGGACGTCGACCTGGTCGTGACCTCCGGCGGCGTCTCGGCCGGGGCCGGCGACGTCGTGCGGGAGGTTCTCGCCGGTGGCGCCCCCACCGACGTCGACGTCTCCGCGGTGGCGATGCGGCCCGGCCGCCCGCAGGCGCTGGCCACCTGGCGCGGCGTGCCGTGGATCGCCGTCCCGGGCAACCCCGTCAGCGCCTTCGTGTCGTTCACCCTGTTCGCCGCGCCGGCGCTGCGCCGCCTCGCGGGCCGACCCGACAACGCGCCGCTGCGCACGGCCCGGGCCGCCGCCGCCTGGACGTGCCCGCCCCGCGCGGAGCAGGTGCTCCCCGTCACCACCGGGCCCGACGGCGTCATCCCGGCCGCGCACGACGGGCACCATCTGGCCGCGCTGCCCCGCGCGGACGCCCTCGCCGTCGTCCCGCCCGGCACCGGGCAGGTCGCGGTCGGCGACGAGGTCACGGTCCTCCCGCTCGCCGGGGTGCAGCCATGAGGTACGACGCCGTGATCCTCGCCGGCGGGCGCGCCCGTCGCCTCGGCGGCGCCCCCAAGGAGGGCGTCGTGGTCGGCGACGCCACCCTGCTGGAGCACGCGCTGGCCGCGACCGTCGGGGCGGTGCTGACCGCCGTCGTCGGACCGGAGGACGTGAGGCTGCCGGAGCACATGCGCCGCACCCGCGAGGACCCGCCGTTCGGGGGTCCCGTGGCCGGCATCGACGCCGGCCTGCGGACGCTGGACCGGCCGGACGCGCCGCCGTGGGTGCTGGTGCTCGCGGTCGACGTACCCGGCGCCGGTGCCGCCCTGCCCGCGCTGCGCGCCGCCGTCGCGCAGGGTCACCCGACCGACGGCGCGCACCTGGTGCGCCACGGCCGCGCCCAGTGGCTGGTCGGTCTCTACCGCCGGGACGCCCTCGCGGCGGCGCTGCGCGACATCGACCCGCACGGCGCACCGGTGCGCGCGCTCGTCGCCGCTCTCGACCTGGTCACCGTGCCCGACGACGTCGGGGCGAGCGACGACGTCGATACCTGGGAGGATAGGGACCGGCTCACCGCACGTCAGCAGGTCCACCACACGGCGGACGACGCAGAGGAGGAAGCGCGATGACGCAGGACACCCCGACCGCGGTCGCCCGCTGGGTCGAGGCCGTCGAGGCCGAGCTGGAGCTGCCCGCCGGCAGCATCGACGTCACCGAGGTGCTCGACCTCGCCCGGGACGCCGCGCACCACGTCGCCCGACCGGCCGCACCGGTCACCACCTACCTGGTCGGCTACGCGCGCGGGCTCGCCGCCTCGTCCGGCCGCCCGACGCCCGACGAGCAGGTCGCCGCACGCGTCTCGCGGCTGGCCCTGGGCTGGCAGCCCGACCCCACCTGAGAGGCCCGTGATGTCCGTCGACCTCGGAATCCCCACGCTTCCCACCCGGTGGCGGGACGCCGGGCTGCCCGCCGAAAGACCGGCCGAGCCCGGCCTGGTGGACCGCTACGGTCGGGTCGCCACCGACCTGCGCGTCTCGCTCACCGACCGCTGCAACCTGCGCTGCACCTACTGCATGCCGGCCGAGGGGCTGCCGGCGCTGCCGAAGGACTCGGTGATGACGCGCGCCGAGATCGCCCGGCTCGTCGGGGTCGCGACCCGCGAGCTCGGGGTGCGCCAGGTGCGGTTCACCGGCGGAGAGCCCCTGCTGCGCCGTGACCTCGTGGACGTCGTGCGCGACGTCGCGGCCCTGGACCTGCGTCCGGAGATCAGCCTGACGACGAACGCCGTCGGCCTGGAGTCCCGGGCGGACGCGCTGCGCGACGCCGGCCTCGACCGGGTCAACGTCTCGCTCGACACGCTGGACCCCGACACGTTCGCCACCCTGGCCCGGCGCCCCTTCCTCGAACGGACGCTGGCCGGCATCGACGCCGCCGCCCGCGTGTTCGACCTCGTCAAGATCAACGCCGTGCTGGTGCGCGGCGTCAACCTGGACCACGCCGCCGACCTGCTCGCCTGGTCGCTGGAACGGGGCTTCGAGCTGCGGTTCATCGAGCAGATGCCGCTCGACGCGGACCACTCCTGGGACCGCTCCGCGATGGTCACCGCCGCCGAGGTGCGGAGGCTGCTGGGGCAGCGGTTCGCGCTGGCCCCCGACGTCGAGCCGCGCGACGGTGCACCCGCCGAACGCTTCGAGGTGCGGTCGCCGGCCTCCGGGCAGCGGCTGGGGCGCGTGGGCATCATCGCCTCGGTGACCGAGCCGTTCTGCGGAGACTGCCGGCGCACCCGGCTCACCGCCGAGGGCGGGGTCCGCGACTGCCTGTTCGCCCACACCGAGACGGACCTGCTCGGCCCGCTGCGCGCCGGAGCGTCCGACGACCAGCTCGCCGACCTGTGGCGCACGGCCATGTGGGGCAAGGGCGCCGGGCACGGGATGGACGACCCCTCGTTCCTCCAGCCCGACCGCACGATGAGCGCGATCGGGGGCTGAGATGGTCGAGCTGCGCTACTTCGCGGCGGCCCGGGCGGCGTTGGGCCGGTCCGGCGAGTCGCTGACCGTGCCCGACGGCGCCACCGTCAGCGACGTCGTCGGCCGCGTCACGCAGGGCTCGCCGGGGGCGGCCCCGGTGCTGTCCCGCTGCTCGGTGCTGCTGGACGGCCGCCGGGCCGCGCCCGGCGACGTCGTGCCCGACGGCGCGACGCTCGACCTCCTGCCGCCCTTCGCCGGCGGCTGACCCGACCCGCAGGTCTCACGGACGGTAGGGACCGAACCGGAAGCCTGGCGGCAGCGGTGGCCGGTTTCGGGCGTCTTGTGACGGCCCGTCGTACTCGGGCTGCGCGGCCCGCGGGTCGGTGGGCACGACGTCGATCCCGGGCGTCCGGACCAGTGCGCCGACGGCGCCGGTCGACGCGCCGATGCCCGCCCAGTGCGGGTCGACGTCGCAGGCCATGACCCAGGCACGGTCCTCGGGCCAGACCATGGCCGGCGGCCGACCCCGCCCGGACAGCACCGACCGGCCGGGCTCGAGGTCGTCGGCGTCCCCGGCCAGGAGCGCGCACTCCGGCCGGTCCGGGAGGTCGAGCATCTGACCGGGCGGGACGTCGTCGGACATGCCGTCGCCCAGCCACACCGCGAAGTAGACCCGATGCGGTGTCGTCGTCCAGCGGGTCAGGACCCGCAGCACCCGCGCGCCCCACTCCCCTTCCGACTCCACATGGACGGGCTCGTCGTCGACGTCACCCTCGTGCTGGCCGGGGGCCGTCGGGTCCGGGATGAGGCGCAGCCGGGCGGACGCCTCGAAGACGTCCGGCCCGAAGGTCAGCAGCTGCCAGGTGGGCGTGCTGGACCGGATGATCCAGTCGGCGGCGGACAGGTCGGTGCAGCGCTGCAGGGACATGGCGGCAACCTACCGCCGCACCGACCGCCGTCGCGGCGGGCTACTGGGAGGCCCGGTGGGCGCGGATGACCTCGGCGGCCTGCGGGAGCACGTCGGCCAGGTCACCGACGACCGCGAAGTCGCAGATCTCGAAGATCGGCGCCTCGGGGTCGTTGTTGACCGCGACGATCACCTGGGAGGCCTGCATCCCGCCGCGGTGGTGCGGCGCCCCCGAGATGCCCGCACCGATGTAGAGGCGGGGCGCGACCGTCACGCCGGTCTGCCCGACGTACCGGTCGAACCAGCCCTCGAAGACGGCGTCGCGCGAGGCGCCGACCGCCGCACCCAGGGCGTCGGCGAACTCCTGGACGGGACCGAAGTCGCCGTCGGTGCCCCGCCCGCCGGCCACGACGATCGCCGCCTCCTCGAGCGTGGGACGGTCCGAGTCACGAACGGTCGCCGTCCGGGCCGTGACGGTGGGCAGCGGCGCGCCGACCTCCACCGCGAAACCCTCGACCTCGGTCGCGACCGCGGCATCGGCGGGCTGGGCGACGACGGCGTTGGCGCGGACGGTCAGCACGGCCACGTCGGTGGTCACCCGGCTCGAGGTGTCCCACGTCCCGGCGAAGACCCGCTTGGCGGCCACCACGTGACCGGCGGCGTCCTCGGCGACCCCGGCGGCGTCGATGACGACACCGGCGTCGAGGGCACGCCCCGCCAGGGCGGCGGCCTCCTTGGCGGCGAACGTCGACGGTGCCAGCACGACGTCGGCGTCGGTGAGGCGGACGGCGGCGGCCAGCACCTCGGCGACGACGGCGGACAGGTGGCGGGCGTCGCCGCGCACCTGCGCGGGCAGCTCGGCCTGGTGCACCGTCTCGACGCCGTACGCACCGAGCTGGGCGAGCACCTCGACGCCGGGCGACTCCAGGGTGACCGCCTCGACCCGGCCGAGGGAGCGGCCGATCGTGAGCAGCTCGAGCACGCTGGAGCGCACCTCGGTGGCGGGGTCGAGCAGGACCAGGACGGTTCGGTTGTGCGTGGGCTCAGTCATCGGGGCGGCTCCGTTCACACCAGCTCGTTGCGGATGAGGTACTCGGCCAGGGCCTTGCCGCCCTCGCCCTTGTCCTGGACGAGCTCGACCTCGGGCTTCTCGGGCCGCGGGGCAGCGACCGTCGTCTCGGTGCGAGCTGCGGCCTCCCCCGTGGTGGCCGGGTCCAGGCCGATGTCCGCGGCGGACCACGCCTCGATCTGCTTGGTCCGCGCGGCCATGATCAGCTTGAAGTTGGGGAACCGCGGGGTGTTCGCGGTGTCCGCCACCGACAGCACCGCGGGCAGCGGCGCCGTCAGCGTCTCGGTCGCCTCGTCGGTCACGCGCGAGATCTCCAACGACCCGTCGGCGACCGACACCTGCTTGGCGAAGGTCAGCGCGGGCCGGCCGAGCTCGGCGGCGAGCAGCGCCGGCACCACGGAACCCAGCCCGTCGAGGGCGGCCATGCCGGTGACGACCAGGTCCACCGGACCCTCGGCCTCCAGCCGGCGCACCGCGGCCGCGAGCGCCGCCGTCGTGCCGAAGTAGTCCGACCCGGCGATCGCGGCGTCCGAGACCCGGACGCCGCGGTCGACACCCATCTGGAACGACTTGCGCAGCGCGATGTCGCCCTCCGCCGGAGCGACGGTGAGGGCCACGACCTCGGCGGCCTCGCGCTCGTCGTCCGGCAGCGCCTCGACGATGCGCAGGGCGGCCTCGAGCGCGTTCTCGTCGAGCTCGTTGAGCGTGCCCTCGGCCGGGTCGCGCACGACCCGACAGTCCGCGAGCTTCCGCTCCGCGTTGATGTCCGGCACGTACTTGACGAGAACGACGATGCGCACGGGGAACCTTCCGATCCAGGTGCTCGGCGGATGGACGCTGGCGGCACGGAGCCGCCAGGGGCGAGCCTACTCGGCCCGGGCGTTCGGTCCCGTCGTCGTCCGCATCCTGCGACACGGGCCGTGCTCGGCTCGTCGCTGTCGGCGCCCTGGTCCAGGATGGGCCCATGCAGGCCCGCCCCAAGGTCACCCCGCTGACCCGACCCAACCGGACGCGCAGCCACGTCCCCCCGCTCGGTGTGCGCACCACGCCCGACGGCGGCATCGACGTCGCCGTGCTGGCGTCGCACGCCGCCGGGGTGGAGCTGTGCCTCATCGACGTCGTCGCCCCGGACAAGGACGAGCACGACCCGGCGCGGTACGCCGAGCGTCGCGTCGCGCTGGACGGGCCGACCTACGGCGTCTGGCACGGGCACGTCCCCGACATCGCACCCGGGCAGCGCTACGGGTTCCGGGTGCACGGGACCTGGGACCCGGGCGCCGGGATGCGGCACAACCCCGCCAAGCTCCTGCTCGACCCGTACGCGCGTGGCTACCGGGGCGAGGTCGCCTACGTCCCGGCGACGCTGGGCGGAGGCGCGGCCGACGACGGCGGCCCGGACGACGAGGACTCGCTGCCGTACGTACCGCACGCCGTCGTCGTCGCCGATCTCCCCGAGCCTGCTCCGCTGAGCCGCCCGCGCGTGCCCTGGGCCGACACCGTGGTCTACGAGGCCCACGTGCGCAGCCTGACGAAGCAGCACCCCGAGGTCCCCGAGGAGCTGCGCGGCACGTACGCCGGCGCGGCCCACCCGGCGGTGATCGAGCACCTGCGCTCGCTCGGCGTGACGACCCTGGAGCTGCTGCCGGTCCACGCCTCGACGGCCGAGCCCTGGCTGGCGGGCCGGGGTCTGGCGAACTACTGGGGCTACTCGACGATGGGGTTCTTCGCCCCGCACGCCGCGTACGCGACCCGGGCGGCCCAGGAGGCCGGTCCGGCGGCCGTGCTGGACGAGGTGCGCGGCATGGTCCACCTGCTGCACGAGGCGGGCATCGAGGTGCTGCTCGACGTCGTGTACAACCACACCTGCGAGGGTGGGGACGACGCCCTGTTCCTCTCCTGGCGCGGCCTGGACAACCCCCTGTACTACCTGCACGACGGCAACACCCCGGCGCGGCTGGCCGACGTCACCGGGACGGGCAACACGCTGGACTTCCGGCGCACCCGGGTGGTCCAGCTGGCCCTGGACTCGCTGCGCTACTGGGCCGAGGTCGTCGGCGTGGACGGTTTCCGCTTCGACCTGGCGGTCACGCTGGGACGCGACCACGAGGGGTTCACGCCCGACCACCCGTTCCTCGTCGCGCTGCAGACCGACCCGGTGCTGTCCGGGCTCAAGCTCGTCGCGGAGCCGTGGGACGTGGGCCCCGGCGGCTGGCAGACCGGGCAGTTCCCCGCCCCGACGGCCGAGTGGAACGACCGCTTCCGCAACGCCGCCCGCTCGTTCTGGCTCGAGGCGCCCCGCCAGGGCTCCCAGGGGCAGCCCATGCACGGGATGCGCGAGCTGACGACCCGGCTGGCCGGTTCGGCCGACCTCTTCGGGCGTTCGGACCCGCCGCTGATGCGCGGCCCGGTCGCCTCCGTCAACTACGTCACGGCCCACGACGGCTTCACCCTCGCCGATCTGGTGGCGTTCGACCGCAAGCACAACGACGCCAACGGCGAGGACAACCGTGACGGGACGGACGACAACCGCTCCTGGAACCACGGGGTCGAGGGGCACGCGCCGGACGGCGACCACGACGACGCGACCGAACCGTGGTCCGCCGTCGTCCCGCTGCGGCGCCGGTCCCAGCGCAACCTGCTGGCCACCCTCCTGCTGTCGGCCGGCACCCCCATGCTCACGGCCGGGGACGAGATGGGACGCACCCAGGGCGGCAACAACAACGCCTACACCCAGGACTCCCCGGTGTCCTGGCTCGACTGGGACCTGGACGACGCCGGCCGCGAGCTGCTCGCCACGACCCGATTCCTCACGAACCTGCGGGCGGAGCACGCCGCCCTGCGTGCCGAGTCCTTCTTCCTCGGGTCGCCGCGCCCCGGCGAGGAGGTGCCGGACCTGCTGTGGTTCGACGACGCGGGCACCCCGATGGACCACGAGGCGTGGGCCGTCGACGGACGCCGGGTCATCCAGATGCTGCGTCCGGGCCCGGGTCCGGACGAGGCCGACGTCCTGCTGCTGCTCCACGGCGGCCTCGAGGACGCCGACGTCACGCTTCCCGATCCCTTGGACGGCGCCGGGCCGTGGGAGCGCACCTGGAGCTCCACGTGGGACTCGCCGACGGGGCCGGACGAGGCCGACGACGCGGAAGAGCCCGGCCACGTGACGCTGGAGGCGCTGAGCGTCGAGGTGTTCGTGGCGCGGCGCTGACCCCCTGGGATCCCACCGAGACCTCTGACAGACTGCCCGCATGGCAGACGCAGACGTCATCGTCATCGGAGCCGGCCTGTCCGGCCTGGTCACCGCGACCGAGCTCACCGCGGCCGGGCGCCGCGTGGTCCTGCTCGACCAGGAGCCGGAGGCCTCCCTCGGCGGGCAGGCCTGGTGGTCGTTCGGCGGGCTGTTCCTCGTGGACTCCCCCGAGCAGCGCCGCCTCGGGGTCCACGACTCCGCGGAGCTCGCCTGGTCGGACTGGCTCGGGTCGGCCGGGTTCGCCCCGGGTGCGGAGCACGGTGAGGGCCCCGACCGCCACGGGTACGCCTGGGCCAAGCACTACGTCGAGGCCGCCGCCGGCGACCTGCGCGCCTGGCTGCACGCCAAGGGAGTGCGCTGGTTCCCGCTGGTGCAGTGGGCCGAGCGGGGCGGCTACGCCTTCGGTCCGGGGCAGGGCACCGCGCACGGCAACACCGTGCCGCGCTTCCACGTCACCTGGGGCACCGGACCGGCGGTCATCGCGCCGTTCGTCACCGCTGCCCTGGAGGCGCGGTCGGCCGGTCTCCTCGACCTGCGCTTCCGCCGCCGGGTCACCGACCTGGTCGTCACGGACGGCCGCGTCGCCGGTGTGCGCGCCGAGGTCCTGGCCGACGACGGCGCGGTCCGCGGCGCCCCCTCGTCCCGCGAGGTCGTGGGGACCGAGGAGATCGCCGCGGACGCCGTCGTCGTCGCCTCCGGCGGCATCGGCGCCAACCACGACCTGGCGCGCGAACGCTGGTCTCCCGAGCACGGCGAGCTGCCGGACCGGATGCTGTCCGGGGTACCGGACTCCACGGACGGGCTGGTGCTCGGTCACGCCGCCGACGCCGGGGCCGCGCTCGTGCACGAGGATCGGATGTGGCACTACCCCGAGGGGATCGCCAACCACTCGCCGGTCTGGACGAACCACGGCATCCGCATCCTGCCCGGCCCGTCGTCGCTCTGGCTGGACGCCGACGGCGGACGGCTGCCCGCCCCGCTGTTCCCCGGCTTCGACGCCCTGGGCGCCCTGCAGCACGTCACCGCCCGCGGTGACGACCACTCCTGGTTCGTCCTCAACAAGGCGATCATGGACTCCGAGTTCGCCCTGTCCGGCTCCGAGCAGAACCCGGACCTGACGGGCAAGGACGTGCGGCTGCTCGCCCAGCGGGTGCTGCCCGGCGCCGTCGGGCCGGTGGCGAGGTTCGCCGCGGAGTCCCCCGAGTTCCTGTGGGCCGAGACCCCCGAGGAGCTGGCCGGGAAGATGAACGCGCTCACCGAGGCCACCCCGGGGTCGCGCGGGCGGATCGACCCCGCCGCGCTGACCGCCGTCGTCCGCGCGCGGGACGCCCAGGTCGCCTCCGGGCTCGGCAAGGACCCGCAGGTGGTGGCCACGCGGGCAGCGCGCGACTTCCGGGTCGACAGGCTCATCCGCGTCTCACCGCCCCGGCCGCTCACGACGCCCAAGGACGGACCGCTGCTGGCCGTGCGGCTGTCGGTGCTGACCCGCAAGACGCTGGGCGGGCTCTGGTGCGACCCCTCGGGCCGGGTGCTGCGTCCGGACGGGTCGGTGCTCGACGGGCTGTGGGCGGTCGGCGAGGCGGCCGGGTTCGGTGGCGGCGGGGTGCACGGGCACCGCGCCCTGGAGGGGACCTTCCTCGGTGGCTGCCTGCACACGGGGCGGGTCACGGGTCGGGCGCTGGCCGCGGGAACCTCCTGAGGCGCGTCGGACCTCCTGCTCTCCAGGAGTACCCGCGGCGTCCTCCCGGAGAACAGCAGGTGCTACTTGGCGGCGAGCGGGGTGTTGTCGCGCACAGCGGCGACGCCGTGACTAGCGTGGGGTGCGTGACGTCGCCCCAACCAGCACCGCCCCGACCCGTCGGCCGCATCCCCGTGATCGAGGTGTCCCCCGTGATCGAGGGGGGCCGCTGGCCCGCCAAGGCCACCCCGGGCGAGGTCGTCCCCGTCGAGGCGACGGTCTTCCGCGAGGGCCACGACGCCGTCAACGCCACCGCCGTCCTGTTCGGCCCGGACCGCCGGGTGCACTCGTGGGCGCCCATGGAGGACGTGTCCCCCGGTCTGGACCGGTTCCGCGGGTTCCTCCAGCCGGACGCCACCGGTGAGTGGTCGTTCCGGGTCGAAGGATGGTCGGACCCGTACGCCACCTGGGCGCACGACGCCACCATCAAGGTCGAGGCCGGGCAGGACGTCGACCTCATGCTCGCCGAGGGCGCCCTGCTGTTCGAGCAGATCACGGCGAAGAGCCTGCAGCGCCGCCGCACGCCCGAGGACGCCGAGCTGCTCGCCGACGTGGCCCGGGAGCTCGCCGACACCACTCGACCGGCCGAGGCCCGCCTGGCGATGGCCACCACCCACGCCGTGCGGGACGCCCTGCGCCGGATCCCGCTGCGCCGCATGATGAGCCCGAGCGCGACCTACCCGCTGCGCGTCCACCGCCGGCTGGCGCTCGCCGGCTCCTGGTACGAGATGTTCCCCCGCTCCGAGGGCGCCACGCAGCGGCGCGACGGCACCTGGCGGTCCGGCACGTTCGTCTCGGCGGCGAAGCGGCTCCCCGCCATCGCGGCCATGGGCTTCGACGTCGTCTACCTCACCCCGGTCCATCCCATCGGGACCACGTTCCGCAAGGGCCGCAACAACACCCTCGACGCGCAGCCCGGCGACCCGGGCAGCCCGTACGCGATCGGGTCGCCCGAGGGGGGGCACGACGCCGTCCACCCCGAGCTGGGCACCGAGCGCGGCTTCAAGGCCTTCGTCGCCGAGGCGCACGAGAACGGGCTCGAGGTCGCGCTGGACCTGGCGCTGCAGTGCTCGCCGGACCACCCGTGGGTGACTGAGCACCCCGAGTGGTTCACGGTCCGCGCCGACGGGTCGATCGCGTACGCGGAGAACCCGCCGAAGAAGTACCAGGACATCTACCCGCTGAACTTCGACAACGACCCGGCGGGCATCTACGCCGAGGTCCTGCGGATCGTGCGGCTGTGGATCGACCGGGGCGTCACCCTGTTCCGGGTCGACAACCCGCACACCAAGCCGCTGGACTTCTGGGAGTGGCTGCTCGCCGAGATCCACGCGACCGACCCGGACGTGATCTTCCTGTCGGAGGCGTTCACCAAGCCCGCCATGATGGCCACCCTCGCGCGGATCGGCTTCCACCAGTCGTACACGTACTTCACGTGGCGCAACACCAAGGAGGAGGTCCTCGAGTACCTGCAGGAGGTCTCCGGGGAGTCCGGCGCGGTGCTGCGCCCCGCCTTCTGGCCGACGACGCACGACATCCTGCCGCCGTACCTGCAGCAGGGCGGGGTCGCGGGCTTCGCGATCCGGGCCGTGCTCGCGGCGACCGGGGCCCCCACCTGGGGCATCTACTCGGGCTACGAGCTGGTCGAGAACGTGCCGCGGCCCGGCGTCGAGGAGCAGATCGACAACGAGAAGTACGAGTACCGGCCGCGCGACTGGTCGCGGGCGGACGACCTCGGCATCTCGATGCTGCTGGGACGACTCAACGAGCTCCGGCGCGCGCACCCGGCCCTGCAGCAGCTGCGCAACCTCACGGTCCACCCGACCACCAACGACCAGGTGGTGGCGTTCTCCCGCCGTGTGCGGGCCGAGCACCTGCCCGCTGCCGGGGGGCACGCGGCCTCCTCGCACGCGACGCACGACGACGTGGTCCTGGTCGTGCTCACCCTGGACCCGCACGAGGTCCAGGAGTCGACGGTGCTGCTCGACCTGGAGGGTCTCGGGCTGGCCCGGCCCGAGGGTGTCGAGGACCAGCCGTTCTTCACCGCCCACGACCTGCTGTCCGGGGAGTCCTTCCCCTGGGGGGAGCATCCGTACGTGCGACTCGATCCGAACCAGCAGGTGGCCCACGTCCTGAAGATCGGTCCGGCATGAACGCGTCGGTGAGCGCAGGGGGCGTCGAGGTGCCGCGCCCCATCACGCGTCAGATCCCCGTCCAGGCTCTCCCGCCGCGCCAGCAGCCGGAACCGCCCCCGCTGGCCAAGCCCGGCCTGAGCGACGACCCGGACTGGTACCGCAAGGCGGTCTTCTACGAGGTGATCGTCCGGGCCTTCTCGGACACCGAGGGCGGTGGCACGGGCGACCTGCGCGGCATCGTCGACCGGCTCGACTACCTGCAGTGGCTCGGGGTGGACTGTCTGTGGTTGCCGCCGTTCTACCCGTCGCCCCTGCGCGACGGCGGCTACGACGTCGCCGACTTCACCGCCATCGCCTCCCAGTACGGGACCCTGCAGGACTTCCAGCGCCTCATCGAGGCCGCGCACGCCCGCGGCATCCGGGTGGTCGTCGACCTGGTGATGAACCACACCAGCGACCAGCACCCGTGGTTCCAGGCCTCGCGCGCCGACCCGGAGGGCCCCTACGGCGACTTCTACGTCTGGTCCGACGAGAACACGCGCTACCAGGACGCACGCATCATCTTCGTCGACACCGAGACGTCCAACTGGACGTTCGACCCGGTCCGGCGCCAGTACTTCTGGCACCGGTTCTTCAGCCACCAGCCGGACCTGAACTTCGAGAACCCGAAGGTGACCGAGGCGATGCTGGAGGTCGCGCGGTTCTGGCTGCGCATCGGCGTCGACGGTTTCCGCCTGGACGCCGTGCCGTACCTCTTCGAGGAGGAGGGCACCAACTGCGAGAACCTCCCGCGGACCCACGAGTTCCTGCGCCGGGTGCGCCGGATGATCGACGAGGAGTTCCCGGGCCGGATCATGCTCGCCGAGGCGAACCAGTGGCCGCAGGAGGTCGTGGAGTACTTCGGCACGGCCGAGGACCCCGAGTGCCACATGTGCTTCCACTTCCCGGTGATGCCGCGCATCTACTACGCGCTCAAGGACCAGCGGGCCACCCAGCTCCTGGACATCCTGGCCGACACCCCCGAGATCCCGGCGCCCGGTGGGCAGTGGAGCACGTTCCTGCGCAACCACGACGAGCTCACCCTGGAGATGGTCTCCACGGAGGAGCGTGCCGCGATGTACGGCTGGTACGCGCAGGACCCGCGCATGCGCGCCAACGTGGGCATCCGCCGTCGCCTCGCCCCCCTGCTGGACAACTCGCGCAAGGAGATCGAGCTCGCGCACGCCCTGCTGCTGTCCTTGCCGGGCAGCCCGTGCCTGTACTACGGCGACGAGATCGGCATGGGCGACAACATCTGGCTGCCGGACCGCGACGCCGTGCGCACCCCGATGCAGTGGACGCCGGACCGCAACGCCGGCTTCTCGACGGCGGACCCGGGGCGGCTCTACCTGCCCCTGGTCCAGTCGCTGGTGCACCACTACCAGCAGACCAACGTCGAGGCCCAGCTCGCCCAGCCGTCCTCGCTGCTGCACTGGGTGCACGGCATGCTGGCCGTGCGCCGGCTCCACCCGGCGTTCGGCACCGGCACCTTCACGGCGTGCGAGGCCGACGACGAGGCGGTCCTCGCCTTCACCCGCACCGACGACGAGACCCTCGTGGTGGCGGCGAACCTGTCGGCCACCGCCCGGGCGGCGACGATCGAGCTGCCGGAGCTCGAGGGGTGGTCGCTCACGGACCTGTTCGGGGGCGGGAAGTTCCCGGACGTCGGGCCCGACGGGCGGGTCAGCCTGTCGTGGGGGTCGCGGGACTTCTACTGGCTCGTGGCCACGCCGCCGGACAGCGGCGCCCGCAGGGACGACGGCGGACCGGCATGATCGACGTCGCCGTGCGGTCCGCAGCCGAGGGGCCCGACCCGAGCATCGAGGCCCTCCTGGCCACCTGGCTGCCCACACGGCGCTGGTTCCCCGGGCACGGCGAGGTCCGTGCCGACCCGTGGCTCGCCGTCACGTTCGGGTCCGGCGACGGCGGGGAGAGCACCACGGGGCCCGACGGCGAGCCGTTGGCCGCGACGTCGGAGGACGTCGTGCTGCTGCTCACCCGCCTGACGGGGCCCGCGCTGCCCGGCGGCGCCGTGACGGTGCAGGTCCCGCTGGTGCTGACGGACCCGGGGTCGCCCGGGCCCGGGTTCATCGACACCGTCACCACGTCGTCCGGCGAGATCGCGGTGCACGACGGCGGTGCCCACCCGGTCTGCTGGCTCACCCTGGCCCGCGCGATGGGCGTGGAGGGCCCCGCGGAGAGCGTGACCGAGCGGGGCCGAGTGCTGGCCGGTGAGCAGTCGAACACCTCGGTGATCCTGCCCGGCGTCCCGTCACCCGGCGGCGCGGGTGGCATGCTCAAGATCCTGCGCACGGTGGCCGACGGGCCGCACCCGGACGTCGTGGTCCCGCAGGCCCTGACCGAGGACGGCTGGGACGGGGTACCCCGGTTCCTCGGCGCGCTGGAGATCCACGAGGGCGGCACGGGGTCGGCGCCAGAGCCGACAGGAAGCACGGTGCACCTGGCGATCATGTCGGAGCTGGTGCCCAACGCGGCCGACGGGTTCGAGCTGGCGTGCGACGTCGCGAGCCGGGACGAGTCGTTCGCCGACCACGCGACGGCGCTCGGCCGGCTCGTCGCCGAGCTCCACGAGCGCCTGGGCCGGGTGCTGCCGACCGGACCGCCGCTCGACCCCTCGGCCTTCGTCGCGGGCCTGCGCGTGCGGGCCGCGCGGGCGGTGGCCGGCGCCCCGTCGCTCGCGGACCGTGCCGAGGACGTCACCACCCTGTTCGACGAGCTGCACGACCGGCTCGCCGCCCTGCGGGACCCCGTGGCGACGCAGCACGTCCACGGCGACCTGCACCTGGGCCAGACGCTGTTCGGCGACGGCGCGTGGAAGGTCCTCGACTTCGAGGGGGAGCCGCAACGACCGGTCGCCGAGCGCACACGCCCCGACCTGCCGCTGCGCGACGTCGCGGGGATGCTGCGTTCCTTCGACTACGCGGCCGCCGTCGGCGCGGCGTCGGACCCGACCGCCTGGCAGGCGGAGGCGACCGCGGCCTTCATCGACGGCTATCGCGCGGTCGCCTCGCGCCCGACGGGCTCCCTGGCAGGCCTGGACGACGACACCGCCGAGCTGGTGCTCCGGGCGCTGGTCCTCGACAAGGCCCTGTACGAGGTGGTCTACGAGACGCACCACCGGCCGCAGTGGCTGCCCATCCCGCTCGGCGCCGTCGACCGGGTCTTCACCCGGCCGCGCTGACCCGCAGCAGCACCGCACGGTCGGCGAAGAGCACCGGCATCGCCAGGCCCACCTCGGCCAGCAGGCGGCCTGGCAGCTCCGCTCCCCCGGCCTCGACCCAGGGCGGCGACGCTCCCCAGCGCGCGGCGATCCCGTCGAGGTCGCGGGCTGGCCCGTCGAGCGCCACCCGGTAGGTGCGATCGGGGTCCAGCCCCGGGAGCCGCACCGCCGGTGGGGGCCAGGTGTCCGACGACGCCGTGCACACCCAGGCGTACAGGGCGACCGCGCACCGGAAGTCCAACGGGAGCGCACGGTCCGACGTCGGTGCGACGGGAGCGGACACGTGCGCACCGAGCAGCTCGTACGGCACGAGGAGCGACGTCCAGCGCTGGATCGCCGTCCGCTCGTGCGCGTCGGTGGAGTCCGACGCCCAGACCCGGTCGGTGTGCTGCAGCATCTCCAGGTCGACCCGCCCGCCGCCCGAGGCGCAGGTCTCGATCTCCAGGCCCGGGTGCCGCGAGCGCAGCTCGTCCATCAGCCGGTGGACGGCACGCGTCTGGGCGTGGACGGCACCACGGCCCGACGGCGGCAGCCCGGCGTCGCCGACCTCCCGGTTGTGGTCCCACTTGAGGTACGCGATCGGGTGCTCGGCGAGCAGCGCGTCGAGCTGGCCGAGCACGTGGGCGTACGCCCCGGGGTCGGCCAGGTTCAGCACCTGCTGGTGCCGTGCCTGCCCGACCGGCCTGCCCCCGGCCGCCGTGAGGATCCACTCGGGACGGGACCGGGCGACGTCCGAGTCGGGGTTGACCATCTCGGGCTCGACCCACAGGCCGACGTCCATCCCGAGCCCGCGGACGTGGTCCACCAGCGGTCCCAGCCCGTCCGGGTAGACGTCGCGCGCGACGGTCCAGTCGCCCAGCCCTGCCCGGTCGTCCCGCCGGCGCCGAACCAGCCGTCGTCGAGCACGAGCCGCTCCGCCCCGACCGCGGCGGCGGCGTCCGCGAGCGCCGTGAGCCGGTCGAGGGAGTGGTCGAAGGTGACGGCCTCCCAGGTGTTGACGACGACGGGGCGCGGCGTCGTGGGGTGCCCGGGACGGGCCCGCAGCCAGTCGTGCACGCGCGCGCTCGCGTCGTCGAGCCCCGTGCCGTAGGTGGCATACGTCCACCGAGTTGTCAGAACGTGGCGCGGGTGTACCGCGTCCAGAGTCTGACAACTGCGGGAGCTCCACGTAGTCAGACTCTGGTGGCGGTATACCCGCGCCACGTTCTGACAACTCGGGAAGGAGGGCGGTGAGGGTGGCACGCAGGCGCACCAGCCCCGAGATGGCCTGCTCGATCTCGAGCACGAGGCCCAGCCCGGCGGCGCGGTCGACGGCGCGCACGACGACGCCGGCCGCCCACGGCGCCGCGCGTCCGGCCTGCTCGACGTCGGTGACCACGAACCGGGTCGACGGCGCCGCCCCGGCCCGGTGGCCGCTCACGCCGCGGACCCCGGGCCAGCCGGCCGACGCCTCGGGCAGCACGGAGTCCGGCATCGGGCCGTCGACGGGGTACCCGAACGGCTGCGGCAGGGTCGCGGTCCGCAGGGCGCCCAGCGCGTCCTCCGGCACCTCCCCGAGGTCCGCGCCCCAGTGCACGACCACCGGCAGGCGCCCGTCGCTCACGTCCAGCACGAGGCTCACGCCCCCGGCACGCAGGTGGATCACCGGGCGGCCTCCGCGGCGGCCGGTCGCCGGTACGTCGCGGCGACCACCTCGGCGGCCGGCTTGCCGGACGGGCAGTAGTCGTCGTTCCTGGCGGCGTCCCGCGGGGCGTAGAGCGCGGCGGGCCCGTCCCACAGCACCCACCCCTGGACCCACGGCCGCGCCGCCGTGGCGGTGAGCATGTCGGCGTACCAGCGGGCCTGCTCGTCGCCGTCGGGCGGACCCGCCAGGGTCCAGTCGTTGGGCAGGGCCGCCGACCCGGTGCGGCTCGGGCAGCCGGTCTCCATGAAGAAGAACGGCTTGCGCTCCCGGGCGACCACGGGCTCGATGCGGTCGAGCTGGGCCTCCCACTCCCCCAGCGGGTAGTACCCCGAGGCGCTCATCACGTCGACGGCGTCCCACCAGGTCAGCCGGTCCTCCTGGTACTTGTCGCAGTTGTAGGTCACCAGGCCGACGTACACCTCGCGCACCGCGGCCACCACCGCGCGCCAGGAGTCGGCGTGCTCGTCGGCGCGCACCATCTCGCAGCCCACGCAGAACATCTCCGCGACCTCGTCCGCCGCGACCCGGGCATGGTGCACCACGAACGCCGTGTACGTGGCGAAGCACTCGTCCCAGGTGGGTTCGTTCGGCACGTCGGGGTGGAGGAACCCGATGTGGGCGCGCCAGGTGCCGTCCGCGACGTCGACGACCGGCTTGAGGCACACCTGCTGCCCCCGGGCCTTCGCCGCCCGCACGGCCCAGCGCACCTCGTCGTCGGAGAGCGTCGGCGCGTCGTGGAACAGGATCTGCGTCGACTGGGCGGTCGCCTGCTCGGCGGCATACGTCACGGCCGTCCACGTGGTGGCCAGCTCGGTGACCATCGCGTCCATCGAGTCCTCGGCCCGCGACGTCGCCCACGTGCCCCGCACGCCGGTCCACCCCCAGGTCATGCCGAGGACGGGTCCGCCGGGCAGCGGCACCACCGGGACGTCCGTGCCCGACGCCGGTCGCAGCGTCGCGCTCATCGGGCTCCCGCCACGAGCTGGTTGAGCGAGCGGAGCACCCGCCCGGCCGTCAGCGCGCCGGCCTCCAGGGCGACGCCGTCGGGCACGTGCACCGTCAGGTCCGCGCTCTCGCCGGGCAGCAGGGTGACCATCTGCCGGTCGACGCGGGCGTCCGGGTGGACCTTGTCCGCGAGGAGCGTGAGGTCCCGCACGAGGTTCCCCGCACGCACGGTGACCCGGTACCCGCCGTCGGTGGTGGCGACGGCCGTCTCCAGCGCCGGGGCCTCGAGCGCGGAGTCGCGGGGCTCGGCGAAGAACCACAGCCCCCGCACCCCGTCGACCGTCGCGTGCACGAGCTCGGCCGCGGCGTCGCCGACCGCGGTCACGTCGTCGGGCAGCGTCACGGTCAGGGTGCCGCGCGGCTCGACGTGCACCTGCTCCCGGGCCTTGGCGAGCTCGGTCCCGGCGAGGTCGAGCCGCTGGACGACGACGTCGCCCGTCCACGGCTCGTCGGTGTCGTTGACGAGCACCGCGGCGAGACCCGCCCGTCCGGTGCCCCGCGGCTGGATCGTGACCAGCCGGTCGGCGTGCGCCTGTCCGAGCGCGGAGAGGAGCGGCTTGGGCCGTTCGTCGCCGTCCACGGCGGCCCACGAGGTCACGGGCCAGCAGTCGTTGGGCTGCCAGACGACCGACCCCATGCACCGCGGCCCCCAGGAGCGCAGGTGCTCGACGGCGACCCGGACGGCGGTGGCCTGGTTCCACGACATCGCCCAGTGCCAGTCCTCCGTGTCGTCGGGGACCCGCAGGTGCGCCGCGAGGCCCTGGCTGAGCTTCTTGTTGCCCTCCATCGCCTTCTGGTGCACCTGCATGCCGGGCGACTCGGGCGTCAGGGGGTCGTCGCTGACGGACCGGGTGAGCGTCGCCCAGGTCGGTGGCCCCTGCCAGCCGAACTCCGCCATGAACCGGGGGACGTCGTCGCGGTAGTGCGTCCAGTCGAGGCGGTTCCACACCTCCCAGGAGTGCATCGACCCGTGGGCGACGTCGTTGGGGTGCACGTCGAGCGATCCCGACCACGGGCTCGACGGCGTGTACGGGCGGGTGCCGTCGACCTCCGCCACGACGCGCGGCAGCAGCTCGGTGTAGTAGCCCAGTCCCCAGGTGCGGCCGTCGAGCACCGGCTCCCAGCCCCAGTCGTGGAAGCCCCAGACGTTCTCGTTGGAGCCGTTCCACAGCACCAGCGACGGGTGCGGCGCGAGGCGGGCGACGTTGTCGCGGGCCTCGGCCTCGACCTCGGCGCGCAGCGGCTCCTCCTCCGCGTAGGCGGCGCACGCGAAGGCGAAGTCCTGCCAGGTGAGGATGCCGCGGGCGTCGCACAGGTCGTAGAGGTCGTCGGACTCGTAGATGCCGCCGCCCCAGACCCGCAGCAGGTTGATCCCGGCCGGCTCCGCCTGCGCGACCCGGCGGGCGTACCGGGCACGGTCGACCCGGTGGACGAACGCGTCGTCGGGGATCCAGTTGGCGCCCTTGACCCACACCGGGCGCTCGTTGACGACGAGGACGAACGAGGTCCCGTCGTCGTCGGGCGTCATGTCCAGGCGCACCGTGCGGAACCCGGTGCGCGCGGACCACGTGTCCAGGGGAGCGACCGGTCCGGCCAGGGTCACGTCGACGTCGTAGAGCGGCTGGTCGCCGTACCCGCGCGGCCACCAGAGCTCGGCGTCGGGGACGTCGAGCCGCACCGCCGCGACGTCCTCGCCGGCCGGCAGGGTCACGGTGGCGGTGTGCTCGGCCCCGTGGCCCACGACGCGCACGACGACGGAGAGCGGTCCGTCCGGTGCGCCCGGCGCCCGTTCGACGACGGCCCTCACGTCGAGGTGCCCGACGGCAGGTGCGCCGGGCGCAGGGATCCCGGCGGTGGCGGTGGCGGTCACCGTGCCCAGTCGCGCCGCCGTCCAGGACTCCAGGCGGACCGGGCGCCAGATGCCCGCGGTCGCCACGTCGATCCCCCAGTCCCAGCCGAAGTTGGCCGCCATCTTGCGCATCGCGTTGAACGGGTAGTGGTTCACCTGAGGGCGTTGCCCGAGCGCGAGGCTCTGCGCGTCGGCGAACAGCACCGGGGCGGCGAACCGCACCACGAGCTCGTTGGCACCGTCCCGCAGCAGCTCGGTGACGTCGAACCGGTAGGACCGGTGCTGGTTGGCGGTTCGCGCCACCTCGGTGCCGTTGACCAGCACCGTGGCGACCGTGTCGAGGCCGTCGAAGGCCAGCTCGTGACGGTCGTGGCCGTCGGCGTGGTGGGTGAACGTCGTCGTGTACTCCCAGTCGCTGCGACCGATCCACGTCAGCAGGCGTTCGTTGTCGTCCAGGTACGGGTCGGGGATCAGCTCCGCTGTCAGCAGGTCGGTGTGGACGCTGCCCGGGACACCGGCGGGGACGCCGGGTCCGGCGAGCCGCGCGGCGAGGTGGCCAGGCACCGCTCGGGACGTGCTGCGGACCGTCCAGCCCTCGTGGAGCTCGACGGTGCGGCGGGGGGAAGGCTGGGTTGCCGTCCCACTGGCTCAGCGGCCAGCCGTCGGCGTAGTTGGTGTAGTACGGGACGGCGTCGGTGGTGTCCGCGATGGCCTGCAGGTCGGCCAGGAACTCGTCCGGCGTCGTCGGCAGGTCGGCGATCCCGGCCTCCTCCCAGACCCTCTTGTTGTAGACGACACCCTGTGTGTTGACGGTGATCGAGACGCCGTAGACCTGGTCCTCGTACGCCGCCTCCTCCACCAGACGGTACGTCTGCCCCATCTCGTCCACGGTGCCCAGGGGCTCGAAGAAGGTCGCGTACTGGTCCTTGGTGACGCTGTTCGGGATGAGCAGGACGTCGCCGTAGTCGGCGGTGTTCATCCGCACGGCGATCTCGCCCTCGTAGTCGGTCAGCGCCTCGAAGTTCACGGTGACGTCGGGGTACTCGGCCTCGAACTTCTCCTTGTCGTCCATGAAGACCGTGTCGACGATGTCGGTGCGCTGGGTGATGACGGTGATCTCGCCCGACGGCTCACCGTCGGCGTCGTCCGAGTCCGTGCTCCCGGGGGTCCCGCCACCGCAGGCGGTCAGTGCGAGCGCGGCGGCCACGGTGACGGCCATGCCGGTGATCCTGTGCTTCGTTGCCATGTCTGCTCGGTCCCTGTCGTCGCTGACGGGGTGACGCCTCGCGCGTTAAGCGGTTAAGTGATTCGTGGTCAACCACTCGGTCGCGGCCGAGACCGACCCGTGATGTGTGCCGCGCTCAGGCGGCCGACGGCGCAGGGCCCGTCGAGCCCCGCACCTTCAGCGCGGGCGTCGCGTCGAGAAAGCTCCCGTGCGGCGCGCCCTCCATCCGCTCGAACAGCCGCCGAGCCACGTGCGCGCCGTAGCTGGTGACGTCGTGGCTCAGGGCCGTGAGCTGCGGGAAGGCGGCCTCGCAGAGCGGGGAGTCGTCCCACGCCACGATCGACAGGTCCTGCGGGACCCGGAGACCCAGCTCGTGCGCCACCCCCAGGCCGGCGAGCGCCATGACGTCGTTGTCGAAGACGACCGCCGTGACCGGCTCGGGTGCCGTCAGCAGAGCCCGGGTGGCCGCGGCTCCCGCCTCGGGCGTGAAGTCCGCACGCTCCACGCGGCCCACGAGGTCCGTGCCCCGCATCTCGTCGACGAACGCGAGGTCCCGGATGTGGGTGTGCACGAACTCCTCCGTGCCCCGAGACCCGCCCGATCCGCCGGTGGCCCAGCACCTCGAGGAACCGCACGCACTCGCGCAGCGCGGAGGCGTCGTCCGTCCACACGGCGGTGACTCCGCCGGCCAGCGTCGGGTCGCCCACGACGACGGCGGGCAACGCGTCGGCATCGGTGAGCATCGGCAGCCGGGGGTCGTCCCGGCGAGGGTCCACCACCACCACGCCGTCCACCCGGCGGGCGGCCCGCCAGCGCCCGGTACGCCGTGATCTCCGCGGCGACATCGGGGACCACCTGCGGCAGCAGACCGTACGAGCGCTCGGACAGCACCTGCTCGATGCCCGCGACGAACTGCATGTAGAACGACTCGAAGCCGAGCGTCTCGGGGGCACGGGCGAGGATCAGCCCCACCGTTTCGGCCCGGACAGCGCGCGAGCCGCCTGGCTCGGCTGCCAGCCCATCTCCGCGGCGATCGCCAGGATGCGCTCGCGCGTCGTGGCCGAGACGCCGGGACGGTCGTCCAGCGCGTACGACACGGCTCCGGTCGACACCCCGGCGCGGTCGGCGATGTCGGCGATCGTGATGCGGGCCATTCCTCACCTCTCCTCGCCAGGATCGTACGTGCTCCGCCCGCCGGCACGGCACGCCGCCCGCGGCCGTTCCGCCCGCCGTCGGCCCGCCCCTCCTGACAACTCCTCGTGGCGGTGGAAGGGTGGGGCACATGACACCCGAGCCCCCCGTCGTCGATCCCGAGGTCCTCACCGCCGTCGCGCAGGGCACCACGCACGACCCGCACTCCGTGCTGGGGCCCCATCTGCTCGACCCCGCCGCCGGCGCCTTCGCCGTGGTCCGGGTGCTGCGCCCGCTCGCGGACGAGGTCGTGGTGGTCGTGGCCGGCCCCGACGGCACGACGACCGAGCACGCGGCCCGCCACGAGGCGGCCGGCGTCTGGTCCGCCGTCGTCCCCGTCCCCGTGGACGCCGACGGCGGCCGCCACGCCCCCGACTACCGGGTCCGCTCACGGTACGGCGACCACGTCTCCACGGTCGACGACCCCTACCGGTTCCTGCCCTCGCTGGGCGAGATGGACCTGCACCTCATCGGCGAGGGGCGCCACGAGGCCCTCTGGCAGGTGCTCGGCGCCAACCCGAAGGCCTACCCCGCGGCGGGCGGGGACATCACGGGCACGTCGTTCGCCGTGTGGGCCCCGAACGCCCGCGGCGTCCGGCTCGTGGGCGACCACAACCGCTGGTCGGCGGTGCACCCCATGCGGTCGCTCGGCTCCAGCGGCGTGTGGGAGATCTTCGTCCCCGGCGTCGGAGCCGGCAGCCGCTACAAGTACGAGATCTGCGGCCCGGACGGCACCTGGCGCGCCAAGGCCGACCCCCTGGCCAAGGCGACCGAGACGCCGCCGGCCACGGCTTCCGTCGTCACGCACAGCGGGCACACCTGGGGCGACGACGAGTGGATGGCGCGGCGCGCGTCGACCGACCCGCACGGCGGGCCGATCAGCGCCTACGAGGTGCACCTGGCGTCGTGGCGACCGCACCTCGGCTACCGCGAGCTCGCCGAGGAGCTGACGGCCTACGTCGTCGAGCAGGGTTTCACCCACGTCGAGCTCATGCCGGTGGCCGAGCACCCCTTCGGCGGCTCGTGGGGCTACCAGGTGACCGGGTACTTCGCGCCCACGGCGCGGCTCGGGTCCCCCGACGACTTCCGGTACCTCGTCGACCGGCTGCACCAGGCGGGCATCGGCGTCATCCTCGACTGGGTGCCCGCGCACTTCCCCCGCGACGAGTTCGCCCTCGCCCGGTTCGACGGGACGCCCCTGTACGAGCACCCCGACCCCCGCCGCGGCGAGCAACCGGACTGGGGCACCCTCGTGTTCGACTTCGGCCGGCGCGAGGTGCGCAACTTCCTCGTGGCCAACGCCACCTACTGGTTCGAGGAGTTCCACGCCGACGGCCTGCGCGTGGACGCCGTCGCCTCCATGCTCTACCTCGACTACTCGCGCGAGGCGGGCGGCTGGACGCCCAACGTCCACGGGGGACGCGAGAACCTCGAGGCCATCTCGTTCCTGCAGGAGGCGAACGCCACGGCCTACCGACGCAGCCCCGGCGTCATGATGATCGCCGAGGAGTCCACGGCGTTCCCGGGCGTCACCCGTCCCACCGACTCGGGCGGTCTCGGGTTCGGCCTGAAGTGGAACATGGGCTGGATGAACGACTCCCTGCGGTACATGGCCAAGGACCCGATGTACCGCAGCCACCACCACGGCGAGCTGACCTTCTCGCTCGTCTACGCATTCTCGGAGCAGTACGTCCTGCCGATCAGCCACGACGAGGTGGTGCACGGCAAGGGGTCGCTGCTGCGCAAGATGCCCGGCGACCGCTGGCAGCAGCTCGCCGGCGTGCGCGCCTTCCTCACCTACCAGTGGACGCACCCCGGCAAGCAGCTGCTGTTCATGGGCTCCGAGTTCGCCCAGGAGGCCGAGTGGGACGAGGGCCGGGGCCTCGACTGGTGGCACCTGGACGACGCCGGGCACGCCGGCGTCCAACGAGCGGTCCGAGACCTCAACGCCCTCTACCGCGCCACGCCCGCGCTGTGGCAGCGCGACTTCGACGGCTCCGGCTTCGAGTGGATCGAGGCCGACGACGGCGCCCGCAACGTGCTCGCGTACGTGCGGCGCGCCGCCGACGGCGAACCCGTCGTCGTGGTCGTCAACTTCGCGGGGGTGCCCCACGAGGGCTACCGGATCGGGCTGCCCGACGGCGGCACGTGGGTCGAGGCGTTCTGCTCCGACGCGCTCGGCTACGGCGGCTCCGGCGTGGTCAACACCGGCGAGCTGCACGCCGAGCACACCGCGTGGCACGGTCGCGAGCACTCGCTCGCCGTGCGCGTCCCGCCGCTCGGTGGCCTCGTGCTGCGCCGTGCGTAACCGTCAGTAGAGGTACATCGCCAGGTGCCGACGGGCCTTGCCCACGCGCGGGTCGGAGACACCGACGACCTCGAAGTACTCGACGAGCCGGGTCCGGAGCTTCTCCTTGCCGTCGTCGTCCGCCGCCGGGAGGAGCTCGAGGAGCCGGGCGAAGGCGTCGTCGACCTTGCCACCGAGCATGTCGAGGTCGGCCACGGCGAGCTGCGCGTCGACGTCGGACGGTGCGTCCGCGCCCGCCGTCCGGACCTGCTGCAGGTCAGCCCCACGGGTGCGCTGCATGAGGCCCACCTGGGCGAGGCCCGCGACGGCCTGGGTGTCCTTCGGGTCCTGCTTGAGCGCCTTGGCGTAGGCCGCGGCGGCACCGTCGAGGTCGTCCCGCTCGATCGCGTCGTACGCCTCCTGGTGCAGCGGCGGCAGCGGCTCCTCCGGTTCCTCGACCGGTTCGTCCGCGACCGGCGCCGACCCGTCCTGCGCCGGGGCGCGGCCCGTCACGCCGTTCTGCTCGGCGGCGGCGAGGAGCTGGTCGAGGACACCGCGGACCTGCTCGGCCGGCGCGCCGCCCGCGAAGAGCGGCACCGGCTGCCCCTGCAGGACGGCGACGACGGTGGGCACGCCCTCCGCCTGGAAGGCCGCGGCGATCTGCGGGTGGGCGTCGACGTCGAGGCGGCCCAGGAGGAACTTGCCGGCGAGCTCGTCGGCGATGGTGCCGAGCGTCGTGGCCAGGTCGGCGTTCGTCTGGTCGGTGGGCTTCCACAGCAGGACGACCACGAGGTACTTCGTGGAGTCCTGCACGACCTGCTGGAAGCTCTCCTCCGTGAGGTCGACGACATACCCGCCGGCGGTGGGGGCACCGCCGGGCTCGCCGGGGGGCGGGGACTGCGGGCGGTTCAGCGCGGACAGGTCGACGGCGCCGCGCGGGCTGAAGCTCGGTTCGGGCACGGGGTTGCTCATGCGCTCATCCTACGAAGAAGTGCTGGTGGGTGGGACGGGTCCCGGGAGGTCACTCCTCCTCGGCCTCCTCGCGATCGGTGTTCCGCTCCTTCGGGATCTCGTTCGCCGCGTCGACCATGTCGTGGGCGTAGCCGAGCGGGCGGATCTGCTCCTCGGACTCCGCCGGCGGGATGTAGAGCGCCACCTGGTCGGTGTACTCCATGTACAGCTCGTTGGTCTCGTCCGCACCGTCGAGCAGCGCGGTCTGGGTGTTGGTGAACGCCGGGATGACGCCGTCCTCCTCCACGTCGAGCCGCGCGTTGCCGTCGAGGACGCCCATGACGACGGCACCGCCGTCGGACGTCCGCACCGCGAGCGGCTCCTCGCGCGGGGCGTACGTCAGGCGGTAGCGCCCGTCGGCCTCCTCGAAGTTCTCCGCCCCGCGGACGTTGCGGGCGTCGGCCTGGACCCGCTTGACCAGGTCCTGGCTGTCCTCAGGCAGCGCGAAGGCGTCCGCGTGCTCGGAGTCGTCGGGCCCCTTCTGGACGAGGTCGGCGTACCGGGTGAGCGCCTCGGTGGGCGTCATCACGAGCGAGTCGTCGTCCGGGGCGACCGCCTCGGAACCGATCGCCTCGGGATCGGCGAAGTTCGGCATCGTGGTGCCCGGGATCAGCTGGACCCAGGACCACAGCTTGTAGTTCTCGCGGGCCGACTCCTGCTGGTAGGCGACCATCCGCGGGACCTCGAGGTTCTCCGTCGGCTGGGTGATGGTGTAGCTGACCCGCGGCCACGTCTCGGTGGTCGGCACGATCATCGCCGCGAGGTCTGTGGGGATGTCGGTGATCAGCGAGTCGTCGTCGCGCGCGGCGGCCACCTGAATCTGGCTCTTGCGCACCTCGAACGCCGGTCCGGCGACGCGATCGCGCAGCAGCTTCGGCTCCTCCTCGGCCGCCGCCTCGTCCAGGACGGCCGCGACGTCCTCCACCACGGCCCCCTCCTGCTCGACGGTCAGCACCGGGCCGGTGAACGGGTCGTCCGCCGTGGGCGTCGGCAGCTCCTGGGCACAGCCCGCGAGGAGCGCGGCGGTGGCCGCGACCCCGACGGCGGCGGTCGTGCGACGCACGGCGCGCGGGTTCGTGGCGGTCATCGGGTCCCCTCCTCGTTCGGGTCGTCGTGGGGCGTTTGCTGCCCGGTGGCCGTGGCGTCGAAGCCCCAGGTCTCGCGCCACGCTGCGGCGCGTCGTCCGGGGGTCGCCGGAGGCTCGGCGGTCTCCGGCGGGGCGGCGTCGGCGGGCGACACCACCGGGGTCTGGCCGGTCAGGGCACGCAGCGCGCGGCCCATGCCCGACGGCGCGCTCGCCCGGCGCTCCTCCTCCTGCCGGCGCAGCTCGCGCCGCGTCAGCGGCCGTCCGTCGGGGAGCGTCGGCTGCGAGCCCGTCGCGGTGAGCTCCGTGGCGTCGTGCCCGGGCGCGGCGTCCGGAGACGTCGCCTCCGTCGCCGCGTCGTCGAGCGGCGGTTCCGGTGCCGAGCGGGTACGACGCAGGCGCGAGCGCCGTGAGAAGCGGCCGGCGACGGGCACCGGTGCGGTGCCGGAACCTTCCTGCTCCGTGGCGTCCTCCGAGCTCGATCCCTGCGAGGTGCCGTGCCCGTCGCCGGGCGAGTGCTCGGTCGGGGACGTCGGCGCCGCGTCCGGCGATGCGGTGCCCGGGCTGACGGGCGAGACGGCGGTCCGGGCCGGATCCGGTCGCTCGGCCACCGCCGGCCAGGTCGTCCCGGCAGCCGTCCCGGCCCACGCGGGCCCACCGGTCGCGTCCGCCGCGGGAGCGGCGGGCGTCGCCGGCGAGTCCGGTGCCGCGGGCGAGTCGGGGCTGCTGGGGCTGTCCGCCGCCGCGGCCGCGGCGCCGGGGGCCGACGAGCGGCGATCGCGCCGCGACGTCCGGCGCCGCCGTCCGACGATCAGGAGCACGATGCCCACCAGCAGCAGTACACCACCGAGCCCGACGGCGGGCCACAGCAGCGGCGTGCCGACCTCCCGCTCCCAGGTGAGCTCGAGCGTCGGGGCCACGGCCTCCTCGGCCCCTGCTTCCGCATCGTTGCTCTCGGCGTCGGCGTCCTCGCCGTCCTCCGCGGGCGCGGCACCGGTCCCGGCCGCCAGCAGGACCCATGGTCCGGGACGGTCGTTCCAGCGCAGGCTGACCTCCTCCGCGGCGGAGAGCTCCGTGATCCACATGTCCGAGCCCGCGGGGTCCGCCGGCTCGGCGGGCTCCGCCTCCTCGGTCTCCTCGGCCTCGGCGTCCTCGGTGTCCTCCACGGCCGTCACGGCCGACGTCGAGAGGGTCTCCCAGTCCGCCAGCCCGGTCACCCGTGCGTAGGGGTCGTCCCCGAGCCAGCCGAGCACGTCGACGTCGCGGCCGACGACGACGGTGACCTCCTGGCCCGCCGAGACGGAGGCGGTGACGGTGACGTCGTCGTCGACGAGGTCGAGGACCCCGGGGTCGGTGACGATCATCGTGCCGTCACCGACGGGCCGTGCGGTCGCGACGACCGTGCCCGACTCGCGCAGGACGGTCGCCGTCGCGACCCCGAACGCGATGGCGGCGAGGCCGGCGACGACCAGGACGGCACCGAGAATGCGTTGCAGCACCAAGCTTCCCTTCGACGTGAGACACCTCAGGATAAGGAGGTGTGGCGATCAGCCAGGACCACGAGGGCACCTGGGCCGGATCGGTTCACGAACCCTTCACGAGTCCGGTACCAGCTTCCTCGAGCCTCCCACGGCTGCGGGCCTCACGACCACCGCACCGCCCCTCGCACCCCGGCGATCTATCCGTTTCGCGAGGATCGAACCCCCCGTTCGGGTGTCGGAGGCTCCACGTGACGTCTATCCTGGCCGGAGCCTCGGCACCCACGACAGACGGAGGTCTTCACGTGTCCGACGAGCGCACGCTCTTCCCGATCACCATGCGTGGTTACGACCGCGCCGCGGTCGAGAACCAGATCTCCCGCCTCGAGCAGGCCGTCGAGGAGGCTCGACGCAACGTCGAGGCGACGGACGCCCGCGCCATGCAGCTCTCCTCCGAGCTCGCCGAGGCGCACCGCCAGCTGCGGGAGAACGACAAACCGTCCTATGCCGGTCTCGGCGCCCGTGCCGAACGGCTCCTGCGGTCGGCCGACGAGCAGGCCGCCGAAGTCCTCACGCAGGCCAACCAGCAGGCCTCGGACGTCATGGCACGCGCCAAGCTGGCCGCCGGGCAGGTGCGCCAGCGAGCGGAGACCGAGGCGTCCGAGCTGCTGTCGAGCGCACGACGCGAGGCCGAGGAGATCCGCTCGACCACCGCTTCCGAGGCGGAGGGCACGCTGCAGGGCGCCCAGCGCCGCGCGGAGGAGCTCGTCGGCTCGGCCGAGCGCGAGTCCGCGCTCATCATGAGCACCCTCACCACCGAGGAGAGCGAACGGCGCGCCGGCCTCGAGCGGGAGATCGGCACCCTGCGCTCGACCGCCGAGCGCGAGGTCACCGAGGCGCGGGTCACCGCGGACCGTGAGGTCGCGCAGCTCCGGGCCGAGGCCGCCGCGGAGTCGGCGGCGCTGCGCGAGGAGGCGGAGCGGGAGTCCAACGACCTGCTCGAGCGCACCCGCACCGAGGCCGCGCGCATCGTCGCGGAGGCCAAGCACCAGGCCGCCGAGGCCGCCAACGCCGTCACCGCCGAGCTCGAGGACCTCCGCGAGCGGGCCCGCCGGACGCTCTCGGACGCCGAGCTCGAGGTCGCCCAGAAGCGCGAGCAGGTGGAGACCGAGGCTGCCGAGCGGCACGAGGTCGCCCGGGCGGAGACCGAGCGGCTCGTCAGCGCCGCCGAGGAGCACGCCGCGGAGGCGGAGAAGCGGGTCGCCATCGCCCTGCAGCAGGCCGACCAGGTCCGCAGCGAGTCCGACACGTACGTCAAGGAGCTCGTCGCCGACGCGCGCCGCACCGCCGACGCGATCGTGGCGGAGGCCCGCACGTTCGCCGAGCAGACGGTCTCCGACGCCCAGGCCGAGGCCGAGCAGAGCCGCACGACGGCGGAACGGCAGCTCGAGGACCTCACGCGGCGGCACGACTCGATCAACTCCTACCTCGAGGAGCTCCGCAGCCTCCTCGGGACCGAGAAGGCGTCCGACGAGACCCCCGTGGAGACGATCGCCGCGCCGGCCGGCCTGCGGTCCGTCGAGAGCGCGGAGAGCCCCGCGGCCGAGGGTGCGCTCGACCAGACGCCCGCCCAGCGGGCCCGGGCGGCGTCCGCCCAGTCCGCCGAGGACGACGCCTCGTCCAGCGACGAGACGGCGGCCAGCCGCGCCTGACCCGGCGCGCGGGCGGCGGCGCCGACGTCACGGGCGCTGGGCGCGCTCGTGCAGGTCGGCGAGGGCCTTCGCCACCACGTCCGGCTCCTCCACCGTGCTGAGGTGGGCCGCGTTCGGCACGACGGTGAGCGTCGCTGCCGGTGCGGCGTCGGCCATGTGGTGGGCGTCCTCGAGCGGCGTCACGTGGTCCTCGGCGCCGACCACGACGGCGACCGGCCCGGTGAACGACCGCAGGACGTGCGTCCGGTCCGGGCGGGCAGCCATCGCCCGCTGCGCCCAGGCCACCCCGGCGACCGACTGCGAACGGATCCACGCGTACACCGTCGCGTAGAGCCCCCGTCGCTCCAGCTCGGAGGTCGGCCCGAGGAGCTTGGACGGCATCCCCATCACCGCGTCCAGGGTCTGCGAGCCGGTGACGGCGGCTGCCACCTGCAGCCGTGCGTCGCGAGCCGCGTCGTCGTCGGCGGTGGACTTGGTGTCGACGAGACCGAGACCGTGGACGAAGCCCGGGTGGCGCTCGGCCATCGCGAGCGCGACGTAGCCCCCCATAGACAGCCCGACGACGACGGCGTTGCCCTCGCCCTGCTCGCGCAGCGTGGTGTGCACGAGGTCGGCCGCGGCGTCCAGGCTCGGCGGGAGCTGGCCGAGGTCGCTGTGCCCGTGCCCCGGCAGGTCGACGGCGATGACGCGCACCCCGGGCGGGAGCCGGTCGACCGTGGAGGCCCACATGCGGTGGTCGAGCGGGAAGCCGTGCAGCAGCACCAGCGGCACGCCGGCACCGTCACGCAGCAGGTAGGTCGCCAGGGTCGGGGTCATCGTCCTCATCCTCTCGTCGTGACCGGAGCGACGTCCGAGGCGTGCTGCACCTCGCCGTCGTGGTGCGTGGGCAGCGGGTCGTGGCCCGGCAGCACGTGCTGGACGATCTCGTCGAGCACGCGTCGCACGGCCGGCTCCCCCACCCACAGGTGCTTGGCGCCGTCCACCCCGATCACCTCGGCCTGGGGCACGCGGGCGAACCGCTCCCGCGCCTCGGCGGGCTGCAGGTAGTCGTCGTGCTCGGGAACCAGGACGACGAGCGGCTTGCCGAACTGCGCCCACCGGTCGAGATCGGCCTCGGTCGCCCGGTGCAGCGGCGGGGAGAGCAGGATCGCGCCCTCGATGCTGGGGTCCGCGCCGTGCTTGAGCACCAGCTCGGTGCCGAACGACCAGCCGACCAGCCAGGGGCGCGGCAGCTCGCGGAACTCGGCGAGCTCCAGCGCGGCCGCGACGTCGTAGCGTTCCGCGTCACCGCCGTCGAAATCCCCCTCGGAGGTGCCGCGCGGGGACGACGTGCCGCGCGTGTTGAAGCGCAGGACGGCCAGGTCGGCGAGCTCGGGCAGCCGCCAGGCCGCCTTGCGGTAGACGTGCGAGTCCATGTACCCGCCGTGCGTGGGCAACGGGTGCAGGGTGAGCAGGCTCGCCACCGGTTCCCGTCCCGCCGGCAGGGCGAGCTCACCGACGAGCGTGAGCCCGTCGGCGGTGTGCAGCTCGACGTCCTCGCGCCGGGCGGGCAGCACGGTCATCGAGCGGATCTGGTGGCCGGTGGTGGCGTCGTCGTTCACCCTTCCACCCTAGTTCGGGCTGCGGCTCCCGCCCGCCCAGCACGGTGTGGCCGGCCAGGTCAGCGCAACCGCTCGCGCCGCTCCCAGCAGGCGGAGTGCCAGTGCCGGCGGGCCTCGAGCCCGGCCTGCTCGCCGCCGAGCGCGTCGCGGGCCCATGCGACCACGTGCGGCGTACCGGGCGGGATCTGCTGGTGGCAGGTGGGGCAGACGTAGGCCTTGTCGCTGCCGCGCACCCGGCGCACGGTCCACTCGCCGTCACCGGCGCTGACGTGTCGCACGCCGCCGAGGGCTCGGTCCAGGTCGAGGGGTTGGTGCTCCGCACCCCACGGGCGCTTCCGGGACGGTCGACGCGACGGCATGCCCTCCATTGTCACGCCTCCGCCCGGCGACCCGCACCGGACCTGTGAATCCCGCCCAGGTTCGGCCGCTAGAGTGTCTCGGATCCCACCTTTCGATCGAAGGACACCCTGTGAAGCTCCGTACCTCCGCCGGCGCGACAGGCGTCGTGCTGGCCGCCTCCCTCGCTCTGGCGGGCTGTGCCGACGACGGCGCCGGACCCGAGGAGAACTCGCCGTCGGCCGAGGCCTCCGCCGAAGCCTCGGAGTCGGCTGACGCCGCCCAGCCGTCCGAACCGACCGAGGCGGACATCGCCGCCGTCGAGGCCGTCAAGGTCACCGGTGAGGCGGGCGCCGAGCCCGAGCTCTCCTTCGACTCGATCGAGGTCTCGGTGCCCACCACGGTGACGGTCGACGCCGGCGACGGTGCCGAGCTCGCCGAGGGGATGAAGGTCACCATGCAGTACGTCGCGTACGACGCGGCGGGCGAGCGCGTCGGCTCCACGTGGGAGAACGACTCCCCGGAGAGCTTCACGCTCGGCGACGAGCGCTACTCGGTCCTCACCGAGCCCCTGGTCGGCCAGTCCGTCGGGACCCGGCTCCTCATCGCCAACCCGACCATGGACGCGGAGAACCAGCCGTCCACCGTCGTGAACCTCATCGAGGTCACCGACGCCGTCGAGATCCCGTCCCGCGCCGAGGGCGAGGCCGTGGAGCCCGCCGAGGGCCTGCCCACCGTCACCCTGGGCGAGGACGGCGCACCCTCGATCGAGATCCCGGACGGCTACGAGGCCCCGGACGAGCTCGTCGCCCAGACCCTGATCGAGGGCGACGGCGAGGAGGTCGCCGCCGAGCAGACGGTGATCGCCCACTACACCGGCTGGACCCTGGACGGCGAGGTCTTCGACTCGTCCTGGGAGCGGGGCGAACCGTCGTCGTTCTCCCTGCAGCAGGTCATCCCGGGATGGACCGACGGGATCTCCGGCCAGACCGTGGGCAGCCAGGTGCTGCTGGTGATCCCCGCCGACCAGGCCTACGGTGCCGAGGCGAACGAGAGCAACGAGCTCGCCGGCGAGGACCTGATCTTCGTCGTCGACATCCTCGACGCCGAGTGATCCACCCCGGGCCAAGGCGCCCGGCATGACGAACGGCGGGCCCTCGCTCCACGCGAGGGCCCGCCGTTCATCGTCGTGCGAGTGCAGCCGCCGAGGTAGCGCAGCGCGGCGCGAGATAGCGCAGCCCGGCGCGAGGTAGCGCAGCCCGGCGCGAGGTAGCGAGGTAGCGCCCACGAGAGAGCCGGCACGCCAAGAGGCCCGGCCACCGCAGAGTCTGCGGTGGCCGGGCCTCTGGTCGGCCGAAGCGGGCTGCTGAGCTCCTGAGAGTCTCAGAAGTCCCAGTCGTCGTCCTCGGTCTCGACGGCCTTGCCGATCACGTACGAGGAACCTGACCCGGAGAAGAAGTCGTGGTTCTCGTCGGCGTTCGGGCTCAGCGCAGCGAGGATCGCCGGGTTCACGTCCGTCTCGTCCTTGGGGAACAGCCCCTCGTAGCCCAGGTTCATCAGGGCCTTGTTGGCGTTGTACCGCAGGAACTTCTTGACGTCCTCGGTCAGCCCCAGCTCGCCGTAGAGCGCGTCGGTGTACTCGACCTCGTTCTCGTACAGCTCGAAGAGGAGCTCGAAGGTGTACGCCTTCATCTCGTCCTGCTCGGCCGAGGTGAGCTTGGCCAGGCCCTTCTGGAACTTGTAGCCGATGTAGTACCCGTGGACGGCCTCGTCGCGGATGATGAGCCGGATGAGGTCGGCCGTGTTGGTCAGCTTGGCGCGGCTGGACCAGTACATCGGCGCGTAGAAGCCCGAGTAGAACAGGAAGGACTCGAGCATGGTCGAGGCGACCTTGCGCTTGAGCGGGTCGTCGCCACGGTAGTAGTCGAGGACGATCTCCGCCTTGCGCTGCAGGGCGGGGTTCTCCTCGGACCAGGCGAAGGCCTCGTCGATCTCCTTGGTCGAGATGAGCGTGGAGAAGATCGAGGAGTAGCTCTTGGCGTGCACCGACTCCATGAACGCGATGTTGGTGTACACCGCCTCCTCGTGAGGCGTGATCGCGTCCGGGATGAGGGAGACCGCCCCGACCGTGCCCTGGATCGTGTCCAGCAGCGTCAGGCCGGTGAACACGCGCGTGGTCATCAGCTTCTCGGCCTTCGACAGCGTGTTCCACGACTGGATGTCGTTGGACACCGGCACCTTCTCGGGCAGCCAGAAGTTGCCGACCAGGCGGTCCCAGACCTCGAGGTCCTTCTCGTCCTGGACGCGGTTCCAGTTGATCGCGCTGACGCGGTCGATGAGCTTGAGCTGTCCGGTGGGTGCCATGGCGGGTTCCTTCGTCGTGCGCTACAGGTCAGGGGCGGAGCGGGGTGTCAGAGCATGCAGCTGACGCAACCCTCGATCTCCGTCCCCTCCAGCGCGAGCTGTCGCAGGCGGATGTAGTAGAGCGTCTTGATGCCCTTGCGCCAGGCGTAGATCTGCGCCTTGTTGACGTCCCGGGTGGTCACGGTGTCCGGGAAGAACAGCGTCAGCGACAGACCCTGGTCGACGTGCTGGGTGGCCGCCGCGTAGGTGTCGATGATCTTCTCGTAGCCGATCTCGTACGCGTCCTGGTAGTACTCCAGGTTGTCGTTCGTCATGTACGGCGCCGGGTAGTACGCGCGACCGAGCTTGCCTTCCTTGCGGATCTCGATCTTGGCAGCCACCGGGTGGATCGACGACGTCGAGTTGTTGATGTAGCTGATCGACCCCGTCGGCGGCACCGCCTGCAGGTTCTGGTTGTACAGCCCGTGCTCCACGACCGAGGCCTTGAGCTCGCGCCAGTCGTCCTGGGTCGGGAGGTGCACGCCGGCCTGGGCGAAGAGGTCGGCGACCCGTCCCGTGGCGGGCTTCCACTCGGTCTCGGTGTACTTGTCGAAGTACTCGCCGGAGGCGTACGTGGACTCCTCGAACCCGCCGAACGCGCGCCCCCGCTCCTTCGCGAGCCGGTTGGAGGCCGCGATCGCGTGGTATGCGACGGTGTAGAAGTACATGTTCGTGAAGTCGATGCCCTCGTCGGACCCGTAGTAGATCCGCTCGCGGGCGAGGTAGCCGTGCAGGTTCATCTGCCCGAGGCCGATCGCGTGCCCGAGCTCGTTGGCCTTCTTGATCGACGGCACCGACTCGATGCTCGTCTGGTCGGAGACGGCGGTCAGCGCACGGATCGCGGTGTCGATGGTGTGCCCGAAGTTCGGCGAGTCCATCGTCCTGGCGATGTTCAGCGAGCCGAGGTTGCAGGAGATGTCCCGGCCGACCTCGTCGTAGGACAGGTCCTCGTTGAACGTCGACGCGGTGGAGACCTGCAGGATCTCCGAGCACAGGTTCGAGTGGGTGATGCGCCCGGCGATCGGGTTCGCCCGGTTCACGGTGTCCTCGAACATGACGTACGGGTAGCCGGACTCGAACTGCAGCTCGGCGATCGTCTGGAAGAAGTCGCGGGCCGTGATCGTCGTGGACCGGATCCGGTCGTCGGCGACGAGCTCGTCGTACTTCTCGGTGATCGAGATGTCCGCGAACGGCTTGCCGTAGACGCGTTCGACGTCGTACGGGCTGAACAGGTGCATGTCCTCGTTGCGCTTGGCGAGCTCGAACGTGATGTCCGGGATCACGACGCCGAGCGAGAGCGTCTTGATCCGGATCTTCTCGTCCGCGTTCTCCCGCTTGGTGTCGAGGAACCGCAGGATGTCCGGGTGGTGCGCGTGCAGGTACACCGCGCCGGCACCCTGCCGGGCGCCGAGCTGGTTGGCGTAGGAGAACGAGTCCTCCAGGAGCTTCATCACGGGGATGACGCCGGACGACTGGTTCTCGATGTGCTTGATCGGCGCGCCGTGCTCGCGCACGTTGCTCAGCAGCAGGGCCACGCCGCCACCACGCTTGGAGAGCTGCAGGGCGGAGTTGATGCCGCGCGCGATGGACTCCATGTTGTCCTCGATGCGCAGCAGGAAGCAGGACACGGGCTCGCCGCGCTGCGCCTTGCCGACGTTGAGGAAGGTCGGCGTGGCCGGCTGGAAGCGTCCGGAGATGACCTCGTCGACGATGTCGCGGGCCGTCTGCTCGTCGCCGTCGGCCAGGCCGAGCGCGACCATCGACACGCGGTCCTCGAAACGCTCGAGGTACTTCTTCCCGTCGAACGTCTTGAGCGTGTACGACGTGTAGTACTTGAACGCGCCGAGGAACGACTCGAAGCGGAAGTCCGCGGCGTAGGCGCGCTGGAACAGCTCCTTGACGAACGCGCGCGAGTACTTCGCGAGCACGGTCGGGTCGTAGTACTTGTTGTCGACCAGGTGGTCGAGCTTCTCGTCGAGCGTGTCGAACTCGATGGTGTTCGGCAGCACGTGCTGCCGGAAGTACGCGGAAGCCGCCTCGCGGTCCTTGTCGAACTGGATCGTGCCGTCCGGTCCGTACAGGTTCAGCATCGCGTTGAGCGCGTGGTAGTCGAGCTCCGACTGCTGCAGGGGCACCGCGGCGGGGCCGTCCTGCGCCGGGGCGTCGGCGGAGGTCGTGCTCACGCCGAGATCAGTGACTGTCGTTGCCAAAATCGTCCCAATCCGTCACGGACGCGCTGGGCGTCCTCGGCCGTCCCGAGCAGCTCGAAGGCGTACAGGTACGGCACCTGGCACTTCGCCGAGATGATGTCGCCGGCGATGCAGTAGGCAGCGCCGAAGTTGGTGTTGCCCGCGGCGATGACGCCGCGGATCAACGACCGGTTGTGCGTGTCGCCGAGGAATCGGCGGACCTGGCGCGGCACCGATCCGCCCTCGTTGCCCCCGCCGTAGGTGGGGACCATGAGGACGTACGGTTCGTCGACCGTCAGGAAGCCGTCGGCGGGGCGCAGCGGGATGCGGTGGACCGGCGTCCCGAGCTCCTCGAGCCCGAGACGCTGGACGAACCGGTGCGTGTTCTCCGAGACGCTGGAGAAGTAGACGAGCGACCCCATGTCACCCTCCCCCCGAAGGACGTGCGGTGTGCCTCGTCGGCCACGGACGCCGCAGCCGGGTGTCAGGCCGAGACGGCCTGCTGCGCCGCGACGGCGCTGATCTGGTCGGGGCGGAAGCCCGACCAGTGCGTGTCGCCGGCGACGACGACGGGAGCCTGCAGGTAGCCGAGCCCGCGGACCATCTCGAGCGCCTCGGCGTCCTCGGTGATGTCCACGACGGTGTACTCCACGCCCTTGCGGTCGAGGGCGCGGTAGGTCGCATCGCACTGCACGCAGGCCGGCTTGCTGTAGACCGTGACGCTCATGTCGCACTCCCTGTCTCGCCGCCCGATCGGCGGTCGTCCGGTGTCATGTGTGGTGGTACCCGACGGAGCTCCGCTCCCGCCGCCGCCGGTCCCCCGACGCCCTTGCCGGGAGCCTGTGACCAGTGACGACACCGGTGGAACTACGCCGATGTTGTTCACGCGGAGCCAGTGGCTTCCGCGTCCCACAAACACTACACCTAGTGTTCGCCGACCGCTCGCCCACGACATGTTGTGGTCGCCACGGTCGTACTTACACCTGTGTGATTCGCCCGGAAGGGCCGTCGCGAGCCTTCCCGGAGCATCCGCGAGCATCGTCGCACGAGGGTCCGACAACCCCAGCCGTCCACCGCCCGGTCCACCGGCCGCGCACCGCGGGGAGCGCGCACCGACGCGCGTGGACCGTCGTCGTCCACAGCCCGTGGACGACGACGGTCCACACCTGTGCACGACGCTCGAGCACGGCCGCGGGCGGTCTCGGTCCGCCCCTCGGAAGCGTTCCTCAGATCTTCCTCACACCTGGCGCGCCCGGGCGTGTCGAGCACACCCGGGCGCGCCGCGCCGAACCCGCCACCGGGGGACGGTCAGGCCGTCGGGCCGGCCTCGAACACCCCGGGGATCCGGCCGGTGCGGGTGAGCCGGGCGTACCAGTACGCCGAGTCCTTCCAGGTGCGCTCACCGGTCGGGTAGTCCACGCGCAGCAGGCCGAACCGCTTGGAGTAGCCGTAGGCCCACTCGAAGTTGTCCATGAGCGACCACGCGAAGTAGCCGCGGACGTCGGCACCGGCGTCGATCGCGGCGGCGACGGCGGCCACGTGGTCGCGCAGGTACGCGACCCTCGCGACGTCGTGGACACGGTCGATGCCGAGCGCCGGGTCCTCGACGACCTCGTCCTCGAACGCGGCCCCGTTCTCGGTGACGGCGAGCGCCTGGTCGGGGTACCGCTCGTGCAGGCCGAGCAGCAGCTCGGTCAGCCCGGCGGGCTCGACGTTCCAGCCCATGGCCGTGCGGGGGCCGGGCTGCGCCAGGAACTCGACGTCGTCGGCGGCGACCCACGGCGAGACCGCGGTCGTCTTGTGCCCGTCGGCCCGCACGGGCTCGCCCTCGCCGTCGAACCGGCGCACCCGGGTGGACGAGTAGTAGTTGACGCCCAGCACGTCGAGCGGCTGCCGCACGACGTCGAGGTCTCCCTCGCGCACGAACGACCAGTCCGTGACGCCGGCCGTGTCCGTCAGCACGTCGGCCGGGTAGGCACCCTCGAGCAGCGGCCCGAGGAACACCCGGTTGGCGAGCCCGTCGACCTGGCGCACCCCGTCCGCGTCCGCCGCCGAGTCGGAGTCCGCGCGGAACACGTGCAGGTTGAGGGTGATGGAGCATGCGGCCCCGGGGATCTCCTCGCGGATCGCGCGGACAGCGAGCCCGTGGGCGAGGTTGAGATGGTGCACGGCGGCGAGCGCCGCGGCCGGCTCGGTCCGGCCCGGAGCGTGCACCCCGGAGGCGTAGCCGAGGTAGGCCGAGCACCACGGCTCGTTGAGGGTGGTCCACAGCGCGACCCGGTCGCCGAGCTCGCGGGCCATCGCGCGGGCGTAGTCCGCGAAGGCCTCCGCGGTCTCGCGCACGGCCCAGCCGCCGGCGTCCTCCAGCTCCTGGGGCAGGTCCCAGTGGTAGAGCGTGACGTAGGGGGTGATGCCCCGCTCGCGGAGCGCGTCGAGCAGGTTCCGGTAGAACTCGACGCCCTCGGCGTTGAGGGGACCGCGACCGCCGGGCTGGACCCGCGACCAGGAGATGGACAGCCGGTAGGCGGTGACGCCGAGCCGGGCCAGGTGGTCCACGTCCTCGGCCCACCGGTGGTAGTGGTCGCAGGCGACGTCGCCGGTGTCGCCGCCCTGGACGGCGCCGGGGACGCGGCACAGCGTGTCCCAGATCGACGGCCCGCGCCCGCCCTCGGCCGCTGCCCCCTCGATCTGGTAGGCCGCGGTCGCGGTCCCCCACAGGAAGTCCGGCGGGAACTGGCCGGTGGTGCTGATGCTGCTCACAGGTGGATCCTCACTTCTCCCGGACCGTCTGCCTCGGTCCGCAGGCCACCGACCTGGACCGCCCATCGTGTGGGAGCGTTCCCACTCGAGACGATGACGGCGTCCTCGGTGCGTCGAACACGGAAGGTCGCCGGTGCGCCCTCGCCACCGGGCACACGGACCTCGGAGTCGTGACCGGCTGCCAGCTCCACGCAGTGCAGCGTCACGTCCTCGGCCCAGGCGTAGTCGGGACGGTCGGTGCGGGCCCCGACGGGGAGCACGCTACCCGGTCTGACGAACAGGGGCAGCGACGCGAACCCGTGTGTCTCGTCCACCCTCCGCGGGCCGGTGACGACGGGCCCGTCGAACGCCCCGCCGTCGGCCACCGTGCCGGGGTCTACCCGCGTCCAGCGTCCCTCGGGGACGTAGACGTCGGCGGTGCCGTCCTCGCGCAGCACCGGCGCCACCAGCAGCGAGCCCCCCAGCATGTACTGCGTGTCGACGCCGAAGGTCGACGGGTCACCGGGGAACTCCAGCACCATGGGACGCATCATCGGGGTGCCGGCACCGACCACCTCCTCGGCGAGCGAGGCGAGGTACGGCACGAGGCGCATCTTCAGGTGCGTGAACCGCCGGGCGACGTCCACGGCCTCCTCGTCGAAGGCCCACGGCACGCGGTACGACGACGACCCGGGGAGCCGCGAGTGGCTCGACAGCAGCCCGAAGGCCAGCCACCGCTTGAAGACGCCGGCGTCCGGCGTGCCCTCGAACCCGCCGATGTCGTGGCTCCAGTAGCCGAACCCGGACATCGCCAGCGACAGCCCGCCGCGCAACGACTCGGCCATGGCCGCGTAGGTGGAGTCGCAGTCGCCGCCCCAGTGGACCGGCATCTGCTGGCCGCCGGTGGTGGCCGCGCGTGCGAAGACGACCGCCTCGCCCGTCCCCCGCCGTCGCTCGAGCAGCCCGAAGACCGCCTCGTTGTAGAGCTGTGCGTAGTAGTTGTGCATGCGCTGGGGGTCGGACCCGTCGTGCCAGACGACGTCGTCGACCGGGACGCGCTCGCCGAAGTCCGTCTTGAAGCAGTCGACGCCCTGGTCGAGCAGGCGCTCCAGGTGCCCGACGTACCAGGCGGTCGCCTCCGGGTTGGTGAGGTCCACCAGGCCCATCCCCGCCTGCCACATGTCCCACTGCCAGGTGCCGCCGTCGGCGGTGCGCAGCAGGTAGCCGCGCTCCGCGGCCTCGGCGAACAGCGGCGAGCGCTGCCCGACGTACGGGTTGATCCACGCGCTGACCTTCAGGCCGCGGTCGTGCAGGCGGGCGAGCATGCCCTCCGGGTCCGGGAACGTGCGCGGGTCCCACTCGAAGTCGCACCACTGGTACTCGCGCATCCAGAAGCAGTCGAAGTGGAAGACGCTCAGCGGCAGGTCCCGCTCGGCCATCCCGTCGATGAAGGACATGACGGTCCGCTCGTCGTAGTCCGTGGTGAACGACGTCGTCAGCCACAGCCCGTAGGACCAGGCCGGCGCGCTGTCGAAGCGCTTCGATGAACGAGTATCAGCCAGCCCGCCCTTGTCGTCAAGAGGTCACAGGCCACCCCATTCATCCATCCAGGCGCACGGGGCGAAGCGCTTCGACTACGGTGCGACCATGTTCTCGCGACATCCGCAACCCTCCGCACCGCTGCACCTACCGCGGGGACTACGGTTTGCCTCACCGAGGGTGCCGCGTCGGAACCCCACCACGAGGAGCTGAGGAATGGCCACGATCGAGGACGTCGCCCGCGCGGCCGGAGTATCGGCGTCGACGGTGTCGTACGTGCTGTCGGGCAAGCGCTCCATCAGCCCGCCCACGCGACGCCGCGTGGAGCAGGCGATCGCGGACCTCGGGTACCGCCCGCACATGGGTGCCCGGGCGCTCGCCTCCAACCGGACGAACGTCATCGGGCTCATGGCGCCGCTCCGCTCCGGGGTCGACGTCTCGGTGATCATGCAGTTCGTCACCGGCGTCGTGACCCGCGCCCGCGGCTTCGAGCACGACGTCCTGCTGCTGACGCAGGACGACGTGGGCGGCTTGGAGCGCGTGGCCGCGGGGTCCATGGTCGACGCGATCGTCGTGATGGACGTCGAGGCGGACGACCCGCGTATCCCGGTGCTCGGTGCGTTGCGCCAACCCACGGTGCTCATCGGCCTGCCACGAGACGCTGGCGGGCTGAGCTGCGTCGACCTGGACTTCGAGGCGGTCGGCGTCGTGGGCGCCCGCCACCTGGCGGCGACGGGTCATCGCGAGGTCGCGCTGCTCGGCTCGCCGCCGGAGGTGATGGACCGCCACACGTCGTACGCAGACCGGGTGGTGCACGGCTTCACCACGACGGCGGCTGCCCGCGGCCTCGACGTCACCGTCGAGCCGTGCGAGCCGCACCCGGCAGGCGCCCAACGGGCCGTCGACGCCGTGCTCGACCGTGCTCCGGGCACCACGGGTCTCGTGGTGCACAACGAGCGCGCCCTGCCGCACGTGCTGGCCCGGCTGCGCGAGCGGGGGCGCGTCGTCGGCGGCGACACGTCGGTGATCGCCGTCTGTCCGGAGGACGTCGCCCTCGCGCAGTCGCTGCCCATCACGAGCATCGACATCCCGGCCGCGATGATCGGATCCGTGGCCGTCGAGATGGTGATGGCACGCCTGCGGGGCGAGCAGCCGGCCGAGACGCGGCTGCTCGCCCCGGTCCTCACCGACCGGACCAGCGGGGCGCCCGGCCCGGCAGCAACGGACCTCACCCCCTGACGGCTTCGAGCTCGATGTGCCGGCGACGCGGCGCGGCCGTCAGACCGAGCGCCCGCCCCGGCACACATGCTGCACCCGCAGTGCACGGTCGGTCACGACCAGGTCGGCACGTCGCCCGGCGACGAGCCCGCCGACGTCCGCCAGCCCCAGCACGCCCGCGGGCACCCAGGAGGCGCTGCGCACGGCGGCCACGAGCGGGACCCCGGCGTCGACCGTGGAGCGGACCACGTCGACCAGGTGCGCGGTGCCCCCGGCGATCGCCCCGCCCCCGGGGTGGTCGGGGTCGACCACGCGCGCGACGCCGTCGGTCACCGCGACCGACATCGGGCCCAGGTCGTAGTCGCCGTCCGCCATGCCGGCGGCCGCCATGGCGTCGGTGACCAGCACCACCTGGTCGACGCCGACCGTCTGCACGACGGTGCGCACCACGGCGGGGTCCAGGTGCACCCCGTCCCCGACGAGCTCGACGACGAGCTTGCCACGACGCGCGGCCGCGAGACAGGCGGCGACCGGCCCGGCGTCGCGGTGGTGCAACGGGCGCATGGCGTTGAACAGGTGGGTCGCCGTCATCCGGCGGGTCGGCCGGGCGTCGGCCAGCGCACCGGCCACCTGGGCGATGAGCTCCTCGGCCTGCTCCGTGGAAGCGTCCGTGTGCCCGATGGACGGCACGACACCGGCGCGCACCAGGGCGTCGGCGACGCCACCCGGGCCGCGGACCCCGTCGACGTCGGGTGCGACCGTCATCGTGCGCAGGTGCCCGCGCGAGGCGTCGACGAGCTCACGCACGAGCGAGACGTCACCAGGAAGGAGGTGCGCCGGGTCGTGGGCCCCGCGCCGCGCAGGCGCGAGGAACGGGCCCTCGGCATGGATCCCGGCGATCTCGCCGTCGTCCGCCAGGTCCGCCAGGAGCCCCGCTCTCTCGAGGAGGGTGGCCCGGTCCGCGGTGACCAGCGATGCGAGCAGCGTGGTCGTGCCGTGGCTGCGGTGCTCCAGGACCGCCCGCATGGCCTCGTCCCGGCTCACCGCGTCGGGAAAGCTCGCCCCACCGCCGCCGTGGTCGTGCAGGTCGACCAGCCCGGGCAGCACGTAGGTCCCGGGAGGCGGTTCGGTCGCTTCGCGGACCGCGTCGCCGACGCCGGCGGCGGCGGCGTCCTCCAGAGGACCTACCCAGACGATCCGGTCCCCCGCGACGACGACGGCCCCGTCCGAAACGAGGGCGTCGGGTGTGACGACGTCTCCACGGACGGCGAACACCGCCGGGGCGACGGGCGTCTCCGACGAGTCGGGCGGGGGCACGTGATCAGGGACCATCTGTCCATCCTGCACCACTGCCAGCGGGTTGGATAGCCCGCCTCACAAACCCTGTCGGCTCAGAAGAGGCGGGACTCCGGGTCGTCGACGCCCCGCATGGCGTCGTAGTCGAGCACCAGGCAGCCGATCCCCCGGTCCGTGGCGAGCACCCGCGCCTGCGGCTTGATCTCCTGCGCCGCGAACACCCCGCGTACGGGGGCGAGCAACGGGTCACGGTTGAGCAGCTCGAGGTACCGCGTGAGCTGCTCGACCCCGTCGATGTCTCCGCGCCGCTTGAGCTCGACCGCCACCGTGCCGCCGTCGGCGTCACGGGCCAGGATGTCCACCGGACCGATCGCCGTCATGTACTCCCGGCGCACCAGCGTGTGGCCCGCGCCCAGCAGCTCGATCTGTGCGGCGAGCAGCTCCTGCAGGTGTGCCTCGACGCCGTCCTTCACCAGGCCGGGGTCGATGCCCAGGTCGTGCGAGGAGTCATGGTGGACCTCGTGCAGCTCGATCTCGAGCCGGTCGTCGGACTTCTGGTGCTGGACCGTCCAGACCTCCGTCACGCCGCGCGCGGCCGCCTCGTCACCCGGCGCGGCCGGGGCGAGCGAGCACGGCGGGCTCATCCAGTTCAGCGGCTTGTACGAGCCGCCGTCGGAGTGCAGCAGCACGCTCCCGTCGCTCTTGACGACCAGGAGACGGACGGCGAGCGGAAGGTGCGCGGTGAGCCGGCCGGTGTACCGGGCCGAGCAGCGGGCGACGACGAGACGCACGGTCCCCCTTCGGGTGCAGGATGGTCGGTCAGACGACGAGACCGCGTCGGCCCGGCGGCGCGGCCTCGAGCCAGGACGCCAGGCCGGCGTAGGCGCCGGAGGACATCGTCAGCTCGAAGTCGACGCCGTCGTAGCGACAGCGGACCAGGTACTGGTCGACCTGGCCCGCCTGGTCGAGCGGGGCGCGCCCCGTGACCGTCAGCCGGTCACGGTGCCAGGTGCGGGCCGGACGCGGGGCGAGCGACCAGCAGCGCCACCAGTCGATCCGGCCGACACCGTACTGGGCGATACCGGCGGACCACGGCGCCTGCGGTCGCGCCGGTCTGGCACCGCACTGGAACGAGCCGACGCGGTGCGAGAGGGTCCGCAGCCGCGACGCCCCGAGGACCAGGCCCAGGGCGAGCACCACCGCGACCGCAATGACGACCCCGAGCGCGTACCCCACGTGCGTCCCGCCTCAGGCCAGCGAGCTCTCGCGGCCGGCGACCTCGGTGATCTCGTCGACGACGATCGTCACGACGTCGTCGTCCACCGAGACGAAGCCACCGGTGACCTGTGCCTCGACCGCCACCCGGCCGGGGCCGGTGGAGACCTTGACGGTGCCGGGCCGCAGCACCGCGAGCAGCGGCGTGTGTCCGGCGAGGATGCCGATCTGACCGTCGGCGGACGGTGCGCTGACCTCGCGCGCCGCGCCGGACCAGACCTTGCGGTCGGCCGCGACGAGATCGACGTTCAGCTCTGCCATGTCGGGCTCCAGAGTTCTTCAGTCGAGGGTGGGAAGTCGTCCTGCCGGCCCGTGGCCGGGCCGGCAGGACGACACGGGTGCGTCCGAGGACGAGGGCTCAGGCCCCGTACTCCTTCTGGATGCGCGCCCAGTTCTGCTCGAGGTCCTCGAGCCCACCGATGTTGTAGAAGGCCTGCTCGGCGACGTGGTCGTACTCGCCCTCCGAGATCTTCTTGAAGGCCTCGATGGTCTCGCTCAGCGGCACCGTCGAACCCTCGACACTGGTGAACTTCTTGGCCATGTAGGTGTTCTGGGAGAGGAACTGCTGGATGCGGCGAGCGCGCGCCACCAGCGTCTTGTCCTCCTCCGAGAGCTCGTCGACACCGAGGATCGCGATGATGTCCTGCAGCTCCTTGTTGCGCTGGAGGATCTGCTTGACCGTGGTCGCGACCTCGTAGTGCTCCTGGCCCACGTACCGCGGGTCCAGGATGCGGGACGTCGACGTCAGCGGGTCGATCGCCGGGTACAGACCCTTCGAGGCGATCTCTCGCGAGAGCTCGGTCGTCGCGTCCAGGTGGGCGAACGTCGTCGCCGGAGCCGGGTCGGTGTAGTCGTCGGCCGGCACGTAGATCGCCTGCAGCGAGGTGATCGAGTGGCCACGGGTCGAGGTGATGCGCTCCTGCAGGATGCCCATCTCGTCCGCGAGGTTCGGCTGGTAGCCCACGGCGGACGGCATGCGGCCGAGCAGCGTGGAGACCTCGGAGCCCGCCTGCGTGAAGCGGAAGATGTTGTCGATGAAGAGGAGCACGTCCTGCTTCTTGACGTCGCGGAAGTACTCAGCCATCGTCAGCGCCGACAGCGCCACCCGCAGACGCGTGCCCGGCGGCTCGTCCATCTGGCCGAAGACGAGGGCCGTCTTGTCGAAGACGCCCGCCTCGTCCATCTCGGCGATCAGGTCGTTGCCCTCACGTGTGCGCTCGCCGACACCGGCGAACACCGACACACCGCCGTGGTCCTGGGCGACTCGCTGGATCATCTCCTGGATGAGGACCGTCTTGCCGACGCCCGCACCACCGAAGAGACCGATCTTCCCGCCCTGGACGTACGGCGTCAGCAGGTCGATGGACTTGATGCCGGTCTCGAACATCTGGGTCTTCGACTCGAGCTGGTCGAAGGCCGGGGGCTTGCGGTGGATCGGCCAACGCTCGGTGACCTCGAACTTCTCGCCCTCGGCGAGGTTGAGGACCTCGCCCGTGACGTTGAAGACCCTGCCCTTGGTGATGTCACCGACGGGCACGGAGATCGGCTCGCCGGTGTCCGTGACCACGGCGCCGCGGACCAGGCCGTCGGTCGGCTTGAGCGCGATCGCGCGGATCAGCGAGTCGCCGAGGTGCTGGGCGGTCTCGAGCGTGAGGGTGAACTTGTTCGCCCCCTCGCCCATGCCGGACAGGTCCAGCTCGACGGTCAGTGCGTTGTAGATGTCGGGGATCGAGTCCTCGGGGAACTCGATGTCGACGACAGGGCCGATCACGCGGGCAACACGGCCAGTTGCCGGCTCAGCCGGGGCCGCGCCGCGTGAGTCCACGGTGGTGGCGGTCATTGCTTGCCTCGCTTCGAAAGGTTCGGGTGTGAGTTCGTCGGTCGACGGCGTCGTGCGCGGGTGGTCGTCACGACGCCGCGAGGGCGTCAGCACCCGAGACGATCTCGCTGATCTCCTGGGTGATGTCCGCCTGGCGAGCCTGGTTCGCCAGGCGCGTGTAGGTACGGATCAGGTCCTCGGCGTTGTCCGTCGCCGTGTGCATCGCGCGCTGGCGCGAGGCCAGCTCGGAGGCCGCGGCGTCGAGCATGAAGCTGAAGATCCGGCTGCGCACGTACCGCGGGAGCAGGGCGTCGAGCACCTGCTCGGGCGACGGCTCGAAGTCGTACAGCGGCAGCGCCTCGTTCTCGCCGGGGACGGCGACGCCCTCGACGACCTCCAGCGGCAGCATCCGCACGACGCGCGGGCGCTGGGTCACCATGTTGACGAACTGCGTGTACACGACGTGCAGCTCGCCCACGCCACCCTCGGCCACCGGCGCGAGGAACGCCCCGAGGAGGGTGTCCGCGATCTCCGTGGCCGTGTCCGACTGCGGGTTGTCCGAGCCGTACGACCACTGGGCGGCGAGCTCGCGCCCGCGGTAACGGTAGAACGAGATCGCGCGGCGGCCCGCGGCGTAGACCGTGACGTCCTTGCCCTCGGCCGTGAGCTGGGCGACGAGGCGCTCGGACTCACGGATGATCGACGCCGAGTACGACCCCGCCATGCCGCGGTCCGACGCGATGACGAGCACCGCGGCGCGGTTGGTGTCCGGCCGCTCGTTCGTCAGTGGGTGGTCGGTCGAGGTATGCGTGGCCACGGCCGACACGGCCCGCGTGATCGCCCGCTCGTACGGGGCCGCGGCCACCGTCCGACCGCGCGCCTTGCTGATGCGGGAGGCCGCGATCAGCTCCTGCGCACGGAACATCTTCTTCAGCGACTGCGTCGACTTGATCCGCTGCTTGTAGACGCGCTGGGATCCTCCGGCCATACGATCAGGCCTTCTTCTGCACGACGAGCTGCTCCTGCTCGACGTCCGACTCGCCGGCCGCGTCCTCGCCACCGAGCAGCGGGGTGCCGTCGCCCTTGAGGAAGCCGTTGCGGAAGTCGTCGACGGCGGCCGCGAGAGCGTCCTCGGTGTCCTGCTCCAGCTTGCCGGTCGACACGATGGCGTCGAAGACGTCGGTGTTGCGGCGGAGGTGGTCGAGGAGCTCGGACTCGAACCGCTTGACGTCGGCGACCGGGACGTCGTCGATCCGGCCCTTGGTGCCGGCCCAGATCGACGCGACCTGCTCCTCGACGGGGTACGGGGTGTACTGGGGCTGCTTGAGCAGCTCCATGAGCACCGCACCACGCGCGAGCTGGCCGCGGGACGCCGCGTCGAGGTCCGACGCGAACATCGCGAAGGCCTCGAGCGAGCGGTACTGCGCCAGCTCGAGCTTCAGCGTGCCGGAGACCTTCTTCATGGCCTTGACCTGGGCGTCACCGCCGACTCGGGAGACCGAGATGCCGACGTCGACCGCGGGACGCTGGTCGGCGTTGAACAGGTCGGACTGCAGGAAGATCTGCCCGTCGGTGATCGAGATGACGTTGGTCGGGATGAAGGCCGACACGTCGTTCGCCTTGGTCTCGATGATCGGCAGCCCCGTCATCGAACCGGCGCCGAGCTCGTCCGAGAGCTTCGCGCAACGCTCGAGCAGACGGGAGTGCAGGTAGAAGACGTCACCGGGGTACGCCTCGCGGCCCGGCGGGCGGCGCAGCAGCAGGGAGACGGCGCGGTAGGCGTCGGCCTGCTTCGACAGGTCGTCGAAGATGATCAGGACGTGCTTGCCGTCGTACATCCAGTGCTGGCCGATGGCCGAGCCCGTGTACGGGGCCAGGTACTTGAAACCGGCCGGGTCGGACGCCGGGGCGGCGACGATCGTCGTGTACTCGAGCGCTCCGGCCTCCTCGAGGGCGCCGCGCACCGAGGCGATCGTCGAGCCCTTCTGGCCGATGGCGACGTAGATGCAGCGAACCTGCTTCGTGGGGTCGCCCGACTCCCAGTTGGCCTTCTGGTTGATGATCGTGTCGACCGCGATCGCCGTCTTGCCGGTCTGGCGGTCGCCGATGATGAGCTGCCGCTGGCCGCGGCCCACGGGGATCATCGAGTCGATCGCCTTGATGCCCGTCTGCAGCGGCTCGTGGACCGACTTGCGCTGCATGACGCCGGGCGCCTGCAGCTCGAGCGCACGGCGCCCGTCGGTCTCGATCTCGCCGAGGCCGTCGATCGCGTTGCCCAGCGGGTCGACGACCCGGCCCAGGTAGCCCTCTCCGACCGGGACGGACAGGACCTCGCCCGTACGACGGACCTCCTGGCCCTCCTCGATGCCGGTGAACTCCCCGAGGACCACGACGCCGATCTCGCGCACGTCCAGGTTCAGCGCGAGGCCGAGCGTGCCGTCCTCGAAACGGAGCAGCTCGTTGGCCATCGCGCCGGGCAGACCCTCGACGTTGGCGATGCCGTCGGCGGCGAAAGTGACGCGACCGACCTCCTCGGTCACCGCGCCCTCGGGCTCGTAGGACTTCACGAAGCTGTCCAGAGCGGCGCGGATCTCCTCCGGCCTGATCGTCAGCTCAGCCATTGCTCTTCTCCTGTCGTGGCCGCGTCCGCGACCGAACGTTCATCTGCGCCGACCGGTGGCCGGCTGGGCGTCGAATGGATCAGCCGGCCAGCCGGCGACGGGCGTCAGCCAGGCGGGACAGCACGGTGGAGTCGACGACGTCAGCGCCGACCTGGATACGCAGCCCGCCGACGACGGCCGGGTCGACCGTCACGTTGAGCTGCACGGCACGGCCGTAGGCGCGCTCGAGGATGTCGCCGAGGCGCTTCTCCTGCGTCCCGGTGAGCACCGAGCCGCTCGTCACGGAGGCGACGAGACGCCGGCGGCGCTCGGCCGCCACGTCCCCGTACCACGTCAGCGTCGGCACGAACCGGCGGCCGCGCAGCGTCGTGGTCGCCCGGCGCACCAGCGCCAGGGTGACCTCGTCGACCTTGCCGTCGACCAGCGCGTCGACCAGCGCCGTCCGGCGGGCCGGGTCGGTGGTCTCGTCCGACAGGATCTGCCGCGCCTCGCGCTGACCGACCAGGGCACGCGTCAGGCGGAAGAGCTCGTCCTCCACCGTCTCGAGCGCACCACGCGACTCGGCCGCGGCCAGCAGCGCGTCGACGCCGAGACGCTCGACGGCGTCGACCAGGTCACCGTCGCTCGACCAGCGCGACCGGGCGAGACCCGACACGAGGTCGATCACGCGCTCGTCGAACCCGCCGGCCAGCACGGCCGACACGACGCGCGCCTTGTCCTCGCCGTCCCGCGACGGGTCCGCGAGCGAGCGGCGCAGCGCACCGGACTCGTCGAGCGCGGTCACGACGGCGAACAGCTGCTCGCCGAGCGTGGCCGACTCGCCGGCCGCGGACCGCAGCACCGGCTCGAACCGCTCCTGGGCGGCTGCCAGCGATGCTCCGCTCGTTCCTCGCATCAGACCTCCTTGACGCTCGTCGTCGCCGACTGGTCCGCCTCGAGCTCGTCGAGGAACCGGTCGACCACACGCGACTGGCGGGCGCTGTCCTCGAGGGACTCACCGACGATCTTCGACGCGAGCTCCGTGGCCAGCGTGCCGACCTCGGCCCGCAGCGAGACCGCCGCGGACTGACGCTCGGCCTCGATCTGCCGGTGCGCGGTCTCGACGATGCGCGCCGCCTCCTCGTTGGCCTTCGTCTTCAGCTCCGCGACGATGGCCGTGCCCTCGGCACGCGCCTCCTCGCGGGTCTTCGAAGCCTCGGCGCGGGCCTCGGCCAGCTGCTGGTGGTACTCCGCCAGCGCTGCCGCGGCCTCCTCCTGCGCCTTCTCGGCCTTCGCGAGGCCGCCCTCGATCTTCGCCGTGCGCTCGTCCAGGACGACCTGGAACTTCGGCAGCACGTACTTGTAGAAGACGACGGCGATGACGAGCATGACGACCGACGACCAGATGATGTCGTACCAGGCGGGGATGAAGAGGTCGATGCCCTCCGCGGTCCCCTCCGCCGCCACGATGACCGGGGCGGCGTTCTGCGCCGCCGCCATCACGCGGCCGGGAACAGGAAGCCGGCGACGAGGCCGAGGAGCGCGAGGAGCTCGACGAACGCGACACCGAGGAACATGGTGGCGCGCAGCTGGCCGGCGACCTCGGGCTGGCGAGCCATGCCCTCGATCGTCTTGCCGATGAGGATACCGAGACCGATGCCCGGGCCGACCGCGGCGAGGCCGTAGCCGACAGCGTTGAGGTTACCGGTGACCTCGGCGAGGGTGGTGACGTCCACTGGGTTTCCTTCCGTTGGGCGTCGGACCGGCGGTCCGACGTCGCTGACTTGCGTCTGTGTGGGTGGTGGGCGTGTTCAGTCGGGGAGCCGACCCGCAGGTCAGTGCTCCTCCTCCAGCGAGAGGCTGATGTAGACCGCCGCGAGCAGGGCGAAGATGTACGCCTGCAGCGCCGCGACCAGGAGCTCGAACAACGTGATGGCGAAGCCACCGGCGAGCGTGAGCGCGCCGATCCCCTTGAGGGCCGGAGCCGCCTCGAGGAGGAAGAACTGAGTCGCCGCGAAGCACAGGACGAGCATGATGTGCCCGGCGATCATGTTGGCCGCGAGTCGCAGCGCGAGCGAGAGCGGGCGGACCACGAGGATCTGCAGTGCCTCGATCGGCGTCACGATGAGGTAGATCGGCCACGGGATGCCGGGCGGGAAGAGGTTGTTCTTCAGGTACCCACCGAGGCCGTGCTGCCGGATGCCCACCCACCAGTAGGTGACGAAGACCCACAGGGCGAGCACCAGAGGCAGCCCGATCCGGGCGGTCCCGGCCATGTTGAGGAACGGGATGACGCCCGTGAGGTTGAAGACGAGGATCGCCAGGAAGATCGTCGTCAGCATGGGGACGAAGCGCCGGGCGTTCGCCTTGCCGAGGATCTCCTCCGCGATCTGGACCCGCACGAAGTCGAGGACCATCTCGATCGCACCCTGGAAACGGCCGGGCACGAGCTTGGCCCGCTTGGCGGCGACGACGAAGACCGTCAGCAGCACGACCGCCGCGAGGACACGGATGATCCAGATCCGGTCGATCTGGAAGATCGTGTCCTCGAAGAGGATCGCCGGCGGGAAGAACTCGTCGATGGACGGCACGTGGAAGCCGCCCTCACCCTCGGAGGCGGCGAGCAGCGTGGGGGTCGCTGACGTAAACAGGAGGACTCCCGGAGGTCGAAGGTCGTTCGGCACTCCCACGGTCGTGGGCACGCCGTCGGACCTGGCCGTCATGGATTCGGGTACAGCCTACCGGATGCTGTGCGGTGCTCCGACACATCCGTGGCGAACCGAGGTTGGAATCCTGCGCCTTGTGAACGACCGCACTTTCTCGGCGGTCGACGGGTCGGCGCAGGTCGAGCGTCAGGGCTGCACGTACGGCACGCGCGCGCCCTTGACCGCCTGGTAGTCGAGCAGCGCGGAACCGATCGCCCCGATCGCCAGCACGACGAAGAGGACGTAGGGGTCGTAGAAGTCGGCACCCCGCAGCACGGCCAGGACGATCACCAGCACGACGATCTTCGCCAGCCAGGCACCCATGACCACCCCGGCCATCACCGTCGGGGGCTTGCCCACCGTGCGCTGCATCGACCAGATGGTCGTGGCGCAGAAGAACGCGGCGAGGCCGGCGCCCACGAGGGCGCCCCACAGTCCGGCGGTCCCCGCGACCAGCGCACCCACCGCGGAGCCCAGCACGACGAGCGCGCCGACCAGGACGAGCGTCCACCGCATGGCGCGGCGCAGCATGTCGCGCTCGCCCGCCTGGACCTCGTCGAACGAACGTCCGCCCGGCGCCGGTTCGGCACCGGCAGCGTCGTCAGGGCTGTCCGGGGCGGGAGGCTGTGCGGTCATGGTCCGACTCCTTCGGGTTCGCGGCGGACGGCCGGGCCGTCGTCGCCGTGGGTGCGGTGTGCGCGGCGTGCGCCGTGGGCAGCGCCCCCGAGGCCACGTCGTCGTCGAGGAAGCGCCCCCGCGTCCGCAGGGGGCCCAGCGTGAGCACCAACGCGACCACGACGGCGACGAGCAGCCACGCCAGGACCACCTGCCAGCGCCAGCGGACGAACGCCGCGGCACCGAACGCGAACACCGCCGTCCAGACGTAGAGGATGAGGACCGCACGCCGGTGCGAGTGCCCGAGGGCGAGCATCCGGTGGTGCAGGTGCCTCCGGTCGGGGGCCATGGGCGACTTGCCGGCGGCGAGCCGCCGCACCACCGCCATCGTCATGTCGAGCAGGGGCAGCACCACGACGGCGAGCGGGAGCAGCAGCGGGATGAACAGGGGGGCGCGCTGGGCCCCGGAGAGCGCGTCGGTGATGGTCGGGTCGATCCGCCCGGTCACCGAGATCGCGGCACCGGCGAAGACCAGCCCGAGCACCATCGACCCGGAGTCGCCCATGAAGATGTGGGACGGGTAGAAGTTGTGCGGCAGGAATCCCAGGCAGACGCCCACGAGCACGGCCGTCATCATGGCGGCGAGGCTCGAGAAGTCCGTCGGGCTGGCCTGCGTGGTGAGCGAGTACGTGTACAGGAAGAACGCCGAGCCACCGATCGCCACGATCCCGGCCGCCAGGCCGTCGAGCCCGTCGACGAAGTTCACGGCGTTCATCGCCACGACCACCACGAGCACCGTGACGAACAGTGACAGCCGCGCCGACGGGATCGTCAGACCGCCCGGCGTCGGCAGCGACGTGAGCTGGACCTGGTTGAAGGCCATGAAGCCGGCGGCGAGCACCTGGCCGGCCAGCTTCGTCATCCAGTCGAGGTCCCAGACGTCGTCGGCCCACCCCAGCAGGCACACGATGACCGCTCCTCCGACGATCCCGATCACCTGCGGCTCGCCGGCCGCGTCGTCGAGGAACGGCATCTGACCGGCCAGGAGGACCGCGACGACGATCCCGAGGAGCATCGCCAGCCCGCCGAGGCGCGGCGTCGGGAGCACGTGCACGTCGCGGGCCCGGACCGCCGAGATCGCGTTGGTCCTGGTGGCGACCCACCGGGCGCCGGGGGTGGCCAGGTAGGTCACCGCCGCGGCGACGAGCATGACCAGGAGGTAGGCCCTCACCCGCCGGGCACCTCGCTCGGGTCGTCGGGCCGGTCCTCGGCCTGCTCGTCCACCTGCTCGTCACGGCCGAGCACGGGCGCGACCGCCCGGAGCTCCGCCAGGGACACCGCGCCGTCGCGCACCACCCGCAGGTGCTCCCCCGTCGCGTCGACGATGGTGGAGGCCACGCCGCCGGGCGCTGTCCCGCCGTCGAGGTAGCACCCGACGGCGTCGCCGAGCTGCTCGACGGTGTCGACCACCTCGAGGGCCGCCGGTCGGCCCGTCCGGTTCGCGCTGGAGACGGCGAGCGGACCCGTGCGGCGCAGCAGCGCGAGCGCCGCCTCGTGGTCGGGCATGCGCAGCGCCACGGTCCCGTGCGTCTCGCCCAGGTCCCACTGCAGCGAGGGCTGGGCGCGCAGGATGATGGTGAAGCCGCCGGGCCAGAACTCCTCGACGAGCGCCCGGGCCGCGTCGGGGACCTCGGTGGCCAGGCCGTCGAGGGTGCGCACGTCCGGCACCAGGACCGGGGGCGGCATCTGCCGACCCCTTCCCTTCGCCGCCAGGAGCGCAGCGACCGCGTCGGCGTCGAAGGCGTCGGCCCCGATGCCGTAGACGGTGTCGGTCGGGAGGACCACCAGGCCGCCGCGGGAGATCGTGTTGACCGCCTCGTCGATGCCGGGACCCCAGGTGTTCGCGTCGGTGACGTCGTGCACGCTGCTCACACGCCCCAGTCTGTCACGGTTCGCGGACCGCCCGACGCACCGTCCGGCGTCCGGCCGACCGTCATGCGCGGCCGCCCGGTGAGGTCCGCCCGGGTGCCGACGTCGACGAACCCGGCGTCCGTCACCATCGCGCGGGCCGCCGCGGCCTGCACCTCGGCGTGCTCCATGACGAGCACACCGCCGGGGCGGAGCAGCCGCCGGGCGGCAGCCGTCACCCCGCGGGGCACCTCGAGCCCGTCGCTCCCCAGCCCGTACAGCGCGACGGGTGGGTCGTGGTCCGCGACCTCCGGGTCCTGCGGCACGGCTCCCGGCGGCACGTAGGGCGGGTTGGACACCACGACGTCGACCCTCCCGTCCAGGTCGCCCAGCGCGGTGCGGGCGTCCCCCCGCACGAGGCGTACGACGGCGTCGGCTCCGGCGGGCGAGAGCGCCGCGACGTTGCGGGCGGCCCACCCGTGCGCGGCGGCGTCCAGCTCGACCGCGTGCACGGACGTCCCCGCGACCTCGGTCGCGACGGCCAGCGCGATGGCGCCCGACCCGGTGCAGAGGTCGACGACGACGGCGGTCCCGCGGTCGCGCACAGCGCTCGCGGCCGCGTCGATCGCCACCTGGGCGACCTCCTCGGTCTCGGGCCGGGGCACGAAGACCCCCGGGCCGACCGCGAGCTCCAGGTGCCGGAACGGCGCCACCCCGGTCAGGTGCTGCAGCGGCTCGCGGCGGGCACGTCGGGCCACGAGCCCGCCGAACCGTTCGGCAGCTCCGGCGGCCGCCACCGAACCGTCGTCGGACCCGGCACCGCGGGACGCGTCGAGCGGGGCGTCGAGCAGGACGAGGCGTCGCACCTCGCCCCGGTCGACCCCGAGGGTGTGGGCGAGCAGGATCTCGGCGTCGACCCGTGGCGACGGGACACCGGCGTCGGCGAGCGTGCCCACCGCCGTGCCCAGCACGGCGGACAAGCGCTCCGCGGGGCGCTCAGGCATCGCCGGCGGCGGCGAGCCGGGCTGCCTCGTCGGCGTCGATCGCCGACTGCACCACCGGGTCCAGGTCGCCCGCCAGCACGTGGTCGAGGTTGTACGCCTTGTACCCCGTGCGGTGGTCCGCGATGCGGTTCTCCGGGAAGTTGTAGGTCCGGATGCGTTCGGAGCGGTCCACGGTCCGGATCTGCGAACGGCGGATGTCGGCGGCCGCGGCGGCCGCCTCCTCCTGCTGGGCGGCGAGCAGCCGGGCCCGCAGGACGCGCATCGCCTGCTCCTTGTTCTGCAGCTGCGACTTCTCGTTCTGCATCGACACCACGATCCCGGTGGGCAGGTGCGTGATGCGCACCGCCGAGTCGGTCGTGTTGACGGACTGCCCGCCCGGCCCGGAGGAGCGGTAGACGTCGATGCGCAGGTCGTTCGGCTCGATCGCGACCTCGCCGGGGTCGTCGACCTCGGGAAACACCAGCACGCCCGCGGCCGACGTGTGGATGCGGCCCTGCGACTCGGTGACGGGGACCCGTTGCACGCGGTGGACGCCGCCCTCGTACTTGAGGTGCGCCCACACGCCGTCGGCCGGGTCCTGCGGCACGCCCCGGGACTTCACCGCGACCTGGACGTCCTTGTACCCGCCGAGCTCGGTGCCCGTGGACTCCAGCACCTGCGTCGCCCAGCCGTGGCGCTCGGCGTACCGCAGGTACATCCGCAGCAGGTCCCCGGCGAAGAGGGCCGACTCGTCGCCGCCCTCCCCGGCCTTGATCTCCAGGATGACGTCCCGCCCGTCGTCGGGGTCGCGCGGGACCAGCACCCGGCGCAGGTGCTCCGTGGCCTCGGCGAGCGACTCCTCCATGGCCGGCAGCTCGGCCACGAGCTCCGGTGCGTCGTCACCCGACAGCTCGATGAGCTCGGCCGCCGCGGCGACGTCGTCCCGCGCCGCCGACCAGGACCGGTAGGCGCCGACGACGCGATTGAGCTCCGCGTACCGGCGCCCGAGGGTCCGGGCGCGGGCGGCGTCGGCGTGCACGGCGGGGTCGGCGAGCTCGCGCTCGATGTCGGCGTGCTCGGCGAGCAGCGGCTCGGCCACCGCGAAGGACTCGGTCACGTCGTCTCGTCTCGTGGTCGTCGGGGAGCGTGAGAGGGGTGCGGAGACACGACAGCGCCGGTGGTCCGTCGTCCGACTGCCCCTGGAGAGGTTGTCGGGCGGACCACCGGCGCTGCGTGGGTGCTACTTCTTGCCGTAGCGAGCCTGGAACCGGGCGACGCGGCCACCCGTGTCGAGGATCTTCTGCTTGCCCGTGTAGAACGGGTGGCAGGCGCTGCAGACGTCGGCGGCGATCTTTCCCGACTTCTCGGTGCTGCGCGTGGTGAACGTGTTGCCGCAGGTGCAGGTGACCTCGGTCGCGACGTACTCGGGGTGGATACCGGACTTCATGATGCTCCTTGGTGTGATGCCGCCGGGTCGCCTCGCAGGACCGCGAGCCGTGAACCGGTCGACCGACGAACCATTGTGCCAGAACGCCTGCACTCCCGGGGATGTTCCCGGGTGTGACGTGGGATCAGATCGTCTCGCCCGGGTCGCCGTCCGACAGCCCCGACGGGGTGGTCTTCTGGACGTGCAGGAGGAACTCGACGTTGGTCTTGGACTTCTTGAGCTGGCCGAGCAGGAGCTCGATGGCCTGCTGCTGGTCCAGCGCCCCCATGACGCGGCGCAGCTTGTAGACGATCCCGAGCTCGTCCTTCGACAGCAGGATCTCCTCGCGGCGGGTGCCGGACGCGTTGACGTCCACGGCCGGGAAGATCCGCTTGTCCGCGAGGTTGCGGGACAGGCGCAGCTCCATGTTGCCGGTGCCCTTGAACTCCTCGAAGATCACCTCGTCCATCTTCGAGCCCGTCTCGACGAGCGCGGAGCCGAGGATGGTCAGCGAGCCGCCCTCCTCGATGTTCCGGGCGGCGCCGAAGAACTTCTTCGGCGGGTAGAGCGCCGCGGCGTCCACACCACCGGAGAGGATGCGGCCCGACGCCGGCGCGGCCAGGTTGTAGGCACGCGACAGGCGGGTGATGGAGTCGAGCAGCACGACGACGTCCTGGCCCAGCTCGACGAGACGCTTGGCGCGCTCGATGGCCAGCTCGGCGACGATCGTGTGGTCCGAGGCGGGGCGGTCGAACGTCGAGGCGATGACCTCGCCCTTGACCGTCCGCTCCATGTCGGTGACCTCTTCGGGCCGCTCGTCCACGAGCACCACCATGAGGTGGACCTCGGGGTTGTTGGCCGTGATCGCGTTGGCGATCTGCTGCATGATGATCGTCTTGCCGGCCTTCGGCGGCGAGACGATGAGGCCGCGCTGGCCCTTGCCGATCGGCGCGACGATGTCGATGACTCGCGGCGTGAGCCGCGTCGCCTCGGGGTTCTCGAGACGCAGGCGGTCCTGCGGGTACAGCGGCGTCAGCTTGTTGAACTCGGCACGCTTGCGCGCCTCGTCCGGCGTCATGCCGTTGACCGTGTCCAGGCGCACGAGCGCGGCGAACTTGCTGCGCACGTTCTTGCCGGTCTGGGTGCCACCGCTGGGCGGCTCCTCGCCCTCGCGCGGCTGCCGGATCGCCCCGACGACGGCGTCACCGCGGCGCAGGCCCGACTTGCGGACCTGGTTCAGGGAGACGTACACGTCCTTCGGCCCGGGCAGGTAGCCGCTCGTGCGCACGAAGGCGTAGTTGTCGAGGATGTCGAGGATGCCCGCGACGGGCAGCAGGACGTCGTCCTCGCGGACCTCGACCTCCTCCGGGCCGAGGTCCGGTGCGCCTCCACGGCCGCCACCCTGACCGCCTCGGTTGCGCTTGCGGTCGCGGCCCCGGTCACGACCGCGACGGCGACGCGAACCGTTGCGGTCCTGCTGGTCGCCGCGCTGACGGTCCTGCTGGTCACCGCCGCGCCCGCCCGGCCCGCGGTCGTCGAGGTCGCCACCCTGGTCGGAGCTCTTCGGCGCGTTCTGGTTGCCCTGACCGCCCTGGTTGCCCTGGTTGCCGTTCTGGCCGGGCTGCCGGTCACCACGCTGGCGCTGTCCGCGCTCGCGGGGGGCTGCCACGGCGTCGGCGAGCTCGGCGAGCCGGGCCTCCCGGTCCGCGCCGCTCTCGCCGGGCTGCTCGCCGGCGCCGCCGGTCGGCCGGGTGGCGCGGCGACGCCGCTGGCCGGACTCGGCCGGGGCGTCGGTGCGCACCGTCGGTGCGTCCGTCGCGGCCGCCGCGACCGGAGCGGCGCTCGACGCCTGCTCCACGGTGCGTGCGGCGTCACCCGCCGGGCGCTTCTCGCGCTTCTCGGCGGGCGGCGTCTGCGCGCTGCGCTGCTCGGCGGCCGGGGCTGCCGCGCCACCGCGTCGGGCACGGATGGTCTCGGCCAGGTCTCCCTTGCGCATGCGGCTCGTGCCCTTGACGCCCATCTGGGACGCCAGTGCCTGGAGCTCGGCAAGCTTCATCGAGCTCAGGTTGTCGTTGGTGTTCGTCACGAAGGACCCTTCCCCCTCGTATGCGGACCGACGGTGTGAACCGCTCGGGCCGGGGTGGTGGGCGTCCGGGCGCAGGGGGCGCCTGGACGCGGAACCTCACGTCAGTGGTACGACGACATCGGCTGGCGAGGTTGCTGTCGGCCTTCTGCACGGGACGTCGGTGGCGTTGGAGCTGCCGCCGCGAACTGACACTCCTCGGACTGCGACGACGCGCGCGATGACGCGGTGCAGTGTGGGGTGGGTGCCGTCGAACCCGAATCCGAGCGCGACCCCGAAGGCTTGATTCATGCTATCACTCCTGCGCGACGCTCCGGCACGTCGCCCCGGTCCCGTCGATCGCCAGGTCGGCGACCCGCCACCCCGCTCCTCCGACCCGGTCCGCACCGAGGTCTCCGAGCAGGTCGGACAGCACCGTGTCGAGCGCGGTCCGCTGCTCGGCGACGGCGAGCACGAGCACCGTCGGCCCGGCGCCCGAGACGGTCGCCGCCAGCCCTGCGGCCCGCAGCGCACGCACCAGCTCCGCCGTCGACGCCATCACCTCGGCCCGGTAGTCCTGGTGGAGCCTGTCCTCGGTCGCGTCGAGCAGGAGCTCCGGGCGCCGGGCGAGCGCCTCGACGAGGAGGGCCGCTCGCCCGGCCGTGAACGCGGCGTCGGCGTGCGGCACCTGGTCCGGCAGCACGCCCCGCGCCCGGCTGGTGGCCAGCCGGACGTCCGGCACGAGGACCGTCGCCCGGACCCGGGGGTCGACCTCGAGGTCCACCGCACGCGGCCCCTGCGGCCCCGACCAGGCCAGCGTCGCACCGCCACGCAGCGCGGGGGCGGCGTTGTCGGGGTGCCCCTCGAACGCGGTGGCGATGCCCAGCATGGTCCGGGCGTCCAGGACGTGCGGGTCGGCGAGCAGCCCCCGGGCCGCGACGATCCCGGAGACCACCGCCGCCGCCGAGGAACCCAGGCCGCGCCCGTGCGGGATCCTGTTCGTGCACCGCAGGTGGACCCCGGTCAGCGGCGCCCCGGCCGCCTCCAACGTGTGCTGCAACGCCCGCACCACGAGGTGGTCCGCGCCGTCGGGCACCTCACCGGCACCCTCGCCGACGACCTCGACCGTGACGTCGTCGCTCGCGACGAGCCGGACCTCGATCTCGTCGTGCAGGCCGAGGGCGAGGCCCATCGCGTCGAAGCCGGGGCCGAGGTTCGCGCTCGTGGCGGGGACGGTGACCAGCACGTGGTCGGCGCCGAGCCTCATCTCACTCCAGCCCGAGCGCGTCGGCGACCGACACGACGTCGGCGGTGACGCGGGTCGGGGCGACCTCCCCGCCGTCCGGCGTCCGCAGGGCCCACTGCGGGTCCTTGAGGCCGTGCCCCGTCACCGTGACGACGACCCGGGCGCCGGCCGGCACCAGCCCGCGCTCCGCCCGGGCGAGCAGGCCCGCGACGCCGGCCGCGGAGGCCGGCTCCACGAACACCCCGACGTCGGCCGAGAGCACCCGGTGCGCGGCGAGGATCTCCTCGTCGGTCACCGCCTCGATGACGCCACCGGAGTCGTCGCGCGCCGCCTCGGCCTGCGCCCAGGAGGCCGGGTTGCCGATCCGGATGGCCGTCGCGACGGTCTCCGGGTCCACCGGGTGGCCCTTGACGATGGGCGCGGCACCCGCCGCCTGGAAGCCCCACATCGCCGGGGTGCGGGTCGCCACCGCCTGCGGCGCGGTGCCCGGGCCGTCGTCGCTGGTCGCGATGCCCGCGTACTCGCGGTAGCCCTTCCAGTACGCCGTGATGTTGCCGGCGTTGCCCACCGGCAGGGCGTGGATGTCCGGGGCGTCGCCGAGGGCGTCGACCACCTCGAAGGCACCGGTCTTCTGCCCCTCGATGCGGTCGGGGTTGACCGAGTTGACCAGCTCGACCGGGTAGGCCTCGGCCAGCTTGCGCGCCACCACGAGGCAGTCGTCGAAGTTGCCGTCCACCTGCAGCAGCACGGCGCCGTGCGCGATCGCCTGGCTCAGCTTGCCCATCGCGATCTTGCCGTCCGGCACCAGCACCGCGCAGGTCATGCCCGCCCGGGTGGCGTACGCCGCCGCCGACGCGGAGGTGTTTCCCGTCGAGGCGCACACGACGACCTTCGCTCCGCGGCCGGCGGCCGCCGACATCGCCGTCGTCATGCCCCGGTCCTTGAACGAGCCGGTGGGGTTCATGCCCTCGACCTTGACGTACACCTCGGCACCCGTGCGCTCGGAGAGCACGGGGGCCGCGACGAGCGGGGTGCCGCCCTCCCCCAGGGTGACGATCTTCTCGGCGACGTGGGCCGGCAGGCGGTCGGCGTACTCGGTGATGACACCCCGCCACTGGTGTGCCGGCATTCTCAGACTCCCTCGACTCGCAGGACGGACGTGATCTGACGGACGGGATCGAGCCCGTCCAGGGCCGCGACGGTCGCGGCCAGCGACGCCTCGCGCGCCGCATGGGTGGTGATGACCAGCCGCGCGACGGGCTCGGTCTCCTCGGGCTCGACCTCGGCCGACGGCTCGGACGACGGCTCCGCCTCGAACGACGCCGTGAGCGCCTCGCTCTGGCGCACCGTGTCGATGGAGACGCCGTGGTCGGCGAGCACCCCGGCGACCTGGGCCAGCACGCCGGTACGGTCCGCGACCTCGAGCCGGACCTGGTACCGCGTCACGGCGGCGTCCGCCGAGAGCACCGGCAGCGAGGCGTACGCCGACTCCCGCGGCCCCTTGCCGCCGACGAGCCGGTCGCGGGCGGCGGACACCAGGTCGCCGAGCACGGCGGACGACGTCGGCCGGCCCCCGGCGCCCTGGCCGTAGAACATCAGCGGACCGGCGGACTCGGCCTCCACGAAGATGGCGTTGAACGCGCCCCGGACCGCGGCCAGCGGGTGGTCGGTCGGGACGAGCGCCGGGTGCACCCGCGCCGCGACGCCCTCCGAGGTCCGCTCGGCGATGGCGAGCAGCTTGAGCACGTAGCCGGTCCGGCGCGCCCACTCGACGTCCTCCGTGGTGATCGCCCGGATGCCCTCCCGGGCGACCTGGTGGATCGAGACGCGGGTGTGGAAAGCGAGCGACGCCAGGATCGCAGCCTTGGCCGCGGCGTCGAACCCGTCGACGTCGGCGGTCGGGTCGGCCTCGGCGTATCCGAGCTCCTGAGCCCGCTGGACGACGTCCTCGAGGTCGAGCCCCTGGCTGGTCATCTCGTCGAGGACGTAGTTCGTGGTGCCGTTGACGATGCCCAGGACCCGCTGGACCTGGTCGCCGGCCAGCGACTCGCGCACGGGCCGCACGATCGGGATGGCACCGGCGACGGCCGCCTCGAAGGAGAGGTCGGCCCGAGCGGCGTCCGCCGCCTCGAAGAGCACCGGGCCCTGCTCGGCCAGGAGCTGCTTGTTCGCCGTCACGACGCTCGCGCCCCGGTCGAGGGCCCGCAGGATGAGGGTCCGGGCCGGCTCGATGCCGCCCATCAGCTCGACGACGACGTCCGCCTCGGCCACCAGCGCCTCGGCGTCCTCGGTGAGCAGCTCGGGCGGGATGCCCTCCCGCTGCCGGGACGCGTCGCGGACCGCGATGCCGACCAGCTCGAGGGGCGCCCCGGCACGGGCGGCCAGCTCGGTCGAGTTTTCCAGCAGGCCGCGCGCCACCTCGGTCCCCACCACGCCGCAGCCCAGCAGGACGACGCGCAGGGCGCGATCCTCGGTGCGCGAGGTGCCCGACGGTGCGGGCACGGCGGGCGGGTCAGCTGCAGCAGGCACGAAACCACCTTGGTCGAGGTCGGGGAGGACGTGGCTCAGGATAGCCGTGGCCGACCGGCCGCGGGCCACCGTCCCGGATGGTGAGGACGCTCAGCCCTGGTCGAGCGCGAGCAGGTCCTCGACCGTCTCGCGGCGCACGAGGACCCGGGACGTGCCGTCCGCGACGGCGACCACCGGCGGGCGGGCCAGGGCGTTGTAGTTCGAGGCCATCGAACGCCCGTAGGCACCGGTCGCCGCCACCGCCAGCAGGTCCCCGGCACGCACGTCGCCCGGCAGCATGACCTGGTGGACGACGACGTCGCCGCTCTCGCAGTGCTTGCCCACCACGCGGGCGAGCACGGGGACGGCGTCCGACGTCCGGCCCACGAGCTCGGCGTGGTAGTCGGCGCCGTACAGCGCGGGACGGATGTTGTCGCTCATGCCGCCGTCCACCGAGACGTACAGGCGGGTGAAGGTCCCGGCCGCGTCGTCCGACACCGTGACCGGCTTGACGGTCCCCACCGTGTAGAGGGTCAGCCCGGCCGGCCCCACGATCGCTCGCCCGGGCTCGATCGAGAACCGCGGCAGGGGCGTGCCCAGCTCGCGGGAGATCGCGGCGACGGCCTGAGCCACCGAGACCGCCACCGGCGCCGGCTCGAGCGCCTCCTCGCCCGGCAGGTAGGCGATGCCGTACCCGCCGCCGAGGTCGACCTCGGCCACGAGCACCCCGGTACGGGCCGACAGGTCGGCGCGCAGCTGCAGCACCACGCGCGCCGCCGCCTCGAAGCCCGACGGCTCGAGGATCTGCGAGCCGATGTGCGAGTGGATGCCCAGCAGCTCCAGCTCGGGCCGAGCCACGACGGCATCGAGGGCCGCGAGCGCCGGCGAGGTGCCGCCGTCGGGCCCCGGGTTCACCGAGAGCCCGAACTTCTGGTCCTCGTGGGCCGTCGAGATGTACTCGTGGCCGCCCGCGTGCACGCCCGTGGTGACCCGCACCATGACCGGGGCGACGACGCCGCGCGACGCCGCCAGACCGGCCACGCGCTCGATCTCCACGAGCGAGTCGACGATGATGCGCCCCACGCCGGCGTCGAGCGCGGCGAGGACCTCGGCGTCGGACTTGTTGTTGCCGTGCAGCCCGATCGCGGCACCCGGGACGTCGGCGCGCAGCGCCACCGCGAGCTCGCCGCCCGAGGCGGTGTCGACCCGCAGCCCCTCCTGCGTGGCCCAGCGCGCGACGGCGACCGTCAGGAGCGCCTTGCCCGCGTAGTAGACGTCGACCCCGGCACCCACCGCCGCGAAGGCGGCCTCGAACGCCGACCGGTACGCCCGCGCCCGTGCGCGGAAGTCCGCCTCGTCCAGCACGTACGCCGGGGTGCCGTGCTCGGTCGCCAGCCCGCTCACCGGGACGCCGGCGACCTCGACCTCGCCGTCCGCGCGCCGCCGGACGCCCGAGGACCACGGCGCGCCCGCCGCGCCCGGACCGCCCACCGGGAGCGCCGTGGGCCGCCCGGCCTCCGGCGCGGCGCTCACATCCGCTCCGGCGCGGTCACGCCGAGCAGGTCCAGGCCGTTGGCGAGCACCTGGCGCACCGCGTCGTTGAGCCAGAGGCGGGTGCGGTGGGTGTCCGTGACGTCCTCGTCGGGGTAGGGCAGCACGCGGCGGTCCTTCTGCTGGTACCAGGTGTGGTAGTCGCCCGCGAGCGCCTCGAGGTAGCGCGCGACCCGGTGGGGCTCGCGGAGCTCGGCCGCCTGCGCGACGATCCGCGGGAACTCCGTCAGACGGCCGAGCAGCGCCGCCTCGGTCGCGTGGTCGAGGAGCGACGGGTCGAAGCCGTCCTGGCGGGACACGTCGCGGTCGGCGGCGTTGCGGTCCACCGCGCACGTCCGCGAGTGCGCGTACTGCACGTAGTAGACGGGGTTCTCGTTCGTGGCGCGGGTGAGCAGGTCCAGGTCGAGGTCGATCGTGGAGTCGACCGACGACCGTGCGAGCGAGTAGCGGGCGGCGTCCACACCGACCGCGTCGACCAGGTCCTCGAGCGTGACGACGGTGCCCGCCCGCTTGGACATGCGGACCGGCTGACCGTCCTTGACCAGGTTGACCATCTGGCCGATGAGGAGCTGGAGATTCTTGCCCGGCGTGTCACCGAACGCCGCGCACACCGCCAGCATGCGTCCGACGTACCCGTGGTGGTCCGCGCCGAGCATGATGATGACCTCGTCGAACCCCCGCTCGCGCTTGTCGAGGTAGTAGGCGATGTCACCGGCGATGTAGGCGGCCTCGCCGTCCGACTTGAGGACCACGCGGTCCTTGTCGTCACCGAACTCGGTGGTGCGTAGCCACGTGGCGCCGTCCTTCTCGAACATCCGGCCGGCGTCCCGCAGGCGGTCGACCGCACGGTCCACGGCGCCGGACTCGTGCAGGGAGTCCTCGTGGAAGTAGACGTCGAAGTCGACGCCGAAGTCGTGCAGCGACGCCTTGATCTCGCCGAACATCCGGTCGACGCCGCGGGCACGGAAGACCTCCTGGGCCTCCGCGTCGGGCAGGTCGCGCGGGTCGGGCCCGCCGGCAGCCACCGCGTCGGCGACCACGGCGTCCGCGATCTCGGAGATGTACTGGCCGCCGTACCCGTCCTCGGGCGCCGCCTCGCCGCGGGCACGGGCGAGCAGCGACCGGGCGAAGCGGTCGATCTGCGCGCCGTGGTCGTTGAAGTAGTACTCGCGCGCCACCTCGGCGCCGCTCGCCTCGAGCACCCGCGCCAGCGCATCGCCGACGGCGGCCCACCGCACGCCGCCGATGTGGATCGGCCCCGTGGGGTTCGCCGAGACGAACTCCAGGTTGACCCGCTTGCCGGCCTCCGAGTCGCCACGACCGTAGGCGGCACCCGTCTCGACGATCGTGCGCGCCAGCTCACCGGCCGCGGCGGCGTCGAGCGTGATGTTGAGGAACCCGGGGCCGGCGACCTCGACGGCCTTGATGCCCGGCGTCTCACCGAGGCGGTTCGCGAGCTCCTCGGCGAGGGACCGCGGCGACGTGCCCGCCTTCTTCGCGAGCTGCAGCGCCACGTTGGTCGCCCAGTCACCGTGCTCGCGCTGGCGGGGTCGCTCGACGTGCACCGACGCCGGGAGCGCGTCGGCGGGGAGCGCGAGGGCGCCGTCGGCCACGGCCGAGGCGAGGGCGGTGCTGAGTGCTTGCGAGAGCTCGTCGGGTGTCACCGGGGGATTCTATCGGCCCGGAGGCCGGCGCCGACCTCCGTCCCGCGGTCCTGTTTCCGACCTGCGCACGCGCGGTGATAGTCTCGGTCACCGTGCCGAAGGGTCGCCGTGTGCGAACCGTCCGGTACCCGCGCCTGTAGCTCAGTGGATAGAGCGTCTGCCTCCGGAGCAGAAGGTCGGGGGTTCGAGTCCCTCCAGGCGCACCACAGAGGCCCGTAGCGCGAGATGTCGCGGTACGGGCCTTCGTCATGTCCGGGTGGAGTGCCCGGCGCCGCGGGCCCGACCGCTTGGACGCCGTCGCACCCACACGTTAGGTTCCAAGCAGCAGCCGACGACGACGACGCGTGGTTCCGCTCGACCCTGCGGGACGCACGGCCACCAGCTCCCCGCGACCCGGAGGACCCATGATCGACCACACCGTGCGCACCTACGGACCGGACGAGCCACTGGCCCGCACCGACCAGCTCGCCTGGAAGATCGCGGAGGTCGCTACCGAGCGGAGCGAGCCGACCGACGCGGTGACCGACATGGTGATCAACCGCGTCATCGACAACGCCGCCGTCGCGACGGCGTCGCTCGGGCGGGCACCGATCCTGGCGGCTCGGGCACAGGCGGAGGCTCACCCCGTCTCGCGCGGGGGCACCGGTGCCACGATCGTCGGCAGCCGCGAGCGCACCAGCCCCGAGTGGGCGGCGTGGGCCAACGGGGTGGCCGTGCGCGAGCTCGACTACCACGACACCTTCCTGGCCGCGGACTACTCGCACCCGGGCGACAACGTCCCGCCGATCCTCGCCGTCGCCCAGCACCTCGGGCGCGATGGCGCCGACCTGCTGCACGGCATCGTCACCGGCTACGAGATCCAGGTGGACCTGGTCAAGGGCATCTGCCTGCACGAGCACAAGATCGACCACGTCGCGCACCTCGGTCCCAGCGCCGCGGCGGGCATCGGGACCCTGCTCGGCCTGTCCACCGAGGCCGTCTACCAGGCGGTCGGGCAGGCGTTGCACACCACCACGGCCACGCGTCAGTCCCGCAAGGGCGAGATCTCGACGTGGAAGGCGCACGCGCCGGCGTTCGCCGGGAAGATGGCGATCGAGGCGGTCGACCGGGCGATGCGCGGGCAGACCTCCCCCAGCCCGATCTACGAGGGTTCCGACGGGTTCATCGCCTGGCTGCTCTCCGGACCCGAGGCCCGCTACGCGGTGCCGCTCCCCGAGCAGGGCGAGGCCCGCACCGCGATCCTCGAGACGTACACCAAGGAGCACTCCGCCGAGTACCAGGCGCAAGCCTGGATCGACCTCGCCCGGCGGCTCGGCACCGAACGGCCCGAGCTGCGCGACCCGGGCCAGGTGCGTTCCGTCGTGCTGCACACGTCCCACCACACCCACTTCGTCATCGGCTCCGGCTCCGGCGACCCGCAGAAGTACGACCCCACGGCGAGCCGGGAGACGCTCGACCACTCGATCCCGTACATCTTCACCGTGGCGCTGCAGGACGGCGCCTGGGACCATGCGGCCAGCTACGCGCCGGACCGCGCCGGACGTCCGGACACCATCGAGCTGTGGCGCAAGGTCACCACGGCCGAGGATCCCGAGTGGACCCGCCGGTACCACTCGGCCGACCCGGCCGAGAAGTCGTTCGGCGGACGCGTCGAGATCGAGCTCGTCGACGGCGAGCGCGTCGTCGAGGAGATCGCCGTGGCCGACGCCCACCCGCTCGGTGCGAGACCGTTCGGCCGCGAGCAGTACGTCGCCAAGTTCCGCGCCCTGGCCGACGGCGTGCTCGCCCCCGGGGAGGTCGAGCGCTTCCTCGACGTGGCCCAGCGCCTGCCGGAGCTGACCGCGGACGAGCTCGCCGGGCTCACCGTGACCCCGGCCGACGACCCGGCGGCACGGGCCGCCGTCGTGCCCGGGATCTTCTGATGCTGTACTCGACGCTCAATCCGGCGGCGAAGCGTGCCGCGTTCCGCGAGCGCCTCGGCTCGGGCGAGCTGCTGCAGCTCCCCGGCGCGTTCAACCCGCTCTCCGCCCGGCTGATCGAGGCCAAGCGGTTCGACGGCGTCTACGTCTCGGGTGCCGTCGTCGCGGCGGACCTGGGCCTGCCCGATGTGGGCCTCACCACGCTGAGCGAGGTCGCTGGCCGCGCGGGCCAGATCGCCCGGATGACCGACCTGCCGACGCTCGTCGACGCGGACACCGGGTTCGGCGAGGCGATGAACGTCGCCCGGACCGTCCAGACGATGGAGGACGCCGGCGTCGCGGGCCTGCACATCGAGGACCAGGTCAACCCCAAGCGGTGCGGCCACCTCGACGGCAAGCAGGTGGTCGACGACGCGACGGCACTGCAGCGCGTCCGCGCGGCCGTCACGGCCCGCCGCGACGAGAACCTGCTGATCATGGCCCGCACCGACATCCGGGCCGGCGCCGGGCTGCAGGTCGCGATCGACCGGGCCCGGGCCCTCGTCGACGCCGGGGCCGATGCCGTCTTCCCTGAGGCCATGCGAGACCTCGGCGAGTTCGAGGCGATGGCGTCCGCGCTCGACGTGCCCGTCCTGGCCAACATGACGGAGTTCGGCAAGTCGGAGCTGTTCACGGCCGCGCAGCTTCGCGACGCCGGGGTGGCGCTCGTGATCTACCCGGTCTCCCTGCTGCGCCTGGCGATGGGCGCCGCCGACCGCGCCCTCGACGCGCTGCGCGCCGAGGGGTCGCTCACGTCGCAGGTGCCGCACATGCAGACCCGCGCCGAGCTCTACGAGCTCCTCGACTACCCGGCGTACAGCACGTTCGACGCCGGCGTGTACGACTTCTCCCTGGAGGGCCACCACCACTGAACCGCGAGGCCGACGCCGTACCCCGGCGTCCGGCGTCATGGCGAGCGAAGGAGCACCGATGACCGAGCCCCGTACCGAGTCCGAGGTCCGCAAGGGCCTGGCCGGCGTCGTCGCGGACACCACCGCGATCTCGAAGGTCGATCCCGAGACCAACTCCCTGCTGTACCGCGGGTACCCCGTGCAGGACCTCGCGACGACCCAGCCGTTCGAGGCCGTCGCGCACCTGCTCTGGCACGGCGAGCTGCCCACCCGCTCCGAGCTCGAAGAGCTCGAGGCGCTGGAACGGTCCCTGCGGCCGCTCGACGAGCGCACCCGCCGGGCGATCGACGACCTGCCGCTCGAGGCGCACCCCATGGACGTGCTGCGCACCGCCGTCAGCCAGCTCGGCGGCCTGGACGACACGCTCGGCCGCGAGGACGGCGTCCTCGACCCCGAGCTGAACCGCGGGCGCGCCGTGTACCTGTTCGCCCAGCTCCCCGGGATCGTCGCGTACAGCCAGCGTCGGCGGCACGGCCTGGAGCCCGTCGCCCCGCGCGACGACCTCGACTACACCCGCAACTTCCTGTGGCAGACCTTCGGCGAGGTGCCGGACGACACCGTCGTGGACGCGTTCCGCGTCTCCCTCGTGCTGTACGCCGAGCACTCCTTCAACGCCTCGACGTTCACGGCACGGGTGATCGCCTCGACACTGTCCGACGTGTACTCAGCCGTGACCGGCGCCATCGGCGCCCTCAAGGGCCCGCTGCACGGCGGCGCCAACGAGGCCGTGATGCACGCCTTCACCGAGATCGGCTCCGCGGACCGCGCCGAGGCCTGGCTCGACGAGGCGTTCGCCGCCAAGCGCAAGGTGATGGGGTTCGGCCACCGCGTCTACCGGCACGGGGACTCCCGCGTGCCGTCGATGAAGACCGCGCTGGACTCGCTGGTGGAGCACTACGACCGGCCCGACCTCGGCGAGCTCTACGCCGCGCTCGAGTCGGCGTTCGTCGAGCGCAAGGGCATCTACCCCAACCTCGACTACCCCGCCGGCCCTGCCTACCACCTCATGGGGTTCGACACCCCGACCTTCACGCCGATCTTCGTCGCCGCCCGCGTGACGGGGTGGACGGCGCACGTCGCGGAGCAGCACGGCGCCAACTCCCTCATCCGCCCGTTGTCGCAGTACGTCGGGCCTGACCGTCGCGAGGTGCCGTCCGAGTAGTGTCGGGACCATGTCCACCAGCTACTCCGACTTCGAGTTCGAGCGCCGCTTCCTCGTGCGGCGGCTCCCGGACGTGCTCCGGGACGCCCCGTCCCTCATCGTGCAGTCGTACTACCTGTCCGACGGCGGGTACGCGCTCCGCGTCCGGGTCCAGGCGGGCGGGGTCGAGGCGGGGGTCGACGGCGGGAGCGACCCCCGCGAGGTCCTCGACGCCTACCGGGAGCAGTTCGACTTCGCCGCCGTCACGGTGAAGGGCCCGTCGACGGGCGGCACCCGGTACGAGGCCGAGCGGCAGCTCGACCCGCTGGTCGGCGTGGAGCTGGTCGGGCGCGGCGGCGCACGGATCGCCAAGACCCGCTACGCGGTGTGGCTGGGCGCGGACGGCTGGTCGGTCGACGTCTTCGGCGGTGCCAACCATCCGCTCGTCGTCGCGGAGTGCGAACGCTCGGGACCCGTGACCGGCCTGCAGATCCCGGACTTCTGCGTCACGGAGATCACGGACGACCGCCGGTTCTCCAACGAGTCGCTGGCGGTCGAGCCCTACGGGGAGTGGTCGGCCGCGCACGCGCAGGAGCTCGCGCGGACGGGGCCGCGGTTCCGCGAGGACTTCGGCGAGAACCAGCGGCTGGAGTCGCCGTAACCGGGTACCGCTGCAGCGCGGCCACTCAGCACACTCAGTGCCAGGTCGAGATCTCTTCGACCCCGGCACGGAACTCGAAGTGCCAGGGCTCGTACTTGCCGGAGCCGCCGCGCTGCGCCCACGGCGGGTTCTCCCAGCCGTAGGCGGGGGCGTTGTCCCACAGCCACTTGTAGACCTCGGCGCTGCCGGTCTCCTTGGAGCACAGGTCGATGGCCAGGCCCCAGCCGTGCATCGAGGTCCCCGGCGTCGCCGCGAGGTACCCGCGGCTCGCCTTGACCGAGTACTGCGAGGACAGCGAGCGGTAGCTGTCCACGAGGCACAGGTCCCGGCCGAACCGTGCGCGGAACGCCTCGTTGAGCGCGCTGAGCGACACGGCGGCGTCCGGTCGCAGCTGCTCGCCGCTCTGCCACAGGTCGCACAGGGAGTGGTCGGCGAGCTGTCCGTTGCTGCCCTCGACCGGCGTTGTCGTGTCGCAGTCCGGCAGCGGGTCACGCTCGGTGGACCGGCTGGCGACCTCGACGCTGCGCTCCCGGGGCGCCGCGGCGATGGCGGACGCCGTGCCGGGGGTGTCGGCACCGGACTGCAGCAGCGCCAGGGTCGACGGACCGGTCGGGGGCGCGTCGAGGTCGAACGGGGAGCGCTCGTCCGCGTCGGCCGCGCCCGTCAGGGGGACGGCGATCGTCGCCGCCGCGAGAGAACCGAGGACCGTGGCACGGGTGATCCAGGCGTGGCCCGCGGGTGCCGCGTGGGCGCCTCGCCCGGCCTTGCGCGACGACCCGGTGGAGCGTCGTCGCGTCGTCCGTCCGGTACGGGCCTCGGCCGCTTCACGGATCTCGCGTCGGGACCGGGGGGCGGTGGCGTCGCCCTGCGACGTCGTGTCCACGCCACCTCCGTGCCTCCCGCCGCGCGCTCGCGCGACACCTGTTCAAGCCGCCGATCCGGACCGCCGCGGTGCTCCGCACCACCGGCGTGATCCTTCCGTGACCGCACACTAGCGGTGACGTCGCCCACCGCCAAGTCCCTCCTTGTTCAAGACCTGTTCATCGCAGCCGCTGCATCGCGTCACGCACCTCGCCGACGAGCTCCTCGAGGATGTCCTCGAGGAACACGACGCCGACCGTGCGCGCGCCGTCGTCGACCCGCGCGAGGTGCGCACCCGACCGCTGCATCGCCCGCAGGGCGTCCTCGACCTCGTCGTCCGGCCCCACCTGGGCCGTCGCGCGCACCCGCCACGCGGGCACCGGGCGGTCCCGGTCGCCGTTCGACGCGTAGAGCACGTCCTTGAGGTGCAGGTAGCCGACCATGGCACCCGGCACGCCCGCGTCCGACGGGTCGGCCGACGTCTCGACCACCGGGAAGCGGCTGTATCCGGTGCGTGACACCTCGTGCTCGACGTCGTCGGGCGTCGCGCCCGGCGTGAGCGTGACGAGGGAGTCGAGCGGGACCATCACGTCGCGGGCCGTGCGGGCGGAGAACTCCAGCGCTCCGGACAGGAGACCCTGCTCGTCCGCCAGCACGCCCTCGGCCCGGGAGTGCTCGACGATCGACTGCACCTCCTCGGCCGTGAAGGCCGACGCGACCTCGTCCTTCGGCTCGACACCGAGCGCGCGGATCGCATGGTTCGCGACCCAGTTGAGCGCCACGATGACGGGCTTCACCACGCGCGCGATGAGCACCAGCGGCGGCGCGAACCACAGCGCCGCCGTCTCGGGAGCCGTCACCGCGAGGTTCTTCGGCACCATCTCCCCGAGCACCACGTGCAGGTAGACGACGATGCCCAGGGCGATGACCAGGGCGACCGGGTGCAGGAGCTGCTCCGGGACGCCGAGCGCCGCGAACGGCACCTCCAGCAGGTGCGCGAGCGCCGGCTCGGCGATGATGCCGAGCCCCGTCGAGCACACGGTGATGCCGAGCTGGGCGCACGCGAGCATCAGCGAGACGTGCTCCATCGCCCACAGCACGATCTGGGCGCGCTTCTCCCCCGCCTCGGCCCGCGGCTCGATCGTGCTCCGGCGCACCGACAGCACGGCGAACTCCGCACCCACGAAGAACGCGTTGCCGACGAGCAGCAGCAGTCCGACCCACAGGGCGGTCGCGTTGCTCATGACGCCACCTCCTGCACGCGCAGGCGTTCGACGCGGCGACCGTCGACCAGCTCGACGCGCAGCCGCACGCCCTCCACGTCGACCGTGTCTCCGGCCTCCGGCAGCCGGCCGAGGTGAGCCATCACGAGCCCGCCGAGCGTCTCGTAGGCCGACCCCTCGGGCACGCGCAGCCCGGTCGTCTCGGCCAGCTCGTCCGGTCGCAGCACGCCGGGCACCGTCCACGTCCCGTCGGCGGCCCGGGCGGCACCGCCCCGACGACGGTCGTGCTCGTCCGCGACGTCGCCGACGAGCTCCTCGACGACGTCCTCCAGCGTCACGACCCCGGAGGTCCCGCCGTACTCGTCCACGACGACGGCCATCTGGAGGCCGAGGCCCCGCAGCTCGACGAGCAGCGGCCCCAGGCTCACGGTGTCCGGCACGCGGGGCGCGTCGGTCATCAGCGCCCCGGCGGGCACCTCCCCCCGGCGGGCGAACGGGACGCCGACGGCGCGGCGCAGGTGCACCAGCCCGACGATGTCGTCGCGGTCGTCCCCGATCACCGGGAACCGGGAGTGCCCGGTGCGGTGCGCCAGCGCCAGCACCTCGGCGGCGCTGGTGTCGCGCCGCACGACGGACATCCGCGTGCGGTCGGTCATCACGTCCCGGGCGACCAGGCCGTTCAGCTCGAGCGAATTCGCCAGGAGCGTCGCCGTGCCCTTCTCGAGGGTGCCCTCCTGGGCGGAGCGGCGCACGAGCGAGAGCAGCTCGGTCGCGGACCGCGCCCCCGAGAGCTCCTCGCGCGGCTCGATGCCCATCCGGCGCAGGATGGCGTTCGCCGACCCGTTGAACATGGCGATGAGCGGCCCGCACACGATGGTGAACACCCGCTGCAGCGGCACGACCGCCCGCGCGGTCGGGTGGGGGGCCGACAGGGCGAAGTTCTTGGGGATCAGCTCGCCGAAGAGCATCGAGAAGGCGTTGACGACCACCAGCGCCAGGATCCCGGCCAGCACACCGGCCGCGGTGGCGCCCAGCGGCGTCGCGGCGAGCCCGGCGTCGAACATGCTCAGCAACGCCGGCTGCGCGGTGTACCCGAGCAGGATGGTCGTCACGGTGATGCCCACCTGGGCGGAGCTGAGCTCCGTCGACAGGTGCTTCAGACCCGACCGGACGATGCGGTCACGTCGGTCGGGCGCCCGGCGTCCGGGCCCCGGACTGTCGCCCTCCTCGTCGTCGCCACCGACGACGGCGGGGTCCAGGGTGACGAGCGAGAACTCGCTCGCCACGAAGATCGCGGTCCCTGCGGTCAGCAGGACGCCCACGGCGATCATGATCGTCTCGTTCAGCACGGCAGGCCCCGCAGGCCGGTATCTCGACTCTCGTCCATCGTGGCACCGATGGTATCCCGAGGGGCGGACCGTCGTCGTGCTCCGTCCCGCCACGCCAGCCCATCCCCAGCGAACACCCAGGTCTTGCGTGCAAGATGGGACCATGACCACCACTGCGACCAGTCCGGGCCAGGGCCAGCACAACGCCACGGTCCTCGTCGTCGAGGACGAGCCGGCGATCGCGACGGCGATCGCCCAGCGCCTGTCCGCGGAAGGATGGCGGGTCGAGGTGGCCCGCGACGGGAACTCCGGCGTGGACGCCGCCGCCCGGCTGCACCCCGACGCGGTGGTCCTCGACGTCATGCTCCCGGGCATCGACGGTCTGGAGGTGTGCCGCCGCATCCAGGCGGACCACCCCACACCCATCCTCATGCTGACGGCGCGCGACGACGAGACCGACATGCTCATCGGGCTCGGCGTCGGCGCCGACGACTACATGACGAAGCCGTTCTCGATGCGCGAGCTCATCGCCCGCGTCAAGGCTCTCCTGCGCCGGGTCGAGCGGGCCGCGCAGGCCGCGGCCGCCGCGCCCGCCGACCCGCCGCTCGTCGCCGGGGAAGTCACGATCGACCGCGCCCAGCGCCGGGTCCACCGGGCCGGCGACGAGGTGCACCTCACGCCGACCGAGTTCGAGCTGCTGGTCATGCTGGCCAGCGCCCCCAAGACGGTGCAGACCCGCGAGAAGCTCCTGGCCGAGGTCTGGGACTGGGCCGACGCGAGCGGCACGCGCACGGTCGACTCCCACATCAAGGCGCTGCGTCGCAAGCTCGGTCCGGACCTGATCCGGACGGTGCACGGGGTCGGCTACGCCTTCGAACCCCCGGCCGGCTGACGTGGGCGGTGCGCACGACGACGGCACACGGTGGCGCGACCACCGCCTGCCGGACGTCCGCCCGCTCGACCCGGTCCACTCTCTCAAGGTCAAGCTGGGACTGCTGGTCGTCGCGAGCGTCACGGTGGCCGTCGTCATCACCTGGGTGGGGCTGCGCAACGAGCTCGGCCCCAGCCGGACGTTCCCCCTGGCGATCATCGTCTCCCTGCTCCTGACCCAGGTCCTCGCCCGCGGCATGACGTCGCCGCTGCGGCAGATGACGGCGGCCGCGCAGGTGATGGCCGACGGCGACTACTCCGTCCGGGTGCGCTCCACGAGCCAGGACGAGGTCGGCCAGCTCGCGGAGGCTTTCAACACGATGGCGCGTGACCTGGAGGCCTCCGACCGCATCCGCCGGGACCTCATCGCCAACGTCTCGCACGAGCTGCGCACACCGGTGGCGGCGCTGCAGGCCCAGCTCGAGAACATGGTGGACGGCGTCACCGAGCCGACGGCGTCGTCCCTCGAGCTCTCCCTGGAGCAGACCGAGCGGCTGAGCCGCCTCGTCACCTACCTCCTCGACCTCTCCCGCGTCGAGGCGGGCGCCTCCGCCCTGATGCTGACCGAGTTCTCCGTGGGCGACTTCCTCGAGGAGTGCGCCGAGGCGATGTCGATGGTCGACGCCGCCAAGGGACTGACGTACGTCGTGGACGTCACGCCCGAGGACCTCCCGCTCGAGGCCGACGTCGAACGGCTGCGCCAGGTGGTCACCAACCTGCTGCAGAACGCCATCCGGCACTCTCCCCACGGCGGGACGGTCCGGCTGGACGCCTACCCGGACGGCGAGCACGTGGTCATCGAGGTCGGCGACGAGGGGCCCGGCATCGCTCCCGAGGACCGCGACCGCGTCTTCGAGCGGTTCGCTCGCGGCACCACGGACGTCCGGCCGCAGCCCAGCGCGAGCGGCGGGACCGGCATCGGCCTCGCGATCGTGCGGTGGGCCGTCGACCTGCACGGCGGGCACGTCGAGGTCGCCGACACCGAGTCCGGCGCGACGATGCGCGTCGCCCTGCCGGCCGTCGCGCGCCCGGCACCCGGAGTCACGACGGAGTCGGCCGCGTAGACAGGTGAGATCGATCACACCGGTTGCCCGCGGCTCGGCCTTCGTGAGGCGTGCATGACGCCGGGGGAAGCAACCCCGGCCATCACCTGACTGCCGTATTACCGGGGCACCACGCTGCGGTGAGAGAGGGCTTCCGGAGGCGCCGAACGGCCGAACTCCGGGCTCCGTGAAGGTCGCCGAGGGCATAGGCTGGAACTGCCCGACAACGGGTGCAGAGCCGAAAGAGCAGCTCGACCGAGCTGTTCGACCAAGCAGTCGAGCAACGTGGGAAAGTGGGCGATCCGGGCGTGGTGTCCCCCAAGGCAGGGTCAGAGTCGATCAACGCCGGAAGTGCGTCGTTCGGAGCCAACGAGTGGCTCGTGGACGAGCTCTACGAGCAGTACCTGAAGGACAAGAACGCGGTGGACCCCGCGTGGTGGGACTTCTTCGCCGACTACACGCCGGACGAGTCCACCGACGGGGGGCCCGAGCGCTCTGCCGCGCCCACGGCACCCGCCTCCGAGCCGCCCGCGCGGCAGACCGGCGCCGAGCCGGCGGAGCCCGTCGAAGAGGCCACGACGGCGTCGCCGGCGTCCGGCACGGCGGCCGCCGAGGCCTCGCAGCCGTCCGAGCCCGCCCCGGTCCCGGCCGACCCCGAGGTCTCCCCGGCGGACGCCCCGGTCGCCGAGGCCCTCCCCTCCACCGCGCCGTACGCCGAGGTCGCCCGGTCCGCGCCCAAGGACGACGACGCCGAGGCCACGGACGACGTGCAGAAGCTGCGCGGCCCGGCGGCCCGGGTCGTGACGAACATGGAGGCGTCGATCGCGGTCCCCACCGCGACGTCGGTCCGCGCCGTGCCCGCCAAGCTCATGGTGGACAACCGGATCGTCATCAACAACCACCTCAAGCGTGGTCGCGGCGGCAAGATCTCGTTCACGCACCTCATCGGCTTCGCCCTCGTCGAGGCGCTGGCCGACATGCCCGTGATGAACGCGCACTTCGAGGAGACGGACGGCAAGCCGCACGTCGTGCAGCCGGCCCACGTGGGCTTCGGCCTCGCGATCGACCTGGCCAAGCCCGACGGCTCCCGCCAGCTCCTCGTGCCCAGCATCAAGAAGGCCGACGAGATGGACTTCGCCGGCTTCTGGACGGCGTACGAGGAGCTCGTCCGCAAGGCCCGCGGTGGCAAGCTCGGCATGGACGACTTCGCCGGCACCACGATCTCGCTGACGAACCCCGGCGGGATCGGGACGGTCCACTCCGTCCCGCGCCTCATGCAGGGCCAGGGCACGATCATCGGCGTCGGTGCCATGGACTACCCGGCGGAGTTCGCCGGTGCCTCCGAGGAGCGGCTGGCGCGGCTCGGTGTCTCGAAGGTCATGACGATCACCTCGACCTACGACCACCGCATCATCCAGGGCGCGCAGTCCGGCGAGTTCCTCAAGATCCTGTCCGGCAAGCTCCTCGGCCTCGACGGTTTCTACGACCGCGTCTTCGCGGCTCTGCGCGTGCCGTACGAGCCCGTGCGGTGGGTCCGCGACAACACCGTGGACGCCGAGGTCGAGGCCGCCAAGCCCGCCAAGATCGCCGAGCTCATCCACTCGTACCGCTCGCGCGGTCACCTGATGGCCGACACCGACCCCCTCGCCTACCGTCAGCGCAAGCACCCGGACCTGGACATCCAGAACCACGGGCTCACGCTGTGGGACCTCGACCGGGTGTTCCCCACGGGCGGGTTCGGCGGCACGCCGAAGGCGACCCTGCGGGACACCCTCGGGCTCCTGCGCGACTCGTACTGCCGCTCGATCGGCATCGAGTACATGCACATCGCCGACCCGGCGCAGCGCAAGTGGCTGCAGGACCGGCTCGAGCACGGCTACGCCCGCACGCCGCGCGAGGACCAGCTGCGCATCCTGCGCCGCCTGAACTCCGCCGAGGCGTTCGAGACGTTCCTGCAGACCAAGTACGTGGGCCAGAAGCGCTTCTCGCTCGAGGGCGGCGAGTCGGTGATCCCGCTGCTCGACGCGATCCTGTCGAAGTCCGCGGAGAACGGCCTCGACGAGGTCGGCATCGGCATGGCGCACCGTGGGCGGCTCAACGTGCTCGCGAACATCGCCGGCAAGAGCTACGGCCAGATCTTCAAGGAGTTCGAGGGCCAGATCGACCCGAAGTCCGTCCAGGGCTCCGGCGACGTGAAGTACCACCTCGGCACCGAGGGCACCTTCACCGCCGAGTCCGGCGCGACCACCAAGGTCTACCTGGCGGCGAACCCCTCGCACCTCGAGGCCGTGGACCCGGTCCTCGAGGGGATCGTGCGCGCCAAGCAGGACCGTATCGACCTCGGCGGGGACGGGTTCTCCGTCCTGCCGATCCTCATCCACGGTGACGCCGCGTTCGCCGGGCAGGGTGTCGTGCCGGAGGTGCTCAACCTCGCCCAGCTGCGCGGCTACCGCACCGGCGGCACCATCCACGTGGTCATCAACAACCAGGTGGGCTTCACGACGGGTCCGACGTCGTCGCGCTCGACGACCTACTCCACCGACGTGGCCAAGGGCTACCAGGTGCCGGTCCTGCACGTGAACGGGGACGACCCGGAGGCCTGCGTCCGCGTGGCCGAGCTCGCCTTCGCGTACCGCGAGCAGTTCGACCGCGACGTCATCATCGACCTGGTGTGCTACCGCCGTCGGGGGCACAACGAGGGCGACGACCCGTCGATGACGCAGCCCCTGATGTACAACCTCATCGAGGCCAAGCAGTCGGTGCGCAAGCTGTACACGAAGAACCTCGTGGCGCGCGGCGACATCACGGTCGAGGAGGCCGAGCAGGCGCTCAAGGACTACCAGGCGCAGCTCGAGCGGGTGTTCACCGAGACGAAGGACAGCGGGTACACCGCGCCCGACGGCGCCGAGGAGGTCGCCGGCCTCGAGCGCCCGGAGTCCCAGCGCGAGGACGCCGGCACGATGGTCGGCTGGCAGACCTCGGTGCCGCACTCGGTGCTCGAGCGCGTCGGCGACGTGCACGTCTCCCCGCCCGAGGGCTTCTCGGTCCACCCCAAGCTGGCCAAGCTGCTCGAGCGGCGCCAGCTCATGGCCAAGGAGGGCGGCATCGACTGGGGCTTCGGCGAGCTCGCCGCGTTCGGGTCGCTGCTCATGGAGGGCACCCCGGTGCGCCTCGCCGGGCAGGACTCGCGCCGTGGCACCTTCGTCCAGCGGCACGCCGTCCTGCACGACCGCAACACCGGGGCCGAGTGGACGCCGCTGCTGTACCTGTCGGGCGACCAGGCCAAGTTCTGGGTGTACGACTCCTCGCTGAGCGAGTACGCGGCCCTCGGCTTCGAGTACGGCTACTCGGTGGAGCGGCCCGACGCCCTGGTGCTCTGGGAGGCGCAGTTCGGCGACTTCGTCAACGGCGCACAGACGGTGATCGACGAGTTCATCTCGTCCGCCGAGCAGAAGTGGGCGCAGAACTCCTCGGTGGTCATGCTCCTGCCGCACGGCTACGAGGGGCAGGGGCCGGACCACTCGTCGGCACGCATCGAGCGGTTCCTGCAGCTCGCGGCGGAGGAGAACATGACGGTGGCGCAGCCCTCGACACCGGCGTCCTACTTCCACCTGCTGCGCCGGCAGGCGTACGACCGGCCGCGCCGCCCGCTCGTCGTGCTGACGCCGAAGCAGCTGCTGCGGCTCAAGGCGGCCGCCTCGAGCGTCGAGGACTTCACCTCGGGGACGTTCGAGCCGATCCTGGGTGACACCGCCGTCGGGGCCGGCACGATCTCGCCGTCCGCCGTCGAGCGTGTCGTCCTGTGCACCGGCCGCGTCTACTACGACCTGATCGCCGAGCGCGAGGAGCGGGGCGACACGGCGACGGCGATCATCCGCCTCGAGCAGCTCTACCCGTTCCCGGAGGAGCAGCTGCGCGAGCAGCTCGCCCAGTACCCCGGTGCCGAGGTGGTGTGGGTCCAGGACGAGCCGCGCAACCAGGGCGCCTGGTGGTACCTGCACCTGGCGATGCCCGAGGACATGCCGCGCGTGGGTGTGATCTCCCGCCCGGCGTCCGCGTCGACCGCCGCCGGCACCGCCAAGCGGCACAAGGAGGAGCAGGTCGTGCTCCTGGAGCAGGTCTTCACCCGCTGACGGCGCGGACGACGAAGGCCCCGGTCACGCGCTCGGCGCGGCCGGGGCCTTCGTCGTCAGCAGGACGGGTCTACCACCTGTCGTGGACGTGCTCGCGCACGAGCTCGTCGTACAGCTCCCGCACGCCCGAGACGAACAGCGGGCCGAGCACGCCCGCATCGCCGGCGGCCGCGTTGAGACGCGCCTGCTCCGGGTTGCGGGCCCCGGGGATCACCGTCGAGACGCCCGCCCGCTGCCACACCCACGCCAGTGCGGCCTGCGCCGGGGTGAGGTCCTGCTGGAGCGCGGAGTCCACGAGCTGCGAGAACCGCGTCGCGGCCTCGACCCCCTCCTCGAACGGCACGCCGGAGAACGTCTCGCCGACGTCGAAGGCCTCGCCGGACCGGTTGAACGTCCGGTGGTCGTCCGCCGCGAAGGTGGTGTCCTTGGTGTAGCGGCCCGACAGGAGCCCGGACGCGAGCGGCACGCGAGCGATGATCCCGACGCCGGCCTCGGAGGCTGCCGGCAGGACCTCCTCCAGGGGCTTGTGGCGGAACGCGTTGAGGATGATCTGCACCGTCGCGACCCCCGGCCGGGCGATCGCCGTGAGCGCCTCGTCGACGGTCTCCACCGAGACGCCGTAGGCGGCGATCACGCCCTCGGACACCAGCGTGTCCAGGGCGTCGTACACCTCGTCGTCGGAGTAGACCGCGGTGGGCGGGCAGTGCAGCTGGACGAGGTCGAGCCGCTCGACGCCCAGGTTCCGGCGCGACCGGTCGGTCCACTCCCGGAAGTTCGCCAGCACATAGTTCTCGGGAACCTGGTCCGCGCGACGACCCATCTTGGTCGCCACCGTGATCCCTTCGCCCGGGTGGTCCGCGAGGAACCGTCCCAGGGCCTGCTCGCTGCGGCCGTCACCGTAGACGTCCGCCGTGTCGTAGAAGGTGACACCGGCCTCGAGCGACGCCTCGAGGACGGCACGCGACTCGTCGTCGCCCACCTCGCCCCAGTCGGCGCCGAGCTGCCAGGTCCCCAGTCCCACGACTGACACCATGCGCCGGGTCCGGCCGAGCACCCGCTGATCCATAGAGACTCTCCCCCTCTGACGTGACCACCACACGGTACGCGGGACGCGGCCCCTCGGCGCGGCGACTACGGTGTGATCGTGAACACGACCTCTCTCCCCGCCGCGCCACCGGCGCCGTCGGGCACCCAGCACCGCATCACCGCCGGGCCGCACGCCGCCACGATCACCGAGGTCGGGGCGATGGTGCGCGAGTACACCGTGGGTGGCCGGGACGTCTTCGTCCCGTTCGCCGAGGACGAGCCGGCCCCCGTCTTCAACGCCGCCGTGCTGCTGCCCTGGCCCAACCGCCTGCGGGACGGCCGCTACACGGTCGACGGCGAGACGTACCAGCTCGCGCTCAGCGAGCCCGACCGTGGCACCGCGCTGCACGGTCTGGGCTGCTGGTACCGCTGGACCGCCGTCGAGGTCGCCGAGGACGCCGTCACGCTCGAGCTGGCCCTGCCCGCCCAGAAGGGCTGGCCCTTCCAGCTGACCAGCCAGGTCCGCTACGTCCTCGACGCGGAGCACGGCCTGGAGGTGCGCGTGACGACCCGCAACGTCGGCGTCGGCACCGCGCCGTACGGCGTCGGGTTCCACCCGTGGCTGTCCACGGGCGGCGCGGAGCTCGACGCCTGCACGGTCCGGCTCGACGCGACGGAGCACGTGACGGTCGACGAGCGCCTGCTGCCCACCGGCGTCGAGCCCGTCCACGGCGACCACGACCTGCGCGCGACGCGCTCGCTGGCCGGTCTGGACCTGGACGACGCCTGGGTCGGAGCCACGCGGGACGCCGACGGGATGTCGTGGTGCCTGCTGGGCTGCCCGGACGGCGCGACGCCGGCGATCTGGATGGACGACTCGATGGACTGCTGGCAGGTGTGCTCGGCCGACCACATCGAGGGGCACCGCCGGTTCGGGCTCGCCGCGGAGCCGATGAGCTGCTACGCCGACGCCTTCAACTCGGGCGACCGGCTCGTGCATCTGCCCCCGGGCGGGTCGCACACGGTGCGCTGGGGTGCCACGCTGCGCTGACGGACCCGGCCCGGCGTGGGATCATGCGGTGCCGCGTCCGGGCACGGAACAATGGCGGCGCAACGGCAACACGGCAGGGTGGTGAAGGTTCGTGACGGAGCGCGAGGTGCGCATCTGTGTGGTGGGCGACGAGCTCGGCGTGGGCGTCGGCGACGCCCGCGCCCTGGGCTGGACCGGTCGCGTGCTGGCCCGGACGCGGTTCGACCGGCCCGCGATGTCCTTCGTCCTCGCCGTCCCCGGGGAGACGACGTCGCAGCTCGGCGCCCGCTGGGAGGCCGAGACGGAACCGCGGTTCGGCCCGGAGTCGACCCACGACAACAGGCTCGTCGTCGCGCTGGGCCGGCACGACCTGGCCGCCGGGCTGTCCGTCGCCCGGTCGCGGTTGAACCTGGCGAACATCCTCGACGTCGCGGACACCCGGCGGCTGGCGACGTTCGTCGTCGGGCCTCCGCCGGGGCGCCCGGAGGACGGCGACCGCATCGCCGAGCTGTCGGCGGCGTTCGCGGACGTCGCGAACCGACGCCGGGTGCCGTACGTGGACACGTACACCCCGCTCGCCCAGCACGAGCAGTGGCTGGCCGACCTCGCGACCACGGGGGCTACCTACCCGGGTCAGGCGGGCTACGGCCTCATGGCCTGGCTCGTGCTGCACACCGGATGGCACTCCTGGCTGGGTCTGCCGAACGACTCCGACGGGGCCTGATCCCCCTGATCCCCTCCCCGCCGGCGATGCCAGGCGGTCAGCCGCGCGAGACGATGACGCGCGCCGAGGTGACGTTCGCCGTGAGGTAGGCGACGGCGCCGGCACCCGTCTCCGTGCGGTCCACGGCGAGGGTGCGCGTGGCGGAGGGCTGGACCTCGCCGTCGAGCACCACCTGCCCGGCGGCGCCGCGCACCTTGAGGCTGACGGGCGTGCCCTCGTCGAGACGCAGCGCGACGTCGCCGGAGACCGTCTTGGCGGTGAGCATCGGGGCCGTCCCCCGCGCGGTGACGACCACGGCCCCGGAGACGCTGTTGGCGGAGACCCTGCCGAGCGCCCCGTCGAGCGCGAGCGCGGCGGAGACCACCTGGGCGGAGACGTCGCCGGTGTGCCCGGACGCGGCGACGTCGCCGGAGACGGACCGCACGTACAGCGATCCCGTGGTGTCCGTCGTCCTGATCGTGCCGGTCACGGTCTTGGCGACGGTCCCGGCGGTGCCGACGACGTCGATGTCGGCCTCCGTGGTCCCGACGTCGACGCTCACCCCGGCGGGGACCGTGAGTCGCACGACGGCGCGTTCGGAGTCGCCCAGCGCCTTCACCCGCGCGACGAAGGCCTCGACCTTGGAGCGCTCGTAGCCGATCCGGAGCCGGTCGCCCTCACGCACCACCTGCAACGGCTTCGCCCCGACCTCGAGCACCTCGAGCGTCGTGCGGGTCGCCGCGGCGTCCGCGACGACGTCGGCACGGCCGTCCTGGAGGCGGACGGACACGGCGGACGCCCGGCCCACGTCGAGGGTCTGCGGGGCGGCGACCGCCCAGGACTCGGTGCTCATGCTGCCTCCGTGGGTGCCAGGGTGCCGGACGAGATCGCCCGTATGGGATCATAGAGCGACCCCGTGTCAACCTTCCCCTGAGGAGACAGTCATGAGCAAGCGCGGAAGCAAGCGGCGAGGCCGCAAGAGCAAGGCCGCCAACCACGGCAAGCGCCCCAACGCCTGAGGCGCCACCGGGCACCGCCCGACCCACGCCGTGGGTATGAAGAATGCAGGCTTCCCCGACAGGAGGCCTGCATCTTTCATTCCGCCGGCGCGTCAGCCGGTGGCGAGGATCTGCGCGCGGATGCGCAGCCGCAGCGTCTCGGGCGCCTGCTCGACGCACGAACGCCGGACGAGCTTCTTGACGAGCTCCTCGAGGCTGAGCTCGGCCAGGCAGGGCGAGCAGTGCGCGACGTGCGCACGCATGCGGTGCTCGTCGGCCGCCGTCATCTCCGAGTCGAGGTACTCGTACAGGTGCGTCAGCACGTGCTCGCAGTCGCTCTCCCCCTCGGCGGGCTCGTGCGGCACCGGGGTGATGTCGCCGGTCATGACTCTCCTCCGCGTGCTGCTGTCAGGCCCCGGTCGGCCGCGTAGTCCGCGAGCAGCTCGCGCAGCTGGCGCCGACCTCGGTGCAGGCGGGACATCACGGTCCCGATCGGTGTTCCCATGATCTCGGCGATCTCCTTGTAGGGGAAGCCCTCGACGTCGGCGTAGTAGACCACCATGCGGCGGTCCTCGGGCAGCTCGGCCAGCGCCCGCTTGACGTCGGAGTCGGGCAACCGGTCCAGCGCCTCGACCTCGGCCGACCGCAGCCCCTGCGAGGTGTGCGTCGCCGCCCGGGCGATCTGCCAGTCCTCGATGTCGTCGGTCTGCGACTGCTGGGGCTGCCGCTGTTTCTTGCGGTAGTTGTTGATGAACGTGTTGGTGAGGATCCGGTACAGCCAGGCCTTGAGGTTCGTCCCCGGCCGGTACTGGTGGAAGGCGGCGAACGCCTTCGCGAACGTCTCCTGGACCAGGTCCTCGGCGTCCGCGGGGTTCCGGGTCATGCGCAGCGCGGCGGAGTAGAGCTGGTCGAGGTACTGCAGGGCGTCGCGCTCGAAGCGCGCGGCGCGGTCCGCCGTCGTCTCCTCCGGGGCGCGCTCGGTGTCCTCGCCGATCTCGTCCGCGGTCGGTTGCGCACCCGGAGTGCGCTCGGTGTCGTCGGTCATCACCGCCGAGCCTAGTTCAGGAGGTCCGAGGGCGGTCGGTCGTGCAGGTGCAAGCGTGGCCACGGTCGGTGCAACGACGCGGGGCCGGGTCGCATTCCCCGGGCCCGACGGCGACCGTCCGGCCGCGCTCGCCCGGCTGCCGCCGTCGGGCCCTCACGAGGCGACCGCCGCGAACCGCCGCCGGTACGCCACCGGACTGGTGCCGAGCCGGCGGGCGAAGTGGTGGCGCATGACGGCGGCGCTGCCGAACCCCACGAGGCAGGCGATCTCGTCGACCGGCGCCTCGGTGGACTCCAGGAGCTCCTGGGCGCGGGCGACGCGCTGGCGGGCGAGCCAGGCGGCAGGGGTGGCCCCGGTCTCTTCCCGGAACCGCCGGGCGAAGGTGCGCTCGGAGAGCATGGCGCGCCGGGCCAGCGTGGCGACGGTGTGCGGCAGCGCGAGGTGCTCGCGCATCCAGGCGAGCAGGTCCGACAGGGAGTCGGCCTCGCACGGCAGCGGATCGACGACGAACTGCGCCTGCCCGCCGTCGCGCTGCGGAGGGACGACCATCCGGCGGGCGACCGAGCGCGCGGACTCCCCGCCGAGCTCGGTGCGCACCAGGTGCAGGGCCGCGTCGATGCCGGCGGCGGTACCGGCGCTCGTGATGATGCGGTCGTCGTCGACGAACAGCACGTCGGGGTCGACGTCGGCGTGCGGCGCGGCGGCCGCGAGCCGGTCGGCGAACATCCAGTGGGTGGTGCACCGGCGCCCGTCGAGCAGTCCGGCCGCGGCGAGCACGAAGGCCCCGGAGCACAGCGAGAGGATCCAGGCACCGCGGGCGTGGGCGCGCCGGACGGCGTCGAGATAGGCGGGCAGCACGTCGATCCCGCCCGCGTCGCTGATGACGTCGTAGGCGACCACGACGACGACGTCGGCGTCGTCGGTGGCCTCCAGCCCGGCATCGACCCCGACGGGGAACCCGCCCTTCGTGGCCACCATCCCGGGCTCGGGCGTGCACAGCGTGAAGTCGAAGGTCGGCCCGCCCGTGTCGCGGCGGTCGATCCCGAAGACCTCGTAGGCGATGCCGAGCTCGAACGGCGCGACACCCGGGACGACGACGGCCGCGACCTTCTGGATCATGCCGTCATGCTGCCACGGACGTGGCTGGAAGTCGATGAATCTCGAACATCTGCCGCAACGGTGCGGGGGCGCTCCCGCCCGTCAGGTCGGGCTGATCGCGACGAGCGCGAGGAGCAGCGTCACGAGGCCGCCGAGATCACGGCGGCGAAGCCGGCCCAGGCGGGCAGGAGGAGGAGACCGAGCGTCGCCGCGAGCCAGACGAGCGGAGACCGCCAGCCGTCCGTCCGGTCCGCAGGATCCGGCGAGGCCGGGCCCGGGTCGTGTCGTCGCGCGTCGCGCCACGCCACCCACGCGCGCCCACCGGCGGCGCCACCCACGGCGGCCACCACGGCCGGCGGCGCGGGACCCCGTGCCGGCAGCAGGAGGGCGCCGAGCAGGCCACCGGCCGCGAAGACCACTACGTGGACCGGCACGGGCCGCGCCCCGAGCAGGGCGGTCACGAGGGCGGCGCCGGGAACGCCCACGAGCACCGCCGGGATGCCGGCGCCCCACAGCACGTCCACCGCGGTGGAGCTCTCGAGGCCCGGCCCTGCCGTCAGCGCGGTCAGCCCGACCGCGAGCACCCAGAAGACGAGGAAGCCCGCCCCGCAGGCACGCCAGGCGACCCGCCACGGGCTCGCGACGTGCACGGCGCTGCGCCGGGCACCGCTGCCCTCGACACCACGACGTGGAGTAGTCATGCTCCGCGGCCCAACCGCTCGCACCCGGACAGGTCGAGGACCGATCTCGTGGCAGGATCTCGATGCATCATGGCAAAGCAGCCCCTGGTGGCAGGATCGCGAGGAGCAAAGAATTGCTGCCATGGCCCTTCTCCTGCTGCTCGTGACCACCCTGCTCCTCGCCGCGTGGCTCGTCGCGCTCGTGCGCACCGTCCGCCACGACGGCCTCGGGACCCGTCGACCACCCCGGTCCCACCTCGACTGGTGGGAGGACCCCTCGCCGGGGTGACGACCCGCCGACACGCGACGGCGTCGGCGAGCATGCACCCGCAGCCTCTGCCACAGTGGGCCCATGCTGCTGCGACGACTCGCCCGACCCCTGCTGGCCGCCCCCTTCGTCCATGACGGGCTCTCCGCCGCGCTGCACCCCGCCGATCACACCGGCGCCGCGCGCGAGGGTGCCGACCGGGTCACGAGGGCGCTCGGTGTCGACGAGCTCGACGACACCCAGGTCTCCCTCCTGGTCCGTGCCCACGGCGCCGCCACGGTCGCCGCCGCCCTGCTCCTCGCCGTCGGACGCGCTCCCCGGACCGCCGCTCTGACCCTCGCCGCGCTGACCGCCCCGCTCGCCGTCGTCAACCAGCCGTTCACGTCCCGTGGCGACGAGAAGCGCGAGCGGACCGGCAAGTTCGTCCGGAACCTCGGCGCCGTCGGCGCCGCCGTGATCGCCGGCATCGACCTCGAGGGCCGGCCCGGCGTCGGCTACCGGATCGGACAGAAGCGGGCCGCGGCGTCGAGGTCCGCGAAGCACGTCGCGGAGTCGGTGTCCCAGGACGCCCAGCACGCCGCGTCGTCGGCGTCGAAGTCCGTCAAGCACACCGCCCGGGCCGCGACCAAGGACGCCAGGGCGGCCACCCGGCAGGCCAAGGCGTCCGCCGCGAGGATGAAGGCCAGGGTGTCCTGACCTCCGGACGCCGTCGCCGCCGTCGGGCCCCCGTCAACTAGGCTCGGGGCCATGACGACAGCGCCCGACCAGACCATCGCACCGCTCTGGGACGCCCCCGTGGCCGTGGGCTCCCTGGACGCGACGGTCGAGGTCCCGGGCAGCAAGTCCCTCACGAACCGGTTGCTCGTGCTCGCCGCGCTCGCCGACGGTCCGGGAGTGCTGCACGGTGCGCTGCGCTCGCGCGACGCCGACCTCATGATCGGCGCCCTGCGGTCGCTGGGCACCGCCGTCTCCGAGGGCGAGTCCCCCAGCACCCTGCACGTGACCCCCGGCCGCCTCACCGGCGACACCGACGTCGACTGCGGCCTCGCCGGGACGGTCATGCGGTTCCTGCCGCCCGTCGCCGCGCTGGCCCACGGCGACGTCCGGTTCGACGGCGACCCCGAGGCACGCGTGCGCCCGATGCTCCCGGTGCTCGCCGGGCTGCACAGCCTCGGCGTGCAGGTGACCGGGGACGGCGCGGGCTTCCCGACCCACCTGCCGTTCACCGTGCGCGGGCGCGGCCGCGTCGCCGGCGGTGCAGTCGACGTCGACGCCTCCGGGTCGTCGCAGTTCGTCTCCGCGCTCCTGCTGGCCGCACCGCGCTTCGAGCGGCCGCTGGAGCTGCGCCACATCGGGGCCACCCTGCCGAGCCTGCCGCACATCGAGATGACCGTCGCCACCCTGCGCGACGTCGGCGTCGCGGTCGACGACTCCCGCGACGGCATCTGGCAGGTCACGCCCGGCCCGATCGCCGCCCGCGACGTCCGCGTCGAGCCCGACCTGTCCAACGCCGCGCCGTTCCTCGCCGCCGCCCTCGTCGCCGGCGGCACGGTCCGCGTCCCGGGGTGGCCGGCGCGCACCACGCAGCCCGGCGCGATGGTCCCCGAGCTGCTGGAGCGGATGGGCGGTGCCGCCTCCCTGGAGGGCGACGTCCTCACCGTCACGGGGACCGGGCAGATCCGCGGCGTCGACGTCGACCTGCACGCGGGCGGCGAGCTCGCCCCGACGTTCGCCGTCCTGGCCGCGCTCGCCGACTCCCCGAGCCGCCTGCGGGGCATCGCCCACCTGCGCGGCCACGAGACCGACCGGCTGGCCGCCCTCGCCACGGAGATCACCCGCCTGGGCGGGCGGTGCGAGGAGACGCGCGACGGCCTGGTCATCACCCCGCGCCCGTTGCACGGAGGCGTCTTCCGCACCTACGCCGACCACCGGATGGCGACGTCGGCGGCGTTGCTCGGCCTGCGGGTGCCGGGGGTCCAGGTCGAGGACGTGGCCACCACCGCCAAGACCCTGCCCGGCTTCGACACGATGTGGCTGCGCATGCTGCGCCGGACGGCGCAGGAGGCCTGATGGCGCGCCGGGTCCGCGACGAGCACGCACGGTACGCGCGCCCGTCGAAGCACGGTTCACGGCCCCGCAGCAAGCAACGCCCCGAGCACGCCGACTCCGTGGCCGGGCTGATCGTCGGCGTCGACCGGGGACGGTACACCCTGGTCCTCGACGAGGGCGGCCCGGACGAGCGCGAGATCCTCGCCATGAAGGCGCGCGAGCTCAGCCGCACCCGCGCCGTCGTCGGCGACGTGGTCGACGTGGTCGGCGACACCTCGGGGCGGGAGGGCACGCTCGCCCGCATCGTCCGTATCACCGAGCGCACGTCGGTGCTGCGGCGCACCGCCGACGACAACGACCCCTACGAGCGCATCGTCGTGGCCAACGCCGACCAGCTCGTCGTCGTGGTCGCGCTCGCCCAGCCCGAACCCCGCACCGGCATGATCGACCGGTGCGTCGTCGCCGCCTACGACGCCGGGATGGACGTGCTGCTGTGCCTGACGAAGGCGGACCTCTCCTCCCCCGACGAGCTCCGTGACCTGTACACCCCGCTGGGCGTGGAGGTGGTGGTCGCCCGCCGCGACGCCGCTGACACCGTCGAGGCGGTCCGTGAGCACCTGCTCGGGCGCACCTCGGTGCTGGTAGGGCACTCCGGCGTCGGCAAGTCGACGCTCATCAACGCGCTGGTGCCCGACGCCGCGCGGGCCACAGGCGTCGTCAACGACGTGACCGGCCGCGGGCGGCACACGTCCACCTCCGCCGTCGCGCTCCGTCTCCCCGTCTCCGCCGGATCCACCGGGGGGACCCACGACGGCTGGGTGATCGACACCCCGGGGGTCCGCTCCTTCGGCCTCGCGCACGTCGAGGTCGCCCACCTCCTCGCGGCGTTCGAGGACCTCGACGAGGTGGCCGCGCAGTGCCCGCGCGGCTGCACCCACCTGGCGGACGCCCCGGACTGCGCCCTCGACGAGTGGGTGGACGGGGCACCGGACGAGGTGTCCCGCACGACACGCGCGTCCCGCCTGACGTCGTTCCGCCGCCTGCTGGTCTCCCGGACCGCTACCGTGTGAGTCGTGGCCACCTTTCAGCGAACCTCCAGCCAGCACGGGCACGGACGCACGTACGAGGACGACCTGCGCCTGGCCCACGTGATCGCCGACCAGGTGGACTCGATGACGATGTCCCGGTTCCGCGCGGTGGACCTGCACGTGGAGACCAAGCCCGACCAGACCCCCGTGTCCGACGCCGACCGCGGCGCCGAGGACTTCATCCGCGCCCAGCTCGCCCGGGCCCGGACGCGGGACGCCATCGTGGGCGAGGAGCGGGGCGAGTCCGGCACCGGGGCGCGTCGCTGGATCATCGACCCGATCGACGGCACCAAGAACTTCGTGCGCGGGGTCCCCGTGTGGGCGACGCTCATCGCACTGGCCGACGGTGACGAGGTCGTCATGGGGCTCGTCTCCGCGCCCGCGCTCGGCCGTCGCTGGTGGGCGGCCAAGGGATCGGGGGCCTGGACAGGCAAGTCCATCGCGGCCGCCTCCCGGATGCACGTCTCGGGCGTGTCCTCCCTGGGCGACGCCTCCTTCGCGTACTCGTCCCTGGACGGTTGGGAGGAGCGCGACAAGCTCAACGGGTTCCTCGACCTGACCCGCGAGTGCTGGCGCACGCGCGGCTACGGCGACTTCTGGTCGTACATGCTCGTGGCCGAGGGTGCGGCGGACATCGCCGCGGAACCCGAGCTCGAGCTCTACGACATGGCCGCGCTGGTGCCCATCGTCGTCGAGGCGGGCGGCCGCTTCACCTCCCTCGACGGCGCGGACGGACCGTGGGGCGGCAACGCCCTGGCGACCAACGGCCTGCTGCACGACAAGGCCCTCGTCTACCTCGGCTGATCGTCGCCCGCTGTGGGTATGAGATCTCCCGATCCTGCCGGGCAGGATCGGGAGATCTCATACCCACGGCGAGGGGCTGGCGGGATCAGGTGAGGCGGGGGACGTCCTGGGCCTCGGTCGGGTCGTACCAGAGCAGGTCCCGCTCCGCGACCCGGTCGGTCGCCACCTCCAGCGCCTCGTCGTCACCGGCGTCCACGGCAGCCAGCACCGCTCGCACGTCGCCCGCGGCGGCCGGCTCGTCGACGTGGATCGCCTCGACCTTCGTGCCAGGGACGGCGACGACGTCGACGCCCGAGGGCGCCGTCTCCCCCGCCGCCGGGGTCGCGGCGTCGTCGGGCACGTCCACGGTCACGACCACGCGCAGCGGTACGGCGGTGGCCCGACCGACCACGAGCACGAGCGACGCGTCCGCGGCGGCGAGGAACGCCTCGTACTCCCGGGACTCCTCGTCCTCGTCGGGCAGCGCGGCCGCCAGCTCGGCGGTCACCGCGTGCGCGCCGCGCGCCGGCACGTCCCAGCGGGCGCCGCGCGCCGTCACGGTCAGGGCGTCGAGGTCGTCGAAGGTCGCGGGGACGTAGAGGCGCATGGCCCCAGTGTGCCCTGTCGCGGCGTGTCAGGCCGGCACGTCGGCGCCGGCCCGTTCACGCACGAGCGCAGCCAGTCCGGCGAAGGCCTGCCGGGCCGCCGACGACGGCGCGTGCTCGGCGAGGGTCCGCCCGGCCAGCAGCGCCGCGTCGAGGGCCGGACCGTCGTCCGGGACGGCGTGCATCTCACCGACCCCCGCGTAGCGGGCGAGCGCGTCGCCGACCGCCCGCGCAGGGTCCGGACCCACCGCGGAGGAACGGACCCGGTTGGCGACCACGATCCTGGCCGCCGGGACGGGCACCGGCGCCTCGGCGAGGTCCTCCAGCGCCCGGACGACCCGCTGCACGCCGACAGGGTCGGCGGCACCGACGACCACCACCAGGTCGGCGGCCTGCAGCGCGGCCAGCGTCGCACCGTTGCGCTGCGGGGCGTGCGTGTCGTACATGAGCAGCTCGTCGGCCTCCACCAGCGGACCGCAGTCCACCACCGTCCAGTCCACGAGGGCGCGTGCTCGCTCGAGCACGACCTCCAGCGCGCTCGCGGGCAGCTCCGGCCAGCGCGCCGCCCGGGTGATGCCGGTCAGGACGCGCAGCCGACCCTCGACGACGGGGGCGTGCCGGGACAGGGTGGCCAGGTCCAGGGTGCCGTGCCCCGCCGCCCGCGCGACGGCGGCCAGGCCGGGGGCGTCGTCGAGCAGGCCGAGCCGCGAGGCCACGCACGACCCGTAGGTGTCGGCGTCGACGACGAGCGCGGACGCGGCCGGCCCGGCCGGCGTCTCACGGCGTCCGCGCCGCCGCCCGGAGCGCCGCCCGCCCACGCCGGCCAGCTCGGCGGCCAGCTCGATGGCGGTCGTCGTGCGTCCCGGTGCCCCGACCGGTCCCCAGACGGCGACGACCGCACCGTGCCGCGGCCCCTCGGGGTCGTGGCCGGCGAGCGCCGAGAGGTCGTTCTCGCGGGTGGCGAGCGGGTCGTCCACGCGCGCCGTGTCCCGCACGGCGTCCAGAAGCCTCGGGTCGGCGGGCCCGTCGAGTACCGCCTCGAACCCGAGGGCACGGAGACGCTCGGCCGGGCCGTCGTCCGCCAGCGCGACCACGCGGGCGCCGGCCCCGTGGAGCCTTCCCACCGCCTCCCGGTCCAGGCCCGGCAGGTCCGCGGACACGACGGCGACCTGCCCCGCGCCCGCTGCCGCTGCCGCCAGCAGCTCGGTCAGGTCTCCGCAGCGGCGGGTGACGCTGGTCCCGGTGCCGGGAGCGCCCAGGGCGAGCACCACGTCCGTCTCGGCGGGTCCGCTCACCGCGCAGAGGACGGTGATCTCGGCCGGCATCAGGCGCCGGCCACCGGCACGACGGCGACCTGTCCGTCGGCGCCGAGAGCGGACAGGACGGCGGCCAGGTCCTCGGCACCGACCAGGACGTGCAGCGTCCCGCGGTCGGCGACGACAAGGCCCCCTTCGGTGGCGTCCACCTGCTCGACGACGACCCCGGCGACGAGCGGCTCCGGTTCCGCCGCCTCCTGGGCGCCCTGCGTCGCCGTGGGGACGAACCACAGGTCGACGACGGCACCCTCGCGGATCCGCTCGGAGAGCCCGGACCCGATCGGCACGGCGACCGAGCGCACGTCGACGGATTCGGCGGCCCCGATCGCGGTGACCGCGACGAGCTCGCCGTCCCCCACCACCCGCACGGCGACCTGCCCGTCCGGGAGGCCGGCGTCGGCCCGCAGGTAGCGGTCCGTCTCGACTCCGAGGTTGACGTCGACGGTGCGCAGCCGCGACTCGTCGACGGGCTCGCCGGGGGTCAGGGTGCCGGACGCGGCATAGACGGGCACGGTCCGGTCGGCGCCGGACACGACCCAGGATCCCAGCGCGACGGCGACCGCCACCAGGACGACACCGACGACGAACCGAGGGTCTCGCCAGGTCGGGCGGCGCAGTCGCGGGGCTGCCGGGGCCGGGAGTGCTTCGTTGCTCACGCTGGTCCTTCGGAGTCGGACGGACGCGTCGCTGCGTCCGGTACGGGTGATCGGTCCGTCGGGCGCGACGAACGCTAGCGGCCGCCGGACCCGTGGTGACGACCCGATCCATCATCCGGGACACCACGGCCAACCGAAAGCATCAACCATCATCTGTGGACAACTCGCACGTATCGAGACCGGGTGTGGGAAGATCGACCCATGGCCAGCCGCTTCCTCTCCCTCGCCGAGGTGCAGGAGATCCTCAGCATCTCCGCCGCCCAGGCGTACTCGCTCGTCCGCTCGGGCGAGCTGCCGGCGATCCAGGTGGGCCCCAAGAAGGTCTGGCGCGTGGAGACCGTCAAGCTCGAGGAGTACATCGCCCGGCAGTACGACCGGACCCGCGCCCGCATCGACGCCGGCGACCTGTGACCACCGCGCCGCTCGCCCGGCACGACCGGCGCCGCCGGACCCTCACGCCTCGCTGACCCGGACCAGGGCGGCGAACGGGACGACGCGCGTCCCCGACGTCACCGCATCGAGCTCCGCCACGTCGAGGTGGTCCGCGCCGACCCGGGCGACCCGTCCGAGCAGCACCTGGGCCGAGGTGCGGACCTGCACCCGGGCACGGTCACGCTGCAGACCCCGCAGGACGGTGCCCAGACCGAGCCCGTCCGTGCGGGCGGCCGAAGGCGTCGCGTAGGGCCCCAGTCCGGCGACACCCACGACGGCGGACAGCGGCACCAGGTGCTGCACCCGGCCACCCTGCGCGGTGCGGGCGTCGACCTGCACCCAGGTCGTCGCCACCCGCTCGAGCCTCCCGGCGAGCGACTCGCCGTCGGACAGATCGAGGCGCAGCACCCGGCCCTGCGCCGCCCGCAACCGGTCCACGAGCGGCACCGAGGCCTGCTCGGCACGGGTGAGCTCGGCGACGGCGCCGTCGCGCTCGGCCGCCTCCTCCGCCGCCAGCTGCGCCTCCAGATCGGCGAAGAGCAGCGTCCAGCGCGCCGTCCCTGATGTCGTCACCGGTGATCCTCCCGTCCGTCGGCCCGGGTCGGGCCGCGGCCCAGGATGCCCTGCCCTGGACAGGAGAGCCACAGTGCGGTTCAATATCTGCCACCAGAGCACATCAAATGGCATCAAACGGCATGATCAACGCTGATTCGACGGAAGGTTGCCAGATGAACCACCGGGCGACGCCCCCCGGCCGGGCACGTCACCGCTCCCCCCGGGCGCTGCGCAGCATCCTGGGACTGCTCGCGATGCTCCTGGTGTCCGCGGGCGCCGCGACGCTGCTCGCGTTCCGGGTCCACGCGGTCGCCCCCACGCGCGAGACCGCGCCGATGCTCCGGGTCGACACGTGGGTCGAGCTGGCGGTCCTCGTCGTCGGCCTCGGCGCCACGGCCTGGACCCTGGTGGGGACGGTCGCCGCGCTCGTCGGCGTCGTCGCGGTACGCCGGGGACGGCCCGGTCGCACGGCGGAGACGGTCGTGGGCGGCTGGGCGCCCGCCGTCGTACGCCGGCTCGCCCGCGGTGCGGTCGGCGCCGGCGTCGGTGCAGGCCTGGCCCTGACGCCGGCCGCCGCCCTCGCCGACGACCGGCCCGGACCGGACACCGACCCCGCCGCCGTCCTCGAGCTCGGCTGGGAGAGCACCGCGCAGGACCCGTCGTCCGAGCATGCGCCCGCGGCGGACGCCGACCTGCCGGACGGGCCCGCGCCGTCCCCCGAGGACGAGGACGGCGACGGGTCGCCCGGCGGAGAGCCCGCCGAGCCGTCCGCCGGCCCGACCGACGAGGGACCGGACGACCGAGCGGACGGGCAGCACGACCCCGTCCTCGGCGAGGTCCAGCGGACGTCGAACCAGGTCGACGCCGCGGACGAGACCGTCGTCGTCCGCGGCGACACGCTGTGGGACATCGCCGCGCGCGACCTCCCCCCGGGACGCCACGGACGCGGACGTGCTGCGGGCGGTCACGGCCTGGCACGACGTCAACCGGGACGTCATCGGCGACGACCCCGACACGATCCTCCCCGGCCAGGTGCTGCACGCGCCCTGACCGGTTCCCCGCACCCGGCCCCCACCCGTTGCCCTTACCACCCCCGGAGACCGCATGACCGCCACCGCGTCCGAGAACAACCGCCCGACCGACGCCGCGGCGCGCCGACTGCGCGTCACGGGTGCGCCCCGCGGCCGCCGCCCGGCCGAACCGCCGCGTGCCGCGAGCCGCAGACCTGCACCGTCCCGCCGGGTGCGCCTCGGTGCGGTCCCGGCCGATCCGGTCCCGACACCGGGCCGCCCGTTGCCCCAGCCGCCGGCCCGAGCGTCGCGGCTGCCGGATCCTACGGCGATGTGCGGATCCGTGGTCCGCGCCGCCGTCGAGGTGCTGCGCGGCGAACGCCCGGCCGCCCACCTCGCGCGGTGGGTGACACCCACGGTCCTCGACCAGCTCGTGCACCGGGCGCGGCTCGTCCAGTCGCACCGCGGTGCGGTGCGCGCCGGGGTCCCGGTGACCGTCCGTCGCATCCGCACCGTCCGTCTCGGGGACAGCACGGCCGAGGCGACCGTCGTCCTCGAGGACTCGGGACGTGTCCGCGCCGCCGCCGTCCGCCTGGAGGCCCGACGAGGCCTGTGGCGGGTGGCCGTGCTCGAGCTCGGCTGAGGCGGAGGTGCAGCGCAGGGTGGGGGCCGAGGCACGAGGCACCCGCCCGCAGCGGAACCGCAGACTCAGCCGAGAAGGCACCGCTGAGGCGGAGGCGCGGCTATCCGCGCACCGAGGTCATTCGTTGACGCCGTGGCACATCTTGTACTTCTTGCCCGACCCGCAGGGGCAGTGCGCGTTGCGGGGCGTGCCGGGGAAGGTCCGGCCGTCGGCGTTCGCTGCGGACGCCTCACCGTGCAGGGCACGACGCTCCGCCCGCGAGCCACCGCCGGACGAGGAGGCCGAACCGTCCTCGCTGGGCGCCGTGTACTGCAGGTTCTGCGGGGGCTTGGGGTTCTCGAGCCCCTTGGCGACCAGCACGGGCTCGTCGGTCCCGCCGAACGCGGCGGGCACCTCCGGGCCGTCGGCAACCGTCGTCGCAGGCTCCTCGTCGTCGGGGGCGTCCTCGACGGCGTCGGCACCCGCGACGGCCGGCGCCCCGCCGGCGCCGATCGCCTGCGCCGCCGACGAGCCGGCAGCAGCGACGGCAGCGTCCACCGAGAGGGTCGGCCCGTCGCCCGTCGCCGGGTCGCCCGACCCACCGGCCTGCTTGACCTCGACCTCGAGGTTGAAGAGGTAGCCGACCGACTCCTCCTTGATCGCCTCCGTCATGGCCTGGAAGAGCTGGTAGCCTTCCCGCTGGTACTCGATGAGCGGGTCGCGCTGGGCCATCGCGCGCAGGCCGATGCCCTCCTTGAGGTAGTCCATCTCGTAGAGGTGCTCGCGCCACTTGCGGTCGAGGACGGAGAGCACGACGCGGCGCTCGAGCTGACGCATCGCGGGCGAACCCAGGGACTCCTCGCGGGCCGTGTACGCCACCCGGGCGTCCGACAACAGCTCCTCGAGCAGCATCTCCCGGGTGAGGCGGTCGCGGCCGCCCGCCTCCGAGACGACGTCGTCCACCGTGATCGAGACCGGGTAGACCGACCGCAGGGCGGTCCAGAGCCCGTCGAGGTCCCAGCCCTCGGCGTTGCCGTCGTCGGCCGTGCCCTCCACGTACGCGGTGATGACGTCGGTGACGAAGTGCTGGACCTGCTCGTGCAGGTCCTCGCCCTCCAGGACGCGGTGGCGCTCGTCGTAGATGACGGTGCGCTGACGGGACAGGACGTCGTCGTACTTGAGGACGTTCTTGCGGATCTCGAAGTTGCGGGACTCGACCTGCGACTGCGCGCTCTGGATGCCGCGCGTGACCATCTTCGACTCGAGGGGCATATCGTCCGGGAAACCCGCGCGGCCCATCATGGACTCGGCGAGCCCCGAGTTGAACAGACGCATCAGGTCGTCCTGCATCGACAGGTAGAAGCGCGACTCACCAGGGTCGCCCTGACGACCCGACCGCCCACGCAGCTGGTTGTCGATGCGCCGCGACTCGTGGCGCTCCGTGCCCAGCACGTAGAGGCCGCCGAGCTCGACGACCTCCTCGTGCTCCGCGGCGACGGACTCGGTGGCCTTCTCCAGGACCTCCGGCCAGGCCGCCTCGTAGGCCTCCGGGTCCTCCGTCGAGTCGAAGCCCCGGGCCGCCATCTCGGCGACCGCGGTGAACTCGGCGTTGCCGCCGAGCATGATGTCGGTACCGCGCCCGGCCATGTTCGTCGCGACCGTGACCGCGCCCTTGCGTCCCGCCTGCGCGACGATCGAGGCCTCGCGCTCGTGCTCCTTGGCGTTGAGGACGTCGTGCGGCACGCCGGCCTTCTTCAGCAGCCGGGACAGCAGCTCGGACTTCTCGACGCTCGTGGTGCCCACGAGGACGGGCTGCCCCTTGGCGTGCCGCTCGACGATGTCCGCGACGACGGCGTCGAACTTGCCGTCCTCGTTCTTGTACACGAGGTCGGGCTGGTCCTTGCGGATCATCGGCCGGTTCGTCGGGATCGGCACGACGCCGAGCGAGTAGGTGCCCTGGAACTCGGCCGCCTCGGTCTCGGCGGTACCGGTCATGCCACCGATCTTGTCGTACAGACGGAAGTAGTTCTGGAGGGTGATCGTGGCGAGGGTCTGGTTCTCCGCCTTGATCTGCACGCCCTCCTTGGCCTCGATGGCCTGGTGCATGCCCTCGTTGTAGCGACGGCCGGCGAGGATGCGGCCGGTGTGCTCGTCGACGATCATGACCTCGCCGTTGAGCACGACGTAGTCCTTGTCGCGCTTGAACAGCTCCTTGGCCTTGATGGCGTTGTTGAGGAAGCCGATGAGCGGCGTGTTGAGCGACTCGTACAGGTTGTCGATCCCGAGGTAGTCCTCGATCTTCTCGATGCCCGGCTCGAGCACGCCGACGGTGCGCTTCTTCTCGTCGACCTCGTAGTCCTTCTCGACCTGCAGTCGCTTGACGACCTTGGCGAACTCCACGTACCAGCGGTTCGCGTCGCCCGAGGAGGGACCCGAGATGATGAGCGGGGTCCGGGCCTCGTCGATGAGGATCGAGTCGACCTCGTCGACGATCGCGAAGTGGTGACCGCGCTGGACCAGGTCGTCCGGGGACCACGCCATGTTGTCGCGCAGGTAGTCGAACCCGAACTCGTTGTTCGTGCCGTAGGTGATGTCGGCCGCGTACTGGGCGCGCCGCTCGGCCGGGTTCTGGCCCGACACGATCACGCCCGTCGTCATGCCGAGGAACCGGTAGACGCGGCCCATCAGGTCACCCTGGTAGCGCGCGAGGAAGTCGTTCGTCGTGACGACGTGCACCCCCTTGCCGGTGAGCGCGTTGAGGTAGGCCGCCGTCGTCGCGACCAGCGTCTTGCCCTCCCCGGTCTTCATCTCGGCGATGTTGCCGAGGTGCAGCGCCGCCCCGCCCATGAGCTGGACGTCGAAGTGGCGCTGGCCGAGCGTGCGACGGGAGGCCTCTCGCACCGTCGCGAAGGCCTCGGGGAGCAGGTCGTCGAGCGACGCCCCGTGCTCGAGCCGCTCCCTGAACCGGCCCGTCTCCTCCTGCAGCTCGGTGTCGCTGAGCTCGGTGAAGCTCGACTCGAGCTGGTTCACCTGCTCGGCGAGTCCGGTCAGCTTCTTGAGGATCCGACCTTCGCCCAGACGGAGGATCTTCTCGAGGATCGCAGGCACGCAGTTCTCCCGTGTCGGTGGTGCCCGGGAAGCCTCCCGAGCCCGTTCGGTGGCGGCGACCGGGGCCGGACGACGGCGTCGTCGTCCCGGTCGCACCGCCTGTCATCCTATTCCCCCGCGGCGGAGCTCGGGGCCAGGTTCGCGCCCGACGAACGTCACCGGTCGGTGGCCAGCACCTCCGCGGCACGGTCCGCGAGCTCGGCACCGGCAGCGCCGTACAGGTGGAACACCGCGTCGGCCCCGTGCCGCCGCAGCTCGTCGGCGTCGTCGTCGTAGCGTGCGATCGCGGCGACGAGCCCCTCGAACCCCGCGTCCTGCAACCGGGACAGGGCGATGAGGTTGGCGTTGTGGAAGGGCATCGCCAGCACCGCGAGGCGCACGTGCCCGGCACGCTTGACCCGGGCCCAGAACTCCAGGTCCGTCGCGTCGGCGCGGACGACCTCGAACCCCTCGGACTGCAGCGCGGTCACCCGCTGGTCGTCGTGCTCGACGCCGACCACCCGCAGGCCGTACACGTCACGCAGACGGGCGCACGCCGTGTTCCCGACCCGCCCGAGCCCGAGCACGACGGCGTCGGCGTGCCCGATGTCGACCAGGCGGTCGTCCGGGTGCAGGGACGTCGGCGGCTTCCGCGGCAGGAGGCGCGTGAGCGCCGAGGCGATCTCGACGCCGCGCCGGTTCACCACGGAGGCCAGGACGAAGCTCATGGCCACGGCCAGGGACACGACGATCACCCAGTCCTCGTCGAGCAGGCCGTGCTCCGCGCCCACCACCGCCACGATGATGCCGAACTCGGAGAAGTTGCCGAGCACCAGCCCGACGAGCATCGCCGTCCGCCGTCGCAGTCGCATCATCCACAGCAGCACCGCGAACCCGGCCGCCTGGAGCGGCAGCAGCACGAGCAGACCCGCCGCCGTCCCGAGGTGCTGCAGGGTGGGCGTGCCGTGCAGCCCGATCTCGAGGAAGAACGCCACCAGCATGAGGTCCTTGAACGACATCAGGGACCGCGACATCTCGCCGGCACCGGGGTGGGACGCCAGCAGCATGCCCATGACGAGGGCGCCGAGGTCTCCGGAGAGCCCCAGGTGCTCGAAGAGGTAGAACCCGGGTCCGAGCGCGAGCGCCACCCCGAAGAGGGCCTGGAGCTCGCCGTGCCCGACCCGGTCCCAGACGGCGTGCAGCACGCGTCGTCCCGGGACGAGGAGGACGAGCAGCAGGGCCCACGGGCTCGGGAGCTCCCCGGTCGCGAGCACGAGGAAGACGACCGCGGCGATGTCCTGCAGCACCAGGATGCCCACGGCGATCCGTCCGTACAGGCTGGTCGCGTCCGAGCGGTCCTCGAGGACCTTGACGACGAACACCGTGGAGGAGAAGGACAGGGCGAAGGCGATCAACGCGATCGTCGTCAGTGCCTCGCCACCGAGGAGCGCGGCCCCGGCGACGGCGAGCAGGGCCAGGAACCCGACCCCGACCCCGACCAACGTGCTGATCACCATGTGCGCGACGGTGGTCACCCAGATCTCCGACCGGGCGAGGGTCCGCACGTCGAGCTTGAGTCCGATGGTGAACAGCAGCAGCGAGACGCCGACCTCGGCGATCGTGCCGATGCCGGGCAGCTCGGGCGCCCCGGCGGCGCCCAGGACGAACCCGGCCACCAGGAAACCCACGAGGGGCGGCAGCTTGACGAGGCGGGCCAGCAGCCCACCCGCGAACGCCGCCCCGAGATACAGCGCGATGACCTCCATGGTCAGACGCCCTCCCTGCGGTCGTCCGACACGCCGGACCGGACCGGCTCGCCCCGCGCCCATGCCGTGACCTGTCGAGCGGCGTCGGGGCGGCGTGGGACGACCAGCAGCAGCACGTCCCCGGCCCGGAGCTCGACCGGGTCGTGCGGGAGGAGCGTCTCCTGGTCGCGCACGACGGCGGTGATCCGCCCGCACGGTGGTTCGACGTCCACCGCACGTCGTCCGACGAGCGCCAGGTCCGGCCGGACCGGGACCTCGAACAGCTCCGTGGCGGTGCCCGCGAGCGGTCGGCCCGACGCGACGGGGGCGAGGTCGTGCACGGCGGCGGCGATACCGAGGAACCGGGCGACGCTGCGGATGCTGACGCCCTGGACGGCCGCGGAGGCCAGCACCACGAAGAACACCACGTTGAAGATGAGGGCGCCCTCCGGGTACCCGGCCACCGCGGGGAAGGTCGCCAGCACGATCGGGACCGCTCCACGCAGCCCGACCCACGAGACGAAGGCGATCTCGCGCCAGGTGTACCCGAACCACACCAGGCACAGCCCGACGGCGAGCGGGCGGGCGACGAGCACGAGCACCACCGCCACGAGCACGGCGGTCCCGGCCACCGGTGGGAGCTCGGAGGGGAAGACGAGCATGCCGAGCAGGAGGAAGAGCCCCACCTCCGCCGTGTTGGACAGCCCCTCGTGGAAGGTGCGGATCTCGCGACGGTGCAGCGTGACCCGGGCGCCGACCACCAGCCCGGCGAGGTACACGGCCAGGAACCCCGAGCCGCCGACGAGGGCCGCCGCGCCGTAGGCCAGTCCGGCGACCCCCAGCGCCAGCACGGGGTACACCCCTGTCGGCCCGAGCGCGGCCCGGGACAGCGTCCAGCTCCCGGCCAGCCCGACGACGGCGCCCGCCACGATGCCGCCGACGACCTGCGTCACCCCGAACACGACCCAGTCGGCCGGTTCGGGCGTGCCCGTGAAGGTCGCAACCAGCCCGACGGTGAGCATGATCGCGACCGGGTCGTTCGCCCCCGACTCGACCTCGAGCAGCGCGGACATCCGCCGCGGCAGGGGCGAGCGCCGCAGCACGGCGAAGACGGCGGCGGCGTCGGTCGAGGAGACCACCGCACCGATGAGCATGGCGGTCAGCGGGTCGAGATCGAGCAGCCACCATCCGGCGAGCGCGACGACCGCGGCGGTGACGACGACACCCGCGGTCGCCAGGGCGAGCGCCGGTCCGGCGGCCCGGCGCACGTCACCCGGCTTGGTCGTCAGCCCGCCCTCGAAGAGGATCAGCAGCAGGGCGACGGTGCCGAGCGTCTGGGCCAGCTCCACGTCGGACAGGCGGACGAGGCCGAGACCGTCGTCGGCGACGAGCATCCCCAGCACCAGGAACAGCAGCAGGCCGGGGATGCGGACCTTCCCGGCGAACCCGGCCGCGAGGATCGCTGCGACGAGCAGCGCGCCGGCGGCGAGGATCCAGACGTCCGCGGGAAGGTCTGCTGTCATCCGAACTCCTCCACACGCGCGCCGACCGGGTGGGCAGTCTATCGGCGCGACAGGCCCGCGCCGTTCAGCCGCCTGCCGCCGGCACCCCCGCTGCATGCCCGGCGTGCTGCGTGGCGACCTCGGCCGCCAGCGCGTCGGCCAGGTCTCCGACGGGTGCGACCACCACCTCGTCCAGACCGAGCCAGGACGCCAGGAGCCGCAGCTCGTCCGCGAGCGCGGCGGGCGTCGCGGCGTCGGCGTGCGGGGTCCGGTGCGCTGCGACCACGCGCAGGACGCCGGCCGGCCGGTCCGCCTTGAGATCGACCATCGCGGTGATCGCGTCACCTTGCAGGTACGGCAGCACGTAGTAGCCGAGCCGCCGTCGGGGCGCCGGGACGTAGATCTCGATGCGGTAGAAGACGTCGAACAGCGCTTCCAGGCGGCGCCGCTCCCACACGAGCGGGTCGAACGGGCTGAGCAGCGCACCGCCGGTGGCCCGCCGCGGCACGACGGCGTCGCGGTGCCGGTACGTCGGTTCGGCCCAGCCGTCGACCGTGACGGGCACGAGGACCCCTGCGTCGACCAGCTCGCCCAGCGCCTGCTGCGCCCGCGGGCCGCGCAGCCGGAAGTAGTCCCGGAAGCAGCGCGCCGTGCCGATGCCGTGCGCACGGGCACCGAGCTCGAGGAGCCGGCGGACGGCGTCCTGGTCGGACACGGCGGGCAGGTCGCGCACGGCCGGCGGGAGGACGCGTTCGGGCAGGTCGTAGCATCGCTCGAACGCGCCGTTGCGCCGGGCCGACATCACCTCGCCGGTGAAGAACAGGTACTCGAGGCAGCGTTTCGCCGTGGTCCAGTTCCACCCCCACTCGAGGCGTGCGCGCGGGGCGGTGCGGCCCGCCCGCTCGAGCTCGTCGTGGATCCGGCTGGCCGTCACCGGCCCCTGCTCGACCACCAGCGCGCGCACGAGGTCGAGCTCGCGCGGGTGCGCCTGCGGCACGGCGGAGATGGAGCCCCACGCCTCGCGCTCGTGGGCACGGCGGCGCCAGGCGAGCAGCGGGTACGTCGAGGTGGGGACGTAGGAGGCGACGTGCGCCCAGGTCTCGACCAGTCGCCGTGGCGCGCGCCCCGCCGCCCGGTCCAGCAGCCCCGTGTCGTACGGCCCGAGCCGCGAGAAGAGGGGCACCAGGTGCGCGCGGGCCAGCACGTTCACCGAGTCGATCTGCAGCAGGTTCAGCCGGTCCACGGTGGCGGTGACCTGACGCATCGTGACGGGTCCTGGCCGGCGCGGGCGGTCCAGCCCCTGCGCGCGCAGCGCGACTCGACGGGCCTCGGCGATCGAGAGCGACTCCATGCCCGCATCCTGCCCGTCCCCACCGACACGCCTGCCCGCTCCTGCCGCCAGCGCTGCCGGTGGCTGGCCGAGCAGTCCTGTCGAGAGCGAGGAAGGCCTCCCGCCGCACGGTCGTCCTTCCCGAAGTGGAGGGCGCGCAGCGCCCGTGAACGCGACCGTGCGGCGGGAGGCCTTCCTCGCCCGGACCGGGCCGGCGATCAGCCCAGCTCGGTCACCGGCGCGACCCCGCTGCACTTGGCGTCCAGCTCGATGACGCCGTACGACCAGCCCCGGCGGCGGTACACGGCGGCGGGACGGGCCGACTCCTTGTCGATGAAGAGGAAGAAGTCGTGGCCCACGAGCTCCATGTGCTCCACGGCCTCGTCGGCCGTCATCGGCTCACCCCGGTGGAGCTTCTGCCGGATCACGACGGGCGAGTCGCCGAGCTGGTACTCCACGGCGTCGCCGGGCGTCGAGAGCGACGCCGGTTCCGCCTCGGGCTCCGGCAGGTCGGCCTGGACCTCGTCGTAGGGACGCACGTCCACGGGCGGCATGACGTCCGCTCCGCGACGCCGGTGGTCCTTGCGGCGGTCCCGGGAGCGACGCAGCCGCTCGTTGAGCTTGTCGATCGCGAGGTCGAGGGCCGCGAAGCGGTCGTCCGCGGCCGCCTCCGCCCGGATCACGGGTCCCTTGTCCCGTACGGTCAGCTCCACCCGCTCGCTCATGTCGCTGAGCCGGGGGTTCTTCTCGTGCGTGACCTCGACGTCCACGCGGCGCGCGTTCGGCGCGAGCTGCGAGACCTTGGCGAGCTTGTCCTCCACGTGGTCGCGGAACCGGTCCGTGACCTCCGTGTGCCTGCCGACGACGGCGATCTCCATCGTGTTGCTCCACTTCGTCGTGGGCCACCCTCGCTGCATCCCTCGGGGCGGCCCGTCGTGAGGTCTGGGCACCGCGGTGGGTGCCGGTCGGGGCACCACCTCCCGGTCGCCGGACGTCGTCCGGCCCGCTCGTGAGATGCGACGAACCGTCCGCTGCCGCGGGCTGGTCGCCGTCGGGCTCTCACACTAACCCCAACGTGTCGGCCGGGTGAACCGCAGGCGTCGAACCGGTATGGGGAGATTCCGTGACTGCGTCCGGTGGCGGCGTCGCGGCCAGCACCGACGCGCCGAGGACCACGGCTCCGGCGTCGGTCAGGGCCTGCTCCGCGGCCGCGAGCGTCGCTCCCGTGGTCAGGACGTCGTCGACGAGCACGCACGGGGTGCCGGGGCTCAGGGCGTTCCGGCGGACCGCGAGCGACGCGGCGAGGTTGCGGCCGCGGGCCCGCACACCGAGGCCGACCTGGTCTCGGGTGGCCCGCCGTCGCCGCAGGGCGGGCACGACGTCGGCAGGCACCGAGCGGGCGCCGAGCCCGTCGACGAGCGCCCGCGCCAGCACGGCGACGGGCTCCCGTCCGCGCCGCAGCCGGGCACCCGGGGCCGAGGGCGCCGGCACGACCGCCACCGGTGCCCGCCCGGCCGCCGTCCGGACCGCCGGGGCCACGGTCGTGCCCGCACGACGCAGGGCGGCGGCGAGCAGCCCGTCGAGGTCGGCACGCTCGCGGTCCTTCCACGCCACGACGACGTCGCGCACCGGGCCGGCGTAGTCACCCACGGCCCAGACGGGCAGGGGGCCGCCCTCCTCCAGGCGGTCCAGCCGCGGCGCGCCGTGCTCGACGCGGCGCACCGGCCCGCCGGCGGTCACGGCGGCGCACGCGGAGCAGCAGCGCACGTCGTACGCCCCACAGCCCGGGCAGGAGACGGGGACGACGAGGCGGGCGAGTCGGACGAGCATCCCGCCAGGCTGCCGGAACCGCACGCGCCGCGGCGGCGTTCGCCGCGCGCCTGTGGACGGGGCTCGCGGTGGAAGAGGTCCGGGACCGTCAGCCCGGGTAGGCGACCGCGACCACGTCGCTCGCGATGGCCGGCCAGAGGGCGGCGCTCTGCCGGACCCGGAGCGTCCCGTCGTCGTCGAGGACGAGCGTCGGGCTCGCCCCCACGCCGGTGGCCACCGCCGTCGGCGGCTCGGTCGTCGGCAGCGGACGCGCCAGCCCGTCGTTGGAACCGGCCAGCCCGCCGACGCCCGCGACGGACAGGGTCCGGGGCGCGCCCGGCGGGTCGGACAGCAGGGTCAGCGTCGACTCCTCGGACCAGTCGACGGCCACGACGTCGTCGACCGGGCCCCCGACGCGCACGGGCGTCGACAGGCCGGTCGGGACGTCCTCGGCGTCCCGCTCGATCCCCGCGGACCAGACCTCCGCACCGTCGGGGCCGTCCGTGACGACCGCGACCCGTGCCCCCTCCGGGGAGACCCGCAACGACCGCACCGGCAGCCCGGTCAGCCACTCGGCCCCGACCGGGGCCGCGCCCCCGGTGGGCAGGACGACCCGCAGTCCGCCGCCCGTCGCGGTCCAGACCATGTCGAACCGGTCGACCGACGGCGCCGCGAGCGACCTGCCGACGAGCAGCTCGACCGGCCCTTCGTCCGTGAGCCGGAGCAGCCGGTCGGTGCCGTCACGCACCGCGATCGTCCCGTCGTCGGGCCCGACGCCGACCGCGGTCACGTCGAGCCCTGACGTGTCCACCGGCTCGGCCAGGTCGGTCAGCTCCCGTCCGACCACGCGGCGCAGGACCTGGCCGTCGGCGGTCTCCTGGACGGCGACGGCGTCCCCCACCGTGACCGGGCGTGACGGTTCGGCCGCGGTGGTCGGGGCGAGCGGCGACGTCCCCTCCGACAGCACGACCGTGCGGCCGTCGCCCTCACGCAGCGTGGCCTCGAGCTGGGCCACGAGCAAGGCGCGGTCCTCGGTGGCCGCCTCGGTGATCGCCGAGGTCAGGCTCACGTCGATCGTGCCGTCGTTCGAGACCGTCACGGCGTCGATCGCCAGGGTCGCCCCCTCGGGGACGACGGAGATCGCCGACTGCGACAGGTCCTCGGGCGGGCCGGCCAGGATCGCCTGCGTCGCCGCGGTGCGCCACGACTGCTTGGGGTACCAGCGCACCGCGGGCACCCACCACTCCCGGTCGGACGTCGGGTAGTACAGGGGCGTGCGGTGGAACCCGTCCGTGAGGAACTCCGCGAGCACGAGCAGGCCGTCGTCGAGCCCGCTGATGCGCCACTGCCCGTCGGTGCCCCGCGCCAGCTCGAACGTCACGTCCACGACGCTGGGCTCGGGCAGCTCGGTGTAGACACCGGTCTCGTCGAGGGACGCGACCACGGTCGCCTCGCCGTGCACGGCCGTCGTGGCCGAGGCGTCGTCGTACTCCTCGACCGTCCACTGCGGGTACTCGGAGAGCATCAGCACCTGCGTGTACTGGTCCCACGAGGCACGGGCGACCGGCGTCGTGTACTCCCGGGCTATTTCGAACGTCTGCGACGACGCCGGGCCGAGCTGTGCCGCGCTGACGAACCCCTGCACGATCTGCTGCGGGTCGGCGTCCACCGCGGGGCCCTGGACGTCGAAGGCGATCGGCTGCGCGTCGTCGACCTCGGCGGAGCCCTCCATCACGCTGCTCGTCGTCGGGATGCTCGCGCACGCCGCGACGGATGCCACGAGCACGCCGGCGCACGCGACGGACAGGGCGCGGCGAGCGTTGGGCCGGTTCATCGGGACTCCTCCTCGGGCGGCAGGTCGGGGATGGCGGTCGGGGTGGGGCCGGTCGGCGGGTTGACGACGGGCACCTGCCCGGTGGGGACGTGCTGGCCCCCCGCGCGCGGCGGCCCGTCGACGGGCAGCGGCGGGCGTCCGATCTCGATACCGGCGCGACGCGGCAGCGTGAGCCGGAAGCTCGCCCCGTGGCCGATCCGCCCCCACACGTCCAGGCGGCCACCGTGCAGGCGGGCGTCCTCCTGCGAGATGGCCAGACCGAGGCCCGTCCCGCCCGTGGTGCGGGCGCGCGCCGGGTCACCGCGCCAGAACCGGTCGAAGACCCGGTTGAGCTGGTCGGGCGAGAGCCCGACACCGTGGTCGCGGACCACCACCGCGACCGCCTCGGCGTCCTGGCCGACCGTCACCTCGACCGGCTTGCCCTCCGCGTGCTCGATCGCGTTGACCACGAGGTTGCGCAGGATCCGTTCGACGCGGCGCGGGTCGATGTCCGCCGTCGTGCGGTCCTCCGGCATGTCGACGGACAGGAACACCGAGCGGCGTTCGGCGAGCGGCGCGCACGTGTCCACGACGGCGGTCACCACGCCGCGCACGTCCCGGTGCTCCACGTCGAGCACGGCCGCACCGGCGTCGAACCTGCTGATCTCCAGCAGGTCGGTCAGGAGCTCCTCGAAGCGGTCGAGCTGGGTCTGCAGCAGCTCCGCGGAGCGCCGGGCGGACGGCTCGAGGTCCTCCCGCGCGCCGTGGATGACCTCGCCCGCCATGCGGATCGTCGTCAGCGGCGTCCGCAGCTCGTGCGACACGTCGGAGACGAACCGCCGCTGAGCGGCGGACAGCTCCTCCATCCGGGCGATCTGTTCCTCGAGGTTGTCGGCCATCTCGTTGAAGGTCCGTGCCAGGGTCGCCATCTCGTCGTAGCCCCGCGACCCCGGGACGCGGACGTCCAGGTGCCCCTCGCCGAGACGGGCCGCCGCCGTGGCGGCGCGGCGCACCGGGGCGACCGTCTGACGCGTGACGGTCCACGTGAGCAGCGCGATCATCGCGAGGATGGCGACCGCACCGATCGCCAGGGTGCGCTGCACGAACCGCAGCGTCTCCTGCTCCGGGGCGAGCGAGTACAACGAGTACAGCTCGAACGTCCCGGCCGACGGCAGCTCCACCGTGGCACCGACCACCATGCCCGGCTCCTCCATCCCCGTCCCGGAGGCGTCGGCCGGGATCGGCACCGACTGCAGCACCTGGTCCGTCGTCGCGAGCGTGGCGGTGCGCATCTCGGGCGTGACGACGTCGGTGACGGCCAGGCCCTGGCGCGAGGAGGGGTCGGCGAGCGGGAGCCGCAGGTCCGGCGCCTGCCGCAGGAAGTAGTCCTGGGCGCTGGACCCGCCCGCGCTCAACGACAGGATCTGGTCGCGCAGGAGCGCCTGCTGCTCGCCGGTCTGCGTCGCGGCGGAGCTACCCAGGCGCGACCGGGCCTCCTGGATCACCGCGGCGTTCTCGCGCTCGATCTGGTCCACCCGCTGGTCGAACAGCCCGTCGCGGATCGAGTACGACAGGTAGAGGCCGAGGACGGCCACGGCCAGCACCCCGAGGGCGACCGCCGAGGTGACCACCCGCACCTGCATCGAGGAGCGCCACCGGTGCACGAGCGACCGGGCACCCCGGCCCAGCGCACCGACGGCGCGCCGGTCAGCGCGCGGCACCGGCCTTGTAGCCCACCCCACGCACGGTCTGGACGACCTCGGGGTTCTCCGGGTCGTTCTCGATCTTGGAGCGCAGCCGCTGGACGTGGACGTTCACCAGGCGCGTGTCGGCGCTGTGGCGGTACCCCCAGACCTTCTCCAGGAGCACCTCGCGCGTGAAGACCTGCCACGGCTTGCGGGCCAGCTCGACCAGGAGGTCGAACTCCAGCGGCGTGAGGCTGATGCGCTCACCGTCCCGGGTGACGGTGTGCCCGGTGACGTCGATGTCGACGTCACCGATCTTCAGACGCTCGGGCCCGGGCTCGTCGGACCGGCGCAGCCGGGCACGTACGCGGGCGACGAGCTCCTTGGGCTTGAAGGGCTTGGTGACATAGTCGTCCGCGCCGGACTCCAGCCCGAGCACGACGTCGACCGTGTCGGTCTTCGCCGTGAGCATGATGATCGGCACCCCGGACTCGGCCCGGATCTCGCGGGCGATCTCGATACCGTCCTTCCCGGGGAGCATGAGGTCGAGCAGGACGAGGTCGGGCTGGGTCGACCGGAACATGCCGATGGCGGCATCGCCGTCGGAGCAGAAGCTCAGCTCGAGGCCTTCGGACTCCAGGACGATGCCGATCATCTCGGCGAGGGCAGTGTCGTCGTCGACCACCAGGACGCGGGACTTCATGGCCATAGTCTGCCAGTGTCCACGACCATCCGTCCGGGACGCGCCCGCAGGGCCCCGGAGCCTATAGGGTCGTGGCGGTCACGTCCTCGCCCCGTTCGCCGTGCCCCAGGAGGCAGCATGAGCACGCCCGACCAGCCGACGCCGCCCTCCGGCTGGGGAGACGCCCCGCGGCCGCCCGCGTACGGGCAGTACGGGCCTGGCCAGTACGGTTCCGGGCAGTACGGCAGCGGGCAGGAGCCGGGCCGGTACGGTCCTGGTCGGCCCTCCCCCGGGCCGCAGCAGCCACACCCCTACGGCCCGTCGGCGACCAAGCCCGGCGTCGTCCCGCTGCGCCCGCTGTCCCTCGGCGAGATCTTCGACGGCGCGTTCAGCGCCGTCCGGCACAACCCGGCAGTCATGCTCGGGCTGGTCTCGATCGTGGTGGCCGCCGCCACGCTGCTGGCCGCGCTGCTCGCTCAGTTCGCTGTCCCGGCGCTGACGAGCCTGTTCGCCGAGCCCTTCAGCACCGAGGCCACCGTCGACGGCTTCACGGCGGCGGACCTCGACTGGTTCGCCCAGCTCATGGCCATCTCCGGCGCCCTGTCGCTGACGCTGCTCATCGCACAGCCTGTCACCGAGGGTTTCATCACCGTCTCGGTGAGCCAGTCCGTCATCGGCCGCAAGCTGACGGTGGGTGAGGTCTGGCGGAAGGTGCGCCCGCGCCTCGCCGTCCTCATCGGCTGGATGCTGCTGCGGTCCGTGGTCGTCGGCACCGCACTGACCGTCGCGACGATCGGGCTCGTGCTGCTCGTGACCACCGTGGCCGTCGCGACCGAGTCGGTGACGCTCACGGTCGTCCTCGGGCTGCTGTGCTTCGCCGTGGTCCTGGTGCTGGCCGGCTGGCTCTGGGTCCGGCTCATGCTGGTCGCCCCGGCGCTCGTGCTGGAGGGCAGCGGGCTCGGCCGGACGATCGCCCGCGCCTGGCGTCTCACCCGCGGCGCGTTCTGGCGGGTCCTCGGTACCGTGCTGCTCGCCAGCATCATCGCGAGCGTCGCCGGCCAGGTCGTCGCCTACCCGCTCAGCCTGCTGGGGGTGTTCGTCGACGGCGGCGACGTCGGCTGGGGGCTCATCGTGGCGTCGGTCGCGGCGTCCGTCATCGCGAGCATCGTCTACCTCGTGTTCGTCTCGAGCGTCGTCGCCCTGGTCTACACCGACGTCCGGATGCGCGGCGAGGGCCTCGACGTCCAGCTCGCCGCGGCGGCCGAGCGGGCGGCGAACCAGCCTTCCGACGGGCCTGCCGGCATGCCGGGGACCCAGCCGCCGCCCGGGGGCAGCCCGCAGTGGTGAGCGTCGCGGCGACGGGCCGTGCCCTCCTGCACGCCACCGAGGTGCCCGTGGTGCCGGACCGCGAGACGGCACGCGACTGGCTGGTCGAGGAGCTCGCGAAGCCCGAGTACGCCCAGGACCCCTCGCTCCTGATGCGGCTGCTCGAGTGGATCCTGGACCTCTTCTCCGGGATCGGCGCCGTGGACGTCAGCCCGTGGCGGCTCGCCGTCATCGTCGCGGTCGTGCTGGTGGCGGTCGTGGCGGTCGCGTACTTCGTGGCGGGCCCCGCCCGGCTGCGGCGCCACGCCGCCCGCGGCTCCGCCGTCGTGCACGAGGACGACGCCCGCACCGCCGACCAGATGCGCGCCGCCGCCGACCGGGCCGCCGACAGCCAGGACTGGACCCTCGCCGTGCTCGAACGCTTCCGCGCCGTGGTGCGCGGGCTGGAGGAGCGGGTGGTGCTCGACGAGCGTCCTGGGCGGACCGCCCGGGAGGCCGCAGCCGCCGCGAGCGCCCGGCTCCCGGGCCTGGGCACCGCGCTGCACGACGCGGCCGAGCGGTTCGACGCCGTCTGCTACGGCCACCTGCCCGCCGGCCCGGACGACGACGCGATGATGCGTACGCTCGACGCCCGGGCGACGGAGACCCGGCCGGCGCCGGCCGTCGCGGAGGTGGCACCGTGAGCGCGCCCACGACGTCCCCGACGGGCACCTGGACGTCGGCACCGGTCACCGGCGACGGGACCACCCTCGGCTCGCGGAGCCGACGGCGGTGGCGCGCCGTGCGCTGGGTGGTCTGGGGGATGGCCGCCCTGCTCCTGGCCGCGCTGGTCCTCGCCGTCATGCGGCCCCCGGGGTCGGTCATCCCCTACGACCCGGAGAACTCCCGACCCGACGGCTCCCGGGCGCTCGCCCAGGTCCTCGGGCGGCAGGGCGTCCAGGTGGAGCACGTCGCACGGGTCGCCGACGCCGTGGACGCCGCCGGCGCCGGGACGACGCTCCTCGTCACGCCCGCGCCGTTCCTCCTGCCGGAGCAGGTCGACGCGCTCGCCGCGGCCGAGGCCGACGTCGTCCTCGCAGGTGCCGACGACGGGCTGCTGCGGGCGGTCACCGGGGACCAGGTCCAGCGCACGCCCTGGCGGGAGGCACCGGCCCTCCCGGTCGAGCCCGGCTGCGACGTCCCTGCCGCCGTCGCCGCCGGCCCCTCGGAGCTGCAGCCCGGCCTCGAGGCGGTCGGCCCGGCGGTGACCACGTGCTGGGCCGACGGTCAGGGCGCGTCGGTGCTGGCCGCGCTGGAGCGGTACGGCCGGTCCGTGGTGGCCGTGGACGACGCGGCCCTGCTGCGCAACGACACGGTGCTCACCGAGGGCAACGCCGCGCTCGCGCTGCACCTCCTCGGCGCCCACGAGCGGCTGGTCTGGCTGGTGCCGGACCCCGCCGACTCCACGGTCGAGACCTCCGCACCCGACCCGGCGCCGGCGAGCGTGCTCCCGGACTGGTTCGGCACGGTGCTGTGGTGGGCCGTCCTGGTCGCCCTCGTCGTCATCCTCTGGCGCGGTCGTCGTCTGGGCGGGCTCGTCGCCGAACGGCTCCCCGTGGTGGTGCCGTCCGCGGAGTCCACCCGCGGCCGTGCCCGGCTGTACCGCCGGGCACGCTCGCGCGGGCACGCCGCGGCCGGCCTGCGGGCCGCGACCGCGCAGGCCGTCGCCCAGCGCCTCGGCCTGGCGCGCTCCACGCACCCCGATGCCGTGGTCGACGCCGTCGTGCGCGCCACGGGACGCGACCCCCGCGAGGTCGCCGACCTGATCTACGGACCACCACCCGCCGACGACGCCGCGCTCAGCGAGCTCGCCCGCCGGCTCGACACCCTGGAGAGCGAGGTTCACCGACCGTGACCCCATCCGACGAGAACCAGCAGACGCCGCCCGTCCCCGGCCCGCCGCCACCGAGCGACGCGTCGGCCGCGCCGGCCGCGACACCGGCTGCGCCGGCCGCGGCGCCCGCTGCGCCGGCCGCTCCCCCGGAGCCGCCGCAGCCCTCGCTGGAGCTGCGCCGCGCGCTGGCCGGCGTGCGCACCGAGGTGGGCAAGGCCGTGGTCGGCCAGGACTCGGCCGTGACGAGCCTGCTCATCGCGCTGCTGTGCTCGGGCCACGTGCTGCTCGAGGGTGTGCCCGGGGTGGCCAAGACCCTCCTGGTCCGCTCGCTCGCCGCCTCGCTCGACCTCGACTTCAAGCGGGTCCAGTTCACCCCGGACCTCATGCCGGGCGACGTGACGGGCTCGCTGGTCTACGACGCCCGCAGCGCGGAGTTCTCGTTCCGCCAGGGCCCGGTGTTCACCAACCTGCTGCTCGCCGACGAGATCAACCGCACGCCTCCGAAGACCCAGGCCTCGCTCCTGGAGTCGATGGAGGAGCGTCAGGTGTCCGTGGACGGCGACCCGCGGCCGCTGCCGGAGCCGTTCGTCGTCATCGCGACGCAGAACCCGGTGGAGCACGAGGGCACGTACCCGTTGCCGGAGGCGCAGCTCGACCGGTTCCTGCTCAAGGTGCTGCTGCCGCTGCCCGAGCGGGACGCCGAGGTGGAGGTGCTCGCCCGGCACGCCGGCGGGTTCGACCCCCGCGACCTGGGCGCGGCCGGGGTGCGCGCCGTCGCCGACGCGGACGTGCTCGCCGCGGCGCGGGCGGAGGTCCGCCAGGTGGAGGTCTCCGGCGAGGTCCTCGGCTACGCCGTCGACGTGTGCCGGGCGACCCGTCAGTCGCCGTCGTTGCAGCTCGGCGTCTCGCCCCGCGGTGCGACGGCCCTGCTCGCGGCGGCCCGGGCGTGGGCCTGGCTGTCGGGTCGCATGTACGTCACCCCGGACGACGTCAAGGCGCTCGCCCACCCGACGCTGCGCCACCGCGTCCAGCTCCGCCCCGAGGCGGAGCTCGAGGGCGTGACGGCCGAGTCCGTGCTCGGCACCGTCCTGGCCGCTGTCCCGGTCCCCCGCTGAGATGGCGCTGTCCTGGCGCGCCGTCGTGCTGGCGGCGCTCGGTCTGGTGCCGGTCGCGATCTGGCCGGTGCCCGGGACGGTGCTGCTCTGGGCCGTGGTGGTCGTGGTCGTCTGCCTGGTCGACGCGGCCCTGGCCGTCTCGCCGCGACAGGTCACCCTGCAGCGGACGGTCCCGACCTCGGTCCGCCTGGGCACCCCGACGACGTCCCGGCTCGTCCTGACCAACGCGGCCCGCCGACGGCTGCGTGCGCTGGTACGGGACGCCTGGCCGCCGTCGCTGGCCACGGAACACGACGACGACGGGGGGCTGCGCCCGCACACCGACGCCGCGGAGCCGGCCCGGACGGCACGGCACCGGGTGGACCTGCCCGGCGGGGAGTCGGTGCGGCTGAGCACTCCCCTGCTGCCCACCCGGCGCGGCGACCGGGCCGCCGGTCCGGTGACGATCAGGACGCTCGGCCCGCTCCGGGTGGCGGGCCGGCAGGCGTCGATCGCCGTGGGCGGCCGGATCCGGGTGCTGCCGGAGTTCGCCTCGCGGCGTCACCTGCCGAGCCGTCTGGCGCGCCTGCGCGAGATGGACGGGCGCGCCTCGGTGCAGGTGCGTGGCGAGGGGACCGAGTTCGACTCGCTGCGGGAGTACGTGGTGGGCGACGACGTCCGCTCGATCGACTGGCGGGCCACCGCCCGCGGCGGCGACGTGGTCGTGCGCACGTGGCGTCCGGAGCGGGACCGCCGGGTGGTCGTCGTGCTGGACACCGGCCGGACGTCGGCGGCGCGGATCGGCACGTCGTCGCAGGGGTCGGTGAACAACGGCGGGACGCGGCTGGAGGCGAGCGTCGAGGCGGCCCTGCTGCTGACGGCGCTGGCCGACCGCGCGGGCGACCGCGTCCAGGTGCTCGCCTACGACCGGACGCTGCGGGCGCGGGTCGCGGGGGCGTCGGGGCCGCGGCTGCTGCCCGCCCTGGCCGACGCGCTCTCCGCCGTCGAGCCGGTGCTGCTGGAGACGGACTGGACGGGACTGGTGGGCCAGGTGCGGGCCCGGGTCTCGCAGCGCGCGCTCGTGGTGCTGCTGACCTCGCTCGACCCGGCCGTCGTGGAGACGGGGCTGCTGCCCGTCGTCGACCAGCTCGCCGCCCAGCACCAGGTCGTGGTCGCGGCGGTCACCGACGCCGAAGTGGCGCGGTTGCGGTCCGGCCGCGCGGACGTCGAGGAGGTCTACGACGCCGCCGCGGCGGTGCGGGGGGACCTCGAGCGCTCCGCCGTGGCGGCCGTCCTGCGCCAGCACGGTGCCGAGGTGCTCGAGGCCCTGCCGGACGACCTCGCGCCGCGCCTGGCGGACACCTACCTGGCGCTCAAGGCCGCAGGCCGCCTCTGACCGCCCGTCCCCGAGCCGCTGTGGGTATGAAATCTACGAGTTTGCGCTGCGCAAACTCGTAGATTTCATACCCACAGCGGCTCGGGGGTCAGCCGGCGGTGGGCAGGACGGCGCCCGCGCGGTCGGCGTCGAGGTCCCCGGTCTCCCCGGCCCGCACCGCACGGCGGCCGAGCACCAGGCAGTACGTGAGGAACGCGGCCAGGGCCAGCGCCCCGATGAGGATCTTGAGCCACCACGGCAGGCCGGAGCCGGTGACGAAGCCCTCGACCAGGCCGGACAGCGCCAGCGCCCCGACGAGTCCGACGCCCACCGTGACGAGCGCGCGCCCCTCGGCCGCGAGCGCCGTCGAGCGGGGTCGCGGGCCCGGGTCGACCCACGACCAGAACAGCCGCAGCCCGGCCGCCCCGGCGACGAAGATGCTGGTCAGCTCGAGGAGCCCGTGCGGTGTGATGAGCTGCAGGAAGAGCGTCAGCTCGCCGTGCGCCGCCATCATCCCGCCGATCGAGCCGACGCTCACGGCGTTCTGCAGCAGCACGTACACCGGCCAGATCCCCGTGACGCCGAAGGCCACCATCTGCAGGGCGATCCACGCGTTGTTCGTCCACACCATCGCGGCGAACGACGTGCCGGGGTCGTAGTAGGAGGCGAACGCCTCGTCGACATACTGCTCCTGCTGCGACGGCGACATGAGGGCGGCGAGCGCGTCGGGGTCGGTCGCGACCTGCACGCCGGCGACCAGGGCGACCAGCAGGAAGCCGACGGTCACCCAGAAGCTCCACCACCGGATCCGGTAGAGGGCTGCGGGCACGCTGACCGTGGCGTACCGCACGACCTCCGACCAGGCGGGTTCGTGGGCACCGGCGATCCGGGTGCGCGCCCGGCTCAGGAGCTCGGACAGGCGGGTGACCAGGACGGGGTCGGGGGCCGCGGACCGCACGGTCGACAGGTGGGTCGCGACGGCCTGGTAGAGCCGCACGAGCTCGTCCGCCTCGGCGCCGTCGAGCCGGCGCTGCTTCGCGAGACGGGCGAGGCGGTCCCACTCCGGGCGGTGCACGGCGGTGAAGGCATCCAGGTCCACGACCGCTACCCTGCCACAGGAGACGTTGTCGCGACGACGGCGTCTCCGACAGTCCGACCGAGGAGACGGAGGCACGGTGCAGGACGGAATCCTCATCGGCGAGGGCGTGGTCCTCGACGCCCGACCGGCGTCGTTCGCGACGCGTGCGGGAGGCGCGCTGCTGGACGCGCTGGCGACGGTGGTGCTGTTCGTCGTCACGGCGAGCGTCGTGCTGGGCACCACCGTCGACCGGTTGAACGAGCAGTGGGGCAACACGCTGGCGGTCGTGCTGATGGTGACGTTCCTCGTCGCCCTGCCGGTCGCCGTGGAGACGCTGACCCGCGGGCGCTCGCCGGGCAAGCTGGCGACGGGGTTGCGGGTGGTGCGCGACGACGGCGGCCCGGTGCGACTGCGGCACGCGTTCGTGCGGGCGCTGGTGGGGGTCTTCGAGCTGTGGTTCACCTTCGGGGCGGTCGCGATGATCACGTCGCTCGCCAACGCCCGCGGCAAGCGGCTCGGTGACCTCCTCGCGGGCACCTACGCGGTGCGGGTACGCGGCGCGCGGGGCTGGGAGCGGCCGCTGGTGATGGCCCCGGACCTGGCGGGGTGGGCGCACACCGCCGACATCCGCCGGCTGCCGGACGGGCTGGCGCTGCGGGCGCGGCAGGTGCTCGACCGGGCGGCCCGGCTCGCGCCGTCCTCGCGTGCCCTGCTCACCGACGAGCTCGCCGGCCAGGTGGAGGCCTACGTGGCCCCCGGCCCCCCGCCGGGTACTCCCGCGGAGGCGTTCCTGCACGCCGTCCTGCACGAGCGGCGGGACCGCGAGCTCGTCCGCGGCCGTGCCGAGCGGGAGCGCGCGGCGCAGCGGGCCGAGGTGCTGCACCGGCTGCCGTACGCGATCACGGACCCGCGCGACTGACCGCACGCGACCACCCGATGTCCACCGCCTGGATCGCGAGACGGCCTGGGCAGCTCCTTGGAGCGCCCTCTAGGGTGGCTGTATGCGAACCAACCTTTCCCGGACCACCGCTCTGGCTGCCGCCGGCGTGCTCACCCTCTCGCTGACGGCCTGCGGCGGGTCGGACGAGAGCGCGCAGGCGTTCTGCGACTCCTTCAGCTCGATGGACGAGCTGACGACCGACCTGCAGAACGTCGACCCGAGCGACCCGGAGGCCGCGGTCGCCTCGCTCGAGGAGCTGGCGACCGAGGTCGAGTCGGTCGAGGCCCCGGAGGAGATCGCCGACTCGTACGCGGTCATCACCTCCGCCTTCCGCACCTTCACGGACACGGCCTCCGAGGCGCTGTCCGACATCGAGAACGCCGACCCGACGGCCCTCACCGAGGCCATGGGCGAGTTTTCCAGCGAGGAGTTCACCACGGCGAACGCCGAGATCAACGAGTACACCTCGGAGAACTGCTCCTGACCGTCCCCCTCGACGCCCCGCCCGGTCCGGACCGGGCGGGGCGGGGCGTCGGTGTCTCACCGGCGGGACGCCTCCCGCGCCCCGGTGACGCGAGCCTGCCGGGCCCCGGCCCGCGACGACTCGAACCGTCCGAACAGCGCGACCAGACCGACCAGCACGAGCAGGTAGGCGCCGAACCACACCGGCCGACCCGCCCACCAGTCCGTCGACCACGCCTCGGGCAGCCCCCGGCCCAGCCCGAGGAGCACCGTGCCCACGACGACGAACATCGCCGTCAGGTGCCACAGGTACACGGTCATGGAGCGCCTCGCCATCGCGCTGACGACCGGACGCCCGGCCGCCCACCGGACCAGCACCGGGCGCGCCGCGAGCGCCAGGCACACCATGGCGACGGCGTGCAGCACGACGGGCGCGGTGGGCGGAGCCAGGTTGGAGACCTGGGCCCCCGGCATCCCGACGAGGCTCGCGGGGTAGGGCCCGACGGCGATCAGCAGCGCCGCACCCGCCAGCGCCGCCAGCGCTGCGCCCACCAGGGCGCGGGCGCGTGGACCCGTCCGCCGGCCGTCGCGCCGGTCGGTCGCGTACGCCGCACCGGCGCCGAACGGCACGGCCCACGCCAGGACCACCGTGGTCCAGGCCGCACCGTCCAGGCCGGCACCGAACCGCAGGGCGTCCACCCCCAGCGGCAGGGCGACGACGACCGCCGCGGCCGCCCACCGCCATCGGCGCCAGGCCAGGACCAGCAGCGGAGCGCACGCCAGGAGCACGAGCCACACGCCGAGGAACCACAACGGCTGCGGCACCATCCGTACCAGACGCCACACCGCGCCGTCGGGCACCCCCTCGGCCACCAGCACCAGGGCCGCCACCGTCCAGGCGGCCAGCAGGACGGCGACGGGCCGTGCCGCACCGCGCGCGCTGCCCGCCACGCCCCGCCACCAAGCCACGCGCCGCCACCAAGCCACGCCCGGCGGCACGCCCCGGTAGCCGGCGGCCGCGCCCGCGGCGAAGAAGAGCAGGGGCAGCGGCTGGAGCCAGGTGAGGGTCCAGCCTGCCCCGTGGGCCAGGGCGTTGCCGATGCGCAGCGTCGTCCCGTCCCAGGAGGCGTCCGCCATCAGCCAGTGGAGCGCCACGACCGCCATGACCCCCAGGGCACGGACGACGTCGACGAACCGGTCGCGGTCGGTCGGGACGGGGGCCGGCGCCGACGGCGGCGCCGCGGGGCGGTCGAGCAGCGCCACCGCCGCGGGCGCGGGTGCGGGTGGTGGTGCGCTGTGCGCCGGTGTGGTCGTCGGCATGTCGGGCTCCGCGGTCGAGGGGTCGAGGTACCCCTTCAGCCTGCTGACCTGCGAGGACGATCACCATGGGTGGATCCCCCGGTCTGCGGGCCGCGAACCCCCGGACTTTTCCGGGGGTCACCCCTACTGCCGCGCTACTCGGGGACGCCGAGGTACCGCAGCACGGCGAGGACCCGGCGGTGGTCCGCCGCGTCCTGCGGGAGGTCGAGCTTGGTGAAGATCGACGCGACGTTCTTCTCGACCGCCCCGTACGACAGGAAGAGCAGGTCGGCGATCGCTCCGTTGGAGCGGCCCTGCGCCATGAGGCCGAGCACCTCGCGCTCGCGGTCCGTGAGCCGGGAGAGCCCGTCGTCGTGCGAGGCCCCCATGAGCTGGGAGACCACCTCGGGGTCGAGGACCGTCTGGCCGTCGGCGATCCGCACGAGGGCGTCCAGGAAGTCGCCGACGTCGGCCACGCGGTCCTTGAGGAGGTAGCCGACACCGCGCGAGCTGCCGGCCAGCAGCCGCCCGGCGTACCGGGTCTCCACGTACTGGCTGAACAGCAGCACACCGAGGTCCGGGTGGGCCGCGCGGAGCGCCAGCGCCGACCGCAACCCCTCGTCGGTGAAGGTGGGCGGCATGCGGATGTCGACGACGACGACGTCCGGCGGCTCACCGGCGGCGTACCGCAGCGCGACCTCCTGCTCCAGCGAGACGCCGTCGGCCACGGCCGCGACGACGGTGTGACCGCGCCGTTCGACGAGGGCGGCCAGGCCGTCGCGCAGGACGGCGGAGTCCTCCGCGATCGCCACGCGCAGCGTGCGGTGCGCGGCCCTCCCGCGCCGGTCGTCCGGTGCCGGGGTCTTCGGCGCGGCCGGGCTCATCGGCGCGGCCGGGACGGGGCGGGACGGGCAGAGCGAGGCCTGGCAGGGCGGGGCCGGGCCCGGGTGGGGAGCAGCACGGTGACCACCGTAGGCCCGCCGGCAGGGCTGGACAGGTCGAGCGTGCCGTCGACGGCGCGGATGCGGTCGGTCAGCCCCGCCAGGCCCGTGCGGTGACCGCTGCCGTCCGGCGCGACGACGACGGCGCCGCCCTGACCGTCGTCGCGCACGCGCAGACGCAGCCCGTCGGGCGTCCGCTCGACGAGCACGTACGCCCCGCTGGCGCCGGCGTGCTTGACGGCGTTGGTGACCAGCTCGGCGACCGTGTAGTAGGCGATGGACTCCACCGCCGGGGCGAGCCGACCGCCGGCCTCCACGGCCGGGTCGACGTCGACGGTCACCGGCACCGGAGCCCGCGCCCCGAGCGTCTCGAGCGCGACCGCCAGCCCGCTGTCGAGGGCGGGCGGGTGGATGCCCCGGGCGATCTCGCGCAGCTCGGTGAGCGCCTCCTTGGTGGAGTCGTGCGCGGTGCCGACGAGGTCTCCGGCCAGCACGACGTCACGGCCGCCGGCACCGCCGCCACCGTCGCTGCCGGGGTCCGCGGCGAGCAGGTCCCGGGCCTCGCCGAGCTGCATCGCCACCGCGACGAGACGTGCCTGAGTGCCGTCGTGCAGGTCCCGCTCGATGCGCCGCAGACGGTCGTCCGCGTCCTCGACGACCCCGGCGCGGGTGGCCTCCAGCTCGGCGACGCGCAGGCTCGCCGTCGTCGGGCCGAGCAGCGCACCCGCGAGGAGCCGGAACAGGGCGACGAACAGCGCCTGGACCCGGGGCCAGAGGAGCAGGAGCGCGAACCCGGCGACCACCAGGAGGAGCTGCCGCGGCGGGGTGTCCGCGAACCAGGACCACTCCCCCGCGACGATCGAGAAGCCGCGGTGCATCGACCCGTCCGGGGCCTCCTGCCAGGGCAGGGACCACGACCAGAGCCAGTGCGTCATCCCTCCGAGCGCGACCGCCAGGAACACCGTGCTGACCACGAACGAGACGATCGCGAGCGGGAACGTCGCCACCAGGTAGAGCACGGCACGCCAGCCGGTCGGGTCGGTGACGGTCTTGCCGAGCCGATGCCAGAACCCCTGGTACCGCGCACGAGCGGGCGGGTCGCCGACGTCGGCGCCGAGGAGGCTGCGCGCCATCCGCCGGTACATGCCGCCCCAGGCCCGGGCGCCGACGACGAGCTCACCCGCGGCGATCAGCCCGAGCACGGGCAGCAGGATGCCGACCGTGAACGTGAACACGGTGGTGAAGAGCGCGTAGGCGAAGGCGAAGGGCGCGAGCAGGACCGCGAGCCACAGGAACCCGTAGGCCCGCCAGGTGCTCCGCGTGAAGGGCGCGGCGAGGAGTCCGGGCGCGCGCGTGGTGGTGGTCATGGTGCCCATCCTCGCGAGCGTCGCTCCTGCTGCCCAGGGTGCGTGCCGCCGTCGGGCACGGGGGTTGTCCCCCGTGCCCGACGGCGCGGTGGGTCAGTAGCGGTAGTGCTCCGGCTTGTACGGGCCCTCGACGGGCACGCCGAGGTAGTCCGCCTGCTGCGGGCTCAGCTCGGTCAGGCGCACGCCGAGCGCATCGAGGTGCAGGCGCGCGACCTTCTCGTCGAGCACCTTGGGCAGGCGGTAGACCTGCCGCTCGTACTGGCGGTCGTCGGCCGGGCGGGCCATGTCCGCGAAGAGCTCGAGCTGGCCGATGACCTGGTTGGCGAACGAGTTCGACATGACGAACGAGGGGTGGCCGGTCGCGTTGCCGAGGTTGAGCAGGCGCCCCTCGGAGAGCACGATGATCGACCGCTCTGCACCGTCCGCGCCGGCCGGCCCGCTGCCCGCGGGCAGCGTCCACTCGTGCACCTGCGCCTTGATCTCGGTCTTGACCACGCCCGGCACGTCGGCCAGCCCGGCCATGTCGATCTCGTTGTCGAAGTGGCCGATGTTGCCGACCACGGCCTTGTCCTTCATCGCCAGCATGTGCTCGGCGGTGATGACGCCGAAGTTGCCGGTGGTGGTGATGAAGAAGTCGGCCTCGCCGACGACGTCCTCGATCCGCGCGACCTGGAAGCCGTCCATCGCGGCCTGCAGCGCGCAGATCGGGTCGACCTCGGAGACGACGACGCGCGCGCCCTGACCACGGAAGGCCTCGGCGGCCCCCTTGCCGACGTCGCCGTAGCCTGCCACGAAGGCCACCTTGCCGCCGATGAGGATGTCGGTGGCGCGGTTGATCCCGTCGGGCAGCGAGTGGCGGATGCCGTACTTGTTGTCGAACTTCGACTTGGTGACCGAGTCGTTGACGTTGATCGCCGGGAACAGCAGCTCGCCGGACTCCGCCAGGTGGTACAGGCGGTGCACGCCGGTGGTGGTCTCCTCGGTGACGCCGCCGATCTGCTGGGCGATCCCGGTCCAGCGCAGAGGGTCGGCCTCCAGCGCCCCCCGCAGGACGTCCCGCACGACGTTCATCTCCTGGGTGTGGTCCGGCTCGCCGGGCAGCGTGTTGGGCGGCACGACGCCGGCACGCTCGTACTGCAGCCCGAGGTGGACCAGCATCGTGGCGTCGCCGCCGTCGTCGAGGATGAGGTTGGGGCCCTCGCCCGCCGGCCAGACGAGGATCTGCTCGGTGCAGGCCCAGTACTCCTCGAGCGACTCGCCCTTCCAGGCGAACACCGGCACGCCCCGGGGGTCGTCGGGCGTGCCGTCCTTGCCCACGACGACGGCGGCCGCGGCCTCGTCCTGCGTGCTGAAGATGTTGCAGCTCGCCCACCGCACCTCCGCGCCGAGCGCGGTGAGGGTCTCGATGAGCACGGCGGTCTGGACCGTCATGTGCAGCGAGCCGGCGATCCGCGCGCCAGCCAGCGGCTGCGCCGCGCCGAACTCCTCGCGCAGGGCCATCAGGCCGGGCATCTCGTGCTCGGCGAGCCGGATCTGGTGACGCCCCGCCTCGGCGAGCGCGAGCGAGCGGACCTTGTAGCGGCCCGGCGCCTCGTCGAACCCGGGCGTCGGCTGGGTGGTGGTGGCCTCGGCGGTGTCGCTCATGGGTGCCCTCCTGGGACGTCGATCGGTGCTGTCGCGCGCTGGGGGCTCCCGTCGGCGCTGTGGCACGCCACCGAGGCGTGCACCTCCCAGGGTAGTAGGTGGGTGAGTGCTCTGACCGTTCGCCCGGGCGCCGGTCAGCGTGTGGGCGCCCGGTAGCCTGCGTTCCGCGCGGCGGCCTCGGTGGTGAAGCACTCTTCCGGAGCGGTGCGGCTGTAGTAGGTGCCGCCCGGCGGGTGGTAGATGCCGGACTGGTTGCCCTTCACGGGCGCCCAGTCCGGGCAGCTCCACTTGCTGGCCGGTGCCGTGCGCGCGGGACGCTTGCCCTGCTTGACCACGAGATTCTGCTTCAACGTCCTGGTCTTCGTCGGTCCGTAGACCCGCACGGTGCCCCGGGCGGTGGACTTGAGCGAGTAGCGCTTGAACGTCGCCTTCGTGATCACCCGGTAGGTGCCGGGCTGAGCGAGACGACCTTCTTGTTCTTCGCGACGGTCTTGCCCGACCGCTTGACGGTCAGCGTCTTCGACGTGATCTTGACCTGCCCGGACTTCGTCACGCGGGGCTTGATCGTCGCCTTGCCGCCGTAGGGCGCGGTTCTCGTGCCGATCTTCTTGACGGTGACCTTCCCGGGCTTCTTGGCCGTGGCCACGCCGGTCGACACGGACGTCGCCTGGACGACGCCCGGCACAGCGACGGCGGACGGCGCGGCCGACGCCGCAGGTCCGGTGGCGACGACCGCGCCGGAGGCGAGCAGCGCACCGAGGGCGAGCGAGGCGAGCAACGAGCGCATGAGGGGATCCTTCGCGACGGGCCGGGACGACAGCCGGCGGGTGGGGGCGCTCGATCGTAGGAGCACGCGGCCGGTCGCGCCCTGCCAATGGGCGCGTCGCCCAACTTTTTCACCCGAGCCAGATGCCCCGAGCTAGAATGTTATCTATTCGTGATCTAAGGTCGGCGAGATGACTTCGGCACCCACGACGACGATGCCAGCACCGCGCAAGCACCTGCTCGACGTGTTGCGGTTCGGCGCGGCGTTCGCCGTCGTGGTCTACCACTTCACGGCGACGCCCACGGCGAGCACCTACTGGGGAACCGACGTCACCGCGTTGTTCGACGGCATCAACCAGGTCACCCGCTACGGCTGGCTGGCGGTCGAGGCGTTCTTCGTCATCAGCGGGTTCGCCATCCTCTGGTCGAGCCAGGGCCGCACCGTGGCCCAGTTCACCGGGTCCCGCGCCGGACGCCTCTACCCCGCCCTGTGGGCCTGCGTGCTGGTCACCGCCCTGCTGCAGTCGGTCTGGACGGGCGGACGCGAGCTGAGCGTCGGCGACACCCTCCTCAACCTCACGATGGCCCCTGACGTCTTCGGCGCCGAGCTGTCCCAGGTCGTCTACTGGACGTTGCTCGTCGAGCTGAAGTTCTACGTGCTGGTCGGCCTGCTCATGCTGCTCGGCCCGCTGACCCGTGGCCGCGTCCTGACGCTCGCCCTGGCCTGGCCCGCCGCCGGGATGCTCGTGCGCGGGTTCGGCTACCCCGAGGTCGCCGAGCACCTCGTCGTGCGGCACTCCGTCTACTTCGGCATCGGCATGATCCTGTTCCTGCTCTGGCAGGACGTCTCGGCCCGCCGCGAGGCCGAGCCCGACGGCACCCGCCGCGCGCTCGCCGTCGACGCCGGTGCGCTGGCACTGCTCCTCGTCCTCGCCGGCGACCGGGTCACCACGTCCAGCGAGCACGCGGCCGCGTTGCAGGGCGTGCCCGTCCACGCCGGCGTCGCGGTCGTGGTGCTGCTCGCCGTCGTCGGCGCCGTCTGGCTCGCCGTGCAGCCGGGGGCCACCGTCCGCGAACCTCACCTCGCGGCACTCTGCGTGCTCGCCGGCGCACTGACCTACCCGCTGTACCTGGTGCACACCCAGTTCGGCTGGGCCGTCACCGAGGCGCTGGCCGGGCAGGGCGTCAACGCCTGGGCCGTGCTCGTCGCCGCCACCACCGTCTCCCTGGTGTTGGCCGCGGCGATCCACTACGCCGTGGAACGGCCGTTCTCGACGCGCCTGCGCCGCGCCGTGACCCGCAGGCTGACGCCCGGGCCGACGCGACCTTCCCGGCCCGTGGCCCCGGACGACCGCGCCGCCCAGGGCCACGACGCGCACGCCGTGCGGAGCCAGGACGTGGTCGCCCAGGCCCAGCAGGCTCGCGTCGCCGCCTGACACGTCCCGGGACATCTGGGCCCGGCCCCGACCACGACGAGGCGCCCGCCCCGGCACGTGGCCGGGGCGGGCGCCTCGTCGCTGCGGTGCAGCGTGTCAGATCGTGACGATCAGCCCTCGAACGCCGGGATGACGTCGGGGTTCTCCTCGAGCCACGCCTCGACGCCCGCGGCCGGGTCGTCCGGGAACTCGTTGACGACGGTGTCCTCGAGGGAGCCGTACTGCGCGTCGTCGAGCGTGATCTGACCGATCCAGTCGGCGACCTCGGGGTGCTCCTCCGCGAAGCCGTCGGTGCCGAGGAAGTGCAGGCCCTCGGCCTCGCCGAGCGCACCCTCCGGGTCCTCGAGCGTCTTGACCGGGTAGGAGGCGTTCGCCCAGAACGGCTGCCACAGCGTGACGAGGATGTCCTCCTCGTTCTCCGTGGCCTGCTCCAGCTCGGTGAGCATCGCCGTGGTGGAGGACGTCTGCAGCTCGTAGCCCGCCTCGTCCAGGCCGTAGGTCGGGATGACGTTGTCCTGGACGGCCGCCGTGAGCCCGGCGCCCGGCTCGATGCCCGTGATGGTGCCGTCGAACATCTCGGGGTTGTCCGCGAGCTCGGCGATCGAGTCGATGTCGGTGTACTCCGGCACCGCCATCGTCAGCTTGGCGTTGCCGTAGTAGGTCCCCAGGTCCTCGATGGAGTCGCCGTACTCCTCCATGTACTGCGCGTGGGTCACCTCGGGCCAGGCCGACGGGTACATGTCGACGTCACCCTCGGCGAGCGCGGTGTAGAGCAGGCCGGCCTCCTGGACCTCCTCGTGCTCGACCGTGTAGCCGGCCTCCGAGAGCACGTTGTCCAGCAGGTAGGCGGTGCTCAGCCCGTCGGTCCACGACGGGATGTAGCCCAGGTTGATGGTCATGTCCTCGGCGGCCGTCTCGTCAGCGCCGTCGGAGCCGGCGTCGTCAGACCCGCACGCGGTCAGGGTCAGGCCGAGGGCGGCGGCGGAGACGAGGGCGACGCCCTGGCGGCGGCGCAGGTGCTTGCGATGGGTGCTCATGAGATGAGTTCCTTCCGTGTCGGGGGACGGCGTCCCGATCTGGGACGAGTCCCTGGACGTGGGTTTCCAGACGGGTCGGTCCCCGTCCGGCAGGACTGTGTGCTGCGGTGGCTCAGGCCGCTCCCGCGGTGGCGGCTCGAGCGCCGTCGCCCTTCCGGCTGCTGAGGATGGCGACCAGCGAGCGGCCGGTGGGCTGGCCGATCGCACCGGTGAGCCGGTCGAGGAAGATGGCCAGGATCACGACGGACAGGCCGCCCTCGACCCCGAGCGGGACGTCGAGCGTGGAGATCGAGGAGACGACCCTGCCGCCGAGGCCGCCGGCACCGACGATGCCGGCCACCACGGCCATCGACAGGGCCAGCATGATGACCTGGTTGACGCCGGCCATGATGGTGGGCAGGCCCAGCGGGAGCTGGATACCGCCCAGGATCTGCCGCGGGGTGCCGCCGAACGCCTCACCGGCCTCGACGGTCTCGGAGTCGACCTGACGGATGCCCAGCTCGGTGAGCCGGACCCCGGGCGGCAGGGCGAAGACGATCGTGGCGCAGACGCCGGGCACGACACCGATCCCGAAGAAGACGACTACTGGAACCAGGTAGACGAAGGCCGGCATGGTCTGCATGAAGTCCAGCACGGGCCGGACGAAGGCGCTGACGGTGTCGTTGCGGGCAGCGAGGATCCCCACCGGGACGGCGATGACGACCGCGATGACGGTCGCGACCAGCACGAGGCTGAGCGTCTCCATCGCCGGTTCCCACATCTCCATGCTGATGATGAGCAGCATGCCGACAAGCGTGAAGACCGCGAGCCCCCAGGAGCGCACGAGCAGCGCGAGCAGGGTGAACACCGCGACCATGATCAGCGGCGCGGGGAGCAGCAGCAGCTCGGTGATGCCGTCGATGAGGAAGGACATCACCGCGGTGATGCCGTCCAGCAGCCACTCGAGGTTGTCGTTGATCCAGTCGATCCCGTTGTCGACGGCCTCGCCGATCGGCACCTTCGGGATGGTCGTGCCGTCAGAGGTGGACATCGGTGCCATCACTTCGCTCCTGCGGTGTCGAGGGCGGGCTCACCGTCGGCGGGGCCGTCGCCCGGCTCGGCCGGGCTGAGCGCGCTGTCGGCGCCGGGTACGGCCAGGGCGCTGAGCAGCGTCACCCGCGGGATGACGCCCTGCAGGCGACCGTCCGCCCCGACCACGGCCAGGGGAGCCTGGCTGGTCGCCGCGTCGTGGAACAGGTCGGCCAGCGCCGTGTCCGGGGAGACCTGCGCGACCGGGTCGCTGCTCACCGGGAGCGTGTCCGTGCCCTGCCGCACGGCGTCGGCGACGTCCTTCTCCCACACGATGCCGACGACCTTGCGGTCGCGGGCCGTGACGAGCAGGGAGGAGACCTGGTGCTCACGCATCAGCTTGTGCGCGGCCTTCGGACCCGACTCCGGGCCGACCACGGCGACGGGTCGTTCCATCACGTCGCCGGCGGACAGGACGCGCGAGCGATCCACGTCCGCGACGAACTGGGCGACGTAGTCGTTGGCGGGCTCGTTGAGGATCTGCTCCGACGTGCCGACCTGGACCACACGCCCGTCGCGCATCATCGCGATGCGGTCACCGAGGCGCATGGCCTCGTTGAGGTCGTGGGTGATGAACAGGATGGTCTTGCCGAGCTCTGCCTGGAGCTCGAGGAGCTGGTCCTGCATCTCCTTGCGGATGAGCGGGTCGAGGGCGCTGAACGCCTCGTCCATCAGCATGATGTCGGTGCCGGCGGCGAGCGCGCGGGCGAGGCCGACGCGCTGGCGCATCCCGCCGGAGAGCTCCGACGGCAACGAGCCGCCCCAGCCCTTGAGCCCGACCATCGCGAGGGCCTCCTCGGCCTTGGCCTCGCGCTCGGCCTTGTTCACCCCGCGCAGCTTGAGCGGGTAGGCGGCGTTCTCACCGACGGTGCGGTGCGGCAGCAGGGCGAAGTGCTGGAACACCATGGAGACCTTGGTGCGGCGCACCTCGCGCAGGGCCGTGGCGGACAGGTGCGTGACGTCCTGGCCGTCGATGCGCATGACGCCGTCGGTCGGCTCGAGCAGCCCGTTCACCATGCGGATGAGCGTCGACTTGCCGGAGCCGGACAGGCCCATGACCACGAAGATCTCGCCGGGCGCGACCTCGAAGGTCGCGTCGATGACGGCCGGTGTCAGGCCTTCGCGTCGGAGCTGGGCGCGGTCCGCGCCTTCTTTGAGCATCTTGACGCCGCGTTGTGGCCGGCGTCCGAAGATCTTTGTCAGGCCGTTCGCCTCGATGGCTGGCACAGTTCTCCCGGGTCGGGGACATTGACGTGCCGTCGAACCGCCCGTGGACGTGCCCGAACGGGTCGTCGACCCGCACTCGACGGCCTGCGGGCCATGAGTCGGCATTCACGTTCTTTGCACGAGCGTATGTCACGCTCTGCAAGGCTCCCGTCCATCCCGGGCAATTCGGCGATGATCTTTATCACGATGTGACCAAAGGGGCCTGTTCACCCTGCACTTGGCGTGCAGATGTCCCGTGAAGATCCTCACGCCGTCGCCACGCTCTAGAGTGGCCGACGTGCCTCGCGACCGACTCCACCTGGGCCTCATGCTGGCCCTGACCTTCTCGACGGGGATCGCCGACGCCGTCGGCTACCTCGGCCTCGACCGGGTCTTCACCGGGAACATGACCGGCAACGTGGTCATCCTGGGCATGGCGCTCGCGGGGGCGGACGACCTGCCCGTCGTCGGGCCGCTGCTGGCCTTCGCGACGTTCCTGGCCGGGGCCGCGCTCGGCGGCCTGGTGGTCCGCTCGGAGGACGTCGGCTGGACCGGCCGCACGACGGTGCTGTTCGGCTCCGTCGGCGCGCTGCTGGTGGCGATCGCGGTGACGCTGGCGGTGTTCGACGGCGAGATGCCCTACGGCGTGCAGCTCGCGGTGACGGGCTCGCTGGCCGGGGCCATGGGTCTGCAGGCGGCGACGGCCCGGCACCTCGCCGTCAAGGAGATCACCACCGTCGTGGTGACGAGCGCGATCACGGGGCTGGCGATGGACTCACGGCTGGTGGGCGGACACGGCCTGCTCGTGCGGCGGCGGGTCGCGGCGATCGCGCTGATCGGCGCGGGGGCGTGCGCGGGTGCCCTCCTGCTCCAGGTGCACGTCGCCTGGGGCGTGGCCCTCGCCGCGGCGATCACCCTGGCGGTCACCGTGCTCGGCCACGCCCGCGGACGCACCGGCCCTTCCCCGACTGGCCTCGGCGCCCCGTGAGACGGCCCAGCTGTCACGGCCCGACCCACCGATAGCGGCGCTGAGGGCTCCTCGTCGCACCGAGCGCCTCGACGAGACCTCGCGCGACGAGCGCATTCAGGTGTCGGACGACCGTCGGACGCCGCAGACCGGTGGCGTCCTCGATCTCGCTCGCCCGTACCGCTCGCCCGGACCCGCGCACCGCTGCCGTCACACTGTCGACCGCCGACGCACTTGTCTCCGCCGACGTGGTGGACGGAGAAGGGCTTGCTGTCGCCTGCGGGTCCAGCACGTAGGTCGCGTACCGCCGTCCTCCCTCCTTGACGGCGACGCCACGTTCCACGAGCTGACGCAGGACACGGCTCGCGTCGACGCGGTCCACGCCCCACTGCCGCAGCGCCGCGTTCGACACACTTCCCTGACGCAGCATGGCGAGCGCTACCTCGTGCGCAGAGGTCAGGCCCGGCAGGCGGAGTCCGGCGATCCAGCGCCGGGTCTCGTGCCCCAGGAGCTGTGACCGGTTCATCGTCACGACGAAGGTGCTGACGGCGCTGCGGAACACCGGCCGCGGGAGACCGCCGGCGCGCGCGAGACCGACCATGGTCGGCACCCCCGAGGACCGGTTCTCTGCGACGATCTCCGCGGATCCTGGCATGTAGGCGTCCGACAGCAGACTGGCGAGCACGGCGTTGCGGGACGACGTCACTCCTTCCTCGCCGAGGTCCTCGACCGAGACACCGCCATACAGGCCCCCTGGGCTCCGGATCTCGAGCCGGTCGGGGTGGAGGTCGACCTGCACCTGGGTACCGCGCGTCACGCCGCTGTAGTCGCGATGGAGCAGAGCGTTGACGACCGCCTCGCGCACGGCCAGAAGGGGAAACTCCAGCTGATCGGTCCTGCCTTGATCGCTCATCACCGCACGCGCGGCGAGGTGGCGGCGAAGCAGGTCGAGCGTTCCCTGCACGATTTCCGGGATGGGTCCGCGCATCGCAGCACTGTCGAGGAATCGCACCTCCCCGTCACTCTCGGCGGGGTGGACGACGACGGTCGCCATGAGCTGCGGGAAGCGCTCCTGAGGGTAGGTGCCGAAGGTCAGGAGGCCCGCAAGGGTCAGGGCGGAGCGCGGATCGGCATCAGCGGTCACGCCGATGCGGCGGAGCACGACGTGCTCCTCCGCGCGCGCCAACGCCGTCGAGCTGCGGCGCACCCGCTGCAGGGTGCGCGCCAAGGCGTCTCGGTCGAGGTCGGCGACGGTAGTGCCGGGAACCACCTCGTGGTCATACCGTGGCTGGACGCGGCTGGCGAAGAGCAGGCCGACCTCCGCCTCCGTCATCCTCCTGTCCCCGTCGGACGTCCGGAGGTACGAGCCCGTACTCACTCCCTTGGTCGTGACGTAGACGGGTCGGCGGTCAGCCTCGACCGGCGGCACAGTGACAGCGACGACGAACCGACCCTCCACCTCGACGATCTCACTGGTGACCCGGAGCGCCGGCGTCAGGTCGTCGCGCGCCATGCGTGCGACGCTGTCACGGAGCGCCACTGCGTCCGGCAGCTCGACGACCGCGAAGTCGGCCGCTTCGTCGACGCCGAGGAGGACCGTGCCTCCGTCCGTGTTGGAGAACGCCGAGAGCGTCTCGCGCAGACCGGCGGGCACCCCCTGAGCAGCCCGATTCACCTCGACGCGTTCCGGCTCCCCCCGGATCCTGCGCAACGCTTCAAGAGTCTGGGCTACGTCGGCCTCGCTCACCGGTACTCCACTTGTTCTACTCTGACAGGCAGATGATCTGACGATGTAAGAGTAGAGCAAGTAGTGGAGCAAGTAGTGGAGCCGTCCATGTCGTTCACGCCGCCCGACCCCCACCGCACGCGCCCGGACCTGCAGGGCACCTTCGGCATGGCCGCCACGACGCACTGGCTCGCCACGGCGAGCGCCCAGTCCGTACTGGAGCGCGGTGGCAACGCGTTCGACGCCGCCACGGCGGCCGCGTTCGTGCTCCACGTCGTCGAACCGCACCTCAACGGCCCCGGGGGCGACATGACGGGCGTCCTCGCCACGTCCGACGGCGCCACGAAGGTCCTGTCGGGCCAGGGGCCCGCACCCGCGGGCGCCACGGTCGCGCACTACCGCGACACCGAAGGGCTCGACCTCGTGCCCGGCTCGGGAGCGCTGGCCGCCGCCGTGCCGGGCGCCGTCGACGCCTGGCTCCTGCTGCTGCGCGACCACGGCACCTGGCCGCTGCGCGACGTGCTGGCCTACGCCGTCGGCCACGCCCGCGACGGGCACCCCGTCCTGGGCGCCGTCGTCACCACGATCGAACGGGTCGCGGGACTGTTCTCCCAGCACTGGCCGACGTCTTCCGCCCGCTGGCTGCCGGACGGCCGCGTCCCCCGGGCCGGCGAGATCGTCACCAACCCGGACTACGCCGTCGTCCTGGACCGGCTCGCCGACGCCGCCGACGGCGCGCCCGACCGGGAGGCGGGCGTCGACGCGGCACGCACGGCCTGGCGCGAGATCGTCGGGCCGGCCGTGGAGGCGTTCGTCGCTACTCCGCACCGGCACGCCGACGGCCGCGACCACGCCGGGGTCCTGACCGCCGACGACGTCGGCCGCTTCCGGGCGGGCTACGAGGCGCCGGCGACGGTGGGCTTCCGGGGGCACACGGTGGTCAAGACGGGTGCGTGGGGGCAGGGCCCCGTACTGCTGCAGGCGCTGCGGATCCTCGACGGCTTCGACGGGTCCGACAGCGACCGCCTCGACCCCTCGACCGAGCGCGGCGCGCACACGGTCCTCGAGGTGCTCAAGCTGGCGCTGGCGGACCGGGACACCTGGTACGGCGACGCCGACGTCCCGCTCGAGCACCTGCTGTCCGAGGGGTACGCGGCCGAACGGCGAGCGCTCGTCGGCGAGCGCGCCTCGCACGAGGTGCGCCCCGGCGTCGTCCCCGGACGTGCCGCTCCCTCGCTGCCGCCGCTACGCACGGCGGCGGCAGCGGCGTCGGGCATCTCGGGAGCGGGCGCCGCGTCCTCGCAGGGCGCGGGCGAGCCGACCGTGCGGACGAACGGCTCGACGCGTGGGGACACCTGCCACCTCGACGTCGTGGACCGGTGGGGGAACATGATCAGCGCGACGCCGTCGGGCGGATGGCTGCAGTCCTCGCCCACGGTGCCCGAGCTCGGGTTCTGCCTCGGCACGCGGCTGCAGATGACGTGGCTGGACGAGACGTCGCCGTCCCGGCTCGTGCCCGGAGCACGACCCCGGACCACGCTCTCCCCCACGCTGGTGCTGGACACGGACGGCGCCCCGGTGCTGGCGTGCGGCACGCCGGGGGGCGACCAGCAGGACCAGTGGCAGGTGCCGTTCCTGCTGCGGGTGCTCGTGGGCGGGTACACCCCGCAGCAGGCGATCGACGCCCCCACGCTGCACACCACGTCGATGGTCGACTCGTTCTGGCCGCGGACCTGGACGCCCGGCGGCGCCGTCGTCGAGTCGCGCCTCGGGCCGGACGTGCTGGCCGGTCTCGCCGCGCGCGGGCACGTGCTGACCGAGGCAGGGCCGTGGTCGCTCGGGCGGATCTCCGCGGTGACGCGCGACCCGGCGACCGGGCTGCTCGGCGCGGCGGCGAACTCCCGCGGTACCCAGGGGTACGCGGCGGGGCGGTGAACGGATGGCACCGTAGCAGTACCACCCCACTTCGGGCACTCGAACGAGGGAGGACCCATGCCTCGGACCATCCGCTTCGAGCCGGAGACCGAGCAGGTATTGAAGCAGGTCGCCCGCGACGAGGACGATCTGCTCGCTGCGGCAGCCGCCAACCTCGGTGGGCGCCCTGCTGTCCGCGACGCGGGACTGTTGTCCTCCGCCGTCGGTCGGCCCCGAGCCAGCATGCTGGGCACCGAGGCCTACCCGGGAATCCATCAGAAGGCCGCAGCGCTCCTGGACTCCGTCGTCAAGAACCACGCATTCGTCGATGGGAACAGGCGGGTCGGCTGGGTCGCCGTCAGGCTGTTCTACGCCTACAACGGCCAAGCGCTCCGCATGGACCATGCGGATGCCTACGACCTCGTCGTGGCGATCGCATCCAGCGAGCTGAACGACGTCGCCACCATCGCGACCCGCCTCGCGGCGTGCACGACACCGGCCTGACCGCTCCTGCTGCCCGTTGGTCAGCCGGCGAGCGTCAAGACGTGACGCCGGACCGAGGGTGTCAGCGCGCGCTCGACACTCGCGTCGAGCGTGACCAGCACTCCACGGCGGTGGACGCACCGGGGTCGGCCGCAGGGCTCAGGCAGAGGCGATCAGTCACGCCGCGTCTCCGCGACGGCGTCCGAGTCGTCCTCGTCCAGCAGCTCGGCGACGTCGTCCGTGGTGATCGTCGGGCGGTCCGGGTGGAAGACCAGGAAGTCCTCGTCCTGCGCGGACAGCAGATCCGCCTTCTCGACGAGTCGCGCCACGGTGGCCGCGCGGTTCCCCCGCCACGGCGTTCCCGTCGATGATCGCCGCCAGGCGCGCCGTCTCCGTGAGGTGGATTCGTCGTCGTGTCGCCGCAGACATGGCATCCATGATGTCCGTAGTGGCTGCCGGCTGGAATCCCTCACCGCCGGACCGGATCGTGCGGGATGTCGTGGCGAGGCTCAGCCCTCGGTGCTCCCGGGGCCCTCGGCGGCCACCGGGGCACGGCGCAGGTCGGGTTCGAGGTAGACGACCCGGGCGATGTCGACGGCGCCGCGCACCCGGGACTCGGCGTGGTCGATCGCGCGCGCGACGTCCGCGGCGGTCGAGGCGCCGTCGACCTCGATCTTGGCGGCGACCAGCAGCTCGTCCGGGCCGAGGTGCAGCGTCTTGAGGTGGATGACCGACCGGACACCGTCCCCGACCAGGGCAGACCGGATCGCGGCGACGTGCGCCCGCGTGGCGGACTCCCCCAGCAGCAACGACTTCGTCTCGATCGCCAGGACGATCGCGATGAGCACCAGCAGGACACCGATGCACGCGGTCCCGGCGGCGTCCCACCGACCGTCCCCGGTCAGCAGCGTCAGACTCACCCCGAACAGCGCGAGCACCAGACCGACGAGCGCGCCGATGTCCTCCAGCAGGACCACCGGCAGCTCAGGCTGCTTGGCCCGCCGCACGAACTGCACCCAGGAGACGCGCCCGCGCACGGCGTTCGACTCCTGGACGGCCGTCCGCAGCGAGAACGACTCCATGACGATCGCCGCGATCAGGACGGCGAGCGGCACCCACCACCAGCGGCCCTCGATGGGCTCCGGGTGCTGCCACTTGTGGAAGGCCTCGTAGAGGGCGAACAGGCCACCGACCGAGAACAGGACGATCGAGACCACGAACGCGTAGACGTAGCGCTCGCGCCCGTACCCGAACGGGTGCTCCTCGTCCGCCGCCCGCCTGGCCTTCCGGCCGCCCAGGAGCAGCAGCCCCTGGTTGCCCGAGTCGGCGAGCGAGTGGACGCCCTCCGCGAGCATCGACGACGAACCGGTCAGCGCCCACGCGCCGAACTTGGTCACCGCGATGCCGAGGTTCGCGAACAGTGCAGCGATCACGGCCTTGGTGCCGCCCTGTGCAGACATGTTTCGGATCCTAGTCGCGTCCCTCCGGTACGATGTGTCCGCCTACTCCCAGAACCCGAGAAAGCGCTCCCCTGTGCACCTGCTCCGCGACCTGAAGTCGATGGCTGACGTCGTCGCCAAGACCTTCCGACGACGCCGCGTCCAGGCTGAGTGGGACCACTACGAGGCCACCCGGCCGGCGTTCGACCGCCCGTTCGAAGCGGCGATCTTCTTTGCCGACTCCGAGGTGAACCTCTACCAGGTGCGACAGTGGTACGAGCCGATGCGTCGCCTGGCCGAGCAGCATCCGGTGGCGATCATCGTCCGCAACGTCACCACGGCGAACGCGCTGCGCGCCGAGTGCCCGCTCCCGGTGGTCCACCAGAAGATCATCGCCGAGACCGAGGCGTGGCTGGCGACCCAGCGCGTGGGCGCTGTCTTCTACGTGAACCAGAACATCGTCAACTTCCGCATGATGCGGTTCCGCGAACCTGCACACATCTTCATCAGCCACGGTGAGTCCGACAAGGACTACATGGCGTCCAACCAGCTCAAGGCCTACGACTACACGTTCATCGCCGGCCAGGCCGCCTACGACCGGATCGACAGCCGCCTCGTCGACTTCGATGCGGAGAGGCATCTCGTCCGCATCGGTCGGCCTCAGGTCGACGTCAAGTACCAGGGACCGGACCTGCCCGACGACGGCCGGACGGTCGTGCTCTACGCGCCCACCTGGGAGGGTGACCGGCCGTCCATGACCTACTCGTCGCTGCGGTCGCACGCGCCCGAGATGCTCGCGACGCTGCTCGCGACGGGCGAGCATCGCGTGATCTACAGGCCGCATCCCCGCACCGGCGCCTTCGAGCCTGGTTTCCGGGAGGACCACGACCGGATCGTCGAGCAGATCCACGCGGCCAATGCCGCCGATGCAACAGCAGGCCATGTGGTGGACACAGACTCGGTGTTCGGTTGGCATCTCGCCGCCGCAGACGTCTGCGTCGCCGACATCTCGGCCGTCGCCTTCGACTTCCTGGCCACGGGGAAGCCGCTCCTGCTGACGGAGCCGGCGGCGCCCGACGCCGAGGTCGACGAGAACGGGTTGGCAAGCCTCATCCGGACCTTCAAGGCCTCCGAGGCGACTGAAGTACTCGACGTCATCGAAGACGTCTCCCACGGAGAAGACGGCGCTCGCTACGCCAAGATCGTCGAGCACTACTTCGGCGACACGATCCCAGGTGCCTCGCTAGAGCGCTTCATCGAAGCGAGCGGAGAGATCCTCACGACACGGACCGCCTTGCGGGACTGACCGACGCTCGCGCTTAACCTCTCCGCGACAGAGGCCTATCCCGAGCAGTCCGTCAGGCTCCGGCATGTGCGGCTTTACGCCAGGACTCGTCGGCGGCGGCGAGGCCGCGGCGCAGCTTGGCAACAGGGCCCCGCAACGAGCGGCCGTCGCCGACGGTTTCGGGCTCATAAGCACCCGAGGCCGTGGTGACGGACACGAGCCCCAGGTCGGGCCGGAGGCCGCTGCCAAGGACTCCCAGCAGCGCGATCATCGTCGGTAGCAGATACTTGAGGGTCCCGAAGTGATCGGTGGCCCGCGGAGACACCGCAGAGATGACGTGCAGGTGCGCCAGACGGCGCAACGAACGGGCGTGCGAGACCAATCCGGCGAAGCAATTGCGGTCTCCTGGACCCGTGAGTAGGTAATAGCGCCCATCCCGGTTCACCGCATTCGCAAGCGCATCAGGGACGACCTGGTCGAGCCAGGCCACGGACTCTTCAGTACGGTCACCGGCGATGGTCTCAAGGATCGCTTCGGTGCGACCCGCCAGATAGGCCCCGATGGCGAACTGCGGCACCAGAGACACGACGGTAGCGCCCGGTAGACGCGCACCCACAATAAGCGCGGCTACTCCGCCCTTCGACATTCCTGCTAGGACGACCCGGTCGAGGCCGACACCGCGTTGGCGAGCAAGCTCCCGGACGAACTCCGTGATCGCCCGTGCTACTTGGTCGTCGCGACCGGTGCCAAAGTAGTAGCAGAAAGCTTCTGCGTGGTCGTCGTGGACGAACACCAGCTCCGCACGGTTGTTGGCGAGGTACTTCCCTTCGGGCCCATCGAAGTCCACGTCCATACGCACGTTGCGGATCGAGGTGAAGACGACCACGATCTGGTCGCAGTCCGCTTTGGGGGCACGGCGCACAAAGTTCACCGTCACGCCTTCGTGCTGCCACGAGCCGTCGTCGACATCGTCGACACGTGGGACCTCCGCCGCGAAAATCGCCTCGTGGGCCTGCAGCATCGAACGGAGGACCCGCTCCTCCAGATCATCCTCGTCGACACCTGCCGAAGCAAGTTGCAGCTTGCGGGTGCCCGGTAGAGGGGCGACGAGGTTTGCGCAGGCCTTGCGCACGACGGTCCGAGATTCGTCGTTGCGCGGGGCAATCGCAACGTGCACCACCGTCCCTTCGACCGTGAGATCGAACGCAAACGCGACACCGGAAGGCGCGCGGTAGTCCGCTGCGAGAACGCGATCTTTGTAGATCCAGACTTTGCTTAGTCCGCGGGGCAACGCTGCTTCGATGTCAAGAGTTGACCTGAGCTTAGCCAGCTGGTCGCCGGTCACTTGTTCTCCTCGACGTCGGCTAGTTTCCAAGTCCAGTCATAGAAGGGGTCGGCCACCGACCATGTCGGCCCGTAGCGCTCTTCGAGGAAGGCCGCGGGGCGTGCCGGGCCGAGCATTTCGCGCCCCTTGAAGGTTAGAGGTGCGGGCGGCATCACGATCTCTGTCGCGATGGGGCGAAGACGCATCTTCTCCATGTGGAGTGTGGTCGTCTGGCCGTCCACGAACAGCGGGAACACATCGACATGCAGCTTCGTCTCCGGGTCGTGCAGGTGGAAGTTCGTGTACGCGTTCGGCCGAGTGACCCGCCAGCCGCACTCCTTCAGTGCGGTGCGGAGTGTTGCGAGTTCCGCCTCTCCGTCCTCGCGCCCGGCGGCTGTCAGCGGGACCATCATGTCGACGTCGTCATCGTGCGCCAGGAAGTCGCCCTCGCGCACAGCACCCAGCAACGTCCCGTACGCAAGCATCGCGGGGTATCCCAACGACGCGAGCAACGCGGCCGCGCGCTCGATCGTGTTGACGTACTCGTCCGACCGCTGGCGCAGCACGCCGATGTCAACGATTCCGTGCCGTGTTATGACTGCTCGCGGGGTGCCAAGCACAGACCCCCCACGGTTCACCTCGTCCTGCAGCCGGCGCAGCTCCCGACGCGTCCGCAGCACAAACTGCAGCGACCGCATCGACGTCTGCGTCCGGGGTATCCGCAGACGCTCCGCCGCGAGCAGATGGCCGAGGAGCGTCCACTCGTCGTCCGTCAGCGACTGAGAGGCCCGCAGCCGGTCTGTGCGGACCAGGGCGAAGAGCAGCCGTTGCTCCTCGCTGTCGTGAGTCAGGATGCCGTCGCCCGCGCGCCGCGCCAACGCCCCGAGAACCCGGCGGCGCGCCTGGCGGGCGCTCTCCTTAGACTCGAGAACTGACGCTCCGACCTGCTCTCCGATCAGGCGGGACACCAGCGAAAGCGTCTCGGCGACGACCCGGTCGGACGCGACCGATCGCGCCGCGCGAAACTCTCCCGATCGACCTGCCACTGCCACGCTGAGCCGTCTGGCCCGGCGCCCCCACCCGTCCAGACGGTTGAAAACTCTAACCTCGTCTGCGTCGACCGGCTCATCGAAACGAACGGACCACCAGGCACCTGATTCCCTTTCGGTCCGGATGCCCCCCAGGGCGAAGGGGCCGGGGCGGTCAGTCGAACGGAACCCGTTCGAACTCTGGTCGACTGTCATCGATTCAGGATTTACCGCGACGTTTCGGCCACTGGCGTACAGCTCGAGACCACGGAGATCCACCAGGCCCTCAGTCTCCGGGCCTAGGATCGCGATCGAGGTGACAGAACCGCCGGTGAGAAGCGGAAGGTAGTTGGCGGCGATCCCGCCGAAGTACCCGAGCGTGGGGAGCAGCACGTCCGTACCTGCGAGACCCACCAACATAGCGCCCGGCTCCGGCGCTGGCGCCGACACGGCGCGTTCCGCCACGTCCCCCGATGACGTCGTCCGGGCCGACGGACGACGGCCGTTTGTCTTGCTTACAGCCTGCGCGAGGCGTTTTCGGGCCGTGCGGTACAACGACATTGGAATCTCCCGGGGTCAGGACCGCGGCGAGGCGGGCTCAGGGGGTCGGATCAATAAGGCTGCTCCATCGGCCGAGGACAGGGCATCCAGCACCCGCGCCGCCGCTCCACCGTCGTCGCGCGGCGCGAACTCTGCCAGAAACCGGTCGTGCGCGGGCCGGTACTCGGCCCAGTCGACCCCGTCCAGGGCAATGACGAGCTCTGCGGTGTCGGCGCACAGCGGGCCCGGGGAGATCTCCTCGAGATCCCGGTAGAAGCCTCGGGTCGTGTCTCGGTAAAGGTCAAGGTCGGGCACCAGCAGGTAGATCGGCCGGCGCAGCACCGCATAGTCGAACATGATCGATGAGTAGTCGGTAATCAGGCCGTCCGCGGCGAGCATCAGTTCGTTGACGTCCGGGTAGTGCGTCACGTCGAGCACACCGTGGGGCAGTTCCTTCGACGAAGCTGCCGTGTTGGAGTGGCCCCGGTAGAGCACCACCGTGCCCGGCCCCGTGGCGGCGGCGAGTTCGTCGAAGTCGAGGAACGCGACACGTCCATAGCGGGCGCCTTCCTTGATGTTGTCGCGCCACGTCGGCGCGTACAGCAGCACCCGGATGTCATCCTCGAGCTCGAGCTGTTCCCGGACCACGGCGCGCGTTCGCGCCGCCGTGCCGTCCACGAGCGAGTCATTCCGCGGGTACCCCTCGGTGAGCACAGGGCCCGCGTAGCCGAACGCTTCGGGAAAGATCTGGGCCGCGTACTCGTTCTGCGCGAGCAGCGCGTCCCAAGCTTGAGCCTCTCGCTCCATCAGCCGCCGGTACGTCATCGAGAGGTTGTCACTCGGGACGTGGCGACCGATCTTCTTGAGCGGCGTGCCGTGCCACGTCTGGATGTACCGCTGGCCGTCCCGCTTCGTGAAGTACCAAGGCCAGTTGTTGTTGTTGACCAGCAGCCGCGCCGTGCCCAGGAGCTCGTACCATTCGGTGGAGAACCGGAGCAGCGGAGTCGCCCACTCCGGCACGGGGGTCCGGAGGTCGGCGACCGACCAGTACTGCTCGATGCCCGTGTCGCGGGTCGCGAGCTCCCTACTCAGCGCCAACGGAGAGTCCCCCACCGACCGGCCGTTGAACGCCTCGAAGACCACTGCGTCACGCAGTGGTCTGGCCTCGGACCGGTAGGCGTTCTGCAACTTCTGCTGGAAGCGGCGCCCGCGCTCCTCTTCCCGGAACGGTGCCTTCAACTCCAACCATGCGGCGCCGGCGCCAGGTGTCGCGGTGATCTCGATTCCCAGGTCGCCTCGGATCTGCCTCCCGGGGAGAGAGTCGCACAGGCTGTTGCTCATGCGCGGCCACGTACTCTCGCCGTCCAGGCGCAGACAGATAGCGAGCCCCTTGTCGAGCGGTAGTGGGTTCCCGTGACCGTCCACAAGCGGGACGAGGCAGGTGAATCGGCCATCCTGTCGCGCGTCGAGGTCAACGGGCGCCGGAAGGACCCCGTCCCCGGAGAGCTCGAGCGTCGGAGTGCCTTCCCGCGTCACGCACCATCCCGAGACCCGCAGCCCGTCAGCCACCAGGCTGATGTCGTCTAGCTCAGCCAGGACCGGCCCGGTGTCGAGCACGAGGTTGCCGTACTGCGTCGCCGAGAGCAGCCCGACAGCGGAGCGAGGAAGGTCTGCGCCGTCCTTGCCCGCGGCCCATGCCAGCCGAGGGCCGGTCTTCCGCCCCTTCTCGGGCAGGAAGAACTCCCACTTCCGTGCCACGCCCACCTCGCTCGAGAGGTCGAAGTGCGCGAAGGTCCGACCACTCGCACGAGACGTGCTCGCCACGATCTGCGTCGAACCCGACCGGGCGCGGGGCACCCCGTCGACGGCCTCGGTTCCGAGGTCGAGTCGCAGAGAATTGGCGTCGAGCTCCACCCCGTGAACCGGCCAGCGGTTTCGGCTGATTCGCCTCAGCGCGAGCAGCGACGTGTTCCTCTGGCGCTCCACGCACCAGCGACCCTCCGACGTCAGAGGCCCGTACGCCGGCAACCGCCCCCGGCCGCGATGGACCGGCCGCGGCAGCGAGCCACGACGACACAGCCCGTTGACCTCAACCTCGATGTCCAACGCGTAATAGGGCTCGACCAGGTCCTTGACCGGGAGCTCTACCTCGAAGGCCGCCCGAGCATGCTCGTTCCAGGGGTCTCGCGCGCCGACGTCGACGGTCATGTCGACGTTCGCCACGGACTCGGCGGAGATCTCGGCGCCGGAGCCGCTGACGGCGATAACCTTGATCACCACCCTGTCCGACGCCGTGGTGCTGATATTGGTGAGGTATCCACTGCCGGTGACTCGGACGGACTCCTGCGAGAACTCCACCGAGGTGGTCTGCTGCCGAAGCGCCACGTCTGCATCAAGCGCGGTCAAGACGTCGTCGGCCTCCAGATCGAGGCCGTCGAAGTACTCGTCGCGAACTCTCGCCACACCGTCGCCGATTTCACCAGGGACCTTCCAGGTCTGAGATTCACGCCGACTTACCAGCTCGGAGACGTCATCACGGTGGCCGTGGTAGACCGCTGCGGCGAGGAGGCGATCGGAGACGGGAACCTCCCGCAGCACGTCGTATCCGACCTCGTCGACGAAGTGCCGCACCCTCTGGTGCAGGAACTCCCAGTAGTCGGCCCCGGTGCGGGGAACCTGTTCGTAGTAGGTCCGCATGTCGAACCCGACCGTCTTCACCTGCCACGACCTGAGCAGGTCCGCAGGAGCGTCCTTCATCTCCTCGGCCAGCTCATCGAGCATGTTCCAACGGCCGGTGAGGTCCTTCATGGTCGACTTCTGCTGGGTGATCGACGTTCCGTCGTCGCGGATGCGCCAGTAGCAGACGACGTCCTTGAGGATGTCGAACGTGCCATGGAGATACGCCCGCGCTGCCGGGATCTGGTCCTCATAGAGTCCGTCGGGAAACTCCCGGACGACGCGTCGGAAGAACTCGGTCCGGTACAACTTGGTCCAGGCGAACACGTTCTTGAGGACGTCCGGGTCGTCCTCGAAACGCATTGCCTGGCGGGTGGTCGCGTGGACCTCCTTCGCCCAGTTCGGCATGTGCCGACCGTTCGTCGTGTCCCGGAGCAGGGACCCGACGGCGAAGTCGGAGCCGCTCTGGATCAGCGACCGGAGCATGGTCTCGACGCTGTTGGCCGGGATGGAGTCGTCGGAGTCGACGAAGCAGATCATCTCGCCGCGGGCGTTGGTCACACCGGTGTTGCGGGCGGCACCCAGCCCGGCGTTGGGCTGCCGGATGATGCGGACACGTCGGTCCTTGGACGCGTAAGCACGAGCGATGTCGATCGAACGGTCAGGCGATCCGTCATCCACGACGACGACGTCCAGCCGACGATGGCTCTGGGCGAGGATCGATTCCAGGCACTCGGCTAGGTAATCCTCGACGTTGTACATCGGGACGACGACAGTGACGAGGATGCGTGCACCCCTGGCCTGTCGTTCCGCTCGGGCTGCTCGAAGGCGGGCGGTCGTCAGCCCATCGATTCGGCGTACAGCCTTCCTGATCATGTTCTGCAACCCGCTTCGGTTCTCTCGCATGTTCGCCGACACCACCGCCCGGGTTCCGCGTCAGCGCGAAGCGCAACCGGACGCGCCGAGCGAGAGGCTACCGGAGCGGCACATGTTCACACGAATTTCGCCGTCTGTTGGACGGAGGACCAGAACCAGCGGTCGTCAGTCGGTCTGGCGCAACCGCTCGAGCTCCGCCTCGTGCCGTTGGATGGCGTCCTCGCACGCCCCGATGAAGCGGCCCAGCGACGCCCCCGGCGCCACGTCGCCCAGATAATACTCGACCAACTGCCGCCGGTCGTCACGCCGCGGGTCGTCCGCCGTCTCCCGGGCCAGCAGGGCAGCGATGCCCTCGACGTCCTGCACGCCGAGCCGGGGCGCCACGTCCAGCAGCGGCGTCGAGGCGATCGTGGCCCAGGGGGCGGCGACGTCCGTGACGACGAGCGGCCTCAGGGTCGGCAACCACTCCGTGGCCGCCGCGGAGATGTCGCAGACCAGCACGTCCGCCTCCGCGAAGGTCGCGGCGAGCTCACCCTCGGTGCGCACCGCGTGCCCGGCGTCCGGGTCCGTGGCGACGGCTGCCGCCACGATCTGGCGCACCTCGACGTCGGCAGTGGCGTAGGCCGGAGACCGGACGCCGCTCAAGGGGTGCGGCCGGTACAGCAGGCGCAGGCCCGCGTCCGCGACGACGGCGCGCGCGAGGTCCGGGCCGAGCACGTCGAGGGAGCCGTAGGCGACCGAGGGGTTCGCGCCCTCCCAGGTCGGCGCGTACAGCACCGTGGTGCGCTCCGTCGTCGTCCGCCGCACGGCGGGGTCCGCCCCGAGCGCGTCCAGCTGGGGTCGCCCCACCGTGACGCACCGCGACGCCGCGTCGAGGTACGGGAGGTTCCGGGCGAACCGGTCCACCGCGGCCTGACCTGCCACGAAGACGAGGTCGTACGCCTTGTGCTGGTTGGACACCGAGACCGTCTTGTCCGAGTCACCGTGCAGCAGCGAGACGTGGACCAGCCCGCCGAAGCTCAGCATCGTGAAGTTCTGGGGGCTGTGGTTCACGTAGAGCGCGAGCCGCACGTCGCTCCCGGTGAGGATCTCGTCGAGGGTCGCGTGCTGTGCCACCGTCACGACGCGCAGCGACGACTCGGCGCGGAGCAGACGAGCGGTCCGCGAGTCTCCGGCGACGACCACCAGCGGGACCCGGCGGTTCAGCGCCTCGAAGGCCGTGTACCACTGGCGGATCTGGTACATGCTCTCCGGTGGGTCGCCGAAGAACACCACGGCACGGGCTTGGAGGGTGGTGCCCTGCAGGACCTCGTCCTCGCCCAGGCCGTCCGGCACGCCGCCGGGCAGTAGCCCGAGGCGACGGATGAGCCGGCCGCCCGTGGACCGCACCGCGCGGCGGAGGCCAGCAGCCCGTGCCACGTCAGCCATCTCGTCCCTTCCCATACAGCCGGACACCTCGTCTGAGTCGTCACATCATAGGGGCGCGGTAACTGTCCGGAAGCCTCTTGTGCTCGCAAGACAGTCGCTGCGACCACAGCGGTCGAGGCGCTGGCTCAGTGTCGGAGCAGCCGACGCTTCAAGCGTGAGCCAAGTTCCTCGATGAGTTCACGGCCGCTGAACTGGTCGATAGTTGTCGGAGCGCCCCGCGCCGACGCACGCTTCTTCTCGGCCTTCAGCTGCCTTTGCACCTCGTGGAGTCGCGCCTCCTCCCGTCGCCCGTGACGCATCACACCGAGCAGTGCCTCCGCTGCCGCGTCGATCGGCACGACATCGGCGCTCATCGCTGGTTCGTCCGCCGACGGGACCCGGTCCATCAACAGACCGAGGTCGCCGACGACGCGAACCCCGGAGGCCGCGATCTGGTCGACATAGCGCACAGCTCGTTCATGTGCCCGCTCTGCGGCCCACCTCGGGAGAACGAAGCGAGTGTCATGCTCGCCCGGTGACCGCTCTTTGAGCACGGCATTGGATCCAGTGTTACGGAACCACTTGCAGTACTCGTGCCAAGTCAATTGATCCCGCAGCCTGAAGTTCACCGCGCGCAGCAACTCGGACTCCTCAACCGACATCCCTCGGTTTGAGGATTTGCCATCCAAAGGTGCCGTCGTCAACAGGCCACGTTCGAGACCGAGCATCGCCTCGAACGCATCGAAGAGCAGGTCCGGTGTCGACTTGTCCACGACTACCACCGTGACGCCATCCGGCCCGAAGGCCTCCGCCCATCGAGCCACGATACTTCCCTGGTCATGTCGATCACGGAACGATCGCAGTTCGTCCCCGACCTCGTCCGTGAGTACTCCAGCGAGCCAATGCTCGAACGCCCATCGGTGCCCTTCTTTCATCAATTCCTGCCACATAGACGGCAACAGGGCAGCGTAATTGCGCAGCGTCACGACGACGTGAGCGCGCTCGCCGAGTTCGCTCCGCCAACGTGCCGCCGTCTCGTCGTCGGCGTTCGCACCAAACTCGTGACCGATCCAAATCCTGCACTGGTCGTCAGCGTCGATCTCCGCCTTCAGCTTCTCCCACGCTCCGGCCACCGGAGTAGTTCCCCAGCCCCAGGAGTGGCCCATGAAGTCGTTAACAGCACTCCTGTGGTTGGTGGTTCGTCCGGGATAGCGCACGCCGGCTGCCAGGAGCTCCGGGCGCAGCGCAGCTGCCGCGTTCTGCAGGCTCGTCGTCCCGGTCTTCATCAAACCAATGTGCAGGAGCCGCGCACGTTCGGGGAGTTCCAGGTCGTCGCTGAGATCTGTGTTCGTCGACATTCACTTCCTCGGAGTCAGGCGCAGTCCGTGCCACCTGGATCGAGCGGGCCCGACCAGTCCAGTACCTACGCTGCATCAATCGGCGACCACCATCAAGACGCCATGGACGACTGTAGCGGACCACGCGCACTCGTCCTCGGGCCATCGCCGCGCACGTGATCGAGACTATGAGATGCCGTCACAGGTGTGGCTCACCCGTCCCGGGAGCGTACTGCTGCCTGGGGCGAAGGCGTCGAGGAAGAGTTGACACGGCCGCCCGTGCCGCAAGGCGCGGCAAACTACCTGCCTTCTGTCCCGGGTAAACGACCCGCACCTGGACGAAGTTGTACGGGCTGAACAAGATCACCGCCACCTGCAAGACGAACCTGCAGTTGGCCGTTCTCTCCGATGCCTCCCACACCGACCTCGCGCCGCGCTGCCGTCGAGCGCGCCATCGCCCGCATCATTGAGCACGCGACCGGCCACCGCGGACTCCTGGCCGAACTGCCGACCGTGGTCCATATGATCACCGACCTTGAGCTCTACCGCTTATCCACGTGGCGAACGCGCTCGGCGGGGCCGACGCTCGTTGAGCATCGGCCCCGATCTGCGCGGTTCGTGTGACTTGAGGATCAGACGCTGTGCGGCAGGCCGCCGACCATACCCGCTGCGACCGTCTTGTTCGTGGACTCGTCGACCAGGATGAACGACCCGGTCTCCGGGTTCTGCTGGTAGGGGTCGACGAACAGCGGCTGCGTGACCCGGAGCTGGATGCGACCGATCTCGTTGAGCTTGATCTCGGTGACGTCCTCGTCCCGGTGCAGCGTGTTGACGTCCACCCGGTAGTTGATGTTCTTCACCATCGCACGCGCCCAGCGGGTCGTGTGCTTGATCGCGTACTTCTTGCCCACGGTCAGCGGCGACGTCTCGTCCATCCAGCAGATCTGCGCGTCGATGTTCTGCAGGGCTGCCGGCGTGTTGTTCGGACGGGCGATCATGTCGCCCCGGGAGATGTCGATCTCGTCGGCCAGGCGCACGGTGACCGCCATGGGCGGGTAGGCCTCCTCGACCGGGCCGTCCGCCGTGTCGATCGACTCGATGGTCGTCTCCAGCCCCGCGGGCAGCGCCACCACCTTGTCGCCCGGCTTCATGACGCCGGACGCGACGGTGCCCGCGTAGCCGCGGTAGTCGCGGGCCTCGTGGGACTGCGGCCGGATCACGTACTGCACCGGGAAGCGGACGTCCACCAGGTTGCGGTCCGAGGCGACGTGCAGCCGCTCGAGGTGGCTCAGCAGCGGCGACCCCTCGTACCACGGCGTGTTCTCGGAGCGGTTGACGACGTTGTCGCCCTCCAGCGCGGAGATCGGGATGAACGTCAGGTCCGGCACCCGCAGGCGCGAGGCGAACTCCGTGAAGTCCTTGCGGATGTTCTCGAAGACCTCCTCCGAGTAGTCCACGAGGTCCATCTTGTTGACGCACACCACGATGTGCGGCACGCCGAGCAGCGTCGCGAGGAACGTGTGGCGGCGCGACTGCTCGATGACGCCCTTGCGCGCGTCCACGAGGATCAGCGCGACGTCCGCCGTCGAGGCGCCCGTGACCATGTTCCGCGTGTACTGGATGTGGCCCGGGGTGTCCGCGATGATGAACTTGCGCTTCGGCGTCGCGAAGTAGCGGTAGGCGACGTCGATCGTGATGCCCTGCTCGCGCTCGGCGCGCAGGCCGTCGGTGAGCAGCGAGAGGTCGGTGTAGTCGTTGCCGCGGTCCTTGGAGACGCTCTCCACGGAGTCGAGCTGGTCCTCGAAGATCGTCTTCGAGTCGAACAGCAGACGGCCGATGAGGGTCGACTTGCCGTCGTCGACCGACCCCGCCGTCGCGAAGCGCAGCAGGTCGGTGGAGCCGTCGGTCAGGGCCTCGGCCAGGTTCTCGGTCGTGGTGCTCATGGCTTAGAAGTAGCCCTCTCGCTTGCGGTCCTCCATGGCGGCCTCGCTCACCTTGTCGTCGCCCCGCGTGGCGCCGCGCTCGGTGATGCGCACCGCCGCGGTCTCCTCGACGATGGCGGTCAGGGTGGTGGCCTCGGACTCGACGGCTGCCGTCAGGTTGGCGTCACCCACGGTGCGGTAGCGCACCGAGCGCTTCTCGGACGTCTCGCCGTCCTTGAGCGGCGTGAACTCGTTGACGGCGAACAGCATGCCGTCGCGGTTCACGACCTCGCGCTCCTGGGCGAGGTACAGGTCCGGGATGTCGATGCCCTCGGCGGCGATGTAGGACCAGATGTCCAGCTCGGTCCAGTTCGACAGCGGGAACACGCGGATCGACTCGCCCTGGTGGACCCGGCCGTTGTACAGGCTCCAGATCTCCGGGCGCTGGTTCTTGGGGTCCCACTGGCCGAAGTCGTCGCGGAAGGAGAAGACGCGCTCCTTGGCGCGGGCCTTCTCCTCGTCGCGCCGACCACCGCCGAACGCCGCGTCGAAGCCGTGCTTCTCGACGGCCTCCAGCAGCACGGGCGTCTGGATCCGGTTGCGCGAGCCGTTCGGCTCCTCCTTCACCAGACCGCGGTCGATGGCGTCCTGCACGGACGCGACGACGAGCTGGATGCCGAGCCGCTCGACCCACCGGTCGCGGCAGTCGAGCACCGTCTGGAAGTTGAGGCCCGTGTCGACGTGCATGATCGGGAACGGGATCCGCGCCGGCGCGAACGCCTTGGCCGCCATGTGCAGCATGACGATCGAGTCCTTGCCGCCGGAGAACAGCAGCACGGGCCGCTCCATCTCGGCGACCACCTCGCGGATGATGTGGATGCTCTCCGCCTCGAGGCTGCGGAGCTGGCTCAGGACGTGGGACGTCACGACTGGGCACCTTCCTTGATCGCCACGCCGACTCCCTGGAGCGCCGCGCGCAGGTGCGCGGCCAGGGCCGGGTGGCAGACGAACAGATCGGGGAGCCAGGGATCCTGGCGGTTGTACTCGAGCGGGGTGCCGTCGAGCCTCGTGCAGTCGTACCCGGCGGCGAGCGCGACCGCGACCGGTGCCGCGGAGTCCCACTCGTACTGGCCACCGCCGTGCACGTAGGCGTCGACCGTACCGTCCACGACGGAGACGACCTTCACCCCGGCCGATCCCATCGGGACCAGCTCGACGTCGTCACGCCGGGCCAGCTCGGCGACGAAGGCTGGTGGACGGCTGCGACTCGCCGCGATGCGCAGCGGCCGCTCCCCCGCCAGCACGGCACGCGCCTCGTCATCCCGTGTTGCCGACGACGACGGCGCACCGGTCGTGTGCACGACGCCCCGGGCCGGCAGGGCCACCGCACCGGCCGCGAGGCCGCCCGGGCCCGCGGTGCCGTCGTAGGTCCCCCGGGTCCACAGGGCGACGTGCACGGCGAAGTCATCGCGCCAAGCCGTGGAACCCTCTGCGGAGCGTTCGGCGAACTCGCGGGTGCCGTCCAACGGGTCAATGATCCAAACTCGGTCGACGCCCGTCCGCGCGGCGTCGTCCTTGGCCTCTTCGGAAAGCACCGCGTCGCCAGGACGAGCGTGCGCGAGCGCAGCGGCCAGCCACGACTGGGCGGCGGCGTCACCGGCGTCCTTGAACGCGCGCGGCTCGAACGTGCCACCGGCGGCGTCGGTCTCGGCACGCAGCGCGAGCAGCACGGACCCGGCACCCTCGGCGAGCGCGGCTGCGAGCGCGGCGTCGTCGAGCACCCGCTCCGGGTAGGCGGGGGTGGTCGTGGTCATCGAGCTCCTCGGTGTCTCGGGACGTGGCGCACGTCGGCTCTGAGCCGTCGCTGAGGCTACCATTTCGACCATGCCTGCCACCCTGACCCACCGACTGCCGAGACTCGCGCGAACCGGCGCTGTCCCGTGTTATCGCCGCACAGGCCCCCGCCCCGCCGGTGGTGGCGGCGCGGCATGATCGACATCGACCCCGGCCTGATCGTCGGAGGTCTGCTGGTCGGCTTCATCGTGGGGCTGACCGGGATGGGCGGCGGCGCCCTCATGACCCCCATGCTGATCTTCGTCTTCCGCGTCGACCCGCTCGTCGCCGTCTCCAGCGACATCGTGGCGAGCCTCTTCATGAAGCCCGCGGGCGCGGTCGTGCACCTGCGGCGGCGCACCGTGAACCTCCAGCTCGTGCTGTGGCTGTGCATCGGCTCGGTGCCCGCCGCGTTCTGCGGGGTGTTCATCATCCGGGCGCTGCCGTTCGGGGACTCGCTCGACGAGGCGCTGCAGGTGATCCTCGGCGTCGCCCTGCTCATGGCCGCCACCATGCTGGTCGTCCGCGCGGCCCTCGGCATGGTCCAGCACCGCCGCGCGCTCGGAGAGGGCCCCACCCGGCCCACGAACGCCGAGGTCGTCGTCCGCAAGGTCCCCACGGTGATCCTCGGCGTCGTCGCCGGCCTCATGGTCGGGATGACGTCGGTGGGATCGGGCTCGATCATCATCGTCGCGCTGCTCATGCTCTACCCGGCGCTCAAGGCCTCCAACCTGGTGGGCACCGACCTCGTCCAGGCCGTCCCCCTGGTCGCGGCGGCCTCGCTCGGCCACCTGCTGTACGGAGAGTTCTCGCTCGCGCTGACCACGTCCCTGCTCATCGGTGCGATCCCCGGTGCGTGGTTCGGCGCCCAGGTCTCCAGCCGCGCCCCCGGCGGGCTCATCCGCCGCGCGCTGGCCATCCTGCTGCTCGCCTCCGGCCTGAAGCTCCTCGGCGCCTCCGTCGCCGTCGTCGCCGGCGCCGCGGTCGCCGCCCTGGTGCTCGGCAACCTCGCCTGGGTGGTCGTGCGCGAGCAGCTCAAGAAGCGTCCGCTCCCACCGACGCCCCGCGAACCGGCCACGGCCACCAAGGACGGCACCGAGAGCCCATGAACCTCCCCCCGAGCACCCACGTCCTGACGGCCGACGAGCTCGACCTGCTCGAGCTCCACCTCGGTGGCGGCACCCCGACGATGTCGCTGCCCGGGACCGCCGAGCCCCCGGTCACGCTGACCGACGCCGAGAACACTCCGCTCGCCGTCCTGGACGCGGACGGGCACGCCGTCCCGGTCAAGCCGCTCGCCCGGGCCGCCGGACCGCACTGGGACCCGAGCCTGCGCCGACCGGCCCACGACGTCCGCGACGGCGTCCGCCGCGCCGTGGGCCCCGACGCCGACGTCCTCGCCGTGGTGGTCGAGGAACCGCCCACCCGTGACGAGCTCGCCGCGCTCGCGGACCTCACGGCCGGAGCGGCCGCCGTCGTCGTCCTGGCTCCCGCCGCGCGGCGCCCTCCGCGGCCCGGCACCCTCGGCGGGCCCGGTCTGGCCCGCGCCGCCGTCGTCGTGCGCGACGCGCTGCCCGCCCCGGTGGCGGGACGCAGCACCGCCGCCGTCGTCCCCTGGCCGACGGCGACGCCCGGCGCGACCGAGCCGACCTGGGACCAGGTCGGCGCGGCCTACGGGGCGGACCGGGCGGTCCGCCTCGCCGACCACCGCGCCGCGGCCACGCGCGAACGCCTCGCCCGCCTGGACGGGCTCTGGGCCACCGAGGTGGACGCGCTGTTCCCCGACGCCGTCGCCGCGGAGGTCACCCGTGCCGCACAGGGCGCCCGCCAGGAGGGCACCGTCGTGTTCTTCACGGGCCTGTCCGGCTCCGGCAAGTCGACCGTCGCCCGCGCGCTGGCCGCCGAGCTCGACGACGAGGGCCGGCACACCACGCTGCTCGACGGCGACGAGGTGCGCCAGCACCTGTCCCAGGGGCTCGGGTTCGACAAGGTCTCGCGCGAGCTGAACGTCGAGCGGATCGGCTACGTCGCCTCCCTGGTCGCCTACCACGGCGGCACCGCCGTCGCGGCGCCCATCGCGCCGTTCGCCAGCGGGCGCGCCCGCGTGCGCGAGCTGGCGGAGGCCGCCGGGCGCTTCGTGCTCGTGCACGTGTCCACCCCACTCGAGGTGTGCGAGGCCCGCGACCGCAAGGGCCTCTACGCCAGGGCGCGCGCCGGCGAGATCGCCGAGTTCACCGGGATCTCCTCCCCCTACGAGGAGCCCGACGACGCCGACCTCGTCGTCGACACGTCGGTGACGTCCGTCGAGGACGCCGTCGCCCAGGTGCGCGCGCTCCTCTGACGCGAGTGGCGTGCCCGGCGCGAGCGGGCCGGGCACGCCCTACTTCTTCTTGTCGTCGCCCCCGTTGCGCCGGCGACGCGCGCCGCCGGCGCGACCCCCCGACCGCGCCTGGCGGTGCGCCCGGACGAACTGCCGGTAGGCCGCCGTGACCTCCTCGACCGGCCCGTCCATGACGAGCTTGCCCTGGTGCATCCACAGCACGCGGGTGCACATGGCCTCGATGGTCGTGATCGAGTGGCTCACGAGGAACACCGTGCCCGCCTGCTGGCGGACCTCCTCGATCCGCGCCTTGGACCGCGACTTGAAGGCCGCGTCACCCGTGGCCAGCGCCTCGTCCACCATGAGGATGTCCGGGATCGCGGCCGAGCTGATCGCGAACCGCAGCCGGGCGGCCATGCCCGAGGAGTACGTCTTCATCGGCAGGTCGACGAAGCTGCCGATGTCGGCGAACTCCACCACCTCGTCGAACTTCTCGTCGATCTGCTTCGGCGTCATGCCGAGCGCCAGACCACCGATCTCGATGTTCTTCGCCCCGGTCATCTGCGGCATCAGCGCCGCGTTGACGCCCAGCAGCGCCGGCTCGCCGTCGACGAAGACCGACCCCGAGTGCGGCGGGATGAGCCCCGTCACGGCCCGCAGCAGCGTCGACTTGCCGGAGCCGTTGATCCCGACGATGCCGATGGACTCGCCGTGCCGCGCCGTGAACGACACACCGCGCACCGCGTGCACCTCGCTCACCGCCCCGACGTGCTGGCGCCCTGCGCCGAGCAGCCGCTTGACGAGCGGCTTCTTCTTCGGCGCCGCCGCCTGCACGTGCGCACCGGACTTCTCCGCCCGCTCGCGGCTCTTGCCGCCGAACACGCGGAACACGATGTGCAGGTCGTCCACGACCAGGCACGGGTCGCCCAGCGGGATCGTGCCCGCGTGCTCCCCGGCGTCGTCCTCCTCGACCTCGAGGTCGAAGTCGAGGTGCGCGTCCGCCTCGGTCACGTCGTCAGTCACGTCCGTACCTCTCCTCACCGCGCCAGAAGATGATGAACCCGGCCACGAAGAACACGATCGCCCACACGACGCCGAGGATCCACATGAAGGGGTCCTGCACGAACGCGTCCTCGTCCATCAGGGACGAGCGCCCCAGGTAGAGGTAGACGGCGATCGGCTGATACTCCAGGATCGGGCCCAGCCACACCTGGATCCCGTCCGGCAGCTCCTGGACGTACCGCACCACCGGGAAGATCACGCCCGAGCCGTACATGGCGAACCGCAGGACGAACGAGATGACGTTGTCCAGGTCCGGGGTGATGGCCACCGCCCGGGCCATGACGAAGGCCAGCCCCATGTTGAAGATCCACAGGAGCGCCACGGCCGGGATGAGCAGCAGCCACTCCCACGTGACCGGCACACGGTCGTGGTCACCCATGTAGCCCGAGCTCCACACGATGACGCACATCACGACGAGCGCTGGGAAGAGGGTGGCCAGGTGGGACATGACGTTCGAGATCGGCAGCACCGCCCGCGGGAAGTGCAGCGACCGGATGAGGTTGCTCCGCTTGGCGATCGACTGGGCCCCGCCGTTGACGGACTGCTCGACGAACCGGAACAGGAACACGCCGATCACGATGAACGCGACGACGTTCTCGACACCGCCCCGGGCGATGTCGAGCAGCAGCCCGAAGATGAGCACGTAGACGGTCGCGTTGAGGACCGGGTTGAGGACCGCCCAGAGCTGCCCGAGGTAGGTGTTCTGGTTGCGCGCGTAGGCGGTCGCGGTGCCCAGCACCCGGATGAACGCCCACCGGGAGGCGACGTCCTTGACGTACGGCCACAGCCGAGGGCGCACGCCCATCTTGGTCAGGCCGTATCGTTCGGCCAGAGCAAGGCGCTCGGCCGACGACGTCTCCGGCACGATCGGGTCCGGTGGTTCCGGAGCTGCGGGTCGCTCGCCGCCCGGCGAGGCCGCACCCGCGGCCGGGGTCTTCTCAGAGGTCACGGTGGGTTGCGAACCTGTCCTTCAGGGGGGATCCGACCGCATGATCCTACCCACAAGGTGAGATACTGAGCGCCGCCCGCCCCCGGACGACGGCCCCTGGCCGAGGAAAGACACCGATGCCGAGATCCAGCACCACGTCCCGTCACCCGATCGCGCGTGCCCGCGCCGCTCTCGCGGCTGCGATCCTGGCCGTCGGGTCCCGCCTCAAGCGCACGTTGCGCACCACCGCCGGCAGCGGTCCCCCGTTCGACCTGCCGCTGTCGCAGATGCCGGCGGTGCCCGTCGTGGCGTACTTCGCCGACTCCCCGGCGACGATCTACCAGATCAAGCAGTGGCTGCCCGTCTTCGAGCAGGTGGCCCAGCGCCAGCCGTTCCTCATCGTCACCCGCAAGATGGACACGACGCGAGAGCTGCGCGACCTGACGGACCTGCCGGTGGCGTTCGCCCGGACCATCGACGGCGTGCTCGCCCTCTACGACCAGGTGGGCGTCAAGACCGTCATCTACGTCAACAACGGGATGCGCAACTTCCAGTCGCTGATCTACCAGCAGGCGCTGCACGTGCACGTCAACCACGGCGAGTCCGACAAGGTCTCGATGGTCTCCAACCAGGCCAAGTCCTACGACCGGGTGGTGGTCGCCGGGCAGGCCGCGATCGAGCGGCACCGCCGCGCCCTCATCAACTTCGACGAGGCCCGGCTGGCCGTGTGCGGCCGCCCGCAGCTCGACCTCGACGTCGCCCCGGCGCTGCCACCCGCCCCCGCCGGCGTGCGGACGGTGCTGTACGCCCCCACCTGGTCCGGGGAGAACGACGCCAACAACTACACGTCGCTGGACCGCTACGGCGTCAAGATCGTCCGCGCCGCGCTGGCCCAGGACGGCGTCCGCCTGGTCTACAAGCCGCACCCGCGCGTCATCAACGGCACCGACCCGGCCTGCGGCGCCGCGCACGACGAGATCCTCCACCTCGTCGAGACCGCCAACCACGGTGGCGGCAAGCACCTCATGCCGTTCGACGCCGACCCGCTGGCCGTCTTCAAGGGCGTCGACCTGCTCGTCACCGACATCTCCTCGATCGGGCTCGACTTCCTCTACCTGCACCCCGAGACGCCGATCATCCTCACCGACCGCCGCACGGACCGCACCCGGCTGGTGGCCGAGTCGCCCATCGCCGGAGCGGTCGACGTCGTCGACGGCGACACGGTGGGCACGGTCGCCGACCTCTTGCGGGACAACCTGGCCAAGGACCCGCGCAGCGACGCCCGGAAGGCCGCCCGCCAGCACTACTTCGGCTTCGAGCGCGGCGAGTCGAGCGCCCGGTTCCTCGACTTCGTCGACGAGTGCCTGCTCGAGCGCGACCGGCTCGTGGGTGCGGTCGCGGCGGCCGACGGCGGGAGCTGACCTGGTCCGGCCGCACGGCGGACCGGCCGGACCCGGTACAACGGGTCCGGTCAGTCCGCCGTCGCGGTCGTGGCGGTGCGGTGGCGCCCCTCGGCCCGCGCCGCCGCCGACCGGAACACCTGCGCCCAGCGTGCCACCACGGCGCCGTCGGCGTACTGCTCCGCCGTCGCCCGGGCCGCGTGCCGCATCCGGCGCACGTCGTCCTCGTCGAGGCTGAGCAACCGCTCGAGGCGGTCCGCGATCCCCTCGACGTCGCCGTCCGGCACGAGGAACCCGTCGACGCCGTCGGTGATGAAGTCCGCCGGACCGTAGCGCACGTCGTAGACGATCGGCAGGCACCCGCGCGACATGGCCTCGGCCAGCACCAGGGGCAGCCCCTCGCTGCGGCTGGTCAGGAGCAGGTACGACGCCTTGGCCAGCCGGTCGGCGGCGCGGGGGACGTAGCCGTGCAGACGGACACCGGTGGTCCGGCGTGCCGCCGCCTCCACCTCGGCACGGCGCGGGCCGTCCCCGTAGACGTCGAGGTGCATCCGCGCCCCGGTGCGCTCGGCGGCCAGCGCGTAGCCGGCGACGGCCTGGTCGACCTGCTTGCGGTCGGAGAGCTGGGCGACCACCGCCCCGGCGCCCCGGTCGCGGGCCCGGTCGGGAGCGACCTGCGGGAGGTCGGTGCTGTTCGGCACCACGTGGACGTGGTCGCGCGGACCGACCCGCTGCAGCAGGTCGCGTCGCTGACCCTCGGTGAGCAGCACCACCGCGTCGAAGTCGTCGAGGTGCCGCACGAAGGGCCGGCGGCTGGGCGACAGGGGTCCCAGCGCGTCGTCGGCGCGGCCGCTCAGGTGAGCCCCGTGCACGACGTGCGCGACCGCCGTGTCGGGCCGCTCCAGCCGGGCGAAGGGGCGGACCATCGACTTGCTGTCGACCACCACGTACGCGGGTCCGGGCGGCAGGATCCCGTCCATCCAGTCGGCGTACAGGTGCCAGATCGACGTCCAGCGCCGCCCCGGCCGACCCGCACGGTCGTAGACACGCACCAGGCGTCCGCGCCGGCGCACCTTCTCGACGGCCGCCAGCGTGCCGTCCGGGCGGAAGTGCCACCGCCGGACCAGCGCGCCGTCGTCGTCGACCTCGGAACGGGACCGACGTCCGTCCTCCACGCGGGGATACGTGCGGGGCTCCGCGTCGGGCGCGACACCCAGGGCGTCGTCCGGCCAGGCCGCGAGATCCTCCCACAGGTGGTGGAGGGTGACGCCGCCGTCGAGCTCGCCCGCCGTGCGCAGCCGCGCCCGGGCGCGCGCGGCGTCGAGCGCCGGGTCGAACGTGAGGATCTGCACCGGCTCGCCGGTGTCTCGCGCGAAGGCCCGCGAACGGCGGAGCAACGCCGACGTCATCCCGCCGTAGTCGTCCGGGATCGTCCACGTCACCGCGAGGTGACTGCCGCGGGGCAGCATCGGGTCGGCGGGGGCCGACGGCTTTCCCGTCTCGTGCCCCCGCAGCCTGTCGCGTAGTACACGGAGCAACGACACCCCATGATCGTAGGCAGCCCGGACGCTCTACGCTGGACGGACGCACCGGCTCGATCTGCTGGAGGACACCTTGCTGCGACAGGCCATGCGTCGGCTGGCACGTCTGATCGAACGCCCCGCACCCACCCCGCCCCCCGCGTCGCCGACGCCGACGCCGACGCCGACGCCGTCTTCGACGCAGTCGCCGTCGAAGACGAAGACCCGGCGGTCCCGCCAGGCGAACGACTTCGTCCGGTCCGTACGCCGGGCGCTGCGGGACCAGGACCCGCAGCGGGCCAAGGAGCTCCTGGCGGCCGAGCTGGCCCGCACCGGCGAGTCGAGCGACACGCACCTGGCCGCGGGCCTCGTCGCCCACGACGCCCGTCACTACCGGGCAGCGCTCGCCCACTTCCGCCACGACGAGGAGCGCGCGTTCCGCGTCACGCCCGTCCCCTACGTCGACGCGCTGTTCCGCATCGAGCCGGAGGAGGGGGTGGCCCGCACCGAGCAGTGGCTCGCCGACAGCGCCGACGGCTCCGCCACCCTGCGCGCCCGCACCTGGCACACGGTGCTGCGCCATCTGTTCCCCCTGCATCGCCCCGATCTGCGCCACGCCGTCCACGAGCGGACGCTGGAGGCCTACGAGGGCGACGAGGACCGTTGGCCCGAGGGAGCGGCCGAGATCGCCTGGCTCGAGCGGTGGCGGGGCGCCGGCGAGCACGAGGACGCCCCGGCACCGACCGGGCGAGTGGCCTTCGGGGTGCTCGACTACATGCAGCCCGGCAAGGGCAAGTCCTCGCAGAACATCGGTGACCACGTCCAGACGCTCGCGTCGATGGGGCACCTCGCGCGCCGGACCCGCCTGCGCTTCCACAGCCAGGAGCCCGACCTCGCGTCGTTCGTCACCGGCCTGCAGGAGAACGTCCGCCCGGAGCTGCGCCTCGACGGCGACTACGGGGCGGAGGTCGAGCTCTACCGCGTCGACCGCGACGGGTCCACGTTCCAGCGCTTCCCCGCCGAGACGTGGCTGCTCGAGTTCGGGTGGTTCATGCACGACCTCGCCGGCACCGGCGTCTGGGACTTCCCGCCGCACCGCAACCTGCGCCCCCTGTTCGTCTCGTTCCACTGCAACAAGCGCGGGCTCCTCACCACCGAGGTGCTGGACTACCTGCGCGAGCACGGCCCGATCGGCTGCCGGGACTGGACCACCGTCGACCTGCTGCTCTCGCTCGACGTCCCCGCCTTCTTCTCCGGCTGCCTCACCACCACCGTCAGCACCGTGTTCCCGCCGACGGACGCGCGGCCCGACGACGCGACCGTGTATGTCGACGCCGTGCGCGAGCCGGTGCCGGAGGGCGCGACGAAGGTGCGCCAGAGCTACCGCAAGGTCAAGGACCGCACCTACGTCGAGAACATGCGCGAGGCGTACCGGCTCCTCGACTGGTACCGCACGGACTTCACGCGCGTGGTGACCAAGCGGCTGCACTGCTACCTCCCGACGACGTCGCTCGGGATGGAGGTCGACTTCCAGCCCGCGCACAACGCCGACGTCCGGTTCAACGGTCTGTTCCGGCTGTCCCCGGAGGACTTCGAGGCCATCCGCACCGCCATGCTGGAGCGCCTGCGGCCCGCCCTCGACGCGATCCTCGCCGGCCGCCCCGCGGACGAGGTCTACGCCGTCTGGCGCCGGACCGTCGAACCGGAGGTCGAGGCGGCCCGGCGCCGGCACGCCGCGGACCCCGCTCCCCCGGCGCTGCCCGTCCGTGCGGGGGAGCTGGCCCGCCACCTCACCGTCTCACGACACGAGGGCACCGCGGAGCAGACGGACACCACCGAGGCCGTGACGGACGTCGTCCTGCTGCCCGACCGGTCCGAGCTGGACGCCGTCGACGACGCCGTCCGCTCGATCGAGGCCGCCGCGTCCGGACCGGTCCGCGTCTGGGTCGTCGAGCCGGACGCGTCCGGCGCGCTGGACGACGTGCTCGGCCCCACGACGAAGGGCGGCTCCCACCGGTCCGGGATGCTCCTGCCGGCCGTGCTGCTGCACCTCGACCGCGTGGTCGTCCTGCCGGTCGCCGAGACGGATGAGGACGCCACCGCGCTCGGTGCCGTCGACCTGGCCGGGCGCCCGCTCGCCGTGCGCCCCAGCACCCACTGGGACACCAGCGGGTTCGGGGTGCTGTACCGGGCGGCGCGTGCGCTCGACGACCACCCCGAGGTGGCCTTCGAGCTCTACCGCTCGATCCACGCCCGGCAGGTGTTCGACTTCGACGCGTTCGACGCCCGCGCCCTCGTGCTGGACCTCGACCGGCTGCGCCAGGACGGGTTCTCCGACACCGTGCTCGCCGACCACCGGGCGTTCGGCCTGGGGCTGCACCAGGTGCTGCACCTGTACGCCGGACCGGAGGTCACGACGATCCGGTGAAGCGTGCGGCGGGAAGCGCGGCCTCGTTCATCCGGTGGACACCCACGGGTCGCCCGCACGACGCCCGGGCGTGCTTCCCTGGACCTGTGAGCGCCCTGGTCGAGTCCCCGCTGCAGCTGCTGTGCGCCGTCGAGGCCCACGCCGCGGGCCATCTGCGCACGTCGTCCGACGACCGGACCCGGGTGGTGGCCCGCGCGGACGTCCCGACGCTGGCCACCGCCGTCGGCACCGTCCGTGACCTCGGGCTGCCCGACGGGCTCGACGTGATGGTCGGTCCCGCCGGGCGGTCGCTCGACGGCGCACCTGTCCACCTGGTCGGCGACCCGTTCTCCGGCGTCTTCCAGACCGCGCTGGCCCGCGCCGGCACCGTGGGGCGGATCGTCGTCGTCGACGACGGCCTGGCCACCCTCGACGTGGCGCGCCGTCTCGTGGACGCCGAGCCCATGGTCCGCCTCTCGACCCCCGCCGGTCCGCTGCGGTACACCCTGGGCACGCTCACGACGCGCCGGCTGCGGCGCCTGGCACGGGCCGGGCGGCTGACCCTGTGCACCATGCTCCCGCTCGACGACGACCTCACCGCCGCCCTCACCGCTCTGGGCGTCGACGTGGTCGAGCACTCGTTCGCCTGGCTCTCGTCGCGGCCCGACGACGGCGCCCCCGCCGAGATCGACGAGCCGACCGTCGTCGTCGGCTCCGGGCTGGTCGCCGACCGGCTCGTCCACGCCGACCAGTACGCGGCCTGGCTGACCGGCCTGGCCGCCGACGGGCCCGTGCGCTACATCCCGCACCGCCGCCACGACCCGCTGGTGACCGCCCTGTTCGAACAGCTCCCCGGGGTGCAGGTGGACGCGCCGGGAGCCCCCGTCGAGCTCCGGCTGCGCGGGCTGACCTCCGACCAGCGGGTCGTCTCGCTGCCGTCCACCTCCGCGGTGACGCTCACCCGGCTGCTGACACCACGCGGCGTCGGGGTGCTGCCGCAGGACGTGCCCGAGACGTGGTGGACGCCCCGCGCCACCCCCGCCCTGCGCGAGCACCTCGGGCTGGCCGCGGACCTCGCACGCGCCGCCGACGCCCGCCGCGACGACCGTCGACGCGGCTCGCGATCGGTCGCATGACCCCCGTCCGCGTCCTGGCCGTCGCCGACGCCGACTCCTACCTCAAGTGGGCGGCGTGGAGCCTCGCCCGGTTGCGTGACGACGGCGGCGCACCGACCGTGGACCCGGCCGTCGTCGTCGTCCGCTCCCCCCTGGCCCCGAGCACCGAGCAGGCCCACGCGGCGGTGGCCGGGACGGCTCTGAGCCCGCCCATGATGCTCTCCCCCGGTGCGCTCGCCCGCCTCGTGGCGACCCGGCGTCCGGACGTCGTCCTGGTGGCGGCCACCGGGCCCGTCGCCGAGCTCGTCGCCCGCCGCGTGCTCCGCGCCGTGCGGGGTGGCCGGCGACCTGCCCTCGTCGCCGGCCTGCCCGGCATGGCCCTGCCCGCCACCGAGCGCGGCACCGGGTGGCGCCGCTGGGCCGACGCGTTCGTCGTGCACGGCCGCCGCGAGGCCGCCCCCTACGCCACCGCGTTCGCCGCCCACGGCGCGACCCCGCGGATCGTGCTGTCCCGGCTGCCGTTCCTCGACGCCGCGAGCGGCCCGACCGCCGACGCCGCCATCCCGGCGCCATCGCCCCCCTCCCCGCAGCGCACCTCCAGCATCCCGCACCGCGTGGTGCTCGCGGCCCAGGCCAAGGTGCCGGCCACGCGCGAGGAGCGGGTCCGGCTGCTAGACGGCCTCGCACGCCTCACCGACGACGGCCTCGAGGTCACCGTCAAGCTGCGGGCCCGCGCCGGGGAGCGCCAGACGCACAACGAGCCGTACCCCCTCGACGCCCTCTGGACCGCCGAGCACCGGCGGCTCGGGCGGACCGCCGACGCGTTGAGCTTCGCCGTCGGGCCCCTGGCCGACCACCTCACCCCCGGCACCGCGCTGCTCACCGTCAGCTCGACCGCCGGGCTGGAGTCGCTCGCCCGCGGGCTGCCCACCGTGTTCCTCACCGACTTCGGCGTGGGCCCCGACCAGCTCAACGAGGCCTACGCCGGCTCCGGGTGCCTGCGACGGCTCGACGAGGTGGCCGCCACGCTGCGCACCGGCGGCCCGACGCCGGAGCCCGCCTGGTGCGAGGACGGCTACCTGCACGCCGGGGACGAGCTCGGGCCGGCGGTGCGCGCGCTCGCCGAGCGGTCGCGCGCCGGAACGCTGGAGCCGAGGGCCGTCGTCGGACCCTGGTCGTGGCCGCGGCACCTGTGGTCCGTGGCGCGGTCCGCGCTGCCCGTGGCACTCTCCGCGCGCCTCACCCGCTGACCTCTCCCGACGTCGGTGCCGAGCAGGACGTTGGTCCCGCTTTCGAGCCGCAATGCGGGCTCAACTTCCTGCTCGGCCGCCGAAAGGTCAGGCGCGGTGGTCCGCCGCCGCGCGAGCCGTGAGCCCGCGCACGAACCCGGCTCCCCAGCACACGTGCATCACCACCAGCACGACCGGCAGCACCAGCGCCGCCCGGGCGCGCAGGACCGGACGCCGCGCCGCCGCGTGGGCTGCCGCGGCCAGCACCCCCACCACGTACGCCACCGGCAGCGACAGGCCCGCGCCGACCACGAACGGCGACGCCACCAGCAGCCCGCACACCGTCAGCAGCACCGCGAGCGCCAGCACCAGCACCAGCGCCGGCGGCGCCAGGTAGCGCGGGCTCGCCGTCGACGGGTCCCGGCGGACCACCTCGCGGCGCCACATCCCGGTGCGCCAGAACTGCTTCGCCACCGCCCGCAGCGTGCGGCGCGGGCGGTACTCCACGACCAGCGACGGGTCGAACCACAGCAGCCCGCCCGCCCGTCGCAGGCGCAGGCACAGCTCCCAGTCCTCGGCCCGGAACAGCGTCGGGTCGTACCCGCCGACGGCCCGGACGGCATCGCGGCGGAACGCGCCGAGGTAGACCGTCTCGGTCTCGCCGGGGCGACCACCGGTGTGGAAGGACACCGCCCCGATGCCGGCCGGGTGGCTCATCGCCCGGGCGGCCGCCTCCTGCACCGCCCCGTCGCCCACCGGCGTCATCATCCCGCCCACGCCCACGGCACCCGTGGTCCGCAGCAGCTCGACGCACCGGCGCACGTAGTCCGGCGGCAGCTCGGTGTGCCCGTCCACCCGCACGACGACGGCGTGGTCGCCCGGCGTGCCGTCCTCCTCGTGCTCCATCGCCAGGTTCAGCCCGATCGACCGCGAGCCGGTCGGGTTGTCCACCACGGTGACCCGGTCGTCCTCGGCCAGCCGCGCGGCGATGCCCGCGGTGTCGTCGTGGGACGGACCCACCGCGAGGACCAGGTGCAGGCCACCCGCGTGGTCCTGGGCCAGCACCGAGCGCACGGCGTCCGCCAGGTAGGCCTCCTCGTCACGCACGCACGCGACGACCCGCACACCGCAGTCCCGCGGCAGGTCGCCCGCCAGCCGCAGCATGCCCGCGTCGTCCGGCTCAGCCATCCATCTCGCCCCTCACCGACGCGACGGCGGCCCGGACGTCGTCGCCCGCACCGGCGTACCGCCGCCGGACGAAACGACGCAGGCGACCGCCCAGCAGGCGCCGGTCGACGCCGTCCACCAGCGCGACCACCCGGGCCGAGCGCCACCGCGGCACCGGCAGCCCGCCGGGCAGACCGAGGGCGGTGAGGCGCTTGCGGCGGAACCACAGCCGCAGGGTGCTCTCGTCGAGCCCACCCAGCAGACCGGCCGCCTCCTCACGGAAGCGTGCCAGGAGCTGCGGCTGCTGGCAGTACGACACCGCGCGGACGAGCCGCTGCATCTCGGCCGGGTCCTGCCAGCGTCCGTCCGGCCGCCCGAGGGCGTCCACGACGACGGCCGGCACCCGGTTCGAGTTCGGGTACGGCTCGAGCCGCTCGAGCAGCATGCCGGTGCCGACGTTCAGGGTCGGCACGTCGTACAGGGCGCGGGCCGTGGCCAGCGCCGTCGAGAAGCAGGACACCACGAGCCCCGGCGCCGACTCCCCGTACAGCGACTCGGCGAGCACCGCGGCCGGCGCCACCTCGAGCCGGACGCCCACGCTCCGCGCGTGCTCGACCAGCTCCGCGGTGCCCTGGCGGGGTGCCGACGGGTGCGGCTTGAGCAGCACGTGCGTGAACCCGCGCTCCGCCGCCGCCTCCACCATGCGCCGGTGCAGCGCCGCCTCCTCGGTGTCCGTCACGAGCCCGATCGCCGCCATGTACTGGCCGAGCAGCAGGGCGTACGAGCCGGGTTCCGGCAACCGTTCCGCGAGCGTGCGCGGCACGACGGCGGAGTGCCCGTTGGTCGGTCCCCGCCGCTCGGCCCGGGCCACGTCGGTCGCCACGGCCTGCTCCGTCAGCGCACCGACGACCTTGCGGAACGCCTCCGCCGGCACGACGGCGCCCGGGACGTCCCACTCGGCGAGGAGCGTCGGGCGCACCCCCGGCAGCAGGTCGAGGTGCAGCAGGCGGTCGACGCGCCCGCCGACCTCGTGACGGAGGTCGAACCGCGTCGGGCCGTAGACCATCAGACCGTCGGCGTACACGCTCACCGCGGCCGAGGCGAAGACGGCGACGAGGGCTCCGGTCGGCGGCGTGGCCACCGACTCACCCACGATCTCCAGCGGTCCGTCGCCCAGCTCCCACCGCTCGCGCAGCAGCCGCTGCCACAGCGGGACGTCCGCGGGCCGCGGCTTCCACTCCTTGGGGTGGTGCGGCGTGATGACGTCGTTCCAGGCCACCACGGCGTCGAAGCGGTCGGCGAGCGCCGCGAAGGCCGGCCCCGCCGTGAAGTCGTCCGAGCACTCCGGGGCCGGCACGTTGTGCTGGACCACCAGCACCGTCCGGTCACGTCGGGGCAGGGCGCCCGCGTCCCAGGCCGCCGCCACCGTGGCCGCGCCGAACAGCGTGGACGCCGTGACGATCTGGGTGCGCACGTCGCTCACAGCGCCACCCCCTGCTTGCGGACGGTGCGGACCCGCTCGGGGCCGAGCGCGGCGACCTGCTGGGCGACGACCGACTTGTCGAACCGTCCCACCACCTGCCGGGCCCGCGCCGTCATCGTGTCCCACACGTCGTCCGGGTAGACCTTCCGGCGGGCCGCGTGGTGGTGCAGCACCGCCAGCACGTCCCGCAGCACCTTGGGCTCGTACTGGTCCAGGCCGTCACGGCGGAGCCGCTCCAGCACCGTGTCGTAGGCCTCGAGGAACCCGAGCTGGCGGCCGTCGCCGACGTCGGTGAGCGACCCGGTCACCGCCCGGCGGTAGACGTAGCCGGGCGCGTCCACGACCGCGTAGCGCCGGGTGCCGAGCAGCAGGCGCCAGGCCCACTCGCGGTCCTCCGCCGTCGGCAGGCCCTCGTCGAAGACGGCCAGACCGTCGTCGACCACACGCCGCGACAGGAAGCGCGAGGAGACCTGGACGTAGTTCACCATCGTGGACCGCGAGGTGGGCAGGATGCCGGTGCGCGGGTCGAGCGCCACGTGCCGGCGCGGCTCCGGCGCGCGGACCCTGCGCCGTTCGTTGCCGTACGCCTGCACCTGGTCGCACACCAGGAAGTCGACGTCGTACCGTTCGGCGGCGCCCACCATCGCGGCGAGGTGGCCGGGGAAGAACCAGTCGTCCGGGTCGAGGAACGTGACCCAGCGGCCGCGCGACTCCCGGACCCCCCGGTTGCGGGCTGCCGAGACGCCGTGCGGGGTGCGGTGGTGCACCCAGCGCAGAGCGGGAAGGTGCGCGGAGGCCTCCTCCAGCACCGCGAGGGTGTCGTCCGTCGACCCGTCGTCGACGACCACCACCTCGAGGTCGCACAGGTCGAGGTCCTGCCGCTGCAGGCTGCCCAGGGCGTCGGGCAGGTGCCCGCCGGCGTCCCGGGCGGGGACGACGACGGACACCTGGGGTCGAGAGACGGTCATGCGGTCCTGTCCTTCGTGCAGTGCTCTGGCTCGCGGTCAGGCGCCGACGCGGCGCAGGCGCGACATCGGCGCGAGCTCGCCGGGCATGACCTTCTTCTCGCCGTCGCCCAGGGCGTCCTGGAGGATGCGGATGTCGCGCACGAGGTTGCTGAGCCCCTTCGGCTCCAGCGACGCGGCGTGGTCCGAGCCCCACATCGCGCGGTCGAGGGTGATGTGCCGCTCGACCGCGACCGCGCCGAGGGCCACGGCGGCCAGCGAGATCTGCAGACCGGTCTCGTGACCCGAGTAGCCGACGGGCACGCCGTACCGCTCCTGGAGCGTGTTGATCGTGCGCAGGTTCGCCTCCTCCGGGGGCAGCGGGTACGTCGAGGTGGAGTGCAGGATCACCAGGCCGTCGGTGCCGAGGATCTCCACTGCCTCGTCGATCTGCTCGAGCGTGGACATCCCGGTCGACAGGATGAGCGGCTTGCCGGTGTCGGCGAGCGCCCGCAGCAGCTCGTGGTCGGTCACCGACGCCGAGGCGATCTTGTGCGTCGGCACGCCGAACTCCTCGAGGAACCCGACCGAGGGGACGTCCCACGGCGACGCGAACCACTGGAGACCCTGCGCCTTGGCGTACTGGTCGATCTCGGTGTACTGCTCGTGCTCGAACTCGACCTTGTACTTGTACTCCAGGTAGGTCATCTCGCCCCACGGCGTCTGCCGGATCTTGTCCCGCTGGTCCTTCGGGGTGGAGATCTCCGGCGTGCGCTTCTGGAACTTCACGGCCTGGCAGCCCGCGGCCACCGCGACGTCGATGAGCTGCTTGGCGATCTCGACGTCACCGTTGTGGTTGATGCCGATCTCCCCGATCACGTACACGGGCTCGCCCGTGCCCACGGCGTGCTCGCCGATCTGGACGGGCTGGGCCGGGGCGGTGGAGGTGGCGGTCATGACGGGGTCCTTCCGATGGGTGGTGATGCGGTCGCAGATCTCGCGGACGGCGCCGTGGCCGCCTCGCTCTTCGGTGACGACCCGCGCGGCGGCGAGCACGTCGGGGTGGGCGTCGGCGACGGCGATGGGCCAGCCGACGACGCGCAGGGCAGGGAGGTCGTTGACGTCGTTGCCGACGTAGGCGACCCGGTCGGGGTCGAGCCGGTGCGCGGCGCACCAGTCGCGCAGCGCGGTGGCCTTGTCGTCGATGCCCTGCAGGACGTCGACGCCGAGCTTGCGGGCCCGGGCCGTCACGACCGGGTTGGTCTCCTTGGACAGGATGAGCATCGGGACGCCGGCCGTGCGCAGGTGGCCGACGCCGAGGCCGTCGCCGCGGTGGACGCGCACCTGCTCGACGCCGTCCTGGGAGACGTACACGCCGTCGTCGGTGTGCACGCCGTCGAAGTCGGTCACGAGGGCGTCGACGTCGATCCGTTCCGCCGAGCGCCCGGGCTCGGCACGGTTCGAGGCGGCGGACCGCACCGCACCCGGACGTTCCGCGGGCTGGTCGAGGAGCGTGCGGGCGAGCCACAGGTCCCGGGGCTCGTCGATCTCGACCGCCCACTCCGGCGCCACCGCCTGCAGGCCGACCGAGCCGAAGAACCGGGTGCCGTGCTCGCGCAGGCCGGTCGTGCGCATGACGTAGAAGGCACCGGTCTCGCGGAAGTGGGGTGTCCGGTCCTGGCGGCGGGGGCGATGATCGGTGGTGTGACCCACCGGGACCGGCCCGTCGGCGTCGAGCCGCCACTGGAAGTCGTGCGTCGGCGAGACGGCGACGACGACGTCGTGGCGTCCGTCGAGCACCTGACGGACCGCGGCGTCCAGGTCGGCCGGGTCGACGAACGGGCTCGTCGCCTGCAGCAGCACGGTGACGGCCGGGTCCGGTGCGCCCTGGGCCACCAGCTCGTCGAGGACGTGCAGCACGGCGGACTCGGAGCTGGCGGTGCCTCCGGCCAGGTCAGCGGGACGCTCCACGACCCGGGCGCCGTGCACCGCACCCTCGCGGGCGATCTCGGCGTGGTCGGTCGACACGACGACGTCGGTCACCGCGGGGGCGGCGGCCGCCGAGCGCACCGCACGGGCCACCAGGGAGCTGCCCCCGACCCTCTGCAGGTTCTTCAAGGGCACCCCGGCAGACCCGCCACGGGCAGGCACGACGACGAGCACGGATTCGTTCATGGCGGCGACACTATGAGCCCCAGGAGGCGAAGTCGGCCATATCTCGAGAACTGTCGAAGAACATCATGTGACCCGTCGGTGAACATTGGCGATCTCCTGTCGCCCATTGTGCTCCTGGGCCACCAGGATGTCACTTCTCACCCGTCGGGGGGACTAACGTTCCCACCGTCCGGCACACGGCAAGAAGGAGTCCGAGAGATGCCCGAGGCGAGATCGCCGGTGGCCGTCCACCTGAGCACCCACCGCCCCACGGTGCGCACCGTGCGGGCGTGGTGCGACACGCACCGCGCCGCGCTCGGCGAGCGGGGCGTGACGGCCCGGACGTCCTGGTCCGAGCTGCGCGACGCGGTGCCCGGCCTCGACTGGCGCTCCGACAAGGGCCGCGACCGCCTGCGCGAGCACCTCACCGCCGAGGGGCCCGTGCTGTTCTCCTCCAACGCCCCCCTCGGGCCCGTCTACCTGCCCCGCGGCGGCGCCCTGCACCCGCACGCGCAGGCCGGGGTCGACGCCCTCGCCGCGGCCCTCGCCGGCACGCCGTGGACCGTCGACGTGACGCTCACCGCCCACGCCGACGCCGTCACCTCCGGCTGGGTCGCCTCCGTGCGCCACGGGCACGACATCGGCCTCGACGCGTTCTGGGGCGCTGTCGAGGACCCGAGCTGGGTCCCGCTCGTCGAGTCCTTCGTCGCCGCCGTCGGGCCCGAGCGGGTCCGCGTCCACGACGCGACCACCCTGCGGGGGGCCGACGACCCCGTCGCGGCGACCGCCGCCGTCGGGCGCGCCGTGCTCGCCAGCACGCTCGACCGCCTGACGACGCTCGACGGCATCCCGCTGGACGACGTGCCCGGCACCCCCGACGAGCACTGGACCGACCGGCAGCTCCAGGTCGCCCGCACCGCGCTGCCGCACCTGCGCTCCCACGACGAGCGCCACAGCCTGCGCGCCTTCGTCGACCGCCAGGTGGACACCCACGGCACGCCCGCCCGCCCGCTCTCCCCCGCGCAGGAGGCCGGGCTCGCCGATCGCGACCGTGCCGACCTCGCCCGCCTGCGCGACCTCGTGGAGGTCCGATGAACCTCGTCCAGCGCCTGCGCGACACCGTCGCCGCACGCCGTCCCCTTCCCGCCGGGCACCAGGTCGTGCTGCACCTCGGCTCGCAGAAGACCGGCACCACCGCCGTGCAGTCCTGGTGCCGCGAGCACACCGCCGAGCTCGCCGCTGCCGGCGTCGTCACCCGGACCACGCAGCCCGACATCCGTGCCGCCCTCGACGGCTGGTACGACGTCACCCGCCCGGGCGCCGACGACCGGCTCCGCGCTTTCCTCGAGGACGCCTGGCGCAGCACGCGAGCACCCGGGCTGTTCTACTCCTGCGAGTCGAACACCGGTCCGGCCTTCGCCCGCGACAGCGCGGAGCTGTACCCGCGGATCGCGGAGAACGTCGCCGGGATCGCCCGCGCGACGGACGGCGTCCCGCGACACGTCCAGTTCACCGTGCGCGGGTACGCCGCGTTCCTGGAGTCCGCCTACCAGCAGCAGCTCAAGCACGGCAGGGCCGTCCGGTTCGACGAGCTCGCCGACCGGGTCCAGGCGCGGCTGTCCTGGCGCGGCGTCGTCGAGCAGCTCGCCCGCACCTTCGGTGCCGAGCACGTGACCGTCTACGACTACGACCGGGACCGCGGCGCCGCCCGCCCGCTCGTGGGGCAGATCCTCACCGACGCCCTCGAGCGCCTGGGGGCGACCGGCGTCGAGGTCGGCGACGAGGTCTCCCGACGCACCAACACGCGGTACACGCAGCGCATGGCCGACCTCTCCCTCGAGGTGCTGCCGCTGCTGGACGGCGCCGACGAACGGGCGGCCTTCCACCGGTTCGTGACCGACACGCTCGGCAGGCACCCGGCCCCGGGCGACGTCCCGGCGTCGTTCCTGGCCCCCGACGCCGTCACCGCCCTGGACGAGCGCTACGCCGAGGACCTCGCCTGGATCGGATCGGTCGTGGAGCTGCGATGACCGTCGTCGTACCCGAAGACCTCCGTGAGCAGGCGCTCCCGGGCCGCCACCCGGCGTCGGGCGTCCTCCGGGACCTCGAACCGCGCGTCGTCGTCGAGCCGGCGGCTGGTGTTCAGACGGCGCTGGGCCCGCAGCGCCTCGAGCGCGACGTCCCGCGACGGGCGCCACGCCAGGTCCTCGCGCTGCACCAGCGCCTCGAGGTCCTCTGTCAGCGTCTCGTTGTGCAGGACGACGTCGACGACGGTGTGCTCGCGGTAGCGCGCCACGAAGTCTTCCGGCGACGTCACGCGGCGGATCCAGCGTCTCGCTCGCGGGCTCGACAGCCGCGCCACCCGGTAGGACAGCAGTCCCGCGTGCTCCGCGACGCCCGACCGCTGATAGCTGCGCGGGTTCATCGCCCCGGCGTAGGCGGGGTCGAGCACGACGTCGAGCCACCTGTCGAACCCGGCGGGGGTACCGTCGTAGAGGTGGCCGAGACCCGCAGCGCGGACCGAGCCCGCGAGTCCACCCTTGTGCTGGCAGCCGTAGGAGTACAACGACAGGTAGGACTCCAGCGGGTCACGGACGGAGATGACGTGCAGGCGGCCCGACGGCGGCCGGTCCTCCAGCTCGACGTGCTTGCGAAAGGACACCTCGTCGTCGTCCAGGAAATCGCGCAGAAAACGCGACACGTACGTGGACCCCGACTTCTCGACGTCGAGATAGGCCATGGAATGAAATGCATGCACGAGGTCTCCGGTGGGTCGGTCCCGTCAGGGCGCCTGGATCGAGCGCCGAGTGAATCACATCCGTCTCAGGAAAGTCGATGAACCGCTGATGAACACCATCCCAACAGCATCGGTCGACCTCACTGCCGCGCATCGGCTCGAGAACACCGTCCAACCCTATGACTGGGGCTCCCACCACCACATCCAGGGTCTGCTCGGCCGACCGCGCGACGGGCGACCCGCCGCCGAGCTGTGGCTGGGTGCCCATCCCTCCGCGCCGTCGCGCGTGAGCAACGGGTCCACGCTCGCCGACCTGGTCGCCGCGGCCCCCGTGGAGGTGCTGGGCCGTCGCGTCGCGGACCGGTTCGGACCCCGGCTGCCCTACCTGCTCAAGGTGCTGGCCGCCGAGCGGGCGCTGTCGTTGCAGGTGCACCCCCGGCCGCACCAGGCACGGGCCGGCTACCACCGCGAGAACCGGGCAGGCCTGCCCGCCAGGGCGCCGCACCGGTCCTTCCACGACACCGAGCACAAGCCCGAGATGCTGGTGGCGCTCACGCCGTTCGAGGGGCTGGCCGGGTTCCGCAGCCCGCGAGCCGTCCTCGAGCTGCTCGACGGCCTGGACGGCGGGCTCGTCGGCCGGCTGCGGGACGCGCTGGTCGGCACGCGGTCGTCGGCCGGCCTCCGCGCGGCCATGGAGCTCCTCGTCGCCGCGCGGGACGGCGCCACCTGCGCGGACGACGTCGCCGCCACCGTCGCCTCGGTCCGGGCCCGCGCCCGGTCGGGCTCGCCGTCGGACCGCGCCGACGCGACGGTGCTGCAGCTCGCCGACGAGCACCCCGGGGATCCCGGCGCCGTGGCGTCGCTGCTGCTCAACCGGGTCTCCCTCGAACCCGGCGAGGCCATGTTCATCCCCGCCGGGGAGGTGCACGCCTACCTGTCCGGCCTCGGGGTCGAGATCATGGCCGCCTCGGACAACGTGCTCCGCGCCGGCCTGACGACCAAGCACGTGGACGCCGGGGCGCTCCTGGAGTGCGCGGCGTTCGCTCCCCGCCCGCCGGTGCGGCCGGACACCGTCGTGGCCGGGACGGAGAGCCTGGTCACGAGCTACCGGGCTCCCGTGAGCGAGTTCGCCCTCATGACGGCGGACGTCGACCCCGCGGAGCCGGTGGCTCTCGCCCCGGACGGCCCGCGGATCGTGCTCGTGCTCGACGGCGCGGTGCGGCTGCTCACCGCGACCGGCGAGGTCGAGCTCCGCCGCGGCGAGTCGTGCCTCGTGCCGGATGCCGCCGGGCCGGTGAGCGCGGACGGCTCCGCCCACCTCGTCTGCGCCTGGGTCCCCTGACCCCTCGGGTGCCGAGCAGGAAGCTGGGCCCGCTTTGCCACGCCAAAGCGGGCCCAGCTTCCTGCTCGGCACCCGGTCGTCACCCGAGGAGGAACGTGCGGACCTGGCGGCCGACCACCCCGTCACGCACGTGACGCACGTCGAACCGGAGCACGTCGATACCCGGGACCCCCGCGAACGCGTTGTCACGGTCGCGATCGCGCCGTCCACGGCCGGCGCCCGCCTCGTGCCAGTCGAGACCGTCCATCTCGACGACGAGAGTCCGGCCCGACCTCTGCCGCCACGCCATGTCACCGACACCCAGCAGGGCCCCGTCAGGGCTGCGCACCGGGAGCTGCAGCACGTCGGGCGGCACGTCCGCCTCGATGCACTGCCAGCGTCCGAACGACTCCAGCGGCGACTGAGCCCGCCCGTCCGCCATCTCCCACAGGACGTGCCGCGACGCCACCCCGCGGCGACCCCGCGCCTGGTCGTGCGCCACCTCGAGGCCCCGCGGGTCGACGAGCCCCAGCTGCAGCGCCGAGTCCAGCAGTGCCAGGCCTCGCGCGGGAGGCTGCTCGGGCACCGCTTGCGCAAGCGCCCAGCCGACCGACGCGATCCGAGCCCCCGCGGTCCGGGAGTCCCCGAACCCGACCACCGTCATCCCGTCGTCGAACTGCCGGAGCCGGACACCCGGTCGGTGCGGACGGCGACCGGCGCGGTCCAGCGCCACCTCGGGCACCATCGGCCACGGGAGCCCCTCGACGCCGTGCAGCGCCAGGGCACTGGTCCCGACGGCGATCGAGCCGTGACCATGGGCGAGCAGCCCGGTCCAGGCAGCGCGCCGTCGAAGGTGGTCGAAGAGCCGGTCCGCGTCCGACCGCGGCCGCTGCGCGGCATCGCGGGCCGCCCGCGACCGCGAGCGGGCGGCGGCGCCGTCGCGCAACACCAGCGGCTGGGCCGGTCGCACCGGGACGTCCCGGGCCGTCCGACGGGCCGGCTCCGTCGCGATGGTGTCGACCACCCCGCGGGTCACGGCACGCCACCTCCCGGCCCGCACGAGCCGGGACCGGCGGGACGAACCGACCCCGTGCAGGTCGCACTGGCCGGCGCTGAGCAGTCCCTCCTGAGCCTCGGCGGTCCGCATCAGGCCTGTCGGGAGCTGGGCGAAGGTCCGCATGGGCACAGGACAGCGGCCGGACGCCGTCGCGCGCCGCGCCGTCAGGCGGATCTGTGGGCGACCGCACCTGGGGACGGCCTCCGGCCGGTGCCGAACAGGAGCTTGGGCCCGCTTCGGACGTCCGAAGCGGGCCCAAGCTCCTGTTCGGCACCGAGGGGTCAGGTGAGCTGGTTGTCCACCATCGACAGCGCCGAGCCGATCGCCATGTGCATGTCCAGGTACTGGTACGTGCCCAGGCGGCCCCCGAAGTAGACCTGGGGCTCGTCGCCCATCAGCTCGCGGTAGCGCAGCAGCCGCGCACGGTCCTCCGGGGTGTTCACCGGGTAGTACGGCTCGTCCTGACGGGCGGCGAACCGCGAGAACTCCCGCATGATGACGGTCTTGTCGCGCGGGTAGTCCCGCTCCGGGTGGAAGTGCCGGAACTCGTGGATCCGGGTGTACGGCACCTCGGCGTCGGCGTAGTTCATCACCGTCGTGCCCTGGAAGTCGCCCACGTCGAGCACCTCGGTCTCGAAGTCCAGCGTCCGCCACGACAGCTCGCCCTCGACGTCGTCGAAGTACCGGTCGACCGGCCCCGTGTACACGACCGGCACCTGTCCCACCACGGCGGCCTGGTGCACCGGCTGCGAGGTGTCGAAGAAGTCGGTGGAGAGCCGCACCTCGATGTTCGGGTGGTCGGCCATCCGCTCCAGCCAGGCGGTGTACCCGTCGACGGGCAGCCCCTCGTGCCGGTCGGAGAAGTAGCGGTTGTCGTACGTGTACCGCACGGGCAGCCGGGAGATGACCGACGCCGGCAGCTCGCGCGGGTCGGTCTGCCACTGCTTGGCGGTGTAGTCACGGATGAACGCCTCGTAGAGCGGGCGCCCGATGAGACGCACCCCCTGCTCGTCGAGGTTCTCCGGCTCCTTGTCGCCCAGCTCGGCGGCCTGCTCGCGCACCAGCTCGCGCGCGGCCTCGGGACCGTACGCCGACCGGAAGAACTGGTTGATGGTGCCCAGGTTGATCGGCATCGGGAACACCTCGCCGCGGTGCGTGGTGTACACCCGGTGCTGGTAGCCCGTGAAGTCGGTGAACCGGTTGGCGTACTCCCACACCCGCTCGTTCGAGGTGTGGAACAGGTGCGCCCCGTAGCGGTGCACCTCGATGCCGGTGGTGGGCTCGTCCTCCGAGTAGGCGTTGCCGCCCAGGTGGTCACGGCGGTCGATCATCAGCACGCGGCGGCCGGCGGCGGCCATCCGCTCAGCCACGGTGAGACCGAAGAACCCGGTCCCGACGACGACGAGGTCGGCGTTCATGCACAGCTCCTGGAGGACTAGATGTCGTCGGGGACGTAACCGCCCCGTCGGCGGGTGTAGCGGCGGTAGCCGGCCTGGCGCACGCGCTGCGGCACGAGCCGGTAGCCGGCGCGCACGACGACGTTGCGCACCATCTGCGGCGTCGAGACGAAACCTTCGTCGTGCAGGGTGCGCTGCAGCGCCAGCTCGGAGGCGAGCAGCCGCCGTCCGCCCCGGCGCGCGTACGCCCCGGCGCCGACGCGGTACAGCACGAGCGGGTCGGTGATGTTCTGGGCGTGGGCACCGGCGGCCAGCATCCGGGCGAACAGCAGGTAGTCCTCCATCAGGTCGAGGTGCTGGTAGCCCCCGACGGCCGCGACGGCGGACTTCCGGTAGACGACGGACGGGTGGTTGAACGGGTCGCGGAACCGGGCGGCCTCGGCGATGCCCTCGCCGGTCGGCGGCACGCGCACCATGCCGCGGTCGTCCTCGTCCTCCTCGAACTCCCAGATCGCCGACCCGACGATGTCGTAACCCTTGGCCACGAGCGGCACCTGGACGGCGAACCGTTCGGGCAGGGAGATGTCGTCCGCGTCGGCGCGCGCCACGATCTCGTGGCGGCAGACGGCGAGGCCCTCCTCGAGCGCCCGCGCGAGGCCCAGGTTGTGCGGCAGCGCCACCAGGGTGACCGGTACGTCGGTGATCTCCTCGAGCCGGGACAGGACGGCCGCGATCTCGTCGCCGACCGGCCCGTCACGCACGACGACGACCTCGTCGGGGCGCAGCGTCTGGTCGACCGTCGCCGAGCGGAAGCCTCGCTCGAGGTGCTCGGCGTCGTCGCCGCGGTAGACGGGCAGCAGCACGGAGAACCGCTGGTCGTCCACGGGTTCGCCGGTGCCGAAGCTCCCGCTCGACGCCGCGGTGCGGTTCACGTGCACCGGCGCCGGGAGGGAGGCGCCGGCCTCGAGGCGCGCGACCGTCAGCGCGGCGGGCCCGACGCCGGACAGCACCTCCGTGTCGGGGCGGGGTCCGCGGGTGATCCCGTGCCAGCACCCCCGCCACCCCGCGCCGAGGAGGGTGCGACGGTCGCTCGACCGCAGGACGGTGCGCAGCCACCGCCGCACCGTGGACCCGCCGTAGAGCGCGCGCTCGCGGAACGACAACGCCCCCGACCGGGAGAACATCCAGATCTTGTTGCGCACCTCGTAGTAGAAGCGCGGCCCGGGGTCGGCGTCGGTGGCGCCGAGCTTCTTGGTGCGGTGCTCGACGACGCTACCCGGCACGGACAGCCCGACGCGGTGGCGCAGCAGGCGGGTGGCGTACTCGAAGTCGTCGTTCCAGATGAAGTAGTCGGTGACCGGCAGCCCCGAGCGGCGCACCGCCGCGGCGTCGATCATCATCGACACGAAGGACATCGAGCGCACCGGCATCGCGCCGGCGGCCCGCGCCCGTTCGACCTCGTCGGCGGAGGCTCCCGGCCGACGGCGCGGCGTGTTCATCGGGTGGTCGGTGCCGTCCGTCCACACGACCCGGCTGCACAGCGCGGCGACCTCGCCGTCGTAGGAGTCCCGCGCCGCCAGGAGGGCGGACAGCGCGGTGGGCGTCGGGATGGTGTCGTCGTCCATGACCCACACGAGGTCGGCGCCGAGCTCGGCGACGGCGGTCGCGATCCCCACGGCGAACCCGCCCGCGCCCCCGGTGTTGCGGGCCAGCGGGACGACGTGGGGGGCGCTGGGGTGTGCGCGCGCGACGGCGAGCGCGTCGTCGGTCGAGGCGTTGTCGACGACGACGACGCGGTCCACGGGGCGGCTCTGGTCACCCAGGGCGTCGAGCGCAGCACCGAGCAGCTCGGCTCGGTTGTACGACACGACGACGGCGACAACGACAGGGGCGGGCATCCGGAACATCCTAGTCGGCGTGACCAGGTGCGAAGTCCGCGCGCCAGGTCTCGACGGCGGCCAGGTCGGGCGCCGCGGCGCGCCACGTCCGGGCGAGGGACCGCCAGCGCACGGCCAGGCGGGCGTGCCCGACGACGGCGGCACCCGCCAGGCGCCAGAACGTGCGGCGGTCGCGCCGCAACCACACCCCCGAGGTGGCCTCGGAGTCCAGCACGAGCACCGAGTCGTGGGCGGGCACCTGCCACCACGTCGCGGCGGACCGCGCCAGGACGGTGGTCGGCGCCTCCCGCGCCGCGGGAGGGACCGGTCGCAGGGTGCGTGCCGCCCCGCGCAGCACGAAGCCGGCGAGCCCGAGCACTCCCGTCGGGCGGGAGCCCGGCTCGTGCCTCGCCGTGGGGGCGGGACCCGCGGGCCCGTGCTGCGTCGTCGTGCCCACGGTGGCGTCGAAGGCCGGGTCGCCCGGGCGGTGGCGGACGGTCTCGGGATGCTCGGCACCGACGCCCCGCACCCGTCCGACGACGGTGGCGAGCTCCGGGTGCAGCCGTCCCGGTCCGTCGAGCACCTCGCGCAGCGCGCGCACGTGCAGGTCCACCGGGTAGTAGCGCATCGCCAGCAGCAGCTTGAGGTCGGTGGCGAGCAGGGCGGCCGGCAGCAACCCAGGCCCGTCCGCGTGCAGCAGGGCCGTGATCACCCGGTTGCGCACGTGCAGGTACGCCTGCCACTCGACGCTGTCGTCCTTCTCCGTCCAGGCCATGTGCCACAGGCAGGCGCCCGGCAACGAGACCGTGGGGAACCCGGCCTCGCCCGCTCGCAGGCAGAACTCCGCGTCGTCCCACTTGAGGAAGAGCGGCAGGCTCAGACCCACCTCGCGCAGGACGACGGCGGGGACGAGGCACATCCACCAGCCGTTGAAGTCCGAGTCGGCGCGCCGGTGCAGCCACGGGGTCGCCCGCAGACCACCCGCGAGGTCGTGCCACTGACGGTCCATGACCGGCGGGCCCCAGTTGAAGGTGCGCCGGTGGACGACCTCGCTGAAGGAGTTCAGCACCGTCGGCCGCGCCAGGTCGAGCATGTGCCCGCCGACCACGACCGGCGAGGTCGCGGCCCGGTGCAGCCGGACGGCGCGCAGCAGCGCCTCGGGCTCCACCTCGACGTCGTCGTCGCAGATCAGCACCGCGTCGGCGCCGTCGTCGAGGGTCTCCAGCATCCCGCGCGAGAACCCGCCGGAGCCGCCGAGGTTCGGCTGCTCCACGACCCGGAGCCGGTCCCCGAGCGCGGCCGCGACCTCCGCGAACCCCGGGTGCGCCGCGACCGTGCGGCTGCCCTGGTCCACGACCTGCACGCGAACGTCCTCGGCAGCCAGCTCCGGGGCGGCGGCGAGGGTCACGAGCGTGGCCACGCAGTACTCGGGCTTGTCCATCGTGGTGATCGACACCACGACCTCCCCGGCCCGGCGCGCGGGCGCGTCCACGGACCACTCGCCCCCGGTGACGACGACGCCGTCCGGCACGTCGGGTCCGCCCGGTGCAGCGCCGTCGGCCACGACCTCGCACCACCACCACCCGCCGTCGACGCTCAGCGGCGCCTCCAGCGGCTCCGCGACGGGGCCGGACGCGACCTCGGTGACCCGCCCCTCGGCGTCGGACCGCAGCAGGCGCAGCGTCCCGGCGCCCGTGGCCGCCAGGCGGACCCGCGCGCGCGTGGCGCCGGCCCACCGCGCCCAGTACGCCCCGGGGAACCCGTTCAGGTACGTGCCCATGCCCTGCGTGGCGCCCGACGGGACACGCAGCACGCCGCCGTCGAGGACCCCGGGTCCGTCCTCGACGCACAGGGGGCGCCGCTCGGGCCGGTCGGAGAGGATCAGACGGTGGGCGAGATGCACGACGGCGAGCCTACTGGCTGTCCTCCTCGCGCCGGAGCGCGTCGGCCTCGTACGTCTCGACGTCACCCAAGTTCTCGACGTCGTCGCCGGCGGCCGGACGGTGACCGCCCGTGAGCCGCTGGCGGACACGCTTCGCGAGCGCGACGGCCAGCTCCCGGCCCGAGGCCTTGGCCACCCGAGGGCCGTACGTGCGGCCCGACTCCGCCCCGACGCCCAGGCGCTCGCGGTAGTACTCCGCACGCTCGCGCTCGACCCGCGCCTGGCGGATCGCGCCGATGACCGCCTGGGCGGCGGCGGCGACCGGCACGCTGGTCGGCTCCGTGAGCGGGTCGTCGGTGTGCGGGACCGGCTGGTCGAGCAGCGCGAGGTCCCCGACCACCCTGACCCCGGACTTGCTGATCTCGTCGACGAACCGCGCGGACCGCGCGGCGGCCTTCTCGGCCGCCCACGTCGGCAGGACCAGCCGGGTGTCGTGCTGCCCCGGTGCCCGGCGCGCGAGCATCGTGGCGGCAGCCCCGGTGCGCACCCACCGGCGGTAGTCCGGCCAGGAGAGCTCGTCGCGGAGCTCGGCGTTGATCGCCCGCAGCAGCTCGGCCTCCTCGGCGCTCATCCCCCGGTTCGAGGCGAAGCCGTCCTGCTCGGCCGTGGAGAGGAAGCCCCGCTCGAGCCCCAGCATGTCCTCGAACGCCTCGAACAGCAGGTTCGGCGTGGACTTGTCGACGACGACGACGGTGACGTTCTCCGGACCGAACACCCGCGCCCAGCGCCGGACGACGGCCCCCTGGTCGAGGCGCTCCTGCTCCAGGCGCGTGCGCTGCAGGTTGGGCTTCGCCGACAGGTGGCCGCGCAGCCAGCTCTCGAACGTCCGGTGCCGGCCGCCCTTCATCGTCTGCTGCCACGCCGAGGGCAGCATCGCCGCGTAGTTGCGCAGCGTCACCACCACGTGGGTGTTCTCGCCCAGGCCGGCACGGTACGCCTCGGCGTCGGACTCGCTCGCCTCGGACACGAGCTCGTGCCCCACCCAGACGCGCCGGGACGTCTCGGCGTCGATCTGCTTCCGCAGCCGCTGCCAGGCCTGCGGGTTGGGCTCCGAGTCCCACCCCCAGCCGCGTCCCATGACGGCGGTCAGCGCCGTCCGGTGGTTGAGACCGGTCCCCGGGTACAGCACCCCTCGCTCGAGCAGCCCGTCGCGCAGCGCCGAGGCGGCGTACTGCAGGCTGGTCGTGCCGGTCTTCATCAGACCGATGTGCAGCAGCCGCGCCCCCTCGGGAAGCAGGAGGGGCTCGGGGCTCGGACCGTTCGTCGTCATGGTGCTCCTGACCAGTGTGGCTGAAGATCGCCGAACACCCTAGTCCACGCGCCTGGATGCGTGCGGCAGGCGCTCCGACCGCCTCGAGATGCTGAGGACGGATGCCTGAGGCACAGTGAGCGAGGGGGGTATCCACATGAACCAGCACCACTGGTACCGGCGCACCGTCGCCGTCGTCACCGCACTCTTCGTCGCCGCAGCCGGAGGGGTCGTCGCGAGCGCCCCGGCAGCCGCCGCCGACGTGCCCGACAGGTTCACCGTGACCGGGTCAGGCTACGGGCACGGCGTCGGCATGAGCCAGTACGGCGCGTACGAGCTCGCCCGCCAGGGGAAGTCGGGCGTGAAGATCCTCAAGCACTACTACACCGGGGCGCGAGCGCCGTACACCTCGACGCCGAAGCGCATCCGCGTGCAGGTCCACGGGCCCGACCCGTACGGCTACGCGAGCTACGGCGACTCGGGACGCAACACGTGGGTCACGATCACCGGCGGCGACTGGCGCGTCCGCAAGCCCGGCAAGGGCACCGTGGCCCAGGGATCGGGCACCACGACCATGAAGGTCCGGATCGGCACGAAGGGCGCGGTGCGCGTCAAGGTCGACGGCAAGGTCTACAAGGGCGACAAGATGCGCATCCAGTGGTCCGGCACCACGTTCTGGCGCCCGAACGGCAAGGAGGCCGTCGCCACCGTCGACGGCGCGCACGGCGCCTACCGGCACGGCCGCCTGACCGTGGTGAACAAGGAGGCGACGCCGAACATCACCAACGACGTGCTCCTCAACACCGAATACCTCTACGGCATCGCGGAGATGCCCTCGTCGTGGGGTCTGAACGGCGGTGCCCGCGCGCTGCGCGCCCAGGCCATGACCGCCCGCTCGTACGCGGTGGCCAAGCACGACGGCAAGCCGAAGTGCCGCTGCCACGTGGTCGACGACGTGCGCGACCAGCACTTCACCGGCTGGAAGAAGGAGGACGAGGGCACCGGCGGTCGCTACGGAGCCGTGTGGACCAAGGCGGTCGACGCCACCACCAAGCACGCCACGAGGGCGCGGGTGCTGCAGGTCGGCGGACGACCCGTCACCGCCCACTACTTCTCCTCCAGCGGCGGTCGCACCGCCAACTCCGAGGACGTCTGGTCGTCCGCGCTGTCCTACGAGCGCAGCGTCTCCGACCCGTACAGCCTGCGCGCGCCGGGCAACTCCATGCGGTCCTGGACGCGGACCATCACGCAGCAGGAGGCCCGCGACCTCTTCGGCCTCAAGAACGTCGAGTCGATCAAGGTCACCCGCCAGTGGTCCAGCGGCCAGGTGCGCACGCTGACCGCCACGCAGCCCAACGGGCGCACGGCGAGCATCAGCGGCAAGGCCGACCAGATGCGCTCCTGGGTGGGCCGGGCCACGACCCGCGGGAGCATGCCTGCCTCGTGGGTCACCAAGATCCGGGGGTAGCAGCGTTCACCCGACGTTCACCGACGACCTGGCTGACAGGGTCCTCCCGGCGGCCTAGCGTGGGGCGACAGCCCCGCGCTGGGCACGGCCGACGAGGAGGAGCTCCGGTGGAACGACGTCGCACCTGCGTGCTGCGCATGCACGAGGCGCAGACCCGGCTGAACTGGGGAGGCCGGTCGACGAGCCTCGCGCTGGCGGAGATCCTCGAGGTGCACGCGGACCGCACCATCGTCTCGACGATCGGCGCCCCCCACATCCTCGGACAGCTCGGCGACATCGACGTCCGGTCGGACGGTCACAGCGTGTTCGAGATGGTCGACGACCTCGCCGTCCAGATCGCGGCCCCGCACCCGACGACGGAGAAGCTGGCGGACGTCCGCGCCGCGATCACCGCGGCCGACGAGCTGGTGGTGAACGGCGAGGGCGACTTCATCCTCACCGAGCGGCTCACGCTGGTGCGGACCATGGCGATGATGCGTGCCGCCAAGCTGCTGGGCAAGCCCGTGTACCTGGTGAACAGCATCCTGTCGTACGCCACCGGCCGGTCCGGCGCTGATGCGCTCTCCCACGAGGAGGTGGGCCGCACCCTGGCCCAGTGCGACGCCGTCTGCTACCGGGACCCTGCCAGCCTGACGCTCCACCGGGAGCTCTACCCGGACGTCCCCGCCTCGTGGTTGCCCGACGCGCTCTTCGCGTGGGCGCCGCACGCCGCGACGTCCGTCGCTGACCGGGTGGGATTCTCGCCGCGGTCCGAAGGACTGCCGTTGCCGGTCCAGCGGCTCGTCTCCGGGGACGACCCCTACGTCGTGCTGTCCGGGACCTCCCTCGCGGGCGTCGACCCGCAGACGTTCCGGAGCACCGTCGCAGCACTCGGCGAGCACCTCGCCCACGACGGGACCCGGCTGGTCTTCGCCGGGTCGGACACGCCGGACCGCGCCCTGGCCGAGTCGCTCGCCGGCCTGGACGTCCACGTGGTCGACCCGCGGGTCCCGCTCACGGCGGCGTCACTCCTGCTGTGGAACGCCGCGGCGATGATCTCGGGCCGGTACCACCCGAGCATCCTCGCCTCGCTCGGCGGCACCCCGTTCCTGCTCATGGCGTCGAACTCCCACAAGACCCGCTCGCTGCTGGACGTCGTGGACAGCGGTTGGCGGGGCGCGGAACAGCCGTTCTTCACCGGTGGGCCCGAGCAGGCCGCGGACCTCGCACGCAGCGTGAGCGAGGTCCGCGGCCGTCACGGCGTCCGCAGCCACGTGCGTCGCAGTGCACGGGCCAACGGGACCGCCGTGGCACGCGGCGTCACCGATCTGCTGAGCTGACCGGGTCAGACCAGGGCGAGCAGCTTGCCGAGGGCCTCGTCGTAGCGGCCGCGCAGCACGGCCCGGGCCTCGGCGACCTGGCCGCGGTAGCGCTCCTGGTCACCGAGCACGTCACGGACCAGCTCGGTGAGCCGCTCGGCGAGGTCCGGCTCGTGGATGGACAGCCCCCACTCCGGGTGCTCGACGTCCTCGAGGAAGTACCGCAGCTTGGGGTGCGACACCAGGGAGACGATCGGTGTCCCGACGCCGAACGGGATCATGCCCGCATGGCCGCGCATCCCGACCACGACGGCGGCGTCGGCGTACGCCTGCAGGGCGTCGTCGACGCCCTTGCGGAAGAAGGCGTCGACGGGGATCCGCGTGCCGTGGTGCGCGTAGAGGTCGTGCGCGACGCGCTCGTCCCCCACGGTGTGCGCGGCGACCCGGACGTCGGCGGTGCCGCCCACGGAGCGGACGAAGGAGTCGATCGCGGCGAGGAATGCCGGGTAGTCGTCCTTGAAGCGCAGCGACGAACGGTCGTAGGCGATGTTGACGTAGACGACCGGTGCCGCCCCCTCGTCCACGGCGCGACGGACCCGAGCCCCGGGGCCGTGGTCGAGCAGGCCCAGGAACGTCGTCGGGCACGGCATGTAGACGACCTTCTCGGCGAGCGCCGCAGGAAGGACGGACCGCACCCGGTCGATGGACCCGTGGTTGCGCAGGCCGACCAGCGCCGCGGTGTCGACGGTGAGCCGCAGCGACTCGGCGAAACGGTCGCCGTGGATCTCCTGGCCGTCGAAGAGGTTGTAGCCCACCGCGGTCAGCGCCAGGGGCACCTCCAGCCGGCGCAGGCTCTCGTCCGGCACGTTCCACTGCCAGCCGCTGTTGCCGTTGGGCATGGTGTCCGGCAGGAACAGTCCCCCGCCACCGACGAGCAGGGCGTCCGTCGCGTTGACGCGTTCGACCGCCGCCTCGTCGAAGACCTGGTGCACGTGGACACCGGTCCACGACCCGACCGGGCGCAGAGCGGCGACGCTCTCCCGGACGGCGACGGGCAGGAGCTCGTCGCCGAAGTTGCCGAGCTCGTCGACGTAGAAGGCCGCGTGGGACAACCGCAGCCCCCCGTCCACCAGCGTCGACTCGACGCGCGCGTCGGGGCTCGGCCACGCCAGGCGCCGCTGCAACGAGCGAGCCTTCGCGTGCACCGGCTGGCGGGCCAGCGTGGCACCGACGTGAGCGCTGGCCGCCTTCACGTCCCCTCGGACCCAGGCGGTCTCCGCCTGGAAGTAGCGGCCGTCGACCGCGTCCCCGTCGACGGCGCCGAGGCCGGCGACGGCCATGGCGTCGTCGTACCGCCCCACGGCCCGGAGCGCGGTGGCGTACCGCAGCGGCTGGTCGACCCGACCGGTCTGCACGGCCACGAGCCGGCGCACCGCGACAGCGGCGGCGAAGTCGCCCTGCGCCGACAGCTCGGCCGCGGTCCGCAGCAGCGCCTTCGTGGTGAGGTCCTCCCGCCGGAGCCGCTCGAAGAGCTCCGCCGGCAGGTCGCGGACCAGCTCCGTGCAGTGAGCGAGGAAGGCGTCGTCGACGGCACCGCCCGCGTCGACGTGCGCGCGAGCGGCCTCGACGAACCGGCAGAGGAAGGCGGCGTCCGAGACCGCGAAGCGGTGCCAGGTCTGCTCGAGGGCCGCATAGCCCTGCTCGCCACCGGTCCACGGCTTGAACCGTCCCGTGTAGTGGATGATCCGCGCGTCGGCAGGGGCCTCGTCTCCCGGCCGGGTCGCACGCTTGACCCAGTTGAAGACCCGGTCCAGTCGGGTGTAGTCCCCGTCCAGCGCCGCGGTGAGGACGCCCTGGTCGTGCCGTTCGAGCTCGTACGCCCCGGACTCGCCGATCTCGTCCAGCCGCGCGACGAACTCGTCGCTCATGTGCTCGCGGCCGAAGACCAGCAGACCGCTGTTGAGCTTGCGACCGCCGTCCGAGTCGAAGAGCTGCGGCACCGCGGCGAACGTCGCCGGATGGTCGAAGAGCTCCTCGACGGGCCCGGCGACGATCATGTCGGTATCGAGCGTCACGACCCGGTCGTAGTCACGCAGCCGGAAGGCGTCGAGTATGTAGTACGCCTTGGTGTACAGGTAGTTCGCGTCGTCGCCCTTGCGGTACCTCTCGTACGGTGCCGGGTCGACGCGGACGAACCGCACGTCCGGCCGCAGCACACGGAGCCGCGCCACGTGGGCGGGGTCCAGCCCGTCGTGGAGCACGACCAGCTCCGCGGTGGTTCCCGGCTCGCTCAGGTGCAGGCTCTTGAGCAGCGCGACGAAACCGACGAAGTAGGTGTCGTCGACGAAGGACACGTAGGCACGTCGTCCCGTGGTGGTGGTCATCGCAGGGAGATCCTTCCCGGGGCGGTCTCGACGGTTCGTTCGGCGACCCACTCGCGCTCGACCTCGTACGAGTGGGCCTCCGCGATGGGCAGGTGCATGGCGTCGTCACGCCGGTAGGGGGCCCCGGAGTGGAAGTTGAAGCCGAACAGGTCGATGCGGGTGCTCACGTCGAGGTAGTCGAGCAGGAGGAGCGTGTTGAACCCCGTGGTGGGCACCGTGCACCGTTCGCGCAGGGCGGGGCTCAGCAGGCTGCGACGAGGCCAGCGCAAGGACTCGTCCCCGAGCAGCCTCTGCGCCTCCGGGCGCACGTACCGGCGCACGTTCTCCGCCCAGGGCGCCGGAGCGCCGCCGAACACGATCCGGATGTCGACGGGGACGTCCCAGTTGAAGTCGTGCAGGTGGATGGTGGCGTGCACGTCGGTCTTCACACCGGTGCGGACCGGGTCCGTCGCGAACGAGTTGAACCGGACCACGACGTCGTGGGCGTCGATCTCCTGACCCAGCTCCAGGTCGAGCAGCTCGGCAGAGTTCGCGACGAGGCAGATCGACTTGCCGGCGAGCTCGTCACGAAGTCCGGAGATGTTCACCGTGTCGATATCGACGATCTCGGGCCGCGCCTTTCCCGAGAACTGTTCCGCCGTGGTGTCGAGGATCTCTTGCGACCGACCCAGCGGAAGACCTCCCACGAGCCCGCGAGCGATGCCGGCGTGCAGGGAAGGGATGTAGGCGCGATCGGCACCCGGTTCACCCAGGTAGGCGCGCCGAAGCTCGGGCGCGGTCGCGAGCGCGAGGTCGTCCCCTGCGCGCAACGACTCCTCGACGCCGAACCAGCCGGCGTCGACCGCGCCGGTTCCGGACAGCGTCGAGAGCTTCGAGGCGACCACGTCGGTGGCGGACCGGCGGGCGGCGCGCTTGCGCCACGGCTCCTCCGTCGCGGACCGGACGGCCTGCAACGCCTCCTGCGAGACCTCGCTCGCCTCCGCGTCGTCCGGTCGCGCAGCCAGGAGCAGCGCCGCGATCCGCGCCGTCAGAGCCGCATCGCTGCGGCGCGCACGCCGGGCGACCAGCAGCAGGGCCTCCCACGTCCGCGAGGGGCTCGCGTGCCAGGCTGAGCGACCGAGCGCGAGATCGACGTTGCGCACCTCGTCCCGCTGGTCGGCCGCGTGGGCCGCCTGCAGCTCGACGACGGCCCGGGTGAGCTGGACGTCACGCCAGGCGGCACTCGCCGAGAGCACGGAGGCGAGCCCGCCGAGCTCGGCGACGAGGGCGGCGAACTCCACGTTCTGACGCCGGGTCCGTGGTCCCCCGCGCAGTCGTTCCATCGCGGCTGCACGGAGTCTCCGCTTCACCGCCGACACCGTCCGGCTCATCGATCTCAACTCTCCTCGGGCCACGTGCTGACCGAGGCATCGTAGCGATAAGGAAGTCGAATTCTGACGAGATGAACCCGAGAAGGAGAAGTTCACTCCGAGGCGTCGATGAATTCATCGCGCGTTCATTCTTTGCGGCTTCACAACGGCCGCGCCTCCACCTCCAGCAGGACGGGGATGCCGTCCCGTACCGGGTAGGCCAGCGGCCGGTCGGTGTCCGTCGAGTGCAGCTCCGGTGCCCCGCCGGGCCCCGTCGCGTCGACGAGGTCGGACCCGGTCACCGGGCAGCGGAGCACCGACCGGACCCACGGGTCGATCCAGGGCGTGTCGTCGGTCATACGTTCTCCTCCCGCACGAGCGACAGGACGTCGTCGCGCACCTTGATCATGATGTCCTCGTCGGCCGCCTCGACGTTGAGGCGCAGCAGGGGTTCGGTGTTCGAGGCCCGCAGGTTGAACCACCACTGCGGGTGCAGCCCGTCCCAGTGGGTCACGGTCATGCCGTCGAGGGTGTCCACGACCGCCTCGGGGTAGGCGCGGGTGTAGGCCTCACGGACCCGTTCGACCACCCCGGCCGCGTCGGTCACCGTGGAGTTGATCTCCCCCGAGGCCGAGTAGGGCGTGTACATCTCGGCCAGCGCCGACAGCGGGTGGGACTGGCCGCCCAGCGCGGCCAGGACGTGCAGCGCGGCGAGCATCCCGGTGTCGGCGAACCAGAAGTCACGAAAGTAGTAGTGCGCCGAGTGCTCGCCGCCGAACACCGCGTCCTGCTCGGCCATGGACTGCTTGATGAACGAGTGCCCCACCCGGGTGCGCACCAGTCGCGCCTCGGCGGCACCCAGGAGGTCCGGCACGGCCCGGGAGGTGATGAGGTTGTGGATGATCGTCGCGGTGCGCCCCGCAGCCCGCTCCCGGTCGATCTCGCGCATGCCGACCAGCGCCGTGACCGCTGACGGCGAGACCGCGCCGCCGCGCTCGTCGACCACGAAGCACCGGTCGGCGTCGCCGTCGAACGCGAGCCCGATGTCCGCCTCGTGGGCCACCACCGCGGCCTGCAGGTCGACCAGGTTCGCCGGCTCGAGCGGGTTCGCCTCGTGGTTCGGGAACGTGCCGTCCAGCTCGAAGTACAACGGCACGACCTCCAGCGGCAGCCCGGGCAGGCCGGCCGCGGTGCCCAGGACCGCCGGGACGGTCAGACCCGCCATCCCGTTGCCCGCATCGACCACCACCTTCAGCGGCCGCACCCCCGAGATGTCCACCAGGCCTCGCAGGAACGCCGCGTACTCGCCGAGGACGTCGACGTCGCCGACCTGTCCGGCCTGCCCGGTCTGCGGTGCCCGCGTCGCCTGCCCCGCACCGTCGAGCAGCCCCTCGGCCAGCTCACGTACCTGCGCCAGACCGGTCTCCTGCCCCACCGGTCGCGCCCCCGCACGGCACAGCTTGATCCCGTTGTACCGCGCCGGGTTGTGCGAGGCCGTGAACATCGCCCCCGGAGCATCCAGCGAACCCGAGGCGAAGTAGAGCCCGTCGGTCGAGCACGACCCGATCCGCACCACGTCGACGCCCTGCGAGGTCACCCCCTCGGCGAACGCCTCCACGAGCGCGGGCCCCGAGTCACGCATGTCCTGGCCGACCACCACCCGCGCACCGCCCTCGGGCACCACCACCGCCGCGGCGAACGCCTCCCCGACCGCCCGCGCCACCGCCGGCGAGAGCTCGTCCGGGACGACGCCGCGCACGTCGTAGGCCTTGATGATGTTCGACAGGTCGGGCACGCGGACCAGCCTACGGTGCGGCCGCCTGCGCGTCGTCGGCGTAGAGCCAGGAGGTCTCGGCGCGCAGCCGCTCGTCGAGCAACGGCGCCAGCGAACGGACGTACGTCGCGGACAGGTGTCCCTCGTCGCGGTAGACGAGGACATTGCCGACCACCGCCGGGCACGCGTCCCCGTCGCAGATCCACCGCGTGAGGTCGACGTGCGCGACCGAGCCGGGGACGTCCGGGGCGTGCTCCGCGGGGTCCCGCGGAGCGAGCGCCTCGCGGCGGGACTTCCCGCAGGGCGCGTCGATCCCGTCCTCGCGCAGGCACACCGTCGGCGAACGCTCGAAGCGAGGGTTGTCCCGCACCGTGAGCACCCGGAGCCCGGCGGCGTCGAGGTCCCTCCACCCGGCGACGTGCGACGGGATGACCCGGTCCGGGCCGTCACGACGCGAGACCGCTCCCAGGACCACGACGAGGTCGGGGTCCAGCGCGGCGACCCGCTCGCGAGCACCCTGGTTCCAGTCCCGGCAGCTCGCCTCGGTGCTCTCGTCGGTGTCCATGAAGTGGCACCCGGACTTCGAGACCGTGAGCACCTCCCAGTCGTGCACGGCCCCGAGCGCGGCGAAGGCGGGCTCGTACTGGACCACGTGCGAGGCACCGAGCAGCACGACGGTCGCCGTGGCCTCGGCGGGCACCGCCGGCTCGTGGACCGTGCACACCCGGACCTCGGCATGCCCCGGCCCGGAGTCGACCGCGCAACCGTCCAGGTTGCTCGGCGCCGCGTCCTTGCTGGCGAGCGCGGGCTCGGGTCGCGGAGCGGCCGTCCACGTGCGGGGACCGGCGTACCCGTCCCCCAGCACCGCGGCCCCGGGGTGGTCGGCCGAGGGGCGCGCGAGGCGGCTGAGGTCTCCGCGCTCCTGGACGCCTTCCGCCACCACGACACCGCCGACCACGAGACAGAAGGCGGCGGTGGCGGCCAGGGCGGCCGCGCCACCTCGCCCGGTACCGCGCCTGACCAGCAGGGCGCGACCACGCTGCTCGACCAGGGCGTGCGTCGCCCAGGCCAGCAGGACGGAGACGCCGAGGATGACCGCGGCCCCCCGCCAGCCGACAGCCTCCCGCTCCCGCACCGCCAGGTAGGTGATCAGCAGCGGCCAGTGCCACAGGTACAACGAGTAGGAGATCCGGGCGACGAAGCGCAGCGGAGCGGTCTCGAGCAGCAGGCGCGGGCCGCTCCGTGTCGTGCTGCCGGAGCCGACGATCACGAGGATCGCGCCCCCGACGGGGACGAGCGCCCACGGGCCCGGGTAGTGGGTCGCACCGTCCACGACCAGCCCCGAGGCGACGACGAGTCCGAGCCCGGACCAGGCCAGGACGTCGCGCACCCGCCCGGGGAGCGCCAGGGACGGGAGAAGGACGGCGAGCAGCGCTCCCGCTCCGAGCTCCCAGAACCTCGCGCCGGAGTGGAAGTAGGCCACCTGCTGGTCGACGTCGACCAGCCGGACGGCCCAGAGGAACGAGACCCCCGTGGCGACGCCTGCCGAGGCCAGGACCAGCCGGTCGAGCCGCAGCGCTCGTCGGCGGGCCACTGCCGCCAGCACCAGGACGACGATCGGCCACAGCAGGAAGAACTGCCCCTGCACGGCGAGCGACCAGAAGTGCTGGACCGGGCTCGTCTGCGGACCCGCGGCGTCGTACGTGAGCTGCGAGGAGATGAGCTCCCAGTTCTCGAGATAGAGCGCCGAGGCCACGATCTCCCGGCCGGTCTGCAGCGCCTGCTGCGGCGGGAGGACGGTGTGCGCCGCGACCGCCACGAAGGCCAGGACGACCAGCGCGGGCGGGACGAGCCGGATGGCGAAGCTTCCGTAGCGCTCGGCGAGCGAGAGCCGCCCCTCGTCCGCGCGCCGCAGCAGGGCGACCGTCACGAGGAAGCCGGACACCATGAGGAAGACGTCGACCCCGCCGGAGACCCGTCCGTCGCCGAAGAGGTGGAAGACGACGACGAGCGACAGGGCGAGGCCACGGAGCCCGTGCAGCTCGGCGATGTGCCGCGGACGTCGCGCCACGACGTCCGCGCGGCCCTGCGCCGATGCCGTCACCACCACGTGCTCCTCCTCGCCGGGGGCCGAGAAGGTCGGCCGCGCCCGGCGGACGGTAGCCGGTGCCCGTGGCCGGAAGGCGACCGCGGGGTGAACAGCGAGGTTCGGGCCGAACGGCCGGTCGCGTCAGTCGGACTCGGCGCGCAGGACGCGCAGGTGACCCCGCCGAGCGGTCTCGGTGACGCTGTCCGGCTCGCCGCCCGACGGCGTGCCGGGCCGGGCACCGCGTCCGGCCTCACGCACGGCCTCGGCCAGCGCGGAGAGGTCGTCCTTCGAGGGGGGCGGGACGGCGAACTCCGGCTGCAGACGCACGACCTCCCAGCCGCGCGGTGCGGTCAGCCGTTCGGCGTGCACCGAGCACAGGTCGTAGCTGTGCGGCTCCGCGTGCTGGGCGAGCGGCCCGAGCACCGCGGTGGAGTCCGCGTAGACGTAGGTGAGGGTCGCCACAGCAGCTTCCGTGCATGCCGTGCGCGAGCACTGCCTGGTCGATCTCACGCGGGGAGAATACGTGCCGGCGTGCCTCGCCCGCTCCAGGCGCGCCGGTCGTGGATACCCTCGGACGGTGAGCAGCTTCGACCTGACCCCTCCGGCCGGCGACCACGACGGCGCCGCAGGGCACGGGGCGGAGGCGTCGGTCGTGCCGACCGTCCGCCGCCGGCGCGACCGGCGGGGACGAGGGATCCGCGGCCCGCTGCTGCCTCCCGGATCGCCCGGTCACCGGACGCGCTCCGAGCGGTTCGACGACCTGGTGCTGGACGCCCTCGCACGGGTCGAGCGCACCTGGCCGGCGGTGGGCGGCACGGAGCTCGCCGTGGAGGACGTGCCACCGTCCGACCCGGCCCCGTGGGAGCCCGGTGGGGTCACGCTCGGTCGCCTCTTCCCGGCGGAGGCGGGGCAGCCGGCGCGGATCGTCGTCTACCGGCGGCCGGTCGAGACCCGCAGCCTGGACGCCGACGACCTCGCGGTCCTGGTGCACGACGTCGTCGTGGAGCAGGTGGCCCATCTGCTCGCCCGCACGCCCGAGGAGATCGATCCCGGCTTCGGGACGCGCTGACCGCACGGCTCACCAGGCGTCGACACGCCGCACGGCCACGCCGCCGGGCGCGACGACGGTGGACGCAGGGTCGAGCGTGGCGACCAGGGCGCCGGGCGTCCGGGCGGCGTCGGCGGCGGTGAGCCGGACGGACCAGGCGACCGAGGCGGAGCCGGCGGCGGCATCGACCAGGACGGCGGAGGTCGCCCCGACGGCGGACGCCGGGACCTCGACGGTGCCGCCCACCGGCACGGTGACCTCCTGCGCGTCACCCACCGTGCCGTCGGCGCCCAGACCGCGGACGGTGGCGGTCAGCTCGTCGCCGGCGGGATCGGCCCCCCGCTCGGCGGGAACTCCCGTGAGCACCACGGTCGCGTCGTCCGCACCGCTCGGCAACGCCACCTGGCCCGACGTCGGCTCCTGCGGCGCGGCGATCGCCTGACCGGCGCTCCACGCGACGTCGTAGGGCGTGCCCTCGACGACGTCGTCGTCGGTCAGCTCACCCGGGACGGCGAACCGCGCGGCCCCGGTGACGGGGACGTCCGCGTCCACCACCACGGTGTAGGTCCCGGCCTCGAGACCGCCGAGCGGGACGCCGACGACGCCGCCGGCGGTGAGCGCCACCTGCTCGGCACCGCGGAGGGTCACCTGGCCCTCGGGGCCGAACACCCTCACCTGCGCGGTGCCGTCGCTCTCCGGGGCCAGCAGCCACATGGTGGCGGCGTGGTCGTCGTCGGTTGCTTCGCCCCGGCTGACGACGCCGCTGACGGCGAACGACTCCGCGGGGGCCGCTCCCGGTTCCACGAGGTCGGTCCCGGCGGGCACCAGGCCGTCGATCCCCTGGCTCTGCAGGGAGGTGGTCACGCGGGCGCCGGAGGCCCGCACGTGCACCGCGAGGCGTCGCTGCTCGGGGGCGAGCGAGTCCAGTCGTGTGACGACCTGCTCCCCCGGCGCGACGGTGAACGCGGCCTGGCCACCGACGGCGACCGGCCCCGAGGGGCCGAAGACCTCGAGGGCGACCGACGCCGGCCGCGAGCTGGGGTTCTGCACCGCGAGGAGCGCGCTGGAGCCGACCTCGCTGCTCCCGCCGACCAGCCAGTGCGAGGTGCTGGGCGCGGTGCAGGAGGCGGCGGCGAGTCCCCGCAGGTCCCCCGCCGTCGTGATGGACGCGAGCGCCGCGGCGGACCGCAGGGGGTCGACCGTCGAGGGCTGGGTGTGCAGCACCCGGACCCGGTCGGCCGTGCCGGCGGCCGTCGCGGCGTCGGGTCCGTCGACCAGCGTGTTGTCCTGGGCACCGTCCAGGTCGGTGAGGCGCGGCAGCTCGGCAGCACCGGCGACCATCGCGGCGAGGGCGGACGTCGTCTGCACGGGCGTCGCCCCGAACTGCTCGTCGCCGACGTCGGCCCCGTCCGGCAGCGCGACGGGCGCCGGGCAGGAGGAGACCAGCTCGGCGGGCTCGACGGGCACCTCCCGGGTACCGGCGTCCGACGCCGCCCGGGTGGCGCCCGTCCAGCGCCCGACCCACTGGTCCCCGACGGCGGCGGTGACACCGAGCACCGCGACCACGGCGATCGCCGAGATGGTGGCGACGACCACGCTGACGGCGCGGGCGGCACCCGCGCGGCGGCTCATCGGGCCCTCCGTCGTCCGACGGGCAGCGCCAGCAGCACGTAGACGACGAGCACGAAGCCTGCCAGGAGGTACCACGGCGGTCGGGACGGCGCGTCGTAGGAGACCTCGACGTGCCCGGCCGTCCCGCCGAGCTCGAACGCCTGGCGCCCGTCCAGCTCCACCGCGGGCAGCCGCCGGCCGTCCAGCGTGGCCCGCCAGCCGGGCCCCTCGGTCTCGGCGAGCACGAGCAGGCGGTCCTCGCCGCCGGACCCGACGCCGTCGGACGCCCGGGTCCCGTCCGCGGCGAGCGTGCGCGAGGCGACGCCGCCCGTCCCGTCGTCGGGCGGTGCGGCGAGCACCGAGGCCCAGCCGGGTGGGGGCGCGTCGTCCAGGTCCACGCGCCACAGCAGCACGCCGTCCTCGGTGACCCGGGTCAGGCCCGGCACCAGGTCGAGCGTGGTGGCCAGCTCGGGGTCCCCGTCCGGCGGGAGCTGGACCGCTCCGACGCCCAGCGCGCCGAGCCGCGGGGCGAGGTCAGGTGCCCGGCCGACGGCGACCTGGGCGACGAGCTCGTCGAGCGCGGCCACGTCGTCGCGCGCCGGCCCCGGCAGGAGACCGGCGTCACGGCCCCGCACCACGACGGAGGAGTCGAGGAGGCTGGAGCCGTCGGCGTGCAGCACCGTGTAGTCGACGACGCCGTCGGCCCGGTCGATCTGGAGCACCCGTGCGGCACGCGGCGGCGCCTGCATCTGCTGCCCGACGGCAGGCACGACGGCGGCGTCCGACACGCGCAGGTCGGCGACGACGTCACCGCGGGCGTCGTCGTACCACCACACGGCCAGCCCGGCGACCGGGACGAGGAGCGCGACGGCGGCGAGCACTCCCGCGCCGACCGGGCGCAGTCGCCCCGTCCCCGGTGGCGGGGTGGCGGCCAGGGCCGCGACACCGAGTCCCAGGAGAAGCACCGACAGGCCCGCGCCGGGCCAGCCGTGCACGGCGGTCGCCGTCCCGTCGGCGGCACGGCCGGACGCGACCGTCGTCCCCGCGGCGAGCAGCGCCGCCACGAGGCCCAGGACCGCCAGCGCGACGCCCAGCCGCGAGGCCACGACGCGGCGGCGCACGAGCAGTCCGGCCGTCGCGAGCACGAGCACCCCGGCCCCGAGCAGCCAGGGTCCCGCCGCCAGGAGGAGGCCCACCGGCCCGTCCGACGGCCCCACGCCGGCCAGCCACGCGCCCGGCTCTGTCGGCTGCCCGAGCAGGAGCATGAGCCCGTGCGGCGCCGGGGCCGCCACCGGCACGCCCGGCTCGGCGACGAGGAGACGCCAGCCGCCGTCGGACCAGGTCGCCACCGCGTGCCACCAGAACGGCAGGGGGACGACGACCGCCGGCAGCAGCACGAGCGCCAGACGCCGCCACTGGCGCCACAGGACGACGGTCCCGCCGAGGACCGCGACCACCGCGACGGGCAGCAGGACGGGGGCGGCGCAGACCGCGACGGCCAGGAGCAGACCGGCGGCCGCCGCAGCGCCGAGCGAGCCGCGCCCCACGGGATGCGCCGGCACCACGTCGCGGGCCTGCGCACCGACGGCCCGCGCCGCGGCGACGAGGACCCACGGCAGTGTCAGGTGCGCCACGAGCGCACCGACGCGCCCCGAGCCGAGGCTCTCGACGAAGCCCGGTGCTGCCGCCCAGACGAGGGCGCCGGCCGCGCGCGCCCACACCGAGCGGGTGACCGCTCCGGCCCCGAACCAGCCGCCGAGCGCCGCGAGCGGCACGGCCGCGACCAGCAAGGCGTTGACGGCGGTCTGGGCGCTGCCGCCGGCGAGAGCCGTCAGGAGGGTGACCACCAGCAGCACCGGGTCCGCGGGGGCTCCGGTGCCCAGGCCGTCACGCACCCAGCCGGACGTCGCCGCCCCGGCCGTCTGCCCGAGGTCCGCGGGGGCCGGGAGCAGTGCCCCGCCCACGATCCGGCCCCCGTCGGCCAGCGTCCCCTGCCAGGAACCGAAGGCCGCTGCCGCGACCGCGACGACGGCGACCATCACCAGCACCAGCGCCGTGCGGCGGCGCCGCGCGAGGGCGCGCAGCTCGGCCCGCTCGAGGTCGGTCGGCTGGCGGACTGACCGGTGGGCCTCCGCCCGGGCCAGCCGGGCGTCGCGCCGCTCCGCCGCGACCTGGCGCCAGCCCGCCTGCAGGGGTCGCAGCACCCGGCGCGGGAGCCGGCGTGTCCGGGCGGCCCGCCGTCGGCCCCGGACCAGCGGCACGACCCGCAGGACCGTCACGACCGGGGCGACGATCTCGTCGCGGGCCCGCGCGGGGCGCTTGAGCGCCAGCCGGTACGCCGCCGCGAACGGCGCCCACACGACCATCGCGAGCGCCGCCAGCGGCAGCAGGCCCAGCGGGACCCCGACCAGGCGCGCGTAGAGCTGGCTGCGCCGCCGGGCGTACGCGGAGGACTCGATCCCGCCGTGCGCCCGGTGGCCCCGTATCCCGCGCAACGACGCCTGGACGTGGTGGACGACGGCGTCGGGCACCACGACCACGCGGTGGCCGGCGAGCCGGGCGCGGCGGCACAGGTCGAGGCTGTCGCCGAACCGGCCGAGCTCGGGGTCGGTCCCGCCGAGGTCGCTCCACACGCTGCGCCGCACGAGCGCACCGGCGAGCCCCACGGCCAGCACGTCCTCGCGCGCGTCGTGCTGACCCTGGTCGATCTCGGTGTCGTCCACGCCGGTCGTGCGGCGGCCCAGCGGTGAGACGGTGTAGCCGACCTCGACGAGGAGGCCCGGGTGGTCGGGGTCCGGGACGGAGGCACGCCCGTCCTCGTCCGCCTGCCACCGGCGTTGCTTGCAGCCGGCGACGGCGACCGCCGCGGAGTGCTCCACGGCCCGCAGCAGGTGGCCCAGGGCGTCCGGTGCGGGGAGGGAGTCGTCGTGCAGGACCCACAGCCAGGTGGTCGGCGGCAGGTCGGCGACGGCCAGGGCACGGTCGACGGCCTCGCCGAGGGTGCGGGCGCCGGCGCCGCCCACGAACCGGCGTCCGCCCATGCGCAGGTCCGTGTGACCCGCGGTGGACTCGGTGGTGTCGACGTCGACGACCACCACGTCCTCCGGCGCGCGGTCCTGGGCGGCGACCGCGTCGAGCGTCGCCTGCAGGTAGGGCGTCCGGCCCTGGGTGACGACCACCGTCGTGACGGTGACGGCCACCCGGGCGCCGTGGCTCACGGAGGGCACGACCGACGGGGCCGCGCCGGGCGGCGCGTCCCCGTCGTGCGCGGGTGCCTGGGTCAGGTGCGAAGCAGTCATCCTGTCCGCCATGATGCGGCGAACGAGGCGGACCGCGTGGGATATCCGTCAGACGGCGCGCCGCTTGAGCTTGCGGCGCTCGCGCTCCGACAGCCCGCCCCAGATACCGAAGCGCTCGTCGTTCTCGAGGGCGTAGTCCAAACACTCGGACCGGACCTCGCAGGAGGCGCAGACCTTCTTGGCCTCGCGCGTGGACCCGCCCTTCTCGGGGAAGAAGGCCTCCGGGTCGGTCTGGGCGCACAGCGCTCGTTCCTGCCACCCCAGCAGGGTCTCGTCGTCCTCGACGACCTCCTGCCCGAACAGCGGCAGGACCGGTGCGACCCGGTCCGGCTCGCGCGTCACATCAGACGGGAAGACCTCGTCCCCGTCGAGCAAGTTCCACATGGCGTGCCCCTCCATGCCGTTCTGTCGGAAACTGCATACATGGAATTACACGCGTGTCTTTCCGGGTCGTCAAGCCGAAATGTGCTAGGTCGCCAAACTGCACCGCGTGTTCACAACTGTCTGAGGTCGAGTTGAGGTGGTTCGCCACCGCCGTGACGCACGCGAGGCCTGGTCACGGCCCTGCTCGTAGGCTGAGCCCTGTGAGCACCGCACCCACCACCGTCACCGACCTCCTCGACCGCCTCACGGCCACCGGTGGCCGTCCCGCACTGACCTGGTACGGCGACGACGGCGAGCGCATCGAGCTCTCCGGCGCCGTCCTGGGCAACTGGGTCGCCAAGACCGTGAACCTGCTCGTCGAGGAGTTCGACGCCGGGCCGGGCACCGCCGTCGTCGTCGACCTTCCGGTCGGCTGGCGCCAGACCGTGTGGTCGCTCGCCGCGGCGCGCTGCGGCGCGACGGTGACCCTGGAGGAACCGGGCGGGCCGGAGGCGCCCGACGAGCGGGACACCGCCGACGTCGTCGTCACGTCCCGGCCCGAGACCTGGTCCGGCACCACCGCCGAGCTCGTCGCCGTCGCCCTGCCCGCGCTGGCTCGCCGGTTCGACGGCGATCTCCCGGCCGACGCGATCGACGCGGCCGCGGCCGTCATGACCTACGGCGACGCCATCGGCCTCGACCCGGTCGCCGGGCGCGCACCGTCGCTGACCGTGCTGCCCGTCGTGCCGGCCGGTGACGCCGGGACCAGCGCCGGCGCACCGGGCGGCGGGCGGACGCTCGTCCGCGGCGACCGCGACGTCGCCACGGTGCTCGGCGAGACCCTCGACGTGTGGACGCGCGGCGGCTCCGTCGTCCTGACCTCCGCGGCCACCGCCCGGGAGCTCGCCGCCGACCCGGCGCGCCTCGAGCGCCTCGCCGCCACCGAGCAGATCACCCGACCGTAGCCGCCGGCCGACGTCGGCACTGGCGACCCGTCAGGCGCGGCCCAGCGCCCGGTAGCGCCAGCCGGCGGCCTCCCACGTCGCCCGGTCGAGCGCGTTGCGGCCGTCGAGCACCGTCCGGCCGGCCACGAGCTCGCCCGCCCGCACCGGGTCGAGCGAACGGAACTGCCGCCACTCGGTGAGCACCAGGACGACGTCGGCCCCCGCGAGCGCCACCTCGACGTCCTCGGTGCACGTCAGCTGCGGCGCGCGAGCCCGCGCCGTCGGGACCGCCTGCGGGTCGGTGACGACGACGTCGGCACCCGCGGCGTCGAGCCGGGCGGCGACGTCGAGGGCCGGCGAGTCGCGCACGTCGTCGCTCTCCGGCTTGAACGCCGCACCCAGCACCGCCACGCGACGGCCGGCCACCGACCCGCCGAGCACCTCGGCCGTGAGCTCCACCATCCGCGCGCGACGGCGGTTGTTGATGCGGTCCACCTCGCCCAGGAACGCCACCGCCTCCCCGGCACCCAGCTCGTCCGCGCGGGCGGTGAACGCCCGGATGTCCTTGGGCAGGCAGCCCCCGCCGAACCCCAGCCCGGCGTTGAGGAAGGAGCGCCCGATCCGCGCGTCGTGCCCGATCGCGTCCGCGAGCTGGGTCACGTCCCCACCCGCGACCTCGCACAGCTCCGCCATCGCGTTGATGAACGAGATCTTCGTCGCCAGGAACGAGTTCGCCGCGACCTTCACCAGCTCGGCCGTCGGGTAGTCCGCCAGGATCCGGGGCACGCCCTCGGCCAGCGGGCCCGCGTAGACCTCGTCGAGCAGCGCCGCGGCCCGCTCCCCCGCCTCGCCGGCCGGCACCCCGTACACGATCCGGTCCGGGTGCAGCGTGTCGTCCACCGCGTGCCCCTCGCGGAGGAACTCCGGGTTCCAGGCGAGCACGGCGTGCGGCTCCGCGGCGGTGACGACGGCGGCCAGCCGCTCCGCCGTGCCGACAGGGACCGTCGACTTGCCCACCACGACGTCGCCCGGCGCCAGATGCGGCAGGAGGGAGGCCACGGCCGCGTCCACGAACCGCAGGTCCGCGGCCGGCGAGTCGGCCGACTGCGGGGTGCCCACGCACACGAAGTGCACCGAGCACCCGGCCACCGCGCCCACGTCGGTGCCCACCCGGAGGCGTCCACCCCGCATGACGTCGGCCAGCAGCGCGTCGAACCCGGGCTCGTAGAAGGGCGTCTTGCCGAGCGCCAGTGCCGCGACCTTCTCGGCGTCGACGTCGACGCCCACGACGTCGTGGCCGGACGCCGCGAGCGCCGCGGCGTGGACGGCACCGAGATAGCCCAGCCCGATCACCGAGATCCGCATGCTCGCGAGTCTAGGGACGCCGGACGCCGCCGGGGAGAGCCAGGAGCGAATCCGAGGTGGCCCGGAGATGAAATCTCGCGGCGCGGGCCGCGTGGTCCGACATGCCGCCTGGATCCTGATCCGCCCGTTGTCGCCCTGCGCAACAGCTCGAGCGACCGTAGCGTGCTCGGTGTGACACGCGCCACCCGCTCTCGGAGCCGTACCGTCCTCGCGTCCGGCGTCGCCGGGCTCCTCACGTTCGCCCTGGCCGTCCCGCCGGGCGCCCAGGCCGATCCGCTGGTCGCCGGTGCTCCCGTCCAGCAGGACGCCGCGGCGGTGGCCGCCGTCCAGAAGGCTCCCGAGGAGGCCGACGACCCGACCGACGGTGCCGCCCGGCCCGTCGCGCCCGACGCCGAGGAGGCCGAGTTCGCCCCGGCCGAGGGCGACGCGGCGCGTGTCCAGGAGTCGTCGCCGACCGACGACGCCGACGAGGAAGCTCCCGAGGACGCCGACGGCGAGGAGCCCGAGGACGCCACCCCGCTGGTCACCCCCGGCACCGTGGAGCCGCAGGTTGCGACCGCGGACGCGACCGGGTTCGCCGTCGTGGGCGTCACCTGGAGCGGGGACGTCGCCGAGGACGCCCTCGTCGTCGAGGTGCGCACGAGCGAGGACCCCGACGCACCTGCCGACGCCGACGACGGCTGGGACGCCTGGGAGGAGGTGTCCGCGGAGCCCTCGCCCGACGGGACGCTCGACGGGACCGAACCGGTCGTCGTCGGCGACGTCGCCCGCGTCCAGGCACGGGTCACCGGCTCCGCGCCGGTCCGCGACCTCACGCTGACCGTCGTCGACCCGGGAACCTCCGGCGCCGACGACGACGTGCCCACCCCGCCGCAGGGCACCTCGCCCGGTGGGACCGCCGTCGCGGCCGCCGCCGTGCCGGACCGGCCCACGATCTCCTCGCGCAAGGCCTGGGGCGCCGACGAGTCGATCATGACGTGGACGCCGCGCCAGGGTTCGATCCGCGGGGCCGCCATCCACCACACCGCCGGCACCAACAGCTACTCGAAGTCCGACGTGCCGCGCATCATCCGCGGGATCTACGCGTACCACGCCCAGACCCGGGACTGGGGCGACATCGGCTACAACTTCGTCGTCGACAAGTTCGGCCGCGTCTGGGAGGGCCGGGCCGGGGGCATCACCCGCCAGACGATCGGCGGGCACGCCCGGGGGTACAACACGAACTCCACCGGCATCTCCGTGCTCGGCAACTACGAGACCACCACCGTCTCCAGCGCGGCCGTGACCGCCGTCGTCGAGGTGGCCGCCTGGAAGCTCGCCCTGCACGGTGTGCCCGCCACCGGCTCGACCACCATCAACGGCACCCGCGAGCAGCGCATCTTCGGGCACCGGGACGTCGCCTCGACCGCCTGCCCCGGGCGCACCCTCTACGCGAAGATGGGCGAGATCCGCCGTCGGGCCGACGCCCTGCAGGACCGGGCTGCGGCGTCCCAGGCGCCGAAGGTCGCCGACGGCACGTTCGTCGAGAACCCCAACGGCAACCTCGCGATGGTCGAGAAGGGCCGCAAGCACGTCGCCTACTGCTCCGTGGTCGAGGAGTTCGGGGAAAGCTGCCACCGGGCCACGAAGGTGACCAGGGAGCAGTGGAAGGCGCTCGTGCCCGGAGGCCGTCTGCAACGCACCGTCAAGACGACGGACGGACGGCTGTACCGGATCGTCAACGGCAAGAAGCGCGAAGCGTTCGACATGAGGTCGCTCGAACGGGTGAACAAGAAGACCAAGGTCGTCACCCTGCACGCGAACGCCCTGAGGGACCTGCGCTACGGCAGCCCGATCGTGCGCGCCGGGGTGGTCGTGGTGAACCGCAGCAACGGCAACCACCGGCTCGTGGTGAAGGGGCGCAAGCACGGGTACCTCGGTTCCGCGCTGCGTGAGCGCACGCCCCTGAAGTACGTCGAGCGCGGACGGCTCGACGGCGAGAGCGTGTCCCGCATCCCCAAGGTCACGAAGACGACGGGCGTCATCAAGCGCTCGAACGGCCGGCAGTTCCTGGTGACCACCCGCGGACTGCTGTGGATCGACGACACGGGTCGCCTGCGGTCGTCCGCCAAGACCCAGAGCTGGGGCACGCTGCCCATGGAGGCGCTCCCCCGGATCAAGGGCAAGCCCGACGTCGTGGTCCTCAAGGTGCGCAACAAGAGCCAGCTCTACGTCCTGCGTGACGGGATGCTCCGGCCCGTGTCGAAGGCGCGCGCCCGGCAGATCAACGGCGGCACGACGCCCCGGGTCCATGTCATCCTCAAGCTCACGAAGCAGCAGCTCCCCGTCGGTTCACGGCTCTGACCCTCACAGGACCTCTACCTCATCGGACCCGCGCGACCCTAGGACCGACGGTCGGGGCATCTATGCTCACCTCTTGTGAACCACACGCCAGCCCGCCACGTCGCCCCGCGGCAGGCCCCGACCCGGGGGCCCGCGCACGCGAGGTCGCTGCGACGGCACTCGGTGGTCCGCGCGGTCGGGATGGTGGCGACCGCGGTCGTCGCCTTCGCGGGCGTCGGCGCCGCGACGGCCGCCGTCACGCTCACCGGCAACATCCGGACCGTCGACGCCGACGCCGCGCTCGGGACCGACCGTCCCGAGGTGGTCGCGCCCGAGGACCCGTCCGCCGGCTCACCGCTGAACATCCTGCTGCTGGGCTCGGACTCCCGCGGCGGTGACAACGCCGACGTCGTCGGCGACGGCGTGTCCGGCGCGCGGTCCGACACCACGATGGTCATGCACCTCTCCGCCGACCGCTCGCGCGTCGAGCTGATGTCCATCCCCCGTGACACCACGATCGACGTGCCCGCCTGCCCGACGTCCTCCGGTGGCGAGACCGCGCCGATGTACGGCGTGAAGTTCAACGCCGCCTTCGCGCAGGGCGTCATGACCGGCGGCGACGTCGAGTCGGGCGCGCTGTGCACGATGAAGGCGATCGAGACGATCTCCGACGTGTTCATGGACGGGTTCATCGTCGTGGACTTCGCCGGGTTCGAGAACATGATCGAGTCGCTCGGCGGCGTCGAGATGTGCATCCCGAACGACATCTCCTCCAAGAAGGCGGACAACCTGGTGCTCGAGGCCGGGATGCAGACGCTCGACGGCGAGACCGCCCTGAAGTACGCCCGCGCCCGGACAGGCGAGGGTCTCGGCGACGGCTCCGACATCGGCCGCATCGGCCGGCAGCAGGAGCTCATGGCCGCCCTCGCCCGGACGGTGCTGGGCCAGAACCTGCTGACCGACTCGCCGCAGCTCCTGCAGTTCCTGGGTGCCGTGACCGGCTCGCTGACGATGAGCAGCAACCTGGGCTCGATGCAGGGACTCGCCGGGCTCGCGTACAGCGCGCGCGGCGTGCGGCCTGACACCATCGCCTTCATGACGGTCCCGTGGCAGTACGACCCGTCGAACCCGAACAACGTGGTCCTCACCGAGGAGGCCACGACGGTGTTCGACAACCTGAGGAACGACCGTCCCCTCAGCGACGTGATCGAGGAGCCGAAGGACGAGGCGAGCAAGGACGGCGGCGGCGAGGACGCGAGCGACGACGGCACGGAGAAGACCTCCGAGGACGAGTCCGCCGAGGAGGCTCCCGAGCCCTCCGAGGACGAGCCGGCCGCCGACGAGACCGAGGAGCCGACCACCGAGACCGCCGCGGAGGACGAGTCCGCGGACGAGGAGCCGGAGCCCGCCGAGACCCGTGAGGCCGGCGAGGAGGCCTTCACCAGTGCCGACGTGACCTCGGTCTGCGGGTGATCGCATGACGGACGAACGACGGATCCCGCCGAGCTTCACGCCCACCGGCGGCCGGGGCTCCCGGCCCCAGCAGACGGGCGACGCCATCTCTGTCGGCGGTCCCGCGTCCGCCCAGCCCCGACCGGGAGGACGCGTCGGGCGACGCGACGACGCCGTGCCGATGGAACCGCGCGAGCCGCGGGTGCGCCGCCAGTCGTCCCGCGAGATCCCCGTGACACCGCCGCAGCGACGCTCGGCCGCCCCGACGCGCCAGCCGCAGTCCTACGCGCCCGCGGTGGGCAGCTCCCGCACCACCCGGACGTCCCGGCCGACGACGGCACCCCCCGCGGGCGACTCCGGCACCCGGGTGATGCCCGCCCGGCAACGGCCCGGCGCCGCCCCGCCCGCCACGCACGGGGCCGGGGGCTCCGGCGGGTCCTCGGGTCGTCGCGCCGCTCCGGTCCCGGCAGGCGGCGGACCCGGCGGTATCCGGGTGCGCAAGGGCCGGGTCGCGGGCCTGGCGTTCCTGCTCGTGCTCGTCCTGCTGCTCGCCTGGCCGATCGGCCTGGTCATCTGGGCCGACGGCCAGATCCAGCACACCGACGCCCTCTCCGACGCCGAGGGCACACCCGGGACGACCTACCTGCTCGCAGGATCGGACGCCCGCGGCTCGGGCGGCGTCGACGACGAGACCTCGGGTGCCCGCACCGACACCATCATGGTGCTGCACAAGCCGCAGAGCGGCCCCGCCGCGCTGATCTCCATCCCTCGCGACACCTACGCCGAGATCCCGGGCAACGGCATGAGCAAGATCAACGCCGCCTACGCCTGGGGCGGCGCCCCCCTGCTGGTCGAGACGGTCGAGGGGCTGAGCGGGCTCACGGTCGACCACTATGCCGAGGTCGGCTTCGGCAGCCTCGAGGAGATCGTCGACGCGGTCGGCGGTGTCGAGCTGTGCCTCGACTACGACGTGGACGACCCGAAGTCCGAGCTGGTCTGGGAAGCCGGGTGCCACCAGGCCGACGGCGCGACGGCGCTCGCGTTCTCACGGATGCGCTACTCCGACCCGAAGGGCGACATCGGCCGCGCCGAGCGCCAGCAGCAGGTCATCGCCGCCATCGCCGACACGGCGGTCCAGCCGAGCGTGCTGGCCAACCCGCTCGACCAGGTCCAGCTCGTCGGCGCCGGGACGGACGCCCTGGTCGTCGACGAGAGCACGGGGATCATCGACCTCGGCCGGCTCGCCCTCGCCTTCAAGGCCGCGACGGGCCCCGACGGCGTCACGGGCACCCCGCCGATCGCCGACCCCGGCTACAACCCCGGCAACGGCGTCGGCTCGACCGTGCTGCTCTCCGAGGACGCCGACCAGTTCTGGGTCGACGTGCGCGACGGCGAGCTGGAGCCCGGGTCGACCGTCGGCGGCCTCTGACCGCGAGGTAGCGCACCACGGCACGAGATAGCGCAGGAGACCGCGAGGTAGCGCACCCGGAGGGCCCGCGCTACCTCGGCAGGTCGAGCGCTACCTCGTCGTGAAGCCGGTGGACGCAGCGCCGCGCCGGCTCGCGCGCAGGCGCTCGCCCTTGGCGTGCGCGACGTCGCGCAGCTCCGCCTGGAACGCCACCATGCGTTCCCGCAGCGCCAGCGACGCCGCGTCGGTGCCGGCGCCCAGGATCTGCGCGGCGAGCAGCCCGGCGTTGCGGGCACCACCGATCGAGACCGTCGCGACCGGCACACCGGCCGGCATCTGCACGATCGACAGCAACGAGTCCATCCCGTCAAGGTGCTTGAGGGGGACCGGCACGCCGATCACGGGCAGCGGGGTCACCGCCGCGAGCATCCCTGGCAGGTGCGCCGCTCCCCCGGCCCCGGCGACGATCACCCGGATCCCGCGGTCCGCGGCCTCGCGGCCGTAGTCGATCATCTCCGTCGGCATCCGGTGCGCGGACACGACGTCCACCTCGCTGGGGACCCCCAGCTCGTCGAGAGCCTCCGCCGCGGCCTGCATGACCGGCCAGTCGGAGTCGGACCCCATGACGATCCCGACGACGGGCTCGTTGTCGCTCATCAGCTCTCCTCGATCCTCTCGCCGCGCAGCAGGGCCGCCGCGGCCAGCGCCCGACGGCGGACCTCGTCCAGGTCATCACCGCTCACGTTCACGTGGCCCAGCTTGCGGCCCGGGCGGATGCCCTTGCCGTACAGGTTGACGCGCGCCTCCGGAAACCGCGCGCCGAGCTCCGGCAGCGCGTCCGTCAGCCGACCGAGCGTGGAACCGAGCACGTTGGCCATGACGGTCCAGCGCGCCGTCGGCTCCGTGGCACCGAGCGGCAGGTCCAGCACGGCACGCAGGTGCTGCTCGAACTGGCTCGTCACCGCGCCGTCGATGGTCCAGTGGCCGGAGTTGTGCGGGCGCATCGCGAGCTCGTTGACCAGCACCTCCGGGCCTGCGTCGTCGCCCTGGACCTCGAACATCTCGACGGCGAGGACGCCGGTGACGTCGAGGCCCTCGGCGATCCGGACGGCCACGGCGCGCGCTCGCTCGGCCATCGCGGGATCGAGCGCGGGCGCCGGGGCGATCACCTCGGCGCACACGCCGTCGCGCTGGATCGACTCCACCACCGGCCAGGTACGGACCTCGCCGGAGGGGCGACGCGCCACCAGCACGGCGAGCTCACGGGTGAACGGCACCTTGTCCTCGACGAGCAGCTCGGGGCCGCCGGCGACGTGCGCGGTGACCCAGTCGTCCGCCTCGGCAGCCGTGGCGACCACCCGCACGCCCTTGCCGTCGTAGCCGCCGCGCGCGGTCTTGACGACCGCCTCGCCGCCCGGCGCCGCACGCAGGAACTCCGTCAGCGACCGGCGGGCCGCGTCCGGGTCCGGGGGCAGCGCCGCCCAGCGCGGGCACGGAGCCCCCAGCGCGGTGAGCCGACGGCGCATGACGATCTTGTCCTGCGCCTGCACGAGGGCGGCCGGCCCCGGCCGCACCGGCGTGCCGGCGTCGGCCAGCTCGGCGAGCAGCGCGTTCGGCACGTGCTCGTGCTCGAAGGTGAGGACGTCCGCCGCAGGGCGCCCGTCCGTCGGGGCCACCAGCGCACGGATCGCGGCGTCGTCGGACGCGTCGCCCACCGGGGCGTCGACGACGACCTGGGCGGCCGCCGTCGTCGGGTCCTCGACGAGCACGCGCAGGTGCACACCGAGCTCGGCAGCGGGCGCGGCCATCATGCGGGCGAGCTGGCCGCCACCGACGACGGCGACCACGGGCGGGACGGAGGTGTCGCTGGCACTGGGTGGGGATGTCACGGACGTCGAGGATACCGGCCGGGCCGATAGGGTGGCCCGCATGTCTCGCCCCCCGGCCCCGGCCGTCCCGGTCCGGTGGCCCACCCGGCTGGTCGTCGGTGCGTGGGGCCGCCGTGGCGAGCTCCTGCGGTTCGGGTCCGTCGGCGCCCTGGCATTCGTGGTGGACCTGGCCGTGTTCAACCTCATGCTGCACGGGCCGGTCGACGTCCTGGCGCACAAGCCGATCACGGTGCGGGTCATCGCCGCGGCCGTCGCGACGCTCGTCGCCTGGATCGGCAACCGGTACTGGACCTTCGCCGCCCGGCGCACCCGGCGCCGAGGGCGCGAGCTCTTGGAGTTCGCGGCGGTGAACGTCGGCGGGCTGGCGATCTCCGCCGGGTGCCTGGCCGTGTCCCGCTACGTGCTGGGGCTCGACTCGCCGCTCGCCGACAACGTGGCCGCGAACGGCGTCGGGCTCGTGCTGAGCACCGCGTTCCGCTATGTCATGTACCGCACCGTCGTCTTCCGTGGCGACGACTGACCCCGCGCTGTGGGGAGGAGATCTACCGTCTGCGCGCATCCAGACTCGTAGTTTTCATACCCACAACGAAGGGGGCGGGTCAGCCTTCGGCCCCTTCGCTCGGCAGACCCTGCACTCCGCTGCCGGCGTGACCTCGTCCCTCTGCCCCACCGTCCGCTGCGCTCCGGGTCAGCCCTCGTGGTGGTGGAGCCAGCCACGGCGGCGACCGCGCGACGAGATCGTCGACCCCGGCGGCAGCACCACGCTCGGGTCGAGCGTCCGCGGCACCCCCACGAGGAAGATGCGGAACACCGGGGGCCGGCGCTGCGCGAGCTCGAGCCGCCCCCCGTCCGCGGCCACCAGGTCCCGCGCCAGCGCCAGCCCGAGACCCGTGCTGCCGCCCGTCGTCGCGCCACGCTCGAAGATCCGGGGAGCGATCTCGTCCTGGACGCCCGGGCCCTCGTCCGACACCTCCAGCGCCACGGCACCCTTGGGGCCGGACGGCTTGGACCGGACCGTCGTGGTGCCGTCGCCGTACTTCAGCGAGTTCTCCAGGAGTGTCGCGATCACCTGCGCCAAGGCGCCCGGTGTCGCCAGGACACGGTGGTCCGCGGCGACGTCGACCACGAGCGTCCGGCCCGCCGTGCGGAACGTCTCCGCCCACTCCTCCTCCTGCTGGCGCACGACGTCGAGCAGCGTGACCGCCTCGGTGGTCCCACCGGTCGACCGGCGGGACGTCGAGAGCAGGTCGTCGACCACCGTGACCAGGCGCTCCACCTGCTCCAGCGAGACCCTCGCCTCCTCGACGACGTCGTCCTCGGAGCTGGTCAGCATGATCTCCTCGAGGCGCATCGTCAGGGCCGTCAGCGGGGTGCGGAGCTGGTGGGAGGCGTCCTGAGCGAACTGGCGCTCCGCGGCGAGCCGGCCGGCGAGCCGGTCGGCGCTGCGCGCCAGCTCGGCCGCGACCAGGTCGATCTCCTCCACCCCCGACGGCTCGAGGCTCGGACGGACCTGACCGGACCCGAGCTGTTCCGCCGAGGCGGCGAGGTACACGAGCGGTGCGGAGAGCCGGTTCGCCTGCCACACCGCCATCGCCACACCCGCGGCGATCGCCACGACCCCCGCCACCACGACGAGGGCGACGATCTGGGCCGCCTTGATGTAGGCACCCCAGGCCGACACCTCGAAGGACACCGACGCCCGCTCGGTGGTCTGCACCGCGAGGAAGAGGGTCGGCTCGCGCAGCTCGCCGCCGTAGGTGAGCTGCTCGCCGTCGGGCAGGCTCACCGTGATGCGCGCCGGCAGGTCGCCGTCACGCCCCTCGGCGGCGCGCTGGAGCTGCTCCTCCGTGGGGCTCTCCCCGCGCTCGACCGCACGGTCGACGGTCCGGGCGAACGTGTCGAGCCGGTCGGAGAGCCGCCGCTCCTCGGTGGCGACGACGTACTGCGCGCCGAAGATGCCCAGGGGGACGCCGAGCAGGACGACGGCGACGGCGACCGCGGAGATCGTCGCCAGCAGGACGCGACGGCGCACCGGAGGTCAGGCCTGCTGGCCGAGCTCGAACCGGAAGCCGAGGCCCCGGACCGTGGAGACGTAGCGCGGTGCGTTCGCGTCGTCGCCGAGCTTGCGGCGCAGCCAGGAGACGTGCATGTCGAGCGTCTTCGTCGACCCGACGGGGTCCGAGCCCCACACGTCACGCATGAGCGTGTCCCGCACGACGACGGAGCCCGCGTTGCCCACGAGCACCCTGAGCAGGTCGAACTCCTTCGTGGTCAGGTGCAGCTCGCGCTCGCCCTGGAACGCCCGGTGGGCCGCGACGTCGACGCGCACGTCCTGCGCGCGCAGCTCCTCGTCGTCCGCGGTCTCGCCGTGCGTGCGACGCAGCAGCGCCCGCACGCGAGCGAGCAGCTCGGCGAGCCGGAACGGCTTCGTCACGTAGTCGTCGGCACCGGCGTCCAGGCCGACGACGAGGTCCACCTCGTCGGCGCGAGCGGTCAGCACGAGGATGGGGGTGCTCAGGCCCCGGCCGCGGATCTCTCGCGCGACGTCGAGGCCGTCGATGTCCGGCAGGCCGAGGTCCAGGACGACGATGTCCGCGTCCCCGGCGTTGTCGATCGCTCCTTGACCGGTCCCTTGCACGACGACGTCGTAACCCTCACGTGTGAGAGCCCGCGCCAAAGGCTCGGCAATCGCCGGGTCGTCCTCGGCCAGCAGTACGTGGGTCATTCCCTCATGCTAGCGGCAATATCCCTGGTCCCGGCACGTCACGACACGGCGATCTCGTCAGTCCCAGGTGGCATGTCAGGATCTCCCGCGTCCCCCTGGGGGCGGACGCGCAGCACCGCCGACCTGCCTACCCTGACAGCCATGGGTTGGTCCGCGCGAGTCGCCGGGTGGTTCGAGCGCCACCGGTTCGCCGTCGACGCCACCGGCACGGCGTTCTTCGCCGTCTTCGTCGCCGGCACGGCCGCGGCGTGGGACGGCTCGGGTACCCGGACGGCCTCCGTCCTCGCCTGGTCGCTGGCCACCGTCGCGCCGCTGGCCTGGCGGCGCACCCGGCCCGTGGCGTCGGCGGTCGCCGTCTACGCCGTGGCCCTCGCGCACCTGCTCGTCGGCCACCCCCTCCTCGTCCCCGCCGACTTCGCCGTCCTCGCCGCGCTGTGGGCCGTCACCGTCTACGGCCCGGGCTGGGCGCACACGACGGCCATCATCTCGACCGTCGTGGGCTCGTTCCTCATCGGTCCGGTCGTGGCGGTGCAGGAGCAGAGCACGGCACTCCTCCCTCAGCTCGCCTCTCTCAGCCTGTTCTGCACCCTCCTGGGTCTCGCCGTGTGGGCGCTCGCCCTCGTCCGCCGTCAACGACGGGTCACCCTCGACGCCCTGCGCGACCGCGCCGAACGTCTCGAGCTCGAGCACGACCAGCAGGCCCGCATCGCCACCGCCGCCGAGCGCGCACGCATCGCCCGTGAGATGCACGACATCGTGGCGCACTCGCTGTCCATCGTCGTGGCGCAGGCCGACGGCGGCCGGTACGCAGCCACGAACGACCCCGCGGCCGCCGTGCGCGCCCTCGACGTGATCTCCGAGACCGGGCGGGCGGCGCTCGCCGACATGCGCCGGCTGCTCGGCGTCCTGCGGGAGGACGACAGCGGCCCCGGCCCCTCGGCCCCCTGGCAGGAAGGCGGCGGGGTGACGACGGGCCACGGCACGCACCCCACGGCACCCGGGCGGGCACGGCGCGCGGACGGCAGCCCCTCCGCCGACGGCGCGGCCCGGACGGGCGACGCCTCGGCCGCCACGGTGCCGCCCGGGCGGGCGCCGTCGTCGGGTACCGCTCCCCTCGCCCCGCAGCCCGACGACGCCGACCTGACGACCCTCGTGGCGCAGGCGCGCGACGCCGGGACGCGCGTCTCCATGGTGCGCGTCGGTGTCGCGCGACGCCTGCCGCCCGGAGCGGGGCTGACGCTGCACCGGGTCACGCAGGAGGCACTGAGCAACGTGCGCAAGCACGCCGGACCCGACCCGCGCGTGACCGTCGTGCTGCGCTGGGAGGCCGAGTCCGTCACGGTCGAGGTCGCGGACGACGGCCGCGGCGCGGCCGCCGGCGACGGCGAGGCGGGCTTCGGGCTGCTCGGGATGCGCGAGCGCGCCGCGATGTTCGGCGGCTCGGTGACGGCGGGCCCGCGCCCCGGTGGCGGCTGGCGGGTACGGTTCACGATGCCGGTGCCCGCCGCCCCCACGGTCCCCTCCGCGGCCGCAGGAGGTCCGGCGTCCCCCGTGCCGCCGGTGCATCCGGGCGCCCCCGACGACAAGGAGCCCGCATGACCGACGCCGTGAAGGTCGCGCTCGTCGACGACCAGCAGCTCGTGCGGGCCGGCTTCCGGATGGTCATCGACTCCCAGCCCGACCTCACCGTGGCGGTGGAGGCGTCCGACGGGGCGCAGGCGCTGCGCCTCCTCGCCGACCACCCCGTCGACGTCGTGCTCATGGACGTGCGCATGCCCACCATGGACGGCCTCACGGCGACCGGGCGGCTGACCGCACGACCGGACGCGCCGCGTGTCGTCGTGCTGACCACCTTCGACCTCGACGAGTACGTCCTCGAGGCGATCCGGGCAGGGGCCTCGGGATTCCTGCTCAAGGACGCCCCGCCCGAGGAGATGCTGGCCGCCATCCGGACCGTGCACCGCGGCGACGCCGTCATCGCGCCCTCGTCCACCCGCCGGCTGCTGGAGCACCTCGTCACCGCCCTGCCCACGACGGCGGCCGGCCCGACGCACCAGGCGCTCGGCGGGCTCACCGAGCGCGAGCGCGAGGTGCTGGTCCTCATGGCGCGGGGGCAGTCGAACACCGAGATCGCCGCCGAGCTGTTCGTCGCCGAGGCGACGGTCAAGACGCACGTCGGGCGTGTCCTGGCCAAGCTCGGTGCCCGCGACCGGGTGCAGGCCGTGGTCACCGCCTACGAGACCGGCCTGGTGCGCCCCGGTTCCTAGTGCCGGGCTCGTACCGGCCTCCCCTACCCTGGTGCGGTGGTACCTGACCTCTCCGCCCCCTCCGGGACCGAGCGGGAGGACGCCGGGGACCGGTGGCAGCGACGGTTTGCCGTCCCCGTGCTCGTCGCGGCCCTCGCGTCGGTACCCGCCGTGTGGCTCACGCTCCTCGAGGAGCCGTACGCCACGGTCGGCACCACCGTCAGCCTCCTGACCGGCGCGGTCCTCCTCGGCGAGACCGTCGTGCTCTTCGTCGTCTCCGACGACAAGCGCCGGTGGGTGCGCAGGAACAGGTGGCTGGTGGTCGTCACGCTCGCGATCGTGGTCTCGGTGATCCTCGCGATCGGTCCCACGCAGCTCCTGCGACTCGTCCGTGCCGTCGGGGCGCTGCGGCTCCTGCGGGCCCGCCACATCGTCCGGGCCGGCCGCCGGCTCATGGACAACGCCTCCCTCGACTCCCGCTGGGAACGGGTGGTGACGGGCGTCGTGATCGCTGTCGTCGCGGCGTTCGTCGCCGTCGTGCTGGCCGACCCCACGTCCCGCAGCCGCGCCCTGATCGAGGACCTGCTCGGTGCGCCCGCGTCCGTGTGGGCCGTCGTCGTCGCGGGCCTGCTCCTGGCCGGCGCGGTGTTCGTGCTGACCAGGTACCGGCCCCGACGCGACGGACCGCAGGTCGAGGAGACCTCGACCCGAGCCTGAGACCGCCCAGCTGTCAGACTCTGGCCCGCGCCTACCGTCACCAGGTGCTGACAGCTCGCAGCTCCGCACAGTTGTCAGGCCCAGGTGCGCGCATACCGCCACCAGGTTCTGACAAGTCGGAGAGCTACCAGCCCAGGTGACGGCGAACGATCGCCACCACGCGTCCCGGCTCGTGACGTGCCGCCATCGCCGGGAGCCGGATCCGGACCGTCGCTGCGTCGGCACCGATCTCGGCGTCCCGCAGCAGGTCGTCGTACCACCGGTCGCGCTCCAGGTGCCCGACGCCGTCCACCTCGACCACGAACCGACGTCCTCCGCCGAGCCGCCACTCGACGTCGAGGAACCGCCGTCGGCCCCGGGCGTCCGTCCGTACGGACTGCCTGCTCGGCTCCGGCAGGCCCGCGTCCCGGCACAACCGGACGAAGTCGATCTCGGCGAGCGAGTCGGCACCGCCGGCGATGTCCGCGAGCGCCAGTCGCATGGTGCGCCGGTGCCGGACCTTGCCGACGGCGTCGAGCATCCCGAACAGCTCGTCCGTCGACGCGAGCCGCTGCTGCACGACGGCGGCCATCAGACCCGCCGCGGTCCGCCACGACCGCTGCCAGGCGGCCGCGTCGACCGCGGCACGAGCGATCGTGTGCACGGGCAACCCCGCACGCGTGGTGACGTGCTCCTCGCACAGTCGCCGCGACTCGTGGACGACCAGCCAGGGATACCGGTCGGGGGCCGCCCCCCCGGGCGACGACGAGGTGGACGGGTTCACGGTGCCAGCCGTGCAAGCGGTGCAGCTCGAGGGCCGTCCAGGCCCCGATCACGCTCCCCGCCGGCGCCCCGAGGACGGCGGCCCAGCTCCTGGCGAGACGTAAGAGAGGACCGCGGTGGGCCACCACGACCGTGCCGCCGAGCGCCCGCCAGCGCAGGGCGCGCACGTGGGACGCGACCTGGGCGGCGCGCACGCCGAGCGCGGCGAGCTGCGCGCGGCTCGCGACGCGGTGCTGGCGCCGCAGGAGGTCGCCGAGCCCTGGCACGGCCGTGTACACCTTGGCGGTTCCCGTCATGCCGCCACACGGTGCCCTGTTCGGCAGTCCTCGAGGTGGCGGCGGCCGGTCGCTGTGGACGAGTGCCGCCGTCGGGCGTCCTGGGGGTGGGCTCCCTGCCGCGACCTGTCAGAGTCACGACCCGGAATACCCGCGGCACGTCCTGACAACTCGAGCGGCTCGCGACCTGTCAGACCCACGGTGTCGTCAACGGGCACGAGATCCTGACAGCTCGTGCAGAGAGGGGCGCTCAGGGAGCACTCAGGGTGGGTGTCATACCTGGGTATGACCTGGGTGCCGCCACGACCAGCCCGGGGGCCGACGACGGCGCTCCGGCCGGTCCGTAGCGTCGGTGCAGTCATCGAGCTCCCGTTCGCGGGGGCCGCAGGAGCAAGCCCCGTGGAGACACCTCGTGGACACCACCGTGTTCGTCCCCGTCACAGACACCGACACCCCCGGCACCGGCCGGCTCGCCGTCAGGGCGCGCGGCCTGACCAAGACCTACGGCTCCGGCGAGGCGCAGGTGCGCGCCCTGGACGGCGTGGACGTCGACTTCGCCGAAGGCCGCTTCACCGCGATCATGGGGCCCTCGGGCTCCGGCAAGTCCACGCTCATGCACCTGCTCGCCGGCCTCGACAGCGCGACGGCCGGGCAGGCGTTCCTGGGCAGCACGGAGATCACCGGCCTCGGAGACAAGGCGCTGACACGCCTGCGCCGGGACCGTGTGGGCTTCGTGTTCCAGCAGTTCAACCTGCTGCCGATGTTCTCCGCGCGCGACAACATCACGCTGCCCCTCGAGCTCGCCGGGGCGAAGGCGGACACGAAGTGGCTGGACACGCTCGTCCGCACCCTCGGCCTCGAGCAGCGGCTCGAGCACCGTCCGAGCGAGCTCTCGGGCGGGCAGCAGCAGCGCGTCGCCATCGCCCGCGCGCTCATCGCCCAGCCGGAGGTCGTCTTCGCCGACGAGCCGACCGGCAACCTGGACTCGCGCTCCGGCGCCGAGGTGCTCAGCTTCCTGCGTCGCTCCGTGCGCGAGCTGGGCCGCACGATCATCATGGTGACCCACGACCCCGCTGCCGCCGCGTACGCCGACCGCGTCGTCCTCATCGCCGACGGTCGCATCGCGGGCGAGATCACCGACCCCACGCCCGAGGCGGTCCTTGCCGGCCTCGACGCGCTGCGGTCCCTCGAGGGCCCCGTGGCCGACGACGCCGCGCAGGCGGGTGCCTGATGCTGCGGATCACGCTGGCGCAGATGCGCCGCAGCTCCGGCCGGCTCGCGGCCGCGGGCATCGCCATCGTCATCAGCACGGCGTTCGTCGCCGTGACCCTGCTGGCCAGCGGCGTCATCACCCAGACGACGTACGACTCCATCGCCGCCCAGTACGCCGACGCGGACCTGGTGGTCGGCGCGACGGCGGAGGAACCGGTCACGGATGTCGCCGCCCTCGGCGAGATCGAGGGCGTCGAGGCGGTGGCCCCGATGAGCAGCACCTACGCGGAGGTCTCGGCCGGTTCTCGGTCCGTCTTCCAGAGCATCCTCCCCACCGCTGACGACCGGCTCATGCCCCTGGAGACGGCGTCTGGATCGATGCCCGCAGCGGACGACGAGGTCGCGCTCCCGGCCGACGTCGCCGACCGGCTCGGGCTCGAGGTCGGCGACCCGGTGAACCTCACCCGCGACGTCGCCACCGACGGTGGCTGGGAGCGGGTGACCGAGCAGCCGACCGTCGTCGGGACTCTGGACGACCCGTACGGGGCGTACTCGGAGACCGGTGGTGCCGCCGTCGTCGACGCCGACACCTTCGCGACCTGGCTCGCGGAGGAGAACGGCACCGCTACCGACCCGTCGGAGGTCGCGGTCGCGCTCGCGCCGGGTGCAGACCTCGCCACCGTCCAGGCGGACCTGGCCACCGCGGTGGACGGCACGACGAGCATCGACGACGCCCGCTGGGTGGTACCGACCGACGAGCGGGCTGCCGCCGTGGCCGCCTCCCTCACCGGCGGCCAGGACATGGTCTTCCTCATCTTCGTCATGACGTTCGCCGCGATCGCCCTGGTGGTCGCGGGGCTGGTGATCACCAACACGTTCCAGGTGCTGGTCGCCCAGCGCGCCCGCACCTTGGCGTTGCTGCGCTGCGTGGGTGCTGACAAGGCGCAGGTGGGCCGCAGCGTGCTCACCGAGGCCACGATCCTCGGCGCGATCGCGTCCGTGGCCGGGGTGCTGCTCGGCATGCTGTTCGGGCAGGGCGCCCTGTGGGTCGCTCATGCGATGGACGTCTCTGTCCCGCTGCCGACCACCATCGCCGTGACCTGGCAGGTCGTGGTCCTCCCCCTGCTCGTCGGCGTCCTGGTCACCGTGGGTGCGGCGTTCGTACCCGCCCGCGTCGCGACCCGCGTCGCCCCGCTGGCGGCGCTGCGTCCCACCGACGCTCCCTCGGCGTCACGCCGGGCCGGTCGGGTGCGCCTCGTGCTCTCGCTGCTGGGAACGGTGATGGGCTTCGGCCTGCTCGCGGTGGGCGCAGTCCTGGGGACCGTGGCCGAGGAACCCAACTACGCTCTCCTGGCCGGTATCGCCGGCGGTGCGATGTCGTTCGTCGGCGTGTCGGTGGGTGCCGTCTTCTGGCTGCCGAAGGTCACGGCGCTCGCCGGGCGGGCGATCGGTGCCTCGGGTCCCTCGGCCCGCCTGGCCGCGGCGAACACCTTGCGCAACCCGCGCCGCACCGCGACGACGAGCACCGCGCTGCTCATCGGCGTGACCCTCGTGGCGATGATGTCGACGGGCGCGGCCAGCGCCCGGGCCTCGCTGACGGCGGCGCTCGACGAGCAGTTCCCCGTGGACGTCATGGTGTCCAGCACGACCTACGACGAGGACGGCTCCACGGCCGCGCTGACGAGGGACCTGCGTGCCGACGTCACGGGCGCGGGCGACGTGTCGGCGGTCGTCGAGCTGACGGACGTGTCGCTGGAGGCCCCCGAGCTGAGCGACGATGAGCCGTGGACGGTGGATCTCACCGTACTCGACCCCTCCGCGGCACGGGAGGTGCTGAACGCGCCCGAGCAGCTCGACGGCCTCGCACCCGGCACGGTCCTGCTGGGCCACGAGGTGGCGGACGACCTGGGCGTCGCCGACGGCGATCGGCTGTCGCTCGCGGGTGCGGACGGCACGGCGACCTTCGACGTCGCGGTGAACGAGGCGGCGGAGTACTACAGCTATCTCACCGACGACGACCTGCTCCAGGTGCAGGCCGAGTCGGCGATCACCGAGATGTACGTCGCGCTCTCGGAGTCGGCGGACGCCACCGCGGCCGTCGGCACGATCCAGGACGTCGTCTCGGACTCCGGTGAGGCGGCGCAGGTGATGGGGATCGCGGTGCAGCGCGCCGAGTTCGACCAGGTGATCGACACGATGCTGGCCATCGTCCTCGGGCTGCTGGCCGTGGCCGTGGTGATCGCCCTCATCGGGGTGGCGAACACCCTGTCGCTGTCGGTGATCGAGCGGCGCAAGGAGTCGGCGACGTTGCGTGCGATCGGCCTGTCCAAGGCCCAGCTGCGCGGGATGCTCGCGATCGAAGGGCTGCTCATCGCCGGTGTGGGTGCGGTGCTCGGCATCGTGCTGGGGCTGATCTACGGCTGGTCGGGCTCGGCGGCGGCGCTCGGGATCATGGGTGACATCACCCTCTCGGTGCCGTGGGTCGAGGTGACGCTGGCGCTCGTGATCGCCCTGGTGGCCGGCCTGGTCGCCTCGGTGGCACCGGCGCGCACGGCGCTGAAGGCCTCCCCGGTGGAGGCGCTCGCCGCGGACTGACCTCGGCACGGACGACGGTTCGACCCTGCGGTCCCGGGCCGCCCCACGGTGGGGTGGCCCGGGACCGCAGGGTCGATCTCGTGTTTCCACAGGGTGTGGACGGCGCCGGCGGCCGGTGGCCCGACGGCGGCAGGCTGCTCCCATGCCCGTCCGACTCACGCTGCACCCCGGCGAGGACGTCGATCTGCCGGAAGGTGTCCGGCTCGGCGACCTGCGCGCTCCTCTGGCCGAGCTGGTCCGCCGCCCCGAGCTCTGGCACGCCCGGCTGGAGGCCGACGGCACGCCGGTCGGGGACGACGCGGTGGTCGGCCATCGTCCGCTCCTGCCGGGCGCGACGCTGCGAGCGGCGCGCACGGGCCGGCGCGGCACCGAGGCGCAGGACCTCGCCGCCCTGCGGAGCCCGTGGCTGGTCACGCCGACCACCGGACCCGGCGCCGGCGAGACGCTGCCGCTCGCGCCCGACCGTCCGGTGATCCTCCCCGGCGCGCACGACCGCACCACCGTGCTCCTCGACGCCCGCTGTCGCGTCCGGGTCCGGGCGCACCGGCACGGGCGTCGCGGCCACCGGTGGCCGGGCGCGGCGGGCGCGGCGGGCGCGGGAGCGCGCGCCGCCCTCCTGCGGGCCGACGGCGGCCGCGAGCGCCGCCGCACGGTCGGCCTGCTGCGCCGCCGGTGGCGCCCCGGCACCCTCCTCGAGGCCGGCGGACGCCGGTACGCGCTGCACCGGTCCGGCGACGTCGCCACCTGGCTCGCCCCGCCCGCCGCCGACCCCGCGCCGTCGCCGCCGGTGAACCCGGCGATGCTGCTCACCGGACTCGTGCCCGTCCTGGGGTCGGTCACGTTGGCGGTCATGCTGCGCCAGCCGCTGTACGCGCTGTTCTCCCTGGTGGCGGTCGTCGCGCTGGTGCCGCAGGTCGTGTCGGCCGTCCGTCGTCGGCGGGCCGCACGCGAGGACCCGTCGGGCACCGTCCCGCAGACCCCGCCCGCCGGCACCGCCCCTGGCCGGACCGCCGCCCGCGTGGCCGCCGCGCACCAGGCCTCCAAGGTGGCGTGGCGCCACGCTCTCGACTCCCTGGCCGCGCGGTCCCGCTCGGCCGCGCACCGCGACGGCGTGCCCACGGCGCGCACCCCGCGCGACCTGCTGCCCGACGGCGCGCTCGCCGTCCGCGGACCGGCCGGTGCGGCCCGTGCCGCCGCACGCGCCGTCGTCGTCGATCTCGCCGCCGCGGGGGCGGACGTGCAGGTGACCGGGGCGGGGCACGGTGCGTGGGGGTGGGCCCGCTGGCTGGCCCCGGGTACCGGTGCGGGAGCCCGGGAGGTACCGGACCGTGTGCTCGTGGTCGACGACCCCGACCGGGACGCTCACGCCGCCGCCGAGGACGCCGTCCGGCACGGGCACGCCGTGGTGCTGTGCCTGCCGCACGAACCGGGCGGCCCGGAGGTCGCCGCACCGTCGTGGTGCCGTGCCACGCTGCGCGTCGCACCCGGAGGGGTCGTGCACCGCACCGCCCCGGACGGCACCGACAGCACCGCCCCGTCCCTCGGCGTCTCCACCGCATGGGCCGAGCGCACCGCACGGCGCCTGGCGGGCCTGCGCGCCCTGCGCCGGGCGCTGCCCGACCTCGACGCCGCGGCGCGGTCCGGTCCGGTCGCACCTGCCGCGGAGCCGGACGAGGCGGACGCGACGGCGGCCGGCCTGCCGGGCGTCGTGCCCCTCGGCGACCTCCTCGACGACTCCGACCCGACGCGGCGGTGGGCACAGGCCTCCGGCTGGCGTGTACCGCTCGGTGTGGACGCAGCGGGCAGCACCGTGGAGCTCGACCTCGTCGCCGACGGACCGCACCTGCTGGTCGCCGGGACCACGGGCGCCGGCAAGTCCGAGCTCCTGCAGTCGCTCGTCCTGGGCCTGGCCCTGACCCGCTCCCCCGCCGACCTGGCCCTCGCCCTGGTGGACTTCAAGGGCGGTGCGTCGTTCGGGCCGTGCGCGGACCTGCCGCACGTCGTCGGCCAGGTCACCGACCTGGAGCCGGGCCTGGCCGGGCGGGCGCTCGCCGGGTTGCGCGCCGAGCTGCACCGTCGTGAGCGGGTGCTCGCCGAGCACCGGGTCGCCTCGCTCGACGACGCTCCGCCCGGCACCCTGCCCCGGCTCGTCGTGGTGATCGACGAGTTCCGTGCGCTGGCCGACGACCTGCCGGACTTCCTGCCCGGTCTGCTCCGGGTAGCCGCCCAGGGCCGGTCCCTCGGCGTGCACCTCGTGCTCGCGACGCAGCGGCCGTCGGGCGCCGTCAGCACCGACGTCCGTGCCAACGTCTCGGCGCGGATCGCGCTGCGGGTCGTGGACGCGGCCGACTCCCACGACGTGGTCGGCACGGCGGCGGCCTCCCGCATCCCGGTCGGCACCCCGGGACGCGCCGTGCTGCGGGTCGGCTCCGCCCCGCCGGTCGCGCTGCAGTGCGCCCACGCCGGGACGGTGCCCGACGGCGGTGGTCCCGTCGTGCGGCGTGCACCCACCTGGCGCCGTGCGACGGCCGGTCCGCCCCTGGAGTCCGGACCGCTGCCGGTGGCCGCCGCGCCCACGAGCGGAGCCGGTCCGGTCGGCGTGACGGTCGCGTCGGTGCGCGACGCCGCCGCACGTCGGGGTCACCGTCCCGGTCCCGCACCGTGGCTTCCCCCGCTGCCCACGCGGGTGACCGAGGCGGAGCTCGCGCGGGACCTGCCGGCGTCGGACGAGCAGCCGGGCGGGCTGCCGCTCGCGCTCGCCGACGACCCGGACCGTCAGCGACGCGTGCTCGTGCGCTGGCACCCGCGGACCGGTCACCTCGCCGTCGTCGGCGCCACCCGGTCCGGCCGCACGACCGCGCTCGTGTCGCTCGCCGCCTCCGCCCTCGCACGCGGCCTGAACGTGCACGTGCTCGCCCCACCGGCGGCGACCGCGGCCTTCGCGGACCTGGCGGGGCACCCGGGGCTGGGCACGGTGACCGGTCCCGACGACCCCCGCCGCGCCCGCCGCGTGCTGCGCCTCGTCGACGGGCCACCGGGTGCGGTCGCCCGTGGCCCGTCGACGCTCGTCGTCGTGGACCGCGTCGAAGAGCTCCGGGCGGCGCTCGCCGGGCGCGACACCTGGGACCCGCTGGTCTCGGCGCTGACGGCCGGCGGTGCGGCCTTCGCCCTGTCGACCGACTCCGCCACCGTCGGCGGGTTGGCGGCACGGGTGGGACCCCGCCTCGTCCTGCTCGGCACGGACCAGCACGAGGACGTGATGCGCGGGGTGCCGGCAGGGCTCGCCGGAGGCGGCGGCCCACCCGGTCGCGGCGCCTGGCTCACGTCCGGCGCTCCGCTGGGCTGCCAGGTGCTCTCGCCGTCGAGGCCGACCGCGGAGGCCACGCGCCACGACGTCGGCCCGGCGCGGGTGGAGCCGTTGCCCACGCACCTGACGTGGGACGACATCGCTGCCGTGCAGGCCGGCTCCCACGCGGCGCAGGGGCGGTGCCCGGTCGTGGTCGGCGTGGGCGACGACGGCGCGGTGCCCGTCACGCTCGACGTGGCCGCGGGCGCGCTGGTCACCGGCCCGCGCGGCGGGGGACGCTCGACCGTGCTGCGCACGGTGGTGCGCTCGCTGTCTGCGCAGGGGCGGCTCGCCGCCGTCGTGTCCCGGGACGCCCTGTTGCGCTCCGAGCCCGGCAGCCACACGGTGACGGCGGCGACCCCGGCGGCGGTGCGACGGCTGGTCGAGGACCTGGCGGGGGCCGGTCCGGGGGCGCCGACCACCGTCGTCGTCGACGACCTCGACACCCTCGCCCAGGCGTGCCCCGTGGAGGTCGAGCGGCTCGGTGCGCTGGCCGAGGACGGGCGATCGGTGCTGGTCGCGTCGGCCACCACCCAGGGCGCCCTCATGGCGCACCGCGGCCCGCTGGCCGAGCTGCGCGCGCGTCGCCACGGCATCGTGCTGGCACCGGGTGGCCGTGACGCCGACGAGGTCCTGGGCACGGCGCTCACGGAGGTCGCCGACCCCGGACCTCCGCGGCCCGGTCGCGGCGCTCTGGTGCGGGACGGCGTGGCCGTCGCGCTGCAGGCTGCCGGCCCGTCAGCCGGAGGTGTACGCGACCACCTGGCGCGTCATGAGCCCGCAGAAGGACCCGGCGGCGAGCAGGACCAGCACCATCCCGGCCACGACGGCGACGGTGGCGCCGCTGGTGAGCAGCGTGACACCGATGATCCCCTGGAAGACCTGCCAGCCGGCGACGGGCGCTCGGCCGCGCCGGCTACCGCGCCACAGGGCGAGCCCGCAGCCCACGAGGAGCCACGCCAGCCCGAGGAAGAACGCGACGACGAAGACGCTGACGCCGACACTCGTGGAGCCACCGCCCACGAGCTCGACGAGGACGGCACCGGCGAACACGACCATGGCGGCGGACTCGAGACCGACGACCGCCAGCACACCGAGCAGCACCCGGGGTGCGGGACGACGTGACCGGACCGGGTCGGACTCGGGCGAGGGGGTGACAGGAGCAGGCATGACACGTCAGGATACGGTGGCGACGAAACTTTGTGCAGTGTGATGAAACCCTCAGGGTTCACGGCGTAGAAATCTGACCGTAACCCCTTGTGCGCGCCTTCACGAGGTGTAACTCTGGACAGAGATTCCGACCCCCCTGAACGATCTGACCCGGAGACGGCTGCCTCTCGGCATGCCCGGCCCCGCGCCGCCCGGGACCGATCACGGACCAATTGAGGAGATGACATGGACTGGCGCCACAAGGCAGCCTGCCTCGACGAGGACCCGGAGCTCTTCTTTCCCATCGGCAACACCGGCCCCGCCCTCATGCAGATCGAGGAGGCCAAGGCCGTCTGCCGGCGCTGCGACGTCGTCGACAACTGCCTCAAGTGGGCGATGGAGTCCGGACAGGACGCCGGTGTCTGGGGCGGCATGAGCGAGGACGAGCGGCGTGCCCTGAAGCGGCGCACCGCGCGCGCCCGCCGGGCCGGCTGACCCCTCGTGAGCCCGAAGGGCTCCCTGCTCCTGGTGAGCAGGGAGCCCTTCGGCGTTCTCGGCCGGCGGCGGCTCCGGGCCGGCGGCGGCCCGTCTGCGGCGACTCCGGGTCGCCCGGTCGTCGCTCAGCGGTGCGAGTCCCCCCGCAGCCGCACCTGGAGGACCACCTCGGTCCCCCCGCCCTCGCGGGGACGCCAGTCGATGGTGCCGCGCAGCTCGTTGACGACCAGCGTCTTGACGATCTGCGACCCCAGGCCGCTGCGGGACGCCCGCCCGAGCTCGTCGATCCCGTCGCGCATCCCCACGCCGTCGTCCGCCACGAGGACCCGCAGCGACGAGTCCTCGCGCTCCACGTCGATCGACACCGTACCGACCTCCTGCCCCGGGAAGCCGTGCTCGACGGCGTTGGTCACCAGCTCGGTGAGCACCAGCGCGAGCGGGGTCGCGTCCTGCGCGGGCACGAGACCGAACGACCCGCTCTGGCGGGTGCTGATCTGCGCCCGGGTGGACGCGACGTCGGCGGCGAGGCGCAGCGCGCGCTTGAGCATGTCGTCCAGCTCCACGCTCTCGTCGAGGGTCTGCGACAGCGACTCGTGCACGAGCGAGATGGTGGCGACGCGCCGCATCGCCTCCTCGAGCGCGGCCCGGGCCTCCGGGACCTCCATGCGCCGGGCCTGCAGGCGCAGGAGGGCGGCGACGGTCGCGAGGTTGTTCTTGACGCGGTGGTGGATCTCGCGGATCGTCGCGTCCTTGGTCATCAGCTCGCGCTCACGGCGGCGCAGCTCGGACACGTCCCGGCACAGCAGGACCGCGCCGATCCGCTGCCCGCGGTCGGTCAGCGGCAGAGCACGCAGGGACAGGGCCACCCGCCCGGCCTCGATGTCGGTGCGCCACGGCGCGCGCCCCATGACCACGAGCGGGAGCGACTCGTCGACGGTGCTCTGCTGCTCGGCGATCCCTGCGGTGACCTCCACGAGCGACTGGCCCACCAGCGGGCCGATGACGCCCAGCCGGTGGAAGCAGGACAGCGCGTTCGGGCTGGCGTACAGGACCTCGCCCTCGGAGTTGAGGCGGATCAGCCCGTCCCCGACCCGGGGCGCCCCACGGCGCGGTCCGGTCGCCGCGTTGGGCGACGGGTACTCGCCGCGCCCGATCATCGCGAGGAGGTCGTCCGCGGACTCGACGTAGTTGAGCTCGAGCCGGCTCGGCGTGCGCCCGGACCCCAGGTTCGTCTGCCGCGCGACGACGGCGATCGCGCGGCCGTCGTGCACCACGGGCACGGCTTCCTCCCGCACCGCGTAGGCGCCGAACCAGCGCGGCTCGCGCGAGCGCTGGGCACGCGCCTCGTGCATCGCGGCGGTGAGCTGCGGGCGCTGACCCTCGGGTGCGAAGGAACCCACGACGTCGTCGTAGTGGACCGTGGCCCCGGTGCTGGGCCGGCACTGCGCGACGGCGACGAACCGGCCGTCTGCGGTGGGCAGCCACAGCACGAGGTCGGCGAAGGCGAGGTCGGAGACGATCTGCCAGTCACCGACGAGCAGGTGGAGCCATTCCAGGTCCCCCCCGGCCAGCTCGGCGTGCTCGGCGATCAGATCACTCATGGCAGACACGCCCACCAGCGTACGGGGCGCTCCGCGGCTCAGGGCACGCCGGTAGGGTGTGCAGCGTGCACCTGACCGTGGAGCAGACCTATCCGGCGGACGTGTCCGCCGTGGCCGCCATGCTCAGCGACGCGGAGTTCGTCCGCTGGCGAGGAGGCCGCGCGGACGCCGGCGCCGCCTCCCAGGTGGACGTCACCGGGGATCCCGCCTCCGGCTTCACGGTGTCGCTGCGGCGCACCCTGCCCACGGACCTCATCCCGGCCCAGGTGCGGCAGCTGGTCGGCGACCACCTGGAGGTGCGTCAGGCCGAGGCGTGGGAGCCGGAGCGGGCGGGCCGCCACGTGGGTACCGTCGCGGTGGAGATCGCCGGTGCCCCGGTCCGCATGACGGGGTCGTTGCGGCTCGAGCCGACGGCCGACGGCACCCACGTGGTGTACGACGGCGAGGTCAAGGCGTCGCTGCCGCTGTTCTCCTCGACCGTCGAGGAGGCCGCCGCCGGAGCCGTCCGACGCACGCTGGAGGCGGAGGAACGGGCCGGCCGGGAGTGGTTGTCCCAGGCCTGAGCTGTCGGGCGGGGGCACGGCGCGCGGCGCGAAGCCTCGCGGCACGGCGGCGAAAGAGCCCTTCGAGGCGCATCACGGTTTGATCACGGGAGCGCTCCCATCATACGTCTGACCTGCGGAGACGCCATGAGACGAGGTCACCGTCCGGCATCGTTCGCCTTCAGGACTTGACGTGGAACGCTGACAACGGAAGCATCATGGTCGGTCGTGGAAGCGCTACCACGTCAGAGGTGGCCGCGCTTCCAGAAACGTCCTCCGCATGATCCGAACCAGACAAGGGAGTCATCGTGCTCAGCAGCACCCGCCCCCGCCGCAGCCGTCGCATCGCAGCGACCACTGCCGGCATCGCGTCCCTCGCCCTGCTCCTCGGCGCCTGCTCCGGCGACACCGAGGACCCCGGAACCTCCGGCGAGGACGGCGAGGAGGGGACCGACGAGGAGATCACCCTCACCGTCGCCACCTTCAACAACTTCGGGTACACCGAGGAGCTCCTGGCGCAGTACGAGGAGGAGCACCCGAACGTCACCGTCGAGCACGTCACGGCCGCCGAGTCGGGCGACGCCCGCACGAACCTCACCACCAAGCTCGCCGCCGGCGGCGAGGGCCTGGCCGACATCGAGGCCATCGAGGTCGACTGGCTGCCCGAGCTCATGCAGTACCCGGACCTCTTCTCCGACCTGCCGACGGTCGACGGCCGGTGGGTCGACTGGAAGGTCCAGCAGGCCACCACGCCCGAGGGTCAGCTCATCGGCTACGGGACCGACATCGGTCCGGAGGCCATCTGCTACCGCTCCGACCTGCTCGAGGCGGCCGGGCTGCCTCATGAGCGCGAGGAGGTCGCCGAGTGGATCGGTGGCGACGGCGCCACGTGGGACACCTACTTCGAGGCCGGCAAGGAGTACGTCGACGCCTCGGGCAACGCATGGTTCGACTCGGCCCAGGCCACGTTCCAGGGCATGGTCAACCAGCTTCCCGCGGCCTACGAGGACCCGGAGACCGGTGAGCCGACCGACCTCGCCGGCAACACCGAGGTCAAGGGCCTCTACGACCAGGTGCTCGCCGCCTCCGTCGAGGACGAGCTGTCCGCGGGCCTCGAGCAGTGGGGCGACGACTGGACCGCGGGCTTCCAGAACGAGGCCTTCGCCACGATGCTCTGCCCGGCCTGGATGACCGGGTCGATCGAGCAGAACGCCGGCAACATCGAGGGCTGGGACATCGCCGACGTCTTCCCCGGTGGCGGCGGCAACTGGGGCGGTTCGTTCCTCACCGTGCCGGCCTCCGGCGCGAACACCGAGGCCGCCATCGAGCTGGCCGACTGGCTGACCTCCCCTGACGTCCAGACGCAGGCCTTCGAGGAGGCAGGCACGTTCCCGTCGCAGCTCGAGGCGCAGGAGTCCGACGCGGTCCAGTCGTTCACCAACGAGTTCATGAGCGGCGCCCCGGCGGGAGAGATCTTCACGAACGCCGCCGCGTCGATCGACGGTGCCCCGTTCAAGGGTGCGAACTACTTCGCGATCCACGCCGAGGTCCAGAACGGCATCAACCGTGTCGACCTCAACGGGGAGGACCCGGAGGCGTCGTGGGAGACCACGCTGTCCGACGTCCAGGCCCTCGTGCCGTGACGTCCTCGGACGACCGGGCGTGAGGCACAAGCCGCTCCACGCCCAACTCTGAGACACCGAGTCGGGCCGGTCGCCATCCCGGCGGCCGGCCCGACCCGCGCCCAGCCCCCGCCCCACGGAGAGACGTACAGGAACTGCTCATGGCCCTCTTGTCCCCCACCAAGCCCGCGCACGCGCGCGGCGGACCGGAACGTCCGCCACGACGGCTCGGCTTCTCCCAGCGGCTCGGCCGCCTGGACGTGAAGCTCTCGCCCTACCTGTACATCTCCCCGTTCTTCCTGCTCTTCGCGGTCGTCGGCCTGTTTCCCCTCGTCTACACGGCGATCGTGTCGATGTACGACTGGAACCTGCTCGGCGGCCAGGGGGACTTCGTGGGGATGGCGAACTACGTCGCCGTCCTGCAGCAGCCGCTGTTCTGGAAGTCCGTCGTCAACACCTTCTCGATCTTCCTCTTCTCGTCGGTGCCGCAGGTGATCATGGCGATCACCATCGCCGCGATCCTCGACCAGAACCTGCGCGCGTCCACCTTCTGGCGCATGGGCGTGCTGGTGCCGTTCGTCGTGGCGCCCGTCGCCATCTCGATGATCTTCGGCCGTCTCTACGCCGACCAGTACGGCTTCATCAACGAGCTGCTCGGCCTGGTCGGCGTCGACCCGATCGCGTGGCACGGTGACCGGCTCGCCAGCCACTTCGCCATCTCCACGATGGTCAACTACCGCTGGACCGGCTACAACACCCTGATCTTCCTCGCCGCCATGCAGGCGGTGCCGCGCGAGCTCTACGAGGCCGCCGTCATCGACGGCGCGGGACGCATCCGCCAGTTCTTCTCCGTGACGGTCCCCCAGATCCGCGCCACGGTGATCTTCGTGGTCATCACCTCGACCGTCGGCGGCATGCAGATCTTCGACGAGGTCCGCATGTACGACGCGCAGGGCCTCGGTGGCCCCGACCGCGACTGGATGACCACCGTGGTGTACCTCTACGACGTCGCGTGGGGCAACCAGAAGAGCTTCGGCCGTGCAGCCGCTGTCGCCTGGCTGCTGTTCCTCATCATCGTCATGGTCGGCATGGTCAACTTCATCATGACCCAGCGGATCGCGACCGGCGGGACGAGAGGCCCCAAGGTGAGCCGCCGGCACACCAAGCGCCTGCTCGCTGAGGCGCGCGCCGCAGCCGCCCGGACCGACGGCCCGACACCGTCCGCCGCCCCCGGCGGCACCCCCGGCCCGCAGCCAGGATCACCGCCACCACCACCGTCGATCCCGCCCACGCAGCCGCCCGCCGGCTCGCAGAGCCCGAACCACGGGGAGGACCTCCGATGAGCTCCGTCGCCGTCACCGCCCAGACCGCCGGGACCAGCGCCGCGCGCGCCGCCGCCAAGCGTCGTTCCCGGGGCAAGGCACCTCTCGGCGGTTCCGCCCGCCGGGCCGGCAAGGTCACCTACATCCTGCTCAGCGCCGTCCTGCTGATCTCGATCTTCCCCCTCTACTACACACTCCTGCTGGGTTCGTCCGACCCGACCTCGATCGCGCAGAGCGCGATCCCGCAGTGGCTGCCGGACGCGAGTCTCTTCACGCAGTTCGCCCAGGTCATCACCGACTCGAACATCAACTTCTGGTTGGCGCTGTGGAACTCCACCCTCATCGGGGTGATCTCGTCGGCGTCCGTCGTGCTGTTCTCGACGCTGGCGGGCTACTCGTTCGCCAAGCTGAACTTCCGGGGCCGGGGTCCGCTGCTGGTCTTCGTCATCGCCACGATGGCCGTCCCGGTCCAGCTCGGGATCATCCCGCTGTACATCCTCATGAGCGAGATCGGCTGGTACGGCAAGGTCCAGGCGGTCATCCTGCCCGGGCTCGTCACGGCGTTCGGCGTGTTCTGGATGACCCAGTACCTGTCCGAGGCGCTGCCGTACGAGCTCATCGAGGCCGCCCGGGTGGACGGGGCGTCGATGATCCGCACCTTCTGGTCGATCGCGATGCCCGCCGCGCTCCCGGCCGCCGCGATGCTCGGCCTGTTCCAGTTCGTGCAGCAGTGGACCAACTACTTCTGGCCCTCGATCATCCTCACCAACGAGAACCCGACGCTGCCGCTCGTGGTCCGGTCCCTGCAGGCGAACTACTTCGTCGACTACTCGCTGGTGATGGGTGGCATCTTCCTCGTCACGCTCCCGCTCCTGGTGCTCTTCTTCTTCGTGGGCCGCCAGCTGGTGGCAGGAATCATGGCTGGCGCGGTGAAGGGCTGACACGCACACTCGACCACAGGGCTGTCCGGACGTCTGGAGATGTCCGGACAGCCCTCTCACCGACAGGGAAGTACAGCTGAGATGACTCTGAGCATGCCGGGCACGGGTGCCCGCACCGCCGCACCGGGTACGGCCGTGCCGTTCACCCCGTCGGCCCCGCTGACCCGGGCGACGCCGAACAGCAGCGGCCGTGTCGCGTTCCCCGACGGTTTCCGGTGGGGCACCGCCACCGCCGCCTACCAGGTCGAGGGCGCCGGCGCCGAGGACGGCCGCCAGGACTCCATCTGGGACGTCTTCTGCCGTGTCCCGGGAGCCGTGCACCAGGGCGACGACGGCATGGTCGCCTGCGACCACTACCACCGGTACCGCGAGGACGTGGCTCTCATGAAGAGCCTCCATCTCGACACCTACCGCTTCTCGACGTCGTGGGCCCGCGTCATGCCGGACGGCAGGACGGTCAACCCTCGGGGCGTCGACTTCTACTCCCGGCTCGTCGACGAGCTGCTCGCGGCGGACGTCATGCCGTGGCTCACGCTGTACCACTGGGACCTGCCGCAGGCCCTCGAGGAGCTCGGCGGGTGGCCCGCACGGGACACCGCCTCGCGGTTCGCCGACTACGCGGCCGTGATGGCCGACGCGCTGGGCGACCGGGTGCCCGTGTGGACCACGCTCAACGAGCCGTGGTGCTCGGCGTTCCTCGGCTACACCTCCGGCGCTCACGCGCCCGGCAAGAAGTCGCCGGAGCTCGGCCTCGCGGCGGCGCACCACCTCATGCTCGGCCACGGCCTGGCCATGGAGGCGCTGCGCGACCGGGTCCCGGAGGCGTCCCTCGGCATCACCCTGAACTTCACCGTCTCCGACCCCGTCGACCCGACCAACCCCGCCGACGTCGACGCCGCACGGCGCGACGACGGCATGTTCAACCGGATCTTCCTCGACCCGATCCTGCGGGGCGCCTACCCCCAGGACCTGCTGGTCGACGTCGCGCACCTCGGCCTCGCGGAGCACATCCGCCCCGGCGACCTGGAGATCATCTCTGCCCCGATCGACGTGCTGGGCGTCAACTACTACAACGGTGGCGCCGTCTCGGCCACGCCCGAGCCCCAGGACGGCACCCCCCTGGGCACGGCGGGCCCCGACGGCGCCCGGGAGCGCGACGCCGGCGAACCGGTGTGGGAGACCCGTTCGCCCAACCCCGTGCCGGAGGGAATCTACCCGCACAGCCGGGACCTGCCGACCACGGACATGGGCTGGGAGGTGCAGCCGGAAGGGCTGACACGTCTGCTGCTCCGGATCCAGGAGGACTACTCCGGTCCGCGCGGCACCGCCCTGTTCGTCACGGAGAACGGTGCCGCCTACCCGGACGTCGTCGAGCAGGACGGCACGGTCGACGACCAGGACCGGCTGGCGTTCGTCGACGCTCACCTGCGCGCGCTCAAGGACGCGATCGACGCCGGTGCGGACGTGCGGGGATACTTCGCGTGGTCGCTGATGGACAACTTCGAGTGGGCACTCGGCTACTCCAAGCGCTTCGGCCTGACGCGCGTGGACTACGAGACCCAGGAACGCACGGTCAAGTCCTCGGGTCGCTGGTACGCGGACGTCGCTCGGGACAATGCCGTCCCGGCCCGCGGTTGAGCGAAAGGTAGTCTCCGAACGTGGTCACGAAGCACATCGTCCCGACGCTCGACGACGTCGCACGCGCCGCGGGCGTCTCCCGGTCGACCGCATCCCGCGCGATCAACGGGGGCGACCGGGTCTCCCCCGAGGCGCAGCAGGCGGTCGACGCCGCCATCCTCCGGCTGGGGTACGCCCCGAACCGGGCGGCTCGATCGCTCGTGACCCGCCGCACCGACTCCATCGCGCTGGTCGTGCCCGAGCCGGACGCCCGGATCCTCACCGACCCGTTCCTCGCGGGGGTCGTCCGCGGCGTGAGCGAGGGCCTCGGGGGCACGGACCTGCAGCTCGTGCTCCTGCTCGCGCGGCAGGGCGAACGACCCGGCCACATCGCGCGCTATCTCAACAGCGGGCACGTCGACGGCGTCATCATCGCGTCGCACCACAAGGACGACCGGCTCGAGCCGGAGCTGCGGTCGGGCACCCTGCCGGGCGTCTTCGTGGGGCGTCCGTTCGACAGTGCGGGGCTGCACTACGTGGACGTCGACAACGCCGCCGGGTCGCGTGTCGCGACCCAGCGCCTCGTCGACCGTGGGTGCCGCCGGATCGCGGCGCTCACCGGCCCGCAGGACATGACGGCCGCCCTCGATCGCCACGAGGGGTGGCGCCGGACGTTGAGCCGTGCCGGCCTGCCCAGCGACGCGGTCGCGAACGGGGACTTCACGGTCGAGGGCGGCGCCGCAGCGATGGAACGCATCCTCGCCGAGCACCCTGACGTGGACGGCGTCTTCGCCGCCTCGGACCTCATGGCCTCCGGCGCGCTCCAGGTGCTGCGGGCCCACGGAAAGAACGTGCCCGACGACGTCGCGATCGTCGGGTTCGACGCTCTCGGCGCCGAGCGCACGACGCCGCGGCTCACCACCGTGCTGCAGCCGGTGGTGGAGATGGTGGCCGCGGCGACGTCCACCTTGCTCGACATGCTGGCGGGCGAGGACGTGCATCCCGAGCCACGGATCTTCGTCCCGCGCCTCGTCGAGGGCGACTCCGCCTGAGAGCAGCGGGCCGCTCGCCGGGACGTCACACGCCGGCTCGCGACGGCTCGCCGACCTCGGTGGAGCGGGACAGGGCGATCACTCCCCCGACGGCCACCGTGCCCGAGCCGAGGAACGCGGCCACGGCCCAGGCGGGCGCGCCGGCCGCCTCGTGCAAGACGGCCGCCCCGAGAGCGACCGCGACGGCGGGTTCCACGATCGTGAGCCCGGCCAGCGCGACGTCCGAGCGATTCGAGACGTAGGCGCGTCGCGCGAAGTGGAAGGCCGACGCGACGGCGACGCCGATCCCCATGATGCAGGCCATGGTGAGCGTGTTCGTCACGTTCCACGACAGGTTCATGGCGATCGACGGGCTCTGTACCTGCAGGATCACGGTCTTGCCGAGCACCGCCACGAAGGCGGCGAACGTGCCGCCGAGCACCACCCACACCAGGGGCGGCATGCTGCGCCGACGGTCGATCAGATGAACGACTACCGCGACGCCGAGAGCGCCGACGAAGACGACCAGGACGGCGACGAGATCGACCGCACGGCCGACGGGTTCAGTACCCACCCGCGCGGCCACCGCGACGAACGCCGCCACACCGACGACGCACAGCAGGATCGCGCGGACGGCGCGAGCGGTCGGCGGCCGCTTCGTCACGACCGCGGTCAGCAGCGTGCTGAACACCAGCGCGCTCACCGTGACCGGCTGCACGACGACGAGCGGCGCCACGACCAGGGCACTGACCTGCAGCAGGATCGCGACGACCAGCAGCAGGGCGCCGGCGGCCCACGTCGGGTCACGCACGAGGCTCTTCGACGGGGTGCCACCGACACCGGCGCGTGCCTGTTCCTCCACCGAGTGCACTCCACGCACCCGGAGCAGGTTGCCGACCGTCATGGCGGCCGCGGACGCGAGGGCAAGCGCTATGCCATCCAGCAGCGACAGGTCACGGAGCATGCCGTCATCCCCTCTGCGCGCGGCCGGCCACCGTCTTCTTGCGGTCCCAGTACGGCAGGACGACGAGCGACGCGAGCAGGAACGACAGTGCGCCGACGAACGTGCCGACACTGGCCAACGTGCTGTTGACGACGGCACCGCCGGGGACGATGTACGCGCCGACCGCCGAGATCCCGAAGGCCACGCATCCCACGAAGTTGATGAACACCGACCACCAGGCCCGGGCACCGATGTCCCACAGGGAGGCTGTCCGGGCGTAGGCGACGAAGGCCATCACACCGCTCACGAGGAACGCGACCGACCCCCCTGCGTCAGGGTTCCAGACCCACTCCTCCTGGCCCTCGACGGTCCGGGCGTACAGCGCCGACGTGGTGCTGATGTTGAACATGATCGTGCCGAACGACTGCGTCGCGGCCGTGAGCCACGCGGCACGGACCATCCTGCCCGGCGGGTACGCCACCGGTGCGCTGACCGGACTGCTCAGGAACAGCTGGATCAGTCCGGCCGTCGTGAAGAACCATGCTCCGGTGAAGAACAACAGGTTGTTGACGTGCGACCCCATCGCGTCGCTGAGGCCCGGAGCGGACCCGAGAGCGAAGAAGGAGGACCCGATCATGAACAGCCAGCACTGCTTCGTCACGGTGGGCACGAAGAAGTCTCGGCGTCCAGGGGCGGTGCTCGCAGCCGTCGCGCTCATACCTGCTCTCTCGTTCGATGTCGGCTCAGGGGAACGGTGGCCACGGAGAGGCCCGGTCGGGCCTCCCCGTCACCAGAGTCGTCTCAGTGGTGGAAAGGCTGCCGCCCGCCCATGTCGGGCAGCGGAGTCTTGAGGGCATCGAGGAACCCGACCTCGGCCCGGATGGCGTCGAGCAGGTCGTCCGCCAGGTCGTGGCTGAGCCCGACCTTGACGACGATCCGCTGCAGCGTCATGTCAGACATGTCGTCGGCCATCGGGTAGGCCGGCACCAGCCATCCCCGCATCCGCAACCGGTCCGCCAGGTCGTAGAGGGTCCAGTTCTCGGTGTGACCGTCCTTGAGCACCCAGGCGAAGACAGGAATGGTGTCGCCCGTACTGACGAGATCGAACGGCCCCATCTTCCCGATCTCCGACGACAGGTGCAGCGCGACGTCGATCGAGTTCTGCTGGATCGCTCGATACCCCTCACGGCCGAGGCGCAGGAACTGGTAGTACTGCAGCAGCACCTGGGCACCGGGCCGCGAGAAGTTCAGCGCCAGCGTGGGCATGTCGCCGCCGAGGTAGCTCACGTGGAAGATCAGGCTCTCCGGCATCACGGCCTTGTTGCGCCACACCACCCACCCCACACCCGGGTAGACGAGGCCGTACTTGTGACCGGAGGTGCTGATCGAGTTGACGCGGTCGACCGCGAAGTCCCACGCGAGGTCGGGCTGGCAGAACGGCGCGACCATCGCGCCCGAAGCGCCGTCGACGTGGATCTTGACGTCCAGTCCCGTGCTCGCCTGGATCTCGTCGAGCTTCTTCGCGATGGCGTCGACCGGCTCGTAGAGGCCGGTGAACGTCTGGCCGAGGATCGCCACGACGCCGATCGTGTTCTCGTCGACGTACTTCTCCAGCTCGTGGCCGTCCAGCACGAGGTGGTCGGGGCTCACCGGGACGTAGCGTGGCTCGACGTCCCAGTACTCGCAGAACTTCTCCCACACGACCTGGACCGCGGACGACATGATGAGGTTCGGCTTGTCCGTCGACTTCCCTGCGGCCTTGCGCTGGTCCTGCCATCGCCGCTTGAGCGCGAGGCCGCCGAGCATGCACGCCTCCGAGGAGCCGATCGTCGACGTCCCGATCGTGTCGTCCGGGTCCGGCACGTGCCAGAGGTCGGCAAGAATCCGCCAGCAGCGGTCCTCGATCTCCGCCGTCGCGGGGTACTCGTCCTTGTCGATCATGTTCTTGTCGGCAGCCTCGGCATAGAGGCGCTGCGCCTCGTCGTCCATCCAGGTCGAGACGAACGTGGCGAGGTTGAGCCGCGAGTTCCCGTCGAGAATGGCCTCGTCATGCACGATCTGGTACGCGGTCTTCGGGAGCATCGGTCGGTCAGGCAGCTGGTACTTCGAGGATCCGTCCGACTCGCCCGGGCGGGCGAAGACCGGGTTCAGCTCGCCTCGCGGGTCGTCCATCATGGCAGCGTCGTCAATCACTGGTCCTCCAGGGGTTGGAATTCAAGGAATACGGGATAGCGGGCCGATGGCATCCACCCACCACCTAGACCTCGACCGGCGGATAGAGCCGGTCCATGTTGTACTGCCGATTTCGGCGGGCAGCCAACGTCGATATCGCGATGAAGACCACAGTCAGCGCGACAAGCGTCCCTATCGCCACCAGAAGGCGGTAGTCGGAACCACCCAGGATCATGAAGCGCAGCCCCGTGACGGTGGCCGTCATCGGGTCGATCCAATGGATGTACTGGAAAGGAAGCGTCGTGACAGGGACGGGATAGACCCCTCCCGCAGAGGTCAGCTGCACCATCAGGAAGGCCAAGGTGACCACCCGACCCACAGCCGGACCGAAGAGGGCGTTGAACATCTGGATCATCGCCAAGAACATCGCCACCATGAGCAGCATGAACCCGTACGTTCCCCAGGGATTGGCATACTCCATGCCGAGTGCGAACCGGACCACCAGGAACAGGATGGTCGCCTGGACGAACCCGACCAACAATGCCGGCGCGTAGGACGCCGTCACGACCCGGAACGAACCGAGGCCCTGGGCGAGCGGCCGCGCCTGCAGCGGCGTGAACACCATCCACGCCAGGATTCCCCCGACGAACAGCGCCAGACCGAAGAAGAACGGCGCGAAGCCGTACGCGAAGGTCTTCGCCTCGTTGTGCGTGATCTCCTTCAGGACGACCGGGTCTGCGAGCACCTTGACGAAGTTCTGCTGCTCCGACCCGCTCCAGTGCGGGATGAGCTTCATCCCCGCCTCGACCCCGTCGACCAGCTCCGTCGTCCCCTCCGCCAGCTTCGGGGTGTTGTCGGCGATCTGGCTCCCGCCGTCCCGGAGCCTCACGAGCCCGGACTCGAGCTGATCCGCACCGCTGCGCAGCTCGTCCGCCTTCGTCGTGACCTGGTTCAGCGTGCTCTGGAAAGCGCCTGACTCGATCGCGCGGAGGGTGACGTTCACCCCGCTGTTCGGGTTGTCGAAGTCGTCGGCGAGCCGGGACACGTTGTCGTGGATCGCGTCGAACGCCGCCGTCACGTCCTGGTCGATGCGGCTGTTCTCGATCGACTGCTGCACCGACGCGAGGCGCTCCGCGATGGCCTGCTGATCGGGATCGTCGCTGGATCTCAGGTCGTCGATGATCCCCTGCAGCTCGTCGTGCGCCGCGTCGTTCGCACTCGCGACGCTGTTCAGGGAGTCGTTGAGCGTGTCAGTGTCCGACTCGATCGACTGGACGATCTGACGTAGGTCGTCGCTGGACAACCCGTCGTTCGCGACAGCGCTCTCGACCTCGGCGATCACACCGTCGAGACCGTCGACGATCTCGTCGATGGCGCTCGCCATCTTGGCCGAGCCCTCCTCCGCCGTGACGAGACCCGCCGCGAGCTTCTGGGCGCCGGCGTCGAGCTCGCCCATGCCGGTGTTCAGCTCCTCGATCTTGCCCGCGGCGGCTCGGACCTTCGGCAGCTCGCCCTCGACGCCGCTGAGCGCGGCCTCGAAGACCTGCTCGCTCACCTGAGCGGTGACCTGGTTGATCACCTCTTCGGCGGCGTCCTGGCCGATGACGGTGTCCAGATAGTTGTTGGCGTCGTTGTAGGTGAAGATCAGATCGGCCTGCCGGGGGTCTCCGGTCGCAGCAGAGACGATCGATTCGCTGAAGTCGGCGGGTACCGTGATGGTGAAGGCGAAGTGGCCATGCTCGAGCCCCGACGCTCCTTCCTCCTCGCTGACCTCCCGGATGTCGAGCTGCTTGGAGTCGACGATGCCGGACACGACCTTCGGGCCGGCGTCGATCGTGTCGCCCTTGAGCTCGGCCCCCTCGTCGAGGTTGACGATCGCCGTCGGGATCTTGTCGACGTTGCCGAACGGGTTCCAGAACGCCCAGAGGTACAGCGCGCCGTAGAGGAGCGGCATCAGGAGGATCGCGATCACCGCGAGCCGGGGCATCCTGCCTCGGTAGTACCGCTTGAAGTCGCTGTCGGGCGAGAACGCCGCGATCATCCGTCGGCCACCTCGCTCTCGAGAATCGCGAACTCTCGATCGGTGAGGTTCGGCACCTCGACGGCCTCACGGATGCCCGTCGCCGGGTCCGCGCCGTTGACGTCGGCGGTGACGACGGTCTGCTCCTCCCCGAGTGCCACGAGCCGTCCGAGCAGCTTGGCGGCGCCTGCGGTGCTCGCCAGGTTGTCGACACCGCCGACCACCAGCAGCGGCGGCTTGCGGGTGTTCGCGACAGCGATGCGGAAGAGTGCGGCGGTCAGCTCCGGCAGCTCCTCGACCATCGCCTCCATGGTCGGCAGCGAGTAGTCGCCGAAGACGGGGCGGCAGATGCGCTCGAGATCGTCCGGCGTGGCAGGAGGGACCCACTTGTACCACGGCGCAGCCCAGCGCAGCTGCTCCGTCACGACGTCACTGACACGGATGGTCTGCTCGATCCCGTCCACCTCGTCGATGTTGGCGATCGTCGCTCGGCGGAAGAGATCGTGCGCATCGTTCGTCCGTCCGAACGCCGTGAGGCTTCCCACGCTGGGCTTCATGCGTCCGGCGAGGGTGAGGAGCAGCGACGTGCGACCACGACCGCCCGCGCCGACGAGCACCGTCACGCCGCCGGCTCGCACCGCGAGGCTGACCGGTCCGTAGATGTGCCCCCAGGAGGCATCCACGCTGATCTCGTCCGCTGCGAGGAGCACCTCCCCCTCCTCGGCCGGCTCGGCTGCTCCGCGACTCCTGCGATCAGGTCGACGATCGAGTCCGTGCGATGCCACTCTCCCTCCCCTCCAAGGTTCTGCCGCGCCGCTGACGACCACGTGCCGATCTACAGCGAGTTCTTGACGACCCTGCCGTCCTTGACGATCACGACGAAGTTGGCGTCCGGATCACCGATCAAGGAGAGGTCGTCGAGAGGATCGCCATCGACGAGGATCATGTCGGCCCACGCGCCTTCCGCGATCACGCCGAGCCTTCCGGCCCGATAGGTGTTGCGCTCTCGCGCGAGCTCGAAGAGGGATGCGTTGCCCGAGGTGAGCATCTTGAGGGCGTCGACGTTGCTGTAGAACTCCCCGAGGCGCGCGGCCATCGCGCTCTGACGGGGAGCGGAGCGTGGCTCCAGCAGAAGATCGGTTCCCCACGCCGTCTTGACGCCGTACTCCCGGGCCCAGGTGTAGACCTGCGCCGTGCCGTGGCAGATCTCGGTGTTCTTCGCCGCGCGGACCGGGTCCGGGTAGTGGTGGTCGTCCTCGGCGAAGGGCTGGGTCGACAGCCATGCGCCGGCCGCGCCGATGGCACGGATCGTCTGCTCGTCGGCCAGATGCCCGTGCTCGATCGACGAGACTCCCGCTTCGAGCGCGCGTGCGATGCCCGCCGGCGTGTAGACGTGTGTCGCCACGTAGGTGCCGTAGTCGCTCGCGGCCTGCACGGCGGCACGAATCTCGTCGGGGGTGTACTGCAGGGTGCTGAGCGGGTCATACATCGATGCCGCGCCGCCGCCGAGGGTGAGCTTGATCTGGCTCGCGCCCTGGCGGAGCTGCTCGCGCACCGCTGCGAGTACGCGTGGGACGCCGTCGGCGACACGTGTGAAGTGAATGTCCTCGGTACGGCTCGGCTTGCCGCCGAACTCCTCGGGGACGTCGTACACGAAGGAGAAGTCGGCGTGGCCCGAGGTCTGAGAGATCATCGCCTGGCTCGGGAAGATACGAGGCCCTTCGAAGACTCCGCGGTCGATGAGCGACTTGATCGGCGCCGTGTCGCCACCCATGTCGCGCACGGTGGTGAAACCGCGCAGAAGCATGCGTCGGGCCTCGGCGATCGTGTTGCCGTAGAGCGCCCCCGTCGGGCCCTGCAGAAACTCCATCATATTGTTCGCATTGCCCATCAGGTGCACATGGGCGTCGCTCAGACCGGGCATGAGAAATTTGCCTTGGCCATCAATCTCGACCACACCGTCCGCGAGATCGGCGATCGGCGACGAGGATACTGCGACGATACGCGGTCCCTCCATGAGGACGTCCGCATTGGCCTGCGTGCGATCACTCACGCCATCAAACACTCGGACATTGCGGATGAGCAGCTTCTGCGGTGCCTCTGAACCCGTCGTCATGGCCGCGACTCTATCCAACCGTGAAGCGTTCGTCGCGCCGAAACGACGGCAGATCGCGATAGACCGATATCGCTGGACGCCAGACAGGATAGATTTGACCACTTGGACGCAAAATATCCAGATTTACCTCGTGGCGGCGGGCCCCTGACCGTGGCGGCGGGCCCCTGACCGCCCGGGGCGACCGGCCACTCGCTACCTCGCGCCCGCTGCTTCCGCTTGCGCCTTCCGCGCCTTGAACTGCTCGATGAGGGCGAGGCTGAGAAACCTCAGGGGCCCCTGGTCCGTGAACTGGTCGCTGACGTTGCCGGCGATGCCGCCCTGGACGGCGAGCTCGCTGCCGAGCTCGATCTTCAGCTCACCCGATCCCTCGGTGAAGTCGAGGTCGGCGAGGTCCACCCACACGATGTTCGGGCGCGTGGTGGACTCGAACACGAACCGCTTGCGGGTCAGGTCGGCGACCGTCTGCCACAGGGTCTGCGAGGCGTCAGGCTTTCCGGGGTCCGGCTCACGGAACGGCTGAGCAGCGTTGCGGATCACGCTGAACATCGCGGCGATCGCCTCGACCTGATCCTGCGGCTGCGTGAGCCGGCCCAGGTAGTACGCCGCCCGGGTGAACCGGTCGGAGGCGAGCGTGGAACCCGGCAGCGGGCGGTCACCTCCGAACCCCTGGAAAGACTGGAGCAGCTCGAGCTGCTGGTCGTAGGTCGGCGAGTTCGTCATCACGGTGAAGTCGCGACCGTGGTGGATCTGGGCCTTGCCGTCGATGTACTCGATGATCGCCGAGTCACCCGTCGCGTCGTCCAGTGCGAGGTGGATCGAGGGCACCTCGGCGGTGCTCGGGTCGGACATCTGCACGACCTGGACGTCGTTGGCCCGCACCCACTCGACCGCCTCGGCGACCGTGGCACAGTTGTCGAAGAAGTACTGGAGCCAGATCGCCTGGCTGAGCGCCGTGCGCGACCCGTCATAGGTGCCGTACGACGACTCGGCCAGCCAGAGGATGTGCCCCGACAGCCCGGCCTCGTTGAGACCGTCGACACTGATCATGTCGAAGGCGGTGGTGACCACGCTTCCGTACTTGGCGGTCCACGAGAGCTTCCCCTCGATCCCGTCGTCACGCTGGGCGCCTCGCGGGAGCTTCCAGAGGTTGGTGCCGAGGTCTCGGTGGTAGTCCATGTTGCGGCCGACGACGACCGCACCGTTCGCGTCGGGCCAGAGCACGCGTGTGCACATCTCAGTCTCCGTTCGGTTCGAGGGCAGGCCGGCGAGTCACGCGGACGCGAAGTCGACCTGGTGGAACGTGTACGGGCGCCCGGTGCCCAGCTCGGCGAGCACCGTCCGGTAGATCTGCTCGGTGCCGCTGGAGTAGATCGACAGGCCGCCGACGACGTCGTGCGCGCCGTGCTGCAGGAGCCCGCGTTCGGACAGGTGGAGGCGGACGTCGCGCGCTTGGTCCTTGGCGGGGTTGATGAACGCGACGTGCGGGGCGTGTCTGCGGAAGACGTTCTCGACGATCGGGTAGTGGGTGCAGCCGAGGATGATGTCGCGCACGGCGTGCGCCTGGACCAGGGCGGCGACGTGCGCGCCGACTTCCTGGTCGATCTCCGGGCTGCTCAGATCGCCCCGCTCGATCAGCTCCGCCAGGCGCCTGCTGGGTTCGCCGTACACCTCGATGCCGGGGTCCAGCCGATGGATGATCTCGTCGTAGCAGCCACTGGCGATCGTGAACGCCGTGGCGATGACTCCGGCCGAGGTGTAGCGCATGCGAGCGACGTCCGCGGCGGCCGCACGGATGATCGACAGGACAGGGAATCCGTAGGCGGCCTCGTACCCCGCGTACGCGGGCACGTCGAAGGTCGACGAGATCGTGTTGCACGCGACCGCGACCGTCTTCACGTCATGGTCGACGAGGAAGGCCAGCATGTTCTTCGTCAGATCGACGATCTCCCCACCGGTCCGGTTGCCGTAGGGAGCGTTGCCATTATCTCCGCAGTAGACGATGTCTTCGCCGGGGAGCAGGTCAGAGAGCTGCTTGACAGTTGTCAGGCCTCCGACGCCTGAGTCGATGACCCCTATGGGCGCACTCTTGCCTGCCACGTCGCCCCCCCCCCCCCCCCCCCTCCGACTGGTTTCCTCGCGAAGACTTGACCGTGGTCAACTCTCGCACGGCTTCGGGATGTTTTCATCAGGAACGACAGCAGCGACGGCATGGAGGTGTACTGAACTGCTCCTTCGCAGGGTCGCGCAGCTCTTGAGGACATGGGGGACACGCGTACGGATCGCCCACCAGGGATGCCTGAACAGGTCCTGCGAGAGCGACCCGCACAGCCATGCCATTTCGAGCACTTGACAGGGCACGAGCACCGGATAGGCTGCGGGCAATCTTCGCGTTGACGACAATAGGTGCCGACGCATTTCAAGCAGGAAGATCCTTACGCGGCCATCTGATCAACATCGATTTCGCCGGAGACCACGCACCATGGTGAGCCGAACGCAGCGAGCAGGCAGAATGTCCGTATTCATGGAGCGCGCACGGAACGCGCTGGCCGCCCTGCGCCCCCAGCATGCTCCCGACCCGTCCCTGGAGGGTGCGGTCGGCGTGCCCGACGTGCTCGGCGAGATCGGCGCGGCCCTCTTGACCTCCTCACAGGCGACGAGCGACGTCGAGCAGACGCTTCGACGGCTCGCGACGAGATACGGGCGCGAAGACCTCCGCGTGTTCGTCCTCCCGACGCTCATCCTGATCGAGGATCACAGCACCTCGCCCGCGCAGACGGCGTTCTTCCCCGCGTACCAGGACACCCTGCGCCTGGACCAGGCCGGTGCGGTGGACCAGGTCGTGCGACGCGCCGTCGACAGCCGCATGGACCCCGGGCTCGTCGTCGCCTCGATCGCGGAGATCCGCAGGACGCCGGCGCGCTTCGGCCCGGCGTTGACCGTTCTCGGGCACGCGTTGCTGACCGTGGGGTTCGGGATGGTCCTCAACCCGACGGTCACGGCGCTGCCGGTCTACATCATCGTGGGCGCGATCGTCGGGCTGATCGGACTCGTCGGGAACCGGGTCGCGACCCTGTCCCTGATCCTCCCCGTGGTGACCGCCTTCACCGTCACGCTGCTGATCTCCGTGGTCGTCAGGCCCCTCGTGCACGACGACGTGCTGCGCCTCGCGGCTCCCGCTCTGGTCTCGTTCCTGCCCGGCCTCACCCTGACCATCGCAGCGGTCGAGCTGACCGCCGGCCAGGTGATGGCCGGAGCCAGTCGGCTGATCTACGGGGTCGCCCGGCTGGGCCTGCTCGCGTTCGGCGTCTACGCCGGGATCACCGTCGCGGGAGAGCCGCCCTCGGTCACGTCTCATCCTGTCCAGCTGGGCTCGTGGGCACCCTGGGTCGGCATCCTTCTCGTGAGCATCGGGTACTACTTCTACTCCGCCGCACCTCGCCGCTCGCTGGTCTGGATCCTCTTCGCTCTCCTCGTGGCGTACTCCGCCCAGCTGCTGGGCAACACGATGGTCGGGGCGGAGCTGTCGGGCCTGGTCGGCGCAGTCATCGTCATCCCTGTCGTCCGGCTCGCCGGACGGATCAAGGCAGCACCGTCGACGGTGATCATGCTGACCTGTGCCTACTGGATCCTCGTTCCCGGCTCCATGGGATTCATCGGGCTCAGCGAGGCCGCGGCAGGCACGGCCGGAGCCGGCAGCGTCCTCCTGCGAACGTTCGGATCCCTCCTCGCGATCGCGATCGGGATGGTGGTCGGCGCGGGCCTGAGCCATGACGTCGTCGTCGTGAGGAGCAGCTGGCGTTCGAAGACGTGATCCGTTCCGCAGGACGGCTGCTGACTCCCTGAATCGCGGTTCTTCCAGACGTGGAGCAAGCACGTCGCCGATGATCAGGAGCGCCACCCACTGATCGACTTCGAGGACCTCGACGTCGTCCCACACTCTGGGGGCCTGGCCCGCGCGATCGAGGCCGACGACGCCCACGAAGAAGTGCTCGCGGGCGACGGACAACGCGCACGGGGAACAGATAAAAGGCACCGGCCGCGGCGAGCTCGCGTCTTCGAGTAGCGCCCGCGCGGATGAGGGGGGAGGGTGATGCCGCGGGTGATCCTTCATCCGACCGCGCGGGGTTGAGGTCCGCGGGCGAGGGCAGGCGAAATGTACATCGTGGGAGACAAGGAGTGACGGTGCGCAATTCCCTGGCAGTGCTCCGCCGAGACTCTCGACGCATCATGCAGGTACCCAAGGTGTGGGCGATCGTGATCGGAATGGTCGTCCTGCCATCGATGTACGCCTGGTTGAACATCGTCGCGTTCTGGGACCCTTACGGAGACACTGAAGCGGTCCAGGTCGCGGTCGTCAACCTCGACGAGGGCGCCTCGTCCGAGATGACGGGTGAGCTGGACGTCGGGGACCAGATCGTCGAGAAGCTCAAGCAGAACGACCAGCTCGGCTGGCGGTTCCTCGGCATGGACGAGGCGATGGACGCGGTCGAGTCGGGAAAGGTGTACGCGGCCTTCGTCGTCCCGAAGGATTTCAGCAGCGATCTCCTGAGCATCACGACGGGGACCTTCGTCCCCCCCGAGATCGACTTCTACACGAACGAGAAGGCGAACGCGATCGCGCCGAAGATCACCAGCGCCGGCGCGTCTGCGCTCGATGTGCAGATCAACAGCACGTTCGTCTCGACCGTCGCGAAGGCGGTCGCGACGGGCCTCGAGAATGCGGGCGGCGAGGCGGAGACCCAGCTGCTCGACGCGAAGGACCAGACACTCACCGCGCTCGACGACGCCGTGGGCAAGGTGGAGGCGGCCCGCACCGGGCTGGACGAGCTGGACACGGCGATCACGGACGCGAGCTCGGGGATCGGGGCGGCCGAGGACGCACTCACCGAGGTCAGCGGCACGATCGGCGACACCCGGTCGTCGATCTCCCAGATGCAGACGCTCGTGGCGGACGCGGAGAGCGACCTCGTCGCGTTCACCGACCCTGTCACGACCGCGTACGTGTCTGGTGCCACGCTCCTGTCGGACGTGAGCCTGCAGGTGAACGGGGCCATCACCACGCTCGCCGCGGGGGCGCAGCGAGCGAACATCGAGATCGGCAGCGCGATCGCGGACGCGACCGCGATCGCCGACGCCAGCGGCACCGCGCTCGTCGAGCTCCAGGATGCGCTCGGACGCGTGGACCCGTCGGCGCCCGGGTATCAGCAGCTGAGCGACGCCGTCGACCAGCTGCAGGAACGCCACGCCACGGACCAGCAGTTCCTGCGCGACCTGGGCACGCTCAACACCGACGTGACGGAGGCCACCGAGACCGTCCAAGGGGCCGTCACGGCGCTCGACGCGGCGGTCCAGGACTCGGCGACCTCGGCGACCTCGATCCGCACGGTGCTGGTCAACACCATGCCGGACCTCCACGGGGCGATGACGGATCTGTCGTCGAGCGCCGGCGCGTTCTCCTCCGCGCTCGACACCCAGCGTGAGCTCGTGCCGCAGGCGGTGGACCTGCTCACGACGCTCGAGAGCCAGATGGCGGAGGCGGGTACCGCGATCCAGCAGCTGAACGGGGATCTCGCGGGCGTGGAGACCGATCTGACGAATCTGCGCGCGGACGTCATGGCGCTGAGCAGCGCGGAGATCTGGCGCAGCCTGAGCGACCTGACCGAGCTGAACCCGGAGGAGATCGCCACGTTCATGGCCGCACCGGTCGAGGTGAAGCAGCACACGATCTACCCCGTGGCCACCTACGGCTCCTCGATGGCCCCGCTGTTCACGAACCTCGGCCTGTGGGTCGGAGGTTTCATGCTCGTCGTCCTGCTCAAGCAGGAGGTCGACACCGAGAAGGTCCCGGACCTGACCATCCGCCAGGCGTACATGGGGCGCTGGATGCTGCTCGCCGTGCTCAACCTGCTGCAGTCGCTCCTGATGAGCGTCGGCAACCTCGCCATCGGCGTGCAGAGCGTCAACGCAGCAGCCTTCGTCCTGACCTGCGTGTTCGTGGGGCAGGTGTATGTCGCCATCATCTATGCCCTGTCGGTGTCCCTGGGGTATGTCGGCAAGGGCCTGGCCGTCCTGCTGGTGATGGTGCAGATCCCGGGCGCCTCAGGTATCTACCCGATCCAGATGATGCCGGACTTCTTCCGCGCACTCTTCCCGCTGTTCCCGTTCGCCTACGGTATCGATGCGATGCGCGAGACGATCGGTGGCTTCTACGACGGCTACTACTGGCGGTACCTCGCGGTCCTGGCGCTGTTCGCCGCGCTGGCGTTCCTCCTCGGGATCCTCCTGCGGCAGCGGCTCGGCAACTTCGCGCGGCTGTTCAACGTCAAGCTTGCCGAGACCGGGCTCTTCGTGAGCGAGGACGTGCAGATCCTCGGATCGCGGCGCCGCCTGAGCCAGCTCGTCCTGGCGCTCACCGACAGAGCGGAGTTCGAGGCGACGAGGAGACGCAGAGCGGCGTGGCTCGCCAAGCACCACCTGTCGACGATCCGCACGGCCGTCCTCATCGGGCTCGGACTGACGGCGATCCTCCTGGTCTACGGCGTGGTGAACCCTGACGCCAAGGCGACAGTGCTCGGGCTCTGGGGTGTGGTGTGCCTGCTCGTGATCGGGACGATCGTGGCGCTCGAGTACGTCAGACAGAGCATCGGATTTGCCCGAAGAGTCTCGGCCATGCCGGACGACGAGCTCCAGGAGGCCCTGGTACGCGAGGAGCGGGCCACGCACTCAAGCACGCCGCTCGCAGAGCTGGCGGGGCGGGAGGTGACGCGATGAGCAACATCGTCCGGCTCTTCCGTCACGACGTGCGGCAGGTGTCGCGCAGCACGATCGCGCTCATCGTGCTGTTCGGCGTGGTGGTCATCCCGTCGTTCTTCGGTTGGTTCAACGTGCTCTCCAGCTGGAACCCGTTCGGCAACGTCAAGAACCTCAGGGTCGCCGTCGCCAACGCGGACGAGGGGTACCAGGGCGACCTGCTGCCGATCCGGATCAACGTCGGGGAGCAGGTGCTGTCCGCGTTGCGCGCGAACAGCGACATGGACTGGGTGATCACCAGCGAGGAGGAGGCGATCCGCGGTACCCAGTCGGAGGAGTACTACGCCGCGCTCGTGCTGCCCGCCGACTTCAGCCATCAGATGATGACCTTCCTCGTGCCGGGCGCGACGTCGGCCGAGCTGGACTACTACATCAATCAGAAGACGAACGCGCTCTCGCCGGTGATCGCGGGCGAGGCGGCGACGGACGTCTCCGTCGAGATCAACCAGACCTTCACGAAGACGTTGAACGAGATCGGCGCGACCCTGGTGTCCGCGCTCGCGGACAACCTCGATGATCCCGAGACGCAATCGGCGTTGTCGCAGGTGCAGTCCAACGCCACAGCGTTCGCCTCCCAGCTTCGCGCGGGCGCGGGCACCGCGCGTACGTTCGGCGTGCTCCTGGAGTCGAGCTCGTCGGTCCTGGAGAGCTCCTCCCAGCTGGTCGCGGCATCTGAAGAGGCGCTGCACGGGACGTCGGGGGCGATCGGCGAGGGGGATGATTCTGCGCGGGAGCTCCGCACCGGGCTGGACGGGGCCGCCGGGTCCCTGCGGGCGGCGTTCTCGTCGAGCGCGGACAGCTACCGGGTTCTGGCGGACCGGGTCGACGCGCTCTATGCGTCGATGGACGGCCAGGGCGAGGCCGCGGCGGCGGCCCTGACCGCGATCGCGGGCCGGGTCGACGCGCAGATCGCCGCGTACCAAGGACTGGACGACACGCTCAGGGCCCAGGCCGAGGCGACGCCCGACCCGATGCTCCAGGCGGCGCTGGAACTGGTGGCGTCCCGCGTCGAGGGCGCCTCGACACGGCAGGAGGCACTGCGCGACCGGATCGTGGACGCCGCCGACGGGCTGACCCAGGGTGAGGCGGACGGCCAGGCGACGCGCGACGAGGTCATGGCCCTCATCGACGAGGCGCAGGGCGCCGTCGAGGACCTGCGGCGCGAGTACTCCGAGGACCTGGCGCCCCGGCTGGAGGAGCTGTCGAGCACGCTCTCCGGGATCACCGGGGGCCTCGCCGTGATCGGCGACGACCTCGCGGACGTGGGCTCTGCGCTGTCTTCGGGCGAGGCGCCGCTCGTCGAGACGCTCGCCGTGGCTCAGGACACCATGTCCACCATCGAGAGCGACCTCGAGACGGCCGCACAGGGCTTCGACGACGTCGCCGCCACGCTGGGCGGCGCCGCGGAGTCGGGTGATCTCGGCGCCATCGAGAACATGATCGGGTCCAACGCCGCGACGTTCGCCAGCGAGGTGACCACGCCCGTCGGCATCAAGACGATCCCGGTGTTCGAGGTCGACACCTTCGGCGCCCAGATGGCGCCCTTCTACACGGTACTGGGCCTGTGGGTGGGCGCGCTCCTGCTCTCCGTGGTCATCCGCGTGGACGTGGAACGGGCCACGCTCCCGTTCGGCGGTTCGCTCACCCTCACCCAGGAGTACCTGGGCCGGTACGGCATCTTCGCTGCCCTCGCCTTCCTCCAGAGCTCGCTGCTGTACGTCGGTCTCATCGGATTCGTCGGGGTGCGGCCCGTCTATCCGGGGCTGCTGATCCTGGCCGGATGGGTCATGTCGCTGGTGTTCTCGCTGATGACCTACACGCTGGTGGTCTCCTTCGGGGAGGCGGGGAAAGCCGTGGGGGTGCTTCTCCTGGTGGTGCAGATCTCTGCCGGCGGGGGTGCCTACCCGCTCGCCGTCCTGCCGCAGTGGTTCCAGAGCCTCAGCCCGTTCGTCCCGGTCTCGCACGCGACGAACGCCATCAGATCGGCGATCGCAGGCATCTACGAGGGGGACTACTGGATCTCGCTGGGCGTGCTCGCGCTCTTCATCGTCCCCACGCTGCTTCTCGGGCTCCTGTTCCGGATCCCCCTGATCGGCTTCAACGAGGACCTGAGCGAGTCGCTCGCGTCCACCAGACTGATGTAGCGCGGCAGGACCCGCCCGGACACGAGGCGCACCACGAGCGTCGGTCCACGCGAGCGCCTCCCGGACGAGGCCGTCCACCGGTCGCCCGGCGGACCGGCCTCCCTGGACATCACCTAGTCGCGCAGGTGCCCGTACCGGTGCTTCGTGCGGCTGACGGCCTGCTCGCGCAGGACGGTCAGCAGCTCGCGGCGCCCGGCGGCCAGGACCGGTCCGTCGAGCACCGTCACGTCACCGACGCGTCCCGCCGCGGCCTCGCGCAGGCCCGGGGCCGATCCGACCACCCGGATCCGACCGGTCACCCGCCCGTCGGCGACGGCGGCGGCGAACTGCGCGTGGGAGACCGGCTCCTCGTGCGGCACGCCCCAGCCGGAGTCGGCCTCGGGGACGACGACGGTGCGCACGCCGGCACGGCGGGCCGCAGCGAGCACGCGGCGCACCTCGACGGGCAGGGCGTCGTCGCCGACGCGCACGGTGACCTGGTCGACGGCCCGGTACCGGAACGTGTTCTCCTCGACGCTCAGCCCGGACTCGTCGTGCTCGACGGCGAGCTCCTCGGCCCAGGCCGTGGCGTCGGAGGCCTCGGTCCAGGCGAGCCAGCCCTGTGGGTCGTTGCCGCGCGACGGCGGCGCGTCGGTACCGGACACCGCGTCCGACCAGGTGCCGAGCTGGGCGACGTAGTTCGGGCCGCCGGCCTTGGCGCCGGGGCCGACGGTGGAGGCCTTCCAGCCGCCGAACGACTGGCGCTGCACGATCGCTCCGGTGATGTGCCGGTTGACGTAGGCGTTGCCGACCTCGACGCGGTCCAGCCACGTGGCGATCTCGTCCGCGTCGAGGGAGTGGATGCCGCCGGTGAGCCCGAACGACACCTGGTTCTGGAGGTCGATCGCCTCCTCGAGGCTGTCGGCGCGCAGGATGCCGAGCACCGGCCCGAACACCTCGGTGAGGTGGAAGAACGAGCCGGGCGCGACCCCGTCGCGCAGGCCGGGCGTCCACAACCGCTCGGGGTCGATCCCCGCGTCCGCCGCCTCGTCGTCGAGCCGCCGGGGCTGCACGAGCCACGTCTCCCCGGGCTCCAGGGTGGTCAGTGCCCGTTCGAGCTTGCCGGTGGCCGGTTCGGTCAGCGGGCCCATCACCGTGGACAGGGACGTCGGCAGGCCCACCGCGAGGGAGCGGACGGCGTCCACGAGCTGACGGCGGAACCGCTCGCCCGTCGTGGTCGTCGCGTCGCCGACCGAGCCGACGAGGACGACCAGCGACGCCGCGGAGCACTTCTGCCCCGCATGGCCGAAGGCGCTGCGCACGACGTCGGCGACCGCCAGGTCGAGATCGGCCGACGGCGTCACCACCAGCGCGTTCTTGCCCGACGTCTCGGCGAGCACGGGGCGTTCCGGCCGCCACCGGGCGAAGAGCTCGGCGGTCTCGATGGAACCGGTCAGCACCACGCGGGCCACGTCCGGGTGGGTGACGAGGTGCTGGCCGAGGTCGCCGTCGGGAACGCGCAGGTACTGCACGGCGTCGCGGGCGACGTCCGCGGCCAGGCCGATCTCGGGCGCCACCGTCGCCAGCGCCTCGCGGACCGCCTCCACCGCGAGCTCGTAGCAGCGCGGGGTCGGCGGGGCGGGCTTGGCCAGCACGGTCGACCCGGCCGCGAGGGCGGCCAGCACGCCGCCGATCGGGATCGCGACCGGGAAGTTCCACGGCGGCGTGACGAGCGTGACGCCGTCGGGCGTGAACTCTGCGCCGGTCACCGTGTCGAGCGCCTCGGCCGACGCGGCGTAGTAGTTCGCGAAGTCGATCGCCTCGGTGACCTCGGGGTCGGTCTCCGCGACGGTCTTGCCCGCCTCGTGCACGGCCGCGGCGACGAGGTCGCCGCGGCGTGCCTCGAGCCGGCGGGCGGCCTCGCGCAGTACCCGGGCGCGCCCGGCGGCGGGCACCGCGGCCCACTGCTCGCGCACCTCGACGGCACGTGCCACGGCCGCGTCGATCGAGGTGACGTCGGTGATCTCGGGAGCCTGCACTGGCACGAACCCGCTGTCCGGTCCGACGAGCCGGGCGGCCCACCCACGGTGCTCGGCCACGGACGGGTCGGTGTCGATCGCGTTGCGGAACGGTCCATGCGTGACGGGCGCGGGCTCGGCGGCGAAGCGGGAGCGACGGCGGGGAGCGACGTCGGCGGCGGAGAACGGCACCGCACCGGCCACGGACGCACGGAACGCGATCTCCTGACGCTCCATCGGGGTCTCCGAGACCCCTGGCACGGCGGACGGCGGGGCGAACGACGCGTGCAGGAAGTTCTGCTCGGCCGCGTTCTCCTCGAGGCGGCGCACGAGGTAGGAGATCGCGACGTCGAAGTCCTCGTCGCGGACGACGGGCGTGTAGAGGACGACCTCTCCGTGCTCGCCGGGCCCGCCCTGCGCGGCCAGCTCGGCACGCACCAGCCGCGCCTCGATGGGCGCCATGCCCTGCAGCATCTCGACGTCGAGACCGTCGCTGACGCCGCGACCACGGGCGAGCAGCACCGCGAGCGCCACGTGGAACAGGTTGTGCGAGGCGGCGCCGAGGCGTACCGCGGCCGTGCGCTCGGGCGTGAGGTGGTGGTCGAGGATCCGCACGTAGTTGGCGTCGACGTCGGCCTTGGTGGGGTACGGCGCGGGAGCCCAGTCGTGGAGCTCGGCCTCGACGTGCTCCATCGCGAGGTTGGCGCCCTTGACGAGACGCACCTTGATCCGCGCTCCACCGGCCGCCACCCGGCGCTGCGCCCACGTGGTGAGCTCGTCGAGCGCACCCAGGGCGTCGGGGAGGTAGGCCTGCAGCACGATCCCGGCCTCGACGTCGCGGAACTCCTCGCGGTCCAGCACGTCGCGGAAGACGGCGGTGGTCAGCGGGAGGTCCTTGTACTCCTCCATGTCCAGGTTGAGGAACACACCGTGCTCGCGGGCGGCCCGGTACAGGGGCAGGAGCTGTTCGACCACGCGTTCGCGGGACCCGTCCAGGTCCCAGGTGACGAGCTGGGCCGCCACGGACGAGACCTTGATCGACACGTAGTCGACGTCGTCGCGGCGCACCAGGTCGAGGGTGCGCTGCAGCCGTGCCCGGGCCTCGTCGGCGCCGAGCACCGCCTCGCCGAGGAGGTTGACGTTGAGCGTGTAGCCCTCGTCGCGCGTGCGGGCGAGGTGCTTGCCGAGCCCGCGCCCGGCGTCGGCGACGAGGTGACCCACGAGCTGACGCAACCGCACCCGGGCGGCCGGCACGACGACGGTGGGCAGCACGGGGGCGACCGCCGCGCCGACGCGGAACAGGGCGCGGTCCACCGGCGACAGGAAGGTGGCGCTCCCGGCGTCCCGGCCCAGCCGGGCGAGCGCCTTCGCGGCGACCCGGACGTCCTGGGGCCGGGCGACGTCGTCGACGAAGCCGACGGCCAGGTCCAGGCCCGCCGGGTCGGCGACCAGGTCGCCGAGGCGCTCGGCCGTGGCCCGGGTGCGCCGGTCGGCACGGGTGGCGCCGCCGGCGCCGTCGGCGGCCGCGATCCAGGAGTGCGCGAGGGCGACGGCGTCCTCGACCAGCTCCGCAGCCGTCGGGTGGACCGACGGGTCGGTTCCGGTGGCGGTGGCGCCGCGCTCGTTCAGGTGGGTGCTCATCCGTCCAGGGTGCTCCTTCTCGGCCGTGCTCGTCTTGTACAGGACGGCCCGTGGCGCGGGGCTCCCGCGACAAACTTGCCCGACGGCTCCGGGCCGGGTAGACCAGCACCGTGCCTCACCCCGCGCCCCCGCCCGCCGTCGGGCCCCTCGGCGGTCCCCCGTGGCCGGCGGCCGAGGCCCTCCTGGCGGCGATGGCGCGCACGACGGTCGCGCTCATGGACGAGCTGAACGAGGTGATGTTCTGCGCCAAGGACGTCTCCGGGCGGTACGTGCTGGTCAACCGGACGTTCGTGCACCGCACGAACGAGCGGTCGCGTCGCCAGGTGGTCGGCCGCCGTGCCCGGGACCTGTTCGTGCCGGAGCTCGCCGAGCGGTACGAGGCACAGGACGCGGAGGTGCTGCGCGGCGGTCGGCCCCTGCGCGGCGAGCTGGAGCTCATCCGCCGCCTCGGCGGGTCCGCCGGGTGGTACCTCACCTCCAAGCTGCCCGTGCACGACGACGACGGCCACCTGGTCGGCATCGTCTCGGTCTCGCACGACCTGCGCTCGCGCGACGCCGACGACGTCACGATGGACGCGATGGCACGCCTGCGCACCGCGGTGGACCGGCACCTGGACCGCTCTCCCGACGTGGCCCTCACGGTCCGGGACCTGGCGGCGATGGCCGGCTGCACGCCCGCCGTCCTGGAGCGCCGGGTCAAGCAGGTGTTCGGGCTCTCCCCCCGGCAGCTCGTGCTGCGGACCCGGGTGGACCGCGCCGCCGACCTCCTGACCGGCGGCACCACCCCGATCGTGGAGGTGGCCGCCGTGACCGGCTTCTACGACCAGGCGGCGTTCACCCGTGCCTTCGCACGGCTGACGGGCGAGACCCCGGCCTCGTTCCGCCGTCGGGCACGGCGTGGCTGATCCCGGCGCCCCGCGCCGGACGTGGGGGCTTACGGTTTCCCTGCGGTCCCGCACCGGACCGACCGACCCGCCGGGCACGACCCGATCGCCCGGCACGTCCCTTCCGAGGAGGACCCGTTGACGTCGATCGATGTACCCGTGAGGGCCGACGCCTCACCCCTGGCGACGGCGCACAGCCAGCTCGCGACCGCCGTCGCGCACCTGGGCTACGACGAGGGCGTGCACGAGATGCTCGCCACGCCGCGCCGGGAGACCCACGTCGCGGTGCCCCTGCGGCGTGACAGCGGCGAGACGGTGCTGTTCCACGGCTTCCGGGTGCAGCACAACGTCTCGCGGGGGCCGGGCAAGGGCGGTCTGCGCTACCACCCGGCGGTGGACATCGACGAGGTGCGCGCGCTGGCGATGTGGATGACCTGGAAGTGCAGCATCGTCGACCTGCCGTACGGCGGCGCCAAGGGCGGGATCGGCATCGACCCCCGCGGGTACTCGGCGGCCGAGCTGGAGCGGGTGACGCGCCGCTACACCTCGGAGATCATGCCGGTGATCGGCCCGGACACCGACATCATGGCGCCGGACATGGGCACGGACGCGCAGACGATGGCCTGGGTGATGGACACCTACTCGGTCAACCGCGGCTTCACGATCCCGGCCGTGGTGACGGGCAAGCCGCTCGCCGTGGGCGGGTCGCTCGGCCGCGGCACCGCGACGAGCGCCGGCATCGTGCACGTGACGGCGGCGGCGCTCAAGGAGGCGGAGGTGCCGCTCACGGACGTCACCGTCGCCATCCAGGGCTTCGGCAAGGTGGGCGGGCACGCCGCGACGATCTTCGCCGACCGTGGCGCCCGCGTCGTCGCCGTGAGCGACCAGTACGGCGGCGTCCGCGCGGACGCCGGGCTCGACGTGGTGCGCCTGCAGCAGCACGTCGAGGCGACCGGCTCGGTCGTGGGCTTCGACGACGCCGACCCGATCACGAACGCCGAGCTGCTGGCCCTGGACGTCGACGTCCTCGTGCCCGCCGCGCTCGAGGGCGTGCTCGACGAGTCCACGGCGGGCTCGGTCCGCGCGCGCTGGGTCGTCGAGGGTGCGAACGGGCCGACCACGGCCAAGGGCGACCGGATCCTGGCGGACAACGGCGTCACGGTGGTGCCGGACGTCCTGGCGAACGCGGGCGGCGTCGTCGTCTCCTACTTCGAGTGGGTGCAGGCCAACCAGACGTACTGGTGGTCCGAGCAGGAGATCGCCGAGAAGCTGGCCCGGCGGATGTCCTCCGCGTACGCCGACGTCTCGGCCCTCGCCCGCCGTGACGGCATCTCGCTGCGGGACGCCGCCCTGGTGATCGGCGTCCAGCGCACGGCCGAGGCGCACGAGATCCGGGGCCTGTACCCGTGACCGGCACCGAGGAGGCGCTCGTCGCCCGGCTGCGCGCGGCCGGGTGCGTGTTCGCCGAGGAGGAGGCCCGGCTGCTCGTCGAGCACGGCGGCGACGTCGACGCGCTCGCCGTGCGCCGGGCTGCGGGCGAACCGCTGGAGCACCTGCTCGGGTGGGTGGAGCTCGCAGGGCGCCGGTGGTCGGTGGGTCCGGGCGTCTTCGTCCCGCGCCGACGGTCCGAGCTGCTGGTCCGCGCCGCCCTCGCCGCTCCGGGGGCCGCGGGGGTCGACCGTGCACGACCGGCGGTGGTGCTGGACCTGTGCTGCGGGTGCGGCGCCGTCGGTGGCGCGGTGGCGAGCGCCCTGCCGGACGTGGTGCTGCACGCGAGCGACGTCGAGCCGGCGGCCGTGGCGCACGCCCGCACCAACCTGACGCCGCTCGGGGGGACCGTGCACCGCGGCGACCTGTTCGACCCGGTGCCCGGCGGGCTGCGCGGTGCGGTCGACGTGCTCCTGTGCCACGCCCCGTACGTCCCGTCGGCGGCGATCGCGACGATGCCGCCCGAGGCGCGGGAGCACGAACCACGCGTGGCGCTCGACGGCGGCACCGACGGTCTCGACGTGCTGCGCCGGATGGTCGCCGAGGCGCCCGGCTGGCTCCGGCCGGGCGGCAGCCTGCTGTTCGAGGTGGGTACCGACCAGGTGACCGGCGCCCTGGCGCTCGTCGGGTCGGCCGGCCTCGAGGGCCGCGTCGTGCACGACGAGGACGACGACGGACCGGGCGGCACCGTCGTCGTCGCCACGTCCGCCGGACCTAGCGGGGCCGGCGCGCCAGGGTGACGACCACCGGCGTCGCCACGGCCACGACCGCCGTGATCGTGGCGGCGACGGCGACGACGACGTCGGTCAGCGGGCCCTGCGTGCGGGCGACGGCGATCCAGGCGAGACCCCACCCCGCGGCGAGTCCGACCGGGATGGTCGTGGTGGGGCGCGACCGGCCGAAGACGGCGACCGCGACGACGACCAGCGCACCGGCGCCGGCCAGGACGGCGCCCCAGACGCTCTCGCCGAGGCCCAGCCCGCCGACCTCGTCCGCAGCGAGCGTCGCGGCCACGTCGGCGATCGTCGCGATGCTGACCCACCCGAGGTAGAGCCCCATGGTGACGTCGGTCGCGACGGTGTCGAGCGGCCGTCGCGCCGGGAGGCGCACGATCCGCACGAGGACGACGCACAGCACGGCGAGCAGCGCGACGATGACCAGCACGCTGCCCCACAGCCAACCGGCCTGGACGACACCGATCCAGACGGCGTTGAGCAGCATGGATCCGAGCACCCACCAGCCCACGGCACGCATCCGCGGGTCGGCGGCGCGTCCGGGGAGCAGCTGGACGATCGCGAACAGCAGGAGACCGGCGTAGATCACCGACCAGATGGAGAAGGCCGGCGAGCCGGGTGCGACCACGGTGGCCTCGGCAGAGAGGGCTCCCCCGGCCGCCTCGGAGACCGGTTGGCCACCGGCCGCGCCGGAACCGAGGGCGGCACCGGCGATCGCGAGGAGCGACCCGAGCAGCACGACGACCTGACGCACCCGGTCGCCGGCGGTGGCAGGGGCTGAGGACGCGCTGGGGCTCTCGGTGCTCATGGCTCCAGCATGACGAACATCAGCCTGCTGAGCATCTGGGGACGCACCGAGCACCCCGTGCGGCGGCGCGGCCCGTCAGGCGAGCGGCTGCCGCTCTGCCCAGTCGGCGAGCGCGACGCGGGGCCCCGTGAAGAAGGGGATCTCCTCGCGCACGTGCCGGCGCGCCTCGGTGGCCCGCAGGTCGCGCATGAGGTCCACGATGCGGTGGAGCTCGTCGGCCTCGAAGGCGAGCAGCCACTCGTAGTCGCTCAGCGCGAAGGTGCTCAGGGTGTTCGCCCGCACGTCCTCGTAGCCGGCGGCGGCCTTCCCGTGGTCGCGCAGCATGGTGCGGCGCTCGGCGTCCGGCAGCAGGTACCAGTCGTAGGAGCGCACGAACGGGTAGACGCACAGGTAGTCGCGCGGGCGCTCGCCCGCGAGGAACGCCGGCACGTGGCCCCGGTTGAACTCCGCGGCGCGGTGCAGGGCCACGACCGACCACTCGGGGGCGAGCGCGGCACCCAGCCGCGAGGCGCGCAGGCGCTGGTAGGCGCCCTGCACGGACTCCACGGTGGGGCCGTGCACCCAGACCATGAGGTCGGCATCGGCACGCAGGCCGGCGACGTCGTAGACGCCCCGCACGACGACGTCACCGTCGGTCCGGGCGGCGTCGCGCGACCCGGCGTCCGCACCGCGCCACAGCGCCGTCTCCGCCTCGGCCACGACCTCCGCCCGCTCCACCGGGTCGGCGGGCAACGGCTCGGCGACGGAGAACACCGCGACCATCGCGTAGCGGATCGAGGTGTTGATCGCCTCGGCGTCGACGGCCTCACCGGTGTCGGCGTGGATGTGCTGGTCGGTCATCGTGCGTTCCTCCTGCGGGGCCGGTCGGTCGGGATGGTCAGCGGTAGAGGTCTCGCGAGCACAGGGCGGGCACGCCGCTCGGCTCGCCGTCGCGCCGCAGGCAGCAGTCCACCTCGCAGACCGACCGGAAGGCCGGCAGGCCACCGACGGTCTCCTCCGCGACGGCCTCGCCCCGGGCGATCGCGGCGCGTTCGAGCAGCAGGTCGACCAGGCCGGACACGAACTCCGGGCGGGTACCGACGGTGCCCGCCCGCACCGCGGTCATCCCGAGCTCGGTGGCGGTCTGCATCGCCTCGGTGTCGAGGTCGTAGGCGACCTCCATGTGGTCCGAGACGAAACCGATCGGGGACATCACGACGTCGCGCAGGCCTCCGCCCGCCCGTGCGGTGAGCAGGTCGTTGACGTCGGGCTCGAGCCACGGCTGCGACGGGGGGCCGGACCGGGAGCAGTAGGCCAGCTCCCACTCGACGGCGTGCCCGAGCCGGTCGGCGACCTGCCCGGCGATGACCCCGGCGACGTCCAGGTGCTGCTCGGAGTAGGTCGCGGACGAGATCCGCGAGGCCGCCTCCATCGTGTCGGGGATGGAGTGCGTGACGAAGACGAGCTTCGCCGCGGCGGGGGCCCCGCCCTTCGCGGCGAGCTGCGCGTAGGCCTCGACGACGGCCTCGACGTTGGCCTGCACGAACCCGGGGTGGTTGAAGTACGACCGGATCTTGTCGAACCGCACGCCCGTCGAGCCGTCGGGCCCGAGCTGACCGCGTCCGTCCAGGGTGACGGCGAGGTCCTCGCGGTACTGCCGGCATCCCGAGTACGACGAGTACGCGGAGGTCACCAGGGCGACGGCACGCTGCGCGCCGAGGCGCTCGAGCTCGTCGATCGCGTCGGTGGTGTACGGCTCCCAGTTGCGGTTGCCCCACACGACGGGCAGCTCGATGCCGCGCCGCGCGAGCTCGGCCTCGAGCGCCGCCTTCAGCGCGAGGTTCTGCTCGTTGATGGGGCTCTTGCCGCCGAACCCGTAGTAGTGCTCGCCGACCTCTTCGAGGCGGGCGTCGGGTATCCCCTTGCCGGCGGTCACGTTGCGGAGGAACGGGACGACGTCCTCCGCCTTGTTCGGGCCACCGAAGGAGCACAGGAGCAGGGCGTCGTACGGGCCGGTGTCGGCCGACCGGGGGGTCATCGGCATGACCCTCATCCTCGCACCGGTCGGGGTCCGCGGGCGCCCCGGACGGCTCGCGCAGGACGTGACATCGAACCGACACCGTGTCACCTCGTCGCGTGGCTCGCCGAACGCCCCGGGAAATGTCACGATCAGGTCACGACGACGGTAGGCTCGAGGTCCCGGTCCGACCGCGAGCCGAAGGAGGCGACGTGACGCTGCGCACCTCCGCCCCTCGCGGCACACGGCCGGCAGACCGCCCGCGCGCCGTGCCCACGATGGTCGACCACGTGCGCAGCGCGGCCCAGGCCGAGGACCTCGCCGCCCGGCTCCAGCACCCCGACCGCACCTGGCCCGTCGTCGTCGTCTCCACCACGCGGGACCGCGGACGCCCCTGCGTCGACCCGGCCCGCGTGCTGGACGAGGTCCGCGGGCTCGCCGAGGTCGTCGTCGTCCACACGGGCGAACCGTCCTGGGCCTTCTCCCACGGCATGCCACCGGGCACCCCCGTGTACGGCGGCGCGTCCCGCGTCTACCCGGTGGGCGTGGAGTGGGTGCACGACCCGTCGCGCTCGACCCTGTGGTTCGCCGACGACGGCGCCGAGGGCACCCGGGTGCACGAGCTGCTCGTCCAGGACGCCCTCACCGCGGCCGTCTCCGCCGGACTCGCCGGGACCGCCGCCGCCCCCGGCGGGAGCACCACGGGTGCCCGCGTCCTCGGCGTCGTCGGCACCCGTGCGCTGGTCCAGACGTCCGCCGGCGCGACGGCGCAGGTCGCCCAGGAGCTCACCCTGCCGATCGTGCCGATCGACCGCCTGCTGGCGCCACGCATGCGGGTGCGCGGCGTCCTCGACGCCGGCGCCCGGCGACTCGACGTGCGCGGCATGCTCCCCGACGCGGCCACCCAGCTGGCACGGGTCCAGGAGGCGTACCCACCCGGGGCCGTCGTCCCCGCGCAGGTGCACGAGGTCGCCGACGACGCCGTGCTGCTGGCCCTCGCCCCCGCCGTGACCGTCCGGGTCGCGCGGGAGCGGGCGACCGGCGGCGACGACGACCTGCGGGACCTGTTCTCCGTCGGCGAGGCGGTCGCGGCCCGGCTGCTGCCCGGCCACCCTGTCCCGGGACCGGGCGGCGGCACGATCCGCCCCGACCTGCGGCTCGACGACGTGGCGGACACCGAGCCCGTGCGCCCGGCGCTCAGCCTGCTCGACGACGGCCCGCCGTGGCTGCCGCCGCCGGCGTCCGTGCACGACTCCCTCGGCTCGACGGACTCCGCCGGGACACCCGGCGAGCCGCCGGACGAGCACCGCGCCACGACGCCGCCGCGGCCGCTCCCCGGTCCGGGGCCGCGCCCGGCGGTCCCGCCGCGCGGCTCCGGACCTCGTCCGGGACCGGGGTCGACCTCCACCCCGCCCGACGGCGGCGCCCCGCCCGTGGTCGCGGAACCGGTACCGTCCAACCCCGTCAAGAAGGCCCTCGTCAACCAGCTCGAGCTGTCCGTGCACGAGCACCGCTCACGGGCCGACCGCGCCGAGCACGAGGCCACCGAGCTCCGTGCCACCGTCCGGGCCCTGGAGCTGGAGGTCTCCGGGCTGCGCGACCTGGCCCGCGAGCAGCGCGACCGTCTCGACCGGCTGCACACGACCGTCGAGCGGTACAAGTCCAAGATCCGCAGCGCCCGCAAGGACCGCGCCCGGACGCAGGACACGGGGGCAGGCGCGCCCGCACGGTGCTTCACGGACCCCGAGGCACAGCTCCGGTTCGACGTGCTGCGCACCTGGGTGGAGATCATCGGCGCGGCAGAGAAGGACCGGTACCCCCTGCCCGGCTTCGCCGTGGGTCCCCGGTTCTGCGAGTCCCTCGCCGACGTCGGGCGCGGTCTGGAGGACAAGGTGCACCGCGCCGTCGTCCTGGTGCTCGTCGGGCGCGCACCGGAGGTCTCCGGGTTCGAGCTGCACCGTCTGAGGCGCGGCGACGGCGGTGGCAGCCCCTACCTGGTGCGCGAGTCCGACGGCGCCCAGGCCATGCGGCTGTCGCTGCAGGTCAGCTCCCCGCAGGCCCGTCGGCTGCACTACTGGGTGCTGCCCGGTGGCGACGTCGAGCTGTCCCGCGTGGTGCTGCACGACGACATCGACCCCTGACGGCGCTCGTGCGGGGGCACCTCCCGGTGCCCCGCACGAGCGCCCTCCGTCCGCGTGCCCGGTCAGTCGCGCACCCGGACCCGCAGCTCCCGGCTGCGGGTCTCCCCGGCGTCGTTGGTGAGCACCGCGGTGTAGCTGTACGTGCCGGGCTCCCGTCCGGAGAGCAGCGTCGAGGCCGACTGCGCCTCGCCGCCGACGCCTGCCACCAGCTCCTGCCGGTCGACCTCCGTACCGTTCTCGTACAGCACGTACCCGGTGGCCTGCGTGCCCCACCACTTGTCCACCGTGACGGTGTAGGCACCGTCACGGTCGTGGTTGTCGTGCGACAGCACGGGCGTGCCCGGCGTGGCGTCCGTGACCCGCACGGTGTGCTCGCCGCGGCACGGGGTCGTCCCGGCCGCGTTGACCAGCTCGCACGTGTACACGTACTCGCCGTCGTGGCGTCCCGTGACCGGGACGGTGACGCGCTGCGCCGCGGTGCCCCCGTGGGAGAGGTCCTCGGTGTGCAGCAGCTCGCCGTCCTCGAAGAGGCGCAGCGAGGTGGCGTTCTCGCCCCACCAGAGGTCGACCATGATCTGGTAGTCACCGTCGCGCAGACCGGTGTCCCACCCGTTGTCGTCGCTGAGCCGCGCCTCGCCGGGCGCCCCGGCCGGGACGAGCACCTCGTGGGTACCCACCGTCCCGTTGACCTCGACCTCGATCGTCGCCCGGCCGGCGGCGAGGGCCGTGACCTGCCGGCTGCTGGGGTCCATCGCCAGCACGGTGCCCGACGGCGCGTCCCCGGCGGCGCCGAGGAAGACGCCGTCGCCGCCCCACCGGGCCGAGACCGGCCACTCGACCGGGACCTCGCGGTCGCCGTCCTGGGTGACCAGGGCGCTGACCCGTCCCGAGGTGTCGACCGCGAGCTCGGCCGGACCGGAGACGGCGACGTGCTCGGCCCGCGCGTTGACCTCCCACCCGAACCAGCCGTCGTGGCCGGTGCCCGTGGCCGCCGGGTCGATGCCGACCATCGACCAGCCGGTGAAACCACCGTCGTCGGGCGTGCTCGCCGGGCCCTTGCCGGAGTTGCCGTTGACGACGGACGGGACGCCGTCCCGCGTCGAGGCGTGGAAGACGCCGGCGTGCGCACCGACCGTGGCGATCTCCTTGCCGGAGGTCTCGCGGAACTCCTCGAACCAGCCACGCAGCGTCTCGGCCTCGAGCCGGTCGGAGAGCTGGGAGGCCCTCGTGGGCAGCGGGTCGTCCAGCGGGTGGTGGAACAGGGTCACCACACCGGTCACCGCGTCGTCCGCCGCGGCCTCGTCCAGGGACTCGCGCAGCAGGCGCAGCTGGGCGAAGTCGCTGCCGAGACGCCCCGTGGACGAGTCGAGCATGATCAGGCGCGTGGTCCCGCCGTCGGCCGGGACGTCCACGACGTGCGTCCGCTCGCCGAACTCCGCCTCGAAGTTCTCGATGGAGCCGCCCATGATCTCGTGGTTGCCGGGCACGTAGTACCAGGGGAAGTCCACGCCGGCGAGCTCGTCGGTGAGGATGTCGCGCGCCAGGTCGAAGTCGGCCGGCGAGGCCTCGTCGACCAGGTCCCCGTTGACGACCAGCAGGTCCGGGTCCTCGGCCGCGATCTCGGCCAGCGTCTGCCGGGCGCCCTGGACCGCTCCCGATCCCGGCGAGCGGGCCACGAACTGGGCGTCCGACATGACGGCGACACGCAGCGGTGCGTCGTCGGTCGCGCCCTCGGTCACCACCACCGGGTCGGCGACCTCGACCGGTTCGGGGACCTCGACGTCGGGCGGGACGTGCGCCCGGACGTCGGAGATCACCAGCTCGCCGGCGTACTGCGCGGCCGCGCTGGTCTCCAGGGCGCGCACCCGCTGCACCACCAACGGGTACTGCACACCGTCCGGCACGGCGAGCTCGACCTGGCGCCAGCCCTCCCACGACACGGTCGGACCGTCGAGGTTGGTCACCACGCCGTCGCCCTGCTGCACCTGCAGGCGCAGCCAGGCACCGTTCGCGTCGCCGTGCACCCACATCGTCACCTGGCGCGGCTGGCCGGGGAGCTCGCGGCCGCCGTCGGGGACCACCGCGTACTGCCCGCGGGTCGCGGTGGACTGCGTGAAGTCGTAGACCATCCGCAGCCCGGCGGCGCCGTCGTGCCCCTCGGCCGGCTCGACCCGGCCTCCCGGGGCACGGGCGTGCGCGGAGGTCCAGTCGCTCGCGTCGGCGAGGTCGGCGACGACCACCTCGTCCAGGGAGACCGCGACGGCGAGCTCGACCGTCAGGTCGTCGACCGCGAGCGTGAAGCTCGCGGCGCCCGAGGGCTCCAGCGCCCGCACGACGAACGACCCGTCCGCGGCAGGCTCGAGCGTCGCGACGCCGTCCCCGCCGGCGACCTCGACGTCGCGCGCCTCGACCGGGGCCCGGTAGCCGTCGGCGTCGTGACCGACGACGGTCACCGCCGCGGTGTCCTCGGCGTCGGAGAGCGTGACCACCGGCTCCGGCACGGTGAGACGCACCGGGTCGCCGAGCACGGTGAGCTCGGCGGCCCCGGTGGCCACGCCGTCACCGGTCACCGTCGCCGCCCGGACGGTCGCCGTGCCCGCCCCGGCACCGGTGACGACGCCGGAGCCGCCGTCGGCGCGGGAGACCTGCGCGACGTCGTCGTCCGTCGTCGTCCACTCCTGGGGCGCGCCCTCGACGGCGGCCAGCGTCTCGTCGTATCCTGCGGCGATCAGCGTCCGGTGCATGCCGGGGAACACCCGCAGGGAGTCGGCGGCGGCCGAGACCGTGCGCACGTCGTAGGCGTCCACGACACCCGATCCGCCGTCGACGAACAGGCCCAGGCCGTTGGCGTCCAGACGTTCCGTCCCGTCCGACGGGCTGTTCACCACCGAGGTGGTCGTGTCGCCCGGCACGCGAGCGTTCATCTGCGACGACCCGCCGCCGTCGAGGTTGAGGGCGTCGTCGGCGCCGAGCTGCGCCATGAGCTCCCCGAGCTCGGCCAGGCTCATGCCCGTGCTGGCCGCCTGCCGCCCGTCGACCACCACGAGGTAGGCCGTAGACCCGTCCGCCGAGAACCCGACCGCCGTGCGCGGGTGCCGCGCGGTGGCGAAGCTGCTCGTGGCGGACGTGACCTCGCCGTCGTCGAGCAGCCAGTCGTCCGGGTCGCCGCCGATCGCGACCGCGACGTCACCGGCGTCCTCGCGCAGGCCGTAGGCGAGGGTCACCTCGACCCCGACCTCCAGGGCGGCCAGCGTGTCCGCCGCGTCCCCGGGGCGCGCCACCAGGGCGCGCACGTCGTCGGCCAGCCGCCCCTCGCCCGGGGCTCCGACGGCGACGACCTCGCCGCGGACGTCGTCCGTCAGGGCGACCTGCACCTCCACGCCGGTCTCGCCGTTGCCCAGCGGGCGGGCTCGGCTCGCGTCGCCCCAGGAGGTGTCGTAGACGGCGAGCCCGCCGGCCGGGACTCCGGTGACGTTGAGACCGTCCACGGGGAGCTCCGTGGTGGCGTCCGCGCCACCCTCCGCGGCCGGCACCTCGACCGACCCGCTGAGGAACAGCTCGGCCAGCCGGCCCATGCCGTCGGAGTCGAAGACGACCGACCGGTGCCGCCCGGGCGTGGCCGACTTCAGCAGCTCGCCGTCGTCCACGGCGGTGCCGAGCGCCGCGCCGGAGTTGTTGATGTCGAAGAAGTCCCCGTTGACCGCGGCGACGGCGCCGGCGGAGTCCGCCATCTCCGACACGGTGGCGTTGCCCGCCACGTCCTCGGCACCGAGGTAGCCGAAGTCCGCGGAGCCGTCGGCCAGGTCGACGACGAGCACCTCGCCACTGAGCCAGCCGTCGGCCGACACGCGGGCGAACTCGGTCAGCTCCAGGCCGGGAGCGACGAGTCGTTCGACGCGCTCGGTGACGAGGGCGGCGCCGCCGTCGTCCAGAGCCAGGTCGACGACGTCGTCCCGCAGCGACTCGCCGGCCGGTGCCGCGGTGGCCGCCGCGACCGGGGGCTCCTCCGTCGCGGCCGCCGCGGGCACGGCCGGCACGAGCAGCGCCAGCCCTGCCAGCGAGGCGGCGGCCATGGTCCGGGCCCGCGGCGGCCGGTGCGGCCCGTGCGGCCCGTGCGGCTCACGGAGACGGGTGGTCGCAGGACTCATCGCGTTGCTCCCCTGATCGGCTGCGCGCACCAGGTCGGTGGCACAGTCGCAGGGTGGCGCGGGGAGGTTGCCGCGAACCGTCCCCGGGGCGACCGCCGGGCGAAGTCTCGGTGGCGTCAGCGCCGGGCGAGGGTGAGGTTCGTCACCGATGCCGCGACGTCGGTCAGGCGCGCCGCCGTGCGGGACATCAGGTCGTCGAGCCCGACGGGCCCCGGCGCGATCGAGAACGCCGCCGTGATCCCGGCGGCCCGCGTCTGCTCGGCGGGCAGCAGGACCTGGCCCGCGACCACGACGACCGGCGGGCGGGCGGGAGACGCCGCGGCGAGCCGCGCGACGCCGTCGGCCACCTTGCCGCGCACCGACTGGGAGTCGAACGACCCCTCGCCGGTGAGCACCAGGACGGCGTCCTCGATCGCCGCCGGCAGCCCGACCGCCTCCGCGACCAGGGTGGCACCCGGTTCCGGCTCGGCACCGAGGAGCGCCACGAGCGCCGCCGGGACCCCGCCGGCGGCCCCCGCGCCCGGGAGGTCGTGCGTCCGGACGCCGGTCTCCCGCTCGAGCAGGTCCGCCCACCGGGTCAGCGCCTCGTCCAGGAAGGCCACCTCCCCGGCGCCGGCGCCCTTCTGCGGGGCGAACACGGCCGCCGCGCCGAGCTCGCCGACGAGCGGGTTGGTGACGTCCACGGCCAGCCGCCACCGCACCTGGCGGGCACGCGGGTGCAGGCCGGACAGGTCGAGCGACGCAACCTGCGCGAGCCCTTCCCCGCCGTCGGGCACGGGTCGGCCGTCCGCGTCCAGGAGGCGCGCGCCCAGGCCGACGAGGAGACCCGCCCCGCCGTCCGTGGACGCGGACCCGCCGAGGCAGACGAGCACCTCCTGCACACCCGCGTCGAGCACGGCCGCCGCGACGTCGCCGGTGCCGCGGGTGCCGGCGTGCAACGGCTGCAGGGGCACGTCGCTCACGGCGGGCAGCCCGCTGGCCTCCGCGAGCTCGACGACGCCGGTGCGCCCGTCGGGCGAGACGGCGTAGCGCGCGGTGGTGGCCCGGCCGACGGCGTCGACGGTCGCGGCCTGACGGACCGGCGACCGCCATGTGGTGAGCAGCGCGTCGAGGGTTCCCTCGCCGCCGTCGGCCATGGCCAGGCACGTCACCCGGGCGTCGGGCGCCGCGGCGAGCACCCCGTCGCGCAGCGCCGCGGCGACGTCGGGGGCGGCGAGGCTGCCCTTGAAGGAGTCGGGGACGACGACGACGTGGGGTGCGTCGGGCGTCGGGGGGACCGCAGCGGGCCCCCTGGTCTCAGCAGGCGTCGGCGAGGTCACGCGCCGAGGATATCGGCACCGATCAACCGCGGGGGGACCAGTCCGCGATACCCGCCTGGGCACCCCGCAGCTTGTCGAGCAGGCGGGTCAGCTCGGCCTGCTCGGCCGGGTCGAGCGCTCCGCCGACGTACTGCTCCATGGCACGCACGTGCCGTCGTCCGACGGCACGCTGCGTCCTGCGCCCCGTCTCGGTCAGGGCCACGAGGGTCCCGCGGGCGTCGTCCACCGGGACCGAGCGCAGGACCAGCTCACGGTCCTCGAGCCGCTCGACGAGGCGGGAGAGCGAGGACTGGGCCATGAGCACGCTGTCGTTGAGGTCGCGCAGCCGCATCGTGCCGTCGGCGGCGCGGGACAGGGTGAAGAGCACGTCGTACTCACGGATGGAGATCTCGTGCCAGACCGCGTCCGCCTGGAACCGGCGCATGAGCGTGACCTGGGTGCGGAACAGCGCCTCCCACGTCCGGGCGGCGTCCCGGGCGGCGCCGGGCAGGGGGCTCTCGGTCGGTGTCATGGGGTCTCCCGTCCCGGCGTCGTCGCCGCGGTGTCTCGGTACCTATCGTCCCAGCCGGCGCTCACGCCGGGAGAAGTCGCGCAGCGCCCGCAGGAAGTCGACACGCCGGAAGTCGGGCCAGAAGGCCTCGACGAAGGACAGCTCGGAGTGCGCGCTCTGCCACATGAGGAAGCCGCCCACCCGCAGCTCGCCCGAGGTGCGGATCACCAGCTCCGGGTCGGGCTGGCCCTTGGTGTAGAGGTGGGCGGCGATGTCCTCGACGTCCAGCCGCTCGGCGAGCTCGGCGAGCGTCGTGCCGTCGGCCTCCGCCGCCCGCAGGTAGGACCGCACGGCGTCGGCGATCTCGTGCCGCCCGCCGTAGCCGACGGCGACGTTGACGTGCAGGCCGTCCACCTGCGCCGTCTCGGCGGCCGCGGCGCGCAGGGCGGCGGCGAGACGTTCGGGCAGCAGGTCCAGGCGTCCCATGATCCGCAGCCGCCAGCGGCCGGACCCGGCGAGGTCGCGCACCGCGTCCTCGATGATGTCGAGCAGGTTGGCCAGCTCGTCCTTCGGGCGGGCCAGGTTGTCCGTGGAGAGCATCCACAGCGTCACGACCTCGATCCCCAGCTCCTCGGCCCAGCCCAGGAACTCGGTGATCTTGTCGGCGCCCTTGCGGTGCCCGGTGGCCGCCGTCTCGCCGAACGACTTCGCCCAGCGCCGGTTGCCGTCGAGGATGACGCCGACGTGCCGCGGCATCTGCTCGTGGTCCAGCGAGCCGGCGAGCCGACGCTCGTACAGGCTGTACAGCGGATGGGGCAGGCGCACGCTGGTCCTTCACGGGTGAGGCGGACGAATCGGGACAACGGTACCGCTCCCCCGGGCACGGGCGGCACGCCGGACGCAGGCCCCCGGCGAGGGTGCGCCGCCTCGTCGCACGATCTTCACACGCGGGGGCGACACGGCGTCGAGCGATCGCCTACGCTGTCGTAACCTACGGAACCGTAGGTTGTCGTACGGACCAGAGCATCGAGCAGGGAGACGTCGTGGCAGGAGGAACCGAGCGCCGTTCGCGCCGGGCCGGGGTCCCGGAGGCCGGGGAGACCACCGTGACCGCCCAGGAGGTCGCCCGCGAGGCGACGGAGGCCGCCCGGCCCAAGCCCCGCCTGCGGGGCTGGATCCACGCCGCCACCACGCCGCTGGCCCTCGCGGCGAGCATCGTCCTCGTCGTGCTCGCGGAACCGGTGGCCGGCAAGGTCGCCGCCGCCGTCTTCGGGCTCAGCGCGTTCCTGCTCTTCGGCACCAGCGCCGTCTACCACCTCGGCAGCTGGTCGCCCCGCGTGGCGGCCGTCCTGCGCCGCATGGACCACGCGAACATCTTCCTCATCATCGCGGGAACGTACACCCCGCTCGCGGTCATGCTCCTGGACCCGCGCACCGCGACCACCCTGCTGACGATCGTGTGGACCGGCGCGGTCGCCGGGCTCCTGGCGCGCGTGCTGTGGATGAACGCACCCCGCTGGTTCTACGTGCCGGTCTACGTGGCGCTCGGCTGGGTGGCGGTCGCCTACCTGGGCCAGTTCGGCGCCGCCGGCGGCCCCGCGGTCGTGTGGCTCGTCGCCGGCGGCGGGCTCGCCTACACGGTGGGCGCCGTCGTGTACGGGACCAAGTTCCCGGACCCGTCGCCCCGCTGGTTCGGGTTCCACGAGATCTTCCACGCCCTGACGGTCGTGGGGTTCACCTGCCACACCGTCGCGATCTACCTCGCCGCCGTCTGAGGAGCTCGGCGCGGACGGGACGGGACTCGGGCGCGGACGGGTTCAGCGCGGCACGACGGTGTACCGGCGGTTGGCCAGCGACGGGTTGGCACGACGGACGACGGCGAGCCCGTCGGGGTCCAGGTCCACGGTCCGGTACTGCGGCCGCTCGTCCAGCTCCAGGCCGACGACGCCGTCCGGCCCGGCCAGCAGCGACCGCCCCGTGACCCCCTTGCCGGCCATGCCCACGCCGATCACCACGGCGGTGTTCTCGATGGCCCTGGCCGTCAGCAGCGTGCGCCAGTGCTCGGCCTTCAGCGGCCCGTCCACCCAGGCCGCCGGGACCACCAGCACGTCCGCGCCCGCGTCGACCACACGGCGCGCCGACTCGGGGAACCGCAGGTCGTAGCAGGTGATGACGCCGAACGTGAGGTCGCCGACGCGGACGGTCAGCGGCTCCGCGTCCGCCGGCCCGGGCTCGAGGCGGTCGGACTCGCGGGTTCCGAACGCGTCGTACAGGTGCACCTTGCGGTAGACCCCCACGAGGTCGCCGTCGGGCCCCACCGCGACGACGGCGTTGACCGCGCGGCGCGGACCGTCGTCGTCCGGCCCCGGTTCGCCGCCCGGCAGCGTGGTCCCGGCCACGACCCCCACCCCGTGCCGCGCCGCGAGGGTGCGCAGCGTCGTCACGAACGGGCCGTCGAGGGGCTCGGCGTGCTCGATGCCGACGCCGTGCCGGTGGTACCCGGAGGCGTACTCGGGCAGGACGAGCAGGTCGGCGTCGACCCCCGCGGCCGCCTCGAAGGCGTCGGCGACCATGTAACGGTTCGCCTCGTGGTCGTCCGCGACGGTGACCTGCGCGACCGTGACCCGGGTCATGACGGCGGCCGCCCGCCGCCCGGCTCGTCCGGCGTGCCGTCGTCGGGCACGTCCGGGGAGACCGGGGTGCCCGACTCTCCGGCGGACGCCGCCGCACGCTCCGGCTCGGGGTGGTCGCGCCGGAACCCGATGGTCCGGCGCTCCGGGACCTCGATGCCGTGCGCCCGCGCGTAGGCGTTGGCCTTGCGCATGTGGCGGCTCAGCGACAGGAAGAGGAGCACCGCCGCGACCGCGACGCCGAAGGTGGCGAGGAACCCCGTCAGCCCGGGCGTCACCTCCCAGTCCTCCAGCGGCGGCGTCGACGGACTGGGCGACGGGTCGACGTCGGCGACCAGGCCCACGAGCAGCGCCAGAGACATCAGGCCCCCTCCCGGAGGCCGGCGAACAGGTCGTCCTCCGGCGTCGTGGCCTCGACCCGGGAGTCCGCGAGCTCGAACTCCTCGGTGGGCCACACGTCCGCCTCCAGGTCGCGCGGCACCGCGAAGAAGAACCCGTCGGGGTCGATCTGCGACGCGTGCGCGGTCAGCGCGGCGTCACGCTGCGCGAAGAACTCGGCCACGTGGACCTTCGTCGTGGCCAGGCGCTCCGGGATCTCCCGGACTGCCCGCGACTCGATCCAGTCGCCGAACGGGGACTCCAGGCCGGCCCCCTCCATCGCCTCGTGGACGGCACGCAGGCGGTCGACCGAGAACCCGTGGTTGTAGTAGAGCTTGCTCGGCTCCCACGGGGCGGCGCCGCCGTCGACCACGTAGCGGATCTCGTCGCCGGCCGCGTGGTACGCCTCGAACGCGACCTCGTGGCAGCGGATGTGGTCAGGGTGCGGGTAGCCGCCCGAGGGGTCGTACGTCGTCATGACGTGCGGGCGGAACTCGCGCACGAGCTCGACCAGGGGGGCGGACGCCTCCTCCAGGGGCAGCAGCGCGAAGCAGCCGTCCGGCAGCGGCGGCAGCGGGTCGCCCTCCGGCAGCCCCGAGTCGACGAACCCGAGCCAGTGCTGGCGCACACCGAGCGCCGCGGCCGCGGCCGCCATCTCGAGGCGGCGGACCGCGCGCTTCTCTTCGAGCGTGTCGAACCGGTGACCCGACGGCGGCTCGAACGACGGGTTGAGCACGTCGCCCCGCTCGCCGCCCGTGCAGGTCACGACCAGCACCTCGACGCCCTCCGCGGCGTAGCGCGCCGTCGTGGCCGCGCCCTTGCTCGACTCGTCGTCCGGGTGCGCGTGCACCGCCATGAGACGCAGTGGTTCGCCGGCCAAGGGTCCTCCAGGGATGGTTCGGGACGTCAGCGTTCGTCGGGGACAATGGTGTCATGACCTCCGAGCAGCCCCCCGCCGTCCCCGCCGGTCGGTACGGCGCGGCGCGTCCCGCCGCGGGGCCGGCCGGTCGACCGACGTCGCGGCCCCCCGCTCGGCGCGGGACCCGGGCCGCGGTCGTGGTCGCCCTGGTCGCCGCCGTCGCGCTCGTCGCGTGGTTCTCCTTCTCGCTGAGCGCGAGCGACCCGGTGACGGCCGAGATGGTCGGCTTCGACGCCGTCGACGCCGAGCAGGTCGACGTCACCTTCCAGGTCCACATGCCCCCCGGCACGACCGCCGTCTGCACCGTCGACGCCCTGTCGACGAGCTACGCGCAGGTCGGCACGCTCGACGTCGCGGTGGGCCCCGTGGAGGGCCGGACCTCGGCGTACGAGGTGTCGGTCGGCACCTCCGAGCTCGCCACCTCCGCGGACGTCGTCGGGTGCGAGGCCGACGGTTCCTGAGCCGCCTCCCCGCCGTGTTCCTCGCGGTCCGGGGCCCCCGTCGGCTATCCTGAGGGATTCACACGCAGTCCTGCGCCGTCCGGCGCGCGTACCGACGCCCGCCGGGCGCACCGACGCGTGCCGTCCGGAGCAGGCGACGAGCACCACGAAAGGAGAGCCCTCGTGACCGAGAGCAACGTCACCTGGCTCACCCAGGAGGCTCACGACCGGTTGCAGTCCGAGCTGAAGCACCTCTCCGGCCCGGCCCGCACCGAGATCGCCGAGCGCATCGCTGCCGCACGCGACGAGGGTGACCTCAAGGAGAACGGCGGCTACCACGCGGCCCGTGAGGAGCAGGCCAAGAACGAGGCCCGCATCCGCGAGCTGACGGAGAAGCTGCGCAACGTCGCGGTGAGCAGGCCCGCCGACGACGGCACGGTCGAGGCGGGCATGGTCGTCGTCGCCGAGGTCGCGGGCGACGAGATGACGTTCCTGCTGGGCTCGCGCGAGATCGCCGGGACCACCGACCTCGACGTGTACTCCCCCACGTCCCCGCTCGGCGCGGCCATCGACGGCAAGAAGGTCGGTGACTCCACGAGCTACACCGCACCGAACGGACGCGACATCCCGGTGCTCGTCCGCAGCGCCAAGCCCTTCTCGGGCTGACCACGGTGCCGGGACGCGCGACGACGGACGTCCCGGCACCGTGCGGCTGTGGTCAACGTCGCACCCAGATCTCCCCCGGCAGGGGTGGGCTTATCCCTCGATCGTGTCTATGGTTAATAGCGGTATGACAATTTCTGACGGTACCTCGACCACTCCGACCAGCCCGTCCGGTGCGGCCGCCGCCCAGGCAGCCACCCCGGACGAGGCCACACCGCTCACGATCCGCCGGCCCACCGTCGACGACGGCGGCGCCATGTGGCGGGTCGCACGAGACTCCGGTTCCCTGGACCTCAACTCGTCGTACAGCTATCTGCTGCTGGCCGACCACTTCGGCGACACGTGCCGCATCGCCCTCCTGGGTGACGACGTGGTCGGCTTCGTCACCGGGTACCGGCTGCCGCGCGATCCCGGCCGGTACTTCCTGTGGCAGGTCGCGGTCGACGAGCGCGCCCGCGGGCGCCGCGTCGCCGGACGGCTCATCGACGCCGTCATCGACGACCAGCCCGAGATCACCTCGCTCGTGACCACGGTCACCGAGGACAACCTCGCCTCCCGCCGCGTCTTCCAGCGCTGGTCGGCAGCCCGCGACGCCACGCTCACCGAGGTGTCCGGCTTCGAGGCCCACCACTTCCCCGACGGTCACGAGGCCGAACCGCTGCTCGTGATCGAAGGCTTCCGCCACTGACAAGATCCCCGGGCTGCGCCGGTCCCGCGCGCAGGTGACGACGTAGCCCCCGCTCCACTCGAAGCACCCGCGCGCACCACCTCAGAGGAGTGTCCTTCGTGACGACCCTGACCCCCCAGTCCGACGCGTCGACCGCCGATGACCCGACAGGCTTCACCGCCCTCGAGTCCGAGGTCCGCAGCTACTCCCGCGCCTGGCCCGTGGTGTTCGACCGCGCCGTCGGCGCCACCGTGTACGCCGAGGACGGCACCGAGTACCTCGACTTCTTCGCGGGCGCAGGATCCCTCAACTACGGGCACAACAACCCGCTGCTCAAGAAGGTCCTGATCGACTACCTCACGGACGATCGCATGGTCCACTCGCTCGACATGCTGACCACGGCGCGTCGCGACTTCCTGCAGACCTTCCGCTCGCACATCCTCGAGCCGCGCGGCCTCGACCACAAGGTCGTCTTCCCCGGCCCGGGCGGCGCCAACGCCGTCGAGGCGGCGCTGAAGCTCGCCCGCAAGGTGACCGGCCGCGAGTCGGTCATCAACTTCACCAACGCCTTCCACGGCATGACGCTCGGCGCGCTGTCCGTCACGGGCAACTCCATGAAGCGCGGCGGTGCCGGCATCCCGCTGGTGCACGCCACCCCCATGCCGTACGACGACTACTTCAACGGTGACGTCGACGACTTCCAGTACTTCCAGCGCATGCTCGAGGACGGTGGCTCCGGGCTCAACGAGCCGGCCGCCGTCATCGTCGAGACGGTGCAGGGCGAGGGCGGCATCAACGCCGCTCGCGCCGAGTGGCTGCGCGGCCTGGCGGACCTGTGCAAGACGCACGGGATCCTCCTCATCCTGGACGACATCCAGATGGGCTGCGGCCGCACCGGCGGGTTCTTCTCCTTCGAGGAGGCCGGCATCGTGCCCGACATCATCTGCCTGTCGAAGTCGATCTCCGGCTACGGCCTGCCCATGGCCATCACGCTGGTGCGCCCCGAGCTCGACGTGTGGGAGCCGGGCGAGCACAACGGCACCTTCCGTGGGCTCGCGCCCGCGTTCGCCACGGCGTCCGAGGCGATCCGGACCTACTGGGCCGACGACACCCTCGAGAAGGAGATCAAGGCCAAGGGCCTGATCATCGAGAGCCACTTCAACTCGGTCGTCTCGCGCTACCCCGACCACGAGCTGGTCGCCAAGGGACGCGGCCTGGCCCGCGGTCTCCAGCTCCCCGACGGCGAGCTCGCCGGCCGGGTGACGCAGTACGCGTTCGAGCACGGCCTGCTCGTCGAGACGTCCGGCCCCGACGGGGAGGTCGTCAAGCTGCTGCCGCCGCTGACCATCGCCGAGGACGAGCTGCGCCGCGGCCTGGCCGTCCTCGACGAGGCGTTCGACACCGTCCTCGGCTGACGGCCACCTTCCACCCGACCTTCACGACCGAGGAGAACCATGATCGTCCGCACCCTCGACGAGATCACCGACACCGAGGCCGACATCAAGACCGAGAACTGGCGCTCCAAGCGCATCGTCCTCGCCAAGGAGGGCGTCGGCTTCTCGGTGCACGAGACCACGCTGTACGCCGGGACCGAGAGCTTCTTCTGGTACGCCAACCACATCGAGGCCGTCTTCATCACCTCGGGCGAGGGCGAGATCGAGGACATGGCCACCGGTGAGGTGCACGAGCTCAAGCCCGGCACGCTCTACCTGCTCAACGACGCCGACAAGCACAAGGTGCGCCCGCGCACCGAGATCAAGTGCGTCTGCGTGTTCAACCCGCCGGTCACCGGCCGCGAGGTCCACGACGAGAACGGTGTGTACCCGCTCATCACCGAGCCGGAGACCACCGCGGTCTGACCCGCACGCATCAACGCTGCGGGACGAGAAGATCCCCGCCGCACGGTCGTCAACGCGAAGTGCAGGGCGCGCAGCGCCCGTGAACGCGACCGTGCGGCGGGGATCTTCTCGTCCCGCTCGGCCGAGCCCTGACTCAGCCGATGCGGTAGCCGTCGCTGCGCAGCCGGTCCAGGACCGCCGCACGGTGCTCGTAGCCCTTGGTCTCGAGCTGCAGCGTGACCAGCACCTCCGACACCTCCAGAGTGGTGTCGGTGCGCCGGTGGTCCACGCGCACGATGTTCCCCTCGGCGGCCGCGATGGTCTCCAGCAGGGTCGCCAGCGCACCGGGCTTGTCGTCCAGACGCACGGACAGCTGCAGGTAGCGTCCCGCGGCCACGAGCCCGTGCTGGACGACCCGCTGCAGCAGGAGCGGGTCGATGTTTCCCCCGGTCAGGACCGGCACCACCGTCCCGTCGAAGGCGTTCGGCGAGGCCATGACGGCAGCGACCGCCGCCGCGGCCGACGGCTCGACGACGAGCTTGCCCCGTTCGGCCACCAGCAGCAGCGCTCGCGACATCTGGTCCTCGGTGACCGTGCGGACCTCGATGCCCAGCCGCGTCAGCACCTCGAAGGGCACGTCGCCGGGCGTGCCGACGGCGATGCCGTCGGCCATCGTCGCACCGAGGTCCCCGGCCACCGGGCGCCCGGCGGCGAGCGACGCCGGGTAGGCGGCCGCCGAGGCGGCCTGCACCCCCACGACCCGCACGTGCGGCGCCAGCTCAGCCAGCACCGTCGCCATGCCGGCCACGAGCCCGCCGCCACCGAGCGGCACGACGACGGTGCCGACGTCGGGCACCTGCTCGAGGATCTCGAGGGCGACCGTCCCCTGCCCGGCCACCACGTCGACGTGGTCGAACGGGTGGATCAGCACCTTGCCGGTCCGGGCCGCCTCGGCCCGGGCGGCGCCGAGCGCCTCGTCGACGGTGGCCCCGATCTGGCGCACCTCCGCGCCGTATCCCCTCGTCGCCTCCAGCTTCGGCACCGAGGCGCCCTGCGGCATGTAGACGACGGCGGGGATGCCGAGCTGCTCCGCGGCGAGCGCCACGCCCTGGGCATGGTTCCCCGCGGAGGCCGCGACGACCCCCCGCTCCTGCTGCTCCGGTGTGAGGCCCGCGAGCCGCGTGTACGCGCCGCGGATCTTGAACGACCCGGCGCGCTGGAGGTTCTCGCACTTGAGGACGACGTCGGCCCCGGCCAGCTGGGACAGCGCCCGGAACGGGTGCACCGGCGTGCGGGTCACCACCGGTGCCAGCAGCGCGGCGGCCGCGCGGACGTCGTCGAGCGTCACTCGATGGATGGGATGGGGTGCGGTCACGTCCTGCTCTCTCCTGCCGGTCCGGCGTCGTGAGCCGGTCCGGCAGGAACGTCACCCGGGGTGGTGGGTGCCGCGCCGACGTCCTCGGACGCGCCGGACCGGTTCGGCCACAGGAGCGTACCCGGTAGGTCGGCGAGCGAGGGACGACGGCGCAGGAGCGGCAGGTGGTCGTCGGTGCCGAGCTCGGGGAACTTGTCGTGACCGTGCAGGTACTGCATCACCGTGTTGAGGACGGCTGCCAGGGGGACCGCGAACAGCGCACCGATGAGACCCGCCGCGAGGCTGCCGGCCGCGACGACGAGCACGACCGCCACGGGGTGCAGCGAGACGGCGTGCCCCATGAGGAAGGGCTGCAGGATGTGGCTCTCGGCCTGCTGCACCAGCAGCACGATGCCCAGCATGATGAGTGCGGCGATCCACCCCTCGGCGACGAGGACGACGGCGCACGCGATAGCACCTGTGACGATGGCACCGAGGATCGGCACGAACGAGCCGACGAAGACGAGGATCCCGATCGGGATGGCGAGCGCGGGGACGAAGAAGGCGGCACCGATGCCGATGCCGAGGGCGTCGACCAGCGCGACGAGGATCTGCGTGCGCACGTACGACGACAGGGTCACCATGCCGCGGCGGCCGGCCTGGTGGACCTTCTCGCGGGCAGCGATCGGCAGGAGGTTGACCACCCACGTCCAGATGTTCCGGCCGTCCTGCAGGAAGAAGATGATGCAGAACAGCGAGATGATGATCCCGACAAGCACGTGGCCCACCGTCGTGGCGGCGCCGAGCGCACCGGTGATCAGCGACGAGCTCTGCTGCGCGACCATGTCCTGCGCCTGGTTGCCGAGGTCGCTCAACGTGGCCGTGTCGAGGCCGAGCGGACCGTCGGACAGCCAGGACAGGAACTCGTCGAAGCCCGCGACGGCCTGGTCCCAGAGGTCCTGGAACCCGTTGACGATCGACTGGCCGGCGATGACGATCAGGCCGGTCACGAAGGCGATGAGCCCGATGATGGACAGCGTCGTGGCCAGCCCACGGGGCACGCCCCAGCGCTGCAGGGCGATCCGCACCGGCCGGAGCAGGATGGTGACGAGCAGCGCGATCGCGACCGGGACGACGATCGTCTTGAGCTGGGAGAGCAACCAGAGGAGACCGGCGACCCCGGCAGCGATCATCAGCAGCCGCCACGACCAGGCCGCGGCACCACGCACGCTGGCTGGAACCATGTCATGACCGCTGACGGACGCCTCCTGAGGGGTAACCACGGCCCCACCCTAGGTCGCCGGCGGCGGCATCGCTCGACGGTGTCCCGGCAGGTCGTGTGGGGAAGCTGTGGACGTCACCGCTGGGTGCCGCGCGTGCGTCGCTGGGGGTACGGCGTCTCGCCGCGTTCGAGCATCGCGACGAACTTCTCCGCGTTGCGGACCCGCGTCTCCTCCTTCTTCACGATCGCCAACCGGTGCAGGATCGCGTACCGGTTCTGGGAGGTGAGGACCTCCCACAGGGCCGTCGCTCGCGGGCTCCGCGCGAGCGCGGCGGACAGCGCCGGGGGCACCTCGATGGTCGCCGGGCCTGCGTAGGCGGCGTCCCAGCGGCCGTCCTCCTTGGCGCGGTCGATCTCGGTCTGCCCTCGCGCCCGCATCCGACCGTCGGCGATGAGCCGCGCGACGATCTCGCGGTTGCGCACGGACCAGATGCTGCGGCGCCGGCGCGGGCAGTACCGCTGGAGGCTGGTCGCCTCGTCGCGCCCCTTCGCCTGCGCGTCGATCCACCCGCTGCACAGGGCCTCCTCGAGCGCCGTGGCCCGGGTGAGGGTGGTCGGGGCGTCCTGGCCCTTCTTCGCCACGATCAGCCATACGCCGTCGGGCGCGGTGTCCTCGTGCTCGTCCAGCCACGCCCGCCAGGCGGCGACATCGGGCAGCAGGAGGGCGTCGGCGTCGACCGGTGGCGTCATGGTCCGACGCTACGGCCTGCGACCGACAGGGTGCAGCACCACCCCGGGACGGGCAGACTGTGCGCGACCATCGCCGTCGTCCGCGAGGAGCCGCACCCATGTCATCGCTCGCGCTGTGGGGCGTGGTCGTCGCGGGCCTGGTGGTCCTCACGCCGCTCGCGGACCGGATCAAGGTGCCGCAACCGGTGCTGCTGACGATCTTCGGCCTCGCGCTGCCGTTCGTCCCGGGCACGCCGCACCTGTCGATCGACCCCGAGCACGTCCTGCCGATAGCGCTGCCGCCGCTGCTGTTCGCCGCGACGCAGCGTTCCACCTCGCGCGAGTTCCGGGGGCAGGCCCGGCCCATCCTGCTGACGGCCGTCGGGCTGACGGTCGCCTCGGCGGCCGTCGTCGCCGTCGTCGCGCACGCGACGGGGGTGCCGTGGGCGGTGGCCTGGGTGCTCGGCGCGATCGTCGCGCCGCCCGACCCGGTCGCGGCCACGGCGGTCGCCCGCCGGCTGCGGCTGCCGGGACGGGTCGTGACGGTGCTCGAGGGCGAGGGCATGTTCAACGACGCCACCGCCCTGGTGATGTACCACGTGGCGGTGGCCGCGGTCGTCGCCGGGTCGGTCACCGCGGGCGAGGTCGGCCTGGACCTGCTGCTCGCCGTCGTCGTCGGGGTCGGTGTGGGCGCCGGTGTCGGCTGGCTCGGCCACCGCCTGCTGGGACGGATCCGCGTGCCCGCCGCCGAGACGACGGTCACCCTCGCGCTGCCGTTCGTCGGCTACCTGCTGGCCGAGGAGCTCCACGGGTCGGGCGTGCTCGCCGTCCTCACCCTCGGGCTGCTGCTCCGCGACGTCAGCCACACGTCCGTGAGCTCCGGAGGGTGGCTGCTCGGCCGGTCCGTCTGGGAGTACGCGGACTACCTCATCACGGGGGTCGTGTTCGTCCTCATCGGGTTCGAGCTCACGTCGGTGCTGGAGGACAACCCGGTGGCCGCCGCGACGCTGCCGCTCGCCCTCGCCGTCGTCGCGCTGCTCGTGGTGGTGCGCTTCGTCTGGATGTTCCCCGCGGTGTGGCTGCTCGAGCGAGGGCTCGCGGCCCGCGCCGTCCGCCAGGGCGTGCCCGAGGAGGTCGCCGGCGTCGGCGCCTTCACGCCGCGCGAGACGACGGTCATCTCCTGGGCGGGCATGCGAGGGGTGGTCTCGGTGGCGTCCGCGCTGGCGCTGCCGCACCTCGTGGCCTCCGGGGACGACTTCCCGCACCGGGACACCGTGGTGTTCGTGGGGCTCGTGGTGGTGCTGATGACGTTGGTGCTGCAGGGCCTCACGCTCGCCCCCGTGGTGCGCCGGCTCGGTGTGGGCCGCACGGTCGACGAGGCCGCCGAGGTGGCCCGCTTGCGCGAGGAGGCGACCCGCGCGGCGCTGGCGGCGGTCCTCGCCCGCGAGGACGTTCCCGCACCGGTGCGGGACGCCGTCGCGCTGCAGTACGAGGGCTACCTGACGGCCCAGCTCGCCCTGGCGCGCGCCCGCGCCGCCGGTGACGACGCCGAGGACCGCTACGGCGAGCTCGTCGACGCCCTGCTGCGGGACGCCGTGGAGGTGGAGCGCGGTGTCGTCGTCCGGGCCCGGGCCGAGGGGCTGGCGAGCCCGCACGTCGCCGACGAGGTGCTCGCCGACGTCGAGGCCCGCGCCGTCCGCGACCTCGACTGAGACGGAGGCCTCAGCTGTGGGTGCACGACACGCCGCCATGGCCCTCGTGCCCGCGGCGCGTCGTGCACCCACAGCGACGGGGGGCGGGCCGACGGTGGAACACCGGCGGCCGTTGCGTCGTTGCGCAGGTGCGGGGTCGACGGACCGACCCCGTGACCCACCAAGGAGGCGACGCGATGTTCAACCTGTTCGGCCAGTCGGCCAAGACCACGATGGTGGCCCCGGAGGACGCGCTGCCCGGCCGTGAGTCCCCGATCCTGCCAGCCCCCCGGACGCACACCGTGCTGGGCACGTCGCTCACCGGACCGTGGGAGCCGGGCACGCGGGTGCTCTACCTCGCGATGGGCTGCTTCTGGGGCGCGGAGGAGATCTACTGGCAGGTCCCCGGCGTGGTGAGCACCGCCGTCGGCTACACGGGCGGGACGACGCCGAACCCCACCTACGAGGAGGTGTGCTCGGCGCGCACGGGGCACACCGAGACGGCGATGGTCGCGTACGACCCGTCGGTGGTCTCCGAGGAGGAGCTGCTCAAGATCTTCTGGGAGCGGCACGACCCGACCCAGGGCTTCCGGCAGGGCAACGACGTGGGCACGCAGTACCGGTCCGGCGTGTACTGGACGACGCCGGAGCAGGCGGAGGCCGTGCGCAGCACCGCGGAGCGCTACGGCCAGGTGCTCGCCGCGAAGGGCTACGACCCGATCACCACGGACATGCGGCCGGCCGCCGAGGCGGGGCCGTTCTTCTACGCCGAGGACTACCACCAGCAGTACCTGTCGGCCGCGAAGAACCCGCACGGCTACCGCTGCCACGCGACGACGGGGGTCCCGTTCCCGGACGCCGCCTGACCGGCGCGACGCCGCCTCGCGGCGGGTGTGCCCCGGCCCGTGAGGCGCGACCCGCCGCGGCGCCGGGCGTCAGTGCGCGACGGTGAACCGGGTGCGCCGGTGTGCGGGCTCCTCGATCTCGTCGACGACGGCACGGGCGAAATCGGGACCGGAGATCTCGGACCGCCCCGCGTCGTCGGTGACCAGCACGTCCCCGCCGACGCGGTAGCTGCCGGTGTCCTCGCCGGGGGCGTAGGCACCGAACGTCCCGGCGGGGCTCAGGTAGAACCAGTCGAGCTCCCCGGGCGCCGCACGCAGCTCGTCGAGGATGCCGGCGAACTCGCTCGCCTCGTCCTTGAACGCGTCCGGGAACTCGGGGGTGTCGAGCAGTCGCGGGCCGCCCTCGGCCACCTGCAGCGAGGCGGCACCGCCGACGACGGCGAGGCGCACGCCGCGCTGCTGGGCCGCCGCGGCGAGCCGGGCGTACGCGGGCCGGACCTGCCCCGCCATGTCACCGCGGGGCGACACGGCGGCCGCGACGACGTCCGCACCGTCGAGCGCGACGGCGACCGCGGCGTCGTCGAGCACGGAGCCCTCGGTGTACGCGACGCCGTCGATCGGCTCGGTGGGGACGGACCGGCTGAGCGACCGGACCTGGTGGCCGCGCGTGGCGGCCTCGCGGACGATGTGGGTGCCGGCGTAGCCGGTGCCGCCGATCACGGTGATGCGAGCCATCTGGCGTGCTCCTCTGATAGTTACTGATGGAGAGTCACTCTCCATTGGAGAGATTAGGTCGTAGACTGTCGGTGCGCAAGGAGGAACCGTGAACCAGCTCCCGTTCGACCCGTACCAGCGCGGCTGCCCGAGCCGCACCGTCCTGGACCGCATCGCCGACCGCTGGTCGGTGCTCGTCCTCGGTGCGCTCGACGGCGGCCCGCTGCGCTTCACCGCGCTCGCGCACCGGGTCGACGGGGTGTCCCAGAAGATGCTCACGCAGACCCTGCGCGGCCTCGAGCGCGACGGGCTCGTCGCCCGGACCGTGCACGCCGAGGTGCCGCCTCGCGTCGAGTACGCCCTCACCGACGCCGGGCAGGGCGCGCTCGAGCCGATCCGCGCGATGGAGCGCTGGACGCTCGACCATGCCGGCGACGTGCTCGCCGCCCGGGCCGGCTACGACGCCGACCACGCGACGGCCGGGCCGAGCTCACCGTGAGCCGGTACGACCCGCGCCGACCGTCGGGTCCAAGTCCTCGTCGGACCAGCAGGACGCCGCGGCGTGCCCCAGCAGCAGCTTGGGGTAGTAGGTCCACGCGAACCACGGGGCGCGCGGCGACGGCCCCAGCGCCAGGTCGAGCGCCAGACCACCGAGCGTCAGGGCCACGCCCAGCGGACGGCGGACGGCACGGTTCCTGCGGACGACCACCGTCGACGCCATGAGGTAGCCGTAGTGGGCCGCCGCCCACACCGGGGCCGGGACCCTGCGGCGGGCACCGCGGTCGAGCCAGGCCACGGCCACCGGATGCACGTGCACCGCCGCGAACAGCAGGTGCTCGGCGTCTCCCTGGCCCGGGCGCTCGTACCAGCGGGCGCACGCCCGCGTGTTGTTGACGTAGGCGCCGCCGCTGAGGTCGACGGCGAGCAGGCAGGCGACCGTGGCCCGGGCAGCGTCCGCGCCATGACGGCGGGCGACCAGCGGCGCCGCGACCGCTCCGACCGCCGTCGTGACCGCCGTGAGCGCGTGGTCGACCCGCGTCGCCTCCGGGCCGACGAACTCGCCCCACGACCGCCGCAGGGTGGAGAGCACCCTGCTCATCCGGCGTGCCCCGAGCCGCGGAAGTGCGGGGAGTCGTCCGGCATCGCGGCGAACACGCCCCCCGATGCCCTCGTCGCTCTCCATGCGCCGAGCCTACGACGGGCGGTCGCGCCGGGCGAACCCGTACGGAACCGGTACCGGACCGCTCCCCCGGCGGGCGTCGGCGGCCGCTGCCACGATGGGACGGTGCTGCTGACCGAGCTCGTCACGACCCACGCCGCCCTCGCCGCGACACGCTCGCGCCTGCGCAAGCGCGAGCTGCTCGCCGACGCGCTGCGACGCGTCGCCGACGGCACGGAGGCCGCCCAGGGTGCCGACGAGGTCGAGATCGTCGCCTCGTACCTCTCGGGACGTCTGCGGCAGCGCCGCACCGGCGTCGGCTGGCGGTCGCTGACCGATCTGCCCCCGGCAGCCACCGAGCCGACGCTCACGCCTGTCGAGGTGGACCGGGCCTTCGGGGCCATGGCCGCACTGACCGGCGCCGGCTCCCACGTGGCGCGTTCCGGCGCGCTCGCCGCACTCCTGGCCCGCGCCACGTCGGACGAGCAGCGCTTCCTGCGAGGGCTGGTGCTGGGTGAGCTGCGTCAGGGCGCCCTCGACTCCCTGCTGCTCGACGCCATCGCCGCGGCGGCGGACGTGCCGCCGAAGGTCGTCCGCCGGGCCGCGATGTTCAGCGCACCGTCGGGTCCGGTCGCCCGGAGCGCCCTCACCGGCGGTGTCGGCGCGCTCGAGGACTTCCGGTTGCAGGTCGGGCGCCCGGTCCGGCCGATGCTCGCCTCCTCCGCCCCCGACGTCGCCGCCGCGCTCACCCGGTTCGACGGCGCCGAGGTGGCCGCGGACGTCAAGCTCGACGGCATCCGTGTCCAGGTGCACGTCGCGGGCGACGAGGTCGCGGTATTCACCCGCTCCCTGGACGACATCACCGAGCGGCTCCCCGAGGTCGTGTCCCTCGCCCGTGACCTCGACGTCCGGGCTGCGGTGCTCGACGGCGAGGCCCTCGCCCTGGACGACGCCGGACGCCCGCGCCCGTTCCAGGAGACCGCCGCACGCACCGGGACGCACGACGTCGGCTCCGGCGCCCCGTCGGTGCCGCTGAGCGTGCGGTTCTTCGACGTCCTGCACCTGGACGGCACCGACCTGCTGGACGCGCCCGCCCACGAGCGGCTCGCCGCGCTGGACCGCGTCGCACCACCTGCCGCCGTCGTGCCCCGCGTCGTGACCGCCGACCCCGGCACCGTCCAGCAGTTCTTCGACGACACCGTCGGCGCCGGGCACGAGGGCCTGGTCGTCAAGGCGCTCGACGCCCCCTACGACGCCGGACGGCGCGGTGCCGCCTGGGTGAAGATCAAGCCGCGGCACACGCTCGACCTCGTGGTGCTCGGTGTCGAGCGCGGGTCCGGGCGTCGCGAGGGCTGGCTGTCCAACATCCACCTCGGCGCGCGCGACCCGAGTGGCGGGTTCGTCATGCTCGGCAAGACGTTCAAGGGCATGACCGACGAGACGCTCGCCTGGCAGACCGAGCGGTTCCGTGAGCTGGCGGTGAACGACGACGGCTGGGTCGTGACGGTCCGACCGGAACAGGTCGTGGAGATCGCGTTCGACGGCGTCCAGCGCTCCACCCGCTACCCCGGCGGTGTCGCCCTGCGGTTCGCTCGCGTCATCCGCTACCGCGACGACAAGACCGCGGACGAGGCGGACACCCTCGACGCCGTCCTCGCGCTGCGCACGTAGCCGGCAGCATCGGCGACGGTCACCGCTTGCGGCGCCGGCCCTGCCCGGTGCTGCCCGCGCGACCCCGGCCGCGCGACGGACGGCCCGACGCCGCCCCGCTCCCCCGGCCCGAGCCGCCCTTCGCTGGAGCGCCCTTCGCAGCGCCACCCTTCGCCGGGCGACCCTTCGCGGTGCCACCCTCGCGTCCCGACGAGCCCGCCCGTGCCGTCGCCGCACCCTTCGTGTCCTCGACCCCGGCGGCTCGCCCGCCTCGGCCCCGCGAGCTGTTCGCCGTCCGGCCGCGGACGATCCCGACCATCTCCTCCACGAGCTCCGCGACGTCCTCGGTCGGCCCGTCCCGGCGCCACACCAGGCCCACGGGCGCCTCCGCCACGCCGTCGACGACCCGCGAGACCACGTCCTTGCGATGGTGCAGGCGTGCGAGGGACATCGGCACCACGACGACGCCGGACCCGGCGGCGGCCCACGCGACCGCCTCCTCGGTGGTCGCCGGCTCGGGCTCCACCAGGGTTCCGGTCCCGTCGTCGTAGGCTTCGGGCCGCCGGCCCGGCCGGTCGACGCCGGCGTCGAACAGCACGTCGTCGCGGGGTACCCACAGCACGTCGTCGGCCAGGTCGTCGACCGTGACCCGCTCGTCGTCCTCGGTCGCGGCGAGCAGGTGGTCGCGGGAGACCACCACCACGGGCAGCTCGTCGTACAACGGGATGGCGTGGAAGACGTCCTTGTCGACGGGCAGTCGTGCGATCGCTGCCTCGACCTCACCGCCACGCAGGGCGCCGGGGACGTCGGCGGCGCCCACCTGTACGAGGTCGAGCTCCACGCCGGGCAGCCGCTCGCGCCATGTCCGCGCCCACCGGCCGGGCGTCGCACCGGGGACGTACCCCAGCCGGAACCGGGGGGCGTCCGCAGCGCCGGTACCGCCGTCGTCGGGCCCGGGCTCGTCCGGCGCCGGTCGCGTGTCGTCGCTCACGCGCCCAGGCTACGGGGCGCCGCGGGCGCTCACCCGCGACTAGGCTGGGTCCATGGCCGGAACCCCCTTCTCCCAGCAGGTCCTCAAGCCGACGAACGCGGCGAAGAAGCTCGGGGTGTACCTGCCCGCCACCCCGCCCGAGTTCCAGGAGCACGGCGTCACGCGCGCCGAGCTCGAGGAGCTCGAGAAGAACCCCCCGCAGTGGCTCGCCGACCTGCGCCGCAACGGCCCGCACCCGCGGCCCGTCGTGGCGGGACGGCTCGGCGTCTCGATCGCGGGCCTGGCCCGCGGCGGCATCACCGACCCCCTCACGAGCGAGCAGATCGACGAGCTGCGCGCCGACCCGCCGGCGTGGCTGGTCCGCGAGCGCGAGACGGCCGCGAAGGTCCGCGCCGAGGAGGACCGGGTCGCCGCCGAGGCGGAGAAGGCCGCGAAGAAGGCCGCGCGCGAGAACCGCTGATCTACGACTGGTCCGCGGCGACGCGGTCCGTGTGCCCCAGCGCCAGGTCCGGCGCGACGGCGTCGCGGATCGCCTTCTTCAGCGGCGGGATCTCGGGGAACCCGCCCTCGGCCTTGCGGTCCCACAGCAGCGTCGGTTCCTCACCGGGGGCACGGACCAGCTCGACGCGGAACACCCCGTCCGTGCCCGGCACCAGCGCCACCTCCCCGAGTCGCGTGCGGAAGGTCTGCAGCAGCTCCTGGGCCACCCAGGCGGCCCGCAGGAGCCATCGGCACTGCGTGCAGTAGGTGATGGTCACCCGGGCGGACGACGCCGGCACGGACGTGACGCTGGGGGCTTCGCTCATGGCGCCAGGGTAGGCCTCGCCGCGGTGCCGTGATCCGGGCACCCATCGGGGAGACTGGGCACGTGCACCACACCCCTGACCCCACCCGGCCGGACGCGTCGCGCCACGCCGACGAGATGCCGCCCCTCGACCCGGGGACCCGGACGGTCTCCGTCCTCGCCGCACTGGTCCCGTGGCCCGACGACGGCTCGCGCCCCGACGGCCCCGTCGCCGTCGACGCCACCGACCGCCTGCTGCTGGCTGAGGCGGCACCGCTCGTCGCCGACGCCGGACCGCGCGGCGTCGTCGTCATCGGCGACCGGTTCGGGGCGCTGACGCTGGGCGCGCTGGCGCTCGGGGCCGAGGAGGTCCGCGCGCACCACGACACGATCGACTCCGAGGCGGCGACGCTGCACAACGCCTCCCGAGCGCAGGACGCGCTCGGCACGGCGGACGTGCGGACCCGCATCGCCATGACGGACGGCCTCGGCCCCACCCTGCTCGACGGCGCCCGGCTCGTGCTGCTGCAGCTCCCCAAGTCGCTGGGCGAGCTGACCGAGGTCGCGGAGGCCGTCGCCCGGTTCGCCGCCGACGACGTCACGCTCCTGGCAGGCGGCCGGATCAAGCACATGACGCGGTCGATGAACGACGTGCTCGGCGACCGGTTCGAGTCGGTGCACGCGACCCTCGCGCGCGGCAAGTCCCGCGCCCTGGTCGCCTCGGGGCCTCGGCCCGAGGCACGCACGGCGGCACCCCTGTACCCGGCGCGCGAGCACCTCACCGATCCGGAGCTGCTCGCGGCGGCCACACCCACGCACGACGGCGCCACCCCGGCCACGCACGTCGACGTCGTCGCACACGGCGGCACCTTCGCGGGCACCGGGCTGGACCACGGAACCCGGTTCCTGCTGAGCACGGCGGGTCGCTGGCCGGCAGCGCCCCGGGTGCAGGACGCCGTCGACCTCGGGTCCGGCACGGGGCTGCTCGCCGTGGTGCTGGGTCGCCGCTACCCGGACGCCCGGGTGGTCGCGACGGACCGTTCGGCGGCGGCGGTCGCCTCCACGCGGGCAACCCTCGCGGCGAACGGCGTCGAGGGTGTCGTGACGCGGAGCGACGTCGGCTCCGACCTGCCCGACGCGAGCACTGACCTCGTGCTGCTCAACCCGCCGTTCCACGACCGGGCCGCGGTGAGCACGGACGCCGCCCACCGGATGTTCGCCACGGCCGGCCGGATCCTGCGGTCGGGCGGCGAGCTGTGGTGCGTGTTCAACACGAAGCTGCGCTACCGCGGCTCGCTGGTCCGCGCCGTCGGCCCCACCGACCACGTCGCCCAGGACCCCCGCTTCACGGTCACCCGCTCCCGCAAGCGCTGACCCCACACCCTCAGCACCCTCGAGTCACGGACGAGGTGAGCCCGCGACGAAAAGGCGGGGCGAAGGATTCCCTGCGAGCTCGTCATCCCCCGAAGTGGAGCGCCCCCTGGGGCGCGGGACGCGAGCTCGCAGGGAATCCTTCGCCCCGCCCGACACCAAGAACGATCAGCGCACCCCGACGACGTCCACGACGAAGACCAGCGTCGCCCCACCGGGGATGCCCGCCTGCGGCACGCCGCGCGAGCCGTAGCCGTGCTCGGCCGGGATGGAGAGCAGCACGCGGTCGCCGACGTTGCGGCCCACGAGGCCCTTGTCCCAGCCGCCGATGACGGCGCCCACGCCGATCGGGAAGTCGATGGTCTGGCCGCGGTCCCAGGAGTTGTCGAACACCTCGCCGCCCCAGGTCTGGCCGAGGTAGTTGACGACGATGGTGCGGCCGGAGTCGACGACGGGGCCGTCGCCCTCGGCGAGGACCTGGACCTGCAGGCCCGACGGCGCGTCGCCCTCGGGGAAGGTGATCTCGGGCTTGTCGCCGAAGGAACCGGTGGCGGTGGGCAGGGTGGTCACGGGAGAACCTCATCCGTCTCGGGAGGCCGCGGGCCGTGTCGCCCGGCGGCAGTGCGCGTCAAGCCTACGCGGACCCACCCTCCCCCGAGCTGTCAGAACCATGGCCGGGTCTACCTCGAGGAGACCCTGACAGGTCGCGAGCGCTCCGAGTTGTCAGAACCTGCGGGAGGTAGACGTCGCTCACGCTCTGACAACTCGACGGCTTCCGCGTGGGCCGGCGCGGCGGCGACGTTCCCGGCAGCGACCTGGCGCAGCGCGTCCACCGCAGCCCGGACCGGCGGCGTGTGCGCGACGGCGTCCTGCACCACCACATAGATGATCCGCGAGGGCGTGGGCCGCACGGCAGGGACGCCGACCGTGCCGGGCGGCAGGTGCACGGCGCCGAGCCTGGGGAGCACGGTGAGGCCGATCCCGGCGGCGACGAACGCGAGGGCGGTCGGGTAGTCGTGCGCCTCGACGCGGAACGCCGGGCTGAACCCGGCGGCCCCGCAGGCCTCGAGCAGGTTGCGGCGGCACCAGCCCCGGGCGAAGTCGTTGTCGACCCAGGCCTCGTCGGCGAGCTCGCCGAGCTCGATCTCGTCGCGTCCGGCGAGCGGGTGGGCGGCGGGCAGGACGGCGACGTACGGATCGTCGAGCAGGTGGTGCGCGGTGAAACCCTGGTCCGCCTCGTACCCCCGCCGGGCGACGACGACCTGCAGGTCGGCCCGCCGTGCGGGGTCGGCGGGAATCTCCTCGCGCAGCTCGAGCTCGAGGCGCAGCCCGGGGAAACGGTCGGTGACCGTGCTGACCACGTGCGGCAACCAGGCGGCGCCGACCGAGGCGAAGTACGCGACGGTGAGGCGGCCGGTGCGGCCCGAGCGGAGGTCCGCGACGAACGACTCGGCCTCGCCGAGCCGCGCGAGGACGCCGTCGGCCTGGGCCGCGAGCGCCTCGCCCGCCGCGGTGGGCCGCACACCGCGGCCGTGCCGGGCGAGGAGCTGCAGGCCGGTCTCGCGCTGGAGCGCCGTGACGTGCTGGCTCACGGCCGACGGCGTGTAGCCGAGGTTGGCGGCGGCAGCGGCGACGGAGCCGCTCGCCACGACCGATCGGAAGATGCGCAGGCGGTGGACGTCGAGCATCTCGTCACCGTACAGCCGGACTGAAGTGTTCGGTAGATATCGGAACTGGTGCTGAACGGTTCTCCGAGCGACGATCGTGCCATGACGACGACGAGCACCCCGGCAGCCACCCTCGGACGCGCCACCTCCTCCCGTGCCGGACGCCTCACGGCCGCGGCGATGGCGGTCACCGTGCTGCTCTGGGCGTCGGCCTTCGTCGCGATCCGCGCCGTCGGCCACGACGTCGACCCCGGCCCCCTGACCCTGGGCCGGGTCGCCGTGGGCAGCGTGGCACTGACGGTGATGCTCCTCGTCGTACGCGTCCGGCGGCGCGTCCGCACCGGCGGAGCGCCCGGCCCGGGCGGGACTCCTGGCCCGGGCCGTGCCGGCGTCCCGGGGCGTGCCACCGTGCCCCGGGGGCGCCTCCTGCTCCTCGTCGCGGTCTGGGGCGTGGCCTGGTTCGGCGCGTACAACCTCACGCTGAACGCCGCCGAGCAGCACCTGGACGCCGGGACCACCGCGCTGCTGGTGAACATCGCGCCCATGCTCGTCGCCGTCCTCGCCGGGGTGCTCCTCGGCGAGGGGTTCCCGCGGCGGCTGCTCGTCGGGATCGGGGTCGCTTTCACCGGTGTCGTGGTCATCGCCGTCGCCACCTCGTCGGGGAGGTTCGACGGCGTCGGCGTCGTGCTGGGCCTCGTCTCCGCCGTCCTGTACGCCGGTGCCGCGACGCTCCAGAAGCGCCTGCTCCCCCACATGGACGCCCTGACCATGACCTGGCTCGGGTGCCTCGCCGGCACGGTGGCCTCGCTGCCGTTCCTGCCCGGCCTGGTCAGCCAGGTGTCCGTGGCCACGTCCTCGACCGTGCTCGGCATCGTCTATCTCGGGGTCTTCCCCACCGCGATCGCGTTCAGCACCTGGGGGTACGTGCTGACCCGGGCCAGCGCCGGACGCACCGCGGCCACGACCTACGCCGTGCCCGCCGTCGTCGTCCTGCTGTCGTGGGCGCTCCTGGCGGAGATCCCCGCGCCGGCCGCGCTGCTCGGCGGCGTCCTCGCGCTCGCCGGGGTGGCAGTGGCCACGCTGCCGGCACGCCGCCGAGCTGTCAGGGCGAGGTAGACGGATACCGGTCGCTCGTCCTGACAGCTCAGGAGAGCGCGGCGGCCTTGGCCTCCAGCACCCCCCGCTCGCGCTCGTTGCCGCACCGCTGCGCCGCCAGCTCGAGCTCGGACCGCGCCTCGGCGTGGCGGCCCAGCCGGGACAGGAGCTCGCCGCGCACGCTGGGCAGCAGGTAGGAGCCGGCCAGCACGCCGGATCCCGCCAGCGCGTCCACCTCTTCGAGACCCGCCGCCGGCCCGGACGCCATCGATACGGCCACCGCGCGGTTGAGCTCGACCACGGGCGACGGCGCCACTCGACCGAGCGCCTCGTACAGCGCCACGATGCTGTCCCAGTCGGTGACCTCCACCGAGGCGGCGACGTCGTGCTGCTCGGCGATCGCCGCCTGCAGGCCGTACGGCCCCAGCCCGCGGCCGGCGCCCCGGGCACGGGCCAGCGCCGCGCGACCCCGCCGGATCGCGCCGGCGTCCCAGCGACGGCGGTCCTGGTCCGCCAGGAGGATCGGCTCGCCGTCGGGGCCGGTGCGTGCGGGGAACCGGGCGGCCGTCAGCTCGAGCAGGGCGAGCAGCCCGGCAACCTCCGGCTCGTCGGGCACCAGCCGCGTGAGCACCCGGGCGAGCCGGATGGCCTCGCGGGCGAGGTCGGTGCGCATCCAGTCGCCACCGCCCGACGCCGAGGACCCTTCCGAGAAGATGAGGTACAGGACGTTGAGCACCGAGCCGAGCCGGGCGGTCCGCTCGTCGGCCGGCGGGACCTCGAACCGGACCCGGGCCGCACCGAGCTGCTTCTTCGCCCGCGTGATGCGGGCCTGGATCGTGGGTGCGGGGACCAGGAAGGCACGCGCGATCTCCTCGCTCGACAGCCCCCCGACCACCCGGAGCGTCAGCGCGACCCGCGCATCCTTGGCGAGCACCGGGTGGCAGGCGGTGAAGATCAGGGCGAGCTTGTCGTCCTCGATCCGGTCGGGGTCCCACAGCAGGTCGGGCTCGCCGACCTCGGACGGCGTGGCCCCCGCGTGCGCCCCGCCCTCGCCCAGGTCCCGGGCGAACGCGGCGTACCGCACGTCCCGCGCCGCCCGACGGCGGAACGCGTCGATCGCCCGACGGCGCCCGGTGGCGAGCAGCCAGGCCGTCGGGTCGCGCGGCACGCCGTCACGGGGCCAGCTCACGAGCGCCTCCGCGACGGCCTCGGAGGCGACGTCCTCGGCGAGCGCGAGGTCGCCGGTGTACCGGGCCAGCGCACCCACGATCCGCGCCGACTCGATGCGCCAGGTGGCCTCGACCGCCCGGCGTCCGGCGTCGAGACCCTCCTCGGCCCCGCCGCCGGACGTCGGTGCTGCCGCCGGGGTGCCGCCGTCGGGCACCTCGCCGGTGCCGCTCACTCGGTCCCGAGCTCCTTGCGCCACTCCTTCTCCTTCTCGATCCACTCGTTGTCCTGGGGGAAGTCCTCGACCCCGTGGACACGCCGGACCTCGAGCTTGGTCCCGGGCCCGCTGAGCGGCGCCCGCTTGGCCCACTCGACGGCCTCCTCCTTCGAGCCGACGTCGAGGATCCAGAAGCCGTTGAACAGCTCCTTGGTCTCGCCGTACGGCCCGTCCGTCACCACGGGGGTGTCGGTGGAGAAGTCGACGACGGCGCCCTCGGAGGCGTCGGCGAGCCCCTCGCCGGCGGTGAGCACCCCCGCGTCCATCATCTGCTCGTTGTAGCGGCCCGTCGCGGCGATGACCTCGGTGAGGTCCATCGCCTCATCGTCGGCCTGTCCCTCGTCGGTACCCCGCATGATCAGCATGTACTTCGTCATCGTCCTGCCCTCTTCTCAGGTCTGTCCGGCTGGTCCCGGCGTGATCGGTCGGCCGGCTCGGCTCAGAGCTGGCCGGTGCGCTCGCGCCAGGCGCGCTCGGCCTGGATCCACTCGTTGTCGGCCGGGAACTCGTCGATCGTGGGGATGCGGCGGATCTCGGACTTCATGCCGGGCCCGGCGAGCGGCGCCTTCTTCGCCCAGGCGACGGCGTCGTCGATCGTCGGGACGTCGAGGATCCAGAAGCCGTTGAAGAGCTCCTTGGTCTCGCCGTACGGGCCGTCGGTGACGGTCGGCTCGTCGCCCGAGTAGTCGACGACCACACCCTTGTCGGCCTCCTCGAGACCGTCCATCGCGACCAGGACCCCGGCCTCGATCAGCTCGTTGTTGAAGCGACCCATCGTCGCGAGCATCTCCTCGAAGTCGGTGCCGGACTCCGCGAACGCCGCCTCGGCCTCGTCGGTGCTGCGCATGATCAGCATGTACTTCGCCATGGCTCTCATCTCCTGTGACGACGGTCCCCCCGATGGGGACCTTCTCACCCCCAGGTCGAACGGGAAACCCGTGGATCGACACCTGACGTCACAAGTGTGTGAATCTTCCGCGACCCGGGGGTCACCAACTGGCGCCCGGACCCCCGCGCGACGCAGTCTGGTCCCATGACGCTCGATGCCCAGCCCACCCCCCGGTCCGACGGCCGCAGCACGTTCCCCTCCATCGCGGAGTACGCGTTCCTGTCCGACTGCGAGACCAACGCCCTGGTCGCTCCCAGCGGCGCGATCGAGTGGATGTGCCTGCCCCGTCCCGACTCCCCGAGCGTCTTCTCGGCGATCCTGGACCGCGGGGCGGGGATGTTCCGCGTGGGGCCGCACGGCGCGCGCGTCCCGGTGGCGCGGCGGTACCTGCCGGGCACGCTCATCCTCGAGACGACGTGGCAGACCTCGACCGGCTGGCTCGTGGTGCGCGACGCGATGGTCATGGGTCCGTGGCACAACCTCGACGAGCGGTCCCAGACGCACAAGCGCACCCCGACCGACCACGACGCCGAGCACGTCCTGCTGCGCACCGTGAAGTGCGTCTCGGGCACGGTCGACCTCGAGGTGGTCTGCTCCCCCAAGCCCGACTACGCGCGCGGCGAGCCGGACTGGGACTACCTGGACGACGGGTACTCGTCGGTCGTGGCCCGCATGGGCGACGAGAACCCGGACCTGCGCCTGAGCTCCAGCCTCCGGTTCGGCCTGGAGGGACAGCGCGCCCAGGCCCGGACCCGGATGAGCGAGGGCGAGACGGCCTTCGTGGCGCTGGCGTGGTCCCCGCTGCCGGCGCCCGTCAGCTGGGACGAGGCCGTGGACAAGATGTGGCGCACCGAGCAGTTCTGGCGCGACTGGATCACGCAGGGCTCGTTCCCCGACCACCCGTGGCGCATCTTCCTGCAGCGGTCGGCCCTGACGCTCAAGGGGCTGACCTACGCCCCGACGGGGGCGCTGCTGGCCGCGGCGACGACGTCGCTGCCCGAGACGCCGGGCGGCGAACGCAACTGGGACTACCGCTACGCGTGGATCCGGGACTCGACGTTCGCGCTGTGGGGTCTGTACACGCTCGGCCTGGACCGCGAGGCCAACGACTTCTTCGCGTTCATCCAGGACGCCTGCCACGACAACAAGCAGCTCCAGATCATGTACGGCGTGGGCGGTGAGGAGAAGCTCACCGAGTCCGAGCTGACCCATCTGTCGGGCTACGAGGGCGCCCGGCCGGTCCGCGTGGGCAACGCCGCGTACAACCAGCGCCAGCACGACGTCTGGGGTGCCGTGCTGGACTCGGTGTACCTGCACACGCGCAACCGCGAACAGCTCCCCGAAGCCCTGTGGCCGGTGCTCAAGCGTCAGGTGGAGGAGGCCGCCAAGCACTGGCACCTGCCCGACCGGGGCATCTGGGAGGTGCGCGGCGAGCCGCAGCACTTCACCTCGTCGAAGCTCATGTGCTGGGTCGCGCTCGACCGGGGGGCGCGGCTCGCCCGCCTGTACGACGAGCCCGACTTCGCCGAGCAGTGGCAGAAGCTCGCCGACGAGATCCACGCCGACATCTGCACCAAGGGGGTCGACGGCCGCGGTGTCTTCACCCAGCGCTACGGCGACGACGCCCTGGACGCGTCGCTCCTGCTCGTCCCGCTCCTGCGGTTCCTGCCGCCCGACGACGAGCGCGTGCGTGCCACGGTGCTGGCGATCGCCGACGAGCTCACCGAGGACGGGCTCGTGCTGCGCTACCGGACCGAGGAGACCGACGACGGGCTGGCCGGCGAGGAGGGCACGTTCACGATCTGCTCGTTCTGGCTCGTGAGCGCGCTGTGCGAGATCGGGGAGATCGACCGCGCGCGGTCCCTGTGCGAGCGGCTCCTGTCGTTCGCCTCCTCGCTGAACCTCTACGCCGAGGAGATCGACCCGCGCACGGGCCGGCACCTGGGCAACTTCCCGCAGGCGTTCACGCACCTGGCGCTCATCAACGCCGTCATGCACGTGATCCGTGCCGAGGAGGAGCCCACCGACCACCGGTCGTTCCGCACCCCGAGCGGCACCTGACCACAGGCCACGAGTGTGGTGCAGCACCCCCTTGCGCGCGTTGGCTAATGGACGTAGCTTTTCGGCTATGCTAGATAACCTGCGTTTCCTCCGGCTCCCCGAGGGTCGCCTCGCCTACACCGACTCCGGCGCGACGGACGGCCCGCTCGTCGTCGCCGTCCCCGGGATGGGTGACCTGCGCTCCACCTACGACGACGTCACCCCGGCCCTCGTCGAGGCCGGGTGGCGCGTCGTGGTCGCCGACCTGCGAGGTCACGGCGACTCCGACACCAGCTTCACCCGGCACGGGGACGAGGCGACCGGCGCCGACCTCCTGGCGCTCGTCGAGCACCTCGACGCCGGTCCCGCCGTGCTCATGGGCAGCTCCATGGGGGCGTCGGCCGCGACCTGGGCGGCCGCCGAGCGACCCGAGCTCGTGCGTGGGCTCGTACTGCTCAGCCCGTTCCTCCGCGAGACCCTCTCCCCCGGCAAGCAGCGGCTCCTGCGCGCGGCCTACCGCGGGCTCTTCGCCCGCCCCTGGGGCGCAGCCGTCTGGGCCGGCTACTACTCGATGATCAGCAAGGGGCGTCGGTCGCCCCGGCACCGCGAGCACGTCGCCCAGGTCAGGGCCGCGATGTCCGACGGCGCCCACCTGCGCTCGTTCCGCGCGCTGACGGTCGCGCTCGACCACACCGTCGTCGAGCGCCGGCTGGCCGACGTGCAGGCCCCCGCGCTCGCCGTCGTCGGCGCCCTCGACCCCGACTTCGCCGACCCGGCAGCCGAGCTCGCCTGGGTGCGCGAGGCGATCGGCGTGCCGCCGGAGCACGGCATCCTCGTGCCGGACGCCGGGCACTACCCCCAGCACCAGACCCCCGACGTCGTGGTCCCGGCCGTGCTCGGGTTCCTCGCCGGCCTGCCCGTGGCGGGTGACCACGGTGCCTAGGGCCGGCCTGTCCCGCGACGCGGTCGTCGACCTCGCGCTCGGGATCGTCGACGACGGCGGTCCGGACGGGTTCGCCGGGCTCACGCTCGCGCAGGTCGCCGCCCGCGCCGGCGTGGCCACGCCCAGCCTGTACAAGCACGTCGGGTCGTTGGCCGAGCTGCGCCGCGAGGTGGCCGCCCGCGCCGTCCGCGAGCTCGCCGTCGTCAGCTCACGCGCGACCGTCGGGCTGTCCGGGGCCGACGCCGTCCGCGCCATGGCACACGCCTGGCGCGACCACGCCCGCACGTACCCCGGCCGGTACGCCGCCACCCAGGTCGGTCCCGACCCCGACGCCCCGGCGCACGCCGAGCACCGCGCCGCCGCCGCCGAGAGCGTCGCCGTCGCCGTCGCGGCGCTGCGCGGCTTCGGGCTGCCGGACGACGGCGTGGTCGATGCCGTGCGCGCCGCGCGCTCGGCCGTGCACGGGTTCGTCGCGCTGGAGCTGGGTGGCGGGTTCCGCATGCCCCAGGACCTCGACCGCAGCTTCGAGGCCCTGGTGACCATGCTCGTCGCCGGGATCACCGCGCTGAGCGACCAGAACAGCTGATCGTCCGACGGTGCGCTACCTCGCGGGGGTGAGCGCTACCTCGCGGGGGTGTGCGCTACCTCGGGGGGACGACGACGGCCGGCCACCCTGGGCAGGGTGGCCGGCCGTCGTCGCGGTCGGGCGGGCGCGTACTACCGCGCCAGGAGGCGCGTCACTCGCGGAAGATCGCGAGCAGGCGCAGGATCTCCAGGTAGAGCCAGATGAGGGTGACCATGAGGCCGAAGGCCGCGGACCACGCGAACTTGGCCGGGACGCCCTGCTCGACGCCGCGCTTGATGGAGTCGAAGTCCACCATGAGCGACATGGTGGCCAGGATCACCGCGAAGATGCCGATCGCGATGCCCATCCACCCGGAGCGCAGGCCCCAGCCGTCGAGCACGCCGGTCCAGGTCAGCACGACGTTGACGAGCGAGAAGACCAGGTAGCCGACCATACCGACCAGCAGGAACCGCGTGAACTTGGGCGTCACGCGCACCTTGCCGGAGCTGAAGAGCCCGAGCGCCGCGGCGAACACAGACAGCGTCGCCAGGACTGCCTGGGCGACGATGCCGCCGTACTGCGTCTCGAAGAAGGCTGAGATCCCGCCGAGGAACAGGCCCTGCGCCGCGGCGTACAGCGTGATGAGCAGCGGGCTCGGGTTCTTCTTGAACGCGTTGACCAGACCGAGGACGAGCCCGACGATCATGCCGCCGATCCACAGGGCCGGCATGGCGTCCACCAGGGACCAGCTCACCGCGGCCGTGACGACCAGCAGGGCGAACAGCCCCGCTGTCTTCATGATGACGTCGGTGTAGGTCAGACGCTTGGTGTCGACGGGAGACGCCGACGGCGCGTTGTACATGTTCTGCAGCGAGGCGGCGTCGGCCGCCTGGGCGCCGAACTGACCGGCCTGGCCGTACTGGCCCGGGCCGCCCGGTGCTGTCGTGGCACCACCGGCACCGCGACGGGGCTCGCCGAAGACGGCGCTGTTCGAGAAGACGGGGTTGCTCATGAGCTCCTCCTGGTCGCGGCTGCCGGGTGCCCGACGACGGGTCGTCGCGCGGGCAGGGCCGGGTCGCTGGCCGTGGCCATCATCCTAGGCAACGCGCGACCCGGCCGTCAGGTTCCCGGCCGATCTGTGACCTCGTCGGGTCAGCTCCCGGGACGGTCGCTGGTCCGGGCGGCACGCGCCGCCTCGCGGTCCGCTCGCTCGACCTGCTTCGCCTCCCGCTTCGCGGCCCTGCGGTCCCGCCGGGCGGCCCGGCGGTCCTTGCGACCCTCGACCAGCACGTACAGCACCGGCACGATGAGCAGGGTCAGCAGGGTCGAGGAGATCAGTCCGCCGATCACCACGAGCGCGAGCGGCTGCGAGATGAACGCCCCGCCGCCGGTGACCCCGATCGCCATGGGCGTGAGCGCACCGATGGTGGCGAGCGCCGTCATGACGATCGGCCGCAGGCGCTTGCGGGCGCCCTCGCGCACCGCCTCGTCCAGCGACCGGCCGCGCAGCCGGTACTGGTTGATGAGGTCGATGAGCACGATGGCGTTGGACACCACGATGCCGATCAGCATGAGCACGCCGATGAGCGCCGGGACGCCGAGCGGCGTGTCGGTCGCCAGCAACGCCACGAGGGCGCCGGTGGCGGACAGCGGCACGGAGACCAGCAGGATGAGCGGCTGCACCAACGACTTGAACGTCGCGACCATGATCAGGTAGACGATCGCGATGGCGGCGAGCAGGGCCAGGCCCAGGTCGGCGAAGGCATCCTCCTGGTCGGCGGCGACACCGCCGATCTCCACGGTCGCGCCGGGCGGCAGCTCGAGCCCGTCGACGGCAGCGGCCACGTCGGTGCTCAGCGTGCCGAGGTCCTGGCTCTCCGGGGTGATCGACACGGTGGCCGACCGCTCCCCGTCGACGCGGCTGATCGACGTCGGCGTCTCGACCTCCGCGACCTCGGCCACGTCCGTCAGCGGGACCATGCCGGCGGCGGTCTGGATCTCGATCTCCTCGACCTCCTCGACGGTCGCGGGCGCCTCGCCCGAGACGACGACGGCGTCCACCGGCCCGTCCCCGAGGTCGACCTCGCCGACCGTCTGCTCCGGGTTCATCGTGCCGGACACGATCCCGGCCACCTGGGTCTCGGTGAGGCCGGCCTCGGCGGCCGCCTCACGGTCCACCGTGACCTGCAGGACCGGCTGGGCCGAGGCGAGGTCGTTGGTGACCTCCGCGACGCCGTCGAGGCCGGAGACGGCGGCCGTGGCGTCGTCAGCCGCCGCGGTCAGGTCGTCGGCGTCGTGGGCGCGGACCACCAGGTCGATGGTGGTGGACCCGAAGCCGGAGTCACCGCCGGCCACGCTGACCTCCGTCGTCGGGCCGTCGCCGGTGAGCGACTCCGCCGCGTCCCGGACGTCGGCCTGGACCACGAGCGGGTCGGCCTCCTCGTCGAGCGTGATCGAGAAGGTCGCGGTGGGCGTCGAACCGCCGCCGAAGAACGCAGCCTCGCCGGCGTCGCCCGAGCCCACGGAGGTCTGCACGGTCTCGATCCCCTCGACGCCGTCGAGGGCCTCTTCCATGTCGCGGGCGGCCTCGTCCTGCGCCTCCAGCGACGCCGTGTCGGTGAAGGTCTGCGTGACCGAGACGGTGTCCTGGCCGGAGTCGCCGATGAAGTTGGTCTCGAGCCGCGGCACGAGCGCGAGCGTGCCCGCGAGGATGCCGACGGCGATCACCAGCGAGATCCACGGGTGCCGCAGCGACGCGGCGAGGCTCGGCACGTACGCGCGCTGCCACAGGCCGCGACGCTCCTTGGCCTCGGCGGCCTCGCGGACGGCTTCGCCACCGTCATCAGCGACGCCGTCGGACCCGGCGCTACCCTTCGGTGCCTTGACGAACCAGTAGGCGAGCACCGGCACGATGGTCAGCGCCACGAGCAGCGACGCGAGCATCGCGATGGCGACGGTGAACGCGAACGGCCGGAACAGCTCGCCGGTCATGCCGGAGACGAGGCCCAGCGGCAGGAACACCGCCACGGTGCAGATGGTCGAGGCGGAGATGGCGCCCGCGACCTCGCCGACGGCGGTGAGGATCGCCTGTTTCTTGTCCTCGCCGTAGGACAGGTGTCTCTTGATGTTCTCGATGACGACGATCGCGTCGTCGACCACGCGCCCGATGGAGATGGTCAGCGCGGCCAGCGTGAGGATGTTCAGCGTGTACCCGGTCAGGTCCATGACGAGGAACGCCGTCGCGAGGGACAGCGGGATCGACACGGCCGAGACGAGCGTCGAACGCACGGACAGCAGGAACACCAGGATGATGAGGATCGCGAAGATCAGCCCGAGGCCGCCCTCGGTGGCCAGGCCCTCGATGGACTCCTCGATGAAGGGCGCCTGGTCGAACACGACCGCGGTGCTCACGCCGGCCTCGTCCAGCTCGGCCGCGTTGTCGTCCAGGACCTCCTGCACCGCGTGCGAGACGTCGACGGTGTTGCCCTGCGGGGTCTTGGTGATGGCGATGCCCAGCGACGGCTCACCGTCCAGCCGGGAGAAGGAGTCCGCCTCGGTGGGAGCCACGGTGATCTCGGCGACGTCGCCGAGCAGCACGGGCTCCGGCAGCGCGGGCGGCGCCGGGGGCGCGTTGGCGTCCGGCAGCAGCTCGTCCTCGCCGGGGACGATCGCCTCGTCGCCGGTGCCGGGCTCTCCCCCGGTGTCCGACGGCGGAACGTCGGTCGCGCCGTCGGGCGCGGTGGCGTCGCCGCCCGCTCCGGAGTCCGTGCCGGTGCCGTCGGCGGCGTCGCCCGCGCCGCCGGTCTCGGCGGCGGACGGCACGAGGGGGATGTCCTCGAGGTCGTCGACGCTCTCGACGCGGGTCCCGGCCTGCAGGGAGTAGGTCGCGCCGTCCTCGGTGACGGTGCCGGCGGGGATCACCACGCCGTAGTCCGCCAGGACGTCGGTCACCTGGGTGAGCTCGAGGCCGTCGTCCGCCAGCTCGGCCGGGTCGACCTCGATGAGCACCTGCTCCGTCTGCCCGCCGGTGACGGCCACCGAGCGCACGTCGTCGATCTCCTCGAGCGCGGGGACCAGGACGGTGTCGATCTCGTCGGCGAGGGCGGCGACGTCGTCGGACCCGGCGGCGGCCAGCTGGACCACCGGCAGGTCGTCGAGCGAGCCGGTGACGACCTGCGGGTCGACGTCCTCCGGGAGCTGCGACTGGGTGCGCGTCACCGCGGTGGTGAGCCGCTGGGTGGCGGCATCCATGTCCGTGCCGTACTCGAAGGCGACCGTGGTCATCGACATGCCGGTGGACGCCGTCGAGGTGATCGACTCGATCCCGTCGACCGTCTGCGCCGCGGCCTCGAGGGGCTCGGTCACGTTCTGTTCGACCACCTCGGGCGACGCGCCGGGGTACACGGCGACGACGGCACCGGCCGGGAGCTCGAGCGACGGGATGAGCTCCTGCTTGAGCGACGTCAGGCTCAGGGTGCCGAACGCGAAGATCGCGATCGTCGCGAGAGCGACGACGGCGCGGTTGGCCAGGGACAGGCGGGCAAGGCGGAACACACACACTCCTGAGGGCGGGGGGAGGTGCACGACGGCGGCATCGTACGGCTGCACAACGGAGCGTACGCCGGTCGAGTTCCCGCGAGGTCACGGGTGGATGAACCCTGGCCTCCGCTTTCGAACACTTGTACGATGATCGATGCCGCACCGCTGCACCACGCGCCTCGCACCGCACTCCACATGCGATCCAAAGAACATGTTGCAACATGATCTTTGCAACGCTATCTTGGTACTACTCGGATGCACCGTCCGTCACCACCGGGAGCCCGACATGCTGCTCGCCATCACCTCACCCACGACCACGTCCCGCACCGAGCGCCGCCTGCTCGACGACCTCGTCGACCGCCTCGGCCACGCGCTGGTCGCGCTGGGCACCCGGATGACCCGGACCGCCGCGCGCTCGCCGGGCGACCACACCGCTGCGCGACGCGCTGCCGAGGCGCGCTACCGCGCCGACGAGCACATGCGGGACAACGCTGCCCAGGTCAACCCGCTCGGCCTGCGCTGAGCGCCTCGCTGTACCGTCGTCGCATGAGCGACACCCCCGAGGCCCCGTCCGGCGACGACCGGCGGCCCGGCCGGCTGAGCGCGTTGCGGCTCCGAGGGCTCTCACACCCGCTGCGGGTGCGGATCCTCGACCTCCTGCAGGTCCACGGAGCGCTCACCGCCAGCCGGCTCGCCGAGCTCGTCGGCGAGTCCAGCGGCTCGACCAGCTATCACCTGCGCCAGCTCGCCAAGCACGACTTCGTCCGGGAGGTCGAGGGGCGCGGCACGGCCCGCGAGCGGTGGTGGGAGGCCTCGCCGGGCGGGTTCTCCATCGGTCCGGAGGACCACGACGACGCCGGCCTGCGGACCACCAAGTCCCTCGTGAACGCCGAGTTCGAGCGCACCCGTCAGGACAAGATCTGGCGGCTCCTGGACGTCATGGACACGGACCTCGAGCAGACGGCGCTCGCCCGGTGGAAGGATGCCGTCACGCTCAGCACCTCCAACTTCTTCGCCACGCCCGCACAGCTCTCGCGCCTGATCCAGGCCGTCAGCGTCGTCCTCGACGAGCAGCTGGAGCCGCTGAAGGACCAGGAGGACGTGCCCGGTGCGGTGCCCGTCCAGGTCCACTTCAACGCGTTCCCCGTCGTGGACGCCGTGCGCGACGACCGGCCCTCACCGCGCGACGACGGGCACTGAGGCCGGACCGTCCGGTACCGCGCCGTCGGACCCGGTCGGCTCGACGACCCGCGCCCGACGACGCGCCCCGCCCCACAGCACGCCCGCGACGACCAGCGCTCCGCCGCCCAGCTCCAGCAGGCTGACCGCCTCGCCCAGCACGACCCACGCCGCCGTCATCCCCACCACCGGGACCAGCATCGAGTAGGGCGCGACCACCCCGGCGGGGTGGCGAGCCATGAGCCAGGTCCAGACACCGGATCCCAGCACCGTGCCGACCACCACCGTGTAGGCGAGGCCGACGAGCGCGCCGACGGCACCCGGCTCGTCGAACGACGTCAGCGACCCCACGATCCGGGTCGGACCCTCGACGGCCAGGGCGAGCGCCAGCATCGGCAGCGGCGGCACGACCGACATCCACAGGGTGAGGTGCAGCGGGTTCTCGGGCCTCGCCTGCCGGTTGGAGATGTTGCCGAGCGCCCAGCCCAGCGCGCCGGCGAGCGTGAGCAGGAACGGCAGGAGCGCCGCCGTCTGCGCCTGCTGCCAGCCGACCACCGTGAGGCCGACGACGGCCACCAGGATCCCGGCGACCTGCCGCGGCCCGACCCGCTCGCGGAGGAACGTCGCTCCGAGGACCACCGTGAACGGTCCCGACGCCTGGAGCACCAGGGACGCGAGCCCGGCCGGCATCCCGACGGCCATCCCCCAGTAGAGGAAGGCGAACTGCAGGATGCCGAAGCCGACGCCGTAGCCGATCAGCCACCGGACGGGCACCCGGGGCCGCGGCACCAGGAACAGCGTCGGGACGGCGATCACCGCGAACCGGAGGACGACGAGGAACATCGGCGGGAAGTGTCCGAGCGACGCGTCGATGGCCAGGAAGTTCAGACCCCACATGACGGCGACGGACGCGGCGAGCAGACGGTGGCGCAAGGGCATACCGCCATCGTCGGCCCAGCATTGGTGAAGGACAAGCGAGGGTTTCTGTCATGACTATGTAGGCTGCCTACATGGATGTCCGACACCTCGAGCTCCTGCGCGAGCTGGCCGACCGCGGCAGCGTCTCCGCCGTCGCCGCCGCGACGCACCGGACGCCGTCGGCCGTCTCGCAGCAGCTGCGCACGGCGCAGCGTGAGCTCGGCGCGCCGCTCGCCGAGCCGCACGGCCGCGGCCTCCGCCTGACCGACGCCGGACGGCTGCTCGCCGAGGGCGCGGTCGACGTGGCCACGGCCCTCGCCGAGGTGCAGGCACGCTGGGACGCGTTCCGGGACGCGCCGACGGGCACCGTCACCGTCGCCGCGCTGCCGAGCGCCGCGGCCTTCCTGCTCCCCGCCGTCGACCGCGCGCTCACCGGCAGCGGGATCGACCTGCGCTATACCGACGTCGACCTCGCCGAGGCCGCGTACGGCGCCCTGACCGCCGACCACGACGTCGTCATCGCGCACAGCCTGACCAGCGTCCGGCCGGCCGGGACCGACGGCCTCGTCGTGGTCCCCGTGGCGGGCGAGCCGCTCGACGTGGCGATGGCCACCGACCACCCGCTCGCCGTCCGGGAGACGGTCGACGCCCACGACGTGGTCGACTCCGCCTGGATCGGCGTGCCGGCCGGATACCCGTTCGACACGGTCCTGCGGAGCATCGAGCAGACGACCGGCGCGCAGCTCGACGTCCGGCAGCGGCTCGTGGACAACCGGCTCATCGAGTCCCTCGTCGCGGCCGGCGACCGCCTGGCGGTCCTGCCCCGCTTCACCACCCCGACCGGGGACCGGCTGACCCTGCGGCCCCTCACGGGCGTCCCGGCCACGCGGCACGTCGCCGCGGTGATGCGTCCGGACCGTGCCCGCCGCCGGGCCGTGCGCCAGGTGCTCGACGCCGTCGTCCGCGCCGCCGAGGAGACCGCACGCCGGCACCACGCCGACCCGGCGGCGCGCTGATCTGCCAGGAGCGGATGCGCTGACGGCATATCGCCGTCCCCCCGGGGGTCGCGACGCCGCACGGTGGGGCCATGACGATCACCACGCTCCGCTCCTCCGACGCTCCTCCACCCTCCGCACCGTTCGACGACCAGCTCGCCACGCGGCTGCTGCACCAGCGCATCGTCGTCATCGGCACCGAGATCGACGACGCCGTCGCCACCCGCGTCTGCGCCCAGCTCCTGCTCCTGTCCGCCGAGGACGCCGCGGCGGACATCGCCCTGTTCGTCAACTCTCCCGGCGGCTCCGTGTCCGCCGGCCTCGGCGTGTACGACACCATGCGTCTGCTGCCGAACGACGTCGTCACCGTCGGCGTCGGGTTCGCCGCCAGCATGGGCCAGTTCCTGCTGACCGCCGGCACGGCCGGCAAGCGCTACGCGCTGCCGCACACCCGGGTGCTCATGCACCAGCCGTCGGCCGGCATCGGCGGGACGGCGATCGACATCGCGATCCAGGCCGAGAACCTCGAGCACACCAAGCGGGTGATGGCCGCGCTCACCGCGAAGCACACCGGCCGCACCCTCGCCCAGATCACCGAGGACGCCGACCGTGACCGCTGGTTCACGGCGGCCGAGGCGGTCGAGTACGGGTTCGTCGACCGCGTCGTCGAGTCGGTGGACGACGTCCGCCCGACGGCGCCCGGCCGGAAGGTGGGCCTCTGATGAGCAGCTACACCATTCCCAGCGTCATCGAGCGCACCCCGCTCGGCGAGCGCGCCTCCGACGTGTTCAGCCGCCTGCTGCGCGACCGCATCATCTTCCTCGGCACCGAGGTCGACGACGGCGTGGCGAACGTGGTCATGGCGCAGCTGCTGCACCTCGAGTCCGAGTCGCCCGAGTCGCCGATCGACCTGTACATCAACTCTCCCGGCGGCTCCGCGACGGCCATGACGGCGATCTACGACACCATGCAGTTCGTGCGCTGCGACGTGGCCACCACGTGCATGGGGCAGGCGGCGTCGGCGGCGGCCGTGCTGCTCGCGGCGGGCACGCCGGGCAGGCGGACCGTGCTCGAGCACTCCCGCGTGCTGCTGCACCAGCCGTCCGGGCAGAGCCAGGGCACCGTGTCCGACCTGGCGATCCAGGCACGGGAGATCCAGCGGCTGCGCGACGAGACGGAGACCCTCCTGGCCCGGCACACCGGCCGGCCCGCGTCCCAGCTGCGCCGGGACACGGATCGCGACCTGATCCTCACCGCGGCCGAGGCCGTCGAGTACGGCGTGGCCGACGCCGTCGTCACCTCCCGCAAGCACGCGACGGCCTGACGGGTACTGGTCCGGCGCGGCGCCGGTCCGCCGGATCGGGCCGGCGCGTGCGCTCGTCGGCCGGCGCGGACGGCGTCGTGCGGACGTGCTCAGGCAGCGAGCGCGACGACGTCGCGCGTGGTGCGCGGGCCTCCGCCGGGCAGCGCTGCCACGCCGGTCGACGAGCGCACGTGCCGGACCGTCGTCGGGCGCGTGGACGTCAGGACCACGCGCGGTCCGGTCGCCGCGACGAGGGTGGCGTGGGTGTCGGCGACGAGGTCGACGAGCCGCAGGTCGAGCGCCCGGCAGACGGCGGCGAGCACCTCCGACGACGGCTCCTTGCGGCCACGCTCGACCTCGGACAGGTAGGCGGTCGACATGCGGGCCGCCTCGGCGACCTCCTGCAGCGTGCGCCTCTGGCGCTGCCGCGCGCGGCGCAGGATGGCACCCAGGAGGTGTCTCAGCAGCGGCTCGTGCGCGTCGTCGCTCCTCGTCATGGACCCGACGCTACTCCGGGTCCGTGCCGGGAGGCGGGCCGTGCGCGCCGTGCGGGCACCGGTTCTGCCACGGGCAGAAGACCCGGCCGCCGCGTGCCCCCGCCCGGGTTCGAACCGGTCCCTGCCCTCCGGGCGAGGTAGACTGGTGACCAGCAGAAATAGGCCTTGACCTGCACCGGGACCGTCCGGGCGAACCGGGGCGGCCAGGGTCAGAATCGGGCAATCTCGGGATCGCGTGTGCACACCGTGCACACCAGGAGGCATCATGGGCGCCATGCCGACACCGACCATGCATCGCGCGAAGGACGGCACCGAGACGTGGAAGGTCCGGTACCGCACGGGCGGGCGCGGGAGCAAGGCCACGTCGCGCACCTTCGCCTCCGAGCGTGCCGCGACGACGTTCGCTCGTCTGCTGGCCGACGTCGGGGCCGATCGCGCCGAGCAGATCGCCGACGCCCGGGCCGGCGCACGCGAGGGCACGCCGACCGTGGCGCAGTGGTGCGCGAAGCACATCGAGCTGCTGACCGGCGTCGGGGAGACGTGCCTGCGCACCTACCGCGGGCACGTGCGCAACGACCTCGGCGAGCTCGGCCCGCTGCCCGTCGACGCCGTGCACCCCGACGACGTCGCCCGGTGGGTCAACGCCATGGCGAAGGAGAAGGTGCGCGGCGGCAAGCCGATCTCCGGCAAGACGATCGCGAACCGGCACTCGTTCCTCTCGGCCGCGATGAAGCGCGCCGTGCGCTCCGGGCTCATCAGCTCGAGCCCGTGCGACGGGACGCGCCTGCCGCGCACCGAGCGCGAGCCCATGGTCTTCCTGACGCACGAGGAGTACCTGCGCTTCCTCGGGTGCTTCGCCCCGCGCTGGCAGCCCATGGTCACGACCCTGTTCTCCACCGGCCTGCGCTGGGGCGAGATCACGGCGCTGCGCGTGGGCGACGTCGACCTCCAGCGCCGGGACCCGATCACCGGCGAACCCGCACCCGTGGCGACCATCGAGCGCGCCTGGCGCCGGGACGGCACGGTCGGTCCGCCGAAGTCCCGACGCTCCCGGCGCACCGTGGCCCTGGCGCCCGAGGTCGTCGAGGTGCTCACGCCGCTGATCGAGAAGCGCCCGGCCTACGACTACGTCTTCCGCGCGGCCGGCGGTGAGGAGGTCAAGCACCGCACGTTCTCCAAGGATGTGTGGGCGCCCGCCGTCCGGCTGGCCAACGGCGAGCCGGCGCAGCCCGAGAAGGGCCGCGTGACCGTGCCGCGGCGCGCCGACGGCGAGCCCATCACGCCCCTGTCCCCCGCGCTCGGGAAGCGACCACGGATCCACGACGCCCGGCACAGCAACGCCTCGTGGCTCCTGGGCGCCGGCGTGCCGATCAACTACGTCCAGGCCCACCTCGGGCACGAGTCGATCACCACGACGGTGGACCGCTACGGCCACGTGATGCCCGCGGCGCAGCAGGCGATCCGCGGGGCGATCTCCGGGGCCCTGACGGCCGCGCACCCGCAGATCGAGGGGTGATTAGCCGCTGTACGGGTAGTGGATGTCGGTGACCTTGACCTTGACCTTGTCGTCCGACGACGCCGTCGAGACAGTCTCCTCGCGGTACGAGTACTCGCCACCCTCATCGACCTCGATCGTGCGGACAATCGGGCCATCCTCGCCCCCGCGGTACTCGATGGTGACCTCGAACCCTCCTTCGTCGACGCCGAGATAGTTCGACTTCACGTCGAGCACCGGCTCTACTGTGATCAGGCACCCGGCCGACCCGAAGCACTCCTTCTCCTTGACCCGAGCTGACGCCTTGAGGTCCTTCTTCGTAACCTCAGGAGTCTCCGGCTCGGGGGCGGGCTCCGAGTCGACTTCACCGCCGAGGATCGGCTGGAGTAGGTCGAGCGTCTCGGGGGCGCTGTTGACCATCCAGTTCGGACCGAGTAGCAGAGGATGCGGCTCGCTACTGAGAGCCTTGAGTGCAGCCGCCTGGTCATCTCGTTGCGCGGCGCTGTCGAAGATCGACAGCACCGTCTCGTCGTCGCAGTCCCCTGCGGCCAGGGCGTGCGTCATGCCGGTCCGCTCCTCCCATGCAGGGCAGTCGAGCCCGGCGAGCACCGCGGCGTCCCGGAAGTCCTCGACCGTGGAGTACTCCGCATTCTTCTCCACAGCTGGCCCAGTCGACTCCGAAGGTGTCGCCTCGGCATCCTCCGCGCCATCAACGGAGGACGTGCAGGCGGCAAGAGCGGTCATGGTCAGGACGATGCCAGCAGAGGAGAGGAGTCGACGCATGTCGCACATGGTTTCAGGCGGTGGCTCTCAGAACCTCCCGGCGAGCGGGTGATATCTGGCCCGCTCCACCTGTCCCTGGCATCCCGACGTCGCGATATTCCGGCAGCCCGCGTGGTTAGGATTCGCTGACATTCAGGCCTTGACCTGCGACGATCCAGACTGAGGTCTAGACCGCGCGCAGGTGGCGGCGGACTGTCGGGCGCGTCGCCCGACGCCACACATCGTCCTGCCAGACCTCGATCAGCCGTCGGGTGACCTCGAGCTCACGGGCCAGCGCCCCGGGGTGCTCGCCATGGGTGCGCTCGGCCAGCGCGTACTCCACAGGTGAGATGAGCAGCTCCGCGGCGTAGGCGTCAGCCTCGCGTTCGTCGCGGGGGACGTCGTGGTAGAGCGTCCAGTCGTGCCCGAGGGTCCAGTGGCCCATCTCGTGGGCGAGCGTGCACCGCTGCGTGAGCACGGACTTGCGGTGGTTGAGCAGCACGAGCCCGGAGCGCCGCAGCTCCCCCGCGCGCCGGCCGAGGTCCATCCACTTCACGTGGACGCCGAGCTCCTCGGCGGCGGCGATCAGGTCCTCGAGCGACATCCCGTCCAGGTCTACATGCCCGAGGCGACGAGTGCACGGCGGCACGGCGAGCTACAAGCGAGTCGTGCCAGCGATGATCTGCGCAAGGTCGGTCAGTCCGGTCAAGACGTAGGCGGTCGGCTTCTTGGACCAGTTGGACACGATGTGCTGAATCGCGGGAGTGACGACCGAGAGCTGGCACGCCACAAGATCGACGCCAACTACACGCCCCTGTGGGACACCGATCCAGTGCAGACCGGCGGAGCGCAACCCGTCGCGCTCCTCTGGGATCTCGAGCTGATTCGCGTCGTGCGTGATGATCGCATCGAAGCCGCGGTGCTGGAGATCTCCGAAGAGTTCGACGTCGTCCACGCCGCGCAGCCCAGCACTCTGGGCCGACGTGAAGCGGTGCTGACGGTGGACCTTCGAGAGCAAGGTCGCGAGTTCCGGAGTGAGGTTCTCGTCGACGAAGAAGTGGCGCATCAAGCGGCCGCCTCCTCGACCTGACGGTTGAAGCCGACGGCGCTCTCGGCCGCCTCGGCGGTCACGCCTGGGTAGTAGTGGTGCACGTCATCGGGGAACACTGTCCGGTAGTCGACGAGGTTCGCGACGGTGTCATAGGGCACGCGCGTCTCTTCGATTGTGGGCCACCCGCCCATCCTTCGATACCTGACCTGAACGTGGTCGGCCGGTCGGTCAAAGTTCGGCACGGTCGTCCCCCGGAAGTTGACGAACTCGCTCGTCAGGTCCTCGAAGGTGAAGAGGTCGATCTGACCCACACGCTGAACAAGGTCGACCGCCTGCCCGCCGTCGAGACCAATCCAGATCGTCGTGCCATCGGTCCCGAACTGGTAGCGCGATGGGTGCGACGTGATCTCGAGGAGGCTGAGGTTCGCGAACGCCTTGTGCACCTTCTGGCTCGACGTCTCGGCGCGCAGGAAGGCGATCGAGCGCAGCAAGATCAGGTCTCGGAACGAGTAGAGCGGCGGCCGGAACGGCCGAATCTCGGGAACCACCAAGCCGCTCGCGCGCCAGGCGTTGAGCTGATGCCGAGTGGCGCCACTCAGTAGCGACGCGAGTTTCAGCGGGAAGGCCATCTTGTCCACCCCCTCTCGTGGGCCATCGGTGGTTCATCCCCAGTGTGACAGGACATCGAAGCCCGGACGGCCCTGGTGCTGGGCGATTCTGGACACGTCGCGCCCGTCACGCCTCCTCCTGCTGCGCCTCGACCTCAGCGTCGTCGTCCACGTCGCGCGCGGCGAGCACGTGGTCGTCGGGGTCGATCCGCTCGCCGTCGAGGGTGTAGCGGTCGTGCGCCGGCTCGTGGCCGGCCGCCTTGATGGGGGCGGGATGCTCAGCATTGCCCACCACCTCCTCGGTACCCAGGTAGCCCATGTCGTGGACTACAGCCTCGAGGAGTCGTTCGTACGGGACCCGGGTCACGCTGGCGATCCGCCGCAGCTTCTCCGGCGAGGGCTTCGCCTGGCCGGACTTCCACTGCGACATCGCGCTGCGCGAGACGCCGATCTTCGATGCCAGCGCAGCCTGCGAGACAGGGAAGAGCTGCGCGTCGCGCCACTCCTCGATCAGCGCCCAGAGCTTGCTCGTAGTCACGATTCCTCCTTCACGGGCACCACAGTTCAGGGCGGCAGGGCATCACGTCCAGCAGGGTGGGCACCGAGCGCACGGGACGTCTGGACACCGAAACACGCGCTCTGTATCTACAGGTCAGCGTAGCAATGGCGGACTTCCGCGCCCCGGACGGGCACGAGGGGCCCTTGCGCGGTGGGCACCGGCTATGTATGTTTGTCGCAGAACGCTGGACACAACGAGAAGGAGCTGGATACAGTGAGGGCACCAACCCCGACACCGATGGGAGCAATCTGGATGGTCCTCACCGACCGCAAGAAGCTCGCCAAGCTGATGGTGATCCAGGACGTGTCGCAGCGAGAGCTGGCGAAGGCTGCCGGCTGGAAGTCGCACTCGTACCTCGGTCGCCTGCTGCGAGGCGAGGTCAACACGCTCGACCTCGAGCCCGCCGTGCGCATCGCGATGTACCTGCAGGTGGGCACGGACGACCTCTTCATGTCCAGGTCGTCCAGCGATTCGCGGCAGAACGCGAAGCGTCTCGTGGCTGCTTGACCTGATCGGGCCGACCAAGTTCCGCGCGGGCCGGTCACACATCACCCCCGATGAGCACCTTCATCAGGTGAAGACAGCAAGAAGCCCCCGCGGCTCCGGACAGGGCAATCGCGAGGGCTCCTCTACAGGAAGAAGGATCGCATGACCCACCTCCAGCCATTCGACTTCGACGGCGAGCAGGTGCGCGCCGTCGTCGGCCCGGGCGGCGCCCCGCTGTTCGTGCTCGGCGATGTTTGCCGCGCACTCGGCATCTCGAACGCTCGCAACGTCGCCGCCCGCCTCGAGGGGGATGACGTCCAGACCGTGGACGTCATCGACTCGATGGGCCGGACCCAGCAGGCGCACGCCGTCACCGAGTCGGGCGTCATCGACGTCACGCTCGACAGCCGCAAGCCGGAGGCTCGCCGCTTTCGTCGCTGGCTCACGCACGACGTAGTGCCGCAGATCATGAAGACCGGTCACTACGGCTCCGCCCCGGCGCTCACCGGGCCCGAGCTCATGGCCACGGCGCTGATCGAGGCCCAGCGCGTGATCGAGCAGGCGCACCGTCAGATCGAGGCCGACCGCCCGAAGGTGGTCTTCGCCGACGCGGTCGCGACGTCGCGCACCGACATCCTCGTCGGCGACCTCGCCAAGATCCTCAAGGGCAACGGCGTCGAGGTCGGCGGCACGCGGCTGTTCGAGTGGCTGCGCCGCGACGGCTACCTCATCAAGCGCCGGGGCACCGACTGGAACATGCCCACGCAGCGCGCGATGGAGCTCGGCCTGTTCCGCGTGAAGGAGACCGCGGTCACCCACTCCGACGGCCACGTGACCATCAACAAGACGCCGAAGGTCACCGGCAAGGGGCAGCAGTACTTCATCCAGCGGTACGTCGGCGCGGAGGTGGCGGCGTGAGCACCCTGACCCACGAGCTGACCCTCGACGACGTCGTCGAGCGCCTGGGTAAGACCCGGGACTACTGGGCCCGCCGGATCCCGAAGAAGGTCGAGCACTTGCGCGTCGGCCGCGAGATCCGACTCACCGAGGAGCAGTACGAGGCCCTGCGCGACACGTACACCGTCCGGCCCGAGCTCGCCGTCGAGCCGGACCCCCTGCGCGAGCAGACCTCGCGCTCCCGCTCTCGCCACTGAACAGCACAGCGCCCCGTGCTCAACCTTCCGAGCCTCGCACGGGGCACCGACACCAGAAGGGTACATACCCCGTGAAGACGATCCACATGGACCACGTCCTCAACCGCCGCGACGACGCCGTCGCGCTCGTGATCGACCAGGAGGGCGCCGAGTACATCGCGGCGGTCATGCGCGCGGAGTTCGAGCGCACGGCCGACGGTGGCGCGCTCGGCATCGCCCAGAAGATCGAGGGGGCGCTCCGATGACCACCCTCTCCCCAGCCGTCGAGCTCCATGACGCGTGGTGCTCCGACCCCTGCGAGCCGTCCGTGCTCGGCGGGTTCGCCCACCGCGTGGCCGACCTTGACCGCATCCCCGTCCCCGACCCCGCGTGCGAGGGCGTCTCGAACGACGACGTCGCCGCCGAGCCGACGCCCGAGTGGGACGCCGTCGTGGCGCAGCTCGGCGACCCGACAGCGGTGGCGGCATGAGCGCCATCCTGACCTCCCGCAGCTGGGAGTTCGACGCCCCGCGAGGCGCCGCGCCCATCGTCACCCGTCACGGCAACGGGTTCATCACCATCGAGCCGCTCCGCCTCTTCGTCTCCCGCCACATGAAGTGGGGGCTGCACATCCAGGTCGAGGGCCGATGGGTGCTCAAGAGCGGCGAGTACGGCCACCGCCTCAACAGCGCCGTCTACAACGAGTCGAACCTGACCGAGGCGCCCGCATGGGTGCGCGAGGCCGCAGTGGGGGTGGCCCGATGAAGCTCCGCCTCCCCCGCCGTCGCCGCCCGTCGGTGCCGACCGACGTCCTGTCGACCCGACCCCCGCTCCCCCGCCGCCCGCGCCCGGACGCCGAGGTCGCGCTCTACGCGCTGGCCGGTAGCCCGGTCGCACCCGACGACGACGTGCTCGTGGCCGAGTCCGGCGCGATCGTCCACCACCACTTCCTCGGGGGGCGGCCGTGCTGAACCTCCCCCTGGCCCTGCTGTGCGCCCTCGCGTGGGGCATGGACTTCGGCGGCCTGGCGCCGCTGTGGGCCGCCCTCACCGTGGCGAACGCCGCCGCCTTCCTGCTCACCCTCACTGCCGAGATCGGAGCCCGCTCATGACCACGACCACCACCTACTCCCCCGGCGATCGCGTCCGCATCCTCACCGGCTGCTGGCAGGGCAGCCACGCGACCGTGGCCCACGTCGGTAACAGCATCCTGGTGCTGACCCTGCCGAGCGGCGACGAGTCCATCTACGAGCCGGCCGAGGTCGAGCCCGTACCCACCCTGCACGACTCCCTCGCCGAGGCTGAGCGCACCGGCGGCATGGTCCAGATCACCGGCCCGGACTGGCGGGCCGCGTGTGGCCCGCTGCAGGGCCCCGCGGACCTGCCCGACGACCCAGACCGCCCCGTCGGGGAAGTTATCGACGTCGTCCCGGGCGCGCTGGTCCGCCAGCCCGCCGGGTCGCGCCGCCAGGACCCCGCCGACGCGCCGTCGTCGTCCCAGGCCGGGGCCGCGGCGTACGTGCCGCTGCGCGAGACCGCGCCGCCCCAGGCCGCCCGCGACCTCATGGCTGGGGCCGGCATCGACATGGACGGCTTCGACCGGGCGCTGGCCCAGGCTCGCGAGGGTGCCGAGGAGCACGCCGACCGCCCCGCGCTGGCCGCCTATGACGACGGGCACGCCCAGGGCCACCGCGACGGACTGACGGCCGCGCTGCGGATCGTCGAGCGCCTGACCGACGACGGGCGCGCCGAGGGCGAGGACCCGGACCCCGGCGGCCTGATCCGCGCCGAGCTGCTCGCCGCGATCAAGGTCGAGGTGCGCCCATGACCCCCCGCACCGCCGCCGTCGCCCGCACCATCCCGTTCCTGCTCGCCGTCGTGCTCGTGCTCGCCATCAGCGGGACCGCGGAAGCGCCGGGGAGGTGGGGCTGGTGACCCGCGCGCACACCACGGACCCGGTCTGGACCTGGCACTGCGACCGCTGCGGCCGCACGAGCGGTGACCTCTCCTACGGCCAGAGCGAGCTCCCCAACTACGCCGCGATGCGCGCCCGTGGCTGGTTCATCGCCGAGAAGTTCGGCGACCTCTGTCCCGACTGCAACACCAGCGACGGAGGTGCCGCATGACCGCCCCCGCGCCCACCAACCCGGACCTGTCCCAGGCGTGCCCGTCCTGCGGCGCCGAGCCCGGCAAGCGGTGCACGCAGTGGCGACCCGAACTCGGACGCGTCCGAGAGATCTGGGCCACCCACTGGGACCGCACCCCCGCCGACAGGAAGAAGCCATGACCGCCCTCGACGAGGCGCTGACCGCGTACCGCTGCGCCTGCGACGCCGAGCGAGGCGTCAAGATCCGGCACTACTCCTACGGCACCGCCACCCGCGCCGAGCTCGACGTGGCCCGATCCGATCGCCTGGCCGCACGAGAGGCGCTCGACCGGGCCGTCGAGGCGGGTGAGGACCGATGAGCCTGTCCGACGCCGCCCGGGTGAACCCCGACTGCCACCAGGGCAAGCACCGCGCCTGCGCTGGCGACGCCTGGGACGACCTCACCGACGCGCCCACCGAGTGCCGCTGCACCTGCCATCGAGAGGAGGGGGCATGACCGCCACGACCGAGCTGCAGGGGCTGGTCCGCGCGCTGGACGAGCGGACCTACCACGCGCACGAGGGCTCGCTGTCCTCCACGGGCGCCCGGACCATCGTCCAGTCGCCGAAGCAGTACCGCCACGACCAGGACCACCCGACCGAGCCGACGCACGCGATGGAGCTCGGCACCGCGGTGCACACCGAGCTCCTCGGCGTCGGCTCCCCGATTCGGTACGTCGAGGCGTCGTCCTGGCAGACGAAGGCCGCGAAGGAGGAGCGGGCCGAGGCTCGTGCCGCCGGCGAGGCGCCGATCCTTGAGAAGGACCGGGTACTCGTCGAGGGCATGGCCGCCGCAGTGCGTGAGCACCCCGTGGCCGCTGCGCTGCTCGCCGAGTGCACCGATCGCGAGGTGTCTCTGTTCGCGCCCGACCCGGCGACAGGCATCGTCCGGCGCGGCCGGATCGACGCCATAACGCCGCTCGATCACCCGGACCCGAAGATCCTCGACCTCAAGACCGCCGCGTTCGGGTACGCCGCCCCGAACGCGTGGACCTGGAAGGCCACCGACCGCGGGTACTGGCAGCAGGCCGACTGGTACCGCGAGCTGATCGCCGACATCACCGGCGTCCGTGCGCCCTTCCTGCAGGTCGTCGTGGAGTCCGCCGCCCCGCACGAGGTCTCCGTCTGGCAGGTCTCGAACCGCGCGCTGGACATCGGCGGCACCCGCAACCGCCTCGCGCTGGACCTGCTCGCCTGGTGCACCCGCACCGGCCAGTGGCCCGGCCGCAGCGACGGCATCCACCTGACCGACGACTTCCCCCTGAACCGCTACGAGTCCCAGACCGACGACCTCGTCGTCGCGTGGGACGCCCGCATGAACCCGGAGCAGCCATGACCGACATCACCCTCCCCCAGCCATCCACCCCCGCCAGCCAGGCGACCGTCGTCGAGCAGTCCCGCGCTGTCGCCGAGGTCCAGGCCGCCGTCGTCGTCGCCCGAGCCAACCCCCGCGACATCGACCGCGCCGTGGCCGACATGCGCGACACCTGCAGCCGCATGGCCGTCGCCGAGCGTGCCTTTTGGCAGGTCCCCAACCGCGGCACCGGCCTGTCGGTCCACCTGCTGCGTGAGCTCGCCCGCATCTGGGGCAACATCGACTACGGCGTGCGCGAGCTGCGCCGCGACGTCGACGCCGGCGAGTCCGAGATGTCGGCGTGGGCCTGGGATCAGCAGACCAACACCCGCTCGACGCGCTCGTTCATCCAGCCGCACGCCCGGATGAAGGCCAAGCGCCGCGAGGCCCTGACCGACCTGCACGACATCTACCTGTCGAACCAGAACACCGGCGCCCGAGCCGTGCGCGAGTGCATCTCCACCGTCCTGCCCGACTGGTTCATCTCCGAGGCGCAGACCGTGTGCCATCGCACGCTCGAGCACGGCGAGGGCAAGAGCGCCGAGGTCCGTGCCCGCGAGGCCGTCGCCGCGTTCGAGAAGATCGGCGTCACCCGTGCCCAGCTCGAGGAGTACACCGAGCGCAAGGTCGCGAAGTGGGAGCCCGAGACGCTGGCCAACGTCGCCCGCGTCTACTCCTCCATCACCCAGGACGGCATCCCGGCCGCCGACTTCTTCCCCGAGAAGGTCGTCCAGGTCGCCACGAAGCCCGCCCAGGACGAGGGCGAGGTGCAGGCGTGACGTACACCTTTGGGGCAACCCGCGACCGCGCCGAGGCGGTCGACCGGCGCCTCCGCGCTGCCGAGGCCCGGGCCGAGGCGCTCGAGCGACAGGCCGCCGTGCTGCTGGCCCGCCGCGACCAGCTGCGCGCCGAGGTCCACGACACCTCCGCCGAGCTCGACGACCTGCGCACGCGCCGGGCCCAGATCGCCGCCGACGTGTTCGCGATCACCACCCGCCGTCGTCCCGGCCGGGGCCAGCCCGGGCCCGAGGGCGTCATCGCCAGGGCCAAGGAGCTGCTGCCCGTCGTCGTCGGGCTGCACGGCGACAACCCGGCCCGCCAGCACGCGCGCCTCGCGGTCCTGGACGCCGACACCGTCGAGTTCGCCCCCGTGTGGGCCAAGGCCACCGGGAGGGCGTCGTGAGCCGCAACCGAGCGTCCGCAAAGGCCGCTGGCTCGCGCTTCGAGCGGTCCGTGGCCGACTACCTCCGAGACCACGTCGACGACCGGATCGACCGCCGCGTCAAGACCGGCGCGAAGGACCGCGGCGACATCGGCGGCCTGCGCCACATGGGCGCCCGCGTCACCGTCGAGGCGAAGAACTACGGCGGCCGGCTCCTGCCGGGCCCGTGGCTCGCCGAGGCCGACCTCGAGCGGCGCAACGACGACGCCGACGTCGGGCTCGTCGTGGCCAAGCGCCGGGGCACCACCGACCCCGGTGACCAGCACGTCCTCATGACGCTGCGCGACCTCGTCGCGCTGCTCACCGGGGCACGGCCGGGAGGTGGGGACGCGTGAGCCACAACCTGACCATGACCGACCTGTTCTGCGGGGCCGGCGGCAGCTCGACGGGCGCCGTCGAGGTAGGGGGCGTCCAGGTCCGCCTGGCCGCGAACCACTGGGACCGCGCGATCGAGACCCACAACTCGAACCACCCCGACGTCGACCACCTGCAGGCCGACATCAGCAACACCGACCCCCGCTACGTCCCGAGGACCGACATCCTGTGGGCGTCGCCGGAGTGCACCAACCACTCCCGCGCCAAGGGCCGCAAGGCCCACCGCCAGCCGGACCTGTTCGGCGACGTGCTGCCCGACGAGGCCGCCGAGCGGTCCCGGGCCACGATGTGGGACGTCGTGCGCTTCACCGAGGCGCACGGCTACCGCGCAGTGCTCGTCGAGAACGTCGTCGAGGTCGTCGACTGGTCGTCCGAGTGGGGCGTGCGCGGCGGGCTGTTCCAGGCGTGGCTGGCCGCCATGCACGCCATGGGCTACCGGCACCGCATCGTGTCCCTCAACTCGATGCACGCCCAGGCCCACGGAGCTCCCGCGCCGCAGTCCCGCGACCGCGTCTACATCGCGTTCTGGCGCCAGGGCGAGCGGGCGCCGGACTTCGAGCGGATGCAGCGGCCCCGGGCCTACTGCCCTCGCTGCGACACCGTCGTGGACGCCATGCAGTGGTGGAAGCGCGGCGACGGCCAGTCGCGGCCTGGCCGGTACCGCCAGCAGTACCTGTACCGGTGCCCGAACAGCTCGTGCCGCAACACCGTCGTCGAGCCCGCGTGGCTCCCGGCGTCGTCGATCATCGACTGGTCGAACCCGGGCGTCCGGCTCGGGGACCGGGCCCGGCCGCTCGCCGAGAAGACGATGCGCAGGATCCGGGTCGGGATCGAGCGGTACTGGGGGCCGATGCTCGCCGAGCACGGCGGCAACCCCTACGACGCGGCCGACCCGCGGCACCCGCGCCACGGCGACCCGGATTCGTACTACCGGGTGTGGCCGATCAGCGACGTCACGCAGACGATGCACACCCGCGAGTCGAAGGCGCTGGCCTACCACCCGAAGACGGTCGAGCCGCTCGTGGCCGAGCTCCGCGGCGGCGGGTCGACGGCCCGGCCCGCGTCGTCGGCGCTGTCCACCGTCACGGCGTCCGGGAACCACCACGGGCTCGTCGTGCCGTACTACGGCAACGGGCAGGCGGCGCCCGACGGGCGCCCGCTGCCGACCGTGACCACGGTGGACCGCCACGCGCTGATCCACCGGCACAACAACAACCGCGGCGACCAGTCGGCGATGACCACGCCGTCGTCCGAACCGGTGCGCACGATCACGACCGCGGGCCACCAGTCGGTGCTGCAGGCAGACCGCCCCACGCTCGACCTCGACGACGTCCGGTTCCGCATGCTCGAGCCCGACGAGATCAAGCAGGCCATGGCCTTCCCGGCCGACTACCTCATGGCCGGCAACCGCCGCGAGCAGGTCAAGCTCTCGGGCAACGCCGTCACCCCGCCGGCCGCCCGCGACCTCGTCGCGACCGTCGTCGAGGCGATTACGGGCGAGGGAGGGCTGCTCTCATGACCCGCTGCCCCCACTGCCGGCGCTGGCACCCCGACACCGAGTTCGGCGAGCTGTTCCACGACCAGCAGCACCACGACGACGAGCCACCACGAGAGGAGGACTGATGGCGCGCATCCGGACGATCAAGCCCGACTTCTGGACAGACGAGGAGGTCGTCGAGCTCGACCCGCTCGAGCGCCTGCTGTTCATCGGCCTGTGGAACTTCTGCGACGACCAGGGCTTCTTCGACTATCGGCCGAAGAAGATCAAGATGCAGGTCCTCCCCGCGGACTCGATCGACATCCCCGCAGCCCTCGCGAGGCTCGCGAGAGCCTCGCTACTCGTCGCGTACCAGGGGCCCGAGGGCGTCGTGCTCCACATCCGCAACTGGAAGAAGCACCAGCGGGTGTCCAACGCGGCTCGCGAGCGCTTCGCACCGTCTGACCTGCACGAACTTCCCGACTGGGCCGACGCTCTCGCGAGCCCTCGCGATTCCTACCCTGCGGAAGGGAAGGGAAGGGAAGGGAAGAGGAAGGGAAGGGAAGAGCCGGGTACCGGCATGCATGCACCGTTACGTCCCGTAACGCGCGAGGCGGTGAACGGGTGATGCATGCCCAGATCAACGCAGCACAGGCCCAAGCGCTCGCACGGCTCGTCAACGCGCTCCGCCCCTCGTGGGACGTCCCCGGCATCGCTGCGGCGCTCCACAAGGCCCGCCACCGCGCACCGGCCCACGAGCTCGCACACGCCGTGATCCGGCTCGCTACCCGCGCCGACCTGGCGTCGCCGGCCGTCCTCGCACAGGACGGACCCCACTGGCGGGCCACCCCGGCCGAGACCGCCGAGCCGATCAACTTCGACCGCTGCCCCCAGCCCGGACACGGCTCGTTCCCCGCATGGTCCTGCGGCGCCTGCCGGGCCGACGAGATCGCCGCCACCGAGGCGGCACCCGTCAAGCCCGCCGGCGACCCCGAGACCTACGCCCGAGGCTCCGAGCTCGTCCGGGCCGCACTGAGGGAGTCCCGATGACCGACCACCGCGCCCGCTGCGCCACCCACCACCACAGGCACGTCTGTCCGATGTGCAGATCCGAGCACGTTGCCGGCGACCACACCGGCCGCCCGCAGGCCGAGTGCCCCGACTGCGTGCCCCCCGAACCCACCCCCGACGCCGCCCGAGCCGCGGCGAACGACCGAGAGGACTGACCCATGCGACTCGCCACCATCTGGACCATCCCCGCCATGACCTTTGGTGAGCGGATCCGACGCACCGTCGACCTGACCGCGCAGGCCGCCGCTGCCCGCCTGCCCAAGCGGGTCCGCTACTGGGCCTTCGTCCAGGTCGGCGGGGCCGCCATCACCGCGGACGCCGTCGTCACCGAGCAGTCGTTCATGGACGTGCTCGCCCGGGCCGAGGGCGGTCCCCGATGAGTGCTAACCCGATCAGCTGGGCCGCCGAGACCCGGCTCATGGAGGCGTGCGACGTCGACCCGAGGCTCGCGATCCGCTACCGATCTTCGAGCGGTGTCGATGTCTCCCTGCTGAAGTGGTCGAGAGCTGACCTGGACAGGTCCCGGTTCCACGCGAACTGCACCGGCGACTTGATCCACGTCGAACACGTCCCCTGTACTGCGAGGCACGTAGTGGCGATATCGGCGAGCGACTCGGGCGGGATGGCCGCTGTAGATGTAGAGCACGCTTCGAGCCACGTCTCCCTCAAGCTCGACACGGTTCTCCCGAGCCCCGAGCGAACGGGGGCCAGCCATGCCGCCGGCAGCCACAGCGCGGATGGTCGCAGCGCATGCGCACGTGCACGGATGAAGGCAACTGCGAGTTCGTCGATCGCGGAATCCAGTTCGTGCGGTTCGGCGTCGCCGTGGAGCCGCTTCCACGCGAGATTTCCCATCACCGCCGCCGCCGACTCGAGCTGCGACATGGCTTCCTCCAGGCGCTCGCGACGCCGGTTCTTCGACTCCCACCAGATCGTGGCGCCGACCGTGAGGGCCGCCGCCACCAGGGCACCGATCCAACCGTCCCACCACTGCGAATCATCCATCCCTGGAGCCTCCCAGCAGCACGAACGCTCGACCACTCCGCCACCAAACTTCATCCGACGGGAACAGCCATGACCGAGACCCACGAGACGCACGCCGTCGTTGTCACCCGCCGGCGCATGGCCGAGGTCGCCGACGCCTACGACGAGCTCGAGGACCGTCTGCTCGGCGACGGGCAGCGCGGAGGTCACGCCGCACCATCGTCGCGCCTGCCGCTCGACGCCCACGCCGCGACCGTGCGCATGGAGATCTCCGGGTGGGCCACCTGGTGCGCCCGTGCCGTCATGGACTACCGCGACGAGCACAAGCAGCCCTGGACGCCGAGCACGACCGACCCCGGCGCGCTGCTGCGGGAGATCGCCGACGAGCACATCGGCGTCTTCTTCGGCGACCCGATCGAGGGCGGCGAGTTCATCGACACGGCCGAGGAGTTCTCGCGCCGAGCCCGGGCGGCAGCCTGGCCGACCGGTGCGCGCTGGATCCGCCTGAGCGTGCCGTGCCCCGAGGCTGCGATGTCGGACATGGGCGAGCGGGTGGAGTGCGGTGGCGAGTACAGGATGTGGATGCAGCCCGAGCAGGACGTCCTCGGCGACATGGTGTGCGACCGCGACGACGAGCACCGGATCACGCCGGCCGAGTGGATGCGGGCCATGCGGCGTCGGGGGGTGAAGAGTGTCGACGGGGCTGCCCGCCTGGTGCGAACGCTTCGGATCGCGGGGAGGGTGGCGTTATGACGCCTTCTGACATCGATGCCCTGCCCGACTTCATCCGAGCCCACTCCTCCGAGTTGCCCGACCCCGACGCCGCGCTGGCGGTGCTCAAGATGTACGAGGACACCCTCGTCGACTTCCGCGGACACCCCGATGCCGGCAACCCGTTCACCACCCAGACGCCTACGTTCGACGGGCCGCCCACGCTTGAGCGGATCTCGGGGAGGGTGGACGGCTTGTTCTACGCCCTCAAGGCCATGGCGTCGTCCCTGTCGTCCAGTCCCGACTGGAACAGCGAGTGGGACCTGTGACCAGCGTGTCGATTGCAGATGTCGGCGACTTGACATAGCCTGTGGCTGAATCGAAGTCGTGTCGAAAGGCCCGGGAGGCATCGCCCCCGGGCCTTCGTCATGCCCCGCCCGAGAACCATCCCCGGGGGTCCGATGGTCACCAGCCGGACAGGCACCGCGCGGTGGAAGCGGAACCGCCTGCGGGTACTCCGGGGGGCGAAGGCCGCCGGGGTGATGCACTGCCCCGGGTACGAGGGCCACGCCTGCGGCCGCGAGCTCGACTACCGAACGCGCGCCGAGTACGCCCGGGACGAACCCGCCCGGGCTGGCCAGTACCGGGCCAACGAAGCCCAGGTGGACCACGTCCGGGAGTACCGCCACGGCGGCACGGACGACGTCGAGAACCTGCGAGTCCTGTGCGCCGACTGCCAGAAGCGGCGGAACAGCGAGCGACCGACGATCAAGGTTGAGTCAAGCGCGGATCTATGGCCGCTCTCGCGCGCGTGGTGACCGGGTAGGGGGTGGGGGGTACCCCCCTCGGCAAGGGGTGTCGCAGCCCGGGGTTTAGCGAGATACCCCCGTGACGAGGGAGGGGGGGACCCGTGGGACGTAAAGAACGCCTCAAGGACCTTGCCGACCTGCTCGAGGAATCCCTGCGGGAGTCCTCGGTGGGGGTGCGGGCCCAGCTCGCTGCACAGTACCGCGCGACCCTGGCCGAGCTCGAGGAGATCGAGGGCGCGGCGCCGAGCGTAGGCGAGGGAGGCACGGGACTCGATGAGCTCAACGCCCGCCGTGCTGCTCGGGAATCAGGAGCCGCGCGTCAAGCTTGAGCCGCGACGCTCGCCGAAGTTCGACGACGGCGACGACGCGTGCTTCCTGGCTTCGCGGTACGGGCTGACCCCGGACCCGTGGCAGGCGCTGATCATCGCGTCGTGGCTCGGTCGTCGTCCTGACGGTCGCCTGGCCGCCGGCCGCTGCGGACTGAGCGTCGCCCGCCAGAACGGCAAGAACGGGATCCTCGAGATCGTCGAGCTGTTCAAGGTGGTCGTGCTCGGCCGCAAGATCCTGCACACCGCGCACGAGGTGAAGACGGCACGCAAGGCGTTCCTTCGCCTCAAGTCGTTCTTCGAGAACCCTCGGGTCTGGCCTGAGCTCGCGGCGCTCGTCGCGGAGATCCGGCAGACCAACGGCCAAGAGGCGATCGTCCTGACCAACGGCGGCTCGGTCGAGTTCGTCGCGCGGTCGCGCGGGTCGGCTCGTGGCTTCACGGTCGACGACCTGGTGCTCGACGAGGCGCAGGAGTTGAACGAGGAGCAGCTGGAGGCGCTGCGTCCCACGATCTCCTCGGCGCCTTCGGGTGACTCGCAGGTCATCATGACCGGCACTCCCCCGCCGCCGAACGCCGACGGCGCTCCGTTCAAGCGGATGCGCGCCGCGGGCGTCAAGGGGCAGGACGGGCGCCTGTCGTGGCACGAGTGGTCGCCGGGGACCATGCCGGACCCCGAGGACCGGGTGGCGCTGCTGGAGATGGCGGCGCAGACGAACCCGGCACTTGGCTACCGGCTGCAGATGTCGGTGGTCGAGGACGAGCTCGGGGACATGTCGTTCGCGGGCTTCATGCGCGAGCGGTGCGGCGCCTGGGACTCGCAGGTCATGGGCGGCCTGGTCGACGTGCCGACGTGGCTCGGCCTGTCCGTCCCGGCCGCCGACGCCCCGACCGACGGCGTCCAGGTGTTCGCGGTGAAGTTCTCGCCCGACGGCGAGCGGGTCTCTGCCGCGGTGGCGCTGCGGCCCGACGAGGGCCCGGTGCATGTGGAGTCGTTCGGCGTGCAGACGCTCGCCGACGGCGTCGCGCAGCTCGTGCCCTGGTTGGCGGAGCGGTGGCGCCAGTCCGCGGTGATCCTGCTGGACGGCAAGGCGGGCGCGGGCGACATGCTCGGCGAGCTGCGGGCGGCCGGCGTGTCTGCCCGCCGTGTGCGGCTGGTCACGACGGACGAGGCGATCACGGCGCACGCGGGCATGCTGCGGGCGATCAACGAGGGCGAGCTGACGCACCTCGCGCAGCCCGGCCTCGACGCCCAGGTGCAGATCGCCGGCAAGCGGAAGATCGGGCAGGCGGGCGGCTGGGGCTGGCAGCCCGTCACCCCCGACGGAGACGTGACCGCGCTGGACGCGGTGACCCTGGCGCGACACGGCGCCGCGACGAGCAAGCGGAAGTCCGCAGCGACGGCGACAGGTAGCAGAGGGGCGGTGTTCGCATGACCATGGTCCTCGAGGACTCCGAGGCGCGCTCCATCGACGCCGAGATGACCACCGCCGCCCAGGCCGCGATGTGGGACTCGTGGGGCCGGCGCTGCGACGACCGCGCCGCGCTGCTGCGCTTCCGCGACTACGCGGCCGGCAAGGGTGGCATCCCGGACGTGGCCGACGGCGCGTCGGAGGAGATCAAGACCCTGGCGCAGCAGTCGGTCATGAACGTGTGCGGCGTCGTCGTCGACACATTCGACCGATCGCTGTCGGTGACGGGCTTCCGGTCGCCGTCGTCCGCGGACGACGAGGCGGCGTGGGAGTGGTGGCAGCGCCACGGGCTCGACGCGAGCCAGCACCGCGTCCACCGCGGCGTGCAGACCTACGGCTACTCGTACGCCTCCGTCCTGCCGGACGCCGACGGAGAGCCGACGCCGGCGCTCTGGTCGCCGCTCGACGTGATCGCCGAGTACGACGACCCCGAGCGCGACCTGTTCCCGACGTCGGCCATGCTGGTGCGCCCGGTGCGCGACGGCTGGTCGGTGCTGCTGGTCGACGACGCGACGGTCACGCCCGGTCGCCTGCGCAAGGCGCCCAAGGATGCCGACGGCAGGGTGGGCGGCGTGCGTGCTCGCGACGTCGAGATCACCGGCGAACCGTGGGAGCACGAGGCGACCTACGGCGGCAAGCAGGTCTGCCCGGTGGTGCGCTTCGAGAACGAGCTGCCCGTCGAGGGGCGCCCACCGCGCGGCGAGGTCGAGCCGATCATCGACCGCCAGCGCGCGATCAACTCGGTCAACTTCGACCGGCTATGCCTGTCCCGCTTCTCGGCCTTCCAGCAGAAGGTCGTGCTCGGCTGGACCGCCGACAAGGGCACGCTGCAGCGCGCGTCCACGTCGAGCGTGTGGACCTTCGAAGAGGGACCCGGCGAGGTCGACGTCAAGGCGATCCCCGCCTCGCCGCTCGCGCCGTACAACGAGCTGCTGCGCGAGCAGAAGGAGCAGGTAGCCCTTGAGGCCGGCATCCCGCTCTACGGCATCACGGGAAGTATCGCCAACGTCTCGACCGAGACGGTCGCGATCGTCGAGGCCGCGCACCAGCGCAAGCTCGCGATCAAGCGCGAGCTCCTCGGTGAGCGGTGGGAGCAGGTGCTCCGGCTGGCCGCCGAGATGGCCGGCCGCCCTGCGCCGGCGGACACGGCCGAGGTCGTCTGGCGCGAGACCGAGGCGCGTTCGTTCGGCGCGGTCGTGGACGGCATCACGAAGCTGGCCGCGATCCCGGACTCTGCGAACGGCGTGCCGGTCGGCGAGCTGCTCGACCTGATCCCGGGCATGACGCAGCGCAAGGTCGACTCCATCCGTCAGACGATCACGCGGCAGCGGGCGCGCATCAACATCGGCGCGGCGGCGCGGCTCGCCAGCGCGGAGGCGCGCGCCCAGGCCGCAGAGCCGGTGCTCACCGGCGCCGAGGAGTAGCCCATGGCGTCCGCACTCGCGATCGCGGAGTACCGGGCGGCGAACGCAGGCATCGTCTCCCAGGTCCAGGCCGACCTCGAGGACTTCTGGGGCTCGCTCGACCTGAACCGCCCGGAGCGCGCTCGTGACCAGCTCCTGGCCTACCTGCCGGTGCTGACCGACGAGTACGGCGAGATCGCCGCGGCGCTCGCTCTGGACTGGTTCGACGAGCTGCGGCTGGATGCGTCGGGCGCCGGCCTGTTCGCGATGGTCGGCGCGGCGGCGTCGTTCCAGCCGGTGCTCGCCGCGCTGACGCCGCGCGGGGCCGTCGAGTCGCAGGTCCGATTCGGTGCGCAGCACCTGTTCACCGACCGCCCCGACCAGACGCTCGCGTTCCTCCAGGGCGAGACGCAGAAGTACGTGCTGCAGCCCGGCCGGGACACCATCGCCACGAACAGCGTGGACGACCCTGCGGCGAACGGGTGGCGGCGCGTCGTGCGCGTCAGCGGCTGCGACTTCTGCCGGCGCCAGCGCGAGCGCGGCGCGATCTTCACCCAACGCTCGGCGCAGTTCAAGGCGCACCACGACTGCAACTGCGCCGCCGAGCCCGTCTGGGGTCGATGAGACTCCCCCGCCGACACGGCGGGGTCTACGCCGACAGGTGGCGGTCAACACCTGGAGCAGGAGGTCAGCATGCCTGACGACCCGACGCCCGGGCAGGGCGGACAGAACGACGGCGAGCCCACCGGCAGCGGAGGCCAGGAGTTCAAGGCCCCCGAGAGCCAGGAGGAGCTGAACCGGATCATCGAGTCCCGGCTGGCCCGCGAGCGGGCGAAGTTCGCGGACTACGACGACCTGAAGTCCAAGGCCGAGCGGTTCGACAAGGCCGAGGAGGCGAACCTCTCCGAGCTGGAGAAGGAGCGCAAGGCCCGTGAGGCCGCCGAGCAGAAGGCGGCCCAGTACGAGGCCAAGGAGCAGCGCACGAAGTGGATCGACGAGATCACCAAGGACTCCCCGGTCCCGGCGTCCGCGCTGCGCGGCTCGACCCGCGAGGAGCTCGAGGAGCACCACGAGACCCTCAAGCCGCACTTCACCAAGGAGCCGCCGAAGCGGACTCCCGTCCCGACCGGCAAGGGCCGACCCGACGAGGGTGGCTCGCGCGCGGCGGCCGCCCTGCGCGAACTGCGCCGGGGCTGACACACCACAGACCCCCGCGAGGATCGACCTCGGCGGGTAGCAGAGGAAGGAGTCCGTCATGGCGGACATCACCCGTGCCGAGGTCGCCTCGCTCATCGGCGAGGAGTACGGCCCGCAGACCATCAAGGCGGCCACTCAGGGCTCGACGGCCATCGCCGCGTTCCCGACGGTGAGCATGGGCACCAAGACCCGGCACATGCCGGTGCTCGCCACGGTGCCCGACGCCGAGTGGGTCGGCGACACCGACAACACCGGCGTCAAGCCGACCGGCGAGGCGACGTGGGCCGACAAGAACCTCGTGGCCGAGGAGGTCGCGGTCATCCTGCCGATCCACGAGAACACCCTCGACGACGCGACCGAGGACATCCTCGCTCAGCTCGCCGAGCTCGGCGGTCAGGCGCTCGGCAAGAAGCTCGACCAGGCGGTGCTCTTCGGCATCGACAAGCCGGTCTCGTGGACGTCGCTCGACCTGCTCGCCGCGGCCGTGGCGTCCGGTCAGGCGGTCGAGGCCGTCGACGGGGCTGCCAGCGAGTCGGACATCTACGGCGCCACGCTGCAGGTGGCCGGCATGGTGGCCGACGTCGGGTTCGACCCGGAGACGCTGATCGCCAAGCGCGCGCTGCAGTACAAGCTCGCGAACCTGCGCGACACGACCGGGAACATGATCCTGGACGGCGACACGATCCGCGGCTTCGAGACGTTCTGGAGCCGCAACGGCGCCTGGGACGCGGCCTCCGCCGTGGACTTCGTCGTCGACCCCAGCACGGTCCGGATCGGCATCCGCCAGGACGTGACGGTCAAGTTCCTCGACCAGGCCACGGTCGGCGGCATCAACCTGGCCGAGAAGGACATGGTCGCCCTGCGCTTCAAGGCGCGGTTCGCCTACGTCCTGGGCAATCCGGCCACGCCCGAGACCGGGGTGGCCTCCTACGGCGTCGGTGCGGTCACGCCCGACATCACCGTCGAGTGACTGGAGGAAGCACCATGAACGTGAAGTTCTACACGAACAAGAAGACCCGCGGCCTGCAGAAGGTCCGTGAGGGCTCGCGCCTGCACAAGCTGGTCGCGAAGTCGGAGTACTACTCCGAGGTCTCGAAGGCCAAGGCGGACGCGCAGCGCAAGGCGTCCACCAAGGCCGACGAGAAGCCGGGCGCGACGGGCGGCACGTCGGACACCAAGGCCGACGAGAAGTGAGCCACCGGGGCCGGGCGATGCCCCCTACTCGCCCGGCCCTGGTGCACCACCTGACGAAGGAGGCCACCGTGGCAGAAGGTCTGGCAACGACGGACGACGTCGCGGTGGCGCTCGAGCGCGAGCTCACGGCGACGGAGGACGCGAAGGCTGACGCCCAGCTCATCCCCCGCGCGTCGGACCAGGTGATCGGCTACCTGGGTTGCGACCCGTCCGACCCCGGCCCGATCCCGGCGACGGTTACCGCCGTCGTCGCGGAGATGGTGGCCCGCTCGCTGCAGCAGGCGTCGTCGTCGGCCGGCGGCCGAACGCCCGTCGGCGCCGAGCAGATGACGCGCAGCATGGGCCCGTTCTCCGAGACCTACGGCTTCGGGTCGTCCGGCGCGTCGTCGGGCGGCACGTGGCTCACGGCGTCCGACAAGGCGGCGCTCAAGCCGTACCGCTGCAACGGCGGCATGCAGGTCGTGGACCTGGCATCGAACCAGACGGGCCTCTACCGCACGCGGGTCGGCCGATGAACGTCAACCCGCTCCCCGACTACTTCACGCCACACGAGGCGGTGGTGCGCGCCTACGAGGGCACGGACGGCTATGGCCGGCCGGTCTACGCGGACGCCGTCACCGTGCCGTGCTTCGTGGTCGACGAGCGGCGCCTGGTGCGCGACGACACGGGCGCCGAGGTCGTCAGCTCCACGCAGGTGCACTGCGGCTTCGACATCGTCGCGCCGCCAGCGTCCCTGGTCACGGTGTGGCCGGGCCTGGCGCCGGAGCGCGAGGCGGCCGTCATCTCGGCCGAGCACGGCGCGCATGAGACCCTGCCCGCGTTCCAGACGCTCAACCTGGAGTAGCCATGACCGACCAGTGGGCCGACGTGCACGCGATGATCCAGGATGCCGCCGACGCCGCGTTGCGGGTGGAGGCAGAGATCGCGCTCGACCGCACGCGAGACCTGGCGCCGAAGGACTCCCGCGAGCTGGTCGAATCGCTCACGGTCGAGGGCGACGGCACCACGCTGTCCCTCACCACGGACGCCGAGCACGCGGTCTACCAGCACGAGGCGCTCGACCTGCAGCACCCGAACGGCGGGCAGGCCAAGTTCATGGAGGCCGCCGTGCTCGGGCGCACGAACTACGACCAGCTCGGCCGAGCTGCGGCGCGGGCCGCGGCGGCGAAGTTCGGCTAGTTCGCGAGCGTGTAGTACTGGTCGATCATCCAGTGGGTGTCCTCGCGGTCGGGGCCCATGGCCGCCTCGCACTGCTGGCGGGCAGCATCCTTCCGCGTGGCGATCCCTTCGTCGACCATGTAGCCGATACAGCTCTCGACGGCGACGGGGTACATTTCCTCGTAGGGCGGCTCCTCGGCCTCGACCTCAGGCTCGGCCTCCTTGCCCTCGGCCTCCTCGACCCCCTCAGGCTCCGAGGTGTCGTCAGGCTCCGACTCGACGCCGTCGTACCCGTACTCGTCCCAGAAGGCCTCGTAGGCCTGGGCTGACTCCTCGACCTCGTCGAGGTACTCGGGGCACACGACCCGGGCCGACTCCACGGCGCCCTGCGAATCGCGGGCCACCTTGCCCTCGATCTCGACGCTCAGGATGCCGTCCTGGTCCGCCCTGTCGAAGCTGCCGCACACGGAGACGGGGTCGAACGGGCCGAAGTCGCCGACCGGCTCCGGCTCGGGCGTCGGAGCGGCGCCGCCAGCACCACTCCCCGAGCACGCCGCGCTCAGCGCGAGGACGGCGGCAGCGACGACGGCGACTGTTCTGGAGCGCATCCCACGACTCTACCGACGAACGACGACGGGCAGGGGGTGAGTCGTGCGCGACGACGAGATCGTGAACGCGCTGATCGACGTCCTGGCGGCGCGCACCGGATGGGAGCGCACCGGCCCGGGAACGGTCCCGAGCGGCAACGCCCCGGCACTGTTCTACGGCGCGATCCCGCCCGAGCCCGACGAGGCCGTCGGCGTGACGCTCTACGCCGCCGACGACCAGCTGATCCTCGACGGCGAGCAGTACGGCTACGCGGTGCGCCGCGTGCAGGTCCGGTTCCGCGGACCCGAGTTCGACCCGGCGGGCGCCGACGCGCTCGCGTCCCAGGCGTTCCGCGCCCTCCAAGGACTGTCCCGTGTCGCGGGACTCAACCACGCCGAGCGGTTCCAGGTGGCGCCGCTCGGGGTGGACGGCAACCGGCGTGCCGAGCGCGCCGACTCCTACATCGTCATCCCAGACACGGAGGCATGACCCATGGTCCCCTACGACCCGACCCTTCCGGCCGGCTCCTCGCTCGGCAAGAGCTACGAGTACGGCGTCGACCTCGACCTCGGCACGTCCGGCAGCCCGCTGTGGCAGGCGATCCGGCGCATCTTCAACGTGCAGCCGACCATGACGCCGATCACGCAGGACGCGCAGACCTACGATGACAAGGGCTCGCCCAACGCGGACGTGTCCGCGTGGTCGTGGGTGCTGTCGCTCTCGGTGTACGTGAACCGGGCGAACGGCGTGCTGCCCGCTGAGCTGCTCGCGCTGCAGGAGCGGTACGGCGACGCGATCGCGGAGGCCGCGAAGATCGGCGCGCGCTGGTACCACAAGCCTGCGGACGGCACGACGCCGGACCCGCGCGAGGCGTTCCAGGGTGTCGGCACGGTCGCGATCGTGCGCGGCAACATCGACCCGACCGGCGCCAACGAGCGGTGGGATGTCACGATCACGGGCACCGGCCCGGCCGAGCGCATCGAGAACCCGTTCGACCGGTGGGCGGACGACGACGACGTGCCGACGATCACTTCGGCGACGCCGTCCGGGGGCGCCGCGGGCGACCTGGCGACGATCAACGGCTCCGGCTTCGGCGGCACCACGGACGTCACGATCGACGCCACGCCGGTGGACGCCTTCACGGTGATCTCGTCGTCCACCATCGTGGCCACGATCCCGGCCGGCATCACGGCGGGCAACGTGCCCATCGTCGTGACGAACGCCAACGGCGCGTCCGACCCGTACGTCTACGTGGCGGGCTGATGGACCTCTCGGGACTCACCGAGCATCTGGCCGCCGTCGAGGACGAGGCTGCGCTGCTGCTGCCGATCGGGGACCGCACCTACCGGGTGCGGCCCCCGTCGGTGGCGGTCGGTGCGCGCTGCGCCGCCCTCATGGCGGCCCAGCGGATGGACGACGACACTGAGCGCGCCGAGGCTGTCGTGGAGGCGCTGGGGGACACGCCGTTCCCCGTCCTGGCGCTCGGCGCTCAGGTCGTCGAGGAGATGCAGTCCGACGGCGTGCCAGGCGTCGTCGTCAACGAGTGTGCCCGCGTCGCTCTGCTGGCGTGGACCTCGGGGCCGGCCGCCGCGCAGCGGTACCTCGACCGGAGCAAGGGTGATGCGTCGGGGGAAGCGAAGGCGCCCCACCCGCGCCGGAAGAGTGGGGCGAAGCGTGGGTCGGGGTCGGGGTCCAAGACCCGGTGACGGGCATGTACGAGGACTACCGCCCTGTGCCGTCGAGGGTCGCCCAGTTGCCGGGACGCGAGCAGGCCTCTGGCCGTCGGGTCAGCTGGCCCGACCTGCTGCCGCACTGGCGGCTGATCGTCTCCGACCTGGCGCACCTGTACGGCGTAGATCTCACGGACCCGGCGGTGTGGCTGCGGCCATGGCCGCCGGTCCGCTCCCTCATCCTCGGCCTGCCCGGTGAGAAGTCGTCGCGGCTGCGTCACGCACTCGGAGGTGACTGATGGCTTCGACCTTCCGCGTGGCCACCCTGGAGACCGCCTTCACGGCGGACACGTCCGGGATCGACGCCGCGGTCAAGTCCGTTCGCGGCGAGACCGACGCGCTCGACGGGCAGGTGTCCGAGGCGCAGATCGTCGCCGACGCGACCGAGGCGCTGCGGGACATCGCAGACCTGCAGTCCGAGCTCGACGACGTCGACCGGTCGCGGACCGAGGCCGAGGTTCAGGCCGACGTCGACGACGCGCTGCGAGAGTCCGAGCGACTCCAGGATCAGCTGCGCGAGATCGACGGCGAGGACGTCGACATCGACATCGAGATCGAGGCCGACAAGGTCCGCCGCCAGCTCGGCGACGCCTCCGACGGGCTCGGCGAGTTCCGCGACGAGTCGAACCAGATCGCCAAGGAGTCGGCCACCTCGTTCACCGGCGAGTGGGAGGACGTCACCGACGTCTTCCGTGACCTCGCCGCGAACGCGTTCTCCGGCTTCGGGCCGGCGGGCGTGGCCGCGGGCGTCGCGATCGCTGCCGGCCTCGGGGTCGCGATCGCCGCTGCGCAGGATCTCGCGGACGAGAACACCGAGGCGAAGGAGTCCGCCGGCGACATCGCGACCGGGTACGTCGACGGGCTCGACGACGCCAGCGAGCGGTTCCGCGACTGGGCCACTGAGGTCCAGGAGGACAAGGCCTGGACCTTCTGGCAGGACGAGGCGACCACGAACATCCAGCAGGTCTCCCAGGACCTCCAGGCTCTCGGCGAGGACGGCGCTGACGCGATCGGCGCCATCGCCTCGGGGTCGCTGCCCGACATGCAGGACTCGCTGCTCGACGTGAACCGGGAGCTCGACGGCCTCACGGCGAAGCTGCGCGCGTCGAGCGAGGTGGCCGAGTCCGGCGGCCTCGGGGGCGGCGCCGCCCAGCTGCTCGAGATGGCGGACGCCACGGAGCGCGCCACGGGTCAGCTCGGCGAGTTCACCGAGGCGGACAATGAGCGGCGCAGGTCGCTCGAGCGTGCCAAGGAGGTCCTCGAAGCCCAGATCGGCACGCAGGAGGACGCCGAGGAGATCGCCGTCGCGCTCATCGTTGCTCAGGAGGGCCTGAACGATGAGGAGGCGGAGTACGAGCTCCGGCTCCGCCGCGCCAACGGCGAGATCGAGACCCGTAACGACCTGAACCAGTCGCAGCTTGAGGCCGGACTCGACCTCGCGGACGGTCTCGCGGACCTCACCGACAAGGAAGACGACTGGAAGGCGACCCTCGACGACGGGACGCGGGCCGGCCGGGACAACATCCGCGAGATCGTGAACCTGACGGACGACATCTCGGCGCTCGGGGACTCGACGCTGGAGCAGACAGGTTCGCAGGAGAAGGCGAACGAGGCTGTTCGGAAGGGCCGCCGGGATCTGCTCGACCAGGCGGAGGCCGCCGGCCACGACCGCGGCGAGGTTCGCAAGCTGATCGACGAGATCCTCGACATTCCTGACAAGGCCGAGACCGACGTCACGGCCGATACTCGCGACGCGAAGCGCGAGAGCCGCGAGGCTCGCAGGTACATCAACGACCTGCACGCCGAGATCGACGTCGCGGCCGACACGGGTAGCGCCTACGCCCAGGCCAACGCGGTGCAGCGCTACATCAGCGGCCTGAACGCGACGATGGACGTCTACTCGCGTCCTGTGGCCGGCCCCAACTCGGTCGGGGGCGGGCCGACGTTCGCCGACGGCGGCTTCTACGAGGACCACACGGCGCAGATCGCTGCGCCGGGCGAGTGGCGCGTGTGGGCCGAGCCCGAGACGGGCGGAGAGGCGTACATCCCGCTCAGCCCGGCCAAGCGCGGCCGGTCGATGGACATCCTGGCCGAGGTCGCGGACCGGTTCGGGGCCGTGCTGACGACGCGGGCGAACGGTGCGGTGGACGCACCGACGCAGGCGCAGATGTCGGGTCAGGCCTACTCCGGCCCGGCGTCGATGAGCGTCACGGTGCACGCGACCAGCAACGACCCCGAGGCGATCGCACGCGCAGTCGCCGACGAGTGGGAATGGGAGTACCGCCGATGAGCGTTGACGCGCTGCTGTCCCCGCCGCCTGCCGCAACGGAGGCATGGCAGGGCACCCTGGACGGGCTCGCCGTGGGGCCGGGCACGCCGTATGGGTGGCGGCTGCGCAACGGGTTCAAGAGCCTGCCGCCGGTCCGCGTCCAGGACGAGGCGCGCCCGTGGGCCCATGGCACATGGGACGCCCCGGATTGGGCCGACGGACGCACGTTCACCCTGTCGTGGAAGGTGCGCGCGACCGACAGCATGTCCTACGGCGCGGCGCTCGATGCGCTGGAGCGGGTCATGGTGCCGGGCCGCGTCGTCACTCTGTGGGTGCGGCTGCCTCGCCAGGGCCTGCTGCGCTGGCATGTCAAGGTGCGCCGGTTCGAGATCCCGGTCGACGCCGTGTTCGACGTGGACCTGGTGACCGACGCGGCCTGCCAGCTGTACGCGGCCGACCCTGTCGGGTACGGACCCGGCCAGTCGGCCAGCACGGGGTTCGGCGACTCGTCCGGGTCCGGGCTGCAGTTCGACCTGTTCACCGACGGCGAGGACATGGTCACCGGGTTCCTCGAGTTCGGGCAGCCGGCATCGTCCGGGCGCCTGAGCCTGAGCAACCCGGGCACCGCGGAGACGTGGCCGGTGTACGAGGTGTCGGGGCCGACGGCGAACGAGGGCTTCGAGATCGTCGACGTGCCCACCGGGCGGCGGATCCGCTTCGAGGGGTACGTGCCCTTCGGGTCCACGCTCACGATCGACACGGGCGACGGCTCGGTGCTGCTCGACGACGTCGCCGACCGGTCCGGCCTGCTCACGCTGCGCGAGTGGTCCCCGATCCCTGCCGGTGGCTCCACCGAGGTGCAGTTCCTGACGCTGGGGTCGCCGACCCCGGCGACACTGCGGGCCGTGTACGCCCCGGGCTGGTGGTGACCATGGCGCAGCGCGTGCACATCATCTGCGGGGAGTTCCTGACCGGCCGCATCCTGGCCGACGTCCCCACCACCGAGCGCGGCGCCCGCTGGTCCACCATCCTCAACGGCAACGGACTGGTGCAGGCCACCATCCCGCTGCGCTCCCTGCCCGAGGCGACCCGGCAGGCGCTGCTCGGGTACGTCGAGCCGTGGCGCTGCTACCTGGCCGCGGTCACCGAGAACGGGCGCGTCCTCGAAGCGGGTCCCGTCGTATCGCACGGGTACGACGACGCCACCGGGCACCTGACCGTCGGCGCCGGCGGCCTGTGGTCCTGGCTCGACCGCCGCAAAGCCATCGGCACCGGCGGGGTCGCCGCGCCGCAGGCCGGGACTGTGTCGTGGTCGGGGTCGCTGGGCACCATCGCCCGCTACCTCGTGCAGACGGCCATGTCGCACGAGCGGTCCAGCGTGCCCATCGTGTTCCCCTCGTGGGAGTCCGGGCCGCACCAGCGCACCTACTACGGGTACGAGCTCGGCCAGGTCGGCGAGCGGCTGCGCCAGCTCATCGAGGTGCAGGGCGGGCCCGACATCGCGTTCCAGCCGCAGTACACCGACGACGGTCTCGGCATCGACTGGGTGATGCGCACCGGCACCGGTGCGGACCCGCTGCTGCACCAGAGCGGCGACGACTGGCGGTGGGACCGCGGCGCCGCACGCGGGCAGCTGCGCCTGCTCGGCGTGGACCGTGACGCCTCCGACGTGGCGCAGCGAGCCTGGAACGTCGGCGACGGCATGGAAGAGGCCGTGCCGATGGGGTACGCCGAGACCGACGCCGACCCCGTGTCCGGCGTGACGTGGGAGGCGGCCGGGATGCCGCTGCTCGAGCGGTCCGAGTCGTCGAACGCGACCGAGCAGGACCAGCTGGACGACTACGCGGACGCGCTCGTGTCCGGGTCGGTGCGGCCGTGGCAGACGTGGACGCTAGAGACGGGCACCTCTCAGCCCGAGCTGGGCCGCTACCGGCCCGGCGACTGGGCGTCGGTGTCGATCCCTCCGGGGCACATCTACCTGCGTCAGGGCGTCTACCGCACCCGCATCCTCGAGATCTCCGGCACGAACGGCACGAAGGTGTCGTTGCGGCTGGCCCCCACGATGGAAGGACGCTGACGTGACCGACGCCGACGGGTGGAAGGGCCGCCGTGCGGAGCCTGCGGGCGCTGGCGCCGCGGTCATGGGGTACATCCGTGACCTGTACCGGCGCGTCGAGGCGCTCAACTCGGGTGCCCCGCTGTCGAACGCGTCGATCTCGCGTGGCGGTCTGCAGATCAAGGACGGCGGCGACGTCACCATACACGACGGCGGGCAGCTCGTCGTCGACTCCGGGTTCGGGCCCCTCATCCGGTTCGACAACGGGTCCATGTGGATGAAGAACAGCGCGGCGGACGACGAGGGCCGCGTCGTGGCCGGGGAGTCCGACGGCGGCGGCCCTGCCATCTGGCTCCTGCCACCGTTCACCGCAGCGCGAACCTCGGAAGTCGAGAACGCGGTCATCGTGGGCGGCCGCACGCCGACGGACCCCGGTTCGGTCTGGATCGGCACCCAGGGCCAGCTACACGCCACGACCGAGACCAACGCGTTCGTGACCGCACAAGCTGAGATGCAGGTCAGCGCGGGCGACAACATGTTCGTGACCGCCGGCAGCGACGTGGTCCTTCGAGGCGACACCGGGCTGAGCCTGCGGGCGACTACAGGCAGCGTGGCGCTAGCCGCGGAAGACGGGTCGCTGAGCCTGCTGCAGGACTCGGATGATCAGTGGCTACTGGGGAGGTCGTCGGGCACTCCCCACCAGACCTACGCCTACTCCGGCAGCGGGTCGGACGACCTGTGGCTCGTGGCGCCGGGCACCGTGCGCGTCTCGAACAACTTCACGGTCAACGGCACGAAGAACTTCCGCATCCCGCACCCGACGAAGCCGGGCCTGGACCTGATGCACGGGTCGACGGAGTCCCCGGTCTCGGGCGTCGAGTACTGGGGCGAGAGCACCATCGGCCCCGACGGCGAGGTAAGCGTCGACCTGCCCGACTACTTCGAGGCGCTCGTCAAGCCCGAGGGTCGCGCCGTGTTCGTGACGCCCATCGGCGCCCCGACCCCGCTCGGCGCCTCCCGCGTCACCGCCGGCACCTTCACCGTCTACGGCCAGGCGGGCACCGAGTTCTCGTGGCTCGTCAAGGGCGCCCGCGTCGACGCAAACTTCCCGCTCGAGCCCGTCACCGACAACCCGAACCCCCAGGAGAGCACCTCATGACCGAGTACCGCGGCCTGTTCGTCCGGCCTGACGCGTCCCAGGGCACGACCCCGGTCGAGGCCCGCAAGTCCCTCGCGGGGATGTTCTCCCAGCTCGCCGACGGTAGCCCGCGTGCGGGTCTGCTGGCCCCGGCGCAGGTGACCGGCACTGGCGGGTGGGCGTACAGCGTGCCGGCGTTCGCGGTGGTGCTGTCGCGCGGCTCGTCCGACGGCGTCGTGCTGACGGGCAACGACGGCACGATCAGCGTCCCGACGGACCCGGCCCCGGCATCGGGCTCGCGCGTCGACGTGGTCTACGTGCTGCACCGCGACGTCGACAACGGCGACCCGGACTCCGGGGTCGAGGTCGGGGTCGCGATCGGTGACGTGTCGGGCACGCCGTCGGCTCCGTCGATCCCGACGGGCGCCCTCGCGCTGGCCGGTGCGATCGTGTCGGCCTCCGACCTGTCGACGTTCGACTCGCAGATCGAGCAGACGTCGACGTACACCAGCGTCGCGGGCGGCGACCTGCACGTGCCGTTCGCGCTCGCGGAGTTCTCGACGCGCATCCCGGACCCGGTCGACGGGATGCGGGTCTGGTCGGACGCCGACGGCATCCTCTACGTCCGAGTCGGGGGAGCGTGGGAGACTGCCCACCAGGCCGAGGACCCGTGGCACGACCTTGCGCCGCTGTACGAGAACGGCTGGGGCGGCACCGGCCGCTACCGTCGCGACTCGGCCGGGAACTTGCACGTCCAGGCCAGGCTCACCACCGTTGGTACGTCCTCGACCGGCGCCAATCCGGCCTTCACTCTGCCCGAGGGGTACCGGCACGACCTGGGGACCTTCATGCGCCTCCCCCTCGGGACTAACTCGCTCTCCAGCAACGCATCGGGGTACTTCTACCCCGCCTCGGGGTCCGGCACCCCCGGCGTCGTAGCGATCTCGCACAACGATCCTGGCTACGTGGTCATCAACGAAGTTATCTCGCTGCTCTGAGGCCCGCCGCATGACACCGCCACCCGAGCACCGCTCCGAGATCATGCGCCGCTCCGACGACCCGGCAGTCCTCGCCGTCGAGATCATGCGCACCGACGTCGGGGGCCGCTTCGACCGCCTCGACCGGCGGCTCGACACGATGGTCACCCGAGACACGCACGACGCCACCGTGCAGCGCCTCGACGCCGCCGACGCCCAACTTCGCCGCGACCTCGCCGACCACGAAGCCGAGGCGCAACGTCGCTTCGACCTTGTCGAGAAGTCAGTGGCCGCCGGAGACAAGGCGATCCTGACCAAGATCGCCGAGGAACACGCCGAGCAGGTCAAGACCCGCCGCTGGGTGATCGGCTCCTTCATCGCGTTCGGCGGCTTCGCTGTCTCCGCGACAGCCCTGCTGCTCAACCTCCTCACCTGACTCCCATCCCACCCGCAGTCCGTCGGCGCCCGCCGTCGGGCCTGTTCGCATGCCCAGGAGGCACCTCGTGATCAACATCCTGCCCCGCTCCGAGTGGACCAGCACCGACCCCGGCTGGTGGCGCACGCCGCCCTACGTCGACCCCATCGGCATCGCCTGCCACTGGCCCGCCTCGGGCAAGATCGGCACCGCGAAGTCCGCCGTCGCTGCGGCGCTGCGCAGCTGGCGCAACTACCACGTCGACACCCGCGGCTGGCCCGACATCGGCTACAACTACGCCGTCGACCAGGCAGGCCGAGCCTGGGAGCTCGCCGGCAAGCGAACCGCCGCGCACTGCGCCTCGGCCGCGAACCCCGACGCCAACGCCGACTGGTTCGGCGTGCTCTTCGTCCTCGGTATGGACGAGACGCTCAGCGAGGCGGCGATCGCCACGTTCGTCGAGCTGCGCGCCGAGATCGCCCCCGGCAAGCGGGTCGAGGGCCACCAGGACGTGCCCGGCGCGTCGACCGCGTGCCCGGGCCCGTCGGTCATGGGCGCGATCCGCGACGGTCGCCTCACGGGCATCCCAGGGTCGACGAAGAACGTGCAGGTCGACGGCAAGCTCGGCGAGAGCTCCATCGAGTGGACCCAGCGTCGCCTCAAGGAGGCCGGCCGCTACGACGGCGCGATCGACGGTCGGATCGACCACCAGAACCCGCACTGGAAGGACGACAACTCCGCTTTCACCACGGGCTGGGACTGGGACCCGGACTACCGCGACCACGACGGCTCCGCGACGATCCACGCCCTGTGGGCCGTCATCACCGACAAGGGCATCGACGCCGGCGCCGACGACGGCCTCGTCGGACCGAAGTTCAACACCGGCTGGCAGACCTACCTCACCGACCACGCGAAGTACGACGAGCGCATCGACGGTGAGTTCTGGTACGGCGGCACGGCCGCGAAGTCCCACCAGAAGGTCCTCAACTCGAAGCGAGGCTTCATCCGATGACGACACCGAAGACCACCCAGTCCGCCCACCCGTGGCGTGCCACCGTACGCACGATCCTCGCGGTCGTCGCCGGGCTGGCGACGCTCGTGCCCGCGGTGCTCGACGCGATCAGCGACGGCGACCCGGCGAACCTCGGTCCGTGGACCGCCGTCGCGCTGGCGGTGTCCGGCGCCGTGACCCGGGTCCTGGCACTGCCCGCCGTCGAGGCGTTCCTCGAGCGGTTCCTGCCGTGGCTCGCGGCCGGCGGCCAGGGCTACGCTCCCGTCTCGGCCGACGGCGTCGCGGACATCACGAACCTGGACGTGTCCGCCCCGGCCGGCTACGAGGTGCCGGAGGTGTCCGACGCGAAGACCGAGGTCGTCGACATCCTCCACCAGCTCGACGGCGAGGACCGACTCACGATCGGCGATCGCCAGGTCGAGCGGCTCATCGAGATGGGCTGGCGGCCGACGGGGCGCACGCCGTGACCACCTGCCCGCCCTGCGACCTCGACGGCCCGTGCACCGCGCGCTCGTGCGAGCTCAAGCCGCACCAGTGCGAGTGCGGCAGGCCGTTCGGCTCACGAGCCGCTGCGGACGCCTGCTCGCGTGAGTGCGACGGCCAGCGAGACCCGCACGTCGACTGACCTCTCCGCACCACGAGACTGCCCCCTCTCGCCTCACGGCGGGAGGGGGCGCTTCGTCGTGCTCACGGACCGCGCTCGATCATCCGCTCCCATGCTGCCTTCGCTGCGTCGAGACGCCTGTAAATTTCTGTCAGGCGGTCATCGTCGAGGAGGGCGCCCCTCTCCACCTCTTCGATGTAGTCGTCCCGCGCCTCAGCGGCCGCGACGAACTCCTGAGTCACGCTTCGGTCGAGTGCCATGCCTTCACCGTCCTCCCGCCTGCCCACCGTGTCACCCGCAGCGCGCACACTTCACCCATGCGCCCGCCGATCCCCGACCACCACCACCTGATCGCGCACCAGGTGGCCCGGCCGCCCCAGCACGAGCCCTACGACGATCCGCGGCCGGCGCGCTGCACGGCGCGGACCTACGACGGTGACGTTGTGACGCTCGACGGCGTGGTCACGGCGCGCGCACGAGGGATGCTCGCCTTCCGGGCCGACTACCCAGGGTGGGGCGAGTGGACAGCGTGGGTCGAGCAGGGGTGCTGCGAGGCACTGTCGGCTGGCTACCGAGACAGCTCGCCGACCTGACGCACCAGGGCCCGACCTAGCTTGTAGAACTGCAGGGCTTCGCCGTGCAGGTTCTGGGGGTTGGGCCCGTCCGACGGCATCGGCCACAGCCCGGACCGAATCGTGAGGGCTTCGAACTGGTCCTCGTACCGGGGTGCAGACGGGTCATCGCTCGAGTACTCAAGCTTCACGATGTGCTGCGGCCCCATTCCAGCCTCGGACGTGCCGTCTGTGAATGCGCCTTCGAGTCGCCACATCACCCGCAGGCTTGCGCCCGGAGGGAGGCTCCGCGGGGTCGTGAGCAAGTCCCGAATCTGCTCGCCCACATCGTCGAGGTCACTCGGCCAGGTAACGACGTCCCCGACGAGGTTCCTCGCTGTCGAGCGGCCCGTGTTGGTGATCCGCAGGTCGTAACACTGATGCCCAGCGAGGCCGGGGATGATTTCGGCATGCACGTACGGACGCGTCCGCGCGATCGAGTCCCGCTGTGCCTGTCGGTTCGATTCCTGGGCTGTCCTGAGCGTGGCCATCGCGGCGCGGTATGCGAAGAGTGCCGCCACAGCCAGAACGCTCGTCGCAACGGCGGTGGCGACCGAGGCCCATGTCATGAGTTCATCCATGCATCTAGGGAGCGCCCCGGGGGTGAGTTCGTGACGCCCAGGCATCCCCGAACATTGCAACACATCACCCCGATCCGTCAGCAAAGGTTGCGACGCGCACCCCCTGAGACGTCGGAGCGATATCCCCAGCCCTGTGGACGCCGGGCGCTCTCTCGGACCGCCGTCGGGCACCCTGGGCCGATGGACCCGCTCACCGTGCTCGCCCTCGCGCAGCTCGACGAGGAGTACCGCGCCGTCGTCGGCCGGCTGCCCGAGCGGCCCGGCCGGGACCCGGAGCTGGCGGCTGCGGTGCGGCGGCAGATCGAGGCGGATGACTCAAGCGCGGGCCCGCTTCGCGCCGAAGTGAGCCCACACGATCAGCGCGACACCGGCCAGCGCCCAAAAGGCCGGCTGGAGGACCATGTAGAGCGGCCAGCCCCTGGTCACTGCGCCACCGATGGCTGCGCCTCCGAACACGAACAGCAGGATGCCCCCGAAGACCCGCGCAACGATGCGTGCCCATAGGTTCGTCATCCCTCGACGGTAGGCCTGGAACGCGCCCTGCGCCCTGGGTCTAGTGGGTGAATCCGGGGCGCGGGCGGGCAATCTCGGGCGGTCGTGTGTACACAGCGCGTGTACGCGGGCGTCCCGACCGAGTGTCTGCGCAGGTCACGCCGCGTGCCCCCGCCCGGGTTCGAACCGGGACTGGACCGGGTTTAAGCCGGCTGCCTCTGCCAGTTGGGCTACGGGGGCGCCGACGACGCGAACGGGCGGCCACGTTCGGCACTTCCGGCCTCGTTCGGCAGTTCAAGGTACCGAACGTGACGCGAAGTGCCGAACGGGGCCGTCAGCCCTTCTCGGCCCTCGCCGCGGAGGACTCCGCCTTCTGCTCGACCTTCTCGTCCTTCGGCTTCGGCGGCACCGAGGCCTTGCGGAACTCGTCGCGCGGGTCGTGCAGCGAACCCAGGGAGACGATCTCGCGGCCCATGAGGAACTGGCCGATCCACCCGATGAGGATGCGCAGCTTGCGGTTGCCGGTCGGCATCGCCATCACGTGGTAGCCGCGGTGGGCGAGCCACGCGAGGGGACCCTTGAGCTTGAGGAAGCCGAAGAGCTCGGCGACGCCCTTGTAGAGGCCGAGCGACGCCACGACGCCGACGCTCTTGTGCTTGTACTCCACGAGCTCGGCGCCCTTGAGCTGCGCGATGATGTTGTCGGCGAGCTGGGTGGCCTCACGGATCGCGTGCTGGGCGTTCGGCGGGCAGAAGGCGCCCGGGTTCAGCAGGTCCGGGACCGCGGCGCAGTCGCCGGCGGCCCAGGCGTCGGGGACGACCTCGCCGTTCTCGTCCTCGACCTGCAGCGTGGCCCGCACGGTGACGCGCCCCATCTTGTCGGCCGGGAGGTCCGAGCTCTCCTTGATGACCGGGTTCGCCTTGACGCCGGCGGTCCACACGATCGTCTCGGTGTCGAACTCGACGCCCGTCGACGTGACCACGTGGCCGTCCTCGCACGAGCTCAGGAACGTGTTGAGGTGGAACTCGATGCCCCGCTTCTTCATCTCCTCGAGCGCCCACTCGCCCATCGGCTCGGAGACCTCGGGCAGGATGCGACCGGTGCCCTCGATCATCACGAAGCGCAGGTCCTCGGCCTCGATCGTCGGGTAGTTGCGCGTCGCGTAGCGCGCCATGTCCTCGATCTCCGCGAGCGCCTCGATGCCGGCGAAGCCGCCCCCGACGAACGTGAAGGTCAGCATCTTCTGGCGCAGGTCCGCGTCCCACGTCGACGACGCCACGTCCATGCGGTTCAGCACGTGGTTGCGGACCGCGATGGCCTCTTCGACGTTCTTGAAACCGATCGCGTTCTCCGCGAGCCCCGGGATGGGCAGCGTGCGCGAGACCGAGCCGAGGCCGATCACGAGCTGGTCGTAGGAGACCTCGTAGTCCGGGCCCTCCTCCGGGCGGATGGTGATCTTCTTGTCGCCGTGCGCGATGTGCGACACCTTGCCCTGCAGCACGTCGATGCCCTTGAGCGCGATGCGGTGCGGGGCGACGACGTCGCGCGCGTCGATCGAGCCGGCGCCGGCCTCGGGCAGGAACGGCGCGTACGTCATGTACGGCCGGGGATCGACGACGACGATCGCCGCCTCGCGCTTCCCGAGCTTCTTGCGCAACCGGCGCGCCACGTAGAGCCCGACGGATCCACCGCCGAGCACGACGATGCGCGGGACCTTGCGCGGACGCGGTGTGGGCGCGGGTGCGTCCTGGGCAGGGGTGTCCGTCGACAGAACGTTCTGAGGCATGGCTCCCAGTCTACGACCGACAGCGGACCGCTCGCGCGCGGGTCCGCTGTACCGTCCGTCACCGCTGCGGACTGGCGTCCAGCACGGTGGTCGCGCCGCCGTTCGTGGTCGGTTCCGGGGAGGGGAACCGAGCGTCCTCGGTGTCCGACGGCGGAGCGTGCGTCGCGCCGTCGTCCGCCGGTCCGGCGGGGTCGCCGGAGGGCGCGGGCGCCGGCGACCCCTCACCGTCCGCGGCCGCAGGCTCGTCCGGCGCACCGCCGTCGGGCTCGATCTCCACCGGCGCCTTGAGGAAGGGCCAGGGCATCGTCTCGGGCTGTGCGCCCACGGCGGGCTGCGGCGGTCCGGCGGTCGGCCACTCCATGTCGCTCTCTCGCGAGGCACGCAGCGGGTAGGTGTTCCAGCGCTCGCGCCCGTCCGCGGCGACGGCGGGCTGGAAGTACCAGGGCCCCTCCGTCTGCGGCACTTCCCAGGACTCGTAGGTCACCTCCTCGGAGACCGTGCGCACCGGCCGGCCGCGGTCGTCGTAGAGCTGGACGTCCTTGATCGGGTCACCGTCCGCGTCGAACGCGAACAGGTTGGACACCTGCATGCCGTCCACCCACACTCCGTCGTCCCCCGGGACCCCGCCGTAGGCGACCGCCTGCGCGACGTCCTCGCCGTCGGCCCGTCCCGCCTGGTAGCCGGCGGCGAAGCCACCGTCGTCGAGCGCGCCGTACAGGATCTGCGTCTTGGTCTCGCCGAGCGCGGCCGGCAGCAGCAGCATCGCCAGCGCGCTCGTCGCACCCACCACCGGCAGCCGCCAGCTGGTCGGCAGCCACCGGCCGCGCCCCCACTGGAAGCTGACGAGCGCACCCACCGCCAGCACCACGAGCTGGGTCCGGTCCGTCGGCACGAGGCCGACCGGTCCGCTCGTCGGGAGCACCCCGACGTAGTCCTGACCGAACCATGCGATCACCAGCATCGCGACCAGCCAGCCGCGCGCGACCCACCACACCGGCCGCAGGTCGCGGGCGACGCCTCGCACCATGGCCCACGGCCGTGTCGAGACGACGGGTTCGAGCAGTGCGGTCCACTGGTCGCGCCGGCCGGCCCACCACCGCGCAGCGGCGGCCAGCGCTCCGACCCCGTGCCGCCGCGGAGGGCCTGCAGGCGGCAGCCCGGCGGCGCTGCGCAGCTCGGACGCGTACGCCTCGGCGGGTCCGAAGTACGCGGCGAGGTCGAGCACCACGTCGTCGCCGTGGTCGGCGTGCGCGACCGGCACGGCGTCGGCCACGGCCTCGGCGAGGTCCGCCTCGAGGCCGCCGGTGAGGTCCTCGGTGACCTCGGGTCCGAGGTCCGCGAGGTGCAGCCGGACCGCCTCGGCGTAACCGCGGACGTGAGCGGCGAGCATCGCGCCGGGGGCGGCGGTCGTGGTGGTTCCGTCGGTGGTCATCACGCGGCCTCGTTCCTGGTCCCGAGCAGCCCGCCGACGGTGCCGGCGAACTCCTGCCATTCCTTGCGGTGGATCGCGAGCACCTGCCGCCCGTGGGCGGTGATGCCGTAGTACTTGCGGTGCGGTCCCGACCCGGACGGCACGACATAGCTGGTCAGCGCGCCGTCGGCGTAGAGCCTGCGCAGCGTGCCGTAGACGGAGGCGTCGCCGACGCCCTCCAGCCCCCGGCCGCGCAGACGGCGTACGACGTCGTAGCCGTAGCCGTCCTCGGTCTCGACCACGGCGAGCACCGCCGCGTCGAGCACTCCCTTGAGCAGCTGTGTGGTGTCCACGGTGCCTCCGATCCGGTCCTGTGCGGACGACAGTACCGCGCATTGCGCGCTACTAGTACCGAGCGACACACCCACCCGGTGCTGCGGGTATGAGATCTCCCGGTCTGCACGCCGAGAGTCGGGAGATCTCATACCCACAGCGCGGAGCGAGGTGGCGCGGTGGCACAGGTGGTGGGTCGTCGGTCAGGCGAGGGAGAGGGCGATGCCGTCGAGGATGTCGCTCTCGGACGTCACGACGTGCGTCAGCTCGCCGCCGGCGGCCGCGACCTCGTCGCGCACCCGGCGCACCACCCGGGACCACACCAGTGCCCCGGCGCCGATGACGTCCGCCCGGCCCGGGTGCATGAAGCCCAGCGCGAGCCGCTCCTCGCGGGTCCGGCGCAGCAGGTCGTCGCACGCCGCGAGCACGTCCGCCACGCTCAGCACCGCGCCGTTGATCGTCTCGCGGCGGTAGGCGGTGAGCCCCAGGGCGTGCGCCGTCACCGACGTCACCGAACCCGCCAGGCCGACGAGGGTCGCGGTGCGCCCGAGCGGGACGACGGCGGCCGCCGAGTCCAGCGCCGCGTCGACGTCCGCGCCCGCGCCCGCGACCTCTGCCGCCGTCGGCGGATCGGAGTGCAGGTGGCGCTCGGTGAGCCGAACCGACCCGACATCCATCGACACCGCGGCGTCCGGCGTCGACGTGCCCAGCACGAGCTCCGTCGAGCCGCCGCCGAGGTCCACCACCAGGTAAGGACCGGGATGCTCGCTCGCCGACCCGCTCGTGGCGCCTCGGAAGGACAGCAGAGCCTCCTCCTCGCCCGAGACGACCTCCGGGTCCACGCCCAGCGCGGCACGGACCCCGTGGACGAAGTCCCCCCGGTTCCGGGCGTCCCGGGTGGCGGACGTCGCGACGAACCGCACGCGGGTGGCCCCGAGCTCGGCCGCGACCTTGGCATAGTCGCGCGACGCGGCCAGGGTGCGCTCCAGGGCCTCGGGGGCCAGCTCGCCGGTGCGGTCGACACCCTGCCCCAGGCGCACGATCTCCATACGCCGGTCCAGCTCGGTGAGGGTGCCGTCGCCGGAGACGTCGGCGACCAGGAGACGGATCGAGTTGGTGCCGCAGTCCACGGCGGCGACACGGGTGCTGCTCATCACGGACGCACCCTCTCATCCCGGGCCGACACGCGCCCGTCCGGTGCGCTCAGCACGAGCACCGGTCCGGTCGCCACTGGTCGCGGAAGCGCTCCAGCGCCTCGTCGCCCAGGGGGTTGACACCCGGCCCGGCCGCCAGGGCGTGGCCGACCAGCACGTGGAGGCACTTGACGCGGGTCGGCATGCCGCCCGCGGAGATCCCGTCGATCTCCTCGACGTGCCCCAGCTCGGCTCGCCGGGCCAGGTAGTGCTCGTGCGCGCTCCGGTAGGCCGTGGCGAGGTCGTCGTCCTCGGTCAGCCGCTGCGACATCTCGCGCATGACCCCGTCGGCCTCGAGCCGCGACGCCGCCGCGACGGCCCCCGGGTGCGTGAGGTAGTAGGTCGTGGGGAACGGGGTGCCGTCGGGCAGGCGTGGAGCGGTCCGCACCACCAGCGGCCGTCCGCACACGCAGCGGGCCGCGATGCCCACCACGCCGCGCGGCACCCGGCCGAGCTGCTCGGCCAGCACCTCGAGGTCATGGTCGGTCACGGCCGCGGGATCGTCGGCAGGAGCCTCGTGCTGAGATGTCACGGGGTCATTCTCCCCCGTCGGCGCCGCCCGGTCCCCCGTCGGTGCCGTCGCTCTCGTCACCTTCGACGCTCTCGCCGTGCATGTGGGTCGCGGCGTCGTCGCTCACCTGCACCGACTCCCACAGGGCCTGGTACCAGGGCGCGCCCGCCGGGCCGGCGGGCGAGACGGGCTCCGTCGCCGCCTCGTCCTTGGCCGGTGCGTCGCCGTCGGTCACCTCGTCGCCGTCGATCACCCGCCACACCGTGTCCCCCGGCATGACGTAGTTCAGCCGCGTCCGCGCCTGCTCCACCACGTACGAACGGTCCTCCCAACGACCCAGCTCGTTCTCCAGCTCGGTGCGCTCCGCCTCGTAGGCGGTGAGCTCTGCCTGCAGGCGGTCGATCTCGGCGCGCTGCTGCACGGCGCCACGCACGGTGGGCAGCAGCAGCACGAAGGCCAGGAGGACCACCACGGACAGCACCAGCAACCGGACGGTGAGCACCTCGGGCAGCACGAGCCCCAGCCGGCTGCGGCGCCGGTCGTCCCGGGACGGGCCCGCGGGCCGCCGCGCGCTGCCCCGCTTCGTCGACGTCGTCCTGCTCGCGCCGGTCGCTCGCGAGCGCGCCGTCGGCGCCGGTCGGGACGGCGTCCGCGCGCCCGGGCGGGAGGTGGGGCGGCGCGGCGTGGTCGGTCGACGGGAGGGCACGTCACGATTGTGCCGAATCGGCCGCCCGTGCCGCCGCACCCTCCCCGGCGCGCCATCCCTCGGCCGCCGCTCCCCTCGCCGCTCCACCCGTTTTGCCGATGTCGGTAGTTCGTGTCGAGGTCGGCAGTGCGCACTGCCGACCTCGACACGAACTACCGACATCGGCAAAACGCTCGGAAGGGGGCCAGGCACGACGACGGCCGGCCACCTCGGTGAGAAGTGACCGGCCGTCGTCGGGCCCGGCGAGCGGGCCGGGGGTGTCAGCCCTGGAAGCGCGGGAACGCCGAGCGGCCGGCGTAGCGGCCGGCGTCGTCGAGGGCGTCCTCGATGCGCAGGAGCTGGTTGTACTTGTTGATGCGCTCACCACGAGCCGGGGCGCCGGTCTTGATCTGACCGGCGTTGGTGGCCACGGACAGGTCCGCGATGGTGGTGTCCTCGGTCTCGCCGGAGCGGTGCGAGGTCATCGTGGTGAAGCCGTTGCGCTGCGCGAGCGTGACGGCGTCGAGCGTCTCGGTGAGCGTGCCGATCTGGTTGAGCTTGACCAGCAGCGAGTTCGCAGCCTTGGTCTCGATGCCCTTGGTCAGGCGCTCCGGGTTCGTGACGAACAGGTCGTCGCCGACGATCTGCACCTTGTCGCCGACCTTCGCGACGAGCGCGGACCAGGAGTCCCACTCGTCCTCGGACAGGGGGTCCTCGATGGAGACCAGCGGGTAGTCGGCGACAAGCCCCTCGTAGAACGCGACCATCTCGTCGGGCGTCTTGGCGCCGCCCTCCCACTGGTACGCGCCGTCGGAGAAGAACTCCGTGGCGGCGACGTCGAGCGCGAGCGCGACGTCCGTGCCCGGCGTGAAGCCGGCCTTCTCGATCGCGGTGATGATGAGGTCGAGCGCCGCACGGTTGCTCGACAGGTTCGGCGCGAAGCCGCCCTCGTCGCCCAGCCCGGTGGCCAGGCCCTCGGCCTTGAGCACCGACTTCAGCGCGTGGTAGACCTCGGCGCCGGTGCGCAGGGCCTCCTTGAAGGAGCTCGCGCCGATCGGGGCGATCATGAACTCCTGGATGTCGACGTTCGAGTCCGCGTGGGATCCGCCGTTGAGGATGTTCATCATCGGCACGGGCAGGACGTGCGCGTTCGGGCCGCCCACGTAGCGGAACAGGTCCAGACCGGCGCTCTTCGCGGCCGCCTTCGCCACCGCGAGGGAGACGCCGAGGATCGCGTTCGCGCCCAGCTTGGCCTTGTTCGGGGTGGCGTCCAGGTCGATCAGCGCCTGGTCGATGAGGCGCTGCTCCTCGGCGTCGTAGCCGATGAGCTCGGGAGCGATGTCGTCGATGACGGCGTTGACCGCGCCCTCGACGCCCTTGCCCAGGTAGCGGTCGGAGTCGCCGTCCCGGCGCTCGACGGCCTCGAAGGCGCCCGTGGAGGCGCCCGACGGGACGCCGGCACGTGCGAACGTGCCGTCGTCGAGGGCGATCTCGACCTCCACGGTGGGGTTGCCGCGAGAGTCCAGGATCTCGCGCGCGCCAACGGCTTCGATGCTTGCCACGGATGCTCCTTTGAGAGGGCACGCGGGCCGCCGCGGCCCGGCTCAGGCACGCTCAGTGCCCGGGGCCGCCGACGCCCGCGACGATGGAGGGTTGACGCCCCCCAGGGTAGCCCCGTCCGAGGCCCGCTGCGCCCGCGCCCACGTGGCGAGCAGCCGCACCGCGCCCGGTGGCGCGCACTATCGTGGGGGCGGTGGATGGGTTCTGGGACTTCGTCGGCTCGTACTGGTGGCTCGTCTTCCCGTTGGGCGGGATGGCCGGCGCCTGGTTCGAGGGTGTCCGCAAGTGGGACGAGCGCCGACGCCGGGACAAGATCGAGATGTACCGGATCAAGCACGGCGCCGTGGGCCGCGGGTCCGATGCTCCTGATCATTCCGAGGCGCTCGGCCGAGAGATCGAGCGCGTCGTCGCCGCGCACGAGGAGACCGACCGGCGGTGGCTCTCCTACGAGCTGGACGCCGCCAAGACGCTCGAGTACCCCGTGATCACCGACATGCGCGAGGAGGTCACCGTCGCCTTCCACCGTGCCCGGCGGGACGCCGACGCCCTGCGGCCCGACGACCCCGACGAGCTCCGCGACCGGGGGCTGCTGGACCGCTACCGCGAGGCGGTGCGCGACTACCAGCTCGCCTTCGACGTCGCCGAGCGCGAGGCGAAGCGCCGGCGCGACTCCGATCTCACGGCCGACGAGCGGCGCGCCCTGGACCGCGCCAAGAAGCTGCTGGCGCTGGCCGACGACGCCGGCGCCGGCCACGCGGAGCGACAGGCCGCCTACCGGCGCGCGATGAAGGAGCTCGAGGGGATCCTCGTGCTGCCCGACGCCGCCACCGAGGCCATCGAGCAGCGCATCGCCGGCGTACTCGGGCACCGCCCGACCGACTGAAGGGACGAACGACGTCGCTCGGCACGGCAATCAGCAGCCGTCCAGCATGCCCTCCAGAAGTTCCCTGAACTGCGGCTTCACAGGTCCGTCACAGGCAAACAGCAGGTCCGTTCGAGGTTCGCTCACTAGGTTCCGCCACGACACGGCTCGGTCGACACCGGGCCCCGCGGGCCGTTGCGCCCCTCGACAAGGAGTGGCATGTTCCTCACCTACCTGCGCCGCGAGCTGCGGCACCGACGCAAGCAGACGGCCGTCGTCGCCGTCGGCCTGGCCGTGGCGATCGCCCTGGTCATGGTCGTGTCGTCCGTCTCGGCGGGCGTCCGTGACGCCCAGGCATCCGTGCTGGAGTCCGTCTACGGCGTCGGCACGGACGTCACCGTCACCCAGGCCGGAGAAGCCGCCGGCGGGCCCGGCCGCTTCGAGTTCGGCGCGGAGGCCGGCGAGGCGGACGACGACGGCACGCGTTCGCTCGACCAGGCGCAGCTGAGCGTGGAACGCGGCACGGCGTCGTTCGACGCCTCCGCCCTCGACGAGATCGAGGGTGTCGAGCACGTGACCGACGCGGCGGCCGCTCTCACGCTGACCAGCACCTCCTTCAGCGGCGAGATGCCCGACATGAACGCGACTGAGGGCATGCCGGAGCGCGGCGAGGGGGATGGCGCCGGCGGCCGCGGCGGGCCCGACGGCGCGGGCGGCAGCGCGTTCGAGGTCGACTCCTTCACGGTCACCGGCATCGACCCGTCCGCGGACGCTGTCGGGCCGCTCACCACGGTCGAGGTCGCGGAGGGCCGCAGCCTCCAGGACGGGGACGAGCACGTCGCAGTGCTCGACTCGGCCTACGCCGAGACCGCGGAGGTCGCCGTCGGCGACACGATCAGCGTGGGCGGCAGCGACCTCGAGGTGGTCGGCACCGTCACCTCGACGACCGGTGAGGGCGTCGCGACGGGCTCCGACGTCTACGTCCCGCTCGACCTCGCCCAGACGCTGGCCGACCTGGACGGCGAGGTCACCGACGTCTACGTCTCCGTGGACTCTGCCGACAACGTCGACGCCGTCGCGGACGCGATCGCCGCCAACCTGCCCGACGCTTCGGTCAGCACCCAGTCCGACCTCGCCGGCGACGTCACCGGGTCGCTGTCCACCGCGTCGTCGCTGGTCGGCACGCTCGGAACCTGGCTGAGCATCATCGTGCTGGCCGCTGCGTTCGGCCTGGCCATCCTGTTCACCGTCTCCGGCGTCAACCGGCGCACGCGCGAGCTCGGCACCCTCAAGGCGATCGGTTGGGCGAAGCGCCGCGTGGTCGGCCAGGTCGCCGGCGAGTCCGTGATGCAGGGCCTCGTCGGGGGCGTGGCGGGGGTCGTGCTCGGGGCGGTCGCCGTGGTCGCGATCAACCTCGCCGGCATCACCCTGAGCGGGTCGTCCGGCGGCGGCATCTCCGTCGGCGGACCCGGCGGTGGCGGTCAGATGCCGGGCGGTGCGAGGCCGGGCGGCGGTGGTGGTGGCCCGTTCGGCCAGGCCGCGGACGCCACGACCAGCGCCGTCGACGTGGCGCTCTCCGCGCCCGTGACCGTGTGGGTCGTCGCCGCCGCCGTCGGCCTGGCGATCCTCGGCGGGCTGCTCGCCGGCGTCGTGGGCGGCTGGCGTGCCGCACGACTCCGCCCGGCCGAAGCCCTGCGCTCGCTCGCCTGACCGCCGTCGTACCCGAGAGGAACCCACCATGTACCAGCTCAAGAACGTCACCAAGACGTACACCGGCAAGCGCACCGTCCATGCCTTGCGGTCCGTGGACCTCGAGATCGGCGACGGCGAGCTCGTCGCGGTCCAGGGGCCTACCGGCGGGGGGAAGTCGACCCTGCTGCAGATGCTCGGCGGGCTCGACCGACCGACGTCGGGCACCGTGCTCCTCGCTGGCGACGACCTCGCACAGCTCCCCGACGGAGCACTGACCAGGGCACGCGCCGAGAGCATCGGCTTCGTCTTCCAGCACTACAACCTCATCCCGACGCTCACGGCCGCCGAGAACGTCGCGACCGCGATGGTGCCGCTCAAGGTGCCTGCCGCCGAACGCACCCGGCGTGCGCTGGCCGCGTTGGGATCCGTCGGTCTCGGCGAGCGCGCCGATCATCTGCCGGGTGAGCTGTCCGGCGGGCAGCAGCAGCGCGTCGCGATCGCTCGCGCGCTGGTCAAGGAGCCCCGGGTACTGCTCGCCGACGAGCCCACAGGCAACCTCGACGAGGCGACCCGCGACGAGATCGTCGAGCTGTTGGAAGGGCTGTGGAAAGAGCAGGGACTGACGATCGTCATGGTCACCCACGACTCGGCCGTCGCTCGGCGCGCCCAGCGCCGTCTGCGGATCGCCGGAGGCGCCGTCACCGAACGCTGAGTGATGAGTGCCTCGTCGAGGTGGTGCCCGTCGTCCCGTGCGGGCACCACCTCGACGTGGGCGTGTCAGACCAGGGCCTTCCAGGGTCCCCGTCGGTCGCCCGGGACCTGGTTGCGGGTCCACCACCGTGCCTCGTAGGTCTCGCCGTCGTGCACCACGACGTCGCCCGCGGTGAAGATCCGCGACGCGGTCCACACCGCCGTGCCGTCCGGCGCCGTGGCGATCTCCTGCCACGAACCCCAGGGCGAGTCGCCAGGCGGCTCGGTGGTCCACCAGGTCGCCCGGTACAGGGAACCGTCGTGGCGCACCTCGTCGCCGGCCGTGTAGACCTGCCCGGCCACCCACTCCGGCGCGGGCGGCACGGGGCCGTCACGAGCTCGGCCACGCCCCAGCGGTTCGTGTACTGGTAGCCGGTGCCGGTCGGGTCGGCCCACGTCGTGACCCCGGTCCGCTCGCCGCCGGTGGCGTCGTTGACCTGGAGGTCCAGGCCGTGGAACGTCCCCACGCCGCCCTCGCCGAGCAGGTCGATCGTGGCCTCCACGCGGTAGCCGTCGTCCGTGAGCGTCGTCGCCGACTCCAGGCGCGCGGCCTGGTCCGCGGCGTCCCCCGTGCCGAACGAGACCTCGTTCTCCGCGCTGATGCGGATCTGCGTGTCCTCGGCCCGGTAGGCGCCGTTCTTCGTGTTGCCGGCGTCGAGGAAGATCTCCACCGAGTCCTGGATCCACGGGTCGGACCCGCTGACGTCCACCTCCGGGTCCGGGACCTCCGCCAGCACGTGCAGCGTGTCGTCGCTCCACAGGGTCCGCACGGTCGCGACGGCGCCGTCCGTGCCCTCGACGGTCCGGTCGGTCGTGACGGCGTTCGCCGCGGACCACACGTCGTCGACCTCCCCGTCGACCTGCGGGGCGGTCGGCGCCTCGACGACCTCGACGACGCTCAGCGGCTCACGGAGCGTGAGCGTGCCGAGCGCGCCGGGGGTGTTCCACCCGGCGGTGGCACCGCCGTCGGACACGCGGACGTCCAGACCGAGGGTGTCCCCCTGGCTCGCCGCCTGCAGCGGCAGGTGGGCGACGACGGCGTACCCGCCGTCGGTCCCGGTCACCTCGGCCGCGGTGTCCGCTGCCAGGTCGCCGGTGACGTCGCCGTCGCGGCCGACGACGGCGGTCGCCCCGTCGAGGTCGAACGTGACGGCGTCGCTCGCCTCGGCCGCACCGTCGGTGACGGACACGTAGGCGGTCAGGTGGCCGGGCGCCCAGCGCAGCTGGAAGCCGGCGACCTGCTCCCCCGCCGCGGACACGGCGTGCAGCGGCAGGCGGTCCCAGACGGGCGACGCGGCGGCCTCGCCGTCGAGCGGCACCTCGCCGGCGAAGACGTCCGCGGCGCGCAGCTGCGCGGGCAGCTCGGCGTCGACGGCCCCGTGGTAGGCGGGCTTGGCCTGGTAGGCGTCGTCGAAGAGCAGCGGTGCGCCGTCGTCCGCCCGCCACGACCGTCCGTCGGTGAGCCCCCACACGGTCACGGAGTAGAGGGAGTCCGCCCGGTAGCGGAACAGCCGGAAGGCGTCCCGGTAGTAGTAGCCCTGCTCGACGAGCCGGGCCTCCGTCTCCGGGGTGCCGGTGGTGACGTCCAGCTCGGTGACGGCCTGGGTGACCGGCAGGTCGGCGAAGCGGTCGATCGCGGCGCCCAGCGCCGAGATCGGCATCGCGAGCGACACGTGGAACTGGTGGCCCACGCCGTCCAGGGGGACGTCGCGCTCGAGCAGCCGCTCCACCAGCGCGCGGTAGCGGTCCTGCTTGCCGTCCTGCTCGGTGTTGTAGTCGTTGATGAACAGCGCCACCGGACGGTCGGCGCCCTCGGCGGCGTAGCGCTCGTTGAACGCCTCGTCGGCGTACTCGAAGGTGAGGTCGATGAACTCCTCGCCGAGGATCCGGTACCACTCGCTGCGGCGCAGGCCGTCGTCGGTAGCACCGTCGGACACGACCTCGTTGACCACGTCGAACGCCGTCACGGGGTTGTCGCCACCGAACTCGCCGTAGGTCGCCAGCCACTCGGCCACCGCGAAGACGTGCGTGCGCAGCCGGTCCCGCAGCACCTGCTGGTCGGCGGCGGAGTCGGTGAGCGGCTCACCCGCGGCGTCGGTGAAGAACCAGTCCGGCGTCTGGGAGTGCCAGGTCAGCACGTGCCCGTACATCGCGAGGTCGTTCGCGGCCGCGAAGTCCATCAGCGCGACGGCCTCCGGGTGCGGGCGGAACGTGCCCTCGTCGTCGTACCAGGCCTCCGGCTTCATGTGGTTCTCGGCGGTGACCTGGCCGAAGTGCCGCAGCAGCAGCTCGGCGGCCGACCCGCTGGTCTCGCGCGAGTCGATCGCCACCCCGGCCGGGAACGGCACCGTCTCCTGGATCGGTGTGAGGTCCTGGACGACGGCCGGCGCGGGCACCGAGACCACGACGTCGTCGACGAGGAGATCGCTGGTGTTGGAGCCGTTGTAGTCGGTCTCCAGGTAGAGGTGCTGGTCCTCTCCGGCCGGCGCCTGGAACGTCCCGGTGACCTCCGTCCAGCCGTCGGCGGTCACCTCCGACCACTGCGCGAGCGTGGCGTACGAGGTGCTGCCGTCCGCGGTGCTGGCCAGGGAGAGCCAGACGGCGTCCGGCTCCTGCCCCGCTGGGAACCGCACCTGGGCAGAGACCTCGTAGCGCACCCCGGAGGTCAGCACCTCCGAGACGTCGCGCCCGATGCCGTCACCCTGCTCGTCGCGACCGGTGACCAGCGCGGCCGCGTCGCCCGAGGGCGCGTCCGCCGTCGTGATCTCCACGGTCGGGTCCGTGTCGTCGCCGGTGCGCGGTCCCCAGCCGTCGAGACCGTCCTCGAAGTCGGTGCTCAGCACGGGGCCGGACGCCGGGGGCACGCCCTGGACCGGGGTGAACTCCCACCCCTCGACGAGCCGCTCGGTGACCACGGTCTCGACCGCGGCGAGGGATCCGGAGCGGTCGCCGCCGCCGTCGTGCACGAGCACGAGCTCGCCGTCGGTCAGGACGGCGCGCAGGTTCTTCGTCAGGGTCGCCTCGTCCTGGGTCTCCCAGTCGGCGATCGTGTTCGTCACCGCGAGCGGCTGCATGCCGAGGTTCACCGCGACGCCCGGGGTGGCTCCCCACGAACCGTTCGGCGCCCGCCAGAACGGGACCTTCGCGTTCGGGTCACCGAGGGCGTCGCGGATGATCTCGAGGTTGGCGATCATGTCGGCCTGCGCCTGCTCGGGCGTCATCGACCCCATGTCCGCGTAGCCGGTGGAGTGGCTGCACAGGGTGTGCCCCTCCGCGACGATCCGGCGCAGGAGCTCGGCGCCACCGTCGGCCTCGACGTTCTGACCGACGACGCAGAACGTGGCCGGCAGGTCGTGCTCGGCGAGGAGGTCGAGCAGCGCGGGCGTGACGCCCGGGTTCGGACCGTCGTCGAACGTGAGCGCGGCGACGGGACCCCCGGTGGTGCCGTGCTGCGCCGCGGACACGGGTGGGGCCGTGGGGCTGACCGCTCCGCCGGGGACGAACCCGTCGGGCAGGCCGGTGTCGACCTGCTGGCCGGTGATCGTCAGGTCGTCCACGAGGAAGTCGGGGTGCACGTCGCCGACGGGCGCGGCCTCCAGGTAGAGCTGAGCGGCGGTGAGCCCGGCGGGCATGGTGTACGTCCCGCCGACCTGGACACACTCGTCGGCGGTGGCCGTGACGGCTCCGCCGACCCAGGTGTGGGCGTCGCCGTCGGCGGAGGTCTCCTGGACGGTGACGTGGACGTCGGTGGCGTCCGTGACCCCGGCGGGCAGCTTGACCCAGGCCTCGACCTGGTACACGCCGTCCTCGGCGAAGAGGTCCACGACGTCGGTCGCGGGACCGTTCCACTCCCCCGTGCGGTCGGTGACGCTGAGCGCCCCGTCGCCGGTGCGTGCGTCGTCGGTGATCCCGAGGGTCACGGGACCGCGCGGACCCCAGGGGTCGACCGTCGATTCGAAATCGTTTTCCAGTACGACGGCATCGTCCGCCGCAGCGCTGGACGCCCCCGCGGCGTTGGCGCCGAACGCGACCCCCGCCGCCAGGACTGCTGTGCCGAGACGGGCGACCGCCCCGGTGAAACTCTGCCTCATCGTCGCTCCCTTGCGATGTGCGGCCGGGGCGGCGATGCCCCGGAGCGGGGCCGCGTGCGCGCCCCGCGGGTCGAGGCTAGAGGGTCTTCGAAAACGATGTCACCGCTCGGAACGACCCCGATCGGAACCCTCAGCGCGATGAGTTGCGGCGGCACCGTCGGTCCACCCGCCATGACCCCCTTCACCCACGACGGACCACCACACATCCCCGACGCCGCCCGCACGCTCGTCGACGAGACCCACATCGCCCATCTCGCCACCGTCCTGCCGGACGGCGCACCGCACGTCGTCCCGCTCTGGATCGCCTGGGAGGGCGACCGTCTCGCCTTCCTCACCGGCCCCCGGTCGCGCAAGGCGCGCAACATCGCACGCGACCCCCGCGTCTCCGTGTCCGTCGCGCACACAGAACACCCCTGGCAGATGGCGATGTTGCGCGGACGGGTCGTGGAACGGGTCGACGGCGACGCCGGCTGGGCGCTCGTCGACCGGATCTCCCGCGCGTACACCGGCGAGCCGTACCCCCGCGGTGCCGAGCGGGTCGCCTACCTCGTCGACGTCGAGCACGCGACGGCGGCGGACTTCGGCTGATCCCCGACCGAGGCGGCAGAAGTTCACCCGCCACCGGTCAACGCGGCAGCGCCGCATGCGGAACCATGAGCCCATGCGGAGGATCGCCGTCATCGGGGCAGGGATCGTCGGGCTCGCCGTGGCCGCGCGGCTGTCGGCCCGCGGCGACGACGTCGTCGTCCTCGAGAAGGAACCGGAGATCGCCCGCCATCAGACGGGCCGCAACTCCGGCGTCATCCACTCGGGCCTCTACTACGCCCCCGGGTCCCTCAAGGCACGGCTCGGCACCGCCGGCGCGGCGTCCATGACCCGCTTCGCCCAGGAGCGCGGCATCGACGTGCGCACCAGCGGCAAGCTTGTCGTCGCGACCGACGCCACCGAGCTCCCCGCGCTCGCCGAGCTCGAACGACGCGGGACCGCCAACGGCGTGCCGCTGCGACGTGTCGCTGCCGACGAGCTCCACGGCATCGAGCCCCACGTGCGGGGCGTCGGTGCGCTGCACGTGGCGTCGACAGGGATCGTCGACTACCCGGCGGTGTGCAGGGCGCTCGCGGACGACGTCGTCGCGCACGGTGGTGAGGTCCGGTGCCGTGCGCGCGTGGTCGGCGCCCGGTCGTCAGCGCCCGGGGCCGGGATGCGGATCGACGTCGAGCTCGCGGCCGACGACGGCGCCCGGCACGAGCAGATCGCCGTCGACGCCCTGGTCGCGTGCGCCGGCCTCTACGCGGACCGGTTCGCCGCGGCATGCGGTCTCGCGCCAGACGTGCGGATCGTGCCGTTCCGCGGCGAGTACTTCGACCTCGTCGGGGACGCCGCCCACGTCGTGTCGACCCCGGTCTACCCCGTCCCGGATCCCCGGTTCCCCTTCCTGGGCGTGCACCTGACACCCACGTTGCACGGCACGGTCCACGCAGGTCCCAACGCCGTCCTCGCCCTCGCCCGCGAGGGCTACCGGTGGCGTGACGTCGTCCCGGGCGACGTCGTCGAGTCGCTCACCTGGCCGGGCCTGTGGTCGCTCGGAGCACGGCACGTCGTGCCGGGCGCCCGTGAGGTCGTCCGTTCGCTCTCCCGGCGAGCGTTCGTGCGGTCGCTGCAACGCCTCGCTCCCCTGATCGAGCGCCGGCACCTCGTCCCGGCTCCGTCGGGGGTGCGGGCCCAGGCGCTCGAGCGCGACGGACGCCTCGTCGACGACTTCCGGATCCTGACGGGTCCCCGTCAGGTCCACGTGCTCAACGCCCCCTCGCCTGCGGCGACCGCGAGCCTCGAGATCGCGCGCACCGTGGTGCAGCACCTCGACCAGTCGTGACCTGGGCGACGACTCCCGTGGGTCTGCCCACGGCGATCGGACGGCAGCTGCCGGAGCAGGCCCACCGCCGCAGCGCCCTCGCGAGAACGCCGACCGGCTACGCCCGCGCCCCGGCCGAGGCCGCAGCGGCCACCTCGCCGAGGAGCACGGCGTCGATGAGCTGACGCGCCCAGGTCAGCACCGCGGTGCCGCGCAACGGCTTACCGCCGATGCGCGCCGTCGTCGGGAACGGGACGAGCACCGCGCGGATGCCGGGCTTGAGGATCGTGCCGGGGTAGAGCCGCTTGAGGCGCATCTGGGCGGACTCGGGAAGGTCGACCGGTGCGAACCGGATGTGCTTGCCCTGGGCCGTGATGTCCGTGAGCCCCGCCCGCCGGGCGTGGTTGCGGAACTCCGCGACCTCGAACAGCGCCTCCGTCGGCTCGGGCAGCGCGCCGTAGCGGTCCACGAGCTCGGCCCGCACCTCCCCGAGCGCGGCGGCGTCCTGCGCGGCGGCGATCTTCTTGTAGGCCTCGAGCCGCAGCCGCTCGGTGGCGATGTACGACTCGGGCAGGTGGGCGTCCACCGGCAGCTCGATCGTCACCTCGGGCTGCTCCTCCTCCCGGTCGCCGCGGAAAGCCGCCACGGCCTCCCCCACCATGCGCACGTACAGGTCGAACCCGACGCCGGCGATGTGCCCGGACTGCTCGCCGCCCAGGAGGTTGCCCGCACCGCGGATCTCCAGGTCCTTCATGGCGATCTGCATGCCCGCCCCGAGATCGGTGTGGGCGGCCATCGTGGCCAGCCGGTCGTGCGCGGTCTCCGTCAGGGGCCGCTCGGGCGGGTAGAGGAAGTAGGCGTAGGCGCGCTCGCGGCCCCGTCCCACCCGCCCGCGCAGCTGGTGCAGCTGGGACAGCCCGAGGGTGTCGGAGCGCTCCAGGATGAGCGTGTTCGCGTTCGAGATGTCCATGCCGGTCTCGATGATCGTGGTGCACACCAGGACGTCGAGCTCCTTCTCCCAGAAGGCGCGGATGACCTGGTCGAGCTGCTGCTCGCTCATCTTGCCGTGCGCGACGCCGATCCGGGCCTCCGGCACCAGCTCGGCGAGCCGGGACGCGGCCCGCTGGATCGACTCGACCTTGTTGTGCACGTAGAACACCTGGCCCTCGCGCAGCAGCTCGCGCCGGATCGCCGCGGAGATCTGCCGCTCCTCGTACCCCCCGACGTAGGTGAGCACCGGGTGGCGTTCCTCTGGCGGCGTCGCCAGGGTCGACATCTCCCGGATGCCGGTCACGGCCATCTCCAGCGTGCGCGGGATCGGTGTCGCGGACATCGCCAGCACGTCCACGTTGGTGCGCAGCTGCTTGAGCGTCTCCTTGTGCTCGACGCCGAACCGCTGCTCCTCGTCGATGATCACCAGCCCGAGGTCCTTGAACTGCACCGAGCCCGTGATGATGCGGTGGGTGCCGATGACCACGTCGACGCTCCCGTCCTGGAGACCCGCCAGCGTCTCGGAGGACTCCTTGGCGCTCTCGAAGCGCGACAGCGCCCGCACGTTCACGGGGAACCCGGCGTACCGCTCGGAGAACGTGTCGAAGTGCTGCTGGACGAGCAGCGTGGTGGGCACCAGGATGGCGACCTGCTTGCCGTCCTGCACGGCCTTGAACGCCGCGCGCAGGGCGATCTCCGTCTTGCCGTAGCCGACGTCGCCGCACACCAGGCGGTCCATCGGCACGGACTTCTCCATGTCCGCCTTGACCTCGTCGATGGTGACGAGCTGGTCGGGCGTCTCGACGTAGGCGAAGGCGTCCTCCAGCTCGCGCTGCCAGGGCGTGTCGGGGCCGAACGCGTGCCCCTGCGTCGCCATCCGCGCGGAGTAGAGGCGGATCAGCTCGCTCGCGATCTCCTTGACGTGCTTGCGGGCGCGCGCCTTGGTGTTCTTCCAGTCGGCACCGCCCATCTTGGACAGGCTCGGGGACTCGCCGCCGGTGTACTTGGTGACCTGGTCGAGCTGGTCGGTGGGCACGAAGAGCCGGTCACCCGGCTGGCCACGCTTGGAGGACGCGTACTCGATGACCAGGTACTCGCGCGTCGCGGCGTTCGCGCCGGCGCCGAGCGTGCGCTGCACCATCTCGATGAACCGCCCGACGCCGTGCTGCTCGTGCACGACGAAGTCGCCCGCCGTGAGCTGCAGCGGGTCGACGACGTTGCGGCGTCGCGAGGGCATCTTGCGCATGTCCCGGGTCGAGGACCCCTGGCGGCCGGTGAGGTCCGACTCGCTGAAGACCGCGAGCCGCAGCTCGGGCACCACGAAGCCCTTTCCCACCAGGGCGGGCGCGACGTGCACGACGCCGCCCTCGGGCACGTCGGTGAGCTCGGTGACGAGGCGTGCGGCCGTGTCGGCGGCACGCAGCTGCTCGGTCATGCGCTGCGCCGGGCCGTGCCCCTCGGTGGTCAGCACCAGGCGCCAGCCGGCCTTCTGCAGCCCCTGCACGTCGTCCAGGGCGCGTGCCACGTCACCGCGGTAGGACTCGACGTCGCGCGCCGCGACGGTGAAGGTGCTCACGTCGCCGTCGGTCGCGACCGGTTCCGCGGCCGCGGCGTCGTCGTCCGCTGCTGCGGCGCTCGCGGTGTCGAGCGAGAAGGCCGAGAGCGTCCACCAGCCGAGGCCGCGCCGGGCGGCGACCTCGCGGGTCTCGGCGAACGTCGCGAACGACGCCGCCGACAGGTCGAGGGGGGCCTCGCCGCCCGCGACGGCACCCGTCCAGGCCGCGGCGAGGAACTCCTCGGTGGTGGCGACCAGGTCGTGGGCACGACGGCGCACCCGCTCGGGCTCGTCGAGCACCAGCAGGGAGTCGGCCCGCACGAGGTCGAGGACGGGCACCATCCGCTCCACCAGCGCGGGAGCGAGGGACTCCATGCCCTCCACGGCGATGCCCGCGGCGAGCCTGTCCAGCATGTCGGTGGCGCCCGGCAGCTGCGGGACGAGGCCGGCGGCGCGCTCCCGCACGGCGTCCGTCAGCAGGATCTCGCGGCACGGCGGGGCCCACAGCCCGCGGTCGGCGAGCTCGAGGGAACGCTGGTCCGCCACCGAGAACCACCGGATCTCCGAGACCTCGTCGCCCCAGAACTCGAGGCGCAGCGGGTGGTCCTCGGTGGGCGGGAACACGTCGAGGATCCCACCGCGGACGGCGAACTCGCCCCGGCGCTCCACCATGTCGACGCGCGTGTAGGCGGCGGCGACGAGCGCGTCGCCGACGGCGGTGAGGTCCGCCGTCTGCCCGGTGTGCAGCTCGACGGGGACGAGCTCTCCCAGCCCCTCGACCACCGGTTGCAGCAGGGCGCGCACCGGCATCACGAGCACCCGCACCGGGCCCGCCTGGGCGTTGCCCGGGGCCGTGTCGGGGTGCGCGAGCCGGCGGAACACGGCCAGCCGCTTGGCCACCGTGTCGGCACGGGGGCTCAGCCGCTCGTGCGGCAGCGTCTCCCACGCGGGCAGCACCGCGACGTCGTCGGCACGGTCGTCCGGCAGGTAGGCACGGACGGCGGCGGCCAGCTCGTCGGCGTCGCGGCCCGTCGCGGTGACGACGACGAGAGGGCGCTGCTGCGCGGCGGCCGCCACCAGCGGGGCGCGCACGCCCTTCGGGCCGACGACGTCGACCTCGCCTCCGAGCGGCACCGCCTCCAGGGCAGCGGCCGCTCCGGGGTCGTCGAGCAGGGCGGGGACGATGCCGGTGAGGTTCATGGCGGTAGAGCGGTCCTTCCGGGACGGCGTGTGGCAGCACGACAGGCCCGGACCCCGCACAGGGCCAGGTTCGGGTACGCCCGACCAGGGTACGCCCGGCCGGTGACACGGCCCGCGGGGCCCGCCGATGAGCCCGCCCGCCGGGTGAAACGTCCGACGGCGCCTCCCTCCCCTCTCGGGCGGCCCGTAGTCTGCCGGGATGACCGCGCCTGTGCGCCGCCTCGCCCTCGCCGGCCTCGGGACCGCGCTCCTCGGGGCGGCAGCCGCCCTGTACGTCGGGGCCGTCCGGACGGACGCCGGTCAGGAGCGTGACATCGTGCTCTTCGCCGAAGCGCAAGGTGCCAACGCCGTCCTCGAGGGACCGGCGTCGCTCCTGCGAGGAGCGCTCCCCCCGGTGCTCGTTGTCGTGTGCGCCGTGCTCGCCGTCGCCGCCGTGGTCGCCCGACGCTGGCGCTCCCTGGTGGCCGGCACCGTCATCGTCGCAGCGGCCACTCTCGGGTCACGCTGGCTGCAGACGGCACTCGACCGACCGTATCTGGGTGAGCACGGCTACACCGACAACACTTTCCCCTCCGGCCACGTGGCGGTCACGACAGCGCTGGTGGTAGCGGTGATCCTGCTCTGGCCGACTTCGTCCCGACGTGCCCCTCTGATCGTCGCCCCCGTCGTGGTGGCGGTCACCTGCCTCGCGTCGGTGGTGGGGCACGCACACCGGCCCAGCGACGTCGTGGGCGCCGTGCTGCTGGCCGGTGGGCTCGCGTGCCTCACCACGGCGACGTGCGGGCCGCCCGCCGTACGTCAGGAGCGGTAGAGGGCCTCGTGGGCGTCCACGACGCGGCGGAGATCGAACTCCTGGGCACGACGGCGGCCCGCCGCGGCGAGCGCCCCACGCGCCGGCGCATCCTGGAGCAGGTCGCGCACTGCCGTACCGACGTCCTCGAGGGGGACGAGCCGGGCATCGGCACCGTCGCGGGTGACGTACCGGGCCCCGAGGTTCGGCGTGGACACCACCGGCGCCCCGCCGGCCATGGCCTCGACATAGGGAATCCCGAAACCCTCGTAGTCGGACGGCAGGCAGAACACCCACGCGCGGTGGTAGACGTCGACCAGCTCGGCGTCCGTCAGCGCGCCGAGCGCCACGACGCCGTCGCCCGGGTCGTCCGGCACGTCGCGCGAGACCATCCACAGCTCGGCACCGGGCAGGTGCGGACGCACGTCGCGCACGAACTGGCGAGCCAGCTCCGCACCGCGCTTCCGTCCGTTCCACGCTCCGACGAACAGGGCCACCGGGTGGTCCGCACGCGACTCGACCCGCGGCGCGAACCGTCGCGTGTCGACACCGTTGGGGACCACGGACCGCACCCAGGGGTACCAGCGGCGGGTCCGGGGCGACACGACGACGGTCCGGTCGGCGACCAGGGACGCCAGCACCTCGGACAGCCCGAGGAGAACCATGCGGAACTTCTCCTTGAGCCCTCGGATGCGGCGGGCCTCCTCGAAGCACGAGCCGTGCAGCGTACGGACGTGGCGGCGGACCCGACGTCGCCACAGCCAGTAGTCGTCGCCGTGAGCGTGGAGCACGTCGTAGCCGGAGAGGTCGACGCGCCGCAGCGCGAGCGCGAACCGGAACGTCCGCAGCGACCCGGTCAGGCGCACGTGACGGTGCCCGTAGACGGCACCCTCCACGGCGGGGCAGTCGCTGAACACGTCGACCGTGTGCCCGCGGCGCACCAGCTCGGTCGCCAGCTCGTGCACCTGGTATCCGATCCCCATCTTGGATGTGCTCGGCAGGTAGTACGAGATCATCGCGATCCGCAGCCGACCGTCAGCCACGGATCCCGCTCCGTAGCGCCTCGAGCCAACGGCGCCCGTGGCGCAGGTCCGGCTCCAGGTGGTTCCCCTCGGCCCACTCGTTCCACGACTTGACCCAGAGCAGGCGCTCGTCCCGCGGCCGATCCGTCAGCGTCGCCGCGGCCTGGCGTACGTTGCGCTCGAACTTCTCGGGCGACGACCCGGTGAGCACGAGTCCCCGGCTCCCGGAGCGTGGCGAGTTGTCCCAGTTCGGGTACACGCAGGGCTGGATGTCGCGACCCGTGCGCGCCGTGGCGGCCCAGTCGTCGGAGTACGGGTAGATCTCCGGCCACCGGCCCAGCTTGCGCCCGAGCCGCATCCGCAGCACGTCCTGTGTCCGACGGCGCGCGGGCATCCGCATGTAGACCCCCGCGTCGAAGCCGTCCCGCTGGATGCGGTCGTACCGCGGACCGTCGCCGAGCAGGTCGCTCATCTCGGCCACCAGGTAGAGGCCCGGCAGGCCGGCACGCCGCGCCATGTCCTGCCACAGGTCGACGAACCGGGCGGCGTCGGGCAGCTCTTCCGGCCGGAAGACGTAGAAGACCGGGCGGTCGTCGACCCGCAGGTAGCGCTCGTCCCGGAAGGCCGGGAGCACGGCCTCGAAGTGTGCGGCATGGTCGTCGACACCCGGGTAGTGCTGCTGCACGAGCACCTTGTCGGCCTCGCCGTGCCAGATGCCGCTCCACGTCTGGTTCGCCCACGCCAGGCAGAACGAGATGTCCGGCTCGCCGGACGAGACGACTTCGGAGAACGGGCGCTCGAGGATGCGACGCCCGTGGCCGAACCAGTAGTGCCAGTACGCGAACGCCTCGACCCCGTACTGACGGGCGAGCTCGCTCTGGGCCGCCCGGGCCTCCGGCAGCCGCAGGTCGTAGAAGCCGAGGTCGGCGGGCAGGTTCGGCTGACGGTGACCGGGGAAGAGGGGGCGAGCACGGGCCGTGTTGGTCCACTCGGTGAACCCGGCGCCCCACCACTCGTCGTTCTCGGGGATCGGGTGGAACTGCGGCAGGTAGAAGGCGACGGGCCTCACGTCGTCCACCACTGCGTCCCCCGTTCGTCCTGGCCTCCCCCGGGCGTGCCGGGCCTTCACGAGAATAGGCGGACGGGCTCACGATCACCGCAGCCGACGACTGCTTTCACCCGCGCTGCGACGTCGTGCAGAGAGGTTTCACCCGGCACCAGCACCTCTGCGGCCACATTCACCCGATCTCGCCGTCCACGACCAGTTCCCCGACGCATATGTTGCACGTGTGCGTGCGACGAAGGAACCAGCGATCACCGTCGCCGGGCTCGGGAAGACCTACCGGCTCGGCGCGTTCGGCGAGCGCCCGTCCACGGCCGCCGCCGCGGCGGTCCAGTGGCTGCGGTCCACCGGCAAGCAGAAGTACACGCTCTTCGACGCCCTGGACGACGTCACCTTCGACGTCCCCCAGGGCGAGGCCCTCGGGATCGTCGGGCGCAACGGCGCCGGGAAGTCGACCCTGCTCAAGATCCTGACGCGGGTCACGGCGCCCACCCGGGGGCGCATCGAGCTCAACGGCCGGATCGGCTCCTTGCTGGAGGTCGGCACGGGGTTCCACCCCGAGCTCACCGGCAAGGAGAACATCTACCTCAACGGCGCGATCCTCGGGATGACCCGGCAGGAGATCAACCGCCGCTACGACGAGATCGTCGAGTTCTCCGGCATCGAGAAGTTCCTCGCCACCCCGGTCAAACGGTACTCGTCCGGCATGTACGTGCGGCTCGCCTTCTCGGTGGCCGCACACCTCGAGACGGAGATCCTGGCGATCGACGAGGTGCTGGCCGTCGGCGACGCCGAGTTCCAGCGACGGTCGATCCAGAAGATGCGCGAGGCCGCGCAGGGCGGCCGCACGGTCCTCTACGTCAGCCACCAGCTACAGACGGTGCAGGCGCTGTGCACCTCGGCGGTGCTCATGGACCGTGGCCGGCTCACGTTCGCCGGTTCGGTCGAGGGCACGTTGCAGGCCTATCGCGACAGCTTCGAGAGCTTTGCCCTGGCGCAGTCGGAGCCCGAGAACCGCCCCGGCAACGGCGCGGTACGCCTGTCCTCGGTCCGGATGAGCGACGAGTTCGTGAAGTCCGGCCAGGACGTCGTCGTCGACTTCGAGGCGCCTCCGAGCAAGGACCTCGTGGGGACGTACTTCGTCTCGATGCACATCAACAACGACCAGGGCGCCGTCATCGCCCAGTGCGACTCCCGGCTCGTCGGGCGATGGTTCGACCCCGAGACGCCCCAGAAGGGCCGGCTCGTGATTCGCGACCTGTGGCTCAAGCCCGGCCAGTACACCGTGGACGTGTACGCGTGCCAGACCGGCGTGCTCGACGCCTGGGAAGGCGCGTGGCGGTTCGAGGTCCTGCCCGACCTGCCGTACCCGGAGTTCGCCGAGTCGTCGAGCACCGAGAAGGGCATGGTCTTCGTGAACTTCGACTTCGAGAGGGCCTAGACCGTGGACACGCAGGTCCGGCAGACCGTCATCACCCCACCGAGCCGGTGGAACCTTCCCTCGGCCCGTGAGCTGTGGAGGGCCCGGGAGGTCGCCGTCCGCCTCGGCCAGCGCGACATCATCGTCCGGTACCGCCAGACGATCTTCGGCGTCACCTGGGTCATCCTCCAACCCTTGGTGAGCGCGGGCATCTTCACCGTCGTCTTCGGGCAGATCGCCGATCTCTCCACCGGCGCGATCCCCTACTTCCTCTTCACCCTGGCGGGCATGCTGGCCTGGAACCTGTTCAACCAGTCGCTGGGCCAGGCATCCGGCTCGATGGTGAGCAACCAGGCGCTCGTCCAGAAAGTCTTCTTCCCGCGCCTGCTGGTACCGGTCTCCAGCATGGCGTCGGTCCTCGTGGACTTCACCGTGGGCCTGATGCTCGCCGTCGTGCTGCTGTTCGTCTACGGCATCAACCCGGGCTGGGCCGTCCTCCTGCTGCCGGTCTGGGTGGCCCTCATCGTGCTGATCGGCACCGGCATCGGGCTCGCCGCCGCGGCCTACATGGTCAAGTACCGCGACGTGCAGTACGTGCTGCCGTGGACCGTCCAGGTCCTGCTGTACGCCAGCCCCGTGGCCTACGCGCTCGCCGAGGTGCCGGACAACCTGCGGTGGCTGTTCGACATCAACCCGATCACCTGGTTCCTCGAGGCGTTCCGCTGGTCGCTCGTCGGCGGGGAGATGCCGGCCACGTGGCAGATCGTCGCGCTCGCCGTCGCTGCACCGCTCATCTTCCTGCTCGGCACCCTCGTCTTCCAGAAGAACGAGCGCGAGTTCGCGGACTACATCTGATGCGTGTCAACGCCTACGTGCTCGTCGCGGACCCGAACTTTCTCGGTGCGAGCCTGAGCGCGTACTACGACCACGTGGACCGGATCGTCCTGTCCTACGACGAGACGGCGACGTCGTGGACCGGCACCCCGCTCCCCGTCGACGAGTGCCTGGCGATCGTCAAGGAGGTCGACGTCGACGGCAAGTGCGTCCACTCACCCGGCCGCTACGCCCGCCTCGACCACGACCCCCTGGACAACGACACCTTCCAACGCCAGGCCGCCCTCGACGAGGCGTCGGGCGGCGCCGACTGGGTCCTCCAGCTCGACACCGACGAGGTGATGACGGATCCCGACGTCTTCTTCACTGCCCTGCACCGCGCCGAGGGCACCGGGACGTCAGCGCTCGCCTACCCGTCGCGTTGGCTGTACTCCCGCGTCGCCGCCGGTCGCTACCTCGAGGCGAGCACTCGCCTCGGTCGGCCCGTCGCCTCGTTCCCCGGACCGCTCGCGGTGCGGGCCGGGACGCGGCTGGAGCTCGCCCGGCAGACCACGTGCCCGACCTACCGCGTCGACCTGCGGCCGTGGAACACCGACCCGCACCAGCACCAGGAGACGCCGGTGCACCAGGTGGTCGCACCGCACGAGGCCGTGCTGCACTTCTCGTGGGTCCGCGACCCGGACACGATGCGCCGCAAGTTCGGCTGGTCCGGCCACACCGCGATGTACTCGGATCCCGCCGTGTTCCGCCGCTGGGCGTCTCGGTCGGCCCGACCACGGGCCACAGCTGCCACCTCGCTCCTGCGCCGCCGCGACTGGTACCGCCTCGTCACGGTGCCCGAACCCCCCGGAGGTGCCCCGTGGGCCTGACCGTGAGCGTCGTCGTCATCACCTATGCGCGGCCCGACTACGTCCGGACGTGCCTGGAGCACCTCGCCAGGCTGGGTCGCGCCCCGCTCGAGATCCTCGTGGTCGACGCGTCCCCCGACGACCGCACCGCCTCGCTTCTGCGCGAGGAGTTCCCGGCGGTGCGACTCCTTCGGAACGACCTGGGTCGCGGCACCATGCCGGAGTCGCGACAGATCGGCCTGGCCGCCGCCGCCGGCGACGTCGTGGCGTTCATCGACGACGACGCCTACGTCGAACCGGACTGGCTGGACGAGCTCCTCGCCCCGTACGACGACGGCACGGTGGTCGGGGTCGGCGGGCGAGCCAGCAACGGCATCGAGGGCGAGGAGTCCGAGGGGCTGGCGGAGATCGGCAGGTTCCTGCCCGACGGGAGGCTCACGGGGAACTTCGGTGCGGACCCGGGCCGGGTGATCGACGTCGACCACCTGCTCGGCGCGAACATGTCGTTCCGACGCTCGGCGCTGGAGGCCGTCGGCGGCATCCGCGGCAACTACCCGGGCACGTGCGTGTGCGAGGAGTCCGACGTGTCGCTGCGCCTGACGGCTGCCGGTGGCCGGCTCGTCTTCGCCCCGCGGGCACTCGTGCGGCACGTCGCGGCGCCCTACCAGACGGGTGGGAAGCGGTTCGACCGGCGCTACCTGTACTACCTGCGGCGCAACCACGTCGTCCTGCTCGCCCGGAACTTCGGCTGGCGGGACCCGCGCCTCCCGCGGTACGCCCGGGTCGTCACCCGCGAGCAGAGCACCTACCTGTGGGCCTTCCGCAGCCGACTCGGCCCGACGATGGCGGACGGCTCACGTCGGAGCCTGCTGCGCAGGATCACGTCGCCGGTCGTGCTGACCAGGTCTGTCGCCGAGCTCGGCGGCCTGGCAGCAGGGGTACCGGCGGCGTGGGCGGCCCGGCGGCGCGACCGTGCCGAGGGGATCGCCACGCCGTGACGCGGCCCCTCGTCCACGTCCTCACCCCCGGTGACCACTTCTCCCCCCGCACGGGCAGCGCGATCCCGACCGTCGTGGACGGCCTGAGCACAGGCGCTCCCGCGGGTGGACCGCGTGCCACCGTCGTCGTGGCCGCCGGTACCTACCCGCAGCGCTACCCCAGCGCCGACGCCGTCGAGTACTCCCCCGTGCCGGCACGACCGGCCGACCGGTACGTCGACGTCGCGCTCGCCCGCCTGGGCCTGCCTCGTGCCGGGGTGCGCCGCACGCTGCGCGCCGCCCTGGCCGGCCAGGCGGCCTGGTCGCCCGCGTTCGTCCTCGCGCACAACGCCCCCGCGCTCGTCCCGCTCGTCGACCGCCGACACGTCCCCGTCCTCTACGCGCACAACCAGGTGCTCGGGACCTATGGCCACGGCGAGGCACGGCGCACCCTGGCCCCTGCGGCGGCCGTCGTCTGCGTCAGCGACTACCTCGCGGACCAGGTCCGTGACAGCCTGCCCCTCGAACTGCGGGCACGGGTGCGGACGGTGCGCAACGGCGTCGACCTCGCCCGGTTCGGCGGGCACCGGACGCCGCGTGTCGACCGCCTACGCGTGGTCTACGTCGGGCGTGTCATCAGCAGCAAGGGCGTGCACGTCCTCCTCGACGCCATCGGGCTGCTCGGCCGGGCCGACGTCGAGGTCACGATCGTGGGACGGGCGGGCTTCGCGCACGACGCCCCGTTGACCCGCTACGAGCGTGCGTTGCGCACCCGAGCCGCGGACCTGCGCTCGCCAGTGCACTTCGCCTCGTTCGTCGACCGCGACGCCCTCCCCCGGCTGCTCGGCCGCGCGGACGTCGTCGTCGCCCCGTCGGTGTGGCCCGAGCCGTTCGGGCTGACGGCTCTCGAGGGCATGGCCGCCGGCGCCGCCGTCGTCGCCTCGCAGGTCGGTGGCCTGCCCGAGGCCGTCGGGTCGGCCGGCATGCTCGTACCACCCGACGACCCCGCCGCGCTCGCGGCGGTCGTCGAGCACCTCGCCGACGACGGCGGCGCGCTGGACCGCGCACAGCGGCACGCCGTGGAGCACGCCCGGGCACAAGGCTGGCGTCACGCGAGCCAGTGCCTGCACGCGCTCCTCACGGCCGAGGGCGCCGACCTGCCCGACCGGACGGGCGGCCCGGCGTGAACAGGCTGCGGGCACGCACGACGCCGATCACCGAGCTCGACGACCGCACGCTCGTCCGCTGGGCCGACCTCGCGGACCGAGCCGTGGAACCGAACCCGTTCCTGTCTCCCGCCTATCTCGCGACAGCGCCACGACACCTGCCGGAGTCCCGCGACATCCGCCTCGTGATCGTCGAGGACGACACGCGCATGCTCGCCCTCGTACCCCTGAGCGTCGTCGACAGGTTCCGCGGCGCACCGCTGCGGTATGCGACCACGGCCGGCCCGTTCCTCGGGAACGAGTCGCCGCTGTGCGTGCCGCTCGTCGACGCCGAACGCCCGCGCGAGGTGATGGGTGCTGTGCTCGACCACCTCGGCTCGCGCGCCTCCGGTCTGCCCGGGCTCGTGGAGCTCACGCTGATGCCCGGGGACGGGCACTGGTGGCAGGTGCTCACCGGAGCCTGCCACGACCGCAGGGTCCCGCTGTACGAGCGGTACCGTTTCGAACGGGCAGCGCTGCGCCTCGCCGACGACTCCGTGCCCCCGCGCCAGGCTCTGAGCCGTTCGCGCCGCCGCCAGATCGCTCGTCACGGCCGGAGCCTCCAACGAGAGCTCGGACCACTCGTGCTGACGGACCGGGGCGACGACCCCGAGGCGTTCGAGGAGTTCGTCGAGCTGGAGGCCGCTGGATGGAAGGGCGACAGGGCCCACGGCGGTGGCGCCCTGAAGGTGACCCCGGGTGCGCTGGACTGGTTCGAAGACCTCGCCGACGAGATGCGTCCCCGCGGCGACTTACGCCTGCACACCGTCACGGCCGGCAGCGAGACCGTCTACATGTCCATCGTGCTGCGGTCCGGCAAGCACCTCTACGCCCTCATGGACACCTATGACGAGCGGTATGCACGGTTCGGCCCAGGCACGGTCGGCCGGGTCCTGGAGCAGGAGCACGTGCTGGAGCACACCGACGCCGAGCTCTTCGACCCGTGCATGCATCCCAGCAACGCGGTGCCGACCCGCCTGTACCGCGACCGGCGGACGATCACCGGGGTGCTCGTGGCTCCGCGAGGACTCGCACCACGAGCCGCCGTCCGGTTCGCCGTCGCCGCACGTCGAGCCCGGTCGCTGGTCACCCGCCGATCCGGGTGACCCGAGCGGCAGTGGTCACGGCGCCGGGTCAGCGAGCCCGGCCACCTCCGAGGCACCGAGCGCTCGATCGTGCAGGAGCACCTCGTCGACGACCCCGAGGAGCGGATAGCCGCCACCGGGCTGGTCGCCGATGACGAGCGGCAGGTCGTTGGTCGCCACCGCGGACGGCCCGGGGACCTCCCCCTGCTCGACGCCGTCGACGTAGAAGCTGACGTCGGTCCCGTCGTAGACGCCGACGAGGTGAGTCCAGGTCGTCCCGTCGGTCGGGTAGGCGTCGTCCCCGTCGATCCGGAAGTCGTTGCCCGACGTCGCCTGGTTCACCCGGAAGAACGGCCGACCCGAGCTCGCCAGACCCAGCTCGTACCCGTCGACCTCATACCCCTCCGCCTTCTTCACCACATACTGCGTCCCCGTCCGCTCCGGCCGCACCCACGCCGAGACGGTGAACGCCTCGGAGACGTCCAGCTGGTCCTCGGGGGCGACGGTCACCCGGCCCCCGGCACCATCGAGCCGCACCGCTCCTCCCTGGAAACCGGCACCCCACGAAGCGCCAGCGGTCAGCTCGGCGTGCGCACCGTGACCAGACCCGTCGTGCGCCGTCGTCCCCGATGACTCGTCGAGGCTCCAGTAGCCACGGACATCGGCGGCCATCAGCACCTCGATCGTGACGGTGGCGGGCGCGGACCAGGCACCGCCGAGCCCGGCACGGTAGGTGAACGCCGCCGTCCCGACGGCGCCCTCGTCCGGCGTGTACCGGAACTCGCCCTGGGACGGGTCCAGCAGCTCGACGGTCCCGGTGCTCGGGTCGTCGAGCACCTCGATCTGGACCTCGGCACCCCCGGGTTCGACCGGGAGCGTGCCGTCGACCGGCGTCCCTGCGAACGTGCTGAACTCCGCGTCCGACGCCGTGGGGGCCACGGGCCCCGGCGACGGCGTGGGCGTCGGTTCCGGCGACGGCGTGGGCGTCGGCGTCGGTTCAGGGGTCGGTTCCGGAGTGGGCGTGGGCGACGGCTCCGGCGACGGCTCCGGCGTGGGCGACGGCTCCGGCGACGGCTCCGGGGCGGAAGCCCCCTCGGTGAGGGCGGTGACCTCCTGCGCGCTCAACGCCCGGTCGTACAACCTCACCCCGTCGACCGCCCCACGCAACGGATACCCCCCACCAGGCTGATCACCCATCACCAACGGCAACCCGTTCGTCGCCACCTCCGACGGCCCCGCCAACGACGCGACCTGCACCCCGTCGACGAACAACCGCACCCGGTCACCGTCGAACGTGCCCACCAGATGAGACCACCTCTGACCGTCCGCCGGCACCGCCGCCACCCCATCCGCCCGGTAGTCGTTGCCCGACGTCGCCTGGTTCACCCGGAAGAACGGCCGACCCGAGCTCGCCAGACCCAGCTCGTACCCATCGACCTCATACCCCTCCGCCTTCTTCACCACATACTGCGTCCCCGTCCGCTCCGGCCGCACCCACGCCGCCAACGTCATCTCCCCCGACACGTCCAACGCCACCGAGTCCGCCACCGACACCCGACCCGACACCCCGTCGAACCGCACCGCCGAACCATCCACCCCCGACACCCCCGACACCCACGACGCCCCACCCGAGACCACACCCCCGGACTCCCAGCCCGAACCATCACCCACCACCAGACCAGACCCCTCGTCCAGACCCCACAACCCCCGCACACCCGGCTCCGCCACCACCGCCACGCTCACCCGGGCGACGTTCGACCACACGCCCTCGGAGCCGACTCGGAACGTGAAGGAGTCACCTGTGACCCCACCGGTGGAGGGGGTGTAGGTGAAGGTCCCCGCCGCGTCGTCGAGCATCTCGAGAGCACCCGACGAGGGTGGGGACACGATCTCGAAGCGGTCCTCCTGTCGCGCTCCCTCGGCCTCGAGCATCCCCGAGACGGGCGTGCCGACGACCGTCGCGACCGCTCCGTCGACCGCCGTCGGTGCACCGGGCCGGGTCCACGCCAGGCGTGCCGTCCCCGTCGTGCTGCTCGACGCCGCCATCGCGAGCACCTCGCCCGACACGTTCGCCTTGGCGCTGGTCACGTTGTTGTAGGCGCCGTCGAGCACGACGTCCGCACCGTTGGAGAAGTCGATGTCGTCCAGCGGCACGACCTTCTCCAGGATGTCGTCGAGCTGTTCGCTCGCCGTGTAGAGGACTCGGAGCGCCGCCACCTCCTCGTCGAGCACGACGACGGGCCGGGTGCCCCGCCGGTCCACCTCGTACAGCGGGTCCCACGAGCCGGACGGACGGCGGACGAGCAGCCCGATCGTGGTCGCCGACGAGGAGTCGTAGGACGTCTTCACCGCGGCGTACAGCGTCCCGTCCGCACCGACGGCCACGTTGAGGTGATCGTCCGCCATCCCGTCGCCGACGGCGAGCGCCGAGTCCTCGGCGGGTCGCTCGTCAGCGGTCCACGACTGCGGGTTCGTCCCGTCGACATGCGTCCTGAACCCGAAGCGCTCCGTGCTCTGGTTCGACCAGAGCACACCGATCCGCCCACTTGGCATCGCGGTGACCACCGCGAGGTCGTCGTCGGTGATCCCGGACGCGATGGTGATCGGTGCGGAGAAGGTCTCGTAGGGCGCGTCGGACCACCGGACCTGGACGGTGCTGGTGGTGTCCGAGGCCAGCCACAGACGTCCGGCGGAGTCGACGTCGATCGTCGCTGTCTCGCTGGTGGGCAGCGACAGTTGCGTCGCGTCGGGCCGCTGCGACCAGGGCACGTAGGTGTTCGACGAGGCGTCGTGCTCCAAGGACACGAGCGAGCTGGACGGACCATGAAGGACGGCGTGGACGACGTCGCCGACCTTCTTGACGTCGGCGCGAACGTCCGAGCGCGAGGCGACCAGGGTGACGTTCGTCCAGGTCCCGTGGTCGTAGCGCCATACCCAGGTGCCGGCCGGTGTGGTGCTCGCGGACGCCAGCACCGCCCACCAGGTTCCGTGGGCGTACCAGAGCTTGGACTGCGGCTTCTCCCCGGTGTTGCCCGTGATCGGGACCTCCTGGACCTCCAGGGCGGTCGCGCCCGGGGGGGCCTCCGGCTCGACGTCCGGCTCGGCGTCGGGCAGCGTGCTCGGCGACGACGGCTGCCACGACAGCGTGACGGAACCGTCCGTGTCCTGCGGCGCCTCGACCTCGACGAGGTAGCGGCGGCCGTCCTCGGCCTCGAGGGTGGCAGCCGACGTCGTCACGTCGCCGTCGTCGTCGTTCGATGCGACGACGCTGCCCTGGGCGGAGCCTGCACGGATCCGTAGAACGGTGTCCAGCTCGCTCCCTGCGGTCGAGAACCTGACGGGACCCGACTCGGGTGCGGTCCACGACCACCACAACGACGTCGCGACGGCGTCCGGTTCCTCCGGTCCCCGGTGGGAGGACGGGAAGTTGGCCGCGACGTCCTGCCCGACGGCGCCGCCGATCTCCCGCGCCTCGTCCGGGACGTCTCCGACCACGTCCGGCACGGCGGCGACGGCGGTCCTGGGATCGGGCCCGACCCCGGGACCGGAGGACGTCACCAGGAAGCAGGTCGCCAGCACCGTCACGACCAGGCTCGCGGCGAGGCGGGTCAGCGGGCGGCGACGTTCCGGGCTGTTCATCGTCGGCCACCTCGGCAGGTCGGGGAATCAGGGCGTGGTGCCCGACGGGCACCGCTCCTTTGATCGAACCACCAGACGGGCCCCAGGACGACGCTCCTGGTGAAGATTCACCCTCACGAACGGACTCGGCGGGCGGTTCCTCGCCGTAGGTTTGATGTCTGCTGGTACCGACCGAGCCGACCCCGGTCGCTGGAGGATGAACGATGACCGAACGTCAGGTGCTGGACCGCCCTGCCACGGGCACGGTCCCGGTCACGGAGTTCGACCCGGCACAGCTCCGGTTCGCCTGGAGCCACGACCGGGAGGCGTTCGTGCATCAGTACGACCGCGACCTGCAGCTCCTCGTCGTCTGGTCCCGGGGACGGCAGCACGAAGAAGCGGTCCTGGAGCTCTTGCGCCGCGAGTTCCGGGTCCTCGCGCAGATCGAGGTCACGTGGTCCGCGGCCGAGGTCGTCACGAACTTCGAACGCCTCTACGGCCAGGGCCTCTACGGCACCTCGCCCAAGCCGCAGGAGGTCGGCGACGAGCCGTTCCTCCTGGTCGTCGTCGAGGACCTCGCACCGCGGTACGGGTACCGGCAGAACGTCTCGGGCTACGTCGAGCTGACCAACCTGCACATCGCCGAGGTGAAGTCCGCGGCCCGTGCCCTCACCGGGGGCTACCGCGTCCACTCGAGCAACAACCTGCGGGAGTTCTTCCGTGACGGGACGCTCCTGCTGGGCCCGGGCCGGCTGCGTGCGGTGGTCGCCCGCTCCGGGGCCGAGCCCGCCCGCGAGGAGCTCTGCGACGACATCGTGGGGAGCGCGGGGTGGCGCGACCTGTCCGAGCTGTTCGACACCCTCCGCCTCACGAGCGAGTACCTGGTTTTGCGCAACTTCGAGCTCCTGCCCGACGAGCTCGAGGACGACCGCGAGATCGACCTCCTCGCAGGTGACCAGACCGACCTCGCCGCGGTCGCGAACGCCCGCCCGCTCGACCCGGGGGGCGACGGCGCCCAGTTCGGCTGCACGGTGGCGGGGCAGGCCGTCGTCCTCGACGTCCGCAGCATCGGCGACGGGTACCTGGATCGGCGATGGCAGGACGCGGCGCTGGAGCGTCGTGCGTGGCGCGGAGGGGTGGCCGTACCCCGCGCGGACGACCACTTCTTCTCCCTGCTCTACCACGCGAAAGTCCAGAAGCCGCAGGTGAAGCCCCGGTACATACCTCGTCTGGGTGCCCTGGGCAGCGCCGTCGGCCTACCGGGCGGGACGGCTTCGCGGGTCACCGACGACGACGTCGCGGCCTCGGTCCTCGACGGCTTCCTGTCCGCCCACGGCTACGGACTGCCACGTCCCAGCGACGCCGGCGTGCACCGCAACGAGGCGTTCGTCTCCCGGCTGCGTCTGACTCCGGCGGAGCCGACGAGCATCGCTGCTGCCCGTGCCGACCTGTGGCACTCCGTCCGCGGTTCCTGGCCCGCCCGGCTCGCCGCCCGTTCGACGCTGCTGCGCGGGGTGTACCGACGGGCCCGGGACAGGTTCAGGACGTCGACCGGGAGGTCCGCGTGACGGCCGAGCAGCACACAGGTGCGCCCGTGGGCCGGGACGTGCACGCCGGTGCGGGGGTGCGGCGTACGGTCGCCAGCCGGCTGACCGGACGCGTCAAGCTCGTCTACCTCTACGGTTGCCCGCCGCGCGCGACCTACGTGAAGAACACTGCCTATGCTGTCACGGTCTTCTCGCACACCCGAGGGCAGGAGACCGTCGGCAAGTACTTCTCCCGAGGCGACCTCGGTCGTCGAGGGTTCGCCGCCGAACGGCTCAGCAGCGAGTTGTTCGGCGACCGGCCGTGGCGGATGCCCGTGACCCGGTGGCACCGTCGCGGGTTCTCCGTCCCCCGCCTCCCCGACGCAGCGCGGCTCGACCTGGCGTGCCGCTCGATGACCTCGGCCGAGCGGGGACGGATGGGCGCGTGGGCGCTCGACGTGCTGCTCGAGATCTACCTCGCCGGGTACCTGCACGGTGACCTGCAGCCGCACAACGTCTGGTTCCTCGACGGGCGGCCGGTGGTCACGGACTTCGAGACGTTCGGCCGCCGGACACCCGGCATCCCGTTCCTCGCCTCGGGGGACATCACCGGCGACGACCCGGCGCCGCGCGACCGGCCCCTCGACCCGGCCTTCGACCCGGACGACGACTGGTCGTTCCACCATGTCCTGGGCGTCACCCTCGACGATGCCGTGCAGCTGCTGCGCCGCGACCTGGCTGCGTCCTCCTCGGCTGCGGACCGCCGCAAGCTCGACGCGCTGGAAGGACGCCTGACGTGACACCTCTCGTCGTCCGTCGACGCGACATCGAGCAGGACGTGCCGCCCGCCGGGGCGTTCCGCGGCGTCGCCTACGCACGCGGCCGTGTCCCGGCGGCCCTCACCCGCGCTCTAGGCACCTTCTGCGTCGACACCGACGACAAGGTCTTCGCCCTGACGTACGACGACGGTCCGGACCCGCGCTCGACGCCGGCCGTCCTGGACACCTTGGCCCGGCACGGTGCCCGCGCCACCTTCTACGTGCTCTCCGCCGCGGTGCGGAGCCACCCCGGGCTGTTGCGACGCATCGTCGACGAGGGGCACGAGATCGCGCTGCACGGGCGGGACCACCGCTCCCTGCTGACGCTGTCCGACCGTGACGCGGTCTCCATGATCCGGGACGCCCGCGCCGAGGTCGAGGACGTCGCCGGCCGCGCCGTGCGGTCATACCGCCCGCCCTACGGGGAGCACACCTGGGGCCAGGCCCGCGGCGTCCGCGGGCTCGGGCTCGAGCTCGTGATCTGGTCCGGCGACGCCTTTGACTGGGTCGACGACGCGGCCAGCGCCGTCGCCGACCGGGCCCTGGCCGCCGTCTTCCCCGGAGCGATCCTGCTCCTGCACGACACCCGGGCGGACCCCGAGACGCTCGGTCCCGGTGAGCGTCTCCCGGCGTTCGACCGTGGGGAGGTCCTCGACAGGATCCTCACCGCGACCCGGGCCGACGGCTACACCGGGACCACGACCAACGCCCTGACCTCCCGCCACCGGGTCGTGAAGAGCGTCGCGCGCGAACGGATGGTGCGCCGATGACCGGAGGCGTGGACACGGTCCCCGAGCTGGCCGTCGTCATCCCCGCCTACGACGCCCGGACCACTCTGCCCACCCAGCTCGCGGCCCTGCTGGCTCAACGGCCCCCGTGGCCCTGGGAGGTGCTGGTGTGCGACAACGGCTCGACGGACGGCACCGCCGCCCTGGTGGACGACTGGGCGGCGACGCGCATGCCCGAGCTGCGGCTGGTCGACGCCTCGGCTCGGTGCGGGCCCAGCGCGGCCCGCAACATCGGGGTCGGGGAGGCGCGCGCCCCCCGGATCGCCTTCTGCGACGCGGACGACCAGGTCGGCGACGGGTGGGTCCTCGCCGTGCGGCACGCGCTCGACGAGCACGAGTTCGTCGCGGGCCCCTTCGAGGGCTCGGTGCTCAACGAGGGCGCCGGGTCCGCGGTGAGCTGGACCGCCCAGACGGAGGCGCTCACGGTCAAGCCGTTCCTGCCGCAGTTCGTCACGGCGGGGTCCGGAAACATGGGGGTGCTCCGCGCCGTCTTCGAGGAGGTGGGCGGCTTCGACGAGGGTGCCCGCACCGCCGAGGACGACGACTTCTGCCTGCGTGTCCAGCTCTGCGGGCACGAGCTCGTGTTCGTGCCGGAGATCCTCCTGCACGTGCGTCGCCGCGACGGGCTGTGGCGGGTGTGCCGGCAGGCCTACGCCTACGGCGCCGGTGAACGTCGTCTGCTGCACCGCTACCAGGAGTTCGTCGAGCAGGGAGCAGGGCAGGCCCCGACGACCGTGGCGGCGGACGGGGCGGCAGCCGTCGGTTCCGACCCTGTGCGGCGGGCTGCCCGCCGCCTGGCCCAGGTGCTGTCGCGAGGGGCCCGCCGGATCGGCCGTGCTCTGCGCAGGGCGGTCCGGGTACGGCGGCCCGGCGACCTCGCCGACGTCGGCTGGCGGGTCAGCTGGTCGCTGGGGTGGCGCCTGACGCGCATCGACCCGGCTCTGCCGCGGGTGAGCTCGACGGACCCGCGGACGTTGCACGCCGGCGCCGGTCGCTGACCTGCGCTAGCGGCGCACGAGACGTGCACGCAGCCACCACCAGGGTCCCCGCGGGGCGAAACCCACCGCCCACCCGAGGTCGGAGCGCGCAGCTCCCGGTCGATGCTCGCGCAGCGCCGCGCGTGCCGCCCGCGCCGCGCTCCACCAGGCGAACCGGTCGTTCGCCCGGAGCCGTTCGTCGTAGGCCTCGACGACATCGGCACGGGAGGCGTCGAGCGCCGACGCCCGGTGCCGCCGCAGGATCGTGCGGATGCTCATCGCAAGATCCCGGTACGAGCGCGTCGTGTTCGTGGCGTGGTACCGGTAGTCCACGAGCGTCTCCGGGACGAAGGTGAACGGCCCGAGCGCCGCTGCCCTGAGCACGAGGTCGAGGTCCTCGCCCTGCCGGTACGCCGGGTCGAAGCCGCCGACGGCGTCGAACGCCGCACGCCTCACCATCAGGTTCGGGAGCATGACGCCCGGCCCCCGGACGACGGCGGCCTCGTCGGTCGCGGGCCGCTGGTCGGCGGCGACGAGCTCGGCTCCGTCGGCGTCGACGGTCCGCATCCCGCAGTAGCTCACGACGGCGTCCGGTCGCGCGAGCATCGCGGCGACGGCCCGCTCGACGCGCTCGGGGTGCCACCGGTCGTCGTCGTCGAGGAACCCCAGCACCTCACCGCTCGTCGCCGCGACACCGTGGTTGCGGGCTGCGGAGACGCCCGAGGCCGCGATCCGGACCAGCCGAGCCCGCGGGACCTCGGAGACGATCGCCTCCAGGGCGTCCGGGTCGGGCGACCCGTCGTCGACCACGACCAGCTCGGCGACCGGCAGCGACTGTGCCGCGACCGAGGCGAGCGCCTCAGCGAGGAACGGACCACCCCGGTTGGTCGCCACGACCACGCTCACCCGCGGTGCCGACGAGGACTCGTCGTCGCTGCGCTGCACGGTGACCTCCGTCGTCGACCCACTGGTACGGCCGGGTGAGCGTGGGGTGAAATCGGCGCGATCCCGCAGGATTCGGGGGCCGCTGCGGGACAATCTTCCACATGAAGGTCCTCCGCGTCTCGCACAGCGCCGTCGTCGACGCGTGGCGCGAGCGCGAGCGCGAGCTGCGCGCGCGTGGGTTGGACGTCCGGCTGCTGGCGGCACGCTCCTGGGACGAGGGCGGGGCCGTCGTGCCGCTCGTCCCCCGGCCCGGCGAGCCGGTGCGCGGCGTGCGGACCTTCGGCGGGCACCCCGCGCTGTTCGTCTACGACCCCGTCGCGTTGTGGAGGGCACTGGGCGACGACTGGGACCTGATCGACGTCCACGAGGAGCCGTTCGCGCTGGCGACCGCCGAGGTCCTCGCCCTGCGCCGGCTGCGAGCGCTGCTGGGACGTCGTCCGGCGCCACCGTTCGTGCTCTACTCGGCGCAGAACCTGCGCAAGCGGTACCCGTGGCCGTTCCGGTGGTTCGAGCGACGCGCGCTGCGGGAGGCGGCGGGCGTCTCGGTCTGCAACGAGCAGGCCGGACGGATCTGCGCCGACAAGGGCGCGGCCGGACGCGTCGAGGTCATCCCGCTCGGGGTCGATCTCGAGCGCTTCTCCCCCGGCCCGGACGGCTCAGGGGGCCTGCGGCACGGTCGCCCGTGGCGCGTCGGCTACGCGGGCCGCCTCGCCGACCACAAGGGCGTCGACGTCCTGCTCCGCGCGGTCGCCGCCGAGCCGGGCCTGCAGCTCGACCTCGCGGGTGACGGCCCGGCCCGTCGACGACTCGAGGCCGAGGCGCGCGGGGCAGGGAGCTCCGTCCGTTTCGTCGGCGCCCTCGGTGATGACGCCCTCGTGGCGTTCTACCGCTCGCTCGACGTCCTCGCGGTCCCGTCCCGGGCAACACCAGGGTGGGTCGAGCAGTTCGGCCGGGTCGCCGTCGAAGCCATGGCGTGCGGTGTGCCGGTCGTCGCCACGGACACCGGGGCCCTGCCCGACGTCGTCGGCGGCGCCGGGCTCCTCGTCCCGGCCGACGACCCCGCCGCCCTGCGCGACGCCCTCCTGCGGGTGCGTGACGAGCCCGGGCTCGCCGAGCGGCTCCGTGACGCCGGCGCTGCCCGCGCGGCGTCGTGCTCGTGGCAGGCGGTGGCCCGTCGGCACCACGAGCTGTACACGTCCGCGCTCGGACTCTTGACGCCGGCGCCGCCCATCGCGCCCGCCCCCGCGCTGCCGGAGGTGGTCATGGTCGCCTACGGTGCGCCCGACCTCGTGCGGGCGGCGCTCGAGCCGCTGTCCGGGAAGTTCACGCTCACCGTCGTCGACAACTCCTCGATGCCACAGATCCGGGAGATCACCGAGCATGCCGGCGGGCGCTACCTCGATCCCGGGCGCAACGGCGGTTTCGCCGCGGGGGTCAACCACGCTCTCGCTCACCGGCAGGAGCCGGGCGCCGACGTGCTCCTGCTCAACCCGGATGCCGTGGTCAGCCCCGACGATGTCGTCACGCTGCAGACGGCGCTGCACGCTCGGCCACGGACGGCGAGCGTCGGCCCGTCGCAGGTGGACGACGACGGCACCCCGGCCCGCGTCGTCTGGCCGTACCCGTCACCGGCTGCGACCTGGGTCGAGGCCCTCGGTCTCGGAGCCTTGCGGCGCGTGCCGGCCACGCGGTCGTTCGTCGTGGGATCGGTGCTCCTGCTCCGTGCCGAGGCGCTGGCCGAGGTGGGGGGATTCGACGAACGGTTCTTCCTTTACGCCGAGGAGACCGACTGGGCGTTCCGGGCCAACCGTGCCGGATGGCGGCACGTCGTCGTGCCGGAGGCGCGGGCGGTGCACGCCGGTGGTGCCACGAGCACGGACCCAGGGCGCCGCGACGTGCACTTCCACGCGTCGCAGGAGCACTTCCTGCGCAAGCATCACGGCAGCCTCGGTTGGCGGATCGCTCGGGTCGGCGCCGTCGTGGGCGCCGCGCCGCGCACGCTGCTGCTGCGCGGTGCGCGTGGCGCCGCCGCGCAGCGCAGGCTGCGGTCCTACCTGCGCGGCCCGGCACGCACCGAGGCGAGGCTCCGCGCGTCGTCGCACCCGACGGTCAGGGCCTCGTGATCCGGCGTTCCGCGGCGTGGCTCGCCGGCGTCCTCGTGGTCGCGGGGGTGCTCGCCCTGATCGGGTACCTCGTGCCCGGCTACACGCTGTTCGCCGTGGCCGGGGCGGCGCTGGTGCTCGTCGTCGGCCTGACCGTCTACGAACCCGTGGCGCTCCCCGTCCTCGCGATGCCCGCACTCGTCGTCGTCGAGCGGGTCGGCGGGGGCGGGCTCGACCTGTCGATGTCCGACTTCGCCCTCTTCGGCGCCTTCTGGCTCGCCCTGGTCCTCGCACCGCGCCCCTACTCGCGGCCCATGCGCTCCATGCTGTGGCTGGCAGCCGCCTACCAGGTCGCGACGCTCTTCACCGTGCTGGTCAACCCGTACCTCGCCAACACGGTCGAATGGTTCCACGCCTGGCTGTCGGTCGGTGGCGCGCTGGTGGTCGGCTGGGCCGTGGGGCGAGCGGGGCGAGCGCGCATCGGGCTGACCCTCTTCCTCGCGGTGTGCCTCGCCATCTCGGTGCTGACCTGCCTCACCGCGCTGCAACAGCTCGCCGCGGGCCAGACGGGACCGGTCTACCTCGAGTGGCCCTACGCCATGCACAAGAACCTCATCGGGTCGGTGGTGGCCTTTGCGGCGCTCGTGGCCTACGCCCGACCCTGGTGGGTGGGTTGGCCGCCGTGGTTCGCCCAGGCCTCCTTCTGGATCTGTGCGCTGGCGGTGCTCGCGTCCCAGGCACGGCAGGCGCTGGTCGGGCTCGCCGTGGGTGTCATCCTCATCACGTTGCGGGCCGACCCGGACCGCCGACGGTCCAAGATCATCCTGCTCGCGGCGATCCCGGCGATCTACTTCGTGTGGGGCGCCGTCCAGGAGCAGCTCTCCGAGGACAACGAGTTCAACTCCGCCAACCAACGGCTGACCTGGTACGAGGACGCGATCGACGTCTGGCAGCGCAGCCCCTGGTTCGGCATGGGACTGCGCTGGTGGACGACAGATCGGACCGAGTTCGTCTTCCAGCCCCCCAACGCCGAGCTCGAGATGCTCTCGTCAGCAGGCGTCGTCGGTCTCGCCGGCTTCCTGGTGCTGTTCCTCGGCGGTCTCGTCGTGCTGTGGCGGATCGACCCGCGGTTCGGCACGCTGGCGTTCTCGATCCTGCTCATGCGGTTGATCCAGGGACAGTTCGACCTGTTCTGGGCCGCCGTGGTCGTCTCGGTCCCGTTCGCCGTGATCGGGGTGTGCCTCGGGGCCGAGGACTACGCCCGCGCCCGGCAGGAGGCACGGCAGCGGACCGGCACGTCCTTGCCCGTCGACGAGCTCCGCTCGGTGCAGGAGATGGTGGCCCGATGAAGATCCTCCAGATCGTCCCGACGATCGGCCCGGGGACGGGCGTCGCCGCGGTGGCCCACCACCTGGAGCAGGAGTGGCGTGCAGCGGGCGTCGACGTCGGACAGTTCACCCTGGACGACGCGCACGGCGGCTGGCTGCCGGAGCCGGGACCCGGCGTGCTCGGCAAGCTGACCCTGCTCGCCCGCGTGGTCTGGTTCTCGACCGTCGGATCGGTGCTGGCCCGTCGGAGGCTCGCCGAGGAGCCGGGCACCGTGGGGGTGTGCCACAACGACGCGCTGGCCGGGGACGTCTACGTCAACCACGGGATCCTCCGCGTCGCCATGGCCTCACGGGGAGGCTACGTCTGGCGCATGCTCCGCAACCCGCTGCACCTCTTCACCGCGCTGCGGGACATGTGGCGCTACCAGCACGGGACCCACCGGGCGGTGGTCAACCTGACCGCGGAGGAGAGCCGCGCGCTCGCCGCCGTCTACCCCCGGATGACGACGCGAGCCGTGGTCATCGGCAACGGGATCGACGTCGAGCGGTACCGGCCCCCCTCCGCGGAGGAACGGTCGGCGGCACGGAGGTCCCTCGGCCTCGGACCCGACGACGTCGCCCTGGTCTTCATCGGCCACGAGTACGATCGCAAAGGTCTCCCCCTGGTCCTGGACGCACTCACCCTGCTGCCCCCGCAGGTGCGGCTCGTCGTCGTCGGCGGGTCTACGGACATGGTCGCGGCGCTGGACCAGCGTGTCCGCGCGCTAGGGGTCGGCGAGCGGGTCCGTGCCGTCGGCCGCCGAGCGGACCCGCGACCGATCCTGCACGCGGCGGACGCCCTCGTCACGCCGAGCGCCTACGAGTCGTACGGCCTGGTGGTGCTGGAGGCGCTCGCCTGCGGGGTGCCGGTCATCGCGACGCCGGTGGGGTGCGTGCCGGACGTGGTCGACGACGGCGGCTGCGGCTACGTCGTCGAACCGACCCCCGCCGCGATCGCCCGGGCCGTCCACCGACTGCGCGACGCCGACCGCGCCTCGCTCGCCCTCGCGGCGCGGGCGACGGCTGAGCGCAACTCCTGGGGTGACGTGGCCCGCAGCTACCTGGACCTCGTCACGACGATGGCGGCGGCCCGAGCGGGCGACGCCCGGCCGGCACCCCGGAGGGCGCGATGAGGATCGTCCACGCCATCCGCTCCGACGGTTTCGCCGGGGTCGAGCGGCACGTCGCACGGCTCGCCGCGACGCAGTCCGCCGCGGGGGACGAGGTGTGCGTCATCGGGGGCGACCCCGCTCGGATGCGTGCAGCGCTGGCCGACCCCTCGATCCGGCTGGTCCCCGCGGCGACGACACGGGCGGTGGTGCGCGCGCTCCGGAGGGTCGGCGAGCACGTCGACGTCGTCCACACCCACATGACTGCCGCGGAGGCTGCCGCCTCGATCGCGGCGCGGACGATCCGTCCGGGGCGCTTCCCGCCCGTGGTCACGACCCGCCACTTCGGGCGCCCCCGTGGTTCCGGACCTCTGGGCGCGCTGACCGCGATGCTGGCGCGCCATGCCGTGCGGGCGCAGGTCTCGATCAGCGAGTACGTCGCTGCGCACGTCGACGGCGACAGCGTCGTCGTCCCCCCGGGCATCGACGGCCGCCCCGACGGACCGTCCGCGGCCGACCGGCCCCGGGTCGTGCTCATGGCCCAGCGGCTCGAACCGGAGAAGCGCACCGACCTCGGCCTGGAGGCCTTCGCCGCCTCCGGGCTCGCGGCAGGCGGGTGGGAGCTGCACGTGGCCGGTGAGGGCTCGCAGCGACCGCACCTGACGCAGCAGGCCGACGCGCTCGGGCTGACCGGTTCGGTCCGGTTCCTCGGCGACCGCTCGGACGTCGACGAGCTCATGGTGCACGCCGGGCTGTTCCTGGCGCCGTGCACCGTGGAGGGCCTCGGTCTGAGCGTCCTCGAGGCGATGGCGAGCGGCCTGCCGGTCGTCGCCGCGGGAGCCGGTGGACACCTGGAGCTCCTCGACGGCCTGGATCCGCTCGCGTGCTACCCGCCGCAGGACGCCACCGTCGCGGGCAAGCACCTCTCCGAGCTTGCCGCCGACCCGCGCCGACGCGACGCCTACGGCGTCGCCGCACGGGAGAGGCAGCGCCGGCGGTACACACCCGAGGCCCAACGGTCCGCGACCGACGCCGTGTACCGCAGCCTGGTGGGCGGACCCGCCGACCACGACGCCTCGAACGATCTCGTGGTGATCTCCCTCGAGGACTGGGACCTCGTACGACGCCGCAACCAGTATCTCGTCACCGAGCTCATGCGGGCCGATACGAGCCTGCGCGTGCTGTTCGTCGAGCCACCGGCCGATCCTCTGCACCAGCTCAGCCGGCGCGTTCGACCCCGGCCCGGGCGCGGCTTGCACCGGCCGCCGTCCGAGGACGCGGGTGCCGACCGGCTGTGGCTCTACCAGCCGACCAAGCTGCTGCCGCGCCGGATCGACCCCCACGTCGACGCCCGCCTGGCTCGCGGCGTGCGCCGCGCCGCACGGTCCATCGGCGCCGACGCACCGGTCCTCTGGGTCAACGACCCGGCGGCCGCCTCCCTGGTCGCCTCGAGCGCGTGGCCCGCCCTCTACGACGTCACGGACGACTGGACCGCTGCCGAACGGACGCCCGCCGAGCGGGCACGACTGGATGCTGACGAGGCCCTGCTGCTCGAGCGGTGCGCCGCCGTGACCGTCTGCTCCCCCGACCTGTTCCGTACCAAGGGCAAGCGGCGACGACGCGCCGGGGCCGGGGACGTCACGCTCCTGACCAACGCGGTGGACGTCGACCGGTACCGGGCGCCCGCCCGGCGACCGCCGGACCTGCCCGCCGGACCGGTCGCGCTCTATCTCGGCACCGTCCACCCGGACAGGTTCGACGTGCCTCTCCTGACCAGGACGGTGCAGGCCCTCGCCGGACGTGCGACCGCCGTCGTCGTCGGCCCCGTCGTCGACGTCTCGGAACAGGATCGAGAGCTCCTGCGGGACGCGGGTGTCGTCCTGCTCGGCGCGCGGCCCTGGACCGACGTCCCCGCCTACCTCCAGCACGCCACGGTGCTGCTGGTCCCGCACCTCGTCAACGACTTCACGGCGAGCCTGGACCCGCTCAAGCTCTACGAGTACCGGGCGGTGGGTCGGCCGGTGGTGTCCACCCCCGTCGCCGGCTTCCACGACTGCCCGGACCCGGCGGTGACGAGCGTGGATGCGGCGGGGTTCCCGGCGGCGGTCCTCGCCGCGGTGGTCCGCACCCCCGACGAGCCCCGGGGTCTCGCGGCGGACATCCCGACCTGGCGGCGTCAGGCAGCGCGCATGGCGGACGTCATCGCCGACGTCCGGCGGCACGGCGCCACACGTCGCTGACCACGGCGGCTGTCTGCTCGACGGAGAACCGTTCGAGGGCGTCGACACGTGCCCGCCGGGCCCGGACCACCGCTGCGGCGCGATCGTCCAGGACGCTCAGGATGCCGGCCCGGAGAGCCCGCACGTCACCCGGCTCCACGAGGACGCCCAGGTCTCCGTCGGGCCGCGAGAGGATCTCGGTCACCCCGCCGGCACGCGTGGCGACGACGGGCACCTCACGGACCATCGCCTCGACGACCACCTGCCCGAACGGCTCCGGCAGGGGCGAGGCATGGACGCAGACGTCGAGCCGGTCCAGCTCGTCCGCCGTGCGCTCGACGTGGCCCGTCCACTCGACGTGCTGCGCGACACCGAGCCGACTCGCCTCGGCACGTACCAGCCGGTCGTAGTCCTCCGCGCCGAACATCACGCCGCCCACGATCCGGACGGTCAGGCCCGGGTAGCGTGCCAGCAGCTCCGGGATGGTCCGGACGAGCTCGAGCTGGCCCTTCGTCGGGCTGATCCGGCCGATGATCCCGACGACCGGGGCGCCGGACGGAGCGCCGGCTCCTCGGGGCGCCACCTGGTCGGCCGAGAAACCGGGATAGGCGACGACCGACCGTCGGGGCAGCGTCCGGGCGGTCGCCGCGGAGTTCGCGATCACCGCACGCGGCACACGGGACGCGGCACGGACCAGCCCGACGAGGGGGCGCGGGAGATAGTCGGCGGCGATCCTGTCGTGGACGTACCACACGAGCCGACGGCCCGTGAGGAGGCAGGCCATCGTGCCGAGCAGGTCGGCCTTGAGCGAGGTCGTGTGCACGACGTCGGGCCGCAGCCGTCGCAGGTGACGGGCGACGCGGACGAGGAAGCCCGTCGTGCGGAGCACCCGGCGCAGAACGTCCGGGCCGGCCCGGAGTGCTGCCCTCCGATCAAGGCCGGCGACACCGGGATCCAGCTCGACCACGTCGACCGGTACCCCGACCGCCTCGAGAGCGGGGCGCAGCGGTCCATCCGTGAAGAGCACCGCCCGGACACTGACGTCCGGGCCGAGCGCGGCGCACAGTCGGACGAGTGCGAGCTCGGCACCACCCGGCTCTGCCGTGTGGTCGAGGACGAGCACCCGCAGCGCCCCGGGCAGCGGTCCGGCGAGCGGGTTCCCCGTCATCGAGACGCCGGTGGCCGACGCCCGTCCACCGGTGCAGGTTCCCGCCTGACCGGACCAGGGCCCCGAGTGTCCGCGGACAGCTCGGGCGGACTCGCTCCGGAGGCGTCACGCGAGGCCGGGATCGCGTCCCACACGGGCACGGCCTGCGCGCGACCCGATCGGTCCGCCACCGGCTCGGCGGCGGCGACGTCCAGGTTCTCGGGAGGCGGCGCTTCCGACCGGCGTACCAGCGAACGCAGCCGCGACTCCCCGCCGCCGTCGTCCTCGCCGTACGTCGACGCGTACAGCATCCGCCGATCGCTCTTGACTCCCTCGAGCGCGATGCCGGAGAGCTTGACGTTCGTCGTGCGGAGCCTCTCGGCCGCTTCCTTCAGCACGGCCGCGTCCGTCCGGCCCGCCGAGGCGATGAGCACGACGCCGTCCGCGTACCGTCCGAGGATCGTCGCGTCCGCCGCCGCGAGGACCGGTGGCGCGTCGATCACGATCACCTCCGCACGCTCACGCAGCCCGCCGATGAGCGCGGTGGCACGTGCGGTCGCGAGGAAGTCTGCGGGGTCCATCGCGTCCTCGGTGATCGTCAGGACGCCCAGGTTCGGCACGTTCGTACCCCGCACTCCCGTGCGCCCCCCGTGCCACCCGTCGGGGAAGGGAAGCATCCGGTCGAGCTGCGGGCGCCGCAGGTCGGCGGAGACGGCGATCGTCCGGCGACCGCTCAGGGCGAACGACGCCGCGAGGTTCGCGGTGATGAACGACCGCGGCGCGTGCGGGTCTGCCGCAGTCACCGCGATGATGACCGAGCTCGACGTGTCGAGCGAGACCTGGACGGAGGTGCGCAGCTCCCGGATCGACTCGGTGAACGGGGTGGCGACCTTGCTCGAGACGGGTAGCACGTGCGTGTGCGCGAAGTCGCGGCGCGAGTCCCGCACCGCATAGAGCTCGGCGAGCACCGGGGACTCGGCGAGCCGCGCCGCCTCCGCCGTCGTCCGCACCCGCACGTCGAGGCCCCGCTTGCCGAAGGCCACCCCGACCCCGGCGACCAGGCCGACCAGGACGGCGACCGCGACCACGACCGCCGGCGAGACCCCGAGCTCTGTTGCGCCGTCGGCGGGTGCGACGAGCTCGGCAGGTTCGGCGATCGAGCCCAGGGTGTTGACCCGCTCGGTCAGGGACGTGTATTCGCCGACGATCGTCTCCTGCTCGGCCAGGGCGAGGGGATCGTCCGCGTCCCGTTCGAGCTGCCGCGTGACGTCCTCAAGCTGGTCGGCGAGGACGTCGCGCCGCTCGTCGAGCGTCGCGAGCTGCTGCTCCTGGAGCTCCGGGACGTAGTCGACGTAAGCCGCTGCGACGGCGTTCGCGATCGCCTCGGAGCGCTCCGGGTCGCTCGTCTCCGCACTGACCGTGACGAGCGACCCGTCCTCCTCGCTCCCGCCGGAGCTGACGACCGCCGTCAGGTCGGAGGCCGACTCGTCACCCAGCTCCTGAGCTGCGGCCTCCAGCACGGGCTCGGCGGTGACGTCGTCGTTCGTCGTGTCCACCGTGACCTCGACGAGCTCCTCACCGCCTTGAGCGGTCTGCACCCCGAGGAGCCGCACCTCGGCCGTCGCGCTGTACATCGTCACCTGGCGGTCCAGGTAGAACAGCGACGCGGCCACCACGACCACGATCGAGGTGAGGACGAGATACTTCGCCGACCAGACCGTGCGCACGAACTCTCGGATCGTCATGAGCCAACCTCTCCGTCAGGCCTCATCGGCCCGCACCGTCCAGAGCACGCTGCTCGGCGACGACTGCCCGCATCCTCGCGACGAAGCGCGGGAGCGAGAAGCGGTCGACATGAGCGGCCAGACCAGAATCGTCCCAGCGCACGTCCGCGGCCACCTGGACGGCCTCGGCCACCAGGTCGCTCCGAGGAGCGTCGAAGAACACGCCGTTGACACCCTCGACGACGGTGTCGAGGTAGCCGCCGTCTCGCAGCACGACGCTGGGGTGCCCGAACGCCCCCGCCTCGAGCGGCGACAGTCCGTAGTCCTCGTGGGAGGCTGCCACGAGCATGGCCGCGTTTCGGTAGAGCCAGCGCAGGGACTCGTCGTCCACCCGGCCGAGCAGGTGTGCCCTGGCCGGGCCACGGCCGCCACGGGCGGCGAGGGCGGCGAGGGCGGCGAGCCTGGCGCGGTCCGGGCCCGCCCCGACGACGACGAGCTCTCGGCCGGCGGCCTGCGCTGCCTCGATGACGACGTCGACGTTCTTGTACGGCAGCAACCGTGCCACGCAGAGGAGGAAGCCGGGGCCGACTCCCGGCACCTCGCGTTCAGGTCCGGCAGGCATCATCGCCGGCGGTGGCGGCACGACCTCGGCCTCGATGCCGTAGGCCTCGCGGACGGCGCGCTGCGTGACGGTGGAGTTCGCGAGGTAGACGTCCGCACGCGCGGCGGCGGCCGCGTCCCAGCGCCGCAGCCCGGGGGCGACGGTGGCGAGGCCGCCCGCGACGACGGCCCGTCGTGCCCGGTGCGCCACGCCCCCGTCGGCGGGGCCCAGGTAGCGGTCCCGCTGGTAGAGCCAGCGCGCCGGGGCGTGGCAGTACACGACCGTCCGACGGGCACCCCGGTAGCCGTGCGCCCAGCCCGTGGACGAGGCCACCAGGACGTCGGCGTCGACCTGCTGCCCGTCGACCGCGCGCGAGAGCACGGGCAGCGCCAGCCGGTGGTTCCGGCGCAGTACGCCCACCCGGTCAAGACGGGACGTACGCAGCTCGAGCCCGGCGAACTCCGGGAACGTCCCCGCAGCGTCGTACAGCGTCGTGTACATCGGCGAGCCCGGGAACGCCTGGGCCAGCAGCAGCGCCACCCGCTCGGCACCGCCGCGCTGGGTCGCATAGTCGTGCGCGAGCGCGACACCTTCCGTCATGCGTCCTCCCTCGCGGACCGACGACCAGCGTATGCAGGAGACGTCCGGATGAGGCCCGCGACGGGGGGTGAAGACGAGCGCCGGTGCGGGTGAAACTGGCGCTCGCGGCACTCGTCATGCTCTCGGGTGGTACTTCCCCTGCGCGGCCAGGAGCCCCTCGGTGACGACCATCTCGACGGCGTCGGCAGCGTCGTCGACGAGCATCGGCAGGTCCTTGCGCTCCGTGGCCGAGAAGTCCCGCAGCACGTGGTCCGCCGTGTCCATCCGGCCCGGCGGGCGCCCGACGCCGACCCGGACCCGGGTGTAGTCGCGCGTCCCCAACGCCTTGGAGATGTCGCGCAGGCCGTTGTGCCCGCCCTCTCCCCCGCTCGCCTTGAGCTTCACGGTGTCGAACGGGATGTCCACCTCGTCGTGGACGGCCAGCACGTGGTCGGCGTCGATCCCGTAGTACTGCGCCAGCGCCGAGACGGGTCCGCCGGAGGTGTTCATGTAGGTGGTCGGCTTGGCCAGGACCACGCGCGGTCCGGGGGCCCCGCCGGGCAGCGTCCCGAGGCGGGCCTCGGCGACCACGGCCTGCGCCCGGGGGTGCTTCGCGAACCGGCTGCCGGTCCGCCCGGCCAGCAGGTCGAGCACCATCTGACCCACGTTGTGCCGGTTGCCGGCGTACTTCGGTCCGGGGTTGCCGAGCCCGATCACGAGCCAGGGCGTGTCCGACATGCTCTCCATCCTTCCGCCGGGTGCACTGTAGCCCGGCAAGCAGAACGCCCGACGGCGGCGCGGGGCCGCCGTCGGGCGTTCGGGTGCTGCTGCCTCGTCAGACGAGGGTCACGCGGGGGACGAGCCGCTCTCCGGGGAGGCGGACGCGGCCGACTCCTCGTCCGCGGACTCCTCGCCGCGCGGCTCGGTGATCGTCACGACGGTGTAGGAGCCGTCCGTGAGGAGCTCGACGCCCTCCGGCAGCTCGACGTCGCCCGCGACGATGTGGTCGCCGGCCTCGCGGCCCTCGATGGAGACCTCGACGTACTCCGGGATGTTCGTGGCGTCGGCCTCGACGGAGAGCGTCTGCTCCTCGACCAGGTGGATCGAACCCGGGGCGGACTCGCCCACGACGTGCACCGTGATGTCGACGGCGATCTTCTCGCCCTTGTTCACCAGGAGCAGGTCGACGTGCTCGATGTCGGCGCGCACGGGGTGGCGCTGGACGTCCTTGACGACCGCCAGGTAACCCTCGCCGTCGACGTCGAGGCCGATCAGCGCGTTGGTGTGGCGGACGGCGAGCATCGTCTCGTGGCCCGGCAGGTTGATGTGCAGCGGGTCGGCGCCGTGGCCGTAGAGGACGGCGGGGATCTTGCCGGCGCGGCGGGCGCGGCGGGCGGCCCCCTTGCCGAACTCGGTGCGGGCCTCGGCGGCGAGCTTGATCTCGGCCATGTGGATCACTCCTGCTAAAGGTCTGTGCGTGCCGACGACCAGAGGGAGCCATCGGCTGTCCGCGATGGGGAACCGGCGCGGACGGGCGGCTGCGTCGGCGTGGGACACGTGACGGACGCGATCGTGGGCGCCGCACGGTCGGCGCGGGTGCGCGCCCTACCGGCAGCCGCCCAGTCGATCACGGAAGTCCGACGGATCCTGCTCTGCGGGCGATTCTTGCGAAAAGCCGGCGCCCGTCAGGCGTCCCTCGCCGAGGCAACCTGGCTACTGTACCCGGAGGGACGGGACGGAGGGAAGTCGGCGAGGGCCGCGGCCCTGTCGTGCGCGTCTCAGCTGTTGCCGTCGAACAGCGAGGTGACCGACCCGTCGTCGAACACCTCACGGATCGCCCGCCCGATGAGCGGCGCGATGGACAGGACGGTCAGCCGGTCGAACCTCTTCTCCGCCGAGATCGGCAGCGTGTTGGTGACCACGACCTCCGAGGCGCCGCACTCGCTGAGCCGCTGCCCCGCCGGGTCGGAGAGCACGCCGTGCGTCGCCGCCACCACGACGGACTTCGCCCCGGCGTCCATGATCACCTTGACCGCCTCGGCGATCGTGCCGCCGGTGTCGATCAGATCGTCGACGAGCACGCACTCGCGCCCCTCGACGTCGCCGACGACGCGGTTCGCGACGGCCTGGTTGGGCCGGGTGACGTCGCGGGTCTTGTGGACGAAGGCCAGCGGGCCGCCGCCCAGCTTCTCGGCCCACTGCTCGGCGACGCGGATGCGACCGGCGTCCGGGGACACCACCGTCACGTTGGAGGTGTCGACGCGGGTGCGCACGTACTCGGTGAGCAGCGGCATCGCCCACAGGTGGTCGACCGGCCCGTTGAAGAACCCCTGGATCTGCGCGGTGTGGAGATCGACGCTCATGATCCGGTCCGCACCCGCGGTGCGCAGCAGGTCGGCGACGAGCCGCGCCGAGATCGGCTCACGCCCCCGCGACTTCTTGTCCTGGCGGGCGTACCCGTAGAACGGCGTCACGGCGGTCACCGTGCGCGCCGACGCGCGCTTCGCGGCGTCGACCATGAGCAGGTGCTCCATCAACCACTGGTTGACCGGAGCGGTGTGGCTCTGCAGCAGGAAGATGTCCGCGCCACGCACCGACTCGCCGAAGCGCACGTACGTCTCGCTGTTCGCGAAGTCGTACGCCGAGACCGGCAGCAGGCCGATGCCGAGCTCGTCGGCGACGGCTTCGGCCAGCTCAGGATGTGCCCTGCCCGCCGCGAGGACGAGGTTGCGCTCTCCGGTACCGGGGATCGAGGTGTTCATGTGGGGGTTGCTTCCTTCGGTGCGAGGCTCGGGGCGGGCGGTCAGGCGGACTCGGAGGACTCCGGCGTCCCGGCGGCGCCGGGCCGGTTCGTCGGGGCGGCCCCGGTGAGGGCATTGTGCTCGGCCAGCTCGCGCTGCGCCTGCGCGCCGAGCCCGTCGGCACCCGCCTCGGTGCGCGCCCGGAGGGCGGCCTCCGCGGCGGCGGTCCCCGGACGGCGGCGCTCGACCCAGCCGTCGACGTTCTTCTGCTGGGAGCGGCTGACGCCGAGCGCGCCGGACGGCACGTCACGCGTGATGACGCTGCCGGCGGCCGTGTACGCGCCGTCACCCACCGTCACCGGGGCGACGAACATGTTGTCCGCGCCCGTCCGGGCGTGCGAGCCGATGACCGTGCGGTGCTTGTGCACGCCGTCGTAGTTGACGGTGACGGACGCCGCGCCGATGTTGCTCTGCTCGCCGATGGTCGCGTCCCCGACGTAGGACAGGTGCGGGATCTTCGAGCCCTCGCCGATCTCGCTGTTCTTCGTCTCGACGAACGTGCCGATCTTGCCGCGGGCACCGAGCACCGTGTTGGGTCGCAGGTAGGCGAACGGCCCGACGCTCGCCCCGGCCCCGATCACGGCCAGGGAGCCGTGGGTGCGCACGACGGTCGCGTCCGCACCGACCTCGACGTCGGTCAGCGTGGTGTCCGGGCCGACGGTGGCGCCGGCCTCGACGCGGGTCGCCCCGTGGAGCTGCGTCCCGGGCAGCAGCGTGACGTCCTGGGCGAGCTCGACGTCCGCGTCCACCCACGTGGTGGCCGGGTCGACGACGGTCACGCCGGCGCGCATCCAGTCCGCCAGGAGGCGGCGGTTGAGCTCGGCACCCAACGTGGCCAGCGCGAGGCGGTCGTTGACGCCCTCGACGAGCATGGGGTCGTCGCTGAGCAGCGCACGCACGGCGCCGCCCTCGGCCCGGGCCGAGGCGATGACGTCGGTCAGGTACACCTCGCCCTGCGCGTTGTCGTCGCCGAGACCGCCGAGACCGCGGCGCAGCACCGCGGCGTCGAACACGTAGACCGAGGAGTTGATCTCGCGGATCTCGCGCTGCTCGGCCGTGGCGTCGGCGTGCTCGACGATGGCCACGACGTCGCCGGTGCCCTGCTCGCGCTCGATCCGACCGTAGCCGGTGGCGTCGTCGAGCTCGGTGGTCAGGACCGTCACGGCGTTGCCGTCGGCGTGGTGGGCGGCCAGCAGCTCGCCGAGCGCGGCGCCGTCGAGCAGCGGGATGTCACCGGCGAGGACCACGACGGAGCCCTGCAGCCCGTCGCCGAGCGAGCTCTCGGCGTCGTCGCCCGCGTCCGCGAGGCGGGCGGCCGCGGCGGCGTGCGCCCTGGCGTCGAGCGCGTCGAGCGCGCACTGGACGGCGCGTCCCGTGCCGGGGATCTCGTCCTGGTCCACGACCACTGCCGCCTCGTCGAGCTCGCGCGCCGCGGCGGCGACCTGCTCGCGCTCGTGGCGGACGACGACGGCGAGGTGCGCCGGGTCGAGCTCGCGCGCGGCGGTCATCGCGTGCCCGAGCATCGAGCGACCGCCGAGGGCGTGCAGCACCTTGGGCGTCGCGGACCTCATGCGGGTGCCCTGCCCGGCGGCGAGGACGACGACGGCGGCAGGTCGCGGCAGGTCGTCCGGTGCGGGCGTCGGACCGTGAGCTGCGTCCTGGTTGACCTGGGGGGCCGTGGGAACCACCGGTGCTCCGTCTCTGTCGGGGTGTCGCGAGCGCTCCGCCCCCAGGGCTCGAACCTGGACCATGGGCACCAAAAACCCGTGTGCTGCCGATTACACCAAGGCGGATCGGTGCGCCACGGCGGCCCGGGATGCTCCCCGCAGCACGCGGTACCGCCCACCTGCTGCGCACCGCCGTCGCGCGTCCGTGCCCCAGTCTGCCAGGTCGCCCGGGGTGCCCCGCGCACATCCGGGCGAACCGGACGAGGGGCCGGCGTGGCGCGGACCACACGGTGGGCGGCCCGGAGCAGGCATGATGGACTCATGCCTGCCGACTCCCGCGCGTCCAAGCGTGTCCCGCGTGCCCGGATGACCGCGAGCCAGCGCCGGGAGCAGCTCCTCGCGGTGAGCCGGGGCCTGTTCGCCGCCAAGGGGTTCGAGGGCACCAGCGTCGAGGAGATCGCCGCCACCGCCGAGGTCTCCAAGCCCGTGGTCTACGAGCACTTCGGCGGCAAGGAGGGTATCTACGCCGTCATCGTCGACCGCGAGGTGCAGGCCCTGACCTCCGCGCTGACGGGCGCCCTGGCCGAGGGCGGGCACCCCAAGCTCATGGTGGAGCGCACCGCGCTGGCGCTGCTCGGCTACATCGAGGCGTCCGAGGACGGGTTCCGCATCCTGGTGCGCGACTCTCCCGTGGCCCAGGCGACCGGCACGTTCTCCTCGCTGATCGGCGACGTCGCGGCGCAGGTCGAGCACATCCTCGCGGACCAGTTCAAGGGCAACGGGCTGGATCCCCGGATCGCGCCGCTCTACGCGCAGATGCTGGTCGGCATGGTGGCGCTCACCGGTCAGTACTGGCTGGACGCGCGCCGGCCGAAGAAGTCCGACGTCGCCGCGCACCTGGTGAACCTGGCCTGGAACGGTCTGGCAGGCATGGAGCGCAAGCCCGGCCTCATCGACAGCTGACCCCATCGCTGTGGGTGCACGACGCGCCGTCTGACCGGTCGCCGCCACGGCGTGTCGTCCACCCACAGGCGACGGGTGGCGGAGTTGTCCACAGATGCTTGGTCGGCACTCCCCGCCACGCCGGCCCCCCGGGCACCGTGTGCCCATGCCTCGCCCACCGCTCGACCGACGCCTCCCCCTCGACCGACCGTTCCGGGTGTCCGACGCCGTCCGTCGCGGCGTGCCGCGCCACCGGCTCCGCTCCTCGCGGCTGGCGACCCCGTTCCGCGGGGTCCGGTCCGCCGCGGCGCCGCAGACCCTGGCCGAGACCTGCCGCGCCCTCGCCGAACGCCTCGGCCCCGGCGTGGCGTTCTCGCACACGACGGCGCTCGACCTGCTCGGCGTCGAACGACCCTGGACGCTGGAGCACGACGACGCCGTCCATGTGGTCACCGCCAGGCAGGAGGACCGGCCCCGGTACGACGGCGTGGTCGCGCACCGCTCACGGCAGCCGTACCTGGAGGTCGTCGAGCACGAGGGACTGCTCGTGACGACGGCAGCCCAGACGTTCGTGCACGTCGGCGTCGGGCTGCGCCGCCCCGACGACGTCGTCGTCCTCGGTGACGCGATGATGCGCCGGGAGCGTTCGCTCACCACCGTCGCAGGCCTGACCGACCTCGCCGAGAGGACGCGGAAGGTCAAGGGCATCGCCCAGGTGCGCGAGCAGATCCCGCGGATGCGGCCGGGCACCGACTCCAGCCCGGAGACCGTGACGCGGCTCGGCCTCGTGGCCGGCGGTCTGCCGTGCCCGCGGGTGAACGAGGTCGTCACCGACCCTGAGGGCCGCTACGTCAAGCGCGTCGACCTGGTCTATCCCGCCGAGCGGATCATCATCGAGTACGACGGCGACCAGCACCGCACCGACCGGGCTCAGTGGCGTGAGGACGTCCGCGCCCGGCGACGGCTGGAAGAGCTCGGCTGGGTGGTGATCGTCGTCGTGGGCGACGACCTGCGCGATCTCGGGCGCGTCGTCGATCGTGTCCGTGCCGCCCGGCGCCGCCGTTAGCTCCTTCCGCCCTCGCCGCTGTGGGTGGACGACGCGCCGTTCGTCGGTATGTCGCGACGGCGAGTCGTGCACCCACAGCGTTCGGTTGCATCAAGAGTCTTGACGTCGAGAGACCCGCGTTACCCTGGACGGATGGACAGCACGCAGCGGGGGGACGAGGTCGACCGGATCGTCGACGCGTGGCAGCGGGAGCGACCCGACCTGGACGTCGAGCCGCTCACCGTCTTCTCCCGCATCAGCCGCCTGGCGCGCCATCTCGACCGCGCCCGCCGCGGCGCCTTCGCCGGCCACGACCTCGAGACCTGGGAGTTCGACGTCCTGTCCGCGCTGCGCCGCTCGGGCGCCCCCTACCGGCTCTCCCCCGGCACGCTCGTGGCCCAGACCCTCGTCACGAGCGGCACCATGACCAACCGGATCGACCGGCTCGAACGCCGCGGACTCGTCGAGCGGCATCGCTCGCCCGACGACCGCCGCGGGGTGCTCGTCCAGCTCACGGCGTCCGGTCGCCGCCGCGTCGATGCCGCGATGAGCGACCTGCTCGACGTCGAGGCCCGCGTGCTGGACGCCCTTCCGATGACCGAACGTCCCCGCCTGGCCGGTCTTCTGCGCGCCCTCGGTGCGCAGTTCGACGAGTGAGCGCCACGAGCAGCGGTCAAGGGGACGACGACGGCGCACGACCGGGTCCGGCGCTGGCCGCCGGCGCCGGTGGCCTGGCGCTGGCCGCGCTGCTGCTCGTAGCGGTCAACCTGCGCGCGCCGCTGACCGCGCTCGCCCCCGTGGCCGACGAGGTCGCCGCCGGACTGGGGCTGACCTCTGCCGGGGTCGGCCTGCTGACCTCGATCCCCGTGCTGACCTTCGCCCTGTGCACCCCCGGGGCGGCCGTCCTCGTCGGACGCTGGGGTCCCGAACGGGCGATCGCGCTCGGGCTGCTGGCCATCGTCGGCGGGACCCTGCTGCGATCGAGCGGGTCGATCGGCACCGCCCTGGTCGGCACCGCGGTGCTCGGCGCCGGCATCACCGTCGGCAACGTCGCCGTGCCCGTGGTGATCACCCGCGACTTCCGTCGCCGGGCCGCCGGGGTGACCGGCGCCTACACCGCCACGATGAACGCCGGTTCCACGGTGACCACGCTCTGCACCGTGCCGCTGGCCGTGGCCTTCGGGTGGCAGTGGGCGCTGGCCGGCTGGGCCGTCCTGGCGGTCGTCGCACTGATCGCGTGGGTCCCCGCCGGACGTTCGCTCGCGCGCCGACACGCCGGTGTGCACACGCCACGCCCTGGTGACCCCGCAACGGCAGGACCGCCGCCCGTGCAGCGCGGCCTGGCGGTGCTGCTCATGATCGCCTTCGCCGGGCAGACCTCCGGGTACTACGCGATGTCCACGTGGTTGCCGACGATCCTGGCGGACCGGATCGGGTTCGAGGCGGCGGCCGCGGGCGGCGCTGCCGCGCCGTTCCAGCTCGCGGCGGTCGCCGGGGCGTTCCTCGTGCCGCTCGGCCTCGCCGGACGGTTGTCCGAGCGCACGGTCGCCACCGTGCTGTGCGCCTTCTGGCTCACCCTCCCGGCAGCCCTGCTGCTCGCCCCGCAGGCCTGGTGGGTCGGCGTCTGCCTGGCCGGAGCGGCCCAGGGCGGCATCTTCACGGTGATCTTCACGCTGATCGCCCGGCGGTCGCCGTCGGTGGCCGCGGCCCGTCGCACCTCGGCGGTCGTGCAGACCGGCGGGTACGCCTGCGGGGCCGCCGTGCCGACCGTGCTCGGCGCCGTGCACGAGTCGAGCGGCGGGTGGACCGCACCGCTGCTGGGGGTCGTCGCCCTGCTGGTCGCGATGACGGCGGCGCTGTGGGTAGCGGCGCGTCCGACCTCCGCCCGCTGAGGCGTTCTCAGCCGCGGGCGACCTCGAGGTTCGCCTCGCCCAGCAGGTCGAGGAGCCGACCGGCGGTGGGCTCGGCCCCGGCGGACGAGACCGCGGAGACCACCCACTCGGGGCGCCCCTCGGCAGGCAGCTCCAGCACGGCCAGCCCGGCGGCCTGCGGCTTGCCGGCGACGTGCTGCGGCACGACGGCGATCCCGAGCCCGCGCTGCACGAAGTCCAGCAGGGTGTGGACGTCGTCCACGCTCATCCGGACCCGCCGGTCGAGATGCCGGTCGGTGAACGCACCGTCGACGAGGTGCCGGATTCCCCACGGCGCGCGGAAGTCGACGAAGTCGCGGCTCGCGAGGTCCTCCCACGAGACCTCCGTGGAGCCCGCGAGCACGTCGGTGGGGTGGGCGAGCACCACGACGGGGCGCCGGCCCAGCTCGAGGCGCCGCAGAGTGCCCAGGTGCTCCGTCGTCGCGACGAACGCGATGTCGAGGTCGCCCGCGCGCAGCTGGGCGGCGAGCTCGTGCGAGCCGGCCTGCGCGAACTGGATGTCGACGAGCGGGTAGCGGAGCTGGAAGCGTTCCAGCAGCGGACCGACGTCGACCACGCCGAGGCACTGCTCGGACCCCACCCGGAGGCGCCCGGAGAGCTGCTGGCTCGCCCGGACGACGGCGTCCCGGCCGGCGGAAGCCTGCGCCAGCATCCGGCGGGCGAACGGCACGAGCGCACGTCCGGCGTCGGTGAGGCTCACCCGGCGTGTCGTGCGCAGGAAGAGCGGCGCGCCGAGCTCGTTCTCCAGGGACCGGATCGCGGCGGACAGCCCCGACTGGCTCACGCCGCACAGGGCTGCCGCCCGGGTGAAGTGGCCTTCGTCGGCCACCGCGACCACGTACTCCATCTGCCGCAGCTCCATCGATCACTCCTGGTTCTGAATCTCATGAGTCTCAGTCGTTGGACTTCTCATCATGCGCCTCCCTATCGTCGAACGCACACCACCGTCGTCACGAGGGAGAACCGTGGAACTCCGCACCATCGGAAACCGCAGCGTCAGCGCGATCGGCCTCGGCGGCATGCCGATGTCCATCGAGGGACGCCCCGACGAGGCACGCTCCGTCGCCACCGTCCACGCCGCGCTCGACGCCGGTGTCACGCTGATCGACACCGCCGACGCCTACCACCGCGACGCCGCCGAGGTGGGCCACAACGAGGAGCTGGTCGCCCGCGCCCTGCGCGGCTGGGGAGGTGACGCGTCTCAGGTGCTCGTCGCGACCAAGGGCGGTCACCTGCGCCCCGGCGACGGCACCTGGACCCAGGACGGGCGCCCCGAGCACCTCAAGCAGGCAGCCAAGGCGTCCGCGCAGCGGCTCGGCGTCGAGGCGATCGGTCTCTACCAGTTCCACCGCCCCGACCCGTCCGTACCGTACGCCGACTCGATCGGCGCCCTCGTCGAGCTGCTCGACGAGGGCGTCATCCAGCAGGCCGGCATCTCCAACGCGGACGTCGACCAGATCGACGAGGCGAACGAGGTCCTGGGCGGACGGCTCGCCTCGGTGCAGAACCAGTTCTCCCCCAGGTTCCGCTCCAGCCTCGACGAGCTGCGGCACTGCGCCGAGATCGGCGTCGCGTTCCTGCCCTGGTCCCCCCTCGGCGGCATCGCCCGGGCCGCCGAGCTGGGCTCCGCGCACGGCGCCTTCGGCCGTGTCGCGGAGCGCCACGGCGTGAGCCCGCAGCAGGTCACGCTCGCCTGGGAGCTCGCGCTCGCCCCCGTCGTCGTCCCCATCCCGGGTGCGTCGCGTCCTGCGAGCATCGCGGACTCGGCCCGTTCCGCGGAGCTCGAGCTGACCGCCGACGAGCTCGCCGAGCTCTCGGCCTCCTGACCGCCGAAAGACCGAGGAGAACCCCATGAAGACCGTCCCCCTGGGCCTCACCGGGCGCCAGGTTCCCAACGTCGTCCTCGGACTCATGCGCATCGCGCAGATGGACGACGACGCCGTCCGCGAGCTCGTGCGCACCGCCCGCGACGCCGGCATCGACTTCATCGACCACGCCGACGTGTACGGCGCGGAGCTGCACGGCTGCGAGCGCCGGTTCGCCGAAGCCATGCAGCTCACGCCGTCGCAGCGCGCGGAGCTGACCATCCAGTCGAAGGCCGGGATCGTGCCGGACGGCCCGTACTTCGACTACTCGTACGACCACCTGGTGGAGTCGGTCGAGGGGTCCCTCCGGGCGCTGGACACGGACTACCTGGACGTCCTGCTGCTGCACCGTCCCGACGCGCTGGTGGAGCCCGACGAGGTGGCTCGGGCCTTCGACCACCTGGAGTCGTCCGGCAAGGTGCGCGCCTTCGGCGTCTCCAACCACACGCCGGGCCAGATCGAGCTGCTCAAGAAGTCGGTGCGCCAGCCGCTCGTGGCGAACCAGCTCCAGCTGTCGGTCACGCACGCGCCGATCGTCGCGCAGGGCGTGGCGGCCAACATGGCGGGCCTGGACCAGTCGACCGAGCGCGACGGCGGCATCCTCGACTACTGCCGCCTGCACGACATCACCGTCCAGGCCTGGTCACCGTTCCAGGCCGGGTTCTTCACCGGCGTGTTCCTGGGCCACGAGGACTACCCGGAGCTGAACGCCGTCATCGACCGGCTGGCCGCGACGTACGACGTGCCCGCCATCGCGATCGCGACGGCCTGGATCACGCGCCACCCCGCCGGCATGCAGGTGGTGCTCGGTACGACGACGCCGGAGCGCGTCGCCGGTGCGGCGCAGGGATCGGACGTCCCGCTCACCCGTGCCGAGTGGTACGAGCTGTTCCGCGCGGCGGGCTACACAGTGCCGTGACCGGGGACGACGGCGTCCCGGCGCCGTCTCCACCGCTGTGGGTGCACGACACGCCGCCGGCCTCAACTGGCCGACGGCGTGTCGTGCACCCACAGCGAGAACAGAGGGTCACTCGGCGAGCTCGGCGGCCTCCAGCCACTCCATCTCGACCTCGTCCTTCTCGGCGAGCAGGGCCCGCAGCCGAGCGTCGAGCTTCGCCGTCGCCTCGAAGTCGGTCGGGTCGGCCGCCATCTGGTCGTGCAGCCGCGCCTCCTCCTCCGCCAGCCGGGTCAGGCGCTTCTCCAGCCGCTGGACAGCCTTCTTCGCCTGCCGCTGCTCCGCCGCCGACACCTTCCCCGCTCCGTCACCCGACGGCGCCGCGCTGCCCGCCGAGGCGGGGGTGGGGGATCCCTCCGGACCAGGGCCGGCAGCAGCACGGCGCAAGGACAGGTACTGCTCCACTCCCCCGGGCAGGTCCCGCAGCGTCCCGTCGCCGAGCAGCGCCCACTGCCGGTCGCACACCCGCTCCAGCAGGTACCGGTCGTGGGAGACCACGATGAGGGTGCCGGGCCAGCCGTCGAGCAGGTCCTCCACTGCGGCGAGGGTGTCCGTGTCCAGGTCGTTGGTGGGCTCGTCGAGCAGCAGCACGTTCGGCTCGGAGACCAGCAGCCGCAGGAGCTGCAGCCGGCGGCGCTCCCCGCCGGACAGGTCGCGCACCGGCGTGTGCGCCCGCTCGCGCGTGAAGCCGAGCCGCTCGGTGAGCTGGCCCGCCGTCATCTCCTTGCCGTCGACGACGACGGTCCGCTTCTCGGCGTCCACCACCTGCACGGCCGTCCGGTCACCGACCTCGTCGAGCTCGGTCACCTCCTGGGTGAGCTCGGCGACCTCGACCGTCCTGCCGCGACGCACGTGCCCGCCGTCGGGCTCCCGCCGGCCGGCGAGGAGGGCGAGCACCGTCGTCTTGCCGGCGCCGTTGACGCCCACCAGCCCGTAACGGTCGCCGGGCCCGAGCCGCCAGGTGACGTCGTCGAGCAGGGTGCGTTCGCCGCCGTCCGGCTGCGGGACGGTGACGGTGACGTCCTCGAGGTCGAGCACGTCCTTGCCGAGCCGCTTGGTGGCCATCTGGGTGAGCTCGAGCGTGTCGCGCGGCGGCGGCTCGTCATCGATGAGCGCGGCGGCGGCGTCGAGCCGGAACTTCGGCTTGGACGTCCGGGCGGGAGCACCGCGCTTGAGCCAGGCGAGCTCCTTGCGCAGCAGGTTGTTGCGCTTCTCGGCGGCGGCGGCCGCCTGCCGGGACCGCTCGGCACGCGCGAGGATGTAGGCGGCGTACCCGCCCTCGTAGCCGTCGACGGCGCCGGTCCCGTCGCCGCGCACCTCCCACATGCGCGAGCAGACGGCGTCGAGGAACCACCGGTCGTGCGTCACGACGACCAGTGCACCGGTCGCTCCGGGACGTCCGTACCGGTCGCGCAGGTGCTCGGCCAGCCAGGCCACCCCCTCGACGTCGAGGTGGTTCGTGGGCTCGTCGAGCAGCAGCACGTCGGGGTCGGTGACCAGCAGCGCGGCCAGCGCCGCCCGGCGACGCTGCCCGCCGGAGAGGGTCGACACCGGCTGGTCCAGGTCGAGGTCCGCGAGCAGCCCGGCGTGCACGGCGCGGATGCGGGAGTCCGACGCCCACTCGTGCGTGGCGTCGTCACCGTGCACGAGGTCCAGCACCGTGGCACCGGGCCGGGCGTCGTCACGCTGGTCGAGCATCCCCAGGCGGGAGCCGCCCACCCGGGTGACCCGTCCGCCGTCGGGCGTCGCGGTCCCCGCGAGCAGCCGCAGGAGGGTGGACTTGCCGGCGCCGTTGGGGCCGACGACGCCGATGCGGTCGCCGTCGTCCAGCCCGAGGGAGACGCCGTCGAGCAGGGTGCGGGTACCGATGGTCAGGGAGATGCCGTCCGCACCGAGGAGATGAGCCACCGCAACAGCGTAGTGGCGAGCTAGCCTCGGACCGACGCCGACGTCCGCAGCCGCCCGAAGGAGATCTGCATGGCCCAGTTCGACCTGCCCCTGGCCGAGCTCGAGCAGTACACGCCCGAGATCGACGAACCCGCCGACTTCGACACGTTCTGGTCCGGCACGGTGGCGGAGGCCCGCGGCCACGGCGGCGAGGTACGCGTGGAGCGGATCGACAGCGGGCTGACCGAGCTCACCGTCGACGACGTCACGTTCCCGGGGTTCGGCGGCCACCCGATCAAGGCGTGGCTCGTCCGCCCGGCACGCACGGACGGCCCGCTGCCGGCCGTCGTCGAGTTCGTCGGCTACGGCGGCGGGCGGGGGCTGCCGCACGAGCAGCTCGGTCTCGCGGCGGCAGGGTTCGCCCACCTGGTGATGGACACCCGGGGCCAGGGTTCCGTCTGGGGCTCGGGCGGGGACACCCCCGACCCGGTGGGGCACGCCCCCGCGTCCCCCGGCTTCCTGACCCGCGGCATCCTCGACCCGGCCGAGCACTACTACCGCCGGGTCTTCACGGACGGGGTGCGCGCCGTCGACGCCGTCCGGCGGGTCGACGGGATCGACCCGGCCCGGGTCGCGGTCGCCGGGACGAGCCAGGGCGGCGGCATCGCGACCGCCGTGGCGGGGCTGCTCCCGGACGTCGCCGCCGCGGCCCCGAACGTGCCGTTCCTCAGCCACTTCCGGCGGGCGGTCCGGGTCACCGACGCCTTCCCGTACGGCGAGATCACGCAGTACCTGTCCGTGCACCGCGAGCACGAGGACGCGGTGTGGCGCACGCTGTCCTACCTGGACGGTGTGTCGTTCGCGCGCCGGGCGCACGCCGCCGGGCTGTTCTCGGTCGCACTCATGGACGACGTCTGCCCGCCCTCGACGGTCTACGCCGCGTACAACGCGTGGGGCGCTGCGGACAAGCAGATCGACGTCTACCCGTACAACGGGCACGAAGGTGGCCAGCACTACCGGTTCGCGCCCACCCTGGCGTTCCTGCGCAAGCACCTCGACCAGGCCTGAGCCGGCACTGCCTCGGCACCGCCGGCGCTACCTCGGCGCGTCAGAGGACGCGGGCGCCGGCGGCCGGGCCGGTGGTGCACCACACCGCGTCGGCGGCGTCCTCGGCGGTCCACGTCGCGGCGAGCGCGAGAGCGTGCTGGCGCGAGCGCGCCAGCGCCGCGACCGTCGGCCCGGACCCGGACACCATCACCCCGAGCGCGCCACCGTCGCGGGCGACCTGCAGGGTGCGCTCCAGCTCGGGACGCAGGTCGAGCGCCGCGGCCTCGAGGTCGTTCTGCAGCGCCGCCCCGAGCGCCGTCGGGTCCCCGGCACGCAGAGCCTGCATGAGCCCGTTGTCGTCGGCGTCTTCGACGGAGGGTGCGGTGGGACCGGTGAGCTCGTCGAACCGGCGGTAGACCGCCGGGGTGGAGAGCCCGTCGTCACGCGTGGCGAAGGCCCAGTGGAACTCGCCGCGGGTCATCGCCGGCGTGAGCAGGTGCCCGCGGCCGGTGCCGACGGCGGTGTGCCCCAGCAGCGCGAACGGCACGTCCGAGCCGAGGGTCGCCGCCAGACCGGCGAGCTCGTCGCGGGGCAGCGCGGTCCCCCACAGCGCGTCGCAGGCCAGCAGCGTCGCGGCGGCGTCGGCGGAGCCCCCGGCCATCCCGCCGGCCACCGGGACCCCCTTGGCGATGTGCAGCGCCACGCTGGGGTCCAGCCCGACGTGCCGGGCGATCACCTCGACGGCCCGCCAGGCCAGGTTGGTGCCGTCCAGCGGGACGCGGTCGGCCTGCGGCCCCTCGACGGTCAGCGAGATGCCGGCGCCCTCCGGCACCTCCGTCGCGGTGACCTCCTCGAACAGCGACACCGCCTGGAAGACGGTCACCAGCGGGTGGTAGCCGTCGTCGGCCACGGGCCCGACGCGCAGCGTGAGGTTGATCTTCCCCGGGGCGCGCACGCGGACGGACGGCGCAGGGGCGGCGGCGAGGTGGCTCACGCGTCCACCGTGCCAGCACCGGCGCCCAGGCGCTCGGCGATGCGCGCGAAGTCGGTGATCGCCAGGCGCTCACCACGCAACGACGGGTCGATGCCGGCGGCGCGCAGCGCCTCCTCGGCGACGGCACCGGAGCCGAACAGGCCGGACAGCGCCGCACGGAGCGTCTTGCGTCGCTGGGCGAACGCGGCGTCGACCACGGTGAAGACCTCCTGGCGGGTCGCGGTGGTCGTCGGCGGCTCGTGCCGCACGATCTCCACCAGCGCCGAGTCCACGTTCGGCACGGGCCAGAACACGTGCCGGCTGATCGTCAGGGAGCGCCGGGCGGTTCCGTACCAGGCGGCCTTCGCGGACGGCACGCCGTAGGTGCGGGAGCCGGGGGGCGCCGCGAGACGGTCCGCCACCTCGGCCTGCACCATGACGAGCACCGACCGCAGCGACTCGAAGCGCTGGAGGAACGTGAGCAGCACGGGCACGGCGACGTTGTAGGGCAGGTTCGCCACGAGGGCCGTGGGCGGCGCACCGGGCAGGTCGGTGACGGTCATCGCGTCGGCGGTCACCAGCTCGAGGTCGGCGTCGGGCAGGTGGCGGTGCACGGTGGTCGCGAGCTGGCCGGCCAGGACCGGGTCGATCTCGACGGCGACCACGGAGGCGCCGGCCTCCAGCAGCCCGAGGGTCAGTGACCCGAGGCCGGGGCCCACCTCCACGACCCGGTCGCCGGGCTGCACCCCGGCCGCACGGACGATCTTGCGGACGGTACCGCCGTCGTGCACGAAGTTCTGCCCGAGCGTCTTGGTGGGCCGGACGCCGAGACGCCCTGCCAGCTCGCGGATCTCCGCGGGGCCGAGCAGGGCGCCAGGGGTGTCAGTCATGGGGCTGAGTATCGCCCGTCGGGGCGGCTCAGTACCAGTTGTTGGCCTGCGAGTGGCCCCAGGCCCCGCACGGGGAGCCGTAGCGGCCGGCGATGTAGTCCAGGCCCCAGGCGATCTGCGTGGCCGGGTTGGACTGCCAGTCGGCACCGGCGGTCGCCATCTTGCTGCCCGGCAGCGACTGCGGGATGCCGTAGGCACCCGACGACGGGTTGGCGGCCGTGTGCGACCAGCCGGACTCCTTGGTCCACAGGCTCTCCAGGCACGTCCACTCGCTGCCGGTCCAGCCGCGGTCCGCGGCCATCTGCTGACCGATCTGGCGGTTCGACCCGGAGTAACCGGACGACGAGCCGGACGACGAGCCCGACGACGAGCTCGCCGGCTCGGGCTCCGGCTCCGGCTCCGGCTCGGGCTCCGGCTCGGGGCGCTCCCTGGTGCCCTGGATGAGCACCTCGGTGACCGGCTCCGCGGTCACCATCGAGGTGATCTTCTTGTTCGAGACCTCCTTGCCGTCGACCGTGGTGATCTCCCGGACGACGCTGCGCGAGCCGGGCTCGCCCTTCTTCTCGACCTTCGGGTCGAGGTCCTCGTAGCGCTTCGAGCTCTCCTTGGTCCGGGTGTCGAAGGCGATCTCCTTGACCTTCGTGACCTGCTCGACCTCGACGCGCTCGACGACGACGGCGACCTGCGGCAGCTCGGCGTCCTCGGGCACGTCGGCGGCCTCCACCCCGGCGTCGTGGGTCGTGGACAGGGTGACGGAGTCGTCCTCGTCCACCTCCACGTCGGCCGCGGCCAGCACGGCGTCCACGTCGTCGGAGCCGTCGACCACGTCGACGGCCTCGTCGTGGACCACGGCGACCTCGTCGCCGTCGTGGACCTCCAGGGGCAGCTCGACGCGGTCGTCGGTGCGGGAGGCCACGAGCGCGATGTCATTGCCTCGCTGGGAGAGCAGGCCGAGGGCCTCGTGGGCGTCGGCGGCGGTCACCCACGTGGAGGTGGGCTCGCCGTCGATCTCGACGTCGATCTGCTTGCCGGTGCGCACGACGACGTCGCTCGCGTCGGTCAGCGGGTCGGCGAGGGCGGGCGAGACCAGGTCGCGGTCGGTCACGGCGACGTCCTCGGCGGCGAGCAGCCCCTCGACGTCGCCGGCGAAGCTGCTGACGGTGCGGGACTCGCCGTCGACGTCGAGCGTGACGGTCTTGTGAGCCTGGGACACGGCGACGGCGGAGCCGCCACCGACGACGAGGGCGCCACCGGCGACGGTGGCGACCAGCGCCCGACGGCGCCGGGTGCGGCGCGTCCGGGTGACGGCGCGGGTCTCGGCCGTGGCGGGCCGGGGCTCGTGGTTCTCCGGTGCGGAGCTCATGGATCTCCTGAAAGACGGGGGGCGTGGCCCCCTCAAGGGCCAGGGCTTATACAGCAGATGTCGACTGTCGAGCGCGAACGACACCCGACCGTAACTGATTCGTTATGGAGCGCAACACGGTCTGGGTCACAGTCCGCGGCTCGGCACGATGACTTCACCTGGCTTCACAGGCCGGGCACACGAAGGCCGCCGGGGCGGCTCAGCACCCCGGCGGCCTCCGGTGGGTCAGAGCAGACCGAGCTTGCTGGCGCAGTGCGGCCACTGCCCCCAGCCCGAGCGCTCCTGCAGGATCTGCGCGCGCTTCGTCTGCTCGGCAGCAGAGGCGTCCGAGGGCAGCCCGGAACCGCCCACCGCCTGCCACGTCGGCAGCGAGAACTGGTAGAGCCCGTAGTAGCCGTTGCCGGTGTTGGTGGACGGGTTGCCGCCGGACTCGCACTGGGCGAGCTGGGACCACACGCCCGCGGGGGCGCTGTCACCGGAGGAGCTGCCACCGGAGGAGCTGGTCGAGCCGGAATCGCCCGAGGAGCTGCTGGACGACGAGCCGGACGAGGAACCGGACGACGTCGCGGGCTCCGGCTCCGGCTCCGGCTCGGGCTCCGGCTCGGGCCGCTCCTTGGTGCCGACGACGACGATCTCGTCGACCGGCTTCTTCGTGACCTCGTTCGAGACCCTCTCGCGCGACTCGACCTCACCGTCGACGCGCGTCACGCGCTTGACGATGGTCCGTTCGCCCTTCGAGCCCTCCTGCGAGACGAACGACCCCTCGTCGCTGTAGCGGTCCGGGTCCTTCTCCGTGACGGTGTCGAAGTCGATCTTCTTCGTCTTGGTGACCTTCTTGACGTCCACGACCTGCACGACGACGCGCACGGTCGGCTCGCCGGCGGCGCCGGGCTCGACGCGGTCGACGTGGACGCGGTCGTCGTCGTCGATCTCGACCGACTCCGCCTCGAAGAGATCCGTGAGCGTGCGGGCACCGTCGTCGACCACGGTCTCCTCGCCGCCCACGACGAGGGCGACCGGCTGGTCGGCGTCGAGGCGGATCGGCAGGGACGCGCGGTCGGCGGACCGCGAGGGCAGCAGGCGGACCTGCTCGTCGCGGGTGGCGAGCTGCTCGAGAGCGTCGTCGGCGTCGAGGGCGGCGACCCAGACCTCCTCCTGCTCGCCGTCCGCCTCGACCGTCAGCTCGCGGCCGTAGCGGACCTCGACCACGGCGCCGTCCCGCAGCGCGTCGCCGGCCGCGGGGGTGACCTCGTCGTTGTCGCCGACGCGGACCCCTTCCTCGGCGAGGACGTCGTCGACGGTGTCGGCGTACGTCGTGACGGTGACGAGGTTGCCGTCGACGTCGAGAGTGACGTCCTTGCGGAGCTGCTCCACCACGGCGAAGCTCACGCCGCCGGCGACCACGAGGCTCAGCGCGACCACCATGGCGACCAGCGGCCACCGGCGGCGGCGCCGGGCCGTCGCGGCGGCGGGCGCCTCACCGGCCGCGGCCGTGGGCTCGGCACTGACGGGTACGGGGGCGGTCGGCGGCGTGACGGAGTCGTCGGGCCAGTCGTTCAAGATGGTTCCAGACGTCGGCGGTACCGGCCACGACGGCGGCTCTCGACGGGCGGTCGAGCACGCGGTCGATCCGGTGGCTCCGACGACCGTAACCGCATCGTGATGTTCATCCAAGAGCACCTGTGGTAGGTATGCCCGGCTACGACGCGGTATGCCGGAAAAAATCTCCCGGTTGCGGGACGGAGATCACACCTCCCGGGGCGTGCTCAGTACCAGCCGACCGACATCGAGTGGTTCCAGGCACCGCACGGCGTGCCGTACCGGCCCGAGATGTAGCCCAGCCCCCACGAGATCTGCGTGGCAGGGTTCGTCCGCCAGTCCGAACCGGCCGACGCCATCTTCGAGCCCGGCAGGGCCTGCGGGATGCCGTACGCACCGCTCGAGGAGTTCTCCGCGTTCCAGCGCCAGTTGGACTCCTTGGTCCACAGCTTGTCGAGGCAGACGAACTGGTCGTCCCCCCAGCCGCGCTCCGCGGCGAGCGACCGGGCGACCGCCTTGGCGGAACCGGGGTCCACCTGCACCTGCGAGACGTCGAGCGTGCCGACCACCACCACCTCGTCGACCGGCTCGACCGTGACCGCACGGTCGACGACCGTCCGGCTCACCTCCGCGCCGTCGAGGGTGTGCACCTCGTAGGTGGTCACCCGCTCCCCCGGCACGCCGCGGGTCTGCACGGACTCGTACCCCAGGGGCAGGTCGTCCGAATCGACGCGCTCGGTGTCGAACGGCATCACCTCGGTGACGATGTCCGACGCCGTCTCGCCCCGGTTCACGACCACGACCATGCCGTCGACGGCGGCCGCACCGAGCGGGACCGAGGTCCTGTCGTCGTCCCCGAGCGAGATCTCGACCTCCGCGAGGACGTCCCGCACCGTGGCCTCCGTGGTGCGCAGCGGCAGCACGGACCCGTCCACGGAGACGTGCACCGTCTTGAGCGTCGAGACCCGCACCGGGCCGCGGCCCAGCGGGTCGCTGCGGGACGCCGTCGTCACCGCACCGTCGCCGCGCGGCCCCAGGGCGGCGAGCAGCTCGCCCACCGTGTGCGCCGTCGTCGTGAAGGTGGTGGTCTCGCCGTCGACCTCGAGCGTGACGTCCTTGCTGGTGCGCACCACCACCTCCCCGCCGTCCGGGGCCGGTGCCGAGGCGGCCGGCTGGACCAGGTCGTCCGGGCCGGGCCGGATGTCGTGGAACGCGAGGACGTCGCCCACCGTCCGGCCGTAGCCGTCGAGGGTCTGCACCCGCCCGTCCACGTCGACCACGACCTGGCTGTGGGTGTCGACCACGCCGTACGCCCCGACCGCCACCGCGGTCACCACGAGCGTCCGCAGCGCGCCACGGACCACGCCGCCGAGCGGGCCCCGGCGCCCGACGTAGCGCCCCGGGGGTCGACGACCGGAGGTGGCGTCACGCCGGTCCCGCCGTCGTCCCTGCTCACGCCTCGTCACGATCACCAGACCGTAGTCGAACCAGCGTCTCAGCGACAGGGTCACCACGCCCCGTAGACGCGCTCGGCGTTCTGCGAGACCGCCCGGCAGAGCTCGTCGAGCGGGCGCTCCAGCGTGTCCGCCATCGCGCGCACCGTGTGCGCGACGACGTACGGGGCGCTGGGACGGCCACGGAACGGGTGCGGCGGCAGGTACGGCGCATCGGTCTCGACCAGCACCAGGTCGAGGGGCACGGTCCGCAGCGCCTCGCGCAGGTGGTCGTTCTTCGGGTAGGTCACCGGGCCCGCGAAGGACAGGAACCAGCCGTGCTCGGCGGCCAGCGCGGCCATCTCGGCGTCCCCGCTGTAGCAGTGGAACACCGTGCGCTCCGGGGCTCCGTCGGCCAGCAGGACGTCGATCACCTGCTGGTGGGCGTCGCGGTCGTGGATCTGCATCGCCAGCCCGAGCTCCTTGGCCAGCGCGACGTGCGCCCGGAAGGCATCACGCTGCACCGCCTCACCCTGCGGCCCGGTCCGGAACAGGTCCATCCCGGTCTCGCCGACGGCCCGGACGCGGGGGTTGTCCCGGGCGACCTGGGCGACGCGCGCGATCGCGTCGTCGATCCCGACGGCGTGGTGCTCGCGCGGGGACGGTTCGAGGCCGTCGGGCCCCACCTCACGCACGCCGGCGTGCAGCACCGCCTCGTTGGGATGGATCGCCACCGCGCCCAGCAACGCACCGGTGCCGAACAGGAGCTTGCGCCCGCTTTCGTGTGCGAAACCGGGCCCATGCTCCTGTTCGGCACCGGTGGTGCGCAGCAGGGCGTCGGTCCACTCGATCGACGGCAGGTCGCAGCCCACCTGCACCAGCCGGTCGACGCCGACGGCGGCCGCCCGGGCGAGATGGTCCGCCACGGTCGGCACCGGCTCGCCGGGCGACGCGTCGCGCACCAGCGCACCGATCGCGTCCAGGTGCGTGTGGTTGTCGACGACGGCGACCGGCAGCTGCTCCGGGTCGGGCGGGAAGCCCCGCTCGCGCTTCGACCGTCCCATCAGGCCTTCTCGCGCAGGCGTTCCAGCTCCTCCTCGACGATCGAGTCGTCGAGCTTGGTGAACACCGGGGTCGGCTTGACGATCGGGGTGCCCGGCGTGACGGGGCGGGACTCCCACGCCGGGAACCGGTACGCGCCGTCGTGGTCGCCCGTGATGACCGGGTAGTGCCGGGAGTCGTCGTCGAGGTCGGTGACCTCCTCGATCACCGGCTGCGGGGCGAACTCCCCCGACCCGCCCAGCACCTCGTGCACCGACTGGGCCGAGTGCGGCAGGAACGGCGCGAGCAGGGTGTTGCAGTCGCTCACCGCCTGCGTGGTGGTGTGCAGCACGGTGGCGAGCCGGTCCGGGTCCGCCTTGAGCTTCCACGGCTCCGTCTCCGAGACGTACCGGTTGACGTCGCCGACGACGCGCATCGCCTCGGCGATGGCCGCGCGCTGCCGGTTGGACCCGATGAGGGCACCGATGTCGTCGAACGCCTTGCGTGTCGCAGCCAGCACGTCGCGGTCCGCGTCGGCGAGCTCCCCGGCGGCCGGGATCTGGCCGAAGTTCTTGTGCACCATGCTCGCCGTGCGGTTGACGAGGTTGCCCCAGCCCGCGACGAGCTCGTCGTTGGTGCGCCGCAGGAAGCCCTCCCACGTGAAGTCGACGTCCTGGTTCTCCGGCCCGGCCGCCGCGACGTAGTAGCGGAAGGCGTCGGGCTGGTACCGGGCGAGCATGTCGCGCACGTAGATGACGACGCCGCGCGAGGAGGAGAACTTCTGCCCCTCGACGTTGAGGAACTCGCTGGAGACCACCTCCGTCGGGAGCTGGAGCGACCCGAACCGGCCCGGTCCTCCCCCGCGCGACCCACCGCCGTCGTACGCCAGGAGCTCCGCCGGCCAGATCTGGGAGTGGAACGTGATGTTGTCCTTGCCCATGAAGTAGTACGACCGGGCGTCCGGGTTCGTCCACCACTCGCGCCACGCCTCGGGCGTGCCCCGGCGGCGGGACCACTCGATCGAGCTGGACAGGTAGCCGATCACGGCGTCGAACCACACGTACAGGCGCTTGGAGGGGTTGTCCTCCCAGCCCTCGAGCGGCACGGGGATGCCCCAGTCGATGTCGCGCGTCATGGCACGCGGACGGACGTCGTCGAGCAGGTTGCGGCTGAAGTTCAGCACGTTGGGGCGCCACCCGCTGCGGGTCTCGAGCCAGGAGGACAGCGTGTCGACGAGGGCCGGCAGGTCGAGGAAGAAGTGGTTCGACTCGACGAACTTCGGCGTCTCGCCGTTGATGCGGCTGCGCGGGTTCTTCAGGTCGATCGGGTCGAGCTGGTTGCCGCAGTTGTCGCACTGGTCGCCGCGCGCGCCGTCGTACCCGCAGATCGGGCAGGTGCCCTCGATGAAGCGGTCCGGCAGCGTGCGGCCCGTGGACGGCGAGATCGCGCCCATGGTCGACTTCTCGACCATGTAGCCGTTCTGGTGCACCGTGCGGAACATCTCCTGCACGACGGCGTAGTGGTTGCGCGTCGTGGTGCGCGTGAACAGGTCGTAGCTGAGGCCCAGGTCCGCAAGATCCTTGGTGATCACGCGGTTGTAGCGGTCCGCGAGCTCCTGCGGCGTGACGCCCTCCTGCTCCGCCTGGACGAGGATCGGCGTGCCGTGCTCGTCGGTGCCGGAGACCATCAGGACGTCGTGACCCGCCATCCGCATGTGCCGGCTGAAGACGTCGGAGGGAACGCCGAAGCCGGCGACGTGGCCGATGTGCCGCGGGCCGTTGGCATAGGGCCATGCCACGGCCGAGAGGATGTGGGTCATGCCCCGAATCCTAGTGGTCGACGCCGGGGGCCGGCCGAGGCGTCTCACCTCCCCGTCGCCTCCCACCCCCGCCCCACGACTGCCGAGAGGTGTCGACAGCGGCAGCGGAAGACTGCCGGGTCTCGGCAGCAGCGACGCGAAGTGGCACAGTGGAGGGATGAGGACGCGTGCACTTCTCGTCGTGGACGTCCAGCCGACCTTCTGCGAGGGCGGCGAGCTCCCGGTGGACGGGGGCGACCAGGTGGCCCGGGACGTGGCCGCGTACGTCGCCGCGCACCGCGACCGCTACGGGATCGTCGTGACCACCCAGGACTGGCACATCGACCCGGGCGAGCACTTCAGCGACGACCCGGACTTCGTGAGCTCCTGGCCCGTCCACGGGGTGGCGGAGTCAGCGAACGCCCAGCTGCACCCGGCGCTGGCGGACCTCGCGGCGGACGTCGCGATCCGCAAGGGCCAGTACGACCACGGGTACTCCGGCTTCGACGGCGAGGACGCCGTCGGGCGGTCCCTGGACCAGGTCCTGCGCGAGGCCGACGTCTCGGCGGTGGACGTCGTCGGGCTGGCGGAGTCGCACTGCGTCAAGCACACCGCGCTGGACTCCGTGCACTCCGGGTTCGCCACGACCGTGCTGACCGACCTGACCGCGCCGGTCTCCGTGGAGCAGGGCGAGCGGGCCCGCGCCGAGATGGCGGCCGTGGGCGTCACGCTGACGCCGTCCATCCCCTGACCGTGCGACGCCGGCCGCCGCTCAGACGGGTGCGCTCGGCGGGACGTCGTTCCCACCGGTCGTGAGCTCTGGCACGATCCGCCAGTCCCTCTGGAAGACGAGGTTGTGCATGTCGGCCTCGGCGATGGCACGGAGCGTGGGAGCCAGCTCCTCGGCGTGTTCCTTCGTGGCGACGTTCAGAGGCCACTCACCGACGGTGGCGCCCCGCAGATGAGGGTGGTGGAACCCGGCGCCGAACGTGGCGATGATGCTGATCGGGGAGATGCCCGCGTCGCGCTGTTCGGGCCACGTGAGCTGCCAGGCGGCCAGCAGGCCGCCGCGCTCCTCACGGCACGTGCCCACAGCGTCGATCTCACCCGTCGAACGCAGGAGTCCGGCGTCGAGCTCGACCAGGATCGTGCGTACCGGTCCGTCGAGGAGCTCGACCGCGTGGGCGAACGCCTCTTCCTTGGCACCGCGGGTGACGTGTCCGAAGTGGTTCCCGTCGCGCAGGTCGGTGAAGTGGCGGACGAGTGCATCGGTGGACGAGGTCGTCACGGTGCGGTCCTTTCGTCGTGGGCGATGGTCGTGGAACCCTCGGCGGCGGCCTCGATCAGCGCGGCGGTCAGATCGGCGAACAGGCCGCTGTGCGAGCCGAGGAGGTCCGCATGCGTGGCACCAGGCACGATGCTGAGGCTCGTGGGGACGTCTGCGGCACACAGGAGCCCGGCGTACTCGACAACGTCGTCGAGCACGGGGTCGAGGTCACCGACGGCGAGGAAGGCGGGCGCGAGCCCGGACAGGCTGGCGGCGTCGAGAGGCGAGCGCCGCAGTTCTCCACGAGCGACGCCGCCGTCGCCGTCCAGCCAGACCCGCCAGGCGCGGCGCAGCTCAGCAGGCCGCGGGAACACCGTGGGGTCGCGGTGGTAGGACGGACGACCGCAGCCGGGGTCGAGCGGTGGATAGGCGAGGAACTGGGACGGGACCCTCTCGCCGCGATCGCGGCGCGCGAGGGCGACGAGGGCGGCTATCGTGCCGCCGGCGCTGTCGCCGCCCACGGCGAGGGGCATCTCCACGTCGTCGACGTGGCCGAGGACGTCGAGCACGTCGCAGACCGCGGCGGGGAACCGGGCGGCGTCGGCGAGACGGTAGTCGACGGACGTGACGGCCCAGCCGGAGCAGGCGGCGAGGCGACGGGTCATCGGTGCCCACTGAGCCGCGGACCCGTGCTGCCACGAGCCGCCGTGCGCCCACACCAGCTGGCCGCGCGCAGGGATGCCGGGTTCGTGGACGAGGACGTGGACGACTCCACCGTCCTCCGTGGTCACGGTCGTCCAGCGGTCGCCCACCATCGTCATGCGGTCTGCGCTCACAGCTGGCGCAGCGCGCCGCCGTCGACCGCCCACTCCGCGCCCGTGACCTGACGCGCCCGCGGGGACAGCAGGTAGGCGACGACGTCGGCCACCTCCTGCGGACGGCCGATCCGCCCGGTGGGCAGGCGGCGTTCCTCGCGCACGAAGCGCTCCACGGCCGAGTCGGGGTCGGTGCCGAACCGCTCGGCGAGCTGGTCGGCGAATCCGCCCGGGGCGTCGAACAGCGCCGTGCGGGTCGGTCCCGGCGACACGACGTTGGACCGGACCCCCGTGCGGCCGGTGTCGGCGGCCAGAGACTTGGAGATCGACAGGAGCGCGGCCTTGGACGCGGCGTACGGCGCCATGGTCGGATCGGGCATGCGGGCCGCCTCGCTGGCCACGTGGACGAGGCTGCCGCCGTCGGGGTCGCCCTGCATCGCTGCGGTCGCACGACGAGACAGCCGGGCCGGGGCGATCACGTTCAGCTCGAACGTCCTGCGCCACAGCTCGTCGTCGAGATCCGCGAAACCGGGCCGGGTGTCGAAATAGGCGGCGTTGTTGACGAGTCCGTCGAGGCGGCCGTACCGCTCCACGGCCTGTCCGACGACGTCGCTCGCCACGGTGTCGTCGGACAGGTCGGCGGTCATCAGTCCGGCACCGGGAGGAAGGACGCCGTCGTCGGGAGCGTGGCGGGCCACCGCGACCGCTCGGGCCCCCTCCTGGGCGAGCGCTCGGACGACCGCGAGTCCGATCCCCCGGGTCCCGCCGGTGACGACGACGACCTTGTCGACGAGCTCCAGATCCATCAGATACCTCCGAACGTCGACACGCCCTGCGGTCGTCCGCAGCTGTCGATCCATCGTCGGGATCGGATCCGGAAGCAGCCAGGCCCTCTTCTGCCTATCACCGACAGTGTCACCCTCGAGGCCTGGACGACTCCGACATGGGCCGCTCGGACCAGTTCGCATGAATTGGCCCATATACCTTCCCCGTCCGAGGTCGTCAACCGGTATCTCCATCCCGAGACAGATTCATCCTGTCCCTGCTAATGTGTGGCTCACCGGTCACCGGCCTGATGGAATGCGCATGACTGATCCAGGCCGAGCGCAAGGGATCCATCAATGACCATCGCACGCCGCACGAATTTCGACTGCAAAATCGCACGAGCTCTCGTCCTGCAAGACGCCGTGAAAGAATCCGTGGCCGAACGTAGCGTGATCGTCAACCTCTCGATGACCGATGCCTTCACCGGCACCGCACAGCAGTCCGGTGCTGCTGAAGTCCGGACAGGACACGGTGGGCACCGTCCAGCTCGATCGCCGGACCGCCCTGCGCTGGTCGAGAGACCGGCGATGGACAGGTTCGCCCGCCCGCGCCGACGGACGGCGAACAGGTCCTCGGACGGTGAACTGGTCACAGAACCCACCTGACGGGTCTGGCGGTGGGCCGGCATCCCGGCCCACCGTCAGAGCCACCGTTCAACGGCCGCTCTCGCGGGCGGCGTCCGGCTCTCGCTCCGGACTCACGGTGACGACGCTCTGCGTCGCCTCGCGCGCCAGGAGAGCGAGGGTGCTCGCCGCCTCGGACGACGCGGCGGTGTACATCAGAATCCGGTGCTCGGAGTCGTCCGGGGGCGTCAGGACCTCGAACTCGAGGTCGAGGTCACCCACTTCCGGGTGCCGGAACCGCTTCACCCCCGACACGCAGCGATGGACAGGGTGCCGTCCCCACAGGCTGCAGAATTCCGGGCTCTTGACCGTGAGCTCCCCGATGAGCGCGGTCAGCTCCGGATCGTCCCTGTTCTTTCCGCTGAGCACACGCAACGAGGCGACGGCTCGTTCCGCTTCTCCGCCCCAGTCCTTGTACAGCTCTTTCGTGTGCTCGTCGAGAAACAGCATGCGCGTCATGTTCGGCCGGTCCCGCCAGAGCTCCGGACCGTCGAACGCGAGATGACCGCCCACCAGGCGGTGGCCCAGGCTGTTCCAGCCCAGCACCTCGCTGCGCCGTCCGAGGATCACCGCCGGCGTATCGGGTATCGACCGCACCAACCGGAGCATGCCCTCCCGTGCACGATCGGGCTTCGCCGCCGCCCGACGCCTCGGGGACCGCTTGGGGCGGGCCAGCTCGAACAGGTGTGCCTGCTCGTCAGGCCCGAGCTCCAGCGCCTTGGCGAGCGACCCGATCACCGACTCGGAGGCGTTGGTGCTCAGACCCTGCTCCAGCCGGGCGTAGTACGTCGGGCTCACACCCGCCAGCATGGCCAGCTCTTCACGTCTCAGCCCGGGCACGCGCCGGGCTCCGTAGCCGCGGATCCCGACGTCTTCGGGTCGTAGCGCCGCACGCCGGGAACGCAGGAAGTCACCGAGGTCACTGGAGCTCATACACCCATGCTCCATGATCGGGCCGCGTTCTGTCCTGTCCCTGGCAGTGACAGTTTCGCGGACCGCACGAATGTGCCTGTCACTCGTGATGACAGGAAGCGGGGGGTGTGGTTGCCCTCTCCCTTGCACCGCATGGTGGAGACGGCCAGAAGAATGCCGGACATCCATGACGCGAAAGAGGAACCGTGACTACGGAACAGATATCGGGAACGGAATCCACCGGGGAGCCTGCGCGGACCGGGAGCACTCGCATGACCGGCCGCCAGCGCACGGCCCTGGCCGTGCTGCTGACCGCGAGCTTCACGCTCGCCGTCGACTTCTCCATCCTCAACGTCGCCCTGCCCACCATCGGCGCCGACGTCGGCTTCTCCCTCGCGAACCTGCAGTGGGTCGCGACGGCGTTCGCCCTGTGCGCGGCCGGGTTCACGCTGCTGATGGGCCGTGTCGCCGACGTGGCGGGCCGCCGTCGCATGTTCCTCGTCGGCATGGTGCTCCTGGGCGCTGGTTCGCTCGCTGGCGGCCTCGCCACCACACCCGCCGTCCTTCTCGTGGCGCGGGTCGCGCAGGGTCTCGCCACGGCGATCGTCGTGCCCGCCGCGCTCGCCCTGCTCATCGGGACCTTTGCCGAGGGGGCGGCGCGGGACAAGGCCCTCGGCCTCAACGGATCGCTGATGGCCGCCGGCTTCACCACCGGCGCCGTCCTCGGCGGGCTGCTGACGGACCTGTTGTCCTGGAGGTGGGCCTTCTTCATCAACGTGCCCATCGCCGTCGCCGTGCTCGTCGTCGCACCCATCGTCCTGAAGGAGGACCGTGCCAGGGACCGCACGCGACTCGACGTCCCGGGCGCCGTGCTGGTCACCCTGGGACTTCTTGCCCTCGTCCTCGGGCTGACCACCGCGGCCGAGACCTCGTGGACGGATCCCGTCACGGTGGTCTCGCTCGCCGCTGCTGCGGTCCTTCTCGCGCTCTTCGTGGCGGTGGAGAGGTTCGTGTCCCAGCCGCTGGTTCCGCTGAGCATGCTCACCCGACCCACGGTGGCCTGGGGCAATATCGCCGGCTTCCTCGCCTTCGCCACCGAGACGTCGCTCGTCTTCCTCCTGACGATCTATCTGCAGGAGGTTCTCGACTATTCGCCGCTGGCGGCGGGCCTGTCCTTCGCCGTCCTCGGGATCGGCACCGTGCTCGGCGGGCTGCTCGGTCCTCGGATCATCGGCCGCTTCGGCGCCAAGGCCGCGATCGTCGGCGGCTTCCTCGTCCAGGCTGCGGCGACCATCCCCCTCGTCCTCATCGGTCAGACGGGCACGTCCATCTGGCTCGTCCTCGTGGCGACCTTCGTCGGTGGCGTCGCGAACCTGGTGATCATCGTCGGATTCATGGTCACGGCCACCAGCGACGTCCCCGCGAGTGAGCACGGTCTCGCCACCGGTCTGACCACGATGAGTCAGCAGGTCGGCATCACCATGGGCACTCCTGTGATGAGCGCCGTCCTGGCTGCCTCGGTGGTCGCGGCCTCCGCGGCCTCCGAGACCGAGGCGATCCTCGACGGCGTGCATGCCGCCATCTGGGTCAACGGCGGGCTCTGCCTCCTGGGATCCGCCGCCGTGGCGGCGTTCCTCCGGCGGCGCGTGCAGGGTTGATCACCGGCCTCCGACCGGCCGCCGTCCCGGGGACGACCGGCGGCTGGTCGGGGGCGGCTCGCGCGCGTGGACCGACCGTCCGAGGGCGGCGGAGGCGTCCTACCGTGCGGGCCGTGCCGCGAGCGCCGCCTCGTAGAGCTCGCGCTTGGACGTCCCGGCGGCCGTCGCGACGTCGGCCACCACCGACTTGAGGCGTTCGCCGGCCGCGACACGTGCCAGGACGTCGGGCACCAGGTCCTCGGCCCGGGGCGCCGCGGCCGCGGGGGCCCCACCGACGACGACGCAGATCTCGCCGCGCAGCCCGGTCCCGGTCTCGGCACGCTCGCCCGCGAGCGCCGCGAGCTCCCCGAGGGTGCCGCGCAGCACCTCCTCGTACGTCTTCGTCAGCTCCCGGCAGACGGCGGCGGGCCGATCGGCGCCCAGGGCGTCCGCCATCGCGGCCAGCGTCTCGACGACGCGGTGCGGCGCCTCGAAGAAGACCATGGTGCGCGGCTCGGTCGCGAGCGCGTCGAGGAACCGGCTCCGGTCCCCCGCCTTGCGGGGCACGAACCCGTCGAACGTGAAGCGGTCGGTCGGCAGCCCGGACAGCGCGAGCGCTGTGAGCACGGCCGAGGCGCCCGGCGCCGCCGTCACGGGCAGGCCGCGCTCGACGGCGCGCTCGACGAGCCGGAACCCGGGGTCGGAGACGGCCGGCATCCCGGCGTCCGTGACGACGACGACGGTCCCGCCGTCGCCGACCACGTCCAGGAGGTCGTCGGCCCGGTCGCGCTCGTTGTGCTCGTGGTACGACACGACACGGCCACCGACCTTGATCCCGAGCCGGCCGGCCAGGCCATGCAGGCGGCGCGTGTCCTCGGCGGCGACGACGTCGGCGTCCTGCAGCAGACGCACCAGCCGTGGCGAGGCGTCCTCGACGTTGCCGATGGGGGTGGCGGCCAGCACGACGGACCCGGCCTCGGCGTCACGACTCATGTGGACCACTGTCCCACGGCGACGTCACGACCCTCTAAAGTGGCCGAGGTGAGCGCCCCCGATGCCGACGCCCCGACCACCGGTGAGAACTCCGCTGCCGACGCCCCGTCGGAGAACCGCCAGCAGTACCCCTCGCGACGCGACATCCACGGGCACCGCCGCACGGACACCCGCGGCATCCCCCTCGTGACCGGTGCGATCCGTGCCGTGACCGGGTCGATCCCGAGCGTACGGTCGAACGGCCCGGCCGACGCCCCGCCGTCGGACGCGGCACCGGCACCGGCACCGGCACCGGCACCGGCACCGGCACCGGATCAAGGCCGCGTCCCGCCGTCCAGGTCGGCCCCTGGCTCGCCGTCGGACGCGGACCCGGCACCGGGCACGGACGTCGGGACGCCGCGGCCCGCCGACGGGCCGGAGGAGCCCGCCCTGACCGAGCAGTCGCTCCTGGTCCGGCTGCTGGGCGAGCGACGCCTCGCCCTCGGCGCGACGTGGCAGGCCCGCGCGCTGGGATGGCTCGGCGCCGTCCTCGTCACGCTCGTCGCGGCCGCCACCCGGCTGTGGGAGCTCGGCAAGCCCGGGACCCTCGTCTTCGACGAGACGTACTACGTCAAGGACGCCTACACCCTGGGCCGCGAGGGCGCCGAGAGGCAGTGGCCCGACGACCCCAACCCGGCGTTCGAGGCGGGCGACGTCGACACCTACCTCGACCAGGCCGCCTACGTGGTCCACCCCCCGGTGGGCAAGTGGATGATCTGGCTCGGCATGGAGGCGGGCGGCGGGGCGACCGACCCGTTCGCCTGGCGGCTGGCGAGCGCCGTCGTCGGCATCCTCGCGGTGCTGCTGCTGGCACGCATCGCGCGACGGCTGTTCTCGAGCACCGTGATGGGCCTCGCGGCGGGCTTCCTCCTGGCGATCGACGGTCAGGCGATCGTCCACTCGCGGACCGCGCTGCTGGACCAGTTCCTCATGTTCTGGGTGCTGGTGGCGTTCGGGTGCCTGCTGCTGGACCGGGAGCAGACCCGACGGCGGCTGGCTGCCCGCGTGGGAGCGATCTCCCCGGCGGGCGGTCCCGTCACCGGGTGGTCCCCGGCCTGGTTGGGCGTGCGGTGGTGGCGGCTCGCCGCGGGCGTCTCGCTCGGGCTCGCGTGCGGGGTCAAGTGGTCCGGGCTGTGGTTCGTCGCCGTGTTCGGGCTGCTCACGGTGCTGTGGGACATGACCGCCCGCCACCGGGCGGGCCTCCCCGGGGGCGCCGCCAGGTCGCTGCTCCTCGACGCCCCGTACGCCTTCGTCCAGATCGTGCCGGTCGCGCTGGTCACCTACGTGGCGTCGTGGTGGCGGTGGATCGCCAGCGCCGGTTCGTCCGTCCCCGCGTACAACCGCACGTGGGCGCAGGACAACCCCGACCAGGCGTCGTGGGTCCCGGACTGGCTGGAGAGCCTCTGGCACTACCACCAGCAGGTGTACGGCTTCCACCGGGATCTCGACTCCGAGCACGCCTACGCGGCGCACCCGCTGGGCTGGATCGTGCAGTGGCGGCCCACGTCGTTCTTCTGGGAGCGCTCGGCCGCCGGGGAGAGCGGCTGCCCCGCGGACGCCGACGGCGCGTGCGCGGTCGCGGTGACGGCGCTCGGCAACCCGCTGCTGTGGTTCCTCGCGGCGATCGCGATCGTGGTGACGATCGTGCTCGGTGCGTGGTGGCGGGACTGGCGGGCGATCGCCGTGCTGTCCGGCACGGTCGCCGGCTGGCTGCCCTGGTTCCTGTACACCGACCGGACGATCTTCGCGTTCTACTCGATCGTGTTCACGCCGTGGGTGATCCTCACGCTGCTGTACCCGATGGTGGTGGCGCTGGAACGCAGCGCACGAGGTCGCGGGCGGGGCGGCACGGTCGGGGTGGTCGTGGGCGTCCTGCTGGCCGTCACGGCCGTGTCGGTGGCGTTCTACCCGTTCTGGTCGGCGATGCAGGTGCCGTACGACTACTGGCGCGAGATCATCCGCTTCCAGAACTGGATCTGAGCCGGCAGGCCGCCAGGGGCGAGGAGACCCGCGCACGGCCGCGTCCACGCGCCCCAGGGGGCGCTCCACTTCGGGATCGACGGTCGTGCGCGGGCGTCCTCGCCCCCGGCTGCTTTCAGTCCGGCTCGCCTCAGCTCACCAGGCGACCTGCGGGGTCTGGTGGAACGCCCAGCCCGCGGACCGCCACGCCGGTGCGGCGGCGGCGGTGCGGGCGGCGAACCCGTCGAAGTCCTTGTGCTCCGGCGCGGACCAGGCCACCTCGGCGACGGCGCCGAGGCGCGGCAGGAGCATCGAGAACAGCTCGTCGCGCGTGGTGAGGGTCTCGGTCCAGACGGCGGCGGACACCCCTTCGACAGCCGCGGGCGGCAGGCCGTCGATGACGGCGCTCGGCTCCCACGCGTAGGAGTCGCGCAGCTCGACGTGACCCGCCCACTCCAGGCCCAGCGGGTGCTCGGGGGTGTACTTCATGTCGAGGTAGGCGTGGTTCCCCGGAGACATGACGAACCGCGCCCCGCTCTCGGCCGCGGCGACGAACCGGTCGAACTCCTCGCCCTTCGGCTCCCAGTACTGCAGCAGCGTCCCGGCCTCGACCGGCCCGCGGGCACCCTCCTGCCAGAAGATCGGCGTCTTGCCGTGCTCGCGGACGATCCGCTGCGCCAGGTCGACGAACCGCGCGAACTCGGCGTGGTCCATCGTCAGGACCTCGTCACCGCCGACGTGCACCCACTCGCCGTGCGTCATGCGGGCGAGGTCGCCGATCACGTCCCGCAGGAACGGTTCGGTCGCCGGGTTGTCGAACCACAGCCGGGAGAACCCGACCTCGATGCCGTCGTAGGCGTCGGTCGCGAGGCCGTCGGCGGTGAGCGCGCCGTAGACGTGCGTGGCGGCGTTGACGTGGCCCGGCATGTCGAACTCGGGCACGATCGTGACGAACCGGGCCGCGGCGTACTCCTGGAGGGCCGCGTAGTCGGCCGAGGTGAGGTGACCGGCGGACCCGCCACCGACCTGGTTGTCCGAGGCCTTCTCCAGCTCGGGCCGCGACGGGATCTCGATCCGCCAGCCCTGGTCGTCCGTCAGGTGCAGGTGCAGCACGCGCAGCTTGAACGCGCCCACCAGGTCGACCACCGCCCGGATGTCGTCCGGCCCGAACCAGTGGCGCACCACGTCGAAGCTGAGCCCGCGCCAGGCGTAGCGCGGGGCGTCGTGCACGACGACGAGGGGCACGCTCGCGCCGTCGGTCACGAGCTGCCGCAGCGTCCGGGCGGCGTGCAGCAGCCCGACCGGCGCGGCCGCCGTCGCCTCGACGCCCGCCTCCGTGACCCGCAGCGTGTAGCGCTCCGGGCTGTCCGAGGCGGCGGGGCCGGCGTCCGGGTCGAGACGCAGGGCGAACGGCACGGCGTCGGCAGCACCGGCGGGGGGCTCGGCCGTCTCGGCACCGGCACCGGTACTGGCACCGACGACGGGCACGCCGGCGGCGGCGAGCTGCTCGGCGACGACGGCGGTGAGGTCGGCGGGCGCGTCGAGCTGCACGGCCGGCAGCGGCAGGCGCGCGGCGCCGCGATCGGAGGCGTCGGTGGCCTCGATGACCTCGGTGGGCCACGGGATGAGGGGGAGCATGGGTTCTCCTGGTCAGGGCCCGGCGACGAGCAGCGGCGCCGGGTCTGTCGGGACGAGGTCGGCCGCCGGGCCCGGGAGGTAGGTCGGTCCCGCCCAGCCGGCGTGCACCCCGTCGGGGACGTCGTCGATCACACGGCCCCACACCCACTCCGTGGTGGTCGGTCCGCCGGTGCGGTCCGCGGCGAGGACGATCTCGACCGCGTCCGTGGCGGCGGCCACGTCGGCGAGGTGCTCACGGTCGACGACGGACTCGGGACGTGTCTGGTGCACGACCACCGTCGTCGGGGGCAGACCGTGATTAGTAACCACCCCTTCAATATAGGTGATCACGGCCTCCACCTCCTCCACCGCCACCTGTCCTGGCGGCAGCCCCTCGCCCCGGCGCTGCTCCGGGTGCAGCGCGACCCCCACGCCCGGTCGCTCCAGGAGCTCGCCGAGCGGTTCGACGCCCTCGATCAGCGTCGACTCCCCCGCCCCGACGTCCAGCAGCACGTACTGGTCCGCCGCGAGCGCCGCGTCGACCAGCGGCTCCAGCTCGGCGAGCGGTTCCACGGCGCTGCCCTCGACGACGACGGTCGGCACGACCGGCCCGCCCTCCAGGTCGGCGTACGCCTCCGCCGTCGCCGCGGCGCGGGCCACGACGTCGGAGGGCTCGTCGTACCGGCTCCCCGCGGTGGTGACGTAGCGGGCCGGGAGCAGGTGCTGGGTGCCCGTCGGCAGCAGCTCGCCCCGTTCGGCCGCCGCCACGCGCCACGCGAACTCGGTCGCGTCCCCGAACGTGGGACCGACACCGACCACGGCGAGCGCCTGGGCCATGTCGATCTGCTCGATGGACTCCGGCGAGGCGCCGATGTCCCCGTCCGGCACCTCGTGGTCGACCGCGCCGGCCGCACGCAGCGTCGCGATCGCGGCCTCCTGGCCGGGCTGCGGGTCGGTCAGCGCGAGCACCTCGCGCAGGCCGGTCTGCGCGGCCTCACCGCTGTCCGCCGTCGCTCCGCTCGCGAGGGCCGCGGCCACCTCGTCCTGCAGGCGGGACGCCTCGGTGGTGCTCAGCGCCCCCTGATCCTCGGAGCGGCCCGGCAGCGCGTCCGCGCGCAGGTGCACGACGGCGGCACCTGCGGTCGTGGCCGCCCGCTCCGCGTCGCTCGTCCCGTCCGCGGTGCCGCCGTCGGACGGGGTCGCCTCCCCCGGCGGGGCGCCCGGGCTCTGCGAGGACCCGGTGTCCGCCGAGCTGGGGGGGGACGTCGCCGGGCTCACCACCACCGCCACCTGCACGCCCAGCCGCTCCAGCTCGTCGGCGACGCCATGGGGCGAGACAGCGCCGCCGACCACGAGGGCGGGGGCGCCGAGCAGCTCGGCGGCCGCGGCCTGCGCTCCTCGCACCGCCGCGCCGTCGGACGTGGGGTCCGAGGCCGGGTCAGGCGCCGGACCGTCGGACGTGCCGTCGTCAGGCGCACCGTCGGAACCGTCGGGCCCGTCCGCGGCCGGGTACCCGGCGGCCACGACCGCGACCGGCGAGCGCTCGAAGACCTGCTGGCTCGTCGTCAGGGCGAGCTCGGCCGGGTCCGTCGCCGGCAGCAGCAGGGTGTGGCTCGTCGGAGCAGCGACGACCGTGTCGACGGCCGGGCCGTCTGGCTCGGGCGGTGGGTCGTCAGCAGCGCAGCCGGCGACGAGCGCGGCCAGGCAGATGGTCAGGACGAATCGGGCGTTCCGTACACGCACGTACCCATCCTCGCGCATTCTGGGCACCAGGTCGATGCCGCGTCCCATGCTCAGCCCTTCGGCTCCCACGGGTTCTCGATCACGATGCCCCATGGCGCGAAGTCCTTCCCGTTGCGCGTCGCGACAACCAGCCGATGGACCACGGCCGCCGCAGCGATCAGCGCATCGTGCGCCGGTCGGGATACGGGGACGTGCAAGAGCGCGGCCGCCTCCGCCGCCTCCTGGTCCACGTCCATGAGGCGTCAGCCATGGTCCGGTGCGAAGTCGGTCTCGTCGTCGAGGGGGTCAGCCGACCCGGCGCAGCGGGAGGGCAGCGGCGTCCGGGGGCCGCTGCGCAGGCGCCGCGGGCTGCGGAGCCGGTGCTGCCGGATCGAGCGGCACCTCCGGACGGGCCGGCCGCTCGGCCTGACCAGCGCTCCGCGTCAGGCGGGACTCGGCCTCGCGCACCAGCTCCTCGGACGAGGCCGAACCTGCCACGGACCACACCACCGAGGAGCGCAGCTCCGGCCACACGAGGGCGTCGACCGCGCCGGAGGGCCCGGCGAGGTTCGCCAGCACGTGCCGACGCAGGTGGTCGGCCGACGCCGCGGCCTGGATGTCGTCCATCGGCGGAAGGGTCGCGAGCACCGCGAAGCGGTCGCCGTCCACCCGACCTGCCTCGCACCCGCGCGGCAGCCCGCCGGACATCCGTGCGGCCAGCTCGACGAGCACCGTGTCCCCCACCGTGAAGCCGTGGCGGGCGTTGAGCGCCGCCATGCCGCGCACGTCCAGCAGCACGACCACGACCCGCGTGCCGGTGCCTCGCACGAGCTCGCACCGCCGGGCCAACGAGTGCCAGGTCGCCGCCCGCGTGGGCAACCGCGTCTGCGGGTCGTGCGTGGACCGGTCCGCGAGCGCCGCCACGAGCGAGCGCATCAGGTCCGCGGTGCTGGCGCTCGCCCAGCGGTCGCCGGCGACGAGCACGTCGTCGTAGCGGTGGTCGTCGGCGCGCTCCATGGCCCGGGTGGCGACGGCGGACACGGCGTCGTGCGGGTGCACCACCATCGGGTTCCAGTCGGTGACGGCGGAGGTGGGCCTGCGCTCGAGCACCGCGCGCCCGTAGCCGAGCCGCCCGGTCAGCGCGGCCGTGAGGCCGGACCGCATGATGACACCGGTGCGCGTCCCGCCGTCCTCGACCACGACGACGCACGTCACCTCCGGGTTGCGGAACATCACCTCGAGCTGGCCGACGGGCATCGACGACCCGACGACGTCGACGGGTCGCGCCAGGTCGGTGACGATCCCGGCGAGCCGGGCACCGCCGCGGACCTGACGATGCCGGGCCACCTCGGAGATCTCGTCATGCACGCGGCCAAGGATGACGCGACCGCCTCGCGCACTTCCAGACATATCGGGCAGCACGCGCAGTGTTCGGCCATTGTTCACGGTCGTTCATGCTGAGGTCACGCAGGAGGGCGTGCGCGTGCGGCCGCGTCCGACCCGTCCGGTCGGCACCGGCACCGGCACCGGCACCGGCACCGGCACGTAGTCAACAAGTGACCATTGCTGCGTCTCACGGGCCGCTCCTACCGTCTTGGGGTCCGACAGTCCCTGGAGAGAGCCGCCATGCACATTTCTCGATGCCCCGACGTCCGACCGGCCCGCTGGGCCCTCGGTGCGGCCGCGCTCGTCCTGCTCCTCCCCGCCCTGGCCACCTCTGCTGCGGCCGCCGACACCGTCGATCTCGACGGAGTCGGCTACGAGCTCCGGTCCCCCGCGAGCCCGAGCCTCGGCGCTGCGGCGACGTCCTACGACCCGGTCGGCAACGACGAGCACCCCGCCGTCACCCTGCCCCCGTCGGTGACGATCGACGGTCGGAGCGTCCCGGTCCGCGCGGTCGGTGCGGGCGCGTTCCAGGACGAGGGGCTCGAGGCGGTCGCGCTGCCCGACGGGCTGACCACTATCGGCAACCGTGCCTTCGAGGGCAACCGGCTCACCGAGCTCGTGCTGCCCCCGTCGGTCACGGGGATCAACGGCGTCCGCGCGTTCGGCGGGAACGCCCTGGCCTCGATCGACCTGCCCGGGTCGATGACGCACCTGGGCAACAGCGTGTTCAGCGAGAACGAGCTGACCTCGATCGACCTGCCGGCCGGGCTGGAGTACCTGGGCCACGGCGTGTTCAGCGACAACGCCCTCGCACAGGTCGACCTGCCCCCCGCACTCGCGACCATGGGCCAGGACGTCTTCCAGGACAACCCCACCCTCGGGACGATCCGGTTCCTCGGGCCGGCGCCCGAGATCATCGGTGGGCCGGAGAACTCGCCCGTCGCGCGGGACGACGCCACGACGCCGCGCGTCGAGCACCTCTGGCGGCACGGTGAGACGAGCGGCCTCCCGCAGGCCTTCACCTGGCCGACCTGGTACGGGCTGGCGACCGAACCGTTGATCGAGGTCGACTTCGTCGCCGGCGCCGCCACCGGCGCGCACCTGCCGGAGAGCCGGCTCGTCCCCCTCGACCTCGGCACGCCGCAGGACGACGCGCCCTGGGGCACCATCGTCCCGGACGACGCCCCGCCGACGCCGACCGCCCCCGGACTGCTCTTCGCCGGCTGGACGACCGTCGGCGACGACCCTTCACCGTGGACCTATGGCCAGCCGCTGCGCGCCGACACGACCCTGTCGGCGCTGTGGCGGGACGACTCCCCGCGCGTCGCGGCCATCGAGGTGACGGCGTCGGCCGCCCGGGTGGACGTCGGCGGGACGGTCACGCTGGCCGCCGAGGGCTTCGACGCCGCCGGGACCTCGCTCGGCGACGTCACCGACGACACGTTGTTCGCCTCGGACGTCGCCACCGACGTCGTCGCGGGCGACCAGGTCACCTTCCCCACCGCCAGCTCCCACACGATCACGGGCACGCACGAGGCCAGCGAGGCGCGAGGCAGCGTGGTCGTCGAGGTAGTCGAGGTCGACGAGGTCGACGAGGTCGACGGAACGGACACCGCCGACGCTCCGGCGGGGTTCGTCGACGACAGCGGGGTGTCCAGGGGCGGGACGGATGGGGGCGACGACGGCGCGAGGCCCGCGACGACGCCGGTTCCGACCGACACCGTCGCGGCGTCGTCCGCGCTGCCCGCCACCGGCGCCTCACCGGCTGTGACCGTCGTGGTCGCCGTCGGGACGATGCTGCTCGGCATGGCGCTCGTCCTGACCGCCCGTCGCGCCGCAGCCGGGCGGAGAGCATGACCGTCCACCACGCGGTCACCGCCGCCGTCTCCTGTCCGTGACGGCACCCATGATCACCCGAGAGGTAGCACCCACGATGAGAACCCTCTGCCGCATGCCGGCCCGCGCGTTCGCCGCAGCCGCCCTGACCACCCTGCTCGTCGGCGGCTGCGCCGCAGGTGACGACACCATCCCCGACGACGACGACGTCGAGGAGTCCGCAGCAGGCACGGAGACCGACGCGGCGGCCGGCCCCGACGGTGCCCCGGAGACCGAGCCGGAGGCGACCGCATCGGACGAGGGTTCCGGGCCGGAGGAGCCCGACGACGACGGGTCGAGCGCCGGAACGGTGACCGTCGGCGGCATCGAGTACTCGCTCGACGAGGTCCGCAGCTGCGATCCGCTGCAGGACGCGGGGATCGACCGCGAGCTCGAGCTGCAAGGTCTGGGCACGCACGAGGGAGAGCGTGTCCAGGTCGACGTCTCCGTGCAGACGATCGGCGGTGCGCCGTTCGACGACGTCTCGTGGGCCGGGCCCGAGGGAGTCTTCGGCAGTCCGGAGTCGGCCGAGGTCGTGCACGAGGACGGCAGAATCATCGGTGCGGCCACCCTGGTCGACGGGCTGACGCAGACCGAGACGGTCGACGTCGAGTTCGTGATGGACGTCCCCGCCGAGACCGTCGCCTGCCGGTGAGCGCCGACATCGGTCAGGTGCCGGCGGGGGCGGACCCGGGCGGGTGAAGTCCTCGACACCCGTCCGGCCCGGCGGGTCGTCGGGGCCGGGGCGCCATAGTTTGGAGGCCTCAGCCCCGCACCGGAGGACGATCACGCTTGCCCGGCCCTGCCCTGACGTCGAACGCCCATGGCGAGATCGTCGCCCTGACCCGCACTGGTCGGGCGGTGCTGATCACCGGCCCGCCCGGCATCGGCAAGAGCCACCTGCTGCGCGCCGTGGCGGCGGACCACGAGGGTCGAGGCGGCAGCGCACCGGTCCTCAGCGCCTGCGGCCTCGGCCGGGAGATCCCCCTCGGCGTCTTCTCGGGCCTGCCGGGCATCGACCCCGCGGAGCAGACGCCGGCCGGCCTCGTCGACGTCCTGACCCGGCGCCGCTCGACCACCCTGCTCCTGGTCGACGACGTCGAGCACCTCGACGACGCCTCCCTGTTCGTCGTGGGCCAGCTGCTGCGCAGGGCTCGCCTCCGCGCCGTGCTCACCGCCCGTGACCTCGCCGCCCTCCCCGAGACCGTCGGGAGCCTGTACGACGCCGGCGACCTCGACGCGGTGCGACTCGAAGGGCTCGACACCGCCCGGTCGGCGCAGCTCCTCACGGACGAGCTGTCGGGTCCCGTCACCCCGGCGACCCTGCCCCGCCTGGTCGCCGCGACGGGCGGCAACCCGTTGCACCTGCGCGAGGTCGTGCGCGGCTCTCTCGACGAGGGCCGCCTCGTGCCGACGCCGCACGGGTGGGAGCTGGTGGGCGACCCTGTGCCGACGACCCGCCTGGCACAGGCCCTGCGCCGCCGGTTCGACCGGCTCGACGAGGCCGCCCGCGAGGCCGCGGCCGTCGTCGCGATCGCCGGCGAGTGCCCACCGGCGGCCCTGGACGACGCACTGCGGCGCGCCCTCGTCCGGGCGGGGGTCGTCGACGTCACCACGGACGGACGGCTGCAGCTCGCGGGCCCCCTCGACGGTGAGGCGCTGCGTGCCGCGATGCCTGCCGCGCTGTGGCGAGATCTCACTGCCGAGGCCGTCCGTGCCCTGCGCGACGGCGACGCGGCCTCCGCCGGGCCGGGACCCGGCGGGCCGTCCCGCCGTCGGGCCGCACTTCTGGCGCTCGACCTCGGTGAGCCGTTCGATGTCGCCGCGACCCTCGACCTCGCGCGGCTGGCCCTGGCCGCCCACGACGACCGCCTGGCGTTCAGAGCTGCCAACGCCGCGCTCGGCCAGGCGCCCGACGCGGTCGAGGCGCACCGGATCGCGGGCCTGGCCGCTTCCGGGCTCGGGGACACCGAGCAGGGCGACCGGTATCTGGACGCGGCCCAGGACAGGGCGACGACGCCCGCCGAGCAGGTGGCGGTCGCCCTCGCCCGGGCACACCACCACGGGCTGCACCACCGGGACGCCACGGGAGCGCGGACGGTCCTGGAGGAGACCCTGGCCCGGCTGCCGGACGGCGACGACGCCGCTCACCTGCGCCGCGCCGCCCTGCGGTGGCGTGCGGTCGCCGGCGCCACGGCCACCACGCCCGTCGAGGCACCGAGCGGACCCACCGACGCCGAGACGACCTACGGGATGATCATGGTCGCGATGTCGGGCGTCGTCACCGGACCGCTGGAGATGACCGAGCGGCTCGTGGACCGGCTACGGCGGGCGCCTGCGGAGATGCTCGCGCAGGTGCCGGCCGGCTCGCTGCTCGTCGAGCTGGCCGACGCCATGGCCCTGTCCTACACCGGCGACGTGCAGGCCACGCGCCGCCGGGTCCGGGACGCGATCGCCGCGGCCACCGAGCAGACCCCCGAGGCGGTCGGCGCATGGCAGTACGCCCTGGGGCTGACCGAGCTGCTGGCCGCCGACGCCGAGGAGGCCTTCGCGCTGGCCACCGATGCCGTGTCCCGGCTGCAGTGGCGGGACGTCTCGGGTGTGCTGCCGGCCGCCCTGGCGCTCGCGGGAGCCGCGGCGCAAGCGACGGGCCGCACTGTCGAGGCGCGCAAGGCGTGGGACGCCCTGCCGGGCGCGGCCTCCGGTGACCCCAAGGTGGTCATGCTGCGCACGTGGGGCGAGGCGTGGCGCTCCGGCGCGGACGGGTACCGCGACCGGGCCGCCGAGCAGCTGGTCGACTCGGCCCGGTGGCTGCTCGCGGCCCAGCACACCTACCTCGCCGGCATGCTCGCTCACTGCGCCGTCCGCATCGACCGGCAGGTGTCGGCCGCGACGTCCGTCCTCGACGACGCCGTGGCGACGGCCGGCGGGGGGCTGCTGCAGCTCCTCGCCCGGCACGGGCGCGCGGCGGCGGACGGGGACCTCGAGGCGCTGTCCACGATCGCCGACGAGGCGAACGAGCTCGGGCTGGTGACCACGGCCACGGACACCTGGCTCGCACTCGCCGACCACCTCGACCGCAGGCGGCGCACACCCGCCGGCCGGCGCCACCGGGTCCGGGCGGACGCGCTACGGTCCCAGGTACCAGGCATGGCCACCTGGCGGGGCGACGCCGACCGGAAGCTGTTGCTCAGCGCCCGCGAGCTGCAGGTGGTGCGGCTCGCCGCTGAGCGGTACCCGGCCAAGGAGATCGCCGCGGTCACCGGGACGTCACCGAACACGGTCACGAACCAGCTCTCGTCCGCGTTCCGCAAGCTCGGCGTCCGCAGCCGTGCCGAGCTGCGGGAGTGCCTCGCCGCCGGGCCCGACCGGACTGACCTAGGTTGAGCACGTCATGAACCGGCCGGTGCCCGCGCCCGCGACGCCGGGCAGGTTTGCCGCGGTTCAGCGATCTTGATGATTCCCTGAGGTGTTCCCGACGGGGCCCTGACGGTGCGTCACTAGCGTGAGGAACAGACGCCCTGCCGGGCTCATCCCCCTAAGCGGGTCCGGCGGGGCGTCAACCATCTCCCCTCCCGTCGCTGCCGTAGCTGCCGTAGCTGCCGTAGCTGCCGTCGAGGGACGACGAAGGCCCGGAACCATCGGTTCCGGGCCTTCTGGGGTGGAGCTAGGGGGATTCGAACCCCCGACCTTCTCATTGCGAACGAGACGCGCTACCAACTGCGCCATAGCCCCATGCACTGCCCCGTGGAGCGGTAGCAAGATTAGCACCCTGCCACCGTCCCCGACCAAATCGGCCCGCCGGCCGGGACGTGACGTGGGCCACCCGGCCGGGCAGGTGAGTCAGCCCGCGGCCCGGCGTCGGGCCAGGATCTGCTCGAGCGGCAGCCCGAGCGTCTCGGTGCGGGGGCGGGGCTCCTCGGTGGTCGACGAGGCATCCTGCCCCCCGTCACGCGCCGGGTGCACCGGCGCGGAGGGAGCGGACGCGGCCGAGGACGCGGCGGCCGGACCTCTCTCGCGTGCCGGTTCCGGTGTCTCCACGTCCCGGGTCCGGTGCGTCGGCACGGTCGTGGCCTGCTCCCGTCGCGGCGCGGCGGGCTTGGTCACGTAGGTGGGCAGGGGCACGGGAACCGGCTCCCAGGGCTCGCCCGTGGGGCGCGACGGGACCGGAGCCTCTCGGACGGGCTCCTGGTCGTCGTCGCCCGCCCGGTCGCCCGAGCCGGCGACGGAGGTGGCCGGCTCGCGCGGTGCGGTCGCACGCCCGGCGGGCTCGGGTTCCGCCGCGGGCGCCGTCTGCTGCACGCGCGGGATCATCCGTGTGCTGGTGTCCGACGGGTGCACGGCGCGCCCCGTGATCCGCGCCCGGTTGCGCGGTGCGTACGGTCCGCCGTGCGCCAGCGTGCGCTGCTGGGTCGCGCGCTGCTGCTCGGCCCGTCGCTCCGCACGCCACCGTGCGTCCGAGCGCCGCGCCGCGAGCACCGCGAACCGGCCCAGGAGCAGCACGACCGCCAGCATCGCCGAGGGGATCATCGCACCCCACCACACCAGGTACCCCAGCCCGACGGCGGCCCACGCCCCGCCCGTGCCCAGCGCCAGGAGCAGCGTCACCAGCAGGCGGCGGCGCGCCCGCGCGGCACGCCGTTCCAGCACGGCGAGCCGCTGGGTGCGTACGCGCGGCGTCGCGCCCGACGGCGGCCCGGCCGCCCGTGCAGCGGCGAGCGGGAGGCCGCCGGTCGCCGTCGAGACGCTGTCGCGGTCCTGTCGCATCGCACGCTCCTTCCGTCGTCCACCGGCCCCCGGTCCACCTGTGCCCGCGTCCGCCACCGCGAGGACCCGCAGACCGCCGGAGAACCGGTCGTCGAGCTGCGCGTCGGCGAGCTGCTGACGGTGACGCACCCGCTGCGGGACCCAGAAGCCCAGCCACAGCACGAACAGCGCGAGGGCTGCGAGTCCTGCCGGCGACGTCTCCACACGACGACGGTAGGCGAGGCAGGGCGAGCCGTGCCGGACCGACTGGCGGCGTGTCCGCGACCTGGACGCTCAGGCGCCGCCGCGCACCTGCTGCCACCGGGCCAGCAGCCCGCCCGGCACCTCCTCGGCCGTCAGCGCGAAGGTGCGGTGGTCGCGCCAGTCGCCCTGGATGTGCAGGTACCGCTCCCGCAGCCCCTCGTCGCGGAATCCGAGCTTGGCCACGACCCGCAGGCTCGCCACGTTCTCGGGCCGGATGTTGATCTCGATCCGGTGCAGCCCCAGCACGAAGAAGCAGTAGTCCGTCGCCATGGCCACCGCGGTGGGGATGATGCCGCGGCCCGCGTGCTCGCGCGCCACCCAGTAACCGATGCTGCCCGAGCACAGCGACCCGTACTGGATGGACGACACGGTGAGCTGTCCGACGAGCGCTCCGTCCAGCTCCACCACGAAGGGCAGTCCCGTACCCGCCCGGGCCTGGGCGCTCAGCGCACGCACGTAGTCCGCGAACGAGGTGGCCTCGGGCCGGTCGCCCGGCGTCGTCGCCTCCCAGCTCTGCAACCAGGACGCGTTGAGCTGGCGCAGCCGCATCCACTCGCCGCCGTCCCGGCGGCGCAGCGGGCGCAGCACCACGGCGCCCGACGGCGTGTCCTCCCGCAGGGTGACGGGCCAGGGCCTGGTCACCGCCCACCTCTTCGCATCGTTCATCCCGGTTTCCCTCGTCCACCCGGCGCGCCGGGTCCCCCGTGCCCCGGACCCTGCCACAATAAGGACATGCACGGCGACCTCAAGGCCTCGACAGCGCGCCAGCCGTACCCGGTCGTCGCGGGCATGGAACCCGAAGACGCCAAGGACGAGCTCCGGCGCGCGATCCGTCACCATCGCACGGAACGGTCCCAGCGGCTCCGCGACGAGGCTGCCGCCGCGCTGGCCGAGGTCCTCGCCACCATCCCCGCGGTGCGCGACGCCGCCGTCGTGGTCGCCTACGCGGCGCGGCCCACCGAACCGGGCACCGGCCCGCTGCTGGAGATGCTCGCCGGGCGCGGTGCGCGGGTGCTGCTGCCCGTCCTCGGTGCCGGGCTGGCCCGCGACTGGGCCGACTACACCGGTCCGTCCGACCTGCTCGAACGCGCTCCGGGACGCCCGCCCGAGCCGGGCGGACCCAACCTGGGCGCCGACGTGATCGCCGAGGCCGACGTCGTCATCGCCCCGGCGCTGGCCGTCGACACCCGCGGTACGCGCCTGGGGCAGGGCGGCGGCTGGTACGACCGCGTGCTCAAGCAGGTGCGCGCCGGCGTGCCGTCCGTCGCCGTGGTGTTCCCCGAGGAGCTGTACGACGCGACGCAGCGGCCGCTGCCCGTGCTCCAGCACGACGTGGCGGTGGACGCCGTCGCGACGCAGGACGGCTGGCTCCCGCTGCCGGCGGTCTAGCCGGCGCTCAGGGCACGAGCGTCGCCGTGTCCTGCGCCGACTCCTCCACGGCCTGCCGGCTGAACGGCCAGGCGAACGTCTCCCCGGCCGCCCATGCCGAGAGCTGGTCCGTGTAGTGCGCGGACCCGGGGTGCCCCGACGTGCCGGTCACGGTCACCCACGTCGATCCGTCCAGGTCGCCGAGGTCGACGACCATCCGCATCGACGGGCCGGTGGTCACCGCGAAGCTGCCCGTGGAGGCGTCCCACGACGTCGCGTTGACGATGGAGCTGCCGCCGGGCATCTCGACGGGTCGCGGGTTGACGTAGTCGCGCACGAGCGCGGGCACGCCCTCGCCCCCGACGACGGGGTGGCTCAGGGACAGGGTGTGCAGCGCGCCCCAGCTCCAGTCCTCCGGCTCCTTGGACAGCTCGACCGTGAGGTCGCGGCGTGCCGTCACCAGGGCCTGGGTCAGGGCCTCGTCCCGGGTCTCGACGACGTTGACCGTCGACCGGTCGTCCCAGAACGGGTCCTCGGGACGCTCCAGCATGTCGCGCACGACGACGAGCCACCGGGAACCGCCGCTCGGGCGCATGCCCTCCGGCACGTCGTCCCAGAACGTGGCCCGCAGCAGGTTGCGCCAGACCGCGTTGAAGTACGCCGCCGCCGCGGAGTCCGTGCCCGTCGTGTAGTCCCACCCGGCCAGCAGCTCCTGGCCCGCGGCGTCGTACGGGTCGTCGAGCTCGACGTCGAGGAGCACCGGGACGAGCTCGGCGGCGAACGGAGACCAGTCGTCGTTCTGCAGGCCGTTCATGTCGGTGACGGTGAACGGGCGGCCGGCCGCGACCTGCTCGCCGAGGAGCTCGCGGATGCGTTCCGAACGGAACCCGTGGTCCCAGTCCTGCGTCAGGTACGGCCCGGCCCCCGAGGGCAGCACCGCCTGGTTCGCGGCCACGATGAACCCCTCCTCGGGGTCCAGCGCACGCGGCATGTCCTCCGCGTCGACCCAGCCCTGCCAGTCGTAGCGCGGGTCCCAGCCCGGCCGCGGCCAGGTGCCGTCCGCGGGGACCGGGCCGGTGACGCGGCGGCGGTCCGGCACGCGCCCCGGCGCCTGGTAGCCGATGTGGCCGTCCGTGGTCGCGAACACGATGTTCTGCGCCGGCACGTCGAAGAGCGCGGCCGCGGCCTGGACGTCGTCGGCGTCGCTTGCGGCGTCCATCGCGAAGATCGCGTCCGCCGTGCGTCCCGGTTCGAGGGCGGTCCACGACAACGACACGGCGTACTCGCCGAACGCGGTGCCCGCCTCGGTCGGGGAGCCGACGACGGCGCCGACGTCGACGACGGACGACACCACCGGGCCGTGGCCGGTCGAGCGCACCTCGAGCTCGACAGGGTCGCCGCCCGCGACCCGGATCGTCTCGGAGCGCACCTCCATCGGCTCCCACTCCTCCGCGTCGGCGTCGCGCAACCAGGTGTCGTCGCGGATCCGCTCGACGAAGAAGTCCGTGACGTCGGCACCCATGTTGGTCAGGCCCCAGGCGAGGTCCGCGTTGTGCCCGATGACCACCCCGGGGAACCCCGCGAGCGAGAACCCGGCGACGTCGAAGGGACAGTCGTCGCCCACCTGCTCGCAGTGCAGGCCCACCTGGGACCACAGGCTGGGCACGTCGAGCGCCAGGTGCGGGTCGTTGGCCAGGATCGGGGAGCCGGACTCCGTGAGGTCTCCGGACACCACCCACGAGTTGGACCCGGTGCCCTCGCCGGTGCCGACGAGGACGGGGACGGCCTCGACGGCGGCGGCGGCGGACGACACGGCGCCGTCCAGCGCCGCGTCACCCCAGGCGACCTCCGTGACGGAGCGGGACCCCCGGGCCCCGCCCTCGTCGCCGACGGTCAGGTCGCTCTCCGCGAGGATCGGCGTGTTGCCTCCCTCGGCGAAGCTCGGGAACAGCTCGTTCACGAGCTCGACGTCCTCGAGCGTGCTGTAGGCGAGCGCCCGGTCGAGCTCGTCGTCGTAGTTGCCGCGCAGGTCCCAGGCCATGGCCTTGAGCCAGGCCAGGGAGTCGACGGGGTCCCAGGGTGCCGGGTCGGGGACGTCGACGGCGGTGCCGAGCACGGTGTACTCGAGGGCGATCTCGTCCGGGCTGCGGTCGGCGAGGTAGGCGTTGACCCCCTGCGCGTACGCCTGCAGGTAGCTGCGCGACTCCGGGGAGACGAGGTTCCACTCCTCCTCGGCGACGTCGCGCCAGCCGAAGGTGCGGATGACCTTGTCGGCGTCGATCGCGGCGGGGACGTCGCCGACGAGCTCGGCGAGCCGGCCGGCCGTCACGTGGCGGCGGTAGTCCATCTCGAAGAACCGTTCCTGGGCGTGCAGGTAGCCCTGGGCGGCGAAGAGGTCCTCGGACGTGGAGGCGTAGACCTGGGGCACACCCTGCTCGTCGCGGTGGACCGTGACCTGACCGGTCAGCCCGGGCACGTTCTGCGTCCCGGACACCTCGGGCAGCGGCTTGCGGACCGTGACGACGGTGAACGTGACGGTCGCGACGAGCGCGAGCGCCACCAGCACCGCGACCCCGACCAGGGCGCGGCGCAACCGGGAGTGCGCAGGAGCGGGATCGGCCTCGCCGGCCGGCCGGTCCGGCTCACCGGGTTCGAGGTCGGAGTCGTTCGCTGAGGGCAGGTCGCTCGCTGACACGCAGGCGAGACTACCGTCCGCGTATGATTGGCACTCGCAACTTCTGAGTGCCAGCCCGACGAGGAGAGCCCCGTGCCCACGTACGCCTACCGGTGCGCCGACTGCGGCCACGCCTTCGACATCCACCAGGCGTTCACCGACGACTCGCTGACCGTCTGCCCCGAGTGCTCCGGACAGCTGCGCAAGCAGTACGGGTCGGTGGGCGTGACGTTCAAGGGGAGCGGGTTCTACCGCACCGACTCGCGCAACAGCTCGAAGAGCTCGGGCGGCTCGTCGTCCGGGGACTCCGGCTCCGGCGCCAAGAAGTCCGGCAGCTCCGGCTCGTCCGGCTCTGGTTCCAGCGGCTCGTCGGGCTCGGGTTCGTCGGGCTCCGGCTCCTCCGGATCGGGGTCCAGCGGATCCGGGAGCTCGTCGAAGGCCGCCCCCGCCTGACAGCGGGCCACCGTCGCCACCCACAGGCCGCCGTCGTCCACACGGACCCACGCCACTGCCTCGGCGTGCCGGACACCGGCCTAGCGTGCCGGGCATGCAGCCCACCACCAGGACCCGGCTCGCCCGCCACGCCCGGACGGTGTTGTGGCGCGGACGGTTCGTCGTCGCCGCCGTCTGCTGCGGTCTCGCCGCCGGCGCGACCGTCGAGGCGCTGCGGCCCGCGCCGCCGCCCACCCAGGAGATCGTCGTCGCGGCCCGCGAGCTGCCCGCCGGCGCGGCGCTGACACCCGGAGACCTGGACACGGTCACGGTGGCGGCCGAGCTCGCCCCGCCGGGCGTGCTGACCGACCCCGCCGACGCCGTCGGCCGGTCCCCGGCCGTCGCGCTGGCCCAGGGCCTGCCCCTGCACGCCGACCTCGTCGCCGGCGGCGGCATGGCAGCCCGCGCGCCCGACGGGACCGTCGTCGTCGGTGTGCGGCTCACCGAGGCGTCGTGGCTGCGACCCGGCGACCGCGTCGACCTGCTGGGCACCGACGACGACGCCGACTACCTCGCGCGCCGGGCGCTCGTCCTGCCCCCGCTCGGGTCCGACGACGACGCGCCCGGTGCCGCGGGGCTGCTCGGCAGCGCCCCACCCGCGGCCCGGGACGCGGCCGTCACCCTCGTGGCCGTCGACCCCGACGACGCCGCTGCCGTCTCGTCCGCCGCCGAGTGGGGCGCCGTGGCCGCCGTGCTCGTGCCCTGAGGGCCACGTTGCTGTCACGCCGCGCGCCCGCGACAATCGGTGCCGGGTGCCGGGACCGTCCCGGCGGGGCGCACCGCGCCCGGGCAGGAGGACTCACCACGCATGCTGGCCGGATTCAAGACTTTCATCCTGCGGGGCAACGTCATCGACCTCGCCGTCGGGATCGTCGTCGGGGCCGCGTTCACGGCCGTCGTCACCGGGCTGATGAACGGGATCATCACGCCGTTGATCGCCGCGATCTTCGGCAAGCCGAGCATCATGAACGTCTGGTCGTTCACGATCAACGGCTCGCAGTTCAGCATCGGGCTGTTCCTCGACGCCGTGCTGAACTTCCTGCTCGTCGCCGCGGCGCTCTACTTCGTCATCGTCCTGCCGATGAACAAGCTCAACGAGCGCCGGCAGCGGGTGGACGACGAGGTCGCCGAGGAGCCGGCGGCCGACCTGGCGCTGCTCACCGAGATCCGCGACCTGCTCGCCGCGCAGTCCCGGCAGCCCTGACCCGTCACCAGTGCGGCGGCACGTCGCGGCGCAGGCGCTCGTCGTTGGAGTCGTGACCGCCCTCGTCGTCGGTCGTCGCGCCCCAGACGGTCTCCCGCTCGGTCCCGCGGCGCACGGCCCGCCGAGGGCCGCGCCGCCGGCCGGGAGCGGGCTCGGTCGGCACGGCCGACTCGTCCGCCACGGCCGACTCGTCCGCCACGGCGGACCGGTCGGCCGGCGCGCACCGGGGGGACTCGTCGGAATGCTTCGCGGGGTCGGTCACTCCCCCATCGTCTCCCGCGGGTCCTGGACGATCTCGTCGGGCACGTCGTCGGCCAGCACCGGCACGACGACCTCCGGCGGCACCGGTACGCCGCCAGGGGTGCCGACCCGGTCGTCGCGCACCTGCTGCACCAGCCGGCGCACCCGGTCGGCCTCGCCCTCCGGGTCGAGGAACGCCGCCGCCGACCACACCTGGGCGACGGTCCAGCCGAGCCGTTCGAGGCGCTGCGCGAGCTGGCGGTCACGCACCCTGACCGACGGCTCCGCCACGTAGGCGGCGTCGTCCGTCAGCACGGCCACGAGCAGCTCCCCCGGCAGGTCCGGGTGGCCCACCACGAGCGGGATCCGGTCGCCGTCGCCGATGCCGTAGTCCGTCTCCACGAGGTACCCCAGCCTCCACAGCCGCTCGCCGAGGTCCATGAGCAGCCGGTCCGGGACCCGCCCGGCGTCGATCCCGTTGCCCAGCTCGACCTGGTCCGCGACGCCGGACCGGCGCTCCGCGAGCTCGAGGAGCTCGCGCAGCAGGCGCGGGCCGCGCCCGCGCAACCGGTCGGGGTCGAGGGCGTCGGCAGGGAAGCACGAGACCACGTGCAACCGGTGCCGCGTCGCGCCGAGCGCACCGAGGAGCATCGCCGCCCCGCCGTCGTCGCCGAGCACGCCGAACCGGTGCAGCACCCGCCCGTGGGGTGTGCGGCCGAAGCCCAGCGAGAGCAGGATCGTGTCCCGGGACAGACCGGCGACCCCCGTGATGTCGGCCACGACGACGGGTTCGGCCCGGCGCCCCGAGAAGAACGGCGCGAGGGCAGGGTTGGCTCGCACCTCGGCCAGGAGCGCGTCCCGGATGCGGTCGGCGTGCGCCGCGGTGACGGTGACGATGCCCAGGGTCTCCTCGGGACGGGTCAGGGCGTGCTCGATGGAGACCTCCACGACGCGGTCCACCTCGGCGCGGGTGCTCTCGACCGACCCGGAGTCCGGGTCGGGCATGCCCGTGCCGTCGACCACGTCGAGCCGGACCAGCGCCTCCGGCCGGGGCAGCGGCGCGGGACGCAGCAGCCCCTCGTAGCCGTGCGCGGCCAGGAGCCGGGTGAGCTCGGGGTCGCGCCGGTTCTCCTGCGGCTGGAGGGTCACCGTCGGCAGCAGCTCCGACAGCTCGCGCACGCTCGTGCCCGACGCCGTGCGCGGGTCCCCGACGACGACCACCTGCCGGCCTCGGGCGAGGCAGGTGACGACGACCTCGATCGGCACGTGCTGAACGGCGTCGAGGACCACCAGGTCCACGGTGCGGTGCGGCGGCAGCAGGTGCGGCACCAGGGTCGGCGTCGCCAGGACGACCGGTCGCAGGCGCCGCGCGACGTCGCCGTAGTCCTCGACGAGGTCGCGCAGGGACGTCATCCGCCCCTCGATGAGCTCGGCGAACAGCGCCTCCGCGCCCTCCCTGTCCTCGCGCATCGCCGTGCCCAGGTGCGCCCGGGCCGCGACCCTGGCCGGCTGGGACAGCGCGGCGAGGTGACGGACGTCCAGGTCGCGGAACCGACGGGCCAGCGCGTCGAGACCGGCGCCGTCCTGCCCGGCGAGGGTCGGGTCGCCGTCGAGGATCTGCTCGAACACCGTCGTCCACCAGGCCAGGTCGAGCTCGGCGCCCACCTGGTCGGCGGCCGCACGCCGGGAGGTGAGGTCGTCCACGAGCTCGCCGATCCCGGCGTCGCGGGCCCGACGCAGCAGGTTCGTGCGCTCCGGCAGGGTCTCCAGCGCCTCGGGGTCGCCGGCGAGCCGGTGCAGGCGTTCGGTGAGCGCGTCGAGATCCAGGTCGAGCAGGCGGCCACCGTGGGTGGTCGGGCTCAGGACCGGTTCCAGGGCGGCCAGGTCGATACGGACGGCCTCGTAGGTGTCCTCGATGGTGGCCAGCCCCTCGGGCAGGGTGGGCCACCCGCCGCGGGGCGAGTGCTCGGCCCAGACGTCGCGCTGCTCGGCGACCTCGACGAGGGCCGCGTGCAGGTTCGTCACCCGCACGCCCGGCCGGACCATGTCACGCGCCCGCTTGCGCAGCCGGCGGCGCGTGAACCAGCCCATCTCGACGCCGCGCTCCCGGCGCCAGCCCCGGGTCGCGGTCGCCTGGACCAGGTCGGTGGCGGTGCGCTCGAAGACCATGGGGTGGAAGACGTCCAGCGTGCTGCGCATCCCGGCGAGCATCGAGAGCTGGGTGCCCCACGAGCTCACGGTGGTCGGGGCGGCCAGCCCGGTCACCTCGCCGGTGTAGGCGATCTGCCGGCGCAGCTGCGGCAGGCTCGCCTCCTGCAGCCGCCGCACCCTCGCCAGCGCCTCGCGAGCCTCGTCCATCGTGGTCAGGTGGGCCCCGAACCACGGTGTCGACGACGGTCGCAACGTGAACGCGCCGAGCGCGGCCGCACGTCCCAGGTCCGCGGCGAGCCGCCGTCGTCGGTCGCCGTCCAGGGCGACGGCCGTGCGGGCGTCCAGCCGGACGGACGTCGACGGCGCCGGACGCTCCGAGGTGAGTCGGGCCAGCTCCTGCAGCGCGTCGTAGGCAGAGACCCCCCACGGCTCGCGCCGGGCGTGCAGGGCGTCGATGTACCCGGTGAGCTGGGCGCGCGCGCCGATGAGGGCGTCACGCAGGCCGGCCGTCTCCGCCGTGCTCACGGACTCGGGTTCGGTCGCCATCGCGGACAGCAACCGTTCGGACATGTCGTCACGCCACGTCTGCCGCGGGGTCACGTCCAGCGAGAGGCCTTCGAGACCGAGCTCGTCCAGGCGCTGCGCCAGCCGGTCGGCGGCCCGGCGGTGACCCGTCACGTACAGCACCGACCGGCCGGCGGCCGCCGCCTCGGTGACCACGGCGGCGAGAGTGCCCGCGACGTCCGCTCCGAGCGGCGCGTCGACGAAGAAGTGCTGCCCCGAGCCCAGCACGTCGACCACGTGCCGCTGGTGCGGGTCCAGGTCACCGACGCCACGCTCCCGCGACGGGTCGGCATCCCCCCGGCGCGAGGACGGCAGCTCCGCCGTCGACACCCGCTCCACCGCCTGGTCGGCACCGGCGAGCGCCGCGACCAGTTCGTGGCGGCCCAGCGCGGGCGCCAGCTCGTCCAGGTCGTCGACGAGGGCCTGCCCCGGGTGCACGAACGTGCCCACGAGCACCCGCTTCTCCCACCGGAAGTCGGCGAGGTGCTCGGCCGCGAGCGCGGCCACCCGGTCGAGCACGTCGTCCGGGTCGAACCCGGCGGCCGTGAAGGTCGCCTGGGCGAGGGCGGTCAGGTCCTCGCGCACGCCGCGGGCCCGCAACGTGCGCGCCAGGACCGGGTTGATCTCCGCCGTCGGCTCCAGCGTGAGCTCGTAGTCGGTCTCGCCGTCGCCGCGAGGCGTGAGCGTCACCGGCCGCAGCAGGATCGGCACGTGCACGGTCCGGGTGCCCGGCGTCACCTCGTCGGGCGGGGTGGGGCGGCGCGCCGGGGCGTCCCGGCGCCGGGCCACGCTCACGACCGGGATCGACGTCGTGACGGCCGGGGCCGTGTCCGCCGCCGCCTGCGCGAGACGGGCAGGTGACGCGGCGGAGGCGGAGCCGACGTCGTTCGGCGAGTCCGCGGAGTCCTCCGGCGGGCTCGGCGAGCTCGCGCTGGCCACCTCCGCGAGCGCGGTCAGGTCACCGTGCCGGTCACCGGCTGTCTGGCCCGCCTCGCCCGCCTCGACGGGCTCGGACCACGACGCGACACCGATCGCCAGGGACGTCGGGGCCAGACCGTACTGCGCGGCGTGCTCCGCCGAACGGACGACGACGGCGCGCGCCCGGCGCCGTGCCGTCGGGAACGTGCCGGGTTCCCGCACCAGGTTGGACAACCGCGTGGAACGTCCGGCGAACAGCTGGGCGACACCGGAGGGGTGCGCGGCCGACAGGTCGACGACGGCCTCGCCCAGCGTGCCGACGTCCGTGAGCGTGGAACCCCCGACCATCTCGGCCAGCCCGGCACGCCACCGGCGCACCGCCTCGACGAGCGGGGTCGTCGTGGTGGGCCCGGACGGACGCGGCGGCCCGTCGGGTCCGGTCGGCTCGTGCGGACCGGTCGTCGGGGGGCGCGAGCCGGCGTCCGACGGGCTCGTGGCGTCGGACGGCCGCTGCGGCGCGCTGTCGTCCTGCGGCTCGACCGAGGGTTCGGCCGCGGCCGCGGCTGTGGATCGGCGGAGGACTCTCACGCGAGCACGGTAGACCCGGTCGTCCGGGCGGCGGCGCCGGGCACGCCGGGTCGGCCGGAATCACCGGCGCACCGAGCGGGCCGAGCGGTCGAACCGTCGACGCCCCCTCGGCGGGGGTCCGAGGAGGCGTCTGACCGGAAGTCCGGTCGAGGACAGCGCGCACCGCGCAGGGGGCGGGCGATGCGCGCTGCCACCAGGTAGTCTGCCCCGCGTCTCACCTGGCAGTCAATACAGAAACAGCATTCACCGCCTCCGGTGCGAGACCGCTCCCACACCCTGTGACGTCGAAAGATGTGGCACCGGTCCCGGTCGCGGTCCTACGCTCCACCGGTGAGGAGAGTCATCGAGGCGGTCGTGCCGGCACGGATGGGTGTGCCCTTCCGGTGGATGCTCGCGTCGAGCTGGACGAGCAACATCGGTGACGGAATCGCGCTGGCCGCCGGACCCCTCCTCGTCGCCTCGCAGACCGACTCGGCGTTCCTCGTCGCACTGGCCGCGATGCTGCAACGGCTGCCGTGGTTGCTCTTCGGGCTGTGGGCCGGTGCGCTCGCCGACCGGCTCGACCGGCGACGCGTCGTCGTGGTCGCCAACCTGCTGCGGGCCGCCGTCGTGACCCTGCTCGTCGCGGTGATCGCGACCGGGCACGTCTCGATCGAGCTCGTGCTGCTCGCCATGCTGCTCATGGGCACCGCCGAGGTGTTCGCCGACACCACCTCCCAGACGCTGCTGCCGATGCTCGTGCCCACGAACGACCTCGGTACCGGCAACGCCCGCCTGCAGGCCGGCTTCCTCACCGCGAACCAGCTCGTCGGGCCGCCCGTGGGCGCGGCGCTCTTCGCCCTCGGCACCGCGTGGCCGTTCGCCGTGCAGGTGGTCACCGCGCTGCTCGCGGTCCTCCTCATCGCCCGGATGACGCTGCCCGCCGTACCTCCGCCGGCCGAACCGACCCGGGTACGCCAGGACATCGTCGACGGCCTGCGCTGGACCTGGACCAACCCGCCGGTGCGGACCCTCGCCCTCGTGATGCTCTCCTTCAACATCACCTGGGCGGCACCGTGGGGCGTGCTCGTCCTCTACTCCCTCGACCACCTGCACATGGGGCCGGTCGGCTACGGCCTCCTGACGACGTCGGCGGCGGTCGGCGGGCTGGTCGGCACCGTGCTCTACGGACGGCTGGAGCGCCGGTTCGCGCTGTCCACGCTCATGAAGGTCTGTCTCTCGCTCGAGGTGCTGTTCCACCTCGTCCTCGCCCTGACCGAGACAGGATGGGTGGCGATGGTGGTGCTGTTCGTCTTCGGCGCCTACGGCTTCGTGTGGGGGACGGTGGCGAACACCGTGCGGCACCGGGCCGTGCCCACCCGCTACCAGGGACGCGTCGGGTCGCTGTACATGATGAGCCTCTTCGGCGGCATCGTCGTGGGCAACGCGCTCGGCGGCGTCATCGCCCAGCACTGGGGACTGACCGCGCCGTTCTGGTTCGGGTTCGTTGGCGCGGCGCTCACGCTGGCGCTCGTGTGGCGCCAGCTCGCCCACGTGGCGCACGCCCAGGCGGACTGAGGCCGACCCGGCACGGGCACCGCCCGGCGTGCGTGACAATGGGTGGGCAGCAGGCACGTGCGCGGGGGGAGGCTGCGTCGATGAGGTTCGGTCACCGAGGACCGCAGGACGGCGAGGCCGCCGATCTCCACGAGCTCGGCGACGACCAGCTCGCCACGGCGGCCCGGACGGGCACCGAGCGCGCGTTCGGCGTCCTGTGGGACCGCCACGCCGGGGCCGGAATGGCCGCCGCACGCCGGATGACGGCCGCCTTCGACCCCGAGGACCTGGTCCAGGAGGCCTACCTCCGCATCTGGAACGCCCTGCTCAACGGTCGCGGCCCCGACGGTCCGTTCCGCCCGTACCTGTACAAGACGCTGCGCAACATCGCGGCCTCCTGGTCCCACCGGCCCGCGGACCTGCCCGTCGAGCACCTGCCCGAGCAGGCCGACCCGCGCGACCTGTCCGACGACGTCGTCGAGGGCTCCGTGGCGATGCACGCCTTCCGCGCCCTGCCCGAGCGGTGGCAGTCCGTGCTGTGGTACCTCGAGGTCGAGGAGATGCGGCCCCGCGAGGCGGCGCCCCTGCTCGGGCTGTCTGCCTCGGCCACCGCGGCGCTCGCCTACCGGGCCCGCGAAGGGCTGCGACGGGCGTGGCTGCAGGCACACATCAACGTCGGGGCGGTGGCACCGGCCTGCCGGTGGAGCGTCGAGAGGATGGGCGACTTCCTGCGCGACAACCTCAGCCGCGACGTCCACCACAAGGTCCGTCGGCACGTGGCGCAGTGCGACGACTGCACCGCGCTCGTCGGTGAGCTCGACGACGTCTCGACGCGGTTGCGCGCCGGGCTCCTCCCGCTGTTCCTCGGTGTCCCCGCGCTCGCCGCCGAGGCGGGGCTCGGCGGGACCGCAGCGGTCGGCGCCGCCGGTGGGAGCCCCGGTGCCGGGGCCGGCGGGACCGGGCGTCGTGCGGGACGGCTCAGCACCCGTCAGGTCCAGGCCGTCGTGGGTGGTTTCGCGGTCACCGCCGTCGTCGGCGCCGCGGCGTGGGCAGGCAGCGCCGTGCTGGGCGGTGCACCGGTGTCCGAGGCACCGGGCGCGGTCCCCGTGGCGTCCTCGGCCCCGCCGTCGTCGGCCGGCGAGGAGACGCCGGAGGAGCCGGAGGAGCCGAGCACGACCTCGGAGCCGACGCCCTCCGATGCGGAGGATGCCCAGGAGACCGATCCCACCGAGGGGACGACGTCGCCCGGGCCGGGTGGGGCAGCACCAGGCACAGCACCCGCCGGGGCCGACGACGCACCGGACGAGAACCTCACGACCGGGGCCGACGAACCCGCACCGGCGCCCGAGACCTCGACGGTCGTGCCGACACCTACGCCCGCACCCACGCCAGCCGTCACGTCGACGGCGACGCCCACGCCCTCCCCGACCAGGACCGCGCCCACGCCCACGCCCACGCCCAGCCCGTCACCGACACCGACGCCCAGCCCGTCGCCCAGTCCGACACCGACCGAGGACCCGCCCGACCCGCCGGTGCTCGGCACGACCACCCCTGCGGGCACCGTCACGGTCTTCCCCCGGACCAGCGGTCAGGCACCGCCCGGGACCGTCGTCACGGTCACCGACGAGGCCGGATCGCCCGTGAACTCCCTCACCGTGGGCGAGGACGGCACCTGGGAGCTCACGCTCGACGGCCTGGGGACCGGGTACCACGGCGAGCTCACCGTGACGCAAGCCGCCCCGGGCCAGGCACCGGTCGAGGACCCGATCGGGACGTACACGTTCGACCTGCCGCAGATCCTCGAGCCGGCCGACGGCGCCGTGGTGACCGGACGGCTGACCTTCGGGCGGCCGGGGCTGACGGTAGACGTCGAGTTCGACGGCACCCCCGAGCTCCACGTACGCGCCCTCGTGGACGGGAAACAGACCGCGACCCGCCACACCCTCGGGAACGTGCCCTTGAAACGTGTGGTGTACGACCTGGAACCAGGGACGCACACCTTCGGGCTCCGGGTCACGGAAGGACCTGAGGCGAATCCTCGCTACGGCCCGACGACGACGGTGACCTTCACCGTGGTCTCCCCCTTCGGTGTCGCGGGTGCGGTGCCCGCATACCCGTGAGACGGTGAGTTCGGCTCGACACCCCACCCACCTCACACTGAGGAGAGTTCCGTGTCCCTGACCCACCGCAGCGTCCTCGCGAAGGTCTACGAAGCCTTCAACGCCGCCGACGCCGACGCCCTCGACCAGCTCTTCCACGACGACGCCGTCATGTCGATCCCGGGTGAGACGCAGATCTCCGGCGTCTACCACGGCAAGGCGGAGATCCTCGGCATCTTCGCTCGCATGGCGCAGCTCACCGACGGCACCTCGCGGGCCGAGGTCCGCCGTATCACCCTCGACGACGACGGCGGCGTGGTGATCGCCGTCGACGCGGCCACGCGCTTCGGGGAGCAGGTCACGGCCGAGTTCGCCGACGTCTACACCCTCCGGGACGGCGCCGTGAGCGAGCTCCGCGTGTTCCCCGCCGACCCCGCAGCGATGACGTACTTCTGGCGCGACTGAGCCCGACCAACCACAGTCAAGGAGTCCTCATGACCGACCTCCGTGGACTGATCGAGCACCTCGACGGCCTGACCGAGCGGCAAGCAGACGAACCGGCGGTGGTCGACGCCTCCGGGACGAGTACCTATGCCGACCTGCGACGGGCCTCGACCAGGATCGCCGCTGACCTCGCGGCAGCAGGGGTCGGACACGGCGACGTCGTCGGAGTCCTGGGACCCCGGGGCCGTCGCACCCTCGCGGCGATGATCGGGGTGCTGCGCCGGGGCGCCGCGTACATGCCGATCGACCAAGCCGTACCGCGTCGCCGGTTGGCGACCATGCTCGACGTGGCCGGCTGCGGAGTCGTCGTCTCGACGGCACCGGACACGTCGGTCGCCGAGGGCCTGGTCGACATCGTCGACGCCCGGTCGGACGAGTCGACCGCCGACGTTCCGGACCTGCGCGACGTCACGGTCCCCTCGACGGCGGAGGACCACGCCTACGTGATGTTCACCTCGGGATCCACGGGCACGCCCAAGGCTGTCGCCGTGTCGCAGGCCGGTGTGGCGCGGCTCGCCACGCAGAACGGGTGCTGGAGCGTCGGGCCGGGCAGCCGCTTCCTGCACGCCTCCGCGCTCGCCTTCGACGCCTCGACCATCGAGATCTGGTCGTCGCTGCTGAACGGCGCCTGCCTCGTCGCCGTCGACACCGACATGCTGCTCGCCCCCGAGGCGCTCCGTGAGCACCTGCGCCACCACGAGGTGGACACCGCGTTCTTCACCACCAGCCTGCTCCACCACCTGGCACGGACGTCGCCCGAGGTGTTCGACGGCCTGGCTCAGGTGATCACCGGCGGCGAGGCTCTCGACGCCCGGTACGCCGAGGTCGTGGCACGACACGTCGGCGTCCTGATCAACGTCTACGGTCCCACCGAGGGGACGGCGGTGGCCATCGCCCACGTCGTCGAACCAGGGGCTGCCGGTCCGGTGCCCATCGGCCGACCCCTTCCGTACGTCGAGTGCCTCCTGCTCGACGGCGACCGAACGGTCTCGGGGGAGGGCACCGGCGAGCTCCTCATCGGGGGCGTCGGCGTCGCCTCGGGCTATCTCTCCGACCCGGAGCGGACGCGAGAACGGTTCGTGGAGATGAGCGTCGGCGAGAGCGGGGCCCGCGCGTTCTACCGCACCGGGGACCTGGTCCGTCGATCGTCGGACGGTACCTACGAGTTCGTGCGCAGGCTCGATGGACAGGTGAAGATCCGTGGGTTCCGGATCGAGCTGGGCGACGTCGAACAGTCGCTCCGCGGTCTTGACCACGTCGGCGAGGCAGTCGCGGTCGTCGTCGGCGAGGGGGCCGACAAGCGGTTGGTCGCCGTCGTCGTCCCGGCTGCAGGCGTGCGGTTCGACGCGGCCGGTCTCCGTGCCCGGCTGTCAGAGGTCCTTCCGACCTACATGCTGCCCAACGACATCGTCCAGGTGACCGAGATTCCCCGGACGCAGAACGACAAGGCGGATCGCGCAGCGCTGCAGCGCATCGCGGCCGAACGCACCGCCGCGCCAGGTCCGGACCACCGACCTCGACACGGGTCGGTCGCCGATCAGGTCGCGGAATCGTGGATGGCGACACTCGGCACTTCGGAAATGGCGCCGGACGAGCACTACTTCGACGTCGGCGGGACCTCGCTCGGCGCTGCTCGCCTGGTCGCCCGGGTCCAGGCCGACCTGGGTCTCGCAGGGGCGACCGGCTACGACCTGATCCGTGCGCTGCTCTCCGCACCACGCCTGGACGAGTTCACGGCGCACGTGATGTCGGTGGTCGCTGGCACCAGGTCGGCGGCCGACGAGATCGACGGCGACGCGGACCGCTGGCACGGCGACGTCCATCTCCCCGCGACCACACCGCTGACGACCGCTCCGACGGGGGACCGCATCCTCCTGACCGGCGCGACCGGATTCTTCGGTTCCTATGTGCTGCGCGACCTTCTCGCCACCACCGACGCTGTCGTCGAGTGCGCGGTCCGCGCCCCCGACCCCGTGGCTGGCCGGGAGCGCATCGCCGAGGCCCAGATTCGCTACGGGCACGGACCGCTCGACGCCGCCGACCGTGTCGTCGCGCTCCCCGCGGACCTGACGGAGGCGGACCTCGGGCTGTCGCCGGACGACTTCGACGCGCTGGCGCGCCGTACACGCGCCATCCACCACTCGGCCGCTCACGTCAACTTCGTCTATCCCTACGAGTGGCTGCGACCGACGAACGTCGACGGGACTCGCACGGTGGCCCGGCTCGCGTTGCGGGGTGGTGGGATCCCCGTGCACTACGTGTCCACGATCGCGGTCCTCTCCGGGATGGGGTCGGCGAACGTCCGGCACCTCTCGGAGAACGACGACGTCGGCCATGTGGAGCGGATGTCGATGGGCTACCCGGAGAGCAAGTGGGTGGCGGAGAAGATCCTGGGCCTGGCGGCGGAACGCGGTGTCCCGGTGTCGGTGTACCGCCCGTACGAGATCACGGGGAACCTGCGCGACGGCGCCTGGAACACCGAAGCGGCGATCGTCGCACTCTTCAAGGCCATCGTCGAGATGGGTCTCGCACCCGACGCCCGCCTGCCTCTGGATTTCGTGCCGGCGGACTACCTGGCGCGTGCGTTGGTCCATCTCGCCGAACGGCCGGATCACGTCGCGGCCACCTACCACCTGACGAACCCGTCCTTCGCCGTCCTGTCCGACATCGTCGAACGTCTGCGGCTCGCGGGACACCGGATCAGGACGATCGGCTACGACGAGTGGGTCGGTGCGCTGCGAGAGTTCTGCACCGCTCACCCGGAGCACCCGATCGTGGCGTTCCTGCCGATCTTCACCACCGTGGCTGCCCAGCGCGACGTCAGCGTCAAGGAGCTGTACTTCGAGGACCTGTTCCCTCAGTTCGGCCGCGAGAACGTCGAGGCAGGGCTCGCGGGGTCAGGCATCGAGTGCCCCCCGGTCGACGAGGCGATGCTGGACACCTACATCTACTGGTTCCACACGATCGGATGGATCGATGCTCCGGCACGCACCGACGTGTTCGAGAGGGCGTGATCGTCGACCTCTGGGTCGGTCCGGTGGTCCCGGTGGCGCGCTGCGCCGCCTCGCTGTCCGCGGAGGACGCGGCCGCTGTCCGCCGGGCGGCGACGCCGGCGGTCGCCGACCTCGTCGCGACGTCGCGGGCGATGCAGCGCTCGGTGCTCGCCCGGGCGCTGGGCGTCGGCGTCGAGGACGTCCGGATCGCCCGTCGCTGCGCGCGCTGCGGTCGCAGCGGCCACGGTCGTCCGGTGGCCGTGGACGGGCCGGCGTACTCGATGGCGAGGGCCGGTCGGGTCGCGGCGATGGCCGTCGTCCCGGACGGCGTCGTCGGGCTCGACGCCGAGAAGGACGGCGTGGGTTCACGCGCCTGGGTGCGCGGCGAGGCCGCGCTCAAGGCCCGGGGCCTGGGGATCGACCGGCTGTGGGCACCGGAGCCGCAACGGATCTTCGACGGTCTGCACCTGGTCGACCTGCGCGCGGGTCCGCAGATCGGCGCCCTCGCGACCGACCGCCCGGTCACCTCGGTGCACTGGCACCGGTGGCGTCCCGGGCCGCCCTGAGCGTCAGGGCGGCCCGGGACGGCTCTCACACCCGTCCGCCGCGGGCTCGGCGGCGCGCCATGACGACGAGCCACGCACCGGCGGCGAGCAGCGCGACCGCGACCGCCGCGGCGATGCCGGCCTCGGTCCCGGTGACGGGCAGCGTGCCCGTCTCGTCCGACGTCGCGACCACCTGGTCGGCCGTGTCCGTGTCGGGGTCCGCTCCCGTCACCTGCTGACCGGTGGTGTCCTGCGGGTCCTGGTCCTGGGACCCGCCCGGCTCGTCGACCTCCGGCTCCTCGACCTCGGGCGTGGTCTCGTCGCCGGGCTCGGTCACCTCGGGCGTGGGCTCAGGGGTCTCCTCCTCGGTGCCGACGGCGTCCGCGGTGTTGGTGAGGGTCACCCGCACGACCTCGTCGGCCGTCACGGTCACCGACGACGGCGAGAACTCCGGAGCACCCCACACGACGCCCTCGACCTCGGGCAGACCCGACTCGGCGAACGTCACGATCGTCCCGGCCGGCAGGTCCTGCGGACCGTCCACGACGGTGCCGCCCGCCGGGACCACCAGCGTGCCCGCGACGGGCTCGCCGTCGACGGTCGCGGCGTACTCGACGGAGAACTCCGTGCCCGGGTCCACCAGGCCGGCGCCCGCGCCCGTGACCTCCTTGACCACGGAGAACCCGCCGACCGCGGCGATCTCGGTGACGCAGCTGGTCTCCGGCGCGCCGATCCAGGGGTAGTTGTGCTGCTCGTTGCCGGTGCCGCTGGTCGTCAGGTCGCCGCCGACGTAGACGCGGCCGTTGGTGCTGGCCGTGATCTCGGTGTCCGCGGCGGGCGCGAGGATCGTGCCCATGAACTGGCTCGTCCCGCCGATGGTCACCTGCTCGGCGTCCGCGAGGTTCCACAGGAGCTGGGACGCGGCGTTCCCGTAGCCGGGGCTGGCGAAGTCGTCCACCCGCTCCCCGTCGATCATGAAGTAGGTCGGGGCGAGGTCGACGGGACCGCCCGTGACGGTGATCGCGACGGCGGCGCCCTCGTCGATCCCCTCGACGTAGACCTCGGTGACGCCGTTCAGGTCCGCCGCCGAGATCTCGACGGTCTCGAGGTCGGTGCCGCCGCTACCGGTGAACGTGACCTGCTGTCCGGACCGCGCCGCGGTGCCGGTGGTGCCGGCGCCCGCGAGGTCTGCCGACACGTCCGCGATCGTGGACTGGAAGCCCGCGTACGGGGCCATGGCGGACTCGGCGCCGAGCCCCTCCTCCACGATCCCTCCGAAGGTGTCGACGCCTCCTCCCGGCGTCAGGGTCCCGCCGACGCGGACCGCTCCGCCGTCGTCGATGTACGCGCCGACGTGCACCTCGGTGTCGTCGGCGACGGTGACGTTCCCACCGACGGCGAGCATCGTCTCGCCCGGTGCCGGGACGATGCCGGACCCCGCGCCGACGGCGCCCACGTTGAAGACACCGCCGGCGTCCTTGGCGAACGTCGCGTCGCCGCGGACGAGGAGGAGACCCTCGGACTCGGCCGCGGTCCCGGTGGCCAGGTAGTCGCCACCCGCGTAGACGGCGACGTTGCCGTCGGTGAAGGTCGGCGCGCCACCCATGCCGGGCATCTCGCCCTCCGCCGCACACCGGTCGGCGGGCACTGCGGCGGCAGCGGGCGCCGCTCCGGGCCCGACGGTGACGGCGAGGGCGCCGCCGAGCGCGAGGCCCGTCGCGGCGGCCACGGTCGCCGCGCGCCGGAGGCGTCCGCGGACGGCCCACCCGTCCACTGCGTGAGTCATGAACACTCCGTTCGATCGCTGGTGGAGGCTCTCACCACCAGATAGTTAGACAACCGTACTTATCGATCATGACGCGAATCGATCGTGACGTGGATCACTCCGCGCCGCGTCATCGACCCGGCCCGGCGAGGTCTGAGCAGGTGGCGGCGGCTCACGGGCAGCACCCTCCTTGCCTGAGGGCCGTCGCTGCCGGCACGGGTCGACATCGACCACGGTCCGGGACACGTCGCAGGGGGACGGGTCCCGGACCACGTGCCGCGGCACCGTCAGGTGCGGTCCGACGTCGCCAGCAGAGCCTCCAGCGCCAGCACCGCGTCGACCATGCTCGGGGTGTCCCCCACGCACGCCGCCCGGACACCGGCCCAGGCCAGCTCGCGCGCCAGCGCAGCACGGGAGACCGTGAGCATGCTCTGCCCGCCGCGGACCACCAGGCCGGCGAACGCGCCGACCAGGGGCGACTCGGCCACGTTACGGTCGGCCCGGTCGAGCGCCTCGCTCGTCCGGACCTCGATCGCTCCGGCGAGGGCCTCCCGGACGACGCGACGAGTCCCCAGCCCGGCATCGACCTCCCGGCCGCCTTCGGCCGCCGTCGGCCGCAGGCGCGAGTGCAGGTCGGCCAGCTCGTCGGGCGTCAGGAGCGGCGGGACCATCACGTCGACGCGGACCGTTCCGTCCTGCGATCCGGGCCGTTCCGGCGGCCCGGAGCCACCGATCCGTGCATATCCCCAGATCGTCGGGGTCAACGCATATGTCGTCCGCATCCTCACCGAGGCCCCCTCGCCTGTCGCCGCCCGGTACCTGTCATGACGCAGGTCGCACCCGCACCTGACGGCCGCCACCGGGTGAAGTCCGGCCGGGCGCACCGGCGCGACCCGACGACGGCGCCCCTGCCGGCGTGGGCAGGGGCGCCGTCCGTCGGTGCTCGGCCTCAGGACTCCCGACGACGGCGGACCGTCAGCAGGAGCGCGCCGGCCGCGAGCAGCAGCACCATGAGGCCCAGCGTCCCGGCGATCGCGACACCGGTGCGGGGCAGGTCGCCGCCGCCCGAGACGTTGTCGCCGGCGCCCTGGGAACGGGAGTCACCGTCGTCCCCGGAACCACCCCTCTCGGGCTCGGCCGGCACCGGACCGAACGTGTTCGTCACGGTCACCCCGGCGGCCTCGCCGGACGCCACGGTGACCGCACCCGGCTCACCGCCGTCGACGGCCGACACGGTGGTGGCGTCCGCACCGCCGTCGCCGGTCTCCGAGACGACGCACTCCGCGCCGTCGGGCAGGCCGTCGTACGACGCCGGCTCGCCGGGCACGAGCTCGCGCGTCGCCCCGCCGGGCACCTCGATCACCTCGCCCTGGAAGGTGCACTCCAGGGTCACCTCGAACGGCCCGGCACCCCAGAGCTCGGCACCCGGGCCGTCCACGACCTTGTCCACCTGCACCGCTCCGACCTCGAAGGTGTTGGTGACGGTGACGACGGCCGGATCGGCGCCGGCGCCCGGCACCACCACCGCACCGGGTGCGCCGCCGTCGACCGTCGTGGAGACCTCGCTGCTCGTCGCGCCGTACGCGTCGGTCTCGGTCACCAGGCAGTCGGAGCCGACGGGCAGGCCGGTGTACGTCACCGTGCCGTCCGCCGCGAGGGCCTGGGTCGCGCCGCCGGGGACCTCGACGGGCTGGCCCCGGAAGGTGCACTCCAGCGCCACCTCGAAGGGCCCGGCGCCGAAGGCCGCACCCGGACCGTCGACCACCTTGGTGACCGCGACCTGCCCGAGGTCGAACGTGTTGGTCACCACGACCTCGACCGGGTCGGCCCCGACCGACACGGACTCCGGCGCGACCACCACACCGGTGGCACCGCCGTCGTCGGTCTCCGTCACGGCGCACCCGGCACCGACGGGCAGCCCGTCGTAGAGCACGGGTTCGCCGGGAACCAGCGGGCGCACCGCACCGCCCGGCACCTCGACGGCCTCGCCGGCGAAGGTGCACTCCAGAGCCACCTCGTACGGGCCCGTCGCGTACTGCGCGGCGTCGCCGTCGACCACCTTGTCCACCTGGACCGACCCGGCGTCGAAGGTGTTGGTGACGGTCACCTCCGCGGGCTCTGCGCCGACGGTCACGGCGCCGGGCGCGCCGTCGTCGACCGACGACACCTGGACGGAGGTCGCCCCGCTGTCGACGGTCTCGGTGACGACGCAGTCGGCGCCGACGGGCAGGCCGTCGTAGGTCACCGGCTCGCCCGGCACCAGCTCGCGCGCCGCGCCGCCGGGCACCGCCAGGCCCTCGCCCTGCCAGGTGCACTCGAGCAGCACCTCGTACGGGCCGACGGCGAACTCGGCGGCGTCACCGACGACGACCTTGTCCACCACGACGGACCCGACGTCGAAGGTGTTGACGACCTGGACGCCGACGGTGTCGCCGCCGTCCACGACCACGGACTCCGGGGTGACGACCGTGCTGGTCGCCCCACCGTCCTCGCTCTCGGTGACCGCGCACTCCGCGCCGGCCGCCAGGTTCGTGATCTGCGCCTCGAGCGGACCGGCTCCGCCGAGCACCACGGAGCCGTCGTAGACGACCCGCGGTTCCGGCTCGGTCCCCGTCACGACGCACACGACGTCGATGACGAACGGGCCGGTGCCGTAGGACTCGGCGCCGTCACCGCCGACCACCTTGAGCAGGTCGAGCGACCCGACCTCGTAGGTGTTGGTGATCTCGACCGAGGTCGCGACGTCGTCCTCGGAGCCCTCGGGCAGCTCGGTGAGCACCACGGTGGCGGACGCGCCGTCCGTCGTCACCGGGTCGGTGCCGTCCTGGCTGACCTCGATCGACGTCGAGGCCGCGGACATCGTCTCGGTCTCGGTGACCGTGCACTCGGTCCCCACGGGGAAGCCGTCGAGCGTCGTGGGGGCAGCACCGTCCTCGAGCGTCAGCACCATCGGGGTGTCGGCGTCGTAGCCGTCGGCGTACACCGCCTCGTCGAGGAACGTGCACTCCACGGTGACCTCGAACGGGCCGTACGGTACGGCCCCGCCGGTGGCGTCGACGGCGTCGCTCTCCACCTGCTTGGCGAGCTCCATCCCGGTGAGCTGGTAGTCGTTCGTCGCCGTGATCTCGGCGACGTCCGGCTCCTGGCCGATGGTGACCGTCTCGGTGGAGAAGCTCGACTGCCCGTTGTCCCCCTCGGTCACCGTGCAGCGGGAGCCGTACGGAAGGTTCGGCACGGTCACGGGCTCACCGGGCGTCACCGTGACCGTGATCGGCTCCAGCGCGGTCTCGACCCAGGTGTCGACGGCGGAGACGCACTCGACCGTCAGCTCGAAGCGCTCCGGGGCGTACGCGAGGCCGGGCCCGGTCACCGCCTTGTCCACGGCGAGCGAGCCGGTCGCCGTCGCGACGCCGACCTTCGTGCCCTCGGTGGGCAGGATCGATGACGAGCTGCCGTCGGCGAACACCGAACCGGAGGCCGCCGCGGAGTTCCAGGCGATCGAGAGATCGCCGGCCTCGGGCGCCACGGGCGGCGTCGTCGTGGTGCCGTCCAGGTCGACGTGGTCGCCGGGCTGGAAGAGGTCGTCCTCGGGGAACGTGATGACCATCTTGATCGCCGTGATCGACGCGAACAGCTCGTCGGACTCCGTGCCCGTCAGCGGCACCCACCCCGTCTCGGGGTCGTCCGTCGGGCAGATCGGCTCGTTGGCCGCGTCCTCGAGGTCGTCCATGCAGTAGTCCTGCACGGTCGAGTACGCGAAGCTCAGGTCGGCCCCCTCGGGAGCGTCGACCAGCTCCGGCGGCGGGTCGGTGGTGAGGTACGGGCCCCACGCCGAGTCGCGCGCCGAGTCCGCGTAGGAGCCGGTGTCCCCGGGCGTCGGCAGCCGGTCGTAGATCACGAGCTTGTCCATCGGCAGGTTGCCGACGTTGTTGATCTCGATCCGCCACGTCTCGTTCTGGCCCGGGGCGATGACCGGGGTGCAGGGGTAGGAGTAGAAGCCGTCCGCGTCCGGGACGCACTCCGCCGGCGGGTTCGAGGCCGCCGGGTCGACGATCACGTCGAGCTCGTCGTCCTCGGTGGCCTTGACGTGCTTGGTCTGGGCGAGCACCGCGGCCGGGATCGGGGTGACGTCGGCGTCCGCCTCGCAGGCGCCGGTCTCCTCGTCGAGCCGGGGCTCGCAGAGGTCCCACGGCCGGTCGGCCGTGACCCCGGCCGTGTTCTCCACCAGCGTCCGGGCCGGCAGGCCGAGCCGGAACTGCACCTGCACGGTGATGGTGTACGACTGCCCCACCTCGAGCACCGACCCCTCCGGGAAGGTGAACCCGAGGGTGTCGAGGTCGCCGGTCTGGTCGACCGTCACCTCCGCAGGGTCGGTCGGCAGCGCGGGTCCGGTGGCGGGGTCGGGTGCGGCGCCGTCGAGCGTGTAGCTGAACGGTTCGTCGACGTCGGCCAGCCGGAGCTGGGCGCCGTCGCCGTCCGCCGGCATCGGGTCGTCCACGATCACCGGGTCGACGATCGCGCGGTCACCGGCGTTGGTGACCGTGATGTTCATCGGGAACACGCCGTCGGGCGTCTGCGTGCCGCCGGAGACGACGTCGTCGAAGTCCTTGACGATCTCGACGGCGTTCGTGGCGTGCACGTAGACGATCTCGGCGTCGGCCTCGTCCGTCGCGGAGACCGGGACGGTCTCGCCGGAGTCCGGGTCGACCACGAGGTCGGCGCCGGTCACCTCGCCGTCCACGGTGTTGCTCGCGACGCCCGGTGCCGACTCCCCCGGTGCGGGGTCGTTGTCCACGAGGTCGTGCTGGACGGCACCGCCGCTGCGCATCTCGAGGCGCCGCTCGACCGAGACCGGTACCTCCTGCACGGGGCTGGCCGGGTTCTCCCAGACGGAGCCGTCCGTCCGGGTGAAGGTGAACCGCAGGCCCTGCACGTCGCCCGGGGCGACGCCGTCGGGCAGCTCGAAGGCCGCGGACGGCGTCCCCTCGACCCAGGTGCCGCCGTCGACCGCGACCGGGTCGGCCGACCCGGGCTCACCGGTGAAGGTCGCGCCGGTGAAGGCGTCGACCTGGACCTGCTGGATCGGGGCCGAGAGCGTCGCGCCGTCGAAGCCCGCGAAGTCGTACTGGTTCCAGAACTGCGGGTCGTCGTCGGTGAGCACCATCTCGACCGCGCGCGACGGGCCGACCGGCTCCCCGGTCAGGGTCATCGTCACCGGTCCCGTGCCAGGCTCGACGATCTGCTCGGGCGAGAAGGACTTGCCGACCTCGAGGCCGATCTCGGCGTCCTGCAGCGCCATCGTGGCGTCGTCGTACGCGAGCCGGACGTCGTCCTCGGTGCCGCCCGGGTCGGCGATCGTCGCCACGGCCCCGTTCGGTACGGGGTTCGACTCGAGCGTGTCGAGGGTGATGGTCTCGCCGGTGTACCGGTCCGCCTCCCGCAGCTGCAGCGTGAGGTCCATCGCGCCCTGCGCGCCGGCCTCGACGAGGCCGTCGTAGGCCACCTCGACACCGACGACGTCGGACTGGTCGGCGGGCAGGCCCGTGCCGTCGGCCTCGACCACGTACTCCGTGCCGGTCGTGGCTCCGCCGTCCCAGGTAGTGAGGGTGACGGTGATCGTCTCGGCACCGTCCGGGGGCGACAGGTCGATCGCCGTCAGGGTGAAGTCGTCGAACGGGCGGGTGCCCTCGGCGGTCTGCACGTCGCCGCTGCCCGGCACGCCCGGGTCGGCGAGCCGGAGCTGGTCGACCTTCGCCGCGGACGTGTTGGTGCCGGTGATCGTCGACGTCGTCGACGGGTAGGACCCCGCGGGGGTGCCGGCCGGCGGGACGGAGATCGGGCCGCCGGTCCAGGCCTTGTCGACCGTGACGTTGAGCGGCTGGTCGAAGATCAGCACGTCGTCGCCGTCGACGTCGGTGTACTCCGTCTCGCCGAGCGAGGCGGTCTCGCGAGCGGTGTCGTTCACCAGCCCCGGGTCCGCCGTGTTGTAGTCCGACTCACCGAGCGCCGGGCTGCCGTCGCTGCGCTTGGTGTCCCGCACCTGGAAGCTCAGGTCGAGGTGCCGGCCCGCGTCCAGGGTCGAGCGGGCGACCCCGTCGCCGGGCTGCGGGGCCGACGGGTCGTCCGTGCCGCGCGTCGGCGACTCGACGTAGGTGAGCCGGACGGACGTGGCCGCCTCCTGCTCGGCCTCGGTGAGCGTGTACCCGGGGAAGGCGCCGTCGCACGGGCACGGGTCGCCCTCGGCGGCGACCCACGCGCCGTCGACGAACAGCTCGACGGACTCGACCTGGTCGTACGGCAGCAGCGGGTCGTCCGCCGCGATGCTCACCAGGTCGAAGGCGTCGAAGAACGAGTCCGCGATCGCCGGGTCGTCGGCCGCGACGGGGTCGGCGGTGTCCTGCACGACGACCTGCTCCATCCCGGAGAAACCTCCGGTCGACCAGGTCAGGCGTGCCGTGGCCTGCTCGTCGGAGCGGGCGATCACGTCCGCCGGGTCCTCGAGGAACTCCTTGGTGAGGAGGTCGGGGCCCTCGCCCGGGTCGACGGGCTCCGGCGTCACGTCGGCGCACCCCTCCGCCCACGGCGTGTCCGTGACCGCGTCCGACGACGCGCTGGACGCCGCGCAGTTCGTCAGCGGCTCCGCCTGGTCCGGCGACCCGGTGTACTCGGCGACGAGGTTCGGCTGCACCTGGGTGCCGGGCGCGAAGCCGTCGGCCGTGGAGTCGTAGACGAGCTGGACGCCCTGGGCGTCCTCGGGGAGGTCGCAGCTCACGGTGTCGGGGCCGGTGAACGGCCCGCAGCCGGGGGCGGCCACCCAGTCGGCGCCGTCCCAGTAGCTGACGGTGAGCGTGGAGTCCGCCGGGACGTCGGTGCTGCGCACCTCGGAGGGGACGAAGCTGCCCCAGAAGCTCGACGGGTTCTCCGGCTCGGTCGGGTCCTGCACGACGATCTGGTCGGCGTTCGTCGTGGAGCCCTCCGGACCGAACGGCAGGAGCTGGGTCGGCAGCTGCATGATGACGCTCTGCCCCGGGACGGCAGGGATCGTCGACGGCGAGATCGACTTGGTCGTCTCGGTCGCGAGCCGGTCGGTCAGGGTGACGAGCTCCGCGGCGGCGGTGTCCTCGGCGTTCGGGACCTGCGCGGTGATCTCGTTCGGGTGCGTGACGTCGTCGGCGTCCTGGTCGGGGTCCGTGTCCCCCGTGAAGGGGATCGTCGCCCCGGCGCTCGAGACGATGTCACCGGTGAACTCGACGGTGAAGCCGACCACCTCGCAGCCGTCGGGCGCAGCGGGCAGGCTGTTCACCGCCGTGGTCCTCTCGTCGGACGTCCCGCCGTCGGCGCACGTGAACGTCACGGTGGCCTCGGTGGCGTCCGCCGGCCAGACGACGCCCGCCCCGGCGCCGTCGGTGCCCCACCCGGTGAAGGTGATCGGGTCGTCGCCCTCGAAGGGGCTGTCGGCGCCCGGCGACGGCTCGGTGATCGTCAGCGAGCCCACCTGGGTCCCGGCGTTCGTGGCACCCAGGGTGACCGTGGTCGGGTCGCCGGCGCTCACGGTGGCCGGGTCGAAGCTCTTGGACGCGGTCACGGCGTTGTTCGGCGGCGTGATGACGTAGGTGTCCTCCGCCGTCGTCGGGTCGGACTCGCCCTCGGGGTGGGTGACGTGGGAGGACACGTCGTTGGTGACCGTGGTCTGGTCGGCGAGCTCGGTGACGGCCTCGCTCTGCTGCACCTCGACGGGGATGGTCGCCGAGGCGCCAGGCTGGACGTCGCCGCTGAACGTGTAGCGCACGCCCTGCACGGTGCTCGGGTCCACCGCGGCGTCGAGCGGCTCCCAGGAGTCGCCGTCCCAGTACTCGCTGTCCACGGTGTCCGCGTCCGGCGGGAGCGTGATGTCGCCGGTGCCCGTGTACTCGAGGTACGTGAACGGGTTCGGGTCGGCGGTCGGGTCCACCGGGTCCTGCACCACGAGCGTGTCGACCGCGTCGTTGGAGGTGTTGGTGGCCTCCAACGTCATCGTGGCCGGCGTGCCGGGCTCGGCGAGCGCGCCCTCGGGGTCGATCGTCTTGGCGGTCCGGGAGTCCAGGACGAGATCGACGACCGGGACGATGTCGTCCGTGTCGTCGGCCTCGGCGGCGTTGTCCGCGACGACGGTCGCCGTGTTGGTGATCGGCACCCCGGACGCGCTGTACGGCAGGTCGGGGTCGATGCGCCCGGTGATGGCGATCTGGACCTGCGTGCCGTTGCCCACCGTCGGCGCCGTGTAGGTGACCGTGTTCGCCTCGAGGTCGGCGTCGATCTGGCCGTCGGAGCCGTTCTGGTTCTGGATGGTGGCGCTGACGAGCTCGACGCCCTCGGGCAACGGGTCGCTGAGGACGGTGTTCGTGCACGGGTCCTGGTTCGGGTCCGAGCAGGAGATCGTCACGAGCCACTGCACGTCCTGGCCGGGCGCGTACGGGCCGGCGCTCGTCTCCTGCTTCTGGATGCCCCAGGTCGCGGCGCTGGCAGAGGTCGCCGGGACGGCCACGAGGGGCAGCGCGAGCGCCAAGACCCCCAGGAGCGACCAGCCGCGTCGCCACCGTCCTGACCGCCGTTCACGCAGCACTCCACCGGCTGCTCGCCTGTCCGTCATCTCGCCCTCTCGTCGTCGCTCGTCCGGAAGTGGCTGCTGACCGCTGCTGATCAGGGTCGGCACAGGCACCACCGGGCAAGACGTCGACGAACTGCTGACATGACGCCGCAAGATGTGAGGCGGCCCACAGGATGCAGCCGTGGCCGGCGGTCGTCCGCACACGACGACGGCGCCGCCCTCCCCGCGGGGTGAGCGACGCCGTCGTGGTCGACGACCTGAGCCGTCGGCTACTGGTGGAGCCGGCGGTGGCGGGTGGTCAGGACGACCGCCGCGCCGAGCAGCAGCAGCAGGACTGCGGCCGCGGAGAGCCACCCGATCGTCGCGCCGGTGACGGGCAGGCTGCCCGGTCCGGCCGGCGTCGGGTCTTCCGGCTCGTCAGGTGTCGCGCAGGCGTCGGCCTGACCGGTCAGGCCGTTGTGGTCGACGCCCGCGGTGTTGGCGAACCCGCCCGGCTCCCCCGAACCGGGTGCGGGGCAGGCGAACGTGGACTCGTCCGCCTGGTCCTCGTCGAGGTTCGCCGTGACCCGCACCTGGTAGGTGTGGGCCTGCTCTGCGCCCAGCAGGACGTCGGTGGCGACCACGTTCGCGGGGTCGCCCTCACCGCCCTGGCCGGTCCAGCCCGACGCCGCCGTGACGCCGTCGGGCGTGACGGTCACGGCCGCGGACGTGATGTCCAGGCCGGCACCGAAGCGCAGACGGTCGGTGAGGGTGTACTCGCCCTCGGCCGCGCCGTCGTTGGTGGCCGTGATCTCGTACTCCACCGTCCATGTGCCCCCGCTGCCCTGGGTCGGTTCCCCGACGAGCTGCTTGTCGATCGAGATGGACGGCAGCGGACCGCAGTCGGTGTCCGTGGTCTCGTTGCCGTTCTCGTCCGTCAGCGTGGCGGCGTTGTTGAGCCCCTGCTCCAGGGTGTTGCCCCCGGCCGGCTCGGTGCAGTCCGGTGCGCCCGTGCCGTCGGCCTCACCGGGACCGACCTGCAGCGGCACGTCGGCCAGGACGTTGACGGTGTAGACGTGCGGCGCATAGGCCTCGTCGTCCAGCCCGATGATCGGCACGTCGGTGGAGATCCGCGTGTCCTCCATCCCGTCGAAGGTGTCGCTGACCGCAACGCCCTCCGGCCCGACGACGCCCACGTCCGTGACGGTGACGTCCTCGGCGAAGTGCAGCTCGTCGTCCAGGTCGTAGAACGTGCCCTGATCACCGACGTTGCCGACGGTGATGTCGTAGACGACCTCCCACTGGCCGTCACCGACCGGCGCGGCCGACGTCAGCTCCTTGTCGATGGTCGGCTTGCCGGCCCGCAGGCACTCCTCGTCGTCCTCGGTGATCCCGTTCCAGTCCACGGACGCCTCGTTGGCCAGCGCACCGGGGACGGGTCCGCCGTCGGCCGTCGAGCAGACGTCGTCGGTCGGGACCTCGACACCGAACAGGTCGGCGCTGTAGCGCACGACGACCTCGTAGCGGTGCTCGACGGCTGCGCCGTCGGCTCCCGCGATCGGCTGGTCGGTGACGATGGTGACGTCCTCGATCCCGTCGAAGCCGTCGTTGAGCACGGCGTCCGGCGCGTCGGTCGTCACGTCCTGGACGCCGATCACCTCGATGCCCTCCCCGGCCGACAGGGTGTCGGTCAGGTCGTAGGCACCGTCACCGGCCCCCTCGTTCGTCACGAGCAGCTCGTAGGTGGCGTCGTACACGCCGTCCTCGCCCTCGACCGGCATCACCGCGCCCACCAGGGACTTGGTGATGTCGATCAGCGGCAGCGGGGCGCACACGTCGTCGTCCCGGTTCTCACCGTTGTGGGTGAGCTCCGTGGAGTTCGCCAGGCCACCGCTCTCGCCCGACCCGGGCTCGGGGCACTCCAGCGCCTCCGGCGTGACCGTCTCGCGGTCCAGAGAGACCACGACGTCCACCTCGTAGGTGTGGTCGCTCTCGGCCGGCAGGGTGACGCCGGAGGCGATGACGTTCTCCGCCGCGCCCTCGTCGCCCTGACCCGTCCAGCCGGCCTCCGTCTCGACGCCGTCAGGTGCCGTGACGACGGCCGCCGACTCGACGACGACTCCCTCGCCGTACAGCAGACGGTCCGCGAGGTCGTAGTCGCCCTCGGCGCCACCGGAGTTCATGGCCACCAGCTCGTAGGAGATGGTCCACGTCCCGTCACCGTTCGGCACCGGGCCGTCCGCGATGGACTTGGCGATGTCGATCAGCGGCAGCGAGGCGCACACGTCGTCGGAGTCCGTGATCCCGTTGTGTTCGAGCTCGGTCGAGTTCGCAAGGCCCCCCGACTCACCGGAGCCGGGCTCGGGGCACTGCAGCACCGACGGGTCGATCGTGTCCTCGTCCAGCTGGACGAGGACCTCGACCTGGTAGGTGTGGGTCGTCCCGGCGTCGAGGGAGACACCGGAGGCCACGCTGTTGACCGCCGCGTCCTCGGCACCCAGCCCCGTCCACTCGCCGTTCGTCTCGACGCCCTCGGGCGCCGTGACGATCCCGGCCTCGACGATCTCGATGCCCTCGCCGTACTGCAGCCGGTCGGTGACCTCGTACTCACCCGCGGCGCCACCGACGTTCTCGGCCACCAGGTCGTACGTGATCGTGAACGTCCCGTCACCGTTCGGCACCGGGCCGTCCGAGATCGACTTGTCGACCACGATCGCGGCCACCGAGGTGCACTCCTCGTCCGTGTCGGTCAGGTCGTTGTGGTCGATCTCGACCGTGTTGGCCAGACCGCCACCCTCGCCACCCGGCTCGTCCGGGCAGGCTGACACGTCCGGCGGGTACGCGGCGTCCTCGGCCATGCCGAGCACCACCTCCACCTGGTAGGAGTGCTGCGACCCACCGGCCAGCGTCTCACCCCTGACGATGACGTTCTCCGGCGACCCTTCGGCGCCCAGCCCGGTCCACAGCTCGTCCGGAGTGACACCCTCCGGCCAACCGGTGAGCGAGGTGTCGACGACCTCCAGGTCACCGGCCGCCGTCATCGCGTCCGACAGGTCGTACTCACCCTCGGCCGCGCCGTCGTTCGAGGCGACGAGGTCGTAGGACACCGTCCACGTGCCGTCACCGTTGGGCACCGGCCCGTCGGTGATCGACTTGGTGACGTCGATCGACGGCAGCTCCGCGCAGGCCTCGTCCTGCTCGGTCTCCCCGTTCGACTTCGTCAGCTCCGAGGTGTTGGTGAACGCCCGGTCCTCGGGCTCGCCGTCCTCGGCGCCGCAGGCCGTCGGGTCATCGGCGCCGCCGGCACCCTCGAGCTGCAGCGGCACGTCAGCGACGACCGTCACCTGGTAGACGTGCGGCTCGTAGTCCGGGTTGTCCATCCCCTCGATCTCGGCGAAGTCCGTGACCATCAGGTTGCCCTGACCGTCCCACGCCGGGTCGGTGAGCGTCACGTCGCCCGGGGACGCCGTGACCTCGGCCGAGGTGATCGTCGCCTGGTCGGTGAAGTGCAGCTCGTCCGCCAGCGCGTACTCCGCGGCCGGCGTCTGGACGCTCTCCACCACGATCTCGTAGACGATCTCCCACTGCCCGCCACCGATCGGAGCGGCCGAGACCAGCTCCTTGGTGTGGGTGGTGTCCCCCACCGGCGTGAACCTGGCCGGGTCGCAGTTGATCTCCGGCGGCAGCGGGTCGCCGTTCTCGTCCACCGAGTCCTCGGGGATGTCGGACTCGGCGCACGCCGTGTTCACCACGTCGTCCTCGCCCACCGGCTCGGTCAGCACGATCTCGAACCCGTGGACGTAGCTCTCCCCCGGCTCGAGCACGTCGATCGTGAATGAGCCGAGCTCCGGGTACAGGTCGTCCGTGACCTCGATGTTGGTCAGCGTGCCCTGCCCGGTGTTCTCCACCACGATCTGGTACGGGACGGTGTCCCCGATGTGGAACTCGGGGCCAGTCCCCGGCTCCTGCGCGTCCTGCCACTCCCCCTCGGAGTCCTGGACGTACTTCTTCAGGTTCGCCGAGTAGTAGGTGGCGATCTGCGTCTCCGCCGAGGTCCGCATCACCAGACGGGTGTTCTCCGCCCGACCCTGCGCCCGGTTGACCAGCACGTCCGCGCTGTCCATCCCGTCGGTCACGATCGGGATCGTGAAGTTGAACGCCCCCCGTGGCTCGAGCTCGTCGGTGATGACACGCACCGCCGTCGCGTCCGGGTCGAACGTCGTGGTCCAGCCCACCGTGTTGCCCGTCGTGTCACCCGAGGCCCCGTTCATCGGGTCGGCCGGGTCGTCGGACAGCGTCGCCGGGTCCGCCGTCGTGTAGTAGACGGTGGCGCCCATGCTCACGGTGACGTCACCGCTGAGCTCGTACGTGCCCGTCATGTCCGTACCGCGGCCGTCCCCCGCGTACGGCAGGATGTCGATCGTGTCCGTGAACACCTGCGCCGACGAGTCCTCCGAGACCACGTCCACCGTCCAGGACCCCTCACCGACACCGTCACCGTTCACGTTCGGGATGAATGCCTGATCCGCCGTCTTGAGGATCGATGTGGAACCGGCGGCGTTGACAGTGACCGCAGCCGTCGCCGGCTCTTCGGTCTCAAGACCACCCACGCTGCCGTCCACACTGTTCACCAGCCGCGCACCAGGGTCGACGTCTTCGGCGACATCGACCTCGTAGGTCAGGGTCTGGTCCTCGTTGGTCGGCACCCCGTCAATGGTCCACGTCAGCGTACTCCCCTCGATCTCGGGATCGCTACCCGTCGACGAGGACCCTGCCACGTACGTCATTCCCTCGGGCAGCGTGTCCACGATCTCGTAGCCGTCAACCGTCGGGGAGAGATCGCCGACTCCCTCGGCCGCGTACGTCACTGTGAAGGTCGCCGAGTCGCCCGGGTCCACCGTCGCCGGGTCCACCGACTTGGACACCGCCGGCGACACCGTCGAGATGCGCAGTACATCTCGGTGAGGACCGGTGAACGGGTACCGGGCATCCGCCGTCGAAACGCCCTCGTTCGAGACATCATCAGGGTCGTTGCTACGATTCGGGTAGGTCCATGGAGCGCCACTGCCGGTCCCGCGGTAGGCACTCCACATCCACACGTCTTGACCGGGATCGATGTCACTGTCGATGGTCTGGTAGACGCGCAAGGCTGGCCGCGAGTCCGTGCCGACGTCGGCGATGTCGTACTGCGTGCGCACCGCACGCACCGTCGTCAGGTCAGCCGGCGGTGTGGACACCCAGTTGAGACTCTCGTTGCCGCAGGGCTCGATCGCGTTCGGATCGGCGTACGGAGCGGCGGCGACCAAGTACTCGACCGGCACGTCAACCTCGGTGAATCCGTTGTTGACGTCCACGACGTCCACACTGGTGAAATCGACATACTCGGAGTCGAGTATCACGCACATGCCACCTACGGTCGCCACCTCATCCACGTTCCGATAGTTCATCGAGACAGAGGCCCGCACCTCGGTTCCCGGGCTGACGCGGTAGGTGTCGGCCCAGCTCGATGCACTCGATCCGGTGTAGTTCGGGCTCCAGCCGCCGTAATGTACGCCGCTGATCCAGTTGTTGGTCGAGGAGTTGTTGGTCCCGTCGTCCTCTGCCAAGGCACCGTTGACCGACGTGTACGTCGGAGCGCTCGATTCCACGGTCACCTGTCCCGAGTTCTCGTCGGTGATGACACGAAACTGCACCTGCCCGGACGCAACGGCGACTCGTGCGTGGGGCAGCGTGTTCCCGGTCGAGTCGTTGGTCGGAACCTGGGCGTGGCTGTAGTCGATGCCGGACAGCGTCAGTTCAAAGGTCGTGCCGTTGATCTGTGTCAACGTGCAGTCGTCGACGAACGGTGCCATCTGGTCGGCAGGGTGATCACCCCCGGACCACGGGTGACCGGTCGCCGTCCCCGTCTCAAAAGCCGAGCATGCCTCCGGGCCGATCTGCATCGGACCACCGACCGAGTTGCTCACGTCCAAGGTATAGGTGATCGGGTCCTGGCCATCCGGGCTGAACGCACCATGGATCAACGTCCAGTTGAACGTCATGTCCCGGGAGTCGCCATTGTTCGACGCAGCCCCGGAGTTCTCGTCCCACACGATGTCCATGACGAACGGGTTCTCCACCGGGATCTCAGGAAGTTCCGCCGCCTGGTCGGCCACCGTGGCCGACAGCGAGACCGACTCACCGTCCACGGCCGTCACCGTCACCGCCGTGTCCAGGCGGAACGCGGTGCCCTCGTCGAACGTGCCCCCGTTGCACACCAGCGTCGCGCCGTCGTCCAGGATCTCCGACGGCGGATCGACTCCCTCCGTCAGACAGACCGGGGGAATCTCCTCGAAGACCGCACCGACCGCCGTGACCGTGATCGTCACGTTGTCGACCGGTTCGTTGCCCGGCGCCTCGGAGTCGTCGTTGACGTTCGCCCACCACGTGCCGGCGACCGAGTCCCCGGTCTGCACGACGTCAGGCGTGTCGTCGTCCCACTCGCCCTCGAGCTCGTAGACGGTCACCGCCTGCGCGGGCGTCGCGATCGCGACGCTGCCGATCAGCGCGGCCACCAGCAGCACGGCGAGGCCGGCCAACCGGTGCCGCAGCGCGGCGAGGCGAGTGGTACGGGGGGCGGACCGACTGCCCCTGGAGGTCCGGTGCGATGCGAGCACGCTGGCCCCTTTCCTTGGCGTGACTCTGGAACTTCGTCGTCGAGGTATTGCCCAAACCACGTGAGGCCCGAGGGCCCGGTCGACGGACGCCCTCGTGTGGTCTCCGTCACTTCACCGATCACCCGTCAAGACCCCGACCCCGGGAGGAAGTGACGGAAGCACCGATGTGACCTGTGTCACATCTAGGGCGCCCGCTCTTGCCAGGTCGGGTCGCGTTCGGACGTCAGGAACCGCCACTCGCGCCGGAGCCCGGCCCGCGCGCGGTACAGCAGCGCAGAGACGGCTCCGTCGTCGATACCCAGGAGCTCGCCGATCTGCTGCCGCGGCAGGTCCTCGACCTCGGCCGCCCACAGGGCGATCCGGTGCCTTTCGGGGAGGCTCTCGAAGGCCTCGCGCACGACGAACCCCTCGGTCGCGTCGCGCGGCACGACGACTTCCTCCTGGGCGGCGGCCTGCTCGGCAGCGATCTTGCGGACCTCTCGGGCCGCTCGCGTGAACACCACGGACCGGATCGCCGAGTAGTAGTACGGGGTGAACTCCTCGCGAGGCCCGGCGCCGGCATGGATCGCGTGCAGGATCTTGGCCCACGCGTCGTGGAGCGCATCCTCAGGGTCGAAGGAACGGCTGATGCGCCGCACGAGGCGCAGCCCCGCGGGGCGATGACGCTCGTAGAGCTGCGACGCGGCCCACCGCGCACCGTCGCGGATCTCGCCCAACAGCTCGGAGTCCCCCTGCTCCACCACGCCCGCCACTCCCCTTCGGGCAGGGAGCAACAGGCCTCGTGGCGTGCCCCCTGCAGCGCCTCGTTGCCCGTCGTCACTGACGGGCCGGTCACCGGCGACGCTAGGCGCGGTTTGAGGCAACCGCATGCGCTGGCAAAAACTTCACCCGCTCCAGGCCTTGCGAACGCCCTGCGAACCTGCTGCTCATATCACGGCGCCCGGCTAGGAGCATCTTGAGTGAGCGAAGCCACAGAACGTGGCGTCATAGGCCTCCCGCCCCGGTGTCTTGCCTCGTGGTCGACCGGCCTGTCCGGCGTCCGCCACAGCCCACCGAGAGGATGGCCGTGGACTCACCCGACCGCCGTCGGATCCCGTCCCACCGCACGCGACACGGAGCGCTGACTCGTACCGCCGCCCCGCTCGGACTGGCCCTCGCCCTGAGCATGCTCGCTGCCCCCGCCAGTGCTGCGACGGCGCAGGTCGACCCGTTCGACATCGCCGGTGGCTTCTCGGTCTACTCCCGGGGCGACGCGACGCTGGACAACCACGAGACCGAGGGCGAGATCGCCGTCGGCGGCGAGCTGACGGTCCGCGCCGACGGCGGAACCTGCCCGGTGATCCACCAGGCCGCCGGCACGGCCGACTACACGATCCCCACCGTCGACGGTGACCCCACCCGGCTGCTCATCGGCTCCTGCACCCCGACCTCCGGGCTCACGAAGGTCGAGAACAAGGGGGTCCCGGCGGGCAGCGGCAGCGAGCTCGAGGGCTACCTCAAGGTGGTCGGTGACGACCCCGCCTTCGGCACGTACGAACGCGGGGGCTGGACCCGCTACCGGACCGCGACAGAGAACGCCCCCGCGATCGACGCGACGAACCAGGCATGGCCCGACGGCGCGGACACCGTCGCCACCGACCTGGGCTCGGTCGCCGCGTACGTGGAGTCGGGCCCGGGCGTCGACACCGTCCGCCAGTGCCTCGCCGACCTGACCAGCGGCACCGGCTCCCACCGGCTGACCGTCGCAGAGGACGTCGGCGACCGGGTGGTGCTCTCCGCGGTCGAGCCCGGCGTGCCGAACGTCGTCGACTACGCGGACATCGCCGGCGCGAGCCAGGTGCAGTTCGCCGACGGCACTCTGCCCTCGGCGGACTCCCCCCTCATCGTCTCCGTCCCGGCCGGGACCACCGAGCTCTCGGGCAAGGTCTTCGGCTCCGAGGGGCAGGTCGCCCCGTACGTCCTGTGAGACCTCTCCCGGCACGACGGCGCCGTGACGCTCGACGGCTCCGGCACGCGCATCGACGGCTCCGTCTACGCGCCCGAGGCGGACCTCACCGTCGACGCCGCCCCGATCGACGGCCAGATCGTCGCCCGCGACCTCGACCTGCGCGGTGGCGAGGCCCACGCCTACTTCTTCGCCGGCACCCTCCCGTGCGACACGACGGCGGAGCCGACCGGGAGCATCAGCGTCACCAAGAGGGTCGGCGGCGAGGCCGCGGACATCGTGCCCGGTAGCACCTCGTACACCGTCTCCTACCAGGTGGCCGGCGGCGACGCCGGCACGCTCGAGCTGCTGGCCGGTGAGGAGCAGACCCTCGCCCTCGCCCCGCTGCCCGTCGACACCGAGGTCACACTCACCGAGCAGGACCTGCCGCCGGTCGACGACGTCGCCTGGGAGCCGGTCGAGTGGCGCGTCGACGGCGAGCCCGTCACCGGCGCGTCGGCGACCGTGGAGGTCGGGACCGACGTCGAGGTCGTGCTCGTCAACACCGCTACCGACGTCGTCCGGGGACAGTCCTCGTCCGACGTCGCCACCGGCGGGCAGCTGCCCGTCACCGGCCCCCGGGTGGCCGCGCTGGTCCTGCTCGCCCTCGCCCTCGTCGGATCGGGTGTCCTGGTCGTGCTGTTCCGCCGCCAGAGCCGCTGACCCTGGACGCACGTGGCCGGGACGGGTTCCCGTCCCGGCCACGTGCCGACGCAGATCTCGCGGCGCTACTGGACGATGACCTGGACCTCACCCATCTCGAGCGAGGTCGAGCGCGTCAGCGCGGGGATATCGATCGTCACCTCCTGGTTGCCACCGTTCGACGTGGTGTTCCAGTAGGCCGTGCCCGTGAGCGTCAGTCGGCCCGTCCGGGTGTTGTCCCGGGCGTCGAAGCCACAGGTCGGCGACGCGGCACGGCCACCGTCATCCACCTCCTCCGTCCACGCGGTCCCCGGAGCGTCGTCACCCGCGCACTCGACGGTGCGGTACACCTCACCCGACTCGTCCGCGAGCTCCCGACGATCCGGTCGAGCTCACCCGTGACGGTCACCGTCAGACCACCGTCGGTCTCGGACTCGTCGATCGGGCCGGTCGTGCTCTCACCGACGGCTCCTGGTCCGCGGCCACATGCCGTCGGCATTCGGATGTGTGGTCACCTTGTGACGCCGGTGGGTCCGCATGGCAATACGCGCGCGAGGCACGACGTGCCCGGTTCGTCTGCCCTCGCGGCGAGACGGGGATCAGCGCGACGAGCGTGCGACGGGGAGCACGGGGACCGGCTGGTCACCGTCCCACTCGAGCGGCAGTGCGTACAGCGCCCGCGCCACGTACGCCCCGTCCCACCCGTGGAACACGAGCACGTCCCCGTCCGGCGTCGCGACGACGTCCTGCCCACCCGGCCCACGAAACATCTCCCCCGTGCCCGCGGTGGAGAGCAGCGGCTCGGAGTCCTTGGTCCACGGTCCGTCCAGGGCAGGCGCGGTCGCGTGCCCGACGGCGTAGGTGTCGTCGCCGTAGAAGTTCGCCGAGTAGAACGCGTGGTACGTCCCGCCACGACGCACGATCGTCGGCGCCTCCACGAGCTCGCCCTCCCACGCCAGGTCCTGCCGGAACAGCCGCACCGGGTCGCCCGCGAGCGCCGTCCCGTCCGGAGCCAGCGGGGCAGCCTGGATCCAGGTGTCGTGCCCGCAGCAGTTGCCGTCGTTCTTCCACAGCAGGTAGGTCGTGCCGTCGTCGTCGAAGGTCGCCGCGTCGATGGCCCCACCCTCGCCCTCCGGGCAGACGAGCATCCCGTCACCGACGGCCTCGAAGGGCCCGAGCGGGTCGTCCGACACCGCCACGCCCACGCACTGGACGCCGTGCTCCGTGCTCGCCGCGGTGAAGTACAGGACGTACGTGCCGTCGTCGGACCGTGTGACCTCCGGGGCCCACGTCCTGCCGGGGATCACCCAGGGCGGCAGGTCCGGCATGGCGTCGTCGTGCTGCTCCCAGGTCGCGAGGTCGTCAGACGTCGCGACGCGCACGTTGGTGTGCGGGCCGTTGGTGGCATAGGCGACATACCCGTCGTCGGTCACGAGCACGTCGGGGTCGGGGAAGTCCTGGCCGATCAGCGGCTCCGGGCGCCAGGTCTCCGCTCCCTCCTCGGCCACGACGTCCGCCTCCGGCGGCTCGGTCGGGCCACAGGCCGTCAGGCCGACGACGACGGCGCCCGCCCATGCCGCGCACGTCACCCGTCGCCAGGGCCGGGCCCGGCCGGGCCGGCGCGCGGCGGCGCTCACCCCTTGAGCCCCGACCGCGAGACGCCCTCGATGATGAAGCGCTGCAGGAACGAGAACAGCACCATGACGGGCACGCTCGCGATCACGGCGCCGGCCATCAGCAGGTCGTACCGCACCTGGTTGGCGCCCTGCAAGGTCGCCAGGCCTGCGGGCAAGGTGCGCGTCTCGGGGCTGAACAGGACGTACACGGGCCACAGGAAGTCGTTCCAGTTGGTGAGGAACGCCAGCAGGGCGAGCGTCGCCATGGCCGGTCGCGCCAGGGGCAGGACGATCTTGACGAACACCTCCCAGCGGTTGGCGCCGTCGAGCAGCGCCGCCTCCTCGAGCTCGACGGGCAAATTGACGAAGAACTGCCGCATGAAGAACACCCCGAAGGCGGAGGCCGCCGTCGGCACGATGATCGCGAGCAGGGAGTTCAGCCAACCGATCTCGGACACGATGAGGTAGTTCGGGATGACGAGGATGACGCCGGGCACCAGCAGCATGGCCACCACCAGCCCGAAGACGATGCCCTTGCCGCGGAACTCCATGCGCGCCAGCGGGTACGCCGCCATCGACGCCGTCGCCACGACGAGCACGGCGTTGGCCGTGGCGGCGACCATCGAGTTCGCGAACCAGGTCAGCACCGGCGTGTCCGACGCGGTGAACAGCGTCTGGAACGCCTGGGTCGTGAACGGGTCCGGAACCCAGCTCGGCGTGACGCCGGTGGCGTCGGCGCGGGTCTTGAACGACGTCACCAGCATGTACAGCAGCGGGCTGACGAAGACCAGCGCGAGGGCGTAGAGCGCCACGTAGCGGGCGACCCGCCGGCGGACGACGCTGCCGGCGCGGTGGCCGGCGACCCGCACGGTGCGGTCGGGGAGGGATGTGGTGGGAGGAGCGGCGGTCATCGGCGCACCTTCTTTCCTGTGCGGCGGGCGTCCCGGTCCCGGAAGAGCCAGAAGATCGCGGCGCTGAGGATCATCAGGCACACGGTGAGGATGTAGCTCATGGCTGCGGCGCTGCCCATCTGGAACGAGCTGAGGCCCGTGTCGGCGATGAGGTAGATCGCGGTGCGGGTGCTCCGGCCGGGTCCGCCCTCGGTCATCAGGTAGGACTGGCCGAACATGTTGGCGGAGAGGATCAGCGTGTTGACGACGACGAACATCAGCACCGGCTTGAGCCCGGGAAAGGTCACCGCCCAGAAGCGCTGCCAGGCGCTCGCGCCGTCGACGTGCGCCGCCTCGTACAGCTCGGCGGGGATGTCCTGCAGCGCCGCCAGGTAGATGACGGCGTTGAAGCCGAGGGTCCACCACACGGTGACCCCCACCAGCGCGACCCACGCCCAGGGCAGGGACGTCAGCCACGCCGTGGCGTCGGGCAGCCCGACGAGGCCGAGGTAGTGGTTGACCAGCCCGATGTTGGTGTCGAGCAGGTACCGCCACAGGACGGAGACGACGGCGACGCCGAGCACGAACGGTGCGAAGTAGACGGCCCGCAGGAAGTTCCGCCCGGGGAACCGCGCCTTCATCATCATCGCCACCAGCAGCGGGATCACCAGCAGCAGCGGGACGCTGGCCAGCGTGAAGATGCCGGTCGCGCGCATCGACTCCCAGAACGGCCCGCTCGCCGTGGACGACGGGTCGATCAGGGCCTGGTAGTTCTCGAGCCCGACGAACGGGTGGTTCGGGAACGTGTAGTCCCAGTCGTGCAGGGAGATCCACACCCCGAGCGCCGCGGGGAGCAGGACGAACGTCCCGAACAGCAGGAGGAACGGTGCGAGGAACAGCCAGGGCGTGGCCGGGGCCGGGTCGATCGGACTCCGACGGCGCCGAGCGCCCCGGGCGGACGCCCTCGCCGTGGCGAGGGCGTCCGTCGGAAGGGTGGCGGTCATGCGTCAGCCTCCGAACCGGGCCAGGTTCTCTTCCATCAGCGCGGTGGCGCGCTCGGCCTCCTCGGTGAGGGCGACGTCGGGGGCGCGGTCACCGAGCACGCCGTCGGCCACCGCGACCTCGAGGGTCTCGGCCTGGATCGTCCCGAGGCCGGGGACCGGCGGGAGGAAGCGCATGGTGTCGATCGCGTCGGCGATGGGCTCCTGCACCGTGCCGTCGAGCACGCCGCCGGTCCGCACGGACTCGCGGGCGGGGATCATGCCGGCGCCGGCCCACTCCCCCGAGTGCTCGCTCATCCAGGCGACGAACACCTGGGCGGCGGCGACCTTGTCCTCGTCCGGGTCGTTCTGGTGCGGCAGGAAGAACTGGTGCGAGCTCGCCCACGTCGCCTGCTCGCCGAGGAGCGCGGGGACGGGCACGGCCGCGTACGGCAGGCCTGACTCCTCCAGGTCGTTGATCTGCCAGATGCCGTCGAACGTGATCGACGTCTCGCCGTTCTTGAACGCGACGTACTGGGCGTCGGCGTCGACGCTCTCCGGGCTGTACCCGTCGTCGACGATCGAGCGCATCCACTCGAGGGTCTCGACGCCCTCGGCGGAGTCGAAGGTGGCGCTGGCGCCGTCGGCGGCGTACGGCTCACCGCCGCCCTGCCAGACTCCCGACAGGAACATGAGGTGGGCGGGCCACCGGGCGGGCATCCAGAACGGGTGCTCGTGCCCGGCCTCCTGCAGCGCGTCGAGCGCGGCGTCGAACGACTCGGCGTCCGTCGGCGGCTCGGTGATCCCGGCCTCCTCGAGGTGCTCGGTGTTGTAGTACATCGCGAGCGAGTGGACGTCGAGCGGGACGCCGTAGTGCTGCCCCTCGTACTCGGTGGCGTCCCAGATCTCCTGCGTGAAGTCGTCGGCCGTCAGCCCGATGCCCTCCAGGAGCGGGTCGACGGGGTCGATCACCTGGCGCACGGCGTTCGACGAGAGCTGCTCGACGTGCATGACACCGACGTCCGGACCTTCGCCGGCGGTCACCGCGGCGGGCAGCTTCTGGTAGAACTCCGCCCACTCGATCGTGTTCGACTCGACGGTGATGTTGTCGTGCTCGGCGTTGAACTCGTCCACCATGCTCTGCATGAACGGGCCGTCGCCGCCGGTGAAGCCGTTCCAGTAGCTGAGCGTGACCTCGGGGCCGTCGTAGGTGCCGGTGAACTCGGCCGCCTGCTGCTGGCCCGGGGCGTCGCCGCCGCCGGAGCACGCAGCCAGGGCAAGTGCTCCGGTGGCAGCGAGGGCTGTGGCGCGAACGGTGCGTCCGCGCCCGGTGTGGTTCGTCATGAGTGTCGTCCTCCTCGTCGAAAACGCCTGCGCGATGCGCGCTGGCGACGAATGTACAGCGCTGTAACGTGCGTTGTCGACCCCCGGCCCCGACGACGGACACGCGGGCACTACGATCACGACAACGAGCGGGCAGCGGCGGGCGAGGGAGGCGGCATGGCACGGGTACGGCTGGTCGACGTGGCCGAGCGGGCCAACGTCTCCATGAAGACGGTGTCCAACGTGGTCAACGGCTACGCCCACGTGCAGCCGGCGACGCGCGCCCGGGTGCAGGCGGCCATCGACGAGCTCGGCTACAAGCCGAACCTCACCGCACGCCGGCTGGCGACCGGCAGGACGGGCATGATCGCCCTGGCCATGCCCGAGATCGACCACCCGTACTTCGCCGAGGTCGCCCGGCACGTCGCGGAGGTCGCGAGCGACCACGGCTACCGCGTCATCATCGAGCAGACGCTCGGCGACGAGACGGCCGAGCGGGCCGTCCTGCGCGACCGGGACGCCGGGCTCGTCGACGGGGTCATCTTCCAGCCGCTGCGCATCGCCACGCTCGACATCGCGCGGTTCCACCAGGACCTCCCCCTCGTGCTGCTCGGCGAGGTGGAGGCCCCGGTGACCACCGACCACGTCATGGTGGACAACGTGCGCGGGGCCGCGGACGCCACCGCCCACCTGCTCGCCGCGGGGCGTACGCGCATCGGCTTCCTGGGCCTGGTGGAGGGCGACATCACCGCGACGAACAGCCGCCGGCTGCTCGGCTACCAGGAGGCGCTCGTGGGCGCGGGCGTGCCCCTCGACCCGGGCCTGGTGCTCACCACCTCGGGCTTCGGCTCGGGCGCCGCCGCGGCGGCCGTGGACGACGCCCTGTCGCGAGGACTCCGGTTCGACGCCCTCGTCTGCCGGGACGACCGCTTCGCGGTCGGCGCGCTCACCGCGCTGCGGCGGCACGGCCGTGAGGTGCCGGGCGACGTGGCGCTGGTCGGGTGGGACGACTCCGCGATGGCGCAGTGGGCCTGGCCGCCGCTGACGTCGCTGGCCCCGGACAAGCACGAGCTCGCCCGCGTCGCGTTCGAGCTGCTGCTGGAGCGGATGCAGGGGACCACGGGCGTGGGCCGGCACCGGCTGGTCCCCCACACGCTGCAGGTCCGCGCCTCCGCACCCGGCGCCTGACCGACCCTCGCCCGCACCGAGGTACCAGCGTCTCGATGCCCTGCTTTACAGCGCTGTATTAATGGTCCATGCTCATGCCATGCGTGAGACCTCGATGATGAGCACCACCGACGGCACCTGCCCCCGACCCCAGCTCGTGCGCCCGCAGTGGCACGACCTGTCGGGAGAGTGGGAGTTCGCCATCGGCGACGACGACGCCCCCGCGCGCCGCGCCGGCGACACCGCCCTCCCCCGGCACGTCCGGGTGCCGTATCCGCCCGAGTCCGCCCTGTCCGGGATCGGCGACACCAGCGCCTACGACGTCGTCTGGTATCGCCGGACGATCACCGCCGACGACGTCGCCACCGCCGGTCTCGGCACGCAGGGTGACGTGCTCATGGTTCACTTCGGCGCCGTCGACCACGACGCGCAGGTCTGGGCGGACGGCCACCTGCTCGGTACCCACACCGGCGGGCAGACCCCGTTCTCGCTCGAGGTGCCCGCGGAGATCGCCCGGCGCGGTTCCTTCGCCCTCGTGGTCCGCGCCCACGACGACCCGCACGACGTCTCGCAGCCACGCGGCAAGCAGGACTGGCGCGACGAGCCCCACAGCATCTGGTACCACCGCACCACGGGCATCTGGCAGCCCGTCTGGCTCGAGGCCGTGCCTCGAGCCGCCGTCGTCCGCCTCGACTGGTGCTCCGACGTGCCGCGCGGCACCGTCGATCTCACCGCGCTCCTCGCGCGCCGCCCGGAACGGGGCACCCGGATCGCCGTCGAGATCACCACCGGTGACGAGACCCTGGCCCGCCACGAGATCGAGGTCGACGACCCCCAGGTCACCCTCTCGCTCGCACTGCCGCGGCAGGCCAACGGCCAGGCGTACGAGGAGCTCCTGTGGAGCCCCGAACGACCCACCCTCCTGGATGCGCAGGTCACGGTCGTCGGACCGGACGGTTCCGTGCTCGACGACGTGGCGTCCTACCTCGGGCTGCGATCGTGCGGTGAGGCGGACGGAAGGTTCCTGCTCAACGACCGCCCGTACTACGTGCGCTCCGTGCTCGAGCAGGGCTACTGGCCCGACTCGCACCTCGCGGCCCCGAGCGCCGACGCGCTGCGCGACGAGGTGCAGCTCATCAAGGACCTCGGGTTCAACGCCGCACGCGTGCACCAGAAGGCCGAGGACCCGCGGTTCCTGTACTGGGCGGACCGCCTCGGCCTGCTCGTCTGGGGCGAGATCGCGGCGCCGTTCACCTTCACGACACGCGCGGTCGAGCGCACCGTGCGCGAGTGGACCGACCTCGTGCTCCGGGACCGGTCGCACCCGTGCATCGTCACGTGGGTGCCCGTCAACGAGAGCTGGGGCGTCCAGCACATCGCGCACGACCCGGCGCAGCAGCACCTCACCCGCGCCCTGTACCACCTGACCAAGGCGCTCGACCCGACACGCCCCGTGATCTCCAACGACGGGTGGGAGCACACCGAGTCGGACCTGCTGACCCTGCACGACTACGCGTCCGAGCGTGCGGTCCTCGAGCCCCGGTACGCGACCGCCGATGCGCTGGCGGCGCTCCCCGGCTCCATCGGCCCTGCCGGCCGGCGGGTGGCCCTGCTGCCCTCCGCGGTGCAGGGCAAGCCGGTCATGGTGACGGAGTTCGGCGGCGTCACCTGGGCGCCCGATGCGGACATCGACACCTGGGGGTACTCGGTGGCCGGCTCACCGGAGGACTTCGAGGACCGGGTCCGCTCGCTGTTCGACGCCCTCCATGCCAGCCCCGTGCTGGCCGGGATCTGCTACACCCAGCTCACGGACACGCTGCAGGAGGCCAACGGGCTGGTGGACTCCCACCGCAAGCCCAAGCTGCCGGTGGAGGTCATCCGCTCGATCGTGCAGGGCACGCCCCGCTGATCCGGGGCGCCCCGATGATCCGGGGCTCCGGCCCGTGGCGCGCGACGCCCGTGGGCGCGCATCCCGGTGATGCGCGCCCACGGGCGTCGTGCGCGGACGGGGTGGGTCACGCCACGTCGATCGCGTCGATCTCCGCGAACCAGCTCAGGCGTGTCAACGTGACGGTGTTCCAGCCCGGCTCGAGCACGACCTGGTGCTCGACGACGTTCCAGTTGCCCCAGCCGGTGTGGGGATAGGTGACGGTCCCGTTCGGTGCTCCGTCGACCGTGACCGCGTGCTCCGACTCGAGCGGGTACCCGCCGCGTTCGGAGCCGTTGGCGAACCGGACCCCGAGCACCGCCCGGCCTCCGTGGTCGGACCAGACCTGCACCGAGACGGCGCTGTCGACGAAGTCCAGCCCGCCGACGGCGTTGCCCCCGGACGCCGTGGTGTCGGCGCGGACGTGGGCGCGGGTGACGACGCCGTCCTCCGCCTCGTACCGCGTGGCGTCGACGAGGTCCTCGGGGTGGACGGGCACGACCGCGTCGGCCTTCCCGCGCGACAGGTAGATCGCGTCGAGCTCGGCGAACAGGTCGCTCCTGCGCAGGGTGATCGTGTTGGTGCCCCGGGCGAGCCGGACCGGCACCTCGACCGTCTGCCAGTTCGCCCACCGGGTGTGCCAGTAGTCGACAGCCGCGACCTCGTCGTCGTTGACCGTCAGGACGTGGCGCGCGCTCGCCGGTCGCCCGTCGGCGTCGAGGGAACCGTTGGCGAACCGGATCCCGAGGGTGTGCCGGCCCGCTTTCTGCGCCTCGACGGTGAACGTGACCGCGCTGGAGCCGTGGTCGAGCCCGCCGACCTTGCCGAGGCCCGACGCCGCCGGGTCGTCCAGCGCGACGGCGTCGGTGAGCAGGGCGTCCTCCGCCTCGTACCGTGCGGCCGTTCCCTCCACGGAGGGAACACCGTCGGGACCGTAGGTGAGCGCGGCGGTGTAGACGCCGCGCTGGGTGAAGTCGTCGTCCCACCCGTGGAAGACGACCTGGGGGTCGCCCTTGCGCGTGCTGACGACGTCGAGCCCTCCGGGCCCGACGATCTCGCCGGCGAGGTCCTCGCTCGTGAGCAGCTCGTCCTCCGCGACGGTGAAGGGTCCGGTGACGCTGTCCGCGACGGCCCACCCGGTCCGGTACTCGCCGCCGAAGTAGTCGTTCGCCGCGAAGAACAGGTAGTACCTGCCGTCGTGCTCCGCCATGGCGGGAGCCTCGACCACGGTTCCCTGCCACGGGAGGTCGTTGCGCATCAGCTCCACGGGCGGACCGGCGAGCGTGAGCCCGTCTGCGGACAGCGGCTGGGTGTAGATGATCGCCGGCTGGGCACAGCAGTTCCCGTCCGACTTCCACAGCAGGTAGAGCTGGTCGCCGTTCCGGAACGTCTCGGCGTCGATCGCGCCACCCAGCTCGACCGGGCACACGAGGGGCTCACCCAGCGCGTCGACGAACGGACCGTCCGGGCTGTCGGCCGTCGCCGCCCCGATGCACTGCCTGCCCGATGCGGCGTCGCGCGCCGTGTAGTAGAGCACGTACCCGCCGCCGACGGCCGCGACCTCAGGTGCCCACACGCAGTAGTCGTGGGTCCCGTCCGGGAGGGTACGGCACGGGCCGACCCAGTCACCGGCGGCCTGGCCGATCCCCGGGGCCGCGTCGGGCTGCGTCTTCCACTCCCGCAGGTTCCTGGACGTGCGGTGCTGGACCTGGTGCTGGCCGTCGTTGTTGGTGGCGTAGGCGTGGTAGGTCCCGTCGACCAGCAGCACGTCGGGGTCGGGGAAGTCAGCGTCGATGACGAACCGTGGTGAGTCGGCGTCTGGTGTGGCGTGCGCGGTCGGTAGCGCGACGAGTGCTCCTGCGAGGACGAGGAGGCCCCCCAGGACGGCGGCCATCGATCGGCGGGGTCTCGGACGACGAGGCATGCGTGCTCCTTCGCAACATGGGCGGCCCACCGTCGGGCCGCGCTGGGTCGTGCGTCGTTTGTCGGTTCGGAAACACTACAGCGCTGTAATCCTGAGCACCAGAGGGAATTCAACATGGAATCTGGGCAGCTGTTCCGGTCTACAGCGCTGAATCTGTGGAGCAGCCAGCCCGACTACTCGCCGGTCGCGCCGTCGGACAGCTCACGGGCGACGTCGAGGTGCCCCGCGTGCCGGGCGTACTCCTGCAGCACGTGGAAGCAGATCCACGTCAGGGTGGGCGGGTCTGCCGTGAAACGACCGCCGACGGCTCCCCGCGCGGCGAGGTCGTGCTCGGCGAGGATCTCCCGTGTGCGCTCGCCGCCCGCGTGCAGCGCGGCGACCAGCTCGGCCGGGCTGACGCCGTCGGGCACCTGCCACGGGCCGTCGGGCTCGCCGTCGGCGTGGTCGCCCCACGGGTCGGGCACCTGCTCGGCGAGGAAGCCCCACACGAACCACCGACGTTCCATGTGCACCAGGTGGATCAGCAGCTCCGACGGCGTCCAGCCCGAGGGAAGCCGGCTGGTGCGGAGCTGCGCCTCCGTCATGCCGTCGAGCTTCCGCTCGACGGCTGCCCGGTAGTAGTCGAGGTAGGCGACGAGCTGCGCCTTCGGGTCCGAGGAGTCGAGGCAGGGTTCGACGACGGAGAGCGGCATGCGCTCAGCGTACGGCGACGTCGTCCGGCGGCTCAGCCCACGCCTTCTGCGGCGAGCGCGTCGGTGAGCAGCTCGACGAGGGTGTCGAGCTGCACGTCCGTGGACGACGCGACGTCCTCGCCCGCCGCCCCGTCCAGCGCCCGGGCGGCCAGCCCCGACTTGCTGTCGATCAGCTCGGCGATCTTGGAGTCGATGGTCTGCGCGGCGATGACTCGCCACGCCGTGACGGGCTCGGACTGGCCGATCCGGTGGATCCGGTCGATGGCCTGGGTCTGCTCGGCGTGCGTCCAGGAGAGCTCGGCGAGCACGAGGTTCGAGGCGACCTGAAGGTTCAGCCCCACGCCGGCGGCCGTCAGGGAGCACACGGCGATCGACACGTCGGGGTCGTCGGTGAACGCGGCGAGGTTCTTCTGGCGCACCGTGGGCGTCTGATCGCCACGGATCGACGCGTACCGGATGCCGCGGTCGGCGAAGGTCTGCTCCGCCTGGTCCATCACGTCGACATGCTTGGCGAAGAACACCACCTTGCCGACGTTGCGGGCCAGCTGCGCGGCATAGTCGGCGGCCAGCCCGGCCTTGGCCTGGCCGATCCGGCGGACCATCGAGAACACGTTCTCGCCACAGGCCTTGGAGCTCGAGTCCTTGAGCTCTGCGGCCGCGACCCGCCGGGCTAGATCCAGGTCGACGTCCTCCACGACGACGTCGGCGTCGCGGGCTGCCAGGGCAGCCCGGTAGCGATCGACGAGACGCCGCTGGAGCGCGACCTCGGCCGCCCGGACCGAACGACCGACGGCGCCCTCGAGCTCGACCGGCAGGTCCGCCACCCGGCGGGCGGGAATGTCCGCCGCCACGTCCACCTTGCGGCGTCGCACGATGCCCATGGCGACGACGTCTGCCCGGGCGGAGGCGTAGAACCCGCGGTCCGCCGGGGTCAGCCCCGCCTCCTCCAGGGCGGTCGTCAGCTTCCCGATCGGCTTCGTGTCGTCGATCCAGCCCAGGAACTGCCAGATCGCGCGGAAGTCCTCGATGTCGTTGATCAGCGGGGTGCCGGTGAGGGCCATCAGGAGCGGCCGGGTGGTGCGTTCACGGATCTGCTCGGAGAGCGCCAGGACGTGCTGCGAGCGCTGCGACGACTTGTTCTTGATGAAGTGCGCCTCGTCGACGACCATCCCGCGGAAGCCGAGGTCGCCGAGCCAGTCGACGTGCCGGCTCAGGATCTCGTAGTTCACGACCACGACGTCGGCGAAGGCGTCGACCCGGTCGCCGTCGCCGTGGACGACCGTCACCCGCCGCTGCGGCGTCCACAGCTCGACCTCGTGGGCCCAGTTCGTCTTGACCACGTTGGGCGCCACGACCAGCAGCGGGAAGGCGTCCGCCGCCTGGGCCGCGAGCAGCGCCTGGGCGGTCTTGCCGAGCCCGGGCTCGTCCGCGAGCAGGAACGTGCGATGTCCGCGCGTCGTCGCGGCGACGACCTGGGCCTGGTGGGGCATCAGCGCACGGCCGTGGGACTCGGCGACGGATCCCGCCTCGGGCAGCGCCATGCTGGAGGGCGTTCTGGGGGACGCCTCCTCGAACGACCGGAAGAGGGGCTCGAGCAGCTCCCACCCGGCCAGCCGGCGGGGGCGCGTGGCCGCGCGCTCGGTCGCCGCCTCGAAGTCCGGCGCGAGGAAGGGGTTGGCCAGCCGGCGCGAGATCGCCGACTGGGGCACGACACGCTTCTGGGCACCGGGCGGCGGCGCGGCCGGTGCCGGGCGCTCCGGTTCCTCGGGCGGCTCGGGTCCGTCGTCGCCCATCACGCTCGCCTTGTACGCACGCGCCGCGTCGGAGAGCCGGGCGTCCTCCGCGAGCAGCTCGAGCAGCGACGTGTCGCGGGCAGCGACCTTCGCCAGCAGCGTCGCCACCCCGTCGAGCCTCTTGAGCTCCTGGGCCTGCTTGGCTGCGGGCAGCGCGCCGTCGGCCATCACCCGGGCCCGCTCCTCACGCACGAGCAGCGCCACGACCTGGAACTTCGTCCGCACCGCCGGGCGGGTGGGAGGTCGCTTCACCGCGTCGTCGACGTCACGAGCGATATCGGCGAGCACGGGGATGATGCCCCGCTCGGCAGGACGGGGGGCACGGCGGCGCTGAGCGCCGACGTCAGGGCGCGCGCCACCGGACCGGCGTCGGCCTCGTCTTGCCACATACACTCCTTCACTGTTCTGCACCTCGGCCACGACGCAACGCGGGAGACGACGGCGAGCCGGACGGCCGTCGGCCGCGCACCGCCCTCGCCTCACCCCTCCACGCGTGCTCGCGCCGACGGGTCGGGCGCAGCGTCGCCACGCCGGGTCCCCCGCGGCGACGCCCGTGGGCCTCACGCCGATGGCAGGACGCCGTCGGACATTGCGGCGAATTCACCGCGAGCACGGGCGCGGCCCTGGTCGGGCCACGTCGCCAAGGCTGCCTGTGACCTTGAAACCCTGTGCGCCTGGGCAGACTCGAACTGCCGACACCCGCTTTAGGAGAGCGGTGCTCTATCCGCTGAGCTACAGGCGCTCCCAGCGTCCTCGGACGATGGTGACCCGGCGCCGAGCACGAGGCACGCGGCCCGGGTCGCCCCACAGCCTAGCGTGCGTGGCGGCATCACCGAGGCAACGACGGTCCGGTGGGCTGCCATCCCGGCACACTCGCCGTGCACGGGGCTCCTCGTCGGCCGGCTCTCGCGAGTCACACCCACGCCGCCGGGTCGGCGACGACCTCGCGCAGCACCTCGCGCGCTCCCCCGGTCAGGGCCGCGTGCTGGCTCGCACGAGCGGCCCGCACGTCCGGCTCCGCAAAGGGTGCGGCCAGCACCCGCTCGCGCAGCACGGCCACGACGTCGTCCCGCAACCACGGCTCGAGCTCGGTGTACACCCCGCCGAGCACCACGGTGGAGACGCCGGTGAGGTTGACGAAGTCGGCGAGCGCCGAGCCCAGCGCCCGCCCGGCGCGTCGCAGCGCGTCGCGGGCGCCGTCGTCGGCCTCGAGCGCTGCGACGAGCCCGCGAAGCGGCGCGTCGAGCGGCAGCCCGGCCGCGAGCAGCACGGCCTCCTTGCCGGCGTACTGCTCGAGACAGCCGTGCGCGCCGCAGGAGCAGCGCGGCCCGGCCGGGTCGACGACGACGTGTCCCACCTCGCCGTTCCAGCCGCGCTCGGCGAGGAACAGGGCACGGTCGACGACGATCGCGGCACCGATGCCGACGTCGCCGGAGACGTAGAGGAACGACGGCGGGACGTCGCCGGAGAGCTCGGCGAGCGCGGCGAGCTTGGCTTCGTTGGCGACGTGTACGGGGAGGCCGCCGAGACCGAGCAGCCCGACCGGGTCCACCGACGACCACCCGAGGTTGGGGGCGACCTCGAGCTCGCCCGTGCGGGCGTCGACGAGGCCGGGCAGCGCGAGGCGCGCACCGGCGACCCGCATCCCGTCGGCCTGCAGGCGGGTGGCGACGTCGGCGGCGAGCGCTCCGAGTCGGGTGAGCACCGTGGTGGGGTCGGAGTCGTGGAACGACCCGTGCTCGACGGCGTCGGCGACGGTCTCGCCGGACAGGTCGAGCGCGCGCACGCCGAGGTAGTCGACGTTGACCTCGAGCCCGAGGCCGACGACCGTGCGTCGCGCCGGGACGAGCGGCACCGCGGGTCGGCCGGCCCGCTGGGCGGAGACCGGCGCGAGCTCGGCGACGAGCCGCGCCGCGACCAGGTGGTCGACCAGGGTGGAGACGGTCGCGCGCGTGAGCCCGGTGGCGGCGGCGACGTCGGCGCGAGACGGTGGCGTGGCGGCGGACGTCTGGGAGGGCGCGGCGTCGTAGATCGCCCTCGCCACGAGCCGGAGGTTGCGTTCGCGCAGCGTGTGCTGGCGCGAGGCGCTGCCCGCCGGTGGGCGACCGGTGGCGCGCTGGGTCGTCGTCGGCTCGGCGGTCACGTCTTGACTCTAGCCCAACGACCCGCAATAGTTCAGCCGTACAACAAAACGCCGCGGCCGTGCCCGGCGACGAGCTCTCGACGAGGAGAAGACCGTGAGCGACATCAAGTACTCCTTCGGCCTGTGGACCGTGGGCTGGCCGGCGAACGACCCGTTCGGCACCGCGACGCGTCCCGAGCTGGACCCGGCCGAGTCGGTCCGCAAGCTCGCGGACCTCGGCGCGTGGGGTTTCACCTACCACGACAACGACGTGTTCCCCTTCGGCGCCTCCGAGGCCGACCGCCAGGCCGGCATCGACAGCGTGAAGAAGGCCGCCCAGGAGTCGGGCCTGGTCTGCGAGATGGTCACGACCAACACGTTCAGCCACCCGATCTTCAAGGACGGCGCGTTCACGTCGAACAACCGCGACGTGCGCCGGTTCGGCCTGAAGAAGGTGCTGCGCAGCGTCGACAACGCCGCCGAGATGGGTGCCTCCACGTTCGTCATGTGGGGCGGCCGCGAGGGCACCGAGTACGACAACTCCAAGGACCTCGCCTCCGCGCACGCCCGCTACGCCGAGGGCATCGACACCGTCGCCGCCTACATCAAGTCCAAGGGCTACGACCTGAAGATCGGTCTCGAGCCGAAGCCGAACGAGCCCCGCGGCGACATCTTCCTGCCGACCATCGGGCACGCCATCGCGCTGATCAACACGCTCGACAACGGCGACATCGTGGGCCTCAACCCGGAGACCGGCCACGAGCAGATGGCGGGCCTCAACTACACGCACGGCCTCGCGCTGGCGCTGTACTGCGGCAAGCTGTTCCACATCGACCTCAACGGCCAGCACGGCCCGCGCTACGACCAGGACCTCGTGTTCGGCCACGGCGACCTGCTGTCCGCGTTCTTCACCGTCGACCTGCTCGAGAACGGGTTCCCGAACGGCGGCCCGCGCTACGAGGGCCCGCGGCACTTCGACTACAAGCCGAGCCGTACCGAGCACCTCGACGGCGTGTGGGAGTCGGCGAAGGCCAACATGGCCACCTACGACATGCTCGCCGCCAAGGCGAAGGCCTACCGCGAGGACCCGAAGGTCCAGGAGGCGTTCGAGCACGCCGGCATCTTCGAGCTGGGCGAGTCGACGCTGGGTGAGGGCGAGTCGTTCGACGCGTTCCTCGCCGACGAGTCCGTGGACGGCATCGACGTCGACGCGACCGCCGCACGCGACTACGGTCTGGTGAGGCTGCACCAGCTCGCGCTGGAGCACCTCATCGGCTGAGCCGAAGGTGGAACCCCGAGTTGTCAGACTCTCGATCCCGTCTACCCGGCCGAGAGTCTGACAACTCTCCAACGCAAGGAGTTGTCAGGACGAGAGCGGGGCATACCGCGCTCTCGTCCTGACAGCTCGTGAAGCACAGACTGGAGCGAAGATGCCCCTCGTGGCCGGCGTGGACACCTCCACGCAGTCCTGCAAGATCGTCGTCCGCGACGCCGAGACCGGCGCCCTGGTCCGCTCGGGCTCCGCCCAGCACCCGGACGGCACGGAGATCCACCCCGACCACTGGTGGACGGCGTTCACCGAGGCGGCCCGCGCCGCCGGCGGGCTCGACGACGTCGCCGCGATCGCCGTCGGCGGCCAGCAGCACGGCATGGTCGCCCTCGACGCCGAGGGACGCGTCGTGCGCGACGCCCTGCTGTGGAACGACACCCGCTCCGCACCGGCCGCCGAGGACCTGATCCGCGAGCTCGGCGACGGCGACCGCGCCACCGGCGCCCAGCGGTGGGCCGACGTCACCGGATCCGTCCTCGTCGCCTCGCTGACCATCACCAAGCTGCGGTGGCTGCGCGACGCCGAGCCCGACAACGCCGCCCGCGTCGCCGCCGTCGCGCTCCCCCACGACTGGCTGAGCTGGCGCATCGCCGGCTACGGCCCCGAAGGCGAGTCCCCGCTCGGCCCCGACCTCGACACGCTGTTCACCGACCGCTCCGACGCCTCGGGCACGGGCTACTACGACGCCGAGGCCCCCGGTGGGACCGACGGCGCCGGCCCGGACCAGCAGGGTGCCTACCGGCCCGACCTGCTGCGCCTCGCGTTCGGACGCGACGACGTCGTGCTCCCCCGCGTCCTGGCGCCGTCCGAGTCCGACGGCCGCGCCCACCCGTCGGTGGCGGGTGCCGACGTCGACGGTGGCGCGCTGATCGGTCCGGGGACCGGCGACAACGCCGGCGCCGCGCTCGGACTGGGGATGCGCCCCGGCGACATCGCGATCTCCCTCGGCACGTCCGGCGTGGTCTCCGCCGTCGCCCCGCGCCGTACCGCCGACGGCTCCGGCGCCATCAACGGGTTCGCCGACGCCACGGGCAACGCGCTCATGCTCGCCGTGACCCTCAACGCGGCCCGGGTGCTCGACGCCGCCCGCTCGGTGCTCGACGTCGACTACGACGAGCTCTCGCAGCTCGCCCTGGCGGCGCCGCCCGGGTCCGACGGCCTCGTGCTCGTGCCGTACCTCGAGGGCGAGCGCACCCCCAACCGCCCCGACGCCACCGGCACGCTGCACGGCATCCGGATCGCCACGTCGACGCGTGAGCACCTCGCCCGCGCCCACGTCGAGGGCATGCTGTGCGGGCTGGCCGACGGCCTCGACGCCCTGCGTGCCCAGGGCGTGCCCGTCGAGCAGATCATGCTCATCGGCGGTGCGGCGCAGTCGCCGGCCGTGCAGACCGTCGCCACGCAGGTGTTCGGCCTGCCCATCGGGATCCCCGAACCCGGCGAGTACGTGGCCGACGGCGCAGCCCGCCAGGCGGCCTGGGTCCTGGCCGCTGCGAGCACCCCGGACGCCACGGCGCCGCAGTGGTCCACGCGGGTGGCCACCACCCTCGACGCCGACCCGCGTCCGGAGGTCCGGGAGCGGTACGCCGCCGTCCGCGACCTCTTCTGAGTCGACGGTGCATCCGCTCGCCCGCCTGCAGCGCGAGGCCGAGGCTCTCGGCCTCGCGCTGCACAGCGTGGAGGTGCTGCACGGCGACGACCTGGTGCTGAGCACCACGTGCCCGCCGCTGACCGTGCACACCCCACGACGGGCCTACTCGGTGTCCAAGACGGTGACGGCGCTCGCCGTCGGTCTCCTGGCCGCCGAGGGCCGCCTCGGCCTGGACGACCCCGTCGTGCGGCACTTCCCGGAGCACCTCCCGGTGCACCCGTGGGTCGCGGCCACACGCGTGCGCGACCTGCTGACCATGCGCGGCCCGCACCACGCCACGACCTACGACCGGGCGGGCCGCGACTGGGTGGCGTCGTGGTTCCGGGTGGAGCCGACCCACCGGCCCGGCGTCGTCTTCACCTACGACACCAGCGGGTCCCACGTGCTCGCGGCTCTGGTCGAGCGGCTCGCCGGGACGTCCCTGACCGACTTCCTGCGCCCGCGGGTGCTCGACCCGCTGGGTGTGAGCGACGGCTTCCGGTTCCTCACCGACCCCGAGGGCGTCTCGCAGGGCGGCTCCGGCCTGGTGTGCAGCCCGCGTGACCTGCTGCGGCTGGGACGCCTGCTGCGCGACGGCGGCACCGCCGGCGGTGAGCGTCTCGTCCCGGCCGACCTCGTGCAGCAGATGACGACGGCGCAGGCGGACACGTCGCTGCAGGGCTGGGGCGCACAGCTCACCGGCGGCTACGGGCACCTGCTCTGGCTGCCGAGAGGTGGCGGGTGGCTGATGTTCGGGATGGGTGGCCAGCTCGTCCACGCCGACCCGGACCGTGACCTCGTCGTGGTGGTCACCGGGGACACGCAGGTCTGTCCGACCGGCGACCACCAGCTCATCGACCTGCTCGTCGGAGAGCTCGCCGACGGCTGGGACCCTGACGCCTGGGACCCTGACGCCGCCGCCGCCGGGCCGACGCCGGCACCTGCGGCCGCACTGTCGTGGCCCGCACCGCGGCACGACCCCGCGCACGCACGGCACGTCGTCGGGCGCTGGGTGTTCCGCACCGAGCACGGACCGGTGACGATCGACCTGGACCTCGGAGGCGACGGCGGGACGCTGCGCCGGGAGGCCGCCGGGGTCGACGGGGCCGGCGGCACGGTCGTGCTGCCGCTGCGGTACGGGGAAGCGGTGAGCGTCGACCTGACGGGGCACACCGAGCTGCCGGGCCACGGCGGTCCCGGCACGGTCGTGGTGACCAGCGGCTGGAGCAGGCCGTCCACGCTCGACGTGCGCTGCGCCGTCGTCGGCGACCAGCTCGCCACGCTCGTGCTGCGGGTCGTGGTGCACCCCGACGGACCACCGACCGTCCGGTCGTGGGGCCACGGGGAGGCCGTCGACCCGACGTGGACGTTCGTGGCGACCGGCCGCGAGGCCTGACCCCCGGTCGAAACGTTTAGGCGGTGGGCCTGCCCCGAGCGCCGACGTAGCGTGGCCCGCGACCGACTCGACGACGATGCGGAGCCCACCGATGACCCAGGGACGACGACGTACCCGCCTGACCGCGCTCACCGCGAGCCTGGCCCTCGTGGGGGCCGGGACGGTCGGTGCGGTCGCAGCGACCAGCGCCGCGGCCGCCACCGGATGCACGGTCGACTACCGGGTGACCAACGAGTGGGCCGGAGGCTTCCAGGCCGACGTCACCGTCACCAACCTCGGCGACCCGGTGCCGTCGTGGGAGCTCGGGTGGACCACGGCCGCCGGCCAGTCCGTCGCCCAGGCGTGGAACGCGGACGTGACCCAGTCCGGCACGTCGGCGACGGCGTCCGGCGTGAGCTGGAACGCCGACCTGGGCACCGACGCGAACGCGAGCTTCGGGTTCATCGGCACCTGGTCGGGGTCGAACCCGGTGCCGACGGACTTCGCGCTCGCCGGCGTGCCGTGCACGGGCGACGTCGGCGGGCCGGACCCGACGCCGGACCCCACCGACGAGCCCACTCCCGACCCGACCGACGACCCGACGGACGAGCCCACGCCACCGGCGTCGGAGCTCTACGTGGACGTGACGAACCAGTCGTACGAGGCGTGGGACGCCGCGAGCGGCGCCGACAAGGACCTCCTGGCCAAGATCGCGCACACGCCGCAGGCCTACTGGGTCGGCAACTGGAACGACGCCACGACCGAGCGCGAGGCGGTCGCCGGCTACACCGGTCGCGCGGTGGCCGACGGCACCACGCCCGTCCTCGCCGTCTACGCCATCCCCGGCCGCGACTGCGGCAACCACTCCGGCGGTGGGGTCGAGCAGAGCGAGTACGCCCACTGGATCGACGAGGTCGCGGCCGGCATCCAGGGCGACCCGTACATCGTCCTCGAGCCGGACGCGCTCGCCCAGCTCGGAGACTGCGACGGCCAGGGTGACCGGGTCGGCTACCTGCGGTACGCCACCGAGCAGCTCACCGCCGCCGGCGGGCGTGTGTACATCGACGCGGGTCACTCGGGCTGGCTGAGCCCGTCCGAGGCGGCGGACCGGCTGAACCAGGTCGGGTTCGAGCACGCCGTCGGGTTCGCGCTGAACACGTCGAACTACAACACCACGGCGTCCGAGCGGGCGTACGGCGAGCAGATCTCGGCGCTGACCGGCGGGGCGCGGTTCGTCATCGACACCTCGCGCAACGGCAACGGGTCCAACGGCGAGTGGTGCAACCCGCGCGGCCGGGCGCTCGGCGAGCGGCCCGCGGTCGTGACCGAGCCCGGTGGCCTGGACGCGCTGCTGTGGGTCAAGCTGCCCGGCGAGTCGGACGGGACCTGCAACGGCGGCCCGGCGGCCGGCGCCTGGTGGCAGGAGATCGCCCTGGAGATGGCGGGGAACGCCTCCTGGTGACCCCCGCTGCGGGTATGAGATCTACGGCCTCGACACGTCCAGGGCCGTAGATCTCATACCCACAGCGTCAGGGCGGCGCAGGGATCAGCGTTCGTAGGAACGGATGCGGTAGCGCAGCCCGCCCGACGACGTCGCCCACCCGGCGCCGCCGTCGGCCCGCCACACGGCGGGGTCGAGCATCGGCGCGAACGCGTCCCCCGAGACCTCCAGGTCGACCTCGGTCACCACGCAGCGGTCCGCGAGCGCCACCGCCTCCGCGTACACCTGCCCGCCACCCATCACCCAGACCTCGTCGCCACCGGCGGCGTCCCGGGCGAGACCCAGCGCGGCGGGCACCGACGACGCCACCACGGCACCGTCGTCGGACCACCCCGCCCGCCCGGTCACCACGACGTTGGTCCGGCCGGGCAGGGGGCGCACCCGGGCCGGCAGCGACTCCCAGGTGAGCCGTCCCATCACCACCGGGTGTCCCGCCGTCGTGCGCTTGAAGTGGGCGAAGTCCTCGGGCACGCGCCACGGGATCGTCCCGCCCGCGCCGATCACCGGGCGGCCCTCGGCGTCACGCGCCTGGGCCCAGATCAGCCCGATCACACAGCCACCGGAGCTTTGATGCCCGGGTGGTGCTGGTAGCCGAGCACCTCGATGTCCTCGTACTCGTAGGCGTCGATCGACTCCCGGGGTGCGAGGCGCAGCGTCGGGTACGGGTACGCGTCGCGGCCGAGCTGCGTGGTCACCTGCTCGACGTGGTTGTCGTAGACGTGGCAGTCGCCGCCGGTCCAGACGAAGTCGCCGACCTCGAGCCCGGTCTGCGCGGCGACCATGTGCGTCAGCAGCGCGTAGGAGGCGATGTTGAACGGCACACCGAGGAACAGGTCCGCGGAACGCTGGTAGAGCTGGCAGCTCAGCCGCCCGTCGGCCACGTAGAACTGGAACATCACGTGGCACGGCGGCAGCGCCATGGTGTCGATCTCCGCGACGTTCCACGCGGAGACGATGTGCCGCCGCGAGTCGGGGTTGCTGCGGATCTGCTCGATCACCGCGGCGATCTGGTCGACGTGGCGGCCGTCCGGCGTCGGCCACGAGCGCCACTGCACGCCGTAGACGGGGCCGAGCTCGCCGGCATCGTCGGCCCACTCGTCCCAGATGCTCACGCCGCGCTCCTGCAGCCAGCGCACGTTGGAGTCGCCGCGCAGGAACCACAGGAGCTCGTAGGCGATCGACTTCAGGTGGACGCGCTTGGTCGTGATCAGCGGGAAGCCCTGCGAGAGGTCGTAGCGGAGCTGGCGGCCGAACACGCTCCGGGTGCCCGTGCCGGTGCGGTCCCCCTTGGGGGTGCCGTGCTCCAGCACCTCCCGCAGCAGGTCCTCGTACGGTGTGGGGATGCTCGGCACCGGGGCTGCGCTCATGTGCGAGAGTCTACGGACCGCTCGCTGACGGAAGGAGAGCCCATGCCGCGACGCGCGACGCCCGGACGCGGCTTCGCCACCGGCGGGCTGGCCGGGCTGGTCTCCGTGCTGATCGTGCTGCTGGTCCTCGCGCGGATCGGGCGCCGGCTGGACACCCCGGGCGTGCTCACCGGTCTGGGCGTGGTGCTGGTCGTCGCCACGCTCGGGGTGCTCCTGTGGCTCGCGTTCGTCAGTACCCGGGTGCGCGGTCAGGTCGCGCACGTGGCCCGGCACCGACCGGGTGCACCACTGGTGGTCGGGCGTCCGACGGCGGCGCTGACGGCCGAGGCGCGGCGCCTGCGGGCCGGGACGCGCGGCCTGCCGCCCGACTGCCCGGACCGGGAGCACGTCGTCTACGCCGTCCTCACCGAGCGCGTGGAGCTGTGGGTGCGCGGGGACGACGTGCCGCGCTGGTGGGTGACGCTGCCCGCCCCCGTCGCGACCGGGTCGGTCCGGGTGGGCTGGACGACGCTCGAGACCCTGACGATCCGGGACGCGTCGGCGCGCCTGGAGCTCGCCCCGACGTCGCACGCCGGGCGCGCGTGGCCCTCCCGCGCCCACCGGGCAGCCGCCGTCGAGCAGGTGCGGGCGCTGCTGCGTCGCTGACCGCGGCTACGCGGAGCCGGCCGACCGCGCGTGCTTCGGCGGGTGCGGCGGGTCCACGGGTTCCTGCGGGGCGTCGCCGTCCTCGTCGGCCCGGAAGTGCGCGCCACGTTCCACGTGTGCGTGGGAGGCGCGGTCAGCAGCCTCGGCCGCGGCGATGTCGGGGCCCGTCGCCCAGTCACGGTCGGGGTGCACGACGCCGTGATCCCCGTCCGCGGTGGCCGCGGCGTCGGGGCCCGCCGCGCCTGGCAGCTCGTCCGGCAGGAGCTTCCCCGACCCGAAGTCGGACTTGTCCCGTGTGCTCATCCTTTGATCCAAGCACCGTCCGGCCTGCCTCGCCCGGCGGGCCGCAGTGTGACGGACGCCGTCGCGCCGGGGCTCGTGCCGGTGCGAGGATCGACCCATGAGCGACCAGACCGACACCGAGACGCCCGCCGCCGTCACCCCCACCCCGACCGACCCCCTGTGGGTCGAGCGCACCGGGACACGCACCTACCGCGGGCACACCGCACGGGGCGCCAGCGTCGAGATCGGGCCGGCCTCCGAGGGTGCCGTCTTCACGCCGGGCGAGCTGCTGAAGATCGCGCTCGCCGCCTGCGCCGGGATGTCCAGCGACACCAAGTTCTCCCGCGTGCTCGGTGACGACTACCGCGTGACCGTCCGGGTCGAGGACCCCAAGGACATGGAGGACGACAGCTACCCCGTGCTCACCGAGAAGTTCGAGATCGACCTGTCGAGCCTGGACGACAGGACGCGCGAGAAGACGCTCCTGCTCGCCCAACGCTCGATCGACCGGGCCTGCACCGTCGGTCGCACGCTCAAGGCCGGCGCCGAGGTCCCGCCCGCGGTGTTCGTCCAGCCGGACGAGGGCTGAGGACGCCGTGACCGCGCGCGCGGCGCACCGCGTCGAGGTGTCCCGGCTGGTGCCGGTCGGCGCCGAGGCCGCGTTCGAGCGTGTCGCGGACCCCCGGAACCACCCCCGCTGGATCCCGCTGACCCGCTACGACGGTCCGACGGCGGCACCCGCCCCGGGCGAGGCGTTCACCATGGTCAGCGGGCCCGGCGCGCGGCGGGGCCGCCGCGGGTTCGTCGACCGGATGACCGTCCTGGAGCACGTGACACCGTCGACGGCGCGGGCGGCCGTCGGTCGCAGCGTGCTGCGCAAGGACGGGCCCGCGCTGATCGGGACGGCGGGGCTCGACGTGGTCCCCGTCGACGAGCACCGGGCGCGCGTCGTGTGGTGGGAGGAGACGCGCCTCGCCGGACCGTGGCCACGACGACTCAACGAGGCCGCCGTCGGGCTGTTCCTGCGCGGCATGCTGGCGCTCGCCCTGTGGCGGTTCGGCCGTGAGGTCACCAGCGGCGGTCGCGGGTAGAGTCCCGGACGTGAGCACGTCGGACGTTTCACCACCGGGCGGCGGCGAGGTCGAGAGCTGGACCCGCTACCGTCCCACTCCCCTGCTCGACTCCCTGCTCGACAAGGCCGTGACGATCCCGTCCGCCGCGATCCACAAGCACGTCGACTCGGTCCGGCGCCGCAACCCGGAGGCGGACCCGGCCCGCGTCATCCGCATCCTGGAGCGCGAGTACCTCACCGTGGTGTCCACCACCGGGGGCGCCGTGGGAGCCGCGGCGGCCGCACCCGCGGTCGGCACGACGGCCGCCGCCGTCCTCACCTCGAGCGACATCGCCACGTTCTTCGCGACGTCGGCGGCGTTCTCCCTGGCGGTCGCCGACGTGCACGGCATCCCCATCGACGACGTCGCCCGACGCCGGGCCCTGCTGCTGGCGAGCGTGCTCGGCGAGGCCGGCGCCCGCGACGTGCAACGCGCCACCGAGGGCTCCCAGCTCGCCTGGGGCAAGGTGCTGCTGACCTCCATGCCGCAGACCGCGATCAAGCGCGTGAACAACGTGCTGACGCACCGGTTCCTCAAGCGCCAGATCGCCAAGCAGGGCACGCTGGCGCTCGGTCGGATGATCCCGTTCGGGGTGGGCGCCGTCGTCGGGTTCGCCGGTGGGCGCGCCCTGGGGCACGGGGTGGTGTCGCAGTCCCGCTCGGCGTTCGGGGTGCCTCCGGACCACTTTCCCCGGTGATCGAGAACGAACGCCCGGCTCTCGAGGAGGGCGGCGGCGAGGACCGTCGGACTGTGCGGTTCCGCCGATTCCGTCGGCGAGGTTCGGCCATCTCCGACGACGACGGCGCGCAGCCGGGCGCGTAGTCTCGTGCGCGTGAGCATCTCACCCGACCAAGCAACCGCCGTCGACCCCGCGCTCGCCGCCCGCCTGCCGGAGCTGCGCGAGCAGTACGCTGCTCTGCAGGCTCGCGGACTGAGTCTCGACCTCACCCGCGGCAAGCCCTCGGCCGAGCAGCTCGACCTCTCCGAGGGGCTGCTGGCCCTGCCCGGTGAGGGGAACCACACCTCCGCGTCCGGCACGGACGTGCGCAACTACGGGGGCCTGACGGGCCTGCCGGAGCTGCGCGAGATCTTCGCCGAGCTGCTCGGCGTGCCGACCGACCAGCTCCTCGCCCAGGACAACGCCTCCCTGCGCCTCATGTACGACTGCATCGTGCAGGCGATCCTGTTCGGCGTCCCCGGCGGCGACGGACCGTGGTCCGCGCACGACGGACCGATCACGTTCATCTGCCCGGTGCCCGGGTACGACCGGCACTTCGCGATCTGCGAGGAGCTGGGCATCCGCATGGTGACCGTCCCCATGACCCCGGACGGGCCCGACGCCGAGGCCGTGGCCGAGCTCGTCGCCGACGACCCGTCGGTCAAGGGGCTCTGGGCCGTGCCCACGTACGCCAACCCGGACGGTTCGGTGGTCTCCGAGGCCGTCGCGCGGCGTCTGGTCTCGATGCCGACGGCCGCCGGCGACTTCCGCATCTTCTGGGACAACGCCTACGCCGTCCACCACCTGACCGAGCACGAGACGAAGACGGCGAACGCGATCGAGCTCGCCGCCGAGGCCGGGAACCCGGACCGGGTCCTGATGTTCGCCTCGACGTCGAAGGTGACGTTCGCGGGTGCGGGCGTGTCGTTCCTCGCGTCGTCGCCGGCCAACATCGCGTGGTTCTCCGAGCACCTGGCGTTCCGGTCGATCGGCCCGGACAAGGTGAACCAGCTCCGGCACGCCCAGTTCTTCGGTGACGCGGACGGCGTGCGGGCCCACATGGCGAAGCACCGCGAGATCCTCGCGCCGAAGTTCGCCGCCGTCGTCTCGATCCTGTCCGAGCGGCTCGCGGACACCGGCGTCGCCACCTGGACCGACCCGGACGGCGGGTACTTCGTCTCCGTCGACGTGGTGCCCGGGACGGCGTCGCGCGTGGTGGAGCTCGCCGGCGAGGCGGGGATCAAGCTGACCCCCGCCGGTGCGACGTTCCCGTACGGGCAGGACCCGCACGACCGCAACATCCGGCTCGCACCGTCGATGCCGCCGCTGGACGAGGTGCAGGTCGCGATGGACGGCGTCGCGACGTGCATCCTGCTCGCCGCCGCGGAGACCGCCGCCGCCTGACCCCTCCGCCCCCTCGCTGTGGGTGCACGACACGCCGTCTGCCCGTTCGGGAAGGCGGCGTGTCGTGCACCCACAGCGAGGGGGCGGAGGCAGGGAGCGCCTGAGACGTTCGGCACGGCACGAAAACTCCTCGGCGTCTGTCGGGGTGCTGCACATCGGTCGGCCTAGGCTCGGGGCACGCCCGCCGCCGACGCCGCAGCACGACACGGCTCCTGAGCGCCGGGTGATGCGGGCGCTCCACCGCTGCACCCTGGAGGCTCCGTGCCGGCGACCACCGCTCCCCCGACCGACGACCGCGCCGACGACCGCGCCGCGACCCCGTCGACGCGCCTGTCCGGCACCCAGATCCTCGCCAGCGGCCTCGCCGCCGTCAGCACCACGGTGCTGCTCTCGTTCTTCGGCGTCGCCGGCACCATCATCGGCGCCGGCCTGGCGAGCGTCCTCACGGTCGTGGCGAACTTCCTGTACACCCGCTCGATCGAGAAGACGCACGCGCAGCTCAAGCCGGTGGTCGGTCAGATCGTGCGTCCCCGGCCCGGGTCCAGCGCGGTGGCCACCGGGTCCACCGCTGTGTCCGTCACGTCCGCCGGTACCGTCGTCGAGACGGACGACGCCGACGGCGGCACCACGGTGGCGCTCGACGTCGACGGCACAGAGGCCGCCGCCCCGCGCAACGCCTGGCTGCGGCTGATCGACCGGCACGGCACGGTCCGGGTGCTCGCCGCCTCGGCCGCCGTGGTGTTCGTCGCCGTCATGGGTGTCGTGGTCGCCGTGGAGCTGATGATCGGCAAGCCCCTCGCCGACGCGGTCCAGGGCACCGAGGGGTCCGGGACGAGCATCAGCCGGACGGACGGAGACGACGCCGGCTCGTCGTCCCGGGCGGGGACCGGCGTGGATCGCGAGGCACCGGCGGACCAGCGACCGGCAGGCAGTACGACCGAGGACTCCACGTCGTCGGAGAACTCCGACGAGGAGACGACCGAGCCCACGCAGGGGCCCGCGGCCGAGGACGGCCCCGGCACCACGGCTCCGACGGAACCGGCCGAGCCGGAGGACTCCGGCGAGGAGTCGACCGGCGGGTCCGGCACCGAGGATTCGACCGGCGGGTCCACGGACGAGGAGACCACCGGCGGCTCCACCGGTGACGAGACGACCGGCGGGTCCGGCACCGACACGCCGTCGTCGGGGACGTCCCCCGACCAGGAGCCGAGCTCCGCCACGGACGGCGCCACCACCGGCTGAACGGCCACCGGCCGAGAACGACGGCGGCCCGCACCGTCCCGCTGAGGGACGGCACGGGCCGGGGCAGGCGGGACCTGTCAGCCGAGGACGGCCTTGAGGAACGCCTGGGTGCGCTCGTGGGACGGGTTGGTGAACATCGTCTCGGGGTCGGCTTCCTCGACGATCTGCCCCTGGTCGAACATGAGCACGCGGTCCGACACCTCGCGGGCGAACTGCATCTCGTGCGTGACCAGCAGCATCGTGATGTCCGTCGTGTCCGCGATCTCGCGGAGCACGTCGAGCACGTCGGCCACGATCTCGGGGTCGAGCGCCGACGTGACCTCGTCGAGCAGCAGGATCTCGGGATCCATCGCCAACGCCCGGGCGATCGCCACCCGCTGCTGCTGACCGCCCGAGAGCTCGTTCGTCTTGAAGTCGCGCTTCTCCGACATCCCGACCTTCTCGAGCAGCCGCTCGGCGTCGGAGACGGCCTCGTCCTTCGACTTGCGCAGGACGTGGACGGGCGACTCGATGATGTTCTCCAGCACGGACATGTTCGGGAACAGGTTGAACTGCTGGAAGACCATCCCCACCCGGTTGCGCACCACCCGGCGACGCTTCTCGGGGACGGGAACCCACTTGTCGCGCTTGTACTCGTGCGTGTACGGGTCACCGTCGATGAGGATGAGTCCGCCGCTGAGCTCTTCGAGCGTCATGAGCAGGCGCAGGATCGTCGTCTTGCCCGAGCCGGACGGACCGATGAGCGTGATCCGCTGGCCTTGCGGGACGGAGAAGTTCAGCTTGTCCAGCACGGTGTTGTCGCCGAACCTCTTGACGACGTCCTGGAACTCGATGGCGGGCACGTCGCCCGAGGCAGTGGTCATGGTCTGGCTTCCTGTGGGACGAGTCGAGTCAGGCAAGACGGATCTCCATCCTGCGCACCAGCAGCGAGGTCGGGTAGCTCACCGCGAGGAAGAGCAGGCCCACCATCGTCAGCGCCTCGACGTAGGAGAACGTGTTGGCACCGTAGCTCTGCGCCTCGGTATACATCTCGACGATGCCGATCGCGAAGAGGAACGGCGTCTCCTTGAACATCGAGATCGCATAGTTGCCCAGGCCGGGCAGCGTGTTCCGGATCGCCTGCGGCAGGATCACGGCGCGCCAGGTGCGCCCCGGTGCCATGTTGAGGGCCGTGGCAGCCTCCCACTGCCCCTTCGGCACCGCCTCGATACCCGCGCGGTACACCTCGGACATGTACGTCGCGTAGTGGATGCCCAGCACGCTGAATCCGATGAACAGGACAGGGACCCAGGGCGGCGAGAGCAGGTAGACGAAGGCCAGCTGCACCAGGAGTGGCGTCATCCTGATGAAGTCGGTGACGAACCGCAGCGGCATCGTCACCCAGCGGGTCGGGGTCCGCATCGCCAGCGCGATGAAGAGGCCGAGGATCGAAGCGATCACCATGCCGACGACGGTGGCCTCGATGGTGATGACGAGGCCCTCGAGGAGTCGAGGGAGAACCTCCCAGGCCTTCTCCCAGTCCCAGATGCCGTCGTTCATGCGAGACCACCTCCCACCGGGGGCGGCTGCGTGTTCGCCAGTCTCAGGTTGGGGCTCGGCTTGATGCCGAAGGTCTCACGCAGCGTCGGTTTCGTGCCGCGGCCCAGGCGTCGCTTGGCGCGTTCCTCGAGCAGGTTCATCCCCCAGGTCAACAGATAGGCGATGACGAAGTAGACGATGAGCCCGGCGCCATAGCTGAAGATCGTGTCGTTCGTGGCCTTGCGCAGCTCGACCGTCCAGAAGTTCAGGTCGTGCAAGGTGATGTAGTACGCCAGCGCCGATCCCTTGATGAGCTGGATCAGCAGGTTCGCCAGCATGGGGATCATCAGTGCCCACGCCTGCGGGAAGATCACCCGGCGCACCTTGTGGAACCACGTCATGTTCAGTGCGGTGGCGGCTTCCCACTGCCCCGGCGGCACGGACGCGATGGAGCCACGGACGACCTCGGACGCGTAGGCCCCGTAATTGAGCCCCAGCGCGACGATGGCGACCGCGAGCGCCTCCATCTTGAAGCCGAACTGCGGCAGCACGTAGAAGATCCAGAAGATCTGGACCACGAGCGACGTACCGCGGAAGAACTCGACCACCACGCGGGACGGCCCGCGCACCCAGAGGGACTGGGTGCGCGAGCCGAATCCGAGAACCACGGCGACGACTATGGCGAGGGCGGCCCCGCCGAGCGTCATCTCCAAGGTGACGAGGACACTGGTCCCGAGGTCAGGAAGCCTGTCGATCAGTGTCTGGATGTCATCGGACATGCGTTCAGTAGTCCATGCCCAGCTCGTCCGCGAGGTCGGAGAGGTCCTGGTCGGGGTCGCACAGCTGCTCGGCCGTCAGCCCCTCGGGCGGGAACTCGGTGGCGCTGAAGCCGAACGGCTCCATGATCTCGAGCCACGCGGCCTCGTCACCGAGGTAGGTGGCGAGCTGCTCGTTGTAGGCGTCGAGGAGCTCGGTGTCGTCCTGGCGGAAGACCTCCGCACCGGCGCCGATCTGCGGCTCACCGTTGATCGTGGCGACGAAGGCCTCGGTGGCTTCGACGGGCTCGTCCGTCTCCTCGGCCAGCGCACGCAGCGAGATGCCGGTCAGGGCGTAGGCGTCGGCGCGACCGGTCGTGACGGCGTCCAGGCCGGCCTGACGGTCCGGGACCTCCATGCCGTCCACGTCGGTCTCCTCGACGTAGCCGGCCTCGATGGCGCCCTGGGTCACGGCGACCGTGACGTCGCCACCCTCGACCGACTGCCAGTCGGTCAGGCCCTGCGGGTTGCCCTCGGGCACCAGGAACGCCGTGGTGTACATGATCGTCGGGTCGGCGAACGCGGCCTGCTCACAACGCTCCGGAAGGATCGACATGCCGGCGCTGACGGCGTCGAACCGGTCTGCCTGGACACCCGGGATGAGAGCGTTCCACTCGACCTGGGTGCCCTCGACCGTGTCGATGCCGAGCTCGCCGTAGATGGCACGCCCGAGCTCGATCGTGGCGCCGGTGAGCTCGCCGCCCTCCTCGTAGCTGTAGGGCACCTCGCCGAAGAAGCCGACGTTGATGCTGCCGGCGTCCTGCAGCTCGGCCAGGTGCGACATGCTCTCGCCGTCACCGCCGTCGTCGCCGCCGTCCGAGCCGCCGTCGTCGACGCTCGAGCACGCGGTCAGCGCGGTCAGAGCAAGAACTGAGCCGGCCGCGGCCAGTGCGCGGCGGCGATGCGTGGTCCTGGTGGACTGCACGGTGGTCTCCTTCCGTCGCCCCGACGCGAGCGCTGCGGGGCTGGATGTGCGGACGATCCGTTACGGTAGCCGCGTTCCGGACGATCCGACAATGGGCGTGTCCCCTCGTCTGATTGTCCTACAATCTTGAGATCGGCGCGAACAAGCGGTTGAGCACGGCAGAATTCACCCCGCGACACACGCCGGCAACATCGCGCGATCCGTGATCGTTGTCGTGTCGTGACCTCGGAAGGAGCCTGGATGCCCTCGTCCCGCCGCGCTGCGCCCGGCGCAGCGCCCACGCTGTCGCCCGTGACGCGGCCCTCGACCGTGGACCTCATCACCGCCGAGCTGCGGAACGCGATCTACTCCGGGGCGCTGCGCGTCGGCACCCCGATCCGCGAGGTCGAGATGGCCGGTCAGCTCGGGGTGAGCCGCGGACCGTTCCGCGAGGCGGCACAGCGCCTCGTCTCCGAGGGTCTCGTCGTCGCCACGCCGGGGCGCGGGCTCTCGGTACGGAAGATCGGGAAGGAACGCATCCGACCGCTCTACGACGCCCGCACGGTGGTCGAGACGTCGGCCGCGCGTCTCGCCGTCGAGCACGCGACCGCCGAGCAGGTCGCGGCCGTCCGCGACGCGCACGATGCGCTCGCCCGCGCGGACGCCACGCACGACGCCCTCCAGGTGGGTGCCGCCGACCTCAACGTGCACTGGGCTCTCGTCGCGGCGAGCGGCAACCCGTGGCTGCTGCGCTGGATGACGACCCTCATCGTGGAGGTGCGCATCGCCAGCTTCACGGTCAGCGAGGAGTACGTGGTCCGCAAGGACGCGGCCGAGTCGCACGCGCCGCTGGTCGAACGGCTCGAGGCACGTGACGCCGACGGCCTGGACGCGGCCATCCGCGCGAACCTCGACGACGCCGTCACCCGCCTGCTGACCCCGGAGGCCGCCGGCGTGGAGACGCTCGAGGAGCCGCGCCCTCTCCCGGCTCCCCGCCTGGACCCGATCGACCTGTAGGACGTCAGCTCGCGAGCCGCGCCCCCTGGGCACGCCGCTCACGCTCGTAGTCGGCCGCCCGCCACGACGTCATCCCCCCGACGACGACGGCGACCGGCTCGTCCGCGGCGTCGCGCAGCACCTCGATCGGCTCGCCCACCGGCCCGAACCCGTCGTGGACCTCCGGCCGCAGCACCGTCCCGTCGACGGTCAGCCGCTCGGCGCCGACGAACGGGTCCGCCTGGCGCGGGTCGATCAGCCACAGCCGCTCTCCCAGGCGGGCCACGTCGACCATCCCCCACAGGTTCGCGAACCGGCCGGTCCACCGGTCGAGGTCGCCGTGTTCGACGTCGGCCGTCCCGCCGTCGTCGGGCAGGGCCGTGCTGACCAGGGCGAACAACCCGGAGGCGATCTGGTCGGCCGGGCCGTCGACGGCGTTGGTCAGGACGGCGACGGCGATGCGGCGCCGCGGGTCGAACCACGTGCGGGTGATCTGCCCGGGGAAGCCGCCCGAGTGCCCGACGACCCGGTGCCCGGCGATCTCGCGGGCCTCGAAGCCGAGGCCGTACTCGCGGCGCGGGGCGCCCGGCCGCTCCACGACGGACTCCGCGCGTTGCAGCAGTCGTCGCATCGTCGGGCCGAGCAGTCCGGATCCCTCTCCGTGCGCCGCCGCCCACCGCACCAGGTCGTGGGCGGTGGAGCAGAACCCTGTGGCCGCAGCCAGTGCACCGGTGGTGGTCGCCGCGACGGGCAGCCTCCCGTCGGCGAAGCGCGCGGGCAGGCCCGGCTCGGCGAGGGTCGGCGCGGAGTGCCCGACGACGGCGCGGCGCTCCAGGCTCTCCTCGAGCTCCGGGTGGGTGTCGGTCAGGCCGAGCGGGTCGAGCAGGTCGCTGCGGACGTGCTCGGCGTACGGGGTGCCGGTGACCGCCTCCACGGCGAGGCCGAGCAGGCCGTAGGCGAGGTTCGAGTACTTGAACGCCTCGCCCCGCGCGAGCACGTCTCCGCCGGTGAGCACCTCGTCGAGCAGGCGGGCGCGGTCCGGGAAGGGCGCGCCGAGCTGCCAGAAGTCGGCGTCCTGGCCGTCGCGGCGCACCCCGCCGGTGTGCCCGAGCGCCTCGCGGACCGTGACCTCGCCGACGGGGGCGCCGTCGAGCTCGGGCACGAACGACCCCAGCGGGGCGTCGAGCCGCATCTCGCCCCGCTCCACGAGTCGCGCGACGGCCGTCGCGGTGAACGTCTTGGAGTGCGAGGCGACCCGGAAGAGGTGGTCCGGACGCAGCGGGCTGCCGGACGTGAGGTCGGTGACGCCCCACGCGCCGTCCAGCACCACCTCGTCGTCGACGAGCACGGCGTACTGCACGCCGGGGACCCGGGCGAGCGCGGCACGGGTCATGACCCAGTCGCCGAGGTAGGAGGTGTTCAGGTCCGTCGTCGGGCGCCCGAGGGCGCACCCGGGGGCACCGGCGGTCATGTCGACACCCTAGCCGCGCCCTCCATGATTGAATGAGTCAACGCATTGATCCAATAGGAGTCGCCTTGTCCATCGTCCTCACCGTCCTCGTGGGCCTCCCCGTGGCGGCCGCCACCCTCGTGCTGTGGCTCGCCGGCCGTCGCACGCACGACGGCGCCGCCCTCCGCCGGGCCCGGCGACACGACTCCCTCATCACCCTCGTGGCCACGCTGGCCGCCGCCGCCACCGCCGTCCTCGCGCTCAGCCTGCCCCTGGCACCGGACCGGCAGCCGTCGCCCGCCGCACCCGGGGTCGTGCAGGCCGTCGCACCCTTCGCCGTCGCCGTCGTGCACTGCCTGGTCCGCCTCGCCGGCGAGCTGACGTGGCCCCGCCCCAGCGGCACCGTGCGCCACGCGTCGCTCGCGCGCCGGACCGTCCGCCGGACCGGCGGCACCTCCCTGACGCACCTCGCGGTGACGGCGACGGTCCTCACCGCCGCCCTGCTCGTCACCGGGGTCACGGCAGCCCCGGACGGACGGTCGGTGGCCGGCCCGCCCGTCATCCTGCCCGACGGCGGGCTCCTCACCGGGAGCAGCGGCCCCTACCCCGGCTGGCCGTACGCCGTGCCGATGCTCGCGGGTCTCGCCGTGGCGCTCCTGGCGACCCTCGCCACGCTGCGGGTCGTGGCCCACCGGGCGCCGCTGGCGAGCCTCGACCGGTACCAGGACGACGCGCTGCGCCGGACGTCGGCGGCCCGCGTCCTCGCGGTGACCCACGTCTGCGTCGGCGCGACGACGACCCTCACCCTGCTGGTCGTCGCCCTGGCGGTCCGCAACGCGGGGATCCACCAGACGTCGGCGGCGACGACGTCCGACCCCGGCATGCTCGTCGCCGCCGCCGTGTCCGGTGCCCTCGCCGTGGCGGTCGCCGCCGGGACCGTCGTCGCCGTCGTCGTCGCAGGGCGGGCGCACGTCGCCGTCGGACCGGACCCGCGATGACCGACGTCAGCGTCGACCTGCGCTCTCCCACCCCCGTCTACGAGCAGATCCGCAGCCAGGTCGCCGGGCTCGTCGCCGTGGGCGTCCTGACTCCCGGCGACCGGCTGCCGACCTCGCGCGACCTCGCCCGGGACCTCGGGATCGCCGTCGGGACCGTCCAGCGGGCGTACCGCGAGCTCGAGGCCACCGGCGTCGTCACGTCCCGGCGCCGGGTGGGCACGGTCGTCGCGGACGCCGAGCCGGATCGCCCGGGCGCGGCTGCGGTCACCGAGCTGCGGGCGGCGGTGCGCCGGGCACGAGCGGGCGGGCTCGGCGACGCGGCGATACTCGACGTCGTGCACGGCGAGCTGCGCACCGTTCGGCCGACCGATGAAATGACTGTCGGAGGCGAGTCCTAGGTTCTACGTTGGGAACAACCACCTGAGGAGCTCACCATGACCGACCACGCGGGCGGGTCGCCGCCCCTCGCCGTCGAGGCGACCGGCCTCGTCAAGCACTTCACCTCCGGCAAGAAGACGACCAAGGCCGTGGACGGCGTCGACCTCTCGATCCCCACGGGGAGCGTGTTCGGTCTGCTGGGTCCCAACGGCGCCGGCAAGACGACGGTCGTGCGCATGCTCGCGACGCTGCTGCGCCCCGACGGCGGCACCGCCCGCGTGCTCGGCCACGACGTCGCGCACGACGCCGACGCCGTCCGCGCCGCCGTCGGCCTCACCGGCCAGTACGCCTCCGTCGACGAGGACCTCACCGGCACCGAGAACCTCCTGATGCTCGCCCGGCTGTACGGGTTCCGCGGCCGTGCGGCGACCCGACGGGTGGCGAACCTGCTCGAGGCCTTCAGCCTCACGGACGCGGGCCCCCGCCAGGTCAAGACCTACTCCGGCGGCATGCGGCGCCGCATCGACCTCGCCGCCTCGCTCGTGCTCTCCCCCCGGGTGCTGTTCCTCGACGAGCCGACCACCGGCCTCGACCCCCGGTCGCGCAACCAGGTCTGGGACATCGTGCGCGTCCTCGTCGACGACGGTGCGACCGTCCTGCTCACCACGCAGTACCTCGAGGAGGCCGACCAGCTCGCCGACCGGATCGGCGTCATCGACCACGGAAAGCTCATCGCGGAGGGCACGTCCACCGAGCTCAAGCGGTCCGTCGGCCAGGGTGCGGTGGACCTGCGTCTCGCGGACGCCTCGCAGCGCGCCGCGGCGGCCGCCGTCGTGGCGCGGGTGCTCGGCACTGAACCGACGCTGCCCACCGACCCCTACGCACTGAGCGCCCGGGTGCCCGACGACGGTGCCCATCTCGTGGCGCAGGTCCTGCCCGCGCTCGGTGAGGCCCGGATCGCCGTTCCCGAGTTCTCGCTCGGCCAGCCGAGCCTCGACGAGGTGTTCCTGACGCTCACCGGTGCACCGTTGCCGGCGGACGAGACGAGTGACGGCCCCGCCGTCGAGGAGGAGATGTCCCGATGAGCGCTGTCGACATCAGCACGACGTCCCTGCGCGAGGCCGTGGCGCTGGAGTCCCGGCCCGCGCGCCCCTCGGCGGTCGCCACGTCGCTGACGTTCGCGTGGCGGGCGCTGCTCAAGATCAAGCACGTGCCGGAGCAGCTCTTCGACGTGCTGGTCTCCCCCGTCATCTTCACCCTGATGTTCACCTACCTGTTCGGCGGGGCGATCGCGGGATCGACGGACGCCTACATCCAGTTCCTGCTGCCCGGCATCCTGGTGCAGACGATCATCATCGTGACCGTGTACACGGGCTACACCCTCAACACCGACATCACCAAGGGGGTGTTCGACAGGTTCCGGTCGCTGCCGATCTGGCGGCCCGCCCCCATCGTCGGCGCTCTGCTGGGCGACACCGTGCGCTACACGATCGCGTCGGTGATGTGCATCGGGCTCGGGCTCCTCATCGGGTTCCGGCCCGACGGCGGCGTCCTCGGCGTCGTCGCGGGGGTGGCGCTGCTCCTGGTGTTCGCCTTCGCGCTGAGCTGGATCTTCACGATCCTCGGCCTGCTGCTGCGCACCCCGAACGCCGTGATGGGCGTGTCGATGATGGTGCTCATGCCGCTGACGTTCGCGTCCAACATCTTCGTCGACCCGTCCACGATGCCGTCCGGGCTGCAGACCTTCGTGGACCTGAACCCGGTGTCACACCTCGTCACCGCGGTGCGCGGGCTCATGGCGGGCACCGCCGGACTCGGTGACGTCACGACGGTGCTGATATCGGCCGTCGTCATGACCGCCGTGTTCGCCCCGATCACGATGTACCTCTACCGCAACCGCCACTGACCCGCGGCCCCGCCGCCTCGCTGTGGGTATGCCGGCCGGCACGCTCGTGGCGGGTCTGGCAAGGACACCCCGGACCCGGTCGACGAAGCCACTCTGCTCGCGCCGTGCACCTCCAGACCCGCTGAAGTCGCTCCCCACCACCACGACGACCTGATAGTTCAGTGCCTCGAGCCACCGTCGGCGCTCGACGTCGTCCCGCCACTGATCCCTGTCGGGCCGGTGCTGGTCACCGTCGTACTCGACGACGAGCCGGTACCGGGGGTAGATCAGGTCACATCGCTTGACGTAGGTGCCGTCCCTCAGCCATACCACCTGATTGACCTCCGGGCACGGGAGACCTGCCTCGACCAGCCGCAGGCGCGTCCGTGTCTCCATCACGGAGTCGGTGCCGGGCCGGATCCGCGACATCTGCTCGCGGACCCTGGCGATGCCCTTGACCTTGTGCGTCCGTTCGGCGATGCGGGCGAGCTCCGCCACCGAGGACAGCGTCTGCTTGCGGCGCAGCACCGCATCGCCGAGGACGACGATCTCGTCGGGAAGCAGCCCTCCGGCGACGTGACGGGCAGCGTCGTCGTCTCAAGGAAGGTCTGACGGGACCGGTGGGACACCACGCCGCGGCGCTGCGGTCGGTCCTCCTCCCGATGGGTCACGACCTGCAGCGGGGCCGAGTCGGCAGCTTCCTCGCGGAGCGCCCACGGCACGTCGATCCCATGGATCCGCAGCGCGGTCACGTGGCTGAACGCCACGCCGTCGGCCAGCGTCGGCAGCAGGCTCCGGCATCGAGCCAGGAGGTCGAGGTCGCCGGCCGCCACCCGGACGCCGGCGAAGGGGGCGACAAGGTCCCGGCGTCGGAGCCGCGACCACGGGACCCCGTCGGCGAGCGCGTCACGCACACGAAACGGTCCGTCCGGTACCTTGCCTGCTCGTCGAAGCATGCGCCGACCCTGGCACGGGCCGGCCCCGAGGGTGCAGACGTTTTCCACAGGCCAACACCGCCGCCCCAGACCCGGTATGCCTGATCCCTCTCTCCCGCCCCACCTCGGCGCTGTGGGTATGCAATCTCCAGCTCTTGCTGCCGGGGAATCGGAGATTTCATACCCACAGCGCCGGGGTGAGGCCCGGGCGAGAAGAGGGTGGCCAGGCGGGGCGGGGCGAGTGGGGAGGTCAGGCGGCGGGGTCGGCCTGCATCTCCTCGTCGCACTTGCGGGTGACCACCAGCACGGGGCACTGCGAGTGGTGCAGCACGGCCTGGCTGGTCGACCCGAGCAGCAGCCCGCGGAAACCGCCACGGCCACGAGAGCCGACGACGACGAGATCCGCGGCGGAGGAGAACTCGGTGAGCAGCTCGGCGCCGGACCCGTCCAGCACGTGCCGCTTGATCGTGATGTCCGGATGCTCTGCCTCGACCTGGTCCACGATGACGTCCAGCCCGGCCTTGACGTCGGCGAGCACCTGCTCGTGGTCGATCTGGGACGGCAGCCAGGCGAGCACCCCGGCTCCCGAGCCGAGCGGGACACCGGCGACCGCGACCAGCTCGGCGTCCCAGGACTCGGCCTGCTCGACAGCGTGCCGCAGCGCGACCTCCGAGGTCGGCGAGCCGTCCACGCCGACGACGATCCGCCGGACCTCGTGCACGACGTCGCCGTCGCGACGCTCCGGGTTCTCCGCTCCCTCCCGGTGCGGGACCACGACGGTCGGACAGTGGGCGTGCGCGGGCAGCGCGGAGGAGACGGTGCCGAGCAGCCGCTCCGCGAAACCTCCGCGTCCGCGCGTGCCGACGACGGCGAGGCAGTGGTCGCTCGACATCTCGACGAGCACACCGGCCGCGTCACCCGTGGCGACGGTCCCCTCCACGGGGATGCCCAGCCCCTCGACGCGCGCCTGCGCCTCGGCGAGGACCGCCTTCGCCCCCTCGGCGATGGCCGTGTCGTCGAGAGCCGCGTACCCGCCGTCGAGCGATGCCGCTGTGAACGAGGGCAGCGAATAGCTGCACACGATGTGCAGTCCCCATCCGACCCGCTGAGCGTACGTCGCCGCCCAGTCCAGGGCGTGCAGGCTCGCGGTGGAACCGTCGACGCCCACCAGGACGACCTCTGGACGTGTCATGTCGCGCCTCCCGTCATGCCCGGACCTCGACGTCCGGAACAACTGTGGTTCAAGCGTAACGAAAGACGGCCGCAAGGTGTAGCAAAGGACAGCACGACGCCCCGACGTTCACGGGGAACGTCGGGGCGTCGTGGATGCTGAGGACGGTCAGGTCAGCCGGTCACCCGCAGGTAGGTGGGGCTGGACTGCCAGATGCCGGACTGGCGCACGACCCAACCACCGGGACGCGTCGCCTCGATCTGCTGGCCGTTGCCGATGTAGATCGAGATGTGTCCGGGCGACCAGATGAGGTCACCGGCACGAGCCTCCGACGCGGAGATGACGGAGGTGTTCGACGCGCTGCGGATCGCGCTGGAGGAGTGCGGCAGCGACACGCCGAGCTGGTTGTAGACATAGGTCACGAGCCCGGAGCAGTCGAAGCCGGACGGCGACGCGCCACCCACGACGTACTTGACGCCGATGTAGCGGGCGGCGATCGAGACGGCCGAGGAGCCGCTCGCGCTGGCAGCGGGCGCCGCCGACGACTCGGTGCTCGACGACTCGGTGCTCGACGACTCGGTGCTCGACTCGCTGGTGGACTCCACCGCGGTCCGCTCGGCCGAACGCGACGGAGCGACCTCACGCACCGGCTCCGGCTCGGGCTCCGGCGCCGCCTTGATCTCGGCACTCGCAGCGATCTTCGGCGTGACCTTCTCCACCGAGACCTTCGCCTCGGAGTCCACGGTCACGACCGGAGCCGCCTCCAGCGCCGAACGCGCCTGATCCGTCAGAGCACCCAGATCGACCGTGCTCAGCTTCTTCGCCGCGTCGCTGTCGACCGGAGCGGCATGCGCCGCAGAAGCCCCACCGATCGTCGAGACCAGCAGACCACCAGCGGTGGCCACCACAGCAGCCCGACGACCGGCCGCCGCGGACGGCGCAGCCAACATCGGACGCCTCGCAGCGCGGTGCTTGCCGCGCGTCCTGGTAGATGCGTTCACGTCTTCCCTCTCCTGTCGCCTACGAGGTCAGCTGTCGGGTTCGGGTGGGAGAAATCACCCGGCCCCACGGAACCAGAGGTCCCGTGCGGCTTCACCCCAAGGACACCGTCACCGATGCCCACAAATGGGTCCCCCGCTCCTGCCGGCGGTCTTGGTTCCCCGACCGATGGCAGGACTCGGCGTCCGGTCAGGATCCGGCAGAATTCTCCACCGGACGTGGAAACCGTAGCGGATCGCGGCCCCCATGTCACGTTTAGGTCACGGCGACGCGGGATGAGTTCCGTCACCGGGCCGCTGGAGGCGCTGGAGCCCCCGCAGAGGGCCGGAGATCCTCCGTCCGTCCCCCTGTCGCGGCGCCGGCGTCAGGGCCTCCAGCATCCCGGCACGCCGCCGGCGGCGCACAGGGGCCGGGACACCACGAGGCCCTGCCGCACGCGGAGCGCGGCAGGGCCTCGTGGTGGCGTGGCGACCCGGGGGTCAGCCGACGCGGATGAAGGTGGGGTTCGACTGCCAGATGCTCCGGAACTGGATCGTCTTGCCGGGGCGCGGGGCGTCGATCTGGGTGTTGCCGCCGGCGTAGATCGCGATGTGACCCGGCGACCAGATGAGGTCGCCCGGCTGGGCGTCCGCCCGGGAGACGACCGTGCCGGCGTAGCGCTGCGCCGACGAGGCGCGCGGGAGCGAGATGCCGGCCTGCGCGAAGACGTACTGGGTGAAGCCCGAGCAGTCGAAGCCGGACGGCGAGGTGCCGCCCGAGACGTAGGGCACACCCACGTAGCGCGAGGCGATCGAGATGATGGAGCCGTTGGCCGACGCGGGTGCCGCCGTGGACTCGGTGCTGGACGACTCGGTGCTCGACTCGCTGGTGGACTCCACCGCGGTCCGCTCGGCCGAACGCGACGGAGCGACCTCACGCACCGGCTCCGGCTCGGGCTCCGGCGCCGCCTTGATCTCGGCACTCGCAGCGATCTTCGGCGTGACCTTCTCCACCGAGACCTTCGCCTCGGAGTCCACGGTCACGACCGGAGCCGCCTCCAGCGCCGAACGCGCCTGATCCGTCAGAGCACCCAGATCGACCGTGCTCAGCTTCTTCGCCGCGTCGCTGTCGACCGGAGCGGCATGCGCCGCAGAAGCCCCACCGATCGTCGAGACCAGCAGACCACCAGCGGTGGCCACCACAGCAGCCCGACGACCGGCCGCCGCGGACGGCGCAGCCAACATCGGACGCCTCGCAGCGCGGTGCTTGCCGCGCGTCCTGGTAGATGCGTTCACGTCTTCCCTCTCCTGTCGCCTACGAGGTCAGCTGTCGGGTTCGGGTGGGAGAAATCACCCGGCCCCACGGAACCAGAGGTCCCGTGCGGCTTCACCCCAAGGACACCGTCACCGATGCCCACAAATGGGTCCCCCGCTCCTGCCGGCGGTCTTCCGTGGGGCCGGGGCGGCGGCAGGACTTGGCGGTCCGTCCCGGCACTCGGCGGAAGGCACTCCCGCGAGCGTGTCTGACCGTACCCGAACCCACCGGTGATGTCACGTTCCGATCACAGCCCGATCGCGGCGGCGTCCCGCGCCTCGCGGCGGGCCTGCGGGACAGCTCAGCGGGCCGCCACGAACAGGTGCTTGGCGAGGTCGTCGGGCAGCTCCAGCCCTTCGCTCGCGCCGTCGGCCTGGACGGCGTAGTAGTCGCCGAGCGTGCGGGCCGCGATGCGAGCACCCGGCACCAGCCCGACGCGCTCGAGCCGCGCGAGGAACTCGTCGTCGACCTGCACGGGCTCGGCGATGCGCTGCAGGACGATCTCGACGTTCTCGGTCTGCCCGCGCAGGAAGGCGGGCAGCGACTGCACGCCCTCGAGGAACGGCAGGTCCTCGTACTGCTCGCCGAGCTCGGACAGCCCCGGGATGGGGTTCCCGTACGGGTCGTGGTGCGGGTGGTCGAGGAGGGTGACGAGGCGGCGCTCGACGAGGTCGCTCATCACGTGCTCCCAGCGGCACGCCTCGTTGTGGACGTGCTCCCAGTCCAGCTTGATCACGTCGGTCAGGAGCCGCTCGGCCAGCCGGTGCTTGCGCATGACGCGCGTCGCCTTCGCCTGGCCGTCGTCGGTGAGCTCGAGGTGCCGGTCGCCGGTGACGACCACGAGCCCGTCCCGCTCCATCCGGGCGATCGTCTGCGAGACCGTCGGACCGGAGTGTCCGAGGCGTTCCGCGATCCGTGCGCGGAGCGGTGTGATGCCCTCCTCGCCGAGCTCGTAGATCGTCTTCAGGTACATCTCGGTGGTGTCGATCAGGTCGGTCACGTCCACTCCCGTCTTGAGGCCCGGGCCTAGTCTATTCGCACACGTCACCGTTCCGGCGTCCGTCGCCGACGGTCGCCCCCCACACGTCAGCCACGGAGTCCCCATGCCCCTCCAGATCCCCTCGTCGCTGCTGCCGTCCGACGGCAGGTTCGGTGCCGGTCCGTCCAAGGTCCGCCCCGCCCAGGTCGACGCCCTGCGGGCGGCCGGCGACCCCCGGCGCCCTCTGCTGGGCACGTCGCACCGCCAGCCCGGCGTCAAGGACCTGGTGCGCCGCGTGCGCACGGGCCTCGCGGAGCTTTTCGACCTCCCCCCGGGGTACGAGGTCGCGCTCGGGAACGGCGGGTCGACGGCATTCTGGGACGTCGCGACGGCGAGCCTCGTCCGGGAGCGGGCGCAGCACGCCGTGTTCGGGGAGTTCGGCGGGAAGTTCGCCGCGGCCACCCGCCGCGCGCCCTTCCTGGCGGACCCGGAGGTCGTCGAGGCCGCGCCCGGCGGCGTCGCGCACCTCACGCCGTCGGCGTCCGTCGACGTGTACGCGTCGCCGCACAACGAGACCTCGACGGGCGCGATGGCCCCGGTGCGTCGCCCGGCCGGCTCCGACCAGCTCGTCCTGACGGATGCGACGTCGGGTGCGGGGGCGCTGCCGGTGGACCTGCGGGAGACCGACGTCTACTACTTCGGCCCGCAGAAGGTCTTCGGCGCCGACGGCGGGCTCTGGCTCGCGCTGTGCAGCCCGGCCGCGATCGAGCGCGCCGCCCTCGTGGAGGCATCCGGAGGCGGCCGCTGGGTGCCCGAGTTCCTGTCCCTGACGACGGCGTTGGCGAGCTCCCGCCTGGACCAGACCTTGAACACCCCGGCCGTCGGGACGCTGGTGATGCTGGCGGAGCAGATCGAGTGGATCCTCGAGCAGGGCGGCCTGGAGTGGTCGAGCGGGCGGTCCGCGACGTCGGCCAGGATCCTCTACGGCTGGGCGGAGGCCCGTGAGTGGGCGACGCCGTTCGTCGCCGACCCGGCGGAGCGGTCCACCGTGGTGGGGACGATCGACCTGGACGAGCGCGTGGACGCCAGCGCCGTCGTCGGCAACCTGCGCGACAACGGGGTCCTCGACGTGTTCCCGTACCGCAAGCTGGGCCGCAACCAGGTCCGGGTGGGGATGTTCCCCGCGGTGGACCCGGAGGACGTCCGAGCACTGACGTCTTGCATGGATTTCATCGTGAATCAAGTGCTGTAGCCTTCGGGAAGAAATTTCACCCGCTCCACTGCTAGCATTCCGGCGTTTCGTACAAAGCCGACATAGCAAAGGAGCTGGGACGTGCCAGAGATGGAGCACTTCACGTACGGGCTGCTGACGCCGCTCGCCGGGTACATCGCGTCGTTCATCGGCTGCCTGACAGGACTGTCGGCCACCTCGCGGGCACGTGCCACCACGAGCGCCGTGGCCAAGAGCATCTGGCTCACCATCGGCGGCGTCGCGATCGGTGGCACCGGCGTGTGGGTCATGCACTTCATCGCCATGCTCGGCTTCACCGTCGACGGGATGCCGATCAACTACGACGTCCCGCTGACGATCCTCTCCGCTCTGCTGGCGATGGCCGTCGTCACGGCGGGGCTCTTCCTCGTCGGGTTCCTCGGCGACAAGCTGCTCTACCTGCTGGTGGGCGGACTGTTCGTCGGCCTGGGCGTCGCGAGCATGCACTACCTCGGCATGGCCGCGATGGAGATGAGCGGCGAGACCCACTACGACAGCCTCCTGGTCGGGGCGTCCCTGGTGATCGCCGTCGTCGCCGGGACGGCCGCGCTCTGGCTCTGCGTGAACGTCAAGGGCTGGCTGCTCGCGACGGTTGCCGCACTGGTGATGGCCGCCGCGGTGGCCGGCATGCACTACACCGGCATGGCCGCGATGCACATGACCGGGCCGGCCGGCCCGCCGCCGGGCGGCACCTCGGCCCTGGAGCTGCTCGGCCCGCTCATCGCCGGGGTGTTCCTGAGCACGGTGGCGATGGTCTTCGTGGTGCTCATGTGGCCGACGGAGGACGAGATGCGCGAGCGCGAGGCGCTCGAGGAGCGGATCACGCCCACGCCGACCGGCTGACGCGGTCGCCCGGCACGCCCGGCGCCCGCCGGCCTCCTCGGCGCCCGGCACGCCCGCCCCTGTCAGGCTGCGCGGGCGTGCCGGCTCTCGACGGCGGCGGGCGCGTCGAGGTAGACCACCTCGAGGTGCGGGCGGCTCAGCAGCCGGTAGCGCACCCTGAGCCGCCAGCTCCGCACCGCCCAGACCGTGGCGCCCAGTGCCACGAGGAGCGTGGCGACGGACCCGACGAGGATCGACCAGCGGGGGCCGAAGGTCTCCCCGATCCAGCCGACCACGGGCGACCCGACGGGGGTCGCGCCGAGGAACACCATCATGTAGAGCGACATGACACGGCCCCGCATCGCCGGGTCCGTCGAGGTCTGCAGGGTGGAGTTGGCCGCGGTCATCATCGTCAGCGACGCGAGCCCGACCGGGATGCAGGCCACCACGAACGCCGGGAAGGTCGGCATGAGCGCCATGACGGCGGTGGCGACGGCGAAGGCGAACGCGGCACCGATGACGAGCCGCACGCGCGGCCGGTCGCGCCGGGCAGCCAGGAGCGCTCCGGTCAGGGACCCGACGGCGAGCACCGATCCGAGCAGGCCGAACTCCCCCGCGCCCCGCTCGAACTCGACGCGAGCCATCATCGCGGAGGTGAGCTGGAAGTTGAGGCCGAACGTCGACACGACGGCCATCACGACCATGATCACCATGATGTCGGAGCGTCCCCGCACGTACCGCAGCCCCTCACGGATCTGCCCCTTGCCCCGGGGGGCGGGTTCGCGCGCCCAGGTCGCCTCCGCCTTCATGAGCGCGACGGCGGCGATCGTGGCGGCGAAGGTGACGCCGTTGATGACGAACACCCAGCCGGAGCCGACGGCGGCGATCAGCAGCCCGGCCACGCCCGGGCCCACGAGCCGGGCAGCGTTGAACGACGCCGAGTTCAGGCCGACGGCGTTGGCGAGGCGCTCGGGCGGCACCAGCTCGGCGACGAACGTCTGCCGCACCGGGTTGTCGAACGCGGTGACGACACCGAGCCCGAGCGCGAACGCGTACACCTGCCAGAGCTGGGCGTGGCCGGACAGCACCAGCACCCCGAGGCCGAGGGCGAGCACCCCCATCGCGCCCTGGGTGACCATGAGGAGGCGTCGTCGGGGCAGCCGGTCGGCGAGCAGGCCCGCCCACGGACCGAGCAGCAGCAGGGGCAGGAACTGCAGGGCGGTCGTGATGCCGAGGGCGACGCCGGAGTCGTCGGTGAGGTCGGTGAGGACGAGCCAGTCCTGGGCGACGCGCTGCATCCAGGTGCCGACGTTGGCCACGAGGGCGGCGCCGAACCAGAGCCGGTAGTTGGGGTAGCGCAGGGAGGAGAAGGTCGCGCTCATCCGGCCGCCACCCGGGCCAGGATCTCGGTGGCGGCGGCGAGCGTGGCCCGCTCGTCGGGGTCGAGCTCCTCGAGCCGGCAGGTCAGCCAGGCGTCCCGGCGACGGCGCGTCTCGGCGATCTCGTGGCGTCCGGCGTCGGTGAGCCGCACCACGACCTGGCGCCGGTCGGTGGGGTGGTCGGCCTTCTCGACGAGGCCGAGCTCGGCCAGCGTGGTGACGGCGCGGGTCATCGCGGGGGGACGGACGCGTTCGTGCTCGGCGAGGGCCCCTGGGCTCATCTCCCCGTGGCGGTCGAGGACGGCGAGGACCCCGAACTGCCCCTCGGGCAGGTCCGCCTCGCCGCGCTGGGTCCGCAGCCGGCGGGCAGCGCGGGTGAGGGCGACGCGGAGGTCGCCGCTGAGCTGGGCGGGGTCGTCAGGCACTTCCCTTACTCTAGGTCATTACCTTGCCGAATGATATGTGGGGGCAATCACAGCGGTGCGCGTCGTCAGCGCGTGCCCCAGGCGACGAGCGCCGGCCCGGAACGCGGCAGCGCCCGCTGAGCGACCCGGAACGGCCACGTCGCCACGGCGACGGCCGCCCCCTGCGCCGCCGACGACGGCTGGAAGAGGCGGCCCGAGCGCGCGGTGCGCTCCGCCGTCGTCGTCCCGTCGCCCTCCAGCCGCCGCGCGGCCACCCGGTTGCGCACCGCTTCCAGGGCGTAGCCCAGGGGTGCGCCGTAGAGGCGCCCGCCGACGTCGGTGAGCCCGGCCCCGGTCAGCAGCGCCCGCATCTGCACGGGCTCGTAGCGACGGTGGTGCCCGACGGCAGCGTCCATGGGGCCGTAGCGCGCCTGCCACGCGGGCGTGGAGACGAGCACCAGGCCGCCCGGGCGCAGCAGCTCGACCCAGGAGGCGAGCGCCGCGGCGTCGTCCTCGAGGTGCTCGAGCACCTCGAAGGCGCAGACGACGTCGAACCCGGCGCCGGCGTCGAGCTCCTGGGCGTCCCCGTGGACGACCTCGCCGTCCAGGCCGGCGTCCGAGAACCGCCGGCGGGCCACCTCGGCGCTGGCGCCGTCGAGCTCGACCCCCGTGTACCGGTGCCCGGCGGCCGCGAGCCGGACACCCACGGCGCCCTGCCCGCAGCCGACCTCGAGCACGCGGCCAGGCTCCGGCGGGAGCACGCGCCGCACGACGTCCCAGCGCAGGGAACCGAACAGGGTCAGGGGTGGGGCGGTGGTCACGCGTCCTCCGGGTGTCCGTGGTGTGAGTGGCGAACCGGGGCCGGGGTGGGGCGGCGGCCGTGGGCCACGATGCCCGTCCCGTGGTGGGGAAGGGCCCGCTGCAGCAGGCAGAACGGCCAGACCGCCGCGGTGACGAGGGCGCCAGCAGCCCACGAGGTGGGCTGCAGGACCCGGCCGCTGACCGCGGTCTGCTCCGCCGGGACCGGGGCGCCGGACCGGGAGCGCGCCCGACGGCGGGCCACGCGGTTGCGCACCGCCTCCAGCAGGTAGCCGAGCGGGGCGTCGTAGAGGCGCACGTCGACGTCGCTCAGCCCGGCGTCCAGCAGCAGGGTGCGCAGCCGCTCGGGGTCGTAGCGGCGGTAGTGCCCGGCGAGGGTGTCCCACGGGCCGAAGCGCTCGGGCCACGCCGGGGTGGACAGCAGCAGCAGACCGCCGGGCCGCAGCCGGTCGACCCATTCGGCGAGGGCCGCGGCGTCGTCGGCGACGTGCTCGACCACCTCGAACGCGCACACGACGTCGAAGCGTTCGTCGGTGCCCAGCGCATCCGGCCCGCCGTGCACGACGCGCGCTCCCGGCGCCACCGCCTGGACCCGTGCGGCCGCGACGGCCCGCGTCGTCTCGTCGAGCTCCACGGCGGTGTAGTCGTGGCGGGCGGCGATCCGGGCGCCGACGGCGCCCTGTCCGCACCCGACCTCCAGCACCCGTGCCCGCTCCCGCGGCAGGGTGCGGCGCACCGCGTCCCAGCGCAGCCGGGCGCGGGGGGCGAGCGGCGGGAGCGGCCCGCGACGCCCGAGCGCCCCGGCCCCGGCCCCGGCCCCGGCGAACGCGAGGTCGGCCAGGGTGACGAGGGCACGACTGACCAGGACGACGAGCAGCAGCTCGGCGTGCGGCAGCGTGCCGGCCAGGACGGCGAGCAGCACGAGCTCGCGCGCCCCGGCCCCGGCCGGCACCACCACGACGAGGAACCCCACCATCCAGGCCAGCGCGTAGCCGCCGACGGCGAGCGCGAACGTCCGCGCACCGGTCGCCATCCCGAGGCCGGTGGCCAGCAGCCACACCTGGAGGCCCGCGCACACCCATCCGAGCACGGCCCACGCGGTGGCCGCCCCGAGACCCCGCCACGACAGGGGGTGCTCGAGCGGGGCGCGGCGCGCGACCCGTAGGGCGAGGGCGAGCAGCCGGTTGAGCACCGGCGGCAGCAGCAGGACGACGACAGCGGGCAGCAGCCACAGCGTCCAGCCCCACGGGCCGAGCGCGTCGGCGGCGAGGAACGGCAGCGCGACGGCGCCGACGACCGCCCCGGAGACGACCCCGACACCGGTCGCGACGGCGGTGGCCGTCATCGTGCGCCGGCGCGGGACACCGTGGTCGGCGCCGACCTCGGCCGCCGCGACGATGTTCCACACCCCGCCGGGCACGTACTTGCCGAGCTGGCTGATGCCGAACACCGCGACGACGGAGCCCGTCCCGAGCCGCGAGCCGAGGTCGGTGAGCACGGCCCGCCACGACATCATCGTCGCGGCGACGAAGAGCAGGGAGACGCCGAGCGCCGCGGCGAGCCGCCCGGCGGACATGGCACGAGCGGCTTCGAGCAGGTCGTCGCGGACGGCGACGACGGCGTAGACGGCCAGGCCCAGCGCGAGCACGAGGAATCCCCACCGCACCCAGGGGGTGCGCAGCACGGCCAGCAGCCGTGCTGTCGCGCCGGGCCGCCCGGTCACGGTCGGACCCCGCGGGCGGCGAGCGCCGCGTGCAAGGGGCCGACGACGGCGCCCGGCCGGACCTGCGCACGCGCGGCGGCCGCTCGGGCCCGGGCGGCGGCGAGCCGGGCGGGGTCGGCGAGGTCGAGGAGCCGCCGGGCGAGGGCGGCCGGGTCGGCGGGCGGCACGAGCTCGACGTGGTCGGCGAGCAGCCGACGCTGCGGCGGGGTGTCGGAGGTGACGACCACGCACCCGGCGGCGAGCCCCTGGAACACCTTGTTGGGCACCACCCGCAGGCCCTTGGGAGTGTCCGAGAAGATGCCGAGGCAGACGTCGTGCCCGGCCACGAGGGCGGGCAGGTCGGCCGGCTCGACCCAGTCGAGCCACGTCACGCCGGGCACGCCGTCGAGCACGGCCCGCACGGCGGCGTGGTCCTGGCCGTGCCCCACCAGCGCGGCCTCGACGGGCCGGCCGGCACCCGGGTCACGGGAGCGGGGCAGGGCGTCCGCGAGCGCCGCGGCCACCACGGTGGCGCCCTGCAGGGGGGTGAACAGGCCGAAGAACACCACGCGCAGCGGCGCGGGACCGGCCGGGGCGGCGCCGTCGGAAACCGCGCGCCACGGTGTGCCGCCGTCCGGTCCGGGAGTGTCGGCGAACCAGGCGTCCGGGGCGCCCACGGGCACGACGACGCCTCGCCGCCCTCGCGAGGGCGCCAGGAGCGAGAGCATGTCGCGGTGCTCGGCGGTGTCGAGGACGACGACGTCCGCGCACGCCACCGCGAGCCGGTCCAGGCCGCGCAGGAGCGTCACGCGCAGCCCGGCCGCACCGCGGTCGGTGGCGGTGTCGGCGGCGAACACGAGGTGGTCGAGCACCACGGTGGTGCGGGGGTGCAGCAGGCGGGCGAGGACCACGTCGAAGTGGCCGAGGTAGCCGACGAGCAGGGCGTCCGGGGAGCCGTGCGCTCGACGGTGGGCGACGTCGTCGCGGACGAGCAGCGCCCAGCAGGCCAGGAGGCGGACGAGCAGCAGCGGCAGGCGCCACGGCTCGCGGAGCATGCGGACACGTTCGGCGGTGCTGAACCCGAGGGGGCGGTTCAGCTCGGTGACGGTGTACCCGCGGGCGCGCAGCCCGGCCACGAGGACCCCGGCCCGGGGGTGCCGGGCGACGTCGTAGGTGCCGAACGCGACGATCACTCGTCCGGCCCGTACTGCAACGTCTTGAGACGTTCGAGGGAGTCCTCGAGCAGCGTGCGGTTGGTGCGCAGCAGGTCCGCGAGCACCAGCAGGGCCAGGCACAGCAACGAGCCGACCAGCATAGCCGCGGCGAACACCAGAGACTGCACGTGGCCCCCTCCCTCGCCCTGGGCGAAGTACACGAGGAACCGCACGGCGGGGATCGCGGACGCCACGAAGAACACGCCCGCGAGCGAGAGGAACACCAGGTGCGGGCGGAACATGATCCAGCTGCGCACGATGGCGCGCGCGGAGCGGCCCATGTGCTGCCAGATGTTGCGGAAGAGCCGCGACTCGCGCGTCTTCGGGTTGGTGGTCACGGGGACCGAGGCGATGCGCAGCCCCTTGTTGCCCGCCTGGACGATCGTCTCCATCGTGTAGCTGAACTGGGTGACCACGTTGAGCCTCATCAGGGCGTGACGCGAGTAGGCACGGAACCCGCTCGCAGCGTCGGGCAGGCTCGTCCGGGCCGCGGCGCTGACCACCCGGCTGCCCACGCGCTGCATGCGCTTCTTGAAGGGGCTGAAGTGCTCGATGGTGGCCGTCTGCCGGTCGCCGACCACGACGTCGGCCTCCCCGGACAGGATCGGCGCGACGAGGTCGGCGACCTTCTCGGACGGGTACTGGTTGTCGCCGTCGGTGTTGACCACCACGTCGGCACCGTGGGAGAGCGCGAAGTCGACGCCGTCGCGGAACGAGCGGGCCAGCCCCATCGTGCTGCGGTGCTGTACCACGTGGTCGACCCCGAGGTTCTTCGCGACCTCGGCCGTACCGTCGGTGGAGCCGTCGTCGATGACCAGCCACTCGACCTCGTCGAAGCCGGGCACCTCACGCGGCAGGGTGGCCAGCACGAGAGGGAGCGTCTCGGCCTCGTCGAGGCACGGGATCTGGACGACGAGCTTCATCGATGCCCTTCGGTGGGGACGACGGCGGCGCTGGCGGGTCGGCGCGGAGGCACCGACGGCGCGAGTCTAACGACGAAGGGCCGCACCCGGCGGGACCCAGCCGGGCTGCTTGAGCGCGGACGAACAGGTCGGCGTCGTGGGGAGTCAGGCATCAGGGGCTGATGCCTGAACTTCCACGACGTCGCCCCGCGCCACTGGCTGCCGTGCTCGCCAGCGGGCCGCGACGACCACCGCGGCCACCATGCCGACGACCGTGACGACCAGGACGACGGCGATCACCGGCTCGCTCAGCGGACTCCACGCGACCCAGCGCTCCCACGCGACGCCCGCCGACTCCCCCGGCCCCCGGTACATCGCGACGAACGCCCACGCCAGGCCGGCGACGGCCGCCAGCACGCCGATCCCGGTGGCGACCGGCACGGCCAGGGCCACGGCACGCCGCCGCCGGCGGCACGCCTGCCAGACGGCGACGGCCAGCAGCGCGGCGAGCGCCGTCAGCCCGCCGAACACGTACCGGCCCTGCAGCGCGACGAGCACGCCCGACTCGGACCAGCTCTTGACCGCGTTGACGATCACGCCCGCCGCCAGGCCTACCGGCAGCAGCGCGATCGCCAGGGAGCCGCGCCGCGCCCCGGGGACGACGACGGCGACCAGCGTGGCGCCGATCAGCAGCACCGAGCCGAGCACCACCAGGTGGCCGGGCAGACGCACCTCCAGCCAACCGATGTTGCCGAAGAACGCCTGGGCGGTGCGCCCGAGCGCGTCCGGGAGCACCTGGTCGGCCGGGACGGGCGTCATCCCGGAGTAGTCGCGCGGCAGCCCGACCGGCTGCACGGCGCCGTCGACGATCCAGTTGCGCGCCCACCACCAGCCGCCGACGACGAAGGCGAGCGCCAGAGCGACGAACCCTCGCACGGCGCGGGAGACCGCCGTCGGGCCCGCGGGGGCGCTGCGCGGACCGGGGGCGAGCAGGTAGGCGAGCGCCACCGTGGGGATGGCGAACGCGAGCATCACCTTGGTGAGCAGCCCGACGCCGAGGACGAGACCGATCGCCACGGCGACCCGCCACCGGGCGTCGCCGGTGACCACGCGTGCGGCAAGGTAGGTGACGCCGGCACCGGTGAGCACCACGAGGGCGTCGTTGTTCGCGGCGCCCATGATGTGTCCCACCTGGGGGATCAGCATCGGGAACGGCGCGGCGACCAGCGCCGCCGAGCGCGACCCCGTCAGCCGGCGAGCGGTCGCCGCCGCGAGCGGGACGGTGGCGGAGAACAGGGCGACGTCGAGCAGCCGCAGGGTCAGCAGCGCGACGTCCCACCGGGCGTCGGCCGTCCCGGTGGCGTGCAGGACGGCCGCCCCGAGGGCGTAGTACGCCGGCGGGTGCTGGGTCATCTGGTCGACGGTGGCGCTCGTGCCCGGGGCGGGCAGCGCGTTCCCCGCACTGATGCGCACGCGCTCGTCCGCGGGGACGGGCGTGAGCTCGACGAACTGCGTCGCGCGGTCCCGGTACCGCCAGCGGCCCGGCAGGTCGGCGGGGTAGGCGGCCTCCGCGACGGCCTGGTCGGTGAAGGGCGCGAAGTGCGCGTCGCCCGGCGCGGGCCAGCCGCCGCCGTAGGCGATCCGGACCGCACTGTTGAGGTGGTTCTGCTCGTCCGGCGAGCGGAACCCGGGGGTCAGCACGGCCCACGCCACGGCCCACAGCGCCACAGCGAGCGTCAGGACGGCGAGTGTGCGGCGGTAGGCACGCTCGCACGGCGGCGTGTCACGCGTCACAGGGACAGTGTGCCAGGAGCCGGCGTCCACGGCCGTCGGGCTCCCCGGATGCGACGAGCCGTCCTCCGGGCCACGGTCGGAGGAACAGCAGCGCCACGAGGGAGGAAGCACCGATGACCGAGTTCGCTGGACCAGAAGGCCCGATCCGGCACGTCGCCGAGGGCATGACGGTGGTGGACGTCGACGGGGAGACGGTCGGGACCGTCGACGCCGTGCGCATGGGCGACGCCGGCGCCGTGACCGCGGGCGGCCAGGGCCTGGACACCGGCGCCGACGACCCGCTGTCCCTGCTGGCCGACGCCTTCGGCGCGGGCGCCCAGCTCGACGAGCACACGCAGGAGCGCCTGCTGCGGATCGGGTTCCTCCGTGTCGACGCCAAGGGCGTGTTCACCGGCGCCCGGTACGTCGAGGCCGGCCAGATCGCCGACGTCGTCGACGACGAGGTCCGCCTGTCCGTGCCGAAGGACCGGCTGGCGGGCTGAGCCGTCGAAGTACCGCCGCCCGGGCCGCGGCGATCGTGGCGGCTCGCGGCGGGCGGGCACCTCACGTCCCGGCGATGGTGGCTGAGCTCGTCCGGGACGGGACGTGAGACCATCCATCACATGCGCGGCATCATCCTGGCCGGCGGTTCCGGCACACGGTTGCACCCGATCACGCTGGGCGTGAGCAAGCAGCTCGTGCCGGTGTTCGACAAGCCGATGATCTACTACCCGCTCTCGACGCTGATGCTCGCGGGTATCCGGGACGTCCTGGTGATCACCACGCCGCACGACGCGGAGCAGTTCCGGCGTCTGCTCGGCGACGGGTCCCAGTTCGGCATCTCGATCGAGTACGCCGTGCAGGCCGAGCCGAACGGGCTGGCACAGGCTTTCGTGCTCGGCGAGGAGTTCATCGGGGACGACCCGGTGGCTCTCGTGCTGGGTGACAACATCTTCTACGGTCAGGGCCTGGGCGACCAGCTCCAGCGCTTCGCGGACGTGGACGGCGGCTCGATCTTCGCCTATCGCGTCGCGGAGCCGTCGGCGTACGGGGTGGTCGAGTTCGACGACGCGGGACGCGTCATCTCGTTGGAGGAGAAGCCAGCACATCCGAAGTCGAAGTACGCGGTGCCGGGTCTGTACTTCTACGGCAACGACGTCGTCGACATCGCGCGGCGCCTGGAGCCCTCGGCACGCGGCGAGTACGAGATCACCGACGTCAACAACGAGTACCTGCGCCAGGGTCGCCTGCACGTCGAGGTGCTGCCCCGCGGCACAGCCTGGTTGGACACGGGCACGTTCGACACCCTCATCGACGCCGGAGACTTCGTGCGGACGGTCGAGCAGCGCCAGGGTCTCAAGGTGGGCTCTCCCGAGGAGGTCGCCTGGCGGCGCGGGTTCCTGTCCGACGACGAGCTGCGCGTGCGCGGCGAGAAGCTGGTGAAGTCCGGCTACGGCAGCTACCTGCTCGGTCTGCTCGAGGACTGAGCTGCGCGAGCACCTCGTGCGCCGCAGCAGGTCGTGCTGTCCACCGTCGAGGCAGTGGAGGCCTATCTGGACTCGCTGCGAGCCTGGAAAGTATGACCGAGGGGCATCCGGCCCGCCCGAGAGCGAGGGCGGATCAGCTCCACCGAGCTCGGCTCCCTGGTCGGCGCCGCCCCCAGCAACGTCCACACGGTGCTCCGCACGCTGGAGGCAGAGGGGATTCTGGAGCCGTCGCGCCCCAATCGGCGCGGAGCAGGGTCCTTCTACCGTCCGACAGCCGTCAGCAATGCGGTTTCCGAATAGCGCACCGCTACGGCACCTACCTGCTCGGCCTGCTGGCGGACTGAGCTACGCCAGCACCTCGGGTGCCGCGGCGTCCCAGCGTTCGGCCCAGTCGCCGATCGGTGCGACGCCCGCCGCGCGCAGGGAGTCGTGGCCGAGGACCGAGTAGGCCGGACGCGGGGCCGGGCGAGGGAAGTTCTCGCTCGTGGTCGGCTCCACGGTCGTGTCGTAGCCGGCGGTCACGACGATCCGCTGGGTGAAGCCGAACCACGACGTCCGACCCGACGACGTCCCGTGATACGTCCCGGCCGGGGCGTCGGCGTCGACCAGCCGCACGATGAGCTCCGCCAGGTCGCGCGTCCAGGTCGGTTGGCCGACCTGGTCGTCGACGACGGCGAGCTGGTCGCGCTCGGCGGCCAGGCGCGCCATGGTCTTCGGGAAGCAGCCGCCGTGCGCGCCGTAGAGCCACGCCGTGCGCACGATGAGGTGGTCCGGCGCCTCGGCCCGCACGCCCCATTCGCCCGCGGCCTTGGTGCGCCCGTAGGCGGACCGTGGCGCAAGGGGCGCGTCCTCGGCGTACGGCTCATGGGCGTCACCGTCGAACACGTAGTCGGTCGAGACGTGGACGAACCTGGCACCGGCCGCGTGCGCCGCCCGCGCCAAGTTCGCCGCACCTGTGGCGTTCACGACGAACGCCTCGGCCTCATGCTCCTCGGCGTCGTCCACCGCGGTCCACGCCGCACAGTTGACGACGACGGCGGCACCGACGAACGCTCGGCGGGCGGCTTCGGCGTCGGTCACGTCGAGGTCCGCGCGGCGCAGACCCGTGACGTCGCTGCCCCGCGAGGCCAGCAGCTCGATCAGATCAGTGCCGAGCATCCCCGAGGCGCCCACGACCACCCAGGGTCCGGACCGCGCCAGGGTGTTCACGCGTAGCATCCTAGGGCGCGACACCGTTCCCCGACCGGAAGGCCGCCCAGTGCAGATCCGTGAGCTGTCCGTTCCCGGCGCGTTCGAGGTCACCCCGAGGCTGTTCGGCGACCCGCGCGGGGTGTTTCTCGAGTGGTTCAAGGCCGGGCCGTTCGCCGAGGCCGTAGGGCACCCGCTGGACCTGGCCCAGGCCAACTGCTCCGTCTCGGCCGCCGGCGTGCTGCGCGGCATCCACTTCGCCGACGTCCCCCCGGGCCAGGCCAAGTACGTCACCTGCGCCCAGGGTGCGGTGCTCGACGTCGTGGTCGACATCCGCGTCGGCTCGCCGACCTTCGGCCGGTGGGACTCCGTGCTGCTCGACGACACCGACCGGCGAGCCGTCTACCTCGGCGAGGGCCTCGGGCACGCCTTCATGTCCCTGCAGGACGACTCGACCGTCCTGTACCTGTGCTCGTCGGGCTACGCACCGGAACGCGAGCACGGCATCCACCCGCTCGATCCGACCGTGGGTATCGAGTGGCCCACGACCGCCCGCGACGGCTCGCCCCTGACCCCACGGCTCTCGGACAAGGACACCGGCGCACCGACACTTCCCGAGGCCGATCACCAGGGCCTCCTGCCGTCCTTCGACGCGGTCAGCGCCTACGTCGCCGGCCTGGGCGGCTGAGGAGCTACCGGCCGCTCTGGGCGTACTTCGCCTCGACAGCCGCCTTGACGGACCGCCACCACGCCTCGTTCTCGCGATACCACTGCACGGTGGACTCCAACCCGGCACGGAAGTCCGTGAACCGCGGCGCCCAGCCCAGCTCCTCGCGCAAACGGCTGGCGTCGATCGCGTACCGCATGTCATGGCCCGGCCGGTCGCTGACGTGGTCGAAGTCGTCGGTGTCACGGCCGAAGACCTCGAGAAGCGTCCGCACGACCTGCAGGTTGTTCGCCTCCCCGTCGGCCCCGATCAGGTACGTCTCGCCGATCTGCCCGCGGTCGATGATCGCCCACACCGCCGCGTTGTGGTCCTCGACATGGATCCAGTCCCGCACGTTCAACCCCGCGCCATACAGCTTGGGACGCACCCCGTCGATCAGGTTCGTGATCTGCCGCGGGATGAACTTCTCGACATGCTGATACGGCCCATAGTTGTTCGAGCAGTTCGAGATCGTCGCCCGCACACCGAACGACCGCACCCACGCCCGCACCATCAGATCCGAACCCGCCTTGGTCGACGAGTACGGGCTCGACGGGTTGTACGGCGTCTGCGCCGTGAACTTCGCCGGATCGTCCAGCTCCAGATCCCCGTACACCTCGTCGGTCGAGATGTGGTGGAACCGCACACCGTGCTTCCGCACGGCCTCCAGCAGCGTGAACGTCCCCACCAGGTTCGTCTGCACGAACGGTGACGGGTCGTTCAACGAGTTGTCGTTGTGCGACTCCGCGGCGAAGTGCACCACCACGTCCGCCTCGCCCACCAACCGGTCCACCAACGCCGCATCAGCAACCGAACCCTCCACGAACGCGACCTCATCGGCCACCGGGTCCAGAGACGAACGATCCCCCGCGTACGTCAACGCGTCCAGGACCGTGACCCGCACCTCGGGGCGCTCACGCACCGTCTGGTGCACGAAGTTCGCACCGATGAAACCGGCACCGCCGGTGACGAGGACCCGCATGATCAGCCGATCACCGACTCCAGCGGCTCCAGGAGGAAGTACGCGAGGAAGGCCAACGACGACACCCACATCAGCCAGTGGATCTGCCGGACCTTGCCGAGCGCCAGCTTGATGACGACGAACGCGATGAAACCCGCGCCGATGCCGTCCGCGATCGAGTAGGTGAAAGGCATGATGACGATGGTGAGGAACGCCGGGATGGCGATCTCCACGTTCTTCCAGGAGATCGCCGCGACCTGCATCATCATGAGGTAGCCGACGAACACGAGCGCCGGTGCCGCCGCCTCGTACGGCACGAGGGCGACCAGCGGGGACAGGAACGTCGCGGCGAGGAACGCCAGCCCCGTGACCACGGAGGCCAGACCGGTGCGTGCGCCGTCGCCGACGCCGGACGTCGACTCGACGTACGCCGTGTTGGAGGAGACCGAGCCCATGCCGCCGGCCACGGCGCCGAGCGAGTCGACCACCAGGATCTGGCGGGTCTTGGGCGGGTTGCCCTTCGCGTCGAGCAGCTTCGCCTCGGCCCCGACGGCGACCATCGTGCCCATCGTGTCGAAGAAGTCCGCGATGAGCAGCGAGAACACCAGCAGCAGGACGGTGACGACGGCGATCGACTCGAACGAACCCAGCAGCGAGAACTGCCCGAGCAGACCGAAGTCGGGCACCGTCGCGATGCCGTCCCACGTGGGGGCGTTGAGGTTGAAGCCGTTCGGGTTGGAACCGTCGGGCGCCTTGGCACCGATGTCGAGCGTGTTCTCGAGGATGACGGCGAGCACCGTGGCGGCGGCGATGGCGATGAACATCGCCCCGCGCACCTTGCGCACGAACAGGACGATGACCAGCAGCAGACCCACCACGAACACGAGGATCGGCCACGTGCCGAGGTAGCCGAGTGCGACAGGAGTGCCGTCCCCCGGCACCACGAAGCCCGCGTTGACGAACCCGATGAGAGCGATGAACAGGCCGATACCCACGCTGATCGCCGTCTTGAGCTCCAGCGGCACCGCGTTGAACACAGCCTCGCGGAAGCCGGTGAGCACCAGGACGAGGATGATCAGGCCCTCGATGACCACCAGGCCCATCGCGTCCGCCCACGTGACGTCCGGCAGGCTCGCGATCGAGTAGGCGACGACGGCGTTCAGGCCGAGGCCCGCCGCCAGCGCGAGCGGGAAGTTCGCGGCCAGGCCCATCGCGATGGTCACCACACCCGCGACGAGCGCCGTCGCGGCGGCGACCATCCCGAGGTTCGGCGCGTCTCCCCCACCGAGGAACTGCCCCGTGCCGTCCTGCACCGTGCCGATGATGAGCGGGTTGAGCACGACGATGTAGCTCATCGCGAAGAACGTGACGAGACCGCCCCGGACCTCTCTGCCCACGGTCGAACCGCGTTCGGTGATCTTGAAGAACCGGTCGATCGCGCTGGACCCCTGAGTGGGCGCGCTGGTCTGGTTGGCCATGAGCACCTATGGTGCCAGAGCCGTGAAGGTGCTGGGGAGGCTCAGGCCTTGGAAGCCAGGCCCGCCTTGATCTGTGTGGTGGAGATCTCGGGCGTCCGCTCGAGGTAGACGACCTCGCAGTGCTCCTTGAGCTCGTCGAACTTGCCCGCCCAGTCGTCGCCGATGACGAACGTGTCGACGTGGTAGAGCTTGATGTCCTCGGCCTTCTGCTCCCAGGTGTTCTCCGGGATGACGAGGTCCACGTGCCGGATGGCCTCGAGCATGCGGCGGCGGTCCTCGAACGAGAAGTAGGACTTCTTGCCCTTGCCCGCGTTGAACTCGTCCGTCGACAGCGCGACGATCAGGTAGTCACCGAGTGCACGCGCCCTGCGGAGCAGCTCGATGTGCCCGTAGTGCAGCAGGTCGTAGGTGCCGTAGGTGATGACTCGCTTCATGCCCTCGTCCCTCGTCGTAACCGTCACGCCGCGCAGCGTTCGTCGCGCGTTCATCCTACGCCGCGCGGGGTCACCTGCGGCGACACGCGCCGACGTACGATCGACCCGTGCCCACCGTGATGTCGCTGCTGCTCCACCCGGAGCGACGCCGCCCGACGCCCCCGCCCGAGCGCGTCGACCTGCGGCGCGTCATCCTGCTCGGCATCATCGTCTGGTCGGTCGCCCTGGTGGTGACGAGCGTCCTGGCCCTGGCCGGCCAGCCCACCGCCGACGCCGTCGCCGTGTGCCTCGCCGGCATCGCCCTGGGAGGTCTCGGCCTGCTCTGGGCGCGCCGCCACCGCGACGATCCCGCGGACTAGCTCGAGGACTGGCCTAGGTCGCGCCGGCGGCTCGGTAGAAGAATCGTCGGATGGCTTGGGGCAGGTGGGACAGTGACGCGTCCGGTGCGGAGCCGTCCGACCTGATCGTGTCCGACGTGCCCATGCGGTCTCGGCCTGAAGGGCGGGGCCGAGGGAGAGCCCACCGTCGATGACGTACTCCGCGCCGGTGATGAACGACGCCTCCGACGACGTGAGGAACAGGAGAAGCCGGGTGACATCGTTCGGCTCGCCGAGCCGGGGGACGGCGAACGGCGCGGGTGAGTAGAAGTCGGCGATCGCGGCGGTGGCGCCGGCTGCTGGTTCGTGGATGAGGGGGGGTCGCGATCACGCCGGGGTGGATGCTGTTCACGGGGATGTTGTCACGACCGAGCTCGAGGGCCGCCGTCCGGGTGAACCCTCGCACGGCCCACTTGCTGGCGACGTAGGGCGCGTAGCGTGCTGTGCCGCCCAGGGCCATGGTCGACGCGATGTTGACGACGGCTCCACCCGCCGCACGGCGCAGAGCGGGAGCGGCGACCTTGATCCCGAGGAACGTCCCGCTGACGTTGACGTCGAGGATGCGCGACCACGTCGCCTGGTCCGTGTCCTCGATCAGCGCCGGCGGATTCTGGACGCCGGCGTTGTTGACGAGCACGTTCAGGGCACCGAAGGTGCTCTCGGCAGCCTCCACAGCGGCCGCCCACGAACCCTCGTTCCTGACGTCGAGGCGGGCGAAGCGAGTGCTGTCCCCGAGCTCGTCGGCGAGAGCGGTGCCGCGGTCGGCGTCGAGGCCTCCGATGACCACGTTCGCCCCCTCCGCGTGGAGGGCGCGGACGTGGCTCGAGCCCTGACCGCCGGTCACGAGCACTGTCTGGTTGTCGAAGCGGGTCGTCAGGGGTTCCTCACTCGAGGGACGACCGACCGGGATCCGTGGTCGACCGGGGCCAGGTGGTGATCCGATCGACTCACCAGGACATCGACGCTAGGTCTCGAGCTGAGGCGAGTCAAGCCACTCACCTCATGCCTCTACCCATGAACAACGCCCTGTCGGAGTACCACCAGCGGGTCGCCCAGGAGAAACGTGCACTGATCGTGACAGCCGCGACCGAGCTCTTCCTCGATCGGGGCTACGACCGGACGTCGCTGGCGCGGATCGCGGAGCGCTCAGGCGTCTCCCGAGCCACCCTGTTCAAGCAGTTCCGGACCAAGGCCGCCCTGTTCGACGCCATCGTCACCGAGTCCTGGTCGACCGCGACCGAGGAGGATCCGCCGTCGGCGGGCGACGTCGTCGACGGTCTCACCACCATCGGTCGCCGGTACGCCGCACTGTTGAGTCGCCCGCAGATGACCGACCTCTTCCGGATCGTCATCGCCGAGCGCCCACGCTTCCCCGAGCTGGCCCAGGCGCAGTTCGCCCAGGGGAAGATGCCCTACTTCGAGTCCGTACGCGGCTACCTGCTGGCGGAGCACGAGGCAGGAACGGTTCGGGTCGACGACGCGGATCTCGCCGCCACCCAGTTCCTGGGCATGATCTCCAACTACGTCTTCTGGCCGGCACTCCTGGTGCCGGACTGGGAGGTGAGCGCCGAGCGCGTCGATCAGGTGGTCGACGAGGCCGTCCGCACCGCCGTCGCCCGCTACGCCGCCGCTTGACCGGTCGACGGGTGGCGCCGCACGAAGGCCTCGACCCGTCGCTCTACCCCCAGGCGGTCGTCGCCCAGAGCGCGACGGCGCGGTCCGGGTCCGCGAGCAGGGCGCTCACCAGCACGGTCCGGTCCGGGCGGCCGAGCACGTCGGCGATGCCCGCGGCCAGGCCGGCCACCGACGTCGCGTGCACCCGCCCGTTCGCCTCGACCCACCAGGGCACGGGACGGCCGGCCACGGACAGGCGCTCGTGCTCGTACCAGGTCGTCGGCATCCGGTGGTCCAGCGCCGCCAGGCGCGGGTCCAGCTCGCGCTCGACGCCAGGCATGTCGGGGGCCGGCAGGCCACCCTCGCCGGCCAGCGGCAGGTCGAGCAGGTCGGCCAGCGCCTCGGCGTCGGCCGCCGGCGCCGGCAGCACCGCCCCGAGGGCGGCCCAGCGGGCGGTCCCGGCCACCTCGACGTCGTCAGCCCGGTGCACGACGACGTCGCTCGCGTCGAGCGCGGGCAGGCGGTCCGGCAGGGGGTCGAGGGCCGAGGAGCGGTCCGCGGGGTCGAGCCGGGCGGAGAGCCGCGCCAGCCCGCGCCACACGACCAGGGCGTCGCGCAGGGGAAGGCTCGACCCGGCGGCGGGCAGCCGGTCGAGGGCGGCCGGCCAGTCCTCGGCGTCGAGGTCCGTGAGAGCCTCCACACCCCCGAGAGCGCGTCGTGTCGCGATGTCGAGACCGGCCAGGGCGCGCGGTGCGGCGGGCAGGAGGGGCACGCCGTCGTGCAGGGCGAAGGGCGCACCGAACCGTCGGCGCAGCCACCACGCGGTGTACGACGGCGCGGCGGCGCGACCGTTGCGCACGGGTGCGAGCAGGGCGTGCCGGGCGTCCGGGTCGGACGAGAGCCGGGAGAGCACGCTCGGCCAGGCGTCGTCGCCGACGGCGTCGAGGTCGGCCACGGCCACCAGGTCACCGAGACCGACGCCCCCGCCGAACCGTGCCGTGAGCACGTCCAGGTAGTCCGACCACCCGGCGAGCCACCCGGACGGGTCGTCCGGCCCCTGGTCGGCACCGTGGTCGTCACCCTCGCCCAGGTCAGGGTCGTCCTCGTCGGGCGTGACGACGTCCGCCACGGTGTACACGGCGGGCTCGGTCCGCGCACCGGCGGCGGCGAGGACGGGCGCGCTGTACCGGGCGACGAACTCGGGGGCGACGGGCGCCAGCCCCGTGAACAGCTCGGCAGCCCATGTGCCGGGCAGCACGGCCTCGCGCAGCGCGACCGTCTCGCCGTCGCCCGTCGGGACGGGCAGCTCGCCGGTCCAGAACGGCACGTCGGTGCCCCCCGCCAGGCGTACGAGGGCGAGGGCGTGGCTGACCAGCTCCAGGGCACCGTCGTCGCCGCCGTCGTCGAGGACGGCCTCGGCGGCGGCGAGCGAGATGTCCCGCACCTCCTGGTCGTGCAGGAGCCGGCGCGGGTCCGTCGCCACGGCCCCGGCACGCAGCAGCAACGGGTGCGTGGCGTCCGGGTGCACCACCCGCAGCCCCAGGGCGCGGGCGGTCGCGGCGAGGGAGGCCTCGTCGCCGTCGTCCGCGGACTCGGGCAGCACCACCGCTCCCCGCACGCCCGCGACCCGGCCGTCCGCCAGCGGGATGCGGGCGCCGGCGAGCGCCTCGAGCACCCCCGGCTCGGCGGCGTGCGGCTCGAGAGCGGTCAGCAGCTCGTGCCAGCGAGCGGCGGGCAGCCCTGAGGGAAGGTCGTCGACGATGTCCGCGAGCGTGGCGACCGTGGCACCCAGCGACCGCACCACGGCCTGGTGGGCCGCAGCGACGGTGACGATCCCGGGAAGCACCGGCGCCAGCGCCGCGACGAGCGCCGGGTCCTCACCGGGTCCGCCCGCGATCGCGAGGGCGTCCACCGGTGCGACGCCGCCGTCCAGCACGGGGGTGGTGCGCAGGGCGTCGACGGCCGCCGAGCGGATCGCCGCATCGAGCTCGGACGCGGGCAGCCCGGTGGGCACGAGGCCGAGCACGCCGGCCGCGCCGCCGTTCTCCGCACCGTCCGCGCCGTCGGCGCGCTCCTGCTCGCGGGCCACGTCGCCCAGCAGGGCCGCGTACTCCCGGCCGGCGGCCTCGGCCAGCCGGTCGGTCGCCGGGCAGGGCAGCACGTGACGCCGCCCCGCGTCCACGGGGAACGTGGCCAGCAGGACGGCCGGCAGGTCGAGCGCGACGTCGGTCGGGGTGGGCGCATGCAGGACGCGGCGCCGGGAACCGTCCGGGGGGCCGTCGTCGGGCACGAGCGCCCAGGTGAGCGACCAGTCGAGCCGCCGGTGCTCGCGCGGCAGGTCCGCGACGTCGGCCTCCTCGAACCGGCCCGTCTCCGTCCTCCGCGGGCGCGAGCTCTGGCCCGACAGGTGCCGCGTGTCTGCGTCCGTGACGCCAGGAGCCGAGCCCTCCATGCTCATGATGCTCACGGTGACCGTGTCGAGGGCGGGGAACGCGAGCAGCAGCACGTCGTCCAGACCGTCGAGCTGTGCGCACACCGAGGCGAGCGCCGCGTCGTCGCGCAGCTCCAGCTCGACCACCGTGTCGTGCTCGGCGTCGGCGGGCAGCGGCGGCGCCTCCACCGGCAGGCGCAGCACCGGCAGGTCGTCGCCACGCGCCGCGACGTCCGCGGCGAGCCGCTCGGCACCCGTCGGAGCGTCCGCGGTCAGCTTGGCCAGGAACTCGCGCGTCGCCATCGCCGAGAAGCGCACGCCGCCCGAGCGCGAACGCACCGCCACGTCGTCGGACACCGAACGCACCGCGGCGAACCCCACGCCGAAGCGGCCCACCTGGCCCGGCCCGGACTTCGCGGAGGCGCGCAGCGAGGCGAGCGACGCCACACCGTCGGCGTCCAGCGTGGCACCCGTGTTCGCCACCACGAGGCGGCGCTCGGCGGGCTCGAGACGGACGAGGGCGTGGCCCCGCACACCGGCGCGCGCCGCGGCGTCGGCCGCGTTCTGCAGCAGCTCGACGACGACACGGTCGCGGTAGTGGCCGCGGGCGTGGTCCTCCTCCGAGTTCGCGTCCTCACGGAAGCGGGTGGCGGACCCGAGCCACGCCTCCGCGACCGCGTGCCGCAGCGCGGCGGTCCCGAAGACGTCTTCCGTCACGCGATCCCGTTGCCTTCCGCCACGTCGCCGGACTCCTGCCCCGCCGACGGCTCGGTCTGCCCGGGACCGGTCCCCGGGACCGCGACCCGCTCGATCGACGACTCGTCGATCAGGGGGGCGGGCGCCGGCCAGTCGGTCCGGCGGCGGCTCACGTCCGTCTCCGAGTGGGCGCCGCAGCCGTGGTCGAGCGAGACCACCTTGCCGTCGTCGGGCGACCACTCGTTCGCGCACACCCCGAAGAGCTGACCCAGCGGGCCCTGGAGCGGCACGAGGAACCCGCACGTCGTGCACCCGGCCGGCGAGGCGACGGCACCGGGCGCGGTCGGGCCGCGCGAGCCGCGGTACCACCGATCGGCGGCCTCGTCGCGGCCCTGCGGGGAGAGCACCCGCTGACGGGCCAGGGCGAGCTCGTCGATCGCGACCCCGTCCAGCTCCTCGTCGCCGGTCGGCGTCCAGCCGGGCTCCAGGCGCGGGTCGTCGGCACGGAACGGCAGGGTGTCGCCCGGGCGGACGTCACCGGGTCGCAGCCGCTCCGACCACGGGACCCACTCCGGTGCCAGGATCGCGTCGTCACCGGGCAGCAGCTCGACCTCGCACACGGTCGCGGACCGGCCGCGCGGCACGCGGGCCAGCGTGACCGTCCAGTGCCAGCCCTGGTAGCCCTTCATGCCGGCCGCGAACCGGTGCGACATGAGCCGCTCACCCTCGGCGACCGTGCCCAGGTGCTCACCGACGTCGTCCGGCGATGAGGCGACGTCCAGCGCCGCGGCGCGCGCGAACTCGACGGCGCCCAGCAGGACGGCGTCGTTCCGGGCACGCGAGCTCACGCGGCGTGCCCTCGCGGGCGCGTCGGCGGTTGCCATGATCGTCTCGCTCTCAGGAATCGAGGTTGTCGGCGACGGCACGGAGCATGGTGGCGACGCGCTTGCCGGCCTCGCCCTCGGGATACTTGCCGCGCTTGAGCTGGTCGCCCGTGCGGTCGAGCACCCGGATGAGGTCCTCCACGATGCCCGCGAGCTCCGACGGCGGCCGACGCTTGGCCTTCACCACCGACGGCTGCGGGTCGAGCAGGGTCACCGACAGCGCGGACGGTCCACGACGCCCGTCCGCCACGCCGAAGTCGACCCGTGTGCCCGGCTTGGGGCTCGGGACGTCCGCGGGCAGCGCCGAAACGTGCAGGAAGACCTCACCGCCGTCGTCGTTGGCGATGAAACCGAACCCGCGCTCCGCGTCGTACCACTTGACCTTGCCGGTTGGCACCTGGACCTCTTCGTGCTCGTCGTTCTTCTCAGCCACCCGGCCGGGTGCGGCCGAGGCAGTGTCCCAGGGTACCGGGAAGTTGGGCGCCGCTCCGTCGCAGCGCCTCTGCGGATGCTCAGTACGCGCCGCGCGCGCCGAGCACGACCTTGGCCGTGCGGGCCAGGATCAGCAGGTCGCCGAACGGCGTCCAGTTCTCCGCGTAGTACACGTCGAGGCGCACGGCCTCCTCCCACGGCAGGTCGGACCGCCCGCCGACCTGCCACAGCCCGGTGATCCCGGGCTTGACGAGCAGCCGGCGACGCATCCGCGCCTCGTACCGGCTGACCTCCTGCGGGAGCGGCGGGCGCGGGCCCACCAGGGACATCTGCCCCGCCAGGACGTTAAAGAGCTGCGGCAGCTCGTCCAGCGAGTACCGGCGCAGGGTGCGGCCGGCGGTGGTGACCCGTGGGTCGTCGCGGCGCTTGAACAGCGCCCCGGCGCCGTCGTGGTCACCCCGCAGGACCTCGTCCTCCCCGTCCGCGCCGACCCGCATCGTGCGGAACTTCAGCATGCGGAAGGCGCGTCCGCGGCGGCCCACCCGCTGCTGGCTGTAGAAGACCGGCCCCCGGCTGGTCGTCGCCACGACGAGGGCCACCCCGACCAGGACGGGCAGCACGAGCAGCGTGATCAGCGCGGCGCCGGTCCAGTCCATGATCGTCTTGGCCACGTACTTGGGGCCGGCGAACCGCGGGGCGTCGACGTGCAGCAGGGAGACCGACTGCTCCGGGGTGACGGTGATGCGCGGGCCCGCCACGTCGGCCAGCTCGGCCATGAGCATGAGGTCCACGCCCACGGGCTCCAGCTCCCAGCCGAGGCGGCGCACCGCGTCGGCGGTCATGTGGTCGGATCCGGCCACGGCCACGCAGTCCGCGCCGACCTGCGCCGCGATCGTCGCGGCCCCGTCGAGGTCGCCCAGCACCGGCACGCCGAGCACCTCCTCGCCGGGTCGCGCCTCAGCAGGCGGGCAGCACATCCCCACCACCTTGTAGCCCGACGCGCGCTCGTTCAGCTCACGCACGAGCCGCTCGGCCTGGTCGCGCAGCCCGACGGCGAGCACCGACGTCGTCGACTCGCCCCGGGCCCGGCGACGCCGCAGCCAGCCGCGCCACTGCCAGCGGCCCAGGAGCAGCACGACGAGGCCCACCGGGAAGGCCACCAGGAGGTAGGAGCGCAGGCCCGGCCAGGACAGCAGGAACGCCCCCAGCGCGAGCACCGCGAAGAGACGCAGGGTGGCGTCGAAGACCCGCTCGAACTCCCGGGGGCCGGACCCGAAGACGCGGACGTCGTAGCCCCGGCTCATGGCGATCGAGACCGGCCACACGACGGACACCACGGCGACGAACACGACCTGGTCCGCCCGGAGGCCCTCCGCGGGCGGCCACGCGCCCCCCAGGTTGTTCACGACGACGGCGAGCAGCGCCGCCAGGGCGACCAGCACACCGTCGGTGGCCATGAGCCGACGGCGGTACGCGGACTGCCAGCTCGCCGCCCGGAAGATGGCGCGCACCTCCCGCAACCGGGCAGCGCGCACACCGGCGAGCGCGCTGCGGGTGCGCTGCTGGACGTCGGTGGTGGACACGGTAGCGGCTCCTCGGGATGACCTGTTCTGTCATGACTGTAGGAGCGCCGAAGCGGTTCGATGTGCTTTTCCGGAGGCCTTTCACCCCCTCTTTCACCCCGTGGCCGAGGGCAGCGTCTTCCCCGGTCAAGCGCCATTTCACCCGGGTGAGAAGCCCTCCTGGAGGCCGATTCCCAGGTCAGCGGCCAAGCGCAGCGAGACGACGTCGAACCATGCGTGCGGATCGTCCACGGAACCGACCAGATGACCGAAGAGCTCGAACGACACGGTGCCGAGCACGGTGGTCCATGCCATGAGGGTGCGCACGACCAGCTCTGGTGGGGCGTCGTCGATCAGCCCGCGCGCCGCGACGACCTCCCGCGCCGGGGCCACGAGGGACGTCAGGCCGCTCTCGGCCGTCGGCCCGAGCGGTGGGACGACGCCCGCGTGGTAGGCGTCGGCGACGACCCGGACGAGCACCAGGACGGTGCGGATCGCCGGGTCCACGGTGTCGCGGGGCGCCGCGTACCCCGGGACCGGGGTGCCGTAGAGCAGGGCGAACTCGCCCGGGTGCGCGACCGACCACGCCCGGGCCGCCCGGCACGCGGCGAGCCAGCGGGTGGCGACGTCCTCCCGGTCGGGCACCTGCCGCTCGGCGTCCTCGACGGCGGCGCCCAGCTCGTCGTAGCACTCGACGATCAGCAGGGTCAGCAGGGCGTCCCGGCTCTCGACGTAGCGGTACACGGCAGAGGACACCATGCCGACGTCGCGGGCCACGGCGCGCAGCGACAGACCTGCCGGGCCGTCGGCCGCGAGCCGGGCGCGGGCCGCGGTGAGGATCTCGCGGGTGATCGTCTCGCGGGCGAGGGCACGGGCGGTGCGGGGCGCGGTGGTCACGTCGGCATCGTCGCACGGAGTGGTGCTCCTTTTCGAGAGCGCCGCTCTTGCCTTGCCGCACCGACGCGTCCACACTGGGTTCCGAGAGCACTGTTCACACAAAGGAGCACCGATCATGGATCGTCATCTCGTCGTCGGCGCCGGACCGGTCGGCCGGCACGTCGCCGCCCTGCTGGCCGCGCAGGGAGAGACCGTCGCCGTCGCCACCCGCTCGGGGCGCAGCACCGGCATCGACGGCGTGGAGCACCTGACGCTCGACGCCACCGACCCCGACGCCCTCAGCCGTGCCGCCGAGCACACGGCCGTGCTGTACAACTGCGCCAACCCGACCGACTACACCCGGTGGGACGAGGTCTGGCCCCCGCTCGCCGCCGCGTTCCTCGCCGCCGCCGAGCGCACCGGCGCCGTCTACGCCATCACCGGCAACCTCTACCCCTACGGACCCGTCGACGTCCCGATGACCGAGGACCTCCCCGACGTCGCCACCGACCACAAGGGGCGCCTGCGCGCCCGCCTGTGGGCCGACGCGCGGGCCGCCCACGACGCCGGCCGCCTGCGCGCCGTCGAGGTCCGCGGCTCCGACTACATGGGGCCCGGCGTCGGGCAGAACGGGCACGTCTCCCGCGTCCTGCCGGCCGCCCTGCACGGACGTCGGGCCTGGATGCTGGGCCGCACCGACCAGCCGCACACGTTCACCGACGTGCGCGACGTCGCCCGGACCCTCGTCGCCGCCGCGGCCGACCCCGGCGCCCACGGCCGCACCTGGCACGTCCCCAGCAACCCGCCGGTCACCCAGGTCCAGGCGTTGACCGACGTCCTCGCGGCGGCCGGACACCCCCCGGTCCCGGTGTCGTCCTTGCGCGGGCCCGGGCTGGCCGCCGCCGCCGCGTTCTCCCCGCTGCTGCGTGAGCTGCGACAGCTGGGCTACCAGTGGGAGGCGCCGTACCTGCTGGACTACTCGGCCGCGCAGGACCGCTTCGGGATCGACCCCACGCCGTGGCAGGAGGTCTGCCGCGCCACCGCCGAGCCCTGACCCTCCGGTGCGTTCTGCCGACATCGGCACCTCGTGTCGAGATCGGCAGTGCGCACTGCCGATCTCGAACCGTTCTGCCGACATCGGCAAAACGGACAGCTCGAGCCGGGACGAGGGCCCCGTGTCCAGGCAGCGGGCGTAGCATCGTGCAGATGGTCGGCAGCTACACCGAATGGGTGCGCCACCGCACCGACGACGAGCTCCTCGCGCTGCTCTCTGCCCGCCCCGACCTCAGCACGCCCGCCCCGTCGACACTCCGTTCGCTCGCGGCCCGCGCCGCGAGCCGGACCAGCCTCGACCGTGCGCTGAGCCACCTCGACGCCGGCACGCTGCAGGTCCTCGAGTCGTTGCTCGCGCTGTCCGACGGCGGCCGCCCGGTGGGGGCCGAGGAGGTCGCGGCCGCGCTCGGGGCACCCGGCGCGAGCACGGCCGTCGGGCGCCTGCTCGACGCGGCACGGACCGCCGCGCTGGTGTGGGACGACGGGGACGGCGTGCACCCGGCTCCGGGCCTGGACGAGGTGCTCGGTCCCTACCCGGCAGGTCTCGGCCCCGTGCGAGATGCCCCGCCCACGGCGCCCCCCGCGCTCGACGATCTCCCGCCGGGTGCCCGCCCGATCCTCGACGCCCTCGCGTGGGGCCCCCCGGTCGGCGTCGTGCCACCACCCGGGACGGCGCCGCGCGACGCCGTCGACGCGCTCGTCGGGTCCGGACTCCTGCTGCGCTCCGACGGCCGGCACGTGCTCCTGCCCCGCGACGTCGGCCTGACGCTGCGCGACGGCCGCACCCACCGCGAACCCGACCTGGCGCCACCACGGCCCACGGGCCGGGAGGTGCCCGCCGCCGGCGCCGACGCGGAGGCGGCCACCGCGGCCCTGGAGACGGTGCGGCAGGTGGCCCGGCTGATCACCTCCTGGGACGACGCCCCGCCGGCGACCCTGCGCGCCGGTGGCCTCGGCGTCCGTGACCTGCGCCGCACCGCGCTGCTGCTCGACACGGACGAGCCGACCGCCGCCCTGGTGGTCGAGCTGGCCGCGAGCGCCGGTCTCGTGACCGACGACGGCGACGCCCCGGCGTCGTACGTTCCGACCACCCGGGCGGACACGTGGGAGGAGCACGACGACGCCGAGCGGTGGGCGTGGCTGGCGACCGCGTGGCTGACGTCGCGGCGCACCCCGTGGCAGGTCGGTTCGCGCGACGAGAAGGGAGTCCTGCGCGCACCGCTGTCACCGGACCTGCACCGCCCGTGGGTGCCGCGGCTGCGCGCCCAGGTCCTCGACGCGCTGGCGGCGCAGCCCGGCACGGCGCTGACCCCCGACGACGTGCTGGCGGTGCTGCGCTGGCACTCCCCGCGGGCGGTGCCCCCGGAGGCGGCGCTGGCCGGGCTGCTGCGTGAGGCGTCGCTCCTGGGGGTGACGGGTGCCGGCGCCCTGTCGTCGCCCGGCGCCGCGCTCCGCCGGTCCGGTACCGACCCGGCGACGACCCCGGACGGACCGGACCCTACGGACGCCGCCCGTGCGCTGCGCGTGGTGCTGCCCACGGAGGTCGACGAGGTGCTGCTCCAGGGCGACCTCACCGGGATCGTCCCGGGGCGCCCGTCGCCGGGGCTCGCGCGGCTCCTGGACCAGGCCGCCGACGTCGAGTCGCGCGGCGCGGCGACCACCGTGCGGTTCTCCACGGCCTCGGTCACACGGGCCCTGGACCACGGCCGCAGCGGCCCGGAGCTCCTCGCCGAGCTCGCCGACCGCTCCCCCGTGCCCGTGCCCCAGCCGCTGGAGTACCTGGTCAAGGACACCGCCCGCCGGCACGAGGCCGTCCGCGTCGGATCGGCGACGTCCTACGTGCGCGCCGCCGACCCGACGGCGCTGGCGGGCCTCGCCGACGACCCCCGGCTCGCCGGGCTGGGGCTCGTCCGGCTCGCGCCGACGGTGCTCGCCGCCGCGGTCCCGGCGGCCGAGCTGCACGAGGCGCTGCGGGAACGCGGCCTGCTGTCCGGGCTCGAGGGCCCCGACGGCCGCCCCCTCGGCCCGGTCCGCCGCTCCGTCCGGCTCGACCGCACCGCGTGGTCGCGCCGACCCGCGGCCCCCGTCCGCGACACCACGGCCGAGGCCCGCACCGCACTGGTCGCCCGGCTGCGCGGCACGTCGGCGGGCAGCACGTCGCCCTCCGGCAGCAACGGGGCCGCGCTGCCCGACGGCGGCACGCCGGCGCGGGTGAGCCTCTCGGCCGGCGACGGCCCACCCGCGGCGGGTGCCGTCGTCGGGCACGGGGCGTCCGAACCCGGGGACGCGTTGGCCGTCCTCCACGACGCCCTGCGCGAGGGTCGGACCGTGCGCATCGAGATGGTGGGCGGCTCCGGCACGCTCGTGCGACGTGAGCTCAAGCCGATGCGGCTCGACGGCGGTCGCCTGCGGGCGCTCGACCCGCAGCGTGAGGCCGAGCTGACGGTCGCGGTGCACCGCATCGCGTCGGTGGAACCGGTCGACTGACGCGGCGCCACGTCGGTCTCAGCGACCGAGCTTCTGGAACTGCCGCACGGCGAGCACCGCGAAGACGGCGGTCACCACCGCCGGGAAGAGCACCGCCCCACCGATCGCGTGCCCCTCGATCCAGTAGGCCGCTTCGCCCGCGCCCACCCCCGGGGTGTGGAACAGCTCGCGGATGGCGCCCGCGGTCGACGACACGGGGTTCCAGGCCGCGACCGCCCCCAACCAGCCCGGCATCAGCTCGGGAGGCGTGAACACCGAGGAGATGAAGCCGACCGGGAACGCCACGGCGAAGAGCGAACCGGCCGCCTCGGTGTTCTTCACCCGCAGGCCCAGGTAGACGCCGACGAAGATCAACGCGAACCGCAGCCACAGGAGCAGCCCGAACGCGGCCAGCGTCTCGCCGAGGGTGCCGCCCGGCCGCCAGCCGATGACGAGCGCGATCACACCGATGGTCGCCAGGTCCAGCACCGCCTGCAGCAGGTCGGAGACCGCCCGGCCGGTGACCACGGCCGACGGGGACATCGGCATGGACCGGAACCGGTCCATGAACCCCTTCTCCTTGTTCTGCGCGACGGGGAAGGCCGTGTTCATGAAACCGAACGCCATGGTCATCGCGAACATGCCGGGCATCGCGTAGTCGATGTACCCGACGCCGGCGCCCATCCCCGTGACGTCCATGGCGCTGCCGAACACGTACACGAACATCAGCACCATCACCACCGGCATGCCGAGCTGCCAGGCGAAGGTGGACGGCTGGCGTGCCAGGTGCGTGAGCTCTTGCACGACGATCGTCCAGCAGTCCTTGGCCGCCCAGACGGTACGGGACAGCAGGGAGTCGTCGGAGGCCGGTGCGGCCGTGGTGGTGGCGGTCATCGTGCCTCCTGGGCGATCGGTGCGGGGCCCGCGACGGGCGTGCCGGTGAGCTGGAGGAACGCCTCGTCGAGGGTGGGACGACGCAGGCCGATGTCGGCCACGTCGAGGCGGCGGGCGCGGAGCTCGGCGGCGACGGCGGTCAGGGCGCCGACCCCGTCGGCCACCGGCACGCTGAGGACGCCGGCGACGTCGTCGACGTCGGGTTCCTTGCCGGCAACCTGGGTGACCAGCTCCCGGACGGCGTGCGCGTCGTCGACGGCGGAGACCGTCACCTCGAGCCGCTCGTCGCCGATGCGACGCTTGAGGCCGGCCGGGGTGTCCTCGACGAAGTTGCGGCCCTCGTGGATCACGGAGATCCGGTCGCAGAGCTGGTCCGCCTCGTCCAGGTAGTGGGTGGTCAGCAGCACGGTGGTGCCCTCCGCGGCGAGTCGTCGCACGACCTGCCAGACCTCGCGGCGACCGGCCGGGTCGAGGCCGGTGGTCGGCTCGTCCAGGAACAGCACCTGTGGGGACAGGATCATGCTGGCCGCGAGGTCGAGGCGGCGGCGCATGCCGCCGGAGAACTTCTTGGGCGCGCGGGCGGCGGCGTCCGCCAGCCCGAACTGCTCGAGGAGCTCGTCCGCACGCCGCCGGGCGCCGGCCTTGTCGAGCCGGAACAGCCGGCCGAACATCGTGAGGTTCTGGCGGGCTGTGAGCAGGTCGTCGACCGCCGGCTGCTGGCCGGTGAGACCGATGGAGCGGCGGACCTGTCGCGGTGCGGTGCGGACGTCGTGGCCGGACACCTCGGCGGTCCCCGTGTCGACCCGGGTGAGCGTGGTCAGGATCCGCACCGTGGTCGTCTTGCCGGCGCCGTTCGGGCCGAGGAGCCCGTGCACCGTACCGCGGGGGACGGCGAGGTCGACGCCGTCGAGGGCGAGCGTGTCCTTGAAACGTTTGGTGAGGCCGCTGGCACGGATCGCCAGCTCGCGGTCAGGTGGGCCCGACATACTGATCTCCTTATTGGGTACGCTGCACGCAACACACTACCGTACGGCGTACTCAGTACGCCAGTAGGATGGAGCGATGCGAGACCCCGAACTGCCTGAGGAATCCGCCGTCGAACCGCCCCCGCTCGGCGTCGCCCTCGCGGCGGCGTCGGCAGCCGAGCGCGAGGCAGCTGCTGGAGACGCCGCCGACGGCCGGAACGCGAACCACTCCTCAGCGCGCGACATGCTGCGCACCACGCTCGAACTGCTCTGGCACGGCTGGCAGGCCCCCGCGAAGGGGCCGCGCCCCCGGCTCACTCTCGACCAGATCGTCGACCAGGCCGTCACCATCGCCGACGCCGAGGGCCTCGACGCGCTGTCCATGCGCCGCATCGCCCGTGAGCTCCACGTCGGCACGATGTCGCTGTACCGGTACGTGCCCACCAAGGACGTGCTGCTCGACCTCATGCTCGACCGCGTGAGCGAGCCCTCGCCGGCGCAGAACGAGGCCGTCGACACCTCGTGGCAGGCCGTCCTGGAGACGGCCGCCCGGGAGGGCCGCGCGCTCTACCTGCGCCACTCCTGGCTCATCGAGGTCAACTGGACCCGGCCGATCATCGGACCCCGCAGCGCGCACTCCCTCGAGGTCCTCATCGCCGGACTCACCGACCTTCCCCTGACCGACCAGGAGAAGCTCATGGTGATCTCGCTGCTCGACGGCTACGTCATCGGCAGCGTGCGCCAGGAGCTGCTGTACGAGTCGGCCTCCGACGAGACCGGGCTCAGCGAGGGCGATTTCTGGAGCATCCAGCTGCCCTACCTGGAGCACGCGATGGCCTCCGGGGCCTACCCGGTCCTGGCGACCATGGACGAGAACTCCTTCGACGCCGGCTGGGACGAGACGTTCGACCTCGGCGTGCGGCTCTTCCTCGACGGGCTGGAGCGGGAGGTCGCACGCCGCGAACCGTCCGACGAGTCACACTGAGGGACGGAACAGCAGCACGGTCCACGGCGTTGCCATCCTGGACACCCCACCGGAAGGACCCGCATGCCCGACGGCCCCCTCATCGTCCAGAGCGACAAGTCGATCCTCCTGGAGGTCGAGCACCCGCAGTCCGGCGACGCCCGCCGCGCCATCGCGCCGTTCGCCGAGCTGGAGCGCGCCCCCGAGCACGTGCACACCTACCGCCTGACGAACCTCGGCCTGTGGAACGCGCGCGCCGCGGGCCACGACGCCGAGCAGGTCGTCGACACCCTCATGGCGTACTCGCGCTACCCGGTGCCGCACGCGCTGCTCGTCGACGTCGCCGAGACGATGGGGCGCTACGGGCGCCTCACCCTCGCCTCGCACCCCGTCCACGGGCTCGTGCTGGAGTCCACGGACGCCGCCGTGCTCGCCGAGGTGCTCAAGTCCAAGCGCACCGCCGGACTCGTGGGCGAGCGGATCGACACCACGACCGTGGCGGTGCACCCCTCCGAGCGCGGGAACCTCAAGCAGGCCCTGGTCAAGCTGGGCTGGCCGGCCGAGGACCTCGCCGGGTACGTCGACGGCGAGAAGCACGCCATCGCGCTGTCGCCCACGACGAAGCCCGTCTACCCGGGCGAGGACGCCGCCGAGTGGGAGCCGCGCCCGTACCAGGCGCAGGCCGTCGACGGCTTCTGGCACGGTGGCTCCGGCGTCGTCGTGCTGCCCTGCGGTGCCGGCAAGACGATCGTGGGTGCAGGAGCGATGGCGCGGTCCGGGACCACCACGCTCATCCTCGTCACCAACACGGTCAGCGCCCGGCAGTGGCGGGACGAGCTGATCCGGCGCACGTCGCTCACCGAGGACGAGATCGGAGAGTACTCGGGCTCCCGCAAGGAGATCCGCCCGGTCACCATCGCGACGTACCAGGTGCTGACGACCAAGCGGAAGGGCGTCTACACGCACCTGGAGCTGCTCGACGCCCGCGACTGGGGCCTGGTCGTGTACGACGAGGTGCACCTGCTGCCCGCGCCGATCTTCCGCATGACCGCCGACCTCCAGGCCCGTCGTCGGCTCGGCCTCACGGCGACGCTGGTGCGCGAGGACGGCCGCGAGGACGAGGTGTTCTCCCTCATCGGGCCCAAGCGTTACGACGCCCCGTGGAAGGACATCGAGGCGCAGGGCTACATCGCCCCGGCGGACTGCGTCGAGGTGCGCCTGACCCTGCCCGAGCACGAGCGGATGCTCTACGCGACGGCCGAGCCGGAGGACAAGTACCGGCTCGCGGCGTGCGCACCGGGCAAGAACCGGGTGGTCGAGCGGCTGGTCGCCCAGCACCCCGACGACCAGGTGCTGATCATCGGTCAGTACATCGACCAGCTCGAGGAGCTCGCCGGGCACCTCGACGCGCCGCTGATCACCGGCGCGACCACGGTCCGTGAGCGCCAGAAGCTGTTCGGCGCGTTCCGGTCGGGCGAGATCTCCCGGCTGGTGGTGTCCAAGGTGGCGAACTTCTCCATCGACCTCCCGGAGGCGTCCGTGGCGGTCCAGGTCTCGGGGTCGTTCGGGTCCCGCCAGGAGGAGGCGCAGCGGCTGGGGCGCGTGATGCGACCCAAGCAGGACGGTCGCACGGCGCACTTCTACGCCGTCGTCGCCCGGGACACCGTGGACCAGGACTTCGCCGCCCACCGCCAGCGGTTCCTGGCGGAGCAGGGGTACGCCTACCGCATCGTCGACGCGGAGGAGCTGGACGGAGCGAAGTGACGGCGACCAGGAGCCCGAGGCACCGGGCCGGCACGGAGCGCGGTCCGGCTTCGACCACAAGCTCCGAGGAGCTGGACGGAGCGAAGTGACCCTCTCGCTGTGGGTATGAAATCTCCCGTCGCGCGCGACGCGCGACGGGAGATTTAATACCCACAGCGCTGGCGGGGGTTCGAGGTGCGGGCATCCGGCATCCGTCCCACCGTGGTCGGGTGACGAGATTCGGATACACCCTGATGACCGAGCAGTCCGGCCCGCGGAGCCTCGTCGACTACGCGGTCCGGGCTGAGGACGCCGGCTTCGAGTTCGAGGTGATGAGCGACCACTACTTCCCGTGGCTCGACTCCCAGGGCCACTCGCCGTACGCGTGGAGCGTGCTGGGAGCCGTCGCCCACGCGACGGAGCACGTCGGGCTCATGTCCTACGTGACGTGCCCGACCCTGCGCTACCACCCCGCCGTCGTCGCCCAGAAGGCGGCCACGGTCGACCTGCTGTCGCAGGGACGCTTCATGCTCGGGCTCGGCGCGGGCGAGAACCTCAACGAGCACGTCGTGGGCGCCGGCTGGCCGGCCGTCGACGAGCGCCACGAGATGCTCTCCGAGGCGGTCCAGATCATCGCGGCGCTGTTCGAGGGCAACCTGCTCAGCTTCCGCGGCGACCACTTCCAGGTCGACTCGGCACGGCTGTGGGACGTGCCGGACGATCCCGTGGAGATCGGCGTCGCCGTCTCGGGCGAGCAGTCGGTGGGCACCTTCGCCAGCCTGGCGGACCACCTGATCTCCACCGAGCCGAAGCCCAGCCTGCTGCAGCAGTGGGACGCCGCGCGCTCGGACGCCGACCTGCCGGCGTCCCGCAAGATCGCGCAGATGCCGATCTCCTGGGACCCGGACCCCGACGCCGCCGTGGAGCGTGCGCACGAGCAGTTCCGCTGGTTCGGCCTCGGCTGGCCCGTGAACGCCAACCTCCCGACCACGGAGGCGTTCGACAGCGCCAGCGCGTTCGTGCGCCCGGAGGACGTCGCCGAGTCGATCCCGTGCGGTCCGGACCTCGACGCGATCGTCGAGTCGGCGTCGGCCTTCTGGGAGGCCGGCTACACGGACCTGGCGCTGCACCAGATCGGCGACGCCAAGCAGGAGGAGTTCCTCGGCACGGCCGCCGGGCCGCTGCTCGAGAAGCTGCGGGCCGCTGCGCCGGACGACGCGACCGCCTGAGACGCCGGTTTCCCGGGGGAACCGGGCGCCGACGCAATACGGTGCGAGCATGGCCGACGACGACGGCGCACCCTCGAGCCCGCCCGACGACACGGCGGACGGCGGTAGCCGCCCGGTGCTGCACGACTCCGCCCGGCCGCCACGCTGGGTGCCGCGGGTGCTGGTCATGGGCGCCGTCGCCGTCTTCGTCGCCGCGTGGGTGTGGCGGGCGCTCGGCCAGCTCACCACCCTGTTCGTCTACCTGCTGATCGCGTTCTTCGTCGCGCTCGCCCTCGAGCCGGTCGTCACGTGGCTGGTGCGCCACGGCTGGCGCCGGGGCGTCGCCGCCGCCACGGCGTTCTTCGGGTCGGTGATCGTGGCGGTCGCGGTGCTGGCACTGTTCGGCAACCTGTTCATCCAGCAGCTGATCCAGCTCGTCGGGGCGCTGCCGGAGCTGTACGCGTCGGTCAGCGAGAGCGTGCAGGCGGCCTTCGACGTCGACCTCCCCGCGTCCGACGACCTCCTCGCCCAGCTCCTGAGCACCCACGGCACGGACGTCGCGACCGGCACGCTCGCCGTCGGCACCACCGTGGTCGGCTTCGTGTTCGCCGGGCTGACGATCGGCCTGGTGACCTACTACCTGATGGCGGCCGGTCCGCAGTTCCGCGCCGCGGTGTGCCGGTGGCTGAGCCCGGGTCGGCAGACCGAGGTGCTTCGGCTGTGGGAGATCACGCAGGTGAAGGTGTCGGACTTCATCAGCTCACGCATCGTGCTCGCCGCGCTGTCGGCAGCCTTCACGGCGGTCTTCCTCGTGGTCCTCGGGACGCCCTATGCGCTGCCGTTGGCCCTGTTCACCGGCGTCGTCTCGCAGTTCATCCCGACGATCGGCACCTACATCGGCGGGGCGCTGCCGGTCGCCGTCGCGCTGACCTCGCAGGGGATGCCGCAGGCCGCCGCCGTGCTGGCGTTCGTCATCGCCTACCAGCAGCTCGAGAACCTGTACTTCTCCCCCAAGATCTCGGCGCGGGCGCTGGAGATGAACCCGGCGGTGAGCTTCGTCGTCGTGCTCGCGTTCGGTGCAGTGTTCGGGGCTCTCGGGGCGTTCCTGGCCCTGCCGATCGCCGCGACGATCCAGGCCGTGGCGAACACCTACCTCACCCGGCACGAGCTCGTCGACTCCGAGCTGCTGCGCGACCCGGAGCGTGCCCCGCCCCGGGAGTCGCGGCGGTCGCGCAACCTGCGTGCCGCCCGGGAGGCCGCCCGCACCGTCGACGCGCGCCGGGCGGACGGCGTCGAGTAGGCGCGGTGCCGGGGCCTCGCGTCGAACGTCACCCACCCCGGGATTGCGCCGTGCCTCCGCGCGCGGAACGATGCAGTCCGTGATCCCGTCTCCCCAGGCCGCGCGGCGACGCGCGGCCACGCTCGCCCGCCGGACGCTGCTGCTGGCCGCCGCGCTGCCGGTGGCGTTCACCCTCACCGTCGGCGTCTCGCACGCGCAGCCCCCGCTGACCGACCTGGACGGCGACGTCACCGACACCGCCGACGTGCTCAGCGAGGACGAGCTCGCCGAGGTGCAGGGCGCGCTCGACGAGCTCGCCGACGAGACGCCTTACCAGCTCTTCGTCGTGTACACCGACCGGTTCGACGGTGTGGACGGCCGCTCCTGGGCGGACGCGACGGCGACGAACGCCCAGCTCGGCTCCTCCGACCTGCTGCTGGCTGTCGCGACCGAGGACCGTCTCTACGGTCTGAGCTGGGACAACAACATCGACCTGACCGACGAGCAGCTCGACACGGTCCGCGACGCCACGGTCGACGCCCTGCGCGACGACGACTGGGCCGGCGCGACGGTCGCCGCGGTCGACGCGACCCTCGCCGTCACGGGGGCCGGTGACTCCGGCGGGGGCGACGACGACGCCACCTCTGGCGGGTTCTCCGTGCCCGCACCGGTGCTGGTGGGCGGGGCCGCCGTCGTCGTCGGCGGGGGTGTCTACCTGTGGGCCCGCTCCCGACGTGACAAGGAGCTGACCCGCCGGGGAGCCGCCGCGGCGGCGGCCCGCACCGGCGCGGGCGGACCCGACCCCGACCCGCTCGCGAACCTCACGACCCAGGAGCTGGCCCAGCGGGCGGGCAGCGCTCTCGTGAGCGTCGACGACGCGATCCGGACGTCGGAGCAGGAGCTCGGCTTCGCCCAGGCGGAGTTCGGGCTCGAGGCGACCCGGGAGTTCACCACCGCCCTGGAGCAGGCCCGCGCGGACGTCGCCGAGGCGTTCCGCCTCCGCCAGGAGCTCGAGCACGGCGTACCGGCCGGCGGGTCGCTCGGTGACGCGCCGCCGTCGGACGCCGCCCGGCAGCGCGCCGTGCTCGCGGACGTGGTCCGGCGCTGCGAGGCGGCGGCAGCGGCCCTGGACGCGCAGACCGACTCCTTCGACGACCTGCGCCGGCTGCAGTCCCGCGCCCCGCAGGTCCTCGACGAGGCGGAGCAGCGCGCGGGCGAGATCGAGGCCCGCCTGGAGGTGGCCCGCAGCACGCTCGCCGGGCTCACCGCCACCTATCCCGCCTCGGCACTGACCAGCGTGCGCGACAACCCGGACCAGGCGGCGGCACTCGTCGCGAACGCCCGCGAGGCGGTCACGGCCGGCCGCACCGCCGTGCAGAAGCGCAAGAAGGCGGTCGCGGTCGCCGACGCGCGCGCCGCGCAGAACGCACTGGGCCGGGCCGTGGCGCTGCTCGACGCCGTGGCGAGCGCCGGCGACGACCTTGCCTCCGCCGGGACGAACCTGGACAAGGGCATCGCCTCGATCACGCAGGACATCGTCGATGCCGAGCGGCTGGCAGCGCACGACCCCGCCGTGCAGCAGGCGGCGTCCGAGGCGCGGTCCGCCGCCGAGCAGGCACGCGGCGCCCGCGGCGGCGGCGACCCGCTGGCGGCCCTCGCCCGGCTGACCGAGGCCGAGGCGGCGCTCGACACGGCACTGGCGCCGGCCCGCCAGCAGGCGGAGTCCGACGCCCGTGCCCGCGCCCTGCTCCGGGACGTCCTGGGCCGAGTCGAGTCGCAGGTCCGCGCGACGCAGAGCTACGTCACGACCCGGCGCGGCGCCGTCGGACCCGACGCCCGCACGCGGCTGGCCGAGGCGGAGCGCCTCGCCGCCGACGCGCGCAGCCGGCAGACGACGGACCCGCACGGGGCGCTGGCGGCCGCGCAGCAGGCGGAGCGCTTCGTGCAGCAGGCCGCGCAGATGGCCCAGACGGACACCTCAGGGTGGGACATGCGCCACGGCGGCCCCGGCGGCTTCGCCGGGTCGGGCGGGCGGTCGACGAACGTGGGCGGCATGATCCTCGGAGGGATCGTCCTCGACTCGGTGCTGCGTGGCGGTTCCCGGCGCGGCCGGCGCGGTGGCGGGCTCGGAGGCTTCGGCGGCGGGTTCGGCGGGGGCTCGCGCGGCGGGTTCGGCGGGGGCTTCGGCGGCGGCGGTGGCCGGGGCGGCGCCGGGGGGCGCTTCTGATCGTCCGGCAGCGTCCGGCCCGGGAACTACCGGGCCCGCGCCGTCGTCCTCTTCACATCGGCAACACACCGGGTACAAGGCACCAGGAAGGCACGTCATGACGCAGAAGCAGAGCATCCTCGGGCGCATCAGCCAGCTCGCGAAGGCGAACCTCAACGCGCTGCTCGATCGCGCCGAGGACCCGCAGAAGATGCTGGACCAGCTCATCCGGGACTACACGAACAACATCGCCGAGGCCGAGCAGGCCATCGCCCAGACGATCGGCAATCTGCGCCTGGCCGAGCAGGACTACCAGGAGGACGTCCAGTCGGTGCGGGAGTGGGGCGGCAAGGCGCTGGCGGCCTCCCGCAAGGCCGACGAGCGGCGCGCCGCCGGTGACGCGGCCAACGCGGACCGGTTCGACGAGCTCGCCAAGGTCGCCCTGCGCAAGCAGCTCGACGCCGAGGGCGAGGTCCGGTCCGCGCAGCCGATGATCGAGCAGCAACAGGTCACCGTCGACAAGCTCAAGACCGGCCTGGCGCAGATGAAGGACAAGCTGGTCGAGCTGAAGTCCCGGCGCGACCAGCTCGTCGCGCGGCAGAAGGCCGCGGAGGCGCAGCAGACCGTCCACGGCGCGATCAGCTCGATCAACATCCTGGACCCCACCAGCGAGCTCAGCCGGTACGAGGAGATCGTGCGTCGCGAGGAGGCCCAGGCCATGGGCCAGGCCGAGATCGCGGCGTCGTCCCTGGACTCGCAGTTCGCGGAGCTGGAGGGCTCCATGGAGGACGTCGAGCTGGAGGCCCGCCTCGCCGCGCTGAAGTCCGGCGAGACCCCGGGCCAGATCGGCTCCTGACCCTCCTCCCCTCGGGCGCTGTGGGTGCACGACACGCCGTCGGACGCCATCCGGCGACGGCGTGTCGTGCACCCACAGCGCCGAGGAACAACAGCTCAGGCGGCCGCGGGTGCGGTCCGCTGCCCGACGGCGGCCCGCGCCTGGTCGAGGAACGCGGCGGCGAGCAGGTCGCCGGCCCGCGCCAGACCGTCGTCGTGCGCGGTGACCTGGGTGTGCACGACGGCGGTGTCGACGTCCGTCTCCCCCAGCGCCCAGCGCACGGCCAGCGACGGGCTCGCCTCCGGGTGGAACTGCACGCCGAGCGCCGACCCCCACCGGAACGCCTGGTACGGGTAGGTGTCCGACCAGGCGAGCCACTCCGCGCCCGCCGGCAGCTCGATGACCGCGTCGGAGTGCATGGACACCACGGGTGTGACGCAACCGGGCCGTTCGACGTCGTCGTCGCACGCCGCACCGGCGTCCCGCACCAGCGGGCCGAGGACCGGGTCGTGCAGCGCCGGGGCACGCCAGTGCACGTCCACGACGCCGGCCTCCCGACCGGGCGGGGCGGCGACCTGCACGGCCCCTCCCCCGGCGACGGCGAGGAGCTGGGCGCCCAGGCAGATGCCGAGCGTGGGCAGCCCGGCGCCCACCGCGCCGGCCAGCAGCGACCGGACCGCGGGCAGCCAGGGCGCCTCGTCGTCCGCGTAGGCATGCATCCGACCGCCGAGGACGACGAGCGCGTCCCCGCACTCGTCGAGGGCCGGGACGGGGTCGCCCGCGAACAGCCGCACGACGCGGGCGTCGTGGAACCGGCGCGCGAACCGGTCGAGGGGGACGTCGGAACCGTGCTGCAGGACGGTCACCCGCGGGTGGTCGAGCCTCGTGATGTCGGACACGGCCGCTGAGATTACTCCGCCGAGCGGCCCGGGTCCATGGGCGAGAGCGTCCCGGCCGCCGGACCGGCGTCGTCGCGCGTACCCTGGGCGCATGGTCTCCCCCTTCTCTGCGTCGACCGCCTCGCCTGCCCCGGTGCCGGCACCGGACCCGGTGTCGCCGGACGTGCCGAACGAGCCGCGCCGGACCACCTACCTGCTGGTGGACGGCGAGAACATCGATGCCACGCTCGGCATGAACGTGCTGAACCGCCGCCCGAACCCGGAGGAGCGGCCTCGGTGGGACCGGATCACGAAGTTCGCGAGCCGGGTGTGGGGATCCGACGTCGTCCCGCTGTTCTTCCTCAACGCGACCAGCGGCCAGATGCCGATGTCCTTCGTCCAGGCGCTGCTCGCGATGGGCTACCGGCCCATCCCCCTGGCGGCGAACGGCGACGAGAAGGTCGTCGACCTCGGTATCCAGCGCACCCTGGAGGCGATCGCCGGACGCGACGGCGACGTCCTCCTCGCCAGCCACGACGGCGACTTCCTCCCCCAGGTCGAGCGGCTGCTGGCCGACGACGGTCGGCGGGTCGGCCTGCTGGCCTTCCGCGAGTTCGTCAACGGCCAGCTGACGTCGCTCACCGACGAGGGGCTGGAGATCTTCGACCTGGAGGGTGACGTCGACGCGTTCACCAGCCCGCTGCCGCGCGTGCGGATCATCCCGATCGACGAGTTCGACCCGCTGCGCTTCCTCTGACGGTCAGGGGGTGGGGGCCTGCGTCGAGCGGCGCTCACCGGGGACGTCCGCCGTCCGCTGGGCGACGGAGATGCCCACCAGGCACGCCGCGCCGAACAGCGCGACGAGGACGAGTGCCACCCAGCTGAAACCGGTGAGGACCACCACCAGCACGGCGAGGCCGATCACCGTGACCCGCAGGACGTCGGCGTGCCGGGCGACCCCCTGCGCCAGCCGGCCGTCGCCGCCGGTCACGGTCCGCACCCACGGCCACCGTCCGGCCGCCCGCTCGAGCCAGTCCGGGCGGCCGAGCAGCACCCCGACGACGACGGCCACGGCGGCGATGATCCCGATCAGCCAGAAGATCTCGTGGAGGCCCCCCGAGACGGTGTCGAACAGCACCGCCGCGACCCGCTCACCGTCGGGCGTGCGCGCGGCGTCCACGAGGACGCCACGGAGCTGTGCCACCAGTGCGGCGGCGATCACCAGCCCCGCCACGACGCCGATGCCGAGCTGGGCGGTGCCGCGCCGGCGGTCGGGCGTGACCACGAGGGTCACGACGACCAGCAGCACCGTGAGCACGACCAGCAGCCAGACCGCGCGGTCCACGGTGGTGACGGAGCCCTGGACCATGTCGAACGCCTCGCGGTCGAGGAGTGTGATCTGGCCGAATCCCTCGGGCAGCCGCGCTCCCAGGGCCTCACCGAGCTGGGCCCGCGCCTCCGGCACCCGCTCCGCGAGGGCGTCGGGCAGCGTCACGTCGGGCAGCATGTCACCGACGCTCCCGAGAGCCTCCCGCAGCGCCTCGGCGATCAGCGGCGTCGTGTTCAGCACGACCGCCTCGTCCGTGAGGTACACGTTCGGGTAGTCGGCGACGTCGGCGCGCGCGATGCCGACGGCGGCGCGGTGCGCGCGCTCGACGAGCTGCGGCAGCCGCTCGTGGAACGCCTCGGACGTGACGAGCCGGTCGACCACGGTCTCCACCCGCGCCTCGAGCCGGTCGACGACCACCGGGGTGAGCGCCGCGAGGCTGGGACGGTCGATGCGGGTGCTCAGCGCCTCGAGCAGCGGCCCCGGTTCGGCGTCGAGGCGCTCGACGAGGGCGAGCGCCACGACCTCGTCGAGCTCGGTGAGCCGCGCCGAGACGCGGGTGTCGAGGTCCAGGGCCAGCAGGGTCTGCTCGGTCACGTTGTCCGCGAGCGCGTCGTAGAACGCCGGGTCGTCCAGCGCCGGCCCGACGGTGTCCATGAACTCGTCGGTGTCGAACACGGTGCGGTGCGCCCACACCGCCACCGACGACGCCACGACGAGCAGCGTGGTCACGACCACGAGGACCGCGGCGACCCATCGGCGCACGGTCGGGCTGCGCGACGGGGCGGGGGCGAGCACCGGTGCGGTCACACCACGCATACTGCGGGCTGCCGGAGCGGCACGCGACTCGTACGCCGCACGTCCAGGAAACCCTCAGGGATCCGGCGCACACTGGAGTCATGGCTGCCTCCACCGACACGCCCGAAGCCCGGCTCGTCGTCGTCGACGACGAACCGAACATCCGTGAGCTGCTCTCCACCTCCCTGCGCTTCGCCGGGTTCGAGGTGCACGCCGCCGCCGACGGCGGGAGCGCCCTGCAGCTCGTGCGCGACACGGAGCCGGACCTCGTGGTGCTCGACGTGATGCTGCCCGACATGGACGGCTTCACCGTGACCCGCCGCATGCGCGCCACCGGGCGGCACACGCCGGTGCTGTTCCTCACCGCCCGCGACGACACCCAGGACAAGATCCAGGGCCTGACCGTCGGCGGCGACGACTACGTCACCAAGCCGTTCAGCCTCGAGGAGGTCGTGGCCCGGATCCGCGCGGTGCTGCGCCGCACCGCGGGCGGAGAGCCCGACGACGACGCCGTCGTGCGCGTCGGCGACCTCGAGCTCGACGAGGACTCGCACGAGGTGCGCCGGTCCGGGGTCGAGGTCGACCTGTCCCCCACCGAGTTCAAGCTCCTGCGCTACCTCATGCTCAACGCCGGCCGGGTGCTGTCCAAGGCGCAGATCCTCGACCACGTGTGGCAGTACGACTGGGGCGGCGACGCGAACATCGTCGAGTCCTACATCTCCTACCTGCGGCGCAAGATCGACCACGTGGCCGTCACCGGCCCGGACGGCGAGGACGTCGAGCTGCCGCCGCTGATCCACACGAAGCGGGGCGTCGGCTACCTGCTGCGAGCCCCGCAGCGATGACCTCGGACCGCCCCGACAGCACCGAGCCGACGTTCGCCGCACCGGAGGTTCCCCGTGCGGCGAGCGGGGCGGCGGTACCGCCGTCGAGCACGGACGGCGCGACGCCGGGGGCCTCCGAGGGCGCGGCGCCCCCGCCCGGCGCGGGGGCCACCGCGGAGCCCGCGTCGCACGGGCCGCAAGGGTCGCTCGGAGGCTGGTTCGCCCGGGTGCCGCTGCGGGTGCGGCTCGTCGCGATCATCGTGCTGCTGCTGGGCGCGGGCATGATCATCGCCGGCCTCACGACCCGGACCGTCGTCTCGAACTACCTGGTCGACCAGCTCGACACGCAGCTCAAGCAGTCGGCCCAGGGCGTGGCCCGGATGACGGCCCTGAACCCGACGGAGAGCAGCCAGCACATCCCCAGCGACTACGCCGTGGCCCTGCACAACTGCAACGGCCTCTACGGCGGGCCCGAGGGCTGGAACGCGACGCTCGAGCGCTTCGGCGAGCCGAAGATCCCCGAGGAGTCGCTGACCACTGTGGTCGACCGTGGTCTCGAGCCCTTCACCGTCGACTCCGAGGGCGGCTCCGACCCGACGACGTGGCGGGTCGTGTCCATCCCCTGCAGCCAGACCCAGGACAGCCCCGTGGAGGGCGCCGCGTACGTCGCGCTGCCCATGGCCGCCGTCGACAAGACGACCGCCTACCTGTCGAGCTCCCTGCTCTGGTCGGGCCTCGGCATCGTCGTGCTGGGCGGCGCTCTGGCCTTCTGGCTCGTGCAGCACTCGTTGCGCCCGCTGCGCCGGATCGAGGCCACGGCGGCCGCGATCGCCGAGGGCGACCTGTCGCGCCGCGTCCCGGAGCAGCCGCCCTCGACCGAGGTGGGCTCCCTGTCCCGCTCGCTGAACGCGATGCTCGCCCAGATCGAGGTGGCCTTCGCCGCCCAGGAGGCCTCCGAGCAGCGGATGCGGCGTTTCGTCTCGGACGCGAGCCACGAGCTGCGCACCCCGCTGGCGACGGTCCGCGGCTACGGTGAGCTCTACCGGATGGGCGCCCTCGACACCGAGGACAAGGTGGACGACACGATGGTCCGCATCGAGGACTCCGCCCGCCGGATGGGTGCGCTGGTCAACGACCTGCTGGTGCTGGCCCGCCTGGACGAGGGCCGCCCGCTGCGGCACGACGTCGTCGATCTCGCGGACCTCGCCCGCGAGACCGCTCAGGACCTCCACGCCCTCGACCCGACCCGCACCGTCACGGTCACGGGGCTGCGTCCCGGCGAGGCGCCGCCGTCGACCCTGCGCACCATCGGGGACGCGGACCGGCTGCGGCAGGTGCTCACCAACCTGGTCGGCAACGTCGCGCGCCACACCCCGGCCGGGTCGCCGGCCGAGCTCGCCCTCGGGACCGCGGCGGGCGGCGTCGTCGTCGAGGTGCGCGACCACGGACCGGGCGTCCCGGCGGACCAGGCCGGGCGGATCTTCGAACGCTTCTACCGGGCCGACTCCTCGCGCAACCGGGAGTCCGGCGGGTCCGGGCTGGGCCTGGCGATCGTGGCGGCGATCCTCGGGGCGCACGGCGGCTCCGCGTCCGTGGCGCAGACGCCCGGCGGTGGACTGACCGTGCGGGTTCTCCTTCCGGGCGCCGACGGCTACGCTGCGTGACGGCCCTGTCAGCACGGGTCGGCGCACCGGACACGTTTGTCGGTCGGCGGTCGTAGGCTGGCAGGGAGACAGAGAACGATCTCCGAGCGAAGGTCTTGATAGCGATGGGCGTCCTCAGCGCCGGCGCGCCGCAGTGGTTTCTCTCGGCGTTCGTCCGCACCTGTCGAGGGGCGGGTGCCACGGGGTCCGAGGACTCGATCCGCGCGGTGGGTGAAGAGCTCATCGAGCGCTGGTCCGGGCCGGGCCGCCACTTCCACAACCTGCGTCACCTGGCCGCCGTCCTGCACCGGGTCGACGAGCTCGCGCACGAGACCCACGGGCCCGACCTCGTCCGGCTCGCCGCCTGGTACCACGGCGCCGTCTTCGACGCCGACCGCAAGGTCGCCTACGCGACGCGCGGCGGCGAGCAGACGACGCTCAGCGCCGAGCTCGCGCGCACCCAGCTCGTGGAGCTCGGGATCCCCGCCGAGTCGGCGGACCGCGTCGGGGAGCTCGTCGACACGCTCGCCCGGCACAAGGCGGCACCCGGCGACTTCGACTCCGCCGTCCTCAACGACGCCGACCTGGGCATGCTCGCCGCCGAGCCCCAGCGCTACAAGGAGTACGTGGCGGAGATCCGCGCCGAGTACGCCCACATCCCGCTGTCGGACTATCTCGACGCCCGGATCAACGTCCTGACCAAGCTGCTGGGCCGCCCGAAGCTCTACGTGAGCCCCCTCGGCGCGACGTGGGAGGAACCTGCTCGGCAGAACCTCGACGCCGAGCTGCACCGCCTGGTCAAGGAGCGCCGCAAGCTGGGTCAGGAGGCGACGGCCGGCCCGGCCCGGCGCTGACCCTCCGCACGTCCGGTCGTCCACAGGCTGTGGACGACGACGGCGCGGGACGCGCACCGCACCCTACCGTCGAGGCCAGCCCGGACCACCGGGACCCACGACGAAGGAGCAGCACGTGCGATACGAGGTCGACAGCGATCGGGTGGCGCAGGCGAGCGCCGCGGTGAACGGTTCCGTGGGCGCGATCCGCGCCGAGGTGGGCGCCATGATGCGGCACCTGCAGGATCTGCAGGCGAGCTGGCACGGGAGCGCGGCGACGTCCTTCGCGGGAGTCATGACGCAGTGGCAGTCGGCGCAGGCCCAGGTGGAGACGGCCCTCGACTCCGTGACGGCGGCGTTGCAGTCGGCGTCGACGACGTACGCGGAGGCCGAGAGCCAGGCAGCGCGCCTCTTCGCCCGCTGACCCCCGCTGCCGCTGTGGGTATGAAATCTCCAGGCCCCAGCGACGAGAGCTCATAGATTGCCTACCCACAGCGAAAGACGACGGTCGGTCGTCCCGGGAGCGAGGATCCCAGGACGACCGACCGACGTCGTGCATGGCGCGGGCTACCGCACCGAGCGGGCGTGGATCAGAAGCCCATGCCGCCCATGTCACCCATGCCGCCACCGTCGCCGGCCGAGGCACCGGCGGGCTCCGGCTTGTCGGCCACGACGGCCTCGGTGGTGAGGAACAGCGCGGCGATCGACGCGGCGTTCTGCAGCGCGGAGCGCGTGACCTTGACCGGGTCGTTGACGCCCGCGGCCAGCAGGTCCTCGTACTCGCCGGTCGCGGCGTTGAGGCCGTGACCCGGAGTGAGCTGACGGACCTTCTCCGCCACGACGCCGCCCTCGAGGCCGGCGTTGATGGCGATCTGCTTCAGCGGGGCCGAGATCGCGGCGTTGACGATCTGCGCACCGATCGCCTCGTCGGCCTCGAGCTCCAGCTTGGCGAACGCGGCGGCACCGGCCTGCAGGAGCGCGACGCCACCACCGGCGACGATGCCCTCCTCGACGGCGGCCTTCGCGTTGCGCACCGCGTCCTCGATGCGGTGCTTGCGCTCCTTGAGCTCCACCTCGGTGGCCGCACCGGCCTTGATGACGGCGACGCCGCCGGCCAGCTTGGCGAGGCGCTCCTGGAGCTTCTCGCGGTCGTAGTCCGAGTCCGACTTCTCGATCTCGGAACGGATCTGCTGCACGCGACCGGCGATGAGGTCGGCGTCGCCGGTGCCCTCGACGATCGTGGTCTCGTCCTTGGTGACGACGACCTTGCGGGCCTGACCGAGCTCCTCGAGCGTGGCGTTCTCCAGCTTGAGGCCGACGGTCTCGGTGATGACCTGACCGCCGGTGAGCACGGCGATGTCCTGCAGCATGGCCTTGCGGCGGTCGCCGAAGCCCGGGGCCTTGACGGCGACGGACTTGAAGGTGCCACGGATCTTGTTCAGCACCAGGGTCGCCAGGGCCTCGCCCTCGACGTCCTCGGCGATGATCAGCAGCGAGCGACCGGACTTCATGACCTGGTCGAGCAGCGGCAGCATGTCCTTGACGTTCGAGATCTTCGACTCGACGATCAGGACGTACGGGTCCTCGAGGACGGCCTCCTGGCGCTCCGGGTCCGTCTCGAAGTAACGCGCGAGGAAGCCCTTGTCGAAGCGCATGCCCTCGGTGAGCTCGAGCTCGAGGCCGAAGGTGTTCGACTCCTCGACGGTGATGACGCCTTCCTTGCCCACCTTGTCGAGGGCCTCGGCGATGAGCTCGCCGATGGCGAGGTCGCCGGCGGAGATCGCGGCCGTGGCGGCGATCTGCTCCTTGGTCTCGACCTCGACCGAGGCGTTGAGCAGCTGCTCGGTGACCGCCTCGACGGCCTTCTCGATGCCGCGCTTGACGGCGATCGGGTTCGCGCCGGCCGCGACGACGCGCAGGCCCTCGCGCACGAGCGCCTGGGCGAGCACGGTCGCGGTGGTGGTGCCGTCACCCGCGACGTCGTCGGTCTTCTTGGCGACCTCCTTGACGAGCTCGGCGCCGATCTTCTCGAACGCGTCCTCGAGCTCGATCTCCTTGGCGATGGAGACACCGTCGTTGGTGATCGTGGGGGCGCCCCACTTCTTGTCCAGGACGACGTTGCGGCCCTTAGGGCCGAGCGTGACCTTGACGGTGTCGGCGAGCTGGTTGAGCCCGCGCTCCATGCTCCGACGAGCTTCCTCGTCGAAGGCGATGATCTTGGCCATGGGGACTGATCCTCCGCTGTGGCTGGTGGATGGTCGGCCGGTGCCCGCGACGGACGACGCGCCCCCGCACCGTTCACATCACGGGCGTGGGCGTGCCTCACCTTTCGACCAAGGTTGTTCACCCCCGGCTGTCACTCGACAGTCGAGAGTGCTAACCCATTATTGGCACTCTCCCCCCGAGAGTGCAAGACGTTCCGCCGCCGGCGCACAGCGCTCCCCCGCCCGGGCCGGTCGGTGCGCGACGGCGGCACCCCGGACACGACGAAGGCCGGCGCCCCCGACGCATCGCTGCGCCGTCGGACGCCGGCCCTCGCCGACGCTGCCTGTCGAGGTCCGCTCGATCAGAGCGGGCGGACCTGCTCCGCCTGCGGACCCTTCTGGCCCTGGCCGACCTCGAACTCCACCTGCTGACCCTCGTCGAGGGTGCGGTACCCGTCTGCCTGGATCGAGCTGAAGTGGACGAACAGGTCCTGTCCGCCGTCGGCCGGCGTGACGAAGCCGTACCCCTTCTCGGCGTTGAACCACTTGACGGTGCCCTGAGCCATCTACTTCTCCTCATCGTTCTGGCACACGGGGCCGGTGCCCCGCAGTGGACAGGAGACTAGTGGTGAAGGTCACTCGAAGGGAAGCATCCTCGCAGGGACGTCCCGATCCTCGGCGAGCGACGCCGGCTACTCCGCGATGTCGAGGGCTTCCTTGATCACGACGACCACGTCACCGCTGGCCAGCGGCTGCTGCGACGTCTCCTCGGCAGGGATGCCCATGATCGCGGCGACCGCCGCCGCCGTCTCCGCACGCCCCTCGGCGTACCAGACGACGTTGGCCGACTGTCCCGAGTCGCCGTCGTAGTTGTTCGCCTCGGTGTTCGTGAAGCCGTGGTCCGCGAGCGCGTCGGCACCACGCCCCGCCTCGCCGCTCTCGCCGCTGTCGTCGTTCAGCACCCGCACGAGGGCGCTGGTGTCGCCGGCGGCGACGAGCGCCTCGATGTCGGTCGCCTCCCCGGACTCCTCGTCGCTCGGCTCCTCCGACTCCTCGTCCTCGGACCCGTCAGCCCCGGAAGCGTCCTCGGCGCTCTCGCCGTCGGTCGGTTCCTCACCGTCGGTCGACTCCTCGCCCTCCGACCCCTCGGCCCCGGAGCCCTCGCCCTCGGACTCCTCCGGCGCAGGCGACTGCTCCGAGGCTGCGGGCGGGTTCGCCTCGGGCGTGTCCCCGCCGTCGGAGAGGTAGGCGACGATGCCGACCCCCAGGCCGGCGAAGACCACGGCGACGAGCAGGAACGGCCACATCGAGCTCCACCCGCTCCGGGGCTCGCGGTGGACACCCACCGGCGCGCCCTCCGGACCGCGGACGTCGAACTCGTCGGGCGGGTACGGGTACTGGCTCTTGGTCACGCCGGACAGGGTAGCGGTTCCCCGCCGCGAGACCTACAGACCTTGTTCAGCGTCCCGGTCAGCATCGCGCCGCCGCAGGTCAGCCGTTCGTGCCGTCGAGGCGCCGCGCCGTGCGGGCGCGCTGCCGGGTGGCGCGCATCCGGCGCAGCCGCTTGACGAGCATGGGGTCGTGCTCGAGCGCGGCGGGGGTGTCGATCAGCGCGTTGAGCACCTGGTAGTACCGCGTGGCCGACATGTCGAAGAGCTCACGCACGGCCTGCTCCTTGGAGCCGGCGTACTTCCACCACTGCTTCTCGAAGGCGAGGATCTCGCGGTCCCGGTCCGTCAGGGCACCGCTGTCGGTGGCCGACGACGGGGCCTCCGTCGTGGTGTCGATGTCCTGGACCAGCATCTCGCTCATAGCGGCCAGTATGGGGCACCTCGGGCGCCGTCCCGGGCATCTGACGCCGCGCGTCGCGACCCGCCCGAGTTGTCAGAACGTGGTGGCGGCATGTCCGCACCTGGATCTGACAGCTGGGGGCCGCCGCGAGTTGTCAGATCCACGTGGCGACAGACAGAGGCCTCGTCCTGACAGTTCGCGGGGCGGGTGCGCTAGCGTCGCCGTCGTGGACACCCCGACGACGACGCGCCCGGCGCTCGAGACCGTGATGGCACCCGACTGGGCGGCCGCCCTCTCTCCCGTCGAACCGCAGATCCACGCCATGGGGGACTTCCTGCGCGACGAGGTCGCCGCGGGCCGCACGTACCTGCCCGCCCCGGGCGACGTCTTCGCCGCGTTCCGGCGCCCGCTGGCCGACGTCCGGGTGCTGGTGGTCGGCCAGGACCCGTACCCGACGCCCGGGCATCCCATGGGGCTGTCGTTCTCCGTGCAGCCGCACGTGCGCCCGGTCCCCAAGTCTCTGGCCAACATCTACACGGAGCTGGCGGACGACGTCGGCGCACGTCCGCCGTCGTCGGGCGACCTGAGCCCGTGGGCCGACCAGGGCGTGATGTTGCTCAACCGGGTGCTCACCGTCCGGCCGGGCGAGCCGGCCTCGCACCGCGGCAAGGGGTGGGAGCAGGTGACGGAGGCCGCGATCAAGGCCCTCGTGGCCCGCGGCGGACCGCTGGTCGCGATCCTGTGGGGCCGGGACGCGGCGTCGCTCACGCCGTGGCTCGGCGGGACGCCCACGGTGGAGTCCGCTCATCCGAGCCCGCTGGCCGCCTACCGCGGGTTCTTCGGCTCCAAGCCGTTCTCCCGGGTCAACGCCCTCCTGGATCAGCAGGGCGCCGCGCCCGTGGACTGGCGCCTGCCCTGAGCGACGGGTGCAGAATGGCGGGGTGACTTCGCCCGAGACCACCCCTGCCGGCACCCCGCGCTGGTCGCGCTACGTCGCGATCGGCGACTCGTTCTCCGAGGGGCTCTGGGACCCCTACCCGCGCACGGACGGCACCCCCGTCCCCGCCGGCACGGAGTCCGACGGCGTCCAGCGCGGCTGGACCGACCGGCTCGCCGACCACCTGGCCGAGCGCCGCGGCGACGCCCCGCTGGAGTACGCCAACCTGGCGATCCGGGGCCGCAAGCTGCGCCAGATCATCGCTGAGCAGGTCCCGACGGCCCTCGCCACGGCACCGGACCTGGTGTCGCTGGTGGGTGGCGGCAACGACATCCTGCGGCCGCAGGCGGACCCGCACGGGCTCTCGGCCGTGCTCGAGCGCGCGGTGGTGCAGATCCGCGCCACGGGCGCCGACGTGCTGCTGGCGACCGGGTTCCGCACGGCGGGCGCCCTGAACTGGACGCAGGGCCGGGTCGGCATCTACAACGCGAACATCTGGTCGATCGCGCGACGCCACGGGGCGTTCGTGCTGGACACCTGGGGGCTGCAGAGCCTGCAGGACTGGCGGATGTGGTCCGACGACCGCATCCACCTCACCGACGAGGGGCACCGCCGCATCGCGAACGCCGCGCTCGTCGGTCTCGGACTCGCGCCGGACGACCCGGCGTTCGACGCCCCGCTGGACGCCGCGCCGTCGCCGCGGTTCCGGCAACGGCTCCAGGCGGACGCGCAATGGGCGCGGGTGCACGTGGCCCCCTGGGTCCGACGGCGGATCACCGGCACGTCGAGCGGTGACGGCCGGGCGCCGAAGTGGGCGGAGCCGCAGGTGTGGCCGCCGTCCGAGCGCTGATCGCTCCGGGCCGACCCGGGGCGCCGGGCGGAGACCCGAGGCAGGTGAGCGGTGGAGCCGCCTGTCGGATTCGAACCGACGACCTTCCGTTTACAAGACGGGAGCTCTACCAGCTGAGCTAAGGCGGCGAGGCGGGGTCCATCGTACCGAGCGCGGGCCCGCCACCGAACCCCGAGCGCTGTGGGTATGAAATCTGCGGGTTCCGTCGCTGGAGACCCGGAGACTTCATACCCACAGCGCGGTGGTGGGGGCGGGGGTCAGCCCTCCGAGGATTCCTCGGCCGGCTCCTCCGACGGCGCGGGCTCGCCGCCCTGGACCGCCGAGAGCAGGGCGCCGGGCTGGTTCCAGCTCTCGAAACGCTCACCGTCGATGAGGATGGTCGGCGTGCCGAAGCCGCCGTTGGCGTTGAACAGCGCCTCGTCCGAGGTCGCGTCGTTCGTCAGGGAGTGCACGTACTGCCCGAACGTCGCGCGCGCGGTGCCGTCCGCGATCCCCGCCGCGACGTCCGCGGGCACCCCGGCGTCCTCGGCGATCTGCGCGAGCTCGTCGTCGTCCAGACCGGCCGTGCTCTCCTCCGGCTGGTTCGCGAACAGCGCCTCGTTGAACTCGTAGAAGGACGCCGGGGCCCGGTCGGCCACCCAGTAGGCGGCGGACGCGGCGCGCGTGGAGTACTCGGTGTTGCTCGACATCCGGTCGAGGATCGACACCGGGTGGAAGACGACGGTGGCGTCACCAGAGGTGAGCATCGTCTCGACGTCGGCGCCGTTGATCTCCTCGAACTGGCCGCAGACGGGGCACAGGTAGTCGAGGTACTCGTCCACGACCGGCGCCTCGGGGTTCTCCGACCCGGCGACCAGGTCGGAGCCGACCGGGATGCCGCCCGACTCCAGCGCCGTCGACGGCACGTTCTCGACCTCGGACAGCGGGATGTCCTCGACGCTCTTCTTCTCGCCCTCGTTGATGAGGATGAACGCCGCCACGGCGACCAGCGCGGCGATCGCGACCCCGAGCCCGCCGAAGACGAGGAGGCGGTTGCGCCGGTCGCGCTGCGCCTGCTTCTGCTGCAGCGCGAGCGCCTCGGCGCGCGCCTCTTCGCGGCGCTGGGCCTTGTTCTTGTTCGACATCTCGGTAGAGGTCCTTCGGTTCGTGGGTTCCGGAGCGACAGATCCGCGCGCCAGCCTACCTGTGCGGACGCGTCGGCCCGCGTGACCGTAGCGAGCCTTCCTGGGAGGGACCTGAAGAGCCTCAGAAGAACGAGGGCGGCCCGTCCATCGGCCACCACTCGATCGGGTGCGGGTCACCGGTGAGCTGGCCGTACAGGATCCAGGACCCGACGACGCACAGCCCCACCACGACCGCGGCACCGACCAGCCCCGGGGCGAGGTTGCCGAGGATGGTCCGCGCCCCGTCACGCGCCGTCCGGCCGGCCGGACCGAACCACGTCGCCAGGACCGCCGCCACCATCGCCCCGACGAGCACGAGCCCGAAGACCACGGGAGCGTTGCGGCCGCCGACCGACCGCGACTCGACATCGGCCAACGGGGCGACGATGAGGTTCCCGTCGCCGAACAGCCAGAAGCCCCCCACGATCGCGAGCAGCCCCACGCAGCCGCCGACCAGCGCGGCCGGGATGATCCCCAGCGCCCCGACCACCGCGTGGTAGGGCAGCAGCAGCGCCGCCACCCAGCCGTCCGAGCGCCGGGCTCCCTTGTGCTCGCGCCGCTCGTGGAACCGGTGGCCCGCCGTCCCGACGATCCGGCACAGGACGGTGACCCCGCAGAAGACGCCGAACGCGACCAGCGGGTAGAACGCGGCCAGGACGACGAACGGCAGGCCGAGCGCCAGCACCGTCCCCCACCGCCGCGGATGGCGCGGGGCGACGTACGGCCCGGCCGGCTCGTCCGGCACGGGGTCGGGCACGACGTCGCCCAGCTCGTCGTAGCTGCGGTAGCGCACGTCGCCGACGGGGACGGCCTGGGTCGCGCCGTCGTGGGCGAGCGCCCGCTCCCGGTCGTCGGCCGTCATCACGTGCCCGGTGTCCTGCTCGTCCGGCGGCAGCGGCGGACCGAGGACGGCGGTCTCGTCGCCACCGGGCGCGGGCGGCGCGCCGGGCGGTCCGACCGGGGCGACGTCGGCGGTCCCGGTGCCCGGCTCGTCGCCCGACGCCCCCGAGACCGCGGTGTCGGAGCCCGCGCGGGCCCCGGCCGCCGTGGCCCCGGCCAGGGCCGCCGTCGCGGCCCCCGCCGCGACCACGATGCGCTGGGTCGCCTGCGGGTCGTCCGGCACGCCGACGACGGCGTTCCCCCCGTCCTCGAGGTCGCGGCGGACGGCACGGACCACGTCGGTCGGACCCCACCGGCGGACGGGGTCGGCGTGCAGCGCCCCGGCGAGGGCACGGCCCGTCCGCGCCGGCACGCCGACGAGGTCGGCCCGTCCCTCCCGGGACCGGCGCAGCACCAGGTCGGTGGGGCGCACCCCGAACGGCGAGCGGCCGGTGGCGGCGAAGGCGAGGAGCGCGGCCCAGCTCCACCAGTCCGTCTCGGGCACCGGGTCGCCGCCGTCGAGCAGCTCGGGGGCGATGTACCCGGGGGTGCCCATGACGAATCCCGTCATGGTGGTGCGGGCGTCCTCCGTGCTCTGCGCGATCCCGAAGTCGATGAGCGTCGGCCCGGCGCCGGTGACCATGACGTTGGAGGGCTTGAGGTCGCGGTGCACCACGCCGGCGGCGTGCACCGACTCGAGGGCGTCGGCGAGCTGGTCGGCCAGGGAGAACAGGTCGGCGACGTCCAGCGGCCCGCGGGCGTCCACCTCCTCCTCGAGCGTGAGTCCCTCCACGAGCTCGGTGACGACGAACGCGTGCGGCCCCTCGAATTCCGCGTCCAGCACCTGCGCCACGGCGGGGTGCCGCAGGCGTTGCAGGGCGGCGACCTCGCGGCGCAGCCGTTGCCGGCCCGCCGGGTCGGCGTCGACGTGCGCGTGCAGCACCTTGAGCGCGACGCGCTGCCCGCCGCCGTCGACGGCCTCGTAGACCGCCCCCATCGCCCCCCGGCCGAGCAGGGAGGCCACGGAGTACCCTCCGACGTCCGCACCGGCGGGGAGCGCCCCGTCGGCTCCGGACGCGGGAGCACCCGTCGTCATCACCTGCGCCTCGTCGCCCTCACCCATGGGCCACACCGTAGCGCCGGGGCGCGGGTCCCCGCGCTCGCGGTGCGCCCGGGACGCCGCGTGTCGCGCGCCCTGCACGGACAGGCCGAGCGGCCGCAACCTGGGCTCGGTAAGGTTCGCCGTGGGCGTCTGGCTACCCTGTCGAGCACACGACAGGGGCCACCAACCTGGGGAGAGAACACGTTGACGGATCAGGGATCGGCACGCAGCTCCGAAGGCTCAGGAGACTACGACCTGGTCGTCGTCGCGAACAGGCTCCCCGTGGACTTCTCGGTGGGCGCCGACGGCGAGGTGGACTGGCAGCGCTCGCCGGGCGGCCTGGTCTCCGCGCTCGAGCCCGTGATGCAGGAGAACGACGGCGCCTGGGTGGGCTGGTCCGGGGCACCGGAACTCGCGCACGAGCCCTTCGAGGCGGACGGCATGATGCTCGTGCCGGTGACGCTGTCGGCGAGCGAGATCCGCAAGTACTACGAGGGGTTCTCCAACGACACGCTGTGGCCGCTCTACCACGACGTGATCGCCCCGCCCGCCTACCACCGGCAGTGGTGGGAGGCCTACCGGCGCGTCAACCAGCGGTTCGCCGAGGCGGCGGCCGCCCAGGCGTCCCGGGGCGGCGTCGTCTGGGTGCACGACTACCAGCTCCAGCTGGTGCCCAAGATGCTGCGGGACCTGCGGCCCGACCTGCGCATCGGGTTCTTCGACCACATCCCGTTCCCCCCGGTCGAGCTGTTCCAGCAGCTCCCGTGGCGGCGCAGCATCCTCGAGGGGCTGCTCGGCGCCGACCTGGTCGGTTTCCAGCGCGGCGGGGACGCCTCGAACTTCGTCCGTGCCGTCCGTCGGCTCACCGACCACCCCACCCGCGGGTCGGTGGTGTCCATGGACGACGGCGACGCCCAGGGCCGGCGCGTGCGGGCGGCGGCGTTCCCGATCTCCATCGACACCCAGCGCTTCGACGACCTGGCCCGCAACCCCGACGTGCAGGCCCGGGCCCGGGAGGTGCGGGCCGACCTGGGCGACCCGGACGTCGTCATGCTCGGCGTCGACCGCCTCGACTACACCAAGGGCATCCGCCACCGGATCAAGGCGTACGGCGAGATCCTGCAGGACGGCCGCATCGACGCCGAGCACACGACGCTCGTGCAGGTCGCGAGCCCGTCGCGCGAGAACGTCGGCGCCTACCAGGAGCTGCGCGAGCACGTCGAGGGCCTGGTGGGGCGCCTCAACGGCGAGTTCGGCGAGATCGGGCACTCGGCGATCCACTACCTCCACCACTCCTACCCTCCCGAGGAGATGGCGGCGCTGTACCTCGCGGCGGACGTCATGCTCGTCACCTCGCTCCGCGACGGCATGAACCTGGTCGCCAAGGAGTACATCGCCGCGCGCTCGGACCTGGGTGGCGTGCTCGTGCTCAGCGAGTTCACCGGCGCGGCGGACGAGCTCGCCCCAGGCCCGCTGCTGGTCAACCCGCACGACATCGACGGGATGAAGGACACCATCGTGGCCGCCGCCCACATGGACCCCAAGGAGAAGCGGCGCCGCATGCGACGCCTGCGGCGCAAGGTCATGGGCGACGACGTCGCGAAGTGGTCGAAGAGCTTCCTCGGTGTGCTCACCGCGATGCCCTCCCGGGACACGCATGTCTGACACGCTCGGCACCACGCTCGGCACCGCGCTGGAGCGGCTCGTGGCCGACGACGGCGCCGCGGTGCTCGTCGCCCTCGACTTCGACGGGGTGCTCGCCCCGCTCGTCGACGACCCGACGGCGTCCCGCATGACGCCGGCCACGCGCGCGGCCGTGGACGGGCTCGCCGCGCTCGTCCGCGGGGCGATGCACGGCACCGCGGGGCGCGCTCGACTCGCCTTCGTCTCGGGCCGCGACCTCGAGGACCTGGCCCTGCGCTCGCTCCCGCCGGCCGGCGCCTACCTCGTGGGCAGCCACGGGGCGCAGACCGGCCACGCGACCGCCGACGGGCTCGACGCGGTGCCGCTCGAGCTCACGCCCGAGCAGGCCGACGTCCTGGCGGCGCTCACCGCGGCGCTCGACGCCGCCGTCGTCGGCAGGGACGGCGCCTGGGTGCAGCGCAAGCCGAGCGCCGCCGTCCTGCACACGCGGCAGGCCGGACCGGACGACACGGCGGCCTCGGTCGCCGCCGCGGACCAGGCCGCCGCACGCCTCGGGCTGGACGCGATGCACGGCAAGGACGTGGTCGAGATCGCCGTGCTGCACACGTCCAAGGGCGAGGCGCTCGAACGGCTGCGCACCGTCGTCGCGCGGGATGTCGACGCCTCGGTCACGCGGGTCCTGTACGCAGGCGACGACACCACCGACGAGAAGGCGTTCGCCGTGCTCGGCGCCGGCGACGTGACCGTCAAGGTCGGGCCCGGCGAGACGCTCGCGACGCACCGCGTCGCCGACAGCGACGGCGTCGCCGCGGTCCTGGACCGGATCGCCGAGCTCCTCGCGCCGTGACCGGGGACGCCGCGGAGAGGTGACCAGCGACATGGCGTGATCCCTGTCACGGGCATGTACTATCGAGCAGCGCGCCGGAGCCCCGGGACGGACCGCGGCGGGGCGTGCCGAACAACAGAATGTGTCACCGCCGACACGCACGTCGTGAACGCAAGACACCCGACCACAACGGATCGTCCGGCACGTACCTGCCGGTGGAGGGAATCATCATGGCTTCGGTCACCTACGACCACGCGACACGTATCTACCCGGGCACCGAGCGCCCGGCCGTGGACCAGCTCAACCTCGAGGTGGAGGACGGCGAGTTCCTCGTCCTCGTCGGCCCCTCGGGCTGCGGGAAGTCCACGTCGCTGCGCATGCTGGCAGGGCTCGAGGACGTCAACGGCGGGCACATCTACATCGGCGACCGCGACGTCACCGACGTGCAGCCCAAGGACCGCGACATCGCGATGGTCTTCCAGAACTACGCGCTGTACCCGCACATGTCCGTCGCGGACAACATGGGCTTCGCGCTGAAGATCTCCGGCACGCCGAAGGCGGAGATCCGCCAGCGCGTCGAGGAGGCCGCGAAGATCCTCGACCTCACCGAGTACCTCGACCGCAAGCCGAAGGCGCTCTCCGGTGGTCAGCGCCAGCGTGTCGCCATGGGCCGCGCCATCGTGCGCCAGCCCCAGGTGTTCCTCATGGACGAGCCGCTGTCGAACCTGGACGCCAAGCTCCGTGTGCAGACCCGTACGCAGATCGCCTCCCTGCAGCGTCGTCTCGGCGTCACGACCGTCTACGTGACGCACGACCAGACCGAGGCCCTCACCATGGGTGACCGCATCGCGGTGCTCAAGGACGGGCTGCTGCAGCAGGTCGGCACCCCGCGCGAGATGTACGACACCCCGGCGAACGTGTTCGTCGCGGGCTTCATCGGCTCCCCGGCCATGAACGTCGGCACGTTCGACGTCAAGGACGGCAAGGCCGTCGTCGGCCACGCGGCCGTGCCGATCGACCGCGACGCCATCAGCCAGCTCACGGACGCCGACGGCGGCAAGATCACCGTCGGGTTCCGCCCCGAGGCGCTGAACATCGTCTCTGCCGGCTCGCCCGACGCGCTGCAGGTCGAGGTCAACCTCGTCGAGGAGCTCGGCTCGGACGCCTTCGTCTACGGCTCGCTCAAGAGCGAGGGCGTCACCGGCGACCTGCACTCCGGCAACTCCGACCAGGTCATCGTGCGCATCGACCCGCGCGACGTCCCGATGAAGGGTGACACCATCCACGTCACCATCGAGCCGGGCAAGTCGCACGTCTTCTCGCCCGCCACGGGTGCCCGCCTCTGAGCGAGCGCACCGCGTAGCACCACGCCGCGGGGCGGGTCCGGCTTCGGCCGGGCCCGCCCCGTCGTCGTCTACGCTGACACCCGATGGAACAGCTGCAGATCACCTCGGCGACGCCGAACTCGGCGCTGCTCGACCTCCCGTGGCGGCAGCCGCTCGCCGAGTGGCCCGCCGACGTGCTCGCCGCGCTGCCACGCGGCATCTCGCGGCACGTGGTGCGCTTCGTGCGCCTGGACGGCCGGGTGCTGGCCATCAAGGAGATCAGCGAGTCTGTCGCGTTCCGCGAGTACGAGATGCTGCGCCAGCTGCGCAAGCTCGAGGTCCCGGCCGTCAAGCCCGTCGGCGTCGTCACCGGTCGCCGGTCGGACGCCGGGGGGCCGCTCGAGGCCGCGCTGGTCACCGAGCACCTCGCCTTCTCGCTGCCGTACCGCTCCGTGTTCAGCCAGGCGCTGCGCGACGAGACCGCCAATCGGCTCATCGATGCCCTGGCCGTGCTGCTCGTCCGCCTGCACCTGACCGGGTTCTTCTGGGGCGACGTCTCGCTGTCCAACACCCTGTTCCGCCGCGACGCCGAGCAGTTCGCCGCCTACCTCGTCGACGCGGAGACCGGCGCGCTGCACCGCGAGCTCACCCGCGGCCAGCGCGACTACGACCTCGAGCTCGCCCGCGTCAACATCATCGGCGAGCTCATGGACCTCGCGGCGGGCGAGCTGCTCGACGAGGAGGTCGACGAGATCGGCATCGGCACCTCGCTCGTGGCGCGGTACACCGAGCTCTGGGAGGCGCTCACCGGGGTCGAGGCCTTCCACACCGACGAGCGCTGGCGCGTGGCCGCCCGCATCGAGCGGCTCAACGAGCTCGGCTTCGACGTCGGCGAGCTGTCGATCACGACCGACATCGACGGGACGACGGTCCAGATCCAGCCCCAGGTGGTCGACGCCGGCCACCACTCGCGACGGCTGCTGAAGCTGACGGGCCTCGACGTCCAGGACAACCAGGCGCGACGACTGCTCAACGACCTCGACTCGTACCAGGCGGCGACCGAACGCCAGGAGGACGACGAACAGCTCGTCGCGCACGACTGGCTGCAGAACGTCTTCCACCCGACCATCCGGGCGGTGCCGCGCGAGCTGCGCCGCAAGCTGGAGCCCGCGCAGCTCTACCACGAGATCCTCGACCACCGCTGGTTCATCTCCGAGCAGGCGCAGCGCGACGTCCCCATGCCCGAGACGGTGGCGTCGTACGTCGAGAACGTGCTGCAGCACCGGCCCGACGAGAAGGCGATCCTCGGGCTGGCCCCGGGCGAGGAGCCCGAGGCCGGCCCCGAGGCGGACTACTTCCACTACGCCGCCGCCGATCCCGACGACGACCCGGCAGGCTAGCGCTACCTCGCGGAACGTCGCGCTACCTCGCGGAACGTCGCGCTACCTCGCGGGGATCGCGCTACTGCGCGCTGCGAGCCTGCGCGACCTCGTAGAGCGCGATCCCCGCGGCCACGCCGGCGTTGAGGGACTCCACGGACGAGGCGATCGGGATGGACGCCACGGCGTCGCACGTCTCGCGCACGAGGCGTGACAGCCCCTTGCCCTCGGAACCCACCACGATCACCAGCGGGTCGGTCGCGAACGCGAGGTCGCGCACGGCCGTGTCGCCGCCGGCGTCGAGCCCCACGACGAACACCCCCGACTTCTTCAGCTCGGTCAGGGTGCGTGCGAGGTTCGTCTCCTTGGCGACGGGCACCCGCGCGGCAGCCCCTGCCGACACCTTCCAGGCCGACGCCGTCATCGATGCCGAGCGCCGCGAGGGCACGAGCACGCCGTGCGCACCGAACGCGCCGGCCGACCGCAGCACGGCCCCGAGGTTGCGCGGGTCGGTGACCGAGTCGAGCGCCACGATGAGCGGCGGCTCGTCCGCCTCGGCGGCAGCATCGAGGAGGTCGTCGACCGAGGCGTACTCGTACGGCGGCACCTCGAGCGCCACACCCTGGTGCACGGAGCCCTCGGTGAGCTGGTCCAGCGCACCGCGCGAGGACTCCAGCAGCCGGGCGCCGCGCATCGAGGCCAGCTCGAGGATCTCACGGGTGCGGTCGTCGTGGTCGATGCGGTCGGCGATGTGCACCGCCGTCACCGGCGCCTGGGTGCGCAACGCCTCCAGGACGGCGTTGCGGCCTGCCACGACCTCGGCGCCGCCCGTCGCCTTGCGCGTCCCGCGGGCCACTCCCTTGCGGGCGCCCTGGGTGGCCTGCGACGCCTGCCGCTTCTCGGCGGCGACCTTCTTGCGGTGCGCCGGGTGGTAGGTGCGGTCCTCCGCCTTCGGCGTCGGGCCCTTGCCCTGCAACGCCTTGCGGGAGTGCCCGCCGGTGCCGACCTGGGCACCCTTCTTCGTGCCGTCCTTGCGCTTCGCGCCCGGGCGCTGCGAGTTGCCCGCCATCAGTTCTCCTCGGCTGTGGACAGCGTCCAGCGGGCGCCGTCGGGTGAGTCCTGCACGACGACGCCGGCCGCGGCGAGGCGGTCCCGGATCGCGTCGCTGGTGGCCCAGTCCTTGGCGGCACGTGCCGCGGCCCGGGCGTCGAGCTCGGCGCGCACGACGGCGTCCAGCGCGTCGGCGACCTTCGTGTCGGTGCTGCTCGCCCACCAGGGGTCGGCCGGGTCGAGCCCGAGCACGTCCAGCATGCCCCGCAGCGCGACGAGCGCGGCGCGCGCACCGTCGTCGTCGGACGCCGCGAGCGCCGTGTTCCCCGCGCGGAGCGTCTCGTGCACGACGGCGAGCGCGGCCGGGACGTTGAGGTCGTCGTCCATCGCGGCCTCGAACGCCTCGGGGAGCGCGGTCGTGGCGACCTCGTCGCGAGGCACCTCGCCGACCCGCTCGGAGGCGCGGCCCACGAACCCGCCGAGCCGCTCCCACGTGGCGCGGGCCTCGTCGAGCGTGTCCGGACCCCACTCGAGCATCGACCGGTACTGGACCGCCGCGAGGGCGTACCGCACCACGGGTGCCGGCGCCTTGGCGAGCAGCTCGCTCATGAGCAGCCCGTTGCCGAGTGACTTGCTCATCTTCACGCCCTGCTGCGTCACCCAGGCGGAGTGCATCCACCGGTCGGCGAACCCGTAGCCGGCCGCACGGGACTGCGCCTGCTCGTTCTCGTGGTGCGGGAACCGCAGGTCGAGCCCACCGCCGTGGATGTCGAACTCCTCGCCCAGGTAGCGGTGCGCCATGGCCGAGCACTCGAGGTGCCAGCCGGGACGACCGCGCCCGTAGGGCGTGTCCCAGGCCGCCGTCTCCGGCTCCCCCGCACGCGGCGCCTTCCACAGCGCGAAGTCGTGCGGGTCGCGCTTCTCGGTGGCGACGGCGTCGTCGGTCGCCTCGGGGTTGAGGTCCTCGAGCCGCTGCGTGGTCAGCTCGCCGTAGGACGGCCACGAGCGGACGTCGAACCAGACGTTCCCCGGGCCCGTGCTGTAGGCGTGGCCACGCTCGACGAGCCGTTCCATGAGCTCGACCATCTGTGGCACGTGCCCGGTGGCGCGCGGTTCGTAGGTGGGGGGCATGATGCCCAGCGCGTCGTAGGCGGCCGTGAAGCCGCGCTCGTGGACGGCCGCGTGCGCCCACCACTCGACACCGGCGGCAGCCGCCTTGGTGAGGATCTTGTCGTCGATGTCGGTGACGTTGCGGATGAGCGTGACGTCCAGGCCCTTGCGCAGCAGCCAGCGGCGCAGCACGTCGAAGGCGACGGCGGGGCGCAGGTGTCCGACGTGCGGCGCCGACTGCACGGTCGCCCCACAGAGGTAGATGCCGACCTTGCCCGGGGTTCGAGGGACGAGCTCGCGCACGGTGCGCGTGGCGGTGTCATACAGGTGCAAGGTCACCGGTCCAGGGTACCGGCCTGGTGTCAACCGAACGTGCGACCCTCGCCCCGGTAGGTGGGCACCGTGTCGGCCACCTCGTCGCCGCGCACCAGGTGCACGGCGGCGAACCGCTCCATCGGCTCGCCCGCCTTGGCGGGCCTGAACCACACCCGGTCGCCCACGTGAAGGGTCTTGCCCCCGCGCAGCCGCAACGGTGTCTGGACCTCCCCGGCGGCCTCCTGCCGGGTCAGCGACCAGCCGGGCGTGACCAGCCGTGGCAGCCGGGACGTCCCCGCCGGCCCCGAGGCCACGTACCCGCCACCGAAAGCCGTCGCCCACCCCCGTGCCGGCCGACGCACCACGTCCAGCCCGAAGAACGCCGACGGCCGCTGCGTCACCCGGCGCATCCCGTCGAACGTGCCCGGCACGAACAGCCCGGAGCCCGACGTCACCTCGGTCACCCCGGTGCCGGCCGAGGACGTCTCGAGGGATCCGGTGCCACCGGCGTTGACGAGCTCGAGGTCCTGCCCGACGGCGGCACGGACCGCGGCGAGGATGTCGCGGCGCCGGCGGTCGACGTCGGGCACGGACAGCGCCTTGACGACGCGGACCGCGGCCGTGTCGGGCAGTCCGGCGACCTGCGCCTCGTAGAACATCAGGCCCCGCAGCCGCAGGCCGTCGGTGCCGGCGACCCGGGCGGCGAGCTCCGCCACCTGCGCGGGCGTGCGCAGCGGCGAGCGCCGGGTGCCCAGGTGGGCCTGCAACCGGCCGACGCCCAGGCGCAGCGAGGAGTCCACGTCGAGGCACACCGCCACGTCGCCTGAGGGACCGGGGGCGCTGGATGCCCGGGGCGCGGAGTTCGGCCCGTCGTCCGCCCGGACGCGCTCGAGGGCGGTGCGCGCGAGCGCGAGCTGAGCGACGTCGTCGACCATCAGCGTGATCTCGCGCCGGGCGACCGGGTCGGCGGCGAGGCGGTCGAGCGCGGCGGCGTCGACCGTCGGGTACCCGAGCAGCACGTCGCGCACGCCGGTGCCGACGAGCCACAGGGCCTCCTCGAGGGAGTAGGCCATGACGCCTGCGAACCCGGCGTCCAGGGCGCGGGCGACCAGGGAGCGCACGCGGACGGACTTGCTCGCCACGCGGACCGGGGTGCCGCCAGCACGCCGCAGCAGGCTCGCGGCGTTGGCGTCGAACGCGTCGAGGTCGACGACGGCGAGCGGCGCGGGCAGGCCCCGGGTCGCCCGGGTCAGTCGCTCGGTCGCGTTCATGCAGGCACGCTACACCGGCGGCCGGACGTGGCAGAGTGTGCGCCGTGACGTTCACCACGTGGGGGCGGACCTTCACCGCCGAGCCGGCACGGCGCGCGATGCCGCGGGACGAGCCGGAGCTCTGCGCGCTCGTGGCGCGCGCCGCGCAGGACGGCATGCACGTCCGGGCGGTCGGTGCCGGGCACTCGTTCACCGACGCGGCGGTCACCGACGGGCTGCTGCTGAGCCTCGACCACCTGCGCGGGATCGAGTCGGTGCAGCGGCTGCCGTCGGGCGGCGCGCTGGTGACGGTCGCGGCCGGCACCCGCCTGCACGAGCTCAACCGGCTCCTCGCCGCGAACGGGCTGGCGATGCGCAACCTCGGCGACATCGACCGGCAGTCCGTGGCCGGCGCGATCTCCACGGGGACGCACGGCACCGGGGAGCGGCTCGGCGGGCTCGCGACCCAGGTCCGCGGGGTGCGCGTCGTGCTGCCGGACGGCTCGGTGCGCTCCGTGTCCGACGACGACCCGGACGGCTCGCCGGAACGTGTCCTCTTCGAGGTCGCCCGCCTCGCCCTCGGCGCGGTCGGGGTGCTGGCGGCCGTGACGCTGGAGGTGGTGCCGGCGTACCTGCTGCGTTCGACGGAGACGGTGCGGCCGTGGCGCGAGGTGGTGGACGGATACGACGAGCTGGTGGCCCGGCACGAGCGGGTGGACGCGTACTGGTTCCCCGGCACGGACCGGATGCTCACCTGGTGCAACGACCCGCTCGACCGGGAGGAGGCGGCGGCGCACGCCGCGCGGCAGGAGGGGCCGGCCGGGGCGGTGCGGCGGCTCGGCGCGGGCGCGCGCACCTTCCTCGACGAGGAGGTCCTGGCCAACGCGGCGCTGGGAGCCGTCATGCGCACGGCCACCGTGGCCCCGCGGTGGGTGCCGCAGGTCAACCGGGTCAGCGCGGCGCTCCTGGGCGACCGCACGTACGTCGCGCCGTCGGACCGCGTGCTCGTGACCCGGCGCCGGGTGCGCTTCGCCGAGATGGAGTATGCCGTGCCCCGGTCAGAGCTGGCCGGGGTGCTGACGGAGCTCGCGGCGTGGTTGCGCACCTCGGGCGAGCCGGTGCCGTTCCCGGTCGAGGTGCGGTGCGCGGCCGCGGACGACGTCTGGCTGTCGACCGCGCGGGGCCGGGACACGGCCTACGTGGCCGTCCACCAGTTCCACCGGATGCCCCGCGAGCGCTACTTCGCCGCCGCGGAGGAGATCTTCGTCGCCGCGGGCGGGCGGCCGCACTGGGGCAAGCTGCACACCCGCACGGCGGACGACCTGGCCACGCACTACCCGCTGGACGACGTGGCCAAGGTGCGGGCCGTCGTCGACCCCGACGGCGTCTTCCGGAACCGCTACACGGACCGCGTCCTCGGCACACCGTAGCGCTGTGGGTATGAGATCTCCCGCCGGCGAAGCCGTCAGGCGGGAGATCTCATACCCACAGCGCTACGGGCGGGGTGCGACGACGGCGGTGGCGATGGCGGCGACGCCCTCGCCGCGGCCCGTGAGCCCGAGACCGTCGGCCGTGGTCGCGCTGAGCGAGACCGGTGCCCCGGCCGCCTCCGACAGCACGGCCTCGGCCTCCGTGCGGCGCGGGCCCAGCCGGGGCCGGTTCCCGATCACCTGGACCCCGACGTTCCCGATCTCGAAGCCCGCGGCGCGCACCCGGCGGGCGGCCTCCGCGAGCAGCGCGGCACCGCTCGCCCCGGCCCACTCGGGCTCGCTCGTGCCGAAGTGCGCACCCAGGTCACCGATCCCGGCGGCGTTGAACAGGGCGTCGGCCGCCGCGTGCGCCGCGACGTCGGCGTCCGAGTGCCCGGCCAGCCCTCGCTCCCCCGGCCAGCGCAGCCCGCCGAGCCACAGCTCGCGCTCGGTCCCGTCGGGAGCGAAGGCGTGCACGTCGACGCCGACGCCGGTCCTCGGCAGAGCGGTCATCGTTCCTCCGGCGCGCTCGTCCACCAGCAGGGCCGCGCGCGCGAGATCGGCCTCGGTGGTGATCTTCAGGGCCGCCGGATCGCCGGCGACCACGTGGACCGGCTGGCCGAGCGCCTCGACCAGGCCCGCGTCGTCGGTGGCGGCGAGGTGCTCCGCGGCGGCCCGGGCGGTCCCGTCGGCGTGCGCACGCTGCAAGAGCTCACGCTCGAAGCCCTGCGGGGTCTGCACAGCGCGCAGCACGCCCCGGTCGGGGGTGTCGACGACCCTCTCGACCACCGGCTCGCCGGCGGGCCGGCCGTCCGGGGTGGCGTCCCCACCAGGCGAGGCGGGCAGCACCCGCTTGATCGTGTCGGTGACGGGGAGCCCGGGGACGACGGCGCGATGCCCGCCGCGCACCGCCGCCACCACGCGCTCCACGAGGGCGGGCGGCGCGAACGGGCGGGCGGCGTCGTGCACCAGGACGACGTCGACGTCCGGACCGGCGAGGGCGAGCCCTGCGGCGACCGAGGCCTGCCGGGTGGCTCCTCCGTCGACCACCCGGACGTCCACGTCGAGCGGTCCGACGGCGGCGCGCATCTCCGCGCTGCGGCCGGGGGGTGCGGTGACGACCAGCGCGTCCACCGCGCCCGACCGCACGAGACCGCGGGCCGCATGAGTGATCATCGGCAGCCCGCCGACCTCGACGAGCGCCTTGGGGAGGTCGCGCCCGAGCCGCGTCCCCGACCCGGCGGCAGTGAGGATCGCGAGGGTCGTCAGGAGGCGAGCACCTCGTCGATGATGGCGCCGGCCTTCTCCTCGTCGACGCCCTCCGCGAGGGCGACCTCGGACTCGAGGATCTGGCGCGCCTTGGCGAGCATGCGCTTCTCGCCGGCGCTCAGGCCGCGGTCCGCGTCACGGCGCGAGAGGTCGCGCACGACCTCGCCGACCTTGATCACGTCGCCCGAGGCCAGCTTCTCGAGGTTCGCCTTGTACCGGCGCGACCAGTTCGTCGGCTCTTCGGTGTACGGGGCGCGCAGCACGTCGAAGACCTTGTCGAGCCCTTCCTGGTCGACCACGTCGCGCACGCCGACCAGGTCGACGTTCTCGGCCGGGACCTCGATCGTCAGATCACCCTGGGCGACCTTGAGCTTGAGGTACATCTTCTCTTCGCCACGGATCTTGCGCGTCTTGACCTCTTCGATCAGCGCGGCGCCGTGATGCGGGTAGACAACCGTCTCGCCTACTGTGAACGTCATCTGTAGATGTCCCCTTTCCCAGTGGCCGAGTCTATCACGGGAAAGGGCTCCCTCCCCGTGCCCGAACAGTTCGACGCCGCCGCTCGAGAGAGCATCGCTGCAGGTCAGAGGACTGGAACTGGCCTCGGTGGATGTCGGTCTGCCTCCCCCACTAGGATGGCTTCGGGCGCACTGCGTCCTCCCATCCAGTGACACAACGCGTGCACAAGACCTGCCGTCGGCACGCACGCTCCACCCGAAGGAGAGCACGTGGCCCGCTCCGCCCGTCCTGCCCGTCCCGCCCTCGCCGTCGCGGCCACCGCCGCCGGGGCGCTGCTGCTCGGGGCGTGCGCGCCGATCACCACGCAGCTCCCGTACGCGCCGTCCGACGGGTCACGCGTCGACTTCGAGGACCTCGACGTCCGCGGCCTCAACCTGCTGCTGATCTCGCCCGAGGAGGGCGCCGAGGGCAACGTCCTGGGAGCGCTGGCCAACAACACGTCCGAGGAGGTCGAGTTCGTCCTCACCGTCTCGGGCGCCGCCCCTCTCACGTTCGTCGTCCCGGCCGAGGAGACCGCCTACCTCGGCACCGACGGCGTGGAGACCCTGGTCGACTCCGTGGCGACCATCCCCGGCGGGACGCTCGAGGCCACCCTCTCGGTCGACGGTTCGAGCGAGGAGTTCTTCATCCCGGTGTTCGACGCGACCCTGCCGGAGTACGCCGAGTACGTCCCCTCCTGACCACGCACGAAGCCCCTCCCGCTCGAACGAGCGGGAGGGGCTTCGTCGTTCCACGACCGAGGTTCACCGGCCGGGCGCGGGGGTCACCCGAAGCGGCCGGAGACGTAGTCCTCGGTGGACTTCTCGGCGGGCGACGAGAAGATCGTCGAGGTGTCGTCCATCTCGATGAGCTTGCCCGGCTTGCCGGTGCCCGCGATGTTGAAGAACGCCGTCCGGTCGCTCACGCGGGCCGCCTGCTGCATGTTGTGCGTGACGATCACGATCGTGTACTCGCTCTTGAGCTCGCCGATGAGGTCCTCGATCGCGATCGTGGAGATCGGGTCCAGGGCCGAGCACGGCTCGTCCATGAGGAGCACCTGCGGCTTGACGGCGATGGCCCGAGCGATGCACAGACGCTGCTGCTGCCCGCCCGAGAGGCCCGACCCGGGCTTCTCCAGACGGTCCTTCACCTCGTTCCACAGGTTCGCCCCGTGCAGCGAGGACTCGACGAGGTCGTCGGCGTCCGCCTTCGAGATCCGCTTGTTGTTGAGCTTGACCCCCGCCAGCACGTTGTCGCGGATCGACATCGTGGGGAACGGGTTCGGGCGCTGGAACACCATCCCGACGTTGCGGCGCACCGCCACGGGGTCGACGTCGCTGCCGTAGAGGTCGACGCCCTCGAGCTCGACGGTCCCCTCGACGCGCGCGCCCGGGATCACCTCGTGCATCCGGTTGAGCGTGCGCAGGTAGGTCGACTTCCCGCAGCCGGAGGGACCGATGAGAGCCGTCACCGACTTCGGCTCGATCGTCATCGCGACGTCCTGCACGGCGAGGAAGTCGCCGTAGTAGATGTTGAGATCCTTGACATCGATGCGCTGTGCCATCGTTATTTCCTTCGTGTGAGCTGCGGCTGATCGACAGGTCTGCGCGTCAGCGCAGCTTCGGGGAGAACCATCGGTTCACCAGTCGGCCGACGAGGTTGAGGAGCAGGACGATCACGATGAGCACCAGCGCGGCGCCCCACGCGTTCTGGAACGCGATGTCGGCGACGCACGACGCCGACTCGCCGGCGGGGCACGGGGCGTACCCCTGGTGGTACTGCCGGTAGCTGAAGACCGGCAGCGTCATCATGCGGCCGTCGAACGGGTTGAAGTTGATCGAGTCCGTGACACCGACGGTCACGAGCAGGGGCGCCGTCTCCCCGATCACCCGGGCGACGGCGAGCAGCACGCCGGTGGTCAGTCCGGCCACCGAGGTGCGGAGCACCACCTTGACGATGGTCAGCCACTTCGGCACGCCGAGCGCGTAGGAGGCCTCCCGCAGCTCGTTCGGCACGAGCTTGAGCATCTCCTCGCAGGAGCGCACCACCACGGGGATCATCAGCACCGAGAGCGCCACGGCGCCCATGATGCCCATCTGCGCGCTCGGCCCGAGGAAGAGCGCGAAGAGCGAGAAGGCGAAGAGACCGGCGACGATGGACGGGATGCCCGTCATGACGTCCACGAAGAACGTGACCGACCGGGCGAGCCAGCCCTTGCCGTACTCCACCAGGTAGATCGCCGTGAGGATGCCCACCGGCACGGAGATCACCGCGGCGATCCCGGTGATGATGAGCGTGCCCATGATGGCGTGGTAGATGCCGCCGCCGGGGTCGCCGCCGAAGATGTTGCGCGTCGACAGCGTCAGGAAGTCGATGCTCATCCGGCCGACGCCCTCGACCGTGACGGTCCACAGCAGCCAGACCAGCGGGATCATCGCCAGGGCGAAGGCGAACCAGATCAGCCCCTGCATGATGCGGTCCGTGCGGCGCCGACCGCCGTCGGCGGTCGTGAGCAGCGCGCGCGTCCGCTCGGTGGACTCCAGGGTGTTCGTGCTTTCGGTCGCGGCACTCATCAGTTGGCCCCCGAGAATTCCTTGCGGCGCGCGACGATCCAGCGCGCGGTCATGTTGACGGCCAGCGTGATGACGAAGAGGACCAGGCCCGCGGCGATCAGCGTGTTGATGCCGAGCCCGGTGGACTCCGGGAAGTCGGCCGCGATGTAGGCGGCGATGGTCTGGTGCTGGCCGGCGGCGAGGATGTCCAGGCTGTAGCTGAACCCGGGCGAGATGATCATGAGCACCGCCATGGTCTCGCCGAGCGCACGCCCGAGGCCGAGCATCGCCGCCGAGATGACACCGGAGCGCCCGAACGGCAGCACGGCGGTCCGTACCACCTCCCACCGCGTCGCCCCCAGGGCGAGGGCGGCCTCCTCGTGCAGCTTCGGCGTCTGGAGGAAGACCTCGCGCGAGACGGCGGTGATGATCGGCAGGATCATCACCGCGAGGACCACGCCGACGGTCGCCATCGCGCGACCCGTCGTGGAGGCCTGCCCGCCGTACAGCGGGATCCAGCTCAGGTTCTCGTTGAGCCAGAGCCAGAACGGGGTCAGCACGGGTGCCAGGACGAGGAAGCCCCACAGCCCGTAGACCACCGAGGGGATCGCGGCCAGCAGGTCGACGAGGTACCCCAGCGCCTGCGAGAGCCGCCGCGGCGAGTAGTGCGAGATGAACAGGGCGATGCCGATCGCCACGGGCACCGCCAGGCACAGGGCGAGCACGGCGGCCAGGAGCGTGCCGAAGACCAGGGGGCCCACGTACGCCAGGAAGGACGTGTCCTCCGGGAACCGCGGGACCTCGGCGGCGAGCTCGTCCCCGCCCGCCGTCAGAGCCGGCCACGCCTGCCAGAGCAGGAACAGGGCCACCGCGGCCAGGACGACGAGGATCAGGACGCCGGCGCCGACGGCGATCCAGCGGAAGCCACGGTTCAAGCCGCGGTCGGACGACCGCCGTCGGCGGCCCGTGCGGGTGCCCGCTCGCGGCGGGCTGTCGGTGGTGGTCACTCGGATTCCTCGCTCATGCGTATGCGCTGCTCTCGTCTGTCGTGGCCCGTGCCGCTGCCGACGGCCGGGCGCCTCGCCTCGCTCGGCGGGGTCGCCCGGCCGCCGGCCGGTGTCGTCGGCTCGGGTCAGCCCGCGGAGATCGACTCGATGCCGGGCAGGACCGCCTGGCGGATCGTGTCGGACAGCGGGGCGGAGCCGGCGGCGTCCGCGGCGGCCTGCTGGCCCTCCTCGCTGGCGACGTAGCTCAGGAAGCCCTTGACCAGCCCGGCGGTCTCCTCGTCCTCGTAGCTGGTGCAGGCGAGGCTGTAGGAGACGAGCACGATCGGGTAGGTGCCGGCGATGTCCCGCTCGAGGTCGATCGTGTAGACGTAGTCGCTGGTGCCCTCGGTCCGCGGCGACTGGGCCACGACCTCGGCGGCGGCCTCGGCCGAGTACGGCACGAACTCCTCACCGACGCCCACGGCGACGGTGCCCAGGTCGGCGACCTGCGAGGCGTCGGCGTAGGTGATGGTGCCGTCACCGGCCTGGGCCGCGCCCACGACGCCGGAGGTGCCCTGCGCGGACTCCTGGCCCTCGACGGGCCAGACGCCGGAGGGCTCGTGCGGCCACGCGTCAGGGGCCGCAGCGGCGAGGTACTCCTCGAAGTTCTCCGTGGTGCCCGACTCGTCCGAGCGGTGCACGACGGTGATCGCGGTGTCCGGGAGCTCGGCGTCGGGGTTGTCCGCGGCGATCGCCTCGTCGTTCCAGGCGGTGATCTCGCCGGAGAAGACTCCGGCGATGGTCTCCGGGGCCATGTTCAGCGAGTCGACGCCCTCGAGGTTGAAGGCCACGGCGACCGGGCTGACGTAGCCCGGGAACTCGATGACGCCGCCCTCGCCGCACTGGGCCTCGGCGGCGGCGAGCTCCTCGTCGTCCAGCGCGGCGTCCGAGCCGGCGAACTTGTACGAGCCGTCACCGAAGCCGGTGCGGCCGCCGCCGGAGCCGACGGGGTCGTAGTTGACGGTCGCGTCCGGGTTCGCCTGCTGGAAGCCGGCGCGCCACGCGTTCATCGCGGCCTCCTGCGACGAGGCGCCGCCGCCCGAGAGCTCGCCGGCGAGCGATGCCATCTCGCCGGACTCCGTCTCGGTCGACTCCGGCGCGTCGCCCGCCGCGTTGTCCGCGGGCTCCGGGTCCGAACCGCACGCGGCGAGGCTCAGAGCGAGCACGCCGACGGCGACGGCAGATCCGGCACGAGTGAATCGGCTGAGGTTCACGAGTCGTCCATCCTTCACGCATTTGGTGGCACCGGCGGCCGCCGGCGTTCGTCAGGAACGCTAGGGATGCCAGGTGGACCGGTGACCAGGAGCAGGTGAACGACGAATGAACAGCCGACGGCCGATAGGCGAGAAGGCCTACGACTCGTCGTCGGCGAGCTTGTAGCCCAGTCCTCGGACGGTCAGCAGCAGGGTGGGTGAACCGGGGTCGGACTCGATCTTGGACCGGATGCGCTTGACGTGGACGTCGAGGGTCTTGGTGTCGCCGACGTAGTCCGCACCCCACACCCGGTCGATGAGCTGTCCCCGGGTCAGGACGCGACCCGCGTTGCGCAGCAGGAGCTCCAGCAGGTCGAACTCCTTGAGCGGCAGCGACACCGCCGTCCCGCCCACCGCCACCGTGTGACGCTCCACGTCCATGCGGACGGAGCCGACCTCGAGGACGGACTCGCCGTCGTCGTCGTGGCCGTTGGCGCCGCTGTCGACGCTGCCGGTGCCGCGACGCCGCATGACGGCGCGCATCCGTGCCAGGAGCTCGCGGAAGGAGTACGGCTTGGTGACGTAGTCGTCGGCGCCGAGCTCGAGGCCCACGACCTTGTCGATCTCGGAGTCCTTGGCCGTGAGCATGATGATCGGGACGTCACCGCGCTGGCGCAGCTCGCGGCACACCTCCGTGCCGCTCAGGCCGGGGAGCATCAGGTCGAGCAGCACGAGGTCCGCGCCGCCGTCGTCGAACCGGTCCAGCGCGTCGTTGCCGTTCGACGTCGCCACGACCTCGTAGCCCTCACGGGTGAGCTGGTACGTCAGCGGGTCGCGGTAGGACTCCTCGTCCTCGACCACCAGGATGCGCGTCACGCGCCTACCTCCTCGTTCGTCGGGCCTTCCGGCCCGCGGTCATGGTCACCGGCGCGTCCCGCCGTCGGGGGCGCGTCCGGAGCGTGCTTCACGTCGTCGGTCTGGTCGTCGGGGCTGTCCGACGAGCCGGACGGCAGCTCGCCGGCCGGAAGGTCCGCGGCAGGAATCCGCAGGGTGAACGTCGAACCCTTGCCCGGCTCGGACCACACCCGCACGTCCCCGCCGTGGTCGGCGGCGACGTGCTTGACGATGCTCAGGCCGAGCCCGGTGCCGCCCGTGTCGCGCGAGCGCGCCGGGTCCACACGGTAGAAGCGTTCGAACACCCGCTCCTGGACCTCGGCCGAGATGCCGATGCCCTGGTCGACGACGTCGATCTCGACCAGGCCGCCCCGCTCGTGCACGCCCACGCCCACCCGGGTGTTCTCCCCCGAGTAGGACACGGCGTTGTCCAGCAGGTTGCGCACGGCCGTCACGAGCAGGTTGTGGTCGCCGAACACCACGCAGTCCGCGGAGCCGCCGACCGTGATGGTGATGTTCTTGCCCTGCGCCGTGGTGCGGGCCCGGTCGACGGCCTCGTCGACGACGTCGCGCAACGGGACGGGCCGCACCTTCTGCAGCGCCCCGGCCACCTGGAGACGGGACAGCTCGATGATCTCGTGCACGAGCGCGGAGAGGCGGTGCGCCTCCGACTGCATGCGTTCGGTGAACCGCCGGACCGCGACCGGGTCGTCGGCGGCGTCCTGCACGGTCTCGGCGAGCAGGGCGAGCGCGCCGACCGGCGTCTTGAGCTCGTGCGAGACGTTGACGACGAAGTCGCGCCGGATGGCCTCGACGCGGCGCGCCTCGGTGCGGTCCTCGGCGAGGACCAGCAGCTTGTCGAGCCCGAGCGCGGCGACCCGCACCTGCAGCAGCACGGTGCCCGAGCCGATGGGGCCCCGCGGCAGCTCGAGCTCCTCCTCGCGGATGACGCCGTCGCGCCGCACGTCGCGCACCATGTCGACGATGGCGGGGTGCACGAGGGCGTCGTTGCGGACGACGCCGAGGGCGTAGGCGGGCGGCGAGGCGCGGACGACCTCGTCGTCGTCGTCCAGCACGACCGCGGCCGAGCGCAGCACCGACAGCACCCGGACCAGCCCGCTGTCGAGCTCGGCGGCCCCGGAGTCCGCGTCACGGTGCTGGGCGCGGTCCGAGAAGCGGAAGGCGAGGGCAGCGACGAGCCCGACGACGACGCCGAGCACGCCGGCGACGACGGCGGTCGCACCCTGGATGATTCCCTCCACACCCTCAGCCTAGGTCGCGCGAGGCCCGCCACCGTGCCAGGGCGCCTTCTGCTCCCTGACGTGTCGTCCACTGTTCACCTGTGGACCTCGCGACGTTCACCTGAGAGTCTGTGCCGGCTGCGAGAGTTGCTCAGCACCAGAATCGAGAGGACACCCATGCGAGAGATCTTCGACGCCGAGCTGCAGCAGATCGGTCAAGGACTGGTCGAGATGAGCCGGCTGGTCGAGTCCGCGATCACGCGGGCCGGCGCCGCGCTGCTCGACGGCGAGCACCAGCTCGCTCAGGACGTCATCGCCGCCGATCACGAGATCGACCGGCTGGAGAAGGAGCTGGACGAGCGGTGCGTGCACCTGCTCGCCCAGCAGGCGCCCGTGGCCACGGACCTGCGGGTCGTCATCAGCGCCCTGCGGATCAGCGCCACGCTGGAGCGCATGGGTGACCTGGCCCAGCACGTCGCCGAGGTGGCGCGCGGCCGCTACCCCGCGGCAGCGGTGCCGGAGCCGGCGCGCGAGACCTTCGTGCGGATGAACGAGGCGGCGACGCTCGTGGCCCGTCGCACCACCGAGCTCCTCGCCACCCGGGACGTCGCGCTGGCGGCCGAGGTCGAGCAGGGCGACGACGACCTCGACCAGCTCCACCAGGACACGTTCGCGGCCACCCTGTCGCCCGAGTGGGCGGGGACGGCGCAGGAGACCGTGGACGTGACGCTCCTGGGCCGCTACTACGAGCGGTTCGGCGACCACGGCGTCTCGGTCGCGCGCCGCATCACGTTCCTCGTGACCGGCGAGTTCGAGGCGGAGCACGGCGTGACGAGCCCGAACGCCTGAGCCCTCGGCACACCGGTACGACGACGGCGACGCACCCCACGTGGGGTGCGTCGCCGTCGTCGTCGGTCGTACGGGCCGATGCCTACCGGCCCTGGCTGGCCACGGCCGCGATGGCGTCCTTCGCGGCCTCCGGGTCCAGGTAGGTGCCGCCGGGGTTGGTCGGCTTCAGCGTCTCCTCGTCGAGCTCGTACACCAGCGGGATCCCGGTGGGGATGTTGAGGCCGGCGATCGTCTCGTCGTCGACCCCGTCGAGGTGCTTGACGAGCGCGCGCAGCGAGTTGCCGTGCGCGGCGACCAGCACCGTCTGCCCGGAGCGCAGGTCGGGCACGATCTGGGCGTCCCAGTACGGCAGCGCCCGCTCGAGGACCTGCTTGAGGGCCTCGGTGCGCGGGATCGGCTCACCGGCATAGCGCACGTCGGCGTCCTGGGAGAACTCCGAGCCGAGCTCGATCGCGGGCGGGGGCACGTCGTAGGAACGGCGCCAGAGCATGAACTGCTCCTCGCCGTACTGGTCACGCACCTGCTTCTTGTCCTTGCCCTGCAGGTCGCCGTAGTGACGCTCGTTGAGGCGCCACGACCGCTTGACCGGGATCCAGTGGCGTTCGGCGACGTCGAGGGCGTAGTTGGCCGTCATGATGGCGCGACGCAGCAGCGAGGTGTGCAGCACGTCCGGCGCGACGCCCGCCTCGGCGAGGAGGGTGCCGCCGCGCTTCGCCTCCTCGACGCCCTTGGTCGACAGCGGGACGTCGACCCAGCCGGTGAAGAGGTTCTTGGCGTTCCACTCGCTCTCGCCGTGGCGGAGCAGCACGAGGGTGTAGGTCATGCCTCCATCCTGCCCTGAGCGAGGGGCCCGACGCACCATCCGGCCGGATCGCGGACGCCCGCCGTCCGCCGCGAGGCCCGCCGTCAGACGTCCGCGCGCTCCAGGACGAAGACGGGGATCTCGCGGTCCGTCTTCCTCTGGTACTCGGCGTAGTCGGGCCACGCCGCGACCGAGCGCTCCCACCACACGGCCTTCTCGGAGCCGGTGACCTCGCGCGCGACGTAGTCGTGCTTCTCCGTGCCGTCCTGCAGCTCGACCTGCGGGTCCGCCACGATGTTGTGGTACCAGACGGGATGCTTCGGCGCACCGCCCAGCGAGGCGACGACGGCGTAGGCACCGTCGTGCTCGACGCGCATCAGCGGCGTCTTGCGCACCTTGCCGCTCCTGGCGCCGAGCGTCGTGAGGATCACGACGGGCTTGCCGCGCATCGTGGTTCCCTCGGTTCCGCCCGAGGCCTCGTAGGTCGAGACCTGGTCGGCGGCCCAGGCGGACGGGCTGGGGACGTACTCTCCGGTGATAGGCATGTCCGCGGCAACGCCGTCGTGCCGCCCGGGCATTCCCGCCCGCCGCAGCGTCCTACCGCGCGCGGCGCACCTTGCCCGCCTGGGAGTAGACGTCGAGCATCGCCGCGGCGGCCCGGTCCCAGGAGAACCGCTCGCTCGCCCGTCGGGCACCGGCCGCGAGCCGCGCGAGCCGCGCCTCGTCCTCCAGCAGGTCCGCCAGCTCGCGCGCCCACGTCCACGGGCTGTGGTCACCCACGAGCACCCCGGAGACGCCGTCGACGACGACGGTCTGCAACCCGCCCACCGCCGCGGCGACGACGGGCGTCCCGCAGGCCTGCGCCTCGGCCGCCACCAGCCCGAACGACTCGTTGTGCGACGGCACGGCCACCACGTCCGCCGCCCGGTACCAGTCGGCGAGCTCCTCGCGAGGCACGGGCGGACGCACGTCGAGCCGGTCGGCGACGCCGGTCTGGTGGGCCAGCGCCTCGAGCTCGCGCACCGCCGTCGGACGGCCGCTCGCTCCACCGAGGACGACGAGACGTGGCAGGCCCGTGCCCCCCGGCGCCGTCGGGTCCGCGTGGTCGGCCATCACGCCGAGCGCGCGGACGAGCACGTCGGGCCCCTTGAGGAGCTGCACCCGCCCGGCGAACAGGATGACCGGGTCGTCCACGGGCAGCCCGAGACGACGCCGCGCCGCGCCGCGCGACTCGGCCGGCGCGCCCGGTCCCGGCGCGAACTGCTCCAGGTCGACGCCGGGCGCGACCACGTGGACGCGGTCCGGGTCGGCGGCGTAGTACCGGACGAGGTCGTCGGCCTCCTCCCGGGTGGAGGCGACGAGCGCGTCCGCGGCCGCCACCACCTGCTCCTCGCCGATCACCCGGCCCTGCGGTTCCGGGCTGTCCCCCGGGGCGAGGGCCGCGTTCTTCACCCTCGCCATCGTGTGCATCGTGTGCACCAGCGGGACGTCCCACCGTTCGCCGGCCAGCCAGCCGACCTGCCCCGACAACCAGTAGTGCGCGTGCACGACGTCGTACCAGCCCGCCGGGCGGTGCGCCTCGGCCCGCAGCACGCCCGCCGTGAACGCGCAGAGCTGCCCGGGCAGCTCGTTCTTGTCCAGTCCTTCGTAGGGTCCGGCCGCCACGTGGACCACCCGGATCCCCGGTTCGGCGTCGACGACCTTCGGTTGGGCCGACGTCGTCGCCCGGGTGTAGATCTCGACCTCGGCACCTCGGCGGGCGAGGGCACGCGACAGCTCCAGCACGTAGACGTTCATGCCGCCGGCATCGCCGGCGCCCGGCTGGTCCAGGGGTGAGGTGTGGACCGACAGCATCGCGACCCGCGGGCCCGGCCCCGGCGAGCCGCTCACCGTGCCACCAGGACGCAGGCCGGTGGGGTGTCCCAGGACGCACGGGCGACGACCTCTCCCCGGCCGGTCGCCGCCTCCACGCGCACGCAGGCCAGCTCGGCCGTCCCCTCCAGCGCGACGACGACGAGCTCCTCGTCGCCGACCACCTCGTGGTGCCGGGGTCGGGCGCCCTCCCCGAGCGGGACGTCGGCGAGGTGCTCGACCCGCGGGACCGCACCGTCGGACACCGCATGGACGGCCAGCACGTCCGCCCCGCGCACGCCGACGTGCAGGCGGGTCCCGTCGGCGCTGAGCGTGACGTGACCGCCGAAGTCCGCGCCCGCGACGGCGCCGGGAAGGATCGGCACGCTGCCGGAGTGCTCCCACCGCCCGTCCGCCGGGACCAGGACGTGCAGCCGCGCGTCGAGCTCACCGACCACCACGAGGGCCCCGCTCGGCAGCACGACGAGGTGTCGTGGGCCGGTGCCGGCCGGGAGCCGCGCGGCCACCGCCTGATCGTCGGCCGCTCCGTCCGCTGCGGCAGCCCCGGCCGCCTCGGGATCCGCGGCCGTGCCCGGCCGCGCGTCGACGGGATAGCGCCGGACGAGGTCGGCGCCGAGATCGGTGACCAGGACCTGGTCGCCGACGGCGGTGACCTGGTGGGCGTGCGGCCCCGCCTGACGGTCCGGCACGGGGCCGGTGCCCGACCCGGTGTGCAGCGCACGACGGTCCGTGGCCGGTTCGCCGTCCCCCTCGGAGACCCCGAGGGCGGCGGCGGTCCCGTCACCGTAGTTCGCCACCCAGACGGTGCGAGTCGTCGCCGCGAGGTGGCACGGGTCGTCACCGCCGGAGGGCGCCTCCCCGAGCGGTGCGAGGGTGCCGTCGGGGTGGACGCGCAGGGCGGTGACGCGTCCCGCCGGCGTCTCCGTCACGGCATAGAGCGCCGGGGCCCGCGGGTGCAGCGCCAGGAACGACGGCGAGGCGACCTCGGCCGCGAGGACGGGGGTGCCCAGGGCACCGGACGCCGGGTCGACGTCGACGCGCCAGACGCCCTCCCCCGACCCCGGGGCACGGTCGCCCGGATACGTGCCGATCCACAGGGTGCGCGAGCTCGTGGCGATCATGGGTCAAGCGTAGGCTCCGGGCGGCTCGCCGCCGCACCCCCGCCCGGTGCTGCCGGCCCCGGACAGCACCGCGCCCCGGCCGGGTCGATCCGGCCGGGGCGCAGGCTGACTGGGGAGGGGCGTCAGTGCGCTGCCTCGTAGGCCTCCAGCACCCGCCCGGGGATGCGGCCGCGGTCGTTCACGGTGTGGCCGTTGGCGCGGGCCCACTCGCGGATCTTCTGGAGCTGTTCCCGGTCGGTCCGACCGCGACGAGATCCGGAGGTGGCGCGGGGCGCGACCTTCGAAGCCGTCTTGCGGCCGTGCCCGACCCACTGGGAGAGAGAATCGCGCAGCTCCGCAGCATGCGCCGCGGAGAGGTCGATCTCGTACGACACCCCGTCCAGCGCGAAGGTGACCGTCTCGTCACCCTCCGTGCCGTCGATGTCGTCGAACAGTACGACCTGTGTCTTCTGGACCACGCTGTCACCCTCCGGTGTCTCGAAACTCTTGAGCGATTCGAGCATGCACGAACAGAGAATGAAAAGTCAACTCACCACGACGAGTTCTGCATTGCCTGCGACGGATCTTTCAGTAATTCCTACTGCATGTCCAGCCGCGCCTCGGCGTCGTGCCGTTCCAGGGCCGCCCGTTCGTTCCGGTCCGCCCGGACGATCTTTCGCATCGCCAACCAGAAGAGCAGACCTACTCCGATGGAGGGAATCAACCCTGCGATCACTGCCCAGAACGTACTCATGACCTGTCCTCTCAGTGTGTCGGCTTGACGAGGGGAAAGAGAATGGTCTCGCGGATCCCGGCGCCCGTGAGCGCCATGAGCAGCCGGTCGATCCCCATCCCCATCCCGCCCAGCGGGGGCATCGCGAACTCCATCGCGGTGAGGAAGTCGTCGTCGAGCCGCATGGCCTCGTCGTCCCCCGCGGCAGCCAGCCGGGCCTGTGCCTCGAAGCGCTGCCGCTGGATCACGGGGTCCACCAGCTCGGAGTAGGCCGTGGCGAGCTCGAAGCCGCGCACGTACAGGTCCCACTTCTCGACCTGTCCCGGCACGGTCCGATGATCACGCGTCAGCGGAGAGGTCTCGACCGGGAAGTCACGGACGAACGTCGGCTCGTGCAGGTGGTCCCCGACGTGGTGCTCCCACAGCTCCTCGATGAGCTTTCCGTGGCTGGTCTTGCGGGGGTCGACCGAGATATCGGCCTTCTCGGCCAGGTCGGCGAGGTGCTCCACCGACGTCTGCGGCGTGATGTCCTCACCCAGGGCCGCCGAGAGGGAGTCGTACATCTTGATATCGGCCCACTCGCCGCCGAGATCGTACTCCTCACCATCCGCCAGCGTGACGAGAGTCGTGCCGAACACGTCCGCGGCCGCCTGCTGGACAAGGTCCTTGGTGAGCGCCGCCATCGTGTCGTAGTCACCGTAGGACTCGTACGCCTCGACCATCGCGAACTCCGGCGAGTGCGAGGAGTCGGCGCCCTCGTTGCGGAAGTTGCGATTGATCTCGAAGACGCGCTCGACGCCGCCGACGACGGCCTTCTTGAGGAACAGCTCCGGCGCGATGCGCAGGAAGAGATCCATGTCGTAGGCGTTCATGTGCGTCTCGAAGGGCCGGGCGGACGCACCGGAGGCGACCGCCTGCAGCATCGGGGTCTCGACCTCGAGGAAGTCGCGGCGGTGGAAGTTCTCGCGCAGCGAGCGCATGACGCCGGCTCGCACCCGCACCATGTCGCGCGCAGCAGGGCGCGCGATGAGATCCACGTACCGCTGGCGGACGCGGGCCTCCTCGGACAGCTCCTTGTGCAGGACCGGCAGCGGGCGCAGGGCCTTGGCCGCCATCCGCCAGGAGTCCGCGAAGACGCTGAGCTCGCCCCGCCGGGACGCCCCGACCCGGCCATGGACGAACAGGTGGTCACCGAGGTCGACGTCGCCCTTGAACGCCGTCAGCGACTCCTCGCCCACGACCTTCTGGCTGAGCATCGCCTGCAGCCGGTTCCCCTCGCCGTCCTGCAGGGACACGAAGCACAGCTTGCCGGTGTTGCGCAGGAAGACCACCCGCCCGGCGACACCGACGACGTCGTCCGTCTCGACGCCCGGTTCGAGGTGCCCGTACCCGTCGCGGACCGCCGCGATCGTGCTGGTGATCGGCAGACCGACGGGGTACGCCTCACCCCCCGCGGCGATGATGCGGTCCCGCTTCTCACGGCGGACACGCAACTGCTCGGGCAGGTCGTCGGGCAGGTCGTCAGGCACCGATGAACCGGTGTTCTCGGGGGATGTCACCGTCCGATTCTACGGGCGCCGCCGACCGTGTCCCCGCACCCGTCAGACCAGCGAGACCCGACGGTTCCACGAGTGGGCGGTCCACACGACGCACACCACAGCGCTCAGCAGCAGCGCCGGCAGGAACCCGATCGGCATGATGTCGGCCGAGCTGCCCGCCATCATCTCGGCGAAGAGGTCGAACCGGACGATGCCGAGCCGGCCGTCCTCCATCCCCACGGCGAACGGCACGGTGGCGAAGGACACGAAGGTGAGCACCTGGGTGGCGGTGTACACGCCCAGCCAGACGAGAACCGGGCCGCCCACCCCGAGCCGGTTCATGGGGGCCTGACTGCCGATGGACGCCGCGAAGAAGTACTGGGCGGGCCAGACGAGCACGAGCGCCACGAGCAGGAGCACGCCGGCGGCGATGCCCCAGCCGGGCGCCACCTCCCTGAGCGTCGCCCAGCCGTCGCCGAGCCGCTGGAAGACGTCGCCCCATCCCGCCCGCGACAGGAGCGGCGAAACGGCCAGCGCGAGGCCCACGCTGAGGGCCACCCCGGCGACCGAGACCGCCGCCGCCCAGAGCGCCTTGGCCCCGTAGATGGTGGAGCCCTTGACCGGGAAGGTCTGTGTCAGATACCCGGTCCGCCCGTAGGCGGATCGCCAGTAGGCCACGACCAGCAGGATCTGGGCGGCCGGGACGAGAGCGAAGACCGCGCCGACCGCGAGCAACGTCCCGAGCGGTGCGAGCACCGCCCAGCCGGTCGCGGCGAGCAGCGCACCCACGACGGCGACGAGCGACGCCACCAGCCCGACGAGTGCCAGCATGCCGCGGGTCTGGATGATCTCATGCTTGAGGAGCGCGATCATGAGCGGTACACCTTCCGGAAGATCTGGTCGAGGCTGGACCCGTGCTCGGCGCGCAGGTCGTCCACCTCTCCGGTGAGCAGCACCCGGCCGTGACGCATCATCACGACCGAGTCGAGCGTCGTCTCGAGGTCGTGGACGAGGTGGGTGGCGACGAGCAGCGACGAACCCGGCTCGAGGTTGTCGAGGACCCCCGCGAGGATGCCCTCGCGTGCGGCCGGGTCCACGCCGGAGATCGGCTCGTCGAGCAGGAACACGCGGGCCCGGCGCGCCATGGTCAGGGACACCTGCACCTTCTCGCGCATGCCCTTGGACATCTGCTTGAGCCGCATCGACTCGTCCAGCCCGAACCCGGCGACCAGCCGGCGCGCCTTGTCGAGGTCGAAGTCGGCGAAGACGTCGGCGAACAGCTCCAGGCAGTAGCGGACCCGGACGTGGTCCGGCAGCGAGCTGCGGTCCGGGAGGTAGGAGACGATCGCCTTGGACTCCGGGCCGGGTGCGTGCCCGCCGATCCGGATCTCGCCGCTGTAGTCCGCGTAGAGCCCGGCGAGCGTCTTGAGCAGCGTCGACTTGCCGCAACCGTTCTCCCCCAGGAGACCGACGATCTGGCCGGCGGGGACGTCCAGGTCCAGCCCGTCCAGGGCGGTGCGGGAGCCGTACCGTACGGTGAGGCCGCGGGTGCTGACCAGCGCGTGCTCAGGCGCCATCGTGTCCCCCCGGTCCGACAGGGGCAGGGACGTCGTCGTCATGGGTCCATCTCTCCTCGATGAGTCGCCGGGCCTGGGCCGGGGGCATGCCCAGCCCCCGCGCCCGGCGCACGAAGTCGTCGGCGGCCTCGCGTGCGAGCTCCGCTCTCAGGTCGTCGATCGTCGGTCCGTCGGACGTGACGAACCTGCCGGCCGTGCGCTCGGAGCGGCACAGGCCCCGGCGCTCGAGCTCGGCGAGCGCCCGCTGGACGGTGTTGGGGTTGACGCCCAGCCCGGATGCCAGCTCTCGAACGCCCGGGATCCTGTCACCGGCCGACCACGCCCCGGTGACGATGCGCCGGGAGAACTCGGTGACCAGCTGTCCCCAGATGGGCGAGCCGGTGTCGAACTCCACGCCGCACCTCCTGTCTCGCTGTATTAAGCCACTAACACACTAACACAGCCCCCACCCGGTCCTCGCTGTGGGTGGACGACGCGCCGCATGCCCGGACGGCCCATCGGCGCGTCGTCCACCCACAGCGCTGGAGGTCTCCGCGGGTACCGTTCCGGTGTGAGCACGCCCGAGACCTCCCTGCCCGTCCATGTGTCCCCCTCCGCCGTCGAACCGGCCCTCGACGCCGCGTGGCTCGCCCGCACGGTCGAGGTAGCGCTCGCCGAGGACCTGGGCCCCGCACCCGGCCGCGACGTCACCACCCAGGCGACCGTCCCGCCGTCGGCCACCGGCACGGCCGATCTGCTCGCCCGCGAGAGGGGCACGGCCGCAGGCCTCGTCGTCGTCGCCGAGACCCTGCGCCAGACGGCGGAGCGCCTCGACCTGCCGGCGCCCGAGGTGACGTTCCACGCCCAGGACGGCGACGCCGTCGTCCCCGGGCAGGTGCTCGCCACCCTGGCAGGTCCGACCCAGGTGCTGCTCGTGGCCGAGCGGACCCTGCTCAACCTCGCCTCGCGCGCCTCCGGGGTGGCCACCGCGGCCGCCGCCTTCACCCGCGAGCTCGACGGCACCGGCGCCCAGGTGCTCGACACCCGCAAGACGACACCGGGGCTCCGGGCGCTCGACAAGTACGCCGTCCGCGCCGGTGGTGGGACGAACAAGCGGATGGGCCTCTACGACGTCGCGATGGTCAAGGACAACCACGTCGTCGCGGCCGGTGGTGTGGCCGCCGCGATCCGTGCCGTCCGCGCCGCGTTCCCCGACGTGCTCGTCCAGGTGGAAGCGGACACGACCGCCCAGGCCATGGAGGCTCTCGACGCCGGCGCGGACTTCCTGCTCCTGGACAACATGCCCACCCCCGTGCTCGCCACGACCGTCGCCGCGGTCCGCGAGCGCGAGGGGCGCGACGGCGTCGCCGAGCACGTCGAGCTGGAGGCGACCGGGAACCTCACCCTCGACCGCGCCCGGGAGGTCGCGACGACCGGCGTCGACTACCTGTCGGTCGGGGCGCTGACGCACTCCGCACCGATCCTCGACCTGGCGCTCGACCTGCGGGACCGAGCGCTACCTCGCGAGCTGTAGCGCTACCTCGCGCCTCGCAGCGCTACCTCGCGGGCCGGTGCGCTACCTCGCGAGCAGGGTGCCGTCGGCGTCCAACGACACCGTCACGCGCCGCTCCCACGCGGGATCCCGGTCGGGAAAGTCCGTGCGGAAGTGCCCGCCGCGACTCTCGGTCCGCGCCCACGCCGCCCGCACGAGAGCCCGCGCGACCTGGTGGACGTTCGTCGTCTCCCACTCGGCCGTCTGCGGGGCCGCCACGACCTCCGCCTCCTGGTGGGCCGACGTCGTCACCCCGGCGAGCGCCGCGTCGGCACGCTCGAGCGACTCGGCCGACCGGACGGGCCCGGCGCCGTCGGACGCCGCCCGCTGCACCCTCGAGCGGGCGACCGCCGCGACCAGCGCCGCCTCCCCGGGCCGCGCCACCGCCGCGGGGGCGTGCCGCAGCTCACCGCTCTCGTAGCAGCGCACGGCGTCCGCCGCCGCGCGCTGGGCGAAGACGAGCCCCTCGAGCAGCGAGTTGGACGCGAGCCGGTTGGCGCCGTGCACCCCGGTGCACGCCACCTCCCCCACGGCGTACAGCCCCGGCACGGAGCTCCGCCCGTGCAGGTCCGTGACGACGCCGCCGGAGTGGTAGTGCTGCGCGGGTGCGACGGGCACCGGCTCCTCGGTCCAGTCGATGCCCGCCTGGCGGAGCCGCGCCGTGATGCCGGGGAACCGCCGTCGCAGGAAGTCGGCGCCGAGCGCACGGGCGTCGAGCAGCACGTGGTCGGCCGACGTCGCGGCCATCCTCCGCACGATCGCGTGCGCCACGACGTCGCGCGGGGCGAGCTCCGCCAAGGGGTGCGCGTCCGGCATGAAGCGGTGACCGGTCACGTCGAGCAGCAGCGCGCCCTCCCCGCGGACCGCCTCGCTGATGAGCGGCAGCTGGCCGCGCGCCCCCGCGCCGAGCCACAGGACGGTGGGGTGGAACTGGACGAACTCCAGGTCGCCGAGCACGGCACCGGCCCGCAGCGCCGCGGCGATGCCGTCGGCCGTCGCACCGGGCGGGTTGGTCGACGAACGGAAGACCTGACCCACCCCCCCGGTCGCCAGGACCACCGTCGGGGCGAGGACCGCCCCGACGCCGTCCCGCGACCCCTCGCCCCGCACGTGCAGGGTCACGCCGGCCACCGGGCCGGGGCCGTCCGACGACGGCGCACCGGTCAGGACGTCCAGCACGAGGGCGTTCTCGATCACCTCGATGCCGGGGTCGTGCTGGACGGCCTCGATCTGGGCGACCAGCGCCCGGGAGATCTCCGCACCGGTCGCGTCGCCGCCGGCATGGGCGATCCGGTCCGCACGGTGCCCGCCCTCGCGGGTGAGCGCGATGCCGCCGTCGTCCGCCCGGTCGAACGTCGCGCCCCGGGCGACCAGCTCGCGGACCCGGTCCGGGCCCTCCGTGACGAGCACCTCGACGGCGGCCGGGTCGCTGAGCCCGCCACCCGCGACGAGCGTGTCGTGCTGGTGCGCGGCCGGGGTGTCGTCCGGGTGCAGCACCGCGGCGATCCCGCCCTGCGCCCAGACGGTCGAGCCGGAGGACAGCGCCGCCTTGGTGACGAGCAGCACCCGGGGCACCCGGGTGCGCAGCTCGAGCGCGGCGGTCAGCCCGGCGATGCCCGACCCGACGACGACGGCGTCCGCGTGCGCCGTCCAACCCGGCGCGGGCGCGGCGAGGGTGCGGGCGAGCCGGGCCGGCCTCACCGGGCCGCGACGGGGATGCCGGAGCTGACCAGACCGAAGCCGTCCGGGACCTGGCCCGGGTCGTCGTCGACCTGGACGATCCGGTTCGCACCGTCGACGAACACCACGTTCGGCAGGAAGCTGCGTGCGTCCGCGTCGGACAGCATCCCGTAGGCGATGATGATGACCGTGTCGCCGGGGTGCACGAGGTGCGCCGCGGCACCGTTGATGCTGATCTGCCCGGAGCCGGCCGCGCCGGGGATGACGTAGGTGGTCAGCCGGGCCCCGTTGTCCACGTCCACGACGTCGACCTGCTGGCCGGGGATCAGGTCCGCGGCGTCGAGCAGGTCGGTGTCGACCGTGATGGATCCCACATAGTGCAGGTCCGCCTGCGTCACCGTCGCGCGGTGGATCTTGCCGATCATCATCGGGCGCTGCAACGAGGCGGGGCGCGGTGCCGGCGTCCGGGGGTCGCGCACGCCACCGGCGGCGACGTCCGCGGCAGAAGCGGTCTGGTCAGTCACGAGATGCCTCCTGGCCTGGGGTCTCGTTGCCGTCGGAAGGCGCGACGACGTCCACGGCCTGGTTGTCGATCAGTCGGGTGGTCCCCACGCGCGCCGCGACGAGCAGGAGCGCGGGTCCGGTGTGCTCGGCGGGAACCTCCTCCACGGTATCCGGGTCGACGAGCGCGAGGTAGTCCACCACAACGTCGGTGGCCTCGTTGAGGATTCCCGAGGCCGTCGCCCGGACCGCCGCCGCACCCGCCCCGTCGGCCGCCCGCTCCGCCCCGGCCCGCAGCGCACGGGACAGCGCCAGCGCGGAGCGACGCTCGCCGTCGGACAGGTAGGCGTTGCGCGAGGAGAGCGCCAGGCCGGCGTCGTCGCGACGGATGGGCACCCCCACGATCTGGACGTCCAGGTCGAGGTCGCGCACCATACGGCGCACCGCGAGCAGCTGCTGGGCGTCCTTCTGCCCGAACAGCGCGACGTCGGGGCGCGTCTGGTGCAGCAGCTTGAGCACCACCGTCAGCACCCCGTCGAGGTGTCCGGGCCGGAACGCCCCCTCGAGCACCTCACCGATCTGACCTGCGCTGACACGCACGATCGGGTCACCGTCGGGGTAGACGACGGCGGGCGTGGGCGCGTAGACGACGTCGGCTCCCGCGGTCGCGAGGAGCGCGACGTCCCGCTCGAGGTCGCGCGGGTAGCTGTCGAGGTCCTCCCCGGCGCCGAACTGCAGCGGGTTGACGAAGATCGTCACCAGCACCTGCCCGCCCGGGCCGGCCTCCTCGCGAGCACGCCGCACCAGGTCGAGGTGCCCCTCGTGCAGCGCCCCCATCGTCATGACCACGGCTCGCCGGTCGGTCGCGGCAGGCGCGGACAGCGCCCAGACCGCCATGGCGTCCCGCAGTGCGGCGCGGGTCGTGACGACGGCGGGTGGCGGGGTCGGCGCGGACCCGTCCTGCGACGTCGTCGCAGGTTCGGTGGGAGTACTCATTCCTGCTCCTGGGGTGGTGCACCGAGGACGTCGAGCAGCGTGCGTGCGGCGTCCTCGTCGATCCGGTGGCTGGCCAGGGCGCGCCTCGTGGCACCCCTCGCGAGCCGGGTATAGCTGTCGGGCACGTCCGTCGCGCCGGTCCGGGCGGCGAGGTCACCGAGGACGTCGAGGTGCGCGGTCACCGTGCCGCTGTCGCCGCGCGAGACCGGCCCCGTCAGGGCGGCGATGGCCCCGGGGCCGACGCCGTCGCGCACGTCCGCCGACCGCGTGGCGCCGTCGAGCGCCGCACCGAGCAGCGGCGCGAGCACCCGGCCGGGCCGCTCGACCCCGGCGGCCTCCAGGGCCTGCGCGGCCTGCGCCACGAGCACCACGAGGTGGTTCGCGCCGTGGGCGAGAGCCGCGTGGTAGAGACCTCGGGCCGCCTCGTCGACGACGACGGGCTCCCCGCCGATCTCCACCACCAGCGCCTGGCCGATCGGCAGCACGGCACCCGGGGCGGTGACCGCGAACGTGCAGCCCGTCAGGCGGGCGAGGTCGAGAGACGTGCCCGTGAACGTCATCGCCGGATGGATCGCCAGCGGGATCGCCCCGGCCCGCTGCGCGGGCGCCAGCACGTCGGTGCCGTAGCGGCCCGACGTGTGCACCACGATCTGACCGCCCTGCCACGCCCCGACCTCCGCGAGGCCCGCGACCAGGTCGGCCAGCGCGTCGTCGGGCACCGCGAGCAGCACCAGCTCCGCCCGCTCGACGATCTCGGGGATCTGCAGGTTCTCGACGCCCGGCAGCAGCGTCTCGATCCGCTCGCGGGAGTCGTCCGAGACGCCGCTCGCGCCGACGACGGCATGCCCCGCCGACCGCAGCGCGCCGCCCAGCACGGCGCCCACGCGGCCCGCGCCGACGACACCCACGCCGAGCCGCCCCGGTCGCGACGGGCTCGCGGGGTCCGGGCCGCCCGACGACGGCACGCCGCTCACGCGTCGTCCTCGCGTCGCGCCGGGGTGGTACCGGGCTGCGCTGCGCCGTCGGCAGGCCCGCTCCCCTGCTGGGTGTCGGGCTGGGCGTCGGGCCGGGCGGCGGCCACCGCGGCCACCGTCTCCATCCAGCGCTCCGGCGTCTGCTGGGCCCGCGCCGTGCGGGCACGCACGGCCTGCTCCGCGATGAGCCGGGCGGCGTCAGGCGCGTCGAGGTGGTACACGGCCGGGCTGATCGGCCCCGGGGTGGAGTGCACGGTGAACGACGCCACACCACGGCGTCGTTGCCACGGACCCTGCTCGACGCCCAGGGACTGGGTGCGCTCGTGCGGCACGACCGCGAGCCGCCGGGTCAGGCGCCCGCCGCGCAGCAGCAGCGCCCGGTCGGTCACGACGAAGCCGTTGCGGCGCCACGTCAGCGGGTCGAGGACCCGGGCGCGGCGCGGGCTGGTGGTGAAGCTCGCGTCGGTGCGCGAGTCACCGGTCAGGCCCTCGTCGACGAGCGCCGCCGGGTCCTGGGTGCCGAGGTCCGGCAGGACGAGCCACAGCGCGGTCAGCGCCTCCTGCCGAGTCCCGACGGGCAGCAGCACGCTCTGGGTGTCGTTGCCCTCGATGCCGTACCCGGCGACGTTGACCTTGATGCGCCACCAGTCCTTGCCACGCCACCAGATGCCCTGCGTCAGCTCGATGGCCTGCACCCGGCCCGGCGGGATGGTCTGGGCTCGGGTCTCGAGCAGGCCGTGCCGCAGCCGGATGCCGTCCGGGGACACCGCTGCCCGGAAGCCGAACTCCCCCGCGAACCGGTTGAACAGGAACGTCGCCACGCCCAGCAGCCCGGGCAGCAACGAGAACAGGATCCCGAAGTTGCGGGTGGCGGCCACGCCGAGGCCGACCAGGACGAGGACGAGGAGGATGATCCAGACCGCCGGCAGCCGGATCAACGAGGCCACCAGCCGACCTGGCGGCACCTCGTAGACCTGGTTCTCGGGAGCCTCGACCGGCACGGCGGGGACCGTGGAGAGGTCGGCGGCCTCTGTCGGCACGCCACCGGGCGCCGTGCCGTCGACGGGGGCGGCGCTCGACGTCGCGCTCTCGGCGCCCGGACCGGCACCGTCGTCCGTGCCCGCTCCCGTGCCCGGCCGGGCGACCGTCCCCGTAGCACCGTCGACGGTGCGTGCCGTGGACGCCCCGGCGGCCCGACGCGCCTTGACCCCCGCGGCCCGAGCGAGCAGGTCCGCGCGCAGCGCGGTCGCCTCGTCGAGCCGCAGGAACCCGATCGCGACCGCGGAGTCCGTGCCACCGGCCACCTCCAGGGTGAGCTCGGCCAGCCCGAAGATCCGGGCGAGCAGCGGCTGGCGGACGTCCACCGCCTGCAGCCGGTCGAGCCTGGCGTGCCGCTGCTGGCGGAACAGGATGCCCTTGCGCAGGTGCGCGGCGTCGTCGTCGACCGCGTAGCTGGTCATCCGCCAGGCCAGCGCCGCGAAGCCGAAGACGAGGAGCAGCACCCCGAGGACCCCGAGGGCGAGCACCCACCAGATCCGGGCGAGGTCGTCGACGATCTCGCCGTACGGGATCCCGTCGAAGCTCTGCTGGGCGACGACGAAGAGCAGGGCGACGATGATCGCCCAGCCGCGCACGAACGGCGTGACCGGGTGGACACGACGCCACTCCAGGCCCTCGCCGGGGCCGCTGGGACCGTCGCCCGACGACGTCGAAGGGTCTTGCGCCGGTACGGGTGCCGGGCTGCTGTCGCTCACAGGCCCGCCAGCCTCGCCTCGCCCCGCGCGGTGAGACGGTCGCGCAGTCGCTCCGCCTCGTCCGGGGCCAGCCCGGGGATGACGGCGTCCGTGCTCGCCGCCGCGGTGTGCAGCTGCACCTTGGCGATGTCGAGCTTGCGGTCGAGCGGACCGGCCTGGACATCGACGAACTGCATCCGCCCGTAGGGGACGACGACGAGCTGGCGGAACAGGATGCCCTTGCGGATCAGCAGGTCGTCGTCGCGCTCGGCGTACCCGATCGCGCGGACCTGGCGCGGCACGAGCAGCACCACCCACAGCAGCAGGACGCCCAGGACGCCCGCCGGGACCCACACCCAGGGCGTCACCAGCACGGCCACCAGGACGCAGGCGAGCGTCGGCAGGCCCAGCCCGACGCCGAGCGAGACGAGCCGCGCCGTGACGAGCCGCGGCGAGACGCGGTCCCAGGTGATGTCCGGCGGGTCGAACGGGCCGACGGCGGCATCCGGCACGGTGGCAGACGGCGGCACGGGCGTCGCACCCTCCGCGGATGCCTCGGACGGCACCGGCGAGGACTCGGGACTGGTCATGGGTCCATCCTGGCATCGGCCGAGGGAAGGAACAGCATCAGCCCCGGCTCCGAGGCGTCACCGCTCTTTGAAGTAGCGGAAAAGATGCTTCTCACGGGTGGTCAGCACCCCGACCAGCGTGCCGATCAAGGTCGCCGCCGCGCCCGTACCCGCGGCCATCCCGGCCGTCGCCCACGTCCCGAGGTACGGCCCCGGGCTGCCGACCAGCGCCGCGACGCCGGTCGCTGCGGCCGTCACGGACAGCGCTGCGGCGAGCCAGCACCCGGCCTCCAGCAGGTGCTGCCAGGTGAGGAAAGGCTTCGGCACCCGGGCGTGCAGCGCCGAGGCGAGCTCGAGCCGTCGGGTCCGGACCGCGAGGTAGCCCAGCACGAGCCCCACGGCGGCGGCCGCTGCCGGAGCGACCGCCGTGGGACGCGCGTCGACCAGCCCGGACAGGTCGTAGCCGCTCCCTCGGGTGGAGTTGAGCTGCCCCAGGCGAAGGTCGTCGGCACCCGGAGACGTCGCGGAGTAGAGCAGCCCGGCGGCATCGTCGTCCACCGGCCAGGCTCCGGCCCAGCACCGTTCGAAGGTTCCCGTCGCCGGCACCGCGACCACGGCGGCGTAGGCCAGCACGCGGTCTCGGCCGTCATCCGGCCAGGTATACACGCCGGCGACGCGCACACGTCCGTCGTCGATCACGAGCTCGTCCCCGGCTGAAGCCCCGAGGGCAGCGGCAAGGTCGTCCGCCAACCAGAGACCACCCGTCGTCGTGCCGGTCGCGGTGCGGACCGGACGGGCCGTCGTGGTCAGCAGATCGAGGACACCGGGGGTGACCTCCCACACCGTCAGGTCGGAGCTCGGCATGCTCGCCGCGCGGACAGGTGCGCCCGGCCGCAGCGCCCCCGCTCCCGTCAGCCCCGCGACGCCGCTCAGTGCCTGGCAACGCGTTCCGTCCACGACCTGTTCGCGCTCGGACGCCAGCGTCTGGACAGCAGCTCCCGCGGACCGGAAGGCGTCGGCGTCCTGCCAGACCCGCACGAGCACCCGGGCGTCGGCCACGGCCAGACCCCCGACGAGGACGACGAACGCCAACGCCCACCACAGCGCTCGCGTGGTCCCCGTGACCAGGTTTCGTGCCGCCTCACCGGCGACAGAACGAGCCTGCATGCTCACGCTGCCGCACGGACGGCAGGCGAGAACTCAGCCAGGTCGACCACGCGGGTGCAGGCGTCGCGGGTGGCCGTATCGTGCGTCGCGACGAGCACGGCCGTGTCGTCCTGCACCAGCTGTGCCAGGACACCGTTCACGGTCGCTGAGGTGGCGAGGTCGAGCTGCGCCGTCGGCTCGTCGACCAGCAGCAGATCCGGTGCGGTGGCCACGGCACGCGCGAGCATGAGCCGCTGCGCCTCACCGCCCGAGAGCGCCTGGAACGGCCGTCCAGCGATACCCGACACACCGAACCTCGCCAGGATCAGCTGCGCTTCCGGCTCGGCGGCACGGCGGGACCGCCCCCGAGCCAGCAGCGGCAGCACGACGTGGTCCAGGGCGCTGCGCCGGGCGGAGCCGTGCGGGTTCTGGAACACCCATCCGGTGCGCACGACACCTTCCCGGACGACCTGGCCGCGGGAGGGCACGACCCATCCCGCCAGGATCGCCATCAGGGTCGACTTGCCCGATCCGGACGGCCCGACGAGTGCCACGACCTCGCCCGCGTGCACCTCCAGGTCGAGACCCTCGAAGAGCATCCCGTCCGGGGGAAAGCTGTGCGCGAGCCCGGTGGCGTGCAGCACCGCCATCAGCAGTCCACCCCGTCTGGCTCCAGGCGGACCGGACGTGGCTCCTCCGTGTCGACGAGGCGGACCATCGTCTGCCCCAGCGACGACGCCACCACCTCCACGCGCAGCGCCTCACCGTCGTCGGTCTGGACACACCCCTGCCCTTCCCCGGTGGGGACGATCGCCGACGGCGGAACCACCACCACGTCGATCTCCTTCGCGAGGGCGATCTCCATCGTCAACCGGTCCGTCCCCTCGTCCTGGCCCTGCCGAAACTGCTCGCTGGCCTCGACGGCGGCGAGAAGCTGGCTGTCCCGCACGACGCCGTCGCTGTCGATCGCTCCGACGTGGCCGTCGTGCCGCACGACCCAGCCCTCACCGGGCGGCTCGACGACGGTCAGTTCCGTCAAGCCCCCGGAGACCGTCGCGATCTCGCCGTCGGTGACCCGGTCGCCCACCTGTGCGAGGCAGTCGGCGACCACTACCTCGGGATCCGGCAGCCACAGGACAGAGGCAGAGGCCAGCACTCCGTCAGGTCGTCCGACCCCAGCGCCTTCCTGGACCGCACGGACGGCGGCTCGCGTCGCCTCCCCGAAGTAGCCCTCCGGCTCCAGGTCGTGGCCCAGTCGGGAGAGCTCCTCCTGCAGCGCGAGAACGTCCTCCCCCCGGGAGCCCGACTGCAGGTCGCGCCACAGCGGAACGTCGGTGGCCAGAGCGACGGCGGGCCGGTCGTCGATGACCAGCGGGACGTCACCGGACTCGACGGTCCCACCGGGCTCGCAGGCCGACGCCGTCACCCGGCCTGTGTCGGCGACCGTCAGTGACTCCGCAGACCTCACGGTGGCCCGCACCGACACCTGCCGGGCACCGTCGTAGGTCTCGGTGCTGACCGCTACGGCGTCCTCACCTACGGTCGACTGCGCCGGAGCCTCCTCGACAGGGCCGGGCAGCAGGATCAGGGCCGCTGTCACACCACCAGCGGCCAGTGCCGCGACCGCCAGCAGCCCCGCGGAGAATGCGACCCGAAGGCCCCCGTGCCCCTTCACTCCCCGCCGGCCTCCATCTGGCTGCCGGCCAGGAGCTCCCTGGCGGCATCGGGCGTGAGGCCATTCGTCCCGAACGGATCGTGGAGGCAGACCATCGCCTCGGGGGTGGTCGGCCGCATCTCGGCCGCCTTGATCTGCCGGTCCAGCTCGGCCCCGGGCACGCCGGCGAGCTCCGTGGCCCCGGCCTCGTCCAGGCAGCGGCGCATCGCCTCACCCGGGCCGAGCCCTTCGGGGTTCTCTCGCATACCGAGGTAGATCGCCTCGACGGGCCCGGTCGTGCTGTCCAAGCACCCCGTCGTCAGGTCGAGCGTGCGGGAACCGTCGTCATCACCCGCGATATCCGCCGTTTCCAGACTTCCGCCCTGATCCGGATCCATATCGTGCTCGATCCCGTGCCCGGAAAGGCAGTCCGACAACTGTTGGCGGAGCTCACCGTACTCGGCCTCGCTGATGGTGTAGTCGGCGAGAATCTGGCGGTGCGCCTCGGTCACATGCTCACTCTCACTGGCCAGAACCTGATCGATCTGCACCCGCCACAGCTCCGGAGCGTCGCCCGCGATCTCCTCGGATGCTGAGCATCCCGCCAGGACGAACACGGCCAGCGTCACCACTGAAGCAGTACTCGCGGCAACTCGATGCATCAGTACCTGTACCACGCGGAGTTCGCCGCTCCGACCTGGGCTCGCACTCCGCGAACGATGCCAGACGAGTTCCCTGCCGACGCAGAAGAGTACCCCGCCATGGCACCGTAGTTCGTGACATTGGTGCCATAGTTGTTGTATCTGATGTAAACCTGCACCTTGTTGCACGCCGCCGCCTGCGCACTCGCCGCCAGCGAAGGCTTGTACACGTCGACCGTACAACTGTACGCACCGCGTGTGATCGTCTTCGGCGCAGCCTGCGAAGGCGCCACGCCCACCGTCAGGACGAGCCCCAACGAGGCCAAGACCGTCACGGTCGCACGAATGAACTTGCGAATCTTGCACTCCCGTCGTTGTGGAGCGCTCCCGTCGTTGTGGAGCGCTCCCATGCCGAAATTAGTGATATGTCGCTGCGGCTGTCAAGGCAACATCCGCGATGGCGGGCAAAGCCGCCGTGCCGTCGCGCACGGCGTCAGGACGTGATCGCCTCGGCCTCGCCGTCGTCGTCCTCGGGCGGGGGGATCTGGCAGAACTTCTCGACGAGCACACCCGCCGTGCTCAGGGCCACCGCGGCCAGCGCGGCGACCCCCGACGTGATCGCCTGGTCGAGGCGCGCCTCGACCTCGAGCTCCGGCAGCACCACCAGCACGTGCGCTGCATACCGCCCAGCGAGCAGCGCTCCCGTGTACGCGGCAGCCTTGCCCATCGCGAACGTCCGTGCCGCACGCAGGGCGTCGAGGTCCGGCTTGTCGCCACGCAGGTAGGCGCGCACCGACCAGCCGGCAGCGAGGACCAGGCCGGCGAGCAGGACGATCGCGAAGACCTCCACCCACGCGGCGCCCGGCAGGTAGACGCGGTGCGACTCCAGCAGCCGCAGCACCAGCGCGCCGACGCCGGCGACCGTCGCCGCGACGGCTACCAGCGTGCGGACGCGGGAGCGGCGCACGTCAGGGTTGCCTCGGACCGGTGTCCGGTGCGGGCGGGATCGGAGCGTGCAGCTGTGGCTGCGGCGAGGACTGCGGGTACGGCTGCTGGTACGGCCGCGGCGCCGGGATGGTCGCCTGCTCGGCCGACGACGGCGGCTGAGCCGTCGGCGGCAGCGTGGGCGGCACAGTGCGTGCCGGCTCGGCATAGACCGGCTGAGCGCCGTACCCCGGCGAACCGCCGTTCGGGTCCTGAGCACCGTGCTCGGTGCGCCCGTCGGGTACCGCGCCCCGCCAAGGCTCGGGGTGCACGGGCTGGGCGGGGGCCGGGGCCGGGACCGGCGCGGCGGGCACGAACGCCGGTGGCTCCTGACGCTCGGGCAGCACCTCCGGCTCGTAGGCCCACCCGGCGTCACCGGCGCGCTCGGACGTCTCACTCGCCTCCCGAGCGGGCTCGTAGCCGTGGACCGGGCCTGGCTGCGAGGACTCCTGCCGCGGGACCGGGATCGACGGTGGCAGCTGGTCGCGATCCCGGGACGGCGCCTCCGACGAGGCCGGGACTCCCCCGGTCGCCGGTTGCTGCCCGGCGGGCTGCGGCGCCACGCCGCCGGCAGCAGGCTGCGCGCTGGACGGCGCCTCCTGGTACTGCTCCGGCTCGTCGGCTGCCTGCGGCTGTGCCGCCACGGCGCCGGTCGTCGCCGACTCGGTCAACCAGTCCAGGGCCAGCCACCGGATGCCGGAGCGGTCGGGAGCGGTCGCGGCGAGCTGCGCCACGGGACCCCCGCCGAGGCCACCGAGGACGGCCTGCGGGTCGACCTCCGCCCACGGCACGAGGACGAAGGCCCGCTCCCGCGCCCGCGGGTGCGGCAGCTCGAGGTCGTCCGCGCTCGCCACCAGCGAGTCGTACTGCACGACGTCGACGTCCAGCGTGCGCGGCCCCCAGCGCTCGTCGCGGACGCGGCCGTGCAACAGCTCGACCTCTTGGCAGGCATCCAGCAGGTCGCGCGGCGGCAACGTGGTCCGCACGAGCAGCACCGCGTTGAGGAAGTCCGGCTGCTCGGGCCCGACGGCGGCGGTGCGGGCCAGCGGCGAGACCTCCATGACCTGCAGCCCGGCGATGCGGTCGATGTCGGTCACGGCGGCTCGCAGCGTCCCCTGCGGGTCACCGAGGTTCGACCCGAGGGCGAGCACGGCGTCCACGGGCTCGGTGGGCGGCGTGTCCAGCGGGTCCCGCGGCGTGGCCTGCTCGGGCTCGGGAGCGGGCTCGGGAGCGGGCTCGTGGAGGGTCTCCGGCGCGCGTTCCGGTTCCGGGACCGAGGCGCCCGCGAACTGCGCCGGCACGGCGGAGATCATCGTGGCGTCCGGCCCGGGCGCGGCGGCCGGCGCGGGGTCCGCCACCGTCGCCGGTGCGGCGGGAGGCGTGGGAACGGGCTCCGGCTCGCGTGCCGACGCCGTCCGAGGCTCCGGGTGCGACGGCACGAGGGGCAGGTGCTCCCGGTCGCGGCGGACGACGATCTCGATGTCGTCGAACGGCACCGCGACGGGCGCCTGCGGCTTGTGGACCCGCACGTCGACGGCGTGCACCGCGGAGTACGCGAGCACGGCGGCGGCGATCCTCTCGGCTACGGTCTCGACGAGGTCGGCGGGCGGCCCGGCGAGCACGTCGTGCACGTCCTCGGCCACGTCGGCGTAGCTCACGGTCGCGGCCAGGTCGTCCGAGCCCGCCGCGGGCTGCGTGTCGAGGTGCAGCACCACGTCGGCGCGGAACACCTGTCCCTCCGCACGCTCCTGGGCGAGGACTCCGTGGTGACCGGTCGCGGTCACGCCGGACAACCGGATCTGGTCGAGGGGACGACCGTCCGGGCCGGGCACGGCATCGGCAAACGTCACGGGGTGGCCTCCGTCTCGTGGACCGGGTGCGCGACGGCGTCGCGCCCCGGAGGGGTCTTCTCCTGGGTGGTGCACGCTGCGTCCCAGGCGGCTGCCACGCGCACGGCGTCCACGCTCGCACGCGTGGCGTGCACGCGCACGCACCATGCCCCGGCGTGTGCGGCGAGCGCGGAGATCGCGGCGGTGGCGTCGTCCCGCGCGAGCGGGGGCGCCGGGTCGCCGCCGGCCGGGGCGAGCAGGTGACCGAGGAACCTCTTGCGCGAGGCACCGACCAGCACCGGCCGGCCGAGGGCGTGCAGCGCGTCGAGGTGCGCCAGCAGCGGCCAGTTCAGCGACCCCGCCTTGGCGAACCCCAGGCCGGGGTCGAGGATGACCTGCACGGGTGCGACACCGGCGTCGTGCAGCGCCGCCAGGCGGGCACCGAGCTCGTCGCGCACGTCCGTGACGACGTCGTCGTACTGCTGGAGGTCGTCCATGACGTCGGAGTGGCCGCGCCAGTGCATGGCGACGTAGGCGGTCCCGGTCTCCGCGACGACCTCGGCCATCGCCGGGTCGGCGAGACCGCCGGAGACGTCGTTGACGAGCCGCGCACCGGCCGCCACCGCGCGCTCGGCCACCGCGGCGCGCGTCGTGTCCACCGAGACGACGGCGCCGGCCGCGGCGAGCCGGCCGATGACCGGGATCACGCGGCGCAGCTCCTCCTCCTCGTCCACGCGGACGGCCCCGGGCCGGGTCGACTCGCCGCCGACGTCGAGGATGTCCGCCCCGTCCGCGAGCAGCTCCAGGCCGTGCTGGACCCCGGCGTCCGGCTCGAACCACTCGCCGCCGTCGGAGAACGAGTCGGGGGTGATGTTGACGACCCCCATGACCAGGCAGCGGCCGGTGCCGGACAGCTCCGGGAGCCCGGCGACGACGGCGTCGCGCGCGACCATCGGGCTACCGTCCCAGGATGAGGCTCATCGCCTCGGCCCGGGTCGCCGCGTTCTGCATGCCGCCGCGCACCGCCGAGGTGACGGTGCGCGAACCCGGCTTGCGCACGCCGCGCATCGACATGCACAGGTGCTCGCACTCGACGACGACGATGACGCCCCGAGGATCCAGGATCCGCACCAGGGCGTCCGCCACCTGCGACGTCAGCCGCTCCTGCACCTGCGGTCGCTTCGCGTAGACCTCGACGAGCCGCGCCAGCTTCGACAGCCCGGTGATCCGGCCGTCCGTGCTGGGGATGTAGCCGACGTGCGCGACCCCGTGGAACGGGACCAGGTGGTGCTCGCAGGTCGAGTACACCTCGATGTCCTTGACCAGCACCATCTCCTCGTGGCCGAGGTCGAAGGTGGTGGTCAGCACGTCCTCGGGCTCCTGGTGCAGGCCCGCGAAGATCTCCCGGTAGGCGCGGGCGACCCGCGCGGGGGTGTCGCGCAGGCCCTCGCGGTCGGGGTCCTCGCCGACGGCGAGCAGGAGCTCGCGCACCGCGGCCTCGGCTCGTGCGGCGTCGTACGCCGGCACCTCGGCGGCCGGGCGGACGCCGAGGGACACCGCGCTCAGGGGCAGGTCCTCCCCTGTCACGGGCTCTCCTCGGCACGCCCGTCGTCCGACGTGGGCCCCTCGCCGTCGCCGGCGGCCCGCGCGATCCGCCCGCCGACGTCGGACCGTGCCGCCTCCTCCGCCTCGAGGTTGCCGACGACGGCGGCCTCGTCCTGCGGGACGCCCGGCGTGCCGTTCGTCGAGAAGGCGGCCTTCTCGCCGTCGGTCATGACCGGGCCGCGGGTGTGCACGGCGCGCTGCTCGCTGGACAGCCAGACGTCCCGTGCGGGTCGCTTGACGACGGGGCCGAAGACCTCGGCGAGCTCGGCCTGGTTGAGCGTCTCCTTCTCGAGGAGCTGGAGGACCAGGTCGTCGAGCACGTCGCGGTACTGGGTCAGCACCTCCCAGGCCTCGTCGTGCGCCGCCTCGATCAGCCGGCGCACCTCGTGGTCGACGGTGCCCGCCACGGCCTCCGAGTAGTCGCGCTGGTGCCCCATGTCCTTGCCGAGGAACGGTTCCGACGACGCGGACCCGAGCTTGATCGCCCCGACCTTGTCGCTCATGCCGTACTCCATGACCATCTTGCGGGCGATGGCGCTGGCCTTCTCGATGTCGTTGCTCGCCCCGGTCGTCGGGTCGTGGAACACGATCTCCTCGGCCACGCGGCCGCCCATGGCGTAGGCGAGCTGGTCGAGGAGCTCGTTGCGCGTCGTGGAGTACTTGTCCTCGGTGGGCATGACCATCGTGTAGCCGAGGGCGCGACCGCGCGGCAGGATCGTCACCTTCGTGACGGGGTCCGTGTACCGCATGGCGGCGGCCACCAGGGCGTGACCGCCCTCGTGGTATGCCGTGATCTTCTGCTCCTTGACCTGCATCACGCGGGTGCGCTTCTGCGGTCCGGCGATGACGCGGTCGATCGCCTCGTCGAGCGCGCGGTCGTCGATCAGCTGGGCACCGGACCGGGCGGTGAGCAGCGCGGCCTCGTTGAGCACGTTGGCCAGGTCGGCACCGGTGAAGCCCGGGGTGCGGCGGGCGACGGCGGCCAGGTCGATCTCGTCGACCATCGGCTTGCCCTGGCCGTGCACCTGCAGGATCCGCTCGCGGCCCTTGAGGTCCGGCGCCTCCACGGCGACCTGCCGGTCGAAGCGGCCGGGACGCAGCAGCGCCGGGTCCAGGATGTCGGGACGGTTCGTCGCGGCGATGAGGATGACGTTCGTCTTGACGTCGAACCCGTCCATCTCGACGAGCATCTGGTTGAGCGTCTGCTCACGCTCGTCGTGCCCGCCGCCCATGCCGGCCCCGCGGTGACGGCCGACGGCGTCGATCTCGTCGACGAAGATGATCGCGGGAGCGTTGTTCTTCGCCTGCTCGAACAGGTCGCGGACGCGCGAGGCGCCCACGCCGACGAACATCTCGACGAAGTCCGAGCCGGAGATCGTGTAGAAGGGCACGCCCGCCTCGCCCGCGACGGCGCGGGCGAGCAGCGTCTTGCCGGTGCCGGGCGGGCCGTACAGCAGCACGCCCTTCGGGATCTTCGCCCCCACCGCCTGGAACTTGTCCGGCTCCGCGAGGAACTCCTTGATCTCGTGCAGCTCCTCGACCGCCTCGTCGACCCCCGCGACGTCCGCGAAGGTCACCTGCGGCATGTCCTTGCTGATCAGCTTCGCCTTGGACTTGCCGAAGCCCATCACGCGGTTGCCGCCGCCCTGCATGCGCGACATCACGAACCAGAAGATCGCCAGGATGATGAGGAACGGGATGAGGAACGACAGCATCGACCCCCAGAACGACGCCTGTGGCACGTCGGTGTCGTACCCGTCCGGCAGGTCGGCGCTCTCGACCGCCGCGACGACGTCCTCGCCCTGCGGCGCCACCCAGAAGAAGTCGACCTTCTCGCCGTGGTCCACCTCGTCGTCGGTGTCCGCGTCCACGACGTACGGCTCGGACAGGTCGAGCTCGACGCGTTGCTCGCCGTCGACGATCAGGGCGTGCTCGACCGTGTCGCCCTGCAGGAGCTCGAGGCCCTGCGAGGTCTCGACACGGCTCACGCGCTCGCCGGTGAAGGCCGAGAACGCGAGCGCGACGAGCACCAGGCCGAGGACGATCCAGACGATCGGTCCGCTGAAGATCTTCTTGAGGTTCATCCGTGACGGGGCGCTGCCCCGCTTCCCTTCGTCCGGGCGGTGGTTCGAGAACCGAAACTACACGGCGGCCCTGAAAGTTCCCCGTGTGTTCGCGCAGGGCTCAGCACGGTCAGGAGTAGACGTGCGGTGCCAGGGTCCCGATGAACGGCAGGTTGCGGTACTTCTCCGCGTAGTCGAGGCCGTAGCCGACCACGAACTCGTTGGGGATGTCGAACCCGACGTACTTGACGTCGACCTCCACCTTCGCGGCCTCCGGCTTGCGGAGCATCGTCGCGATCTCGACCGAGGCGGGCCCGCGCGAGCGCAGGTTCTGCACCAGCCAGGACAGGGTCAGCCCCGAGTCGATGATGTCCTCGGCGATGAGGACGTTGCGGCCCGACAGGTCGGAGTCGAGGTCCTTGAGGATGCGCACCACGCCCGAGGAACGGGTGCCGGAGCCGTACGACGACACCGCCATCCAGTCCATCTCGACCGGGTGGTGCAGGCGGCGCGAGAGGTCGGCCATGACCATCACGGCACCCTTGAGGACGCCGACCATCAGCAGGTCCTTGCCCGCGTAGTCCGCGTCGATCTGGGCGGCCATCTCGTCGAGCCGCTCGCCGAGCTGGTCCTCGGTGAGCAGGATGTCGGCAAGGTCGCCGGCGACGTCCGACTGGTCCACGGGCTACTCCTCATGGTGCGGGGTGGGGGCAGCGCCGGGACCGGGGCCCGAGCGCAGCACCAGCCTGCCACACGCGCGAGCGGCCCGTGCACCACCGGGCAGGTGCACCTCGCCCTGCCCACGCCACCGCACGACCAGGGCGTCGAGCGCCTCCACGTGCCGCGCCGTCGTCGTCCCCGCAGGGCATCCGGCCTCCAGCGCCGCCGCCCGGAGCGCACGACGACGCAGAGCGGTGGGTGCCTCGGCGAGCGGTGTGACGTCCAGCACGACGGCACCGCCCCCCTCGTCCTCCTCACCCGTTTTGCCGATGTCGGTAGTTCGTGTCGAGATCGGCAGTCCGGACTGCCGATCTCGACACGAACTACCGACATCGGCAAAACGTCCGCGGGGGGACGTGCGGGCGGCGGCGAGGAGGTCCGCGGCGAGCTCGTCGAGCAGGTCCGCGTCGTCGCGCAGCTGGTCGGCGCTGCGCCCGAGCGCCTCGACCGCGCCGGGCCCGAGCACGTCGGAGAGGGACGGCAGCAGACGGCCACGGACCCGTGAGCGCAGGGGTGCCCCGGCCGCCCACCCCTCGTTCGTGGGGTCGTGCCAGGGCTCGAGGCCGACGACGGCGCACACCTGCTGCGTCTCGGCCCGCCGGAGCCCGAGGAACGGCCGGCGGTAGCGGCCGCGCCGCCGAGGCATCCCGGCGAGCGACCGCGTCCCGCTCCCCCGCGCCAGCCCCAGCAGCACCTGCTCGGCCTGGTCGTCGAGGGTGTGACCCAGCAGGACGACGACCGCTCCCGTGGTCGTGGCGACGTCCTCGAACGCGCCGTAGCGGGCGTCGCGCGCACCGGCCTCCGGACCGCCCGCCGCCGGGTCCACGGCGACACGACGGACGACCACGGGGTCGAGACCCAGCCCGCGGCACTGCTGCGCGGCCCGCTGCGCCACGCCGTCGGACCCGGGCTGCAGCGCGTGGTCGACGACGACGGCCCCGGCCCGCACCGCATACCCGCGCGACCGCACGGACCGGCCCACCCGCCGCGCCTCCGTGGCGACGGCGGCCGCGAGCGCCAGGGAGTCCGGGCCGCCGGAGCACGCGACGAGCACCAGGTCGTCCGGGGCGAGGTCGGCGAGCTCGGCCCGCACGGCGGTGCGGGCCGCGGCCAGGGCCGGGTCGACGGGAGGCATGCGGCCCCTAGGAGTGGACCCGGCGGACCCATGCGCGCGGGTCGTGGATCTCCCGCGGCCCGGGCAGGTTCTCGGGTGCGGCCCAGACGGCGTTGAGCCCGGGGCGCCCGACCTGCTTCTCGACGGCGCGCACGAAGGCCGCCCCGTCGCGGTACTGGGCGAGCTTGGCGTCCATGCCGAGCACCCGGCGCAGGACGGCGTCGAACCGGGGCGCGCCCTCGCCGTCGCGCCGCTTCTCGAACCGGGCGCGGATGGTCCGCACGCTGGGCACGACGCGTCGCCCGACGGCGTCCATCATCACGTCGGCATGGCCCTCGAGCAGCGCCATCACGGCCGTGATCTCGGCGAGCACCCGCTTCTGCTCCGGCCCCAGCACGGGGTCCAGCGGGGTGGTGAGGTCGCCACGGACGGCGTCGAGCACGGCTCGCCCCACCAGCGCGGCCTTGTCGCGCCACGGGGCGCTGGTCAGGTCCCGGGAGGTGGCGGTGACGTCGCGCAGGAGGGTGGCGAGCCGGCCCGCGAGGTGGTCGGCGAGCCACGGCGCGGCGGCGAACTGCAGGGCGTGGGTCTGCTCGTGCAGGCACACCCACAGCCGGAAGTCGTGGGGGTCGAGCCGCAGGGCGCGCTCGGTGGCGAGGACGTTGGGGGCCACCAGCAGCAGCACGGGCCGACCCTCGCCGTAGGGGTCGAACTGTCCGAGCACCTTCGAGGAGAGCAGGGCGAGCAGCCCGCCGACCTCGGCGGCCCCGGCGAGCCGGGCGGCGCCGGTGCCGCCCGGGCGGGCGTCCGGCGAGAGCGTCGTGAGGGCCGGACCGGTCATGGCCGCCATGGACCGGGTGTTCGCGAGAGCCCACGTCGCGCGGTCGACGACGCGCACGTCCCCCAGGTCGGGGCGCGGCACCCGCACCCGGCGCAAGCGGCCGTCAGGGTGGTGGTGCCGCTCGACGTCGCCGGTCGCCGGCCGCATCCGGGTGACGCGCAGCACGTGCCCGACGGCGTCGTCGGCGGCCGTGCGCAGCCCTCCGACGAGGTCGTCGAGCTCGGTGCGCGAGGCGACCGGGCCGGGCCGCGCGACGTGGCGGGCGATCTGGGCGGCCGTCGCCCAGTCGACGAGTGCGGTGCTGGGTGCGGTCACGGCTCCACCGTAGCCGCACGGTGCCGAGCAGGAACCTGGGCCCGCACAGGTGAAGGGTTGCGGGCACAACCTCCTGTTCGGCGCCGCTGGGGGTCAGGAGCAGCCGCAGGCGGCGAGATCACCGACGAAGTCGTCGAAGATCAGGTTGGCCCCGAACGACCCGCCCTCGGGGATCCGGTCGGCGATGGTGGCGAAGACGAGCAGGCGGTCGTCGGCTGTGACGACGGTGCCGGCGAGCGCCCGCACGTCCGGCAGGCTGCCCGTCTTGGCCTCGGTGTACCCCCGCCCGGGGTTGTCCCCGCCGAACCGGTCGCTCAGCGTGCCTTGCAGCCCGGCCACGGGCAGCCCGGCGACGGCCTCGCGCAGCTCCGGTTCGGCGGCGCCCACGACGAGCGTGTCCACGAGCTGACGAGCGGTCATCCGCGAGCCGGTGCCGAGCCCGGACAGGTCGGTGAGCTCCGCACCGGTGAGGTCCACGCCGAGGCCCTCGACCTCGGCCAGCACCTCGCTGACGGCGGCCTCGCCCGACCCGGGCAGCCCCGCGTCGATCGCGACGAGGCGGCCGACCACCTCGGTGATCGTGTTGTCGGACTCCCGGAGCAGGTAGCTGACGATCTCGCCCAGCCGCGCGGACTCGACGCGCCCGACCTCCTGGGCCGACGACGGCGCCGCCTGGCGCACGATCTCGCCGGTCACCGTGACCCCGCGCTCGGCCAACACGTCGGCGAACGTCTCGGCGGCCGCCAGGGCGGGATCGTCCTCGCGGAGAGCGTACTTCTCGTCGGAGAGCCGCGCGACGTCCACGGCGAGCGCGGCGACCGGCGCGATGTAGTCCTGACCGCTCTCCCCGCGCCGCTTCTCGGTGACGGACGGCGGGATCGCCGGGCCGGTGAACAGGGTGTCGTCGACGGCGACGGTGACCCGGTCGACGCCGGTGAGCGCGATCTGCGCGACCACCTGGTCGGCGAGGTCGCCGAGCCCGGCCCGGCCGTTGACCGCCTCCGGGTCGCCGTCCCCGGCGGCGAGCATCATGTCGCCACCGCCGACGAGCACCAGCCGGTTGTCGCTGTGCAGCATCGCCCGGGTGACCAGCCGCGTGTCGCCCCCGGGCCCCGAGTAGGCGGCGACGGCGGTGAGGACCTTCTGCGTGGACGCCGGGACGAGGAGCCGGTCCTGGCCGGAGGCGCCGAGCGTCTCGCCGGTGCCCGCGTCGGCCACCATGACGCCGACGCGCCTGCCGAGGCGGTCGTCGTCGGCGAGCTCTTCGACGAGGTCGCCCGTCGCGGAGGCGGACGGCATGGGCGCCTCGTCCGACAGGGCGGGGACGGCGACGGCGGGGCTCGGCCCGGTGACGGCGCCGGGTGCGGTGGGGAACGGGGCGGCGGGTTCGGGGGCGGGCTCCAGGGTGACCATGCCGGGCACGACGTCGTAGGAGTCGGCCACGAGGTAGCCGCCGAAGAGGGCCACGACCGTCGTCACGGTGGCGCCGACCCTCAGCCGCCACCCCATGCGGTCCTCCCCGTTCTCGTGAACCTGGTCACAAGCAGGTTCCTCCACCGGCATTCTCGCACGTTCTCGCCCGTGAGCGGCACTGCGCCACGGCGTCCGGACGGCGTCCGCGTGGCACACTGGGGGTGCGCGCACGCCCCGAGACTGGAGGAACAGTGGAGTTCGACGTCACGATCGAGATCCCGAAGGGTCAGCGGAACAAGTACGAGGTCGATCACGAGTCAGGTCGCATCCGCCTCGACCGCATGCTCTTCACCTCGACCCGCTACCCGGACGACTACGGGTTCATCGAGGGGACTCTCGGCGAGGACGGCGACCCGCTGGACGCCCTCGTCCTGCTGGAGGAGCCCACGTTCCCCGGCTGCCTCATCAAGTGCCGGGCGCTCGGCATGTTCCGCATGCGCGACGAGGCCGGCGGTGACGACAAGGTGCTGTGCGTCCCGCTCGGCGACCAGCGGGCGGCGTGGCGCCAGGACATCGACGACGTCTCGGACTTCCACCGCCTGGAGATCCAGCACTTCTTCGAGGTCTACAAGGACCTGGAGCCCGGCAAGTCGGTCGAGGGTGCGCACTGGGTCGGCCGCGAGGACGCCGAGGCGGAGATCGAGCGCTCGTTCCAGCGCGCGAAGGACTCCGGCTACAACCACTGACAGCGCGACGACAGGCCCCCACTCCGGTGGGGGCCCGTCGACGTCTCAGGTAGTGGATCGCCCCTTCCGCCCACCGAGACCGACCTCGTACGGTCGGGCCATGACAGACGCACCGCGGTGGTCGTTCGCGACCCGCCAGATCCACGCCGGCCAGGAGCCCGACCCGACGACGGGGGCTCGGGCGCTGCCCATCTTCCAGACGACGTCGTTCGTCTTCCCGGACGCGGAGACCGCCGCCAAGCGGTTCGCGCTCGCCGAGCTCGGCCCGATCTACACCCGGATCAACAACCCGACCCAGGAGGTCGTGGAGAACCGCGTCGCGGACCTCGAGGGCGGTGTCGGCGCGCTGCTGCTCGCCTCCGGCCAGGCGGCCGAGACGTTCGCCATCCTCAACCTCGCCGGCGCCGGAGACCACGTCGTGGCCAGCGCCAGCCTGTACGGCGGCACGTACAACCTGCTCAAGCACACCCTGCCCCGGCTCGGCATCGAGACCACGTTCGTCGAGGACGCCGACGACGCCGACGCCTGGCGCGCCGCGGTGCAGGACAACACCAAGGCGTTCTTCGCCGAGACGATCCCCAACCCGAAGAACGACTTCCTCGACATCACACTCGTCGCCGACGTCGCGCACGCGACCGGGGTGCCGCTCATCGTCGACAACACGGTGGCGACCCCGTACCTGGTCCGGCCGATCGAGCACGGGGCGGACGTCGTCGTGCACTCCGCGACGAAGTACCTGGGCGGGCACGGCACCACCGTGGCCGGTGTGATCGTGGACTCGGGGAACTTCGACTACGCCCGGTACCCGGAGCGGTTCCCCGGCTTCAACACCCCCGACCCCTCGTACAACGGCATCGTGTACGCCCGTGACCTGGGCGTCGACGGCATCCTCGGGGCGAACCTCGCCTACGTGCTCAAGGCGCGCGTCCAGCTCCTGCGCGACCTCGGTTCCGCCCTGTCGCCGTTCAACGCGTTCCAGATCGCCCAGGGCATCGAGACCCTGTCCCTGCGGGTGGAGCGGCACGTCGACAACGCCCAGCGGGTCGCCGAGTGGCTCGAGGCCCGCGACGACGTCCGCACCGTGCACTACGCGGGCCTGGAGTCCAGCCCGTGGCACGCCACCCAGCAGCGCTACGCCCCCCGCGGCGCCGGTGCGGTCCTGGCGTTCGAGCTCGACGGCGGCGCGGACGCCGGGCAGGCGTTCGTCTCGGCCCTGCGGCTGCACTCGAACGTCGCGAACATCGGCGACGTGCGCTCGCTGGTCATCCACCCCGCCTCCACCACGCACAGCCAGCTCACCGCCGCGGAGCAGGCACGGTCGGGCGTGACGCCGGGCCTGGTGCGCCTCGCCGTCGGCATCGAGGACGTCGAGGACATCCTCGCGGACCTCGAGCTGGGCTTCACCGCCGCCAAGTCGGCGCTCGACGGCTGAGCCGTAGGCCGACGAGCTCGGCCGGCCGCCACCTGAGACGAGGTCTCACGACGTCCGCCGACGGCGGTGCCACACCGGCGCCGTCGTCGGCCTACGGTGGGGACCATGCTCTCCACGATGATCCACGGCGCGCGGGACGTGCGCGCCGAGCGACGCCCCGACCCGGTGCTACGCACCCCGCGCGACGCGGTGCTGCGGGTCACGGCCGCCTGCGTGTGCGGCTCCGACCTGTGGCCCTACCGCGGGGTGGCGCCCACCCAGGAGCCGCACCCGATCGGGCACGAGCTGGTCGGCGTCGTCGAGGAGGTCGGCGCCGAGGTGACCTCGGCGCTCCCCGGGGACTTCGTCGTCGTGCCGTTCTCGCTGAGCTGCGGGCGGTGCCAGTCCTGCCGGGCCGGGTTCCCCTCGGCGTGCGACCTGGTGACCGGATTCGGCTCGACCGACCGCGACGGCCACCCGGTCGACGGCGCCCAGAGCGAACGCGTGCGGATCCCGCTGGCGCAGCACTCCCTGTTCCCGGTGGGGCGGAGCGAGGCCGACCTGGAGGCCGCAGGGCTCGTGCCGCACCTGCTGACCCTGTCCGACGTGATGTCCACCGGTCACCACGCGGCGGTCTCCGCCGGCCTCGGCCCCGGTGACACCGTGGCGGTGGTCGGGGACGGTGCGGTCGGCCTCTGCGGGGTGATCGCCGCCCGGCGTCTCGGGGCCGAGCGCGTGGTCGCCTTCTCCCGGCACCCGGACCGGGCCGCGCTGGCCCGCGAGCTCGGCGCGACCGACGTCGTCGCCGAGCGGGGCGACGAGGGCGTGGCTGCGCTGCGCGAGCTCCTGGGCGGCGACCTCGCGGACGCCGCGCTGGAGTGCGTCGGCACCGAGCAGTCGATGGCCCAGGCGCTGGGTTCCGTCCGCGGTGGCGGACGCGTCGGGTTCGTCGGGGTGCCGCACGGCGGCTCCCGGGTCCCGATCGGCAAGCTGTTCGGCCGGAACATCACCGTCGGCGGCGGCATGGCGCCCGCCCGGGCGCACATGGTCACGCTGCTCGACGACGTCCTTTCCGGGGCGATCAGCCCGGGAAAGGTCTTCGACTCCGAGATGCCGCTGGCCGACGTCGCGGACGCCTATGCGGCGATGGACGAGCGCCGTGCGACGAAGGTCCTGCTGCGGCCCTGACCCCCACGGGCGCACGACCTCGGACCTACCGCAGCGAGCGGTACCGCCTCCAGGTGCGGGCTGCCCGCACCGCCGTGTACAGGCCGACGGGCACCGCGGGACCACGACGTACCACGGGAAGACGGCACCGCCCCGGAAGCCGCCCACCGGGCCGCCGTCGAGGTCGTTGACCTGCGCACCCCACCAAGCGAACGAGACGATCACCGCCATGCCCCACAGGGTGAGCGTGAGCCAGAGCCACATCCGGACGAAGCGCCGCGCACGGGCAGGATCCCCGTGGTCGTCGAACGGGCCGGGTACCGGCTCGCTCATGCCAGGGCCTCGGCGAGGACGGTGAACGAGGGGTCCGCCGCCGTCGGCACGGCGTCCGGCACCGAGTCTCCGGGCCCGGTGGCCAGCTCCCACCGACCCTCGGTGTCCACGTGCACCGACGCGACGCGAGATCTCGACGCCGTGGTCAGCTTCAGGCTTCCCGCGAAGGGACGGCCCGTGTTGTTCTCGAACTGCGAGCGCACGAACCGCGCACCGGCCGACGGCAGGTCGGGCGACGGCGGCATGGACCACGCGTGCCAGATCGAGTAGGGACGGGGCTCCAGGAGCGCACCGCCGTACTGCGAACCGACGAGGACGCCCTCCCCGAGGTCCGTCGCGAGCCCGGTCCAGGTCGCACCGTTCTGGATGTCGGTGAGCCAGTCGGGGAACAGGTCGGGCCCACCCGCGTCCGGTCCGCCGGCCGCGCCGCCTCCCGCCGAGCCGGCCCCGGCGCCAGCACCTGCACCTGCACCTGCACCTGCACCTGCACCTGCACCGTCGTAGGTGTTGCTCGTGTCCTCCTGGGCGTCCGCGTTCCGCGCAGCCTTCACCGAGGCGTCGGTGAGGCCGTGCGCGGCGGACCGCAGCGACGGCGCGTGCGACGCGTGCCACTCGTCGCGGAACATCTCGGCGCCGGGGCCGAACCAGGGGACGGTCTCGACCATCTGCGACACCATGCCGGCAGCGTCCTCCAGCGCCGAGCTGCGCTCGCTCGACTGCTGGGACAGCGCGCGCAGCTGCTCGACGTCCGCGCCGTACATGATTCCCATCGCCCCTCCGCACCGACCACCGCGCACCCTGCTCGTCCGGACGTTCTCGCAGATCGTAGCCGCGCCGGTCCGCGCCGACGACGGGGAGCACGCGCCGTCACACGACCGGACCGTGCCTGTCGGGACGCTGGTGGATCGCCAGGTCGCCGCGCCCCGGGGCGTGCTCGTCGAGCAGCCGGCGCTGCCCGTCGTAGTCGTCGAGCAGGCGCCGGTACGGCAACGGCCGGTCGGTGCCGAGGTTCTCGAACCGCTTGCGCACCTGCGCCCGGGCGTCGTCGATGCCGGCCCACACCGGGGAGTCCACGCCCAGCAGGGCGAGCGGCGCGAGCGGCTCGATGCCCGTGTACCAGAGGATCCCGTGGTTGACGGGGAACAGCAGGTCCTCGATGTGGCCGTTGACGCCGCGGGGCCCGAAGGCCTCCGCTCGGTCCCCCGCCGTCGTCACGACGAGCCCCTGCTTGCCGGCGAAGGCACCGTCGCCGTACTTGCGGGGGTTGCCCTCGGCGTCCCGCAGCCCGTAGGCGAACCCCTGCGTGAAGACCCGGTCGACCCAGCCCTTGAGGACGGCCGGCATCCCGGCCCACCACAGCGGGAAGACGAGGACGAGGAGGTCGGCCCGCCGCAGCAGCTCCTGGTGGCGCCGGACCTCCACGTCCAGGGTCCCGGCCGCCGCCGCCTCGACGGCATGTGTGCCGACGGGCGCCGAGAGCTCCTCGACCCCGTAGTCGGAGGGACGCACCGCGGGGTGCCAGCCGCTCCGGACGAGGTCGAGGACGTCGACGTCGTGGCCCTGGTCGCGGAGCGTCGCGGCGGCCGTGCGGGTGAGGTCGGCGGTGAGGGCGCCGTCCGAGGGGGCGGCGGAGACGATGAGCGTGTGCATGCTTCGACCGTAGGCAGAACATCGCCCGGGCGGTAGTACGGTCATTCTTGTCACCAAGGGTCATCACAGACAGCATCGAGCACGGTGCGGAGCGGGAGCGAGGACGAGATGCGTGAAGCCGTACGGCGCGCCCTGGAGGTGTGCCCGATCGAGGTCGGCGTCGCCGTCGCCGGTGGCGACTGGAAGCTGACCGCCGTGTGGAAGCTGAGCGACGGGCCGCTCCGGTTCGGGGAGCTGCAGCGCGCCGTCGGTCCCGTCTCGGCCAAGACCCTCACGCGCCAGCTCCGTGCGCTGGAGGCCGACGGGATCGTGGTGCGGACCGTGTTTCCCGAGGTGCCACCGCGGGTGACGTACGAGCTCACGGAGGCCGGCCGCGAGCTGGCCTCGATCGCCGTGCTGCTCGGCCGGTGGAGCGAGCGGTTCGTCGCACGGGACGGCGGGGAGCGCGACGAGAACAGCATCTCAGAATATGGTCCCGCATCGTGAGATCCGGTGGGCAGCGTCCCACCTGCGGGTTACCGTCGAACCCATGACTCGTCGAATGCGCAGCTGACCATCGCGCACCGTCGCCTGCCTGCGGCCACCGGGCAGCCGCACGCCGTGTGCGCGCCCGCCCGCACCGCCGGAGACCGCAGCCAGGAGAGACGATGACCTCGACGCCGACCAGCACCACGGGCCACCGCGCCACCGGCGCGACCCGCACCGGGGACGGGCGCCGCAGCCCCGCCGGGCCGGTCCCGGCCTCCGGCGCCTGGCGCGACGGCGACCCGCCCGCTGGCCGGAAGTTCGCCGACGTCGGCACGTTCGACCTGGAGGCCGGCGGCCGCCTGCCGGACGTGCGGGTCGCGTACGAGACGTACGGCGAGCTCGCCGAGGACGGCTCCAACGCCGTCCTCGTGCTGCACGCGCTCACCGGCGACGCCCACGTCCGCGGCCCGGCCGGCCCGGGCCAGCTCACCGCCGGATGGTGGGAGCCGATGATCGGGCCCGGCGCACCGATCGACACCGACCGGTACTTCGTCGTCGTGCCCAACGTGCTCGGCGGGTGCCAGGGCACGACGGGCCCGTCCTCCCCCGCCCCCGACGGCCGTCCCTGGGGCGGACGCTTCCCCCGCATCACCACGCGCGACCAGGTCGCCGTGGAGGTCGAGCTGGCTCGCCTGCTCGGCATCGACTCCTGGGCGTCCGTCGTCGGGGCCTCCATGGGCGGCATGCGGGTGCTGGAGTGGTCGCTCCTCGGCCCCGAGGCCGGGATCGCCGTGCGCTCGATCGCCGCCATCGCCACCGCGGCGCAGTCCTCCGGCGACCAGATCGCCTGGGCCCACCCGCAGCTCGGCGCCATCCGCGCCGACCCGGGCTGGAACGGCGGTGACTACTACGACGCTCCCGACGGCGAGGGCCCGCACGCCGGGCTGGCGATCGCCCGCCAGATCGCGCACACGACGTACCGCACCGCGGTCGAGCTCGACGAGCGGTTCGGACGGCTGCCGCAGGGCGGCGAGGACCCATTCGACGACGGCCGGTTCGCCGTGCAGTCCTACCTCGACCACCACGGGGACAAGCTCGCGCGGCGGTTCGACGCCAACTCCTACCTGCGCCTGACCGAGACGATGATGACGCACGACCTCGGCCGTGACCGCGGCGGGGTGGAGTCCGCGCTGGCGCAGATCACCGCACGGGCGCTCGTCGTGGCGGTGAACAGCGACCGCCTCTTCCCGCCGACGCAGGCGGCGCGGCTCGCCACCGGCATCCCCCGGGCCGAGGGCCTGCGGGTCATCGCCTCGGACTTCGGGCACGACGGCTTCCTCCTCGAGCACGACCAGACGGGTCCGCTCCTGCGGGACTTCCTGGCCCAGGTCGCCCCGGTGCCTCCCGCATAGCCGTACCGGTGTCGGCCGCCGACGCGCGAGCGCCGTGCCCGGGCCTCACCATGGTGCCGGACGCCGACGACGGCGGCCCGGAGCACCTCCTGGAGGGCACCATGGCTCGACTCGACCCGTACCTCAACTTCCGCACCGAGGCCCGCGAGGCGCTGGAGCTCTACCGCTCCGCGCTGGGCGGCGAGCTCGACATCTCGACGTTCGGCGCCGTCCCCGGCATGGTGGAGGACCCCGCTGAGGAAGACCTCGTCATGCACGGCCAGCTCGAGACGCCCGCCGGGCTCACGCTCATGGCCGCCGACACGCCGTCGTCCATGCCGTACGCCGCGCCGACGGCCGGTGTCACCGTCGCGCTCACGGGCGTGGCGGAGGACATGGAGTACGTCCGGGCCGCCGTCGCCGTCCTCATCGAGGGCGCCACCGACGTCCTGCCGTTCGAGCTGGCCCCCTGGGGCGACCACTACGGTCAGCTCACCGACCGGTACGGCGTCACCTGGATGTTCGACGTCGGTACGCCCTGAGTCACCGCACGCGCCGCCGCCCGCCACCGCCCGCCACCGACCCGTCACGTCACGTCACGTCACGTCACGTCACGTCACGTCAGCAGGAGGTTCTCCCGCCGGCGGTCGAGGCCGACGAGGTCCTTCTCGACCGCGGTGAGCCGGTCGGCGAGCCGTCCGGCGACGTGCGCCACGGCGGCCCGGGCCGCGTCCACCCGGTTCCGTGAGTCCCGGATGTGACGCGCCACCGACAGGTCGCTGAAGACGTTGTCGAACCAGATGTCGAACGTGCGCGCCATCCCCTCGACACCCAGTCTGCCGACCCCGCGCTCGCCCACGTCGCCCAGCTCGACCGCCAGGTGGGCGAGCGCCGCGTCCGCCGCACGGGCCCGCTCCGCCGCACGGTCCAGACGGTCGTGCTTGGCCATGCTGGCGAGCAGGTCACCGCCGAAGTAGGTGTCGTAGGTCGACCAGCCGTCGGCCCCGGCCAGCTCCTCCGCCGCGGCGTCGAGGGCGTGCCGGGCGCCGTCCGCCGCCTCCTGCGCCTCGGCGATCTCGACCAGCTCGGCCTGACGCCGTCCGCGCCGTTCGGCGATGTCGACCAGCTCGGCACCGCGTCCGGTCCCCGACGACCACAGCCAGGCCTCCTTGTCGGCGAGCGCCTGCAGCCGGCGGCCGGCGACGTCGCCCAGGCCGTCCACGGCCTCCTGGGCACGGGCCAGCTCGCGGCGGGCCGCCTCCTGGCGCGTCCGTGCCGCCGCGAGCGCGTACTCGGCGCGACGCAGCTCGGCGCGCTCGTCGTCGAGACGCGCGTCGCGGTCACCTCGCAGGCTCGCCCAGAGTCGGGCGAGGCTCAAGGACTCCAGGCGGTCCACGTCACCGGACTCGTCGGACAGGTTCGCCTCGGCCCGCGCGACCGCCTGCTCGGCGCCGTGCAGCGCCGTCGCCGACCGCTCCCGTCGCGCCAGGTAGTCGGCGAGCAGCGTGGCGTCCCGCTGCGCCCGCTCGACGCGCTCCTCGAGGGCTGCCGGGTCGGGACCGGCCGGGTCGAGGTCGGTCGGGTGGTCCTGGACGTCGTCAGCCATGCCGACCAACATAGTGGCCCGCGGCACCGTGGCATCACCTAGGTTGGGACCATGCTCGCTGCCACCGTCGCCCGCTTCTCCCCCGACGGCCCCCTCGAGGGCCTGGAGGTCTCCGACCGGCCGGCACCGGCCGCGCGGGAGCACTGGACCACCGTCGACGTCCGCGCCGCCAGCCTCAACCACCACGACCTGTGGTCGCTGCGCGGCATCGGACTGCGCGAGGAGCAGCTCCCGATGATCCTCGGCACGGACGCGGCCGGCGTCACCCCCGACGGCACCGAGGTCGTCGTCCACGGGGTGATCGGTGCTGACGGCCACGGCGTCGGGCCTCACGAGCGCCGGTCGCTGCTCTCCGAGCGCTACCCGGGGACCCTCGCGGAACAGGTCTCCGTCCCCACGGCCAACCTCGTGCCCAAGCCGCCGGAGCTGACCTTCGCGGAGGCCGCCTGCCTGCCGACGGCGTGGCTCACGGCCTACCGGATGCTCTTCGGCGCGGCGTCGCTGCGGCCGGGCGACCGGGTGCTCGTCCAGGGGGTCGGCGGCGGCGTCGCCACCGCCGCGATCGTGCTGGGCGCCGCCGCGGGCCTCGAGGTCACGGCCACGTCCCGCGACGAGGCGAAGCGCGACCGTGCTCTGGCGCTCGGTGCCGCGCACGCCGTCGCCCCCGGGGAACGGCTGCCCGCCCGGGTGGACGCCGTCGTCGAGTCCGTCGGGCAGGCGACCTGGGCGCACTCGGTGCGATCGGTGCGCCCCGGCGGGGTCGTCGTGGTCTGCGGGGCGACCAGCGGTGACGCACCGCCGGCCGAGCTGACGCGGGTGTTCTTCTCCGAGATCCGGGTGCAGGGCGTCACGATGGGCTCCCGGGAGGACCTCACGGCGCTGCTGCGGTTCTGCGCGCGGACCGGCGTGCGGCCGGTCGTCGACTCCGAGGTGTCGCTGCCCGACGTCGCCGCCGGGCTCGCGCGGATTGCGGCCGGTGAGCAGACGGGCAAGATCGTCGTCGTCCCCTGACGGGTGGCGCCTCGCGGACCGGCTCCGGCGAAGGAACCGGGTCCGACGAACGCGGTCGAACGCGTCAGCTCAGGCGAACCGGGCGCGGTAGGCGTCCAGGAGCGACGGCCCGCCGGGTCCCAGGTGCCAGACGTTCCACCCGTCGTCGGTCAGGGTGCCGCAGGCGGCCGACGCGGCATGGTCCGGGTGCTGGAACCGCGAGCCGTCGGCCAGCTCGATGACGCCGTCGGGGTGCAGGACCGCCTCGAAGTGCTGGCGTCGCCGCGGGCGCGACCACACGAGCAGGGTGGGCTGGTGCAGGGTCGAGGCCAGGGCGATGAGGTCCCCGTCGACCTCGTCGTCGAGCATCACCGGAGCCCGCTCGGCCGTGTCGTAGAGGCTCCGCTCGGGCGGGGGCGTGTACGACGGCGCCTCGAGCGGCGGGACCTCGAGGCGCGGGAGGTCGTCGGACGCGTTCGTCCAGCTCGACGGCGTCGACGGCTCCCACTGTGTCGAGCCGTACGGTGCCGGGTCGTTCAGCGGGTCGTCCCACCGCTGCACCGGCGGGTCCCACGGCGCCGGCTCCCGGTGGGGCGCGGGCGGTGGGGGCGGGGCCGGCGCAGGCGGGAGGTCGAGCGCGGGGGCGGTGTACCGCGCGAAGTCCTCGCCGAGCCCGGGGGTGTCGGTGCTCGCGGCCGAGGTGGTGGTCCGTCGGGCCAGCTCGGCGAGGTCGAGGTCCTCCGCCGAGCCCGCGGACGCCGCGGTGAACGCCGCGAGGTCGGGCGTCGGCTGCTGGGGCCGCGTGAACCGGTCCGTCCGCGAGCGACGGCGGGAGCGCTCCGGTGCCGGCGCCGGAGCCGGCGGCGTCGCCTCCGCCGCGGTCCACGCCGGTGCAGGCACGGGCGCGGGGCCGGCGGACGGCGGGTCGGCGGGCGGCGCGGGGACCGGCGGGACGTCGGTCCGGACGGCGGGGAGCGAGAGGCTGCCGGCACCGGCCGCCGTCCGCCGTCCGGACCGCGTGCGCGGCTGCTCGGCCGTGTCCCGGGCGGCCTCGGCGCGGGCGTCGTCGGCGCGGGTGCGCGCGGCGCGGGTCGGGGTCGCCGGCCGGGCCGGAGCGGGAGCGCTCTCGTGCACCGTGCCGGACGTGCTCGCGCCCCCGGGCTGCGCGACCGCCGGGTGCTTCCCGGTGAGCGCGATGCCGACCTTGACGCCCTCGGCGAACGACTCCGGCTCGGTGTCGTTCGCCGCCGGGGCCCCGCGACGCTCCTCCGCGGGCGCGGCACCGGACAGGCGCGGCGCCGTCGGCGTGGAGGCCGGGTGGATCACCAACGGCGAGACGTCCACGAACCGGCGGCCGTCCTGGCTGTGGACCACGCCCATCTTCAGCACCTCGACCGGCATGGTCGGCTGGCGCAGGAAGTCGACGGCGTTGAGGATCTCCTCGCCGGCCTCCTGGCAGATGACGATGAGCCGCGCGCTGGAACGCCCCGGCTGGGAACGGGTGATGGGGACCGAGTCGTAGAACGACGCGACGTCACGCTGGAACGCGTTCGGGCCACCGTGGTACCGCGAGGCCAGCTCGCCCCGGGTGAGCCGCCCGGCCCACCCGGCGTGGTCGAGCGCACGGGTCAGCGCCGGCCGGTCGAGCTCGGCGACCAGCTCGACGACGACGGGGGACCCGGTGGCGTCGAGGGCCAGCAGGTGCGGCTCGTCCGGCCCGACGCCCTGCGCGACGGGGAAGATCTGCTCCCCGAGGAGACCGTCGATGTGCGAGTCCACGACGCGGTGCGCCGTCGTCCCGAGGCCCGGCTCGCCGCCGCCCGGCGTGCGCCCGGACTGCACGAGGAGCGGCCTGCTGGCGTCGACCTCGAACAGTGGCATCGCGCTGACTTCTCCCCGGTTGCTGCACACGGCCCCGTGCCGTGTGCGGCATAGCCTACGGCGAGTCGTGCCGTGACCTGCAACACCCCAGGTGGGGTGACCGGGGTCACGCGTGCCCGGCCTGCTCCTCGTCCGCCGCGAGGGCTTCCTCGACCCTGCGGACCTTGGCGTCGAGCTGGCCGGTGAACCCCGGGCGGATGTCCGCCTTGAGGACGAGCGAGACCCGGTGGCCGCCCGCGCCGACCGCCTCGGTGGCCCGCTGGATCACCGGCATCACCTCGTCCCACTCGCCCTCGACCTCGGTGAACATCGACGTGGTCCGGTGCGGCAGCCCGGACTCCCGCACGATGCGCACGGCTTCGGCGACGGGGCCCGCGACGGACTCGCCGGCGCCGAGGGGGGACACGGAGAACGCGAAGACAGCCATGCGCTCATCATGCCTCCACCTCGCCCGTCCAGGGCGCTTAGGCTCAGGTCGTGAGTACTTCGGTGACGGTCCTGGCCGGTGGCGTCGGCGGCGCCCGGCTCGCGCACGGCTTCGCGCTGGCGCTCCCCGACGGCGGTGCCCCGGCGGACGGCGGCGGCCTGACCTGCGTGGTGAACGTGGGCGACGACACCGAGCGCCACGGGCTGCACGTCTCGCCCGACCTGGACACCGTCATGTACACGCTCGCGCGGCTGAACGACGAGGAGCGCGGCTGGGGGCTGACGGACGAGTCGTACGCGACGCTGGCACAGCTGGAGCGGCTCGGCGAGGACACGTGGTTCACCCTCGGGGACAAGGACCTGGCGACGCACGTGGTGCGCACGGCGCGCCTACGCGAGGGCGTCCCGCTGAGCGAGGTGACCGCCGCGCTGACGGCCGCCCTGGGCGTGCGCGCCCGGCTGCTCCCCGTCACGGACGACCCGCTGCGCACCCGGGTGTCGACGCCGTCGGGCACGCTGGCCTTCCAGGAGTACTTCGTGCGCCGCCAGCACGCGGACGCCGTGCTGGGCCTGACCTTCGACGGCATCGGGTCGGCGCGCCCGGCGCCCGGGGTGCTCGACGCCGTGACCGGCCCCGACCTGCTGGTGGTGGCGCCGTCGAACCCGTTCCTGTCGGTGGAGCCGGTGCTCGGTGTGGCCGGAGTGCGCGACGCCGTGCGGACCTCGCCGGCCCGCCGGGTGGCCGTGAGCCCGATCGTGGGCGGGCAGGCGGTCAAGGGGCCGGCGGCACAGGTCCTCGAGACCCTCGGGCACGAGGTCTCGGCGCTCGGTGTGGCCCGCCTGTACGCCGGTGTCGTGGACACGATGGTGATCGACGACGCCGACGCCGCGCTGGCCGGACCGGTCGAGGACCTCGGCCTCGACGTGATCGTCACCGACACGATCATGCGCGGGCCCGCGGGCCGCGAGCGCCTCGCCCGTGAGCTGCTCGCCACCGTCGGGCCGCGATGACGGGCACGGTCGCCGTCGTCCCGCTGCGGGACGGCGTCTCGGGCAAGTCTCGGCTCGCGGCCACCCTGGACCCGGGGGCCCGACGGCGGCTAGTCGTCGCGCTCGCCCGGCACGTCCTGGAGGTGCTCGCCTCCCCGGCCGCGGGCGGACGGCTGGCAGGGGTCGTCGTGGTGACGGCGGACGTGCCGTTCGTCGAGGAGGTGCTGACCGATCTGCCCGGCAGCTCGTCCGGTCCGCGGTCCGGGCCCCCGACCCGAGCTGCCGAGGTGATCGCGGAGCCGCCCGACCAGCCGGGCCTCGACGGCGCCCTCCACCATGCCCGCTCGCACCTCCGGGACCTCGGCGCCGACCGGATGCTCGTGGTGCACGCCGATCTGCCGCGACTGGGCACCGACGACGTCCGGGCGCTCCTGGCCGACCCGGCGGACGTCGCCGTCGCCACCGACCGGCACGGGACCGGCACGAACCTGCTGGCCGTGCCCCTCGACCCGCCGGACCTGCGGTTCCGGTTCGGTCCCGGCTCGCGGGCCGCGCACGAGGCGGAGGCCGCCACGCACGGCCTGACCTCCGCCGTCGTGCGGCGACCCGGCACCACCGCCGACCTGGACACGATCGACGACTGGGCCGAGCTGCCGGCCGAGATCCGCGCCCGCGTGGGTGCCGCCGTCGGGCACCCGCTGGCCGCGCGGTAGCGTCCTCAGGCCGCGTCGAGCCGGGTGCGGACCTCGTCCGGCAGGTCGAGGTGCACCGCGCCGACGGTCTCGGCGAGCGAGGTGGCCCGGTCGTCCACGTGGCCGTAGAGCACGTCGATCTGCTCGATGCCGAGGTGGCGCAGGCTCTCGTGCGCCTCGCGGGGTCACGCAGGCCCCGCGAGGCCAGCCAGCCGCCCAGGAGGTCCTCGCTGTCGCGGCCGTGACCGCCGTTCCAGATCGCATAGTTGTTCGCGGTGTCGAGGAACGTCCCGCCGGCCTCGACGAACCGGTCGAGGATCGCCTCCGACGTGGCCGGGTCCACGAGGGTCCCGTAGTTCACGGTGCCCAGGCACAGCATGGACACCTCGCTCGCGCGGTCCCCCGTGCCGATGGTGCGGTAGCGCGTGGTGTTCTCCGTTCGGTGGTGTCGGTTCAGACGGCGTCGAGCCGGGCGCGCAGCTCCGGGTCGAGGTCCAGGTCGGCGGCGCCCAGCAGCTCGTCGAGCTGTTCCACGCTGCTCGCGCCGACGACGGGGATCACGGGGACCTCGCCGCCGAGCAGCCACGCGAGCACCACCTGGTTCGGGGTCGCGCCGAGCTCGTCCGCGACCTCTCGCAGGACCCGTAACCGTTCGTGGGTGGTGGGGTGGTCGAAACTGTCCCACAGCGGCCTGTCGTCGCGGACCAGCGCACCCTGCATGAGCGGGGAGTACGCGGCGACGGCGAGCGGGGCGCGGCCGTCCGCGGTGACCTGCCTGGCGTAGTCGAGCATCTCGGCGGACGCCCAGCTGTGCCGGCCGACGTCGGGGCGCGGGTAGGGGTAGGTGCGCTGCTGCTGCACCAGACCGTAGGGGGCGACGCCCTGCCGGTCCGCTTCCTCGCGCGCCTCGACGAGGCGGTGCAGCGCCACGTTGGAGATCCCGGAGATGCCGACCAGCCCCTCGGCCTGGAGCTTGCCGAACGCGCCGACGGTCTCGGCGAGCGGGGTGGCGTGGTCGTCGACGTGCCCGTAGCAGACGTCGAGGTGATCGATGCCGAGGTGGCGCAGGCTCGTGGCGACCTCGCGCACGACGGTCCGGGCACCGAGGCCCTGGAAGTTGGTGGGCTCGACGTTCTGCAGCGGCAGTTTCGGGTCCTTCTTCGCCGCGCCGACCTTGGTGGCGATCCGCACCTGGTCACGGGTCCCGCGGTCGGCGAGCCACCGGCCGATCACGTCCTCGCTGTCGCGGCCGTGGCTCCCGACCCAGGCGTTGTAGTTGTTGGCGGTGTCCAGGAAGGTGCCTCCGGCCTCGACGTACCGGTCGAGGATCGCGCGGGCGGTGGTCTCGTCGGTCCGGGTGCCGAACCACATGGTGCCGAGGCACAGGGTGCTCACCTCGAAAGAGGTCGAGCCGTTGCTGAGCGTGCGATAGCGCATGGTCTCTCCGTGGGATGACGGTGTCGGGATGACACCGTCGACGCTAGGCGCAGATCGGCCCGGGTGTACGGTCCAATGTCATGGCCGTCGACCAGACCAATCTGGCGTGGGAGACCCTGCTCGACCTCGAGGCCGGCGCCGGTCCCCGCGTGGTTCGCCTCGAGCGCGCATTGCGCGACGCCGTCGGTTCCGGTCGGGTCCCGGCGGGCGCTGCGCTGCCCGCCAGCCGTCGTCTCGCCGACGCGCTCGGCGTCTCGCGGTGGGTCGTCACCGAGGCGTACGGCCAGCTCGTCGCCGAGGGTGTGCTCGAGGCACGCGTCGGCGCGGGGACCCGCGTGGCCCGCACGGCGGCACCGGGCTCACACCACGACTCCTCGTCCGCCCCCCGCGACGTGGCGCCCCCGGCACCCGGCGCGGTCCCGCCGTTGCCCCCGCGGCCCAGGTTCGACCTGCGCCCCGGGGTCCCCGACCTGCGGCACGTCCCCCGCGACGCCTGGCTGCGCGCCGCCCGGGACGCCGTGGCCAGCGCGAGCAGCGCCGACCTGTCGGCCCCGCCCGCCGCCGGGCACCCCGCCGCGCGGACCGCCGTGGCGGCCTACCTGCGGCGCGCACGGACTGTCGACGCCCCGGACACGGCCGTCGTCGTCACGCGCGGGGCCACCGACGCGATGGGCCGCGTCGCCGCCGCCCTGCGGTCCGCCGGGCACACGCACCTCCTGGTCGAGGACCCGTCCTGGCCGGTGCTGCGCGACGTCGCGCACCGGGCAGGCCTGGAACCCGTGCCCGTGCCGGTCGACGCCCACGGGGTCGACGTGGAGGCGCTCGCGGGTGCCGCCGCCCGCACCGGCGCCCGAGCGGCGCTGCTCACCCCCGCCCACCAGTTCCCCACCGGGGTGGCCCTGTCCGGCGGCCGCCGCGAGGCCGTGCTCGACTGGGCGCGGTCGGTGGACGGGCTGGTCGTCGAGGACGACTACGACGCCGAGTTCCGCTACGACCGGCGCCCCGTGGCCGCACTGCAGCGCCTGGACCCGGAGCGGGTGGTGCTGCTCGGGTCCGTGAGCAAGACGATGTCACCGGCGTTCGGGATCGGCTGGATGGTGGTGCCCGCGCGGTGGCGGCCCGCCCTCGCCGAGGTGGGAGGCCCCCTGCCGGGGCCCTCGGCGATCGACCAGCTCGCCCTCACCAGCTTCCTCCACGACGGCGGCTACGACCGGCACCTGCGCGCCGCGCGCAGCCGGTACCGGCGCCGGCACGATGCGCTGGCGACCGCCGTCGGGCATCTGCTGCCCGCCGCGCGCCTGCACGGCATGGCCGCCGGCCTGCACGCCCTGCTGGAGCTGCCCGACGACGGCACGGAGCGGGATCCGGACGCCGCGGAGGTGGTCCGCACCGCCGCGGCCCACGACGTCGGGCTGGTGGACCTGCGCCGGTACCAGGCCCGTCCCGCGGCACGGTCCCGGACGCTGGTGCTCGGCTACGGCAACCTCGTCGACGCCCGGCTCGACGAGGCGGTGTCCCGGTTGGCGGAGTGCGTCTGAGCTCACCATCGCCCGTGGTGCACGACGTCGCCCGTCGCCTTGCGCTGCCGGCGTGCCGGCGACCCCTTCGCACCCCCGGCCACCGGGTGCCCGACGGCGACCACACCGGTGGGTGCCCACTCCGCCGGCACCCCGAACGCGTCCCGGAAGGCCCCGAGACGGCCGGCGTCGATCCCGAAGAAGCAGGCGCCGAGCCCCTCGTCCACGCACGTCTGCAGCACGAGCAGGGAGGCCATGCCGGCGTCGACGTGCCAGTACGGCACGGGCCAGCGGGCCTCGTCCCGGTCGGTCCACCCCTTGTCCGGCTCCGCGTACCGGCCCACGTACGCGTCCCGGGACGTCAGGACCACGATCAGCACCGGGGCGGTCCGCATCCCGGCGAGCCAGGCCGACATGTCGCGGGCGGAGTCCGGCGGCGTCGCCGCCGCCCAGAACCGCTCCCGCTCGGCGTCCGTGGTCAGCACCAGGAACGACCAGCCCTGCGTGAACCCGGCGCTCGGGGCGCGCACGGCGTGGTCGAGCAGCCGGTCCACCAGCTCGGGGGCGACCGGCTCGCCGCCGAAGCGGCGGACCATGCGCCGCCGTCGGACCACGTCACGGAACTCCATGCGAACGATGCCTCCCCGAGCTGTCAGAACCACGCACCGGTATACCTGCACCTCATTCTGACAACTCCACGAGGCTGCGAGCTGTCAGACCCACGTCGCGGTGGACCCGGGCCACGTCCTGACAGGTCGCGGGAGCTCAGAGGCGCTCGGCCAGGACCTCCACCAGCGCCTTGCCCTCGACACCCTCGAGCTGGACGGCCTGGGTGCGGCAGGAGAACCCGTCGGCGATGAACTCCTCGCCCTCGCCCTGCTCCCGCAACGCCGGGAGCAGGGCGTTCTCCGCGACGGCGACCGACACGTCGTAGTGGCCCTTCTGCATGCCGAAGTTGCCGGCCAGCCCGCAGCAGCCTGCCAGCTCGGTCACGGTCGCCCCGGCGTCGGCCAGCAGCGACCGGTCGGCCGCGAAGCCCATCACGGAGTGCTGGTGGCAGTGCGGCTGCACGACGGCGGTGACGTCGCTGAGGTCCGGCACCTCCCAGCCGGAGTCCTCGGCGGGTGCCGTCGCCGGGTCGGTCAGCAGCTCCGCGAGGGTCTTGGTGGCGCCCGCCACCGCAGTGGCGCGCGGGTCGTCCGGGAACAGGTCGAGCAGGTCGGAGCGCAGCACGGCCGTGCAGGACGGCTCCAGTCCCAGGATCGGGATGCCGTTCACCGCGTACGGCCCGAGCACGGCCAGCAGGTCGCTCAACCGGCGCCGGGCACCGTCGAGCTGGCCGGTGGAGATCCACGTGAGCCCGCAGCAGGCCTGCTTGTCGGGGACGACGACGTCGTAGCCGGCCGCGTCGAGAACCTTCACCGCGGCCTGGGGCACCGACGGCGAGAGCGAGTCGCTGAACGAGTCGGTCCACAGCACGACCTTCGGCCGGGTCGCCGGGGCCGGCCTGCCCGGCAGCTCGCGGTGCGCCAGGCCGGGCACACCGTGCGTCGCGTACCCGCGGCGCCACCAGGTGCGGAACGGCAGCTCGGCGAATCGGGGCATCTCCCGCCGGGTGTCCATGCCGCCGCCCCACAGGACGGCCCGGCGGACCCAGTCGACGGACAGCAGCCTGTTGATCGCCCGGGGGGCCAGGCCCGCCAGGCGCGCCCAGCGCGGCAGCCAGCCCAGCGCGTAGTGGTCCACGGGCCGCAGCCGCCCCTTGTACGTCCGGTGCAGCACCTCGGACTTGTACTGGGCCATGTCGACGCCGGCCGGGCAGTCGGACGAGCACGCCTTGCAGCTCAGGCACAGGTCGAGGGACTCACGCACCTCGGGCGCCGTGAGACCACCCACCAGCGAGCCGTTGACCGCCTCCTGCAGCACGCGCGCCCGGCCCCGCGTCACGTCCTTCTCGTCCTTCGTCGCCAGGTAGCTCGGGCACATGAACCCGCCGGCGGCCGTGTTGTCGGCGCGGCACTTGCCGACCCCCACGCAGCGGTGCACCGCCGTCGTCAGGTCGTGGTGGTCGTGGGGGAACGCAAAACCCGCATAGCCCGCGTGCCGCGCAACGCCCCGCAGGGTCCCGGAGCCCAGCAGCCCACGTTCCCCGATCGGTGCGGTCGACGGCACGGCCTGCGCCGCGGGCCGGCGCAGGTCGGCGTCCACGGCGGCGGGCCGCACGACGACGCCCGGGTTGAGCACGTCGTCCGGGTCGAAGAGCGCCTTGACCTGCTCCAGCAGCGCGATCGCCTCGGGCGAGTACATGACGGGCAGCAGCTCGGAGCGGGCGCGGCCGTCGCCGTGCTCGCCGGACAGCGACCCGCCGTACTTCGCGACGAGCTCGGCCGCCTCGATCATGAACGTGCGCAGCACCGAGCCGGACGCCTCCAGCGGGATGTCGATCCGCAGGTGCATGCAGCCGTCGCCGAAGTGCCCGTACGGCAGTCCGTCGACGCCGTAGCGCGCCATGAGCGCGTCCAGGTCGCGCAGGTAGTCGCCGAGCTTCTCGGGCGGGACCGCCGAGTCCTCCCAGCCGGGCCACGCCTGCTCGCCCGCCGGGGTGCGTCCCGCGAGCCCCGCGCCGTCGGCCCGGATCCGCCACATCTTCGTCGCGTCGGGACCCGCCGGGTAGATCGCCGCACCGGTCGCGGACGAGGCGCCGACGATCATCTCGGCGATCTCGCGCGCCTCGCCCGGCGACGTGCCGCCGACCTCGATCATCAGCCAGCCCGCACCGTCCGGGAGGTCCGGCACCGAGTCCACCCCGTGGGCGCGGCGCACCACGTCGACCAGGCGGGCGTCGAGCCCCTCGATCGCGAGCGGGTCGTGCCGCAGCAGCACGGGGACGTCGTCGGCCGCGGCGGGCATGTCCGGGTAGCCGAGCACCACCAGCGTGGGCGCCTGCGGCGTCGGCACCAGCTCCAGGGTGGCGCCGAGCACGGTGACGAGCGTGCCCTCCGTCCCGACGAGCATCTTGGCGAGGTCCGAGCCGTTCTCCGGCAGCAGGTGCTCCAGCGAGTACCCGGACACCTGGCGGCCGAACCGCCCGAACTCGGTACGGATGAGCGCGAGGTTCTCGCGCACGAGCTCCGCGAGGCCCGGAACGGCCGCGAACGTCGGGTCGCCCCGGCCGGCGGTGAAGCGGCGCCCGCGCCCGTCCACCACGTCGAGCGACACCACGTTGTCCGCCGTGCGGCCGTACGCCACGGCGTGCGGACCGCACGCGTTGTTGCCGATCATGCCGCCGAGCGTCGCCCGGTTCTGCGTCGAGGGGTCGGGGCCGAACCGCAGCGCGTGCGGCGCCGCCTCGCGCTGCAGCGCCGACATGATCACGCCCGGCTCGACGACGGCGGTGCGCGACTCCGGGTCGACGTCGTGGATGGTGGTCAGGTGCTGCGCGAGGTCCAGCACGACCCCCGGCCCCACCGAGTTCCCGGCGACCGACGTCCCGGCCCCCCGGGCCGTCACCGGCACCCCGAGCTCGCGCAGCACCTCCAGCGCGGCCACGACGTCGTCCGTCGACGTGGGGAAGGCTACGACGTCGGGCACGACCCGGTAGTTCGAGGCGTCCGTGGAGTACTCGGCCCGACGGCGCGTGGTCGTGTCGACCGTGCCGGCCATCACCGTCCGCAGCGCGGTGGCCACCGCCTCCCGCGCCTCGGCGGCCGCCTGCTGCGCCTCGCGCTCGGCCTCCCGCTGCGCGGCGAGCGCCGCCGCCCGCTCGTCCGCCGCGGAGGGCGCGCCGTCCGCTGACGAGTGGTGGCCGGAGGGTGTGGTCGTCGACTGGGCAGACACGGAGCGATTGTGCCACCGCTCGCCACGGGGCCGCGGCAACGACCACCCCGACGCGCGAGTCACCGCCGCCGTGCCCGCGCGTCCTGCCCTCACCACCGATAGCGTCGGGACATGCGCGTCGTCGTCGTGGGAGCCACCGGGAACGTCGGGATGTCCGTGCTGCGTGCGCTCGCCGCGGAACCGGTGGTGACGTCGGTCGTCGGGGTCGCCCGCCGGGTGCCCCGCACCGACGGCAGCAGCACCGTGACCCCGCCGTTCGACACGGCCGAGTGGGTGCGGGCCGACCTCGCGGCCGAGGGCGCCGTCGCCCAGCAGCTCGACCGGGCGGTGGCCGGGGCCGACGTCGTCATCCACCTGGTCTGGGCGATCCAGCCGGCCCGCGAGCCCGACGTGCTGCACCACGTCAACGTCGACGGCACCCGCGCGGTGGTCGACGCCGTCCTCCGCCACCGGGTGCCGCACCTGCTGTTCATGTCAGCCTCCGGGGTGTACTCCCCCGGACCGGCCGACGGGCATGCCGTCGACGAGGACTGGCCCACCCGCGGTGTTCCCGGCTCGTCCTACGCCCTCGACAAGGCCGAGGTCGAGCAGCTCCTCGACGAGGTCGAGGCCCGCGAGCCCTGGCTGACCGTGACACGGTTGCGGCCCGCGATCATGCTGCAGCGGGAGGCGGGCGCCGAGATCGGCCGCTACTTCCTCGGACCGGTCGGTCGCCTGGGGCTCAAGGTGGCGGCCGGACCGGTCGGCCAGGTCGCGAGCGGTCTGCTCCGCGGCTGGCAGGCCGACGAGCCTCCCGCGCCCGCCGAGCCCCCGATGTTCCCGCTGGTGCCGTTCCCGGCCGGCGTCCGCCTGCAGGTGCTGCACCCGGACGACACCGCGAGCGCCGTCCGGGCCGCCGTCGTCGGCCGCCACCGCGGGGCGTTCAACCTCGCGCCGGACGGGGCGCTGACCGGTCAGGACCTCGCGGACCTGCTCGCCGACGGCCGGGTCCTCGATCTGCCCGTCGGTCTCCTGCGACGCGGGCTGGACCTGGCGTCGCGGGCACGGCTCGTCCCGATCGACGCCGGCTGGCTCGACATGGCCGCCGCGAACATCGTCATGGACGCCGCCCGCGCCCGGGACGTGCTGCGGTGGCAGCCGACCCGGACGCAGGACGAGGTGCTGCTCGACGTGCTCGGCGGGGTGCTCGACGGTACGCACGCCGACACCCCGCCGCTCAGCAAGTAGCCCGTCCGCTGTGGGTATGAGATCGACGACTCTCCACCATCGAGAACTGTAGATCTCATACCCACAGCTGGGGCCAGCTCGCTCCGGGTCAGCCCTCGTACGTGCTGGTCGGGCCGACCCCTGCACTCGCCAGCTCGCTCCGGGTCAGCCCTCGTACGTGCTGGTCGGGCCGACCCCTGCACTCGCCAGCTCGCTCCGGGTCAGCCCTCGTAGCTGACGTCGAGGGTGATGTCCTCGACGGCGCCCAGCGCCTTCGAGACCGGGCAGCCGGCCTTCGCGGCCTCGGCGGCCTTGCGGAAGCCCGCCTCGTCGGTGCCCGCGGCGTAGCCGCGCACGCTGAGCGCGATCTTCGAGATCTTCAGCCCGCCGGCGGGGTCGGGGCTCAGCGTGACGTCGGCGGAGACCTCCACCTGCTCGGGCGTGGCGCCGGCGTTGCCGAGCTCGCCCGAGAACGCCATCGCGAAGCAAGAGGTGTGCGCCGCGGCGATCAGCTCCTCGGGGCTCGTGACGCCTTCGGCGGAGTCGGCCGTGCGGCGCGGGAACGAGACCTCGAACGTGCCGGCGCCCGAGCTGGTCAGCTCCGTCTGGCCGGTCCCCTCCTGCAGGGTGCCGTTCCAGGCGGTGCGGGCGGTACGAGTAGACATGGAAGCTCCTTCGCGGGGTACGGCAGGGACGTCCCGACCGTACCTCGCCCTCACGACGAGGTCGTGTCCAGACCCTCCTCCGCCACGGCGAGCACCGACCAGGTGTTCCCCGCGGCGTCGCTCAGCTCGTAGGCGGGCAGCAGCAGCACCGACCCGCTCGCGTCGTGGTGCCGGGTGAGGCCCAGCCGCGCCTCCGTGATCGTCACCTCGGACACCGGCCACGGCAGGGCGTCGCCCGACGCCGGTGGTGCGGGCGGAGGGGTCGGCTCGCTCCCGTCCTCCTCGGCCCACCTCTCCTCCAGCATCGCCTCCGACTCGGCCGCGTAGGCGACCGGCCACGAGGACCCGCCGAACCGCGGGTCACCGAGCCGCTCGACCGCGTCGGCAGGGCTCACCACCGGGTAGTCGCCGAGCGGGACCGTCTGAGCGAGGAACCCGTCGAGCCACGCGATGCCCTCGTCGCCGACGGTCGCGCTCCAGGTCGTCCCCGTCTCCTGGCCGTCGACCTCCTGCTGGGCGCTCACCCACACCGCGCCCTCGCCGCCGTCGTCGGGCGCCTCGAACGCGAACCCGTCCGGGTCGACGTCGAGTCGCTCCATGAGGGCTCGCACCTCGTCGATCGCGTCCTGCGGGGAGAGCTGCGGGTCGCCCGGCGCATCGCAGGGCGCCGGCTCGATCATGTCCTGCCCGTCGCCCGTGTCCTCACGCTCCATCGTCTCGACCGGCTCGTCCGCGCAGCGCCACGGGTCGGCCGCCGGGTCGTTGAAGCTGAAGGTCCCGGTGCCGTCCGCGGAGAGCCAGACGCTCGGCCCGTCGCCGTCGCGCGGACCCACGTTCCACGCCCCCCACTCCCAGCGGGTCTCACCGGACACCCCGAGCGTCTCGGCCAGCCGCGCGGCCGCCTCCTGGGTACCGACGTCGCGGGCGTCGTAGGCGTACGCCGTCGCGGTGCCCGCCTCGGCGGAGAGCCCGCTCGCGCTGAACACGGACCGGCCCTCGTACCAGCCCGGCAGCGCGACGTCCGCCGTCGCCGCGTCGTCGCCCGACTCCGTACGTGCCAGCGCCTCGCCGTCGGCTGCCCCCGCCGCGTCCTGTGCACCCTCCGCGCCACCGCGGACGTCGCCCAGGGTGATCGGCGGCAGCGCGTCATCGGCGGCCTCGCCGCCCGCCGTCGTCGTGCCGGCCCCCGAGCTGCCGAGCGCGTACCCGCCGCCCCCGATCGCCAGGGCACCGACCACAGCGGCGGCGACCAGCCACGTCGCCCGGGGGCGCGCCCGGCGGGAGGACAGGTCGTCGTCCGGCCGGGAACCGGCGCGGAGCGGGTCCGTCTCCGCGGTGCCGTCCGTGGCCGACGACGTGGCCGACGACGCCTCGTCGGCGTGCGTGTCGGTCTTGGCCCGGAGCACCTCCGGACGCGAGGCGGTGCCGGCCGCGGGATCGGCGGCGACGAGCCGCTCGTAGGCCTCGTCCTCGGTGTTCATCACGGCCTCCTCGGGGCGCTCCTGGTCTGGCACCCTTCCTGTGTCGTCACCGGCCGCGACCTTGCGTGCCGTCCAGCTCCTGCGCGTCCCGCCCGACGCCGTCGCCACCGGCCGCCGGACGATCGGGAGGTGCCTCGTCGGTGGCGGCCTCGTCGGTGGCGGCCTCGTCGGTGGCGGCCCACGCGTCACGCAGCCTCACCCTCGCCCGGCTCAGCGCCGCGTCGGCCCCGCCGCGGGAGACGCCCAGGACCTCGGCGAGGTCCTCCCCGCCGAGCCCGTCCCACGCCACCAGGAGCAGGATCCGCCGGTCCCGTGCCGAGAGCCGGGCCAGCGCCTCACGGACCCGGTCGTCGACCACGGCGAGCGCGGCGGGGTCGACGTCGTCCGGCTCGTCGGGGACGACGGCGACGGGCAGGGCGCGGTGCTTGCGCCGATGGTTGGCCAGCACGTACCCCGCCGTGCGGTAGAGCCAGGGCAGCTCCGCGCCGTGCGGGACGTCCACGCGTCGCCGCCAGGCGGTGGCGAGCACCTCGGCGGCGAGGTCCTCGGCGTCGTCCCGGGACCCGTCCCCGCCGGGGAGCCGTCGCAGGAAGTACCGGTGGACGGCGCCCGCGTGCGCGGCGAAGAGCGTGTCGAACCAGGCGTCGTCGTGCTCGGTCGCCTCGTCGGGGGTCACAGGGCCTCCTGCGGTCGGTGGTCGGCCCGGCACCGTGCTGACCACCTGCTGGCCATCGGGGCGTCGGACGTGCCGGTCAACTGCACTGTGTCGCGGCGGGCCCCACCCTTGCACCCTCGTCGCCCCTCGTCACGAGCGGTTTCACCCCGCCCGGGCCCACCCCGCGGGCAGCCGACGACGTAGCCTGCGGACATGACCGTCGAGACCCGCGGTACGGCCGGTCCGTCGGCAGCACGTCCTCGCCGCCACGTCCTGCGCTGGGTGCTGCTGTGCATGCTGGTGCTCGTCGTCGCCACCGCCGTCGCCGCCGTCGTCATGGTCCGTGAGGCCCTGGTCGCCCGCGACGCGCTGGAGGAGGCCGCCGACCAGATCCCCACCGTCGAGCAGGCCCTGCGCGACGGTCTCCTCGACGGGTCCGTCGGCTCCCTGACGGGCTCCCCGGAGCTGGCCGTCCTGCAGGAGCAGACGGCGACCGCACGCGACGCCACCGACGGGGTGCTGTGGACCCTCGCGGCGTACCTGCCGGTGATCGGGCCGTCGGTCGACGCAGTGCAGTCGGTGGCCGCGGCGCTCGACGACGTCGCCGCCGACGTCCTGCCCGCGCTGGCGTCGACCGCGGACGCCGGGGCGGCGATCAGCCGGACCGACGGGGGCGGTGTCGGCCTCTCGTCGCTGACGGCGGTGGCGGCACCGGTGGCCGACGCCCGCGAGACCCTCGACGCCGCGCGGGCCGACCTCGACGACATCGACCCGAGCCGCGTCCGTCCCGAGCTCGTCGACCCCCTGGTGACGCTCGAGTCCCGCCTGGACACCCTGGCCGGACTGACCGCGACGGCCGAGCGTGCGACGTCGCTCCTGCCACCGATGCTGGGCGCGGACGGGCCCCGCCAGTACCTCCTGCTCGGTGTGAACAACGCCGAGCTGCGCGCCGCCGGCGGGATCGTCGGCGCGCTGACGCTGCTGTCCGTCGAGGACGGCCGGGTCACGGTCGAGGAGCAGGCCTCGACCGGCGACGTCGGGCCGTTCGACGAGCCCGTGGTCCCCCTCGACCCCGAGGTCGAGGCGGCGTACTCCGAGCGCCTGGGACGGTTCGTGCAGGACGTGACGGCCACCCCGGAGTTCCCCACGACCGGCGAGATCGCCGCCGAGATGTGGTCCCGCGACCAGGGCGACGACGTCGACGGCGTGGTGGCCACCGACCCGGTCGCGCTGTCGTTCCTCCTCGAGGTCACCGGCCCGGTCGAGGTCCCGCTGCCCCCGGAGGTCGCTGCCGCCGTCGGACGAGACACCCTCGAGGTGGGCTCCGAGAACGTGGTGGACCTGCTCCTGCGTCGCGTGTACGACACGCTGCGGCCGGAGGAGGCCGACGCCCTGTTCGCGGCGGTCGCCGCAGCGGTCTTCGACTCGCTCATGGCCGGCGACCTGGAGCCCGGCGCCATCCTGCCCGCCTTCGAGCGGGCGGCCCAGCAGCACCGGTTCCTGGTGTGGTCGCCGCAGCCGGCCGAGCAGGAGCTGCTGACCGGCACCCTGATCGCCGGGACGTTCGGTGCCGACCGGGCGGCGGACGCGGTCGGCGTGTTCCTCGACGACACACGGGCGGGGAAGATGACCGCCTACCTGGACGTGGAGGTCGCGGCGACGTCGTCCGTCTGCACGGGCGACGTCCGCCACGACACGGTGGAGGTGACGCTGACGAGCACGCTCGACCGGGCCGCCGCCCGCGACCTCCCCTTCTACGTCGCCGGTCCGGAGGACGCCCGGCGCCGCGTAGACATCCAGGTCAACCTGTCGGCGGCGGGCGTGCGGGACGGGCCCGCCCCCACGCTGACCCAGGACGGCGACGCCGTCGGCGGCTCGACGTACTCCGTGGGCGGGCGGGAGAACACCGCTGTGCCCGTGACGCTCCGCCCTGGACGTACGACGACGTTCGAGATCACCGTGCCGTCGTCGGCCGCGGCGGCGCACGGTGCGGGTGCCGGGGCCCCCGGCACGCTGGAGGTGTGGTCCACGCCGACCGCGAGCACGTCCGGCCTGCACGTCTTCGACGTGCCGTTCTGCGGGTGAAATCGGCCGTCCGCCCGCTTTCACCCGTGCCCGCTCTCCCCGCCGCGACGCGCCGTGGCTAGCGTGAATGGAGCAACGAGAGGGCAGGCCACCGCCTGCGGACGGCGACCACCAAAGGGGACGGACCCATGACTTCGGGACCACGCGCGCGGCGACGCGCACTGACGGCGGTCGGGCTGAGCGCCGCCGTCGTGCTCGGCGGCGCGTCGCTCGCGGTCGCCGACACGGAGGACGCCCCGGGCGCGGAGCCCAGCCCGAGCGCGTCGGGGTACGTGGAGGAGCCCGAGGAGGGGCTCGAGCTCGACATCCTCGAGCCGATCTGCGACGGCGACGTGCCATACCTCCGCTACGACGCCGTGGTCACCGGCGTCGAACCTCCGCCCGAGACCGCGACGATCACGTTCGTGAACCCGTCGGGCGACGACTACGTCCTCGCGGACCAGCCCCTGTCGGGCCGCGTGCTGTGGCCCGGCGCCGAGGTCGACGGCGCGGGCGAGCCGGTGGACTGGCCGGGTTGGAGCCTCGTGGACGGCGAGTGGGTCGTCGGCGACCAGTGGGACTGGGTGCGCCCCTCGGTCGAGATCCTGGTCGAGGTGAACCCGACGGTCAGCAGGACCGTCGGATACCCGCCGTCCTCGCCCGACTGCGACGCGAACCCGCCGGGCTCGGAGGAACCGTCGATCGAGGTCGACACCCTCACCCCCGTGTGCGTCGAGGGCGTGACCTACCTGGACTACGGGGTCACCGTGGACGGTGTCCCGGAGTCCGAGGTGACGCTCACGTGGCACAACGCCGACGGCGACGACTTCGTCCACAGCGACCAGCCGCTGCGCGGCCGCGTGCTGTGGCCCGGCGCCTACCCGGAGCGGTTCGTCGAGCTGTCGCCCGACGACGGCTGGGAGCTCGTGAACAACATGTGGCAGAACACACGTGACTTCGGCTGGGCCGTGGGCACCGTGGACGTCACCTTCTCCGTCAACCCGGAGGTGACCGTGCCGGTCACCTTCCCGACGGACACGGACGGCTGTGTCGACCAGGACGCCCCGCCGCCCGGCAGCGGCGCGGAACCGCCGCCGTCCACCACCGGCGCTGCGCCGCCCACGTTCCTGCCGAACACGGGCGCCGAGGTGCTGGGCCTGCTCGCGGCGGCCGCCGGGCTCCTCGTCGTGGGTGCCGGGATCGTCCTCGTGGTGCGCCGTCGCCACCGGTCCGCGGACGCCGACTGAGACGTCGCGCCCGGAGCAGCCGGAAGGCCCGGCCCCTCGACCTGTCGTCGAGGGGCCGGGCCTTCCGCGTGGGGTCAGCAGGCGCCGAGGTCCCTCCACACGCCCCACTCACCCGTGGTGCCGGGCTCCTCGCCCGTCGTCCACCACTGGGCCCGCCACTCGTTGCCGCCCCAGGAGACGACGTCGCCCCCGGTGTAGACGTCGGCGGCGACCCAGGGCGTGCTCGCGCAGCCGGGGTCCGGGTCCGGGGTCGGGTCGGGGTCCGGCGTCGGGTCCGGCGTGGGGTCGGGGTCCGGCGTCGGGTCCGGGTCCGGCGTACCGGGGTCGACCGGGCCGGCCGGGCCGGCCGGGCCGGTGAACAGCCCGCCCGCGACGGCGTCGAGCAGCTCGGCGTCGTCGTCACCGGACAGGTCCCACCACATGGCTCCGCCGAGACCCTCGTCCCGGATGTAGGCGGACTTCTGCGCCACGGTCTGCGGCGTGTCCAGCGACCACCACTGGTCGCCGTCGTAGCGCCAGGCGGCGCCCAACGCGGCGTCGTAGTGCTCGGTACCGACGTTCTTCAGCACGTCGTAGTCCTCGATGCCGGCCTCCCACGTGCCCGGCGCGGCACCGGTCGCCGGCCCCCACGCGTCGGCCGAGGTGGCACCCTGCCAGCCACGGCCGTACATGGCCATGCCGACGCCGAGCTGTGCGGGGTCCACGCCGGCCGAGACGTACTCCCGGACGGCCTTGTCCACCGAGAACTGGCGGCTCGGCTCACGGGTGTCCGCCGGGTCGTCGTAGAGGTTGATCTGGTGACCCGTCAGGTCCGCGTCCCAGGCGCCGTGCAGGTCGTAGCCCTGGACGTTGCCGAAGTCGAGCGAGTCGAAGATCCGCGGGTCGTTCCAGCCTCCGGCGGCGATGTCGTCCGGGTTGGCCGGCAGGAACGCGCTGAGCAGGTAGTCCTCGCCCGTCTGTGCCCCGTAGGCGTCGAGCTGCTCACGGAACTCGGCGAGCAGCAGGCGGAAGTTCTCGGCGTCGTTCTCCTCGTCGACGTGGTTGCCCTCGAGCCCGCTGTGCGTGCCAGGCCACTCCCAGTCGATGTCGATCCCGTCGAACACCCCGGCCGCGGCGCCCGGGCCGCCGCGCCCGTCGATGACGGGCAGGTCGCCCTTGAGGTACAGGTCGATGCACGACGAGACGAACTTCTCCCGCGACTGCTGGGTCGCCGCGGCGAGCGAGAAGTTCTTCGACCAGGTCCAGCCACCGATCGACAGCATGACCTTGAGGTCCGGGTGCAGCTCCTTGAGCTGCTTGAGCTGGTTGAACGAGCCGGCCAGCGGCTGGTCCCAGGCGTCGGCGACGCCGGCCACCGAGTTCGCCGCCGTGTAGCCCATCCCGTAGTCCGCCCAGGCGTCGCCCGCGCCGTCGGACCCGTTCGGCCCGGTGCCCTGCGCCTTGTTGGCCACGAAGCACTCGAGGCTCTCGTGGTGGATGTTGCCGAAGGAGTAGTTGATGTGGGTGAGGCGCTCGGCGGCGCCCGACGTCACCAGGTCCTTGACCTGGAAGTCGCGCCCGTAGACGCCCCACTGCGTGAAGTAGCCGACGTTGCGGAAGCCGTTGATCGCGCTGTCGCCCGACGACGTCGGTGCTGCGGACGCGCTGGTCGCGGCGACGGCGCCCAGGGCACCGACGAGCGCGACGGCCGCCCCGGCGAGGGCCGCCGTGAGGCGGCGTCCTCCTCGTGCTGTTCTGGACATGGTCCTTCCTCTCTCGAGGGCCCGACCGTCCTGTCGGGCCGTGGTGTGGTCCGGTGCGTCAGCAGCCGGCCCCGCACGGCGCGTCGACGACGGTCACGCCGCGCGGGTGGTCGTAGGTGGTCGCGTGGTCGACGCCGTCGATCGTGACGACGACGTTCGAGAACTGCGCGACGGGCAGTGCCCACTTCAGCTGGTTGGTGATCGAGCCGCCGGCGGGGATGCCGCCGGCCGGCACGGTGAACGTCGCGGTGTGGAAGCTCGCCCCCAGCCCGCCCACGTTCGGGCCGCTGCGTCCCGGCGTCGTCGTCGTGCCGTACCCGGACCAGTCGCTCATCTCGCCGGTGTCGGTGGTGCCGTACTGGAAGGTGACCGTGGCGCCCGCGGGGACGTCGGTCGCACCGCGGTTGTGGAAGAGGACCTTGGGGGCGATGGGGTAGTTGTTGTCCCCGAGAGCGAACTCCGTGTACTCCAGGTCCACGTCCAGGGCCTCGTCGGGCATCGGCGCCTCCGCCTTGGTCGCGCCGTACGGGGTGGTGGTGGACAGCTTGCTGTGCATGAGGTCGACGAGGTCGCTGCCCATGGCGTACTGGCCGGCCGCCTCGTCGTACGAGTAGTCCCCCGCCAGCTCCCAGATCATGAGTCCACCGAGGCCGGTGTCGGCGACGTAGTCGGCCTTGGCGCCGATCGCGTCGACCGAGTCTCCGGACAGGAACGTGCGGGTCTCCGCGTTCCACCACCACTCGTTCATGGTGACCTCGTCGAAGTGGTGGGTGTAGTCGCCCTCGATGGTGGTCGGGACGCCGTACGCCTCGGCGTAGTCGCCCACGACGCCCTGCTCGAGGTTCAGCGCGTGCCAGATCGGGTTGACGCCCGCCGGGACGGCGTTGCCCTGCGGGTCGGTGTCGAACCAGAGGTTGTCGATGCCCTCCGCCCCGTAGCCGCACCTGCCGTTGGTGCCCGCCGGGCAGTCGAACCCGGACGGCGCCGGCGCTCGTCCGCCCATGCCGTGCGTCCCGCCCGTCACGTCCTGGAAGCCGCGGGTGTAGAACGGCACGCCCAGGTTGATGCGCCCGGCCTGCATGGCGCCGCGGAAGTAGTGGGCGGCCCAGTCGCCGTTGAGGTACCCGATCCCGTCGTAGGCGGTGTAGACACCGCCGGCCGCGAGCTCGGGGTCCTGACCGTCGTCGAAGAGCGCGGCGTTGCCGCCGACGTACTCGTTCCAGGCACCGTGCAGGTCGTAGGTCATCATGTTGACGTAGTCGACGTACTCGGTGATCTGGTGGACCTCCATGCCGCGCAGCAGCCAGCCCGACGACGGCGTGGCGGTGGTGAGGACGTAGTACTCGCCGTCCTCGGCACCGGCCCGGTCGAGGTGCTCGCGCAGGGTCTTCATGAGGGCGACGTACCCGTCGAACAGCTCGCCGCGGCGGGCGTTGGAGATCTCGAAGTCGTCCGGGTTGCCGGCGTCGGCGTTGGACGTCGGGTACTCGTAGTCGATGTCGATGCCGTCGAACCCGTACTCGCGGACGAAGTCGACGACGGAGGCCGCGAACGTGTCCATCCGGTCCTGCGACTCGGTGAGGGTGTAGAAGCCGCCCGACGCGACCCGGTTGCCGTCACCGTCGAAGTAGCCGCCCGTCTCGGCCCAGCCGCCGACGGCGGGGATCACCTTCACGCCGGGGTTCTCGGCGCGGTAGCGCGACAGCAGGTTGAAGTGGCCGGTGTAGTCCAGGGACGGGTCCATCTCGGCGCCCGGGACCTCGGGCCACGTCATGTCGGTGGCGGCGTTGCCGGGCACCTGCGCGTTCACCGAGACCTTGTCGTCCGGACCCACGTGCGCGAAGGCGTAGTTGATGTGGCTCAGCGAGCCCCAGGGGATGTCGTTCGCGAGGTAGGCGGGCTGGCCGTTCTTGCCGGTGCGCCAGCTCGTGAAGTAGCCGATCACGCGGCGGTCGAGCCCGTTCGGCAGGATCTCGCGGCCGTCGGTGTCGTAGACGTCGCAGTACGGGGTGTCGACGCCGTCGGTCGGGGCCATGCCGTCGGGACGGCAGACCTCGTCCGGGTTGTCCGACGGCGGGCCGGTCGGGTCGGGGTCGGGCGTCGGATCGGGGTCGGGCGTCGGATCGGGGTCGGGCTCGCCGCAGGCGCCTTGCGACGTCCACGGACCCCATGCCGCCGCTCCGGGCTCGTCGCCCTGCGTCCACCACGAGGCCGTGTAGTTCTCCCCGTCGTACGACGCGAGGTCTCCCTGGGTGTAGACGGCGGTGGCTGCCCAGGCGGGTGCGCACTCGGCGGCAGCCGTGGCGGTCGTGCTGGCCGCGGCCGTCAACCCGGCGGTGCCCAGGAGTAGCGCGGTGGCCGCGGCGCCGAGTCGGCGCCTGCCGGTGGACAAGGCTGCTCGCATCGAAGAGTCTCCCTGCTTCGTCGGTCGATGCCGCGTTGCATCGTCCACCAAATGTAAGGAGTCTTCTCATTCCGTGCATGAGGGATACCCACACGATCGTGGCAGCGTCTACGCGTTTTCCCTTACCGATGCCGGCCGACGTCCAGCAGTGCCCCGATCGACGCTCGGGAACACTGGCTCCGCTCATCCGTACCTGCCGGCCCGGTCGACGGCGGTCGGACCAGACCGTGCCGGCGCCAGCGCCAGCACGACCAGCTCCGAGCGGGACCGCACGTCGAGCTTGCGGAACACGCGGCTCAGGTGCACCTCCACCGTCCGCACCGAGACGCACAGCGCCGCCGCGACCTCCCGGTTCGTCATCCCGGACGTGACGAGCCGGGCCACCTCCGCCTCACGCTCGGTGAGCGCCGCGGACCAGCCGGCCGACGGCGTCGGGTCGCCGTCCGACGCCCCGGACGACTGCCCGGGCCGGTCGCGGGCCGTCACCGCGGCGAGCAGCGAGCCGCAGGTCCGCACGGCGGCTCCGCCACGGGCGGCCCGCCCCGACCTCGCGACGGCCGACGCGGCCGACGGGCCGGCGGGCTCGCGCGGGCCGGCGGCCTCCAGCGCCGCCGTCGTGCGCGTCGTCCGCGCGCCGAGCTCGTCGAGACGGCGGGCCACCACCGCCGCGAGCCCGCCCGCGACGTGCGTCACCGGCAGCCGGGCCGCGGCGTCGTCGAGGACGGCGGCGGCCGCCTCGGCCTCGGTCCCGTGCAGCAGGAGCAGGGCCTGGGTCACGCGGACGTGCGCCTCGGCCAGCGGCGAGAGCGCACCGGCCGACCTCGGCCACGGCCCGGGCCGCGACCGGGCCGGCGTGGCCGCGAGGACCGCGCGCGCGAGCAGGCTCTCGGCACCGGCCCCGTCGACGTCGAGCAGGCTCAGGCACCCCACGACGGCAGACATCGCGGCGCGGTCCGCGCGGGTCGCCGGGAGGTGGACCAGGGGTTCGACCAGCCGTGCGAGGCGGGCGCCCGGGCCGGTGGCGCGCACGACGGCCTGCTCGGCACCCTCGACCGCGCTCCCCGCCCGCAGCGTCCAGACGGCCGCGGCGCAGTGCTCGGCGGCCCGGGCGACCGTCGGCACGTCGCTGCCCGCCGCCCGGCGCAACCAGTCGTCGGCGTCAGCGAGATGGCCGCTCCAGAGGGCGGCGCGCCCGGCCGCGAGGAAGGCTCGCGCCCGGCGCGCGCCGGTGGCGTGGCTCGCGGCCTCACGGGCGACCTGGTGAGCCGCCTCCATGTCGCCGCGTGCGGTGAGGGCGGCCGCGAGCTCGACCAGCCCGTCGGCGAGGAGCTCGTCGCCGACGACGGTGCCCAGCGCCGTGTGCCAGAGGGCGACCTCGGGCTCCCCGAGGTCCCGGGCCGACCGAGCCAGTGCGGAGTGGGCCGCCGTGCGTGCGCCCAGGTCCGCGTCGTCGTGCACCACGCACCGCAGCCGGGCGTCCGTCACCCGGGCACGGCCGGCCACGACCTCGACACCGGCAGCCGCCGACCCGACGACCAGGGCCTCGGCTGCCGGCCCGACCGCCTGCAGCAGCACGTCGGCCCGGTCGGTGACCGCCACGGCGGCGCACAGCAGCGCCCACCGGTCGTCGTCACCCAGGGGTGCTGGGTCCAGGCCCGCACGGGTGGCCGGGACGGCCGGCAACGGGTCCGGCAGGAGGGCGAGGCCGGCCAGGTGCTCGGGACGCAGGACGGCGGCCACCTGCGCCAGCGCGGGAGGGTCGCCGCCGAGGGTCCGCGACAGGCGCACGGCGACGTGCGGCGCCACGGGCCCTCGACCGGTGTCGAGCAGGGCGAGCGCGGCGGCCGGTCGGTACGACGTCATCGTCAACCTCCGGGACGACCTGCGCCGCTCAGCGCAGGTCAGTGCAGGTCAGGCGGGCGGCCAAGTTTGTGAGGGCTCCTCCCTCAGGAGGTTTCCACCATCATAGTGATCGGCCCGTCGTTCACCAGCTCGACCGCCATGTCCGCCCCGAACACCCCCGTCGAGACCTCGATCCCCCGGGCGCGCAGGTCCGCCACCACGGCCTCCACCAGCGGCTCCGCGACCGGCCGGGGAGCTGCGGCCTGCCAGGTCGGCCGGCGGCCCTTGCGGGCGTCGCCGTACAGCGTGAACTGGCTGACGACCAGGACCGGCGCTCCCACATCGGTTACCGACCGCTCGTCGCGCAGGATCCGCAGGTCCGCGATCTTGCGGGCCACCGTCGCGGCGTCGGCGGGGCCGTCGTCGTGCGTCACGCCGACCAGCGCCACCAGTCCCGGCCGGTCGAACGCGCCGACCACCTCGCCGCCGACCGTCACGCTCGCCCGCGTCGCCCGCTGCAGTAGCGCCCTCACGGCCGTTCCCCCGGCCCGACGGCAGACCGTCCGCCGGTCGCGTCGAGCACGGCGTCGTCGAGCACCGCGTCGTCGAGCACCGCGCGGACCTCGCCCACGGGCCGGCCACCGCCCAGCACCGGGACGTGACCGACCGCCGCCAGCGCGTCCACGTCGGCGCCCGGCACGTCGGCGGCGCCGGCACGCCGCAACGCCGCCGCCAGCACCGCCGGGCGGGGCCGAGCGGCGCCGTCCAGCACCTTGAACGCCAGCGCCGAGCCGTCCGGCAGGCCTGCCGCGCAGACCCCGTCCGCGCCGATCTTGGCGACCAGCCCCGGCACCGCCTGCATCGCCAGCGTGTCCTCCCGGCCCGTGCCCGCCACCATGTGCGGGTGAGTGCTCATCGCCCGCGCCACCTGCGCCGCCGGGCTGCCGCCGGCATCGACGTCGGGGTCGGCGTCGGGGTCGGCATCGACGCCCGCCGCCGCGGACGCCAGTCGGCCGAACGACCGTGCCAGCCCGTCCAGCGTCGTCGCGAACAACGGCGCCCCGCAGCCGTCGACGGTCACGTGGGCGGGCTCCGCGCCGGTCAGCTCCGCGAGCGTGGCCCGCACCGCCCGCTGCAGCGGGTGGGCCGGGTCGAGGTAGTCGGCGGTGCCCCACCCCGCCGCGACACAGGTCGCGAGCATGCCCGCGTGCTTGCCCGAGCAGTCCTGGGTGACGGACGCCGCCGACCGGCCGGCACGGAGCCAGCCCGCGGCGGCGGGCGGGTACATCGGCAGGGTCGGGGTGTTGCGCAGCGCGTCGAGCCCCAGCCCGGCGCCGCCGAGGATCGCGCGGACCCCGTCGCGGTGCACCGCCTCGCCGTTGTGGCTCGCCGCGACGAGGGCCAGCAGCTCGGGCGGCAGGTCGAGCCCCGCACGCACCATCGCCACCGCCTGCAGCGGCTTGACGGCCGAGCGCGGCCAGATCTTCGCCGCCGGGTCCCCCGCCGCGAGGACGACCTCCCCCGCGGCGTCGAGCACCACGAGATGGCCGAGGTGCACCGACTCGACGAGCTCGCCGCGCACCACCTCCGCGAGCGGGACGGCCCCTCGGGCGACGGGCGCGCTCACCATCCGCTCGGTCCCTGACGGCGGCCCTTGCCGGGCCCGTACGCCTGCAGCTTGGGGCGCACGTCGACGAGGTACACGATGGCGGCGACGCACGCGATGAGGTTGAGGAAGCTCGTCGAGGTGAGCATCATCGGCGGCAGCCCGAGGAAGCCGAGCGCGGCGGCGACCCCCAGGATGAGCAGCCAGATCGGCTTGGTCAGCTTGCCCTCCGCGGTGAACCCGCGCGCCGGGCGGCGCAGCGCATCGACGAGCGCCCAGGCCTGCACGACGAAGACGACGATCGCCAGGAGGACGAAGACGTAGTACTGCAGGTTCGCGATCACGCGACCAGGCTACGGGAGGACGCGCATCCGCCGGTCCCGCGCAGCGGTCGCGACGTGCTCGTCCCACGCGGCGACGAGCGTGTCCTCGTGCGCGACGGCGAGCGCGCTCGCCACGTGCACGGCGTCGCCCCCGCGCAACGGGTGCGGACCGGACGCGAGCTCGGCGGCGGTGGCGGCCACCCCGGCCGTGACCTCGACGACGTGCAGGCCCGGCCAGAGCGTGGTCCAGCGCTCGAGCGCACGGCGGCGGGCCGCGGCGTCGAGGACGCCCGCACGCTCCCCGGCGGCCAGGGTGGCGCGCATCTCGGTGTCCGCCAGGCGCGAGGTGACGACGACGTCGGCCCGGTTCCACAGGGCGCTCGCCAGGGCTGACCCCTGCTCGGGGACGCACAGCTTCACCAGTGCGCTGGCGTCGAAGTAGATGAGTGCCATCGCTTCCTCCCCGGCTCAGCGGCGGATGCGCCGGACGAGGCCCGACAGACCGGAGCGCGAGGCGCCGTTGCCCGCCCCGACCGCCTGCGCCGTCGTCGGCACCGTGTGCGTGGGCCGCTCGGCCTGCGCCGGGGTGAGCAGTCCGTCACGGACCAGCTCGCCGACGAGGTCGGCGCTGCCGACGCCGGTGAGCCGGGCGACCGGGACGCCGCGCTCGGTGATGACGACGTCCTCCCCGTCGCGCGCCTTCTCGATCCACGACTTCAGCTCGGCGCGCAACGCGCTGACGGAGACCTCCATGGGCGACGACGCTACCGCGCCGTGCGCTGCAGGAACAGCCCTCGTCATGTCCGGGCGCCGTTCGTCCGCTGCGCGCGCGGCACCGTGCGGGCCGTGACAGGCTGCCGAGCAGGCAGGCACCAGGGAGGACCCGCGTGACGTCGCAGACCACCGACCCGCAGGCGCTACCGCAGTCGAAGATCTGGGCGATATTCGGCGGGCTCATGCTCGCCATGCTGCTCGCCGCGCTCGACCAGACCATCGTCGCCACCGCGCTGCCCACTATCGTCAGCGACCTCGGCGGCGCCGAGCACCTGTCCTGGGTCGTCACCGCCTACATGCTGGCCACGACGGCCACCACGGTGCTGTGGGGCAAGCTCGGCGACCTGCTCGGCCGCAAGGTGCTCTTCATCGTCTGCATCGCCATCTTCCTCGGCGGCTCGATGCTGTGCGGCACGTCCGAGACGATGGGGCAGCTCATCGCCTGGCGTGCGCTCCAAGGCGTGGGCGGCGGCGGGCTCATGGTGCTGAGCCAGGCCATCATCGGGGACGTCGTCTCCCCGCGGGAGCGCGGGAAGTACCAGGGGATGTTCGGTGCCGTGTTCGGCGTCGCCTCCGTCGCCGGACCACTGCTGGGCGGCTGGTTCGTGGACAACCTGTCCTGGCAGTGGGTGTTCTACATCAACGTCCCCCTCGGGATCGTGGCGCTGGTCGTGGTCGTCGCCGTGCTGCCGCCCATCACGCCGCGCAGCCGACCGCGGATCGACTACGCCGGCATCGTGCTCCTCGCCGTCGTGTCCACGGCCGTCGTGCTCACCACGAGCCTCGGCGGGACCACGTGGGGCTGGGACTCGGTGCAGGTGTACTCGATGGTCATCGTGGCCGTCGTGGGCGTGGTCGCGTTCGTGCTCGTGGAGCGCCGCGCCCCCGAGCCCGTGCTGCCGCTGCACCTCTTCCGCAACCGGGTGTTCTCCGTGGCAGCGGTGGTCGGGTTCGTCGTCGGGTTCGCGATGTTCGGCGCCATCACCTACCTGCCGCTCTACCTGCAGACGGTCAAGGGCTCCTCCCCGACGATGTCCGGCCTCGAGATGACGCCGATGATGCTGGGGCTGCTCCTCACCTCGATCGGCTCCGGGCAGCTGATCACCCGCACCGGCCGGTACAAGGTCTTCCCGATCCTCGGCACGGCGATCACCACCGTCGGTCTCTTCCTGCTGTCCCTCATGGACCGGGACACGAGCACGCTCCAGTCGAGCCTGAGCATGTTCGTGCTCGGCACGGGGCTCGGCATGGTCACCCAGGTGCTCGTCATCGCCGTGCAGAACGCGGTCGCCTACCGCGACCTGGGGACCGCGACGTCGGGAGCCACGTACTTCCGCACCATCGGGTCGTCCGTCGGCGTCGCCGTGTTCGGCACGATCTTCGCCGACCAGCTCGTCGCGAACCTCTCGACCGGCGTCCCCTCCGCCGCGCAGGGCCGCTGCGGCCCCGCCGCCCTCGAGGCGTCGGTCGAGGGGCTCGCCCAGTGCCCGCCCGAGGTGCAGGGCTGGTTCCTCGACGGGTACGCCGACACCCTGCAGACCGTGTTCCTGTGGGCCGTTCCGGTCGCCGTCGTCGCCTTCGCCCTGGCCTGGCTCCTGCCCCAGGTGGAGCTGCGCACCGCGACCCGCGACGCCGACCCCGCCGTCGTGGCCGGCCACGCCGCCGGCGAGTCCTTCGCCCTGCCGTCGAGCCGCACCTCCCTCGAGGAGCTGCGGATGATCCTGTGGCGCCGGGTGGGCGTCCAGGACCCGCTGCGCGTGTACGAGATCACCGCGCCCGACGCCGACCTGGGCCCCGAGGAGGCGTGGATGGTCACCCGGGTCTCGCTCAAGCGGTCCCGGACGGTCGCGGTCATGGCGGAACGCAGCCACGTGTCTCCGGAGACCGTGCGGCACGTGGCTGCCGGGCTGGCGGCGCGCGGGCTCGTCGTCGTCGACGGGGACACGGTCCGGGCGACCGACCAGACGGACGTCGCCGCGGAGATCCTGCGCGAGGCGGAGCGGCGCCGGCTTCAGCGGGTCGTGGCCGAGTGGCCCGGCGACGAGCCCGAGATCGACGCCCTGGTCCACGAGGTGTCGGCGCTCGTCTTCGCCGACGCCACGGACGGTGCCGCACCCTGACGTCCGCACCACTCGCCGCATCCGCCGGGACCTTTTGCCGATGTCGGTAGTTCGTGTCGAGGTCGGCAGTGCGCACTGCCGACCTCGACACGAACTACCGACATCGGCAAAACGGGAGAACGGGTCAGAGCTCCGGCAGGTGCTCCCGCGCCGCCTGCGCGTCCAGCCCAGCCGCCTCGAGGGCGTCCACCACCGGCGAGCGCAGCAGCACGACCAGCGAGGCGACCCGCAGGTCACCGCCCCCGAGCGCGTGCGGGTCGGCCGCCTCGGCGACGTCGACCAGGAGCTCGCGGGCCTCCTCGAGGGAACCACCGCCGCCGACGGCGGAGGCCAGCAGACGTGCCCCGCCGGCGAACCGCTCCACCTCGTCGGCCAGCGCACCGAGCTCGGGCCACGTCCCGTCGGGTCCGACGACGGTCGGGGCGCGGCGAGCGAGCAGCCGCACGCTGCGCATGGCCCGGTCCACCAGCACCGCCTGCCCCGCCAGGTGGTGGATGTCCCCGCGCTGCCCACGGTTGACGCCGACCCGGGCGATCTCCTCGGCCTTGCGCGCGGTGTCCCGCCAGTCGGCCAGCACCGACTCCGACGCCCGGCCACGGACCAGCGCCGCGCCGAGGTCGTCCATGTCCCGGACCCGCAGCCCGCGACCGACCGCCTCCAACGTCTCGGCGAGCTCGGTGGTCGCCTCGTAGGCCAACGAGCGCAGCCTGCGCAGCGGGTCGCTCGGCAGCAGCAGCGTCACGGCCAGGGCGACGAGACCGCCGACGGCGGCGTCCGTCCAGCGGCCGAACGCGCCGTCGTGCGCGACGGCTGCCGGGAGACCGACCACGACGATGGCCTGCACGCCTGCCTGCGTGACGAGCAGGGGTCCGCGGTCGATGAAGCGGGCGAGGAGCGCCGAGACGAGCAGCACGACCGTGAGCTGCCACCATCCCGTGCCGATGAGCTCGACGATGACCTCGCCGATGCCGACGCCGACCGCGACGCCCACGGCGACCTCGGCCACCCGTCGCAGCTCCCGGTCGAACGAGAACCCCAGGCACACCCAGGCGGCGACCGCCGCGAAGAACGGTTGCTCGTGGCCCAGCACGAGGTGCGCCAGCAGGTAGGCCACCCCGGCGGCGAGCGACGCCTGGACGATGGGCCAGAAGCCCGACCGCAACCGCGCGAAGCCCTGCCGGATGCGGATCCGACGGAGGAGCGTCCGCACCGCGGCACCCGCCGCAGCACCCGCCTCGCGCGGGCCCGGTGCTCTCACCGCACGATCACAGCAGGCTCTGGGTCCCGTCGCCACCGCGTGGGGTCAGGCCGCGCAACGTCTCGCCGCGCCCCTCGGGCCGGTCGGCGGAGACACCCTCACCGGGGACGATCGTCTCCTGGGTCGCGTCGACGACGAGCTCCTGCGCGTCCGCACGGGTCCCCACCGCCCCGACGACGACCAGCGGGGCATCGTCCGGCAGGTTCCGCTTGACCACGGCGAGCGCCACCGGGCCGAGCTCGTGGTGGCGGGCGACCGAGGTGACCTGGCCGACCACCTTGCCGTCGGCGCCGTCGCGCCGGACGTCCGCACCGGCGTCGGGCACGACGTGCTGCGACCCGTCGAGGTGGAGCATGACGATGCGTCGCGGGGGCCGGCCGAGGTTGTGCACCCGCGCGACGGTCTCCTGGCCGCGGTAGCAGCCCTTGTGCAGGTGGACGGCGGTGCGCAGCCAGTCGAGCTCGTGCGGGACGGAGCGGTCGTCGACCTCGCGGGCCAGCCGCGGGCGCCACGCCTCGACGCGCAGCGCCTCGGTGGCCCACGTACCGGCGAGCCGCCAGCCGGCGGCCTCGCGCTCGGCGACGGCCTCGGCCAGGGTCGCCCGCGGGACGAGCACGAGCCGCCAGGCGCGGTCCGCCCCGGGGTGCTCCTCCTCGGGCGGGCCGTACCGGGTGCCGCCGACGGCGACGCGCGGCCAGGTGTCCCACCACGTCACGGGCTCGCCCTCGGCACCCTCGGCGGCCACGGGCTCACCGAGCGCGGCGTAGTCGTCGGTGACGTCGTCGATCTCGACGCGCATCATGAAGCGCATCCGCGTCAGCCAGGCGACGAGCGGCTCGACGCGGTCCCGCTCGGTGACCAGCCAGGTGGACGTGCCGTCGTCGACGACGCCGAGCGCGTGCTCGACGCGACCCTGCGGGGACAGCACGAGCAGCTCGGTGGAGGTGCGCGGGGCGAGGTGCTCGACGTCCTGCGAGGTGATCGAGTGCAACCAGCTCAGGCGGTCGGGTCCGGTGAGACGGACGACACCGAGGTGCGACTGGTCGACCACGGCACCGCCGCGGGCCAGCGCGCGCTGCTCCGCGACGGGCTCGCCGTAGTGCCAGGCCACACCCTCGTCGGGCCCCGTGGCGGCGACGGCTCCGGGTCGGTCCAGGATCGGGCTGCGGTAGGTCATGACGGGGTGTCGGTCCGGTCGAGCTCGCCGGAGGCGTAGGAGCCCATGGGGTGGCCGAACGCGGCCAGCTCCTCGAGCCACAGCAGGCGACCCTCGACGTTGCCGTACAGCCGCTTGGCCGCGGTGACCTCCGCGGCGGTCGAGGTCCGCGCCACGAAGTCCGTGGCCAGGTCGACCCGGCCGTCGCCGACGATCCCCAGGAACAGGGACAGGCGGCCCGAGGCGTCGGTGACGAGCACCTCGAGGGGGTGCTTGCCCTCGGGCAGGTCGTCGGGGCGCTCGGTGGACACCCGCCAGTAGCCGGTCTCGGTCGACCAGACGGTGTCGAAGGCGTCGTCGCCCTCGCCGTCACCGTCCGTCGTCTCGCCGTCGGCCGCCGCACCGGACCGGACCCGCAGCGTCGAGGTGAAGCGCAGGTACGGGCCGCCGTCGTGGTCGAAGAGCAGCTCCTGGCGGAACGGCGTCTCGGCGATGCCCTCGTACTTGATGACACCACCGCCGGTCCACCGACCGACGAGCCAGGCCAGCGGGTACACCTCGGGCGCGAGGCCCTCGGGGAAGGTGAAGGGCATCAGCGCTGACCCTGGAACAGCTTGTAGACGACGTAGCCCGCGAACCAGGTGATCACCCCGACGGTGACGACCAGGAGGCTGGTGAAGAAGATCTCGAGCGCGTGGACCGACATGCCTCGATCGTACCCACCGCCGCGCGGCTAGGGTCGGCGCTATGACCGAGACCACATCGCAGCGCTCACTCGTCGTCAAGACCACCGCCGGCACGGAGCGACCGGAAGCGACGAACCAGGCGCTGACCGTCGCCGCGGCAGCCGTCGCCGCCGGCGTGGAGGTCTCGCTGTGGCTCACCGGGGAGTCGGCCTGGTTCGCGGTGCCGGGCCGCGCCGCCGAGCTCGAGCTCGACCACGCCGCGCCGGCGGCCGACCTGCTCGAGGCCGTCCTGGCGGCGGGGACGGTGACCCTGTGCACCCAGTGCGCGGCCCGGCGGGACATCGGGCCCGACGACGTCGTGCCGGGTGTGCGGATCGCTGGCGCACCGGTGTTCGTCGAGGAGTCGCTGCGTCCGGGCGCGCAGGCGCTCGTCTACTGACGGTCAGACGCGGACGCCGCGGAACCGCCGTCCCAGCAGGTACAGCTCGCACCCGAGGCAGAGCCCGACGGTCGCGTTGAGCGCTGCCGCGAGGAACGCGACCCCGGCCGCCCACGGCACGGCACCCGGCACGCCCGCGAGGCCGAGCGCGACCCCGGCTGCGGTGACGAGGAGCCCGACGAGCTGGGCGAACTGCGGTGGCCGCGGGTCCTCGAGGTGCTCGGGGGCACCGAGCCGCGCGCGGACGAGCGTGCGGAACAACCACCCCTGCCACGTCGCGTGCGTGCCGAGCAGCGCGCCGGGGAGGAAGCTGAGCGCGACGACGGCGAGCAGCGCGAGCGCCTCGGTGCCGGGACCGAGCAGCACGACGACGGCGAGCAGTGCCGCGGTGATGCCGGCGCCCACCCGGGGGCCGCGAGGGTCGATGCCGGCCGGTTCCGACGTCCCGGAGGGGCTCGGATCCGTCGGTGCGGCGGGGCGGTCGGACGAGGTCATGCGCTCCTCCCGGAGGGCAGGTCGGTGGGGGTGGCGGCGTCGAGCGCCGCGCGCGCCTGGGCAGGTGTCATCGCACCGGACGCCCGGGCCACCTCGGACCCGGCGGCGTCGAGCACGAGCACCGTGGGAGTGCGCAGCACGCCGGCCCGGAGCACGAGGTCGAGGTGGTCCTCGACGTCGATCTCGACGTGCGCGACGTCCGGGTGGACGGCGACGAGCTCACCGAGAGCGCGGGCGGTGGCACGGCACGGTGCGCACACCGCCGCCGAGAACTGGACGAAGGTGGCCCGGGCGCCGGGCGCGGCGCCCAGCGCGGCGAGGTCCGCGTCCCAGGGGGCCGACGCCGTCGCACCGCTGGTGGCTCCGACCCGGACCCGGCCCTGCCGGTGGCGCCAGACCAGGCCCACCACGACGGTCAGCGCCACGAGCGCGCCGAGGACCACGGGCTGCGGGACCATCCGGACCTCCTGTTCACGGGACGCGTCACGACCACGTCGACGGTGGGAACAGATCGGTTTGCATGAATGTTCCCGGTACCGTAGGCGTGGTGACGCGCCCGTAGCGTACGCGCACCTGTCCCGACGACGCCGCCCCGCACTCGAACACCGGGTGCCCAGCGTCGTCGGGCATCCAGGAGGCCCCTGATGACCGAAGCACCCACGCGGACCAGGAACGGCCTCGTCGTCCCCGCTGCCGGCACGTACGAGCTCGACGTCGCCCACCAGCGCATCGGCTTCCTGGCGATGCACATGATGGTCAGTCCCGTCCGCGGGCAGTTCGGCACCGGGGGCGCCGTCATCCACGTCGCCGAGGTCCCCCTGGCCTCGTCCGTGTCGGCCACCATCGACGCCGCCTCCGTCGCGACGTGGACACGACCCGGGCCACGGCCGGGACCAGCACCAAGTTCGTGCTGCACGGGCATCTCACGATCCGCGGGATCACGCAGCCGATCGCGCTCGACGCCGAGTTCGGTGGCGTCGGCACCGACCCCTACGGCCGCCACCTCTTCGGTTTCAGCGCCACGGCGGACTTCGAGCGCGCGGCGTTCGGCCTGCTGTGGAACGTCGCCCTGGAGGCCGGTGGCGAGCTCGTGGCCAGGACGGTGCGGATCGAGCTGGCCGGCGAGGCGCTCCGCGTCGGGTGAACCAGCACGTCAGATGACGACGCGACCCACCACGAACACCAGGATCCCGGTCACCACGACGGGGACCGCCGACGCCGACGCTCCCGCCCGGCGACGGGACAACGCCGGCTGCCGCTCGAAGAGGAACCGCAGCGCGGCGGAGACGAGACCGGCGACCAGTCCCGTCAGGGCACCGGTCAGCGGTGCCACGTCGTGGACGACGGTCGCGGCCGCCGCACCGGCCACCGCGCCGAGGGCGACGGAGAGCAAGGATCCGGTCCAGCCGGCAGCGACCGGGAGCGCGGAGACAGCGGCCGCGACGACCAGCGACACGGCGCTCGTCACCACCAGGGCGGCCCCGGCGTCCGAGCGACCGGTGGCGACCCAGCCCGCGGCCGCGGTCGCGACGACGACGCCGGCCGTCATGCCGCTCACCGACTCCACCAGCCGGGGGCGCCCCCCGCGACGGAGCATCTGGGCCACGAACGCCAGGACCAGGGCCATCGCGATCACGACGGGGACGTGCCGCAGCACCGGCTCGTCCGGTGTCGCCCAGGCCACCGCCACCGCGCCCAGGCCCCCGAGCAGGACGACGAGGACGGTCGCGCCCTCGGCCGGGAGCCGCAGGAGCGCGGGCCAGCCGACCGCCACCAGGATCACCAGCCCGGCGGCCGCCGCCGTCGTCCACAGCGGCCCCAGGTACGCCGCCGCGGCGACGAGAGCGGCGAGCGCAGCGGTCGTCACGGCACGGGTGGTCACGGTCACGTCGAAGAGTCTCGCATGCCGACCCGTTGTGACCCGCGGTCCGCGGCACGGTACCTTTACCACCACCGGTGGCGGGAGGAGGTGCGTGTGGCCGAGCTGTTGATCCTGACACCCGCGACGGGCGGGTCGGTCGAGGTACTACCTGCTCTCGGACTGCTCTCGCACAAGGTGCGGGTGCTGCCGATGGAGCCGTCCGCGCTGGTGGACGCGCCCGACTCGGACGTCGTCCTCCTGGACGCGCGCCGCGACCTGGTCGCCGCCCGCACCACCTGCCGGCTGCTGCACGCGACCGGCCTGACCGTCCCGCTCGTGCTCGTCCTGACCGAGGGCGGCCTGACCGTGGTCAACCACGAGTGGGGCGCCGACGACCTGCTGCTGGAGAACGCCGCCCCCGCCGAGGTGGAGGCGCGGCTGCGGCTCGTCGTGGAGCGGTCCGCGCACGGGCCCGCCGAGGACTCTCCCCAGGAGATCTCCGCCGGCGAGCTGGCGATCGACGCCGGCGGGTACACCGCCCGGCTCCGCGGCCGCCCCATCGACCTCACCTACAAGGAGTTCGAGCTCCTCAAGTACCTCGTCCAGCACCCGGGCCGGGTCTTCACCCGGGCCCAGCTGCTGCAAGAGGTGTGGGGGTACGACTACTACGGCGGCACCCGCACCGTCGACGTGCACGTCCGGCGGCTGCGCGCCAAGCTCGGGCCCGAGCACGAGCAGCTCATCGGCACGGTGCGCAACGTCGGCTACCGGTTCGACCCGCCGAAGGAGCCTCGCGAGGACCGCGACGGCGAGCCCGGGCCCGGCGCGAAGGGGTCCACCCGCGTGTCCTCCGGCCGTTGAGCCGGTAGGTTCGGCGCGTGACCGCCATGCCTGACGCCGACTACACGTCCGCCCTCGTCGAGGGTCCGTGGCGTCACGAGTTCGTCCCGGCCAACGGTTCGCGGTTCCACGTCGCCACGGCCGGTCCGGCCCGCACGAACGGCGACCGGGCTCCGCTCGTGCTGTTCCTGCACGGCTTCCCGGAGTTCTGGTGGGGCTGGCGCCACCAGCTCGAGGCCTTGGCCGACGACGGCGTCCGGGTCGCCGCGCTCGACCTGCGGGGGGTCGGCGCGTCCGACAAGCCACCGTCGGGTCACGACGTCCCCACCCGGACGCGGGACGTCGCGGGCGTGGTGCGTTCCCTCGGCCACGACCGTGCCGTCGTCGTCGGTGCCGGCACCGGTGGCGTCCTCGCCTGGGCGATGGCGGCGCTGCAACCGGCGGTCACGGCGGGGGTGGCCGCGCTCGCCGCGCCGCACCCGTTGCGCCTGCACGTGCCCAGCCGGCGGCTCCTCACGCCCGTCGCCCGGCGGATGCTCGCCCTCTACCAGGTGCCCTCGCTCGCCGAGCGTCGCCTGGCCGACGGCGACGAGGTCGCGCGTGTGCTCGACGCCGGCGCCGCCCGGCCGCTCGCCCGGGACGCGGTGGAGCGGTACCGGGAGGTCCTGCGCGTGCCCTTCGCGGCGCACAGCGCGGTGGAGTCGGTGCGCTGGTTGACGCGGTACGCCGTGCGGCCCAGCGGCCGCCGGTTCCTGGGCGCCCTGCGGCGCCGGGTCGACGTGCCCGTGCTGCAGGTGCACGGCGCGGCGGACGGATTCGTCCGGGCCGCGACCGCGGACGTCGACGGCGCGGCCCTGGCGCGCGACTTCCGGTTCGAGGTGGTCGACGGCGCGGGGCACTATCTCGCCGAGGAGGATCCCGAGGCGGTCACCGCGCTCCTCGCCGACTGGCTGCCCCACGCCCTCGCGGCGGGGTAGACCGGCGGGCACCGCAGGACGGCTCGGGCACGGCGGGAGCGGCTCAGGCGCGCCCGCCCGTGCGGACCAGCTTCGCCGCGGCCGCCGGGTCCGTCTCCCCCGCACCGTACGACGGGCACCACCGCGCGACGGGGCACGCCCCGCACGCAGGACGTCGCGCGTGGCACACCCGCCGGCCGTGCCACACCAGGTGGTGGCTGAGCATCGTCCAGTCCTTCTTCGGGAAGATCGCACCGACCGCGTGCTCCACCTTCACCGGGTCCTCCTCGCGCGTGAACCCCAGCCGCCGCGCCAGCCGCCCGAAGTGCGTGTCGACGGTGATCCCCGGGATCCCGAACGCATTGCCCAGCACCACGTTCGCCGTCTTGCGGCCCACACCGGGCAACGTGACGAGATCCTGCAGCCGCGGGGGGACCTCGCCGTCGTACCTCTCCACGAGCGCCCGGCCGAGACCCATGACCGCGCGGGTCTTGGCACGGTAGAAGCCCAGGGGCCGCAGGATCTCCTCCATCTCGGCAGGGTCCGCCCCGGCGAGCGCGGCCGCGTCGGGATACCGCTCGAACAGGACGGGTGTGGTCGCGTTCACCCGGACGTCCGTGGTCTGCGCGGACAGCACCGTCGCGACCAACAGCTCCAGGGGCGTGGTGAAGTCGAGCTCGGCGCGCGCCTCGGGGTACGTCTCGGCGAGCACCCGGTCGATCCGTCGCGCCCGACGGACCAGTGCCAGGGACGACTCCCCCGTCGGGGTAGGCTGCTGTGGCTTCTCGGCGGTCACCTCGGCAGCGTATCGGCCACCCTCCGACAAGGACCTCGACGTCCCTGTCAGGAACCGCCGGCGGTCCTCGGACGTTCGCCAGGGAGCCACCTGAGACACCCCTTCCAGGCATGATGCCCCTGCGTGAGGCACACTGAGACCTGGAACACATTTCGAGACAGCACACGTCCCGAGCGGACGCGACCTGAGAACGTGAGGATTCCTGTGGACGACACCGTCGTGCTCTCCGCCCCCCTCTTCGCGGACATGGACAGCGAAGAGTCGAAGGCGCTCTTCGAGTCCATGGTCCCCGTGGAGCTGACCCGCGGAGACGTCCTGTTCCGCGAGGGAGAGCCGGGCGACCGCCTCTACGTGATCGCCCAGGGCAAGATCAAGCTCGGTCGCCGCTCGAGCGACGGACGCGAGAACCTGCTCTCGATCCTCGGTCCGGGCGAGATGTTCGGCGAGCTGTCGCTGTTCGACCCCGGCCCCCGTACCGCCACGGCCTCGTCCGTCTCCGACGCGCTCTGCTACGAGCTCCGTCACCAGGCACTCGTGCAGTGGATCGCCGCGCACCCCAACGTCGCCACGACCCTCCTCGGAGCACTGGCCCGGCGCCTGCGCCGCACCAACGAGACCCTGGCCGACCTCGTCTTCTCCGACGTACCAGGACGCGTCGCCAAGGCGCTGCTCGACCTGTCCAACCGGTTCGGCGAGCCGAACGACGAGGGCGTCCGCGTCGCGCACGACCTCACCCAGGAGGAGCTCGCCCAGCTCGTCGGCGCCTCCCGCGAGACCGTCAACAAGGCGCTGGCCGACTTCGCCACCCGCGGCTGGGTCCGTCGCGAGGGCCGCGCCGTCGTCCTCCTCGACCTCGACCGCCTAGAGCGCCGCGCCCGCTGAACCCTGGTCGTCCCGCTCGCTCACGCGGGGACGACGAAGCCCCCGGCACGGTCGCGTTCACGGGCGCGGGGCGCCCTCCACTTCGGGTTGACGACCGTGCCGGGGGCTTCGTCGTCCCCGCTTCGCTCTTCTGCCCGCGGTTCGCGCAGCGCAGGGTGAGAGGAGCGGGAGAAGGGGCGAGCCGCGCGCGGTCGTCCCTCTCCCGAAGTGGAGCGCCCCCTGGGGCGCGTGAACGCGACCGCGCGCGGCTCGGCACTTCCCCCGCGGAACCGAGCGCGGTGCTACGCCGTGAGCTCCGCGATCAGCTCGACCTCGACGGGAGCGTCCAGCGGGAGGACCGCGACGCCGACGGCGGAGCGTGCGTGGATGCCCGCGTCGCCGAAGATCTCACCCAGCACGTTCGAGGCGCCGTTGAGAACGGCGGGCTGGCCCGTGAACGACGGGTCGCTCGCGACGAACCCGGTCACCTTGACGATGCGGACGTCGTCGAGGGAGCCGACGACGGAGCGCACCGCCGCGAGGGCGTTCAGCGCGCAGGTGCGGGCCAGGTCCGCCGCGGCGGCGGGGTCGACGAGACCCTCGCCGTCACCGACCTTGCCCGTGGTGGGCAGCGCACCGTCGACGAACGGGAGCTGGCCGGCGGTGTAGACGTGCACGCCCGAACGCACGGCCGGCTGGTAGGACGCCACCGGGGCGGCGACGTCGGGCAGGGTGATCCCGAGCTCGGCGAGGCGGGCGTCGATGCTCATCGCGCTCACTGCCCCGAGGGCCGCTTGAGGTAGGCGACCAGGCCGGTACCGTCCGGGCCGGGCACGACCTGCACGAGCTCCCAGCCGTCCGCACCCCACTGGTCGAGGATCGCCTTGGTGTTGTGGATGAGGAGGGGGATGGTCGCGTATTCCCACGTGGTAGCCATGCGGCGATGGTAGCCCGACCGGGTGAGGCCTCGCCCCGTGAGGTCGTCCTGACGAGCGCTCCACAGGACCTGCACACGCGCGCCGTCCGGATCGGCCGGCCCGCCCCACCTGACCCTCTAGGCTGAGAGCATGGCGAATCCTGAGCCGCGCCGCATCACGCGCACGATCCCCGCCACCCAGATGGTCGCACTCCTGCTGGCGTTCCTGCTCGCCGCGGGAGCCGGTGGCGTGCTCGCGGCCGGGTTCGTCATCCCCGCCGTGGCGGGTGCCAACGCCGCAGCCGACAGCACCATCGAGATGTACGACGAGGTGCCGGCCGAGCTCGAGCCGCAGCCCTTGTCGCAGCAGTCGCGCATCTATGCGGACAACGGCAAGCTCCTCGCGACGTTCTACTACCAGAACCGCATCGTGGTCTCCCTCGACGAGATCTCCGACCACATGGAGCACGCGGCCGTCGCCATCGAGGACGAGCGCTTCTACGACCACAACGGCGTCGACCCGAAGGGCATCACCCGAGCCGCGCTGAACAACCTCAGCGGCTCCGCCACGCAGGGTGCGTCCACGATCACGCAGCAGTACGTGAAGAACATGCTCATCGAGGCGGCGCTCCAGGAGGACGACCCGTTCGCGGTGATCGACGCGCACGAGGACACGCTCAACCGCAAGCTGCGCGAGGCGAAGATGGCGATCGCCATCGAGAAGAAGATGTCCAAGGAGGAGATCCTCCAGGGCTACCTCAACGTGGCGCAGTACGGCGTGAACCAGATCTACGGCGTCGAGAGCGCCGCGCGCTACTACTTCGACAAGTCGGCGGCCGACCTCAGCATCGTCGAGGCCGCCACGATCGCCGGCGTGACGAAGGCCCCGAGCGACTTCGACCCGACGCGTCAGCCCGAGCAGGCCGAGGAGCGCCGCAACCTCGTGCTGCAGAACATGTGGAAGCTCGGCTACATCACCACGAGCGAGCGTGAGGAGGCGCAGGCTGTCCCGATCAAGGACACGCTGAACGTCAGCCCCGTGTCCGCCGGGTGCCAGTCCGCGAAGGGGTCGGCATTCTTCTGCGACTACGTCATCAAGGAGATCCTCCTCGACCCGACGTACGGCGAGACCCGCGCCGACCGCAACGAGCTGCTGTACCGCGGCGGCCTCGAGATCCACACCACGCTGGACATGAAGATGCAGCGGGAGGCGAACAAGACGATCAAGGCGCACGTCCCCGCGGACGACGCGAGCGGCCTCGAGGCGTCCGTCGTGTCGGTCGAGCCGGGCACCGGTGAGATCAAGGCGATGGCCCAGAACGTGCCCTACTCGGGGACGGCTGCCGCCGAGAAGACCCGCCACACCACCGTCAACTACAACGCGGACTACATCCACGGTGCGTCCGGCGGGTTCCAGCCCGGCTCGAACTTCAAGCCGGTGGTGCTGGCCCAGTGGCTGCGCGAGGGCCACACGCTGAACGAGACGGTCACGGCCAACAAGGTGGGACGCTGGCCGCAGAACTTCAACGCTCCCTGCACCCGGCTCACCAGCGAGAAGCCGTGGGAGCCGGCCAACGCCGAGGGCAACACGGCCGGCAACATCTCCGTGCTCCGCGCGACGTACGAGTCGGTGAACACGGCCTACGCGTCGATGGGCTACGAGATCAACCTGTGCGACCTGGCGGACAACGCCTGGGACATGGGCTTCCGGCCCACGAGCAAGACCGGGCACGGCCCGCTGACCGTCGCCGAGAAGCCGGACGTCGACGTCCAGGCGCCGATGGTGCTCGGGACCCAGGAGTCCTCCCCGCTGAACATGGCCGCCATGTACGCCACGCTCGCCTCGGGCGGCACGTACTGCACGCCGGTCGCGATCACCGAGGTCACCGGCCCTGACGGCGAGGGGTACGACGTCCCCAAGTCCCAGTGCGACTCGAACGCCCTGCCCAGCAACATCGCGAACACCGTCGTCTACGCGATGGAGCAGGTCTTCTCCGGGACCGGTACGGCGCGCTCCCTCGGCGGCCTCGCCGACGGCCGACCCGTCGCCGGCAAGACCGGTACGTCGCAGCTGGCCGCCCAGACGTGGTTCAGCGGGTTCGTCCCGCAGCTCGCGACGTCCGTCTGGGTCGGGTCGGTCGACGACCCGCAGGAGGACCACGCGACGGTGCCGATCACGGTCAACGGGGTGACCCACATCCCGATGTACGGCTCCCGGGTCGCGGCTCCGGCGTGGAAGGACTACATGGACGATGCGGTCGCGGGCATGCCTGTCCAGGACTTCGGCGCACCCGACGCGAACCTGATCGGGCGATCGCCGGTCACGTACACGCCGTCGGCCGACGGGGACGACGACTCCGAGGAGTCCGACCAGAGTGACGACGACGGCGGTGACGACGACGGCGGTGACGACGACGGCGGTGACGACGGCCCCGGGAACAGCGGCGGCAACGGCGGCGGGAACGGCAACGACGGGGACGACGACTGAGCCCCCGGACGCTGCTCGGCGGTGCTGCCGCCGTCACGGCAGCCGGTCTCGCCTACGCCCACCTCGAGACCAAGCTCTTCACGGTCCGCCAGGTCACGATCCCGACGCTGCCGCGCGGTGAGCGGGACCTGCGCGTGCTGCACGTCTCCGACCTGCACCTCACGCCGACGCAGCACCGCAAGATCGCCTGGGTGCGGTCGCTGGCCGACCTCGAGCCGGACCTGGTGATCGACACCGGCGACAACCTGGCGCACCGTGAGGCCCTGGGCCCGCTGCTGCACGCCCTGGAGCCGCTCCTCGAGCGGGCTCCCGGTGCCTTCGTCATGGGGTCGAACGACTACTACGCCCCCAAGCCGAAGAACCCGGCCCGCTACCTGTGGACGAGGTCCGGGCCCCGTACCCGCAGCAGGCCCAACCTGCCGGCCGCCGAGCTCGCCGCGGCGATGTCCGCCGCCGGGTGGTCCGACCTGACGAACCGGCGTGACGCCGTCGTCGTCGACGGGCGTCGCATCGCCTTCGCGGGCGTCGACGACCCGCACCTCGGCCTCGACGACTTTCCCGCCCCAGCACCCGAGCACGACGACGGCGCCCTGCTCCGTCTCGGCGTGACGCACGCGCCGTACACGCGCGTGCTGGACCAGATGTACGCCGACGGTGCGGACGCCATCATCGCGGGGCACACGCACGGCGGCCAGCTTTGCGTGCCGTTCTACGGCGCGCTGGTGACGAACTGCGACATCGACCGCCGGCGGGCCAAGGGGTTGCACGGCTGGCCCGGCGCCCGCCCGGACGCGCCCGACGGCGCAGCCTCCACGTGGCTGCACGTCTCGGCCGGCGCGGGGACCTCGCCGTACGCGCCGGTGCGCTTCGCGTGCCGTCCCGAGGCGACCTTGATCACGTTCACCGCCAGGTAGCCGGATCCGGTTTTCGTTCCGGGGCGATCGTCGGCTATTCTGAGCAGGCTTCCGCACACGGGACCGTCCTTCGGGTCGGGTCGCCAGCGGGTGCAGTCCTTCGGGGTGTGGCGCAGCTTGGTAGCGCGCTTCGTTCGGGACGAAGAGGTCGCAGGTTCAAATCCTGTCACCCCGACCAGTGTGATGTCTCAGGACATCGGCAAGGCCCGGACCCACGGATGTGGGTTCGGGCCTTTGTCATGTGTCGGTGGTGGTGCCGCGTGGCTGGTAGTCGCGGGTGAGGTCGATGGTGAGCTCGCGCAGGATCTCGCTGGTGGCGGCGTTGATGATGCTTACGTCGTGGTCGTGGACGACAGCAGGACGTGGGTTCCTGCGTGGGGTCGTCCGATGCCGATGTGTCGGAGCTTGCCGGCGATGCGCAGGGTGACGCATCCGGTCTTGTCGATCTTGTCGCGGCGTAGCCGGTCGTGGCTGTCGGTCCGGTTGGTGGGGTCGGGTGTTGTTGTAGCAGGTGGCGAACGCCGTGAGCAGGGTCCGTAGCTGGGCAAGGATGGTCGGCTGGGTGTGCTGGGCTCGCAGCCACTTCTTCATGGTTTGCTGGAAGCGTTCGACCTTGCCCTGGGTGGTGGGGTGGTTGGGGCGTCCGTTCTTCTGGGTGATGCCTTGGCGGTGGAGCTCGTACTCGAGGTGGTTGCGGCCGCCGCGTCGGCCGGCGAACCGGACGGTGTAGACCATGCCGTTGTCGGTCAGGACGGAGGCGGGGCGTTCGTGCTGGTCGCAGGCCTGCACGAAGGTGTCTAGCACGATGGGTGCGGTGATGCGCTGGTGGGCGGAGATGTGCAGGGCGTAGCGGGAGTGGTCGTCGAGCCAGGTGATGATCTCGACGTCGGTGCCGGGTTGCCCGTCGGGGCGGGTGAGTCGGTAGTGGGTGAAGTCGGACTGCCAGGTCTCGTTGGGTTGGTCGGCTTGGAAGCGGATGTAGGAGCTGCGGGGGCGCTTCTTGGGTGCGGGGGTCACGGCGCCTTCGCGGGTCAGGATCCGGTGGATGGTGGCCCGCGAGGTGGTGATGTCGTGGTGGTGGGTCAGGTGCCAGGCGATGGTGTCGGCGCCGCAGTCGTGGCCTTGTTCGTCGAGGTTCCTGCGCAAGCCAGGATCTGTTGCACGACGGGCTCGGGTATCGCGGCCGGGTAGGTGTGTGGTCGCCGTGAGCGTGGCTCGAACGCTGCTTGACCCTCGGTGCGGTAGCGGGCCATGAGTCGTGAGACCCATCCCTGAGAGACGTCGTAGCGGCGGGCGACCTCGCTCTGCGAGGCGCCGGCCAGGACCGCTGTGATCACGAGTCTGCGTTTCGACACGATCGAGCATCGACCCGTCGGGTCATGCCGATGACCCGAGACACGCCATGTCGATGACGTGAGACACCCCATTCCGATGTCCTGAGACCAGACACTGTCACCCCGACCAGCCGACAAGGGCCGCTGACTTGAGCACCTGCTCAGGACGGCGGCCCTTGTCGCGTCATCCGGGAGACCTCATGGTCGCTGAGGGCTTACGAAGCGGCGTGGACCTCTTCGTACACCGGCTCCGGTGTCGCGTCCGCCCAGGTCAGCAGCTTGTGTAGAGCGCGCGACTTCTTGGTGCCGGGCGAAGCAACGACGCGGCACTCAAGCAGGAGGGTCTGTTGGTTGCCCGGAGGTCCCTGAAACGGGCCTGCCGGCTCAACGGCGGCCCCGCACGCCTGGACGCTCGATGCGACACGGTGGGTGAGTGGTCACGGCGACGACGTGCCAGGCGAGTAGTGAGCGACCCGGGTCAGGCGCCGGTCTCGGCGGGAACCTCGTCGATCTCGCGCACCTTGTCGGCGAGCCAAGCGCGGGCCTCGTCGAGCGTCGCGAGGATCGGTGTGGTCTTGTCGACGAGAGTCTCGTCGCGCGCGTCGACATACGCCAGGGTCCAGTCGTCCATCGGCCGCAGCGGCAGCGGGGGCCAGGACTGCTGGTTGCGGAAAGCGAAGGTGCGCACGCACATCTGCCGCAGCACGCTCAGGTCGGGGCGGGCCAACCACAGCAGTTGCAGGTCCACCAGGTCGTGGGCCCGCACGTAGTCGGGGTCGGTGACGGCGTGAAGCTTCTGCGAGATCTGGTACTCCAGATCGACGAGCTCGACCGGCTGCAAGTCGCCGAACCCGAAGTGGTCGCCGAATTCCACCAGGTGCCCGTCGATCTGCCTGCGGGTGTGAGCGAACGGGTCGATCTCGGGGTCGGAGACCTCGACGTCCAGGCCTGCCCACGCCTTGCCGAGGAACGAGATCGCGACGCGGTAGGGGTGCATCACGTACTGCGGCTCGGCAAGCCCGGGGTCGTGGAGTCGCACCGCACGCACCGAGGCCGTGAAGGCGACCCGGGCCGGGGCATCGGGGTCGCGGCGCAGCGCACCCTTGGATGCCGGAACCTCACCCCAACCGCGTGCGAGCCGGTCACGGAACGCCTGCTCGAAATCCTCACCACGCGCACGCGTGGAGACATCGAGGTCGGCGGTCGCGCGAGTGCCCTGCTCGCCCATGCGCAGCTTGACGCCCATGCCGCCCTTGATCGCGACGGCGTCCGGCAGCATCTGCGAGACGACCAGCGTGCACAGCATCACCCGTGCCCGCGCCACCGGAATCCCCATGCTCCGGGCGACCTCCGCCAATCGGTCGTTCAGTTGCTGGATGTTCAACGGCGGCGTCAGTTCAGCCACGGGCGCTCTCCTTCAAGTCCGGGATCTCGTCGGGGCGCACGAGCTCGCGCCCCACGAGGGTCGCGACCAGCGCGTCCCAGCGGTCGGGGGCGACCCGTGCCCGCAGGTCCTCCAGCGCCCTGGAGATCGTGGTCGCGGGCACGCCCTCAACATCCGTCAGGTCCTCGTCGGTGATGTCGGCGCGGCGTTCCAGCACCATCCAGTCCGGGAGGGTTCGACGCACGCGACGACGGGTTCCCACGCGCACCTGCCGGGGGTTGAACTGGCCAACCCCCAGCAGGTCGAGGACCGACTCACGCTGCAGGAACGCCCCCGGCCCAGCGAGGGCGGCAGCGACTGCCGGCTCGGTCAGACGGGTCGTCGGAACGTCCCGGTGGGTGTAGACGCCCTGACCGTACGAGCGCAGCACGCCTCGCGCTGCCAGCTTGCGCACCTCCACTGCGGGCACGCCAGCGTCCTCTGCCTCGGCGACGGTGACGACGCCGTGGTCGCTCGCCGCGATCTCCCACAGGTCATGCCGATATCCCACTACCCACCTCCAATGCCAATACCGTACCACTAGCGGTACGTTTTTGACCTGCTGAGGCTCGGTCCTCACTTCGGCCTCACCGTCGCCGTGACACGGCACGGCACGGGCACGGCACGGGCACGGGCACGGGCACGGGCACGGGCACGGGCAGACGGTGAAGTTCTGAGTCCCGGCAAAGGCTGACCTGTCAGTTGACGTCGCCGCGCTCCAGTGCGCGTCGGCCAAATTGGGCGCGTTGATCGGCGAACAGGGTCTGGACGTCGAGGACCCGATGGAGAGACTTCAAGGCCCCCTCGCCGAGACGAGGCGGTAGCGCAGATCGACAGCAGCATCGTTCTGAACGCGAATGTCCCGGACACGTCGCGTCCTACACCTCGCCGTTCGCCTACAACGACATCCGCCTTCGACGAGGAGTCCTACGCAGCGAAGCGGGTGCAGATCTCAACGCTGGATGCAGAGGGCCTTTCGTGGTTCCCCCGAGCAGGCGGGCACGACCATCGCCTGGCGTAGCGTGACCGCATGACGTCGCGCCCCTCTGCGCTCAAGCGCCCCGACGACCTCGACGCGTTCCTCACCACCCGCCCGCAGCTCTTCGGCATCGCCTACCGCATGCTGGGCAGCGTCGTCGAGGCGGAGGACGTGCTGCAGGAGGCATGGATCCGGTGGCAGGGCACCGACCGGACCCGCGTGGAGAACCCTGCCGCGTTCCTCACCACCGTCGTGACGCGTCTCGCGATCAACGCGACGACGTCGGCGCACGCCCGGCGCGAGACGACGTACGTCGGGCCGTGGCTGCCGGAGCCCGTCGACACCGCCGCTGATCCCGCCCTGGGCGCGGAGCGGGCCGAGGCGCTCGAGCTGGCGGTCCTCGTCCTGCTCGAGCGGCTCACACCCGTCGAGCGCGCCGTCTACGTGCTGCGGGAGGCCTTCGACTACCCCCACCGCCGGGTCGCGGAGATCCTGGGCCTGACCGAGGCGAACACACGCCAGCTCGCTCGTCGGTCCCGCGAGCGCCTCGGCACTCGCGACGCGGTCGCCGTGGACGCGAGCGAGCACCGCCGTCTGCTCGGAGAGTTCGTCGCCGCTGCGCGCGACGGCGACCTGGCGCGCTTCGAGCAGTTCCTCGCCGAGGGCGTCGTAGCCCGGACGGACGGCGGCGATCGTGTGCACGCCGCGCGCATCGACCTCGTGGGGCCGGCACGGGTGGCGTCGTTCTTCGACAAGATCTGGCACAAGTACGGCACCGGCATCGAGGCGCACCTGGTCGAGGCGAACGGCCAGCCCGTGCTGGCTCTCCGACGGGAGGAGACCCTCGTCGGACTCCTGGCGCTCGAGGTGGCCGCCGCGGGTATCGAGCGGGTGTTCGTGCAGCTCAACCCCGACAAGCTGGCGAGGTTCACACCGTGAGCTCCTGAGCAACGGGTACTCCCTGGACCGCGCGCCGGCGCCTGCCTCACGTCGCGGGCGCCTGGCCGGTCATCCGCGCGACGGCCGACCTGTTCGGCTGAGTCCCGGAGCGCGCACCCGAGGCATCGCTCGTAGCATCGCACCAGGCAGCCGCGCCACGAGGAGGCACCGCGATGTCAGACGCCAGCGCCCCGATGTCCAGCCGCACGGTCGGCACGGCGCGTCGGCTGTGGGGCCTCGTCTACCTCCGCGCCGCCGTCCAGCTGGTGGCGGGCGTCCTCCTGTTCGTCAACCCGGACGAGGGCCTGACGTGGCTGCGCTGGCTCGTCGGTATCGCGATCGCGGTGCAGGGTGTGCTGCTGGTGGTCGAGAACCGGCGTGCCACCGGCGGATCCGGCGGTGAGGACCTCAACGCGCGACTGGTCGCGGGGATCGTCAGCGTCGTGGCGGGGGTCGCCGTCGTCGCCTGGCCGTCGATGACCGGTCCGCTGCTCTTCCTGATCGTCGGCATCTGGGCGTGCGTGGCCGGGGCGATGGCCCTCGTCGGCGGGTTGCGGGGCCGTTCCGCCCGTACCGTGGCGTGGGACTGGCAGCTCGTCAACGCGGCGCTGTGGCTGGTGCTCGGCATCGTGCTGCTGGCCCGGCCGACCGATGACACGACGACCGTCGCGATGCTGCTCGCGCTCTACCTGCTGCTCTCGGGCGCCGTCGTCCTGGTGGGCGGTCTGGCGACGACCACGCGCCAGAAGGACGCGGACGCGTCCGTGGCATCCGGCCTCGGATCTGAACCCGGCGCTACGCCGTAGACGGCCGGCGCCTGTCGGCCGGCAGCTCCACGGGATCGTCCAGCCGCTCCAGCACCCGTCGGGTGTGCCCGAGGACGACGTCGAGCGATCTCACGCGGATCTCTTCCGCCTCCGAGGTCCCGATGCCGTGCAAAGCATCCGCGAAGGCATCCGGAAAATCCTCTGCCATCGCGCGGGCCCGGGAGCGCATCTCGTCGCTCGACATGTTCAGCAGGGTGGCGGCACGGTCCCAGTGCTTGCCGAGCACCTGCCCGAAGGCCCGCCGTCCGCCGATGGAGACGGCAATCTCCTGCAGCGCCCGGTTCGTCGCTTGGTACGGCAGTGCGGTCGCGAGGTCATAGAGGGGCGCGACTCGCGTCGTCCCCGGCAGGAGGAGCAGCGAGATGTTCTTCGCATGGCCATCGGGAGCTCCCGCCACGTAGTTGAACGCGGCGAAGTCACCCAGCGCGCGGAGGCCGGTCCGCCGATCACCGACGTTCTGACGGACCAACCTCGCCATGTCGGCGAGCCCGGGCCCACCGTTCGACTCGTACTTGCGACGGGGCGATCGGCCGAAGGCGGAGCAGAAGTCTTCCTGGTGAAGTCTGAGGACGGTCCCGTCCTGCCTGCGCGCTCGGTCGTAGCGCGTCACGACGATCGCCGACTCGCCGTCGAACTGCTGGTACTCGCTGCGCGCGACATCCAGGCCCAGGGTGCGCGCGGCGCGCATCGTCGCGTGCTCGACCAGCGCCTGATGGCTCAAGATGCCGATGCCAGGCTTGACGATGTGAGTCGTCGCCGCTGAACCACGGGCCTCGGACCAGCCGTCACCGTCACGCCGGAGAGCGAACTTTGCCTGTTGTCCCGCGAGCGACCAGCGCTCGCCGGGCAGGGTCCACGACGGCTGCGACCCGGTACGCAGGTCTCGCAGCCGCTCGGCGATGTCGGCGACACCCACCGGCGTCGTCTCGTGGGACCGGGCCCGCATCTCGTCGAGCTCCTCCGGACGGCAGAACTGGACCGCTCCGGGGCAGTCCCAGCCCATCTGCGCCAGCACCCCGACCGTGTCGCCGGCGGGCACCGACAGTCGGCGCGCCCACTGGTCCCGGGTCCCCTGCGCCTCCGGGAGCAGACCGTCGAGGAAGGCCCGGACGGGGCGGCCTCGGTAGGTGGTGTCCGCCAACGGCATCCGGATCCCGATCGGCGTCGAGCCCTGGGCGAGGTAGTCCGGGGTGTAGGTGAACTCCGGTTCGGCCGACGGGGCACGTTGGTCGATCCGACCGATCACTGCCCCGTACAGGCTGACGACGAGCTGCCGGGCGGTCATCGCTGGTCCTCCGCCGCGAGCGTGTCGAGGACGTCCGCCTCTGCCGCGGTGAACGTCCGTTCGGTCACGGCGAGTCCCAGACCCAACGTGTCGAGGACGCGGAAGACCGGTTCGAGGCTGGCTGCCGGATGTCCCCCTTCGAACCGCGCGAGCCATGCTCGGGACACGCCCGCGGCAGCGGCGAGCGCCGACTGGGAGAGACCACGATCACGCCTGGCGGCCCGGACGACGGCGCCGAGCTGCCGCGAACTCCCCACTGCCACCATCTTTGCTCCGTCCACGAACGTAGACACACCAGGAGTGTCTACGTTCGTAGACGATAGCAGATGTCTACGTTCGTAGTCAGGCTCCCCCTGTTCTCAACCACTCGTCGAACGTCACCGACCCGCGCGGCCCCTCGCCGTCGGGCAGCAGCGCCCCACCCCGGAAGTCGGCACCTGTGCCGGGGAAGTCGATCGGCAGCACCCACCGCCGTCGGCCCTGCGCGCGCAGCAGCCGGCGCGCCAGGTCCACCATCTGCTCCTCACGCGGCCCGGCGATCTCCGGCGCGGTGCCCTGCGCCGGCGCGGCGGCGACCTCGGCCAGGTACGAGCCGACCTCGGCCGCCGCCACCGGCCGGCACCGCATCCGCGGCATGATCGCCACCGGCCCCGGCACCGCCCCGAGCACCTGCCCCGGGAACTCGTGGAACTGCGTCGCGCGCACCACGGACCACGGCACGTCTGCCGCGCGCACCACCGCCTCCTGGGCCACCTTGGCCCGGTAGTAGCCGTACCCCGACGCCCGGTCGACCCCGACGATCGACAGCAGCACGTGATGCTCGACGCCGGCCCTCACCTCGGCCGCGAGCAGGTTGCGCGAGGTGGTGGTGAAGAACTCGGTGGCGACCCTCTCCTTCAGGCTCGTGACGTTGAGCGTGTCGACGACGGCGTCCACCGCGTCCAGCGCGGCGTCCAGGCCCTGCCCGGTCACCGCGTCGACGCCTCGAGCGCGAGCCAGCACCGCCACCTCGTGCCCGGACCGCTCCAGCGCGGCCACCACGTGACGTCCGACCACACCGGTCCCCCCGGCGACGGCGATCCTCATCTGTCCGTCCTTTCGATACGACCGACTCCTGACACCTTGACGACAGCACGGCGTCCCTCGACGTGACAGGCTGTGAGGCGGATCACTGCCGCTGCAGGGGAGGACCGATGGAGCCGATCGTCGTCGTCGGAGGCGGGTTCGCCGCTGCCCGCGCCACCGAGACGCTGCGCACGGAGGGGTACGACGGCGATCTCGTCGTCGTCGCCGGGGAGGCGGTCCCGCCGTACGAGCGACCGCCGCTGTCCAAGGCCTACCTGCGCGGGGAGGTCGGACGCGACGCCCTGGTCCCGCTGGACGAGCGCTGGTACCGGGACCACGACGTCGACCTGCGCACGTCGACGACGGCGGTCGGCCTGGACGTCGCCGGACGGACGGTCACGCTGGCACCGGGCGGCTCGCTGCGCTACTCGCGGCTGCTGCTGGCCACCGGGTCCCGGGTCCGGCGGCTCGACGTCCCGGGCGGCGAGCTGCCCGGAGTGCTCCACCTGCGCAGCGTGCGCGACGCCGACCGGTTGGCGAGCGCGCTCGACCACGACGGTCCGGTCGTGGTGGTCGGCGACGGCTGGATCGGTATGGAGGTGGCGGCGTCGGCCCGTCAGCTCGGCCACGACGTCACCGTGGTCAGCAGGTCCCCGCACCCGCTGCACGGCCTCGGGCCGCAGGTCGGGCAGATCTTCGCGGACCTCCACGAGAAGAACGGCGTCCTGCTCGTGCGCGAGGCCACCGTGACGAGCCTGCCCGGGACGGACCGGGTCACCGGGGTGACGCTCGACGACGGCCGCACGCTCGAGGCACGCACCGTCGTGGTGGGCATCGGCGTCACGCCCGAGGTCGGCGTCGTCCAGGGCGCCGGGATCGAGCTGCGCCCCGCGTCCGACGGCGGAGGGATCGTCGTGGACGGGACGCTGCGGACCACCGCCCCCGACGTGTGGGCCGTGGGCGACATCGCCTCGGTCCCGTCCCCGCGCTACGGGAGACCGCTGCGCACCGAGCACTGGGCGACCGCTGACCAGACCGGCCGGCACGCCGCCCGGTCGATGCTCGGGGACGGGACCGCCTACGACGTGCTGCCGTACTTCTTCACCGACCAGTTCGACCTGGGCATGGAGTCGAAGGGCGTCACCGAGGGTGAGGTTGTGGTCAGCGGCTCGCCGGCGGACTGCGAGGGTGTCGTCTTCTGGGTCTCCGACGGGCGGGTCTCCGGGGCGATGGGCCTCAACGTGTGGGACCGCATGGACGAGGCGGAGGAGCTGATCCGGGCCGACGGTCCGGTCGACCGGGCCGTGCTGGAGTCGTTCGTCTGATCCGGAACGTCGCGGACGGTGCGCCGCGGTCTAGCACGATCAGCACATGTCACGTCGCGTCGTCCTCGGGTGGGTGGCGCTGGTCGCCGTCGGCCTCGTCGCGATCGGTCTCTGGCGGCCGTGGGACACGGTGCCGAACACCGTCCCGAACACGGTGCCGGGCGCCCTGCGCGAAGCCGTCGGACCGATCGAGTCCATCCCTGGCGTCGTCGGAGCAGAGGTCCGCTACGACGTGCTCCACCACGACGCGAAGGACGGCGACACCGCCGTGGCCGGGCTCGAGGTCCGGCTCGAGGAGGACCTGACGCCGCAGGAAGCCGGTCGGGCGGCCGGCCAGGTGTCAGCACTGTTCACCGCGGCCCCCGTCCCCGGCGTCGAGCTGACCCGGTCGATAGGGATCGCCGCCGGCCAGCCGGACGAGAGCGGCACCGCCCCTGCCTACCCGCTGAGCGTGCGGACCCTCGACAACCCCGACCTCGACATCGCCGTCACCCAGGCCTACGAGCTGTGGCAGGCAGGCGCCGCGCGCGCCTCCGACAACTCCGCGGAGACGAGCACACCGGACGAGCTCCTCGCGTTGGCCGACTTCGCCGAGCGGCGCGGATTCATCGCCGCCCTCGCCACGCTCGACGGCACGGTCCGCTACGAGCCCGGCATCCCCGTCGTCGTCGACGTCGCTCTGGTCCGTCTCGCCGTCGAGGCTGCCGAGCGCGACGGCGTCGAGTCGGCGTTCTCCACCGGTGAGAGGGGCCTGATGCTGCACCAGGCGGACGACCGGGCGAGCACGACCGCCGCGCTCGAGGACTGGCTGGAGACGCACGCCGTGGCGGGCGACCCCGTGCCGTACACCCTCTTCTCGCCCGGCCACGACACGCTCGCCGAGGGCTGGGTCGGCGGTGTCGCGCCGCCCGAGCCTGAGCCGCACACCCTCCCGCTGCCCGACGGCACCGAGGCCTGGCCCGCCGACGCCGCGGCGCCGGCATGCACCGGCGCCGACCTCGAGCCCGCCCTCAGCTCGCCCGACGCCGCCACGGGAGCGCGCTACCTGTCGGTGCGGGGCCGCAACGTCTCCGACGCCCCCTGCGCCGTCGACGGCGTGCCCGAGCTCGCGTTCCTCAACGCGGACGGCGAGCGCCAGCGGGACGTCACGATCGTGCCGACGGCCCCGGGCGTCGTCGCCGGACGCGTCGTCGTACCGCCGGGGGAAGCGGCGATCGCCACCCTGGAGTGGCGGGCCATGTCGACCGCGAACGACCCCGACGTCACCACCGCGGTCGAGGTGGTCGCGGTGCCCGAGGCCGACCCGGAGCGCCTCGTGCCGCGCGCACCGGGCCTGGCCGACCAGCCGCCCGCCGAGGGCGAGGACGCCGCGGCCGGCGGCGCCCCGGCCCCGCTGGACGTCCTCGACGGCGCCGAGGTGCGGGTGGGACCGTGGGCCCAGGCGGTCGCCGGCTGGTCCTGACCCGGGACGATCACCCGAAGGTGAACGTGTAGACCGACACCCCGGCGGGCACCTCCAGCTCGACGATGCCGTCCGTCGGGCCGTCACCGCGCAGCACGTCGTACAGCGTGGGGTTGCCGCCGACGGCGATCTCCTCCTCGGAGCGGACCGTCCCGTCAGGTGCGGTCACGCGCGCCGTCACCGTGCCCTCGCCGCCGAGCACCGCGAACACGTCCGTCGACCGGTAGGCGAGACGCAACCGGGCGTCGTCGGACACCGCCGTCGCGCCCTGGAAGTCGACGTCCCACGTGCCCGCCAGCGAGAACGTATCCGGCTGCTGCTCCGCGGCCGGCTCGAACGTCTCCTCCCCGCTGCCGTACGCCGTCGGGCCCGCGTAGTTGAAGACCTTGTTCAGCGCGAGGTACGTCTCCGGCGTGGTCTCCGCGTCCGGCGTCGTGTCGACCACGTCGGACGGCGGCGGCAGCTCGACGTCCGGGTCCGCAGCCCGCAGCAGGTCGCGGATGTGCTGCTCGGTGACGTCGTAGTCGCCCTCACCGAACTTCAGGTAGCGCACCGTCCCGTCGGCGTCGATCAGGTACTCCGCCGGCCAGTACCGGTTCCGGTAGGTGGTCCAGGTCGAGTAGGAGTTGTCCTGGGCGATCGGGTACTCCACGCCCAGGTCCTCCGCGCCCGCGACCACGTTGCGCGTCTCGCGCTCGAACGCGAACTCCGGCGTGTGCACCCCGATGACCTCGAGCCCGGCGTCCTGGTACTTCTCGTACCAGTCCGCGATGTGCGGGACGGCGCGCTGGCAGTTGATGCAGGAGTACGTCCAGAAGTCGACGAGGACCACGTCGCCGCGCAGGTCCGCCAGCTCGACGGGCTGCTCGTCAGGGGTGTTGAGCCACTGCGTGATGCCCGTCAGGGGCGGCGCGGTGCCGCAGTCGGCCAGCTCGGTGGACCCGCTCGTGCAGTTCGACAGCTCCCGGTTCGCGTCGGTGACGATGCCGCCGAGCTCCAGGGCCTCCTGCACCGACTCGTTGGAGTCGACCTGCTCCTGCAGCGCGCCGGTGTAGTCCGGCAGCGCGCGCTGGATCTGGGCCGGCACGTCGAAGGCCAGCCCGACGGCCAGGACGATCATGACGACACCGCCGGTGACCCGGATGCCGCGCTGGTGGCGCTGGAACCCGCGCACCCGCTCGGCGACCCGGCGCCCGGCCAGCGCGAAGACCAGCAGCGGGATCGCGGCGCCGACGGCGAAGCTCACCGTCAGGGCGACGGTGCCCGGCCCGATGTTGCCCGTCGCGCCGGCGACGGTGATCGCGGCGAGCACCGGCCCGGCGCACGGCACGTACAGCACGCCCAGCCCGAGGCCCAGGAGGAACGCCCCGCGGTCCTGCCGGGCGGCACCCTTCCGGGAGCCGAACGCCGCGATGCGCTGGAACGGCCGCTCCAGCACCTCCTCGATTCGCGGCACGATCATCCCGACGCCGATCGCCGCCAGCAGCGTGATGCCCAGCCAGCGCAGCAGGTCCTGCGGCAGCCCCAGAGCCGTCAGGAGCACGGAACCGAGCAGGGTGAAGACCGTGAAGCTCAGCACCAGCCCGGCGATCACCAGGTAGGGCCGCCACGACCGACCCGCGCTGCTCGAGGACCGGCGCGATCGCCGGTCGTCCGCCGGGGGCTCGTCCACCGTCTCGTCCGCCGAGAGCGGCAGCCTCACCGTGCCGGCGCGGCCGGTCGGGGGGCCGCTCGTCACCTGCCCGGACCTGCCCACCCGCACCGCGGACGGGGCGCCGGCGAACAGTGCGGGGCTGACGCCGCCGCCCTCGCCGGCCGCAGCGTCCGGACCGGCGTCCGGAGCGCCGTCGTCGGCCGCTGCGCTTCCCCCGGCTGCCGCCGCGCGCTGCCGGGCTCCCTCGACGCCGCCCGCGAAGAAGATCACCGGCAGCATCGGCAGGATGCACGGCGAGATGCCGGTGATGAGGCCGCCGAGCAGGCCGATGATGATCAGTGTCTCCATGCCACGGGTTCGGAACCGTGGGCCGCTCGGATGGGTCGGAGCACGCCGTGCGCCCCGTGCGCGTCATCCGCGGACGGTGGTGACGACCTGCGTCAGGGATGGCCGCCGGGGCGTCGAGCCGAACCCGAACCGCACCGGAGGGTCCACGTCCGCCAGCGCGCCGAGGTCCCGGCCGGCCCAGCTCACCCGGACGCCTGTCAGCGCCCGCACGTCCGTGGCGCTGTAGGTCTCGTGCCGACCGTTCCCGGCGCTCCCGCGAGTGCGCACGCCGTCGAGCAGGACGCGCGCCACCGGGTCGGTCAGGAGCGCGAACGTCGGCGCGACGGCGAGCCGGGCAGGAACGAGCCGCAGCAAGCGCCCGAGCGCGGTGCGGCGTCCGACGGCGGCACGCAGCCGCAGCGGACCGGCCTCGGCCTCGAGGTGGTCCGGCGCCCGGCCGGTGCCGGTCCGGACCGACACCGGGGTCTGCACGACCTCGTCGAACCGGTAGGTCGTGGACACGAAGTCCGCGACCTGCGGCGGTGCGACCAGCACCCGGTGCCCGGCGGCGTCCTCGACCATGGCGTCGGCGAACGGACCGAACGGCGACTCCCACCAGTGCCCCAGGACCACACGGGTGCCGGACGTCGTGCCGCACCCGAGGATCTGCCCGCGGAACCTCTGCTCGTCCACCATCCCCCGAGTCTGCGGGCGCGTCCCCGCACGTGCGCGGTCACATCCAGAGAGCTCGCGTCCGGAAGAAGTTCCGTCCGCGACCCATCCGCTGCGACCAGGGCTCCGAACCTCCGGTGAAGCGCCCCGGGACCAGGTCGGGGCGACGAGGCAAGGAGAGAACCATGAAGAACCTTCGTACCCGCACCGCCGCCGCCGGCCTCGCCGCTCTGGCCCTGCTGGCCCTCGGCGCGTGCTCCTCCGACGACTCCGACATGTCGGGCTCCTCGGAGGAGACGATGACCGAGGAGTCCCCGATGGCCGAGGACATGGAGGAGTCCGAGGACATGGAGTCGGACATGGCCATGGACCCCGCCGCGAACCTCGTGGGCGCCGGCTGCGAGGCCTACGCCGAGGAGGTTCCCGAGGGTGACGGCTCGATCACCGGGATGTCGACCGACCCGGTCGCCGTGGCCGCGTCGAACAACCCGATGCTCACCACGCTGACGTCCGCCGTGAGCGGCGAGCTCAACCCCGACGTGGACCTTGTCGACACCCTCAACGGTGACGAGTTCACCGTCTTCGCCCCGGTCGACGACGCGTTCGCCGCGGTGGACGCCGAGACGATCGACACCCTCTCCACCGACGCCGACCTGCTGACCACGGTGCTCACCTACCACGTGGTGCCCGGTCAGATCCTGCCCGAGGACATCTCGGGCGAGCTCGAGACCGTCCAGGGCGAGACCGTCGAGGTCACCGGATCGGGCGACGAGCTCATGGTGAACGACGCCAACGTGATCTGCGGTGGCGTCATGACGCAGAACGCCACGGTCTACCTCGTCGACTCGGTGCTCATGCCGTCCATGTGATCGGCACCTTTCCGGTCCGGTTCCCGGGCACGGGTGTCCGGGAGCCATTCGAGGCCAGGTCCGTCTCGTCATCCGACGAGGCGGGCCCGGCCCCTTCGTGCGCGCGCAGGTGCCGCTCCGCACAGGCGCTAGGGTCGGCCCATGCCTCGTCCTCGCACCCGCGTCGTCGTCGTCGGAGCCGCCGTCGTCGCCCTGCTCGCCGGGCTCTTCCTCGCCGTCCCGGTGGCTTGGCTCGAGCTCGACGGCCCGCCGGCGCCGCCCGTCTCGACGATCGCCGACCTGCCCGAGGGGGCCCAGGTCACGGCGATCGACCGGGCCTGCGGGTCAGGCGGCTGCTGGCTCGAGGTCTCCGTGCTGGCCGCTGCGGGAACCACGGGTCAGGAGCTGTCGAACGAGGTCACCCCGGACGGAGAGGTGTGCGGGGTCCGCAGCGTCGTGGACCTGCGCCGGGTGTGCACCTCGACCAGGGCGGTCGGGCCGACAGACGCGCGGTTCGTCGTCCGGTACCAGCGCTACCTGGACCTGTAGCGGGTCGGCCGGTCCGGGCTGTCGCTCCGGCTCGGGGCGTCGAGCACCGCGCCCGCGGGCAGCTCGATCGCCTCGAGCGCCGGATCCGCCACGAGGGAGTCCACGAGCGCCCGGGAACCGCCCACCAGGGTCCATGCGTCGTCGACGTCGTTCGCCGCCACCCACGCGCGGTCCTCGGGCCAGAAGATCGCGGGGGTCCGGGGGTAGGAAGTCCGGCGGTCCAGGTCGTCGATCCACGGAGCGTCGTCGATCCATCCCGGCCCCGTGAACCGCTCGATACCGGCCGCGAAGAGGATGTGGCTGCGGAAGGGCAGCTCCAGGCGCGGACCGGCGGCGGCGTCGACGGCGAGGACCCCCGTGCCGGGAGCTGGGGCGTCCGGGTCCGGTGGTGCGAGCCCGTACTCGACCGTCCCGCGTGCCCGGCGTCGGTGCCGGAGCTCGACGGCGACCCGCCGCACCGTCCGGATCAGCTTCCACACCGGCACCACGAGCCACCGCAGCCACCACACAGGGGACCAGGCCACGAACGACGCCCGGCCGGCCGAGGACACCAGTCCCCCGATCCCCTCCCACACACCCACCACGCCACGGTCCGGCGTGGAGGTGTGCCGCGCGAGACGCTCGGCGACGGCAGCCAGCACGTCAGCCGGCACGAGGCCCTCCACCGGCGCCTCCAGCGCCTCGCCCTGCGGCGTCACGACATCCTCGTTGCCGGACCACGGGCGCCCGCACAGCCGATCCAGGTCCGCCGTCGGGCGCAGCGGCGTGCCGAACGCCGCGGCGACCTGCGACCACCGGACGTCCGCGCCGTCGACCTCCCGTCGCAGCGGGTGCAGGACGCGGGCGTAGGCCTCGAAGCCGCGCGGGACAAAGGTGTGGATGGTCCACCGGCCGTCGCCCTCGAGATCCAGCCCAGCACGCACCCAGTCACCGCAGGCCGGGTCGGGGACCCAGGGCATCGTCGTCATCGAGCGATGATGGCACGCCGCACAGCCGGGGCTGCTCAGCCCTCGGCGAGGACCACGATCGGGTCGGTGGTCGGCTGCTCGGACCCGCCCTCGGGCTCCACGGAGATTGCCAGGCCCACGCCGGAGACGTCGCTGACCAGCTGCTCCACCTCGCCGTCCTGCGGCTCGAGGAGCCCGGCCGACGTCACGCCGCCCTCGGCACCGACCAGCCAGAGCTGGTAGACCGACTCGTCGCCCACGTCGGGCAGGTCTCCCGCGCTGAAGAGGAAGTCGTCACCCGCCGCGAGCACCGTGGCGTAGCCGCCACCGGTGACGTCGCTGCGCAGGAGGGTCGCGGACGGGTCGGCCATCATCTCGGCGACCGTGTCGGCCTGCTCCTGCAGGCGGTTCTGCTCCACCGTGGCCTGGATCGCGACGGTCGTGGGCACGGCGACGGCGAACACGGCGGCCGCCGCGACGGCCAGCACACCCCACCGGCGGCGACGCGAGGCGAGATCGACGACCTCCGCTCCGGCCGGGGCGGCGCCGTCGTCCCCGGCCGGTGCACCGCCGTCGGCGACCGGGGCCGAGATGCGCTCCATGACCGCGGCGCGCACGTGCGCCGGAGGCTCGGACTCGACGGCGAAGGCGGCCACGACCTCGCGGTACTCGTCCAGCGCGCGCCGGGCCTCGGTGTCGTCCGCGAGGAGACGCTCGACGGCGCGGCGCTCGAGGTCGTCGACCGCGTCGAGCGCGTGGGCGGGGAGCAGGTCCCAGGCGTCACGGGTGCTGTCAGGCACGGGCCACCCCCAGGCAGTCGCGCAGGCGGCCGAGGCCGTCGCGGATCCGGGACTTCACCGTGGGCAGCGCGGCGCCGAGCCGCTCGGCGACCTCACGGTAGGTCCGTCCGCCGTAGTAGGCGTCGACGACGGCCTCGCGCTGGGTCGCGGTCAGCGAGTCCAGGCAGCGGCGCACGGCCGCACCTTCGAGCCGGCGCTCCACGTCCTCGGCGACGACGTCGTGCTCGCTCACCTCGCGCAGACCGTCCATGTCTCGCTGGTCGCGGTCACGGCGCGACTGCTCGGCGCGGACCCGGTCCACCGCCCGGCGCCGGGCCAGGGTGGCGACCCAGGTGCGCGCCGAGGCACGGGAGGGGTCGAAACGCGCTGCTGTCTGCCACACCTCGACCATCACCTCCTGGGTCACCTCGGCGGCATGGTCCGGGTCGCGGAGCACACCGAGCGACGAGCCGTAGGCCACCGGGGCCAGGGCGTCGTAGACGGGCCCGAACGCCGCCGGGTCACCGTCGACGCACGCCACGAGGGCATCGTCGACAGGAGTCGGCAGGGAACGCGGCACCGTCACAGTGTGCCGCACCCCAGCCGTCCGGTCGATCTGCACCCGTCCCGCATCGCTCGTCCCGGACCGTCCGGGACGTCATGGGTTCGGCGAGGACGGCGTCCTGGATGGGTGAGACGCTCCGTGGCGCTCATCACTCGCCGCGCAGCAAGAAGGCCTCGTCTCGGTGCGACAGTGCCTCGCTGCCGGGATGACCCGCGAGCAGGTGGCCGCGCGGACACGTACCAAGGAGTGGGAACGCGTCGCCCGCGCGGTCCTCGACACCGGACCGACCGGCGTGAAGCGGGCCGACCAAGGCCTCGAGATCGAGCATCGCCGGCGCCGGGCCGCGCTGCTCGGGCTGCTGGCGCACCCGGGGTCCGTGGCCACCGGTCTCTGCGCCCTCGTGCTCCACGGAGTGCAGGGTGCGCCGGCGCAGCTCACGCCCGAGGTCGCGATGCCCACCGGAGCCCCCCGGGCGAGACGTCCGCCGGTCAGGCTTCGGCGCTCGCCGGTCGACCGATGGGTCGACGTCGGAGGCTTCCGCTGCGTGGACCGAGCGCTCGTCGAGGCCGTGCCGCAGGTCGGGCGCCGCCACGCCGCGGCACTCATGGACTCGGCGCTGCACCGAAGGCTCATCGACGCCGAGCGACTCGACACTACCTCTCGAGCCGCCGCCGGGCGCCGCGGCATGGCGAGGACACGCGAGTGGTGGCCGTTGGCCGACGGACGCTCCGAGTCGCCGGCCGAGACGTGGGCCCGGCTGTCCTGCGTCGAGGGCGGCTTCCCGCCCGACATCCTCCAGCTCCAGGTCGCCGGACCCGGTGAGCAGGTCTTCGCCCGCGTGGACCTGGCCTGGCGGTTGCCGGACGGCACGGCGCTGCTCGTGGAGATCGACGGGCAGGAGGTCCACTCGGCACCGCGGGCGCTCTACCGCGACCGCGCCCGCCAGAACCGTCTGGCCACCTCGCGCACCGTCGTACGCCGGTTCACCGGCACCGACGCCTGGCACGGGCGGGTCGGACCCGAGGTCGCCACCGTGCTCCGAGGCTCCGGGTGGCGGCCGCACCCGCTGCCACCGGACGCGATCCTGCACCTTGCCTGACGGCACACCGTCGCGAGCGTCTCTGTTCGTCAGCTATCGGGCCCCATGCCTGACGAACAGAGACGCTCGTGGCAGCAGGTGCCGACGACGGCGCGCCAGCCGGCGTCAGGCGTCCCGCCGCGAGCGCACCGCAGCGGCCAGGACCTCCAGCAGCTCCGCCGTCGTGCCCCAGTCCATGCACTTGTCCGTGACGGACTGGCCGTACACGAGTGAGTCCAGCGGGCCGGGCTTCTGGGCGCCCTCCTCGATGAAGCTCTCCAGCATCAGGCCGGTGATGCCCGGCTCCCCCTCGGCCAGCCGCGAGGCGACCTCCCGCACCACCTCGGCCTGGCGCACGTGGTCCTTGCCGGAGTTGCCGTGGGAGGCGTCGACGATCACGCCCGTCTCGACGGCGCCGCCCAGGTCCGAGGTGCGGGCGACCGCCAGGGCCGCGGCGACGTCGTCGGCCCCGTAGTTCGGGCCGCCGCGCCCGCCACGCAGGATGACGTGGCAGTCCGGGTTCCCGGCGGTCTCGACGGCGGCGGCGCGACCCTCGGAGTCCGCCCCGAAGAACGTGTGCTCGCTGGCCGCCGTGATGCAGCCGTCCACCGCGATCTGGACGTCGCCGTCGGTGGCGTTCTTGAAACCGACCGGCATCGACAGCCCCGACGCGAGCTGGCGGTGCACCTGCGACTCGGCGTTGCGCGCGCCGATGGCGCCCCAGGTGACGGCATCGGCGATGTACTGCGGGGAGGTCGGCTCGAGGAACTCGCACGCGGCCGGGACACCGGCGTCGAGCACGCCGAGCAGCACCTCGCGGGCGAGCCGCAGGCCGTGGCGCACGTCGTGCGAGCCGTCCAGGTGCGGGTCGTTGATGAGACCCTTCCACCCGACCGTGGTGCGCGGCTTCTCGAAGTAGACCCGCATCACGACCACCAGGTCGTCCGACAGGTCGCGGGCGACGGGCGCGAGCCGGCGGGCGTAGTCGAGCGCGGCGGCCGGGTCGTGCACCGAGCAGGGCCCGACGATGACGACGAGCCGGTCGTCCTCCCCGGTCAGCACGTCGCGGACCTCGCGGCGCGACGTGGTCACGAGGTCGCTGCGCCGGGTGCCCAGCGGCAGCTCGGTGCGCATCGTGCGGGGCGCGGGAAGGGGGTCCAGGGCGCGGACGCGCAGGTCGGAGGTCTCGGCCATCAGATCAGTATCGTCGGTCGTCGCGGTGCCGCGCGCGGCGGGCGAGGTGGTGGGACTCATCGGGGCTCCTGGTGGTGGCGGTCTCGTCGGTCGGCCGGCGCCGTCGCAGGCGGACCGGTCCCGACCGGAAGCCCCGACGACAAAGGGCCCGGACGCACGACGCGTCCCAGGCCCTGTGCTGGCTCCGGTGGAAGGTGTCGGTCAGGCGCAAGCCCGCCGAGCTCCCAGCGGAGCCGGCGTAAAGCGCCAATACCAACGGATGTTCACGGCGATGACAGTACGCCTGGGCACGCCGCACCGTCCAGCGGTGTCCACGATCCGGTCCCGGGTACGGTCGCCCCATGCCGATCCCCGAGTTCGTCGCCGCCCTCCGCGCCCAGGTCGGGACCGCACCGCTGTGGCTTCCCGGGGTGACCGCCGTCGTGCACGACGACGCCGGGCGCCTCCTGCTGGGCCGGCGCTCTGACAACGGGCTCTGGGCGCTGGTCAGCGGGATCCTGGAGCCCGGCGAGGAACCGGCGCACGGCCTCGTGCGCGAGGTCCTCGAGGAGACCGGCGTCGAGGTGGAGGTCGACGCCCTGGCCGCGGTGTCCACCACGCCGGAGGTCGTCTATCCGAACGGCGACCGCAGCGCGTACCTCGACCTGTGCTTCCTCGCGCGGCCCGTCTCGGCCGCGTCCGCCGAAGCCGCGCACGTCGCCGACGACGAGTCGGTCGCGGTGGCGTGGTTCGCGTCGGACGCATTGCCCGAGGACCTCGCACCCTCCACGCGCCGGCGGCTCGCGTCCACGGAGCGGTACCGGGCCGACCCTGGCGCGGGCACGGTCTTCGTCCGCTGAGGTCGGCACGAGCCGCTCGATCCGTCGTCGCGCACGTGACCACGGTGCTGGTCAACCGACGGAGTTGTCAGGCTCAGGATCGTGTAGACCAGGTCCTGAGCCTGACAGCTCCGGGGGGCGCGGGAGCTGTCAGAACGTGGCGGCTGTAGACAGCGTCCTGGTCCTGACAGCTCCGGGAGCGGGACACCGACCGTCAGCGTCGGTAGAGCTCGACGAAGTTGCGCAGGATCCGCATCGGCTCCGTCACGCGCCGCGCGGCCGCCCGGGTGACGACGTCGTCGGCCTCGTCCGCCGCGAAGTAGCCGTAGTCGCGGTACACCTGCACCCGCTGGGTCAGCCCGGCGAGGTCGAGCTCGGGGTGGAACTGCGTCGCGTACAGGTGTGAACGGAGCCGGAACATCTGCACGGGCGACCGCGGCGAGAGCGCGAGCCGGACTGCGCCGGGCGGCAGGCCGCGCATGGCCTCCTTGTGCCCCACGAACGCGGTGAACGCGGGTGGCAGGCCTGCCAGCAGCGGGTCGGCGGTGCCCTCCTGGGTGAGCTCGACGGTCGCGAGGCCGACCGCCTCTCCGTAGAGCCGGTCCACCACTCCCCCGGCGTACTGGCCGAGGGTCCCGACGCCGTAGCAGGCACCGAGGAACGGGAAGTCACGGTCCACGACCTCGTCGAGCAGCGTGCGGAACTCACGCTCCACCCGGCGCTGCACCGCCGACTTGGCGTCCTCGGGGTCGGAGGAGTTGAAGGGGCCGCCGCCGACGATGATCCCGGCGTAGTCGTCGAGGTCGATCCGTGGCATCGGGGCGGCCTCGAGACGCACCCGGTGGAGCTGTTCCGGGGCGAGCCCGGAGTAGCGGCACATCGCGGCGTACTCGCCGTCGGCGGCGACGTCCTCGGCACGCGTCGCCAGGAGCAGGAACGGCGTCACTCCGGCAGCGTAGGCCGAACCTGCCCCGGGGTGCCGAACAGGAGGTTGGGCCCGCTATGGCAGGCCATAGCGGGCCCAACCTCCTGTTCGGCACCGGGGGATCAGGACCAGCGGAACATCCGGATCGCCAGCGGCAGCAGCACGGCCGTCCACACGGCCATGACGACCACCTGCAGCAGCGGGAATCCCGTCTCGAACCAGCCCGTGGTCAGCGCCTGGGCCGCCGCCCCCAGCGGGGTGAACTGCCCGATCTGCTGCAGCAGCTCCGGCATGATCGGTCCCGGCGTCCACAGGCCGGCGAGCATCAGCATCGGGAAGTAGAGCAGCATCGACACGGCGTTCGCCGTCGACGCCTTGGGCGCCCACGCCGCGATGAGCATGCCGAGCGAGAACATCGCCGCCATGCCGAGCACGAAGGCGAGCAGCACCACGCCGAGCTGCCCCGGCATCGGGACGTCGAACATGAACCGGCCGACCAGGACGGCGACCAGCACACCCACCAGCGTGGTGGCGACGTTGATGATCAGGTGCGCGACGACGATCCCCTGCGAGCGCATCGGCGTGGTGCCCAGCCGGCGCAGCACCCCCTTCTCGCGGAACGTGGCGAACGTGACCGGCAGGACGGTCAGCGCGGCCGTGCCCAGTGCCATCGCGACGACCACCGGCAGGTAGGTCGCGATCGGCGTGAGCCCGTACCAGACGGATGTCTCGGGGGCGTCGAGGATCGGGTCGCGCATCCCGGGGATGGCGTAGCCGACACCGATCATGAGGACCGTCGGGAACAGGATCCCGAAGAACACGGCGGCGAAGTCGCGCAGCCAGACCTTCGTCTCGGTGGTCAGCAGCGTGCTGAAGCCACGCCAGGACCCGGTGGGCCGGCGGGTGGCGGGAAGCGTGGTGGTGGTCATGAGCGGGCTCCTTCGGTGAGCTCCTGCGGGTCGTAGGTGCGGCCGGTGACGGCGAGGAACACGTCCTCGAGCGACCGGCTGACGGTGGCCACGTCGTCGGGCACGACGTCAGCCTCGGCGAGGGCGGGCACGACGGCGAGCAGCACCCGCCGCGACCCGGTGACGGCGATGCGCCGCTCCCCCGCGTCCCCGGTGCGGTAGACGTCGGGGTGCCGGTCCGCGAGGTCGGCGAGCAGGGCCCGTGCCCGGCCGGTGTCCTCGGTGGCGAAGCGCACGACGACGGTGCGTTCGTCGTCCAGGTCGTCGATGAGCCCGTCGGGGGTCCCCTCGGCGACGACGCGGCCGCGGTCGATGACGACCAGCCGGTCGCAGAGCCGCTCGGCCTCGTCCATGAAGTGCGTGACGAGCAGGATCGTCACCCCGGAGTTGCGCACCCGTTCGACCAGGTCCCAGGTGCTGCGGCGAGCCTGCGGGTCGAGCCCGGTGGTGAGCTCGTCGAGGATGGCGACCTTGGGGTTGCCGACGAGCGCGAGCGCGATCGACAGCCGCTGCTTCTGCCCGCCGGACAGCTTCGCGAACTGCTGGCCGGTGTGCTCGGTGAGGTCGAGCATCCGGGTCAGCTCGTCGACGTCGGCCGGGTCGGGGTAGAACGAGGCGAACAGCCGCAGGGCCTCGCCCACGGTGATCTTGTCGTGCAGCGCGGCCTCCTGGAGCTGGACCCCGAGGTGCTCGCGCACCCGTTCGGGGTGCCGCTGCGGGTCGATGCCGAGCACGCGGACGGTGCCGCCGTCGGCGTGCCGCAGGCCTGCGAGGGTCTCCACGCTGGTGGTCTTGCCGGCGCCGTTGGGGCCGAGGATCCCGAAGATCTCCCCGGGCTGCACGGCGAACGACACGTCGTCGACGGCGATCTTGTCGCCATAGGTCTTGCGGAGGTTGCGGACCTCCACGATGGGCTCGGCCATGTCTGGCCTCCTTCTGCGCGGTGGGACGAGGGTGGTTCACGCCGGACGCACGGTGGCGTCGCGGAGCACGAGGTGCGCGACCACCGCGGCCAGGGCCGCGGCGAGGAGCGCGCCGACGAGGCTGACGACGACGCCGGCCGCCGAGTCGACGGGGCTGTCGCGGAGCGGGATCGCGAAGACGCCGGAGCGGCTCGCGAGGTCGGCGAGCGCGGCGGGGACCAGCAGCGGGACCACGGCGAGGGTGCCGCGGACGGGCCCCGATCGCCGGTAGCCGCCGTGGACGGCCGTGCCGACGAGCACGTAGGTGACGATGACGAGCGTCTGGGCGACGACGGTCGCCGCCACCCCGGACACGGTGTCGAGCGGGAAGCCGCCCGCGCCCTGGTAGGGCCGCTCGAGCGCCGTGTAGACCTGCTGCTCGACGAGGCCGAGCGCGACGGTCAGCACGCCGAACACGAGCCCGCCGACGACGGCGCCGCGCGCTATCCCCTCCACGAGGGATCGCCGCGACCCGCCGGCGGCCAGGTGGGTGCGCAGGAGCGCGGCGGTCAGGATGATGCCGACGGCGAACGCCGGCCAGCGCGCAGGGCTTCCGGCAGCGTCGTAGGTCAGGCCGTCGGCCACGCCGCCGTAGCGGTTCACGATCACCGGTACGGACAGGACGAGCAGCGCCCAGCAGGCCCAGAACCAGATCGCCGTCCTGAGCAGGTAGCGCTGGAGCCGGCGCCGGGCCGCGGAGACCGCGCGCCGGTGGGGCGTGGCGTCGCGGACGGCCGTCGTCGTGGTCATGGCGCTCACCTCGTCGGCCGGAGTCGGACGGTGCGCAGGCGCAGGTGCAGCCACACGGCCGAGAGACCGATCGCGGCGAGGGCCACGACGATCCCGGCGACGGTGCCCGACGCCTCGTCGGGAAGCAGGGAGCCGAGCACGTCCGTGGCCCAGCCGCTGCGGGTGGCGAGCTCGACGAGCCCCAGCAGCACCAGGCCGGGCAGGAGGAGCAGCGTGCCGCGCCACGGACCGTCGGACGTGTACCCGATGGCGACGGCGCATCCGACGAGGACGTAGACCACGACGACGAGGACCTCGGCGCCCGCGGTGGCGAGGACGCCTCCGCTCCCGGTGGCCAGGCCGCCCTCGGGCTCCGACCAGGGCCAACCCACGGCGCGGAACACCTCCCGTTCGGCCACCGTCGCGAGGGCGCGGAGCACCCCGTAGGCCGGGGCGGTGACGACGGCGGTGACCAGCGCGGCGTCGCGGAGCGCCCGGCGGGTGCCGCCGGCGGCCAGGTGCGTGGCCAGGATGGTCGAGCAGGTGATGAGCCCCAGCGAGAACGCGAACCACCGGGCGCTGTACTCGGCGGCGACCAGCACGCCGACGTCCATGTGCCCGCCGGCGCGGTCGACGACGAACGGCACCACGACCGCCGCCGTCGCGAAGAACACCCAGAAGCCGGTGCCGACGAGCAACGAGGGGACGGCCATCGACCGCGTCGCCCGGCGGGTGGCGCGCCGCTGCGAGACGGCGGCGAGCGCTGCCCGGGACGGCGGTGGGCTCGTGGTGGCGCTCATCGGTCCGCCTCCGTCCGGCTCGGCTCGGTGAGGCGCACGAACAGGTCCTGCAGCGGGAGCGCGCCCAGCTCGACGCCGGCGGCTCGTGCGGCTGCCGCCTCGCCGTCCTCGGGCGCGCCCTCGAGCGTGACCTGCAGCGTGCCGCCGAGCTGCTGGCGGTGCAGCACCCGACGGTCCCCGGCGAGCCGCTCGACGGCGGAGGCGGGACCGGTGAGGCTGAACCCGCGCCGGCCCATCTCCTCGGCCGTCTCGGCGAGCAGGACCCGGCCACGGTCGAGCACGATCACGTCCTCGAAGAGCCGCTCGACCTCCTCGACCAGGTGGCTGGAGAGCAGGATCGTGCGGGGGTGCTCGGCGTAGTCGGCGAGGATCTCGTCGTAGAACGCGTACCGCGTCGGGGCGTCCATGCCGAGGTAGACCTCGTCGAAGATCGTCAGCGGCGCGCGGGCGGCGAGGCCGATGGTGGCCCCGACGGCGGACTTCTTGCCGCGCGAGAGGGCGGTCGGCTTCTTGCGGGGGTTCACCTCGAACATATCGAGCAGCCGGGCCGCGAGGTCCGCGTCCCAGTGCGGGCGCAGGTCCGCGTAGTACTGGAGGGACTCGGACAGCTTCTCGTCGTCCTGGAGGTCGCCGGACTCACGCACCAGCTGGACGTTGGAGGTGACCCAGGCGTTCTCCCAGGGGTCCTCCCACACCTCCGGGGCGTCGCCGTCGGGGCCGAGGCGCACGGTGCCCGCGGTGGGCCGGTTGAAGGCCGCCAGCAACGAGAGCAGCGTGGACTTGCCGGCGCCGTTGCGCCCGAGGATCCCGGTGATCACTCCGGGGCGGACGGTGAGGTCCACGCCGTCGAGCGCGACGGTCGCCTCGTCCTGGTAGGTCGTGCCGTCGACCGTCATCCGGCGCTGCTTGCCGAACCGGACGCCGACGTCCTCGAGGCGCGCGCCGAAGGGCTCGGGGGTCATGACTTCTCCTGGGTGGTCTCGGTGGGCGAGCCGTCGCCGCCCTGGACGTAGGCGACGATGTCCGCGGTCGGGATGCCGAGGACGTCCGCCTGGGCGAGCGCCGGGGCGAGCACGTCGTCGAAGTAGGCCTTGCGGTGCTGGTCGAGGAGGCGTTCGCGCGCGCCCGGGGCGACGAACATGCCGAGCCCCCGCCGCTTGTAGAGCACCCCCTCGTCGACGAGCCCCGTGAAGGCCTTCGCCGCGGTGGCCGGGTTGATGCGGAACGTCGTCGCGAACTGGGTGGTGGACATGACCTGCTCCTCCTCCGCGAGCTCGCCCGTGAGGACCTGCGACCGGATCATCTGGGCGATCTGGACGTAGATCGGTTCGGGGCCGTCGAACACGCGACCCTCCTCAGGGTGTGCTGGTGCTGTGGTTCATTACTTAACTAATGAACCACAGAGCAGTGGCGACCGTCAACCCCTGCGGCCGCGCGGCCGGTCGTGACCGTCTGGTGAGACGTCGTCCACAGGCCCGTGCCCGAGATGGTCCGGTTTCGCTACGGTGTCGAGGTGTCGCCGTCGACCCGCTGGTGAAGGAAGCCGTGAAGGAGCCCTCGATGCCCCCTGCCGCCCCTGCGCTCGGTGCGCTCGCACTGGTGGCGCTCCTGCTCACCGGCTGCACCCAGCCCGCGCCCGCGCCGACGGGTCCGGGCACGACGGCGGAGGCCACCTCCAGCCCGTCGCCGTCGGTCACCGAGTCCTCGCCGGCACCGTCGCCGACACCCGTGGTCGTCGCGCCCGAGCGGCCCGCCGCGATGAACGACGACGGGCACGAGGGCGCCGAGGCCGCGGCGAAGTACTTCCAGCTGCTCGACCCCTACATGATGAAGACCGGCGACACCGCCGAGTGGGAAGCGATGTCGCACAAGGAGTGCAGCACGTGTTCCAACCGGCTGGAGCAGGCGCGGACCATCGCGGAGAACGGAGACGTGTTCGAAGGCGGAGAGACAACGGTCCGCGTGTTGCACACCTATGAGCAGGACGAACCCACCGGTGGTTGGCCCCTCGACGTTGAAGTCAACACCGCCGCAGTCACGATCACTGCTCCCGACGGGACTGTTGCTGCGGAGTTCGACGAGGATCAAGGTCGCGTACGCATGGAACTGGCGCACCGCAACGGCCAGTGGTACATCCTCGGAATCGCGCCGCTCAAGGAGGAGTAGCCAGTGAAGGCAATGGCGTCCGCCATCGTTTTAGCACTCGTCGCCCTGGGAGTTCCGGCCGACTCCTACACGCCGACTCTTGACGACCCCACGGACACGGTTGAGCTTGGTGCAGCAGGCGACGCGGAGAACCCGGCGACGTCCGGGGACGACGGTCCCCGTGACCGCTACTTCCGCACCGACTCCACCACCTGCAACCTCGCCGCCACCACCGACGGCGCGGACTTCATCACCACCCTGGACTCCTGCCCCGACGGCTCCCAGGAAGCAGACTTCCAAGGCGCACCCTGCCCCGAGGACGAGTACGAGCTCGCCGAGCTCTGGGTCGAGCGCCTCCAGGACGACGGCACCTACACCGCCCCCGAACGCGTCTCCGGCACCGAGTGCATCACCCCCGCCGACCTCGCCGCCCCCGCCCGGCACGAGTTCGCCACCATGCACATCCCCACCCCCGAAGCCGTGCTGCAGGCCCGCGAACCCCTCCTGGTCAACGTCCACTACCCCGCCTACGCCACGACCCAGCCCCAGATCGTCGACGTCACCCTGCTCGACGTCCCCGTCCAGATCCGCGCCGACCCCGTCCAGTACACCTGGGACTTCGACGACCCCCACACCCCCGGCACCACCACCCTGACCACCACCGACCCCGGCCACCCCTGGACCGACGGCACCCCCGCACCCGACAGCACCTGGATCGGCCACACCTACACCCACCTCGGCCACCCCGATCAGGACACCGGAACCCTCCGCGACCAGGCCGGCAACTGGTACCGCGACAACGTCACCACCACCCTGACCACCACCTGGGAAGGACACTTCCGCATCACCGGCACCAGCACCTGGACCCCCATCGAGGGCACCATCACCACCACCAGCACCACCGACCCCGTCACCCTCACCGAAGCCCGCGTCCGCCTCGTGTGCGACGACACCCACGCCAACCCCACCTGCTGACCCCCCACCCCCTCGTTGTGGGTGCACGACACGCCACCAACGACCCGACCACCACCGCGTGTCGTGCACCCACAGCGAGGGGGCCGACGGTGCCGGCTCGCCACGGCTACCCGAGCGAGCTCCGGCGCTCGTACCGCTGTCGGGCCGCGTCGTGCGCCTCGCGAAGCGCCTCGACGACGGCGGGCCCCGTCCGGTCCGCCGGGTTGACGACGCACACCCACCCCATGCCGCCGTACACCGGGTGCGCCACGAACGTGTCGGTAGGGACTGCGTCCGACGGCGACGCCCCGGTGGCGTGCGCCGCATGCGGCCCGGGGTCGCGCAGGAGCACCTGGGCCCGGTCGCGGCCCACGTGGATGTTGACGCGCCACCTTCCTGGCCGGTCGAGGTCGCAGCTGGTGTCGTCCGGGTAGTCCTTCGTGACGATCGTGCCGTAGGGCTGCACGGTGGTCGGTACCCGACCGTCGGGTGCGTAGTAGAAGAAGGCGTCACCCCAGGCGAGCTCCGGGGCGCTGCTGCCGGGCCCCGGCTGCAGGACGAGGACGCCGTCCCACCCGCGCACCGTCTCGATGATCTGGTCCATACTCATGGTTCAAGCATCACCTTGAAGTGCTTCTGTGGGGTTGACATGGATCGACCGATGCGGACCGTCGAGGTCGCCCGCGCGACGGGGTACTCCGTGCAGCAGGTGCGGGACCTCGAACGGCTCGGCGTCCTCCCGTCGGCCGCACGGTCCGCCACCGGCTACCGGCTGTACCGGCCGGTCCATGTCCGGGCGGTCCGTGCCTACCGGGGGCTCGCCACCGCCGTCGGCCCCGTCCTCGCGCGCCGCACGATGGCCGGACTGTGGGGATCGGCGCCCGATGTCGCCGTCGCGGCCCTGACCGATCTGCACGTCGGCCTCGCCGAGGACCGCCGGCAGACCCTCCTGGCGCTCGACGCGCTCGACGAGATCGGTGCCGAGCCGGCGGCGACCCGTCCCGGGGACGTCCTGACCATCACCGAGCTCGCCGACGCCCTGGGTGTCCGGACCTCGACGCTGCGCCACTGGGAGGCCGAAGGGCTGGTCACCGCACGACGATTCGGGTCCCTACGCGTCCGCACCTACGACGTCGAGCAGGTCGGTGCCGCGCGGATCGTCGCGGCGCTGCGCGCGGCAGGCTACGGCGTCCCGGCGGTGGCGACCGCCATGGCGGCGCTGCGGGGAACCGGCGCCACGTCCCCGGCCGGGACCGTGCTGCGCGCACGGCTGGACACGATCGCGGCGCGGTCGCGGGCGCTGCTGCGCGCCGGTACCGACCTGGCCGACCTGCTCGACACCGTCCAGCACGGGCGGGCCGAGGTCAGGTGAACACTCCCCCCCCCCCCCCGCCGCTGTGGGTGTACGACACGCCGCCGAACACTCGGCGACGACCGCGTGTCGTACACCCACAGCGGAAGAGGGGACGACGAAGGGCCGCGGCGGGACGAGTCCCACCGCGGCCCTTCCTGCGCTACCTCGCGCGAACGAGCGCTACCTCGCGCAGAGTTGCGCTACCTCGCGTCAGGCGTCGACGGCGGCAGCGTCGACCTCGTCGTACGTCGAGAGCTCGGCGAGGTCACCGGCGACGATCTCCGCGATCTGCACGGCGTTCAGCGCCGCACCCTTGCGCAGGTTGTCGTTGGAGACGAAGAGGACGAGCCCTCGACCGTCCGGCACCGACTGGTCGGTGCGGATGCGGCCCACGAACGACGGGTCAGCACCCGCTGCGCCCAGCGGCGTCGGGACGTCCGCCAGCTCGACACCCGGAGCGGCGGCGAGCAGCTCGCGCGCCCGCTCGGGCGACAGGGCCGCACCGAACTCGGCGTGGATCGCGAGCGAGTGACCCGAGAACACCGGCACCCGGACGCAGGTCCCGGCCACCGCCAGGGAAGGCAGCCCCAGGATCTTGCGCGACTCGTTGCGGAGCTTCTGCTCCTCGTCGGTCTCGCCCGACCCGTCGTCGACGATCGACCCGGCGAGCGCGATGACGTCGAACGCGATCGGCGCGACGTACTTCTCCGGCTCGGGGAACTGCACGGCCGAACCGTCGTGGGTGAGCCCCTCGAGGTCACCGGCGACGGCGGCACGCGCCTGGTCGGCGAGCTCCTTGACCCCACCGAGCCCGGACCCCGAGACCGCCTGGTACGTCGCGACCCGCAGCCGCTCCAGCCCGGCTTCCTTCGCCAACGGCGACAGCACCGGCATGGCGGCCATCGTGGTGCAGTTCGGGTTGGCGATGATGCCCTTGGCCGCGTCGCTGATCGCCTCCGGGTTCACCTCGGAGACCACCAGCGGGACCTCGGGGTCGAGACGCCAGGCGGACGAGTTGTCGATGACGACGGCGCCCGCCTCCGCGAAGCGGGGCGCGTGCTCGCGCGACGTGCCCCCGCCCGCCGAGAAGAGGGCGACGTCGATGTCGGCGAGCTCCGCCGTCGGCGTCGCCGCGACGTCCTCGACCGTGACGTCGACACCCTCGTAGGCGAGGGTCGACCCCGCCGACCGCGCCGAGGCGAAGAGCCGCAGCTCCTTGACCGGGAACCCGCGCTCCGTGAGGAGACGGCGGAGGACGGCGCCGACCTGGCCGGTCGCGCCGACCACGGCGACGTTGACTCCCTGAGCGTTGATGACAGTCATCAGATCACCGCCCCGTCCCGGCGTAGACCACGGCCTCGCCCTCGGAGGAGTCCAGACCGAACGCCGTGTGGATGGCCCGGACCGCGTCGTCGAGGTTGTCGGCGCGGGTGACCACCGAGATGCGGATCTCCGAGGTGGAGATCATCTCGATGTTGATCCCGGCGTCCCGCAGCGCGCCGAAGAGGCGCGCCGAGATGCCGGGGTGCGACTTCATGCCGGCACCGACGAGCGACACCTTGCCGATCTCGTCGTCGATCTGCAGCTCGTCGAACTTCAGCTCCGACTTCACGGCGTTGAGCGCGGCCACCGTGGACCGGACGTCGCCGTGCGGCAGCGTGAACGAGATGTCCGTGCGCCCGGTCGCGGCGACCGAGACGTTCTGGACGATCATGTCGATGTTCGCGCCGGCGCCGGCCACCACCTCGAAGATGCGGGCGGCCTGGCCGAGCGTGTCGGGGACACCCACGACGGTGATCTTGGCCTCGCTGCTGTCGTGCGCGACGCCGGAGATGATCGGGTCTTCCATGGCTTCCTCCTGCTCACCAGTGCTGGCGTTCGGGTCGATGAGATCTCCGTGGGTGCCGGCCACGAGCGTGCCGGTCTTGCCCGAGAACGAGCTGCGCACGTGCACGGGCACGCCGTACCGGCGTGCGTACTCGACGGCACGCAGCGCGAGGACCTTGGCGCCGGACGCCGCCAGCTCGAGCATCTCTTCGTAGGTGACCCGGTCGATCTTGCGGGCGCCCGGCACGATGCGCGGGTCGGCGCTGAAGATGCCGTCGACGTCGGTGTAGATCTCGCAGACGTCCGCGTCGAGCCCGGCGGCCAGGGCGACCGCCGTCGTGTCGGATCCACCACGACCCAGCGTGGTGACGTCGTTGGAGGTGCTGACGCCCTGGAACCCCGCGACGATCGCGACCTGCCCCTTGGAGAGGGTCTGCCGGATCCGGTGCGGGACGACGTCGACGATGCGCGCCTTGCCGTGGACGGCATCGGTGAGAAGACCGGCTTGCTGGCCGGTGAAGGACTTCGCCTTGACCCCGAGCTTGTCGATCGCCATCGCGAGGAGGGACATCGAGATCCGCTCACCGGCGGTGAGCAGGATGTCCATCTCGCGCTGAGGGGGCTTCGGGCTGATCTCTCCGGCAAGATCGAGGAGCTCGTCCGTGGTGTCGCCCATGGCGCTCACCACGACGACCACGTCGTTGCCGGCGCGCCTGGCCTCGGCGATGCGCTTGGCCACGCGCTTGATGGAGCGGGCGTCCGAGACGGACGACCCGCCGTACTTCTGCACGACCAGTGCCATGCATGCAACCTTTCTGTTGCCGGCCACCGTCTCTCTCAACGGCCCGCCGGTGTCTTGTGTGTGCGCGAACCATCGTAGCGACCGGCTCCCGGGACCGGTGTGTCGACGGTCACAAGGAGAGCCTGGACACCCGCGCTACGCCGCGCCGGTGAGGACGTCGTAGCCGAGCTTGCAGATGAGCGCACCGACCACCACGACGAAGACGACGCGCACGAACCCGGAGCCCTTCGCCACCGCCATGCGCGCCCCGACGTACCCGCCCACCAGGTTCGCTGCGCCCATCGCGAGCCCGAGCCCCCAGATCACGGCGCCGGCCGGCACGAAGTACAGCAGCGCTCCCAGGTTGGTGGCGAAGTTGACGATCTTCGCGAGCGCCGACGCCGGGAGGAAGGCGTAGCCGAGCACGCTCACGAGCGAGATCACCAGGAACGTCCCGGTCCCGGGACCGAGGAGGCCGTCGTAGGCACCGATGACCAGCCCGATCCCCGCGGCCGTCCCCCGGTGCCGGTTGCCCTCCCAGCGCAGGTTGTCCTGCTGGCCGAGCTGGGGCTTGAGAAGGGTGAACGTCGCGACGCCGATGAGCACCACGAGGATGATCGGCGTGAACAGCTCGGCGGGGATCTGGGTGGCGAGCGCGGCACCACCCACCGCGCCGGCCAGGGCGGCGACGGCCATCGGTCCCGCCGTCGTCAGGTCCGGCCCCACCCGGCGGTAGTACGTGATCGAGCTGACCGACGTGCCCATGATCGAGCCGAGCTTGTTCGTGGCCAGCGCCTGCACCGGCGAGATGCCCGGCACGAGCAGCAGCGCCGGCAGCTGGATCAGCCCGCCCCCGCCGACGACGGCGTCGACCCAGCCGGCCGCGAGGCCGGCCAGGACGAGCAGCAGGACGGTGGTGACGTCGAGATCGAGCACGCGTCGAATCCTCGCACGCGGTCACGACCGGTCGCCGGTGTCGCGCCTACTTCACGCGGACGGCGAGCTTCTTGCTGGTGGTCTCGCCGAGGTCGTTGGCGAACATGATGCGGTAGGTGTAGCGGCCCGGCTCACGGCCCGCGACCGGCACCTCGACGTGCTGGGCCGACGGCGTCGCGTCGGTCAGCTCGCCGGTCGCGACCTGCTCACCGTCCTCGAGCAGCGTCCAGGAGGTGGCGTTGGTGCCCCACCACAGGTCCGCGGAGACCGTGTACGTGCCGTCCTTGTCGTGGTTGTCGTGGCTGAGCTTCGGCGCCGCCGGGGCGGCGTCGGTCACCTTCACCCGGTGGTCGCGGCACTCGGTGGTGCCCGCGGCGTTCACCAGCTCGCAGGTGTAGGTGTACGTGCCGTCGGTGCGCCCGGTGAGGTCGAAGTCGACGTGCTGTGCCGACGGCGAGGCGTCCACCAGGTGGCGCGTGGCGACCACCTCGCCGTTCTCGAGCAGTCGCACCTGGGTGGCGTTCTGGCCCCACCACAGGTCGACGGACACGGTGTAGTCGCCGCCCCGGACGCCGTCGTGCGCGTTGTCGTCGCTGAGCACGCCGCGCGCCGGGACCTCGGTGGCGGGCGGGCCGTCGATCGCGTACAGCGTCGTCGATCCGGAGACCTCGTTGCCGACGGCGAGCGCCGGCTCTCCGGTCGGCGAGTCCTCGGCGGCGATGAACGCCAGGCCCTCGGGGCCGAGGTCGCCGGCCGCGGCGACGGTCACGGCCGCATCGGCGCCGTCGTCGATCGCGTCCTCGGCGGAGACGGAGAAGTCTCGGTTGTTGACGTACTGCACGAGCTCGGCCCGGGCCGGGTCGGTGACGTCGTAGACCATGATGCCGCCCACCCGTTCGAGCCCGACGAACGCATAGGTGCGGCCGTCGACCTCGCCGATCGCCATGTTCTCAGGCTCCGGGCCCTTGGCGTCCGAGCGGGACTCGAAGGACGACTCGCCGTGGTCGGAGTTGAAGTTCTCGGGCGCGACCTCCGCGGTGATCCGCTCGAAGTCGTCGCCGGAGTCGAAGACCTGCTCGCCGTCGGTGGTCCAGATCGAGAAGGAACGGCCGCCGAACGCGAACACCTCCTCGTAGCACGTGCCGTCGGCCCGCAGCCCGGAGGCCCGCGACACGTCCAGCCGGCCCAGGTCCTCGTCAGCCGTGAGCCCCGCGACGGGGCTGCCCTCGCACAGCGGCGCGACGCCGTCCTCCCCCAGGTCCTCGACCCGCACCGGCTCCTCGTAGTCGCCCCACTCGCGGGCGTCGCCCTCGTTGGCGGTGACCAGGTAGGTCTCGCCGCCGGCGGTGTAGGCGTTGATCCCGTCCGGCATGTACAGGCCCTGGACGGGGATCGTCCGGATGTCGATCCCGCCGTCCTTGTCGGACGGGTCGATGCCCTGCCCCTCGACCGAGAAGTCCTTGGCGCCCAGCGGCCAGATCTCGGTGACCTCGGCGGCGGCCAGGTCGACGACCGCCACGGCGTTCGCCTCCTGCAGCACCGCGTAGGCGGTGGCCGAGTCGGCCGAGACGGCCACGTACTCGGGCTCGAGGTTGCGCGAGACGGGGTGGTCGACGCCCGCGATGCCGGCGAAGACGCGCACGCCGTCGGGCAGCGCCCCATCCGCCTCGTACGCGTGGAAGTCTGCGATCCGCACGGCGTCCTGCGACGGCGCGGCCACGCCGTCGGGCAGCTCCACGACGGCGACGTCACCCTCGGGGTCGACGGTGTAGTCGTCGTCCGGCTCCCCCTCGTCGGCGACGACGGCGCGGGCACCGTCCGGCGTGATCGTCACCATGTCCGGCAGCGCACCGACGCGGACCGCACCGAGCGCGGCGCCGTCGGCGGCCGCGTCGAAGAAGACCAGCCAGCCCGCGTCGGTCTTGGGGTCGGACTCGACCGCGACGGCGACCAGACCGTCCGCGCGCACGGTCACGGAATTGGCCACGGCGCCGGCCGGGACCGTGGAGCCGTCGTCGGCCGCCACGCCCGCGGTCCGCAGGGCGAAGAGCTTCGTGGGCGAGGCCGGGGCCGCGACGTCGAGCACGGTGACCTCGCCGGCGTAAGCGTTGACCGAGAACAGCCGCTGCGAGCCGCCGTGGTGGGCGACGACCTCGGCCGCGGACTCGTCGAACAGCCCCGTCTCGTAGCTGCCGAGCGCCCGCAGGTCGATCGCGGCGTCGTCGGCGCTCGTGCCGACCGGGTCGTCGATCACGGACGCCCGGGCGGGCAGCGCCAGCACGGCCCCGCAGAGCGCGAGCCCGGCCGCGGCGGCGACGGCGCGGGCGACAGGTGGGTGGATGCCTCGGACGGGCACGGGTGCCTCCGGTATGAGGGGACGGGTCCTGCCGCACGCTAGGAGGCCCCGGTAGCGCGCCCACGCCACGGCGGTGAACGCCGGATGACGTGGAGGTGGCGGGGCGTCGCCGCTGGTGGGACGCAACGTCACCCCACGGGATGATGTCCTCCGGGTCACGGCGGGCGTAGGTTCACGCCATGACCGACGACGGTGGCGGGATCAGGACACGTGACGTGCGGCGCGCGTTCGGGGCGGTGCACGCGGTGGTGAGCGTCGACCTCGACGCGCGGCCCGGGCGGGTGACGGCGCTCGTCGGTCCCAACGGGTCCGGCAAGACGACGCTGCTGCTGATGCTGGCGGGCCTGCTGGCCCCGGACGGGGGCGAGATCCGCGTCGCCGGCCTCGACCCCGCCACCCACGGACGCGCCGCTCGTGCCCGGATCGGCTGGATGCCCGACGTGTTCGGGACGTGGGAGTCGCTCACCGCGCGCGAGGTCCTGGTCACCGTCGCGGCGGCCTACCGGATGCCGCCCGACGCCGGGGCCCGACGCGCGGTCGAGCTGCTCGACCTGGTCCACCTCACCGAGCTGGCCGACGCCCCCGCGCACGTGCTCTCGCGCGGCCAGAAGCAGCGTCTCGGCCTGGCACGCGCGCTCGTGCACGACCCGGACGTGCTCCTGCTCGACGAGCCGGCCTCCGGCCTGGACCCGCGCTCGCGCGTCGACCTGCGGGTGCTCGTGCGCCGGCTCGCCGCCGCCGGCAAGACGGTCCTCATCAGCTCGCACGTGCTCACCGAGCTCGACGAGATGGCCGACGACGCCGTCTTCCTCTCCCAGGGGCGGACCGTGCGGTCCCGGTCGGTCGACGACGCCGCGGCCGAGCGCCGGGCGTGGCGGATCGCCGCGCTCTCGCCGGTGGCGCTCACGGACTGGCTCACCACGGCGGGGATCCCTGCCCGGGCCGAGGAGGACGGGTCCGCGCTGGTCGAGCTGGACGGCGACGAGGCCGCGGCGGCCCTGCTGCGGGACGCGATCGCGGCCGACGTGCCGGTGGTCAGCCTGGCGCCTGCTGGCGGCGCCCTGGAACAGGCATACCTGCGACTCGAGGAGGAACGGCGATGAGCGTCGACACGCAGGAGGCACGGGCGTCGGGCGACCGGCCGTCGAAGGTGCCGACGAGCGACTGGTCGCTCTCGTGGCAGGGCGTGCGGACGGTGACGCAGCTCGAGCTGCGTCAACGGATCCGTTCGACCCGGTGGAAGATCGCGCTGGTCGTGTGGTTCGTGGTCGTGGGGGTGATCACGCTGCTCACCTCCGGCGCGATCGCCATGCTCTTCGACGACCCCTCGATGGGCGCGGGCGCGGGTCGGACGATGTTCGGCGTCGTGGTGTTCTTCGTGCTGTTCCTCGGGCTGCTCGTCGCACCGGCGCTCACCGCCTCCGCGATCAACGGCGACCGGACCGCCGGCACCTTGGCGACCCTCCAGGCGACCCTCCTGACGCCGGCCGAGATCGTGGTCGGCAAGCTGCTCGCCGCCTGGCTGGCAGCGCTGGCGTTCCTCGCGACGAGCGTGCCGTTCCTCGCGTGGGCGTTCGTCGTGGGCGGGCTGCCGTTCTGGTCGCTCGTGTCGGTGCTGCTGGTGCTGGCGATCGTGCTCGGCGTGGTGTGCGCCGTCGGGCTCTGCTTCTCCGCCCTGACGGCGAAGACCTCCGGCTCGGCCGTGCTCACCTACCTCACGGTGGGCGGGCTGTCGGTGATCACCGTGGCGCTGTTCGGGCTCAGCGTCCCGCTGGTGACCACCACCGAGGAGGTGCGGACCTGGGACGTGCCGGTCGGCTACGACTGGGAGGACACGGAGCCTCCCGAGTGCGAGTGGACCACCCAGAGGCAGGAGGTCTGGCACTCGGAACGCACCTGGTGGCTGCTGGCGGCCAACCCGTTCGTCGTCGTCGCCGACGCCCAGCCGCTCGCGGACCCGGAGACGTACGACGACGCCGCGGACCCGTTGACCCTGATCCAGTACGGGGTCCGGTACGCGCGCACCGGCCCTGCCCCGGAGCAGGACTGGTGCGGCGACATGTGGTACTCGGAGAGCCGGAGCGGGGTGCCGATGGCCTCGCCGGTCGAGGAGCCGGAGCCGAGCGAGTCGCCCGTGTGGCCGTGGGGCCTCGGGATCTACGTGCTGCTGGGCGCGGGCGGCATCGTCACCGCCGTCCGCCGCCTGCAGATCCCGGCGCAGCGCCTCCCGAAGGGCACGCGCGTCGCCTGACCCGGCGTCAGGCGTGGAGGGCGTCGTACTCCGCCTCGGCGGCGACGTCGTCCGCGACGTCGAGGCGCAGGTGCGCCAGCACACCCTGGAGCACCCGGAGCGCCGAGGAGGCGCGTTCTCCCCAGCTCGACAGGTAGCTGAACTGCCACCACCACAGGCCCTCGAGCTCGTGGCCGTCGTCGAAGTGCTGGAGCCCCTTGGCGATCTCGTCGGCGACGCAGGCCAGGTCGCCGGAGAGCGCGGCGGGCGCGACGTCGGTGCTCAGCACCGGGTCGGACACCTCGACGTAGTCGTCGAACCCGTCGAACATCTGGGCCAGGGCGATCCGCAGCGGGTCCATGTCGGTCTCGCGACCGGCGTCGGGCTCGAAGCGCTCGACGGGGACGACGTCGGTGATCGCGGCGAGGCGCGCCCCGGCGGCGAGCAGGTCCGACGTCGCGAGGATGAGCAGCGACAACTCGGCACCGGGGAACCCGCCCGAGGCGACCTGCGACGTCGTCGACAGGAAGGTCCGCGCCTGGGCGGACATCTGCTCGGCGACGTCCCGCAGCTCGGAGTCGGGGGAGATCTCTGGCACGTTCCTCACCTGTCCCTGCGTTCGGTGCCTGGCCGAGCATGTCCTCGGCCGCGTGCTGCCAGTGTCCCCCGAGCGGCCGTCGAGGCGCCAGGCGGGTCACGGATCGGCCAAGGACCGAGCATGATCCGGAGATGAACTTTCAACTTTTGCTTGATCGCTAGCATAAGTGGGGCTACGGTCGAGGACGGTCGATCGCACCGTCTTCGAGGAGGAAGAACATGCCAGCACGGCCGTCAGGCCCCGCCAGGAGATCTCTCGCGGGACTCGTCACCCTGACCTTGGCGGGCGGCACCGTAGCCCTCGCCACCGCACCCGCCGGGGCCGTCGAGCCCGCCTCCCCGGCCGCCACCCAGCTCCGGACCGCCGACCTGCCGCCGCAGGAGCCGGGCGTCACCCTGCGCACGTACGACCTGCGCCAGGGCATCGACCAGCTCTGCCGCCTCAAGGACGGACAGACCCCCAACATCGACAAGCTCATGCCGACGGTCGACTGGACCGAGGCGAGCCAGTTCGGGCTCGAGGACCACTTCCTCACCCACGTGGTCGGCAACGTGCACGCCCCCGAGGACGGCGAGTACACGTTCCGCCTCACCAGCGACGACGGCTCCCGGCTGTCGATCGGCGGGGATGTCGTCGTGGACAACGACGGCCTGCACGGCGAGGAGTCCGTGGACGGCACCGTCACGCTGACCGCCGGCGCCCACCCGCTGTTCGTCGAGTTCTTCGAGGACGCCTACGGCCAGGTCCTGCGGCTCGAGTGGATGCCGCCGGGCGCCACCGAGTTCACCGTGGTTCCGCAGGAGGCGCTGAGCACCGAGGCCGACGTCGTCCGCGTCACGGCACCCGGCACCAAGTACTGCGAGGGCGCCGAGGACACCGCCGGTGACGGCCTGCCCCTGGACGCCGTCCACCCCGGCTACGACCTCACCGACCTGCGACCCGAGGGCTTCGAGCCGATGGTCTCCGGCATGGACTGGACCGCCGACGGCGACCTCGTCGTCGCGACGTCCGGCTCCGTGAGCCCCGGCGGCTGGGTCGAGGACCCGGAGCCCGGCGAGCTCTTCGTGCTCGACCAGGTGACCGGCGAGACGAGCGCCGAGGAGGTGACGGCGACGAAGATCGCCACCGACCTGTTCAACCCGATGGGCGTGGCCGTCATCGACGACTCGATCTTCGTCACCGAGCGCGACGCGCTCACCGAGCTCACCGACCCGGACGGCGACGGCTTCTACGACCAGCGCTCCACCGTCGCGGAGTGGCCGTTCGGCGGCAACTTCCACGAGTTCGCGTTCGGGCTGCTGCACGACGAGGACCACTTCTACGTCAACCTCTCCGTGGCCATCAACAACGGTGGAGCGACGACCGACCCGCAGCCGGCCGAGAACCGCGGCACGAGCATCACGGTCGACCGCGAGACGGGCGAGATCGACTACGTGGCCGGCGGCCTGCGGACCCCGAACGGCATGACGTTCGGGCCGGAGGACGAGCTGTTCGTCATGGACAACCAGGGCGCCTGGCTGCCCAGCTCCAAGCTGGTGCACGTCGAGCAGGACCGGTTCTTCAACCACTACACGAACCCGGACGGCCCGTTCGACGACCAGCCCGTCACCCAGCCGGCCCTGTGGATCCCCCAGAACGAGATCGGCAACTCGCCCAGCGAGCCCGTGCAGCTCTCCGAGGGCCGGTTCGCCGGTCAGCTCCTGTTCGGCGACGTCACCTACGGCGGTCTGCAGCGCGGGTTCCTCGAGAAGGTCGACGGTGACTTCCAGGGCGCCGTCTTCCGGCACACCGCGGGCCTCGAGGCGGGCGTCAACCGCACCGTGATCGGGCCCGACGGCGCCGTCTACGTGGGCGGCATCGGCGAGGCCGGCAACTGGAGCGAGCCCAACAAGCTCCGGTACGGCCTGCAGAAGCTGACGCCGAACGGCCAGGAGTCGTTCGACATGCTGGAGATGCGCGTGCAGGAGGGCGGCTTCGAGGTCGAGTACAGCCAGCCGCTGTCCGACGAGACGGTCGCGAAGATCGCCGACGACGCCGCGCAGGCGTACCGCGTGGACCAGTGGCGCTACGTGCCCACCCAGCAGTACGGCGGACCGAAGATCGACGAGGAGGTGCTGCACGTCAGCGACGCCACCGTCTCGGAGGACGGCACCACCGTCAGCCTCTCCGTCGACGGGCTCAAGCCGGGCCGGGTCGTGCACCTGCGCTCGCCGCGTCCGTTCAGCGACGCCGAGGGCCGCGAGCTGTGGAACACCGAGGCCTGGTACACGCTCAACAGCCTGCCCGGCTACGTGGCGCCCGCCGACCGCGGGTACTACGAGGCCGAGGAGTCGGTGCTGCTCGGGTCCGCCGGGCTCAACAGCGAGCACAGCGGCTACTCGGGCTCCGGGTTCGTCGACGGCATCCAGTCGCCCGGCGCCGGCGTGACGTTCACGGTGGACGCCGACGCGGCCGGCACGCAGCCGGTCAACCTGCGGTACGCCAACGGACCCAACCCGTTCGAGGGCGACAAGTCGATCTCGGTGCTCGTCAACGGCACCGAGGTGGACCCGTGGGTGCTGCCGAGCACGGGTGATTGGAAGACGTGGGACTTCGCCACGCGCGACCTCGACCTGCGCGAGGGCGGCAACACGATCACGCTCCGGTTCGACGAGGGGGACGACGGCAACGTCAACCTCGACGTCCTGTCGATCGGCGAGAACCCGGACCTGTGCGCACCGAGCGAGCCCGACGAGGGGTACACCGCCCTGTTCGACGGCACGCTCGCCTCCTTCGACGACTGGCGTCTCGCCGGTGCCGGGTCGTTCGGGCGGCAGGACGACTGCACGCTCGAGGGCGCCGGGGGGATGGGCCTGCTCTGGCACACCGAGGAACTGCAGGGCTCCTACAGCCTCCAGCTCGACTGGAAGCTGGTCAAGGACGACAACGGCGGCGTGTTCGTCGGGTTCCCCGACCCGGGCGACGACCCGTGGGTCGCCGTCGACCAGGGCTACGAGATCCAGATCGATGCCTCCGACGAGCCGGACCGCACCACCGGTGCGGTCTACACCTTCCAGGGTGCCGACCCGGAGGCCGTCGAGGAGGCGCTGAACCCGGTCCCCGAGTGGAACTCGTACGACATCCGCGTCCAGGGCGACACGATCCAGATCTACCTCAACGACGTGCTGGTGAACGACTTCACGAGCACGGACCCGGCGCGAGACCTCTCCCACGGCTTCCTCGGGGTCCAGAACCACGGCGCCGGCGAGACGGTCTTCTACCGGGACATCCAGGTCAAGCCGCTCAGCGACGTGCCGGCCACCGCGACGCCCGAGGTGTCGGTCACGCAGCCGGACTGCGAGGCGGGGACGTCGGGGTCGATCGCGGGAGTGCCCGTCGAGGGTGTCGAGCGGTACGTCCTCAAGGAGTGGGTCGACGGTGCGGCGGGCGGCTACGTGCCCGCCGGCGAGGTCGAGGCGGGCACCTACGTGGTGCGAGCCTGGCCGGCCGAGGGCACGGAGCTCGAGCTCAGCGGCGACTGGGAGGCGATCTTCAAGGGACGCGCCCAGCTGGTCGTCGAGATCGAGGACTGCGCACCCGAGCACCCGGTGTGGGACGCCTCGACGGTGTACACCGCGGGTGACCGGGTGACGCACGAGGGTGCCGTGTTCGAGGCCACCTGGTGGACGCGGGACGCCGAGCCGGGGTCGTCGCCGTGGGGGTCGTGGCAGGAGATCGCCTCGACGGACGACGGCACCGCGGTGTGGACCGAGTCGCGGATCTTCGTCGCGGGTGACGTCGTGGAGCACGACGGCGCGACGTACACCGCGCGGTGGTGGACGCGGAACCAGCAGCCCGGCGGTTCGCCGTGGGGCCCGTGGGAGCTGACCGCCTGATCGGCTGACCCGAACGCGAGACCGCGAGCGTCTCTGTTCGTCCGGATTCGAGAGCTGATCCTGGACGAACAGAGACGCTCGTGCGTTCGGGGCGGCTCAGCTGCCGACGACCCGGCGCCCCTCGAACGCCCGGCCGAGCGTGACCTCGTCGGCGTACTCGAGGTCGCCGCCGACGGGCAGGCCGGACGCCAGCCGCGAGACGGTCAGCCCCATGGGGCCGATGAGGCGCGAGAGGTAGGTGGCCGTCGCCTCCCCCTCGACGTTCGGGTCCGTGGCGATGATGACCTCGCTGACGGCACCGTCGGCCAGCCGCGACATCAGCTCGGAGATGCGCAGGTCGTCCGGTCCGACGTTGTCCAGCGGGTTGATGGCCCCGCCGAGCACGTGGTACCTGCCGCGGAACTCCCGCGTGCGTTCGATCGCGACGACGTCCTTCGGCTCCTCGACCACGCAGATCACGTCGTCACCGCGCCGGGGGTCGGCGCACACGCGGCAGCGCTCGGACTCCGCGACGTTGCCGCACACCTCGCAGAACCGCACCCGCAGCTTGACCTCGGTGAGCGCGTCGGTGAGCCGCCGCACGTCCGCGGCGTCCGCGGCCAGCAGGTGGAACGCGATCCGCTGCGCGCTCTTGGGCCCGACGCCGGGGAGGCGGCCGAGCTCGTCGATCAGGTCCTGGACCGCTCCTTCGTACACGCGCCCAGCCTACGGGCCCCACCCGACACCCACGCCCCACCCCCGTCGCTGTGGGTGCACGACGCGCCGTCTGGCCTCGTGGCCAGACGGCGCGTCGTGCACCCACAGCGAGAGAGGTGGCGGGTCAGACCCAGCCCTTGGCGCGCGCCACCCGGACCGCCTCGTGCCGGTTGGTCACCCCGAGCTTCGCCACCGCCGAGGACAGGTAGTTGCGCACCGTCCCGGGGGCGAGCGCGGCGCGGTCGGCGATCTCCTCCACCGGCGCGCCGTCGGCGGCGAGCTCGAGCACGTCCGCCTCGCGCGCCGTCAGCGGCGAGTCGCCGGCGGCGATGGCGTCGGCCGCCAGCTCAGGGTCGACGTACCGGCCGCCGGACGCCACCTGCCGGATCGCGGCAGCGAGCACCGTCGCCGACACCGTCTTGGGCAGGAAACCCCGCACCCCGGCCCCGAGCGCCTTCTTCAGGTGCCCGGGCCGCCCGTGCCCGGTGACGATGACGATCCCGCAGCCGGGGACCTCTTCCCGCACGGCCTCGGCCACCTCGATCCCGTCGGCGCCCGGCATCTGCAGGTCCAGCACCGCGACGTCCGGCGCATGGTGCCGCACCACCGCGACGGCCTCCGTCCCGGAGCTCGCCACGGCGATCACGTCGAGGTCGTCCTCCAGGTCCAGGAGCTGCGCGACGGCGTCCCGGATGAGGGTCTCGTCGTCGGCGAGGACGATGCGGATCATGGAGCAGCTCCAGGAGTCGGGACGCGGGCCGTCACGATGAACCGGTCACCGTGCGTCGTCACGTCGAGGGTGCCGCCCACGGCGGCGAGTCGTTCGCGCAGACCGGCCAGCCCGGTCCCGCCCCGGTCGCCAGCACCGCCGGCGCCCGCCCCGGCACCGGCGCCCGCCCCGCCGACGCCGTCGTTCGCGATCCGCAGGACCGTCGCCCCACCGCCGTCGTCGTCGAGCTCGAGCCGGCACTCGGTCGCCCGCGAGTGCCGCACCACGTTCGTCACCGTCTCGCGCACCACCCAGGCGAGCGCCTCCTGCTGGGGCGAGCCCAACGGCGGCACCTCACCGATGACGCGGACCGCGATCCCGGCCGCCCGCAGGACGGACCGCGCCCCGGCCAGCTCGGTCGCGAGGTCGGTCGAGCGGTACCCGGCGACCACGCCGCGCACCTCGCGCAACGACTCCTGCGCCAGCGTGCGCACCTCGTCCATCTCCTCGGCCGCCCGGGGATCGCCGCGCCGGGCCAACGCGGCGGACAGGTCGCTCTTGACGGCGACGGCGGACAGGGCACGGCCGACGACGTCGTGCATGTCACGCGAGATGCGCAGCCGTTCCTCCGCGACGGCGAGCCGGCCGGCCACCTCCCGGGCCACCTCGAGCTCGCGCACCACCTCGACGATCCACATCGAGATGCGCACGGTTCCCGTCCAGAACAGCACCACGGCGTAGAGGAGCACGGCAGCCACGACCGCGCCGCCGCTGAACGACCCGTCGAGGACCCAGGTGAACAGGACGACCACCGGCACCCACAGCGCGACCACGGCCAGCGGCCGGATCGCGAACCCGGTGGCCAGCGCTCCGCAGGTCGCGGCGCCGCAGACCGCGATCGTCATCGCACGAGCATCGAGGCGCACCGCGTCCGACGCCGTCCCGGGCAGCACCACCAGGGCGAGGACGACGACGACGGCGGTCGCGGCGAGCAAGGCGATCACGATCGGGTGCAGCCTGCCGCCGGCGACCAGCGGCCGGTCGAAGCCGACGTGCACCGTCGCGAACGCCGTCCCGATGTGGACCAGGGCGGCGACGGCGAGCGCTCCCAGCCCGACGGCGGACGGCAGCGGGTCGTGCTCCGCCAGCGCGACGACCGCGTACAGGTAGAAGAAACCCTCCAGCGGCACGAACAGGTACAGGCTGATCCGCGTGTAGATCTCCACGCCCCGGGCGCCACCGGCCAGCGAGGCGGCCGGCCGGTGCGACGCCGTGCGAGGTGCGGCGGTGGGCTCGGAGGTCACGTCGTCAGCCTGCCACGTCCGCGCGACGGGCGAGGTCACCGCCGCGGCGCCCAACGCATCCAGCGCCGGGCGGCGAGCACCCCGAGCGCGGTCCAGCCCACGAGTACAGCGACCGGCAGTGCTGCCGCCCCGGACGTCTCGACGAACGACAGCGTCTGCCCGTCGACGTCCGTCCCGGTGAGCCCCAGGGCCATGAGCTCGGACACCGGCCGCAGCGGGGTGAACCGCGCGACCGTGCCGAGCACGCCGGCGTCCGGGGTCGGGAACATCCCCGCGAACGGCAGGACCAGGGCGATCACGGGCAGCGTGGTGAGCTGGACGGACTCCACCGTCCGGGAGAAGCCCGCGGTCGCGGCCGCGAGCGCCCCGAGCACCGCCGCGCCGCCGAGCACGGCGACGAGGAGCAGGACCGGGTTGACCAGGCCCGGCGGCTCGATCACCACGGCCACCGCCAGGTACCCGAGCACGAGCTGGGCGAGGATGACCACGACGGCGGGCAGCGCGGGCGCGAGCAGCGCCTCGACACGGGTCGTGGAACCCGTGAGCAGCCGCTGGAGCACACGGTCCTCACGACGGGCCACGTACGCCGTCGTGAGGTTGTAGTAGACGACGAAGAGCAGGGCGACGAGCAGCAGCATCACCAGGACGCTGGTCGCCACGGCCGCTCCCGGCGCGCCGTCCTCGCCCACGGCGCCCAGGACGGCGAACAGTCCGACGAACCCGATGGGGAGCAGCAGGGCGTTCGCCAGCGCCGTGCGGTTGCGCACCAGGAGCAGCGTCTCGGCGCGGCCCAGCGCGAGCAGCCGCCGGGTGGGCGACGCCGGCCGGGCGGTCGGTGCGGTGACGGTCAGGGCGTTCATGCGGCGACCTCCTCGGCGTCGGACTGTTCGGCGAGCGAGAGGAACGCCTGCTCCAGGGACGCCGACCGGGCGTCCAGCTCCTCCAGCCGCATACCGCGCTGACGCGCCCAGGTCAGGACGGCCTCCAGGTCCTCCTGGAGTGCCGTGGTCCGCAGGTGCACGCGCGCCCGCCGGACCTCGGCGTCCACCAGCCCGGGAAGGGCCGGCAGGTCCGCCGTCGTGAGCGTCAGCGGGGTACCTGCGCCGTCGTGCGGCACGAACTCGATGCGTGCCGGCTCGGCGGCGACCGCCTCGGCGACGGTGCCCTCCCGCACGACCCGCCCGGCCCGCATGATCGCGACCCGGTCGGCGAGCTCCTCCGCCTCCTGGAGGTAGTGGGTGGTCAGCAGGACGGTGACACCGTCCTCCAGCATCCCGCGCACGAGCCGCCACACCGCACGGCGGCTCTCGGGGTCCAGGCCCGTGGTCGGCTCGTCCAGCACCAGCAGCTCCGGGCGACCGAGGATGGCGAGCGCCAGGTCGAGACGACGGCGCTCCCCACCGGAGAGGCTGCCCACCCGCACGTCGGCGCGGGAGGTGAGTGCCACGTCGTCGAGCACCTCCTCGAGCGGGCGGGGCCGGGCGAGGGTCCCCGCCCACAGGCGCATCGTCTCGACGGTGGTCAGGTCGGAGGAGAAGCCGGCCTCCTGGAGCATCACGCCCAGGCCGCCGACGATCCGCGCCCGCTCGCGGTACGGGTCGTGACCCAGCACACGGATCTGGCCGGCGTCGGCCGGTGCGAGGCCCTCGACGAGCTCGACGAGCGAGGTCTTGCCGGCGCCGTTGGTGCCGAGCAGCGCCAGCAGCTCGCCGCGCCGGACGTCGAGGTCGACACCGCGCACGGCCTCGAACTGGCCGTACCGGCGCCGGACCCCGCGGACGGAGACGATCGGTTCGTAGGTCATGTCCCGAGCCTGCCGCCACCGCGTCGCCGCAGGTAGTGCCCGGTCTCACCGGTGGCCGTGAAGTTCCCACCGGCCGGGCATGACATCTGTCAGCAGGGCGAGGGCGCCGACACCGACGGCGAGGGTGGGCTCAGCGTGCGGCGCCGATCCCGGTGGCGCGGAGCAACGTCGTCGGGCCGAACGACACGTTCTGGTCGACGGCCACCTCGACCCGGCGGCCCTCACCGTCCCCGCCGAAGGTCAGGCGCATGTCGAGGGCGAACGGCGTGCCGCGCCACAGCAGGCGGCACGTCAGCTCGTGCGGGGCCGTCCACGCGGCGCCCCCGGCGACGGGCACCTCCTCGTGGTCGACCCGGGCGCGGCCCAGCGCCCAGCGTCCGACGCCGCAGCGCACCACCTGGCGTTCGTCGCTGTCCGCGAGGGTCCAGCCGAGCTCGATCTCGTCACCCTGCCGGTCGATGCCCACGGAGTCCCACCGCAGGACGGACGGCGCGTGCTTGTCCGGCGCTCCCGGTACCGGGCCGTCCGGCGTGCCCGGGTCTTCGCCGTCGTGCACCCCGAGCGTGAACGTCGAGCCGCGCACGAAGTCCTCGAGCGCCACGTGCGACGCGCCGCGGGGCAGCGTGACGGCGTGGTCCTCGCGCACGAGGGGGCTCCCGCCGTCGGACGGCACGTCCGTGCCGGGGCCGGCGGGGTCGGCGACGGGGTCAACGGCGCCCATGACCTCGAGGACCGCCTCGAGCTCGGCGGCCGTCGCGGAGGTGCCCGACGTGAGCACCGCGACCATGTCGCGGTCCGGCGACACGACGCAGAACTGACCGAACGCTCCGTCGGCACGGTACGCACCACCGCGGCACCGCCAGAACTGGTAGCCGTACCCCTGCTCCCAGTCGGCGTTCTGGTCGGGGCCGTTGGGCACCTGGGCGCTGGTCATCTCGTCGACCCACGCGGCCGGGACGAGCTGTTCGCCGCGCCAGGCGCCGCGCTGGAGCAGGAGCTGGCCGAACACGGCGAGGTCCTCGGTGGTCAGCCGCAGGCCGTAGCCACCGACGTCGATGCCGCGCGGGCACTGCTCCCAGGTAGCCCCCGCGATGCCGAGCGGCACCAGCAGGCGCGGTTCGAGGTAGTCGAGCAGCCGGCCACCCGTGAGCCGGTGGAGGATCGCCGAGAGGAGGTGCGTGGCCCCCGTGTTGTAGACGAAGTGCGTGCCTGGTTCGTGGGTCACCGGCGCGGCGAGGATCGCCCGCGCCCAGCTCGACCCGGGCACGTGCAGGTTCGTCAGGGTGAAGTTCATCGTGTCGGTGCCGTGGCCGGACGTCATCGTGAGCAGGTCGCGGACGGTCATGGCGGCGAGGTTGTCGCCCGGGTCGGCGGGGGCGTCCTCGGGCAGCAGGTCGACCACGCGGTCGTCGGTGGCGAGCAGGCCCTCGTCGACGGCGAGACCGACGGCGGTGGCCGTGAAGGACTTGGACACCGAGAACATCGTGTGCGGCTCGTCGGGTGCGTAGGGGTGCCACCAGGCCTCGGCCACGACGGCACCGTGGCGCAGCACCATGAGGCTGTGCACGTCACGGAGCTCGTCGAGCGTCTCGACCAGCCGTGTCAGCGCGGCACGGTCCACCCCCTGGGCCTCCGGGTCGGTGCGGGGCAGGCGGGCTGATGTCGTCGTCGTCGGCACGGGGCCAGTGTGCCGCACGGCTCGCGCGAGCGTCTCTGTGCGTCCCTCATCAGCAGTCGATGAGGGACGCACAGAGACGCTCGCGGGCAGGGTGAGATCAGGAACGGGCGTGGGCGAGCAGGTCGACCGAGAGCGCCGCGACCGGGTGGGTCGTGACGGGGTCGGCGGGGTCCAGCCAGACGAGCTCGGCCAGCTCGGCCCGGGGCTCCGGCTCGAACCCGGCCGGGAGCTCGACGGTGAAGGCGTCCGCGACGACGACGTGGTCCGGCTCGTTGGCGGCGGGCGCGCTGAAGCGGCCCAGCGGCACCACGCCGGCCGGGTCGACCACGAGCCCGATCTCCTCCGCGCACTCGCGCACGAGCGCCGCCAACGGCTCCTCGCCCGGCTCCGGCTTGCCGCCGACCTGCATGAACGCGCGGGTTCCGTGCTTGCGCACCAGGAGGAACCGGCCTTCGCGCACGATGACGGCTGCCACCACGTGGACGATTCTCACGGCTGGTCCGCGACCTCCTCCACGACCGTGCCGTCCAGCACCCTGACGACGAGCGGCACCCCGACCAGCCCGGTCGAGGCGATGTCAGGGTCGTCGTCGGAGGCGTCGTCGTACCCGCCCGTCGACGGGCGCGCCCGCTGCTCGGAACGCTCCTGCGCGTGCGAGGCGGCAGCGGCCTGCTCGGCCGCCTGGCGCGGCGTTCGGGCCGGGGCCGACGGCGGCAGCGCGGTGCGCTGCGACGCGCGGGCCGGCGACTCCTCGGCACCGGTGGCCGGCGCGGACGACGCACCGTCCGGCGAGGTGGACGATCCGGCGAGCCAGGCCGCGTCCGCAGCGTCGGCCGCCGACTGCGCGGTCTCCGCGGACTGAGCGCCCGGTGCAGGCTGTGCGGCCGGTGCGACGGTGGCGTCGCGCGGATCGTCAGCACGGGCGTCGCCACCGGGAACCGCTCGGCGTCGCACCTCAGGGGAGTCTCTGTCCGGAGCCTCACCCTGGGAGCCGCCGGGCGCGGTGACGTCGGGCCACGGGTCGGCGGCGGGAGGGGCATCGGGTGGTGCAGCAACGTCAGAGCCGCCGGACCGCGCGGGAGCCGGGCTCGCCGCCGGGCCGGGCGCACCCACCGTGGCCTCGAGACGGACCTGGACACCGAGCGTCTGGAAGACGGCGTCCACCACGGCGTCGACGTGGCGCGGCTGCGCGGAGAACGTGCGGGCCATCCCTTCCGCGTCGAAGGCGATGCGCAGCACGCCACCGGACAGCGAGGCCACCTGCGCGTTGGGGCCCACCAGGGCCCGGGTGACCGGGCTGGACAGGTTCGCGACCACCTCGTCCCAGCGCCGCCGGACGAGCTCTGCCGTCACCTCGGGCGACCCCGGCGACGGTGCAGGCGCTGCGTCAGGAGCGTGGCCGGCGGCGACTGTCGGCTCGGTAGGCACGTCCGGCTCAACAGGAACGTCCGGCTCAGCAGGCTCGGTGGCCGCGGGCTCGGCAGCCACCGACTCGGCAGTTTCGTCCGACCACGGGGGCTCGCCGGTGGAGCCGGAGACCGGCGGCTGCTCGCCCGGAGCGTGGGCACGGTCGGTCGCGGCCTCGTGCGCACCCGGACCGCGCGCCCCGGCACCTTCCGGCTCGGTACGGTCCATCCCGGCAGCGCCCGCCCCGGCGCAGTCCGCCGAGGTGGTTCCGGTCGCAGGTGCGGGCTCCGGCACAGCTGCCGGCTCGGTCGCCGGTGCAAGCTCGGTCGCCGGTGCCGGTGGAGCTGCCGGCGCCGGCACGGCCGAGGCCACTGACGAGGTCGACGCCGCGGAGGCGGTCGACCCAGCGTCCTTGGCGACCGGTCGGCGGCTCTGCTGCAGCGCGGCCCGCGCGGCCGCAGCACCGGACAGGCCCGACGTCGCCGCGCCCCCGGCTCCGTCCCCGGCGGCCGGGCTGGGACCGCCGGACGCAGGTGCCGCCGTCGGCCGCTGCTCCATCGCGTCGCTGCCGGCAGGTCGTTCCGCCGCGACGACGGGCGCCCCCGACGGTGCCGCGGCGATCGCGCCGCGCTCGAGCCGGTCGATGCGCGCGGCGAGACCATCGGCGCCGTCGTCGGCCCCGGGCAGCAGGAGGCGGGCGCACAACAGCTCGAGGTGCAGGCGCGGCGAGGTGGCGCCGGTCATCTCGGTGAGCGCGGAGTTGACCAGGTCGGCGGCGCGCGAGAGCTCGGCGAGCCCGAGGTGGGAGGCCTGCTCCGCCATGCGTTCGAGCTGGTCGGCGGGAAGGCCGCGCAGCACCGCTTCGGCGGCGTCCCCGGATACCGCGATGACGACGAGGTCCCGCAGCCGCTCGAGGACGTCCTCGACGAACCGGCGCGGCTCGTGCCCCGTGGCGATGATCTGGTCGACGACCCGGAAGATCGAGGCACCGTCGCGCGCCGCGAGGGCGTCCACGACGTCGTCCAGCAGCGTGGCGTGCGTGAACCCGAGCAGTCCGACGGCGGTGTCGTACTCGACCGACCCGCCGGTCGCGCCGGCGATGAGCTGGTCCATGACGGAGAGCGAGTCACGGACGGAGCCGCCGCCGGCGCGCGTCACCAGCGGCACGACTCCCCCGCCGATCTGGACTCCCTCGGCGGTGCACAGCTCCTCGAGGTACGGCCCGAGGACGTCGGGCGGGACGAGCCGGAACGGGTAGTGGTGGGTGCGCGAGCGGATGGTGCCGATGACCTTGTCCGGCTCCGTCGTCGCGAACACGAACTTGATGTGCGGCGGCGGTTCCTCGACGATCTTCAGCAGCGCGTTGAAGCCCTGCTGGGTGACCATGTGGGCCTCGTCGAGGATGAAGATCTTGTACCGGTCGCGCGCGGGGGCGAACGTGGCTCGCTCGCGCAGGTCGCGGGCGTCGTCGACGCCGTTGTGCGAGGCCGCGTCGATCTCGACCACGTCGAGCGAGCCCGAGCCGCCGCGCGCCAGCTCCACGCACGAGAGGCACTCGCCGCACGGGGTGTCGAGCGGCTTCTCGGGGGTGTTGCGGGTGCAGTTGAGCGTGCGCGCGAGGATGCGCGCCGAGGTCGTCTTGCCGCAGCCCCGCGGGCCGGAGAACAGGTAGGCGTGGTTGACGCGCCCGCTGCGCAACGCCTGCATGAGCGGCGCGGTGACGTGCTCCTGGCCGATCACCTCGGCGAAGGTCTCGGGCCGGTAGCGGCGGTACAGAGCGGTGGTCACGCACGCCACGATAGACGCCGCGGCTGACAGGGACACGTCTCGGCCGGACGGTGGCCGCTCCAGATGTTAGTGAGTAACATGGTCACCGTGACCCCTCCGAGCCCGCGGGCGCTGCGCACCCGGGCACGCATCCTCGACGCCGCGCTCGACCTCTTCGAGCGACAGGGCTACGACGCGACCACCGTGGCCGAGATCGCCGCGCGGGCGCAGATCACCTCGATGACCTTCTTCCGGCACTTCCCCACCAAGGCCGCCGTGCTCGTCTCCGACCCCTACGACCCGCTCATCGCCCGGTCCGTCGCCGCCCAGCCCCGTGACCTGGCACCCGTCGAGCGCGTCCGTCGCGGCCTGCTCGCGGCGCTCGGCACCATCGAGCCCGTCGAGGACGCCACGGCCGCGCGCCGCGTCCGGCTGGTCGCCGCGCACCCGTCGCTGCGCTCCGCCGTCGTCGCCGCCACGGCGGACACGGAGCGGGCGATCGTCGAGGCGCTGGTGGCCGACGGCGCCGACCCCTTCGACGCCGGCGTCGCGGCGGCCGCCTGCCTCGGCGCGTGCAACGCCGCTCTGCTCATGCTGCCGGACCCGCACGGCCGGTCCGACGAGCTCCACCTCGGCGCGGCCGTCACCCGGGCGCTGGACCTTCTCGGGAGGACCTCATGACCTCGCTGACCCTGCACGACCTGCGCCACCGGTTCGGCGACCGGCCGGCGCTCGACGGGCTCTCCCTGGAGGTGGCACCCGGCGAGATCGTGGCGATGGTGGGCCTCAACGGCGCCGGCAAGACGACGGCGCTGCGCGTCCTGACGGGCCGACTCCGCCCGGAGCAGGGCACCGCCCGCGTGCTCGGCGCGGACCCTGCCGTGCTGGGCACGGCGGCGGCCTGCCGGTTCGGCCACGTCGTCGGCACCGCGCTCGTCTCACCCGACCTCGCCGTCACGGAGAACGTCCGCACCGCCGCGCTGCTGCAGGGCGTGGCCCGGGCCGACGTCCCGGCCGCGAGCGCCGCCGTCGTCCATCGCCTGGACCTCAGCGCATGGGCCGACGCCCGGGCCCGCACGCTGTCCGCCGGCAACGCCCAGCGCCTCGGGATCGCCTGCGCGGTGGTGCACGGCCCGTCGGCGCTGGTGCTCGACGAACCCACCTCCGCCCTGGACCCGCGCGGCGTCGTGCTCGTGCGCGAGCTGGTCCGCTCCCTGGCCGACGAGGGTGCGGCCGTGCTGGTCTCGAGCCACCACCTGGACGAGGTGGCACGGGTGGCCGACCGGGTCGTCGTCGTGCACGGCGGGCGGGACGTGGGCGAGCTCGCGCCGGGGCCGGAGATGGAGCAACGGTTCTTCGCGCGGGTGCTCGCGGCGGACGCCGGGACGGCCACGCCCGGAGCGGCGGCATGACCGCGCTCGGCACGGCGAGGCTCGGCACGACGGGGCTCGGCACGGCGCTGCGGGTGGAGACGCTCGCCTGGCGCCGCTCGGCGGTGCAGCGGATCACGACACCGCTGCTGGTGCTGCTCGTCCCGCTCGCCGCGGTCGGCCTGGTGGCGTTGGCCAGGTCGGGCGCGGTCGTGGGGGCGGGCGCGGCCAAGCTCGCCGACTACGCGGACGGTCCGCTGTCCGCGACCCACCTGGCCGTGGCCGGGCAGGTGCTGTCGGTCGGGCTCCTCATGGCGGGCGGCTTCGCGTACGCGGCGGCGTTCGGCCAGCCGCTCTCCGACGGACGCGCGGGGGCGATGTTCGGGCTCGCGACACCGCGGTCGACGATCGCGCTGGCGCGGTGCCTCGTGGTGCTCGGCTGGGCGGCGGCGTGCGTGGTCCTCGCGGTCGGGCTGACGGCCGCAGCGTCGACGGCGGCTGCGGCCCTGAGCGGCGAACCGTTCACGGCCGCGGCCTGGGCGTCGGCCGGGAGGGCCCTGCTGGCCGGGCTGCTCGCCGCCTGCCTGGCGCCGCCCTTCGCCGCGGTGGCGACGGCGACCCGCAGCCCGCTGGGGACCGTCGGGGCGCTGATCGGGATCGTCGCGGCGACGCAGATGATCGTCCTCGTCGGTGGCGGGGCCTGGTTCCCCTACGCCGTGCCGTCGCTGTGGACGGGGACGGGGGGCCCGGAGGCCGCGGCGTCGGTCACCCCGGTGGCGCTCTGGCTGACCGCGGCCGTCGCACCGGTGGCGGTCGCCGTCGTCGTGCGTCAGTGGCGGCGCCTCACCGACGTGTGAGCGTTGACGCGGCAGCCGGCTCGCCCTACTGTTCAATCGATTCAATCACCCACCGGAGGACCGATGACGATCCACCTCGCGGGCGACTCCACCGTCGCCCCCACCGACCACGGCACCACCTCGGGCCACCCGGAGATCCCGCTGCTGGGCTGGGGGGACGAGCTCGCCCCGCTGGTCGACGACGCCGTGCACAACGCCGCGATCGGCGGTGCCACCACGAGGTCGTTCCGCGAGGAGGGCCACTGGGACCGTGTGACGGAGGCGGTGCGGCCCGGGGACACCGTCATCATCCAGTTCGGCCACAACGACCAGAAGGACCCCGAGGGCCTGGCCGCCGAGGGCGGGTACCGCCGTCGGCTCACCGAGTTCGTCACCGAGGTGCGCGACGCCGGAGCCCGGCCCGTCCTGGCCACCAGCGTCGAGCGCCGCTGGTTCGCCGCCGACCGGTCGCTGCGCTGGTCGCACGGGCCCTACCCCGCGACCGTGCGCGCCCTGGCGAAGGAGCTCGACGTGCCGGTCGTCGACCTGACCGTGTTCACGCGCTGGCTGTACACGTGGCTCGGCGAGACGGCGTCGGCCGCGCTGTTCCCGCACGGCGCCGCCGCGGCGGCCGGCCTGTCCGTGGGCGACGCCCTGGCCCAGGACAACACGCACTTCACCACCGCCGGAGCCCGCTACGTGGCGCGGTACGTCGCCGAGGCGCTCGTCTCGATCGACGGTGTGCACGACGGCACCGAGCCGATGGGTGCGGCGATCATGGCGGCCCAGCAGGGCTGACCGACGTCGCGGACGGTCATGTATCAGCGCCTCATGCGTGACTCTCCGCGACGGCAGCTCCGTGCGACGTCGTCGAACATCGCCCGTCACCGCCGCATGCCTGACTCCCCGCTACGGCGACGCGTCGGCCACCAGGTCGAGGAACGCCAGAGCGGCCGGGCGAGGGTTGAGGTCGCTCCACGCGAGGTACTGGACCCGCGCCGGGCCGCGCGTCACGGGCAGCGCGGCCACGCCGTCGGCGGCGGCGACCACCCCCTCGGGCAGCATGGCGACCGCGAGCCCCTCGCGGACGAGGCCGAGCAGCACCTCGCTCGTCGGCGCCTCGAAGGCGACCTCACGGCGCAGCCCGGCCGCGGCGAACGCGCGGTCGCTCTGCGCCCTGCCGGGCGAGCCGGCAGGGAAGTCCCCGAAGGTCTCGTCCGCCAGGACCGCGAGGTCGATGCGCGCCCGCCCGCGGAGCGGATGGTCCGGGCCGACGGCGGCCACCAAGCGTTCCCGGAGCAGCTCCCGGGAGCGCACGCCTGACGGCGGCGGACCCTCCGGCAGACCCAGCAGCGCGACGTCGGACTCCCCGGCCCGGACGGCGGCGACGAGCGCGTCGCTGGCGTCGACGCGCAGGGACACCGTCACCTGCGGGTGGGCCGACCGGAACCGTCGCAGGGCGGCCGGCACGTCGAGAGCGGTCACCGTGGGGATGATCCCCAGCCGCAGCGCCCCACGCACCCGGCCGGCCGCGGCGGCCGCCTCGACGCCGGCGCGCTCGGCGGCGTCCAGCGCGACCCGCGCGGAGGCCAGGAACGACTCCCCCGCCGCCGTGATCTCGACCCGCCGGCTGGTGCGGGCGAACAGCCGGACGCCGAGCTCGCGCTCGAGCGCGGCGACCTGGTGGCTCAGGGCCGACTGCACGACGAAGCACCGTTCGGCCGCCCGGGTGAAGCTCCCCGTCTCCGCGACGGCGACCACGTAGCGCATCTGCTGCAGCTCCATCCATCTATCGTGTTCCACGATAGATGCGGTGACAAGCATGTGTTGGACTCATGACGGCGTCCGGGAGCACCGTGGGCGCATGGCCACCACCGCCCCGCCGCCGGGCACGACGACGTCACCGACGCCCGTTCCGCACGCCCCTGGCACGCCACTGTTCCGCACCACGGCCCTGACCGCGCTCACCCCGGTCGTCTGGGGCACCACCTACCTCGTCACCACGGAGCTGCTGCCGCCGGACCACCCGGTGTTCGCCGCGGCCGCTCGTGCCCTGCCCGCCGGGCTGCTCGCCCTCGCTCTCACACGAACACTCCCCCGCGGGTCCTGGTGGTGGCGCGCGGCCGTCCTCGGGGTGCTCAACATCGGGGCGTTCTTCCCGCTGCTCTTCGTCGCCGCGGAGCGCCTGCCCGGAGGTGTCGCGGCGACGATGGGCGCCGCGACACCGCTCGTCGCCACCGTTCTCGCCGTCGTCGTCCTGGGCGAGCGGTGGTCGCGGTGGCGGCTCCTCTGGGGAGCCGGCGGGGTGCTGGGCGTCGGGTTCGTCGTCCTGGGCCCCGACGCCGCTCTCGACCCGGTCGGCGTCGTGGCCGGCCTGGGTGGCGCGGCCGTCATGGCGCTCGGCGTCACGCTGACCAAGAAGTGGGGGCCGCCGCCCGGTGTCGGCCCGATGGCGTTCGCCGGCTGGCTGCTCACCGCGGGCGGTCTGGCACTGCTGCCGCTGGCGCTGGTCGAGGGCGTCCCGACACAGGTGGACGCCCCGGCGCTGGGCGGCTACCTCTGGCTCGGGATCGTCGGCGGGCTCGTCGCCTACGCCCTCTGGTTCTCGGGCATCCGCCGGCTGTCCGTGCCCGCCGTGGCGTTCCTGGGCCTGCTGTCGCCGCTGACGGCGGCGGTCCTGGGGGCCGTGGTGCTCGGCGAGTCGCTGGACCCGCTGCAGCTCGTGGGGTTCGGCCTGGCACTGCTGGCTCTGGTTGCGGGTCAGGTGGTCCCGCACCGGCGACGGGTCGGGGTCGCTCGCCCGCGTCCGGTCGAGGACTCGGCGGTCAGCGCCGCAGAGCCTTCCGGGCCAGCGAGTTCCCCAGCCACTGCACGAGCTGGACGATCACGATGATGATCACCACGACGATCGCGGTCACGGCCCAGTCGTACTGCCGGTAGCCATGGACGATCGCGAAGTCGCCCAGCCCGCCGCCGCCGAGGTAGCCGGCGATCGCCGACATGTCGAGCACACCGACGAACAGGAACGTGTAGCCGAGAATCAGGGGCGACAGCGCCTCGGGCACGACGACGGTCCGCACGATCCGCAGCGGCGAGGCGCCCATCGCCCGGGCCGCCTCGATCACTCCCGGGTCGATCGAGACGAGGTTCTGCTCCACGAGCCGGGCGAACACGAACGCCGCCATGATGCACATCGCGAACGTGAACGCCTCGATGCCGATCGTGGTCCCGACCACCGCCCGCGTCAGCGGGCCGATGGCGACCAGGAAGATGAGGAACGGCACGGGTCGCACGATGTTGACGGCCACGTTGAGCACGGCGAACAGCGGACGGTTCGCCAGCAGGTTGCCGGGGCGCGTCAGGTACAGGCCGAGGCCGAGCAGCAGCCCGAAGAACCCGCCGACGGCCAGGGTGATCAGCACCATGAACAGGGTCTGGCCGAACGCGTCCCACAGCAGGGGCACCAGGTCGGGTCTCATCGGTCGTTCCCTTCGTGAGCGGGCGCGGCCGCCGTGCCGTGGTCGACGACGGCGGTCACCGCGCGCAGGCCCTCGAGCGCGGCGTGCACCGCAGCATCGGACCCGACCAGCTCGAGGGTGAGCGAGCCGTAGGGGCGCTCGGCCACCTCGGTGATCCCGCCGTAGACGATCGTGCCGGCGACCCCGTGCTCCGCCAGCACGCTCATCACGTGGGCCGACGAGCCCGCGACCTCGTCGATCCGCACGGTGACGACGCGACCGGCGTGCCGCTGCCGCAACCGCTCCAGCACCGCCGTCGACGGCACGTCTCGCAGGGCGGAGCCCACGAACCGTCGGGTGACCGCCTGCTGGGGCGCGCTGAAGACCTGGTAGGCGTCGCCGAGCTCGACCACGCGTCCGCGCTCCATGACCGCGACGCGGTGGCAGACGGACCGGACGACCTCCATCTCGTGGGTGATGACCACCACGGTGATGCCGAGCTCGCGGTTGACCCGCTGCAGCAGGGCGAGCACGTCCGCCGTGGTCTCGGGATCGAGCGCACTCGTCGCCTCGTCGGCCAGCAGGATCTTGGGGTTCGTGGCGAGCGCCCGGGCGATGCCGACGCGCTGCTTCTGCCCGCCCGACAGAGCCGACGGGTACGCACCGGCCTTGTCCGCGATGCCGACGAACTCGAGCAGCTCGGCGACGCGGGCGTCCCGGTCGGCACGCGACCACCCGGCGACCTCCAGCGGGTAGGCGACGTTCCCGGACACGGTGCGGGCCCGCAGCAGGTTGAACTGCTGGAAGATCATGCCGATCCCGGCCCGCACCGGCCGCAGGCGCGCCTCGCTCAACCCGGTGAGGTCGGTGCCGTCGACGACGACGGAGCCCGCCGCCGTCGTCTCCAACGCGTTGACGAGCCGCACGAGCGTGGACTTGCCGGCGCCGGAGTAGCCGATGACCCCGAAGATCTCGCCGGCGGCGATGTCGAGCGTGACGCCGTCGACGGCGCGGACGGGCTCGCTCCGGCGGCGGCCACGAGCCCCCCGCGCGGCGGGGAACTCCTTGACCACGTCACGGAAGCTGATGACGGGCTCGCTCACGACAGTCCTTTCGGCGAGATAGCGCAGGTCAGCGCGAGATAGCGCAGGTCAGCGCGAGGTAGCGCAGGTCAGCGCGAGGTAGCGCTACCTCGGCACGGGGTGCGCTACCTCGCGCATCCGGTCACTGCGCGGCGAGGTTGGTCTCGATCTCGTCGAGGATGGCCTGCAGGTCCGCGGCGTCGTTGTCCTTGATGACGCCGGTGCCGCCGGACGCCTCGACGACGCCCTGCTCGATCTCCTCGGTGTGGAAGATGTCGACGAGCTTGTTCAGCGTCTCGTCGTCGGCGTCCTCGGCGCGGGAGACCCAGACGTTGATGTACGGCTCGGCGGCCGTGGCGTCCGGGTCGTCGGAGTAGAGGGCGTCGTCCGCGGTGAGGCCGGCGTCGCCGACGAAGTCGTTGTTGACGATCGAGGCGTCGACGTCCTGCAGCGCCAGCGCCGTCTGCGCGGCGTCCACCGGGGTGACGGACACGCGGGACTCGTCGGCGAGGACGTCGGCCGGGGTCGAGAACGAGTTGCCGCCGTCGCGCAGGGCGACGAGCCCGGCCTCCTGCAGCACCAGCAGCGCGCGGGCCTGGTTGGTGTCGTCGTTGGGGATGGCGACCTCGCCGCCGTCCGGGATCTCTTCGAGGCTCGCGTGGGTCGTGGAGTACAGGCCCAGCGGGTAGACGGCGGTCGCCCCGATGGGGGTGAGGTCGTCGCCCCGTGCCACGTTGTAGCCCGCGAGGAACTGGACGTGCTGGAACTGGTTGAGGTCGAGGTCACCGTCGCTGAGCCCCTGGTTGGGGAGCTGGTAGTCGGAGAAGTTCACGATCTCGACCGTGATGCCCGCGGCGTCGACGGCGTCGACGAACGTGTCCCAGTAGGCCTCGCCGGACGAGACGACGCCGATGCGGATCGGGTCCTCGGCGGTGCCCTCGGCGACGGCGGCCTCGGCACCCCCGGAGCAGGCGGCGAGAGCGAGGACGGAGGCGGCGGCGCCGGCGGAGAGCAGGGTGGAGCGCACAGACATGGGTGGGTCCTTCCACGGGCACGACGGCAGGGGGCGCCGTCGGCGGTTCATGAACAGAGGAGAAGCAGGCAGGCCGCGGCCATCAGCGCGCGGCGGGCGCAAGGAGAGAGGGTGCCGTCAGGGATGTCCGACGGCGGTGCGGAGCGCTGTCAGCGCACGCACATTCGGGTGCTCCGCATCGCGGCACGGCACATCCGGTCGCGCAGCGTGGTGCGCGCGGTGCGGGGTGCGGTGACGTCGAAGCGGTGCATGGCCCCACTTGAACACCGCGAGGGCTACTTCTCCAACTCGAACTGCCCAGAATCCCGCGATGTGGGCGCCAACCGTCTCGCCATGTAAGAACCTGCTGGCCAGCGGGACACAAAGGACCCCTCGCGCACCCACCAGAGCTCACTTACCCTTGCTGCCTTCCGGCCCTGGGGGAGTTCGGCGAGGTGATGCCGCACGAGGGGTCTGCCCTCAGCCTAACGGTACGAGGCCCCGGATCCGAAACCGGATCCGGGGCCTCGTACCGACCGAGACGAGGGTCACCCCGACGCGATTCGGAGAAGACCGCACACGTCGGCTATTCTGCTGGGGTTGCCTGCGCCGCGTGCGGAGGCGGCACCAGAGGAGGATTCGCCTAGCGGCCTATGGCGCACGCTTGGAAAGCGTGTTGGGTTCACGCCCTCGGGGGTTCGAATCCCCCATCCTCCGCAGCGAGCCCGCCTCCCGCACCACGTGCAGGAGGCGGGCTCTTTCGCGTCATGGACGCTCGGCGGCCGTGGACCTCGGCGCTGCCGGCGCCTCACGAGCCGGTCACTCCGTGACGACGAGCACCTCGTCCTGCGCCCCCGCGGCACACTCGTCGGGAAGCCCGTCCACCGCGTCCACCGGCACCGGCACGGCGGTGACGTCGAAGTCCTCGCCCACGCGGACGGTGCCCAGCCCGGACGTGGTCACGGACGGGCGGGCGTCATGCAGCACGAGCTCCGCCCCGTCGGCGAAGACGAGCACCTGCGGCGGTGCGTCGTCCTCCATCGCCAGGCAGCCCCCGGGCCCGGCGATGAGCATCCCCGAGTAGTCCTGTGCCTCACCGTCCGGCCCGTCCGCCGTCAGCAGCCCGAAGGGCCCCTCCCCCTCGACCTCGACGGCCAGGGAGCCGGAGGCGGGGCTCTCGTCGGCACCCTCGGTGTCGTCGTCGCCAGCACCCTCGTCGGGGTCCTCACCGGCGCCGTCGGTGACCTCGGGCGTCGAGTCCTCGGCGCCCTCGGCGGACGGGCTGCCGCCGTCGGGCTCCACCGTGGCCGCGGCGTCCGGGGAGGCGGTGCCGCCCGGGTCCGGCGCCGGGTCGTCGTCGGAGCAGCCGGTGAGCACCGCACCCGCCAGCAGTCCGACGATCAGCAGGTTGCGCACCCGAGGTCGCGCCATGTTCCGTCCCTCCAGCCCCCGAGGGGTTCGTTGCCGACGGGGCCGCGCGACGGGCGCGCCGAGCGACATGGCCGTCGATGTCGACGGCCAGGCTAGCCATCGACGGATGCGCCGGCAACGACCCCTCGGAAGCGCCCCTGGCCAGGCGACTCCTTCCCGTTCCGACATCACCCGGCACCATGCTTAAATCGATTCATGCCTCGCTTTGAGATCGGTGACCAGGACTTCCTCCTCGACGACCGACCCCACCAGATCGTCAGCGGCGCCCTGCACTACTTCCGCGTCCACCCGGACCAGTGGGCCGACCGCCTCCGCAAGGCGCGGCTCATGGGCCTGAACGCGATCGAGACGTACATCGCCTGGAACGTCCACTCCCCCGACCGCGGCGAGTTCCGCACCGACGGCCCCCGCGATCTCGGCCGGTTCCTCGATCTCGTCGCCGCCGAGGGCATGCACGCCATCGTGCGCCCCGGCCCCTACATCTGCGCCGAGTGGACGGGCGGCGGGCTGCCGGGCCGGCTGTTCACCGACCCGACGGTGGGCGTGCGGCGCGCCGAGCCGCAGTTCCTCGCGGCGATCGAGGAGTACTACGCGGCCGTGGCCGGGGTCGTGGCGCCCCGACAGGTCACGGCCGGCGGCCCCGTGCTGATGGTGCAGGTCGAGAACGAGTACGGCGCCTACGGTGCCGGCCCGTTGGACGAGCGACAGCACTACCTGCGCACCCTCGCCGCGATGCTGCGCCGTCACGGCATCGACGTCCCGCTCTTCACGAGCGACCAGGCCAACGACGAGCACCTCACCCGCGGCAGCCTGCCCGAGCTGCTCACGACGGCGAACTTCGGCTCCCGCACGGCCGAACGGCTCGCGACGCTGCGCCGCCACCAGCCCTCGGGCCCGCTGATGTGCATGGAGTTCTGGGACGGCTGGTTCGACTCGTGGGGTCTGCACCACCACGTCACCGCCCCGGAGGCCAACGCCGGCGACCTCGACGCTCTCCTCGCCGCCGGCGCGTCCGTCAACCTCTACATGTTCCACGGGGGCACGAACTTCGGGTTCACGTCCGGCGCGAACGACAAGGGCACCTACCGCGCGATCACCACCTCGTACGACTACGACGCCCCGCTGGCCGAGCACGGCGCGCCGACGGTGACGTTCCACGCGCTGCGCGAGGTGATCTCCCGCTACCGGGCGGTCCCCGAGGAGCTGCCCGCGCCGCCCGGGCCGACCCCCGAGCTCACCGTCCCGCTCGACCGCCGGGTCCCGCTGGACGAGGTCGCCGACGACCTGGGCGAGACGCACCGCGGCCACCACCCGCCCACGCACGACGACGTCGCCGCGTGGGAGGGGTTCGTCCGATACCGGGCTCGCATCGCGGCCGACGACGCCGTCCTCGTGGTCGAGGACGTCCGGGACCGTGGGCTCGTCACGCTCGACGGCGAGCCGGTCGCCCTGCTGGACCGCACGACGCACACCACCGCCGTCGCCCTGCCCGCTCGTACCGGCCGCCTCGAGGTGCTCGTCGAGGACCAGGGTCGCGTCAACTACGGCCCACGCATCGGCGAGCCCAAGGGCATCATCGGCCCCGTACGGACCGCGACGCGCGAGCTCACCGGCTGGGAGGTCACGCCGCTGCGGTTCGCCGACGACGACGGGACGCTGCGCGAGGAGGTCACGTCCGCGCTGCGTGCCGCCTCGCCCCGCCCGATGCCGCCGTCGGCCCCGGACGCGCCGCTGGCCGGGCCGGTGCTGGCGCACGGGACGTTCGCGAGCGTCGAGGGCGCCGACCACTTCCTCGCGCTGGACGGCTGGACCAAGGGCGTGGTGTGGGTCAACAGCTTCTGCCTCGGCCGCTACTGGAGCGCCGGGCCGACGGGCACCCTGTACGTGCCCGGGCCCCTGGTGCGAGCCACCGGCAACGAGATCGTGGTGCTCGAGCTGCACGGTGCGCGCGGCGGCACCGTGCAGCTCGTCGCCGGCCCTCGGCTCGGCCCCGTCGAGGAGTGAGCACACGACGAGCGGGCCGCCGTCGCGGTCTCGGCACCACCACATCGTGTGATGCCGGTCACGTCACAGGCCGGTCGCCGGGGTGAACGTTGCGAAGCGGTGTGTACACCGTGTCGAGAACGACCTGATCGTGACCTCATCGTGACGAATTCTTGCCCTGAGACGCACGTCGGCCCGGACACCCACCTCTACGATGACAGCCATGATCTTCAAGGCCGTGGGCGACGGGCGTCCCTACCCGGACCACGGGCGCGAGAGCACCAACGACTGGTCCGACGTCCCGCCCCGCCAGGTCCGCCTGGACGAGCTCGTCACGACCAAGCGCACGCTGGACCTCGACGCCCTGCTCGCAGACGACTCCACGTTCTTCGGTGACCTGTTCGCCCACGTCGTGGAGTACCAGGGCACGCTGTACCTCGAGGACGGTCTGCACCGCGCCGTCCGGGCCGCCCTCCAGCAGCGCCCGATCCTGCACGCTCGCGTCCTCGCCGTCGGATGATCACTCCGGATCCGCGATTCTCAGGTAGTTTCTTCGCGTGACATCACCAGCCCAGGACCCGGCGCGGGTCGCCCGCCGTCGGCGCAAGCACGAGCGCCAGGCGGTCGTCTTCGGGCTCATCATCGCCTTCCTCGTGGTTCTCGGCCTGGGCGCCCTGGCCATCTACACGGACACGATCGACTCGCCGGTCTCGGAACCGATCTACACCCCGAGCACGGCCGTCGAGCACATGGCGCCCGCCTGCCTGCCCGAGGACGAGGACTCGCCCGACGGCGTGCTGCCGATGCCGTACGACAAGGTGCGGGTCCGGATCTTCAACGCGGCCGACAACCGCTTCGCCCTCGCCGGGGCCAGCGAGGACGTCCTGTCCGACCGCGGGTTCGACATCCGCGACACCGGTGACTTCACCTATCAGGTGGAGGGGCCGTCGGAGATCCGCTACGGCACGAGCGGCATCGTGCAGGCCTACACGCTGGCCGCGCAGTTCGACGACATCGAGCTGATCCTGGACGACCGCGGGGGCAAGGTCGTGGATCTCGTCATCGGCACGGGCTGGGCCGAGCCGCTGCCCGTCGAGGAGGTTCCCCTCGCCGCCGACCAGCCGCTCGAGAACCTGCCCGGCTGCGTCCCCGCCGCCGACATGGAGCCCGTCGAGCGCGAGTACGGCCTGGGCCGCCAGCCCGAGGCCTGAGGCCCCGCACCGACCTCGTGCCCGCGCCCGCGCCCGACCTCGCGCTATCTCGCCGCGCCGTCGTGCTCCTCGGCCGGTGACGGCGTCGGCCGGGTCGTCCCGCGCCAGCGGCCGATCGCCCGCATGCCGTGGTAGACGACCAGCGCCGCCCCGGTGCCGAGCGCGATGCCCTCGAAGCTCAGCTCACCCACCACCCAGGTGTAGTTGGCGACACCGATGACCAGCGGCACGGCGGCGGTGGTGAGGTTGACCGGGTCGGCGAAGTCCACCCGGTTCTGCACCCAGATGCGGAAGCCGAGCACGGCGATCATGCCGTAGAGGATGGTCGTCACCCCGCCCAGGACCCCGGGCGGCACGGTGTTGATCACCTCGCCGAACTTCGGGGAGAACGACAGCAGGAGCGCGCAGACGCCCGCGACCCAGTACGCGGCCGTCGAGTAGACGCGGGTGGCGGCCATGACACCGATGTTCTCGGCGTAGGTGGTGGTGCCGGAGCCACCGCCGGTCCCGGCGAGCGTGGTGGCCACACCGTCCGCGAACAGCGCCCGTCCCATGCGGTCGTCCAGGTCCTGGCCCGTCATCGCCGCGACCGACTTCACGTGGCCCACGTTCTCCGCCACCAGCACGAACACCACCGGCAGGAAGAGTCCCAGGACGCTGGGCTCGAAGCTCGGCGCCGTGAACTCGGGCAGGCCCAGCCAGCCCGCCTCGTCGACCTTGGTGAAGTCGACCTCACCGCGCCACACCGCGAAGGCGTACCCGAGGACCACCCCGACGAGGATCGACAGCCGCCCGAGGATCCCGCGGAACAGGACGGACACGAGCACCACCGAGACCAGCGTGACCAGCGCCGTCGACGGTGACTGCTGAAAGTTGCCCCAGGCCGCCGGCGCGAGGTTGAGGCCGATGAGCGCCACGATGACGCCGGTCACCACGGGTGGCATGACGACGTCGATCCGACGGGGCCCGGCCCGGTGCACGACGGCACCGACGATCATCAGCAGCACCCCCGTGACGAAGATGCCGCCGACGGCCGCGGCGTGACCCTGCGACGCCGTCACGGCGCTGATCGGTGCGATGAAGGCGAAGCTCGAGCCCAGGTAGCTCGGCAGCCGGTTGCCGGTGAGGAGCAGGAAGCCGATGGTGCCGACCGCCGAGAAGAACAGCGTCGTGGACGGCGGGAAACCGGTCAGCAGCGGCACCAGGAAGGTGGCGCCGAACATCGCCACGACGTGCTGCGCCCCGATGCCGATGGTGCGCGGCCAGGACAGCCGCTCCCCCGGTGCCACCGTCGCGCCGGGAGCGATCGACCGGCCGTCGCCGTGCTTGGTCCAACCCCACTGCATGCGTGCGCTCCGTCCGTGAAGGTTCCGTGAATCCACGGCACACCTTAACGGCGTCCGGCGGCGCGCCACCCCCGGCTATCCCGCGCGGCTCATCAGCCAGGCCAGCATCCACGACCTGGTCGAGCCGTCGTCGATCCGCTCGCCCGGGAGACCACGCGCCACCTCCAGCGCCGCCTCGGCGTCGTCGGTCCCGAGCAGGCCCGCGTACATGAGGAGCTGGTCGCCGAAGAGGACGTCCCAGACGTCCGGGTCGGACCAGAGCTCGTCGGTGCCCAGCGCCTCCTCGAGGTTCGCCCGCACACGGTCGCGGTCCTCCCCCAGGTAGGCAGACACGCCCGTCACCGGAAGCACCACGATACCGAGCGCCGCGCTCGGCTCGGTCGAGAACCAGGTCGCCCGCTCCCTCTTGCCGTCCCACACCAGGGACGTCACCGAGGCGTCGAGGCCGGCGGTCGCGGGGTCGGCGGTGTCGAAGTCCGTCCAGTAGGCACGCGCCGACGCCGCTTCCAGGGCGAGCATCCAGCGCGCCTGCTCGTCCAGCCCATCGTCGTCGAGCCCCGCCGCCTCGCGCGCCTCGGCCCACAGCGCCAGGCCGTGCCAGGCCGAGACCGCCTCGGAAGCGGACTCCTGGTTGTTCCCGTCGGCAAAGGGCGACTGACCGGAAGCCCACGAGTGTCCCATCACCACATCGAGGACCCGCAGTCCTGGCATCGGCGCGCCACCCTCCACGGGCACGTCGGTCACTGCGGCCACGTCCGCAGCGAGCAGGTCGAGCACCGGCGCCAGGTCACGGGCCAGCTCGGCGTCGTCGGCCGCCACGAGCCCTGCGGCGTAGAGGAAGTACCCGTAGTGGAAGTGGTGGTCGTTGCCCTCCTCCGAGCCGAAGGACGTCGCCTGCCCCACGACGGTGCGCAGCGTCGGCTCCCACGTGAAGCAGCGTTCGGCTCGCTCAGCGCAGCCCGCGGGCTCCGCCCAGGTCCGCAGGTCGGCCGCGACGCTCGCGTGCAGGTCGGCCGCCACCTCGTCGAGCCCGAGCTCCCGGGCCAGCGTCCACAGCTGGGCGTCGCGGGCCAGCGCCTTGCCGCCGAAGTACGTGTCCGCGGGCCTGACCTCGTCCAGCACCGCCGCGGCATCCGCGCTCACCTGGTCCGCGAGCGCCTCCCGTGCCGACCCGTCGAGACCGGACAGGTCCAGCCCGCGCGCCGGCTCGCGGACCGGTGAGCGCCACGCCAGGGTCGTCGTGAGGCACACCTCGGCGGTCCCGCGGACGGTGGCAAAGGTGCCCAGACCGCACGTGGTCCCCTCGGACGGGCCGGCGTCGTCCTGCTGGTGGGGCCAGCGCACGACGACGGCGGGCCCCCCGGAGCTCGTCGCGTAGGTCAGGGAGGTGGTCACCTCGTCGGCGTCGCTCTCGTAGCCGACCTCCGCGCGGACGACGGGCTCGCGCGCGGCCTCGACGAGCTCGGCGAGCGTGCCGGGGTCGTCCGTGTCCGGGGCGACGAGCCACGACACGGCCTCGCCCGCGCTCAGCGTCAGGGCCGTGCCGGCCGCGTCGAGGGCGGCCGCCGCGTCGAGGCCGTCGGCACCGACCAGTGCGTGGGCGCGTCCGTCGACCTCCGTGGAGGCGACGTCTTCGGGCAACCCGGCCGCTCCCCGGCCGAAGGCGATGCCGGTCCCGAGCTCCTGGTCCGTCAGGGCGGTGTACGTCAGCACCGGCGATCCGCGGGTCAGGTGGAGGCGCCCGAGGACCCTCTCGTCACCGCCGACCAGGTCGACCGTCACGGTCGCCGGGTCGTAGACCGACACGACTCCGGTGACGGGCTCGCGCAGGTCCATCTGCACCTGCGGGGCGTACGGGCCCGTCAGCACGGTGCCGTCACCGCGCACCTGCGGCAGTCCGTAGGCGAACCCGGACGCGGTCAGCCCCACGGCCAGCGGCAGCGGGAACACCGGCTGCGGGGACTCGCCGAACACCAGCCCGGAGAACCACCGGTTGGTCGGCGGCGCGAGCCCGTCCGCGAGACGCATCGGGACGTCCCCGCGGTCCACCACCGGCAGCACCGTCGGGTCGACGGCGGGGGGTGCGACGTCGGTCAGGCCTGCACCGGAGGACGGGACCGCCGGTGGTGCGGCCGTCGTCGTGCAGCCCGCGAGCAGCGTCGCGCCGAGGAACGCGGCGGTGAGGCGCGCGGCGGCGCGCCCGCTCACAGCCCGATCCTCTGCAGGAACCGTTGGAACGCGACGTCGACGCCGGACATCGGCCCGTCGTCGTGCAGCTCGACGCTGGCCACCACCGGTGTGCCCGGCTGGACGAGCCCTGCTCCTGCCTGCTGCGAGAGCGTCACGCTGTCGACGAGCACCTGGGCCTCGGCCTGGTTGCGCGTGTTGCTGACGGCGATCGCGGCGACCTCGCCCGGGACCTCGCTCTGGTCCGGCAGCGTGATGCGGACGAACGACCCCGGCCGGATCCGCGCGAAGTCCGCCGGATCGAGCATCAGCCGAGCGTCGACCCCCGTCGACCCGGCGCGGTACAGGGACGCGACGACCTCGCCCGACTGGACGAACCCGCCCGGGGTGGTGGCGATCTCGGCGACGACGCCGTCGACGGGGGCGACGACGGTCATCTTGCCCGACCCGCTCACCTCGTACGACGCCGCCTGCCGGGAGACCAGACCGACGGACAGGTCGTGCGCCAGCAGCAGGCTGCGCATCGTGAACAGCGGGTCGCCCTGGGCCACCTCGTCGCCCGCCTGGGCGTGCGTCTCGACGATGGTCCCGGCGTAGTCGGCCCCCACCGCGATCTCCTCGGCCACGATCGTGGCCTGGGACGAGGTGGCCTGGCTCATCCGTCGGTTGAGGACGAGGGTGAGCGTGGCGCACAGGGCGAGGATCACCACGACGCCGACGGCGAGCTTGAGACGGGTGGTCCAGGTCATGCGACACCTCCGGTGACGACGGCCCGGTGCTCGCGCACGGCCGTGAGCAGGAACCCGCCGAGGATGAGCGTGTTGGTGACGTTCCACGCCACCGACAGGTTGGGTAGCAGGTCGCCCCAGTACTGCCATATCCCCACTGCCGAGGTGACCAGCAGGAACACGAAGCAGAGCGTCTGCGGGACGATCACCTCGAACGGGCTGGTGGCGCCGCCCACCCGGCCGGTGACGGCCCAGGCCTGCTGCTTGCCCGTCAGGGCGTTCCAGAACGCCTTGACGTAGATGGGCCACGAGACGGCGGCCAGCAGCAGGACCTCCCAGCGGAACGACCCGAGGGTGAAGAACGCGATGGCGATCTGCAGGCCGTAGAAGCCGAGGTAGTACAACGCCCACGTCCCGACCGAGACGTCCAGGCGCATCGGTGCGAGGCCGAGGTAGATCTGGAGGGGCGGCACGAGGAGCAGGAGCAGCGGCGCGATGCCCGAGAGGTAGTGCGTGGACGTCACGAAGTACTGCAGCCGCTGGTCGAGCGTGAGGTTGCGGCGCGGGGACAGCGGGTTGTGCTGCAGCAGGATCTCGAACCCGCCGGTGGCCCACCGCAGCTGCTGCTTGGCGTAGGCCACGACGGTCTCCGGGGTGTCGCCCACCGCAAGGGTCTGCGGGATGTAGACCGACCTCCAACCGCGCTCGTGGAGCGCGAGCGACGTCCAGACGTCCTCGGACTTGGAGTCGGTGTGCATCCCGCCGATGTCGTCCACGGCCGCCCGGCGGAAGACGACGTTCGTCCCGACGCAGAACGCCGCGTTGAACCGGTTGCGGCCCGGCTGCACGAACCGGTAGAAGACCGCCTGCATGTACCCGGCGCCCCGCGAGATGAGGGAGTTCATGTTGCCGTACGTCTGCGGCGACTGGACGAACGCGACGTCGTCGCCCACGAAGAACGGGACGGTCTCGACCAACAGCTCGGGGCGCGGCATGAAGTCGGCGTCGAGGATGACGAACAGGTCGCCCTTGGCGAGGCTCAGCGCATGGTTGACGTTGCCGGCCTTCTGCCCACCGCTGGACAGCCGACGGACGTACCGGGCCCCCAGCGTGGCCGCGAGGTCGCGCACCTCGTCGGACCGGCCGTCGTCGAGCACCCACGTGCGGTGCTCGCCGTGGACGGCGACGGCGGCCCGCACGGTGTGCGCGATGGTGTCGGCGTCCTCGCCGCAGGTGGTCACGAAGACGTCGACGGCCACGGGCCGGTCGCCGAGGTAGAGCTGCCACCGGGTCGGGTCGTCGGTGACGCGGTCCCGCAGGACCTGCGGGGCGTCGAAGAGTCGCTCGCGCGCCTGGTGGTAGGCGAAGTCGCGCGGGTCGTAGCCCGACGAGAGCACCGTCCACATGGCCAGCAGCGCGAGGACGAGCAGGATGGACTCGGCGACGATCACCAGGCTGTAGGGCAGCCAGTCGCCCCGGTGGTCCGGGTCGAGCAGGAACACGGCGTAGGCGACGGCTCCGAGGGTCGCGAGCATCATGACGAGCATCAGCGACGGCGAGTGCGCCGCGGCGTTGGCGTCCCGCCGTCGGGCGGCGGACCGGGGGTCGCCGTGAACGGTGGCGCTCGGGTCCCGGAGCGCCGCGTCGAGCAGCCGGGGCGGGGTGGAGCGGGTGTCGAGCGTGGGCATCAGCGTGTCTCCTCACGAGAGCACGAACCACGGTGGGTGCGGGTCGGCACTGCACGGGGGTCACCCGGGAACGACGAAGGTGGGTCCCTGGCGTTCGCCGGAGAACCCACCTCGTCGTCTGGTGCCAGACGCTAGAACGTGCCGTCGGAGGTGTCACGGGTGAAAGGGGCTCGCTGCGAGAACCTCCACGAACCGGAAACAGCACAGGTCGTTCTGTGCAACCTGCCGGCCTCAATCCCTGCTCGGCGTGTCAGCTGGCCAGGCTGTCCAGCCAGGAGGAGCGCAGGCGGAGCGCACGTTCGACGCTGCCGAGGACGGCGGCGACGCCCACGGTGATCTCGGCCCACAGCGGGAGGTCCAGCGGAGACTCGAAGGTGCCGACGGACTCGGCGATCGGCGGGATCCGCGAGACCGGCTCGATGATCGCCGGCAAGGCCACGCAGAGGCCCACGAGCACGGCCATGATCGAGAGCACCCCGAGGTTCCGGCTCGTCCGCGGGTGGTCCCGGTCGAGGCGGGCCCGTCGCCCCTCGGCCGACCGTGGGTGCGGGGCCAGCAGCTGCTCGGCGCCGTCCGCGGCCACGAAGTGGCACCGCTTCATGCCGAAGCCGCCCACCGCGACCTCGACCGCTCCACCCGGCACCGGGAACCGGGCGGGGAGCTTCGACACCAGGTGCAGGGCGCCGTCGACGTAGAGACGCGCGCGCACCTCGCCGTCGCTCCCGTCGCCCAGGTGGCGCACGTCCACGGCGTACGACGACGTCCCCCGCCCTGGCCGGGTAGCTCGAGGGTGAAGAGCGACCGGGACCGGACGTGCCACCACCGGTAGCGCGGCAACGGTCTGCCGTCGCCGGGCTGGACCCGCTTCGCCTGTCGTCGCTCACGCCAGCGCTTGATCATCCGAGGACCTCCCGGGGACGAGTCCGACTAGCACGCTGTACTAGTCGAGGTCCGGAGGGCGAGCAGGATGGCGACGTCGGAGAACGACGGGCACAGCACGCGCGACAAGATCCTCGTCGCGGCGGCGACCATGGTCGGGGAGGACCCGACGGCGCGGCTCTCCGTCCGCGCGGTCGCCGCACGAGCCGGGGTGAGCACCGGCTCGCTCCGGCACTTCTTCCCGACGCAGCAGGACCTGCTCGACACGGTCGTCGCCGGGATCTACGACGTCGCGCTCCTGGGCGACCCCCTCCACGACCGCGAGCGGCCCGCGGCCGAACGCCTCGTCGCCTGCCTCCAGCAGGTCCTGACCCTGGTGGGCACCGGGGACAAGGCGCGAGAGACGTGGCGCTCGACCTATCAGGCCTACGTGGCGTCCCGGCCGTCGGACGGCGCGGCGACGACGTACCTCGCCCTCGAGCGCAGCGCACGACGCCGCATCGAGCAGTGGCTGGCGGTCCTCACCGACGAGGGAGCGATCCCGGCCGGCGACGACGTCCAGCGCGCACGCTTCCTCAGCACCGTCCTCAACGGGCTCACGGTCGAACGGGCGCTGCCCGCCGACGGACCGCGGCTCGCCGCCGAGGCCGACACCCTGCGCCTGGCGGTCCTCAGCGTCCTCCACGACGGCGACGGCCGGGGGACGGCGACGCCGTCAGCCGACCCCTCGCCCGCACCGGGATAGGCGAGACGCCGGTCAGAGCTGCGGCGCGATCTCCCGGGCGACGAGGTCCAGGTGGTCCAGGTCCTGCTGGTCCAGGACCTGCAGATAGACGCGCTCGACGCCCTGGTCGCGCAGCGACGCCAGCCGGTCGACCGCCTCGGGGACGGTGCCCGCGATCCCGTGCTCGCGCAGCTCGGCCGGCTCACGACCGATGGCGGCAGCGCGGCGCGAGAACTCGGCCTCGTCGGCACCGACCGCCAGCACCAGCGCGACGGACTGCGTCAGCGAGTCCGCCGGCCGTCCGGCGTCGGCGAGCGCCTGGTCGATCACGCCGATCCGCGGTCCGATCGCGTCCAGCTCCGGGAAGGCCTGGTTGTACTCGGTCGCGAACCGGGCGGCGAGCGCCGGGGTGCGCCGCGGACCCCCGCCGCCGACGATGATCGGGACCTGGTCCTGGACCGGCTTCGGCAGCGCCGGGGAGTCCGTCAGCGTGTAGTGCGTCCCGGAGAAGTCGAACGTCTCGCCTGCGGGCGTCCCCCAGAGACCGGTGAGGATCTCCAGCTGCTCCTCCAGGATCCCGAACCGCTTGTCGGGGAACGGGATCCCGTAGGCCGCGTGCTCGGCGGCGAACCAGCCGGTGCCGAGGCCGAGCTCGACGCGACCGCCGGACATCTGGTCGACCTGGGCGACCTGGATGGCGAGGACCCCCGGCAGGCGGAAGGTCGCCGAGGACACCAGCGTGCCGAGCCGCACGGTGGACGTCTCACGGGCGATGCCGGCCAGGGTGGTCCACGAGTCGGTGGGGCCGGGCAGGCCGTCGCCGCCCATCGCCAGGTAGTGGTCGGAACGGAAGAACGCGCTGAAGCCTAGCTTCTCGGTCGCCTGGGCGACGGCGAGCTGGGTGTCGTACGAGGCGCCCTGCTGGGGCTCGGTGAAGATGCGCAGGTCGAGGGTCATGCGGGGGAGGTCTCCTCGGTCGGGGGCTCAGTCGTGGACCGGACGCTCGGTCCGCGTCCGCTTGAGCTCGAAGAAGTGCGGGTTGGCGGCGAGCGTGACGGCGGCGTCGAAGAGGCGCTCCGCCTCCTCGCCGCGGGGCACGCGGGTGAGGACGGGCCCGAAGAACGCGACGCCGTCGACGTGCAGGGTCGGGGTGCCGACCTCCTCGCCGACGGGGTCCATGCCGGCGTGGTGCGAGGCGGCGAGCGCGTCGTCGTACGCGTCGGAGGTCGCGGCGTCGGCCAGCTCCGCGGGCAGGCCGGCCTCGGCGAGCGACTCGCGGACCACGGCGTCGACGTCCTTGTTCTCCTGGTCGTGCCACCGGGTGCCGAACGCCGTGTAGTAGGCGGACAGGGCCTGGAGCCCGTGCTCGGTCTGCACGGCGGCGGCGACCCGGCCGGTGCCGCGGGACGCCTCGATCTTGCGGCGGTAGTCCGCGGGGATGTCCTTGTCCTTGTTGAGCAGGTACAGGCTCATCAGCCGGAAGGTGAGGTCGACGTCGCGGTGCTGCGCCACCTCGAGCGCCCACCGGGAGGTGACCCAGGCGAACGGGCAGGTGGGATCGACGTAGACGTCGACGACGGGCATGGAGGTCTCGGCGGAAGTCACGTCCAGCACAGTACTCGTCCTGGCGGGGGTCACGATGGGTAGGCTCGGAGCCGTGCTCTCGACGGTGCGCTCGATCAGCTGGTCCAGCCTCGCGATGGTGGCCGGGGCCGCCGTCGTCGCCGTGCTCTGCCTCCTCGTCGCGCTGCGGGGCCGGCCGTGGGCGTGGCTGCCGTTCGTCTTCGCCGCGGCGATCGTGGTGCGCGAGGTCCGGTTCCTGCAGCGCTCCCGACGGCGGCACGTCGGGTTCGACGAGCCGGACCGGCGCGAGCAGTCCCGCTGAGGCGCCCGGCCCGACCTGCCTCTGCGCTACCTCGCCGGGGCCTGCGCTACCTCGGCGGGCGCTGCGCTACCTCGCGACGGGGTCAGCCCTCGGGCGACACCGGCCTGCGCGAGGCGGCGGGCCAGCAGCCGCCCGAGCCAGGTGCACGCCAGGAAGCTGCCCATCATGAGCACCACGAACGTCACCAGCACGGCCGGTGCCATCGCATCCATGTGGAACGCCGCCCAGCCCGAGGCCACGTACGCCGCGCCGAACAGCAGCGCGTCGACGTAGTACAGCCACGCCGACCACACGCGGTACCGCGTCAGCAGGAAGGCCAGCTCCACCGCGGCGCCGGCCATGAGGCACGTGACGACCGACCAGGCACCGACGGGCGAGGCGGCCGAGACGACGCCGGCCACGAACGTCGTGAGCAGGGCGGCTCCCGGTCGCCGCAGCAGCGCCAGGGCCAGCACGGGCCCGATGACCCACAGGCCCACGAGCGGCGCATAGGCCATCGGCGCGGACGCGGCCAGCGGCGCGCTGACGAAGTTGGCGGGGATGAGGAGCACCCCCATGGCGGCGCCGATGGCGGCGCACGTCATGAGGTAGCGGGTGGTGAGGTTCTTCATGGCACTCCGATGGTCAGACGAGCGTGGCGGCCAGGAGCGCGCACGCGGCGCCCCCGGCCCAGAACGAGAGGAGCAGGACGACGTCACGCGCGTGGAACGGCACGGTCACCCGGTCGGTGCGCCGCGGGTGCGCGCCGAACCCCCGGGCCTCCATGGCCAGCGACACCCGTTCGGCGTGCCGGATGCCGCCGGCGAGCAGCGGCACCACGTAGCCGGCCTGCCGCCGCACCGGTGCGAAGGGACCCCGGCCCGCGGCCACGCCCCGCACCCGGTGGGCACCGCGGATCACCTCGAGCTCGTGGGAGAACCGCGGCACGAACCGCAGGGCGGCCAGCGCCGCGTACCCGACCCGGTACGGCAGCCGGAGCTGCTGGGTCAGCGCCCGCACGAAGTCCGCACCCGACGTCGTGAGTCCGCCGAGCAGCACGAGCATCAGCAGGGCGACGGTCCGCACGGCGGTCGCCAGGCCGGTCACCAGGGCGCCGGACCTGACCTCGAACCCGCCGACGGTCGCGATCAGCGCCGTGCCGCGGACCGCAGCAGGGTCGGTCAGCAGCCCGAACGACAACGTCATGACCAGGGTGAGCAGCACCGCCCCCAGCGCCATCGCCGCGAGCGCCCGGATCCGCAGCCGCCCCATGACGACCACCGCCGCGAACGCCGCGAACGCCACCAGGGCCGGGGTCAGCACGTCGCGCGTGGCCACCACGAAGACCATGACCGGCACCGGCCCGAGGATCTTGACCAGAGGGTTGTAGGTGCGCAGGTCGCCCAGCCCGCGGCGGGCCGGCACGGGTGCCGCCGGAGCCGCGGGCAGGTCGGAGGTCACAGAGCTCGCGAAGGCGCTCATCCGGCGACCACCTGCGCGAACCGCGCCGCGGGCAGGTCGGCGAGCCGCGCGACCGCCCGCCAGGCGGGGTCCCCCAGCCCGCGGGTGGCCCGGACCAGGGGCGGGGCGCGCAACCCGGCCGCGGCCAGCAGCGCGTCGTCGCCGAGCACGACGTCGGGCCGCCCGTCGGCCAGCACCCGCCCGTCCGCGAGCGCCACCACGCGGGTGGCGTGCTCGGCGACCAGCTGCATGTCGTGGCTGACCACCACGACCGTGGTGCCGTCGTCGTGCAGGTCGGTGAGCAGGTCGAGGAGCTCGACGGCGCGCTCGCGGTCCTGGCCGTACGTGGGCTCGTCGAGGACGAGCACCTCGGGCCGGCACACGATCGCGGTGCCGACCGAGAGCCGGCGCTTCTGCCCGCCGGAGAGCCAGAAGGGGTGGCGGTCGCGCAGGTCGGCGAGGCCGAAGCGTTCGAGGACGTCGTCCACCCGGGCGGTGACCTCGGCGGCGGGCACGCCGCGCACGCGCAGCCCGTGCGCGAGCTCGTCGTCGACGCGGCCGGTGACGAACTGGTGCTCGGGGTTCTGGAAGACGAAGCCGACGGCGGTGGTGAGGTCGGTGGGCTCGGCCCGGCGGGGGTCGAGCCCGGCCACCCGGACGGTGCCGGTGACGGCGCGCCGTGGAGGCCGGAGCGCGCCGGCGACGACCTGGGCGAGCGTCGTCTTGCCCGCGCCGTTGCCGCCGACCAGGGCGAGGAGCTCGCCGGGCGCGACGTCGAGGCACACGTCGTCGAGCACGGTGCGCCCGCCGCGGCGCACCGTGAGGCGGTCGACGCTGATCACCGGCGGTGTCGGCGCGGCAGGGCGAGGTGCCGCCGAGGCCAGGGTCGGTGCGGGAACGGCCGCGGTCCCGTCGAGGGCGCTCGTGAGCACGGTGGCGAGCTCGTCAGGCGTGAGAGGAAGCGGGTCGACAGGCATCCCGGCCGCGCGGAGCCGCAGCGCGGCGAGGGTGGCGGTGGGCAGCCAGACCCCCAGGTCGGCGAGCAGCTCGGCCTGGCCGGCGAGGACCTCGCGCACGGGACCGACGGTCGCCGGACGCCCCGCGCGGTCGAGCACCACCACGCGGTCGGCGACGGGTACGGCGGCGTCGAGGTCGTGCTCGACGAGCAGCACCCCGCGCTCACCGGTGGCGGCGATCGAGCGCAGGACGTCGTAGACCTCCTCGACCCCGGCCGGGTCGAGGTTCGCCGTGGGCTCGTCGAGCACGAGCAGCCGGGCACCCGTCGCGAGGGCACAGCCGAGCGCCAGCCGTTGGCGTCCGCCGCCGGACAGGACGGCCGGGTCGTCGTGGCGGCGCTCCCAGAGCCCGACCTGTCGCAGGGCGGTCTCCGCGCGGGCCAGCACCTCCTCGACGGGCAGGCACAGGTTCCCGGGGGCGAAGCAGACCTCGTCGAGCACGGACCCGGTGACCACCTGCGCGTCGGGGTCCTGGAAGACCATCGCGACGTCGGCGGCGAGCAGCGGTGGCCTCGACCGCGCGACGTCCTGGCCCCCGACGTGCACGGTGCCGTCGGTCTCGGCACCGACGACCTGCGGCACGAGCCCGTTCGTGGCGAGCGCCAGCGTGGACTTGCCGCAGCCGGACGGCCCGAGCAGCAGGACGACCTCGCCCGGCTCCACGACGAGGTCGACGCCGTCGGGCGCCGGGGCACCGAGGTGGTGCCCGCCGTCGTCGTGGGGCACGTGGTGCCGCACGCGCAGCGCACGCAGGTCGAGGAGCGGAGACGTCACCGGGCCAGGATAGGCAAACCTCACCTGCGCCCGCGAGCCCCGTCCCGCCCGCTGGACCCGACCGGGTCGCCGCCGGCCACCGGGAGGCACCCACCTTCAGCTTCGTGGGGGACGTACCCGAGGGCGCCGGCGACGACGCCACCGGCGCCCTGGAGTACGACGACGACGGCGAGGCCGCCGCGATGCGTCTGCGATCCACCGACGCCGACGGCGACCTCACCGAGGCACCACGCCGTACCGCCTGACGTCCGAGGAGGACGGCGGCGAGCAGACGTGGTGGGTCGACGACGAGGACCAGATGCTGCGGTTCGAGAGCGAGCTCGGGGTGTCGGTGGACGAGCTCTCGGGCAGCACCGCCTACTGCTGCGCCATCGCGATCCGCAGCCGTTCCTCCGGGCTGATGAAGTGGTCGTGATCGTCCCTGCCCACGTCCAGCTGGACCCACGAGATGCGTCCCGTGAACCTGCTCGTCCGGGCGCTGTAGGCCCTGGACACACAGGTTCCTGACTCGCGCCCCACGTCGGTGGTCTCGTCCGCGGAGAAGACGAGCGGCTGGGTGGCCTCGACCCGTCCGCTCCCGACCGGGGAACCGTCGTGGTAGAGGGTGACGTCGCCGCCCTTGGCGAGACCTCCGCCGTCGTAGGCGAACTCGGCGCGCAGCTGCTGCTTGCCGGCGGGCACCGGCTCGTCCGCGACCACGTCGAACTGATGGATGCCGAGCACGTTGTAGGTGAAGGTCAACCGGCCACCGGTGGTGTGCACGGACCATCCACCGAACCGTCCACCCTGGGCGATGAGCACCCCGTCGGCGCCGTCGGCACCCACCTCGACCTCTGCCGTCACCGAGAACGACTTGTTCTTGACGTTCACCACGCTGTTCTCCGAGAGCCTCCCCATCCCGGGGAAGAAGAGCTGCGAGTCGCCGTGGATCAGGGTGGGTCGCCCGGCGACCTCGGGCACGAGCCGATCGGCGGTGCGGTCGTCCAGCGGCAGCACGCCGTACCTGGTCGCCTCGATGAGCCAGAGACGCTGCAGCTTGGCGAGCATCTCCGGCTGCTCTACCGCGAGGTCGCGCGCCTGGCTGAAGTCCGTGGTGCCGTCGTAGAGCTCCCACGTGTCGTCGTCGAACGCCACCAGGTCCCCGCCGACCATGTCCCACGGCGTCCGGTGCTTGGTGACCGCGCTCCAGCCCCGGTGGTAGACGCCGCGGTTGCCGAACATCTCGAAGTACTGCAGGTCGTGGCGCTCGGGCGATTCGGCGTCGTCGAACGCGTACAGCATCGACGTGCCCTCCACAGGCGCCTGCAGGACCCCGTTGACCATCGTGGGCTCCGGGATCCCCGCGGCCTCCAGCACGGTCGGTGCGACGTCGACGACGTGGGTGAACTGTGACCGCAGGCCGCCGGCGCCGGTGATCCTGCGCGGCCAGTGGACCACCGTCCCGTTCCGCGTGCCGCCCCAGTGGGACGCCACCTGCTTGGTCCACTGCAAGGGCGAGTTCATCGCCCACGCCCACCCGACCGCGTAGTGGTTGTAGGAGTCGGGCGAGCCGAAGTCGTCCACCTTCGAACGCATGAACTCGGGCGTCTCGAGAGCGGCCATGCCGTTGAAGTTCGCCATCTCGTTGAAGGCGCCGTTCACCGTGCCCTCGGCAGACGCCCCGTTGTCGCCGAGGATGTAGAAGACGAGCGTGTCGTCGAGCACACCGAGGTTCTCGAGCGTGTCGACGAACCGCCCGACGTGGTGGTCGGTGTGCTCCATGAACGCCGCGTAGACCTCCATCTGACGGGCCAGCACGGGCTTGAGCTCGTCGGGCATGTCATCCCACGCAGGGATCTCGTCGTGCCTGACGGTCAGCTCCGCGTCGACCGGCACCACCCCGAGCTCCTTCTGCCGGGCGAACGTGCGCTCACGCTGCACGTCCCAGCCGTCGTCGAACGCGCCCTGGTACTTCTCGATCCACTCGGCCGGCACGTGGTGAGGTGCGTGCGTGGCACCGGGTGCGAGGTACACGAAGAACGGCTTGTCCGGCATGAGCGCCTTCTGCTGCCGCACCCACGCCGAGGCGTGGTCCACGAGATCCTCGGTGAGGTGGTAGCCCTCCTCCGCCGTCGCCGGCGGCTCGACGGGCGTCGTCCCGTCGTACAGCGCCGGGTCCCACTGGTTGTTCTCGCCGCCGATGAAGCCGTAGAACGTCTCGAACCCTCCGCCTCCTGTCGGCCAGGCGTCGAACGGCCCCATCGGCGACGACTGCCACACAGGCACCTCGTGACACTTGCCGAACTGGGCGGTCGAGTATCCGTTGAGTCGCAGCGTGAGCGCCAGCGGCGCTTTCGTGTTGGGGCGGAGCGAGCTGTTCCCTGGGGCCGACGTCGCCGTCTCCGTGATGCTCCCCATGCCGACCGAGTGATGGTTGCGGCCCGTGAGCAGCGCCTGGCGCGTCGGCGCGCACAGCGCCGTCGTGTGGAACCGGTTGAACCGGAGCCCGCCGCCGGCGAGGCGTTCGGCGGTCGGGGTGTTGCACGGCCCCCCGAAGGTGCTGGAGGCGCCGAACCCCACGTCGTCGAGGAGCACCACGACGACGTTCGGGGCTCCGTCCGGCGGCAGCAGCGGCTCGATGGGCGGGAACTTCGTGTCCGGGTCTCGCGCGTCGTAGGTGATGGTGCCGGGAGCGGCGCGGTCCGGGATGGGCAACATCGTCCGGGTGTGCTGGTCAGGGCGCATCGTGGGCTCCGCTCGGTCCGGTCGCAGATGGAGGACGGCCCCACGTTAAGAATCACTCGCGCGGGCATGCATCACCCAGACAGCGTGAGATTCCGGCCGGGCCCACGTCACCCTCACCCGATCCGGGTGATGCGCCGCCCGAGGGTCGGGTGTCGACTGGCAGGAGGTCAGCCGTCCTGCCTGACGGTCGGCCGTCGGTACGCCGGCGAGGAGAGGGGGCGGTCGACGTGGACTACGGGGAGACGTTGCAGCGGCTGATGGTCAACGATGCCCGCATCGAGGACGGTCAAGGGCTGGAGCCGGGGGTCCTGTCGGCAAAGCTCCTCGCACTCGTCCGTCTCGCCGCCGTCGTCGCCGTGGGAGGGTCGGCACCGACCTACGGCACGGAGATCGACGCCGCGCTCAATGCCGGGGCCTCCGCGGCAGAGATCGTGGACGTGCTGTGCGCGATCGTGCCGGTCGTCGGTGTGCCCAACGTGGTGGCTGCCGCGCCCGACGTCGCGCTCGCCCTCGGTTTCGAACCCTTCGAGAGCTGACCGGGGGCCACCTGGTGCCCGGCACCCGCGAACCGTGCGCAACCCCTGCTGTTGAGGGACCTCCGCCACCTCCGTAGGCTGCGAGACGTGCTCGAGGAGAGCGGGAGACCGGTCACTGCTCGACCAGATCTCGGGGTCGCGCTGCTCACCGGCAAGCTCCAGGTGCCGACGACCCGTCGAGGGACGGTGTCCCGGCGCCCTCTGATCGATCGTGCTCGCGCCAGCGGCGCACGCGTCGTCGGTGTGACCGCACCACCGGGATACGGCAAGTCGACGATGCTCGCCGAGTGGGCGGACCTGGAGGACCGAGAGGTCGTGTGGGCCACCGTCGACCGGCTCGACGACGACCCGGCGTCGCTCCTGTCCCTGCTCGCGCTCGCGTGCGCCCCGGTCTCGCCGGAAGTCGCCGAGGTGGTCTCCGACATGCGTGGCACCGGCCTCACGGTGCTGGGCCGCTCGGCGCCGCTCCTCGCTGCAGCGCTCGTACGGACCGCCGCCCCGTTCGTCCTGTTCGTCGACGACCTGCACGAGGCCGGCTCCCCCGGCTGCCAGGACGCTCTCGAGATCGTCCTCGGCCATGTCCCGGCCGGCTCCCAGGTCGTGATCTCGAGCCGCCACGACCAGCCGCACCTCGCCCGCCGGCGGGTCGAGGGCACCGTGATGGACATCGGGCCCGACGACCTGACGATCGACGTCACCGGCGCGCGGGCGCTCTTCGCGTCCGCCGAGGTCGACGTCGACGACAGCACGCTCGCCACCGTCGTCGAACGTTGCGAGGGCTGGCCCACCGGCCTGCTCCTGTGCGCGCTCCTCGTGCGGGACGGCGGCGCGGCGTCGTCACTCTCGGGCGACGACCGGTTCGTCGCCGACTACCTGTACCGCGAGTGCCTGGCACGGCTGCCAGTGCGAACGCAGCACTTCCTGCGCAGCACGGCCGTGCTGGACCACCTCTCCGCGGGCCTCTGCGACGCTGTGCTCGGATCGAGCGGCTCCGCCACGATCCTGCGAGGTCTCGACACCTCGAACCTCTTCCTCATCCCGCTCGACCACCGCCGCAGACGGTTCCGGTACCACACGCTGTTCCGCGAGTTCCTGCTCGACGAGCTCGCCCGCGTCGAGCCCGACGCGGTCACCGCGCTCCACCGTCGGGCCGCGGCCTGGTACGAGGCCAACGACCTCGGGCCGCGCGCCGTCGAGCACCTGCTGGCGGCGGGAGACCGCGAGAGGTGCTGCCTCCTCATGGCGGACCTGGCGCTCCCCCTGTACCAGAGCGGTCAGGTCGCCGTCATCGCCCGCTGGCTCGCCGCCGTGGGCGACGCTGCGATCCAGGCCTGCCCGCCCCTCGCCGTCATCGCCGCGTGGAAGGCCATCCTGCTCGGCGAGACGACGGACGCCGAACGGTGGGCCGCCGCCCTCGAACAGGTCGACACGGACTCACTGCCCGACGACGACCGTGTCGCCCTCGAGTCCGCACGTCGCCAGATCCGGGCGGCGATGTGCCTCGACGACGTGGAGCTGGGGCTCGCGCACACCCGCTTCGCCGTCGAGCACGAACCGGCGTGGAGCCCGTGGCGCGACCAGGCGCTGCACCTGCACGGATCGATGCTCCTGCTGACCGGCGACGCAGACGGCGCGCGCGACGCCTTCACCGAGGCCTCCGCGTGCGCCACGCAGGCGGGCAACCCTGACTCCGTGCTGCTCAGCGAGGCCGAGCTCGCGATCCTTGCCGTCGAGGACGGCCGGTGGACGACGGCGGCCCAGCATGCCCGGGCTGCGGTCGACGTGATCGACACGCACCACATGGAGGGCTACAGCACCACGACGCTCGCCCTCGCCGCCCGTGCACGGGTGGCGCTGCACACGGGCGACGTCGTCGCCGCAGAACGCCTCCTGGCCCGCGGCATGCGGGCCCGGGTGCAGTGCACGCACGTCCTGCCCTTCCTCGCCGTCAAGGTACGGCTCCAGCTCGGGTACGCCTTCATGACGCTCGGGGACCGCGTGACCGCGCTGCACCTCGCCCACGAGGCGGCGAGCCTTCTCCGCCGACGCCCGCACCTCGGGCTCCTGGCCGACGAGACCGCCACCCTCCTCGAGCGGCTGGAGCATGTCGCAGCGTCGCCGGGCGCTCCGCCCCTCACCCCGGCCGAGCTGCGCCTCCTGCCGTACCTGCAGACGCACCTCACGATGGCAGAGATCGGCGACCGGTTGTTCGTCTCCCGCAACACCGTGAGCACGCAGGTCGGCTCGATCTACCGGAAGCTGGGCGCCACGACCCGCGGTGAGGCCGTCGGCCTCGCCGTCGACCTGGGTCTGCTCGGCGCTTGAGCGGTGGCACCCCGCGCACGCACCCTCCACGCCGACGGCGACGGCGTCTCGCGCGATCTGCACGATGCCGGCCGCGGCCGGCGGTCGTAGCGTGATCGCACGGGCGGAGCTCCGCCATGCACGGGCGACGAACAGGCGGGGCAGATGAGCACCGAGGAGGCCGACGGACACGTCGCGCTCGAACGGGTCCGGGAGATCGTCGCCGTCGTGGTCCTGTCACTCACGGCGATCCTCACCACATGGTGCGGCTTCGGGTCCTCCAAGTGGAGCGGACAGATGTCGATCCAGTTCAGCCAGGCGTCGAGCGCCCGGATCCAGTCCGTCGACCAGCGTGGTGACGACTACGCGCTGCTCACGGTGCTCTTCGCGCTCGTCCTGGTCTGATCGGCGAGGGAGACACGATGAGCGAAGGACGCGAGGGCGGGCACGGGCGATCGGTGGTGATCCGGCGAGGCAGCTTCGACATGGGCAGCGACGACTTCTACGCCGACGAGCGGCCCGCGCACCGACGGACGGTGGAGCCGTTCCGCATCGACCGGTTCGCCGTCACCAACCAGGACTTCGCACGCTTCGTCGCCGAGACGGGGTACGTCACCGTCGCAGAGCGACCCCTCGACCCGAGCGTCCTGCCGGGAGCCACCAGCGCGCAACGGGCTCCGGGAGCCCTCGTCTTCACGCCGACCCGGGGGCCGGTCGACCTGCGCGACTGGCAGCAGTGGTGGCGGTGGCAGCCCGGTGCCCAGTGGCGCCATCCGGAGGGTCCGGGCACGTCGATCGAGGACCGGATGGATCATCCCGTGGTCCAGGTGGCGTACGAGGACGCCACGGCCTACGCACGATGGGCGGGGGCACGGCTGCCGACGGAGGCGGAGCACGAGTACGCCGCGCGTGGTGGGCGCGGCGGGAACCCGCCCTACGCCTGGGGGACCGATCCGTACCCGGGCGGGTCCTACCAGGCCAACACGTGGCTCGGACGGTTCCCGTACGAGCACCGGGGCCCCTACGGTGCGACCACGGCACCCGTGGGCAGCTACCCGGGCAACGGTTACGGGCTCTTCGACATGATCGGCAACGTCTGGGAGTGGACGGGCACTGCCTACACCCCGCGCCACCACGTCCCGGGGACGGTTCCCGTGGATCCGGGCCACCGCCCCGGACTGCTGGCCGAGGCGGACGGCGGACCCGGTCCCGCGGTGCCGCGCCGTGTGCTCAAGGGCGGCTCGTACCTGTGCTCGCCCGAGTACTGCCTCCGGTTCCGGCCGGCGGCCAGGTCGCCCCAGACCGACGACACCTCGGCCACGCACATCGGCTTCCGTTGCGTCCGCAGCGTCTGAGGATCCGGCTCCACCGCACTTTCACGCGTTCTGCGTGAGGACATCGGCGCCTCGTCGCGTGAGCCTGGACCAGGGCCCGCCTCCCGAGCGGGCACGGGCCGAAGGGACGGCGACGATGGCAGAGCAGCTGGACGATCGACTCCAGGACGGACGCGACGACCTCGCCGAGAGCGGCCCCGTCGACTACCTCGTCGTGGAGCTCCCGACCGACCGGGCGACGGGAGACGCGGCATTCCCGCACCTCGTCGACCTGGTGGACCGCGGCATCATCCGGATCCTCGACCTCGTGATCGTCAGCCGGGACGCCGACGGATCCGTCGTCGGCATCGGGATGGACGAGCTGGACGACGGTTCCACGAGCCTGGAGGTCTTCGCCGGCGCCCGCTCGGGGCTGCTGGACGAGGACGACCTCGCCGAGGCGGCCGACGTCGTGGCCCCGGGGACGACCGCGGCCGTCCTGGTCTACGAGAACGCGTGGGCCGCGCCCTTCGCGACGGCACTGCGCCGCAACGGCGCCCGGCTCGTGGCGAGCGGGCGCATCCCGGTCCAGGCGCTGCTCGCGTCCCTGGACGCCGACGAGCCGGGCCGCTGACTCCCGACCCCGAGAAAGGACAGCACCGTGCCAGGACTTCTCCGCGGCGTCGCACGCACCGCCGCCATCGCCGGGACGGCCACGGCCGTCTCCAACCGTGTCTCCCGCCGCCAGGCGGGACGGTGGGCGGCGCAGGAAGCGCAGCAGCCCGCACCGACGTCCGCACCGCCTCCGCCGCCTGCCCCCGCGCCAGCTCCGACGGCGTCAGCCCCGACGGCGGACGACCGGATCGCCCAGCTCACCCAGCTCGCCGCACTGCGCGACCAAGGAGTCCTCTCCCCGTCGGAGTTCGAGGCGGAGAAGGCACGCATCCTCGCCGGCTGACTCGTCGGCCCGATCGAAAGGCACGGACATGGACTCGTTCTGGGACTGGTTCTGGCTCCTCACGTGGTGGTTCTTCCTCGTCATGTACCTGGTGATCCTCTTCCAGATCATCGGCGACCTGTTCCGCGACCGTCACCTGAGCGGGTGGTGGAAGGCACTGTGGCTGATCGCTCTCGTCGTCCTGCCGTTCCTGACCGCGCTGGTCTACCTCATCGCGCGCGGGCGGGGGATGGCGCACCGCCACGCGGAGCGCCTGACGAACGCACAGGAGGAGACGGAGGCGTACATCCGCGACGTCGCCGGGACGCCCGCGACCTCGCAGATCGCGGACGCCAAGGCGCTGCTGGACTCCGGTGCCATCGACGAGCGCGAGTTCGCGGCGCTCAAGGCCAAGGCGCTGGCCTGATGGTCAAGCCCACCTACACCCGTGACGCCGTGCGGTCAGCCCTGCCCCGGGACACGATGCCGGACGCCGAGATGGACCCGACGACGGCCTATCAGCTCGTGCACGACGAGGTGATGCTCGACGGCAACTCCCGGCTGAACCTGGCGACGTTCGTCGCGACGTGGATGGGCGACGAGGCAGACCGCCTGTACGCCGAGGTCTACGACAAGAACATGGTCGACAAGGACGAGTACCCCCGGACCGCGGAGATCGAGGAGCGTTGCTGGCGCATCCTCGGGTCGCTGTGGAACGTCCCCGACGTCACCGCGAGCATCGGGACCTCCACCGTCGGGTCGTCCGAGGCGTGCATGCTCGGCGGCCTCGCCCTGAAGCGCCGCTGGCAGGCGTCCCGGCGCGCGGCGGGTCTGTCCACCGAGCGCCCGAACCTCGTCATGAGCTCCGCCGTCCAGGTCTGCTGGGAGAAGTTCTGCAACTACTTCGAGATCGAGGCCCGCTACGTCCCGATCGAGGCCGACCATCCGTGCCTCGACGGGAGCAACGTCACGGCGTACGTCGACGAGAACACGATCGGCGTCGTCGCGATCATGGGGGTGACGTACACGGGGATGTACGAGCCCGTGCAGGAGATCTCGGCCGCCCTCGACGCGCTGCAGGCCCGCACGGGGCTGGACGTCCCGATCCACGTCGACGGTGCCTCCGGCGCGATGATCGCGCCGTTCCTCCAGCCCGACGTCGAGTGGGACTTCCGGCTGCCACGCGTGCACTCGATCAGCACGTCGGGACACAAGTACGGCCTCGTCTACCCCGGCGTCGGCTGGGTCGTGTGGCGCACCCTCGACGCGCTTCCCGAGGAGCTGGTCTTCCGGGTGAGCTACCTCGGCGGCGACATGCCGACCCTCGCCCTGAACTTCTCCCGGCCCGGCGCCCAGGTGCTCCTGCAGTACTACCAGTTCCTCCGGCTCGGGAGAGAGGGCTACACGGCCATCCAGCAGGAGTCCCAGGACATCGCGAAGCTGCTGGCGCACGGCATCGCGGACATCGGGGCCTTCGACCTGTGGAACGACGGGTCGGACATCCCCGTCTTCGCGTGGCAGCTCAAGGCCGGCCACACCGAGAACTGGAACCTCTACCACCTCTCGGACCGGCTCCGGATGAAGGGCTGGCTCATCCCCGCCTACCCGATGCCCGACGACCTCGCGGACCTGACGGTCCAGCGGATCGTGGTGCGCAACGGCATCAGCCGTGGCCTTGCCGACGACCTCCTGGCGGACATCCGCACGGAGACCGAGTGGCTCGACGGCCTGAGCTCTCCCATGCCGTCGGAGGGGCAGCGGTCCGGCTTCCACCACTGAGGCCGGGGAGACACCGTCCCGCACGGACGTCGCGCGCGGTGCGGGCTCGTCCCGGAGTAGCCTCCTGCCCATGACTGCCGTCCGGACGCACACCCACGCCCAGGCCGTCGACGCCGCGATCGACCTGTTCTCCCGGCAGGGCTACGAGCAGACGACCGTCGAGGAGATCGCCGACGCCGCGCAGGTCAGCCGCGCCACCTTCTTCCGCCGCTTCCGGTCGAAGGAGGACGTGGTCTTCGCCGACCACGAGCTGCTGCTGGAGGAGGTGGTCGTCATGCTGGCCGCTACCCGACCCGAGGCCCGCGACAGCGTCGAGGCGGGCGCCCGGGAGACCGTCTGGAACCCGGCCGTCGACCCGTACCTGGAGGTCTGCCGCGCCGCCCGGCTGGTGTTCGACCACCACGTGGGCCAGCGCGAGACGTCCCTGGCGCGGCACCGGCTGCTGCAGGAGGTGCCCGCGCTGCGGGACCGCGAGCTCGTCACCACGCACCGCTACGAGCGCGCGTTCACCGCGTACCTGCGGGACACGCTGCCCGCGGACCGGTCGTCGACGACCATGTCGATCGCGTTCGCGGCGTCGGTCGTCGCCGTCCACAACGCGGTGCTGCGCCGCTGGCTGCGCAACCCCTACCTCGACCTGCGCCCCGACCTGGAGGAGGCGTTCGCCGAGCTGCGCCGCGCGGCCTGGGCACCGGGGGCCGACGGCGCAGGGTCCGACGGCGATCCACCGGACGATCCGTCCGCTGCGGCGTCGTCGGGGGGCGCCGCCGGGTCGAACCGCCGGGTCGTCGTGGCCGTCCTGGACCAGGACGCCGACGCCGACGACATCGCGCGGGCCGTGCGCGACGTGCTGGCCTGACGATGATCGACTGGCTCTTCACCGCGACATTCACCGTCGGCGCCGAGCAGATCCTGTGGCGCGAGGTGATCGGCAACGCCTTCGGGCTGGCGTCGGCGCTCGGCGGGATGCGGCGCAAGGTGTGGGCGTGGCCCGTGGGGATCGTCGGGAACCTGCTGCTGTTCACCGTGTTCCTCGGCTCGCTGTTCGGCGACGCCGGCCGCGTGGACATGCTGGGCCAGGCGGGCCGGCAGGTCATGTTCATCGCCGTGTCGGTGTACGGGTGGATGCGGTGGCGCGAGACACGCCGTCAGGACCTGGAGGTCCGCGCGGACGGCAAGGTGCCGTCGTCGGGCGGCGAGGGAGTGCACCCGCGGTGGGCGACGTGGCCGCAGCGCGCGTTCCTCGTCGTCGCGCTGGTGGGCGGGACGCTCGCGCTCACCCCGCTGTTCACGGCGCTCGGGTCCTACAAGCCGGTGTGGGCGGACGCCTGGATCTTCATGGGCTCGCTGCTCGCGACGTATGGCATGGCGCGCGGCTGGGTGGAGTTCTGGCTGATCTGGGTGGCTGTGGACGTGGTCGGGGTGCCGCTGCTGTGGAGCGCCGGCTACTTCGCGACGTCGCTGATGTACGTCTTCTACGGCGCGTTCACCCTGGTCGGCTTCTTCGTGTGGTGGCGCGTGAACCGCCGCGAGCAGGTGGCCACGATCTGATCGCCCGGTGTGAACTCCGGTCAGAGGGTCTCGTCCATCGCGTCGGCGAAGCCGCGCGCGGTCAGCTCCCCGGTGAAGACGCGGTGCAGGTTGTCCAGCAGGGGGCCGGACTGGTCGGCGGGGAGCGCCTGGTCCCACGAGAGCTGGAAGTGCGGCGCCGACGCGACCATGTCGTGGACGAAGCGCAGGTAGTCCTCGCTCTCCAGGCCGTCGAGCCGGCGGTCGAGCTTGCGCACCGGCGGGACGGTCCGCACGACGAGGAACCGCTCGACCTCTCGTTCCGCGTACGTCTGCTCCACGAGGAAGTCGATCGCGACCTGCTGCGCCTCGGGGCTGGCGGCGGCGGACACGGACCAGACGTTGGCGGGGTTGCCGACCACGTTGTCGGGGTCGCCCGTCCCGCCGTCGACGACGGGGAACGGGGCGAACCCGAGCCCGTCGCGGGCGACCAGCGCGGGGTCCGACTCGAGGAAGTCGGGGTAGACCCAGGCCCCCTGCAGGACGAACGCCGCGTTGCCGGTCGCCACGAGCGACACGTCGCCCGACCCGTCCGCGACGGTCTCGGTGAAGTACTCGCCGAAGGCGCCCGCGTCCACGAGCTCGCGGATCAGGCGCAGCGCCTCGAGGATCGCGGGGTCGGACCACGCGCCGGGCTCGCCGTCGACGACCCGTTGGAAGACCTCCGGGCCGCCGATCCGGTCGGTGAGGTACTGGAGGTACATGAGCTCGGGCCACCGGCTGCCTCCCGCGAGCGCGATGGGCAGCACGCCGGCCTCCTCCAGCACGGGCACGGCCGCGAGCAGGTCGTCGTAGGTCTCGGGCGGCTCGACGCCGGCCGCCTCCAGCACCTCGGCGTTGTGGTAGAGCACCACGGGCTGGGTCTGGTTGTTCGGCACGGCGTAGGTGCGTCCGTCGACCTCACCGTTCGCGGCGACGGCGGGCAGCACCCTGTCGAGCACGGGCTCGACGGCGTCGGTGAGGTCCACGACGGCGTCGTCGGCCACCAGCCGGTCGAGGTCGCTGCCCGCCCAGCCCAGGATGAGGGTGGGCGGGTCGCCGGCGTCGAGAGCCTCGCCGATCCGCGCCTTGTAGGCGTCGTTCTCGAGCCACGACACGGTGATCTCCTCGCCGGGGTGCTCACGGTTCCACTGGTCGAACGCTCCTTCGAGGACGACGTCGCTGCCCCCGGAGAGCGCCCAGGCGGTGGCCGCGGCGGCCGGCTGGTCGCTCGTGGCCGGCCCCTGGTCGGCCCCGTCGGCGCACGCCGCGAGCAGCAGGCGCGCTCCTGTCACCCCTGCCAGGACCTCCGCGTACCGTCGCCTCATCGCCTGCACCCCTCCACGCCGTCGTGTCGCGCACCGGGTGGCCTCGTCGTCGAAACCGTTTTCTCTCCCGGTGGGTCGAACCCTAGAGCAGGCCGCCCACCACCGGTCAAGAGGCCGGGACGTTTCGACAGCGCTCTCGTCGCGTTTCGAAACCCGCGGGAAGCGCTGCCTGGTGACCGCGCCGGACTACCTCGGGGCGGCTTCGGACGCCTCGACGCCGGCCGCCTCGCCCGTCCGCGGGGGTTCGGCGTCGCGCCGGGACCGGAAGATCTCGACGGTCATGCCGACGACGGCGCCCGTGAACAGCGCGACCGCGAGCGTCGACGTGCCGCCGACGAGGACCATGGCGGAGACGAGTGCGAGCAGGGCGAGGCGCGAACGGACCCGTGCCCGCCGGAGGTGCTCGTGTGCCGAGGCGCTGCCGAGCACGGCACCGACGACTGCGGCCAGGACGATCGCTGCGAACCCCTCCATCACATGATGAGCGTGCCAGCCCATCGCGCGGCCCGTCCACCGCGGGACGGACCTCGCTCCCCCGCGCGACGGATCCGGCCGCGCCCGTCCCCGGGCAGGATCAGAGCATGATCATCGCCGAAGAGCTGCTGCTCCTCACCTACGACGACACCACCGGCAAGCCGGACCCGGCCGTCGGCAACCTCGACTACCGGGTCGCAGGCGCCCTGCTGGTCGAGCTGGCGCTCGCCGGCCGGGTGGAGGTCCTCGGGGCGGACACGGCCGCGCCAGACGGCTCCCGGCTGCGACGAGGCACCGTCGTCGTACGCGACCCGTACCCCACCGGGCATCCGGCGCTCGACCAGGCGCTCGCCGTCGTCGGGCAGCGGCCACGCAAGCCGAAGGACCTGATCGGGCCGCTGTCCAAGGGGACGCGCGAACCGTTGCTGGCCGGGCTCGCGGACCGAGGCGTCCTGCAGCGCGAGGAGCGCCGTGTGCTCAGGATCTTCCCCACCACCGCATGGCCCGCCACCGACTCCTCCCACGAGCTGAGGCTGCGTGCCGAGTGCGAGGCCGTGCTGCTCGGCGCGCAGGCGCCGCGTCCGGCGACGGCCGCACTGCTGTCGGTGCTGCACGGCACCGGACTGGTCAAGAAGCTCGTGCCCCCGGGCCGCGGCAAGGCCGCCGTGCAGCGCGCGGACGTCCTGGCCCAGCAGTCGTGGGCGAACGCGGCGGTGAAGAAGGCCGTCGACGAGGTCAACGCGGCAGTGCTGGTCGCCGTCATGGTGCCGGCGGTCAGCGCGGCGACGACCTCGACCTGAGCACCCGTCGACGGGTGAGCAGCACGGCTCCCGCCTACCGTGTTCGCGTGACCTCGACCTCGGGCCCCGCCCACCGACCACCGGCCCGGCGCGCGGCAGCGGACGGCCCGGCAGTGGGCGGTCCGGCACGGGGCGTCCCGGGCGACCTGCTGCGGGTAGCCGCCCTGGCGAGCGTGGTCCTGGCCGGCATCCGGGCCGGCTGGCTCGGTGTCGCACTGTTCCTGCTCGTGCTCGGCGGCACGATGGTCCCTCGCGCCGTCGGGACGCGCACCGCCCTGGACGTGACGTACTGCGGCGCGCTCCTCGCGGCGGCCTGGTGTGCCCAGCTCGGGGTCTACGAGAAGGTGACCTGGCTCGACCTCGTGGTGCACGCCGCGACGACGGGCGCCATCGCCACGGTCGCCCACCAGGTGCTCGCCCGCGGCGGGCTGGTGGCGCCCGCACGGCACGCCGGTGCCTCCGCCGCCCTGTCGATCATCGGGCTGGGGTCGCTCGTCGCCGTGGTCTGGGAGCTCCTGGAGTGGGTGGGGCACACCTTCGTCGACGGCGACATCTTCGTCACGTACACCGACACCCTCGGTGACCTCGCCGCGGCGCTGGTCGGCAGCGCCGTCGCAGCGGCCGTGGTCGCGCGTGACGCCGAGAGCGCCCGATGAGCGGGGCGCCCGAGGTGCGGCCGACCGTGTCCGTCGTGATCCCCGCCCGCGACGACGCGGACGAGCTCGACCGGTGCCTGGCCCTGCTCGCCGCCCAGTCGGTGGCACCGCTCGAGGTGGTCGTGGTCGACAACGCCTCGCAGGACACGACGGCGCAGGTCGCCCGTCGGTGGGGTGCCGTGGTGGTGCACGAGCCGCACCGCGGCATCCCCGCGGCGGCTGCCACCGGGTACGACGCCGCCCGCGGCGACGTCATCGGGCGCCTCGACGCGGACTCCCGTCCCGGGCCGGACTGGGTGCGCTCGATCGCCGCGTCGATGGCCGCCGTCCCGGCGCCGGACGCCGTCACGGGGTCCGGCACGTTCACCGACCTGCGGTACGGCGGGCGGCTCGCCTGCTCGGTCTACCTCGGGGCGTACTACGCCCTGACCCGGCTGGCGCTCGGGCACACCGCCCTGTGGGGATCGAGCATGGCGCTGCGGCGCAGCGTGTGGCAGGAGGTGCGCGCGACGGTGGAACGGGTGGACCCGGACGTGCACGACGACATGGACCTCGCCTTCGCGCTCGGGCCGCACCGCCGGATCGTGCGCGAGCGCGCGCTGCACGTCGGTGTCTCCGCCCGGTCGCTGCGTGCGGGACGACGCCGTCGGCTGCTGCGGGCGTGGAACACGCTGCGGGCCAACTGGGCCACGGCGCCGCCCTGGGACCGCTGGCGGGAGCGGTTGCGGAGCTCCTGAGCGCCACCGGGCACCGCCGTCGGACGCCGTGCGTCCACCGGGGTTCGATGCCACGGTGAACCATGCGCGTCGTCGTCGTGGGACAGTCCGGGAACGTGGGGACCGCCGTGCTGCGTGCCCTGCGAGCAGCCGAGCAGGTCGACTCCGTCCTGGGGGTGGCCCGGCGCCTGCCGGACCGGACCGCCGACCCCTACCGCGACGCCGAGTGGGCGGCCCTCGACCTCTCGGACCCCGACGAGGAGAGCGTCGTGGACGGGCTGACCACCCTCTTCCGCGGTGCCGACGCCGTCGTGCACCTCGCGTGGCTCATCCAGCCGAACCGTGACCGGGACCTGCTGCGGCGGACAAACGTCGACGGGACCGCTCGGGTGACCCGCGCCGTCGTGCGCGCCGGGGTACCGCACCTCGTGGTCGCCTCCTCCGTGGGCGCGTACTCGACGGTCGACGACGACGAGCCCCGCCGCGAGGACTGGCCGGCGACCGGCATCCCGACGTCGCACTACAGCGTCGACAAGGCCGCGCAGGAGCGGGTGCTGGACGAGCTCGAGCGGGACCACCCCGAGGTGACCGTCGCTCGCCTGCGCACCGCCCTGGTGTTCCAGGGCGACGCCGGGCACGAGATCGTGCGCTACTTCGTGGGCAACCTCGTCCCCGTGAGCCTGCTGCACGACCACCGGCTGCCCCTGGTGCCGCTGCCGGCCGGCGTGCGCGCCCAGGCCGTGCACGCCGACGACGCCGCCGACGCCTACGTCCGGGTCGTGCAGCAGCGCGCCGCCGGTGCGTTCAACGTCGCCGCCCACGACCTGCTGCGCGGGCCAGATCTGGCCGCCGTCCTCGACCACGGACGTGCGGTCGAGCTGCCGCCACGGGTCGTGCGCGCGGCCCTCGCCGCCGCGTACGCCGCCCACGCCGTGCCGACCGACCCGGGATGGGTCGACATGGCCATGGGCGTGCCGGTCATGGACACCACGCGCGCGACGACGGAGCTCGGCTGGGAGCCCCGGCACAGCGCCGCCCAGGCGCTCGAGGAGGTCGTGGCCGGGATGGCCGAGGGCCGCGGGCTCGGCTCCGCGCCGCTGCGCCCGAGCCCGCGCCTCGCCGTCGGACCGTCGCCCCTGCCGCCTGCCGAACGCGACGCCGCCGTCCCGCCGGACGTCGACCGCGAGCTGTTCGGGCTCTACCTGTCCGACCACCTCACCGGAGCGACCGCCGGCCTCGACCGCATCGAGCGCATGGTGGAGAGCTATCGCGACACCCCGTTCCACGCCGACCTGGCCGAGCTGGCCGAGCAGGTCCGCGGCGAACGACAGCTCTACCGCACGCTGCTCGCCACCCTGGGGATCCGTCGTCGTCGCTACCGGCAGATGCTCGCCGCGGTCGTGGAGCGCGCCGGGCGCCTCAAGCTCAACGGGCGGGTCCTGCAGACCTCGCCGCTGACGCCGCTGCTCGAGGTCGAGCTCATGCGGTCCGCGGTCCTGGGCAAGCTGGGTGGCTGGCGGACCCTGGAGGAGTACGCCGACGACGTCGGGCTCGACCCGGCGCGGTTCGCCGCGCTGGCCGAGGTGGCCCAGCGGCAGCTCGCCCTGCTCGACCGGCTCCACGAACAGACCCGTGAGCGCGCCTTCCGTCGCACACCCTGAGCACGACGGAGCGCCGCCCCGGATCCCTCGGGGCGGCGCTCGCCGCTGGTGCACCGCGCCGTCGGCTGGTGGACGACGACGGTGATGCACACGACCGGCGTCGACCCACGCCGGGAGCTGGGGGTGCCGCTGCGACGTCTCAGGCGAAGGAGGAGATGCCGGTGATGTCACGGCCCACGATGAGCGCGTTCATCGACTCGGTGCCCTCGTAGGTGTGCAGCGCCTCGATGTCGGCGAAGTGCCGTGCCACGCGGTTGGCGAGCAGGATGCCGTTGCCGCCGAGCATGTCGCGGGCGACGGAGGCCACCTCGCGCGCCCCGCGGGTGCACGTGTACTTGGCGAGCGACGCCTGCGCACCGGTGAGCAGGCCGGCGTCGGCGAGCTCGGTGAGGCGCCCCACCAAGAGCTGCATCTGCGTGACGGTGGAGAGCATCCGGGTCAGGCGCTCCTGCACCATCTGCTTCGCGGCGAGCGGCTTGCCGAACTGGACCCGCTGCTTCGCGTACTGCACGGCCGCCTCGTAGCAGGCCACGGCGTGCCCGACGGCGGACCACGCCACGGCGAGGCGCGTCGCGAAGAGCACAGCGGCGGTCGCCTTGAACGACGTGGCGCCGGGCAGCGCGGCGTCGGCCCGGACGAACACGCCGTCGAGCTCGATGTGCGCCTGCCAGATCGCCCGCAGCGCCATCTTGCCCTCGATGGTGGTGCCGGTGTAGCCGGGGGCGTCCTGCGGCACGAGGAACCCGTGCACCTGCCCGTTGCGCTCGCCAGCCTCCGGGTCGTCGAGCCGGGCCCACACCACGGTGATGTCACCGCAGGAGCCGAACCCGATCCACTTCTTCTCGCCGTCGATGACGTAGCCCTCCACACCGTCACGCGTCTCCTTGCGTGCGGTGGTCTCCAGGGAGACGGAGTCGGAGCCGTGCGTGGGCTCGGTGAGGGCGAACGCGCCGAGGATCTCGCCACGCGCCATCGGCTCGGCGTACCGCTCGACCTGCTCGGGCGAGCCGTGCATGACGATGGAGCGCAGCGCGAGGCCGCCCTGGACGCCGCAGATGGTCGCGACCGACCCGTCACCGCGCGACATCTCCATGCTCGCGAGGCCCTCGGCCATGAAGGAGACCTTCGGGCGGCCGGGCACGTCGACGCCGTCGCGCAGAAAGTCGTGCTCGCCGAGCTTCTTGACCAGGTCGAACGGCACCTCGGCCCGCTCCCAGTAACCGTCGATGACGGGCAGCACCTCGTCCTGGACGAACTGCCGCACGGCGAGCTGGTGCTCGCGCTCGGCCGGCGCGACGTCGGCGAACGCCTGGGCGTAGTCGACGTCCGACGGCTGGGAGAGGTCGTAGTCGGGCGCGGTGACGCCGGGCAGGACGGGGGCGGTGCGGGACATGCGGTGCTCACTTTCCACGGGGGCGACCGCGCCGCCGCAGAGGCTGGGGACGACGGCGTCGGTCTGCCTCCATGGTGCTCCGCGACGCAGTCTCAGTCAAGCGATACGCAGTATCAGGCGTGGCGTCTGGCACGATGTGGCGCGTGCCTGCCGACCCGCCCGCCGACGCGCGCGACACGCCGCCGCCGTCGACGACCAGCGACCGTGGCGGCAGCCTCCTGCAGTCGCCCTGGCTGCTGACCCTCGCCTTCGTCGTCGTGCACGCCCGCCTGGTGCACGAGGCGATCACCTGGCAGAACACGATCTTCGGCGACGTCACGCTGTACGAGTGGTGGGCCCGGTACGGGCTCGACACCGGGCAGTGGCCCGTCCTGGACTACGACTGGGTCTACCCCGCCGGCGCCCTCGCACCCGTGGTCGCTCCCTCGCTCGTCACCGACGACCTGCTCGGCTACGAGATCCTGTGGACGGCGATGATCGTCGCGCTCAACGCGGTCGCGACGGTCCTGCTGGTGCGCTCGACGCCCCGCGGTGTCCTCGGCGCCTGGTGGTGGCTGCTCTTCCTGCTGGCCCTCGGCCCCATCTTCCTCGGCCGGCTCGACGGCGTCGTCGCGCCCATGATCCTCGTCGCCCTGGTCCTGGCCCGACGGCACCCGCGCCTCGCCGTCGCGGTCGCCACCGCCGGGGCATGGGTCAAGATCGCGCCCGGCGCCGTCGTCGTCGCGATCGCCGCGACCCGCCGCAGCCTGGGCGACCTGCTGCGCGCCGTCGTCGTCCCCGGCGCGATCGTCTCCGTCGTCGCCGTCGGGCTGGCGCTGGCCGGCGGCGCCGGGACGCGCGCCCTCAGCGTGTTCGGCGAGCAGGGCGACCGCACCCTCCAGGCCGAGTCCGTGGCCGGCACCTGGTTCTCCGTGGCGCGGCTATGGGACCCGAGCATCGCCATCGACTACAACGACGTGATCTTCACCTACGAGTTCCAGGGCACGGCCGCGGCCGCCGTCGCCGACGCCCTCGACTGGGTGCTGCCGCTGGTCGTCGTGGCGCTGGCCGTGCTGACGCTGTGGGCCGCCCGGCGCCATCCCGAGCACGCGCACGAGCTGCTGCTGCTCTCGGCCGCCACGCAGCTCGTGGCGCTCGTCGTGTTCAACAAGGTCGGCTCGCCGCAGTTCGTCGCCTGGCTCGGCCCTCCCGTCGCGGTCGCCCTCGCGACGCTCCCGGCCGGTCGCGCGCTGCGCTGGTGGTGGCCGCCCGCGCTGGGCATGGTGCTCGTCGGCTACGCGACCTATCTCGTCTACCCCGTCGCCTACGGCCCGTTCCTCGGGGGCGAGACCTGGATGATCGCCGTCGAGGCGCTGCGCAACCTCGCCCTGGTGGCGATCATGGCCGGGGGTGTCTGGCGGATCGCCCGGCTCGGGGCAAGTTCGCCTCGGGCGACCAGCAGCGAGACCGCCTCCGGAGTGAGACCGCGGTCGCCGAAATAGGCCTCGACGAACCTGGCTGGACCGCCTGGTGCTCGCCGTCGCAGGAACGCGGATGGTCGATGACCAGGGGGAGCGCGGAGTCGTCGGTGATGGAGCTGCTCTGCTGCCCGCTCAGTGATGCTCGACTCTCCCGGCAGCCCGGCGCTGCCGCCGCGCCCCGCCCTGAGCGCGAGGAGCACGTCCTGGCACAGCACGCACGGGGAGCCCGTCGTGCAGCGTCCGTCGTCCGGACCTCGCCGCCCGCGGTTGCGTGCACGGGCACCCGCCCTGAACCTGAGGCGTCCGACCACCGACCCCGGGAGGTTCCCGTTGCCAGGTCCTGCCGCACCGCGGCCCGTCAGCCTCCGCCCCGCCGACGGGCTGCCTCCGCAGGACGGCCCGCCGCTGCTCGACGCCGAGGACCTGGCCCACGCCGCCCGCCATGCCACCGCCGTCGTCCCGCTGCTCGACTGGGCCGCGCGCACCGCCCCACGCCTGCCCCTTCCCGGAGACGGCCGCACCGTCGAGCTGTGGTCCGCGCTGGCCTCGGTCGCGGCCGCGGACGTCGGTGCCGCCCGCGTCCTCGAACCGCACCTCGACGCCGTCGCCGTCCTCGCGCAGGTTCCGGGTGGCGTGGACCTCGGGGCGTTGGGCGCCGGCACCTCCGCCACGTGGGGCGTCTTCGCTGCGGAAGGGCCCGACGTCCGGCTCGTGGCGGAGCCCACCGGGTCCGGGGCGACCGGGTGGACACTGACCGGCACCAAGCCGTGGTGCTCGCTCGCCACCCACCTCAGCCATGCGCTCGTCACCGCGTGGGTCGGCGACGAGCGTCGCCTGTTCGCCGTGGGCCTGCGCTCCGACGACGTCGAGCCGGACGGCGGGCCGTGGGTGGCCCGCGGCCTGGCACAGGTCGTCAGCTCGCCCGTGCACTTCGCCGGTGCCCCGGCGGTCCCCGTCGGGGCACCGGGCTGGTACCTCGACCGCCCGGGCTTCGCCTGGGGCGGGATCGGCGTCGCCGCCTGCTGGTGGGGCGGTGCCGTCGGGCTGGCACGGACGCTGTTCGAGACCCTGCGGCACCGCCGGCCCGACCCGCTCGCCCAGTCGCACCTCGGCGCCGTCGACGTCGCGCTCGGCGGTTCGCGTGCCGCGCTCGCGGAGGCGGCCGCCCAGGTGGACGCCGGTGTCGAGGGTGAGGCGTCCGCGCTCCTGGCGCGGCGGGTGCGTACCGTCGTCGCCGACGCGGTCGAGACGGTGCAGCGGCGCTGCGCCCGTGCCCTCGGCCCGGGCCCGCTCACCACCGACGAGACGTTCGCGCGACGGGTGGCCGACCTGGGCCTGTACGTGCGCCAGCACCACGGCGAGCGGGACGAGGCCTCGCAGGGCCGGGCCCTGCTCGCCGGGGAGGGGCAGCCGTGGTGACCTTCGACCACCGCGACCCGGGCACCTCGGAGGACGCGTGGGTCCGGGCCGGGATCCTCGAGCGGACGGAGCCGCTGCACCTGCCACCGGTCGACGCGCTGGTGGTGGTCGCCGCCCATCCCGACGACGAGTCCTTCGGCGCGGCCGGTCTGATCCGCCGGCTCGCGAGCGGCGGTGTGCCTACCACGGTGGTCGTGGCGACGGACGGCGAGGCCTCGCACGAGCGGGGCACCGTGCCGACCGACGAGCTGCGCGCCGTCCGGCGCCGCGAGGTGGTCACCGCCCTGGCCGCGCTGTCCGGCACGGCCCGGCTCGTCCTGCTGGGCCTGCCCGACGGCGGGCTGCGGGAGCGCCGCCGCGAGCTCGCGGCGGCGCTCGACGCCGTGATCGACGTCGCCCTCGGCACCGCCGACGGCGGGCGGGTCGCGCTGGCCGCACCCTGGCGGGGCGACGGTCACCGTGACCACCGCATCGCCGGCGAGGTGGCTGCCGACCTCGCGTCCCGGCGCGGCGCGGTGCTGGTCGAGTACCCCGTCTGGTGGTGGCACTGGGGAGACCCCGAGGACGCCTCGGGACCCTGGGACCGCCTGCGCGCCCTGGCACTGACGGCCGAGGAGTCCGCGGCGAAGTCCAAGGCCCTGGCGGCCCATGCGAGCCAGGTCCAGCCGTTCGCACCCGGCGTCCCCCCGGTGCTCGGGTCCGAGATGCTGCGGCACGCCGCCCGGTCCGTCGAGGTGTTCGTGACCGCGGGCACCGAGGCCCCGCTGCGGGCCGACCCCACGACGTCGCTCGGCCGTGACTTCTTCGACCGCTTCTACACGGGCCGGGACGACCCGTGGGGATTCGAGTCGCGCTGGTACGAGGAGCGCAAGCGTGCGTTGCTGCTCGCCGCGCTGCCGCGGCAACGGTTCCGCGCGGGCCTCGAGCTCGGGTGCTCGACCGGCGTGCTCACCGCCGACCTGGCCGCACGCTGCGACCGCCTCGTCGGCGTCGACGTCGCCGACGCGCCGCTCGACGCCGCCCGCCGGCGCCTCGGCGAGGCCGTCGAGCTCGCCCGGCTCGACACCCCGGACGAGTGGCCTGCCGGCGCGTTCGACCTCGTGGTGCTCTCGGAGGTGCTCTACTACTACGGCTCCGACGACCTCGACCGCGCGCTCGACCGGGTGGTGGGGTCGCTCGCCCCGGACGGAGCGGTCGTCGCGTGCCACTGGCGCCACGACGTGCCCGAGTACCCGCTGAGCGGGGACGAGGTCCATGCCCGGCTCCGGGACCGCGACGAGCTGACCGTCCTGGCGCGGCACGAGGAGGAAGACTTCCTGCTGGAGGTGCACGTGCCCGGCCCGGCGACGTCGGTGGCCCGCGCCACGGGGCTGCTGTGAGCGGCGGCGGGCGTCCCGCCCTCGGCGCCGTCCACGTCGTCGTGCCGGTGCACGACGAGGAGGAGCTGCTCGGCATGTGCCTGGGCGCGCTGCAGCGCGCCGTCGCCCGGCTGCGCCGCACCTGCCCCGACCTCCGGGTCCAGACCGTGGTCGTCCTGGACGGTTGTACGGACGGCAGTGCCGCCGTCGCCCACGGCTCCGGCCTGGCGGTGGTGACGACTCCCGCGTCGGGCGTGGGAGCGGCCCGGCACGCCGGCGTCGAGGCGGCCCGCCGGCGGGCGGCGGCCGCCGGGCGCCCCGTCGATCCGCTCGCTACCTGGCTGGCCTGCACGGACGCCGACTCGGAGGTTCCCGAGCACTGGCTCGTCCGGCAGGTCGACCTCGCCCGGGCAGGGGCCGACGTCGTGGTCGGTACCGTCCGTCCCCGCCTCGACGAGCTCTCCCCCGACCGGGCCGCCGCCTGGCTCGCCACGCACGACCCCCACAGCGCCAACGGCCACGTGCACGGCGCGAACCTCGGTGTGCGCCTGTCCACCTACCTCGCGGCGGGCGGGTTCGCCCCCGTGCAGGAGCACGAGGACGTCGGGCTGGTGCTCCAGGCGCGACGGTCGGGTGCGCACGTCGTCGCGGACGCCGGTTGCGAGGTCCTCACCTCCGCGCGCCTCGTCGGGCGGACGCCGGGTGGATACGCCCGGCACCTGCGGGAGGACCTCGTCACGGCCGACCAGCGCACCTGAGGCCCGCCGCACCGGGCAGCACCCTCCTGGACGCTGCGTCGCCCGGTCCGCGTAGTTCCGCCTCAACGTTTCCCCGCCGTTCGGGACATCGACCCCGACACGTCGCCCCCCGCACGCCCACCGGTCACCCTGGGCCGTGACAGTGCGGAGCGTGAGGGTAGCGATCGTCGCAGAGTCCTTCCTCCCGCAGGTCAACGGGGTCACGAACTCCGTGCTGCGGGTCCTCGAACACCTCCAGCGGTGCGGGCACGAGGCCCTGGTCCTCGCCCCCGACTCCGACGAGGCCGACGTCCCCCCGTTCGTGCACGGCGCTCCCGTCGTCGAGATCCCCTCCGTGGGGCTGCCCGGGTACGCCGACGTGCGCGTCGTCGTCGGGCAGCGCGCCCGCATCGAGCGCACGCTCGCGGCGTTCGGTCCCGACGTCGTCCACCTCGCTTCGCCGTTCACGCTCGGCTGGCGCGGGATGCAGGCCGCCGAGGCGCTCGGCGTGCCGACCGTCGCCGTCTACCAGACCGAGGTGCCCGGCTACGCCGCCCGGTACGGCATGCGGCACCTGGAGCCGCTGCTGTGGCGACGGGTGCGCAACCTCCACGAGCGCGCCTCGGTGACCCTGGCGCCGTCGACGCCCACCATCGACCACCTGCGCGCCCGGGGCGTCCCCCGCCTGCACCGCTGGGGGCGCGGCGTGGACACCGTGCAGTTCCGGCCCGCGGCCCGCGACGAAGCCTGGCGGCGCGAGGTCGGCGCCGGCCGACCGCTGCTCGTCGGGTACGTCGGTCGGCTCGCTGCCGAGAAGCAGGTCGAGGCCCTGCGCGTCCTGTCCGGGCGCGAGGACGTCCGGCTCGTCGTCGTCGGCGAGGGGCCCGAGCGCGCGCTGCTCGAGGAGCTGCTGCCCGACGCGCACTTCACCGGGCTGCTGCGGGGCGAGGAGCTGGCGCGAGCGATGGCGAGCCTCGACGTGTTCGTCCACCCGGGCGAGCTGGAGACGTTCGGCCAGACGCTGCAGGAGGCGAACGCCTCCGGGGTGCCCGTCGTCGCGCCGGCCGCGGGCGGGCCGATCGACGTCGTCGCGCACTCGCACACCGGCTGGCTGTACCCGCCGGGCGACCACGCCGCGATGCGGGCCCACGTCGACGACCTGCTGGGCGACGCCCGCAAACGGCGGGCGTTCGGCAGCGCCGCCCGCGAACGCGCCCTCGGGCGAACCTGGGCGAAGATCTGCCACGACCTCGTCCAGCACTACGAGAGCGTCATCCGGATCGCCACGGAGGTGTGAGCCGTGCGGATCGTGCACGTCGCCAACGCGTACGCCCCGCGGTCGGGCGGGATCCGCACCGCGATGCACGCCCTGTCGCACGAGTACCTCGCCCGCGGCCACGAGCCGGTGCTGGTGGTGCCGGGTCCGACGGCGGCGGTGCGGTGGGTCGGCGACGTCCGGGTGGTGCAGGTGGCCGCGCCGCGCGTACCCGGCGTGGCCGGCTACCGGATGGTGGTGCGGCCCGGCGCCGTGCGCTCCGTGCTGGACGCGCTGGCCCCGGACCGGCTGGAGGTCTCCGACCGCGCCTCCCTCACCGGCCTCGGCCTGTGGGCGCGCGAGGCCGAGGTGCCCTCGCTGCTCATGCTGCACGAGCGTCTCGACGGCGTGCTGTCGGCGTTCTGGCCCGGGGCGGGCAGCGGGGCGCGCCCGGGCGGCGTCGGGCACCGGCTGGCACCGGTGGTGGCGGACCGGTGGAACCTCACGACGCTCGGCCGGTTCGACCGGCTGGTCGCCACGACGCAGTTCGCCGCCGGGGAGGTGGAGCGCCTCGCCGGGCGACGCGCCGGACGCTCCGCGGCGGCCGACGGCGGCACGCGGCCCGGGCGGGCGGGCACGGCGACGCTGCCCCCGCTGCACCGGGTACCGCTGGGCGTCGACCTCGACCGGTTCAGCCCGGACCGGTTCGACGCCGCGCTGCGGCGACAGGTGGCTCCGCACGGCGAGGCGGTCGTGCTGGTGATGAGCCGGCTGTCCCGGGAGAAGCGTGTCGACCTCGCCGTCGAGGCCGTGGGGCGCCTGGCCGCCGACGGTGTGCCGGTGCGGCTGGTGGTGGCCGGCAGCGGGCCGCGGCTCGCCGGCCTGCGGGAACGTGCCGAGCGGCTCGGCGTGCCGCACCGGTTCCTCGGGTTCGTGCCCGACCGCGACCAGGTGGCCGCACTGCTGGCGAGCGCCGACGTCGTCGTCGCCCCCGGGCCGATCGAGACGTTCGGGCTGGCGGCGCTGGAGGCGCTCGCCTCCGGGACGCCGGTGGTGTGCTCGGCGACGAGCGCGCTGCCCGAGGTGGTCGCGACGGCCGGCGCGAGCGCTGCCCCCGAGCCGGCCGCCCTCGCCGTGGCGATCCGCGACGTGCTCACCCGGCCGGCGGGGCACCGGCGGACAGTGGCTCGCGCGCGGGCCGAGCTGTTCCCCTGGTCGGCCACGGGTTCGGCGATGCTGGCCCTCCACGCCACCCCGCCGTCCGTTGTGGGTATGAAATCTCCAGCTCTGGACCGGCCCCGACCGGTAGATTTCATGCCCACAGCGGGGGGTGCGTGGTGAGCGGGCCCGCCGTCGTCGCGCTCGGCGACTCGATCACCGCGGGTGTCGGCGACGCCGTCGGACCCGACGCCGAACACGGCCCCGGCTGGGCGGCGCACCTCGCGCTGCTGGCGAGGACGGACCGGTTCGAGAACCTGGCGCGCAACGGGGCTCGCACCCGGACCGTCGTCGAGGAGCAGCTCGACCTCGCCCTGACGGCACGGGCCGACCTCGCGACGCTCGTGATCGGCGGCAACGACGCGCTGCGCAGCGACTTCGCCCCCGCGGACGTCGCCCGGCGGCTCACCACCTGCGTCGGCGCCCTGCGAGGCCAGGGCGCCGCCGTCGTCCTCGCGACCCTGCCGCCCATCGGCCTGTTCGAGCTGTGCGGAGGCCGGGTCCGCCGGGTCATGCGGGCACGGATCGATGCCGTCAACGCCGTCGTCCGCACCGTGGCGGCGAGCCACGGGCCCGGCGTCGTGGTGTTCGACGTCGCCGCGGCCGTGCAGCCCCTCGGGCACGGTGCCTGGTACGTCGACCGGGTGCATCCCTCTCCCCTGGGCCACCGACACCTCGCGGTGACCGCCGGCCGTGCGCTGCACGTGGCCCTGCCCGAGCTCTCGCGGCTGCCCGCTCCGCCGCCCCCGCCACCGGCGTGGGAGCGGGCCGCGTGGCTCGCCGTCGCCGGCGTCCCGTGGGCGCTGCGCCGAGGCCGCGACTTCCTGCCCGGGCTGGTGCGCGCGGTCGTCGACGACCTGCGGGGCTCCGGCGTCGGGCGGCTCGACCTGGAGCTGTCGCAGGTCGACGCCGAGCCGCTGGCGCGGGCCACGTAGCCCGAGAGGCCGCCGCGAGCCGCACCCCGACCCCCACCGGACGCTCCTCGAGGAGCGCGACGTGACGGCCGCCTGGCACGCGGCGGAGGCCAGCTGTTCCGCGCAGGTGCTCGGCCCGCACTTCGAGCACCTCGCCCGCGTCTGGGCCGCACGGTTCTCCGGCGACCGGTGGGGAACACCCGTCGGCGAGGTCGGCCCGGCCGTCGTCAACGACAGCAAGGGTCGCTCCCAGCACGAGCTGGACGTCGTCGCGCTCCCGCGCGGGCGACGGCGCCACGACGGCAAGGCGCCGATCGTCGTGATCGGCGAGGCGAAGGCGACGACCAAGCGGCGAGAGCCTGGGGGCGATGCAGAGCGTCCGATCATCCAGGTGACGCGTCGCATCACCCATGTACCGGCGCGCCGGGACATACATATCGTCGGGCCTGCACCACCTCTGACGAAGGTGTCCCGCCTGCACGCAAAGGAGCTTGTATGTCCATCTATGCCGCGCGCCGCGCGAGGTTCACCACGCTGATCGCCGGTGGGGCCGCAGCCGCCGTGACGCTGGTCGGGTGCTCCGCCGGGTCCGACGGCGGGAGTGCCGACGAGCCCGTCGACCTCACCTTCCAGTCCTGGGTACCGAACATCGACCAGGCCGTCGACGCTTTCAACGCCTCGCACGACGACATCCAGGTGACCCTCGAGACCATCACCGCCGGACCCGACGGCGGGTACGCGAAGATGCTCTCCGCCGTGCAGGCCGGCGACCCCGCCGACGTCGTCCAGCTCGGCTACGACGCGATCCCCGACTTCCTGGTCAACGACGCGCTCGAGGACATCACCGACCACGTCGCGCACGCCGAGGACACGTTCGTGCCCTGGCAGTGGCAGTCCGGCGTCTTCGGCGACCGCGTCTACGCCGTGCCCCAGGCCTCCGGTCCGCTCGGGCAGTTCTACCGGCAGGACATCTTCGAGGACCTCGGGATCGAGTACCCCGAGACGTGGGAGGAGTACTACGAGGCGGCCAAGGTCATCCGCGAGTCGGACCCCGACCGCTACATCACGGCCTTCGCGTTCAACCAGGCGCCGTGGCTCATCGGTCTGTCGCAGCAGGGCGGTGCCGAGTGGTTCACCGCGGAGGACGACGCCTGGACGGTGTCGATCGACGACGAGACGACGCTGACCGTCGCCGAGTTCTGGCAGAAGCTCATCGACGAGGACCTGGTCAAGGTCGAGGCGGACTTCTCCAACGAGTGGAACGCGGACCTCCAGAACGGCAACATCGTCACGTGGATCTCCGGGTCGTGGGCCGACGCGATCCTGCGCGGGACGGCACCTGACACGGCGGGGAACTGGGCCGTCGGTGCGGTGCCGCAGTGGTCCGCCGGCGAGGACGTCTCGGCGACGTGGGCGGGCGGATCGGCCAGCGCCGTGCTGAAGGGGTCGGAGCACCCGGAGGCCGCCGCGGAGTTCGCCCTCTGGCTGAACTCCGACCCGGAGAGCGTCGACATCCTCACCAACGTCGGCGCCGGCTGGCCGGCCGTCGCCGACACCAGCGAGATCGCGTCCCTCCAGGACGACCCGGAGGTGTTCGCGTTCTACGGCGGCCAGGACATCTGGGACGTCTTCGCGGAGTCCGACGCCGCGGTGGACACGTCGTGGACGTGGCCGCCGCTCTCGTCGACGCTCTTCGCCTCGCTCACGGACAACGTCAAGAACGCCGTGGACACGGGCACGCCGCTCGTCGACGCCTACCGACAGACGCAGACCGACATGGTGGCAGCGCTCGAGGAGCGCGGCATCTCGGTCAACTGACGCCACGCGGCGGGGACCGGGGCCGGACGCTCCGGTCCCCGCCGTCGGGAAGGGCCCTCGTGACTACCACCTCGCCTGTGCGACGTCGACCGCAGCGCCGGCCCGCCCTCTGGGTGCTCCTGCTGCCGTTCGTCGTCATGTTCCTGCTGTTCTTCGTCGCGCCGATCGTCTACGCGATCGTCCAGAGCCTGCTGTCGACGCGCAGCTCCGGGCTCGGGCTCGGCGCCCCCGAGACCACGTTCGTCCTTCTCGACAACTACGGGCGTGCACTGACCGACCCGGACTTCGTCGCCAGCCTCGGGCGCCTCCTCGCGTTCGCGGCGATCGAGGTGCCGCTCATGGTCGTCACCGCCCTCGGGCTCGCGCTGCTCCTGGACAGCGGACGCGCCCGAGCACCGCGCTTCTTCCGCGTGCTGGCGTTCGCGCCGTACGGCGTGCCCGGCGTGATCGCCACGCTGCTGTGGGGGTTCCTCTACATCCCGGCGACCAGCCCGGTCCTGCAGGTGCTCGCGAGCGTCGGCCTCGACGTCCAGCCGCTCGCCAGCGGCAACGTCCTGTTCGCGATAGCCAACATCGCGCTCTGGGGCTTCGCGGGATACAACATGGTCATCCTCATGGCCGCGCTCGACGCCATCCCCGCGGAGCTCGGCGAGGCGGCCCGCATGGACGGGGCCTCGATGTGGGCCATCACCTGGCACATCAAGCTGCCGCTCGTGCGCCCCTCTGTGATCCTCGTGACCGTCTTCACGATCATCGGCACGCTCCAGCTCTTCGTCGAGCCGCTCGTGCTGCAACCGCTGACGACGGCGATCAGCTCGACCTACACGCCGAACCTCGCGGCGTACAACCAGGCGTTCTCGCAGGGCAACCCCAACCTCGCCGCCGCGATGGCCGTGATCGTCGCGGTGCTCGGGTTCATGTTCTCCTTCGGTTTTCTTCGCCTCGTCAACAGGAAGGGGAACCGCGCATGGTGACCGCCCCGCGCCGATCGACCCCCACGGTCAGCACCCTGGCGGTCAACGGCGCCCTCGTCGTGGCCGCCGTCTACTTCCTCCTGCCGCTCGTATGGGTCCTGGTGGCCGCCACGAAGTCCCCCGGCGACCTGTTCTCCACGTTCGGGCTGTGGTTCTCCGACGGCCCCCAGGCGTGGTCGAACCTGGTCGGGCTCTTCACGGAGAGCGACGGCATCTTCTCCCGGTGGGTCGTCAACAGCATCGTCTACTCCGGGTTCGGCGCACTGGTGGCGACGATCATCTCGGCGGCGTGCGGCTACGCGATCGCGAAGTTCCTCTTCCCCGCCCGCGAGATGCTCTTCTCCCTGATCCTGGGAGGCGTCCTCGTCCCCGCCACCGTGATCGCGCTGCCGCTGTACTTCCTGCTCAACAGCGTCGGGCTCACCGGCACCTACTGGGCCGTCCTGCTGCCGAGCATGGTGAGCCCGTTCGGCGTCTACCTGGCCCGCATCCACGCGAACGCCAGCGTGCCCGACGAGGTGGTCGAGGCCGCACGGCTCGACGGCGCCGGCGACCTGCGCATCTTCGCCGCGATCGCCACCCGCATGATGAGCCCGGCGCTGGTCACCATCTTCCTGTTCCAGTTCGTCACGATCTGGAACAACTACCTCCTGCCCCTCGTGATGCTCAACGACACCCAGACCTTCCCCGTGACCCTGGGGCTGACCCTGTGGAACTCGCAGACCCAGCGAGACCCGATGTTCTACCAGCTCGTGGTCACGGGGTCGGCGGTGTCGGCGGTCCTCCTGGTGGTCCTGATGATCGCCCTGCAGCGGTTCTGGCGAGCCGATCTGACGTCGGGCGCGTCGAAGGGCTGACGCCTCACCCCTTGCGCGTCTCGCGATATCCCCGCGGGCTCACGCCGTGCATCCTGCGGAACTGGCGCGAGAAGTAGAACGGGTCGTCCATGCCGACCTGCCGGCCGACATCGGCGACCGGCAGGTCGGTGGTGTCCAGGAGGACCCGTGCCCGCGCCATCTTCAGCGCGGTGTGGTGCGCGAGCACCCCTCCCCCGGTCGCCTCCCGGAACAACGAGGCCAGGTGCGAGGGGGAGATCCCCACCATCGCGGCGAGCTCGGGAACCTGGATGCGCCCGTCGATCCGCTCCTCCAGGTACCGCATCGCCCGCTGCAGGGGCGTGCCCTGCTCGGCCAGCGTCCGGTCGACGGCCAGCTGCGTGAGCAGGCGCCAGGCGATGCCCGCGGTCGTGAGCAGGCGTGCCGGCGTCGTGTCGCGTGCGAGGGTGACGGCGATCTCGTCCAGGAGCGCGGTGACGGTCTCGACCGCGCGCAACGAGACCACGGGGGCATCGGGGCGCGCACCGATGGCCCCGACCAGCTCCGGCACATCGGTGCCGCGCACATGACACCACCAGATCGTCCAGGGATCGTCGGGCGACGCACCGTAGGCATGCGGCGAGCCGCCGGGCAGGACGATCGCCGTCGACGTCCCGACCCGGGTCCGCACGCCGCCCGACTCGACCCAGCCGGACCCGGCCACGCACACGATGACGATCGTCTCCGGCGCCCCCTGGGGGCGATGCCGGCCGTGGTCCCGGGCCCGCGGGAAGTACCCGGCGTCCGTCACCAGCATGCGGCGCGTCCCGGGGCGCGCCAGTGCGGCGTCGACCAGTGGCCTCGGCACGACGCTCAGGCGTTGGTGCTCGAACCCGTCCGCTTTCTCCATGCCGGCATGATGCCACGGGTCCATCAGCGAAACGTCCAGGCCTCCTGGTTGATCCACCATGGTTCCCGCTGCCCGGGCACCGTAGGTTCGTCGGGTGCCGACCTACGACGACGCCACCAGCCGTCTCCAGCTCCCGGACCCCCCTGCCGACCAGGCCGCTCTCCTCGCCGACGGCGGAGTCGCCTGCTGGAGCGAGCCGGTCGAGATCGACACCTACCGCCCGGGCGAGCCGGACGGCTACCCGCTCTTCCTGGACCGGCGGGTGTACCAGGGATCGAGCGGCAAGGTCTACCCGCTGCCGCTGATCGACAGCGTCGCCGCGACCAAGGCGTCGCGACGCTGGCAGGCCGTCCACCTCGAGAACGCCTCCGTCCGCCTGATGCTGCTGCCCGAGATCGGTGGTCGGATCCACGTCGGCTACGACAAGGTCGCCGACTACGACTTCTTCTACCGCAACAACGTCATCAAGCCGGCCCTCGTCGGGCTCGCCGGGCCGTGGATCTCCGGCGGGGTCGAGTTCAACTGGCCGCAGCACCACCGGCCCGCGACCTTCCTGCCCGTGGAGACCCGCATCGAGCGCGAGGCCGACGGCGCCGTCGTCGTCTGGCACAGCGAACTCGACCCGTTGCAGCGCATGCGCGGCACGCACGGCGTCCGGCTGCGTCCGGACAGCTCAGTCATCGAGGCGGAGGTGGTGCTGCACAACCGCACCGACCTGCCGCAGACGTTCCTGTGGTGGGCGAACGTGGCCGCCCGGGCGCACGAGGGGTACCAGTCGTTCTTCCCCGACGACGTGGCGATGGTCGCCGACCACGCGCGGCGGGCGATCACCACGTTCCCGCGCGCGGACCGCCCCTACTACGGGGTCGACTACCCTTCGCTGACCGCCGGGCGGCCCGACGCGGACCGCATCGACCTCTACTCCAACATCCCCGTGCCGACGTCGTACATGGTCACGGACACCGAGCAGGAGTTCTTCGGCGGCTACGACCACCGCGCCGAGGCCGGGTTCGTCCACTGGGCCGACCGGTCGATCTCTCCCGGCAAGAAGCAGTGGACCTGGGGGAACGGTCCCCTCGGTCAGGCGTGGGACGACCAGCTCACCGACACCGACGGCCCGTACGTCGAGATGATGGCCGGCGTCTACACCGACAACCAGCCCGACTTCGCCTGGCTGCTGCCCGGCGAGACCAAGACCTTCAGCCAGTACTGGTACCCCATCCATCGCATCGGGCCGGCCCGGCAGGCGAGCACGGAGGCGGCCCTGTCGGTCGCGGCCCGCGACGGTGCGGTGCAGGTCGGGGTGCTGGCGACCCGTGCGCACGAGGGCGCGACGGTACGGGCCCACGGAACCGACGGCGTCGTCGGCGAGTGGACCGTCGACCTGGGCCCCGACCTCCCCGTCGTGCGGACGGTGGATGCCGACGACGTCGAGCGGGTCGAGGTCCTCGCCGCCGGCCGCGCCCTGGTCACCTGGACCGCCGTCGCGGCACCCGACGACGAGCCGTGGGTCGCGACCGCGCCCGACGCTCCCGCGGAGATCGCGTCGAACGACGAGCTGTACCTCACGGCCGTGCACCTGCACCAGTACCGCCACCCCACCCGCTCGCCGCTTCCCTACCTGCGCGAGGCGCTGCGCCGCGACCCCGCGGACTCCCGTGCCGCGACCGCGCTCGGGTCGTGGCACCTCGTCCGCGGCGAGTACGCGGCGGCCCGCACCGTGCTCGAGACCGCACGGGCACGCCTCACCCGCCGCAACCTCAACCCGCGCGACGGCGAGACGGCCTACCTGCTGGGTCTGGCGTGCGAGCGTCTCGGGGACGTCGTCGCCGCCGACCGCGCCTTCGGCCGGGCGGCCTGGAACGCCGCCTGGGCCGCTCCCGCACGGCTCGCGCGCGCCCGCCTGGCCCTGCGTCGCGGCGACGCCGAGGGCGCCCGCCGGCTGGCGGACGCGGCCGGCACGATCCCGGAGGCGCGTCGCGTCGCGGCCCTCGCGCGGCGGGCGCTCGGCGACGCCGAGGGGGCCCGCGGGCTGCTGGAGCGCGAGCACGCCGTCGACCCCCTCGACCTGGCCACGGCCGCCCTGCTCGGCCAGCGCGCGTTCGGGGACGCCCGGACCCCGCTCGACGTCGGCGCCGAGCTGGCTCGTGCCGGGGCGTACGACGCCGCGCTCGACGCCACCGCCGACGACGTCACCGCGGTCCCGGCGCGCGGCCTCGCCGGGCCGATCCGGCACTACCTGCGCGCCCACTGGCTCGGCCGTGCGGGACGCGCCGCACGGGCCGCGGACGAGCGACGGCAGGCCCGGACGGCGGCGGTCGCGCTCGCCTTCCCGGCCGGCCTCGACCAGCGGGACGCACTCGAGGCAGCCCTCGTCGCCGACCCGGACGACGACGTCGCGGCGGGCCTGCTGGGCATGTGGCTGCTCGACGCCGGACGCGCCACCGACGCGCTGCACCACCTGCTGCACGCGACGGCCTGCGGGTCGACCGACCCCGTCGTGTGGCGCAACCTCGCGATCGCGGCCGTCACGGTCGACGACGACGAGGACCTCGCCGACCGCGCCCTGCAGCAGGCGCTCGCCCTGCGCGCGGACGCACGCCTCGTGCTGGAGCGTGACGTGCTCGCGCAACGCCGCGGGCTCGACCCGGCCGCCCGCCTCGACCTGCTACGTGCCCACGGCGAGGTCCTCGACGAGCGGGACGACCTCGCGCTGCGGCACGTCGAGCTGCTGCTCGACGTCGGCGACGTGGACGCGGCCTGGACGATCCTCACGAGCCGCACGTTCCGTCCCTTCGAAGGTGGTGAGGGGCGGGCGATCGCCGCCTTCGACCGCGCGTCCTGCGCACGGGCCCGGCGTACGGCCGAGGCGGACCCGGCCGAGGCGGCGGCGTTCCTGGAGGCCGGGCTCACGCCTCCCGGCACCCTGGGCGAGGGACGCCACCCCGCGCAGCGCCCGGCGGAGCGGTGGGTGCTGCTCGGCGACTGCCGCGCCGCGGCCGGGGACGACGACGGTGCTCGCGCGGCGTGGGAGCAGGCGCGCGCCACGACCCCGCTCGCCGTCGACCCTCGCCCCGCGGACGAGCAGACGTACTGGACCGGTGTGGCGCACGCACGCCTGGGCGACCGGGGGGCCGCCGTCGCCGTGTGGCGCGAGCTCGAGGAACGGGCCGCCGCCCTCGTCGAGGCCGCGGACGACGTCGACTACTTCGCGACGTCGCTGCCCGAGCTGGACCTGTTCGACACCGGGACCGGCGCCTCCCGGGCACGCACGGCCGCCACCCTCCGGCGGCTCGCGGCCACCGGACGCACGCTCACCGAAGGGACCCGACCATGACCGAGCGCTACCTGGGCTCCGGCCACCTCACCGCCGACGAGAGCAGCCTCACCGGCCCCGTGCCCGCGCACCTGCCGCAGCGGCTCACCATCACCCTGTGGGACTTCTCCTGGTACACCCAGGCCGGGCCCGGCGACCCCTACGAGGACCTGGACGCCGCCGTCGCCGACGCCGCCGCCCTCGGGTACAACGCGATCCGGATCTGCGCCGCGCCGCTGCTGCTCTGCGGCGACCTCGGCCTGGACGACCAGGCCGGCGCCCTCGAGGTCCAGGGGCTCGGCCCCTCCCCCGACGGCGGGTACTTCGGGCGCCGCACCCGCTGGTACGACGCACCGGGCGGCTATACGACCGACCTGCGCGAGCGCCTGCTCGCCCTGTTCGAGGCGGCCCGGCGGCACGGCATCGTCGTGGTGCTGGCGAGCTGGGAGTACCAGCAGTCGCCGGCGTTCGCGGCGTCGTCGGCCTGGTACGAAGCGATCGACGCGGTGCCGCTCGACCAGCGGTACGCGGCGCTCGCCGGCGCGTGGGACCGCATGATCGGATGGCTCACCGCGCACGGGTTCCGCGAGCAGATCGCCCTCGTCGAGCTCCACAACGAGGTCGACTTCTCGATCCTGCCGGCGCTCGACCAGGGCGTCCCGGCACTGCGGTGGCTCCGCGAGCGCCACCCGGACCTGGTGATCACCGCGAGCTACGGCAAGCCGCCGCACCTGGCGATGCACCAGGTGCCGGACTGGCTCGGTGCGGCCCAGTTCCACGTGTACAGCTACGGGGTGCTGGATGCGTTGCAGCAGAGGCTCGACATCCGGTCCGAGGGCAGCGCGGACTTCCCCGACGCGGAGCTGGCCCGGATGCTGCGCGACGACGCCCCCGACGTCGCCGACTACGGGCGCGCCGCGGACTGGAAGTACCGCGCCACCGTCGTCACCGACCAGATGATCTACGGGTACGACTGGATCGACCCGGAGGCCTGGGACGCCTGGCTGACCGAGCACTACCCGCCGTACGAGGCGGTCATGCTGCGCGAGATCGAGTCCCGCACGATCGCGATCGCCCGGTGGGCGCGCTGGCAGGGTGTCCCCGCCGTCGTCGGCGAGGGTTGGGTGGGGTACACGCCGCTGCACGGCACCTTCGAGGAGAGCGCGACAGGCCGGGCGCTCGCCGAGCACGGCATCGACACGGCGCTGGAGCACGGCATGTGGGGCGTGGTGCTGTGCTCGAACGCCGCACCGCACCATCCGATGTGGGAGCAGCGCGACTGGCAGGCGCGGGTGAACGCCCGCATCCTCGACCACGGGACGGTCTACTGAACCCGCTGTCGTCGTGGCCCGGGTCCAGGGACCAACCGGCGGTACCGTTGCACATCGTGGAAGGTCGGTCCGGGCAGATGGCCGTGGTGAGATCTCCGGGGAAGCTGGTGTCAGGCTCGACGTGATGTCGCCACCTCCAGCGGAAGAGACGTACCGACGCTTCGCGACGGCCGAGTGCACCGGTGGCTCGCCCCTGTCCGCGCGGATCGCGGTCACGCTGAGCGAGTCGCCCGGTGCCCTGCGCGCTCTGGAGACGGCACCGCCCCGGACGCGCCGACCCGCACTCGTCCTCGCCGCCCTGCACGATCTCGCGCTGTCCGGCCGGGCGCCGGCGATCGCCGCGGCCTTCGCCGCAGGGGACGACGACGCGGCAGCGCACGCGGCGGTGGCCGTGCTGCGCGACTCGCCCGAGGCGGTCGTCGAGGTGGCGTCGAGCCGGCGCCTCCCGCCCGACCAGAGCGGACGGGGCACCGTGCTGTACCCGGCCGTCGCCGAGGCCGCGTCGAGGGCGGGTGCGCAGTCCGTCGGCCTGGTCGACGTGGGGCGTCCGGCCGGGTTCAACCTTCAGGTCGACCGCGTCGGCATCACGTAGGACGACGGGCGGTCGCTGGGCGACCTGCGATCCCCGGTGCAGCTCGCGGCATCGGTCGTGGGAGACCGAGCGGTTCCGACGACGGCGATCCCCGCCGTCGTCGGACGCGTCGTCGTCGACAGCTCCCCCGTCGACGTCACCGACGCCGACGACGCCCGGTGGCTGCGCGCCTGCGTCCCGCCGGACGACGCCGAGCGTGCCGCGCGGCTCGACGCGCAGATCGAGCTGGCGGCGTCGGCACCGCCGCGCCTCCTGCAGGGCGAACCGGTCGAGGTGCTCGCCGACGCGATCGGGGACTTCCCTGCCGACGCCCTGCCGGTCGTCACCACCACGTGGACGCTGTCCCGGTTCTCCCCCGCGAGACGGTTGCGCCTTCTCGAACGACTCGCCGAGGCGGCCTCGGGCCGACCGGTGGCGTGGGTGTCGGTGGAAGGCGTGGGCGTCGCGCCGCAGGTGCCGACGCTCGGCGACCGGCCCGCCTCCGGGCACAGCATCGTCGGGCTGACCCTGCTCGACGGACGGTCGGTGCTGTCCGACGCCGTGGCCCGGTGCTGGTCGCGGGGCCGGATGCTCGCATGGCTGGCGTGACCGGCGTGGGCTCCGGTGCGAGCTCCCGGGCCCGCTTGTAGCGTCCCGGACAGGGCCGGGATCCTGTGCCGACAGAAGGGACGAAGCCATGCCGGCGGAGAATCAGCACGACGGCGGCGCTCAGCGCGCCGAGACCCAGCACTCGGACGACCAGCACCGGCACGGCTCCGACGGGCACCAGACCGGCATGTACCTGCGCTTCGCCGCGATGATCCTCACGGCCATGGTCGTCATGTACTGGGTGATGTTCGTCGGTTCCTGGGAGTGGAGCCACGTGCGCTTCAGCCAGAGCCGCGTCTTCATGGCGATCACCATGGGCGGCACCATGGGCCTGATCATGCTCGCCTGGATGCTGAACATGTACAAGAGCACCAAGGCGAACGCGGTGATCGTCGTCGCGAGCCTGGTCCTCCTCGCCGGTGGTACCGCCCTGGACCGGAGCCAGGCGACGGTCGACGACACGGCGTTCATGAGCGCGACGATCCCGCACCACTCCCTGGCCATCACGCGGTCCGAGCGCGCACAGATCTCCGACGTGCGGGTGTGCGAGCTCGCGGTCGAGATCATCGAGGCGCAGAACCGCGAGATCGCCGAGATGGACTGGCTCATCGAGGACATCCAGCGCAACGGGCTCGCCCTGACGCCCGAGGAGGCGGACGCCCGACCCGTCCCGGCGGTCCCCGGTACCGCGATCCGCGACTGCCCGGCCGGCTGAGGGCACGACGGCGGCACTCTCCGCGACCGATGAGTTCGGCGGGTCCACCCGGTCCACACGACGAACACCCGCTCCAGCCACCGGAGGACACCCGTGCCCCACGCTCTCGACCACACGTTCACCGCGCCGATCGGCGTCGACGTCAAGGGGGAGGTCTGGCCGTGCGTCGAGCTCTCCGGGGCGGCCGAGCTCCTCGGGACGGGGCGCTCGGTCCGGGTCGACGCCACCGTCGACGACGTCCCCCTCGAGAACGTCGGCCTCATGCCGACGGGACGCGGTGAGCTGATGCTGTCCCTCAACGCCAAGCTGCGCAAGCGGCTGGCCAAGGACGTCGGGGACACCGTCGTCGTGCACCTGGGACGTCGCCTGAGCTGAGGTCGCCGTCCGGGCTCAGATGCCGAGCACGACCTTGGCGATGGAGAAGTACAGGACGAGCCCCGTCGTGTCGACGAACGTCGAGATGAACGGCGCGGAGACGATCGCCGGGTCGATGCCGATCTTGCGGGCCAGCAGCGGGACACCCGACCCGACGGTAGTGGCGAGCGTACAGACGCACACCACCGTCAACGCGAGGACGAGTCCGATCTGCGGCCCGGCGACCAGGATCGCCGGGCCGACGCCGACGAGCGCGAGCGCCACACCGAGCAGCGCCCCGGTCAGCACCTCACGGCCGACGACGCGCAGGACGTCGGCAGGGCGGACGTCACCCACGGCCATGGCACGCACCACCGTCGTCGCCGCCTGGGACCCGGCGTTTCCTCCGGTGCCGATCAGCAGCGGGATGAAGAGGGCGAGGGCGACCACCGCGTCCAGCTCGGCCTCGAAGTAGGACTGCACGCCGACCGTGAGGGTCGCTGCCACGATGAGGGCGAACAGCCACACGATCCGTGAGCGCACGATCGCCAGGACGGACGTCGACAGGTAGGGCCGGCGCAACGGCTCGGCGCCACCGGTGCGGGCGGAGTCCTCGTCGTCCGAGGCCTCGAGGACCCGCATCGCGTCGTCGACGGTGAGGATCCCGAGCAGCCGGTCCTCGGCGTCGACGACCGGGACGGCGACGTACCCTCCGTCGCGGACGACGTTCGCGGCGTGGACCGAGTCGTCCGTCGCGCGGACCGTCGTCGGGCGGGACATGACGACGTCGACGAGCGCCTCGGACGGGCTCACGAGCAGCCGTCGCAGGGACACGACGCCCTCGACACGGCGTCCCTGACCGAGCACGGGGACCGTGTAGATGGTCTCGACCTGGTCGGCGACGTCACGGAGCCGCGACAGGGCGTCGGACACGGTCGTGCCCGACGGCAGGCTCGCCGCCTCCGGCGACATGCGCCGCCCGGCACTGTCCTCCGGGTAGCCCAGCAGTGCGATCGTCTTGAGACGCTCGTGCGGCGACAACCCGTGGAGCAGCTGCGACGCGACCCCCGCCGGCAGCTCGTCGAGGAGCGGCGCACGGTCGTCCGGGTCGAGGGCTCCGAAGAGCTCCTGGGTGGCGTCCTCGCGCAGCCCCTCGACGATCTCGCGCTGCAGCGAGGGGTCGAGGTCTTCGAGGACGTCGACGGCGCGCCCCTTCGACAGCAGGCGGAACGCCACGGCTCGGTCGGACCTGTCGAGCCGTCCCAGCTCTGCCACCACGTCGGCGACGCTCGAGACGGCGAGGCGGTCGCGCAGCTCGCGCAGGCGTGGCGTGCCGTCCTCACCCGCGCCAGGCGGCGGTCCCGCGTTGCTCACTCGTCGGCCTCGTCTCGAAGCGGTCGATGGGGCAGTCACAGACTCTCACGCGGCTCGTGCCCCGTCGCCGCGAGGGCCGCTTCCAGCGCGCGAGGTGCCGACGCCGTGGCTAGCGTCGACGGCGTCGACCACGGAAGGAGCACCATGACGATGGAAGGCAAGGTCGCGCTCGTCACGGGCGCCGGGTCCGGTATCGGTCGGGCGACCGCGGTGCGCCTGGCACGCGAGGGTGCCACGGTCGTCCCGCTGGGACACCGGCAGGCGAGCGCGGAGGACGTGGCGTCGGAGATCCGGCGCGACGGCGGCACGGCGTTCCCGGTCGCGGCGGACGTCGAGGACGCAGCCATGGTGCGCGACGTGCTCGACCGGGTCGAGCAGGAGCTCGGCCGGCTCGACGTCGTCGTCGCGAACGCCGGGGTCAACGGCGTCTGGGCCCCGCTCGAGGAGCTGGAGCCCGAGGAGTGGGCGAGCACCATCGCCACGAACCTCACCGGCACGTTCCACACCGTGCGGTACGCGGTGCCGCTGCTCGTGCGGCAGGGAGGTGCCGTCGTCGTGGTCGCGTCCATCAACGGGACGCGCACGTTCAGCAACTCCGGCGCCTCGGCCTACGCGACGAGCAAGGCCGGCCAGGTCGCGTTCGCGCGCATGGCCGCCGTCGAGCTCGGGCCGCGCGGCGTGCGGGTCAACTCCGTGTGCCCCGGCGCGATCGACACCGAGATCGACGACAACACCGAGCAGCGTGGCACCGAAGATCTCGGCGTGCGGGCCGAGTACCCGGAGGGGCAGATCCCGACGACGGGTCAGGAATCGGGCGAGGCCGCGCAGGTGGCCGACGCCATCGCCTACCTCGTGTCGGACGAGGCGAGCCACGTCACCGGTACCGAGGTGTTCGTCGACGGCGGCCAGTCGCTCATCGCCTGACGGCGTGCCGGCACGCTTGACCGTGTTCGGACAACATGGTTTCCACTGCCGTCATGCACACCACGTCCGGCACGACAGCGTTGCGCGTCCGTCCTCGGGTCTGGCTGGGCCTCGGTCTCTTCGTGGCCTACCTGGCGGTCTTCTACGCCATCTGGATCGTCAACGGCATCGACTACACCCGCGTCGGGGAGAGCGAAGAGACGCTGCTGAGGTGGTACGTCGCACCCCTCGGCGGTGGCCTCGTCGTGATCCTGGTCGGCCTCTCGCTCCTCGGTTGGTGGCGGCCGACACTGCGCGACACGAAGCGGCTCCCGAGAAGCGGCGCCGTCGTGCCGGTGATCATGACCGTCGTCGCGGTCCTCAACCTGGTGTTCGGTGAGTTCTCCAGGGTGACGACGACGATGTGGATCCTCCTCGTGATCGGCAGCATCCTGGTGGGGTTCAACGAGGAGGTCGTCGCGCGCGGTCAGCTCTTCGTCGCGCTGCGCAGCCGGTTCGGTGAGATGGGCGTCTGGTTCCTCTCCACCGCCCTGTTCTCGCTGCTGCACCTGCCCAACTTCTTCTTCGGCATCGGATCGCTCGCGTTCCTCCAGGTCGTCATCCAGTTCGGACTCGGATCCGTGTACTACCTGGCGTTCCGCTCGACGGGGTCGCTGGTCCCCGCCATGCTCCTCCACGGCCTGTGGGACTTCTCGACGTTCTCGTCGGGCCTGCCCTGGGCCGGACTCACCGCCCCGTTCCTCGGGATCGCGGGCGTCGTCGTGGCCGTCGTCCTCCTGGTGAAGGAACGACGGCGGGACGCGGACGCGAGGAGTCAGCCGATCCGTTGATCGGCGCTCAGCCACCGGCGCGCAACGCGTCCGCGATCGACTCGAAGCCGGCTCCCGAGAGCACCACGCCGAGCCACGGTTGACTCTGCCCCTGGGACAACCCGTCTGATCGGTACCGGCCCACCCGAGAGCCGGGTGGCGACCGGAAGGAAAAGACCCATGACCGCATTCACCGTCGAAGAGCGCCCTGAGCGCCCGTGGGTCGGCGTGTCGACCGTCGGCGAGCTCGCTCACTGGGATCAGGTGAACGCACTCGTCCCGCAGATCTACGCCGCGCTCGCCGCGGCAGGTGGGATTCCGGAGGGCGGCCCGATCTACCAGTACCACCGGATGCAGACGGTCGCCGACCCGATGGACGTCACCGTCGCGGTCCCGGTGTCCGCACGCCTCGAGATCGGCGAGGGCTTCGAGACCGGCGCCCTCCCCGCCGGCCGCTACCTCGTCGCGCGCCCGGAAGGCGGGCCTGACGTGTTGGGTCGCGTGCACGGCGAGATGTGGCAGTGGGCCAACGCCCAGGGGCTGGACCTGGCGGTCGATGAACGAGCTGACGGGATCCACTGGGAGGCGCGGACCGAGCAGTTCCTCACCGACCCGCAGACCGAACCCGATCGCAGCAGGTGGGTGGTCGACGTCGCATACTTGCTGAGGTGAGCGAGACCGCCAGGCTGTCGATCGGGGAGTTCAGCCGTCTGACGTGGCTGTCGCCGAAGGCGCTCCGCCTGTACGAGCGGCGTGGTCTCCTCCTGCCGGATCTCGTGGACGAGTTCACCGGCTACCGCTACTACAGCCGTTCCCAGGCCGAGCGTGCGCGGACGATCGCTCTGCTCCGCCGCGTCGGGATGCCGCTGGAACGGATCGGGGCGGTGCTCGACTCCACGGGCGAACAGCGACGCGAAGCCATCGAGGCATACCGGGTGGAGACGACTCGTGCCCATCAACGCGCCGTCGCCCTGCTGGACAGCATGGCCGGCAACCTCGCGGACGGGGTCCCGCCCGAGACGATGCCGCGGGCGTTGAGCCGCGTGGTGAGCTCCTGGGCGTTCGTCTCACGCACCCTGCGGACGACTGCCGCCGATCTTCCCTCGCACATCGAGCGAACCGCCGCCGCGCTCGTCCACCGCGCCGGGGCGAACGTCGACCGGTCTCAGCCGCTCGTGGTCCTGTACCACGGTGAGGTGAGCTGGGAGTCGGACGGGCCGATCGAGGTCCGCGTGCCGGTGGTCGACAGCACCACGGCCGACGGCGTCGAGCCGGAGGGAACGGAGCTTTACCTCGACGTCCCGCTCGGCGAGGTGCAGTTCCCCACGATCCTCCGCTTCTTCGACGCGGCACGAGAGGCCGCCGCCAGCGACCCGTACCGTCCGCTCGGGTCGCCGCGTGAGATCTACCTCGGCGGCGACCCGTTCCGATGCCAGGTCGCACAACGCGTTCTCGTCACCTCGAGCTGAGCTCGCCCGACAGCCGGGGGGTGTCGCAACGGACCTGCGAAGCGGCCAGAATCGGGCGACCCGCCGCGGATGATGGAACCCTCTTGCGCACCATCACCGTCGGTGTCGCCCTCGGCCGACTCGATGGGAGACGATCAGGTTGCCTGCCAGCGACCACACGACCGTTCCCCAGAGCAGGCACGAGGCCGCCTCGAGGGGAGGTAGGCCGGCAGCGGACAACCCGGTCCTGAGACCGAGGGGCGCGAGGTCGCCCGCGTTGCCCCCGCCTACCACGGCCGATACGTTCGACGGCGTGTCTTCGCGTGCATGGAAGGGGCAGGATCGGGTGACAAATTCGGAGCGCAGCAGTACTGCGGCGGTGGCCCTCGGCCTGAAAGCACTCGTCCCTGTGATCGTGGTGGTGGCCTACCTCGTCGTGGTGGGCTATCTGAATCTGCACGCCAAGACCATCGTCACGGGCGCGGCGCTCGACTGGAGCGCCTCCGTCGTCGCCATCGCGCCGCCGGCACCACCCCTGGGGTCCGCGGTAGGTGTCGCGATCGTGTCGGCGCTCGCCTTCTTCCTCGCCTGGCGCGCTCACACCTCTGCAACCCGTCGACGGCACCAACTGCCGATCTGGATGGCCACCGTTGCGCTGATCGCGCTCTCGACCTACGCGATGGTCTCTGCCGACTTCCCGTACAGCGCGCTCGCTTCGACTTTCGACAACCGTGTCGGGTTGATGGAAGGGGCGAGCCCCGAGCCGCTGCCACTGGCGTTCGTCCGCGAGGGAGCGTTGAGCCCCGCGGCGCACGCCCTCGCCGGCGTCATGGTGGTGCTGTCGCTCCTCCGGCCGAAGCAACCGGCTTGCTCCACTGGAGCCTGACCCGCCTGCAGAAAAAGTATGCGGGTCGAGAGGATCTGTCTAGCAACTCGCATAGCCCCCCCGCCGCGCTTCACGTCCGCCCCGTACCGTGGACGACAACGCGATCCTCACGTGGAGACGAGCCGAAAGACGCTATGGCGGCCAGCCGCACTGGCTGTACAGACAGCCCAACGACGAAGGGCCCCACAGCCGCAGAATCGTGCGGGTGGGGCCCTTCGGGTGGCGGTAGCGGTGGGCTTCAGTCGCAGGCTTCGGACGTGGTTGGCAGGGCGGGACAATCTTGCCCCTGACCTGGGTCGACGCCTCGTCGGGGCGTGTAGCGCGTTGCACCTGTTCGCGCTGGTTTCGCTGGCAAAACAGAGTGAAAATGGTGACTTGCGGGCTGGAGGTAGACCCGGGAGCTTTGCCAGGTCACTGCTGGTCGGCCGACGGGGCTCCCCGCGCTACATCGCGGAGGTACTCGAAGGCCTCTTCGGTCGGGCGCCAGCACATCCACTGACCATCAGCGAAGCCGTTGAGCGTCGCGATCTCGGGATTAACGACCTCGTCCGCACTCGGCCGGAGTCGGACTGCGCCAGTCTCGAACTCGATGCTGATGCCCGCGCCGAACCCCTCGTGCGTTGCCGTGATGCTCTGCCCGGCCAGCGCGACGAGAGCGTCAGCCCAGCCGTGTTGACCTGGCGCGGTCACGCGATCGCTCACGATGACGGTCGGGCTCACGTCGCAGGTCAGCATGGGCATGTCCGCTGTCGGGAAGACGTCGAAGTGCAGTTGCACGAAGTCCAGGACGAATTCGACCGAGTACAGCCGATAGCCCACAAGCCGGCCAAGAAGCGAGTTGAAGACGTAGCTCACGGCGCGAGTCTACGGATCGGCACCCGACCACGGCCGCGAACTGTGGCCGAGTCATCGGCGGGGACACTCGGAGGCGCCGTGCCGATAGCGGAGCACTGGAGGCCGGCGGAGGTCCGGGTCAAGGGTGGCCGCAGGCCATCGCGCAGCGACGCCGCAGGCGCCCTGGACGCGGGCCGGAGCCGGCCGGATGCTCGGCTGTCGGTGCGGGGCCGGAACGCAAGAGAGCAGCGCTACCCGACCACGGCGGCTCCCACCTGCACACATCCCTGTCGCCGCCTCGCCGTAGGGTGGCGACCGCTCGAGTCCTGGCGATCGGAAAGGCACCAACGACGATGCTCATCGCGCGGCCGTTCACCTCAGCGGCCATCAAGCTCCATCCGTTCGACTGCGGCGAGCCGGAGCTCAACGAGTGGCTCGCCCGGTACGCCAGCCAGAGCGAGAAGAAGGACAACGTCCGCACCACGTTGCTCCTCGACGAGGAGGCGCAGCGCGTCGCCGGCTACTTCTCCCTGCGCACGTTCGAGCTGTCAGCGGCCGACGGCGAGTCAGCCATGGGACGCAAGCGCCGCTATCCAGTGCCGGCGATGCTCCTTGCACGGCTCGCGGTCGACAACGACTACAAGGGTCACGGCGTCGGCAAGCTGCTGCTCTTCGACGCCCTCCAACGGCTGGTGGCAGCGGCCGACGACATCGGCTTCGAGATCGTCGTCGTGCACGCGCTCCACGAGGACGCTGCCTGCTTCTACCTCAAGCACGGGTTCCGCCGGTTCCTCGACCACGAGCTCAGCCTGTTCCTCACGACCAAGGACCTGCGCGCGACGTTCGCTGCAGCAGAACCAAGTTGAGACGTACGCACCACGTGCGTACAGTAGACGTACACCATAGATACGAGGAGTCGCCATGCCCACCGCCAACGCGCGGTCAGAACGCCTCAACATGCGACTGTCGCCGGATGCTCTCGCGACCATCCGCGAGGCCGCTGCCGCCCAGCAGCAGGACGTATCCGCGTTCGTGCTCGGGGCCGCCATGGAGCACGCCCGCGAGGTCCTGCTCCGGGACCGCGTCCTCCAGCTCACCCCTCCCGAACTTGACCAGGTCGACAGCGCACTCGACGCCGAGCCTCGCGAGGTCCCGGAACTCGCCGCGCTCATCGCTGCGGTCCGACGGGACACGCCGCAGCACGGCAAGCAGGAGCTGACCTCGCACTGAGCGACCAGCCCGAGCGCGAACGAAGGGCGGCCCCGGAATTGATCCGGGGCCGCCCTTCGTCGTCTCGGGACGGGATGTCGGGTGGGGTGCGCGCAGCGAGCGGAGCGAGCGAAGCGCGGGGCCCCGCGCGACGCCCCGGCCAGCGCGGCGGAGCCGCGCCTTGAGTCAGTAAGGAAAGTCCTCACGGCATCTCGGCGCCCTACGGCTACTCCGAAGTATCGAGCCGCAGCCCAAGAAGACTGCCACTCGGACTACCGTCGTCCAGCGTCAAGACCATCGAGCGACGGAACTCATCCTGATTCCTGAACTCCGACCACGGAACTTTATCGCTATTCATTGTCAGTAGATACTGATAACCATACTGGACGGCGGACCTGCTTGCGATGTCGATGGCCATAGCAGTTTGTCGCTCATCGACGTCAGCAAAAATCAGGCTGTCATGAACTAGGAAGCCCAGCCCACGACCTTCAGCCTGCAGGTTCTCGGTCAATGCGATATCGTATGCAAAAATTGCCATCAGGTTAACGCCCGATGAACCCGTACGCGGCAACCTTGTTTCGAACATGAAACCAGTTCTACCTCGCCTCACACGGATGTCAGCTGATTCGCCAAGCAACATCTCCATAATCTCACCGAACCGCGCAATAATCGGCTCGCGGCGCGAGAACCGCTCCTGCAAGTCCAGATCGGTCCTGGACGCAATATCCAGTTCGTCACGCTTCACCTGAGCCTCATTTTCGCTAAGGTTGCGTAACGTCGCAAGCCGGGCTCGCGCCTCAGCCAATTCCGTCAGCGCTTCCGCCAAACTCTTCTGCAACTCAGCAAAATCCTCAAGCGCACCGCCGGAATCTAGCAATCGCAAATCCTCTGCATGTTGACCAGCGAGCTGCTCTTGCTCAGCTTCGCGAAGCAGAACTCTCTCGCGGATTCGTCGGATCTCAGTCTGAAGGTACGATTCACGATTTCGCTCGACCTCTCGACGGAAATCAGACGCTTCCTCGAGACTCCGCACAACGGCTTCGCCAAGGTGCACGTTCGCATCATCGAAGAGTTCTGCAATCCAGTCCTCGCTATTCGACCTCTCCTCGTCAATCTGCCGTTCATACATCTGCAGAAGCTGCCGGTCCGCGACATTCGAATTTGAAAGTTGTTTCAACTTTCGCGAACCTGAGTTAACACGGTTCTCGACATCCCGGAACTCAGGAAGGACTTCGAAGTGCGCCGCATCCTGCTGCATTCTTTCCGCCCTCCGACCAAGGCGTACGCATTGCGCCTCCAGGTCGGCTATCTGAGCACCAACATCCAGATCGCCCGATTGAGCGAGCGCTAGCCGATTCTTCCTGTCCTTCAGGCTGCCCCATTCCTCCACCAACGACCAATCAAGGTCAAGAAGGAAGGCATTCTCCAACTGGACGTCAGCCGCTGCTTGATTTGCAACCGGCCGGAAGGGATCAATGAATGAGTCACCCCGAAACCGAATAAGGTGTTTCGCTAGACTACGGAATGATGGGCCTTGTTCTGCATCGCGCCCACGGTAGAACGTTACCCGCCCAAGCCAACTCGTCCACTTCCGTACGCCAAGTACTACCTCCCCCGCGATACTCATCTGGTCCAGGTCTGGAAAACGCGCCCGCGCCAGATCCCCAGCCAGCACGACGTCACGCGGGGAGTCGGGACTGCGACTTGCCGAGATCTCAGCGCCACCAGGCGCGACAAGGTCCAGCTTGAAAGTCCAACCGCGCCCCACCATCTGGCGCAAGTGCTCTCCCATATTTGCGCCAAGGCAGAAATCAATAAGCGCGACGGCAGTCGTCTTTCCCAGCCCGTTCCGCGATTCAGTAACCGCAGCGCCTTGAGTGCGCTCGGCGAGTACCACGCTCAGGTCGTGGTTGAATCTAAGGGAGTGAAATTCATCGAAGTTTGCCGACAGTTCTACAAGTCTCATTTATTCACGTCCCATACTAGCTTGCCCCGGTCCAAGTCCACTGCGCCGACGAGGAACAAGAGCACTAGCCCTTCTGAGAATTCCCCGAAGTTGATCGAGTCACGCTCATGTCGAACATTCGTCCATAATTCGCTAACCGTTTGGTTGGGACGCCGACACTCAAGTATAATCGCAGATCTTCCCAGGACGCTGCGCCTTGCGTCGACATACTTTGTTGGAAGTACGCTCATGATGCCTCGAATAGGTCGCAGACCTGAAATAGATGGCAAACAACTGATGTGACTGCCGCCTGAAACACCCATCGATCGGCATCAGGAACCCTTGGCGATATTGCCAACGTGCCGTAATCGATCAAGCCTAGAAATAGCGCGTCGCCCTGAACTCCAACTTCTTTCAGTGAGTCGTACTTCGCTGTGAATCCTTGAAGCAAGCGGCCAGGAAACTTGCTCGATAGCTGGGCTTGGCGCGCAATATACTCGGCGGCTTGGGGTGCTTGGGCAAGTCCAATTGTCATCTGTGACCGGATAGCAGACGTAAGACCATTTACTCGCATCTTCTCGTCCGGTGGCGCCGCAAACATTGGCGTCGATGGATATTCCAAGTCCCCATCAACGAAGGCGTTGCACACCATCTCAAGTTCGGCAAACGAAATCTGCGTGGCGCCAACGGCCAACTTTTCGCGAGTTTCTTGCTCCGCCTGACGTTTCCACTGGCGGAGTTCATCGACTGGATACTCTGAATCCAGCCGATCAACGAGCCGATGGTGGTGCGCACATAGAACGAGCAAGTTCGCATATCCATCTCGCTCTGTACGCCCAAGCGAGGGATTGCTTCGGGGCCCATTGTCCGACGATGCTTCGATATGCGCGATATCGCCCAGTATTTCAGGACCCTCGCTGGTGTACTCGACCGTTCTGGTCGAGCATTCAGGATGGGCGCAGTGATGTCCGGACATAATAAAAAGTTGTTTGAGCGTCCTGTCACTGTAGCTCCGCGGCATCGCAGTCTTCCTAACTGCCCGGAAGTTCGGTCGTCGGACTGGGATAGTGTACCTTATCGAGGTCGCGCATCAATACTATCGTCTTGTCATCATGCCTCTTAGCTCTGGGATTAATTGACCCTCTGGGATCTGTGCTGTGTTCCCAGTTCTGCGCCTCTTCTAGCAGCTGGCCGAGATCGGCAACGGTCAATGCACTATGATGCCAATCTCCTGCGAACAGGTCGAGCGGCCTGTATGCGCCATCTGTCGCGATCACACACCAAGGAGTTTCCTGAACGTTGTACCGAGCCGTTACCGATTTCTTCGCGGCTGCTGGTTCAGTTTCGGCTATCCAGTAGCCGTACCGTCGGTTTCTGTAGCGCGCCTGTTCTTTCTGTAGTGCTCGGAGCAATGCACGATGCTCTTCGTCGTAGCCTTTGCCGAGTCGCAAACGGTTCTGGTACGCACGTCGCTCATCCGTTGCGACCTTGCCGATTCGATCGTCACAGAGCACTCCATGGTTCGTTCTGACCTGCGTGTCGCCCAGGACGAGCAGGTCGACAGCACCACCGTATTGACGTGCGATCGCCACGGTGCTGCTTGGCGAGGCGCCCGGGTGAAGGTCGAGTTCGGTTGCGGCGAACTCGATCGCGTCGCCCAGGGCGGCGGCAAGGTCTGTGGTCGGATCGTCAAGCAGTCGCGACCGTAGGCACCCACCTAAGGTGTCGACGTACAGTCCGGTGGACACCTCCACGGGAACGAACGCCGACGCGCCATCGAGCACGATCGCCGCGCTGGGCGTGGTAAAGACTCGATCCTGTGACTCAGGCGGTTCCGGCAGCATCTCGGAGACGATCTGCATTCTCACTCCCATGTGTATGGGCCGGCTACGGTTTCGGTGCTCGTGATCTCGATCCCTTCGTAGGAGCAGCCAAGGACGAGCGAGAAGGACCCGTAGCTCGCTTCGGCGAAGAGGGATGCTGCATCACTTTCAAATCGTCGAACGGCTCCGAGGGATCCGATCGCATGGATGCCCGCTACGTGGGTGATCACCCGACCGTCGACCTCGCGCCTGCTCACGTACGCGACGTCGCCGTCACTCGGCTCAGCATCGTCCGAGCTGGACCCGAAGCGGCCCCCCGAGGCGCGGTCGACCACCCACCAGCGCCCGCCTTCCTTGACGACGTCGAGCACTGGGTCCTGATCAATCAGCGCCCGTGACACCTGCGAGGACTTTGGACCACAGATCAGGAACACGTCGCCGCCGGGTACACGCTCATCCGTCGCTAGGACTTCATGCTCCGTGGTCATGAACCCCAGGGACTTGAGCATCGCTTCGGCCTGCCGGCGTGCCTCCAGGTCCTCGGCACTTACCAGTGGGTGCGCTCGGCTCTCCACCTGCCGATAGGGCACGGCGACGGTCACAGGCCCCTTGCCGAACAGTGCGCGGTGTGCCGGTGGAGCACTCGAGCGGAGTTGGGTGACGCGCCCCTTGGTGATCCCCAGAGCCTTGGCGACGTCGGTGTACGACATGCCCTGCTCGAGGTGGGCGCGCTCCATGCCGGCGCGACGCAGCCTTCCCAGCTCGGTCGAGTGCTGCTGGTAGACGGCTTGGAGCGTCGCGGCGCGCTGAGCCTGCCGGATGGGGTCAGGCTCCCGCCGGATCGCTTCGATGTCGTCTGGAAGTACCACCCGTCGAGTTTAGGCATCCTCGACTGTGCTTGACGAGTGCGGCGTCGCGGTCTAGCGTGTTTAGCACCCATCAACCCCGGCCTCGCTTCGACCGGACAGCCTCCGGCCGCCTCGGTTTAGGGGATATCAACTGAAAGGTAGCAACTCATGGCACTGAAGCAGCGCTTCCAGATCGAGCACACCACGGCGTTCCCCAAGGGCGCGTTCCTGCGCGGGGAGGTCGAGCCCGTGGGGGACTTCAACGCGACGGCCGGTCCTGACGGCTCGCGTCCCCAGCAGCTCGACAAGGAGACCGGTCTGCCGATGTGGCAGTGCGTGGTCATCGACGCCGACGTGGATGCCGGCCGTAAGGACATCGGCGTCACGGTGAAGTTCGTTGCCAAGCACCAGCCCGTCCCGCCGGAGAACAAGTCCGGTCTTCCGTGGACGCCCGTGGAGTTCGTCGGCTTGCTGGCGTTGCCGTACGTGGACACCAACGGCATGCGGCCACGCATCGCCTGGTCGTTCCGCGCGTCGGAGATGGTGACGCCGGGTCAGCCGGGGCAGGGCGTCAAGGCCTCCGCGAAGGCTGCGGCGTGATCATCGCCCGTGCATGGCAGGCGGTCCGCCGGGTGTTCTCAGCCCTGTGGCTGGCACTCCGGTGGACCGCCCGCGGGTGGTGGTGGCTCACCGCGTCGGTGTTCTTCTACGGCGTGCTGAGCCTCATGGGACACGACCTCCTGAGCGTCGTGATCCTCTTCTCCGTTCCGGCTTGGAACCTTACTCGGGCGTTCTGGGCGGTGTTCAGCCCGATGTCGTACGAGCCGTTGCTCGGTGGTCCGCTACGACGCTTCGCCTGGCGCCGCCACGTGCGCCGCAACTGGGTGGAGCTCGCCGTCGCGTGCGGGCTGGCTAGCGCCGTCGTACTCGACCGTCGGGTCGTTCCGCGGCTGCTGCGCGTTCGGGCGCGGGGCAACACGCTGCGGATCCGAGTGCAGGCTCGCGCCGGGCAGACGCTCGAGGACATCCGCAACGCTGTCGCCGCGATCGAGACCGCGTTGGAGGCCGAGAGCTCCACCAGTCAGAGGGTGCGGCCTCGCGTACTCGACATCGTGCTGACGATGGCCGATCTGCTCGACCAGCCGCTCCATGCGAGCATCCCTCAGGTCGTGGACCCGCGCGGCGTGGACCTCGGCCGCAACCAGGACGGTTCGCGGTGGCGACTCACGCTGCGGGGTCGGCAGACGCTCGTGGTCGGCTGTTCCGGATCCGGCAAGGGCTCGGTGTTCTGGGGCATCGCCGGCAACCTCGCCCCGGCGGTGGAGGCGCGGCTCGTCCGGCTGTGGGGCGTCGACCTCAAGGGCGGGATCGAGATCGGGATGGGTGACGGCGTCTTCCACCGGGTCGCCACCGACGAAGACCAGGCCGTCGAGGCCCTGCGCGACCTGCTCGCCGTCGTCGACCGCCGCCAGCGGCAGATGTATGGCCACACGCGGGACTTCGAGCCCACGCCGGGCGACCCGGTGCACATGCTGATGATCGACGAGCTCGCGGTGCTGACGGCCTACGCCTCCAAGAAGGTCCAGGGCGAGGCATCGGACCTGCTACGGCGCATCCTCACCCAGGGGCGTGCGCTCGGCGTGGTCGTGGCCGCGTTCGTGCAGGATCCCCGCAAGGAGACGGTGGGCATGCGTGGGCTGTTCACGCAGACGGTCGCGCTGCGGCTGCGGTCGGCGTCCGAGACGACGATGGTGCTCGGCGAGGGGATGGCCGACGTCGCGCCGGCCCACCAGATCAGCCCGGCCCACCCGGGTACTGGGTACGTGGTGTCCGACGACGGTCACGTACAGCGGGTGCGGGCCGACTTCTGGGAGGACACCTTCATCCGGATGGTGGCCGACACCTATCCAGCGCCCGACCGGTACCTGCCTGAGCTGGCATCACCGCAGGTGGACGAGGCTCCGACCTCTGCCCCGGCGGACGACGAGAACGTGGCCCCGGTCGAGGCTGCGTCCGGTGCGGCGTCCGCCAACACTGGCTCTGCGACCTCGGCGGGCAACGACCCCGCACCGCGACCCCGGAAGCCGCGCACGCCCCGCGCTGCCCGTCAGCCTGCCGGGTCAGGGGCTCGCGGTGAGTAACGTGCACGCCGCAACTGGAGGGTTCCCGGGGTTCGGGCAGGACGCCCCGCTCGACCTCGGGGACCTCTCCCCCGCTGCCGTCGCCGGCATCACCGCCCGGCTGCGTGACCGCACCGTCGGCGCCTTCTCAGATGCCGCGGCTCGCGTGGGGTTCTGCTCGCACCCCGTCCGGCTCAAGGGCTCGTCAGCCACCATCGACGCCTCGACAGGCGAGGTCCTGGCTGAGTTCAACTCCGCCGATGCACCGCTCGGCGTCCTGTACCGGGCGTGCGGCAACCGGCGAGAGTCCGTGTGCCCGGCCTGCTCCCGGGTCTACGCCCGCGACACGTTCGAGATGATCCGCGCCGGACTCCTGGGCGGCAAGACCGTCCCCGCCGAGGTCGCGGACAACCCGCTCGTCTTCGCGACGCTCACCGCGCCGTCGTTCGGGCACGTCCACGGCACCCGCTCCAAGAACGGTGGAGCCGGGCGCTGCCGCCCCCACGGTCGAGGCACCTGCCCGCACGGCGTCCCGCGGTCCTGCAGCGCGCAGCACTCCGAGCACGACCCTGCCGTCGGCGGACCGCTGTGCGACGCCTGCTACGACTGGAAGTCCGCCGTCGTGTGGCAGTGGCACGCCCCCGAGCTGTGGCGGAGGTTCACCATCGCGATGCGTCGCCAGGTCGCCGAAGCCCTGGGCGTGCGCGAGTCGGCGCTGCGCGACGTCGCCTCGGTGCAGTTCGCCAAGGTCGCCGAGTACCAGGTGCGCGGTCTCGTGCACTTCCACGCCCTCATCCGCCTCGACGGACCCGACGGCCCCGGCTCACCGGCTCCGCTTCCCGGCGCGATGCTCTCCGAGGCGGTCCGGGGGGCTGCACGGGCGGTCTCGGTCACGGCCCCTCCGGTCGACGGTGCGGACGTCCCGCGCGTGCTGCGCTTCGGTCAGCAGCTCGACGTGCGGTGCGTGCGCTCTGGCGTGCCGGAGAACGACGAGGGCTCCGACGACCTGCGCCCCGAACAGGTAGCCGGCTACCTCGCGAAGTACTCGACCAAGGGCACCGGCACCGATCCGTCGGCCCCGCGGCCACACCATCGCCGTCTCATCCGCACCTGCCGGTGGTTCGCCGAGCGTGCTGCCACTGCCTGCCGCGGCCTTGCCGGCCCGGACCCCGAGGACGACGCCGGTTGCGTCTGCGGGAAGTGCGTCGACAGCCCGTACCGGCTTCTGGCGAAGTGGGCCCACATGCTTGGCTTCCGCGGCCACTTCTCGAGCAAGTCGCGCCGCTACTCGATCCCGCTCGGACGCCTACGCCGGGCACGGATGCGGTTCCAGCGGCTCAAGGCCGACGCTGACCGCGACGGCTCCCCGATGGACACCGCGGATCTTGAGAACCGCCTGCTGTCCGAGGATGAGGAGACCACGCTCGTCGTCGGCTCCTGGACCTACCAGGGCACCGGCTGGACCAACCCTGGCGACAAGGCTCTGGCCGATGCCGCAGCCGCGCGTGCCCGCGAGTATGCCCAGTGGAGGGCGCAGTGTCGCACCGCTGAGTTGGCTTCCTAGAAGTCCAGGAACGACTCGCAGAGCATCGCGAGCTGAGTCGCGGCCATCCCCATGAGGGCCACCTGGACTGGGTCACGACGTCGCCGCACGAACATCACCAGCTCGACGATCACGACCGTGGCGACGAGGCCCAGTGTCGCCACGCTCACCCAGGCCGGCACCCCGGCAGTGCCGGCGAACCGAGGCCCGAGGTTCGCCTGCCAGTACCCCGAGAAAAGCCAGACGAATCCGCACTGAAGCAGGAGAAGGAAGATGACGCCCATCGTCCGGAAGACCGCGGGTGCAGGCCTCCCGGGCTTGTCGGCCGTCGCGGCACTCGACTCGCCGGGGTTCGCGTCCATGCGTTTGCTCCTGGATCGGTGACTCGGGCCACCGTACCGGCGTCGATCAGTCTCCAACAGGCCACCGATCAACAACCACACCACAACGACGTAGGAGGAACCGAGATGAGCAACAACGGAACCATGCAGACCACCACCCGCCGTCGGCGCCTGATGACACCGGACGAGCTCGCCGACTACCTGGGGGTGACCCTGCACTGTGTGTACGCGTGGTCCAGCCGCGGCGGCGGGCCGAACGTGCTGAGGGTGGGAGCCCGGCTGCGCTACCGCCCCGACGACGTCGAGGCGTGGCTGGACCGGGTCACCGACAGCCGCGTGGCGGGCTGAGCCGTGCCGCGCAAACCTATCGAGCCGGGGCGCTGGGGGAACATCAGCCGGACCGAGATCGCACCGGGCTCCTGGCGGGCCCGTGCACGGTACCGGGAGCTCACTGGCCAGTTGCGGACCGTTGAGGCGCGGGGTCGGTCAGGTGCCGCCGCGCAACGCGAACTCGAGGACAAACTGCACCGGCTGAACCGTGACGGCACGACGGCGGGCGGCGCTGCTATCGACGGTGACACCCGCATGGCGTCGGTGTTCGACCAGTGGCTTGCGGAGAAGCGGGCCGAGGGTCAGATCACCCCGCAGTCACTGACGATCTACCTCGGCACGCTCGACCGTCAGCTCCGGCCGGCCTTCGGGGCACTACGGGTGCGTGAGGTGACACCCGTGGCCGTGAACCGGATGCTCATGGCCCTGGTCAACTCCCGGAAGTTCGACACCGCCCGGCAGGCGCGCAACGTCATGTCGCAGGTCATGATGATGTGTGTCCGCTACGGGGCGGCGTCGTTCAACCCTGTCCGCGACGCCGTCACAGTACGCAAACCCCAGCGCGCCGAGGTCCGCACCCTCGGGCTCGAGGACATCGCTTTGCTGCGCAAGGCCGTCCAGGAGTGGGAGGACCGCCCGCCCGCCATCCGCGGGCGCCGCAACATCACGCTGCTGCCGCAGATCGTCGACACCATGCTCGGCACCGGCCTGCGGATCGGCGAGTGCCTGGCGCTGCGCGAGGCCGACCTCGACCTGGGCGCCGACGTCCCGACGCTCACCGTCACCGGAACCGTCGTCCGGGTCGAGGGCCGGCTGATGCGCCAGAGCAAGCCCAAGTCGGACTCGTCGCGGCGGACCATCACGCTGCCGGCGTTCGTCGTGACGGCGATCAACGACTCGCTGGGCCTCGGTCTCGACGGCGGGCACGACGACCTGGTCTTCCCGTCGACGAGTGGCACTCCGCGCTCCCCCAGCCGCATCCGCGACCAGCTTCACGATGCCCAGGCCGCCATCGGCACCAAGGTCACGCCGCACGACTTCCGCCGCACCATCGCCACCCAGGTGGCCAACTCGACCTCGGTCGGCAACGCGACGGCGCTGCTCGGGCATGCCGACGAGGGCACCACGGTGCGGCACTACGTGAAGCGGACCCACGTGGCGCCGGACCTGCGCGTCGTCATCGATCAGCTGATCGAACAGGCCACCGCAGCCACCGACGTCGTTCCCGGAAAGCGGTGAGTTTCCGATGACCTGGGAACGACGAAGGGCCCCACAGCCGCAGAATCTCGCGGGTGGGGCCCTTCGGGTGGCGGTAGCGGTGGGATTTGAACCCACGGTGGCTATGAACCACACAGCATTTCGAGTGCTGCACCTTCGGCCGCTCGGACACGCTACCTCGCCGGACGAACCGGCCACCCGAGAATACCGGACGTCACGGCATCCACGAAATCCACCGCGTCGTGCGGCAGGCGCCACCGTGCCCAGGATGCCGCCCGGTCAGAACACCGGCTTGCCGCCCGTCACGCCGAGCACCGTCCCCGAGACGTAGCTCGCGTCCGCCGGCGCGGCGAGGAACACGAACGCCGGAGCCACCTCGGCCGGCTGCCCGGCCCGCCCGAGCGGGGTGTCCTGGCCGAAGCTCGCCAGCTTCTCCGTGGGCTGCGTCGCGGGTTGCAGCGGCGTCCAGATAGGCCCGGGCGCGACGGCGTTGACCCGGATGCCCCGCGGCCCGAGCTCGGCCGCCAGGTTCACGGTGAGGTTGTCGATGGCGGCCTTGGTCGAGGCGTAGTCCAACAACGAGGTGGACGGCTGGAACGAGGAGTTGTTGATGATGCTCGCCCCGTCGCGCAGGTGCGGCAGCACCGACTGCGTGATCCACAGCGAGGCGTAGAGGTTGGTCTTGAGCACCCGGTCGATCTCGTCCGTCGTGACGTCCTCGATCGAGTCGCGCCATCTGGAACCCGGCGTTGTTCACCAGGACGTCGAGCCCACCGAGCTCGTCGGCGGCCCGGCCCGGCAGCGCGCGGGCCGTGGCCTCGTCGGTGATGTCGCCCGGCAGGAGGACGGCGGTGCGCCCGGTCTCGCGGACCCACCGGGCGGTCTCCTCGGCGTCGTCCTGCTCGGCGGGCAGGTAGCCGATGGCCACGTCCGCCCCCTCGCGGGCGTAGGCGATCGCCACCGCCCGGCCGATGCCGGAGTCGCCGCCGGTCACCAGCGCCCGCAGCCCGGTCATCCGCCCGGAACCCCGGTAGGTGTCCTCGCCGTGGTCCGGGACCGGGTCCATCGCCCCGGTGTGCCCCGGGGGCTCCTGCTGCTGGGCGGGAAAGGCCTGGTCGTTCATGACGGTCCTCCTCGGTGACGGGACTGCGGGCGACCCACGTTAGGACGGGACCCCACCGGGCCAGCGGAGCACCGCGTCCGGCCCGATCACGGGTCGGGGTCGGAGCGTTCCCAGGTAACCCCCAGCCCTCCCAGGAAGACACCAGGTCAAACCCAGGACCTGCATGAACTCAAGGTGTCCACTAGGTGACGTACCGATCCACGGACCGCACCGGTCCCCCGACCCGGGAGCACCATGACACCCGCACTCCTCTACGGCATCGACCTCGTGGCCGTCTCGATCCTGGTCTTCGGGATCTACTTCCCCCGCCACCGCCGCCGCGACCTCGTGGTCGCCTACCTCGGTGTCAACGTCGGTGTGCTGGCCGTGTCCGCCGTCCTCGCCAACAGCGCGGTCGCCGCCGGCCTCGGGCTCGGCCTGTTCGGAGTGCTGTCGATCATCCGGCTCCGCTCCGACGAGCTCTCGCAGCGAGAGGTCGCCTACTACTTCGCGGCGCTCGCGCTCGGACTGCTCGGCGGCCTCGGGTCGTCCGTCGGTCTGCTCGGCGTCGCCGGGTCGGCCCTGATCCTCCTCGTCATGGCGGTGGCCGACCACCCGCGGCTCTACGCCCGCCACGGCAGCCAGACCATCGTGCTCGACCGCGCCGTCTCCGACCCCGCCGAGCTCACCGCGATCCTCGAACGGTTGCTCGTCGCCACGGTGCACTCGGCCCGCGTCCAGAAGCTCGACCTCGCCAACGACACCACGCTCGTCGAGGTCCGCTACGAGACCCCGCGCGGTACCCGGGCCGGCCGACGCACCTCCACCTCCGACAGCGACCTGGCGGTGACCCGATGAACACCACCATCGCCCCGACCGACCGCGCCACCGCCGTCGTCAGCACCCACGTGGACCGCCTCGACCCCATCACCCTCGACGAGCTCGACGAGCTGGCCGCCCTGCAGACCCGCGTGGACCGCAAGTACGTGCTCACGCCGGACGAGGTCCACGAGCTGCTGTCCGCCGTGGCCCGCCAGCCGGTGGCGGCCCGCGTGCTCGAGATCGGCGGTGCCCGGACCTTCACCTACGACTCCACCTACTTCGACACCCCCGAGCTGACGACGTTCCACCAGGCGGCCCGACGCCGTCGTCGCCGGTTCAAGGTCCGCACCCGCACCTACGTCGACACCGGAGGCACGTTCCTCGAGGTCAAGACGCGCGCGGCGCGCGGCGTCACCGTCAAGGTGCGCCGACCCACCGACCCGGAGCTGCGCACCCTGCAGGCCGACGACCACGACTTCGTCGACGACCGGCTCGCCGCCGCACGCGTGGCCGCGCCGCCGTCGTCGGACCTCGTGCCGGTACTGAGCTCCCGCTACCGCCGCACCACGCTGCTGCTGCCCGACGTCCGGATGACGCTCGACACGTCCCTGGCGTGGCGCCTCGCCCCCGGGTACGACGGCGGCACGCACCACGCCGACGTCGGCGACCTCGTCGTCGTCGAGACCAAGGCCGGCACCGCGCCGTCGTCCGTCGACCGCCTCCTGTGGCGCTCGGGGCACCGCCCCGACCGCATCTCCAAGTACGCGACCGGGCTCACGGTGCTGCGACCCGACCTGCCCGACCACCCCTGGCGCCGGCTCCGCCGCGAGCGCCTCGCCGCCTGATCGACTGACCGAAGGGAATCATCATGTCCAAGAAGACTCTGCCCCGCTGGGCCGGGACGGCCCGCACCAAGACCGTCGCGCTGCTCGCCTCCGGTGCGCTCGCCGTCGGGGCCCTGGGCGCCTGCAGCGTCCTGACCGAGGACGCGGCGGCCGAGTCCGCGCAGACGACCTCGACGTCGACCACGAGCGAGGGGGCCGTCACCACCAGCTCCAGCGTCGGCATGACCGCCGCCGAGGTGCTCGCCGAGAACCTCGACGCCTCCGAGACCGTCGCGATCGCCGACGAGACCTGGGACGCGGCTGACGAGGTCGCGATCGACCTCGACACCCCGTCCGCCGCCGACGGGGTGGAGGTCGACGGCGACACCGTGACCATCACCGCCCCCGGCACCTACCGCCTGTCAGGCACGCTCGCCGGCCAGGTCATCGTGGAGTCACCGGACGACGGGGTGGTGCGGCTCGTGCTCGACGGCGCCGACATCACCTCGTCCACGGGCGCCGCGATCGACGTCCAGGACGCCGACCAGGTCTCGGTGGTGCTCGCCGACTCCTCGACGAACCGCCTGGAGGACGCCGCCGAGTACGAGGACACCACCAGCGACAACGCCGCCAACGCCGCGCTCTACTCGACCGCCGACATGGCGATCTCTGGCGAGGGGTCGCTGGAGGTCGTCGGCAACTCGAACGACGGCATCACCAGCAAGGACGGCCTGGCGATCATCAGCGGCGACATCACCGTGGACGCGGCCGACGACGGGATCCGGGGCAAGGACTACCTGGTGATCTCCGATGGCACGGTCGACGTGACCGCGGGCGACGACGGCCTCAAGTCGGACTACGACTCCGACACGACGGCCGGCTACATCGCACTGCTGGGCGGAGACGTGACGGTCGACGCCGAGGACGACGGTGTCCAGGGATTCACCGACGTCGCGATCGCCGGCGGTTCCCTGACGGTGACGAACTCCTACGAGGGCATCGAGGCGGCAGTCATCGCGATCTCCGACGGTGTCGTGGACATCACGGCCTCCGACGACGGCATGAACGCGACCGTCAAGGAGGCCGAGGACGACTCGGAGGACACGACCGACACCGACGACTCCACCGAGGAGCCGGCCGAGGACGCCGCGGAGACAGCCACCGAGGGCGCCCCCGCAGACCCGCCCACCGACCTGCCCGCGGACGCGGTCGCTCCTGAGGACGACGCCGCCGGCGCCCGTCCCGGCCCGGGCGGTGGGGGCGGCCCCGGGGCCGGCGGAGGCGGAGAGGCCGCGGAGGCCGGCGCCTCGCTGACCGTCACGGGCGGCACGGTGAACATCGTCGCCGGGCTCGACGGCACCGACTCCAACGGAGCCACCGAGATCAGCGGCGGGTCGCTGGTGATCGAGACGGCTCCCGGGGTGGGCGGCGACGGTGCGCTGGACGCCAGCGGCACCGCGACCGTCACCGGCGGCACGATCGTGACGGTCGGCAACGTCGCCACGGGGACTCTCGAGTCCACGAACGGCTGGGTGACCCTCGAGGAGTCGGCCGCGGCCGGCAGCACGGTCGAGGTCACGGCCGAGGACGGCACGGTGCTCGCCACCGCCGTGCTCGCCACCGACGCGACCGCGCTCGGCGCGACCGCGGAGGGCATCGTGGCCGGCGAGAGCTACACGGTCTCGGTCGACGGCGAGGAGGTCGGCACGATGACCGCCACCGAGACGGTCGAGTCGAGCATGGAGCAGGGCGGGCCCGGAGCCGGGCAGGCGCCCGAGGGCGTTGCGCCCGAGGACGGCCAGCTGCCCGAGGACGCCGCTCCCCCGGCCGAGGCCGACGGCGCCTGACGCCGACGCGCGACGAACGGCCCGCGATCGGGGCCGACCGGCAGAACGTGCCGGTCGGCCCCGATCGCGGGCCGTCGTCGTACGCTCGAACCGTGCAACCCGCCGCGCGCCCGCTCGCCCCGACGTACCAGCAACGCCGCTGGGAGCTGCCGCCGGACGCCGTCATCCACCACGGCACGGTGGACGACGCCGCCCGGGTGCTCGCCGACCGCACCCTGACCGTCCTGACCGGCGCCGGGATCTCCACCGACTCCGGCATCCCCGACTACCGCAGCCCCGACTCGCCGCCGCGCAACCCCATGACGTTCCAGCAGTTCGTCGGCGACGCGGACTTCCGGCGCCACTACTGGGCCCGCAACCACGTCGGCTGGCGGCACGTGGACCGCACGCACCCGAACGCCGGGCACCGGGCGCTCGCCGAGCTGGAGGAGCGCGGCATCGTGCGCGGCGTCATCACCCAGAACGTCGACCTGCTGCACGAGGAGGCGGGCTCGCGCACCGTCATCGACCTGCACGGGCGCTACGACTCCGTCGTCTGCTTGCAGTGCGGCCGCACGATCTCGCGCACCCACCTGGCCGAGCGCCTCGACGCGCTCAACCCGGGCTTCGTGGAGTCGGTGCTCGACGGCGGCACCACCGTCGCGGACATCGAGGTCGCCCCGGACGCGGACGCCGTCATCGCCAAGACCTCCCACTTCCGCCCGGCGGACTGCGAGTTCTGCGGCGGGGTCCTCAAGCCGGAGATCGTCTACTTCGGCGAGAACGTGCCGCGGGCGCGCGTGGACGAGGCGTACGCGCTGGTCGACTCCGCCGACGCCCTGCTCGTCGCGGGCACCAGCCTGACCGTCATGAGCGGCCTGAGGTTCGTGCGGCGGGCCGCCAAGGCCGAGCAGCCGGTCGTCATCGTCAACCGGGGCGAGACCCGTGGCGACCCGCTCGCCACGGTCAAGGTCGAGGCCGGCGTCACCGAAACCCTCCTCGCCCTGGGTGAGATGCTCTGACGCGTGCCCGCCCCCTCGTCACCGCGGACCGACATCCAGGGTCTGCGCGCCGTCGCCGTCGCGGCCGTGCTCGGCTTCCACCTGTGGCCCGCCTGGGTCACCGGCGGCTACGTGGGCGTCGACGTGTTCTTCGTGGTGTCCGGGTTCCTCATCACGAGCCACCTGCTGCGCCGCCCGGTCCGCAGCGGGCGTGACCTGCTCGGCTTCTGGGCACGCCGGGTACGGCGACTGATCCCCGCGGCGAGCCTCGTGCTGCTGGCCACGCTCGTCGCGTCGGCCGTCTGGCTGCCCACGACCACGCTGGTGCAGGTGGGACGCGAGGTGCTCGCCTCGGCGCTGTACGTGGAGAACTGGGCGCTGGCGAGGACGGAGACGGACTACCTGGCGGCCGACAAGCTCCACTCCCCCGTGCAGCACTACTGGTCGCTGTCCATCGAGGAGCAGTTCTACCTCGTGTGGCCGCTGCTGCTCGCGGCCGTCGCCTGGCTGGGGCTGCGATCCCGGCGGCGCCACCACGAGGAGCGCACGACGGCGGTGCTGGCGGTCGCGCTGACCGGTGCGGTCGTGGTCGCCTCGCTCGGCTGGTCGGTGTGGATGACACGGGCGGAACCGGCGGCGGCGTACTTCGTGTCGACGACGCGGTTCTGGGAGCTCGCCCTGGGCGGCCTGCTCGCCGCTGTCCTCGCGCTGCGGGCGTCGCGTCCGGCGCCGGCCCTCGTCGGAGCCGGGGCGGCGCCCGTCCCGTGGCTGCGCGCCGCCGCGGCCTGGGCGGGTCTGGCGATGATCGTCGTCGCGGTCCTGACGTTCGACGCCGCCACCCCGTTCCCGGGGTACACCGCCCTGCTGCCCACGGTCGGGGCGCTGCTCGTCATCCTCGCGGACGCCGACCGTCTGCGCGGCGGACCGGGCGCCGCGCTGCGGTGGCGACCGGTCCAGTGGCTCGGCGACACGTCCTACTCCGTGTACCTGTGGCACTGGCCGCTCGTCGTCATCGCCCCGTTCGCGCTGGGCCGCGACCTCGGAGCCGTCGGCATGCTGGGTATCCTCGCCGCGACGCTCCTCCTGGCGTGGTTCTCCCAGCGGCACGTCGAGGACCGCCTGCGCTTCCACCCGCTGCTCACCCGCCGTCTCGGCGCGACCTTCGCGATGCTCGGGCTCTGCGTGGTGGTCGTCGGCGGCGCCGCCGTCGGCGTCTGGGTCACGGCGAGCGCCGCGGAGCGGGAGGCCCTGGGCGACGCGCGTGCCGCCGTCGCGCGTGCGCAACCGTGCGTCGGCGCGGAGGTGGTGCGCGACGACGGCTGCGAGGACCCCGGCCTGCTGCTCGGGCCGACGGCGGCCGCCCAGGACAAGCCGGTCGTGTACGCCGACGACTGCTGGAACGACGCACCGTTCACCACCCGGAGCACGTGCACGTACGGCGCGGAGGCATCCGGGGGGACCGAGGAACCGTCCGCGCGGATCGCCCTGCTGGGCAACTCGCACGCCGGGCACTGGGTTCCGGCGCTGGAGGAGGCGATCGCCACGGAGGGCTGGCAGCTCGACACGTACCTGCAGTCCGTCTGCTACCCGGTGGACGTACCGATCTCGTTCCCCGCTGAGGGCGTCTCGGAGGCTTGCCGGGCCACGAACCGATGGGCCGTCGACAGCATCGTGGCGGGCGGCTACGACCTGGTGATCATGTCGGCCCGCACCGACCAGCACCTGGCCGGTGTCCCCCTGGAGGACCAGGACGCGGTGGCGGAGGACGCCTACCGGGAGACGCTCGCGGCGTTCACGGACGCCGGCGTGCCGGTGCTGGTGCTGCGCGACACGCCCGCGATGCCCGAGGACGTGCCCGACTGCCTCGCCCGGCACTCCGGCGACCCCGACGCCTGCGGCGCCCCGCCCGCGACCGCGCTCGAGCCCGACCCGCTCGCCGCGGCCGCACGCGCCGACACCAGCGGCGACGTCTCGGTGACGAGCGTGGACCACCTGATGTGCGACCAGATCTGCCACCCGGTGATCGGCGGCCTCACGGCCTACTTCGACCACGGGCACCTCACGGCGACGTTCGCCCGGACGCTGGCGCCGGAGGTCACCGGCGCAGTCCGCGCGGCGGTCGGTGGCGCGCCGTAGGCTGCTGGCATGCTGGACGCCGTCGTCGTGGGATCCGGTCCCAACGGGCTCGTCGCCGCGGTGACGCTCGCCCGCGCGGGCCTGGAGGTCACGGTCCTGGAGGCGCAGCCGACCGTCGGCGGGGGTTCACGCACGCTCGACCTCGGGCTGGCGGACGGGATCGTCCACGACGTCTGCTCGGCCGTGCACCCGATGGCCTGGGCCTCGCCGGTGCTGCGCGCGTTCGACCTGCCCGCGCACGGGGTCGAGCTGCTCACGCCGGAGGTGTCGTACGCCCAGCCGCTGCCGGACGGCCGCGCCGGCGTCGCGTACCACGACGTCGACCGCACCGCCGCCCGCCTCGGGGCCGACGGCGACGCCTGGCGGTCGCTGCTCGGCCCGCTCGCCGAGCGCTGGGAGGCGGTGGTGGCGGTCGGGATGAGCGACAAGCGGTCGCTGCCCCCAGGGCTGGCCGACGACGGCGGTCTCCTCGCGGCCGCCCGCTTCGGGCTCGCCGTGGCCGAGCAGGGCACCGGGCTGTGGGGGCGGCGGTTCCGCACCGAGGAGGCGGCTGCCCTGCTGACCGGGGTCGCGGCGCACGCCATCGCCCCGATGCCGTCGCTCGGTGCGGCCGGCACGGCGCTGCTGCTGGGTTCGCTGGCCCACGCGACGCCCGGCGAGGGGGCCGCCGCACCGGCGCTCGCCGGGAGTTCCGGCGCAGCGCTCGCCGGGGGCTGGCCGATCCCGCGCGGGGGGTCCGGGGCGATCACGGCTGCGCTGCGGGCGGAGCTGGAGGCGCACGGCGGGACCGTCGTCACGGACCACCCGGTGCGGTCGCGGGCCGACCTGCCGCACGCCGCGACCTACGTGTTCGACACCTCGCCGGCCACCCTGCTCGACGTGCTCGGCGACGACCTGCCGCCCTCGCGGCGGCGCGCCCTCTCCGGCCTCCCTGCCGGCGACGCGGCCGCCAAGGTGGACCTGGTGCTGTCGGGCCCGGTGCCCTGGACGGCCCCGGAGGTGGGCCGCGCGGGCACGGTGCACGTCGGCGGCACCCGGGCCGAGATGGCCCGGGCCGAGGCCGCCGTCGCCGCGGGCGGGCACGCGGAGCGGCCGATGTGCCTCGTCAGCGACCCGACCGTCGTGGATCCCTCGCGGGAGGCCGGCGGCCTGCGACCGCTGTGGGCGTACGCGCACGTCCCCGCCGGGTCCACCCGGGACGTCACCGACGACGTGCTGGACCAGCTCGACCGCTTCGCACCCGGGGTGCGTGACGTCGTCGTCGCCTCGCGCTGCACACCCGCCGACCGGCTGGCGGGCCACAACGCGAACCTGGCCGACGGCGACATCGCGGGCGGGCGCGTGACCCTGTGGCGGATGATCGCCCGGCCCAGCCTGCACCCGAACCCGTACCGGCAGGGCGTCGGCGTCTACCTGTGCTCGGCCTCCACGCCGCCCGGCCCGGGGGTGCACGGGATGGGCGGCTGGTACGCCGCACGGCACGCGCTGCGCGAGGTGTACGACGTGCGTGTCCCGCGGCTGTGAGCCCGTTCGGCACGTCCTGCTCTGTTCGGCAGCTTGAACTACCGAACGGAGCAGAAAGTGCCGAACAGCCCCGGGTCACGGGGCGAGGTAGGCCACGTCCCCGTTCGACGACCCGATCTCCACCGTGCGCGGCGCGCCCGGGTCGGTCGGCCCCTCGATCGTCTCGTCGCCGTTCGACGTGCTGATCGTCAGGTCCACCGGCTCCCCGTCCCCGACCACCGTCACCGCACCGTTGCTCGTCCGGGCCAGCACGTCACCGGCCGCCCCGACCACCTCGACGCTGCCGTTCGTGGACCGCGCCTCGACGTCGCCGCCCGCCGTGGACACCTCGACCGCCCCGTTGCTCGACCGTGCCACGACCGCACCCCCGGCGTCGGAGACCTCGACGTCGCCGTTGCTCGACCGCGCCGTCACCCGGCCCTCGACACGAGCCAGGTCCAGCGACCCGTTGGCGGTCCGGGCCTCCACGTCGCCCCGGACGTCGTCGACGACCACGTCGCCGTTGCTGGAGGTGGCCAGCACGTCGCCGCCCATCACCCCGGCGACGACGTCGCCGTTCGCCGACCGCAGCTCGACCCCGCCGTCGAGCCCGGAGGCGGAGACGTCACCGTTGCCCGTGCCCGCCACCACCGCGGTACCGGCCGGGACCGTGGCGTGCAGCTCGCCCGAGCAGACCCAGGAGAACCACGCCCACGCAGGGCACTCGTTCGTCAGCACCAGCCGCCCGTCGACCGTCTCCACGGAGTACTCCGGGCCTACCAGCCCGCTCCGGGAGACGACCTCGACGTCGATGCCGGTGGCGTCCTCGTCGGCCCGGACGTCGACGTCGCCGGTCGTCGAGAGCCCGAGGTCCGCGACGGCGTCGTAGCCCTCGCGCGTCGTGGTGATCTCGGACAACGCCCAGTCGACGAGATGCAGGGCGCCCCAGGCGAACAGCAGCCCGCCGAGGGCGAGGCCGGCGACGAGCAGGACGCGACCGGCCGGGCCGCGGCGCGGGTCCGACGGCGGTGCGGGCGGCACGCCGGCACCCGCGGCTCCCGCTGCAGGTGCCGGAACGGGTGCCTCGGCAGGGTACGCGCTCGGTGTGGTCATCGCAGGTCTCCGTTCAGGTCGAGCCAGCGCAGCACCGCGAGGACGCGACGGTGCGCGTCCGCGTCGGGCGGTAACCCCAGCTTCGTGAGGATGTTGGTCACGTGCTTCTCCACGGCCGCGGGACCGACGACGAGCCGGTCGGCGATCGCGGCGTTGGAGCGGCCCTCGGCCATCAGGGCGAGCACCTCGCGCTCGCGCGGGGTGAGGTCGGCGAGGTCGTGGCGGGACCGGGCGAGCACCTGCGAGACGACCTCCGGGTCCAGCACCGTGCCCCCGCCGGCGACACGGTCGACGGCGTCGAGGAACTCGTCGACGTCGGCGACCCGGTCCTTGAGCACGTAGCCCAGGCCGCGGGTGCCGCGGGCGAACAGCTCGGCGGCGTAGCGCTGCTCGACGTACTGCGAGAGCACCAGCACCGGCAGGTCCGGGTGCAGGCTGCGCAGGTGCACGGCCGCGCGCAGCCCCTCGTCGGTGTGCGACGGCGGCATGCGCACGTCGGTGACGAGCAGGTCAGGCAGCACGGCGTGCGGCGCGGTGAGCGCGGCGACCGTCTCCAGGGCCGTGCGGTGGCCCGCCACCTCGTGGTCCTCCGCGGCCAGCAGCCGGGTGAGGCCGTCGAGCAGGAGGACGGAGTCCTCGGCGATCACGATGCGCACGGGAGCTCCACGGTGAGTCGGGTGCCGGCGTCGGCCGGGCTGGTCAGCTCGAAGGTTCCGTCCAGGGCGGCGACCCGCCCGCGCAGCCCGGCGAGCCCGCCGCCGGGCGCGGGGTCGGCACCGCCCCGGCCGTCGTCGGTCACCTCGACACGCAGGACAGGTGCGCCGGTGCCCTCGGACGCCTCCGGTTCGGTCACCTCCGGAACCACGACGACGGCGCGCACCACGGCGCGGGACGCCCCGGCGTGCTTCACGACGTTCGTCAGCGCCTCCGCGACGACGAAGTACGCCGCGGCCTGCGCCGTCGTCCCCGCGGCGTCCAGGCGGGACGTCTCGACCCGGACCGGGACGGTGCTGCGGGCGGCGAGCGCCGACAGGGCGGCGTCCAGGCCGCGGTCGGAGAGCACGGCCGGGTGGATGCCGCGCACGAGGTCGCGCAGCTCGGCGAGCGTCTCCTTGATCTCGCCGTGCGCGTGGTCGAGCGCCGCGACGGCGGTGCCGGGGTCGCGCTCGGCGGCCCGGCGGGCGGTGCCCAGCGCGACGCCGAGGGCGACCAGACGCTGCTGGGCGCCGTCGTGCAGGTCGCGCTCGATGCGGCGGCGCTCGGAGTCGGCGGCCTCCAGGGCGGCGGTGCGCGTCTCGGTCAGGACGTCGGCCCGCTCGGCCGCCGCGGCGGCTGCCGACTCGGCGGCGCGCGCGTCGGACTCCGCGGCCCGCTGCGCGGCGCGCGCCTCGGCCGTGGCGGACGGCCCGAGCAGCGCGCGGGCCAGGCGGACGGTCGTCAGGGTGCCGGCCTGGGCGCTGCACGCCGCGAACCACAGCGCGACGACGACGGCGAGGCCGACGAGCGCGGCCACCACGGCGGACGCCGGCCACGTGCGGCCGTCGGTCGTCAGGAGCCGAGCCGCCAGCACGACACCACCGACGGCAGCGGCGACGAGGCCGGCCACGAACGCCAGGTAGAGGCTCTGCAGCAGGAGCGTCACGATCGCGTAGCCGGTGGCCTTCCATCCGACGGGCTCGGTGGCGGCCGCCCACTGGCGGGCCACCAGGCGTCGGTCGGCGGCGGGCGGCCGGACGGGGGCGGCGACGACGACGCCGGTCTGCGCGGCGAGCCGTGCGCGCTCCACGGCGCCGTAGGCCCGCGCGAGGGCGAGGCTGAGGGGCAGCAGGAGCAGGCCGAGGCCCAGGACGGGGACGAGCGCCGCGGACACGACGACGCCGACCACCACGAGGAGGCCCGCGGTGATCGACCACAACCAGCCGACGGCGAGCTCGGCCACGCCGCGATAGGTGGCCTCCGCGACCGGGGCCCGGAAGAACCCCCGGTGCGTGGTCAGCGCGGGCGCTATCCGCGGAGCGGCCGTCCAGGTGCTGGTCATGCCACCGACACTACGGAGGTGGTGCGCCGGACGGAATGCGGGTCACCCACCGGTGGGAGGTAGGGGTCGCCCTACCCTCACCGGGTCGGGCTCAGCGACGCTCCTCGAAGAAGGCGCGCAGGACCCCGGCGCACTCGTCGGCGCGGACGCCGGCGACCACCTCGACCTCGTGCAGGGCCCGCTGGTCGCGGACCATGTCCCAGACCGACCCGGTGGCCCCCGCCTTCGGGTCCCACGCGCCGAGCACCAGGCGGTCGACCCGCGCCGCGACGAGCGCACCGGCGCACATCACGCACGGCTCGAGGGTGACGACCAGGGTGCAGCCGTCCAGCCGCCAGCCGCCCCGGGCGGCGGCCGCCTCGCGCAGGGCGAGCACCTCGGCGTGCGCGATCGGGTCGGCCGTCTCCTCGCGACGGTTGCGGCCGGACCCGAGCACCCGCCCGTCGGGGCCGACGACGACGGCGCCCACCGGGACGTCGTCCGCCGCGGCGGCCTGGCGCGCCTCGCCGAGAGCGACGCCCATCAGCTCGTCCCACGCGGCGCGGCGCTCCGGGAGCGTGGCCGGGGGGAACGGGTCGGCCGGGCGCTGGTCGGGGTGCTGCACCCGGCCAGGCTACCGATGCCGCACGCGCCACACCGCCCGGAGCGCGGCTGCGGAGCGTTGCCCTAGACAATTCACCCGCATCCGCATCTTCCGTCCAGGGCAGGCATGATGCTCTAATAGCATCCATCTCCGTTTTCCGCCTGGTGAGTGCGTCGCGCGCACTCACACCCACCCGTGAAGGGACCACACAGCCGTGAAGAGAATGCTCGCGAGCATCGCCACCGCGACGCTCGCCCTCGGAGGGCTCGTCGCCACCGCGACACCCGCCTCCGCCCACACGCCGGACATCGATGTCGACTGCGAGAACCTCACCGTCGAGCTCTGGGCCTACGCCGACGCCGGCCAGCACAGCTGGTGGCACAGCGAGAAGCACGGCAAGAAGCACGGGTCGGACGACAAGAAGAACACCGTCACGGTCACGGTGAACGGCGAGGTGGAGATCGACGAGACCTTCGGCAAGTCGTTCAAGCGATCCGTCGAGCTGGACCCGACGAAGGCCAACGACTGGACCGTCGAGGTCGACGCCTGGGACAACGACGCCTACGACCTCGACAAGTCGGGCACGACCGAGCCCTGCGCAGCGCCCTCGCCGACTCCGACGCCGGATCCGGAGCCGGAGCGTGAGATCGAGACCGCGTTCTACGTGTACCCGAAGCTGGACCCGGAAGAGCTTGCCGCCTGGGACAACTCCGGCAAGCAGTGGCTGGTCACTACGCGGGACGGTTCAGAGTTCTGGGAGACGCTCCCGGACCTTCCGGGCTCGTACTTCGACGCGGAGGAGTTCCCCTTCGACCCCGAGAACGTGCCGCAGGAGGTCTGCGAGGGCTGGGGCGTGCAGCAGGACACCGTGGGCATCCACGAAGGTTTCGACTGGTCCGACTTCCTGCACATCACGTACCACCCCGATCGCAAGCAGGGCGGCCCCTACTTCCAGGACCTCAAGAAGGCGCGTCACGACGAGCTGAGCAAGTACCTCCCCGCGTGCGCGGAGGAGCCGCCCGGAACACCGGAGGCGCCTGAGCCCGTCACCCCGCCGACGCCGTCTTTCATCGATGAGTGCTTCGCCGAGAGCTCCGTCGTGCACCCCGAGACCGAGCTGGCGACGTACACCGACGAGTGGAACGCGGACAAGACCGAGGTGACGGTCACCGCCTCGGCGGCCGAGGGTGTCCAGTTCGCCGAGGGAGCCGAGACGTCGTGGACCTTCACGTTCAGCGACAAGATCTGCGACGAGCCCGTCACGCCGGAGCTGCCGAAGGTCGAGGACCTGTGCGGCACGGAGAACGACGACGTCCGCGTGCCGAAGAACACTGACGAGGTCACCTACGAGACGACCTCCACAGGCATCGTCGCCACGCCGGCCGAGGGCTACGTCTTCGACGAGCTGCCGACCGAGTACACCGCGCACGAGAACGGGACCGCCCTCTACACGGTCCCCGAGGGCACCTTCACCGACGAGCCGTGCGCGACCGAGGAGCCGGCCGCCGAGCTGATCCCCGGTGAGATCGGCGCCGTCTGCGACGCCGAGTCGCCGTACCTCGTCTACGAGGTCTCGCTGCCGGAGGGCGTCGAGGCCGAGGGCGACAACCCGCTGACGGTCACGTTCATCAACCCGGACGGCGACGACCACGTCACCGCGAACCTCCCGCTCGAGGGCCGTCTGCTGTGGCCGGGCGCCTCCGCCGAGGAGCCGCTGCAGTGGCCGGGCTGGGAGCAGCTCGACGACGGCTCGTACGTCGAGACCGACGGCAACTTCGCGTGGACCCGTGACGGCGTCCAGGTCGAGTTCCGGGTCAACCCGGACTACTCGACGGTCGTGAACTACCCGCCGGCCTCCGAGGACTGCGCCGACGCGCCCAGCGACGTGCGTCAGGCCGCCGCCCAGACCGTCGTCGACGTCCCCGAGGACGGTGCCGAGGTCGCCGCGGAGGAGGACGAGCTCGCCGTGACCGGCGCGACCGTGGGAGTCGCCACCGCGGTGGCGCTCCTGCTCATCGCCGGTGGTGTGACGCTGTTCATCGTGCGTCGCCGCCTGCAGCAGAGCTGAGGCGCTGACGCAGCGCTGATCCGCTGAGACGAAGGGCCCGACCGGACACCGGTCGGGCCCTTCGTCGTCCCGGCGACCAGCCACGTCGGCCGGCCCCGGTACGGTGTGACCATGCGCCTGCACGTCACCGACCACCCGCTGGTCGCCCACAAGCTCAGCGTCCTGCGCGACGAGTCGACGCCGTCGCCCATCTTCCGGCTGCTCGTCGACGAGCTGGTGACGCTGCTCGCCTACGAGGCGACGCGGCACGTGCGCACCGAGCCTCGCGAGGTGCGCACCCCGGTGACGACCACGACCGGCGTCGCGCTGAGCGACCCGAGCCCGATCGTCATCCCGATCCTGCGCGCCGGGCTGGGCATGCTCGAGGGGATGACCCGCCTGCTGCCGACCGCCGAGGTCGGGTTCCTCGGTCTCCAGCGCGACGAGGAGACGTTCGAGGCCGTCACGTACGCCAACCGGCTGCCCGACGACCTCACGAACCGCCAGGTCTTCCTCCTCGACCCGATGCTCGCCACGGGCGCCACCCTCGTCGCCGCGATCGACTACGTGCTCGAGCGCGGCGCGCACGACGTCACCGCCGTGTGCCTCCTTGCCGCCCCTGAGGGCCTGCAGGTCGTGCAGGAGGCCGTGGGCGACCGGGTGGACGTGCAGGTCGTCGTCGCGGCCGTCGACGAACGGCTCAACGAGAAGAAGTACATCGTCCCGGGCCTCGGCGACGCCGGGGACCGCCTCTACGGCATCGTCTGAGCCGGCACGACGTCGGTCAGCACCGCGTCAGCCCGCACCGGACCAGCGGGGCCGGCCGCACGGAGCGTCACCGGTACTCGCAGAGGCCGATCTCGTCCCACTGCCTCCACTGGCCCATCCACACGCCGCGCCACTTCTCGTCGTCGTACCAGTGACGGCCCTGGTCGCCGCTCTTGCCGCGACCGTCGCTGTTCCCTCGCTCACCGCCGGGGCGGCTGCCGTCCCACCCGAGGTAGCGGTAGGCCTTGCCGTTCCACGACCGGACGTCACCCTCGACGTACTGCTCGCCCCAGGACACCCGTGCGGCGCACCAGCCCGCCTCGGTCGCGGTGAAGGTCTCGGCCTCGAGCCGCGTCGACCAGTCCCCCGACGACACGGTCCAGGTCCCGCCCTGCCGCCCGTCGACCCGTCGGGGGTCGACGGTCCGGGTCTCGCCCGCCGGGACGCGGACCTGCTCCTCCCCGCCGTGCGGACCGACCACCCGGAACCACGAGCGCACGGTGGACCCGGTGTTGTCGAGCACGATGCCGACCTCACGCCACGACGTCGCGTAGTCGCCGTAGCGGTCCATCTGCACCGCCCCCTGGTCGAGGCGCGCCTGCGGGTCCCGTACGACGCACCGGACCGCGTCGTGCGCGGCGGTACGTTCCACCGTGAAGGTCTGGTCCTCGACGGTGCGGGCGAGCAGGACGGTCACCTCGCCGGCCGGGACGCTCCACGACCCGGCGTCCACGACGAACCGCACCGCACCGCCGGCGTCGAGGCGCTGGGTGCCGACGGTCTCCCCGTGCCGCACCAGGGTGGCCGTCCAGGCCCGGCCGTCATCGCCCGCGACGTCCACGACGACCTGCGCGCTGCCGCCGTCGCACTGCGCCGTCGCGCTCACCTGGACGGTGGACGGCCAGGACGGGCTCTCGGCACAGCTCGTGAAACCGACGTCGAGGTCGCGCAGGTGGGCGCCGTCGGCCGACACGGTCCCTGTCGCCACTCCCCACGCGACCCGCAGCTCGATCGTGGCCTTCTCTCCGGCGGGGACCCGCAGCTCCTCGGCGCTGTCGCCGGCCCGTGCCACGAACACCACGGGCAGCGTCGAGGCGGTGTTGTCGACAGGGACGGCGAAGGTGCGCCACGACGTCTCGCTGCCGGGGTCGTACGTGCAGGCCTCCGCCGCTGCGGCGTCCGCGGCACGCGGCGCGATGGTGGCGGCGGCGTGGTCGGCGGTCGGGGGGCGGGCCGGCACGACGCCGGAGACCGGCTGGTCCCCGTCCGCGTCGGTGACCCACCGGTACAGCTCGAACGTGGCGGTACCGGCGCTCAGCTCGGTGCGGTCCGTGGTGCGGCCCAGGGTCGCGGTCTCGCCGGCACCGAGGCGCACGGCCTCGGTGCGGCCGCCCGCCGCCGTCATCGCCGCCTGCATCGGCTCGTCGGTCCGGTTCGTGATCGTGCCCTCGACGCGCACCTTGCCGCCGTCGTTGAGCACCTGGGACGTCGTCCGCACGTCCCAGCTCGGGTCGTAGCACTCGGCGGCGCCGTGCGTCCCCGCGTCGACCGTCCGGCTGTAGGTCAGCCCGTCCACGACCGTCGAGAGGGTCCAGGTACCGCCACCGGAGGGCACTCTCAGCCCGTCCCGCGCGGTCAGCGTGGTCGACTCCCCGGGCGCCAGCACGCCGTCGGCCGCGACGCTGGTGCCGGCGGCCTCGAACGCGACGCTGACCGGCAGACCGGTGCGGTTCTTGTAGGTCCCGACGACGGCCGCGTCGGCCTCGTCCAGCCCCCCGGTCGCACGACAGGTCGCCTGGGTGTCCACGGCGCCGGCGTTGGCACCCTGCCAGGCCCGGGGGGCCGTGACGACCGCGACGGAACGGAGGCCGGGGCCACCGTCCGGGAGGGCGGGGACCACGCGCAGCTCGTAGGAGCCCTCAGCCGTGTCGCCGTCCGCGACCACCGTGGCACGCCCCGTCGCCGACGCGCCGGGGGCGAGTCCGTCACCCGAGCACAGCCAGACCGCCGTGGCGGCTCCCGGCGACCCCTCGTCCCGGGCCTCGCAGTCGAGGTCGCCGTCGACGGCGCGCGGCACCAGCCCGGCGGGGACGCGCACCTCTGCCGTCCATGCGTCGGCGGGCCGGTCGCCGGTGTTCTCGATGCTGAAGGGCACCGCGGCGAACCCGGGGTTCGCCACGGCGACCTCGCCACCGGTCCGCGCGGTGAGCTCGGGCCCGAAGTACTCCACCCGCACCGGGTCCAGCTCGATGCTGCGCGGCTCCACGCCGTCGGCCCAGGTCTGCGCGGCGACGGTGTAGACGCCTCCGGCATGGGCGACGAGCGGGACGGCGACCGTCCTGGACTCCCCCGGCTCGAGCGTCCCGAGCACGCACACGACCTCCTGGGACCCCTCGGCCGGGGTGCACGGAAGGGACTCCGCCGTCGGGGCCGCGGCGGCCGCGGCCCCGGCCGGCGACGCCGGGGACACCGACCGCACCCCGGCCGGGAGGGTGAGGTGCACGTGGGCGCCGGTCGCCTCGACCTCGCCGGGGTTGTCGACCTGCAGCGTCAGCTGCTCGGTGACGCGCGGTCGCAGGTCCGGTCCCGGCTCGGCGACGGCGACACCGATCTCCGGAGGTTCCGGGATGTCCGCCGGGTCGATCACCTGGTCGAACGGGTCCTGCGGATCGTCGGAGGGCTCCGGGAAGACGGGGTCCTTCTCCTCCTCGGTCGGCCAGGGATCGCCCGCGACGGAGTAGGGAGGTTCCTGCGGGACAGCGGCCGGTTCCTCGCCGGACATGGCGCCGAGCACGCTGACGACGCCCACGGTCGCGACGGCGACCGCACCGGCCGACGCCGCCACGGTCGCGCCCGAGACTCCCGCCGTGGTGGCGGCGACCGCCGTCGTCGCCGTGGCGGTGGTCGTGGCTGCGGCACCGGCGGCGGCCGACGCCGCTCCCGTGCCGGCGGCCGTGCCCGCCGTCGCCGTCCCGGTGGCGGCCGCACCGGCTCCGGCTCCTGCCCCGGCGGAGAGCCCCGAGCCGGCAGCGGTCCCCACGCCCCCCGCGGCCGACCCCACGGCACCCGACGCCGCGGCACCCGACGCCGCGGCACCCGACGCCGCGGCACCCGAGGCGGACCCCGCGGCCACCCCGAGAGCGCTCCCGGTGAGGGCCCCGAGCGGCAGCGCACCGAGCACGGCCATCCCGGCCAGGCCGACCACGAGGGGCGCGACGACGGCCCGCATCCCGTGGGCGACGTCGGCAAGCTCGAGGACCAGGGCGCGGCAGTCGCCGCACCCGTCGAGGTGCCCGTCGACCTGGACGAACTCGCGGCGCGAGAGGCTGCCCCGCACGTAGCTGCCGAGCAGCGAGCTGACGGCCCGGCAGGAGTCCGCGGGCTCTGCCGTGAGGTGCTGCTGCAGGTAGCCCACGCGTAGGCCCTCCCGGGCCCGGTAAGCGAGCGCGGACACACCGTTGGGGGTGAGGCCGAGGATCGGCGCGACCTGCGCCGGCGTGAGCTGTTCGACCTCCGTGTACCAGAGGACGGCCTGCCACCGTTCGGGGAGCCGCTCGTAGGCGCGTGCAACGACGGAGTTCTCGAAACCCGCCAGTGCCGGGTCCTCGGGCGACGCCGACGGGCCGAGCGCCGACTCGAACGTCCCGTCGTCCGCCGTCGGACGCGTGCGCCGCGCCCGGCGCGAGAGGTCGGCGGCGAGGCGCCGCACGACGGTGAACAGGTAGGCGCGGAAGTGGGTGTCGGGGCCGTCGCCCTGCTGCAGCACGCCCAGCACCCGGTGGAAAGCCTCCGCGACGACGTCGTCCGCGTCGCTGGCCATGTTGACGTACTGCCGGGCCAGGAGCTGGGCCGCCGCGGCGTGCCGCTCGTAGAGGGCGCCATAGGCGTCGAGGCTGCCGCCGCGCACCTCGAGGATCAGCTCGCCGTCGCTGGGAGCTGTTCCGTCCGAGCCCACGTAGACGTCGGTCACGTCGCCATCCGCTTCTTCGCCCCAAGTCCCCCCGTCGCGCGCGCTCAGGAGAGCGCGGACGGCGCCACTCTACGCGCGTCGGCCCGACGGGGGGCGGTGGGGCGCGGGTGAATCCCTCGTGACGCGGTTCACCCGCGCCGATTCGCCAGAACTGCGTCATGATGATGACCTATGGATGTCCCACCATCATGAGCCTGACTCCCCACGGCGCACCGGCCGCCGACACCCGTGAACGCTGGCGTGCCGCCAGCCTGACGGAGGTGTGGCTGCGCCCCGGCGACTGGTACCACCCCGCGGTGGACGCCCTGGTCGAGGCGCTGGAGGCCGGTCGCTCGCCCGAGATGGCGGCGCACCGGCTGGGCACCGCCCGCAGCGCCGCCGGCATCGGCCTGGACGAGACGCTGGACGACCTGGCGTGCCTGTACCGGTCGGCGGGGGAACCGCTCGACGTCGACGCCGTACGCGGTGCGGCACAGGGGTGGGTCCAGGTCCGGGAGCGCGACCCGGCCCCCACGGGCGTGCGCGACCCCGCCACCGGCCTGCCGACGGCCGACTACCTCGGCGAGCGGCTGCGCGAGACCTACGGGCGAGCGGCGGCGAGCGGCGGCGACGTCACGACGTCGCACTGCCTGGTCGTGCTCGACGTCGCCGTGGACTCTCTCGGCGCCTGGCAACGGATGGCACGCGCGGCCTCGGTCGGCAGCACGCTCGACCAGGTCTTCGGCTCGGGTCACCCGATGGCGGCCCTCAGCGACGGCGTCTTCGCGGTGCTCTGCGAGCGCGACCCGGAGACCACTCGCCTCGCACAGTCGGTGCGCAGCATCGTGGAGCGCAACGCCGAGGTGCTGGGGGTCGCGGCGAGCATCCGGCGCCCGGTCCGCGTGTGGGTGGAGCGCCTGCCGGACTCGCACGGCAGCGCCGTCGACCTGATCACGCACCTGCGTCGCTGACCGGGAGGCCGCACCGACGGCGGCCCCGGTGGGATCACGTAGCGAGGCCCCGGACGGTGCGTCCGGGGCCTCGCTGCTGCACGCCGTCGGTCGGTGCGTGACGGGTCAGCGCGCCTCGAAGGTGAGGCAGTCGGCGTGGTGGGGGTCCTGCGGACCGGCACCGACCCGGATGGAGCTGGCCGCGCACTCGAGCTCCTCGTTGTGGACGCAGTCGACCCGCTGGCAGGCGCCGACGTGCGCGACGACCTTCTCCAGGCCGCCCTTGGTGCTGAGCGGGATGAACGTGGCGCAGGACGCGTCGCCGGGCACCCCGGCGATCGTCACGGCACCGGCGTGGCAGTCGTGGTCGTGGTTGTAGCTGCAGCCGTCGACGGTGCAGCTCGTGACCTCGGGCATCTCCATCAGGGTCGTCATGGTGCGCTCCTCGTGTCAGGTCTCGTCGTCGCCGTGATCTCGATCATAGGCACGAATTCGATTCCTGCACAGGAAGGAGAAACATTCCTATCAAAGTTAGGAAAGCCTTGCCAGAGATGAATTCAATAACGAAAGAATGACGTCCCGAAAATTGCCCGACGGCGGACGGGACGTCCGAGCGTCAGTCGCGGTACGGCGTCGGGCGCCACAGCACCAGGGCTCCGCCCTGCTCACGACGCGTCTCGACGTAGAGCTCGGTGCGTCGCACCCGCTGCCCGCGCGGCACCGCCACGACGTCTCCCCCGGTGCCGGCCGCGAAGACGCGGCCCTCGGCACGCTCACGCTCGGCCAGCACGCTCGCGAGCTCGTGCAGCCGGTGCTCGAGCACCGAGACGTGCTGCTCGAGGTCGAGGATGCGCTTCACGCCGGCGAGGTTGATCCCCTCGTCCTGCGCGAGGTGCTGGACCTCCAGCAGGCGCGCGACGTCGCGGCGGGAGTACCGCCGACCGCGGCCGCGGGTACGACGCGGCACCACGAGGCCGAGGCGGTCGTACTGGCGGAGGGTCTGCGGGTGCATGTCCGTCAGCTGTGCGGCCTGCGACACCGTGAGCACGGGTGCGTCGTCGGTGACCATGGCGACCTCCTTCGCTCCCTGACGTGACCCGGCGGACCCGACCCTACTGCGTGGCCTGAGCCGTCAGCTCCGCGCGCACGTCCTCGCCGTCGGCCTCCGCGGCGAAGTCCTCCAGCGCCTTCCTGGCGCCCTTGCTCAGCTTCTGCGGGACCACCACCTGCACGGTCACCATCAGGTCGCCCGTGCGCTTCGCCGTCGCGACGCCACGACCCTTGACGCGCAGCACCCGGCCCGACGGCGTCCCGGAGGGCACCTTCAGGCGCACCTTCTCGCCGGAGAGGGTCGGCACCTCCACCGTGGTGCCCAGCGTGGCCTCCGCGAACGTGACCGGCAGGGTCATCCGCAGGTTGGCGCCGTCGATCGAGAACACCGGGTGCTCGGTGACGTGCACCGCGATGAGCAGGTCACCGGCGGGACCGCCGGCCTGCCCGGGCCGGCCCTTGCCGCGCAGCCGGATCTTCTGCCCGTCGTGCACCCCGGCCGGGATGCGCGCGGTGATCTTCTTGCCGTCCACGGTCAGCTCCACCGTGGTGCCCTCCACCGCGGCACGGAACGGGAGCGTGGCGCGCGTCTCGACGTCGGCGCCCTTGCGCTGCTGCGGGCCGCCGAAGCCGGCCGGCCGGCCACCGCCCATGCCTCCGCCGAACATCGACCCGAGGATGTCCTCGAACCCCGCGCCGCCGGACTGGTACTGCTGGTACTGCGGGCCGGCGCCCGGACGGGCGCCGCCACCGAACATCGAGCTGAACACGTCCTCGAAGCCGCCGGCCGCACCGCCGGGACCGGCGTTGAAGCGTGCGCCGCCGCCCGCCATCGAGCGCACCGCGTCGTACTGCTGGCGCTGCTCGGTGTCCGAGAGCACGGCGTAGGCCTCGCCGATCTCCTTGAAGCGGGTCTCGGCGGAGGCGTCCCCCGGGTTCTGGTCCGGGTGGTACTGACGCGCCAGCTTGCGGTACGCCTTCTTGATGGCCGCCTGGTCGGCGTCCTTGGGGACGCCGAGCGCGGCGTAGAAGTCCTTCTCGATCCAGTCCTGACCGGTCACGACGTCCCTTCCTTGTCTCCTCGGACGCGGTGGGCGCGGCCCCTGGCGGCACCAGAGGCCGCGCCCACCACCGTCACTCGGGTCCGACGACGCCCACGCGGGCGGCGCGGACCACCTTGTCACCGATGCGGTAGCCGGGCTCGACGACCAGGTTGACCGTGGTCGCCTCGGCCTCGGCGTCCGTGTTGTGCATGAGTGCCTCGTGCACCGTCGGGTCGAACTCCTCGCCCACCTGGCCGAAGCGCTCGATGCCGAACCTGGCGAGCGACGCGTCGAGCTTCTCCGCGATGGCGGCCATCGGACCCGACAGCTCGGCGTGCTGCTTGGCACGCTCGATGTCGTCGAGCACCGGCAGCAACGCCGCGAGGACGTCCTGCGTGCCCTGGGTGCGCGCGGCCTCCTGGTCGCGCAGCGCCCGGTTGCGGTAGTTCGTGAAGCTCGCGCGCTCCCGCTGCAGGGCGTCGAGGTTCTCCGCCGCCTGGGCCTTGGCCTGCAGCAGCTCGGAGTCCTCGACCGCCTCGCCCGAGGGCTCGAAGTCGAGCGCCTCCAGCGGGTCGCCGGCGTCGGCCGCCGCGCCCGCGGCGTCGGACGTCTCCGACGCCGGCTCGGGACGCTTCTCGCCCGAGGTGGGGTCGACCTTGCGCTTGTCCCGGAACTGGAAGGGGGTGTCCCCCGAGCGGCCGTCCTCCGGCGGCTCGGGGGTGCCCTGCGTGTCGTCAGACGTCACTTGGCGTCCTTCTTCTCGTCCTCGTCGTCCACGATCTCGGCGTCGACGACGTCCTCGTCGGAGTCCTTCGACTCCGGCGTGGCGCCGTCGGCCGGTGCGCCCTCGGCGCCGTCACCCGCGGTCTGCTCGGCCGAGTACAGGGCCTCGCCGATCTTCTGCGAGGAGGCACCGAGCTTCTCGTAGGCGGTCTTGACGGCGTCGGCGTCCTCGCCCTCCAGGGCGGTCTTCACGCCGGCGATGTCCGCCTCGACCTCGGTGACGACGTCGGCGGGCAGCTTGTCGCGGTTGTCCGCGATCTGCTTCTCCATCGAGTAGGCGAAGGACTCCGCCTGGTTGCGGGTCTCGGCCTCCTCGCGACGCTTCTTGTCCTCCTCGGCGTGCTCCTCGGCCTCCTTGACCATCCGGTCGATGTCCTCCTGCGGGAGGGCGGACCCACCGGTGATCTTCATCGACTGCTCGGTACCCGTGCCGCGGTCCGTGGCGGACACGTGCACGATGCCGTTCGCGTCGATGTCGAAGGTGACCTCGATCTGCGGGACGCCGCGCGGCGCCGGCGCGATGCCGGTCAGCTCGAACGTGCCCAGCGGCTTGTTGTCCCGGGTGAACTCGCGCTCGCCCTGGAACACCTGGATCGCCACCGACGGCTGGTTGTCCTCGGCCGTGGAGAAGATCTCGCTGCGCTTGGTCGGGATGGCCGTGTTGCGCTCGATGAGCTTGGTCATCACGCCGCCCTTGGTCTCGATGCCGAGGGACAGCGGGGTGACGTCGATGAGCAGGATGTCCTTGCGCTCACCACCGATGACACCGGCCTGCAGGGCGGCGCCGACGGCGACGACCTCGTCAGGGTTGACGCCCTTGTTGGGCTCCTTGCCACCGGTGAGCTCGCGCACGACGTCGGCCACGGCCGGCATGCGGGTGGAACCACCGACGAGCACCACGTGGTCGATCTCCGAGATGGAGACGCCCGCGTCCCGGATGACCGCGTGGAACGGCTCCTTGGTGCGGTCGATGAGGTCCTGCGTCATCTGCTGGAACTGCGCGCGGGTGAGCTTCTCGTCCAGGTGGACGGGGCCGTTCTCGCTCATCGAGAGGTACTGCATCGAGATGTTGGTGCTCGTCGCGGAGGAGAGCTCCTTCTTGGCCTGCTCAGCCGCCTCGCGCAGACGCTGCAGGGCGATCTTGTCCTTGGACAGGTCGACGCCCGCGGAGTTCTTCACCTGCTTGATGAGGTGCTCGACGATGCGCTGGTCCCAGTCGTCACCACCGAGGCGGTTGTCACCGGAGGTGGCGCGGACCTGGATCGTGGAGAAGTCGTCCTCGTCCTTGCCCACCTCGAGCAGGGAGACGTCGAACGTGCCGCCACCGAGGTCGAAGACGAGGATGAGCTCGTCCTCCTTGCCGCGGTCGAGACCGTAGGCGAGCGCCGCGGCGGTCGGCTCGTTGACGATGCGCTGCACGTTGAGGCCGGCGATCTGGCCGGCGTCCTTCGTGGCCTGGCGCTCGGCGTCGTTGAAGTACGCCGGGACGGTGATGACGGCGTCGGTGACGGCCTCGCCCAGGTACTCCTCGGCGTCGCGCTTCAGCTTGCCCAGGATGCGGGCGCTGATCTCCTGCGCGCTGTACTTCTTGTCGTCGATCTCCTGCGACCACTCGGTGCCCATGTGGCGCTTGACCGAGCTGATGGTGCGGTCGACGTTGGTGACGGCCTGCCGCTTGGCGACCTCACCGACGAGGACCTCGCCGTTCTTGGAGAACGCGACGACCGACGGGGTGGTGCGGGCACCCTCGGCGTTCGCGATGACGGTGGGCTCGCCGCCCTCCAGGACGGCGACCACCGAGTTGGTGGTTCCGAGGTCGATGCCGACTGCACGAGCCATGGTGGTGCTCTCCTTCGTGACGGGGATTGAGTCGTCTGCACTCAACTTAGGACGCGGCGCCGGAGGTGTCCAGCCAGGGACGTCAAAGTTGAGTCTGCTTCACTCAACCTCCACCATGCGGCGACTATTCCGCCTGCTGGGAGCCGTGTTCGCCGTGAGCGAACTGCCGCTCCTCCGGCCTCGGTCGACCTAGCTCCCGACCCGGCCGCGGCCGCCGGACCGAGCGCGCCGACGTCCGCCGGAGCGAAAGGCGCAAGCGAGGTGAACGCACGGCGGGATTCGTGACGCCTGTGCGCATCTCGGATCCCGCCGTGCGTGAGACTCACGCGGCGCGTGATCGACGTGCGCTGCGCCGGAGCCGGTCACGCCGAGCGGACGACGTCGATCCGCACACCGCCCGGCCCCGAGGAGGCTGTGGAGCGCGTCGGCTCAGATCAGCTCGACGCCGTCGGCCTGAGGCCCCCGGTCGCTCTGACGCACCTTGAAGCGGACGCGGTCGCCCGCCTCGAGGACCTCGTCGCCCCGCACGACCGACACGTGCACGAACAGGTCCGCACCCTCGGAGTCCGGCGAGATGAACCCGAAGCCGCGGTCCGCGTCGTAGCGCGCGACCGTGCCCTCCCCGCCGCGCACCGGCGCGCCCGATCCCGCGGGACGGCTCGACCGACCGCGGTCCGCGCCCCCGCGAGCACCGCCGGCACCGCGCACGAGCCGCACGTTGCGGGCGTTCGGTCCCTTGTCGCCGTCGACGACGTCGTACGTCACGCGGGCACCCTCGGACAGCTCGGTCAGCCCTCCGGCGAGCGCCTTGGCGTGGACGAAGACGTCCTCGCCACCCTTGTCGGGGACGATGAACCCGAAGCCCTTGGTGCCGTCGTAGAAGGTCACCGTGCCGTCCGCGCCGTCAGAGGTCCCTGTGTCCGGGGCGCCCTGGGCCCCGAGCGGGAGCAGGTGGTCCGCCTGCGGCCCCTTCTCCCCGTCGACGACGAGGAACGCCACCCGCTGTCCCTCCACGACCACACCGCCGGTGACGATGGCCGAGCTGTGCATGAAGATCTCGCCGCGACCGCCGTCGGGCGTGACGAAGCCGTACCCCTTGGCGGGCTCGTACCAGTTGACGGTGCCGAGCACGCCCACGGGGGCGTCGGCGGCGAGGTCGCCCGTGACACGGACGCGGCGTGCCTGCGGGCCCCGGTCCCCCTCGCCCACCTCGAACTCGACGGCCTGCCCCTCGCGGAGCGCCTTGGGCCCTTCGTCGCCGACGATCTCGGACGCGTGGACGAACAGGTCCTCGGCCTCGTTCCCCCGGTCGATGAAGCCGAAACCTCGGTCGGCGTCGAACCATCGGACAGTTCCCTGGTGCACTGAGGACTCCTCGTCTTGGCAGATGTTGCTGCCTCCAGTGTCCCTGACGGAACCGCAGCCAGGCGGCTCCGGCCACCTCCCGGGGCGAGAGACTTCCCACGGTGCCGCGGCGGGCGCGGGCGGTAGCATCCACACCTGTCCGGTGCGCCACCCTGTGTCCTGCAGCCAGCCGAGGAGCCCTCCCGTGTCCGACACCCTGGAGCACATGGCCGTGGCCGTGCAGGCCGCCCCGAGAACGCACCCCTGCGCGTCCAGTACGCCCGCCTGCTGCTCGAGCACGACCGCCACGCGGAGGCGCTCGAGAACGCCAGCACCGCCCTGCGTCTCGACCCGGCGGACAGCGCCGCCCTCGCCCTCGTCACCGAGGCCGCGGCCGCGCTGACGGCCCCAGCGCCGGCGGCCCCGGACCCGGCACCGGACGTGGCGGCGTCGGAGGCTCAGAGCTTCGACTGGGAGCGGGTGGAAGCCGAGCTGGGCGTCGACGTCCCGCAGCCGTTCGTGGAGGACGCCCCGGCAGGACCGGACGACGCGCCGTCCCTCGTTCCGGTCCACGACGACGCACCCTCGGCGGAGGGTCTGCTCGAGGTCTCGCACGAGACGATCACGCTGGACGACGTGGGCGGCCTGGAGCCGGTGAAGAAGCGCATCCGCGAGGCGTTCCTCGAGCCGATGCGCCACCAGGAGATCGCCAAGGCGTTCGGCAAGTCGCTGCGCGGCGGGCTGCTGCTGTACGGGCCTCCCGGGACGGGCAAGACCTTCATGGCGCGGGCGGTCGCCGGCGAGCTCGGCGCACGGTTCCTCACCGTGACGCTGGCGGACATCCTCGACAAGTACATCGGGCAGAGCGAGCAGAACCTGCACGCGCTCTTCCAGCGGGCCCGGGCGCTCGCGCCGGCGGTCCTGTTCCTCGACGAGGTCGACGCGATCGGGGGCAAGCGGACGCAGTACTCGGGGTCGTCGGGGATGCGGACCGTCGTCAACCAGCTCCTGCAGGAGATGGACGGCATGGGATCGGACAACGACGGCCTGTTCGTGCTCGGCGCGACCAACCACCCCTGGGACGTCGACAGCGCCCTGCTGCGGCCCGGCCGGTTCGACCGCATGATCCTCGTGCTCCCGCCCGACGCGCCCGCGCGCCGGGCGATCCTCCGCCACTACCTGGAAGGTCGCCCCGTCGCGGGGATCTCGCTGTCGACGATCGTGGACCAGACCGACGGGTTCTCCGGTGCGGACCTGGAGCACCTGTGCGCCTCGGCCGCCGAGAAGGCGATGACGGACTCGATCGCCAGCGGCGAGATCCGTCCCATCAACATGGACGACGTCCGGGCGGCGCTGACCGAGGTGCGCCCGTCGACGACGGCATGGCTGCAGTCGGCGCGCAACGTCGTGTCGTTCGCCAACAACGACGGACGCTACGACGAGCTGGCGGCGTACCTGCGGTCGCGCCACATGCTGTGAGCACCGGGTCCCCACCCGGGCACGACCCGGTGGCCGGGCAGGTCACTCGCGCCGAGATGCTGGTCGACGCCGGCCGGCCCGAGCAGGCGCTCGAGGGCATCACGGCCGCGCTGGCGGAGCACCCGGACGACGTCCGGCTGCACCTGACGGCGGGCTGGCTGCACCTGCGCCTGCAGCGGTCCGCGGACGCGCAACGGATCCTCGAGCAGGTCGTGGTGGGCTCGCCGGACCTCGCGCAGGGACACGTGCTGCTGTCCGTCGCCCAGCAGAACCGCGGCCGGCTGACCGAGGCGCGCGCCGCCGTCGAGCGCGCGCTCGAGCTCCGGCCCGACGATGCGGCGACCCTCGTCCAGCACGCCGACGTCCTCGTGAGCGGCCGCGTGCGACCCCAGGACCGCAAGCTGGCGAGGGGACAGGCCGCCCGGGCCCTCGAGCTCGAGCCGGAGAACCCGAGCCGGCTCCTCGGCGCCGCGTCGATCCACACGCGGCTGGGCGAACGCGACCTCGCCCGCGCGCTCGTGCGCCAGGGCCTGGCGACGGCCCCGCAGCACGAGGGCCTGCTCTACGCCGACGCCCAGCTCTCGGTGGACGACGGGCAGCACTCCAAGGCGCTCGTCGGGGTCCTCGCGCAGAACCCCGAGCACGCCGAGGCGGGGTACGTGCTGTTCCTGCGCGTCTGGCAGCGGCTGCTCGCGCCGATGGACACGGCGATCGTCGTCGTGGCCACAGCCGTCCTCCTGCTGGCGTGGACCATGCGGAACAGCATGGTCGGACTCCTCCCGATCTGGGCCGCGGTCCTCGCCGTGCTGCTCGTCGTCTCGGCCTTCCGGTCATGGTCGGTGCTGCGCCACGTGCCCCGGGTGCTGGTGCGCCGCAGCCTGCTCGACGGCACCTGGCCCGGTCGCCTCGGCACGGTCGGGCTGGTGACCGGGTGGGTCGCCGCGGTCCTCGCGCTGGCCGCCCTCCTCCTGGTGCGCGACGCCGTCGCCGTCCGGTGGTTCCTCGTCCTGCTCGCCCTCGCGCTGCTGATAGCGGGGGCGGGTGCGGTCATGCTGCCGCGCACCATGGTGCGGCACGCGCGGGACGCCGGGTACCTCGGGGCCTCCGGGCCGGGCCTGGTGCGCGTGGACGCGCTGCGCGGCAGCTTCCGGGCGACGACCGCGCGCCGGGCCGTGCTCGTGGCGCTCCTCGCGCTGCCCGGCGCCGTGACCGCAGCGGGTGCCGCACGGCCCGACGCGCTGCCCGTCGCGGCTCTCGGTGCCGTCACGTGGCTGCTCCCCGGCGTGCTGGTCGTCTGGCAGCTCCGTGCGCTCGGCGCCGCCCTGCGCCGGGAGGGCGCCGAGCCCGCCGCCACCGGGGGCTCCCGGCGTGGCGCGCGCGACACCGTGGGCGCCGCGGGCCTCGTCCTGGCCATCGTGGCGCTCGGCGCAGGCGGGCTGCTCGCCGTCGCGCACGTGCCCGTCCTGCCGAACGAGCACGACGCCGCCGGCCGGTACGTCGCGACGTCAGGCTCCGGCGGCTCGGACCCGACGTGCGGAGGGTCGCGCTACACCCGGATCAGCTGCGTCCTGCGGGAGAACCGGGAACGGATGGAGGAGTGGGAGGACCGCGAGCCGATCGACATCCCGACCTTCGACCTGGACGTCCCGGAGATCCCCGACGTCGAGGAGCTCGACGTGCCAGCGCTCGACGTCCCGGACGGAGGGACAGGCTGAGGTCAGTCCCAGACGAGTGTCAGCACACGTTGCCCGTCCGGCACGGGCGGCACGTCGCAGAACTCGTCATGGTCGTAGGAGAGGCCCTCCCAGACCGGCTCCGCCTGCAGCTCCTCCACGCCGAGGCGAGCGTCCACGACGTCGTCGGGCAACGCCGTGCAGATCGCCACCGACTCCGCCGAGATGTCGTCGTAGCCGTCCTCGAACATCTCCTCGTGCAGCTGCACCCGCACCCACGCCACGGCGTCGTCGGCCTCCATCGCCCGCAGCCGAGCAGCGATCTCGATGAGGCCGGGCCGTCCGTAGCCGTGCTGGTTCGGCGCGATCGAGTCCTCGACGTCGTTGCCGTCGAAGAACTCGGCGAGGGTGAGCAGCGGGATCCGGTTGCCACGGTCGGCGGCGCGCGCCAGGATCTCTTCACGAGTGATCACGAGGACGATGCTAGAGCGCGGGCACACCGCCGCTGTACCTGACCCTCGACGAGAGGCATGCATGAGCACCGTCCTGTTCTGCCCGGTGATGTTCAACCTGGCCGAGACCACGCGCATGATCCAGGTCGCCCGCGCCCTCGACCCGGCACACTCACCGGTGTTCATGGGCTACGAGCACGACTACGTCGACCTGGTCCGCGACGCCGGCCTCCCGTACCGCGCGTGCCTGCCGGCCTGGTCGCGGGCGCAACGGGAGCAGGCGCTGGCGTTCGACCAGGGCCGGTCGGTGCGCAGCCCGTTCACCACCGCGCTGGTGCGCGACCGGGTGGCGGTCGAACGCCAGATCGTCCGGAAGACCGGGGCCCGTGCGGTGGTGACCGGGTCGAACCTCACGTCGTTCCTCTCGGCCCGGGCGGAGGGCGTCCCGCTGTTTTACCCGGTCCCGTTCGCGCTGACCGGTCCGCAGGTCGAGCAGACCCGCCGGATGGGGCTCGTCCCAGGCCGGAGCGGCCCGGCCCGTGCCGCCGACCGCGTCGCGACGTCGACCTTCCGCTGGATGTACACCACGGCACCGCTGGCGCCACGGGCGTTCACCACGGTCGCCCGGGAGAACGGGGTACCGCCACTGCGCACGGCGGCCTCGCTGCTGCGCGCCGACCACAACCTGCTCACCGAGATGGACTGGGAGCTCGACGGCTTCGACCTGCCGGACGACTTCGAGCAGGTGGGCCCGATCTTCGCCCACCTCGACGCGCCGCTGCCGCCCGTGGTCGAGGAGCTGGCCGCCGCACCGGAGCCGTTGGTCTACCTCGGGCTCGGGTCGTCGGCGAGCCGGGCCCTGGTGCTGCGGACGGCGCGAGCTCTCGGCGAGCTGCCCGTGAACGTCGTCGCGCCCGTGCGCCACTACCTCGAGCCCGAGGACGTCCTGCCGCCCACCGTGCACGTCACCGACCTGCTGCCTGCTCACCGCCTCGGCGGCCTGGTCGACGCCGCGGTGCTGCACGGCGGTCAGGGCACGGTCCAGACCGCGTGCGCGACGGGCGTGCCGTTCGTCGGCATGGGTCTGCAGCCGGAGCAGACGTGGCACGTGCGCCGGTGCGCCGAGCGCGGCAACGCCGTCGCCGTCTCACCGCGGCGGGTCGGGACGCAGGACTTCCGCACGGCGGTGCACCGCGTGCTGCACGACCCGGTCGTCCGGGCCGCCGCTGCCGAGGTCCGGGAGGCCTACGCGGGGGCGGACGGCGGCGCAGCCACCGCCCGCGTCATCGAGCGCCACCTCGCCTGAGGGAACGGCCGACCGGTAGCGACCGGTCGCGACGATCCGCCACCGTGGCAGCATGCCGCGCCACGACCGTCACCGGGACGACGAGCACTACGCCCTGCGCACGTTCCGCCGGAACGGCTCGGCGGTCTCGCTGACGGAATAGGAGAGCCGCTCAGCGCACCCGCGCGACCGCGAAGCCGTCCCAGCCCTTCGAGCCGACCGTCTGCAGCGCCGTCGCCTCCAGCCGGGGATCGCTGCCGAGGCCGCGCAGGAACGCTCGCGCGCCCTGGACGCTCGGGTCGTCGCTCGACGGGTCGACGACGGCGCCGCGGCGCACCACGTTGTCGCCCACGACGACGCTCCCCGCGTGCGTCAGCCGCAGCGCCAGCTCGAGATAGGCCGCCATGTTCGCCTTGTCGGCGTCGATGAACACGAGGTCGAACGGCTCGGTGCCGGCGTCGGCCAGGCCGGTGAGGACGTCGAGCGCCGGACCGACCTCGATCTGCACCCGGTCACCGACGCCGGCCCGCGAGAGGTTCTCCTGCGCCACCTCGGCGTGCCTCGGGTCGAGCTCGACGGTGGTGACGTGCCCCTGGTCCCCGACGGCTCGCGCGAGCCAGATGGTGCTGTAGCCGGCGAGGGTGCCCAGCTCGAGGACCCGGCGTGCGCCGGCCATCCGGGCGATCAGCGCGAGGAAAGCTCCCTGGTTGGGGGCCACCTCGATGGGCGGTAGCCCTCGCTCCCGTCCCAGCTCACGAGCGGCGACCAGCGCCTCGTCCTCGGCGACCAGCTCACCGGCCAGGTAGTCGTCGACGTCGCTCCACTGCGCCCCGGTGTCCATGCCCCGATCCTGGCACGCCAGGCTGGTCGGGGCACGGACCCGCTGCTCACTGCCCGAGGAACGCCCTGGCGAACGCCCGCCTGCCGTCGGAGATCAGCTCTCTGCCGAAGACGGCCGCGACGGTGGTCCCCCAGAGATACTGGGAGACGTAGGAGTAGACGTCCCGCGGCCCGGGGCCCATGTCTCGCCACCGGCCACGGAGCTCGGGGACCCCCCGGACGTCGACGAACATCGGGGCGATGCTCGGACCGCCGGTCGGCGGGTAGTGGCCGGGGACGTGCGGGACGTACTCCATGGCCGAGAACGCCGGGGCGCCGACCTGCGCGGCCTGGAGCACGTCGTCGAACGACGCCTGGGTGGCCTTGATGGCTTCGGCCAGGTTGTCGGCCGCCTTCGGCTCGAGCTCGACCCGGTCCCCGTAGGCCACCCAGCCGTGAGGCTTGCGCCCCGAGGCGACGTGCAGGCCGACGGCGTTCTCCTCGCCGTGCATCGCCCGCGAGAGCAGTCCGCCGATGGTCTGCCGCGACAGAGCGCCTTCCCCCGTCCATGCCGTGTCGTTGAGCAGGCGGCGCGGCGTGCGGACGTGTCCAGACGCGAAGAGGTCCGTGAGGAAGTGGTCGGCGAACGCGTTCATCGCGAGGGCGCGGTTGAGGTCGTGCGGCGCCATCGCGCACGCGGCCGCGTGGCCGGCCAGGTAGGCCTTCTCGGCGTCGGCGCCGAAGTGGTCCATGTTCGCGATGGCGAGGCGGATGAACCTCCCGGGCTTGGCCCAGAGCCCGTAGGCCCCCTCGCTCGCCGGGGCACCACCGGTCACCTCGTTCCACTTGTAGCTGAGCGAGTCGCCGAGGTCCCCGAACACTCGCTCGGGGCTGGCCGGGCGGTCCACGACGACGGCCTGCCACTCCTCGTCCATCAGGGCGAGGACGGCCCGCAGCTCGTCACGGTCTCCACGCCACAGCGTGTCGAACGCCTCTCGGAAGAGTCGCTCGCGGTCGGCGAAGGTGGCTCCGTCGCTGATCGGCTTCTCTCCCGGGACTCCGTAGAAGTCGCCCCCCAGCGCGACCACCTGGCCGTACGTGAGGGTCTCCGGCAGCCCTCCGGGGCCGGTCGGGTCGAGCTGTACCGTCACCACGCCGTCGCGCGTCTTGACCGGGGCCCCGGAATGAGTGAGCCGGACGTGGTCGCCGACGTACCGGTGCTCTGATGCCTCCATGCTTCCTCCTCTGTCGAAGCGGTCACTCCACAGGGAGGGGTCAAATGACGCGACAGGACACTGTGGCCGGGTGAAAGATGCCTGAGTCGATGATTGCTGTCAGCAACCCTGCAGAATTCTCGTGGCAGACGCCACGGGCCTCGCACTACGATCTCCGGCCATGGGAACACTGTGCTGCGCGCCGTCGACGGCGCTGCTCTTCCGCGACCGCCGCGCCTGACGGCGCGTCCGCGGGTCCACCACGCCACGCGCCGTCGTCCGGGACGTCCTCGCACCCCGGCCGCGCGTCATCTCGTCATGTCCTGACGCCCGTCGGGGTGCCCCGTACCTCTCGCTCGGAGCGCACCCGTGTCTACCCGTTCTCGCCATGGCGGCCGCCATGAGCTCGGCCAGAACTTCCTCGTCCACCACCCCACCGTCGACCGCGTCGTCGGTCTCGTCGCCGTGACCGACGGCCCGGTCCTCGAGATCGGGGCCGGCGACGGCGCCCTCACCGTCCCGCTGGCCCGCCTCGGCCGCGACCTGACCGCGATCGACCTCGACGAGCACCTCGTCCGCAGGCTGCGACGCCGACTGCCTAGCGTGCGCGTCGAACACACCGACGTCCTGCGTCACCCGCTGGACCGGCCCGTCGTCGTCGGCAACGTCCCGTTCCACCTGACCACGCCCGTGCTGCGGCGCCTCCTCACCCGCGACCGCTGGCAGCACGCGATCCTGCTCGCCCAGTGGGAGGTGGCCCGCAAGCGGGCAGGTGTGGGAGGGGCGACGATGATGACCGCACAGGCCGGTCCGTGGTTCACGTTCACGCTGCACGGCCGGGTCCCGGCACAGCACTTTCGACCTGCCCCCGGGGCCGACGGCGGCCTGCTGGCCGTGGCCCGTCGCACGGAACCGCTCGTCCCGGCCCGGGAGCGCAGCGGCTACGAGGCGTTCGTCCGCCGGGTCTTCACAGGGCGGGGCCGCACGCTGGCCGACGTCGTCGCCGGAGCCACCAGGTCAACCCGCCGCGAGGCGCACGCGCTGCTGGCCTCGTGCGGCGTCGCCGCCCGGGCGCTGCCGCGAGACCTGGACGCCGGGCAGTGGGCGCGGCTGTGGCGAGAGCTCCCACGGCGGCAGGGGGTGCGTCATGCGTAAGACGCTGCTTACATATATCCATGGACGTCTTCGAGGCCCTCGGCACCCCGCACCGGCGCCGCATCGTGGAGCTGGTGTCCGCCGAGGAACGCACCGCCGGGGAGATCGCCTCGTACTTCGCGATCTCCCGCCCCGGCGTGTCCCAGCACCTGACCGCCCTGGTCTCCGCCGGGGTCCTCACCGTCCGCAAGGCCGGCCGCGAGCGCCGCTACTCCCTGCACGCCGACGCCCTCGCCGAGGCAGGCTCCTGGCTCGAGGCCCAGCAGACCCGTTGGAACGACGCGCTCGACAGGCTCGAGCGCGAGATCGCCGCCGACGAGACCGGCACAGCATGACCACCGACACCACCCGCGGAACCCTGGGTCTCGACCCGTCCTGGACCGCGCAGATCCAGTTCGTCCGGCACCTGCCCGTGCCCACGGAGCGCGCCTGGGCGTGGCTCACCGACCCCGAGCTCCTGGAGCGCTGGCTGCCGGGCTGCCGGGCTGCCGCATCGAGCCGCATGTCGGGGCGGAGCCGTGTTCGACTTCGGTGAGGAGGGCACGGCCACCGGCGAGGTCACCGCGGTCGAGGAGCCCTCCCTGATCGAGCACACCTGGGTCTGGGACGGTGTCCCCGACTCGGTGGTGCGCTGGGAGCTGGCGGCCGACGGAGCGGACGACCCCGTGGCGGCCACGTGGTCGTAGATCGAGGACGTGGCCGCTCTCTACGCGATGTGACGGCAGCAGGACCCCGGTGGGCCGCGCCCGATAGGTTCGGGCCATGAGCCCCGTCGACGCCGCCGCCGTCAGGCACGATCGTTCCACCCTGGAACGCTGGGGACGACGCGCCTGGGCGTTCGTGGGGCTGGCGCTGGCGGCGGTCGCGGTCTACCTGGGCACGTCGCTGATCTCGGGGCTCGTCGTGCCGCTGATCGTGGCGCTCGTGGTGGGCGCGCTGTTCGCCCCGCTGTGCTCGCGGCTCACCCGGTGGATGCCCCGCTGGCTCGCCGCGATCATCGTGCTGCTGGTTCTCCTGCTCGTCGCGGCGGGGACGGTCGGACTCGCGATACGTGGCGTCGTGCAGCAGGCCCCGGAGATCGGCCGGCAGCTCACCATCGGGTTCGACGCCGTCCAGGTCTGGGCGGCTGACCTCGGCCTGGAGCTCCCGGAGGTCGACGACAGCGAGGCGGGCGGGCTCCCCCGGTGGGGCACCGTGCTGCTGTCCGGATTCACGGCGCAGCTCGGCAACGTGTTCTCCGGCACCGCGGCGCTGGCGATGGGCACGTTCGTCGGCCTCTTCCTGCTCTACTTCATCCTGGCCGACTGGGACTCCTTGACGCGGTGGACCGCCCGCCACCTGGGCGTCGCCGAGGACGTCGGCGCCGGGATCATCGACGACGGCACCTGGGCGATGCGGCGGTACTTCCTCGCCCTGACGGCCTCCAGCGTCGTCGTGTCCGTCATGGTCGGGGTCGCCGCCTGGCTCCTCGACCTCCCGCTGGCCCTCACCATCGCCGTCGTCACGCTCATCACCTCGTACGTGCCGTTCCTCGGCGCGATCGTCTCGGGGGCGTTCGCGGTGCTCATCGCGCTCGGCTCCGGTGGCCTGGTGCCCGCTCTGGTGATGCTCGCCGTGATCCTCGTCGCCCAGAACGGCGTGCAGACGATCATCCAGACCTTCATGACCCAGGGGGCACTCCGGCTCCACCCGATCGTCATCCTCGGCTCGACGATCGCGGGCGGCGCCCTGTTCGGCCTCCTGGGCGCCGCGCTGTCGACACCCGTGGTCGCCATCCTCATCAAGATCGTCGAACGGCTGCGTGCCCTCGAGCGGAGGGCCACGGGACCGGCCGGCGCACCGAGCGCCGACGACGCCGCACCGGCCCCGCCGGCGCGCGACTAAACTCGGACGATGCTCAACCCGTTGCGCCGCGCCGTCGCAGGCCTCTTCTGGCGGCTCAGCCGGTGGACCCTGCGCAGCGAGCCGGCCCCTCGCCAGGCCGGCATCCTCGTCGGCGCGCCCCACACCTCCAACTGGGACTTCGTGCTGATGCTCGCCATCTCCTGGCGGCTCGGCCTGGACATCCGCTGGCTGGGCAAGCACACGCTGTTCGACGGCTGGAAGGGCCCGGTCATGCGCGCGCTCGGCGGCATCCCCGTCGACCGCCGCGACCCGTCACGCGTCGTGCGCGACGTCCTGGATCACGTCTCCCGGGGCGAGGTCTTCCATCTCGTGGTCACCCCCGAGGGCACCCGCTCCGGCGACGGCTGGAAGTCCGGCTTCTACCGGATCGCCCGCGAGGCCGGGCTGCCCGTCACCCTCGGCTACGTGGACCGCACCACCATGACCACCGGCCTGGGCCCGACCCTCGACCTCACCGGCGACGTCGGTGCCGACATGGACCGCATCCGCGCCTTCTACGCCGACAAGGCCGGGTACAACCCGCAGCTGCGCACCGAGCCCCGGCTGCGCTCGGAGTCCGACGACGAGTAGCTAGGCTCGCCGTCGTGCCCCTGCCGATCTCCCTGCCCGACGGCGTCACCCTGCGCCTGCTGCGGCCCGACGACGGGCCGGCGCTCGCCGAGGCGTACACCCGCAACCGCGAGCACCTCGCGCCGTGGGAGCCTGCGCGGACCGAGGCGTTCTTCACCGCCGAGCGCCAGACCGCACAGGTCCTCGTCGGGCTCCGCGAGCACGAGGCCGGACGGCAGTGCCCGCTGGTCCTGGCCCGCGGCGACGCGATCGTCGGCCGCGTGAACGTCAGCGACGTCGTCCGTGGCGTCTTCCAGAACGGGCACCTCGGCTACTGGGTCGACGCCGGGCTCGCCGGCCGCGGGATCATGACGGCCGCCGTGCGGGCCACCGTCGGCCTGGCCCGCGACGACCTCGGGCTGCACCGCCTGCAGGCGGCGACCCTCCTGCACAACACGGCGTCCCAGCGGGTGCTCGAGCGGGCCGGGTTCGCTCGCATCGGCCTGGCTCCGCGGTACCTGCGCATCGCCGGACGCTGGGCGGACCACCTGCTGTTCCAGCGGATCCTGCACGACGAACCCGCCTGACCGCCAGGGGCCGGCGGTCAGGCGGGAGCGCGGGGATCACGGCTGCGCGTGCGCCACGATCACGGGGCACGGAGCCTCTCGCCCGAGACGGTCGGGCACGGACCGCAGGACGCGTCCCATGACCGGGGTGTGCCGGCGTCCGCCGACGACGAGCACGTCGTGGCGGCCGAGGCGCGAGGCGACGACGTCCGCGTCCGACCCGTGCTCCACCTGGACGGACCAGTGCACGGTCGGGTACTTCTCCTCCCAGCGCCTCAACTCCTCCTGGAGCCGCTCCTTCGCCTCGTCGCGGTACTCGTGGACCCAGCCGCCGGCGATCGCGTACGGGCCCGCGAGGAACTCCTCCGTCAGGGCGTGGACCGCGACCAGCGGAGCACCGGCGTGCCGGGCCTCGTCGAAGGCGAGGTCGAGCACCCGGCCCAGGTGGTCGTCGAAGTCCACCGCGGCGACGACCCGCCACACCGGTCCGACGACGTCGGCCGCCGAGGCGGACCGCAGCGCGACGGGGTCGGTGGGGACCACGGCGACCGTGCCCTTGGCCATCGCCAGGAGCGCCGCGGAGACCGAGCCGAGCACCAGGCGGTCCAGGGCGTTGAGACCCCGCCGCCCGACGACCACCAGCTCGCTGATCTCGGAACGCTTGACGAGCACGCCGGCGGGGGCCCCTTCGACGATCTCGTGGTCGACGTCCTCGGCGGCGGGCACAGACCCCGGCCTGCGACGACGCAGCTCGGCGAGGCGACGCATCGCCTGGCCCGACACGTCCTCGGCGGACTCCCGCAGGGACGCCAGCCCCATCCCGTAGGTGTCGGCGAGCGGCATGGTGGTCACCTCGAAGGCGGTCAGCACCGTCAACCGTTCCCGGCGTCGGACCGCTTCCGCGGCGGCCCACTCGAGCGCCTGGTCGCCGGCCGACGAACCGTCGACCCCGACCACCACTGCGTACCTCTTCGTGTTCATGGCGTCCTCCTCGTGTCCTGGACACCAGTACGCCACGCGGGCACGGGCCGGCAGAAGAGGCCGTCGACCCCGCCGCGCGGGACCAAGGTCCCGGGCCGGACAGGCCCGGCAGCGCTAGCGTGGCCGCATGAGCGACGACGCGGACGTGCTGCTGGGTGCGGTGCTGTCCGTGGGCCGCGGCCTCGACCTCGAGACGACGCTGCAGCGGGTCGTGCAGGCCGCCGCCGACGTCGTCGACGCCCGCTACGCCGCACTCGGGGTACTCGGCGAGGACGGGCAGATCGCCCAGTTCATCACCGTCGGGCTCACCGAGAACGAGATCCGCGCCATCGGTGCGTACCCCCGTGGCCGGGGACTGCTCGGCGAGCTGATCCGGCACCCGGTGCCCCTGCGACTGCCCGACATGGGCGCGGACCACCGCTCGGTCGGTTTCCCCGCCCATCACCCCCCGATGCGGACCTTCCTGGGTGTCCCGCTCCGGGTGCGCGGCAGCGCGTTCGGCAACCTGTACCTCACCGACAAGCGCGGCGGTATGGAGTTCAGCACCGAGGACCAACGGCTCGTCGAGGCGCTCGCCTCGGCCGCCAGCGTCGCCGTCGAGAACGCCCGGCTGTACGACGAGGCCCGGCTGCGGGAGCGCTGGGCGCACGGCAACGACGAGATCTCCCGCCGGGTCCTGGAGGGCGACGCGCCGCAGGAGGTGCTCGACGCCGTCGCGCGCGAAGCGTTGCAGGTCGCCGCGGCGGACGTGGCCGTGCTCGCCACCGTCCCCGACGAGTCCGACCGCCTCCGGGTGCGCTCGGCCCACGGACCGGGCACCGAGGGCCTCGTCGGCACCGACGTCCGGCTCGAGGGCACCTTCGCCGCGGAGGCCTACGTCTCCGGCCGGCCCGTCGTCACGGCCGACGCCGCCTCCGACCGGCGTCAGACGCTCTCGTTCAACCCGCCCAGCGTGGTGGGCCCGCTCGCCGCGCTGCCGCTCGGGGGGCCGGGGCGGACGGCCGGGGTCCTCACCGTCGGGCGCCGGCTGGGGACCGTGCCCTTCCCGCGGGTGGTCGTCGACGCGCTGGCCGCGTTCGCCGCCCAGGCGGCGGTCGCGCTCGAGCTGTCCGAACGCCGGCGCGACGGCGAGCGGCTCGCGGTCGTCCGCGACCGGGACCGCATCGCCCGCGACCTGCACGACCTGGCGATCCAGCGCCTGTACGCCACCGGGCTGTCCTTGGAGGGCGTCGGGCGGCGGCTGCAGGACGCCGCCCCCGCCGACGCCGAACGGGTGAACCGGGCCGTGGGCGATCTCGACGAGACGATCAGCCTGATCCGGACCACGATCCGCGGGCTGCGCCCGTCCACCGGGGGCGCGCGCAGGGTCGGCGTGCGCGCCCGTCTCGTCGCCGAGGTCGACGCGGCCACCCGCACCCTCGGCTTCACACCCGCGCTGCGCATGTCCGGGCCCGTGGACACGCTGGTGGCCCCGGACGTCGGGGACCACCTCGTGGCCGTGGTCCGTGAGGCGCTGTCGAACGTCGGCCGGCACGCCGAGGCACGCACCGCGAGCGTCGACCTCGTCGCCGGGGACGAGATCAGCCTCACCGTGCGCGACGACGGGGGCGGGCTCCCTGCCGACGCCGCCCGGAGCGGGCTGGCGAACCTCGAGAGACGCGCCCAGGAGCTGGGCGGGACGTTCGCGGCCGAGGCCGCGCGGCCGGGGACGCTGCTGCGCTGGAACGTCCCCCTGGCGCCTTGACGTCGTCGTCGGCTCAGGGCCGTTCGAGGCGGGTGGCGAGCACGGCCGCTTGGACGCGACGCTCCAGGCCGAGCTTCGCCAGCACGCTGGAGACGTAGTTCTTCACCGTCTTCTCCGCGAGGTACAGCTCGGCACCGATCTGCCGGTTGGTGAGCCCCTGGCCGATGAGGGCCAGCACCCGGCGCTCTTGGGTGGTGAGGTCCGCCAGGGGGTCGGCGTCCGGCCGGTCCTGGGACCGCATGCGTTCCATGACCAGCCGGGCCGCCCGGGGGTCGAGCGTGGACCCCCCGGCGGCGACCGTCCGGATCGCCGCGAGGAGGTCGTTGCCCCGCACCTGTTTGAGGACGTAGCCCGCCGCGCCGGCGAGGATCGCGTCGAACAGGGCCTCGTCGTCGTCGAAGGACGTGAGCATGAGGCACGCGACGTCCGTGGTGGAGCGCAGCTCGCGGCACACGCTCACCCCGTCGCCGTCGGGGAGCCGGACGTCCAGCACCGCGACGTTAGGCCGCAGCGCCGGGATGCGGGCCAGCGCCTCGGAGGCCGACCCCGCCTCGCCGACGACCTCGAGGTCGGGCTCGGCCTCGAGGAGGTCCGCGACACCGCGACGGACGACCTCGTGGTCGTCCAGGAGGAAGACCCGCACGGTCTGCTCGCTCATGGTCATCAGGCTACGCGTGGGCCACGATGACCGGGCACTCGACGTCCCGCCCGAGGCGGTCGGCGTCCGACCGGAAGATCCGTCCGAGGACGGGCGCGTGCGGCCGACCGCCGACCACGACGAGGTCGTGCCGGCTGAGCCGCCGGGTGAGCACGTCGACGATCGACCCGCGTGCCATCTCCATGGTCCGCTGCACCGTCGGGTGCTTCCGCTCCGCACCGACCAGCCTGTCCTGGAGGCGGGCCGTCGCCTCGGTCTCGTACTCGTGGACCCAGGCGGTCTCCATGGCGTAGGGACCGGCGATGAACTCCGAGTGGAGCGCGTGGACCAGGAGCAGCGGGACGCCGGCGTGCGCGGCCTCCTCGAAGGCGAGGTCGAGCACCCGTTCCAGGTGGTCGTCGAAGTCCACCGCGGCGACGACGCGCCACACCGGACCGACGACGTCTCCCGGGCAGTCCGTCGTCGCCGCGACGGGGTCGAACGGCACGACGGCCGCCGGCCCGTTCGCCCGGGCCGACACCACCGCGGAGACCGAGCCCAGGACGACCCGGTCGAAGGCGTGCAGACCACGTCGGCCCACGACCACGAGCGCGCTGCTCCCGGAGTGCTCGACGAGCGCGCCGGCTGCCGAACCGTGCACCGTCTCCCAGCTGGTGTCGTCGGCCTCGGGCACCTGGCCGGCACACTCCTCGCGGGCCTTCGCCAGCCGCTCGGCGGCCCGTCCGACCACCTGGGTGGCCTCGTCGTGCATCGCCTCCGGCCCGATCCCGTAGCCGGTGCCGCCCGGGACGGTCGAGACGTCGTACGCGCTCAGCACGGTCAGCGTGGTGCCCCGGCGGACGGCCTCCGCCGCCGCCCAGAAGAGCGCCTGGTCGCTGTCCGCCGAGCCGTCCACGCCGACCACCACTCCGTGTCGCTCGCTCATCGCATCCTCCTCGGTCCTGTTCCTCCATCGGGTGCGGGACCCGGACCTGCCCGGCACCAAGTGCCGCGGCCCCCGGGCCCCACCGTGCCGACGACCCCGAGTCCGGAGGCCCCGGGGAGTGTCAGCGGTGCGATCGGTCCCGCGCCACGCTCAGCGCAGGATCGGGTAGCGCTGGACGAGGTCGGTCGCGGCCCAGCGGCGGCCGAGCCCGAGCGTGTCGCCCGCAGCGACGGCGGCCAGACCGATGAGCAGGACGGCCTCGATGAGGTGGTCGTCCAGGAACGGGTTGACCTCGATCGGCAGCGCGGCCATCCACATCATGACCAGCAGCAGGGCGCCCGAGACGGCGGCGATCCGCATCCCGATGCCGAGCGCGAAGGCCAGGCCGATGCCGAGCAGGCCGAGCATGAACAGCCAGTCGATGACGGCGACGCCCGCGAGCGCCCCGAAGAACCCGGCGAACGGGCCTTCGACGTTGCTGAGGAAGCCCTCCGTCGGCGAGCCCCCGGTGAGCCAGGCGTTCTCGGCCGGCGTCGACAGCCCCAGCCCGAACGTCTTGTCCGCGAAGGCCCACAGGAACTGGAAGGCGATGAGCAGGCGGAGCACCGCGAACGTGTACGCGGCGGCGGGCGACAGCCTGCGCTCCGGCGTGGTGGGGACCGACTGCGGACCCCGGACGGTGGTCGTCATGGCTTCCTCCTCCGGCCGGGGAGCCCGGCCTTCGCTGCCCGGGTCCGTCCCCGGGCGACGAGACCAGCATCGCCGCCACGGACCCCGCCACGGCAGGGTGCAACGGCCCTGACCTGGGGGTACGTCGGCCCTGCGCGACGGGCCAAAGGTCCCGAGCCGGGCACGTAAGTCTCGGCGCGTCGCGGACACTACGTGGCGTGAGCTTCTCCTCCCCCGGTGACACGGCACCGGCCGAGCTCGACGGCGATCCCGCCGAGCGCCTCGCCGCGCTCTGGGATACCCATGCCGTCCGCGTCTAGGCCTACCTGCTGCGCCACACCGACCCGGACGCCGCCCAGGACCTGCTGTCCGAGACGTTTCTCGTCGCCTGGCGGCGCCTCGACGACGTCCCGGCCGACGCCCTGCCGTGGCTGCTCGTCGTCGCCCGCAACCTGCGGCGCAACGCTGCACGGTCCCAGGTCCGCCGCCGCCTGCTGACCGCCGAGCTGACCTCTCTGGAGAACGCCGCGCCGTCGGCCGCCGGGTCACCCGAGTCGGAGGTCGCCGAGCGGGACCTGCTGCTCCGCGGTCTGGTGACGCTCACCGAGCGCGAGCGCGAGGCGATCCTGCTCGTGGCCTGGGACGGTCTCGCCCCGTCCCAGGCCGCGGAGGTCGCGGGATGCACGACGGCGGCCTTCCACGTCCGCCTGCACCGCGCCCGACGGCGGTTGGCCGCGTCCGTCGCGGACGTCCCACCCGCCCTGCGTGCTGTCGACAGCACCTCGTCAGCCACCCGGAGGTCGGCATGAGCATCCCCCGCATCGACGACCGGCTCGCGCGCCTAGCACCGACCTCGTCCCCCGACCCCGAAGGTCTCGCGGCGGCGCGTGCCGCCGTCTTCGACGCCGCTGTGGAGGATCGGACAGGTTCACGTCGAGGCCGGGTGCACGAGCGCACCCAGGTCGTCGACCTCCACGACGAGTCGCTGGACGACGTCGTCGCCCCGCTCGGTGCCGCCCGGCGGCGGAACCGGCACCTCGGGGTCGCGGCTGCGGCCGCCGGCGCCGTCGGGGTGATCAGCGTCGGGCTCGTGCTCCTCCCCGGAGAGGTGGGGTTCGTCCCCGCGTCGCCCGGGGCGACGTGCGGCGACCAGCTCGTAGGCAACCTGGGCCTCCAGCCCGAGACCGCCGAAGAGCTGACCTGGCGCACCGTCGCGAGCGAGTCCGGCGGCACGGCCGACACCACCCTCCTCGTGCTCGACGGCGGCGGTGTCGCCGGGGTGTGCTCCGACGTCCGCGGCGACGGCGGCACGACGACATCGACCACCACCTGGTCGCTGCCCGGCGCCGAGCCGGCAGCGGACGAGATCCTCCCCCGCGGAGTCACGAGCGGCCCGGCGCCGGTCGTGTGGGGCGTCGCCGGCGCCGGGGTCGACTCGGTCGACGTCGCCCTGGAGTGGTCCGACGACGGCGGCTCGATGACCGGCGACTCCGGAGTGGTCGTCGAGGCCCGGATGACCGACGACGGCTACTGGTCCGCGTTCTTCTCCCCCGAGGATCGCGTGCCGCAGGACGCGGCGGTCGCGCTCACGTGGCGGCTGGCGGACGGCACCGAGGGGTCGATGTCGTTGGACGAGGCGTGGCCGGGCGTCGATGCCACCACACCCTTGGCCGAGGCACGGCGCGAGGAGTGCCCGAGCGGGTCGTCGTCGTCCGGCCTGCGGCCGGTGTTCGAGGAGGTGCGCGACGAGGTCGGCGTGACGCTGCTGGGGGACGGTGTCCGCAGGACGGTGCTGTGCGCCCAGGACGCCGACCCGCCCTACACCCAGCGACTCACCAGCGGCGGGACGGCCTCGGCACCCGCTCCTGCGGCCGACGAGGCAGTGGCGGACTCCGGCGGCGGGGGCGGCCATGCCGCGGCGCTCGTCGGCCGCGCCGGGGAGGACGTCGCCCGGGTCGAGGTCACGACGACCGACGGCCTCTCGCTCGACGCCGAGGTCGTCGACGGCTACTGGATGGTGTGGGTCGAGTCTCCGGCAGCCTCGGACGACAACGGCCTGTGGCAGGACGCCACGCTCCGGTGGCACCTGACCGACGGGTCGCCGGGCGGCGCAGGCACCGTCTTCGGGTGAGTCCCTACCCGCCGACGGGCGTCTTCGCGCCGTCGGTTCCGTCGTCGGCCACGTCTCCCGGCGAGGCGTCGTCCGGCGCACGCTCCGCCGTCGTGCCGGGCGCGGCGAGGACCGCGACGACCTGGGGCTCGGTGAGGACCGCGGGACGACGACGACGGCGGCGACGCACCAGCAGCACCGGCACGAGCACCAGGAGCGCGAGCAGGACCAGCCCACCGACGACGATGCCGATCCCGACCCAGAGCGCGCGGCCGGCCTGCTCGGCGGTGTCGCCGGCGAGCGCCTGGGCACGGTCGAGGTCGCCCGCGTGGAGAGCCGCACGGGACTCGGCCGCCGACGCCTCGACGTCGAGCACGGACTCGCCGAGCTCCGTGACCGGGTCGCCCTCGGCTGCGACCGCGTCCGAGGCGTCGCCGACCTGGACGATCGTGGCGGCGGCCTGGGGCAGGAGCGTCGCCAGCGCCTCGTAGTCCTCGGTGGACTCGGCGTCCTCGTAGGCGCCGCTGACGGCCACGGGCACGTCGAGCCCGGTGGTCTCGGCGGCGTCCTGGACCGCGACGGCGTCGGGTGCGACGGGCTCGAGCGCAGCGACGGCGGTGGCGGCGTCGTCGAACTTCCAGTCGGTCATGGCTCGCCGCAGGCCGTACGGCGGCTGCCACCCGCCGTCCGCCTCGTCGAGGCTCGCATAGGCCGCCCGGGCGTCGACACGTTCGTCGAGCAGCTCGACGCCGTCGTCGTCGACGACCCACTTCTCGTAGGCCTCGGTGCCGTCGACGCCGCCACGCTCGGCGACGAGGTCGAGGAACCGCTGCCAGTCGATCCGTCCCCGGTTGTCGACGTCGTTGCCGGGCCGTTCGTAGGCACCCACGCCGGCATAGGCGGCGGAGACCACCTCGGTGAACTGCTCCTCGTCCACGTCCTTCAGCAGCGAGTGCACGGCGGTGTACGCGGCCGCGTAGGCGTACGTCTCGGTCCGGGGCTCTCGCTCGGTCTCGGTCCAGTCGACCAGCGGCAGGGCACCCTTGGCGTCGCGCTTCGGTGTCTTGCGGGGTTCTCCTTCGCCCTCGACGGCGTCGATCACCCGGTACGCCGTCACCTCGGTGAGCCCCTCGTAGAGCCAGCGCCCCTCGAACCGTGCGTCGTCGAACCAGGCATGGCCGAGCTCGTGGAAGAGTGTCGCCTCGTCGAGCTCCTCGCCCAGGACGATCTCGTTGCCCGCGTCGTCGAACCAGGCGTAGCCGAGCACCTGGGGCGAGACGTCCTCGCGGACGACGTCGATGCGCCCGGGCCACTCCGCCCCGAGGTAGCCCTCCAGGAGGGGCAGCCCCACGGTGACCCGGTCCGCCGCGAACTCGCGCCAGGTGTCGTCGCCGGGGAAGCTCTGCAGCGTCAGGGTGGCGTCGCCCACCGTGACGTCCTCCGTGTCGGTGCGCTCCGGGTCGCGCACGGACACCGCCGCCCACGTGCCCCACTCGTCCGTGTGCTCCTCGAGGGTGTACACGCTCCGCTTGCCCTGCTGGTCGACGGCGAAGTCGGCGGTGGCGTCGAACTTCATCGAGCTCGGTGCCACGACCTCGACGCTCACCTTGCCGGGGTCGCCGGTGGCCTGTGCGGGGAAGGTGGCGTACCCGGGACCCACACGGCTCCACCGCTCGGAGCGGATCGGCGCCCCGCCGATGTCGTACGTCCACTCGATGGTGCGGGTCCGTCCGTAGTTCAGCGGCGAGAAGGACGCCGTGGCCCACTGGACGTTCGGGTCCTCGGGCTCGTCCTCCAGGTTCACGGTCAGCGATGCACCGCCGCTGGTGGCCCGCACGTTCTTCGCGCTGGCCGGCACCCCGATCCCGTACGCGTCGAAGTAGTAGATGTACGAGCCGCTGTTCGGCGTGACGTTCGTGATGGTGGTGGTGATCTCCGCGGTCACGGACCCCTTGGCCTTGACCACGTACCGCGCACGGGACTCCTCCGTGAGGCCGTCGGCCGCCGCCGCGGGGCCGACGGCGGCCGGCGCGAGGAGACCCCCGAGGGCCAGCCCGAGCGCGACGACGGCTGTCGCCACGCGGCGGAGCGGGCGCCCCGATCGATTCCGGGTCCGGTCCGCGCGCGCCACGTCTGCTCCGTCGTGTTGTCCTGCGACGACCCCCTGGCCGTCGCAGGTGATCGTAGCGGCACCAGGTGACCGGTCGGTATCCGGTCGGGCACGACCTCGGGTCGCGCGCACCCCCTCGGTGCGGTAGACCGGACACATCGGTCTGGACATCGGGGGATGCCATGAAGAACGAGGCAGGTGCGACCACCATCGCGCTGTTGACAGCGTGCTCGGACCCGGATCTCGGGATCCGGTCACCCGTCGTCCAGGAGCTCCTCGACGAGGCCAGCCGTGATCCCCAGCTCGCCCGTCAGGTCATCACCACGATGCTCACCGCCTCCGTGATGTCTCTTCATGCCTACACCGACGCCGCCCACCGCGACCCGTCCGAGGTGCTGCAGAGCCTCGGCCTGTCGTGGTCCGCCCGCAGCTGATCAATGGGGCCTGCTGACCACCGGTCAGGCAGCGGCAGCTGGCGTAGGCAAGATGATGCTGAGCCGCATGGTCGCCGACGGTGAGCTGGAACGAGTTTTCCACGGCGTGTACGCCACACCATCGGCCGCGGCAGATCGGAACACCGAGACCAGGGCTCAGTGGCTGGTCCTGGACCCTCACAGGCTGGCCGAGGACCGCCTGGCAGAGCCGCACGTCGCCGGTGTCATCTCCCACGCGACCGCAGCCGCTGCGTACAACATCGGGACCTGCCCTCCGACGAGGTCGAGATCACGATGCCACGACGCCGGCAGACTCGCCGCAGCGGGCTGCGCATCCATGTCATGAACCTCGACCCGCAGGACGTCAGGCTTGTCGACGGCCTGCCCACGACCACACCGGAGCGCACGATCGCGGACCTGGTGCGATCCGGGCACGACCTGAGCCACGTCGCCACCGTCCTGGGTGACGCGGTACGCACCGGACAGACGACGACCGAGAGAGCGCGTCAGGCTCTGCGACGAGTACACGGCGAGAGGTTCACCCGGGCAACCTGGCCGATGATCCTGCGGACCGCCGAGCTCGACCCCCTCCGCGTCCTCGAGCAGCTCAGACGCTGGGCGAACGATCCTGGACAGTCAGCGATCGCGCCCGAGCCATGAGCAAGCAGACGGGAGGCCGAAGGACGCACTGGTACGCGAGTACGCCTTCGACTGACGTGCGTGTCCCACCGTCAGTGCATGCGGGTCGCCACGGCCTCGGCGTTGCGCATGACGCGCAGCATGTTGCGGCTGGTGAGCTGACCGAGGTCCTCGTCGGACCAGCCGCGCCCCGCGAGCGCCTCCAGCAGCGCGGGATATCCCGACACGTCGGCGAGCTCGGGCGCGAACCCGTCGGCGCCGTCGTAGTCCCCGCCGAGGCCGACGTGCTCGATCCCGGCCACCTCGCGCACGTGCTCGACGTGCGCGACGACGTCGTCCAGGCGGGTCGGCGGTGCCGGGTGCTGCTCACGCCACCGGGCCAGGAAGGCGCTGAACCTCGGGTAGTCGCCGGCGCGGATGCCCTCCGCCGCGGCCGCCTCCTCCGCTCCGGCCTTCCACTCCGCCACCTCGGGCGTCACGAAGTGCGGTACGAAGGTGACCATGCAGACCCCGCCGTTGTCCGCCAGGCGGGCCAGGACGTCGTCGGGCACGTTGCGGGGCACGTCGCAGACCGCGCGGGCGCTGGAGTGAGAGAAGATCACCGGCGCCTCGCTGACGTCGAGCGCGGCGTGCATGGTGCCGACGGCGACGTGGGAGAGGTCGACGAGCATCCCCAGCTTGTTCATCTCCCGCACCACCTCACGGCCGAACCCGCTGAGGCCGCCGTGCCCGCCGGGCAGGTCGGTGGCGGAGTCCGCCCACGAGGTGCTGTCGTTGTGGGTCAGGGTCATGTAGGACACGCCCAGGGCGCAGAACATGCGCAGCACCCCGAGCGAGCCGTCGATGGAGTGACCACCCTCGGCGCCCAGCAGGCTGGCGATCCGGCCGTGGGCCCAGGCCTCCTCGACGTCGGCGGCGCTGGTGGCGAGCTGGAGCTGGTCGGTGTTGCGCGAGACCATCCGGTGCACGGCGTCGATCTGCTCCATCGTGGCCACGACCGCCTCCGCGCCGGGCAGCGTGGTCGGCACGTACACCGACCAGAACTGCGCGCCCACGCCACCGGCCCGCAGCCGCGGGATGTCGGTGTGGGTACGGCCCTTGGTGGAGCCGGAGATGTCGAGGCGGTCCCAGTCGTAGCCCACCTGCTCGCGGGCCTCCCACGCGAGGTCGTTGTGCCCGTCCCAGACGGGTTGGTCGGCCAGGAGGTCCCGGACTCGTTCACTCACCATGAGGTGACAGTAGCCCCGGGACGCCCCGATAGAGTGCTCGTCCCGCCCCCGCCGTCGTCAGGACCCGCTTCATGACCACCCCGCAGACCATGCACATCGGAGCCGTCGCGGACCGCACCGGCTTGTCGTTGCGCACCCTGCGGCACTACGACCAGGTGGGTCTGCTGCCGCCGTCGGCGCGCTCGGAGGGCGGGTTCCGCCTGTACACCGAGTCCGACGTCGAACGCCTGCTCCTGATCCGCCGCATGAAGCCGCTCGGGTTCTCGCTCGAGGAGATGGCCGACCTCCTCGCCGTCGCCGACCGGCTCGGGGGCGGCCCGGACGGCACCGACGTCCCCGACGGCGAGGAGGAGGCCCTGCGCGCACGGCTCGCCCGGCACGTGGCCGCCGCGCAGGAGCGCCGGGCCGCGCTGGCCCGCCGGCTCGACATGGCGGACGAGCTGATCTCGCTGCTCCGGGAGCTGTGAGCCGTGCGGACGTTCGAGGAGCTGGCGGCGGAGGCGACCGCCGCCGACGTGTCCGGCTAGGGATTCGCCTGGCTGGACGGGCGGGCCCGCGAGGAGCGCCCGCCGTGGGGCTACGCCCGCCTGCTGGCCGAACGGCGGGGGCAGGTGGGCTCGGCGCTCGACCTGGACACGGTCGCCGCGGCCGAGCGCGCCGGGCTCGTCGTGGATGACGTGCGGCGTGCGAGGTGCCGGATGGAGCTCGACGACGTCGGTGCCGTCATCTGGCCGCTGCGCAGGTGCGTCTGGCGGGTGCCCGACTTCTCGGTCGACCGGTACGAGGACACGCTGCGCGAGCTCGACGCCGAGATGCGCGCGGGCCGGCCGGTCGTGGCCCGCTCGACACGGCACCTGGTCGAGGCCCGACGCGACTAACGGCGTCGTCCGCGAAGCTTGTCGATCTCCCGGCGCTCGCGCTTGGTCGGCCGGCCGGTGCCGCGCTCCCGGAGCCCGACGGCCGCACGCTCCTCGCGCGTCGGCACCGGCGGGCTCTGGTCCTCGTAGGCCTTGACGGCGATCGGCGCGCCGACCCGCTTGGGGATCAGCTCGCGCACCACGACGACGCGTTCGCGCAGGGGGTCACGCCAGGTGATGCGGTCGCCGACCGCCACCGACGTCGCCGGCTTGGCGACGGTGCCGTTGACCCGGACCCGGCCGGCGCGCAGCGTGGACGCTGCGACGGAGCGGCTCTTGAAGAGCCGCACCGCCCACAGCCAGATGTCGACCCGCATCCGTCCACTCTGCCACGCGCCGCCGTCGGCGCCCTACCCCACGACGGCGGCGGTGACGATCCGCGGGTCGGCCGCCGTCACGACGTACCTCGTCCCGGTCAGCGCGACCGTCGCCCGTGGCGTCGCCGCCCCGGGCAGGTCCGCCCGGGCGACGGCCTTCTCGTTCGAGATCGCGCCACCGGTGGTGTTCTCGACGCTCTCGTGACCCGTCCCGTCGGTCGCGGCCGCGTGGGCACCGACCCAGACCTCCACGTCGCCGGGCTCGACGACGCGTTCGAGCCGTCGGTCGGTGAACGCGAACCGGGCCGCCGGCACCGAGAACGCGACGACCGCCGACTCGCCCGGCTCCAGCGCGATCCGCTCGTAGGCCAGCAGCTGCACCACGGGGCGGGGCAACGAGCCGACGACGTCGCGCCCGTAGAGCTGGACGACCTCCGCACCGGCGACGTCCCCGGTGTTGGTGACGCGCACGGACGCGACGAGCGTCCCGTGGGTCGGCGCCGCGGCGTCGACCTCCAGCTCGGAGTACTCGAACCGGGTGTAGGTCAGCCCGAAGCCGAACGGGCGCACCGGGGTGGAGTCGGTCGACGTGACGTCGCTCGGCCCGCCGAGGACGGGGTGCAGGTAACTGTACGGCTGGGCACCGGCCGACCGCGGCAGCGACACGGGGAGCCGCCCGGACGGGTTCACCGACCCGGTGAGGATCCCTCCGATCGCCGCGCCGCCCTCCTCGCCGGGGAAGAACGCCTGGAGCACCGCCAAGGGTCGCCGGTCGCCGTCGAGCGCCCAGTCGATCGCGTACGGACGCCCCGAGACGACCACCATCACCACGGGGGTGCCGGTGGCGACGAGGGACTCGACGAGCCGGCGCTGCACGCCGGGCAGGTCCAGCGACTCGACGTCGTTGCCCTCGCCGACGGTGCCCCGCCCGAAGAGCCCGGCCTGGTCACCGACCACCACGACGGCGACGTCGGCGGACCGCGCGGCGGCGACCGCCTCGCCGAACCCGGACGTGTCGTCGCCGTCGACGTCGCAGCCGCGCGCGTGCACCAGGGTGGGCTGCTGGACGCCCGCGTCCGCGAACGCGCCGCCCAACGACTCGAAGACGGTGGAGATCTCGAAGCCCAGCGGGTGCTCGGGGTGGTGGGCGAGCACGTGGTTGGCGAACGAGTAGCACCCCATCAGCGCGTCGGCACGGTGGGCGTTGGGCCCGACGACGGCGACCCGCCCCGGCGCGCGGGTCCACCCGCGCAGCGGGAGCACGCCGTCGTTGGACAGCAGCACCACGGACTCCTCCGCGAGCCGCCGGGCGACGGCCCGGTGGCGCGGCGAGTCCAGGTCCACGCTGCTGGGCGGCTCGCCCGCGAACGCGTCGAGCTCGAGCAGCCCGAGCTCCTCCTTCTGGGTCAGCGCACGCAGCACCGCACGGTCGACCAGCGACTCGTCGACGCGTCCGTCACGGACGGCCGCGGCGAGCGGCTCCAGGAACGCGTCCCCGGTGGGCAGCTCGATGTCGAGGCCGGCCGCGAGCGCCTGTCCCGCCGCGTCGCCCCGGTCCCCCGCGACCGCGTGCATCACCTGCAGGAACGCGACCCCGAAGTAGTCCGCGACGACGACGCCGTCGAACCCCCAGCGGTCGCGCAGCACCTCGGTGAGGTACTCGTGCGAGGCGTGCCCGGGCACCCCGTCGGTCTCGTTGTAGGAGGCCATGACGGCCCGTGCGCCACCGTCGCGCACGGCCATCTCGAAGGGCGGCAGGTAGACGTCGGCGACCTCGCGGGGGCCGGCCGAGACCGGTGCGTGGTTGCGTCCGGCCATCGACCCGGAGTAGCCGACGAAGTGCTTGAGGGTGGCGTGCACCCCCGCACCCTGGAGTCCCTTGACGTAGGACGTCCCGACGGTGCCCACCAGGTAGGGGTCCTCGGCGATGCACTCGTCGACGCGTCCCCACCGGGGGTCGCGCACGACGTCGAGCACGGGGGCGAGGCCCTGGTGGACGCCGAGGGTGCGCATCGACTCGCCGATCAGGGCACCCATCTCCTCGACGAGCGCGGGGTCGAACGACGCGCCCCAGGCGAGCGGGGTCGGGAACGTGGCGGCCTGCCACGCGGCGAGCCCGGTCAGACACTCCTCGTGGACGAGGGCCGGGATGCCCAGCCGGGTCGACGCCTTGAGGCGCCGCTGCTCCTCCCAGAGCCAGCGGGCCCGTTCGACGGGGTCCACGGGCCGGGTGCCGTACACCCGGGTGTAGTGGCCGATGCCGTGCCGGGTGACCTCGCCGAGCCGGTCGGACCCGACCTGCCCGGCGGCCATCTCTCCCTGCATGGGGGCGACGACCTCGCCGCCCTGGTCGAGCCAGTACCCGACGAGCTGGCCGAGCTTCTCCTCCAGGGTCATCTCCGCGTGGAGCGCGGCGACCCGGTCGGAGACCTGGGGGCCGACAGGTGCCGGCCCGGTCGAGCCCTCGGTCACGGTCTCGGTGGGCATGCGGTCCTCTCTCTGCGCGGTCATCCCTTCACCGCGCCCTGCAGTCCGTTGACGATGCGCTTCTGCATCGCCAGGAAGAACACGAGCGCCGGGATCATGGCGAGCGTGGTGAAGGCGAAGACACCGGCGGTGTCGGAGGAGTGCTCGGAGGAGAAGTCGGCGACGCCGAGCGGCAGGGTCTTCATGTCTCCCTGCAGCAGGAGCAGCGGCAGCAGGTAGGCGTTCCACGAGCCGACGAACGCGAGGACACCGACGGTGACCATGCCCGGTCCGGACAGCGGGATGAGGATCCGCCAGAAGAACCCGATCCGGCTGGTGCCGTCGAGCTGCGCCGCCTCCTCCAGCTCCTGGGGCAGCGCCTTGAGGAACGGCCGCAGGATGACCACGGTCATCGGCAGGGCGAACGCCGCCTGCGGCAGCGCCACGCCCCACCAGGTGTTGCCCAGCCCGAGGTTCTGCGTGAGCAGGATGAACAGCGGGATGACGGCGACCGTGGCCGGGAACAGGAGCCCGGCCACGAAGACCATGAACAGCGCCTCGCGCCCCTTGAACGTGTACCGCGCCAGCGGGTACGCCGCCATGACGCCGAAGACCACGACGATCGCGGTCGTGACGACGGCGACCACCACCGAGTTGAACGTGTACTGCCAGAACGACGGGTTGGCGACCACGCCGGCGTAGTTGCTGAAGATCCACGGGTCCGGCAGGGCCGCGGGGTTCTCCGTGAGCTGGCCGTTGCTGCGGAAGCCGCCCAGCACCCCGTAGACGACGGGTCCGAGGGTCGCGCAGACGACGACGAACGCGATCGCGTAGACGACCGGGTTGCCGCCCTGGAACTTGCCGGCGCTGCCCCCGCGGCGCCTGGCCGGCGGGTTCTTCGTGACGGCGGGTGTCTGAGTCGACGTGGTCATCACGCCACCCCCTTGGCGTCTCGGCGCAGGATGAGTCGCTGGTAGAGCACCGCCATGACGAGGGCGATGAGGAACAGGATCACGGAGGCGGCGCCGGCGATCCCGAAGTTGTTGCTCCGGGTGCCCTCGTTGACGAGGAAGACCGCCATGGTGCTCGTGGCGTTGGCGGGACCGCCCTTGGTGAGGATCCACACCATGTCGAAGAGCTGCAGGGACCCGATCATGGACAGGAACCCCCAGGTCCGGATCGTGGGGCCGAGCAGCGGGATGGTGATCCGGCGCTGCACCTGCCACCAGGAGGCGCCGTCGAGCTGGGCGGCCTCGTAGAGCTCCTCGGGCACGCCCTGCAGCCCGGCGAGGAAGAGGATCACGGCCAGGCCGAGGTACTTCCACGTCAGGATGGCGATGACGGTCCACAGCGCCAGGTCCATGTCGCCGAGCCAGCCCTGTGCCGGCGGCTCGATGCCGACCGACTGCAGCATCGTGTCGATCACGCCGTACTGCGGCTGGACCAGCTGGAACCAGATGACGCCGGCCACGACCTCGGCGAGGACGTACGGCACGAAGATGATCGTCCGCAGCGCGCCCTGGCCCCACATCCTGCGGTTCAGCAGGAGCGCGATCGCGAGCCCCAGCGGGAGCTGGACGGCGATCGACATCACGACGATGATGAGGTTGTTGACGAGCGAGCCGACGAACACGTCGTTGCCCAGGATCGAGACGTAGTTCGCGAGCCCGACGAAGTCCACCAGGGGACCTCGCCCGTTCCACCGGAACACCGACATCTGGACGGCCGTGATGACCGGCCAGACGACGAAGAGGACGAGCATCGCGAGTGCCGGCGTCACGAAGAACGCGATCTCGAGGTACTTGCGTCGTTGTGAGCGCTTGGCCCGTCGCCCCCCAGCCGACGGCCCGGCGGCCGGGCGACCCTGACGGGTCGCACCGGCGGCCGGACCGGAGGAGGTGACAGGCGAGGCGGCCGTCGCGACGGACGCGTCGTCTGCCATCTCGGTCACCCCTGCGCTGCCGCGGCTTCTTCGATGGCGTCGACGACGTCCTGCGGGCCCGCCTCGCCGGCGAACATCAGGGCGATCTCGTCGTTCATCGCGTTGCCGACGGACTGACCCAGGCGGGTGTCCAGGTAGAGCTGGGTCTCGCCACCGCCGTCACGGACGGGGATGAGCTGGGCCAGCGTCTCGTTGGCCACCGAGCCGGTCGCCGCCGGGTTGGTCGGCAGGCCCATGTCGAGCTCGGCGAAGCCGGTCTGGACCTCGTCGGAGAGCAGGTACTCGGCGAAGTCGACGGCAGCGTCCGGGGCGTCGTTCGACACCGCCCAGGCGTCACCGCCACCCATCTGGTCGCTGGGCTCGCCGGCCTGGCCCGGGAAGGTCGGGAAGGCGAACCAGCCGAGCCAGTCGGGCACCTGCTCGTCCTCGCGCAGACCGCCCACGACACCGGGCTCCCAGTGGCCGGCGAGCTCCATGCCGACACGTTCGCTGGCGAGCAGACCCGAGGCCGACGTCGGCCCCTCCTGCGCTCCGGTGGCCAGGAAGCCCGGGTTGAAGGGTTCCTTGGCGATGATGTCCTGGACGTTCTCGCCGGCCTGGAGGAAGCACTCGTCGGAGTAGTCGCCCGACTCGATGGCGGCCTCGACGGTCTCGAACTCGCACTCGCGCACGACGCCGTAGTACCAGTAGTGCGCGGCGGGCCACTTGTCCCCGGCGCCGACGGAGAGCGGGTCGACGCCGGCAGCCTTCAGCTGGTCGATGTAGCCGTAGAACTCGTCGATCGTCGGGTTGTCCGACACGTCGGTGATCCCGGCCTCCTCGAAGAGGTCCATGTTGTACCAGAAGCCCACCAGCCCCATGGAGAACGGCAGCGCGTAGACGCCGTCGTCCACGGTGTACTGACCGGTGAACGCCGAGATCGTCTCGACGGTGCCCGACGCGTCCTCGGTGAGGTCGCGCAGGAGTCCGGCGTCGACGTCGTTCTGCAGCTCGCCGCCACCGCGGCTCATGAAGACGTCGGGGATGCCGGAGCCGGCCTGCATGGCGGCCTGGAGCTTGGTGAGCATGTCCTCGTGCTGCATGGCCTCGACCTGGACCGTCACGCCCGGGTTGGCCTCCTCGAAGTCGGCGGCGACCTGGTCGTAGTAGACCTTGCCCTCGCCGGTGTTCGAGTTGTGCCACCACTCGACGGTGGAATCGCCACCCTCGGCGGTGGTCTCGCCGTCCGTCGTCTCCTGGTCGGCCGTCCCCTGTCCGGCGCAGGCGCCTGCCAGCAGGGCGACGGTCGCCCCGAGCGCGACGGCGGTCGCGCCTCGCATCTTCCTCGTCATCGTGGAACCCCTTGGTCGTCGTCGACAGTGGTACTTCGGTGGTGCAGCTGCGGGCGGTCCGCACCTGCCCCTCGGCGCTGCGGCTGCCCGTCCGATTCCCACCCTGGCAGGAGACCGACAGCGTCGTCAATCGTTTTCGATAACGGTTTCGACACGGCGCGACACGGTGCGCCGGGCGTCGTCGTTGCCGGATACTCTCGTCCTGTGAGCACCGCCGCCGAACCGCCACCCGCGGGAACCCAGTCCGGACCCATCGTGGGTCGCGTGACGATCTCCGACGTCGCGCGGGTCGCGGGCGTCTCCGTCGCCACGGTCTCGAAGGTCGTCAACAACCGCTACGGGGTGGCGCCCTCGACCGCGGAGCGCGTGCTCGGCGTCGTCGCCGACCTCGGCTACGAGTCCTCGCTCGTCGCCCGCAGCCTGCGCCGGCAGTCCACCAACGTCGTCGGCGTCCTGGTGGCGGAGTTCGAGCCCTACTCCACGGAGCTGCTCAAGGGGATCTCGTCCGCCGTCGACGGCACCGGCTACGAGCTCCTCGCCTACTCCGGCGGCACCGACGGCGGCGCCATCACCGGCTGGGAGCGCCGCTCCCTCTCCCGGCTCGCCGGCACCCTCATCGACGCCGCGATCGTCGTCACCCCGACCATGGTGCTCTCGGAGGCCAACGGCATCCCGGTCGTGGCCATCGACCCGCACACCGGGCCCGAGGGCACCCACACTGTCGACTCCGACAACACCACCGGTGCGCGCGAGGCCGTCGAGCACCTCCTCGGGCTCGGGCACCGGCGCATCGCGCACCTGGGCGGTCGCCCCGACCTCGAGTCGGCCCGGCTGCGCGAGCTCGGCTACCGCCAGGCGCTCGAGGCCGCCGGGATCACCGTCGACCAGTCGCTGATCCGCGTGGGCGGCTACCGGCCGAACACCGCCGACACCCCGGCGCGCGAGCTGCTCGCCCCGTCGCGCGGCGAGCGCCCCACCGCCGTCTTCGCCGCCAACGACCAGTCGGCCATCCACGTCGTCGAGGTCGCGCAGGACCTCGGGCTGCGCGTGCCGGAGGACCTCTCCGTCGTCGGGTTCGACAACGTTCCCGAGTCGTTGACCACGACGCCGGCGCTCACGACCGTGTCGCAGCCGCTGCACGAGATGGGCACCGAGGCGCTGCGCATGGTGCTCGACCTCCTCGAGGGTTCCCCCCGCGAGCAGCACCTGCGCCTGCCCACCTCGCTCGTGGTGCGCGGCAGCACCGGCCCCGCGCCGGCCTGAGGAGACGCTGGCGCGCGCCCCCTCCGGGCGCACGCCGAGGCCATGAGCACCGGCGCCACGGCGTGGCGGATCGTGCCCGCGCCGACGCTGCCTGGACGGCCGCCGCCCTGCACGCCGAGGCCCGGCACCAGGAGCATCGGCGCACGGTCTGGATCGTCGCGGTGGTGCCCGACACCTGGCTGGACGGGTTCGCCGTCCTCGAGACGCGGATGTCCACGGACGTGCCGAGCGGGGAGATGGACTGGGCTGAGGAGGTCTGGGACGCCCGTCGCGTCCGCGACATGGTCTCCCGGCACCGCGAGGGCGGCCACGAGGTGCTCGTGGCGGCTGCCGAGCACGCGGCCACCGGCGAGCTCGCCGCCATGACGATGCTGACGCTCCCCACCGCGGCCACCGGCTCGGGATGCTGGTCGAGGCCCTCAACCTCCGGGCCCTGGCCCGCACGCACCCCTCGGTGCGCCGGGTCCGCACCTGGAACGCCGAGGAGAACGAGCACATGCTCGCGATCGACGTCGCGCTGGGGTTCCGCCCGGAAGGCGGGTCCGCGACGATGCGTCTCACCCCGGACGAGCGGTGAGCCAGCTCTCGACGGTGTCCAGGCGACGGGAGGTCTGCCGCGGCCAGTCCGCCTCCTGGACCCGGTGCGGTCCGGTCGCCAGGGACAGCAGCACGCCGGCGGTCCGGGCGTACAGCTCGTCCGGGTCCACCACCCGCGCGAACCCGTCGGCGTAGTCCATCGCCAGCCCGTGCAGCCGCCCGGTGTCCCAGCCCCGCAGCAGGGACAGCGTCTCGACGTGCGCGACCAGGCACGCCAGGTCGTCCGCCCGCCGCCCGGGACCCGCCGAGTCCACGTCGAGGAGCCCGGTGATCCGACCGTCGCCGCCGAGCATGATCTGCGACTCGTACAGGTCACCGTGCGTCGGCTCCGCCGACCCCTGGCCCGCGATCCGCCCGGCGACGACGGCGGCGAGCTGGGCCGCGCGGTCCGCCTCCGCCGGGAGCGCCGCACCGATGACCGAGGCGTAGTGCGCCGCGTTCTCGCTCCAGGAAGCCCGCCGCGGAAGCTGCGTGACGCCGTCGGGCAGCCGTTCGAGGAGGTCGACGACGTCGCCCGCCGCCGGGACCGGGCCGCCGTCGCGCACGGCGTGCCGCATCGACTCCCCCGCGAGCGGCGCGATGACGAGCAACCCGTCGGCGTTGCGCCCCAGGGGCTTCGGCACCGGCAGCCCCGCACCCGCCAGCAGGGCGTGCCGGGCGTACAGCTCGTCGCCCTTCTCGGGGCGGACGACCTTGAGGAACACCCGCGCCCCGGGGGTGCTCGCCTCGATCACGGCGCGCCGCGTCGGCCGGTACGCGCGCACCCGCAGCGTCACCGGACCCCGGGCCACCTCCGGCACGCCGAGGTCCCCGAGCAGCGTGCTCACCGCCTCCGGGTCGTAGGCCGTGGCCAGGGCGGGCAGCCCCGGGTCGCCCGGGAACCGCCACACCGCCACCTCGTGCTCGCCGTCGTCCAACGTCAGCACGCCGGGCACCTGCTGGTCCCCCGGGCGCCCCAACGAGGCACCCAGAGTCTCGGTGCGCACCTGCGAGCCCGCGGCGCCGTCGGGCCCCCCGACGTCCTTGACGGTCCAGCGCACCCGCGCCCGGTACGCGACGGTGGTGGACCGACCGGGCCGGTGGTCCACCTGCCGGACGGTCCAGTCGACGAGCTCCCCACCGGCGGTGGACACGGCCGTCGCGAGCAGCTCCGTCGCGTCGTCGCCGGTGAGGAGCTCGAGGTTGCTGGTTCCCATCCCCCCATCCTCACCACGATCGGCCCTCGGCGCCCGAGATCGGCCCGACGGCGTGACGAGGTCGCGAAGCACCGGGATCAGCCCCCGAACATCTCCTTGAGCTCACGCGTCTCGGCGTCCGACAGGTTGCTGCTGACCAGCGTGGCCCGGAGTCCGTGCAGGCGCTCGCGGAAGCGGTCCGGGTCGCCCTGCTCCGTGATGAGGAACAGCCCCGACGTGCCCGGCACGACCTCCGCCTGGATCCGCTCCAGGTCCTCCTTCTTGATCCCGACGTCGGACAGCGCGCGGCTCAGGCCACCGATCGCCGCACCGGCCACCGCCCCTACGACGGGGATGAAGAACAGCGCACCGATGAGCAGGCCCCAGAGGGCTCCCCAGCCGCCGGACTTCGCGGCATCCTCGTTGACCCCGTGGGTCTTGGGGTGCTTCTCCCCCTCCGGCCACGCGACCACGGCATGGTCGACCAGGGTGACCAGGCCCTCCGAGGCGGCGTCCTTGACGATCGCGGCAGCCTTGGCCGCACCCTCGGGGTCGTCGAACTTCCAGACCGTGAACATGGCCATGAGCGGCGTCCTCTCTCCGTCCGAAGTGGCCGGGTTCGTCCCCGGCCGCTTCGATCCTGGCACCGGGGACGCAGGCCCGCCACAGGACGGGAGCACCGCCGACCGTCCGCCGTGTCAGCGGAGGAGGACGCCGGTCAGCTCCTCCGAGACGTCCCACAGGCGCGCCGCGTCCTCGGTGCGGCGCAGGGGCGCCCACAGCCGCTGCGGCCCGGGTGGACCGCCGGCGCGCCCGGGCCACTGCGGCCCGTAGAACCCGCCGTCCTGCGCCGTCGGGGACGTCACGGCCATCACCGCGGGCAGGGCCGCGCTCTCCACGGTCCCGGCGACGAGCCCGCGTTCCGAGAGCCACCGGATCATCCGGACGTCCCGGGTGTCCGCGGCGCGACCCACCTCGGGACGCGCCGCCAGCAGGCTCGTCGGGGCGACACCAGGGTGCGAGATGGTGCTCGTGACGCCCCAGCCCGCGGCCCGGCTGCGCCGGCCGAGCTCCAGGCCGAACAGGCCGCACGCGATCTTCGACTGCCGGTAGGAGCGCATGCCGTCGTAGCGCCGCTCGCCGTTCAGGTCGTCCCACTCGATCGAGCCGTGGCGTGCGACGATGCTGGTCTGCGACGTCACCCGGGCGCACCCCTGCCGGAGCAGCGGCAGGAGGTGCCCGGTGAGCGCGAAGTGCCCGAGGTGGTTCGTGCCGAGCTGCAGCTCGAACCCGTCGGCGGTGGTGCGGCGCTCCGGCGGTGTCATGACGCCGGCGTTGTTGACGAGCAGGTGGACCGGGGCCCCCTCACCACGCATCCGGCCGCCGAACGCCTCGATCGAGACCAGGGAGGACAGGTCGAGCTCCTCCAGGACGAGCCGGGCACCGGGGTGCCGCTCGCGGACGACGGCGGCGGCCCGTTCGCCCTTGGCCAGGTTGCGCACCGGCATGACCACCTCGGCGCCGGCGCCCGCCAGCCGGGTCGCGATGTGCACCCCGAGGCCGTCGCTGGCGCCGGTCACCACCGCGCGGAGGCCGGAGAGGTCGGGGACGGTCAGGTCGTACGTCCTGCGTGGCATGGATGCGCTCCGTGTCTGGGTCGGTCAGGTCTGCGTCAGGACAAGACTGCCCCCGGCCGTGGTTCTCATCCACGGCCTGACGATCCGTGGCTGAGCGGCCGCTCGCACGAGACGACAGGGCAGCGGCCCCGTGAGCGCCGCCGGCCGCGCGAGACAGCCGCGCACGGCGCGGTCCGGGTCACTACGGTAGGGGCCATGACGACCTCTCCTGTCGATGCCACCACCACGTCCGCCTGGGGTGGGCTCCAGCGGCACCACGACGAGCTCCGCGGGGACCTGCGCGGCTGGTTCGCCACCGACCCGGGCCGCGCCGAGCGTCACAGCCACACCGCCGGAGACCTCTTCGTCGACCTGTCGAAGAACCTCGCCACCGACGAGACGTACGAGCTGCTGGTCCGGCTCGCCGGCGAGGTCGACCTGCCCGGCCGCATCGAAGCCATGTTCACAGGCGAGCACATCAACGTCACCGAGGACCGCGCCGTGCTGCACACCGCCCTGCGTCGTGCGCCCGGCACCCGGCCGCCCCTCGTCGTCGACGGGCAGGACGTGGACGCGGACGTCGCGCGCGAGCTCGACCGGCTCAGCGCGTTCGCCGAGAAGGTCCGCTCCGGCGAGTGGACGGGCGTCACCGGCAAGCCCGTCGAGACGATCGTCAACATCGGCATCGGGGGCTCCGACCTGGGACCCGTCATGGTCTACGAGGCCCTGCGCCCGTACCTGCGCGACGGGCTGGAGGCCCGGTTCGTGTCGAACATCGACCCGACCGACGTCGCGCAGAAGACCGCCGGGCTGGACCCGGAGACCACGCTGTTCATCGTCGCCTCCAAGACGTTCGGGACGCTGGAGACCCTGACGAACGCCCGTCTCGCCCGTGCCTGGCTGTGGGAGGCGCTCGCCGCGTCCGGGGCGATCGAGGACACCGGCTCCGCGCGGCAGGCCGCCGTCGGGCAGCACTTCGTGGCCGTGTCGACGGCGCTCGACAAGGTCGCCGCCTTCGGGATCGACCCCGACAACGCCTTCGGGTTCTGGGACTGGGTCGGCGGCCGCTACTCGGTCGACTCCGCGATCGGGCTGTCGCTCGCCATCGCGTTCGGCCCGGACCGGTTCCGCGAGCTCCTCGCCGGCTTCCGCACCATGGACGAGCACTTCCGCACCACGCCGCTGGCGCAGAACGTGCCCGCGCTGATGGGCCTGCTCAACGTCTGGTACACGAACTTCCTCGACGCGCACACCCACGCCGTCCTGCCGTACGCCCAGCAGCTCCACCGCTTCCCGGCCTACCTGCAGCAGCTCACCATGGAGTCCAACGGCAAGTCGGTGCGCTGGGACGGCTCACCCGTCACGACGCAGACCGGCGAGGTGTTCTGGGGCGAGCCCGGCACCAACGGCCAGCACGCGTTCTACCAGCTGATCCACCAGGGGACGCGCACCATCCCGGCCGACTTCATCGCGTTCGCGACCCCCGCCTACCCCCTCACCGACGCTCAGGGCGACGGGAAGGCGGTGCAGCCCGGCGCGGACGTCCACGAGCTGTTCCTCGCCAACTTCTTCGCCCAGACCAAGGCGCTCGCGTTCGGCAAGACGGCCGACGAGGTCCGGGCCGAGGGCACCGACGAGGCGGTCGTCCCGGCCCGCGTGTTCTCCGGCAACCGGCCGACCACCTCCGTCATGGCGCCAGCCCTCACCCCGGCCGTGCTCGGCCAGCTCGTCGCGCTGTACGAGCACATCACGTTCGTCCAGGGCGTCGTCTGGGGCATCGACTCGTTCGACCAGTGGGGCGTCGAGCTCGGCAAGAAGCTCGCGCTGGAGGTCGCCCCGGCCGTCTCGGGCGACGACGCGGCGCTGGCCGACCAGGACGCCTCGACCCAGGCCCTGGTCGCCTACTACCGGGCCCACCGGGCCTGAGATCGCGGGCGCCACGGCGCCTCGGGTCGCCCGCTCAGTAAGGTCTGGACCATGCCTCCACTCGATCCGCGGGCGATCCTGGCCGGGCGGGCGACCGCCCGGCCCTCGGTCGGCACGATCATCACGATCGCCGTGTCGTCGTTGTGCCTGGTCGTGGCGCTCGTGATCATGCTGCAGGACGGGGCCACGGGCGTCCCGGCGGCCGTCGTCCTGGCGCTCGTCCCGCTGCCGCTCCTCCTCGCCGGGATCCTGGCGCTGGACCGTCTCGAGCCCGAGCCGCCCGACGCCCTCGTCGCCGCCTTCGGCTGGGGCGCCGGCGTCGCGGTCCTGCTCGCGATGCTCCTCAACACGGCCGGTCTCGACCTCGTGTGGGCGCCCATGCTCGGCTCCGAGCTCGGCATGTACGCCACCGCGGCGATCACTGCTCCCGTGGTGGAGGAGATCCTCAAGGGCGCCGTGCTGGTGGGGCTGCTGTGGTTCCGGCGCAGCGAGCTCAACGGTCCCACCGACGGGATCATCTACGGCTCGATGGTGGCGCTCGGCTTCGCCGTCGTGGAGAACATCAGCTACTACGCGTTCGCGCCGCCGGGCACCCTGGCGCTGACGTTCACGGTGCGCGGCCTCGTCTCCCCGCTGCTGCACCCCCTGTGCACCTCGCTGACGGGCATCGGCGTCGCCGCCGCCGCGTTGCGCCCCGCGGGCCGCAGCCGGGTGGCGCCGGTCCTGGCCGGGCTCGTCGGCGCGATGGCCCTGCACTCGCTGTGGAACGCGTCGTCGGCGTTCGGCCTGGCCGGGCTCGGCGCGGCCTACCTGGTGGGGCTCGGCGTGCTGGTCGCCCTCGCCGTCGTGCTGCACCGCGACCGGCGCCGCATCGTCGGTCTGATCCGCACCTACGTGCCGCCCTACCAGGAGATCGGCGTGGTGACCCCCCACGACGTCTGGATGCTGTCGAGCCTGCAGCGCCGCCGTCAGGCCCGCGAACACGTGCGAGCCACCCGGGGCCGCGGTCCGGCGCGAGCGCTGGCCGACTACCAGCAGGCGGCCACCGAGCTCGCCATGCTGCACCGGCGCCACAGCCTCGGGCTGGTGCCCGACGCCGGGTTCGTCGCCCGGCGCGACCCGTTGCTGCTGCTCATGCACCACGCCCGGGCGGCGTTCCTGCCGCCACCTGCGTCACGAGGTACCTGAGCCTGGAACAGCGGGCCCTCATCCGGTCGCCTCCCCGGCCGGGTCGACCTGCGACAGCTGCTGCAGGCATGCCGTGGCGTCGAGCACCTGCCGGGTCTCTCCCTGCCGGGCCGCGGCCAGCGCGCACCAGGCGAGCTGCCGGGCCAACGGCTCCTGCTCGGGCAGGATCTGCGTGTCGGCCACCGACCTCATCACCCTGACGAGTGCCGTGGCCACCACCTGCGGTTCCTGGCACCCGTCGTGATGGAGCCCGAGCGCCACCGACGTTCGCACGTCGATCGCTCCCCGCAACGCCCGCCGTACCGTGGGACCCGCCCACGCCACCGCAGCGTGGCGGCGCCGGCCCGGATGCTGTGCCAGGCGGCAGTGGAAGTCCTCCAGCTCGTCCGGGGTCAGCTCCGGGGGCAGGACGGTGTCGACCCTCCACGTCGCGCCGCCGGACGGGATCGTGCCGTCAGGCGTGCGGGTCAACGTGGCATACCCCCAGATCGTCGGCGTGATCACGCGGTGCAGGTCTTTCCCGAGCATCGGTCCCCCAGTGTCCGTGGCGGGCGGTGGGATGAAGGACGCCCCGCCTCTCGCCGCGCACAGCGAGAGGCGGGGCGGACCCGGTCAGCCTGCCGTTCGGCGTGCGGCCCGCACTCCGTAGGCGCCTGCCAGGGTCAGCAGGACAGCCAGGGCAAGGATGCCCGCGATCGTGGCACCGGTGCGGGGCAGAGACCCGACCGGGGTGACGATCGTGTCCGGTTCGTCCCCGGCCGGCGGCGGGGTAGAACCCGGCGGGGGCGTCGGCTCGGCGCAGGCCTCGGCGGCGGCGGTCAGGTCGTTGTGCCCGATCCCCGCGACGTTGGCGAACCCACCCGGCTCATCCGATCCTGGCTCCGGGCAGGTCCACGTCGAAGCATCCGCCGCCGACCCGTCGACCGTGGCCGTGACCTCCACCCGGTACGTGTGCTCGCCACCAGCCTTCAGCCCGACCTCCGCCGTGACCACGTTCTCCGCGGCACCCTGGTCACCCAGACCCGTCCACGACTCCAGCATCTCGGCGGCCTTCGGAGCCTCGGTCACCGTGGCCGACTCGACCTCGATCCCCGCACCGAACCGCAGCCGGTCCGTGAGCGTGTAGACCCCGCGAGCCGCGCCATCGTTCGACGCGACGATCTCGTAGGCGACCGTCCACACGCCGTCGTCCACGCTCGGCTCACCGACCACCGACTTGGTGATCTCGATCGAGGGCACCGGCGCGCAGTCGGTGTCCGTGACCGTCCCACCGGTCTCGTCGGTCAACGTCGCCGCGTTGTTCAGCCCCTGGGAGACCAGGTTCGAACCCGTCGGCTCGGTGCAGTCCGGCGAACCGGTCCCGTCCTCGCCCACCTCGTCGGTGAACGTCAACGGCACGTCCGCCACCACCGTCACCGTGTAGACGTGCGGGGCATACCGCTCGTCGTCCAGACCCGCGATCGACACGTCCGTGGCGATCCGCTGGTCGCCGTCACCGTCGAACCCGTCGTTGACGCTCACGCCGTCCGGACCGGACACCGAGACCGTGTCCACCGTGATGACCTCGGCGAACAACAGCTCGTCGTCCAGGTCGTACGTGGTCGCCTCGGTCCCGACGTTGCCCACCGTCAGGTCGTACACGACCTCCCACTGACCGCCACCGACGGGCTCCGCGGAGACCAGCTCCTTGTCCAGCGTGGGCTTGCCCGGCCGCACGCACTCGTCGTCCGAGTCCTCGATCCCGTTCCAGTCGACCTCGGCCACGTTGTTGAGCGCCCCGTCGACGGCGTCGCCGCCGCTGGTGCACTCGTCGGTGTCCGGCAGGACCACGTCGGACAGGTCCGCCGCGTACCGCACCGTCACGGTGTACGTGTGCACCACCGCGGCGCCGTCCGCGCCGGCGATCGACTGACCCTCGACGATCAAGGTGTCGTCCACACCGTCGAAGCCGTCGTTGACCCCGACCGAGTCCTCGACGTCGCTGGTGACGTCCTGGATCCCCACCACGGTGATGCCCGTCCCCCAGGTCAGGGTGTCGGTCAGGTCGTACTCACCGGCACCCGGACCGCGGTTGGTGACCTCCAGCTCGTAGGTGGCGTCGTAGACCCCGTCGTCACCCTCGACCGGCGCCACCGCACCCGTGATCGACTTGGCGATGTCGATCAGCGGCGGCTCGGTGCACGCCTCGTCAACCTGCACCTCACCGTTGTGGACCAGCTCCGCGGTGTTCGCGAAGCCGCCGGACTCGCCCGACCCCGGCTCCGGGCACTCGAGCGTCTCCGCAGTGACGGTCTCGAGGTCCAGCGAGGCCACCACCTCCACCTGGAACGTGTGCGAGGCACCCGCATCGAGCGACTCACCAGCCACGATCACGTTCTCGGGTGCCCCGGCCGCTCCTCGACCGGTCCAACCCGAGTTCGTGCTCACCCCGTCCGGAGCCGAGACGACGGCGGACTCGAGGATGTCGATGCCCTCGCCGTACTGCAGCTCGTCGGACAGGTCGTAGTCGCCTGTCGCGGCACCGATGTTCTCGGCCACCACGTCGTACGTGATCGTCCACGTGCCGTCACCGTTGGCCACGGGGCTGTCCTCGGACAGCTCCTTGTCCATCACGATGAGCGGCAGTGCGGCGCACACGTCGTCCTCGGCGACGATCCCGTTGTGGTCGAGCGCGGTCGAGTTGGCCAACCCGCCGCTCTCGCCCGATCCCGGTGGGGGGCACTCGAGCGCCGCCGGGTCGATGGTGTCCTCGTCCATCTCGACCGTGACCTCGACCTGATACGTGTGCACCTGCTCCGCCTCGAGCGTGACGTCCTCGGCCACGACGTTGGCCGCGGCGCCCTCGTCACCCAGACCGGTCCATCCGTCGTTGGTCGTCACACCGTCCGGAGCCGTCACGACGCCGGCCTCGGTGATCTCGATGCCCTCGCCGTACTGCAGCCGGTCGGTCAGGTCGTAGTCACCGGCCTCGCCGCCGACGTTCTCGGCCACGAGGTCGTAGACGATCGTGAACGTCCCGTCGCCGTTCGGCGTCGGACCCTCGGAGATCGCCTTGTCCACCACGATGTACGCGACCGCGACACACGCCTCATCGGTGTCGGTGAGGTCGTTGTGCTCGATACCCGCCGAGTTCGACAGGCCTCCCGGCCCGTCCTCACCCAGCGCCGAGCACGGTGTGATCACCGGGACGCCCGTGGTGCCCTCGGCGATCCCGACCACCACATCGATCTGATAGGTGTGCGTGCCGCCCGCGTCGAGCGGCACGTCGGAGGCGATGACGTTCTCCTCGGCCCCCTCCTCACCGAGGCCGGTCCACGACGCCGACGGCGTCACGCCATCGGGAGCCGAGACCACCTCACCCGAGACGACCTCCAGGTCACCGTCGGCCGTCATCTGGTCGGTCACCTCGTACGTGCCCTCGGCCGCGCCGTCGTTGGTGGCGACGAGGTCGTAGGACACCGTCCAGGTCCCGTCACCATTCGGCACCGGACCCGCGGACACGCCCTTGGTGATGTCGATCGAGGGCAGCTCGGCGCAGGCCTCGTCCACCTCGGTCTCACCGGTCGACTTGGTCAGCTCCGAGGTGTTCGTGAACGCCCGGTCCTCGGGCTCACCGTCCTCGGCGCCGCAGGCCGTCGGGTCATCGGCGCCGCCGGCACCCTCGAGCTGCAGCGGCACGTCAGCGACGACCGTCACCTGGTAGACGTGCGGCTCGTACTCCGGGTTGTCCATCCCCTCGATCTCGGCGAAGTCCGTGACCATCAGGTTGCCCTGACCGTCCCACGCCGGGTCGGTGAGCGTCACGTCGGCCGGGGACGCCGTGACCTCGGCCGAGGTGATCGTCGCCTGGTCGGTGAAGTGCAGCTCGTCCGCCAGCGCGTACTCCGCGGCCGGCGTCTGGACGCTCTCCACCACGATCTCGTAGACGATCTCCCACTGCCCGCCACCGATCGGAGCGGCCGAGACCAGCTCCTTGGTGTGCGTGGTGTCCCCCACCGGCGTGAACCCGGCCGGGTCGCAGTTGATCTCCGGCGGCACCTGAGAGTCCGCGGGGATGTCCGCCTCAGCACAGGCGGTGTTGACGACGTCGTCCTCGCCCACCGGCTCGGTCAGCACGATCTCGAACTCGTGGACGTAGCTCTCGCCCGGCGCGAGCGACTCGATGGTGAACGAGCCCTCCGGGAACAGGTCGTCCTCCACCACGACGTTCGTCAGCGACCCCTGACCGGTGTTCTCCACCACGATGCGGTACGGGACCGTGTCCCCGACGTGGAACTGCGGGTACGTCCCCGGCTCCTGCGCGTCCTGCCACTCCCCCTCGGAGTCCTGGACGTACTTCTTCAGGTTCGCCGAGTAGTAGTTCGCGATCTCGGTGGGAGCCGACGTGCGCATCACCAGACGGGTGTTCTCCGCCCGGCCCTGTGCCCGGTTCACCAGGACGTCCTCGCCCTCCATGCCGTCCGTGACGATCGGCACCGTGAAGCTGAACGCACCCCGCGGCTCCAGCTCGTCGGTGATGACACGCACCGCCGTCGCGTCCGGGTCGAACGTCGTGGTCCAGCCCACCGTGTTGCCCGTCGTGTCACCCGCAGACCCGTTCATCGCATCCGCCGGGTCGTCCGACAACGTCGCCGGATCCGCCGTCGTGTAGTAGACCGTCGCGCCCATGCTCACCGTGACGTCACCGCTCAGCTCGTACGTGCCCGTCATGTCCGTGCCTCGGCCGTCACCGTCGTACGGCAGGATGTCGATCGTGTCCGTGAAGGCCTGCGCCGACGAGTCCTCCGAGACCACGTCCACCGTCCATGACCCCTCGCCGACGCCGTCACCGTTGACGTTCGGGATGAACGCCTGATCCGCCGTCTTGAGGATCGACGTGGAACCGGCCGTGTTCACCGTCATCGACGCCGTCGCCGGCTCGCTGGCCGTGCCCCCGCCGACGCTGCTCTCCACGCTGTTGACCAACCGGTCACCGCCGGCGACGTCCTCGGAGATGTCCGCCGAGTACGTCAGCGTGTTCGCCTGGTTGGTCGGCACCCCGTCGAGCGTCCAGGTCAGGACCTGCTGGCCGTCGAAGTTGGTGGAGGTCTCCGGCTCAGGGTCTGCCGACCCGGGGGCGTACGTGGCACCCAGCGGCATGACGTCCCGCACGATGTAGCCGTCGACCGTCTCGGCCACGTCCGTGCCCTCAGCGGTGTAGTTCACGGTGAACGTCGCGGTGCCGCCGGCGTCGACCACCGTCGGCTCGACGGTCTTGTCCACCTGCGGCGTCACGGTGGAGATGCGCAGGATGTCCCGGCCGCTCCCCGAGTACGGATAGCGCGTGCCGGGAGTCCGCGCCCCGGTGTTGGGGGCGTCTCCCGGGCTCATGGTGCGATTGTTGTAGACCCACTCCCCGTTCCAGGTGTTCCGGTAGGCAGACCAGGTCCAGATGTCCTGACCGGCGGCCGCGTCGTCGCTGACGACCTGCGACACCAAGAGCTGCGGAGCCGCAGTCCGCATCCCGCCCCCCAGGCCGAAGCGGGAGCGCACCGCCTGCACCGTGGACAGGTCCGCGGGTGGGCTCGTGACCCAGTTCGCGTTGTCGTTCCCGCACACCTCGGTTCCGTTCGGGTCGTCGATCGGTGTGTCCCGCACGAGGTACTCGATCGGGACGTCGAGGGGAGATCGTTGGTCGTTCCGGTCGACCACCTGTGCACCGGTGTAGTTCACGTGCTCGCCGTCGAGGATCACGCACAGGCCACCGTAGCCGACCTGGGGATCCACGTTGGCGTAGTTCACAGATGTGCTTCCCTGGACCTCGGTGCCCGGTGCGACGCGATACTGGTCCAGCCAGAGCCTCGCGCTCGAGTTCGTGTACGAGGGGAACCAGTTGCCCACGCCGAAGCCCGAGGACCAGTTGACCTCCGAGCTGTTGTTCGCCGGATCGTCCTCGCTCGTCGATCCGTCTGCCGTGTAGGTCGGCGCGCTGGAGACGAGGCTGGCCGTTCCGGAGTTGGCGTCCGTGACGACGCGGAACACCACCTCGCCGGACGCCACCGCCACTCGTCGCGTGGGCAGAGCCTCACCCCTGGAGTCCTCGGTCGGGACCTGAGCGTGGCTGTAGTCGATCCCGGTCAGGGTGAGGTCGTACGTCGAGTTGTTGATCCGCGTCAGGGTGCAGCTCTCGACGAACGGCGCCATCTGCTCCGCCGGGTTGTCACCGCCGGAGTACGGATGGCCCACCGCCCCACCGGTGGTGAACGCGGCGCACTCCCTCGGCCCCACCTGCATCGGGGCGCCGTCGGTGTTGCTCAGGCTCAGCCGATAGGTCACCGTGTCCGGACCGTCCGGGCTGAGCGCCCCGTGGAACAGCGTCCAGTTGAAAGCCACGTTCCGCCCCGCGCCGGAGTTCAGCGTCTTGCCCGCGTTGTAGTCCCACACGACGTCCATCAGCAACGGGTTCTCGATCGGGATCTCGGGCAGCTCGGCCACCTGGTCCGCCACCGTCGCCGACATCGACACCGCACCGGACTCGCCGGTGACGGTCACGGACGTGTCCAGCCGGAAGGCCGTCCCCTCGTCGAACGTGCCCCCGTTGCAGACCAGGGTCGCGCCGTCGTCCAGGATCTCCGACGCCGGGTCGACGCCCTCGGTCAGGCAGGCCGGCGGGATCTCCTCGAAGACGGCGTTCACGGCCGTCACGGTGATCGTCACGTCGTCGACCGGCTCGTTACCCGGCGCCTCGGCGTCGTCGTTGACGTTCGCCCACCAGGTCCCGGCGATCGAGTCCCCGGTCGCGACCGACTCGGTCGGCGTGTCGTCGTCCCACTCGCCCTCGAGCTCGTAGACCGTCGCCGCCTGCGCAGGCAGCGCGATCGCCCCCGACGCACCGACCAGGGCGACCGCCCCCGCCAGGCCGGCTGCGACGAGGCGCGCACGCGTCGCTCGATCGCCGGAGCGGAGCGCGCGCATGACGCCTCCCGCCGCATGCCTTCCTCGATGGTCGGCGTCCGCCGCCCCCCACGAACGAGCCCGCATGATGTCTCCTTCGAGCCAAGCGCACGTGCCCCGTGCACGCGCCGTTATCACTCACGTGACCACGGCCCCCGTGAGTGCGACGGTCGAACGGGCCATTTTCATCAACGGCCTCATCAGGTCCGATGGTGCGTCCCGCAAGGTCCGAGCGGGTGAAATTTCTCCTCCGGCATGCGGTCTCTCCGCAGCTGACCGATCATCAGCGGCGTGGACACCGCAGGGGGCTCGTTGGACACACCGGAACGACAACAGATCGAGGAGGCGCTGAGGACAGGGGACGTCCACGCCGTCGAGCGATACTTCGACGAGCAGTGGTACGCCTTCCCTGCCGCGCACGCGTCCGGACTCATCAGGTTCGGCGCGTCGCTGGACGCCGCGGTCCTGACCAGACGGCCACGCCTCCTGCATGCGCTGCTCCTGGCCACGCACCACACCGAGCTGGAGGCGGACGACCCGCATCTGCGCACGGTCATCCAGGAGATCGCGCGGCGGGGCCGGGGGTACGCGGCGCAGCTGGAGCGGACGTCCTCGTTGAAGGACCTGGTGTCGATGGGCACCATCGCCGTCATCTCGACCCGCCTGCACGGCGACTACGCGGAGTCGTTGCGGATCGGCGCCTGGGTCGATCGACGGGCGTCGGCCATGACACCGGACCATGCCGTCCTGAGGAGCGCGGAGCTGCGCCCCGGGTGGCTGGCGAGCCAACGAGCACTGACGGCGCTGCTCGCGGGTGACGTGGACCGGGCCAGCGAGCTGAACGCCCAGGCGTACGCCGAGTCCGGGCCGCGCCCGCACGCCCACTACGCGGGTGCCAACGCGGCTGCCAACCTCGCCCTGATCTGCTCCTACCGCGGCCACCTCTCCCTGGCGCGGTCCTGGGCCGAGAAGAACGGACAGATGGGTCCCTTGACACCGCAGATCGAGCACCTGACGAGCCTGGGTGCGACGATCGCGCGAGCACTCTGCGCCATGGAGGAGGGCCGCCCGGCGCCCGCCCGGGCGTTGCTGGACGAGATCGGCCCTCCGACGCAGAGGGTCGAGCTGTGGCCGTTCGTCGCCTACGCCTGGGCGACCTTCGACTCCGCCTACGGTGACCCGGCCGAGGGGGCGAAGCGCCTGGACGAAGCGCGCACCCAGCACGGGGCGGGCAGCCCTGACCGCACGACGATGACCGGTGAGCTGGTCTACCGCTCGGAGGCCGTGCTGGAGTCCCGGATCGGCCCGGGCAGCCGTGTCGTCAACCTCGCCCGTGCCCTCGATCATCCCTGGTACCTGGACCACCACCTGGCCTGGGCCCACCTCGGTCATGGGGACGACCGGGAGGCGGTCCGGGTCGCATCCCGCGCCCTGCACTCCGCTGGTCCGACGCGCCCGCTCGCCGACCGCATCGGCCTGCACCTGGCCGGAGCACTCGGACGTCTCGGACTCGGCGAGGAGGGTGAGGCGAGGAGGGAGTTCCTCCTCGCTCTCGGCCTACGCTCGACGGCCGAGCACGTCCGGCCGTTCCTGGCGGCACGGAACGACGATCTCGCCCGGCTGTGCCGCGTCGCGGGCGTCGACCCCGTCCTCCCCCGCAGCGACCTGGTGACCAACCCGGTGCGGTTCAGCAGACCGGTGCAGCTGACGCCGCGCGAGCGCGAGGTCCTGCGGCTGCTCGACGAGGACGTGACGGCAGCGGGGGCGGCACGCGCTCTCTACGTCTCTCCGGCGACCGTCCGGACCCAGTTCCAGAGCATCTACAAGAAGCTGGGTGTCTCGAGCCGGCTCGACGCGCTGGCGCGTGCCCACATGCTCGGGCTGGTCCACGACGCCACACCCGGACCGCGCTGACGTCGTCCGGCCCCCTGACCAGGGGGCCGGACGACGGGTGCCGTCGCCGCTCAGGAGCGGCGCCACCGTGCCGCGACCAGCAGCAGGCACCCGAACGCGACCAGCAACGCCATCGCCACGAGCACCGCCGAGCCGACGTCGGCGCCGGTCCGCGGCAGCTCACCGGTCTGGCCGTCGACCGTCGGGGCCGCCGCGCTCGGAGTGGAGACCGTCGACTCCGGCGAGACCACCGGCCGGCCGTCCGGGTCCGAGCCTGCTGCCGAGGCGGTGTTGTCCACCGATCCCGCGGCGCCGTCCGGCACCGTCACCGCGTAGGGAGCGGCGGTGACGGTCACCGTCTGGCCCGGGGCCAGCTCGTCCACGCCGTCGACGCCGGTCACCATCGGGTCGTCCACCTGCGCGTCGAAGACCGTGGTGTTGCCGACGTTCGTGAGGTCGAACGAGTACGTGATCTCCTCGCCCGGGTCGGCGACCTCGTTGCCGTCGCCGTCGTCGAGGGCTGCACGCTTCGTCAGCGCGAGCCCCGGGACGGACTCCAGCGGGACCGTGACCGACGAGGCTTCCTCCAGAGCGTCTCCGCGCAGGGAGGAGGCGGTCGCGGTGGCGGTGTTCTCGAGGACACCCGCATCGATCTCGGCCTGGCTCACCGCATAGCTCGCCGTCGCCGTCACCAGCTGTCCCGGCGCCAGGGAGCCCGGCTCACCGGGCCAGTCGTCGAACACCACGTCCGACACGCCCTCCAGCTCGTCGTCGATCGTGAGGTCCGCGATCGTGACGCTGCCGGTGTTCTCCACCTCGAACGTGAAGGTCGCGGTGTCGCCGGCCAGGGGCCGCGTCGGGTCGGCCAGCGCCCCGGTCTTCGTGAACCGGAGGGCCGCGTCACCGTCCAGCACGACGGTCACGTCGTCCCGGGCGTCGACCAGGCCGCCACGAGCACCTGCCGCACCGACCGTCGCCTCGTTGAACACCTCGCCCGTATCCAGGTCGTCCTGCGAGACGTGATACGTCGCCCGGGCGACCACCGACTCCGCCGGGGCGAGCGTGCCCGGCTCCGCGGGCCACTCGCCGTACGTGATCTCGGAGAGTCCTGCCAGGGCGTCCGAGACCTCGACACCGCTGAGCGTGACGTTGCCCGTGTTCGTCACCACGAACGTGTAGTCGAAGGCGTCGCCGGCCGCCCCGACGTCGGCCGTCGACCCGGCCGACTTGTCGAGAGCGACGGCAGGCTCCGCGCCCAGCGGGACCGTGGAGGTGTCCCCGTCGGTGACGGCGCCGCCCCGGACCCCGGTCGCCGACACGGTCGCGACGTTCACGACCTCACCGCCGTCCAGGTCCGCCTGCGTGACGGCGTAGGTGGCAGTGGCCCGCACCTCGGCCCCAGGGCTGAGCTCACCGGGCGAACCCGGCCACGGACCGAACGTCACTGCCGAGACACCGTCGAGCTGGTCGTCGATCTCGACCCCCTCGAGAGTCACGTTGCCGGCGTTCGTCACGACGAAGGTGTAGTCGACGAGGTCGCCCGCCCTCGGCGCGACGTCGGTGATCTGTCCCGACTTGTCCAGCGTGACCCCGGCCACCGCGGGGAGGGCGACCGTGTCCCCGTCGAGAGCCGAGACCGATCCACCGTTCGCAGCCGTCCCGGTCGCCTCGACGACGTTGTCCACCCGTCCACGGTCGAGGTCCTGCTGGGTGATGACGTACGTCGCGGTGGCGCTGACCTCCTCGGAAGGAGCGAGCACACCCGGTTCACCGCCCGGCCACGGCCCGAACTCGATCGACGACAGGCCGTCGAGCTGGTCGTCCAGGGCGACGTCCGCGACGGTCGACGTGCCGGTGTTCGTCGTGACGAACGTGTAGGTGACCGTGTCTCCGGCTGCGGGCGCCCCGGCGTCGAGCCGCCCGGACTTGGTGACGGACAAGGAGGGGTCGGCCGGGACGGGCACCCGCGTCGCGTCCTGCGCGACCGCCGTCTGGCCGTCCGGCGCCGTGCCGGTCACCGTCGCCTCGTTGTCCACGCCGCCGGCGTCGACGTCGTCCTGGTCGGTGACGTAGGTGGCGGTCGCCGTCACGGACTCGCCGGGAGCGAGCACGCCGGCGTCCTGGGGCCACCCCTCGTCGCTGATCGGCGACAGCCCGGGCAGCGCGTCGTCGACGGTCACGTCGTCCAGGGTGACGTTGCCCGCGTTCTCGATCTCGAAGGTGAAGGTGACGGTGCCGCCGGCGGACGTGCGAGCCGGGTCCTCGGCGGCGCCCGTCTTCTCGAACGTCAGTGCCGGGTGGGACGCGAGGAGGACCGTCGCCGTGTCGGAGGACTCCACCGTGGTGGTGTCCGGCGCACTGCCGGCGGCCGTCGCGGTGTTGTCGACGGATCCCGCGTCGACGTCGTCCTGCGTCAGCTCGTAGGTGGCCGTCGCGACCACCGAGCCACCAGCGGGCAGCACTCCCTCGTCGCCGGGCCACGCACCGAACGTGAGTGCCGACAGGTCCGGCAGGTCGTCGACGATCGCGACGTCCGTCAGGGTGACGTTGCCGGTGTTCTCCACGTCGAAGGTGTACGTGACGACGTCGCCGGCGTCCGCGCCGGACGTCTCCCCCGACTTGGCGAGCTGGATACCCGGCGCGTGCGCGATCTCCACGGTGTGACCCGCATCGTCGGTCGCGACACCGCCATCTGCGGAGTCGGCCCGGACCGTCGCCGTGTTCTGCAGCTCGCCACCGTCGACGTCGTCGGCGGTCAGGGTGTAGGTGGCCGTCGCCGAGACCGACTGGCCGCTGCCCAGGTGGCCGGGCAGAGTGGGCCACGGCTCGTACGTCATCTGTGACAGCCCCGGCATCGGGTCGTCCAGCTCGATGCCGCTCAGGGGGCCGCCCCCCGCGTTGGTGATCGTGAAGCGATAGGTGACGACGTCTCCGGGTCGGGCGTCGGCCGGGTCCGCCGGCGTGGCGGTCTTGGTGAGCACGACCCGGTCGACGACGTTCACGTCGGTGCCTTCACCGCTGAGCGTCGTCCCCTCGAACGCCGGGTCGTCCACCGTCGCGGTCGCCGTGTTGGTGATGGCCGTGCCAGCGTCCTCGAGGACCCTCACCGTCATGCTCACCTCGACGGAACCGCCGGCGGGGATCGTCTCGACGACCCACGTGACGTCACCGTCGGCGTGCTGGCCGTCGTCGGACGCCGAGACGAGCTCGGTGCCCGCCGGGACCTCGTCGACCACGGTGACGCCGGTCAGCTCCTCGTGGTCGAGCGGGTTGGTGACCGTGATCGAGTACGTCGTCTCCTGACCCGGCACCACGGCGGACCTGGCGTCCGACTTCTCGACCTCGAGGTCACCGGCCGCCTCGGTCGTCCGGATCAGGACCGTGTGCTCGTTGTTCGTCTCGTCGGAGTCGTAGGTGGGGCCGTCGACCAGCGCGACGATCTCCGGGTCCGCGCGCGTCACGGTCGCCTCGAGGAGGAGCGGCGCGGGGCTGCCCGTCGTCAGCATCTCCGTCGGCGTGCACTCGAGCGTCGCCGGACCCTCGACGGGTGCCGTCCCGTCCGCCGTGCAGGTCCAGCCGTCCGGAGCGAGCCCGTCCACCCGGACGCCCGCCGGCAGCGAGAGGGTCACGACCGCCTCGGCCTCGGCCGAACCGCCCAGGTTCTCGAACTCGAACGGCACCACCACGGGACGTCCGACCTGACCGTCCACGGCGTCGGCTCCGCCCGCGACGAGATCGGCCTCCGTGGTCACCGCACACACCGGCCGGGGCTCGGAGGCCAGCGTGCGGTCGGAAGCGACCGCCACGGAGTTGCAGGCGAGGGCGTCGGCTCCCACCGCACCCTCGATCGCCGCGGTCAGGACGAACGACGCCGTCTCGCCCGGCGCCAGGTCTCCCGTGACGAGCGCCCGCACCGACCGCATGCCGGCGGGCTCCGCCGACCAGTCGTCGTCGCCGGGCTCCGGGTGGACCTCCGGACGGTCCGGGTCGGTGGACGCGGAGAACGCGAGCTCCACGTTCGGGCTCGTGCCCGTGACCGCACTGAGGCTCTGGTCGAGCTCCGAGCCCCGCGGTGTGCTCGCGGTGCTCGGCGTGATCCCGGTGTCACCGACGTGCGGGAGCACGTCGTAGGCCACCACGTCGCCGAGGGACGTGTTGCCGCTGTTCTGCAGCGTCACGCGGTATCCGATGCTGGTCGCGTTGGCCGGCACCTGCACCACCCGGTCCGGGTCGGCGATCCACTCGCAGCCGTCCGCGGCGGTCGGGTCCGGCTGGCAGATCTCCTTCACGACCGTCAGGGAGTCGGCGGCGGAGACGGCGACGCTCTGGGACGTCGTCGCGAACCAGGCGGCGACGTCGCCGGAGCCGTCCACGTCGTCGGTGTTCTGCGTCCCCTCGCGGAAGTCCGCCTCGGTGTCGTCCCAGGTGCGGGTCGAGTCACCGATCCACGCGTGCGCGACGCTGGTCGTACCGGCGGCCACGGCGAACGTCGGCTTCGCGACGACGGTCATCGTCGGCAGCGGCTCGTAGTCGTCGAACGTCGTCGCGTCCGGCCACACCGCCACCACCACGTCCCGCTCGACGCCGTCCACGGTGCGGGTCGCATAGTCGAACGTCACGCCGTCCGGCGCGTCGGAGAACGTCGCCGTCCCCTCGGAGACGGTCCATCCCTCCGGCGCGATGAAGACGTACTGCGGGGTGAAGGGGCTGTCGGACGGCATGTCGGTCACCGAGCCGGCGACGCTGAACGTGACGTCCCGGTCGGGTACCGCGCTGCCACCGCCCTCGACCGCGGGAGCAGCCGAGAAGTCGGCGACCACCTCGGGAACCGCCCGGGGTGTCTCCACGAGCCGCACGGTGCGTGAGGCCTCGGTCTCCTGGGGCTCCAGCTCCGGAGCGTCGGGCCAGGACATGGTCGACGTCGCCGTGTTGACCCGCTCGACGTCGACGGGCGACCCGGGCTGCACCCGGTAGCGGACGTTCGCGTTGAACCAGCTGAAGGTCCGGTCGCCGGGCTGCGCGCGCGCCGGCTGGATGTCACCGCTGGTGACCCTCATCGACACGATGCTGGTGCCCTCGGGCGCCTGGTACCGGGAGCCCGTGGTCGTCCCGGTCTGGCCGTCGTCGAGCTCCCACTCGATCGTGCCCGGTGCGGACAGCGCGATCTCGAAGACGTCGAGGTTCTCCTGGTCGAACGTGTCCTCGATGACTGCCGTTCCCACCTGGTTGCTGCCGTTGCCGGCGGACACCGTCCACCGGTACTCGTTGGCGGGCTCGCCGGCGTCCGGCACCTCGATCAGCCGCGTGGGCCCGTCCGTCCCCGTCCGCGACGTGTCCTTCGCCGTCGTCCCTGTACCGAACGGGTCCCAGCAGGCGACCACGACGTCGACGGTGGTGTCCGCGGACTTGGTGGTGCGAGCCGCGTCGAGGTAGGTCGCCTCGACGGAGAGGCTGACGGGAACCGTCGCCTCGAAGTTGCATCCGTCGGCGTCGGCGTCGGCGAAGTTCTCCCCCGGGAACCGGAGCTCGACCCGGTGCGGCCGGTAGTTGTCGCGGGTGTACCAGGCCGACTCCGGGCTGCCCCAACCACCCGCGGCGTCATACACGGGCTCGTCCTCGGTACCGCGCGTCCACGTGATCGTGTGGGTCGCCTCGTCGTACACACCGCCATCCGTGTCGACGACCTCCGCCTCGGGCGGCAGGGTCTGCGTGACGGTGTAGCTGCCGGCCGCGACCCACTCGGTGGTGCCGTAGGCGTCCCGGTAGGGCCCGCCGGTGACGAACAACGGGAAGGCGCCGCTGCCCATCCTGTTCGTGAGGGTCAGCGGGTCGTCGACGGAGACGGTCCTCTCCGCACCGACGATGGCGACGCTCGGGTCGGGGACCTCGTTGTGCCAGACGACGGGAGCAGCGGTCGCCTCGACCGGGTCCGGCACGTTCTCGGCCGACGCCTCCACGCCCATGACGATCTCGAAGCCGTCGGGGTAGAACTGCCCGGCTCGCGCCGTCGCGCCGAAGCCGCTCGTTCCCTCCGCTTCGACCTGGTAGGTCACGAGGAACGTCCCGGAGTCCCCGGCGGCCAGGTCTCCGAGCTGGAAGACCTTGCCGGTCAGGTCGTCGCCCGTCGGCGTCACGTCGGGTGCCCCGTTGGGGCGCGTCCACGTCTCGTACGCGAGGAGCGCAGGGGTGCTGTAGTCCGCGCTCGGCGCGAGCGCCGCCAGCCCGTAGGGGTCGGGCTGCGACGGGGAGAAGCGGACCTCCGCACCGGTGCAGTCCGCCACCGAGCACGCGTACGAGACCCGGTACGCCAGCCGGTCGTCGTGCTGGCCGTACGACGTCTCCGTGACGGGCTCACCGGTGAGGTGGTGCACCGGGGTCACGCTCACGGTCAGCACCGCGTCCGCCGCCGCCGCCGGGCCGGCCGCGACCGTCCCGGTGAGGGCGAGGGCGGCGACGACGGTGGCGGCGACACCTCGCACGAGCGATCCCACCCGGCGCAGCCCCCTGCGTCGTCCCGTCGCTGCCATGGTGGAGCCCTTCGTCTGCTTCATCGGTCCCTCGCGTCGTCGGTGGAGATCTCGAGCCGGACGGAGTAGTCGTCGTCACCGTCCGGATTGACGACACGAACCCGTGCCGTGTGGGTCTCGCCGGCGTCCGTCACCGTGCAGTCGTGCTCGGCGCCGTCGGCGACGCTCAGCTCGCCCGCGGCGCACCGGACCGTCGGCCGCACATCGATCTGTCGCTCGATCGTGGTCATCAGCTCCGTCGCGAGATGTTCGCCGTCGGCCGTCGGTCCAGCACTGCAGCCCGCGACGAACAGCAACGGGACCAGGGCCACCAGCCCCGGCCGGCGCGTGCTGCCCGAGCGCCGGCGCAGCCGCGTTGCACCGGTGCGTTCCACCACCGGACGACGTGTCGTGCACCCCACGTTGTGCTCTCCAGTCCTGGTCGTCGCAAGCCGCCTGAACGCGGCCAGCGAGACATATTCGACACGCTCCGGTCTGGTAGCGCTCGTCCACCGGACAGAGATCATCAACAGGGTCATCAACCACGTGGCCTCGAGACGGCCACCGGCCGAGGCCGTCCGGACGCCTGGTGCCCGCGCGGGCGCCCGCGAAGACCCAGCGCGATCGCGGCGCCGACGGCGACGTGCTCCGCGACGAGGAACCCCGCCGCCTCGCGGGTCGCCGCACCGAGCGGACCGGCCAGCGACACCAGCAGCACCACGCCGCACGCCACGAGCCAGGTGCGTTCGCCGTCACCGGTCAGCCGCCGCAGGAGCGCTCGCGTACCCCACCCGAGCAGCCCCGCCACCAGCCCGGCCACGACGACGTCGGCCAGCCCCACCTCGCGCAGCCCGTCCCCGGCACGGGCCCGCAGGTCCGCACCGCTCAGCGTCGCCACCGTCCACACCACGGCGGCGACCGCCGCGGCCAGCAGGGGGACGGCCCCCGGCGGTGTCGGACGGCGGAGCACCCCGCGCCGTCGGGTCCCGTGCCCGCCCTCCGGCGTCCGCCCTGTCACCTGATCGGTCATCGCCCTGCCTCCTCCTGCCGGCACGCACCGGCCGTCGTCGATCGTCTGTCGGAGACCAGCCTGGGAGCGCACGGCAGGGCCGCGCCTCGACCGGAGGGAGACATCGACCGCGACCTCCGTCGTCGGCGGCCCCGACCGCTGCCCGGGGGCACCCCCGACCTTCGTCGGTGTCGGGCCACGGCGACGCGTCGTAGCGTGCGGGCCATGGAGACCCTCGGCCCGCGACTGCCCCGGCGCCTGCTCGTCGGTGCCTGGCTGGTGATCGCCGCGCTGACCGTGCTGGTGGTGGTGACCTCGAGCCTCGACGCCCCCGACAGGTTGCTCCTCGACGTCGTCGTCGGTCTCGGCGCGCTCGGGCTGACCGCTCTGATGTTCACCCGGCACACGGTCGCGGCGGCCCTCGGGCTCGCCGTCCTGGCCGCGCTGTCGCCGGCCGCGACGCCCGCCGCCACGGCCGCCACGCTGCAGGTGGCGCGGAGCCGCCCGGTCCGCACCGCCCTGCCCGTCGCGGTCGCCGGGACGCTCGGGCACGCCGTCCAGGCGCTGTGGCACCCCGTCCCGCTACCGCTCGAGTGGTGGCTGCTGTGCGACGTCGCGGTGCACGCGGCGCTGCTCGGGTGGGGCGCGTACTGGCAGGAACGGGCGCTGGTGCTGTGGTCGCTGCGCGACCGCGCCCGCCGCGCCGAGGCCGAGCAGGAGCAGCGCGTCGCCGAGGCCCGCACGGCCGAACGCACCCGGATCGCCCGCGAGATGCACGACACCCTCGCCCACCGGCTCTCCCTGCTCGCCGCGACCGCCGGAGCGCTCGAGTACCGGCCCGACGCCGACCCCGCCGCGCTGGCCGCGGCGGCCGGCCGCGTGCGCTCCGGCGTCAGCGACGCCCTCGAGGATCTGCGCCAGGTGGTCCGGCTGCTGCGCGCGGCACCCGAGGACCTCGGCCACGCACCCGACCTGGACGACGTCGCCCGCCTCGTCGAGGAGGCGCGGTCGGCAGGGAGCGACGTCACCTACGAGGCACCGGCGGCCGACGCCGACGACGTGCCCCCGGCCGTGCGGACCACGCTCTTCCGCGCGGTCCAGGAGGGACTCACCAACGCCCGGCGGCACGCCGCCGGTGCGACCGTGCGCGTGGAGCTCGAGCTCGCCGGCGACGAGGCCCAGGTGCGCGTGGACGACGACGGCGGGCGGCCGGGCGCACCTGGTGACGGCCCCGGCAGCGGCACCGGGATCGTGGGGCTGCGCGAGCGGGTCACGCTCCTCGGCGGGCGCCTGCACGCCGGGGCGCGCGCCGACGGAGGATTCACGCTCGAGGCGTGGCTACCGTGGGACCGATGACCGAACCGCAGCAGCCCGGGGTGCGCGTCGTGCTCGTCGACGACGACGCGCTCGTGCGAGCCGGCCTGCGCCTCATGCTCGACGGCGCCGACGGCATCCGGGTGGTCGCGGATGCGGCGGACGGCGGCGACGTGCCTGGCGTCCTCGACGCCCACCCGGCGGACGTCGTCCTCATGGACCTGCGCATGCCCGGCGTCGGGGGGATCGCTGCGACCCGGGCCGTCCGCGCACGCCCGGCGCCGCCCGCCGTCGTCGTCCTCACCACCTTCGACACCACCGAGGAGGTCGGCGGGGCGCTGCACGCCGGGGCCGCCGGCTACCTCCTCAAGGACATGCCGCCCGCGCGGATCGCCGCCGCGGTGCGGTCCGCCGCGGCGGGCGAGCCCGTACTGGCGCCCGACGTCGCCCGGCGGCTCATGGCGACCGTCGCGGGAGCGGGCGGCGCCCGAGAACGCGCCCGTGACGCCCTGAGCGTCCTGACCGCCCGGGAGCGCGACGTCGCCGCCGAGCTCGGTCGCGGTGCCTCCAACGCCGAGATCGCCGCCCGCCTCTACCTGAGCGTGCCGACGGTCAAGGCGCACGTCTCCCAGCTGCTGGACAAGCTCGGCCTGGAGAACCGCACGCAGGTGGCGCTGCTCGTGCACGACGCCGGGGACTGAACGGTCGACGACATCCGGACCGGTCAGCGCCGTGCCAGCCCGTCGACGCTGACGACGCCGGTACGGACCATCTTGTTCCACGCGGCCGTCTTGCCGCGCGCCTCCTGCCAGAGAGCACCGACGACGACGAGGCCGAGCATCGTGGAGTACAGCGGCCACAGCGGCAGCGTCCACAGGTGGCGGAGATCAGGCCACGCACGGTTGAGCCCGACGGCCACGCCGGTCACGGCGAGCGAGACGAAGAGGCCGAGCCAGCCCAGCCGGCCCAGGAGACCCCCGTCGACGGTCACTCCGCCGGCCCCGAGCGCCAGCGGCAGCAGGAGGAGCACCACGAGCTGCAGCAGCGGCATCACCACCATGGTCAGTGTGTTGACCACCAGGTAGAGCCCGAACGCCCGGTAGCGCGGGTTGCCGATCATGTCCGGGTGCCGACGCATCGTCTGCAGCAGACCTCGTGCCCACCGGACCCGCTGGCGCCACAGCGTCCGCAGCGTCGCGGGCGACTCCGCGTAGACGAGGGCCCGCGGCCGGAACACGACGCGGTACCCCGCACGGTGCACCCGCCACGTCAGCTCGAGGTCCTCGCCGACCGTGCTCTCGTCGAACCCGCCCACCTCGGCGAGGACGGCGCGAGGGAACGCACCGATGTTGCCGGAGACGATCGGGAGGCAGCCCAGCATCGTCAGCGCGCGCCGGACCAGACCCGTCCCGGCATGGCTCAGGATGGCCAGCAACCGGGTCTGGACCCGATCGAGGTTGACGGGGCGGTCGTCCCCGCAGACGGCGCCGACGCGCGGATGGTCGAACCCGCGCAACATCTCGGCGACGGTGTCGCGGCCGAAGATGCCGTCCGCGTCGACGAAGAACAGGATCTCGCCCCTGGCTTCGGCGATCCCCCGGTTGAGCGCGGCGCCCTTCCCTGCGTTCGCCTGCTGCACCGCCCGCACCTGCGGGTGCGTCTGCTCCAGCCTCTCGGCGATCTCCGCCGTGCCGTCGTCGGACCCGTCGTCGACGATGATCACCTCGAGGCGCTCGTACGATCCGCCGACGAGCGAGCGGACGCAGTTCTCGAGGACGGGCGCCTCGTTGTAGGCCGGAACCACGATGCTGACCCAGGGACGCTCGGCGAGGATCGTGTGATCGCCGCGCCGGCGGCTGCGGCGGTCACCCAGCTCGAACGCGACCGCCAACGGCACGACGACGAGCTTGAGCAGGCCGAAGAGCATGAGCACCATGCCGCCGAGGACGACCGTCAGCGACACCGCGTCAACCGCCTCGCTCACGCTCCCACTCCGGCTCCGTGTGCCGGCAGGCCGGAGTCCTCGAGCACGGCGTCGATCACCTCGGGCGCTGCGGCGCTGTTGGCGCCGAAGCGGGCGTTCACCTCGAGCACCACGGGCCGGCCGTCGACGTCGCGCCGGACGTCGAGATCGACCGGCCCCGTCAGTCCCAGAGCAACCACCGCGCGGCTCGCGACCTCGGCGACGTCGTCGGCACGCACCCGCCGCACGGCGGTGGCGTTGCCGACCCGGCCGTCCGCGAGCGCCGTCTTCTCGAGCACCACGGTGACCTGCGCCCGGTCGGCGCCCGGCGCGCGGAAGACCATCGGGGCGTACTCGACACCCGGCGCGAACGCCTGGACGACGGATCCCGGCGGGACCTCGGCCCACGAGCCGGTCCACGCCTCGTCGACCACCTCGACCCCCCGCCCACCGCGCGAGACCCGCGGCTTGGTGACGACCGCGCCACCGAGCGCGCGCACCGCGGCGCGCGCGTCGTCATAGTCCTCCGGCACACCGAACGCCGGGACGGGCACCCCAGCGGACTCGAGCACCTGGCACGTCAGGAGCTTGTCGTGCGCGAGCCGGACCGCCCGCTCGGGGGCGACGACCGTGTGAGCCGGGTTGAGCTGCGCCATCGACGCCGCCAGCACGGGCAGCTCCTCGCTCACCGTGGGGATCACCAGGTCGATCTGCTCGAGGTCGACGAGTCGCCGCAGCACGGCGACCAACCCGGGGTCCGTCGCGTACGGCACCCGGACGACCCCGGGATGGTGCTCCGCGTCGACGGCCAGCACGTGCTGACCCCGTGCGCGCAGCTCGCGGACGAGCGCGGTGCCCGCGGGCCCACCGGCCCCGGTGACCAGCACCCGGGTCCTCACAGCTCTCCCAGGGCCGAGCCGAGCACGCGGACCGGCTCGTAGCCCTCGGCGAACTCACGCTTGGCCTGCGCCCCGCGGAAGGTGGCCAGCCCACGCAGACGCTGGGCGCTCATGTACGGCTTGTCGGCCTGGTCGCGGTGCAGGCGCACGGCCTGGACCTTGACGTCGAGGTGGTCGGCGATGTCGATGAACACGCTCGGGTTGAAGGAGCGGGTGACCGACGGAGACTCGAAGCACAGGATCGTCGTGCGCTGCCGTGCGGCTCGCAGCGTCGCGGCGTGGACGGCCGCGTGGTCCTGGTGCTGGTCGTGCCCCGAGTGGGTGAGGATGACGTCGGGGTCGAGATGGTCGATCGCTGCCTCGATGGCCATGACGAGCCCCTGCTCCGCCTGGGCGAGCGCCGTGTCGGGGAAGTCGTGGACCGTCACGGTCCGGGCACCGAGGAACGCCGCGCCACGCTGAGCCTCCCTCAGACGCGTCTCCTCGGCACCGCCCACCGCACCCCGGCTCATCACGACGGCGTGGACCTCGTGCCCCGTGTCGACCAGCTTGGCGAGGGTGCCCCCGCACGCCAGCTCGAGATCGTCCGGGTGGGCACCGATCGCGAGGACCCGGCGCGGCCGCGCCGCACGGACCGCCGAGCGCCGGAGCAGCAGCACCCCGGTACCGCCGAGCAGGACGACCGTCGTGGAGGCGAGGGCGATGCCCAGCGCGACGTCCGACCCGCCGGGGAGCGTGGCGGCAAGGACGTTGACCGGGACGAGAAGGGCGGTGACGCCGAGGACGCCCCACCGGACGGCGGACGGGCGGCGGAGGTACCGGTCCAGCCGGTCGCCGCGGGTGACCGCGACCGTCGAGGCGAGGACGAGGAGAAGGATGAGGAAGAGGTGATACATCATCGGTCCTGGTGGGTGCGGGCGCACGAGGGCGCAGGAGGGTAGGGATCTGGCGGCAGCGGTGTGTCGCGTGCTGAGAGGCGCGGACGCCGCGGCCCGGGTGAAGAGGTCGGGAAGGCCGGCGGTCAGGTACGTCGGCCGGGTCGACGTCGGCGCGCCGCCGCGATGACGATCACCGCGAGGACGGCGGCGGCGGCGAGGGCGCCGGCGGTCCGGGCGGCGACGGCTCGGGCGCCGGGAGCCGTCGCGCCGGCGGCAACGGTGTCGGCGGTGCCGCCGGCACGGTCGACGGTGCTGGTCAGCGGCTCGGGGGTGCCCTCGACGTCCGCGGTATAGGAGTCCTCGGTGTCGACAGGTGTTGCGGCCACGAGCAGCATCAGGGCCTCGCCGGGAGCACGCGGCTCCAGCGTGACCTCCAGCGCGCGGCCCGTGCAGGTGTACTCCGGTGCGTCCGCGCCGGGGATCTCCCGGCCCTCGTCCCCGCCGTCGAGCACGCGGAACGTGATCGCTCCGCAGTCGATCTCCTGGCCGGAGTCGACGACGAGACGCACCGGCGTCGGGGTGCCCAACGGAGTGACATAGCGCCACTGCAGCGCGCCCTGGGAATCGAGACGGTCCTCGTTCTCACGGTCGGTCCAGTAGCCGTAGAGACGTCCGCCGCTCAGGTCCGCCTCGTCCGCGCGGATGCTGACCCGCTGGGCGACCTCCTGGACGCCGGCCCGGAACGTCAGCTCCACGTCCTCGCCCGCACCGACGGCGCCCGGGTCCCAGGCCGTGGGCAGCTCCGCGGTCGCCCGGCCCTCCTGCGCGCCGTCCCAGGTCACGTGGGCCACGTCCCCGTCGACCTCGACGTGGCCCACGCGAGTCCCGTCAGCCGTCGTCGCATCCGTCGCGGGGACGAGCGCTCGCAGCTCGGGCGGCAGCTCGACGGTGAAGCCCTCGGACCCGCCGTCGCCGTCGAGCGACCACGTCAGGGTCACGGGCACCGTGTCCCACAGACCGGTGCTCGTCGCCGCGACGGCGTCCCACGACGGCGGATCCTGGTCCGGGGCGCCACAGGCGGTGGCGGTCGTCAGTGCGCCAGTTCCGACCAGCAGTAGGGCGATCCTGGCGACCAGGCGTCGGTGCTGCATGCGTCCTCCACGTCTCGGTGGCGGGCTCGAGCGGCCCACCAACTGATCACACGCAGAGCGGGGGCCGCCGTGACGCGAAGGAGTGGGTGAACCCCGTCACAGGGCGTGTCTCAGCCCGACGGCACGAAGAACGTCACCCTCCGCAGCGCACCGGCCCCGGCACCGGAAGGGTCGACGAAGCGGGTGGTGAGCTCGTGGGACCCGGCGTCCAGGTCGGCGAAGAAGTAGTTGAACGTGGTGTCGGTCTCGAGCGCAGGGAACGACGTCGTCCCACCGTCGAGCGTCACCTCGTACGGCGTGCCGGCCGGCACGTGGAGGTCGAACGCCACGAGGTTCCCGGGCAGCACGCTGACGTCCTCACCCGGCACGGGCGCGAGGATCACCGGCGCCTCGAAGACGTACGGTCCGGCTGCACCACTGGCGCCCGACCGGGCGGCATCCACGGTCTGCGTGGCGGTGTACGTCGTGGCGACGTCCGGCTCCCCGGGTTCCGGGACGGCCTCCCACGCGCCAACGGCGTCGGCGGTCGCCGTGGCGACGACCACACCGCCCTGGTCCACGACCTCGACCGTCGCCCCGGGGAGCGCGGTCCCCGTGAGGGTGACCGACGTGCGGAAGTCTCCCGCTGCCGGTGCGGTGATCGTCGGCGGGTCCGGCGTCGGGGTCGGAGTCGCGCTCGGCGACGGGGTCGGGGTCGGAGTTGCGCTCGGCGACGGGGTCGGAGCTGTGCTCGGCGACGGCGACGGACTCGGAGTCGCGCTCGGCGTCGACGTCGGGGCCGGTGTCGCCTGCGGCGGCGCACCAGGTGTCGGCTCGGCCGCGTCGGCGGCGGGCGGGTCAGAAGCTCCGGGCACCGGAGCAGCCGCCGGTTCGGCGGCCTCCGCCTCGTCAGGTACCGCCGGGGCCGCGTGCGGATCAGGGAGCAACGGCGGCTCAGGAGACGGCTCAGGCTGGTCGGAGGACGACGGCGAGGGCGACGGCGAGACGGGCTCGGCCCGTTCGGGGGCAACGGGCGCCGCGGGCGCGGCAACGGCCCCGGTCCCGGCCACTGACGACCCGGGTGAGCTCCCGGTGCCCCAGAGCACGGTCGCGCCGACGACCACGGCTGCCACGACGACGACGCCCACGGCCCCGGCCGCGATCCCGGTCGTGGTCAGCCCTCGATCGTGCGCCCGTCGCCTGGACCCGCGCGACGCTGCCCCGGCTCCGACGCCGGCCCCTGCGCCGGACGTGCCGGACGTGCCGGCGAACGCTCCGTCCACGAAGGAACCGGCACCGAGCACGACCGGCAGCAGGAGGACCGGCATCCGCAGGGAGACGTGCCGCAGCTCGGCCAGCACCTCCGAGCAGGAGGCGCAGCCGACGAGATGTGCGTCGACGCGCCGCGCCTTGGAAGCCCCGAGCCGACCGCGGTCGTAGTCGGCCAGGACGGCGAGCGTCTCGCGGCAACCTGGCTCGGCGTCGCGGGTCCGTACGTGCGCCTGCAGCCATGCTCCGCGCAGGCCCTCCCGGGCACGGCGGGACAGCTGGGCGACAGCGTTCGGACTGGAGGCGAACTGCGGGACCAGGTCACGCGGAGGCGTTCCCTCGACCTCCGTCAGCCACAGGATCCGTTGCCACTGGTCGGGCAGGGAGGCGAACGCCCGCGCGAGCACGTCCCTCTCCGCCAGCGCGTGCGCGTGGTCCGGACTGTGCTCGCCCTGTGCGTCCTCGATCTCCTGCAGCTCCATGAGCACGGACTCGGTCCGGCGGGACCGGTCGGTCACCAGGTTGCGCACGGTCCGCAACAGGTATCCGACGAACTCGTCGCGCGGCCCGTGCTCACCGCGCAGGGCGCGCAGGACGTTGAGGAAGGCCTCCTGGGCCACGTCGTGAGCGTCCGGAGCCGGGACGAAACGCCGGGCATACCTCAGCGCAGCAGCGTGGTGGCGCCGGTAGAGCTCCGCGTACGCGTCGTCGCGCCCCTCGCGGGCGAGCGTGGTCAGCCGTCCGTCGGGCACCTCATCCAGGATGTCTGGCACGTCGCCGCCCTCCGCCCCTTGGCCCCCGGGAAACCCGCACAGCCCCCCGTAGAGTGAAGACCCTCGCCGCCGTCGTCCATGACGTCTCAGTGATGCACATCACACCATCTGCGACCTGCACTCGAGCGAGGCCCACGAGAGGTCACCAACGAGGGCGGGGGCCGAGTGCACCCGTCCGTGCGCGCCGTCCACCCGCCGCCATCGGCCGCCCCTCCTTCGACGCCACGACGGAGGTCTGCCGGGCCCGGCACGCCAGAAGGGCCGAACACCGCTTCAAGGACAAGCCGCACGCAGGGGGCGCCACTCGTCCACGGCGCCGGGGCGCCGATCGACTCGCGATAGGTTGTCGCCCATGGTGGCCATGCTTCCCGCCGAGCGCCGATCCGCCTTGCTCGACCATGTCGCGGCCCACGGGTCGGCCCGCGTCGTCGACCTGGCGTCCGCTCTGGGCGTCTCACGGATGACGGTCCGCCGCGACATCGACGAGCTGGCGGAGCAGGGTCGGCTGCGCAAGGTCCATGGCGGCGTGATGACGATCGACGGCGACCCCTCTCGCCTCCCCTCGACGGGCTGGGACGCCCGGACCGCCGAGAAGGAGGCGATCGCCGAGGCTGCCGCCGCCCTCGTCGAACCCGGAATGTCCGTCGGGGTGTCGGGCGGCTCGACGGCGTGGCACGTCGCCCGCCGCCTGCGGGCCGTTCCGGACGTCACCGTCGTGACCAACTCGCTGCCGGTGGCCGACCTGTTCGACGATGAGGCCTTTGTCGCGGAGTCGCGCTCCGCGCACGTCGTGCTGACGGGCGGGGTCCGCACCCCGGCACGGGCGCTGGTCGGCCCGGTGGCCGTGCGCACCCTCGAGTTGCTCCACTGCGACGTCGTGTTCGTCGGGGTCCACGGGCTCGATCCTCGTGCCGGCCTGACGACGCCCAACCTGCTCGAGGCCGAGACGAACCGCGCACTGCTCGCAGCCGGGGGGCGTGCCGTCGTCGTGGCTGACCACTCCAAGTGGCGCATGGTCAGCCTGACGACCGTGGCGGACCTCGAGTCGGCCGACGTCGTGATCAGCGACGCCGGGCTGGACCCCGAAGCCGTGACGGAGATCGAGGGCCACGGCCCCGAGGTCATCGTCGCTCCGTCGCCCGACTGACACTGTCAGGTCGCGGTGCTGCCCCGTTCCACGACCGTGAACGGCACGGTGACCTGTTCGACCGGCTGGTCAGCGGCGACCGGGGCGGCGATCTGCCGCTCCAGCACCGCGAGCCCCCGCTCCACGAGCCGGTCCCGGTCGGGGGCGACGGTGGACAACGAGGGGACGGTCCAGCGACCGGCGGCGATATCGTCGATGCCGATCACGGCGACGTCATCGGGCACCCGGCGGCCCTCGGCGGCGAGACGGTGCAGCACGCCCAGGGCCACGGAGTCGTTGACGCAAACGATCGCGTCGAACTCCGCGTCGTTGGTGACGAGCCGCCCCAGCGCCGCGTCCCCCTCAGCCGGGTTGTACGCCCCGACGCTGGCCACCAGCGCCGGCTCCGGGTCGATCCCGTGGTCGAGCAGGGCGTCCACATACCCCTCGTAGCGTCGGTTGGCAGCGTCGGACGGTGCAGCCGACCGTCGCCCGACCATCGCCACCCGCCGTCGCCCGGCCCGCAGGACGTGCTCCGTCGCCGCGACCGCGGCCGCGTGGTTGTCGATCGTCACGTGGGCGAACGGGCCCGCCTCGACGTGCTCGCCAAGGAGGACCAGCGGGCCGGGCCTGGTCCGCCGGGTCAGGTCTGCGACCGTCAGCGAACGTGGGATGTGCAGGAGGCCGTCCGACGGCGGCACCCCGACCCCGTTGGCGACGTCCATCTCCTTCTCGTGGTCGCCGAACGTCTGACGCACGACGACGGCCCACCCCAGGTCTTCGGCGCGCCGCACCAGCAGCGACGTCAGCTCCGCGAACCATGGCTCCTCGAGGTCGGGCACCGCGAGGAGCACAATGCCGGTGCGGGGCCTTCGGGCGGCTCCCGTCCTGTCGGTCCTGGTCTCGGACGTCCCGCGCCGCGCGTCACCCATACGACGCATTGTGCCGCGTGCCGGGCTCACGCCTGGACCCTCAGCTGAACGACCCGGGCTTCCGGCGCTCCGTTCGTGCGCTCGACCACCAGTCGCACGGCCCGCACCGGGTCGGCGCCGACGAGTGCGTGCACCCGGTGGCGCCACCGGTTCTCCCGGACGGTGGCAACGGTGCTCCAGTCCCCGGCGTCTGCCGGGAGGACCTCGATGCGGTAGTCGCGCAGGAGCTGGGGCAGCACCTCGTCGGGGCTGCGGTGGTGGTGGAGCGTGTTCAGCTCGAGGTCCACGTCGTCGTCGAGGACGACGTGGACCTCCCGCGGGACGACCGCCACGTCCCAGTCCAGCCGCAGCCACTCCTCGACCCCCTCCCGCAGCGGCGCCGACGCCCACTCCTGCGGCCCCCCGTAGGGGCGGTGGTACCCGGACACGGCCCGCTCGGGCGCGAGGGCCTCCGACTCGGGTCCGGCGGTGAAGCACACGGCTCGCCCGCGCATCGGCTTCGTCGGCCAGGACAGGAGTCGACCCGCGGTCACCGAGACGTTCTGGTCGTCGGCGTCCTGCCCGTGCACGAGCGTCAGGACGCCGGGCGGCAGGGGACGTGCCGTCCGCACCTCCACGGCGGGGTTGGCCCGCAGCACGACGACGGCGTTCGCGGGCCGTTCGGGGGCGTACGGGGTCGGCAGCCGTACCCACTCCGGTCCCCCGGCCGGGACCGGCACGCTCGTCGCGTGCTCGAGGCGGGCGGGCACGACGTTCTGCGGCAGGCCGGTCGAGTGCACCTCGACCTCCAGGGTGGTGTCGACGTCGGCCGAGAGCAGGACGTCCACGTGCTCCAGGACGGGGTGGACCGGCACGACGATCCCGAGGTCGGACTCCAGCCGGTCCGCGCGGACGTCGTCGGCCGCGACCGTCCCGTCCTCGCGTCGATGCACCCCGACGACGCGCTGATGGCTCGAGGCGCTGATCCGGGCGGACCTGGCCAGGTCGCCCGGGTCCTCGTTGGCCACCCCCAGGACGGAGGCATCCTGACGAAGCAGCGTCTGCTGGAGCAGGGTTGTGTGGTCGGCGCCGAGCTCACGCGGAGTGAGCCCGTGCTCGACGCACAGAGCGGCTGCGGTGCCAGCCGCCTCGCCGAGCGTCCCGCAGGTCGCCATGACACGGCTCGCACCGAAGGCGATGTGCGTCGCCGAGATGTCACGGCCCGCCATGAGCATGTTCTCGACGTTCACCGAGTACAGGCAGCGGTACGGGATCTCGAAGACGCCGTCGGAGAAGCGCTGTACGGCTCCGGCTCCCGGCTCGTACATTCCTCCCACGGGGTGCAGGTCGATCGACCAGCCGCCGAACGCCACCGTGTCGGGGAAGCGAGTCTGGTCGACGATGTCCTGCTGGGTGAGTGTGTGGTCCCCGATGAACCGGCGATACTCTCGTTTGCCAGGGACGTTACCGATCCACTCCAGGGTGAGGTTGTCGGCGTCGAACTTCCCGGAGTTCTTGATGTAGTCCCAGATGCCGAGGATCACGCCCCGCAGCTCGTCGCGGATCCGCTCGTTGTCACCGACGATATCGAGCTCGCCACCCCACTCGATCCACCAGTAGTGCGCCCCGGAGTCCCCGCTGCGGATCACTCGCGACTCGGGGATAGGGGTCTTCGTGATGTCGACGGCGGTCTCGGGCGGGACGTATTTCACCGGCTTGCCGAGGTCTTTCGTGTAGAAGAGCAGCGTCGACCCGAGGAACTCGCGGCGCGGTTCCTCGAGGGCCCACTCCTCCCCGAACTCGGCGCGGGACTCCTTGCCGAGCCGGTACCGTGCACCGGCCAGATGCCCGACCAGCCCGTCGCCGGAGCAGTCGAGGAAGATCGGGGCCTCGAACCGGGTGAGGATCTCCGAGCCCATGGTCCAGCCGGTCACGGACACGATTCGCCGCGCGTCGTCCGGCCCGGTGGCCTCGACGTCGCGGACGTCGGTGTTGAGGAACAGCTCCACGTTGTCTTCACGACGGACCGTGTCGAGCACCACGTCGTCCCAGTAGACAGGGTTGCCCTCCGGGTTGCGGTACTGGTTCTCGACGTACATCTCCCCGACCACGCCGTTCTCCCTCGCCCAGCGCTGGTTGCCGTGCGCGGTGGCGCCGCAGACCCAGACGCGCACCTCCGACGAGGAGTTGCCACCGAGGACGGGGCGGTTGTTCACCAGCGCGACGCGACGGCCGAGGCGAGCCGCTGCGACGGCGGCGCTCACGCCGGCCAGGCCACCTCCCACGACGACGACGTCGGCTTGCACGGTCCGGTTCTGCACGGTGTTTCCTCACTCGGTGATGTGTCGGGCGATCGGTCGCCGGTCGTCCTGCCAAGGTGCAGCTGCGACCGGCGACCGTGGCGGGTGCCGGCGGTCGGTCAGTCGATGAGCGACTGGGCCTCGTCGCGAGCGGCCTTCATGGCCTCGCGCGGCGTGGCCGACCCGACGAGGACTGCCTGGACGTGCTCGGCGATCGCCGAGTCGATCTGGCCGTACTGGGGATAGACCCAGAACGGGCTCGGCGTCGAGGTCTCGGTGATCCGCTCGCCGAACTGGCTGATGAACTGGTCGGAGGCGACCGCCTCGGAGGACAACCCAGCCTGGGTGGTCGGGGGCAGGCCGAGCTGCTCGAAGTAGTCCACCACCACCGCCTCGTCGGAGGTCACCCACCGCGCGTAGTCGGCGGCAGTGCCTGCGCCGTCGCCGTCGACCACGACGATGACGTGCCCCCAGGCGAGCGCACGGGGGTCGTCGCCGGAGGAGGCGACAGGCCGGGAGAACGGCACGAGCTTGTCGCCGAGCTCGGTGTCGGGCGAGTCCGCGAGGACGGCGGACCTGCCGACCGGCGCGTCGTCGTACAGCGCGGTCTTCCCCTGGGCGAAGAGCGAACGAGCGTCGAAGCGGTCGACGTCGGCCCCGATGAGGCCGTCGTCGTAGAGCCTCTTGTACCACGTCATGGCCTCGACGGAGGCGTCGTCGCCGATCGTCACCCGACCGTCCTCGACGAGGGTGCACCCGAAGGTCTGCATCCAGGTCTGGACGTCCTTGAGCTGGGCGACCTTCGTGGACGCCGCGTACGGCACCAGGCCGCCGTCGAGCTTCTTCAGCTCGCGCAGCGCGTCCTCGAAGCCGGCGACGTCGGACGGCAGTTCCGTGATGCCGGCCCGATCGAGGATCTCCCGGTTGCCGACGAGCCCGATCGCGCCGAGCGTCCAGGGCAGGCCGTACTGGACGCCGTCGAACTGTCCGACCGACAGACCCGCTCCGATGTAGCCGCGACCCTGCGCCAGCGCCGAGAGGTCCTGGAGCTTTCCGAGAGCGGCCAACGTCCCCAGCCAGGCGATGTCGAGCTGGGCGGCTCCGGAGAACTCCCCGCCGCGGGTCTGGAGCATGAGTTGGTTGAGGTACTCGTTGTACGGGTAGGACACCGGGGTTGCGTCGACCCCTACGTCCGCCCCAAAGGTGTCGAGCTGCCCGGTGATGACCGGCTTGGCAGCCTCCTCGGACAGGGACCAGGACGCGAACGAGAAGTTCTGGGCCGTGCTCCCGCCCGAGGCGGCCGGTGCGGAAGCGCCGCCGCCGGACGGGGCGCACGCGGCCAGCGCGGCCGTCCCGGCGCCGATGCCGAAGAGCTGCAGGATGCGACGACGCGACAGGTCGTCGACGACGGTGGTCGCGGTGGGTCTCTGGGCAGTCATGTGTCTTCTCCTTCGAAGGCGACGAGCGGTGAGCAGGGACGATGGGGCAGGGGAGCTGTCAGCCCTTGACCGCGCCGGCGGTGAGCCCGCCGACGAGGAAGCGCTGAAGGGCGATGAACGCGACGGCGACGGGCAGCGAGACGACCAGCGAAGCCGCCATCAGTTCGGGCCACGCGGTCGACGCCTCACCGATGAACGTGTTGACGAGGCCTGGCGGCAAGGTCTGCTTCTCGGGGCCGGCGAGCGTGAGGGCGAAGATGAAGTCGTTCCAGCCACGGACGAAGGCGAACAACCCGGCCGCGACGAGTCCCGGCGCCGCGAGCGGCAGGACGATCGAGACGAAGGTCCGCAGCGGCGAGGCCCCGTCGACCCGGGCGGCCTCGATGAGCTCGTCGGGGATGGTGTCAAAGAATCCCTTGAGCATCCACACACACAGCGGGAGCGTGAACGTGGTGAACGACAGCACCAAGGCGGCATAGGTGTTGAGCAGGCCGTAGGCGCTGAAGACGGCATAGAGCGTGACCAGGAGCAGCGCCTGGGGGAACATCTGCGACGCGAGCACCAGGTACATGAGCGACCGGCGGCCGCGGTAGCGGTACTTGGAGAACGAGTACGCCATGCAGGCCGAGACCACGACGCTGAGCACGGCGGTCACGACGGAGACGACGACGGAGTTGCGCAGGTAGACGAAGAGCTGCTCGTTCTCCAGCAGCGCGGTGTAGGCGTCGAGGGTGGGCGATGACGGGAAGATCGCCGGCGGGTAGGCGAAGACCTCCGTGCGTGGCGTCAGCGACGTCGCGAGCAGCCAGTAGACGGGCAGCAGCGCGAACCCGCCGAAGACGACGACCGCGATCCATGCGGCGACGTTCGAGCGACGACGCCGACGGCGGCGGCGGCGGCGCGACGGTGCCGTCGGGAGGGGCGGGGCCGGGGCCACGGGCGGGGCGGTGTCGGTGGCGCTCATGCGCGCTCCCCCTTCTCCGAGAAGCGGATGTAGACGACCACCAGCACCATGAGCAGCACCATCCACAGGAGTCCGAGCGCGCCGGCCCGGCCGAGGTCGTAACCGTGGAAGGCGGTGTCGTAGACGGCGGTGGCGAACGTCTGGGTGGTGCCGGCGGGTCCACCGCCGGTGAGGACGTAGATGATGTCGAAGTGCTGGAAGTTCCAGATGAACTCGAGCAGCAGGACGAGCCCGACGATGCCGCGCAGGTGCGGCAGGGTGACGGCGCGGAACCGACGCACGGCGCCCGCCCCGTCGACGGAGGCGGCCTCGTGCAGTTCGGGCGGCACGGTCTGCAGACCGGCCAAGAGCATCACCATCATCCAGGGGAAGCTCTGCCAGGTCTTGGCGACGACGACGGCAGCCATCGCGGTCCCTGGCTGGGCGAGCCAGGCCTGGGGCTCGTCGATCAGCCCAACGCCCTCGAGGATGGCGTTGAGCACGCCGTAGTTGGCGTTGAAGATCCACATCCACAGGAACGAGACGACGACTCCGGGCACGAGCCAGGGGACGAGCATGATCCCGCGCAGCGCCTTGGCCCCGCGGATCCTCGTGTTGAGCGCGAGCGCCAACCCGAACCCGACGACGAACGGCAGGATCGTCGTCCCGATGGTGAAGACCATCGTCTGCCAGAGCAGCTGCCAGAAGTCGCCTGCGAGGACGTCATGAAGGTTCTCGAGGCCCACGAAGGTCCGCCCCGGGTACAGCAGGCTCTGCTCGAAGAACGCGCTGGTCATCGCGGAGACCAACGGGTAGACGACGACGGCCGCCAGCAGGGCGAGGCCCGGCAGGACGAGCAGGACGGCGAAGGTCCGCCCCTCGATCCGTGACCCGATTTGCCGCCCATCGTCGGACTTCGACATGGTACTTGGTGTGCTTATCTGTGCCATCTCTCACGTCTCTGTGTTTCATCATGCGCCACCATCGGCCAGATCTTCTGCAGGAATGCTGATCTGCGCTCCACCTTCCTGTCAAGTGCGCCCATCCGAGTGGGCTAATTTGGTTGGGCGTGATACTTCATGTGTGACTTGCCCTTGACGAGAGAACCAGCCCATGCCAGGTTGTGGGTACGCCGAGCACCGGCGTCCGCACGGCGCACCGCTGCGCCGCTGCAGGGAACTACCGACCACGACGAGGTGACTCGATGTCCTTGACCGCCCCCGGCCACCCTCTCCGGAGGATCATCGCCCCGGCGCTCGTCGCGACGCTCGCCCTGAGCACCGCGGTCCCGGCCGCAGCGACCGCCACGACCGCCACGACGAGTGCCGTCACGACGAGTGCCGTCACGAACGGTGTGCTCACCGACGACTTCTCCGGCCTCGGCGACGACTGGTACGTCGCGTCCGGCACGTGGCGCGCCGAGGACGGTCACGCCGTCGCCGACGAGCAGCCGGGAGACCGCGGCTACTCCCTCGCGCTGGTCGGCCATCGTCTCGACGGCGACGGCCGCGTGACGGTCGACGTCAGCACGAGTGCGGGCAACGACTCCTCCTGGGTCGGCGTCCACGTCCACCGTGACGCCGTGCTCGACGACTACACGATGTCGGGCTACACGGCGCTGCTGCGCCGCTCCGGCGAGCTCGTGATCATCGGCGCCGCCGGCAACAGCGGCGTGGACTACCTCGCCCGGGCCGACACCACGGCGCGGACCGGCGACGGCCCCGTCCGGATCGAGGTGGAGATCGTCGGCGACGAGCTGCGGGCCGCGGTCGGCGGCACGACCGTGACCGTGACCGACTCCTCGTTCCGCGGCGGCGGCGTCAGCCTGGTCGCGCACCGCGGCACCGCAGCTGCCTTCGACGACGTGCAGGCCGAGGGCGTCGTCCCGTCCGACGACACGATCCCGCCCGCACCCGGCTGCACCGTGCGCGACGACGCATCGGTCGGGGACGCCCGCGGACCCGTCCTGGTCGACGACGACAGGGTCGATGTCGTGTCGGCTCGCATCGCCGCCGGGACCGAGCCCCAGGTCTCGGCCTGGGACCAGCTCCAGGAGGCGCTGGCCGCCGACCTGGCACGCGAGCCCGACGCTCCCGAGGTGTTCTTCGTCCCCTGGTTCTACAACGACCCGGACGTGCACCGGGCAGCCCGCGACGGGCTCCAGCACGACGCGAACGCCGCCTATCGGCTCGCGCTCGCCTACCGGATCACGGGCGACGTCACCTACGGCGAGCACGCCGTCGAGTTCCTGGACGCCTGGACCGACGTGCCCTGCTTCCGCACCTCGGAGGACTCCGCGCTCGCCTTCAGCTACCACTTCCCGGCCATGATCTACGCGGCCTCGCTGCTACGCGACCAGCCCGTCTGGCCGGCTGCGGACGAGGCCGAGTTCGCCGCGATGATCGGCACCGAGGCGTTGCGCGTCGGGAAGTCGATCGACGGCGGCATGAACAACTGGGGCAGCTGGGCGCTGGCTCTCGAGTCCGCCATCGGCGGGTACCTGGACGACGATGCTCTCCTGGCGGAGGTCGCGGCGTCGGCCCGGGCCAAGCTCGACCATCAGATCGCTGCGGACGGTCACCTCGTCGAAGAGGTCGGGCGCAACGGTGGCGTGGGCGACTACGGCATCTGGTACTCCCACTTTTCCCTGGCCCCGACGGTCCTGACCGCCGAGGTGCTCGACGCCCACGGCCTGGACCTCTACGGGTACGAGAACAGCCAGGGCGCGACGATCGAGGACGCGACGGCACTGCTCGCCGACTGGGTGGACGACCCAGCGACGTTCTCGCACTACGACGGCGACCTCGACGGCCTGCACAACGTGCGCACCATCGACTACCTGGCCGATCAGGGCGTCACGGCGCACAGCATGGCCTGGTTCGAGATCGCGGCGACCCGCTTCGACCTCCCGGTGGTCGACGGCCTTCTGGCCGAGGAGCGCCCGATGACCGCGATCCACTCCGCGCCGGTACTCACGCTCACCCACGGTGACCTGGTGCACGACGCCACCGTGGTCCCCGCGTGGGGCGCGGCGACGGTGTACACCGAGGGCGACCGCGTCTCCTTCGACGGCACCCTGTGGGAAGCCACCTGGTGGACCTCTGCCCAGGAACCCGGGACCTCGCCCTACGGCCCCTGGCAGGAAGTCGCCTCCATTAGCGACGGCACGCCTGCCTGGACCGCGTCCCGCATCTTCACCGAGGGCGTGGTCGTCATCCACCACGACGAGCGTTACGAGGCGAAGTGGTGGACCCGCAACCAGGAGCCCGGCGCTCCCTACGGCCCCTGGCGCGCCCTCGACTGACTGTGACCTGTGCATCGCCAGCGTCTCTGGGTGCGCGTCGTCCACCGCGGACGGCAAGCACCCAGAGACGCTCGACGGTCAGGACGGGACGCCGAGGAACTCAGCGACGCGTGCGCTCGCCGGCTCGGCCTGCAGACGCTCGGGTGCGTCGACCTGCAGGAAACGTCCTGCATCCATGACGGCGACGCGGTCAGCCACCGTGAACGCCTCGGCGTGGTCGTGGGTGACGAACACCGCCGTCGTCCCGGTGCGGCGCAGCGTGTCGCGCACGTCGAGCGCGAGCTTCTCGCGCAGTTGCCGGTCCAGCGCCGACAGCGGCTCATCGAGGAGCAGGAGCCTCGGACCGGGGGCCAGCGCGCGAGCGAGCGCCACGCGTTGCTTCTCCCCGCCGGACAGTGTCGACACCGCGCGGTGTCCGTAGCCGGCCAGGCCGACGTCCTCGAGCAGGCCGGTCACCCGCTCCCGGCGCTCTGACCGCGCCATGCCCTGCATCTGCAGCCCGTAGCCGACGTTCCCCTCGACGTCGCGGTGCGGGAACAGCTGCCCGTCCTGGAACAGCAGCCCGAACCCGCGCCGGTGCACAGGCACACCGGCCAGGTTCTGCCCGTCGAAAGCCACGTTGCCCGCCGTCAGCGGTTCGAGACCGGCCACGGCCCGCAGCAGCGAGGACTTGCCGCACCCGCTGGGACCCAGCAGGGCGAGCACCTCCCCGACCGCGACGTCGAGCGAGACGCCGTCGACCGCCGTCGTGCCCGCGTCCCCGCGCCGCTGCCCGTAGCGCACGACGACGTCGCGCACGGTCAGACCCGCCTCACGTCCCGACGCTTCTGCCATCAGAACTCCCCTCCGGTGTCGCCGCGCATCCGTTCGGCCACCATCATGACGGTCGCCGTGAGCGTCGCGAGCACCACCGACGCCGCGAGCGCCATCCCGTAGTTCTCCGCGCCCGGCTGCCCGATCAACCGGTAGATCACCACGGGCAGCGTCGCCGCGTCGGGCCGGGCGAGGAACGACGTCGCGCCGAACTCACCGAGGGACACCGCGAAGGCGAACCCGACCGCCAGGCCCAGCGAGCGTGCGGCGAGGGCCAGGTCGACGCTCGCCAGCACCCGGCCCGGCGACGCCCCGAGCACGGCGGCGGCCTCCCGGAGCCGGGGGTCGACGGCCCGCAGCACGGGCAGCATCGTCCGCACGACCAGCGGGATCGCCACCACCGCCTGCGCGATCGGCACGAGCAGCCCGGAGGTGCGCAGGTCGACGTCCAGCCCGAGCGGACGGTCCAGCGTCAGCAGGAACCCGAAGCCCACCGTCACCGCGGACACGCCGAGGGGAAGCATGAAGACCCCGTCCAGCCCGGCGACCGCACGCTGCAGCCCGGGTGCCCGCGGCCGTCGTGAGACGACGAGCACGACGAGCCCCCCGACGACGATCGCGATCAGCGTCGCGAGCGTCGCGATCCGCAACGAGTTCAGCGTGGCCTCCCACACGGTGACCGTCAGCGCGTTGCGCCCGCCCGTGGTCCCCAGCGCCGCATAGTTGGCGAGCGACCAGGCGCCGTCCGGCCCCCGGAACGAACGCGCCACGAGCCCGACGAGCGGGAACGCGACCAGTCCCCCGACGACGACGGCGGTCGTCGCCGCGGGCAGCGCGTCGCGGGCGGAGCGCAGGTCGAGCGGGTGCGCGCCGGACGTCTCGCCGGTCAGGTGCAGGGCGCGCTCGCGCCGAGCACGCAGGCGGGCGCTCACGAGCAGGGCCGCCACCACCACGACGAGCTGCAGCACGCTCAGCACCGCTGCGGCGCGCAGGTCGAGGAACTGCGTCGTCCGGATCCAGATCTCCGTCTCGATGGTGCCGTACCGCATCCCGCCGAGCACCAGCACGACCCCGAACGCCGTCGAGCAGAACAGGAACACCACCGACGCCGCCGAGGCGATCGCCGGGGCCAGGGCGGGCAACGTCACCGTCCGGAACGCCCGCCACGGGGTGGCGCCGAGCGCGCGGGCCGCCTGCTCGGCCCGCGGGTCGAGCCGCTCCCACAGCCCGCCGACCGTGCGGACCACCACCGAGTAGTTGAAGAAGACCAGCGCGACGACGACCCCCGCGAAGCTCTCCTCCCACCCCAGCCAGCCGAGCGGCCCGGACGGCGTGAACAGGTTGCGGAACGCGACGCCGACGACGACCGTCGGCAGCACGAACGGCACCGTGACGAGGCCGCGCAGCAACGTACGACCACGAAACCGGCACCGGTACAGCACGTAGGCGCCCGGCAGACCGAGCAGCACGCTGAGCAGCGTCCCGACGCTCGCCTGCGCGAGCGTCTGCCCGACCACCCGCCACGTCCGGGGCTTGCTCAGGACCTCCGCGAAGCCCGACAGGTCGAGCGTCCGCCCGCCCGCGCCGTCGTCGGCGAAGAACCCCTCGACGACCAGCGCGACCACGGGCCACGCGAAGAAGACGGCGAGGAACACCAGCGGGACGCCGACCGCGGCGCCCCAGCCCAGCCACGCCCACCGGGGCCTCCGGCTCACCAGTGCTGGTGTCGGTCGACCCTGCGGCTCCGCTCCGGGCGAGTGCCTTGCTCCGCTGCGGCCCTCACCCTCGCTGCGCCTTCGGCTCACCCGATGCCGTATCGGGTGAGCCTGCGGCTCCGCTCCGGGCGAGTGCCTTGCTCCGCTGCGACCCTCACCCTCGCTGCGCCTTCGGCTCACCCGATGACCGTGGCCGTCCACTGCTCGATCCACTCGTCGCGGTGCTCGGCGATCTCCGTGGCCGGGACGTCGTAGGGCTCGTCGGCCAGTGGTGCGAACTGCTCCCACTCCGCCGGCAGCTCGACGGTCTCGTCGGCCGGGTACATGTACATGTTCGCCGGGACGTCCGCCTGGACCTCGGCGGACGCGAGGAAGTCCACCAGGGCCCGGGCGCCGTCCGGGTTGTCCGTCCCCGCCAGGACGCCCGCGTACTCCACCTGCCGGAAGCACGTGCCCAGCAGCGCCGCCGTCGTCGACTCGCTGCCGTCCTCGGTGACCGTGAAAGCGGGCGACGTCGCGTACGACAGCACGATCGGGCGCTCACCGCCCTCCCCCGCACCGGAGAAGTCGACGTAGTAGGCGTCGGACCAGCCATCGGTCACACGGAGCCCGTTGTCCGCGAGGTCGGCCCACCAGTCCTGCCAGCCGTCCTCGCCGAACGCGCTGATCGTGGCCAGCAGGAACGCGAACCCGGGGGACGACGTCGCCGGGTTCGTGACGACCGTCAGGTCGGCGTAGGCGGGGTCGGTGAGGTCCTCGAGGCCGGCCGGCGGCTCGATGTCCGCGTCCTCGAACCACGCCGTGTCGACGTTGAGGCACACGTCACCGCGGTCGATCGGGGTCAGCCCCTCCAGGCCGTCCTCGACCTGGGCGGTCACCGAGGGGTCCAGGTCCTCGGGCGTGTACGGCTCGAGCACGCCCTCCTCGACCGCCCGCGACGCGAACGTGTTGTCCACCCCGTAGACGACGTCCCCCAGCGGGCTCCCCTGGGTCAGGACCAGCTGGTTGACCAGCGCCCCGGCGTCGCCCGCCGCGACGTGCTCGACCTCCAGGCCCGTGTCCGCCTCGAAGGACTCGAGGAGCCCCTCGCTCAACGCGAAGGAGTCGTGCGTGACCAGCGTCACCGTGCCGGACAGCTCGGCGGACGAGTCCGCCGGGACCGGTGTGCCCCCCTGCCCTCCCGGGGCGTCGTCGCCCGTGCAGGCGGCCAGGGCGGGCACGAGCCCGACGACGGCGAGGGTCGCCAGGGTGCGGCGGGTACGGATGGTCATACGTCCTCCTCAGACGGATCTGAAGGGGGGCCGTGCCCGCCGTGCGCGGACCACGGGATCGAGAAGCCCGACTTCCTCCACCGGTGCTAACCGGATCAGGTTCGAGGGTCTGCGGCGGACCGCACTCTCAGCGCTCGGTGGCGCTCCCCTGTCGTTCCCTCCGAGCCTACACACCGCACGCACGCTACGGTGGTGGCGTCCGTCGGGCGGGCCGCTCGCGGCACCGTCCGATGCTGCCGTCTGGTAATGGAGGATCCGTGGAGCTTTCCGAGCAGTCCGAGCCCTCGCTGGGGGTCAAGATCGGGACGGTCGCCGCGACGTTCGCGGCCGGGTGGGTCGCGCAGAAGCTCATCAAGGTCGTCTGGGAGAAGGCCACCGGGCACGACGCCCCCATCGACCTCGACGCGGACGACATCCCGATCGTCCAGGCGATCACGTTCGCGGCGGTCACCGGTGGTGTCGCCGTGCTGGCCCGCCGCCTCGCCCGTCAAGGAGTGACGAAGGCGGTCGACCGGCGCGCCAAGAACGTCTCCGTCGTGTAGGTCCGACGGCGCCGCCCGCTCCGGACGCCGACCCTCAGCTCCGGGCGCGCTGACGGCGCCGGGCGAGCTGCGCCTCGTGCCCGTGAGGTCGTTCCACCGTGTGCACGGCGGCCAGCGCCGCGGCGAGCCGGTCGTGGGGGGCGAGGTCCGCGTGCGAGGCCAGGGCCGCGACGATCTGCGAGGCGGCCGCCTGGACGGGGATGCCGGCCCGTGCGGCTGCCTCGCCGAGCCGGTCACCCGCCTCGTCCTCCGTGATGCCCTGGATCGCCATGTAGGCGCCCTTCGCCTGCTCGACCGCGGCCGCCGAGACCATCGCCCGGCCCACCGCCCGGTGCGACTCGCGGTCGAGCGCCTCCCTCGTCACCGGGCTGACGTCGAGCACGTAGCCCACCACATGGCTGACCGCGCCGTCGTCGTCGTGCTGCGCCTGCCCGGTGACGACCACGGTGCGGGCCTTCCCGTGCGGGTCGACGATGCGGTGCGCGCTGCTGAACGGTCGACCGGCACGCAACGCCACGACCGCTGTCCGGGACAGCCGTGCACGGTCGTCGGGGTGGGTGCGGCTGCGCAGCAGGTCGACGGTGGGCTCGATCTCTCCCGGCTCCCGGCCGTGCATCCGGTAGACCTCGTCGGACCACCAGGTCACCCCGGACTCGATCTCGACCCGGTACCGGCCCACGACGAGCTGGACGCCGGCGGCCAGCGCCTCGGCGGCCGCGGCCAGACCTGTCGCTCGGCTGGTGCGGTGCGACGACGACCCGCTCATGACGACTCCCCGGATCTCCCGGGCACGGCGCCCGGTCAGGACTGGTGTGCCGCCCACCGTACTCCCGGGGCCGAGAACTGCCACCCGAGACCGGTCCTTCACCCGACGGGCTCGAGCGACGACGTGTCGTCGGGTGCGGGCGTCTCGCCGGCCGTCTCCCTCCGGTGAGCGCGGACCGAGTAGACGATCGCACCCGCCCAGGCGACGACCACGACGCCATGGACGACCGCCGCGCCGACCACTCCCAGCGACACGAGCCCGGTCCCGAGGAGCGTCCGCGTGTTCGTCAGGACGATGAGGCCGCCGACGGCCGAGCCGAGGACCCGCGGAGGAACCCACCGGACGATCCAGGCGGCGATCGGCGCGGCGATCAACCCGCCGATCAGCAGAGCGATCGCCCAGGAGGCCTCGATCCCGGCTGTCCCGAGCCCGACGAAGAAGCCGAGGCTGGCGGCCACCGCGACGAAGAACTCGCTGGTGTCGATCGAACCGATGACCTTCCGGGGCTCGAGCCGCCCGCTCGCGAGGATCGCCGGGGTGCCGACCGGCCCCCAGCCCCCGCCGCCCGTCGCGTCCATGAACCCGGCGACCAGCCCGAGCGGGGTGAGGAAGCGCCGCCGCAGCGGCTGGCCGACCCGGTCGGTGCGCAGGCCCCGGAACGTGAACCGGAAAAGGACGTAGAGCCCCAGGCCGAGGAGCAGCACGGACATCAGCGGACCGGCGATCTCCGTCGAGAGCCACGAGAGGAACGTGGCCCCGACGAAGGCCCCCACCGCCCCGGGGACCCCGATCCGCACGACGACTCGCCAGTCGACGTTCCCGAACCGCCAGTGCGAGGCGCCCGAGGCGAAGGTCGTCCCGATCTCGGCCAGGTGGACGGTCGCCGAGGCGGCCGCGGGGTTGGTGCCGATCATCAGCAGCAGGGTCGTCGAGGTGACGCCGTAGGCCATGCCGAGGCTGCCGTCGACGAGCTGCGCCCCCAGACCGACCAGGGCGAGGAGTACGAGGGAGTGCACGGTGACCTCCGGAGACGGATCGACATTACTCGACATACCCTATCGGCCCAGTCGGGTTTTAGGGAGTCGTTCGCCCGACGGGATCGATCCCGTCTCACGGGTTCTCCCAGGCCTCCTCGTCGTCCACCAGCCGGCGCAGCTCCTCGGGCACCGCCCCGGCGGCCAGGTCAGCCAGCGTGACCTGCGCGAGAACGGCGCGCACGTTCGCCCGCAGCGCCACCCACACGTGGAGCAACGATGCCGCGGAGCCCGAGTAGTCGAGGTCCGAGGGCCTCTGGTCGCGCACGTAGACCAACGGGCCGTCGACGGCCCGCACGACGTCGGCCACCGTGATCCGGTCCGCAGGACGCGCGAGCACGTATCCGCCGCCGACACCTCGCCGGCTGGCGACGATCCCGTCCCGCCGAAGATCCCGGAGGATCGCCTCGAGGAAGCGGTGGGGGACGTCCTGCGCGGACGCCAGGACCTCGGCAGACACGGGAGCGCCGTCCGTGACGGCCGCCAGCTCGATCGACGCCCGCACCGCGTAGTCGGCCTTCGCCGAGATCCTCACCTACGCCGCCTCTCTGTCCGCTCAGGCCTGTGCCGCGCACCGCGCGGAGCCCTTCGCATGATACGTGCCGTACCCTGCCCGAAATGCAGTCAGGCCCCCCGCACCGTGTGGTGTGGGGGGCCTGGCTGTGAAGGGTGTCCGGCGGCGTCCTACTCTCCCACCCCGTCTCCAGGGCAGTACCATCGGCGCTGAAGGGCTGAGCTTCCGGGTTCGGTATGGGACCGGGCGTTTCCCCTTCGCTGTGACCGCCGTAACGTTATCGAGTTGTTCGGGTTCCCCGTGTGTTCCCACCTGGTCAAGGTGGGTGGGGGGTGGTGCCCGTTTCTCGGGAACCGCACAGTGGACGCGTGCATAGCAGAAGTGTTGGTGTTGAAGTTGTTGGCTTATTAGTACCGGTCAGCTGCGACAGTCGTTGGTCCTGTCTTCCACTTCCGGCCTATCTACCCAGTGGTCTAGCTGGGTGCCTTCACCCCACGAGGGGGATGGAAACCTCATCTTGAAGCAGGCTTCCCGCTTAGATGCTTTCAGCGGTTATCCCTTCCGAACGTAGCGAACCAGCGGTGCTCCTGGCGGAACAACTGGCATACCAGAGGTTCGTCCGTCCCGGTCCTCTCGTACTAGGGACAGCCCTTCTCAAGTTTCCTGCGCGCGCAGCGGATAGGGACCGAACTGTCTCACGACGTTCTAAACCCAGCTCGCGTGCCGCTTTAATGGGCGAACAGCCCAACCCTTGGGACCTACTCCAGCCCCAGGATGCGACGAGCCGACATCGAGGTGCCAAACCATCCCGTCGATATGGACTCTTGGGGAAGATCAGCCTGTTATCCCCGGGGTACCTTTTATCCGTTGAGCGACGGCGCTTCCACAAGCCACCGCCGGATCACTAGTTCCGACTTTCGTCCCTGCTTGACCTGTCGGTCTCACAGTCAAGCTCCCTTGTGCACTTGCACTCGACACCTGATTGCCAACCAGGCTGAGGGAACCTTTGAGCGCCTCCGTTACATTTTGGGAGGCAACCGCCCCAGTTAAACTACCCACCAGGCACTGTCCCTGATCCGGATCACGGACCGAGGTTAGATGGTCGATGCGGTCAGAGTGGTATTTCAACGGCGACTCCACTCGCGCTGGCGCGCGGGCTTCATAGTCTCCCACCTATCCTACACAAACCGCACCGAACACCAATACCAAGCTATAGTAAAGGTCCCGGGGTCTTTCCGTCCTGCTGCGCGTAACGAGCATCTTTACTCGTAGTGCAATTTCGCCGAGTTCGTGGTTGAGACAGCGGAGAAGTCGTTACGCCATTCGTGCAGGTCGGAACTTACCCGACAAGGAATTTCGCTACCTTAGGATGGTTATAGTTACCACCGCCGTTTACTGGGGCTTAAATTCTGAGCTTCGCTTACGCTGACTCGTCCTCTTAACCTTCCAGCACCGGGCAGGCGTCAGTCCGTATACATCGTCTTGCGACTTCGCACGGACCTGTGTTTTTAGTAAACAGTCGCTTCTCCCTGGTCTCTGCGGCCCTCACCGCTTCCCACCGCTAGGGTGTTCACGGATCGGGCCCCCCTTCTCCCGAAGTTACGGGGGCATTTTGCCGAGTTCCTTAACCACGATTATCTCGATCGCCTTGGTATTCTCTACCTGACCACCTGAGTCGGTTTGGGGTACGGGCGGCTAGAACCTCGCGTCGAGGCTTTTCTTGGCAGCTGAGGATCACCCGATTCCCGCTTGTGCGGTCACCGTCAGTTCTCACCGTATATGCTTCGCGGATTTGCCTACGAAGCCGGCTACGACCTTGGACGTGGTCTACCATCGCCACGCCGGGCTACCTTCCTGCGTCACCCCTGTTAACACGCTTACCTACTACCGGATTGGGTCCCACGCCGTTGTACCGGTGTCACCCGAAGGTGACGGTGGTACTCGGGGGTGGTCAGCATCACCGGATTCGGTATGGGCGGTTCTTCGCCGGTAGGAGAATATCAACTCCTTGTCCATCGACTACGCCTGTCGGCCTCGCCTTAGGTCCCGACTTACCCAGGGCGGATTAACCTGGCCCTGGAACCCTTGGTCATTCGGCGGACGGGTTTCTCACCCGTCTTTCGCTACTCATGCCTGCATTCTCACTCGTGTGGTCTCCACCGCTAGGTCACCCTGCGACTTCACTGCCCACACGACGCTCCCCTACCCACCCACACACCTGAACAACCCCCGAAAGGGATGCTGGGTAAAGTGTGAGTGCCACGGCTTCGGCGGTGTACTTGAGCCCCGCTACATTGTCGGCGCGGAATCACTTGACCAGTGAGCTATTACGCACTCTTTCAAGGGTGGCTGCTTCTAAGCCAACCTCCTGGTTGTCTGTGCAACTCCACATCCTTTCCCACTGAGCACACGCTTAGGGGCCTTAGCCGGTGGTCTGGGCTGTTTCCCTCTCGACTACGAAGCTTATCCCCCGCAGTCTCACTGCCACGCTCTGGCTTACCGGCATTCGGAGTTTGGTTGACGTCAGTAACCTGGTGAGGCCCATCGGCCATCCAGTAGCTCTACCTCCGGCAAGGAACGCGTGACGCTGCACCTAAATGCATTTCGGGGAGAACCAGCTATCACGAAGTTTGATTGGCCTTTCACCCCTAACCACAGGTCATCCCCTCAGTTTTCAACCTAAGTGGGTTCGGTCCTCCACGCCGTCTTACCGGCGCTTCAACCTGCCCATGGCTAGATCACTTCGCTTCGGGTCTAGACCCGGCGACTCAATCGCCCTGTTCGGACTCGCTTTCGCTACGGCTTCCCCACACGGGTTAACCTCGCCACCGAGCACTAACTCGCAGGCTCATTCTTCAAAAGGCACGCCGTCACCCCTGCTAAGGAGGCTCCGACGGATTGTAGGCACACGGTTTCAGGTACTATTTCACTCCCCTCCCGGGGTACTTTTCACCTTTCCCTCACGGTACTTGTCCGCTATCGGTCACTAGGTAGTATTTAGGCTTAGCAAGTGGTCTTGCCAGATTCACACGAGATTTCACGGGCCCCGTGCTACTTGGGATCCCCTTCACCAGGCCGCACCATTTCGTCTACGGGACTCACACCCTCTACGGTCCGCCTTTCAATGCGGTTCGACTATGACACGACTTTCTTACTGGTCCAGACCATGTCAGTGATCTGAGAAAGGTCCCACAACCCCGCACACGCAACGCCTGACAGCTTGACACGCATACGGTTTGGCCTCATCCGCTTTCGCTCGCCACTACTCACGGAATATCTCTTCCTGCCGGTACTGAGATGTTTCACTTCCCGACGTTCCCCCCTGCACCCTATGAATTCAGGTACAGGTAACCGCACATGACTGCGGCTGGGTTCCCCCATTCGGACACCCTCGGATCACAGCTCGTTTGCCAGCTCCCCGAGGCTTAACGCAGGCTACAACGTCCTTCTTCGGCTCCTAGTGCCAAGGCATCCACCATGTGCCCTTCTAAACTTCGACACACACTACAAATATGCTACAGAAATCCAAGAATAATACTTGAACATCTGGGATGCTCGCGTCCACTGTGCAGTTCTCAAGCAACGGACGGTCCCGCCAGCCACCAGGCCCACCCGACCCCCACACACCTGCCCCACCACCACCCCCGAAGGAGCAGCGACCCGGCACGACGCGCGAAGCGGTATGAAGACCCGACCGACGACCCGTATCCATCAAAGGTCACCCGACCACGCAGGCCGGTTGCCTCAGGACCCAACAGTGTGCTCACACGACGAACCAGACACCACCGACCACGTTCCCACCCACCACCGAAGCAGCAGACGTACTAGCAGCCGGCACGCACCCAGCGCACCGCAAACAGTCAATGTTCCACCCAGAGCAACCACCAGACACACGTTCGGCGCCTACGATGGCTGTGCATGACCACCCACCAGCAGGGCAAGACCCCACCACGCGAGCAGTATGTGCTCCTTAGAAAGGAGGTGATCCAGCCGCACCTTCCGGTACGGCTACCTTGTTACGACTTAGTCCCAATCGCCAGTCCCACCTTCGACCACTCCCCCCGGACGAACCGGTTGGGCCATGAGCTTCGGGTGTTACCAACTTTCGTGACTTGACGGGCGGTGTGTACAAGGCCCGGGAACGTATTCACCGCAGCGTTGCTGATCTGCGATTACTAGCGACTCCGACTTCATGGGGTCGAGTTGCAGACCCCAATCCGAACTGAGACCGGCTTTTTGGGATTCGCTCCACCTTACGGTATCGCAGCCCTCTGTACCGGCCATTGTAGCATGCGTGAAGCCCAAGACATAAGGGGCATGATGATTTGACGTCATCCCCGCCTTCCTCCGAGTTGACCCCGGCAGTCTCCCATGAGTCCCCGGCATAACCCGCTGGCAACATGGGACGAGGGTTGCGCTCGTTGCGGGACTTAACCCAACATCTCACGACACGAGCTGACGACAACCATGCACCACCTGTGCACCGACCTTGCGGAACCACCATCTCTGGCAGCGTCCGGTGCATGTCAAGCCTTGGTAAGGTTCTTCGCGTTGCATCGAATTAATCCGCATGCTCCGCCGCTTGTGCGGGCCCCCGTCAATTCCTTTGAGTTTTAGCCTTGCGGCCGTACTCCCCAGGCGGGGCACTTAATGCGTTAGCTGCGGCACGGAACTCGTGGAATGAGCCCCACACCTAGTGCCCAACGTTTACGGCATGGACTACCAGGGTATCTAATCCTGTTCGCTCCCCATGCTTTCGCTCCTCAGCGTCAGTTGCGGCCCAGAGACCTGCCTTCGCCATCGGTGTTCCTCCTGATATCTGCGCATTCCACCGCTACACCAGGAATTCCAGTCTCCCCTACCGCACTCTAGTCTGCCCGTACCCGATGCAAGCCCGAGGTTGAGCCTCGGGTTTTCACACCAGACGCGACAGACCGCCTACGAGCTCTTTACGCCCAATAATTCCGGACAACGCTTGCGCCCTACGTATTACCGCGGCTGCTGGCACGTAGTTAGCCGGCGCTTCTTCTGCAGGTACCGTCCACCCGAAGGCCTTCTTCCCTGCTGAAAGAGGTTTACAACCCGAAGGCCGTCATCCCTCACGCGGCGTCGCTGCATCAGGCTTTCGCCCATTGTGCAATATTCCCCACTGCTGCCTCCCGTAGGAGTCTGGGCCGTGTCTCAGTCCCAGTGTGGCCGGTCGCCCTCTCAGGCCGGCTACCCGTCGACGCCTTGGTAGGCCATCACCCCACCAACAAGCTGATAGGCCGCGAGCCCATCCCCCACCGAAAAACTTTCCAACACCCACCATGCGGCAGATGCTCATATCCGGTATTAGACCCCGTTTCCAAGGCTTATCCCGAAGTGGAGGGCAGGTTGCTCACGTGTTACTCACCCGTTCGCCACTGATCCACCCAGCAAGCTGGGCTTCACCGTTCGACTTGCATGTGTTAAGCACGCCGCCAGCGTTCGTCCTGAGCCAGGATCAAACTCTCCGTAAAAGAGAGAAAACAACCAACGACCCCCAAGGGGCCACCAGTCGCCTATCGATACTGGCCAGACCAAACAGACTAGCTGTTCAATCCAGTCCAAAGGAACCAAAAAGGTTCAAAATTTGGCATTGACTATCAAGCACACTGTTGAGTTCTCAAACAACCGACGCACACCATCCAAGACCAGAACTTTCCGTTCCGACCCCGTCCGGGGCAACCCCTCTAACTTAGCAGTTCGAATTTCTCCCGGCAAATCGCTCGAACCGTATCGATCCGTGCCATTTCGGTGGAAACCGAACCCGCCCCACACTATCAGAACGCGCTCAGCGCGACTGATCCAGAAGGATGTGGTTTCCAGCCCCGGCCCGGCCACCGGTACCCAGCCGCAGTGGCTGTCTCCTCGGTGTCCGTCGGCCCGTCGGGCTGACTCAGAGAACATTACAGAGGTCCCCGCCCCGGCGTCAACGCGGCCGGACGTGGCGCGCGCCACTCCCCCGCGTGGCGGGGCCCGGGGAACGGCCGCAGTGCCCGGCACGACGACGAACGGCGGCGCCCGGCCAGTGCCGGGCGCCGCCGTCCCCCTCTGCCGGGCAGGTCAGCCGGCCGTCGCCGGTGTCACGCCCGCTGCCACGCGCCGCGCCTCCTGGAACTCCTGCTCGACGTCGTCGCCCGGAGGACCGGTCACCAGGCTGACCACGACCGCGGCCACCAGACCCACCACGAAGCCGGGGATGATCTCGTAGAGCGAGTCCGCCAGCATGCTCTGCCCCCAGACGAAGGCGACCACCGCGCCGCCGACCATGCCGGACAGCGCCCCCCACCGGTTCAGCCGGCGCCAGTAGAGGCTGAGCAGGACCACGGGGCCGAACGCCGCACCGAATCCTGCCCAGGCGAACCCGACGAGATCCAGGATCGTCGTCGTCCGGTCGAGCGCGATGACGCCGGCGACCAGGGCCACCGCGAGGACACCGGCGCGTCCCAGCATCACCTGTGCGCCCGCCGACAGCTCCCTCTTGGTCAGCATCTTGGCGAGGTCCTCGACCAGCGCGGAGGAGGACACGATGAGCTGCGAGGAGATCGTCGACATGATGGCGGCGAGGACCGCCGCGAGGACGAGCCCTGCGACCACCGGGTGGAAGAGCGTCTGGGCGAGGAACAGGAAGACGGTCTCCGGGTTGTCGAGCGTCACGTCGTTGACGTTCACGTACGCCACCCCGATGAGTCCCGTCATGACGGCGCCCGCGGCGGTCAGGATCATCCACGAGATGCCGATCCGACGGCCCATCGTGGCGTCCGCGGGCGACCGCATCGCCATGAAGCGGACGATGATGTGGGGCTGCCCGAAGTAGCCGAGCCCCCAGGCGAGGGCCGAGACGATGCCCGAGACCGACGCGCCGGCGACGAACGACAGGTGGTCGGCAGCGGCTTCCGTGTCCGCCGCGAGGATCCCTTCGCGCACGACGTCCCAGCCACCCATCTCCACGACGGCGACGATCGGCACCGCGACCAGCGCCAGCAGCATGAGGATTCCTTGGGCGACGTCGGTCCACGTCGCCCCGAGGAAGCCTCCGAACAGCGTGTAGGCGAGCGTCACGCCGGCCACCACCAGCAGACCCGTCGTGTAGCTCAGGTCGAACGAGCTCTCGAAGAAGGTCCCCCCGGCCACCATGCCCGACGAGACGTAGAAGGTGAAGAACACCAGCACGATGCCACCGGCGGCGACGCGCAGCAGTCGCGACGTGTCACGAAGTCGGTTCTCGAAGAAGCTCGGGATGGTGATCGAGTTGTTCGAGACCTCCGTGTAGGCCCGCAGGCGCGGCGCCACGAACTTCCAGTTGAGCCACGCGCCGATGGTCAGCCCGATGGCGATCCATGCCTCCACGAGACCCGCCACGTAGATGGCGCCGGGCAGCCCCATCAGCAGCCAGCCCGACATGTCCGAGGCTCCGGCGCTCAGAGCCGCGACGCCGGGGCGCAGCCGGCGGCCGCCCAGCATGTAGTCGTCGAGATCGTTCGTCCGGCGGAAGGCCGCGTAGCCGATGCCGAGCATCAGGGCCAGGTAGGCCACGATGGCGATAGTCGTCCAGGTCTGATCGCTCATGCGATCGTTCACCCTCTCGTGCGTCGTGCAGCGTCTGACCCGCACTGCTCCGTCGCAGTCCGGGTCGCCCGCCGCGTCGATCGCGACAGGCCGGGGCCAGGTCTGTTCCACCCGACGCGGGTTCGCCGTCGTCGGTGGGCCTCGCTGCGGAACCACCCCACGGGGTCGACAACGAGAAACGGCCCGATCCGTCAGGATCGAGCCGTTCTCTCGCTGTGCGCCCGGAGGGATTCGAACCCCCAACCTTCTGATCCGTAGTCAGATGCTCTATCCGTTGAGCTACGGGCGCAGACTGTCCGATGCTGTCGCACCGGCCGACGAGAACACTACCGTGCCGGATGCCGATCCCCAAACCGGGGACCACCATCGTGACGGACACCACGAGCGGTGCCCGGCGTCCTCGAGCCACAGAAAAGACCCCGGGCGTCGAGCTCCGGAGCCTTCCTGGCGGAGACGGGGGGATTTGAACCCCCGAACGGGTTGCCCCGTTACCACCTTAGCAGGGTGGCGCACTAGACCAGACTATGCGACGTCTCCTCGCAGCGGCCGTCAACGACGCCTGTGCTGCGGCGCCCAGACTACCCGTCGGAGGGGCTGCGGGGCAAAAGCCTGCGCCGGTCACCGTCCGCCGGGTCGGCACCCACGGTGCGCGCCGACCCGGCGTCCCGGCGGAGGGCGGGGGATTCGAACCCCCGGTGCGGGGTTGCCGCACAACGGTTTTCAAGACCGTCACATTCGGCCGCTCTGTCAGCCCTCCCAGGCCCCGCAGTCTAGCCGGGGCCGCACAGCACGAACGGCGGCCGGTCGATGGGCCGGAGCCCACCGACCGACCGCCGTCGGACCTCAGCTCGCGGAACCGCCCGTGCGAAGCTGCCGCATCGCCAGCTGCACCAGGGAGATCAGCGTCTGCTTCGTGGCCGCCCGGGACCGCGCGTCCGTGTAGAGCATCGGGACGTGCGCCGGGATCTGCAGCGCTTCCCGCACGTCCTCCAGGCGGTGCTTGGCCACACCGTCGAAGCAGTTGACGCCCACCACGAACGGCACGCCGCGCTGTTCGAAGTAGTCGATGGCCGGGAAGCACTGCTCGAGCCGGTCCGTGTCGACCAGCACGACCGCGCCGATCGCGCCGCGCACGAGGTCGTCCCACATGAACAGGAAGCGGTCCTGGCCCGGAGTCCCGAACAGGTACAGCCAAAGGTTGCCGGGCAGCGACACCCGCCCGAAGTCCATCGCGACCGTCGTCGTGGTCTTGCGGTCCGTCACGCCGCCTGCGTCGTCGACACCGACGGAGTGCTCCGTCATCGCCGCCTCCGTGTTGAGAGGCTCGACGTCCGAGATCGAACCGATGAAGGTCGTCTTGCCCACGGCGAAGCCGCCGGCCACCACGATCTTCGTGACGGTCGGCGCAGCAGCGCCGGACTCGGGTCCGGCCGCCGCTGCCGGCGCCTGCTGCTGCTGTCCACCGGGAGCGGGCTGCTGCGGTGCCTGGCTCACAGGTGCCGTCTGCTGCCCCACCGCACCGTTGGTCGCCGTCGACGCCGTGGCCGGCCCACCGTTCGACGGTCCGGGTGCGGCCGTGCCCTGCACAGCGCTGGACGTCGCCGGCGCCTGCGGACCGCCGCCACCCTGCGGGGCAGCCTGCACGTCGGCCTCGGTCCGTGGCGCGCCACCGAGCACGCTCTGCCGGACCGGCGTGCCGGTGTTCGTCACGCCGAAGGGCGACGGCGAGCCGCCGCCGGCCGGTGAGGAGACCGGCGCCCAGCTCGGGGCCAGGCCGGCGGACCCACCGGGCGACGCGCTGTCAGAGGGTGGAAATGCCATTGAGAACACTCTCCAAGACGCTCAGGGAAAGCCCCGAGTGGTTGCTGCCGTGGCCCGTGTGGACGTTGACCGGGGCCGAGGTGTGCACGGTGACGTGGCCCTCCTCCTGCATGTCCGCCACGAGGATGCGGACGACCCCGAGGGGTAGCTTCAGCAGGGCGGAGAGCTCCGCGATAGACACGTAGGTGTGCGCTGCGTGCTGCAGGATCGCGCGCTTCTCCGGCGTGAGACCGAAGCTGCTGACCGCCCCGGGCATCACCTCGACCAGCGCCTCGAGAGGCAGGTCGGACAGGGAGGAGCGGACCCGGCCACCCGTGACCGCGTAGGGACGCACCGTGGAAGCCTCGTAGCCATCCGCGGAGTGCGAGCCCAGGGAACCGAACGGTGCGTGCGTCATCCTCTATCTCATCCAACCTGCGCTGAGCGCGTCGTGCCGTCGACGGGAAGGCTGCCTCGCATCTCGGAGATGAGCTGCGGGGTGAGGGTCGCCTCGGTCCGCGAGACCAGCAACGCCATCTCGTAGCCGATGAGCCCGATGTCGCAGCTCGCCTCGGCGACGACGGCGAGGACCGAACCGTTCGAGACGTTCATCAGGAAGAGGTACCCGTTGTCCATCTCGATGATGGCCTGCCGGACGTTGCCACCGCTGAGCTGGCGCGACGCACCACGGGTGAGGCTCGACATCCCCGAGACGATCGCGGCGAGCTGGTCGCCGCTGACACGGTCGAGGTGGTCCGACATCGCCATGAGCAGTCCGTCCGCCGACACCACGAGGGTGTGGCGGCTGCCGGGCACGGTCCGGACGAAGTTGTCGAGAAGCCACCCGAAGTTGGTCGCTTCAGTACTGAGGGTCACGCTTCCTCCTCGTCAGGTGCGCTGAGTGCGCAGGTCACCGCTGCTGCGGAGACGATCCAGGGGACATCATTCACGGTCAAGGGGTCATCCGTCGAGGCCCCGTCACCCGGTTGCCTCGGAACGGCCACGGGCGGTTGCCGACTGGAAGGCCGACAGCCGTGCGCGCAGCTGCTCCGGATCACGTTCGATGCGGGCCGAGAACCGGTCCGCCGAGGCGGGCTGGTCAGCGGTCCTGCTCCGGCGGGTCAAGCCGTTCACGGCTTCCGAAGCCACCGCGGTCGGTCGGTACGTCTGCTCCTCGTTGCTGGTCGTCACGTTCTCTTCCTGGAAGACACCACGCTGCATGAGCGTGGACATCTCCTCGTACAGGACGGCCGAGGCCATCCACTCGGAGCGCGCCTCGACGGTGTCAGGCACGTACTGGGGGTCGAGCGGGTCGGCCTTGGCCTCCCCGGTAGAGCGCAGCGGCAGGACGGACTCGCTGTAGGACCTGGCCACCGGCCGGCCTTCGTCCGCCGACGCCGCGAACGCCGGAGCCGGCTGCGCCGGCTCGGCGGCGACAGGTGCTGGTTCGGTCTGCTGCGGCGGCGGCGCGTAGGGCACGTCCTCCACGACCGGCGGCTGGTAGGCCACCGGGGCCGGGGCCGTCGCAGGCTCCGGCACGAACGGGCGCGGGTTCGGAGCCTCCGTCGGGTCCGGCCAGCCGGTGCTCGCCGGGGCCGGCGCAGGTGCCGGACGTCCCGCCACCTCGGCGTCGGGCTCCTGCCGCACCGCGAGGGTCGGCGTCGTCAGCGGGTCGACACCACCGACCGATCCGACCGGCTGTGCCCCGGACCCTCGTGTGACCGAGTCCGCGGCAGCCGCGGCGGTCTCCTCGACCGCCGGCTTGCGGCCGAAGAGGCCACGCTTCCGTGCGCTCTGCTGCTGCGGGGCGTCGGCCCGCCGGGTCGGCAGGTCGGACATCAGGTCCTCGAACGCCGGGAGGGTCGTGTAGCCCTCGTCCTCCGGCGTAGCCGAGGCACCGGCCGGCACGTCCTGCACCGGCACGTCGTTCGCCGGCACGTCCCGCACCGGCACCTCGGCGCCACCGGCCGGCGACTGGACCGAGTCGGTGCTCGCCTCGGACGGGCTCAGGTCGACCGGCACGTCCGCCGGGTCGTCCGTCACGGCGTCGAGCTGCAACGTCCCCTCGGTGGGAGAGCCCTCGAGCCGCTCCATCGAACGGAAGCTCGAGAACAGGCCCGTGCGCTGCTCCGGCTCGATCGGCGCGGCGACCGGCTCGTCCTGCGGCAGCAGCGGCAGCGAACCCGAGCGGGCGTCGGGCTCCTGCGTCCCGGGAGCGGGACGCTGGCGGCTGGGCAACGAGCTGCCGGCCGGCGCGACCTCGGCCGGCGGCGTCCACGACCCGTCCTCGGCCGCCGCCTGCGCGGACTCGTCCATGTGCGGCGTGGCGAGCGGCGGCAGCACGATCGACTCGGTCGGCGGCCCCTCGTCCGCACGACGGCGGCGGGGCATCCCGGTGCGCGTCGTGCCGTCGGTCAGGGCGTCGATGTCCACCGGCTCGGCGGTCGGCGGTTCGGGCTCCGCCAGGCCGAACCCCGAGCGGGCTGGAGCGTTGTCGGCAGGGCGCGGGCGGGCGTCCGGCATCGCCAGCGACGAGGTCTCGGCGCGCGGGGCGTCGCTCGTGAACTGCGGCTCGGGTGCGTAGGCGGGCGCCGGAGCCGCAGGGCTCGAGGTACCCCGCGGGTCGGCCGGGACCGTCGCAGGGACGGCGTCGGCGAGACCGCCCTGCGCCGGCTCCTGGCCGAACTGGGCGACCGCCTGCTGCGTCGACGTCGCGAGCGGGTCCGTCGGCTGCGGCAGCGGGACCGCCTCGTCGGACAGGAAGAGCTCCGGCGGGAACGCCACCGTCACGGTGGTGCCCTTGCCGTTCGCCCCCGCGCTGAACTCGACGACGGCACGCAGCCGGACGGCCAGGCGGCCGACCACGAAGAGGCCGAGGCGCTGGGCGCCCACCGCGTCCGAGGCTGTGGTCGAGGCGACCTTCGTGTTCGCGTCCGCGAGCTCCTCCGCCGACATCCCGAGACCGTGGTCGCGCACCGTGACGACCACGCCGCGCTCGTCACGGGTCGTCGAGACCTCCACGGGCGTGTGCGGCTCGGAGAACATCGTCGCGTTCTCGAGCAGCTCGGCGATGAGGTGCGCCGCGTTCAGCGCGTTGTGGCCGAGCATGTGCGGATCGGCGTGCAGGCTCAGCCGCACGCGGTCGTAGAGCTCGATCTCCGACGAGGCGGTCCGGATCACGTCGGAGACCGGCATCGGGTTGCGCACCCGTCGACCGGAGTCGATGCCGGCCAGGACCAGCAGCGACTCGGCGTTGCGCCGCATCCGGGTGGCGAGGTGGTCGAGGCGGAAGAGGTTCGACAGCGTGCTCGCATCCTCCTCCGACCGCTCCAGCTCGTCGAGGAACGCGAGCTGACGGTTCAGCAGCACCTGGTCGCGACGCGCGACGTTGACGAACATCTCGGCGATGGACCCACGCAGCGCGGCCTGCTCCCGGGCCACCTCCATGGTCGTCTCGTTCACCTGGTTGAACGCGTAGGCCAGACGGCCGATCTCGTCCTCGGACTCGACGGGGATCTGCACCAGGTCGATGTCGGGCGACTGCCCCGGCACCGCCATCTGCTCCACCATCTGGGGCAGGCGCTCGCGCACGTCGGCCGTCGCGATGGTCAGACGCCGCAGCGGCGTGACGATCCGGCGGGCGATGACGAGCGCGATGAGGAGCGACAGCAGCACGACACCGAACGTGACGGCCAGCGTGCCGAGCGCCTGGGTGCGGGCCGTCGACGACTCGCCCTGCGCGTAGTCGACGGTCGCCGCGCGGACCTCGTCGCGCACGAGCTGCATCTCGGCGATCCAGGCCTGGGAGAGCTCCGCCCAGTTCGCCGCATCGCCCTGGTCGAGCCGGGAGAAGTCGAGGTACTGGAGCTGGAACCGGAGGTTGTCCAGCTCTTCGGAGTACTCCGGGAGCTGGATGTCCAGGCCCAGACGGTCGACGCGGTCCTGCGCTGCCGCCCGGAGGTCGTCCGTGGTGTTCAGCGCCGTGACCATCTGGCTCATGAGGTCGGCGTTGCGGTCCTCCGCCGTGTCCGCGCTGGCCGCGTTCGCGATGCCCAGCGCCACGATCGGCCGCTCGTAGGTGTTCGCGAGCATCGCCTCGTCCATGGCGACGTAGGCGTTGAGGTGCTCGGCCAGCGTCGAGTCGGTCGACGCGGCCGACAGCGCGCGCGGGACGTCGAGGGCCCGCTCGATCAGCTCGTTGTACTGCGCCGTCGCGGAGGCCGGCTGGATCTGGCCCGCGATCACGTCGGTCTGCAGGGCGTCGACGGCACGCCGGTCCTCGAGCGTCGCGTTGATCGCGTCGCGGACGTTCGTGCTCAGCCGGTCGGTGTCCAGCGCGCGGAACGCCTCGTTACGGGCGTCCACGGCCTCGTCGGTCTGCTCCTGCGCCTCGACGAGCCGGTCCTTCGCGTCCTCGACACCGTTGAGCATGGCCACCGCCAGCGCTCGCTCGGACGCCATCGCGGTGCCGGCCCGGTCCTGCAGCTCGAGGCTGTCCACCAGTCCCGACGTCTGGTCGGCCTCGACCGCGTCCTGCAGCGCGCCCCACGAGATGTACGTGGCGGCCAGAAGTAGGACGAAGATCGGCACGGCGAGTGTCGCAAGGATCTTCCCGCGAACGCCCAACCTGCGGAGCATGGGGACCTCTCTCCATCACTGATCGTTCGGAGCAGAGGGGCGTCCAGCCTCTCGACTCCGATGTTCATCGCACTCGCTGGGACCGCTCTCGTCGCTCGGCACCGCGCGGCGAGTAGCCTCCATGACTGTGCGAGCCGTCACGATATCGGGCGAAGGCCCCGCAGGGAAACTCACCACAACAGCCGTCAACCTACCCGAACCGGGCACCGGGGAGGTACTGGTCGACGTCGCTTCCAGTGGCGTCAACCGTGCTGACCTGCTACAACGCGCCGGACTCTACCCTCCGCCGCCCGGTGCACCCGAGTGGCCGGGACTCGAGATATCCGGTACGGTCCGCCGCCTCGGCGCGGGCGTGTCGACCCGGCGAGTCGGCGACGAGGTCGTCGCGCTCCTCGCGGGCGGGGGTTACGCGGAGCAGGTGATCGTCCGCGCCGACCAGACGCTGCCGCTGCCCGCCGGCCTCGACCTGGTCGACGCGGGGGCCCTCCCCGAGGCGGTGTGCACGGCGTGGACCAACCTCGTCGACACCGGCCGGCTCCGCAGCGGCGAGACTCTCCTGGTCCAGGGCGGCTCGGGCGGCGTCGGCAGCGTCGCGGTCCAGCTCGGTGCGGCCCTCGGTGCCCGGGTCGTGGCGACGGCGGGCGGGCCCGAGCGCGCCGCACGCTGCCGCGACCTCGGCGCGAGCGCCGTCGTCGACCACCGCAGCGAGGACGTCGTCTCCGCGGTCCGGGAGGCGACCGCCGGCCGGGGCGCCGACGTCGTGCTCGACGTGCTAGGAGGCGGCGGGCTGCCGGACAACGTCCGGCTCCTCGCCCCCGGGGGCCGGCTCGTGGTGATCGGGCTGCAGCAGGGCCGCACGGGCGACCTCGACCTCGCCCGGCTCATGGCGAGGCGTGCGACCGTCACCGGCACGACGCTGCGCTCGCGCAGCGCCGAGGAGAAGGCGGAGATCGTCGCGGCGGTCGGCGAGCACGTCTGGCCGATGATCGCCGACGGGCGCCTGCGCCCGGTGGTGCACGCACGGCTGCCGCTCGACGAGGCACAGGCGGCTCACGACCTGCTCGAGTCCGGCGAGGTGTTCGGCAAGGTGCTGCTCGTCCCCTGAGCGGGTGGGCTACTCGCGGCCGCCGGCCGTCATCACGATCGCCCCGGAGACGAGGACGAGGCCCGCGATCTCCGGCCATGACGGGACCTGCTGCAGCACGACGGCGCCGATCACGGTCGCCGTGGCCGGCAGCATCGCGAGGAGCACCGAGAAGGTGGCCGTCCCCACCCGGCGCAGCACGAGCTGGTCCAGCACGTACGGCACGACCGACGAGCACAGGGCGACGGCGAGCAGGAGGGCCAGGAGCCGGACGTCGGGCACGACCTCGAGCACCGACGAGCCGAAGAACGGCGCGAAGACGACGGCACCCACGGCCATGCCGATCGCGAGCCCGTCGATCCCCGCGCCGCCGCCGGCGGCCCCGGCGACCCGCTTGCCGAGCACGATGTACCCCGCCCAGCATGCTGCCGCCGCCAGGACCGCGACGAGCCCGACGACGACGTCGGACCGCGGGAGGTCGCCCTCCAGCGTCACGCCGGCGAGCAGGACCACCCCGCCGGCGGCGACGACGATCGCGCCGCGCTCGCGCCACCCCCGTCCGGTGATCGCGGCGACGGCGATCGGTCCCGTGAACTCGATCGCGACCGCGACGCCGAGCGGCAGGTGGTCGATGCCCACGTAGAAGACGATGTTCATCGCGGCCAGCGCCGTGCCGAAGAGACCGGCCACCACGACGTCGTGCCGGGTCCACCGGCGGCGCCACGGACGGCGCCACGCGAGCAGCACGACGGCGGCCAGGACGATGCGCCACCAGCTCACGGTGGGTGCGCCCAGCGTGTCGAAGAGCCCGACGGCGACGGCGGCGCCCAGGTAGAGGGTCAGGCCCGAGACGACGAACAGCGCCGGGGCCGGGACGCGATCGACACCGCGCGGTGCCGCGGACGACGGCGGACCGGGCGGGACGGGAGTCGTGGCGTCGGGCACCCGGGGAGCCTACGCCCGAGGCGTCCGTGCGGACGTCCACATCCCGGGAGATGTGGAGGAATCGCGGCGATGTCCTGGACGACGGGTGATCACGTCCTCTAGGTTCGCCTGCGGTCGGCACACCCGTGACGACATCATCGATCCCCAGGGGGAACCATGTCCTTCGGCGAAGCCGTCCGGTCCGTCCGCAGCAACCTCACGAACTTCACCGGCCGTGCGCGGCGCTCCGAGTTCTGGTGGTGGTACCTGTTCGCGTTCCTCGTCATGTTCGCCGCGGGCATCGTGTTCAGCGTCGTCGTGGGGATCATGACCGCGATCGACGTGCAGGCCCTGACGACCGTCGTCGGGATCGTCCTCGGCCTGGCGCTGCTCGCGATCTGGGTCTACGTCTTCATCGGGATCCTGTCGGCCGGGGTCCGCCGCCTGCACGACCAGGACAAGTCGGGCCTGTTCCTGCTGCTGGCCTTCGTCCCGTTCGTCGGCGGCATCCTCGTGCTCGTCTTCTGCGCCCTGGAGGGCACGCAGGGCCCCAACCAGTACGGCCCCGACCCGAAGGCCGCCCCCTCCACCCCCGCCGTCTGACCACCGCCTGCCCGACCTCGTCCCCTGCAAGGCGGAGGTACGGAACCGGCTGCGGGCACGGAAGAGCCCCGCGACGTCGTCATCTCCCGAAGTGGAGCGCCCCCTGGGGCGCGTGAACGCGACGTCGCGGGGCTCTTCCGTGCCCGCAGCACCCAGCTGACTCAGCCCTTGACCGCCCCCGCCAGCATCCCGCGGACGAAGTACCGCTGCAGCAGCAGGAACACGACGAGCGGCACGACCATCGCGATGAAGGCCCCGGCCGTGAGGATGTGCCAGTCGCCACCGCGGGAGCCCGCCAGCTCGGCGACCGCCACCGTGAGCGGCCGGTACTCCGGAGCCGCGAACGTCAGCCCGACGAGCAGGTCGTTCCACACCCACAGGAACTGGAAGATCCCGAACGCCGCGATGGCTGGGACGAGCAGCGGGAAGAGCACCCGGAAGAAGATCTTCACGTGCCCCGCGCCGTCGACCCGAGCCGCCTCCACGAGGGACCGCGGGATGTCCTTCATGAAGTTGTGCAGCAGGAAGATCGCGAGCGGGAGCGCGAAGATCGAGTGGGAGAGCCACACCGTCCAGAACGAGCCCTGCATGCCCCACTGGTTGTAGTTGGTCAGCAGCGGCACGAGGGTGACCTGGATGGGCACGACCTGCAGGGCGAAGACGCCGACGAACAGCAGGTCGCGTCCCCGGAAGTCGATCCAGGCGAACCCGTAGGCAGCCAGGAGCGCCACCGTGATGGGGATGACCACCGCCGGGATCGTGATGACGAAGGTGTTGACGAACACCTCCGACAGGTTGCTGCCGTTGCCGTAGAGAGCCTGGTTGTAGTTGTCGAGCGTGAACTCGGCTTCCCCGGAGAAGATGCCCGGCAGCACGGTCCACCAGCCGCTGGTGCGGATGTCGATCTCGGACCGGAAGGACGTCACGAGCAGCCCGACGGTGGGGATCGTCCAGAGGACCGCGAGGATCACCGCGGTGAGGGAAGCCCAGGGGGACGTGAGGCGCCCCTTGGTCGCGATCGCGCGCTTCTCGAGCCGGCTCAGCTTGCGCGGCTTGGTCGGCCCGGTGTCCTCGGTCCGGGGTACCGAGGCCGGGACGGCGGGAGTGGTGCTCATCGGATCTCCTCCGACCTGCGCATCTGGCGCACGTTGTACGCGACGATCGGGATCACCAGGACGAACAGCACCACGGCCAGCGCCGAGGCCAGCCCCTGGTTGTTCTGCCGGAAGGCCTGCGTGTAGAACTCGTTGGCGATCACCTGTGTGCCGAACTGCCCGCCCGTCATGGTGCGGACGATGTCGAAGGCCTTGAGCGTCGCCATGGCGATCGTCGTCAGGACGACGACCAGCGCCGGGCGGATGCTCGGGACCGTGATGTAGCGGAACATCCCGACCCCGTGCAGGCCGTCGAGCCGCGCGGCCTCGACGATGTCGTCCGGGATGGCCTTGATAGCCGCGGCCAGCACCGTCATGGCGAAACCGGTCTGGATCCAGATCATCACGAAGATGAGGAATCCGGTGTTCCACGGCTCACCGATGAGAAACTGCTGCGGTGGCAGGCCGAGCCAGACGAGCACCTGGTTGAGGAGACCGATCTGCTCGACGCCCGGCTGGTCGGGACGGAACTCGTAGACGAAGCCCCAGATGATGGAGGCACCGACCATCGAGATCGCCATCGGCACGAAGATGAGCGTCTTGGCGAACTTCTCGAAGCGTGCCCGGTCCACCAGCACGGCGTAGACCAGTCCGATCAAGGTGCTCAGAAGCGGCGCCAGGATGACCCACGCCGCAGTGACCAGCAGCACCTTCTGGAACGTCCCGACCGTGAGCATCTGGACGTAGTTCTCCGCACCGACGAACTCCGTGGTGGTGCGGTTGAAGAACGAGTTGTAGAGCGTCTCCAGCCCGGGACGCAACAGCCCGAACGCGATGAGCAGCAGCGCCGGCCCCACGAAACCTACGGCGACCACCCACGACGGGATGCGCCGCGGCCGGTCCACCAGGAAGAGGATCAGGCTCATCACTCCCGCGAAGAGGAGGATCGCCACCGCCATCACCGCGAACTTCTGACCCGGGGTATCGGGTTCGAGCAAGAACTCCGTCAACCAGTCCACGACTCACCTCCGCACAAGATAGGGCCGACCCGGCCCGTCGGACGCGCGCGGCGTCCGACGGGCCGGGCCGGAGAGATCACATCGGCCAGCTGTTCTCGATCTGGTCGGCGACCTCCTGCGAGGAGGCACCGGTCAGCCAGTCGACGATGCCGTTCCAGAACGTCCCCGACCCGACCTCGCCGGGCATGAGGTCGGAGGCGTCGAACCGGAAGACCGTCTCCTCGTCAGCGACCAGGGCGGCGGCGTCCTGGTCGAACTCCGAGGCGAGGTTGTTCACGTCCAGGCCGTTGTTGGCGCTGAACCAGCCGCCCTCGGGCGTGGCGATGGCCTTCTGGTTGGCCCAGTCCGCGCTGGCGAGGTACGTCTGGAACGCCTGGACCTCCGGGCGGTCGTCGAACGCCGCGACGAACTCCCCGCCGCCGAGTACCGGCTGCATGTCCGTCTGGTCGGTGGGCAGGTAGAACGCGTAGACGTCACCGTCCGAACCGACCTCGGTGCCCTCCGGCCACTGCGTGGCGTAGAAGCTGGCCATGCGGTACATCCAGCAGCTGCCGTCCAGCACGCCGACACCGGCCTGGTCCCACGCCGTGGTCGCGATCGAGTCGACCCCGCCGAGACCTGCGTTGACGTACTCCGGGTTCTTGAGGATCTCCCCGGCCGTGTCGAACGCCTCGACGATCTGCGGGTCGTTGAACGGGATCTCGTGGGAGATCCACTGGTCGTAGACGTCGGGGCCGGCCGTGCGGAGCACGACGTCCTCGATCCAGTCGGTGCCGGCCCAGCCGGTCGCGTCCCCGGACTCGACACCGGCGCACCACGGCAGGACCTCCTGCTCCGAGGCGATGGTCTCGGTGAGCTCCATCAGCTCGGTCCAGGTCTCCGGGACCTCGTAGCCGGCGTCGGCGAACATCGCCGGGTTGTACCAGACGAACGACTTCGCGTTGGCGCCCAGCGGTGCCGCGTAGAACGTACCGTCGACCGAGCCGTACTCCTTCCACTCCTCGCTGAAGAACTCGTCGACGTTGGCCACGGTGGCCTCCGGTGGCTCGACGATCGCGTCCGGGAAGTCGCTGACGATGGTGTTCAGCAGGCCGGGCTGCGGCAGGTACGCGATGTCGGGCGTGTTACCCGCCTGGATCCGCACCAGGAGCTGCGCCTCGAACTCGCGCGACCCCTCGTAGTCGACAGTGACGCCCGTGCACTCCTCGAACGCGTCGTAGGAGTTCTCCTGCTGGGTCTGCTCGGGCTCGACGATCGAGGTGTAGATGCTCACCGACGTGCCCTCGAGGTCGCCGAACTCGTCGTAGGCGGCGCAGTCGATCGACGACTCCATCATCTCGCCGTCGTCCGCCGTCTCTTCCGCGACGCCGCCCTCACCGTCGGGATCGCTGCACGCGGCCAGCAGGAGCGCGAGGCTCGCACCTCCCGCGACCGCTGCCAGGCCACGGCGTCGTGCCGTCGTCCTTGTGGTCATGTCCAACCCTCCACTGCGTCGTGTGGTCGCGCCGACGGCACGGTGCGCCGTCGGACTCGTGAGCCGTTTTGTCCCGTCTTCGGCACTCACGACCCCTTTGTAAAGTCGATCGCAAGTTTGCAAGGCATGCAACCGAGAGAGCGCTGCCCGACGGTTACGATGCGGTGACGATCCGACCCCGCGGCCAGTCGTGACACCCTTGGCGTCGGATGTCACGAGCACGTCGGACGAGAGCGGAAGGACCACCATGATCGAGCTGAGGACACCGCGGGAGATCGAGGAGATGCGCCCAGCGGGCCGCTTCGTCGCGGAGACCCTGCAGGCCGTGCGCGCGGCGGCGAAGCCGGGCGTCAACCTGCTCGAGCTCGACGAGCTCGCGCACCGCCGCATCAAGGAGCGCGGCGCCGAGTCCTGCTACATCGACTACCACCCTTCCTTCGGTGCGAGCCCGTTCGGCAAGGTCATCTGCACGTCCGTCAACGATGCCGTGCTCCATGGTCTCCCGCACGACTACGTCCTGCTCGACGGGGACCTGCTCAGCATCGACTTCGCCGTCGCCGTCGACGGCTGGGTCTCCGACTCGGCGCTGTCGTTCGTCGTCGGGGAGTCCGCGTCACCCGCACGGGCCGAGGCCGACGCGCAGCTCATCCGCACCACCGAGGTGGCCCTGGAGGCGGGCATCGCCGCCGCTCAGCCCGGGAAGAAGATCGGCGACATCTCCGCTGCCATCGCCGCCGTCGCCCGCGAGGCCGGCTACTCGATCAACACGGACTTCGGCGGCCACGGCGTCGGCCGCACCATGCACGGCGACCCGCACGTCCCCAACGACGGCCGCGCCGGACGCGGCTTCCCGCTGCGGCCCGGGCTCGTCATCGCGATCGAGCCGTGGTTCCTCGAGACCACCGCCGAGATCTACACCGACGACGACGGCTGGACGCTGCGCTCGGCCGACGGCTCCCGCGGCGCCCACAGCGAGCACACCATCGCCATCACCGAGGACGGCCCGCTCGTCCTCACGGCTCGCGACTGAGGCCTACAGCAGCGACTTCAGGAGCTGGGCGGCGCCGTCGTCCTCGACGGTCCCCGTGACCTCGTCGGCCGCACCGCGGACCACGTCGTCGGCGTGGCCCATCGCCACGCCGCGCGCCGCCCAGCGCAACATCTCGACGTCGTTGCGACCGTCGCCCATCGCGACCGTGCGGTGCGGCTGGACGTGCGTGCGCCGTCGGACCTGCTCCAGCGCCGTCGCCTTCGACACCCCCAGCGGGGCCAGGTCCATCCAGGCGCTCCAGCCCACCGCGTACGTGACGTCGTCCAGACCCAGGTGCTCCACGAGCTCGTGGAACCGCTCGGAGGTGGACTCCGGGCTGCGCACGATGACACGGGTGACCTCGCTCGACCACAGGTCCTCGAGCGGCACCACGACGTGCACGCCCTCCAGCTCGCCCTCCGGGAACCGCTCGGTCATGCGGAAGCCGACCCCGAGGTCCTCGACCGCGTAGCGGGCGTCGGGCAGCTCGTGGCGCAGCAGGCTCAGGGCGGGCTCGGGGTCGAACGTCACGACGTCCTCCGCGGCCCATCCGCCGGGCAGCCCCGGGTCGAGGCGCACCGTCACCGCGCCGTTCGAGCACACCATCCAACCCGTGGTGATCCCCAGGTGCGCGGCGACCGGCAGCATGGCGATCAGCGAGCGGCCGGACGCGAGCACCACCTCGTGGCCGGCCGAGCGCACCGCCGCGACGGCGTCGTGCACCGCCGGGGTCATGTCGCCGTCGTAGGACAGCAGCGTGCCGTCGATGTCGAGCGCCACCAGCATCCGGTCCGGCGGGGGGATCGTCGCCACCTCAGCGCACCGGCTCGAGGACCTCGAGGCCGCCCAGGTAGGGCCGCAGCCCGGCGGGCACCCGGACCGAGCCGTCCGGCTGCTGGTGGTTCTCCAGGATCGCGACGATCCACCGCGTGGTGCCGAGCGTGCCGTTGAGCGTCGCCACCGTGCGGGTGCCGCCCTCGGTGCGCTCGCGCACGTTCATCCGCCGGGCCTGGAACGTCGTGCAGTTCGACGTCGAGGTGAGCTCCAGGAACCGCTCCTGGCTCGGCAGCCACGCCTCGCAGTCGAACTTGCGCGCGGCGCTCGTCCCGAGGTCGCCCGCGGCGGTGTCGATCACGCGGTAGGGCAGCTCGACCGCCGCCATCATGGCCTCCTCCCACGCGAGGAGCCGCTCGTGCTCCGCCGCGGCGTCGTCGGCCGAGCAGTAGCTGAACATCTCCACCTTGTGGAACTGGTGGACGCGGATGATGCCGCGCACGTCCTTGCCGTGCGACCCGGCCTCGCGGCGGTAGCAGGCGCTCCAGCCGGCGTAGCGCTTCGGGCCGTCCGACAGGTCGAGGATCTCGTCGCCGTGGTAGCCCGCGAGCGCCACCTCCGAGGTGCCGACCAGGTACAGGTCGTCGCGCTCGAGGCGGTAGATCTCGTCGGCGTGCTCGCCGAGGAACCCCGTGCCCCGCATCGTCTCCGGGGTGACGAGCGTCGGGGTGATCATCGGCGTGAACCCCTCGGCCAGCGCCTTGTCCATCGCGGCCTGCAGAATCGCCAGCTCCAGGCGGGCACCGACGCCGGTGAGGAAGTAGAAGCGCGAGCCGGACACCTTGGCGCCGCGCTGGGTGTCGATGGCGCCCAGCGTCTCCCCGAGGTCGAGGTGGTCGCGGGGCGCGAACCCCTCGGCGGCGAAGTCGCGCGGGGTGCCGACCGTGCGCAGCGTGACGAAGTCCTCCTCGCCACCCGCCGGGGCGCCCTGGACGACGTTGGGGATCCGGTACAGCAGCTCGTCCAGCTCGGCGTCGGCCTCGTTCGCCGCGGCCTGGTGCTCCTTGACCTGGGCGGCCAGCTCCTTGGTACGGGCCAGCAGGGCCGCCTTCTCGTCGCCGGAGGCCTTCGCGACCTGCTTGCCCAGGGCCTTCTGCTCGGCCCGCAGGGACTCGAACTCCGCCAGGGAGCTGCGGCGTCGGGCGTCGGCGGCCAGGGCGGCGTCGGCGAGGGCGGGGTCCTCGCCGCGCGCCCGCTGGCTCTCGCGGACGATGTCGGGGTTGTCGCGCAGGAGACGGATGTCGATCACGCCCGCCAGCCTAACGGTCCGGGCGCGGGGCCCCGCGTGCACAGTGGGCACCCTCCGGGCACCCGGGGGCACCGGGGGCACCGCCGTCGCACGCCGCTCCCCCGGCGCGTCGCACGCCGCTCCCCCGGCGCGTCGCACGCCACCTCGCGCACGACGGCCCGGTTCGCCCTATGTTGCCCTCATGCCCTGGGAGCTCACCGTCGGAATCGTCGCGCTGGTCCTCGGCGCGGTCGCGCTCACGGTGGCGCTGGTCGCCGTGCGGCACGACCGGCAGCGGCCCGCGACCGCCTCGTCCCCCGCCGCGCGCGCCGGGACCCCCGTCACGGGCCCGCTGATCGCCGTCGTGGTCAACCCGTCGAAGGAGAACACCGACCGGATCGTCGACACCGCGCGCCGGGTCTGCGCCGAGGCGGCGCTGCCCGAGCCGCTCTTCTACGACACCACCGTCGACGACCCGGGCACGGGGCAGGCGCGCGCCGCCGTCGCGGCCGGCGCCGACATCGTCGTGGCCGCCGGTGGCGACGGCACCGTGCGGGCCGTCGCCGAGGGGCTGACCGGCACCGACACCCCCATGGGGATCGTGCCCGCCGGCACCGGCAACCTGCTGGCCCGCAACCTGGACATCCCGCTGGCCGACGTCGACGAGGCGATGGCCGTCGTCATCGGCGGACGCGACCGGCGCATCGACGTCGGCCGCGCGCGGGTCACCCCCGTGGCCGACGACGACCTCGACGTCACCTCGGAGGACGTCACCCCCGAGGGCGAGGGCGACGAGCGGGTGGCGCACCTCTTCCTCGTCATCGCCGGGCTCGGCTTCGACGCGGCGATGGTCGCCGACGCCGACGCGCAGCTCAAGGCCCGCATGGGCTGGGTCGCCTACTTCCTGGCCGGTGCCCGCCACCTGCACGGGCGCCGCATGAAGGCGCAGATCACCCTCGACGACGAGACTCCCGTGGCGGCCCGCCTGCGCACGTTCATGGTCGGCAACTGCGGGCGCCTGCCGGGCGGGATCACGCTCCTGCCGGACGCCGTGATGGACGACGGCATCCTCGACGTCGCCGCCATCGACACCCGGGGAGGTCTCGCCGGCTGGGCGCAGCTCTTCGGCGAGGTGGTCGCCCAGGGCATGGGTGTGCAGAACGAGGCGAAGATCAAGATCGGCCGGATCGACCACGTCCGCGCCCGCCGGGTCCGCATCGACGTGGACGGCGGCGAGCAGGCCCAGGTGGACGGCGACGTGCTCGGCCGCGCCGCCAGCCTCGAGTCCTGGGTGGAGCCCGGGGCACTGGTGGTCCGCGCGCCCGCATAGGCTGACCGGGTGCGACCCCCCACCCGTCTCCTCGCCGTGCTCGTCGCGCTGCTGGCGGCCTGCGCCCTGCTGCTGCCGTCCGCGGCGCACGGCGACGACGGTGGGGAGCCCCCGCCGGACACCCCGCTGGTCCTCGCCGGGGTCGCCGGGCTGCAGTGGAGCGACATCGACGCCGACCGCACCCCGCACCTGTGGCGGCTCGTCGGCGGCGGCTCGGTCGCGTCCGTGGCGGTGCGGACGCTCACCCCCACCTGTCCCCTCGACGCCTGGCTCACGATGTCGGCCGGCCGACGCGTCAGCTCGGACGCGGGCACCGAGTGCACCGACCTGCCCGTCCCGGACGTTCCCGACGCCGAGGGACCAGGTCCGGGCGCACCCGTCCCGGCGACCGTCCCCGGCGAGGCCGACCGGACCACCACCGGGCGGACCGCGCCGACGACGGCCCCGCCGGGCGCGCTCGGCGACCTCGTCGACGACGCCAGGACGTGCGCGACGGCGGTCGGGCCCGGTGCTGCGGTCGCCCTCGCCGCCACCGACGGCTCCGTCGCCCGCTATCTGCCCGACCTCGGGCTGCTCGACGCCGAGCAGGTGGCGCGGTGCCCCGCCACGGTCGTCGACCTGGGGACGCTGCCCGACCTCGCGGAGGACCGCCGCGCCGCCGTGGAGTCCGTCGACGACCAGGTCGGTGAGCTGGCCGCGATGCTGCCCGACGGCGGACGCCTGGTGGTCACCGGCATCGCCGACACCCCGCAGGGTCCCTCCGACCTGCAGGTCGCCGTCGACTGGACCGCGCCCGCCGGCGGCGAGGCCACCTGGCTCACCTCGACGTCGTCGCGCTGGACGGGCGTCGTGGTCCTGGCCGACCTCAGCGCCACCGTCGCCGACACGGTGACCGGCGGCGCACTCTCCGGCACCGCGCCCGCGCCCCCGGACGAGCCCGCGGACGAGACCGACGGCGACACCGAACCGCTCGCCCCGTTCACCGGGTCGCCCCTCGAGCGGGGCGACGAACGGCGCCTGCCCGTGGCCACCACGGTGGAGAACCGGCAGTACCTCGGTGTCCTCACCGACACCGTGCCGCGGCTCGCCCCGGTGCTCCTCGGGCTGGTGACCGTGACGGGTCTGGTCGTCGTCGCCGCGCTGCTCGCCGGGCGCCGTCGGGCTTCCCGGGAGGCGCCCGCCCGCACCGACCGGGACGCGTCGCCGCGGCCGTGGCGACGGGTGGCGCTCGCCGCCCTCCTGGTCGCCACGAGCCTGCCCGCCGCGGCCTCGCTGGCGACCCTGACCCGCTGGTGGGCGTGGCCCTCGCCCGTGCTGGCGCTCTTGCTGGCCCTGACGGTCGCCGCCCTGGGCACCGGCCTGGCGGCCTGGGCGGCACGCCGGCTCCTGCCCTCGTCGCCGTGGCGGGTCCCGACCTGCCTCGCCGCGATCACCTGGCTGGTCCTCACCGTGGACGGACTCACGGGAACCACCCTGCAGCAGGGCTCCCTGCTGGGTTCGACCCCCGCCGTGGGCGCCCGCTTCTACGGGTTCTCCAACGCCGTCTTCGCCGTGTACGCCGTGGCCGGGCTGCTCCTGGCCGCGGGCCTCGCGGCCGTCGTCCGCGCCCGTGGAGGCTCGCCGGCCCGTGCCGCCGGGACGGCGGGTGCGGTCGGCGTGATCACCCTCCTCGTGGACGGGCTGCCCGCCTTCGGCGCCGACCTCGGCGGGATGCTCGCCCTCGTGCCCGGCTTCGCGGTGCTGGTGCTCGGCATCGCGGGCGTCCGGACGACCTGGCGCCAGGCCGCGCTGGTGGGCGCCGCGACCGTCGCCGTGGTGGTGGTCGTCGCGGTGGCCGACTGGCTGGTCGGCAGCAGCACCAGCCACCTGGGCGACTTCGTGCAGTCGGTGCTGGACGGACAGGCCGTCGGCGTGGTCGCGGGCAAGGCCGCCGGCGCCTGGGCGACGATCGCCCACCCGGCCGGAGCGGCGGCGCTCGTGCTGTGCGCCGCGGCGGGCTGGGCCGTCCTGCGCCCGCGCCAGGCACGCCTCGACGGTGTGGCCGCGGCCTACCGGCGCGACCCGCTGCTCCGTCGGCTCGTCGTCGCGCTCGTCGTCACCGCCGTCGTCGGCACCCTGGTGAACGACTCGGGGATCCTCGTCGCGTTCCTCGTGCTGGTGCTCGCGACGCCGGCGCTGCTCGCCGGGCACCTCGAGCACACGGACAGCCCCGGTCGACCCGTCGAGACCACCCGGCCGGCCGAGGGCACCCGGCCCACCGAACCGGGCATCCACCGCCTGCCGACGGTGCTCGTGACCGTGAGCGGCGCGATGCTCGTGCTCCTGCTGCTCACGTCCGCCGCGCTCGGCTCCGTCGGGCTGCGGGCCGCCGCCCAGGAGGCCGACGCGGGCGGGCAGGTGGCGCCCGGCGTCGAGGACGTCGCCACCCCGGACCGGCCGGTCGTCCTCGTCGGGACGACCGGCGTCCGCTGGGACGACGTCGCCGAGGGGCGCGCACCCGCCCTGAGCGCGCTCCTCGCCGAGGGGGCCGGAGCCGGCGGGACCGCGCAGCCGACGGGGGCGTCGAGCCGGTGCGTCGTCGGCGGGTGGCTGGCGCTGTCCGCGGGCGCTCTGCCGGAGGTGTCCACCGAGCGCGCGGACGACGACACCTGGCGCTGCCCGGCTCCCCGCCCCGTGCCGGCGCACGACGGCGCCGTGGTCGAGGGGTGGGACGAGCTCGCCGCGCTCCAGCGCGGCTCGACGTACCAGGCCGCGCTCGGGACGCTCGGGAACCAGCTCGCCGCGGGCGGGTGCGCCACCGCCGTCGGCCCCGGCGCCGCCCTCGCGCTGGCCGACCCCGACGGCGACGTCGCGCGGTACCGCGAGCTCGACACGGCGACGGCGCCGGGCACGGACGCCTTCAGCTGCCCCGTGACGGTCGTGGACGCCGGCGACGCGACGGCGTCGCCCACGGACCCGGACGCCACGGCCGAGGACCTCGTCGCCCTGGAGGCGGAGCACGAGGCCGCGGTGCGCGCCGTCGACGCCACCGTGGGCGAGGTCCTGGCCGCCGCGCCGTCGGACGCGACGGTCCTGGTCGCGGACCTCGCGGGGACTCCCGGGAGCAGGCCGGTGCTCGGTGCCGCGCTCGTCCGGCCAGGCGCCGACGCGCCGCCGGAGCCACGGTTCCTCACCAGCGCCGCGACCCGGACCGACGGGGTCGTCCGAGTCCTCGACGTCCCGTCCACCGTCCTCCACGCGGCGGGCCTGACGCCCACGGCCCCGGTGGACGACACCCCGCTGGCGTGGGGGTCGCCGCGGCCGCAGAAGGCCGCCGAGGCCGCGGAGGGCCTGGCCGACCTCACGACGCTCGACCACTCGCGGCGCGCCGTCTACACGGCGTTCGTCGACCTCCCGCTGTACGCGGGCCTGGCCCTCGCCGCGGCCTGCCTGCTGCTCGGACCACGGCTCACCCGGGCGACCGGGCCCCGCGCACCGGCACGACGGCGAGCGGCCTGGGGCTGGGCCCGGGGAGCCGCCCTCGTCCTCGCCGCGCTCCCGGCCGGTGCCTACCTCGGCTCGTCGACCGGCTGGTGGCGCTTCGAGCAGCCCACGCTCGCGCTCGTCGCGTCCGCCCTGGGCGCGACGGCGGTCGTCGCGGCCGTCGGCGCGCTCGCTCCCCGGCGGCCGGTCTGGCTGGGACCGGGGATCGTCGCCGGGATCACCTTCGCCGTGCTCACGCTCGACGCGCTGATCGGCACCCCCCTGAACCGGACGAGCCCGTTGGGCTCCGCCCCGACGTTCGGCGCCCGCTTCTACGGCTTCAGCAACCCGACGTTCTCCGTCTACGCCGTCGCCGCGCTGGTGACCGCCGGAGCCCTCGCCCAGCTGCTCGTCGAGCGGGGCCGGCGGGCCGCGGCGACCGTGGTCGTGGGATCGATCGGTGTCGTCACGATGGTGGTCGTCGTGTGGCCCACCCTCGGCGCCGACCTCGGCGGCGCCCTCGTGGTCGTCCCCGCCTTCGCCGTCCTCGGGCTCGCCACCTCCGGGGCGCGCCTGACCTGGCAACGGTTCGTCGTCGTCAGCGCGGCCGGGGTCGCCGTCGTCGCGGCCGTCGGGGTGCTCGACCGGCTGCGGCCGGCCGAGGACCGCTCGCACCTGGGCCGGTTCGTCGGGCAGGTGATCGACGGCGAGGCCTGGGAGACGCTGGCCCGCAAGGCCGGCTACGCGGCCCGGTCCGTCCTCGACGGCGTACCGGTATGGCTCACGCTGGCCGTGCTCGTGGCCGGGGGCCTCCTGCTGTTCGCCCCCGGACGGTTCACCCCACGCTGGTTCGCCCGCACGGAGGCCGCGTGGCCGATCCTGCGCCCGACGGTCCTGGCGATCTGGGTCACCTGCGTGGCCGGTTCCGTCGTGAACGACTTCGGTGCCCGGATCGCCATGATCGCCCTGGTGCCGGCCGTCCCGCTGCTCACGGTGGCCGCGCTGCACGCGCTGGGGCCCGTCGGGACGGCGGACCCCGCCGAACCCCGCCCCCAGGACCGCCTCGTAGGCTGACCCGGTGCGCCCGACCCTCCGTCCCGTCGTCGTCATGGTCGGCCTGCTCTGCGCCCTCGCGCTGAGCCTGGTGCCGACGGCGCACGCCGACGACCGACCCGCCGGCAGTCCCGTGGTGCTGGCCGGGGTCGCGGGGCTGCAGTGGACCGACGTCGACGCCGTCCGGACGCCCCACCTGTGGCGGCTCGTGGGCGGCGGGTCCGTCGCGTCGGTCTCCGTGCGCACGCTCACGCCGACCTGCCCCGTCGACGCCTGGCTCTCCCTGTCCGCGGGCCACCGGGTCGTCGCCGAGCGGGACGACCGCAGCGACGGCAGCGAGGACGACGAGGAGCTGGCGTCGCCCTGCCCGCCGGTGCCCGTCCTGCCGGCCGCCGGCACACCGCACCCCGTGCACGTGCCCGGCTGGGACGACCTCGTCGCCGAGGAGGACGTCCCCGCCGCCGGGCCGGAGCTCGGTGCCCTGGGCGGCCTGGCGGAGACGGTCGGGCGGTGCACGACGGCGGTCGGCCCGGGAGCGGCCCTGGCGCTCGCCGACCCGGCCGGTGACGTCGGACGTTACCTGACCGACCCCTCGGACCTCACGAACGCCTCCGACCTGTCCGCCTGCCCGGTGACCGTCGTCGACCTGGGCATGCTGCCCGACGCCGCCACGGAACGCACCGAGGCCGTCGCGAGCGTGGACGCCGCCGTGGGCCGGCTCGCCGCCCTGCTGCCCGACGGCGGACGGCTCGTCGTCGCCGGCCTGGCCGACACGCCGCTGGGCCCGGAGGACCTGCAGGTCGTCGTGGACTGGACGGCGCCGGGCGGGGACGCGACCTGGCTCACGTCCACGTCGTCGCGGTGGCCGGGCGTCGTCGTCGCCGGCGACCTGTCCGCCACGCTCGCGGACGCGCTGCTGGTCGGGGCCGACCTCGAGGACGAGCAGGTCGCCGAGGCCGCGTCCCTGTTCACCGGGTCCCCGCTGCAGCACGGCGAGGACCGCCGGCTCGCCGTCCCCCGCACGGTCGAGAACCGGCAGTACCTCTCCGTGCTCACCGAGACGCTGCCCCGCATGACGCCGCTCCTCGTCGGCACGATGGCGCTGGCCGTCGTGGGTGCGGTCACCGGCCTGCTCGTGTCCCGCCGCCGACCTGCCCGGCTGGCGCCGGCGGTGCTCGTGGTCGCCTCCTGCCTGCCCGTCGCGGCGACCCTCGCCACTCTCTCCCGCTGGTGGGTGTCCCCGGTGCCGGTGACCGTCCTGTCCGTAGCGGTGGTGCTCGGCGCGACGGCGGTGGCGCTGGTGGCCTGGTGCGCGCGGCTGCTGCTCCCGCCGTCGCCGTGGCGCCTGCCGACCGTGCTCGCGGCGGTGACGTGGCTCGTGCTGACCGTCGACGGCCTCACCGGCACCACCCTGCAGCAGGGTTCGCTGCTCGGGCCGGCCCCGTCGCTGGGCGCCCGGTTCTACGGGTTCTCCAACTCCGTGTTCGCGGTCTACGCCGTGGCGGGGCTCGTGCTGGCCGCAGGCGTCGCCGCGGTGCTGCGCCGGCGCGGCAGCTCCCGGCGGACGCAGGTGCTCGCCGTGGCGGCCGTGGCCACCGTCACGGTGCTCGTCGACGGGCTGCCGCCCTTCGGCGCCGACCTCGGCGGCATCCTCGCGCTGGTCCCGGCCTTCGCGGTGCTGCTGCTGGGGGTCGCCGGCATCCGGGTCACGTGGCGGCGCGCGCTGCTGGTCGCCGGCGCCACCCTGCTGGGCGCCGCCACCGTCGCCGTCGTCGACTGGGCGTTCCCGCCGGCCACCCACCTCGGCGGGTTCGTGCAGTCCTTGCTCGACGGCGACGCGGCCGCCGTCGTCGCGGCCAAGGCGAGCGGGGCGTGGGCCACCGTCGCGCACCCCGCCGGTGCCTTCGCGGCCGTGGTCTGCGGGGTCGCGGCCTGGGCGGTCCTCGACCCGCGCCGGTTCCGCCTCACCGGTGTCGCCGCCGCCTACGACCGCGACCCGCTGCTGCGCCGCACGGTCGGTGCGGTGGTCACGGTCGCCGTCGTCGGCACCCTGCTCAACGACTCCGGGGTCGTCGTCGCGATGTACGTGCTGCTCCTCGCGGTCCCGCTGCTGCTGGTCGGCGGCCTCGAGACGGCCCTCGTCCCGCCGCCCGGCACCGGGGAGCCGTCCGCCCCCCGCTCCGGCGTCCCCCGCCTCCTGGCCGGGGTGGGCGCCGGACTGCTGATCACCTTGCAGCTCGGCGGTGCCGCCCTGCCCGCCAGCGGCCTGTCGCACGCCGGCGACGTGTCCGACGGCGGGTCGCCCGTCCTGTCCGACGGCGAACCCGTCGTCGTCATCGGCACCGACGGGCTGCGCTGGCAGGACGTCTCCCCCACCGCCACCCCCACGCTGTGGCGCGCCCTCCGCGACGGCGCGGGCGCCGGCGGCGTCACCGCGTCCGTGACCGGCGCCTCGGCCGACTGCGTGGCCGCGGGCTGGCTCGGGATGTCGGCCGGGCGCAGCGCGGTGACCGGCGCGGCCGTCGACGGCGCGTGGCGCTGCGCCGACTGGGACGTGACGCCGGCCGCCGGCGGCACAGGGAGCGCCACGGTGGACGGCTGGGACGGGCTCACCGACCTGCAGGCGGGCTCCGCGTTCGCGCCCCGCCTCGGCGTGCTCGGCGGTGCGCTCGCGGACGGCGGGGTGTGCAGCACCGCCGTCGGCCCCGCCGCGGCCTTGACCCTGGCGGAGCCCGACGGCAGCGTCGAGCGCTACCGGAGCGTGACCGACGCCCTCGCCGACCCGGACGACGCGTTCGGCTGCCCGGTGACCGTCGTCGACGCCGGCGCCGCGCCCTACCACCCCACGGGTGCGGGCAGCGTCTTCCGCCCCGTGCCGGACGAGGCCACCAGCAGCGGACCGACGCGTGACGCCGCGCTGCGCGAGGTCGACGCGACGGTCCGGGACGTGCTCGACGTCGTGCCCGACGACGCCACCGTGCTGGTGCTCGACGTCGGCAACCCGGCGCCGACCCGCCCGGCGCTCGGCGTGGGCCTGGCGCGCACCGACACCGAGTCCGCGCCGTCGTACCTGACGTCGTCGTCGACCCGCTGGCTCGGCGTCGTGCGGCTGCTGGACGTGCCCGTGACCCTCGTGGAGGACTTCGGTCTGCCCCGGCCCGCGGAGCTCTCGGGCGCGGTGGTCTCGCTCGGCGCGGACCGGCCGAGCAGCAGCGGTGCCACCGTGCGCGACCTGGCCGCCATCACCGACCGGGACCATGCGCTGCGGCAGGTGACCGACGCCACCACGGGCAGACCGACCGTCGTGGCGCTGGGCGCGCTCGCCCTGGTGGTGCTGGTGCTGCCCTGGCTCCGGCGGCGCAGGCACGCCCGCACCGTGCGGGTCTCCGCCCGCGTCCTGGAGACCGTCCTGCTGCTGTGCGCGGCGGTCCCCGCCGCGAGCTTCCTCATGACCAGCTGGACGTGGTGGCGCCTGCCCGACCCGGACGTCGGCCTGTGGGTCGCGCTCGGGGCCGGCACCGTGACGGTCGCGCTGGTGGGATCGCTGGCACCCCGGCGGCCCGCCTGGGCGGGCACGGTGGTCGTCGCGTCCGTGACGTTCGTCGTGCTCACCTTCGACGCCCTGCTCGGCACCCCGCTGCACCGCGGGAGCCCGCTGGGCGCCGCGCCGACGCTGGGGGGGCGCTTCTACGGGTTCGGCAACCCCACCTACTCCGTCTACGCCGTCGTCGCCGTGCTCTGCGCCGCCGGCGTCGCCACGCTGGTGGCGCGCCGCTGGAACCGCGTAGCGGGCGCGGTCGCGGCCGGGGTGGTCGGCGTGGTCACCACGGTCGTCACCGTGTGGCCCACCTTCGGCGTCGACGTCGGCGGCGGGCTCGTGCTGGTGCCGGTGTTCGCGGTCGTCGTGCTCGGTGCCCTGGGGGCCAGGTCGACGTGGCCCCGGCTGCTGCTGGCCGGCGGCGCCGGGGTGCTGCTCGTGGCCGTCATCGGCGTCGTCGACTGGTTGCGACCCCTCGACCAGCGGTCCCACCTGGGCGCCTTCGTGCAGGCCGTGATCGACGGCGGGGCGTTCGAGACGGTGTGGCGCAAGGCCGGGTACGCGTGGAGCTCGCTGGGAGCCGGCCTCCCCGCCGGGATGTCGCTCGGGGTGCTCGTCGCCCTCGCGCTCGTGCTGTGGGGCGGGCCCCGGCTGCGTGCCCGCTGGCTGGAGCAGTCCGAGGAGGCGTGGCCGCTGCTGCGTCCCGTGCTCGTGGCGCTGCTGATCGCCGGTGTGGGCGGGGCGCTCGTCAACGACTACGGCATCCGCGTGGTCACGCTCATGCTGTTCCCCGCCGTCCCGATGCTCGGGCTGCTCGCGCTGCGGGCGGCACCCGGCCTGCCGGCCGACGGACCGTCCGCGCGGGCCTCCCGGTCCGCCGGGACGACCTCGCGGTGAGGTCCTGGGCTCAGCAGTCCTGAGCCCAGGACCTCAGCGCCGCGAGCGCGGCCCCGACCGCCCCACCGCGTCGATGGCCCGCCGCATCTGGCGGGCGCCGACGGCGGCCATGACGTCCCGGTACTGACCCGCCCGGTGGAGCTGGCCCGCGAAGTCGTTGGACGACGGCCGGTGCCGGAGGTCGCAGGGCACCTCCACGGCGACGTATCCCGCACGCAGCAGGTCGATCGTCATGCCGGTCTCCACCCCCCAGCCGTGCGCGAGCGGGGTGGCGGCCTCGAACGCCTCCCGGGTCAGGCAGCGCATGCCGGACAGGGGCTGCGTGGGGCTCCACCCGGTGAGCCGCTGGATGGCCCGGCGGGCGGCCCCGACGACGATGCCCCGTCCGCCGGCGCCCTTCTGGGTCGGGAGCAGCGCGATGGCGAGGTCGGCGACTCCTTCGCGCACGGGGCCGACCAGGGGCGCGGTGTTCACGGCGGTGTCGCCGAGGTCCCCGTCGACGAACAGCAGCAGGCGCGCCGGCCGGCCGTCGGCGTCCCGCATGGCGGCGACGGCGGCCCCCGTCTCCATCGCCGCGGCCTTGCCACGGTTGTGGGAGTGCCGCACGACGACGGCTCCGGCGTCCCGCGCGGCGTGCTGGGTCTCGTCCTCGGACCCGTCGTCGACCACCAGCACGAGGTCGACGTGCGGGATCGCGCGCGCGGACCGGACGGTCGCGGCGATCCGCTCGACCTCGTCCTTCGCCGGGATGATGACGGCGACCCGCTGGACGCTGCGCCCACCGCGGGCGGTGGGCGGGCGCGGGGTCTTGGCCACCGGCATGCTCGGACGGCGTGGTCCCGGGCTCACCGGCGCGTCTCCGGGCGCCACCTCACGGCTGGTCCGTGTTCCCCCGTGCTCCGCGTTCACAGCTCCCTGCCTGTGCGGCCGTCACAGCCACGTTCGTCGATGTGATCCTCGGCGTGACTCGCCGGGATCGGAAGTGCAAAGAACTTCCCTCAGAATCCTACTCCCCCGGTACGCGGGATGTTGTGCCTCTGGGGGGCAGGTCCGCGTCCAGGGGGTGAAGTTTCTGTGCGGGTCAGCGCAGGGTCACCTGGCGCGAGACGATACCGGCCCGCGCGCGGCGCTCGTTCGCGTCCAACGGCGCGTCGACGGCCAGCGCCGCCTCGAACCGCTCCGACAGGTCCTGGACCGGTCCGGTCAGCTCGTCCGCCTCGGTGCCGCGCGGCAGCTCCCACACGGGCACCACGAGACCGCACGCCCGGAACATCCCGAGGAACTTGCCCCCCGCGAGGCCGGAGTCCCGCTTCGCGTGCAGCCGGGCGATCGCGTCGACCACCCGGTCCTCGTCCTCGGTGCGCGCCCACCGCACGAACTCGCGGCTCATCCGGCACCAGTAGGCGGCGTCGACGCCCTCGATCTTGACGGTGGGGATCGTCTGCTCGGCGGCCTCCTCCAGGCTCTCCCGGATCTCGGCGGTCATCTCCGCCGAGGCGTCGACCCAGTAGTCGTAGCCCTCGTGGACCGTCACGTCGAACGGCACGGAGGCGTCCAGCACGTCCTGCAGGCGAGGGGTCTCCGGCGTGACGTCGAGCTGCTCGGGCAGGACGCCGGTACCCGGCTCCGCCTCGATCGCGGCGAGCAGCGCGGCCGCCAGCGACCTGCTGATGTCGTCCGAGCTGAGCACGCCCTGGACGGACAGGAGGACCGTGCCGTCCTCACGGTGCAGCGCGGACCAGCCGCCCGGCAGCACGGTGGCGACGACGACGTCACGGCCGCCGTGCGCGTCGACGGTGCGGGCCGGTGCGGTCGCCGAGGGCACGATCTCCCGCATCGAGACCCAGTCGGCCTCCCCCGGGAGACCCTCGAACGGACGCAGCACGAACTCAGCAGTCTTGGCCATGCGCACGATCCTATCGGCGTGCGGCCGCTCGCGGGCACCCCGCACCGGTACCCGTCGAGGGACCGTCAGGGCCGGTCCGCGTCGTAGCGCGCTCGCGCGGCGTCGACGTCCGCCATGTGGCGCTCCGCCCACTCCTTGAGGAGGGTGATGCGCTCGCGCAGCGAGTCACCCAGCGGGGTCAGGGCGTAGTCGACCCGCACGGGGACCGACGGCGTGACCTCGCGCGTGACGAGCCCGTCGCGCTCCAGCGAGCGGAGCGTCTGCGTGAGCATCTTCTGGCTGACCCCGGCGATGCGGGCGGCCAGCTCGGAATACCGCAGCGGGCCGTCGCGCAGCGCGGCGAGGACGAGGGTGACCCACTTGTCGGAGATCCGGTCCAGCAGCCGGCGGCTCGGACAGCTCGCCAGGTAGGCGTCGTACGCCTCCTTGGCCCGCTGCTTCCGTTGGACGGCGGTTGTGGTGGCCATGGAACCTCCCGTGAGTTACCTGTGGGTACCTACCGTACTTGGAGGTGCCTTCTTCCTCTCGGAGAGCACCTCGGCGAGACTGAGGTCGTCACTCACCCCCACCGCGAGAGGAACCCTCACGATGCGTGCACTCGTCGCCCGTACCGGCAGCAGCACCCCCGTCCTCCAGGAGACGTCCCCGGAGTCCCTGGCGCCCGACGAGATCCGGGTCGCCGTCCGCGCGGCCGCCGTCAACCCTGCCGACGGTTGGGTCGCGAGCGGCGCCGCCCGGTCCCTGCTCGACCTGCCCGACGTCGTCGTCCTCGGCTACGACCTCGTCGGCACGGTGACCGATGTCGGTGCCGCGGTGACGGACCTGACCGTCGGTGACGTCGTCGCCGCCCTGCACGAGGACCGCACCGCACCCGTCCGCGCCCATGCGGACGTCGCCACCGTACCCGCCGCCGCGGCCGCCGTCGTCCCGGCCGGCCTCGACCCGGCCGGGGCCGCCTCGGTCCCGCTCAACGCGCTCACCGCGGCACAGGGGCTCGACCTGCTCGGCCCCGCCGAGGGGCGCACCCTGCTCGTCACCGGAGCCGCCGGCGGCGTCGGCGGGTACGCCGTCGCGCTCGCCGTACGGAGCGGCTGGCGCGTGACCGGCCTCGCCCGGGCGGCCGACGAGGACTTCCTCCGCCGGGCGGGAGCCGCCGACACCGTCACCGACGTGCCGGGACCGGTGTTCGACGCCGTCTTCGACGCCGCCGCGCTGCAGGAGGGCGCGATCGTCGCCACACGCGACAGGGGTGCCTTCGTCGGCGTGCTCCCGCCCGCCCCGGTCGCGCCCGAGCGCGGCATCACCGTCGCGGCGGTGAACGTGCGGGCCGACGGCGAGCGCCTGGCCGAGCTGCTCGGACTCAGCCGCGAGGGGGTCCTCGAGGTGCGCGTGGCGGGCGAGGTGTCGCTCGACCAGGCGGCGTCCGCGTACGACCGGCGGACGGCGGGCGGTCAGAGGGGGCGGTGGCTCCTCGTACCCTGACGGCACACGCCCTAGGCTGCCGTCCATGGAGTGGCTCGCCGCGACGCTGCCCGTCGCCGACCTCGCCCGCACCGCTGTCGAGGCGCTGCGCTCCGCAGCGCGCCGTGCCGGGGCGCACGGGCCCTTGGTCGAGGCTCCGCTCGACCCGGCGCGGGTGGCTGCGGCGTTCACCTCCGACCGCCTGCTGCGGATCGACGGCGAGCCCTGGGCCGGCTTCGCACCCCACTCCGGGTTCTTCGCCACGGCCGACGGCTGGGTCCGCACGCACGCCAACTACCCGCACCACCGCGCCCGCCTGCTGCGGCTCCTCGACCTGCCCGACGGCGCCTCGCGCGACGACCTCGCGACCCGCCTCGCGCGGTCGCCCGCCCAGGACGTCGAGGACGCGGCGGCCGACGCCGGGGCGGTCGCGGTCCGGGTGCGCACCGAGGACGAGTGGCGGACGAGCGCGCCCGGCCGGGCTGCCGCCGTCGGCCCTCTCGTCGCGACGACCGTGCGGGCGGACGGCCGGGCCGTCCGCGCCACGGGCAGCCCCCTGCACGGGGCACGGGTGCTGGACCTCACCCGAGTGATCGCCGGACCCGTCGGGACCCGCACGCTCGCGCTGCTCGGCGCCGACGTGCTGCGCGTCGACCCGCCGGAGCCCGCCGAGATCGAGGCCCAGCACCTCGACACCGGGCAGGGGAAGCGGTCGACGCTGCTCGACCTGCGCCGCCACGACGACCACGCCCGCGCCCAGGAGCTCCTCGACGCCGCGGACGTGCTGGCCACCGGCTACCGGCCGGGCGCGATCGAGGCCCACGGCCTGCGGCTGCCGCCCGGCGTGGTGCACGCCCGCGTCTCGGCCTGGGGACCGGGCGGCCCGTGGGCGGGACGCCGCGGGTTCGACTCGATCGTGCAGGCGGCGAGCGGCATCGCCCTGCTGGAGTCCCCCGACGGCGCCACTCCGGGCGCGCTGCCCGCGCAGGCCCTCGACCACGCCACCGGATACCTGCTCGCCGCGGGCGTCGTCGACGCCCTCGCCGCGCGGTCCCGGGACGGCGCGGGCCGGGACGTGGCGGTCTCCCTCGCCCGCACGGCCGCCCGGCTCCTGGACGCGCCCGGCCGGGAGCCGGACCACCCGCCGGCCGCGCTGCCGCCGTCGGGCACCACCGTCGCTCACGGCCGGGTGCGGTCCGCGCGGCCGGCGCTGCCGGTCGACGACCACCCCGCGCCGTCGCGCCCCTGGGGCGGCGACCCGCCACGCTGGTGAGTCAGAGGTGGTCGAGCCGCTGCAGGATGGCGCCCTCGCGCAGCGCCCACGGGCAGACCTCGACCTCGTCGACGCCCAGGGCGGCCATCGCCTCCTGCGCGACGACCGCACCCGCCACGATCTGCAGCGCCCGGCCCGGGCCGATGCCCGGCAGCACGGTGCGGTCCGCCGAGGACAGCTTCGCCAGGCGGGGCTCCCAGTCCGCCAGGTGGTCGTGGCGCATCCGCCAGCGCTCCCCGGTGCCCATGACCTGGCGCGGCATCCCGGCGAGCCGGGCCAGGGACCGGAACGTCTTGGAGGTGGCCACCGCGTGGTCGGGCGCGGGCGCACCGGCGACGGGGCCGACGGCGTCGCGCAGCACCGACCGCGCGTGCTTGCGCAGCTTCTCCACGTCGTCGGGCTTCGGCGGGTCCGCGTCGAGGAGGAAACGTCGCGTCATGCGCCCGGCGCCCAGGGGGAGGGACAGGGCGGCGTCGGGTGTCTCGTCCACCCCGGTGGCGATCTCGAGGGAACCGCCCCCGATGTCCAGCAGCAGGAGCCGGCCGGCGCCCCAGCCGTACCAGCGCCGCGCCGCCAGGAAGGTCAGCCGCGCCTCCTCGTCGCCCGCGAGCACCTCGATGGGCACGCCCGCGCGCTTCTCCAGGTCGGCCAGCACCTCGGTCCCGTTGGTCGCCTCGCGCAGGGCGGACGTCGCCAGCGCCATCGTCTGCTCGATGCCGTGCTCGCGCCCGGCGGCCGCCGCGGCCTCGACGGCCCGGCGCAGCTCCTTGACGCCGGTCTTCGAGATCGAGCCGTCGGGCTCGAGGTAGCGCATCAGCCGCACCGTGGTCTTGTGGCTGGCCTGCGGCACCGGCCGCGCTCCTGCCCGGGCGTCCATGACGAGCAGGTGGACGGTGTTGGAGCCGATGTCGATCACGCCGAGTCGCATGGCGTCACCCTAGGCCGAACGGTGCCGAACAGGAGCTTGGGCCCGCTATGGCACTCCATAGCGGGCCCAAGCTCCTGTTCGGCACCGAGGGGTCAGGCGAGCGCCTTCGACTTCAGCGCCTCGAACTCCTCCGGCGTGATCGTGCCGTCGTCGAGCAGCTTCTTCGCCGAGGCGATGTGGTCCGCCGGCGAACCCGCGACCGTCTTGATGTAGTCGTCCGTTGCCGCCTTGGCGTCCTGCGCCGCCGCGATGTTCCGCTCGGCCATGCCGCGGCCCCGCGCGATGAGGTAGACGAGGGCCGTGATCATCGGCAGGAAGATCAGCAGGACGACCCACAGGGCCTTCCACCAGCCGTTGAGATGCCGGTCCCGGAAGAGGTCCGAGAGGATCTGGAACAGGACGATGAGGTACGCCATGAACAGGAAGATCCAGAGGAGGAACCAGACATAGCTCCAGAAATCATCCATCGTGCCCAACCTTTCGCGCCGGTGAGGAGTTTCTCCAGGCCGCATGAGCAGTGCCTGGATGCCCACGCTATCCACGAACGCACAGATCGGCCCGATATAGACCGACAAAGACTCAGTCGGTCACCGGAACAGCACGAAGGGCGCGCTCCGCACCCCTGACGACTGCCGCCTCGGCCGCCCGCGCCTCGGCCAGCGCCGTCGCACGGACCGCGACGATGCGGTCGTGGAGCGCGGCGTGCACCCGGCGGCGCACCGAACGGGCGATCTCGTCATGGTCCGATGCGGTGGGCACCTGCCCGTGCGGCGCCAGCTCGGCCGACAGCCGCGCCAGGGCGTCACCGACCTCGACGGCGACCTCCCGCTCCGCCTCGTCCAGCAGCTCGACGACGGCGGCGTCGGCCGCCCGTCCCATCCGGGTCTCCTCGAAGAGCGCCGCGGCGTCCCGCACCATCGCCCGCGCCTGGTCGACCACGACCCGTTCGGTCGCCGGGGCGTGCGTGGTGAGCGAGGCCAGGTCGTACAGCAGGACACCCTCGACGTCCGCCACCGACGGCTCCACGTCGCGGTGCAGCGCCAGGTCGAGGATCACCAGGGCGTCGGGCTCGGGCTCGTCGCCCGCCCGTGCGGCGGCCCGGTCGCGCGCGCGGGCCACGGAGGCCGCGTCGAGCACGTACGCGAGCGAGGCCTCCGCTCCGGGCACCACCTCCGCCGTCGGGCCGGGAGCCCGACGCCGGGCACCGGAGCAGGACACCACCAGGTCGGTGTCGCCGAGCGCCTCGACGAGCGACTCCGTGTCCACGCCGACCGCGCCCGTGCCGTGCGACGCCGCGAAGGACTGGGCCCGCCCCGACTGCGAGTACACGCGGATGTCGTTGCAGCCACGAGCCCGCAGCGCGGCCACGGCCGCTCCCGCGTAGGCACCGGTGCCGATGATGACCGCCCGCGACAGCGGGTACGGACGCATCGAGCGGCCGGCGAGGTCGAGCCCGACCGCCACCAGCGAGCGCCCGGCGCCGCCCAGCGCCGTCGAGCGACCGATCCGCTTCGAGGTGCGGGACGCCGTCTGGAAGAGCAGCTCGAGGGTCTTGGAGGTGGTGCCGTCCGCCCGCGACTCGGCCAGCGCCCGCTTCACCTGCCCGGCGATCTCCCGCTCCCCCACGACCATCGAGTCCAGGCCGGACGCGACGGCGAACAGGTGCTCGGCGACCTCGGTGCCGGACCGCACCGTGAAGGAGGCCGCGGCCGCCTCCGGCGTCACGCCGGAGGACTCCGCGACCAGCTCGGCGACGTGCCGGGTCGCGTGCCGCACGGTGTCCCCGTCCAGGGGTGCGTCGACGTCGAGGTAGAGCTCGAACCGGTTGCAGGTCGAGATCACCACGGTGCCCTGCACGGGACGGCAGGAGCCCACGACGGTGCGGCCCACGGACAGCGAGCCGGTGGACAGGCGCTCGAGGGCGTCGAGGTCCAGCTCGTGGTGGGACGCGGTGAGGGAGAGGAGAACCACAGTGCCCCCACTTTATGATCCGTGCCCACTCGGGGCAGAATCGTGGACCGTGACATCCACCACGGCGAACGTCAGCAACCTGCCCGCCTCCCACCCTCTGGCCGACGGGCGCACGGCGACGTCCTCGCTGGTCACCGCGCTGCGGGGGAGCCGCCCCGAGCGCACCCCTGCCTGGTTCATGCGGCAGGCGGGCCGGTCGCTGCCCGAGTACCGCGAGGTGCGACAGGGTGTCGGGATGCTGGAGTCCTGCCTGCGCCCGGACCTCGCCGCCGAGATCACGCTACAGCCCGTGCGGAGGCACGGCGTCGACGCGGCCATCTACTTCAGCGACATCGTCGTGCCCCTCAAGCTGGCCGGGGTGGGCGTCGAGATAACCTCCGGCGTCGGGCCGGTCATGGACCGGCCGTACCGCACGGCCGACGACGTCGACGAGCTGGTCGCCCGCGGCCTCGACGACGACGCCCTGGCCCCGATCGCGGAGGCCGTGGCCCGGACCGTCGAGGAGCTGGGCACGACGCCGCTCATCGGGTTCGGCGGCGCACCGTTCACCCTGGCCGCCTACCTCGTCGAGGGGCGCCCGAGCCGCGACCACCTCGCCGCACGCACCCTCATGCACGCCGACCCGGAGACGTGGCGCCGCCTGACGGAGTGGACCGCGGACCTCACGGGACGCTTCCTGCGCACCCAGGTCCTCGCCGGGGCGAGCGCCGTCCAGCTCTTCGACTCCTGGGCCGGTTCCCTGTCGCTCGCCGACTACCTGCAGCACGTGGCGCCGTCGTCCACCCGCGCCCTGCGGCACGTCGCCGACCTCCCGGCACCGGGCATCCACTTCGGCACGGGCACCGGGCACCTGCTGCCCGCCATGCGCGACGTGCTGCGCGACGCCGGCGTGACGCACCCCACGGTGGGGGTCGACTACCGCACGCCGCTCGACGACGCGACGGCGCTGCTCGGCGGCGACGTCCCCGTCCAGGGCAACATCGACCCGGCGCTGCTCGGGGCCCCCTGGCCGGCCCTGGAGGCGCACGTGCGCGACGTCGTCGAGCGGGGCCGCGCGGCGCCCGGCCACGTGGTCAACCTCGGCCACGGGGTGCCGCCCAGCACCGATCCGACCGTGCTCACGCGCGTCGTCGAGCTCGTCCACTCGCTGTGAGCCAGCAGGTCGACGCCGTCGTCGTCGGCGGCGGGATCGGCGGCCTGGTCGCCGCCCGCACGCTCATCGAGCGTGGTCTGCGCACCGTCGTCCTCGAGGCCTCCACCCGGCTCGGCGGCCCGGTGCGCGGCGGCGCGTTCGAGTCGCTGCCGCGCGTGCCGATCGACCTGGGGGCCGAGTCCTTCGCGGCGCGCGGCACCGCCGTCGGCGAGCTGGCCGACGAGCTGGGCCTCGACGTCGTCGAACCGGCCGCCGTGTCCGCCTGGGGGTACGCCGCCGGGCAGGCGTTCCCGCTGCCGAGGGCCGGCGTGCTCGGCATCCCCGCCGTGCCCTGGGCGCCCGACGTCCGCCGGGCCATCGGCTGGGCGGGCGTGGCCCGTGCGTCCCTCGACCGCGTGCTGCCACGGTCCGTCGGGGCGGGCGCGGACGACCTCGGCTCGCTGGCGCGCGCCCGGCTCGGCGTGCGCGCGACCGAGCGCCTCGTCGCCCCCGTCGCCACCGGCGTGCACTCGGCCCCGCTCGACCGGCTCGCCGTCGCGGCCGTCGCCCCCGGCCTGCGCGACCGGCTCGCCGTGGAGGGGTCGCTCACCCGCGCCGTGGGCGCCCTGCGCGCGGCAGCGCCGGCCGGTTCAGCCGTGCGCGGGATCGACGGCGGCATGCACGCCGTCGTCGAGGCCCTGGCCGGGCAGATCGCGGCGAGCGCCGAGTTCTGGACCGACACCCCCGTCACCGACGCGACCGGCCCCATCCACACCACGCTGCGGCTCGGCCAGGAGGTCGTGGGCGTCGAGCGGTCCGACGACGGCGGATGGGTCGTGCGCTCGCGGGCCACCGCCGCGGGGGTCGCCGGGGGCCGCGGGTCGCTGCACACGGTGACGGCTCCGCGGCTGGTGGTGACCACGCCCGCCGTCGGGCCGCTGCTGGAGCCCTGGACCGGCGTCGTCCCCGCGCCGGAGCCGGGGGCCGACGTCTGGCTCGTGACGCTGCTGCTGGACGCGCCCGAGCTGGACGAGGCGCCCCGCGGGTCGGGGATGCTCGTCGCGCCGGACGCGACCGCCGACGCCGGGAGGATCCGGGCCAAGGCGCTCACGCACTCCACCGCCAAGTGGCCGTGGCTGGCCGCCCGGGTGCGCGCCGCCGCCGGGGACGGGATGCACGTGGTGCGGCTGTCGTACGGTCGCCTCGGGGAGGAGACCCGCCCGCCGGACGCCGCGGAGGCCGCCCGGGACGCCTCCGCCCTGCTGGGCGTCCCGGTCACCGACCGGGTGCGCGACCACCTGCGGCAGCGGTGGGACGGTGCCCTGCCCCCGCCGACCCCCGCCTACCGGGCGGACGTCACCGCGCTCAGCGCCGCCGTCGGGCAGGTGCCCGGCCTCGCAGTGACGGGAGGCTGGGTGGCCGGCACGGGGCTGGCCGCGATCGTGGCGCACGCCCAGGCAGCCGTCGAGGGACTGTGAGCCGGCAGCCATGTCCGCCGCCACGCTCGCCGAGCTCGGGATCGTCGTCGGCCGACTCGCTCCTCAGCACGCCCGCCGGCTCGACGAACTGCTGGCCGAGTGGCAGGTCGAGATCGTCCCGCTCACCGCCTCCCAGGCGAGGATCGCGCGGGACGCCTACCGGGACTTCGGCAAGGGCACGGGACATCCCGCACGCCTGAACCTGGGCGACTGCTTCACGTACGCCCTGACGGCCGAGCGTCACGACGAGCTGCTGTCCGTCGGGGACGAATTCACGCACACCGGGGTGCGGTCGGCGCTCACCGGCCCCTGACCGCCTCGGCCCGCCCTTCCGTGGGCACCGGGAACACTTCTGCGAGGTCGCGCGTTGGACCCACGTCCAATCGTACGACGTACGAAATGAGGTCCCGTGCCCGACGCGGTCCGCACAGAGCAGCAGATCCTCGACGCCGCGTGGCAGCGCCGCGCCGGCCTGATCGCCGACATCGACGCCACGCTCGCCGCCGCCCGGGGGGACGACGACACGTCCCGCGCGCGCCTCGGACGCCTGCGCCAGCGCCGCGCGGAGCTGCAGCACGCCGAGGCGGGGCTCGTCTTCGGCCGGATCGACGGCGACGACGACGTCGTGCGTCACCTCGGCCGTGTCGGTCTGCCCGGGGACGACGGCGACGACCCGCTCGTCGTCGACTGGCGGGCGCCCGCGGCCCGCCCCTTCTACACCGCCACCCCGAGAGACCCGCAAGGGCTGCGGCGCCGTCGACACATCCGCACCCGCGGGCCGGAGGTCGTCGGGGTCGACGACGAACCGCTCGGCGACGTCTTCGGCACGACCCTCGACGACGCGGACGGCCTCGTCGGCGAGGGAGCGCTGCTCGCGGCCCTCGACGAACGTCGGACCGGACGCATGGGCACCGCCGTCGCCACGCTCCAGCGTGAGCAGGACGACGTGGTGCGTGCCGACGCTCGCACGCCGCTCGTCGTGCAGGGCGGCCCCGGCACCGGCAAGACCGTCGTCGCCCTGCATCGCGTGGCCTACCTGCTGTTCACCTACCCCCACCTCGCCGAGCGTGGCGTCCTGGTCCTCGGCCCGTCGACCCGGTTCCTCGACTACATCGGCCAGGTGCTGCCGGCGCTCGGCGAGACGGCCGTCGTCTCCGCCACCTGCGACACCCTGGTCCCCGGCATCCGCCCCACGCGGCCCGAGACCCGCGACACCGCCGAGATCAAGGGCCGCGCGCTCTGGCAGGCAGCCCTCACGCGGTACGTCGAGGCTCTCGTGCCCTTCGACGACGACCTCGACGTGACGTTCGAGGGTGAGCGCTGCACGCTGACCGCGGCCGACGTCGCCGCCGCGGTCCGCGCCGCCCGCTCCGGCGGCCACAGCTACCACCGGGCGCGGCGTCTCGCCGTCGAACGCGTCCACGACCTGCTCGCCGACGCCGTCGCAGCCCGGCAGGCCGAGCTCCTCGCCCGCGCCGAGGAGGGGTTCGAGGACGTGCTGGGCCGCGTCGACGCCTCCCTGGCGACGGCGGACGACCGCGCGGCCCCCACCGGCGCGAGCGGGTCCGACGTCGACGGCACCTTCTCGTCCGACGAGCTCGCCGCGCTCCGGACCCGGATCGCCGCCGACCGCGGCGTCGCCTCGACCCTCGAGCGCTGGTGGCCGCGTCGCGAACCCGCCGACGAGCTCGCCACGCTGCTGGGCGACGCCGACCTGCTGCGCCGCGTCGCGCCGGAGCTCAGCCCCGCCGAGGCCGACGTCGTCACCTCGGCAGCGCCGCCATCAGACACCCGGACCGGGCCCTGGGCGAGCAGCGACGTCCCGCTCCTCGACGCCCTCGCCGAGCTCCTGGGCGACAGCGACGACCCCGACGGCCGGGCCACCGGGCAGGGCGACTTCGTCGCGGACCGCGCGGCGGCCCGTCGCGACTGGGTCTACGGTCACGTCGTCGTCGACGAGGCCCAGGAGCTCTCCCCGATGCAGTGGCACATGGTGGTGCGGCGCTGCCCCACCCGGTCGATCACCTCCGTGGGCGACATCGACCAGGCCGAGTCCGTGCACCGCCACACCGACTGGGCCGACGCCGTCGGCGACGCGCTCGGCGAGCGGTGGCGGCGTGCCGACCTGACGATCTGCTACCGCACGCCCCGCGAGGTCATGGACCTCACCGCGCCCGTGCTCCGGGCCGCCGGCAGTCGCAACGACCCACCACGCGCCGTCCGCTCCTCCGGTGTCGCGCCGTGGTCGCGCGAGGTATCGGCGAGCGAGCTCCCGGACGCGGTGCGGTCGGCCGTGGAAGGTATGCGGGCGCGGTACGACGGCGGGACCGTCGGCGTCGTCGCCCCCGCCGGCCGCGTCTCCGTGCTCGCCGCCTCCCTGGCCGGCGCCACGCCGGTGCCGGAGGCGCCCGTGCTGACCGCAGCGGACGCCAAGGGCCTCGAGTGGGACGCGACCGTCGTCGTCGACCCCGCCGGGATCGCGGCCGGACCGCGCGGGTGGAACGCGCTGTACGTCGCACTCACCCGGTGCACGCAAGAGCTCGGGCAGATCAGCGTGACGTGATCGCCGCCACCGGGACGCCCCCGGCCCGACGACGCACCACGCACATGCGTGACAATGGACGGGTGACCACCCCCGCACCAGCACCCTTGCGCCTCGGCACCCGCGGCAGCGCGCTGGCGACCACCCAGTCCGGGATCGTCGCGCGCCGCCTCGAGGAGCTCCTCGACCGGCCCGTCGAGCTCGTCCGGATCAAGACCGAGGGCGACGTCAAGACGGGCTCGCTGGCATCGCTCGGCGGCACCGGCGTGTTCGTCACCGCGCTGCGCGACGCGCTCGGCACCGGCCGGTGCGACCTCGCGGTGCACTCCCTCAAGGACCTGCCGACCACGCCCCCGCCCGGCCTGACGTACGTCACCCCGGAGCGCGAGGACCCCCGCGACGCGCTGTGCGCCCGCGACGGCCTCACCCTGGACACCCTGCCGCGCAACGGTCGGGTCGGTACCGGGTCGCCGCGCCGCGCCGCCCAGCTGCAGGCCGCCCGCCCCGATCTGGAGATCGTCGACATCCGCGGCAACGTCGAGACGCGGCTCGCCCGCGCGCTCGGCCCCGACGCCGACCTCGACGCCGTCGTGCTCGCCTTCGCCGGGCTCACCCGCCTGCGCCGCACCGAGGTGGTCAGCGAGGTGCTCGACCCGCTGGTCGTCGCCCCTGCGCCCGGCCAGGGTGCGCTCGCCGTCGAGGCACGCAGCACCGACCTCGCCCCGGGGGGCAGCGCGGCCGACGGCACGGTGCCCAGCACCGCGCTCGCCGACGCCTTCGCCGCGCTCGACCACCGGCCCACGCGCCTCGCCACCACCGCCGAGCGCGCCGTCCTCGCCCGCCTCGAGGCCGGCTGCGCCGCCCCCATCGGGGCCTACGCGCGGCTGGAGGAAGGAGCGCTGGCGCTCTCCGCCGTCGTCGCCTCCCTGGACGGCACGGAGCAGCTCAAGCACACCGCACGCGTCGAGATCTCCCCCACGCTCGCGGTCACCGCCGCCGACGACGCCGCCCGCGCCCTGGGGGTCCGGGTCGCCGAGCGGCTGCTCGCCGACGGCGCCGCCCGCCTCGCCCCCCTCTCCCCCGCCGAGCCCGCACCGCCGGAGCCCAGCCGGGCGCCCACCGGGACGGACGACCCGGAGGGCGCGTGACCGACCTGACGGGGCGGACCGTCCTGCTGCCGCGCTCCCCCGGGCGCGCCGCCGGGCTCGAGGCCCTCCTGCGGCACGCCGGCGCCGAGGTGACCGTCGCCCCCGTGATCGAGCGGGCACCGGCCGACGACCCCGAGGCGCTCGCGACCGCCGTCGCCGACGTCGTGGCCGGCCGGTACACCTGGGTGGTGATCACCAGCGTCAACGCCGTCGACGCGCTCGCTGCGGCTGCCCGCGCCCCGCTGGCCGACGCGCCCGTCCGGTGGGCCGCCGTCGGACCGGCGACCGTCCGGGCCCTGGCCGCAGCCGGCATCACCGCCGAGCTCGTCCCCGACGAGGCCACGGCCGACAGCCTCGTCTCGGCGTTCGCGGCACCCTCCGGGCCGGCCCGGGTCCTGCTGCCGCTCGGCGACCTCGCCCGGCCGACGCTGCGCGACGGCCTCGCCGCGCTCGGCTGGCAGCCCGACGTCGTCACCGCCTACCGCACCGTGCGCTCCGACCTGCCGGACGACGTCGCCCGCCGCCGCTACGACGTCGTCGTCGTGACCTCCGGTTCCGTCGCCCGCGAGATCGCGGCGCAGCACGGCACCGTGACCCCGGTCGTCGCGATCGGCCGGCCGTCCGCCGAGGCCGCCCACGCGGCCGGGCTCACGGTCGCCGCCGTGGCCGACCACCCCACCGACGCCGCGATCGCGGCCGCCGTCACCACCGCTTGCGAAGGAGCGCCATGAGCACCTCCGGCATCGTCTACCGCCCTCGCCGGCTGCGGACCACACCACGGATGCGACGGCTCGTCGCCGAGCACCGCCTGCACCCGGCGGACCTCGTGCTGCCGCTGTTCGTCAAGGAGGGCATCGACGCACCCGTCCCGATCTCCTCCATGCCCGGGCAGGTGCAGCACACCGAGGCCACCCTGCACGACGCCGTCGCGGCGGCGGCGCGCGCCGGCGTGGGCGGCGTCATGCTCTTCGGCATCCCCGCCGTGCGCGACGCCCTCGGCACCCAGGCCGCGGCGGCGGACGGCATCCTGCAGCGCGGCACCCGGATCGCCCGGGAGGCGGTCGCCGCGGTCGAGGCGGAGATCGGTCGCCCCGGCCCCGTCGTCATGGTCGACACCTGCCTGGACGAGTTCACCGACCATGGGCACTGCGGCGTCCTCGACAGCGACGGGACGGTGGACAACGACGCCACGCTCGAGCGGTACGCGGCGATGGCCGTCGCCCAGGCGAAGGCCGGCGCGGACGTCGTCTCGCCGTCGGGCATGATGGACGGGCAGGTCGCCATGATCCGCGACGCGCTCGACGACGCGGGCTTCGAGTCCGTGAGCATCCTCGCGTACAGCGCGAAGTACGCCAGCGCGTTCTACGGCCCGTTCCGCGAGGCCGTCGACTCGGCGCTGCTGGGCGACCGGCGCACCTACCAGATGGACGCCGCCAACGCCCGCGAGGGGCTGCGCGAGGCGGACCTGGACATCGCCGAGGGCGCGGACATGGTCATGGTCAAGCCCGCCGGCTCCTTCCTCGACGTGCTGCGCGGCGTCGCCGACCGCTCCGACGTGCCCGTGGCGGCCTACCAGGTCTCCGGGGAGTACGCGATGATCGAGGCGGCGGCCGCGAACGGCTGGATCGACCGGAAGGCCGCGGTGCTGGAGTCGGTGCTCGGCATCAAGCGCGCGGGGGCCGACGTCATCCTCACCTACTGGGCGCTCGAGATCGCTGAGTGGCTGGACTGACTCGAGCCCCGGTCCACCACGCACGCCGCAGCAACCCCACGGAAGGACGACGATGACGGACACGGCAGGCTTCGGCCACATCGAGACGGCGCTGGTGACCAGCACGCCCCCGGCCGACAACCACGAGGCGTTCCTGCGCGCGCAGGGCGCCATCCCGGGCGGGGTCAACTCCCCGGTGCGGGCCTACGGGTCGGTCGGTGGCGACCCGCGCTTCCTGGCGTCGGCACGGGGCGCGTACGTCACCGACGTGGCGGGGCGCGAGTACGTCGACCTCGTGGGGTCCTGGGGTCCGGCCCTGCTGGGCCACGCGCACCCCGAGGTGGTCGCCGCCGTGCAGGAGGCCGCCGCCCGGGGCCTGTCGTTCGGCGCGCCCACGGTGGGCGAGATCGAGCTCGCCGAGGAGGTCCGACGGCGGGTCCCCGCGGCGGAGCGTGTCCGCCTGGTGTCCACGGGCACCGAGGCGACGATGACGGCGATCCGGCTCGCGCGCGGCGTGACCGGCCGGCCGCTCGTGATCAAGTTCGCCGGCTGCTACCACGGGCACGTCGACGCGCTGCTCGCCGAGGCCGGGTCCGGCGTCGCGACGCTGTCGATGCCGGGCACCGCCGGCGTCACCGAGGCCTCCGCGGCCGAGACGCTCGTGCTCCCGTACAACGACCTGGGCGCCGTCGAGGCGGCCTTCGCCGAGCACGGCGACCGGATCGCCGCGGTCATCACCGAGGCCGCACCCGCCAACATGGGGGTGGTGCCGCCGTCGGACGGCTTCAACGCCGGGCTGCGCCGGATCACCGCCGAGCACGGTGCGCTGCTGGTCCTCGACGAGGTGCTCACCGGGTTCCGCGTCAGCGAGGCCGGGTACTGGGGCCTCGAGAACACCGGGCGGGCCGCCGAGGACGTCTGGACGCCGGACCTGTTCACGTTCGGCAAGGTCGTCGGCGGCGGGATGCCGGTGGCCGCGCTCGGCGGGCCGGCCGCGATCATGGACCAGCTCGCGCCGAGCGGCCCAGTGTACCAGGCGGGCACCCTGTCGGGGAACCCGGTGGCGGTGGCTGCCGGCCTGACGACGCTGCGACTCGCCGACGACGCCGTGTACGCGCGGGTGTCCGAGGTGGCGTCCGCCGTCTCCGGCGCGCTGCACGAGGCGCTGGACGCCGAGGGTGTGCCGCACCGGGTCCAGAGCGTCGGTTCGCTCTTCTCCGTGTTCTTCGGCGAGGGCGCCGCACGCGACGGGGTCGCCTCGTACGCGGACGCCCAGGCGCAGGACGTGTCCCGGCACGGCCCGTTCTTCCACGCCATGCTCGACGCCGGGGTCAACCTGCCGCCGTCGGTGTTCGAGGCCTGGTTCTGCTCGGCGGCGCACGACGACACCGCCGTGAACCGGATCCTCGACGCCCTGCCGGCCGGCGCACGGGCGGCTGCCGCAGCGACCTCCTGAGCGTCCCGCGGTCCCGGCCCCGGTGGCCACGAGGCTGACCGTCGGGCCGCGGCATTACGCGGCTCACCCGCCGGGGTCAGTGACGCCGGGCGGACTTCGCGCTTCAATGGGTCGGGCACTGGCACCGGTCGCGTCGTCGATCGAGACAGGCCGGCAGGTGCCGACGACGACACCGGAGGTGCGTATGAACAAGGCAGAGCTCGTGGCGGCCGTCGCAGAGCGCGCGGACAGCAGCCCGACCGAGGCCCGCAAGCACGTCGACGCCGTGCTCGAGTCGATCGTCGACGGCGTCGCGGGGGGCGAGCGCGTCTCGCTCGTCGGTTTCGGCACGTTCGACAGCACGTCGCGCGCCGCCCGGACCGCCCGGAACCCGCGCACGGGGGCCTCCGTCGAGGTGCCGGCCGCCGTGGTGCCCCGGTTCCGGATCGGTACCGCGTTCAAGGCCAAGGTCGCCGCGGCGGACGGCCCGACGGCGGCGCGCACGCCGGGCACGGCGCGCCGGCCGGTCCCGACCGCGACCGACGAGGCGCCGACGGTGCAGTCCACGAAGGTCGCCCAGGCCGCAGACGACGGCACGGCGTCCGGCGGGAAGAAGAAGACGTCGAAGAAGGACGCCGGGAAGGGCTCGAAGGGGAGCCCGAAGAACGGGTCCAAGAAGGACAAGAAGAAGTCGAAGAAGGGCAAGAAGCCCAAGAAGAAGTGAGGCGGGTCCGGGCTCGCGGCCCGGACCGGCGCCTCTCGTTCAGCGGCCCGCGCGCGCCTCGGTCAGCAGCCGGACGGCCTTCGGGCCGACGCCGTGCAGGTCCAGCAGCTCGTCGAGCGCGGCGGGCAGGTCGTCGAGCGTGCGGTAGCCGGCATGCCGCAGCGCGCCTGTCGCCGGGCGCCCGATGCGCACACCGTCGAACACCGGGCCCGCGTCGTCGTCGGCCATCTCGTCCTCCGTCGTCCTGCCCGCCCCTGCCTGCCCGCCGTCCGGTTCGCCTGCCCCCAGGCTAGCGCCCACCTCTTGACAATGTACCCCCCGGGGGTATGGTGGCGCCATGACCGAGACCGCAGAGCACGAGCACGTCGCGTCGCCCGGGCCGCACGACGGCCCGCACGGCTACGCCAGCGACAAGGCGGCGTACCTCAAGCGCATGCGTCGCATCGAGGGACAGGTGCGCGGGATCGCGCGCATGATCGACGAGGACGTCTACTGCATCGACATCCTCACGCAGGTGTCCGCCGTGACGAAGGCGCTGCAGTCGGTCAGCCTCGCGCTGGTCGAGGACCACCTCGGGCACTGCGTCGTCGACGCGGCCCGCGAGTCCGACGACGCCGGGGCCGCCAAGGTCAAGGAGGCGTCCGCCGCGATCGGCCGCCTCGTCCGCAGCTGACCATCACCGGACGAAGGAGCACCACCATGAGCACCGTCACCACGCTGGGCGTCACCGGCATGACCTGCGGCAACTGCGTCGCCCACGTCACCAGCGAGCTCGAGTCCGTGGACGGCGTCGAGCACGTGAGCATCGTGCTCGCGGCCGGCGGCGAGTCCGAGGCCACCGTCTTCTCCGACGAGCCTCTCGACGAGCAGGCCCTGCGCGACGCGGTCGACGAGGCCGGCTACGCCGTCGCGTCGCTCACCGTGCAGCCGAACGCGCTGCGGGAGCAGCACGCCGAGCAGGCCCCGGCCCGCCAGCAGGCCCACGACGACGCCGCGCGCCGCTTCGGCGCCGACGAGTAACGACCCTCCCCCGCGGACCGCCTGCCGACCCACGGTCCGACGCCCCGCCGTCGGACCGTACAGACACTCCGCGCCGCGCCGGCCCGACCGGCGCCCCGACCCCCGACGGCCTCCACCACGGCCCGTCGCCGGTGACCTCCGCCGTACCGCACCATCCTGGAGTCACCCATGAACACCACCCCCAGCTCCTCCCCCGCCCCGGCCGTGCCGCAGGCCGAGGTCGACCTCGCGATCCAGGGCATGACGTGCGCCTCGTGCGTCGCCCGGGTCGAGAAGAAGCTCACGCGGCTGCCCGGCGTCGAAGCCACCGTGAACCTGCCGCTCGAGAGCGCGCACGTGCGCCGTCCCGACGGCGTCACCGACGCCGATCTCGTGCAGGCCGTCGCCGCGGCCGGCTACACCGCGTCCGTCACCCGGTCGCGCGCTGCGGCGCCCGTCGACGAGACCCCGTCCACGCACGACGCGCACGAGCACACGGGCACCGACGAGCACGACGGCGCCGGCGAGCACGACGAACACTCCGGCGGCCACGTGCACACCGAGTACCGCGGCGACGACCTGCGCCGACGGCTCCGCGTCGCGGCCGTCCTCACCGTGCCCGTCGTGCTGCTCTCGATGGTCCCCGCGCTGCAGTTCGCCGGCTGGCAGTGGGTCGTCGCGGCCCTGGCCCTGCCCGTGGTCACCTGGGGCGCCTGGCCGTTCCACGCCGCGGCGGCACGCGCCGCCCGGCACGGCGCCTCGACGATGGACACCCTCGTCTCGATCGGCGTGATCGCGGCGACCCTGTGGTCGCTCTGGGCGCTGCTGCTCGGCGGCGCCGGCGAGATCGGCATGACGATGCGCTTCGCGCTGCTGCCGTCCGGGGAGCACGGGGCCACCCCCGAGCTCTACTTCGAGGTCGCCGCCGTCGTGACGACGTTCCTGCTGGCCGGGCGCTACGCCGAGCACCGTTCCAAGCGGCGCGCGGGCGACGCGCTGCGATCGCTGCTCGAGCTCGGCGCCAAGGAGGCCGAGCGGGTCTCCGCGGGGCCCGACGGCGCCCCCACCCGCCGCGACGACGGCGCCCTGGTCACCGAGCGGGTGGCCGTCGCCGCGCTGCGCCCCGGCGACCTGTTCGCGGTGCGGCCGGGCGAGAAGATCGCCACCGACGGCGAGGTGGTCGAGGGCTCGTCCGCCGTCGACACCTCTCTGCTGACCGGCGAGCCGGTCCCCGTGGACGTCGCCCCGGGCGACCCTGTCACGGGCGCCACCGTCAACAGCTCCGGGCACCTGCTGGTCCGTGCCACCCGCGTCGGCGAGGAGACCACGCTCGCGCAGATCGGACGGCTGGTGTCGCGGGCGCAGACCGGCAAGGCGCCGGTGCAGCGGCTCGCGGACCGCATCTCGGCGGTGTTCGTGCCGATCGTCCTGGTGCTCGCGGTCCTGACGCTCGCCGGCTGGCTGCTCGCCGGGGCGGACGTCCAGCTCGCGTTCACGGCGGCGGTGGCGGTGCTGATCATCGCCTGCCCGTGCGCGCTGGGGCTCGCGACCCCGACGGCGCTGCTGGTCGGCACCGGGCGCGGTGCCCAGCTCGGCGTGCTCATCAAGGGACCGGAGGTCCTGGAGTCCACCCGTCGCGTCGACACCGTGGTGCTCGACAAGACCGGCACGGTGACCCAGGGCGCGATGGCCCTCGAGAGCGTGGAGCCGACCGGGGGCGTGTCCGCGGAAGAGGCGCTGCGGTACGCGGCCGTCGTGGAGGCCCGCAGCGAGCACCCGATCGCGCAGGCGATCGCCTCCTCCGAGCTGTCAGAACCTCGTGGCGCTGTACAGCGTGCTGGTTCTGACAGGTCCGTGGGGACCGGCGCCGACGGCGTCAGCATCGGCGCGCTGCAGGTGTTCGACTTCCGCTCCACGCCCGGCGGCGGTGTGGAGGCCGTCGTCCGGTCGGCCCACTCGGGGCTCGGCGCCGGCAGCACCGGGCTCGGTGCGCGGCGGGTCACGGTCGGGCGCCTGACCTGGCTCGACGACGCGGGCGTGCGCGTGCCGGACGACGTGCGCGACGCCGTCGGACGCGCCGAGGACGACGGGGCGACCGCCGTCGTCGTCGCCTGGGACGGGACCGCGCGCGCGGCGCTCGTGCTGCGCGACCCGGTCAAGCCGACCTCCGCCGAGGCCGTCGCCGAGCTGCGCGAGCTCGGGCTGCGCCCGGTGATGCTCACGGGCGACTCCGAGGGAGCGGCCCGGGCCGCGGCCGCCGCGGTGGGCATCGACGAGGTGATCTCCCGCGTCCTGCCCGCTGACAAGGCGGACGTCGTGGCTCGGCTCCAGGCAGATGGCCGGACGGTGGCGATGGTCGGCGACGGCGTGAACGACGCCGCGGCGCTGGCCACCGCGGACCTCGGGCTCGCGATGGGGACCGGCACGGACGTGGCCATCGAGGCGAGCGATATCACGCTCGTGCGGGGCGACCTGCGGGCGGCGTCGACCGCCGTCCGGCTCTCCCGGCGGACGCTGCGCGTCATCAAGCAGAACCTGTTCTGGGCGTTCGCGTACAACGTGGCGGCGATCCCGCTGGCGGCCGCGGGGCTGCTGAACCCGATGATCGCCGGGGCGGCGATGGCGGCGTCGTCGGTCATCGTGGTGACGAACTCGCTGCGGCTGCGCCGCGCCGGCTGACCCTCACCCCGCTCAGCGTCGTGGGTATGAGATCTCCCGTTCTCGCGAGCGAGAACGGGAGATCTCGTACCCACAGCGCAGGGCGAGCGGCCAGGAGGTCAGCGGAAGCGACGACCCTCGTCGCGTCGGTAGGCCCAGGCCGCCAGCACGGCGAAGACGACGGTCCACCCGAGGAGCACCGACCACGCCCACGGGTTGGCCTCCATGCCGGTGAGCGCCTGCACCAGCAGGTCACGTCCGGCGCGCGTGGGCGTGAGCTGGGACAGGGTGTCCAGCCACGCCGGGAACATCATCGGCGGCAGGAACAGCCCGCCGGCGAACGCCAGCGGGAACAGGATCACCTGGACGACCGGCAGGGCCGCCTTGGCCGTCAGCGAGTAGCCGATCCCCATGCCCAGCAGCACGAACGGCACCGACGTCAGCAGGATCATGCCGATCCCGGCCGCCAGCTCCGGCGCGGTGACCGCGGCGTCCGTGAACAGCCACGCCACCACGATCAGCGGGGCCAGGCCGAACAGCGTGAAGATCCCCCCGTTGCCCACGCGTGCCACCATGCGCGGCCCCGGCCCGGCCGGCAACGACCGCACGAACGGGTCGAACGGCAGCGCGCGGTCCTCCGCCACCCCGAGCCCGTAGGTGAACAGGCTCGCGGAGCACACACCGAACAGGGCGAGCCCCGCCACGGCCATCGTGGCGAACGCCGGGTTGCCCGCGACCTCCGGCTGCGGCACCACGAAGAACGCCATCGCCAGGGCGGGGAACAGTGCGTTGCCGATGACGGCCATCGGGATCCGTACCGTCTCGAGGAACTGGAACCTCAGGTGCAGCCACGCCAGGCGGACAGCGCTCACGGTCCGCGGCGCGGTGCCCGACGACGTCGAGTCGGGTGAGGTGGTGTGCAGGGTGGTCATCGGGCCGCTCCTTCCATCGGTGCCGGCACGTCGGTGTCGACCATCTCCGCGAACGCCTCCTCGAGGCTGGCGCCCCGGATCTCCAGGTCGCGGAAGTCGACGTCGGCGCTCACCAGGTCACGGACCAGGGCGTCGGCGTCGGGGGTGAACAACGACTGCCGGGCACCGATACCCGGCCCGGTCGCCCGCTCGGTACGGACGACGCCGGGCCACGCGGACAGGTCGGCGGCGCAGGTCAGCACCACGCGCCGCAGCGCGACCCGGTCGAGGATCGCGTCGAGCGTGTCGTCGGCGCGCACCACGCCGTGATCGATGACCACGACACGTTCGGCGAGCGCCTGGACCTCCTCGAGGTAGTGGCTCGTCAGCAGCACGGTGCCGCCGTCGGCGTGGTAACGGCGGATCGCGTCCCACAGCGCCTGACGGGCCGAGACGTCCAGCCCGGTGGTCGGCTCGTCGAGCAGCACCACACGCGGCCTGCCGACCAGCGACAGCGCGACGGCGAGCCGCCGCTTCTGCCCGCCGGAGAGCGCACCGGTCTGCTTGCGGGCCATCTCGGTGAGCCCGAACTGCTCCAGCAGCTCCGCCGTCGGGACCGGGTGGGGGAAGTGCCCGCCGACGAAGTCGACGACCTCCCCCACCCGCAGGGTCGCGGGCAGCCCGGTCTCCTGCGGGGTGATCCCCAGGCCGATCCGGCTGGCGGCGTCCCGCGGGTCGCCGCCCAGCAGGCGCACGGTCCCACGGTCGGGCTTGCGCTGGCCGCTGATCAGCGACAGCAGGGTGGACTTGCCGGCGCCGTTGGGGCCGAGGAGCCCCACGAGCTCGCCGGGTCCGACGTCGAGGGAGACGTCGTCGAGCGCGACCACGTCCCCGAATCTCCGGGTGACGCCGTCGACGGTGATGACGGTCATGCTCCTGGTCCCTTCAGCAGTGCGGTGAGGGTGGTCGTGTAGTCCTCGAAGGCGCGCCGGCCGTCCGTGGTCAGCGCGAGGTAGGTGACGGGCTTGCGCCCGGCGTGCGCCTTGGAGACGCGGACGTAGCCGGCGTCCTCGAGCTTGCGCACGTGGGTGGAAAGGTTGCCCGCGGTCATGCCGAGCAGCTTCTGCAGCCGGGGGAAGACGATCTCGTCGCCCGCCGGCAGCGCGGCCAGCGTCGAGACGACCCGCAGCCGCGCCGGAGCGTGGATGACGGTGTCGAGCTCAGTCATCGCTGGGCCCCGGCCCGACGGCGGAGGGCACGTCGGCCGCTCGGCCGCGGCGCCGTCGGCGGGCGACGAGGACGGCCTCGACGGCGCACATGACGAGGAACCCGCCTCCGCCGGCGCACGCCATGACGAGGTAGGTGGCGGGCATCCCGGCGACGGTGGCGACACCGCCGGTGAGCAGGATCCACAGGCCGAGCACGTAGAGGCGGTTGTCGCCGAAGAACGTGCCGCCGGCGAGGTACATGAGGCCGACGACGACGCACGCGAGGGCGTTGGCCACCAGGCCGATCACCTCGTCGGACGCCCCGGCGCGGGCGATGCCGCTGATGACGAACGGGTACGCGAGGAACCCGAGGGTCCAGGACCAGCCGTACATCATGCCGAGGCGAGCGCTGGGCCCGCGGGTGCCGGCACCGCGGGTGACGCTGTGCACGATCGTGATCGCGACGGCGGCGGCGAGCAGGGCGAAGAACGCGGTGAAGGCGAGACCGCTCGGCGAGCCGCCGCCCGACGGGACGCTCCTCCACAGCAGGAGGTAGCCGACGACCCACGCCACGCCCCACACGAGGTACAGCAGCCGGCCGTCGGGCTCGGTCGCGGCCCGGGCGTGCCGCTGGGACTCCTCGATGAGGCGCAGGGACTCGGCAGGGCCGAGCGCCGGGTCCTCCGCCGCCGGTGCGTCGCCGTCGTCGTGCTCGTGCGTCGCCATCAGGTTGCCTCTCTCGGTGCCTGCCATATGGTTTGCGCTGCAAACTTGTTTGTAGGCTCCCACAGGTGCGTCACGGGGCACAACCCCTGCGACCGGCGGGCGGTTCGCCTAGCGTGCGAACACACCGACGAGACGTCCACCGCCGAGGGAGTCCGGCATGGAGCTGCCGTTGTTGTACGCCACGATCGGCGTGGCGAGCGTCGTCCTGGCCCTGCTGAGCCGCCGGCTGCGATCGCTGCCCGTGACCGAACCGCTCGTCGGCCTCGTGCTCGGGATCGTGCTGGCCCGGGCCGGGATCCTGGGCGGCTCGGGCGCCCTCGGCTGGACCGAGGCGCAGCGCGACACCCTCCTGCTCGAGTCGTCCCGCCTCCTGCTCGCCGCCTCCGTCATGGCCGCGGCGCTGCGCTTCTCCACCGGAACGCTCCGTGACCTGGTGCGGCCGGTCGCCTGGATGCTGCTCGTCGTCATGCCCCTCGCCGCGGTGATCTCCGGCGCGCTCTCGCTGACCCTCGGACTGCCCCTCGCTCTCGCGGCCGTGGTCGGCGCCTGCCTGAGCCCCACGGACCCCGTGCTCGCCGCCTCCGTGGTGACCGGCGACGTCGCCGAGAAGTCCCTGCCGCAGCGACTGCGCGCGCTGCTCACGGCGGAGAGCGGCGCCAACGACGGCCTCGCCCTCCCGCTCGTCGCGATCGCCGCCTCGCTCGCCCTGACGGCGCGACACCCGGGCGAGGAGGCCCTCCACCTCGCCTGGCAGGTCCTCGGTGCCGTCGCCATCGGCGTCGTCGCGGGCGTCGCCACCGCTGCGGGACGACGGCGCGCCTCACGCGAGCACGACCTCGCGGCCGGCCCGAGGCTCGTGCTCACCCTGCTCCTCGCGCTCGCCACCCTGGGGCTCGCCCGGCTCGCGGGCACCGACGGCGTGCTCGCGATCTTCGTCGCCGGTGTCGCCTACGGCGCGCGCACGGACCGCTCGACGCGCGAGGAGCAGGACATGGTCGACGAGGCCGTGAACCGGTACGCCGTCGTCCCGTTCTTCGCCGTCGTAGGGGCGGCGCTGCCGTGGGCGGACTGGGCTGCGCTCGGGCCGCCCCTCGCGCTCGTCGCCGTCGGGATCCTGCTCCTGCGCCGGCTGCCGACGGTGCTGCTGATGGCGCCGGCGCTCGGGCTGGACCGCCGGGAGGCCGCGTTCGCGGGGTGGTTCGGACCCATGGGGGTCTCGGCCGTGTTCTCCGTCTTCCACGCCCGTGACCAGGGGGTGGACGACCCCCGGCTGGTCGCCGTCGGGATGTTCCTGGTCGCGTGCAGCACGGTGGTGCACGGCACGACGGCGGCGCCGTTCGTGCGCCTCTTCGCCCGAGTGGCTGGCTCGCGATCGCCGTAAGGTGATATCACTTTGCTATGGACGATGCAGGGGCCACCGGGCCGCGAGGAGGAAACCGTGCCAGAGACCGCCCAGCCCGTGCAGGAATCCGTCGCCGGTGAGCCCACAGGCCGACCCGTCGGCCACGCCGGCACCCGCGTCGACGTCACGGAACGGGAGGCGTGGTCGCTCGGCTCCGGTGGCGCCGTGCTGGGCGTGCTCCTCGCCGTCGCGCTGGTCGGCCTCGGCATCGTCACGATCGTCGCCGCGGGGCCCGCCGGGGTGGTCCCCGGCGTGCTGCTCACCGCGGTCGGCGTCCTGCTCCTGACCGGCGTCTCCGTCGTCAGCCCGGGCGAGACGCTCGTCGTCCAGCTCTTCGGCCGCTACCTCGGCACCGTGCGGCGCACCGGGCTCGTCCTCGCCGTGCCGGTCACCACCCGGTCCACGGTGTCCGTGCGCGTGCGCAACTTCGAGACCAGCGAGCTCAAGGTCAACGACGCCGACGGCAACCCGATCAACATCGCGACCATCGTGGTCTGGCAGGTCGCCGACACCGCCCGGGCGAGCTTCGCCGTCGAGGACTACGACGACTTCGTGGTGGTGCAGTCCGAGTCCGCGCTGCGGCACGTCGCCATGTCCCACCCGTACGACGGCGGCGACGGCGTCGAGTCGCTGCGCGGCGCCACCGAGCTCGTCTCCGACGAGATCGCCGCCGAGGTCGCCGAGCGGGTGGCCGTGGCCGGCATCGAGGTCGTCGAGGCCCGCATCTCGCACCTGGCCTACGCCCCCGAGATCGCCCAGGCCATGCTCCAGCGCCAGCAGGCCGGCGCGATCATCGCCGCCCGCGAGCGGATCGTCGACGGCGCGGTCTCCATGGTCGAGACGGCGCTGAACCGTCTCGAGGCCGAGGACGTCGTCACCCTCGACGACGAGCGCCGCGCCACCATGGTCTCCAACCTGCTCGTCGTCCTGTGCGGCGAGAGCCGTGCCACCCCGGTCGTCAACGCGGGGTCCCTGTACCAGTGACGGCCTCCCCGGACGCTCCCTCGGGCGGGGACGACCCGCCCGAGGGCTCCGGCGCGCCCGGGGCGGTGCCGCCGTCGAGCGCACGACGACCGTCCCGCAAGCAGGTGCTCCTGCGGCTCGACCCGGCGGTCCACACGGCGCTCGCCCGGTGGGCGGCGGACGACCTGCGCAGCGTCAACGCCCAGATCGACCTGCTGCTACGGCGCGCGCTCCACGACGCCGGCCGGCTGCCGCGCGACGTGCGGCCCCCGAGGCGGCCCGGCCGTCCGCCGTCGGACCCGGAGTCCTGAGCCCCGGCTCCACCCCGTCGCCGTGGGTATGAGATCTCCCGTCCTCCATCCGCGAGAACGGGAGATCTCATACCCACAGCGGTGTGCGCGCCTACGCTGGACGGCGTGCCCGACTCCACCACCCCGGCCGTGACCACCCGATGGGCCGCACCCGACCCGGCCGCCCCGGCACGTACCCGGCACGCACGCCGCCGGACGGGTGCCGAGATCTGGATCGTCCTCGGCCTGAGCCTGGGCCAGAGCGCCGTCTACGCCGTCGTCAACATCGTGGCCCGGCTGACGGCCGAGACCGCGCTGGCCGACCAGAGCGCCACGCTCAACGCGTCCCGCTCGCCGCGCCCGTACCTCGACCTGGTCTACCAGCTCCTCGGCATCGCGTTCGCGCTCCTCCCCGTGGCGCTGGCGGTGTACCTCCTCAGCGCACGGGGCCCCGGCACCCTGCGCCGCGTCGGGCTCGACGCCGCCCGGCCCGGCCGTGACACCGCCTGGGGGTTCGCCCTGGCCGCCGCCATCGGCATCCCCGGCCTGGCGTTCTACGCGCTCGGGCGCGCCCTCGGCATCACGGTCAGCGTCGAGGCCAGCGCGCTGAACGCCGCCTGGTGGACCGTCCCCGTGCTGATCCTCGCCGCGCTGCAGAACGGCCTCCTCGAGGAGGTGATCGCCGTGGCATACCTCACCGAGCGCACCACCGACCTCGGCTGGACGCGCCTGCAGATCATCGTCGCGAGCTCGCTCCTGCGCGGCTCGTACCACCTCTACCAGGGGATCGGGCCGTTCCTCGGCAACGTCGTGATGGGCGTCGTCTTCTCGTGGTTCTACACGTCCCGCTGGGGGCGGCACCGCGTGCTGCCCCTCGTCCTCGCGCACACCCTGCTCGACGTCGTCGCGTTCGTCGGGTACGCGCTGGTGCCCACCGAGTGGCGCGCGGCGCTCGGGATCACCTGACCCCTCGCACCGCGCGCCGCCCGGTCACAGGCCGCGCAACGCCTCGCGCCGCTCGGCCTGGGCCACCGGGTCCGGCACCGGCAGCGACGCGAGCAGCCGCCGCGTGTAGTCCTCCCGCGGCGCACCGAGCACCTCGGCGCCCGTCCCCTCCTCCACGAGCCGGCCGCGGTACAGCACCGCGATCCGGTCCGCGAGCAGGTCCACGACGGCGAGGTCGTGCGAGACGAACAGGCACGCGAACCCCAGCTGCGCCTGCAGGTCGGCGAACAGCTCGAGCACCTTCGCCTGGACCGAGACGTCGAGCGCCGACGTCGGCTCGTCCGCCACGAGCAGCTCCGGGTCGAGCGCCAGCGCCCGGGCCAACGACGCCCGCTGGCGCTGCCCGCCCGACAGCTCGTGCGGGTAGCGGTCGCCGTACGAACGTGGCAGCTGCACCGCCTCGAGCAGCTCGTCGACGCGGCCGCGCGCCTCCTCGGGCGAGGAAGCCCGCCCGTGCACCACCAACGGCTCGGCCACGCACTCGGCGACGGTCAGCAGCGGGTTGAACGACGTGCCCGGGTCCTGGAACACGAACCCGAGCCGCGGCCGCATCGCCCGCAGACCACGCGACCGGGTGCCGTTCATCTGCGTCCCGAGCACCTCCAGCGACCCGCCCGACACCGGCGTCAGCCCGGCGATCGCGCGGGCGATCGTCGTCTTGCCGGAGCCGGACTCCCCCACCAGCCCGAGCACCTCGCCCGGCCGGATGTCGAACGACACGTCGTCGACGGCGGTGAAGCCGGGCTGGCGGAACCGGCCCGGGTACCTGACGGTCAGCCCGGCGGCCCGGACCACCGGTTCGCCCCCGGCCCAGCCGTCGGGCCGCTGCGCCAACCGGGTGGCCGCCCGAGCCGTCCCTTCGCCCACGCGCGGGACCGACTTGAGCAGCGCCCGGGTGTACTCCGCCTGCGGGTTCTCGAACAGGTCCGTCACCGCGGCCTGCTCGACCACCTTGCCCTGGTACATGACCGCCACGCGGTCCGCCAGGTCGGCCACCACACCCATGTTGTGCGTGATGAGCACGATCGCCGTGCCGGTCTCGTCCCGCAGCCGCCGCAGCAGCTCCAGGATCTCGGCCTGCACCGTGACGTCGAGCGCGGTGGTCGGCTCGTCCGCCACGATGATCCCCGGGTCCAGCACGAGGGCCATCGCGATGACGATGCGCTGCTTCTGCCCGCCGGAGAACTGGTGCGGGTAGTGGTCGACCCGCCGCTCCGGGTCCGGGATGCCGACGCGACCCAGCACCTCGACCGCCCGACGGCGTGCCTCCTTGCGGGAGACCTTGCCGTGGGCGCGCAGGCCCTCGATGATCTGCCACCCGACGGTGTAGACCGGATTGAGCGCCGAGGACGGCTCCTGGAAGACCATCGCGACGTCGGTGCCCCGCACCTCGCGCAGCCGCTTGCCCGAGACGGCCACGACGTCGGTGCGACGCCCCCCGTGGCCGGTCAGGACGACGGCACCCCGCGTCGTCGCCGTCTCGGGCAGCAGCCCGAGGATCGTCTTCGCGGTGACGGTCTTGCCGGAACCCGACTCGCCGACGATCGCCAGGACCTCGCCGGACGCGACGTCGAGGCTCACGCCGTCGACGGCCCGCACCGGGCCGGCGTCGGTGGCGAAGGAGACCGCCAGGTCGTCGATCCGGGCGACGGGCTCCGCCCGGCCGTCGTGGGTCTCGCTCGTGGTGGTCACTTCTCGTCCTCCTTCTCCACGGAGGTCTCGGCGACCTCGCCCGCGACCTCCGACGACGCGGTCCGCGAGCGCAACCGCGGGTCGGCGAGGTCGTTGAGCGACTCGCCGACGAGCGTCATGCCCATGGCCGCCGTGACGATCGCCAGGCCGGGGAACAGTGCCGTCCACCAGATGCCGGAGGTGACGTCCGCGACCGACCGTTGCAGGTCGTAGCCCCACTCGGCCGCCGCCGTCGGCTCGATCCCGAACCCGAGGAACCCGAGCCCGGCGAGCGTGAGGATCGCCTCCGAGGCGTTGAGGGTGACGATGAGCGGCAGGGTGCGGGTCGAGTTGCGCAGCACGTGGCGCGTCATGATGCGCCACGGGCCGGTGCCCAGAACGCGGGCGGAGTCGACGAACGCCTCCGCCTTGATCCGCACCACCTCGGCGCGCACCACCCGGAAGTATTGGGGGATGAACACCACCGTGATGGACAGCGCGGCGGCGAGGATGCCGCCCCACATGCTCGACTGCCCGCCGGAGATGACGATGGCGAGCAGGATCGCGAGCAGCAGCGAGGGGAATGCGTAGACGGCGTCCGCGACGAGCACGAGGACGCGGTCCAGCCACCCGCCGAAGTACCCGGACACGAGCCCGAGCAGCACGCCCACGACGATCGAGGACACCACCGCGACGATCACGACGAGCAGCGCGGTCTGGGCGCCCCAGATCACGCGGGAGAGCACGTCGTACCCGCCGACCGTGGTGCCGAACCAGTGCTCGGCCGACGGTGGCTGCTGCGCGCCGAAGGCCTCGTCACCGGACCGCAGCTGCGACCAGCCGTAGGGCGCGATCCACCGCGACAGCACCGCGGTGAGGACGAACACGGCCGTGAGTATCAGGCCCGCGACGAGCATGAACCGCTGCAGCCCGACGCTCTGCCGGAGCTGGTGCACCACGGGCAGCCTCTTGAACCAGGCACCACGCCCGCGCAGGTGCTCGGGGGTCGCGTCGGACGCGCCGACGCCGGCGACTTCTGGAGCGGTCATCAGTACCTCACCCTCGGGTCGACCAGGGCCGCGATGATGTCGACCAGGAAGTTCGTCACGGCGACCACCACGGCCATGAGCACGACGATGCCCTGCACCGCCACGAAGTCACGGGCCTGCAGGTACTCGGCGAGCTGGAAGCCCAGGCCGCGCCACTCGAACGTGGTCTCGGTGAGCACCGCCCCGACGAGCAGCATCGCGATCTGCATGCCGGCCACCGTGATGATCGGGATCAGGGCCGGTCGCCAGGCGTGCGTGCGGACCAGGCGGCTCTCGCCGACCCCGCGCGAGCGGGCGGCGTCGATGTACTCGCGGCCCAGCGTGCCGATCATGTTGGTGCGGACCAGCCGGAGGAACACCCCGGCGGTGAGCAGGCCGAGGGCGAGCGCCGGCAGCGCGGCGTGCGAGAGCACGTCGAGCAGGACGGCGGGATTCCCGGTCTGGAAGGCGTCGATCAGCATGAAGCCCGAGTCGGCGTCGGCCATGCGCATCTCGATCTCGCCCGCCGTCGACACCCTGCCGGCCACGGGGAACCACCCGAGCCACACGGAGAAGACGAGCTTGAGCAGCAGGCCGGCGAAGAACACCGGCGTGGCATAGGCGAGGATCGCGAGGACCCGGAGCACGGCGTCGGGGTAGCGGTCACGGAAGTAGCCACTGAGCATGCCGAACGGGACCCCGAGCACCACCGCGACGAGCACCGCGTACGCGGACAGCTCCAGCGTGGCGGCGCCGTAGGTGGTGAGGATCTCGGTCACCGGGCGGTTGTCGCTGATGGTGGTGCCGAGGTCGCCGGTGAAGACGCCCGTCAGGTACTCCCAGTACTGCACGAGGATCGGCCGGTCGTAGCCGGCGGCCGCGATGCGCTCCGCGAGCTGGTCGGGCGTGAGACGACCGCCGAGGGCGGCCGTGATCGGGTCACCGGTGCTGCGCATGAGCACGAACACGGTGGTGACCAGGATGAAGACGGTGGGGATGATCAGCAGGAAGCGCACCAGGACGTAGCGTCCCAGTGCGCTCCCTGCCGCCGGTGAGGCAGCCACGTGCGGTGAACCTGTCCCGTCAGCCCTTGGCCAGTGCCGCGTAGCGGAACTTGAAGGACGCGTCGAGCGTGTCCTCGGCACCGGTGACGTCAGCACCGACGACGGCGACCTGTGCGCCCTGGAGGTACGGCACCGTGGACAGGTCCTGCGCCACGGTGTCCTGGATCTCCTCGATGACGGCGGTGCGCTCGTCCGGGTCGGTCGTGACCCGCTGCTCGCTGATCAGGTCGTCCACCTCGGGGTTCGAGTAGTGGTTGACCAGGAAGTTCTCCTCGGCGAAGAACGGCGAGAGGTAGTTGTCCGCGTCCGAGTAGTCCGGGAACCAGCCGAGCTGGTAGGCCGGGTAGACGTCGGCCGTGCGGTCCTCGCTGTACTGGACCCACTCGGTGGTCTGCAGGTCGACGGCGAACAGGCCGGACGACTCGAGCTGGTCCTTGATGAGGGCGTACTCGTCGCCCGAGGACGGACCGTAGTGGTCGTTGGAGTACTGCAGGCTCAGGCTGACCGGCGTCTCCACGCCCGCGTCGGCGAGCACCTGCTCCGCGGCGGCGGCGTCCGGGCCACCGGCCCCGTCGCCGTAGAGCTCCTTGAGGGACTCGGTCGCGCCGGTCAGGCCTGCCGGGACGTAGGAGTACAGCGGCGTGTAGGTGCCCTTGTAGACCTGCTCGGAGATCGCCTCGCGGTCGATGAGGTGGGCGACCGCCTGACGCACCGCGAGCGCGCTGTCCTCGTCGGCCTCCGGCTGGGCGGCGCCGTACGGCTGGGTGTCGAAGTTGAACACGATGTAGCGGATCTCCCCGCCCGGGCCCTCGACGACCTTGACGTTCTCGTCGCCCTGGAGGTCCTCGACGTCGGTCGACGACAGCGAGCGGAACGCCACGTCGACGGCGCCCTGCTGCACCTCGAGCTTGAGGTTCGAGGCGTCGGCGAAGTACTTCACGTTGATCGCCGGGGTCTCGGCCGGGCCGAGCAGACCCTGGTAGCCGTCGTACGCCTCGTAGGTGACCAGCTCGTTCAGGGTGTAGCTCGTGATGGCGTACTGGCCGGCGAACGCGTTGCCGTCGACGATCTCCTGGTCGGAGGTGAGCTCGTCGGCGGAGAAGACGTCCTCGTCGACGATCGGGCCGGCCGGGGACGACAGGATCTGCGGGAACGTCTGGTCGTTCTCGCTCTTGAGGTGGAAGATCACGGTGGTGTCGTCGACGACCTCGGTGCTCTCCAGGTTGCCCAGCAGGGAGGACGGGCCGTTGTCGGCGGCGATCGCGGTCTGCCGGTCGAAGCTGAACTTCACGTCCGAGGCGGTCAGGTCGTTGCCGTTGGCCCACTTCAGGCCGGGCTTGAGCGTGACCGTGTACTCGGTGGGCGCGGTGAACTCCGCGGACTCCGCGATGTCGGGTTCGACGTCAGGGCTCCCGTACGGGGTGTTCATCAGGAACGGGTAGACCTGGTTCATGACGGCGAACGAGCCGTTGTCGTACGAGCCGGCCGGGTCGATCGTCGTGATCTTGTCGGTCGTGCCGATGGTCAGCGCCTCGGCGCCGCCGCCGCCCTCGCCGTCGGCCGTGTCGGCGTCGCCCGACCCGCCGCCGCCGCACGCCGCGAGCAGGAGGGTGGCGGTCGCCACCCCCGCAGCCACGGACAGGCCGCGACGGTTCCCTCGAATGGTCCTCATGTGTGGTCTCCTCCTCGGTGCGGCCGCGGTTCGTCGCGGGCACGGTGCGGAGATGTCTAGCAGCCGCTCGTGTCGGACAGATCACGTGGATGTGTCATGTCCGGCACTCCCGCCACGACGCGGTACTTGTTGCGGGCACACTACTCCTCAGGCAGCCGTGGTCTCGACCGGCCCGGAGCGGCTCGGCCACCTAGACTCGCGAGCATGTCCCGAGCGCGTGAGGAGGCCTCCGCGAGCCGCCCTGCACCACGCCCGGTCGTGCACGAGGTCGGTTCGTTCACCGCCGAGGACCCCGCCCCGCCGACCGGTGCGCTGCGCGCCCTGTTCGTGGCGGGGGACGCGCCCGACCGGGACACCGGGCTGGTCCGCGTCGTCGACAACCCCGAACAACGGGTCCGCAACCCCTCCGACCTGCTCGGGCTGGTCCTCAGCGCCCTCGGGGTCGCCCTCGTCCTGGTGCTCTCCGTCGTCGCGCACGGCACCACGGAGGGCGTCACGCAGGACGTCCGCGCCTTCAACACCCTCCTGGGTGAGCTGCTCGTCTTCCCCGTCGCGCTCCTCGAGGGCCTGGTCACGCTCATCGTGCCGGTCGCGGTCCTCCTCGAGCTCGGGATGCGCCGGCTCGGGCGGCAGGTCGTCGAGTCGATCATGGCGGCCACCCTCGGTCTGGTGCTCGGCGTGCTCGCCCTGCTGACTCTCTCCTGGCTCGGCAGCGACGAGCTCGTCCGCACCCTGTCGGTCTTCCGCAACGGGTCCTGGACGATCACGATCCCCGGCTACGTGTCCGCCATCGCCGGCCTGCTCACCACCGCGGGGCCGCGCACCCGCCGTCGGACGGTGCGGTGGTCCTGGAACCTGCTCTACGTCGCCCTCGTCGTCGCCCTCATCACCGGCCAGGCCGCGCTGCCCGGGGTGCTGGTGGCGCTGCTGCTGGGCCGGATCGCCGGGCAGACCGTCCAGTACGCCTCCGGCGTGCGCTCCGAGCGCGCCTACGGCGGGGACCTCGTCACCGCCGTCCGGCACGCCGGGTTCCGGCCCACCGCGCTCGTGCGGGTGCGGGGCGTGTCCGCGCGGGTGGAGCACACCGACGACGGCGACGGCGACGACGACCGCGACCACGGCGACGACCACGGCGACGGCCGCAGCCACGACGACCACCGCTCGGCGCTGCCCGACGACACCGTCACGCACGTCGACGCCGCCGGTGAGGTCACCGGCCGCACCACGCTGCGCGCGATGCTGCGCCACCGTGGCCGGCCCGGCGCGCGGGGCAGCCGGGGCGAGCCCGCCGGTGCCGAGCTGCCGTCCTCGGGCGCGCTCGCCGACCCCGCCACCGTGGCCCTCACCCGCGCCGGCGACACCCGCGTGTACGCGATGTTCACCCCTGACGCCGACCGGCGCGACGTCGTCGTGCTCGACGGCGACCGGCACGTGGTGGGCATGCTGACGCGGGCCTGGCGGGCGCTGCGCCTCCGGGGCCTGGAGGGCCGCGCGCAGGTGTCGCTCAAGGCCGTCGCCGAACGGACGGCCCTGCTCACCTACGCGGCGACGGCCGCGGGGGTGCGCACCCCGCGCCTGCTGGGTGTCGGCGAGGCCGCCGACTCGATCGTGCTGGTCACGGAGCACGCCGAGGGTGCGGTCTCGTGGCGGGACCTGTCCGACGAGGACCTCGACGGCCCCGGCGGCGACGAGATCCTCGCCGCTGCCTGGGGCCAGCTCCGCCGCGCCCACGCCGCCGGGCTGACGCACCACGCGCTCACCCCCGACGTGCTGCTGGTCGGCCACGACGACGACGGCAGGCCGCAGGTCTGGCTCACCGGCTGGGAGCAGGGCGAGATCGCCTCCACGGCACTGGGGCGGCGCCTCGACCTCACCCAGCTGCTCGCGCTGCTCGCGCTGCGCGTGGGCGCCTCGCGCGCCGTCGCCTCCGCGGTGCGGGCCCTGCCCGACGCCGACGTGACCGCCGTCGGGCCGCTCCTGCAGTCCGTCGCCCTGCCGCCGTCGACCCGTGTCGCGGTCCGCCAGCACAAGGGGCTGCTGGACGCGCTGCGGCAGGCGCTGGTCGAACGGCTGCCCGAGGTGAGCGTCCAGCCGCAGAACATCACCCGGTTCGGCGCGCGCACCGTCATCATGCTCACGCTGTTCCTCGTCGTGATCACCGCGCTGGTGACCAGCATGAACCTCGACGAGATCACGGCGGCCGTCGGCCAGGCGAACCCGTGGTGGATCGTGGTCGCGTTCTGCCTCGGCGCGGTGACGTGGTTCGGCGCGGCGCTGACGTTCGTGGCGTTCTCCCCCCAGCGGCTGCCGCTGTGGCGGGCGACCCTGACGCAGATGGCGGGCTCGTTCGTGTCGCTCGCCGCGCCGGCCGGGATCGGGCCCGCGGCGCTGAACCTGCGCATGCTCACGCGGCGCGGGGTCACGATGCCCATGGCCGTCGCCACCGTGGCGCTCGTCCAGGCGTCGCAGTTCGTCGTCACGATCGTCCTGCTGGTGGTGCTGTCGATCTTCACCGGGTCCGGCGGCCTCATCGACCTGCCGTCGATCACCGTGCTGCTCGCGATCGCCGGCGTCGCCGTCGCCGTGCTGGCGACCCTCCTCGTCCCCGCCGTGCGCCGGTGGGTGTGGGAGAAGACGCGCCCGACGCTGGAGCAGGTGTGGCCCCGGCTGTCGCAGATGCTGGGCCAGCCGGACCGGCTGGCCCTGGGGATCGGCGGCAACGTCATCATGTCGCTCGGGTACGTGCTGGCGTTCGACGCGTCGCTGGCGGCGTTCGGCCAGTCGCTCCGCCTCATCGACGTCGCGGTGATCTACCTGGTCGGCAACGCCCTGGGCGCCCTCGTCCCCACGCCGGGCGGCCTGGGCGGCGTCGAGGCGGCGCTCACCGCGGGGCTCACCGCGGCAGGCATCCCGGCGTCGATCGCGCTGTCCACGACCATCCTGTTCCGCCTGGTCACGTACTGGGGGCGCGTGCCGTTCGGGTGGGCGGCCATGCGGTTCCTGGAACGCAAGGGCGACCTCTGAGGGAGACCTCTCACAGGTCCCGCAGCGTGGTTGCGCACAGGCGGTCCACGCGAGGGATCAAGCGGTCACGGAGGCCGGATCCGCGATGAGGCTCGACCGCTCGGTCCAGCGCGTCGGGGATCGTTTGCGACAACTCGCGCACGATGCCGTGGACATGGTCCGGGTCGAGCCGTGCCTGCGAGGAGAACTTGTCCCAGTGACGGCCGGTGACACGCCCGAACCTCTTCTCACCACCGATCCCCATCGCCGCTCGGTGGAGCTCGTGATCCTGCCTCGTCGGTTCGTACGGCAGTCCGGACGCCACGTCGTACAGCGGCGCGAGTCGCACCTGGGAACCGGCCAGCAGGACGGAGCAGTTCTTGGCATGAGCGTCCGGTGCGCCGACGAGGTAGTTGAAGACCAGGGCGCGGACGAACCTGTCGATGTCTGTCGCGGAGTCCGTCGCGGTCTCGCGGATCAACCGGACGACGTCGACGGCTGTCGGTCCACCACTGGCCTCGTACCTGCGGTGCGGATAGACGGAGAGCGCCTGGCAGATGTCCTCCTGGTGGACACGGATGACGCGGCCCTCTGCGTCGCGGCGGCGGTCATAGCGGGTGACCACGAGGGCGGGCACACCGTCGAACTCGAGGACCTCGCTCGGTGCGACACGAAGTCCGACGAACGCCGCTGCACGAAGACAGACGTGCTCGTTCAATGCTTGATCCTGGTAGCCCGCGACCCCGGGCTTGACGATGTGGGTCGAAGGTTCGGCTCCCGTGGCCTCGAACCACGATCCGTCCCGACGGACGAGAGCGAACTCGCTCTGCGCTCCGGCGAGGGACCACCGTTCACCACCGACCGCCCACCCGGCGGCATCACCGGCCAGCGCTCGAAGACGGGCGCCGATCTCGCCTTCGGAGAGGGGCACGACATCACCCTTGTTGCGTCCAGCGTCCCCTTCGGGCACGAACTCCACCGCGCCCGCGCAGTCACGCCCCATGTGCTCGAGGAGCGCGAACGGGTTGCTCGCACTGACGTCCCACTGCGCGCCCCAGCGTCCACGCACCGAAGCGTCGTCCGGCAGGAGCCCCAGGAGGTAGGGGTCGACCTGCCGCCCCGGGTACTCCCTGCCGCCCCGGGTACTCCCTGCCACCCACCGGCATCGCCAACGAGAGCGGCGTCGCCCCAGGGCGGTCGTCGTAGTCGGGCCGGTAGGCGAACCGGTGCGCACTCGAGCCGGTCTGTTCCAGACTGCCGATCGTCCGGTCGTAGAGCCGCACGTCGAGTCGACGGCTCACAGCTCGTCCGTCATCTCGTCGAACGTGTCGAGCGTGAACTCACCGGCCGAGTGCTCGGCAGGGTCGAGGGACAGCTCGAGGGCCCGTACGACCGAGAGGATCAACCCGATCTCTCCGGAAACGTTGCCGTTCGAGATGCGGGACAGGGTCCGCCTGGCGATTCCGGCCTGGCGCGCCAGCTCGTCCTGGCTCAGTCCGCGGTGCCGCCGGGCCGCTCGACCTGTGCAAGTACGCTCACATTTCGCCGTGTGAGCGTACGCTTCCATCCGGTCGCGAACAGAAGGACGACAAAGGGCCCGGCCTCCGCGACAGAGCGGAACCGGGCCCTTTGCCAGGCCGACCGAGGTCAGCGGGACGTCACTTGGCGACGGCCTTCTTCAGCAGCGAACCGGCGCTGATCTTCACGCCGTAGCCCGCCGGGATCTGGATCTCCTCACCGGTGCGCGGGTTGCGGCCGGTACGGGCGGCACGCTCGACGCGCTCCACCGACAGCAGGCCCGTGAGCTTCACGGCCTCGCCCTGGCCGAGCGACTCGATGAGCACCTCCTGCAGGGCGTTGAGCGCAGCCTCGGCGTCCGACTTGGTCAGGTCGGCCTTGGCGGCGATGGCCGAGGCGAGCTCGGACTTGTTCAGCGACATGTGAATCCCTTCTCCGGATCACGACGTACGAGACCCGCACGTCGTCACGTTCTCGGTCGGTCCGGCGCGAACCGGTGGACCGGGAACACACTAAGGAACATCCGCAGGTTCCTGCGACTTTTGCGCCCTTCGGCGTGGCTCGCGGACCCTGGCGGACGGTTCGTTCAGGCCTGCGGACCGTCCCGTGGCTCCTGCCCGGTGGTCTCGTGCAGGCGACGGCGCGACCGCAGCACCGTCATGGCGGCGACGCCGATCAGCGCCACCAGAGCGGCACCGTAGACCAGCGGCATGGCCCCGGTCGAACCGTCGGCGCCCTCGTCGCCGACGGGCTCTGTCGCGGACGGCGACGGTTCCGGGGCGGCCCCGAGCCCCTGGGCCTCACCCGACTCCTCGAGCTCCGCCTCCGCCGAGGCGGCCTCGCCGGGTTCGTCGGTGGGTCCGGACTCCTCCGGCGACGGCGCGGCCGGCGCGGCCACCTCGTAGGCGAGCTCTCCCTCGATCGGGTGCCCGTCGGAGGAGACGACGCGCCACTGCACGCGGTACTCGCCGCCGGCGTCGGGGGTGTCGAACGTCGCGGTGACCTGCTCGCCCTCGATCGCCACGTCCGCGTCGACGTCGCCGTCGGGCGTCGCGAGCCGCACCTGCGTGCCGTCCGCGATGATCTCGGCGCTGTACGTCAGCGTGACCTCCCCGACCGGCGCGTCGAGCTCGTCGCCGTCGGCCGGGTCGGAGGAGACGAGCTGGTCGTGCGCACCGGCCGAGGACGCACCGAGGATGCTCACCGCGGTGCCACCGACCGCCGTCAGCAGCATGGCCAGGGCCACGATCGCCGCGACGACGCGGCCACGGTTCTTGCGCACGGGGGTCCAGTCCGGGCCGGAGGCGGACGGCCGCCGGCCGGAGGGTCGGGAGTCGGGGCGGGAGCCCTCGGGTGTCTGCGCCACGGAGCGACCATATCCGTGCCGCGCCGCCTCCGACGAACACTCGGGGCGCGACGTCGGGCACACTCGGGGTGTGGACTTCCGCAACGCCTATGCCCACGGGTTCGCCCGCGTCGCCGCGTGCACCGTGCCCGTGTCCGTCGCCGACCCCGCCGCGAACGCCGCCGCGATCCTCGCCGAGGCACGCGCCTGCCACGACGACGGCGTCGCCGTGGCGGTCTTCCCCGAGCTCTCCGTGTCGGGGTACGCGCTGGACGACCTCCACCTGGCCGACACCCTCCTGGAGGCCGTCGGGGACGCGCTCGCGCAGATCGTCGAGGCCAGCACCGACCTGCGCCCGCTGCTCGTGGTGGGCGCCCCGGTCGAGGTGGACGGGCGCGTGCTGAACTGCGCCGTCGTCGTCCAGGGCGGCCGGGTGCTCGGCGTCGCCCCGAAGTCGTACCTGCCGACCTACCGGGAGTTCTACGAGCACCGCTGGTTCGCCCCCGGCGCCGACCGCCGCGGCGGCACCGTCCGGCTGCCGTTCGCCGACGACGACGTCCCGTTCGGCCCGGACCTGCTGTTCCGCGCCGCGGACGTCGCCGGGCTCACCGTGCACGTCGAGGTGTGCGAGGACATGTGGGTGCCGGTGCCGCCGTCCGCCGAGGCGGCCCTGGCCGGCGCCACCGTCCTGCTCAACCTGTCGGCCAGCCCGATCACCATCGCGCGGGCCGAGGACCGGCGCCTCATGGTCCGCTCGGCCTCGTCGCGCTGTCTCGCCGCCTACGTCTACGCGGCCGCGGCGCAGGGCGAGTCCACCACCGACCTGTCCTGGGACGGGCAGACGATGGTCTACGAGGCCGGCGACCTGCTGGCCGAGACCGAACGGTTCCCCGACGGGCCCCGCCGCGCCGTCGCGGACGTCGACCTCGACCGGCTGCGGCAGGACCGGTTGCGGCAGGGCACGTTCGACGACAACCGCCGCGCCCTGGACGACGGGGCCCGCGGCTTCCGGACCGTCGAGTGGGAGGTGCGCCCGCCGTCGGGCGACCTCGGCCTGCGCCGTGCGGTGGACCGGTTCCCGTTCGTGCCCGACGACGCCGCTCGCCTCGCGCTCGACTGCTACGAGGCGTACAACATCCAGGTCACGGGCCTGGAGAAGCGGCTGTCGGCGATCGGGCAGCCGAAGGTCGTCATCGGCGTCAGCGGAGGGCTGGACTCGACGCAGGCGCTCGTCGTCGCCGCCAAGGCCATGGACCGGCTCGGACGGCCGCGCACGGACATCCACGCGATCACCATGCCGGGCTTCGCCACGTCGGCGGAGACGAAGGACCGTGCCACCCGTCTGGCGACCGCCCTGGGCGTGCGGTTCGAGGAGCTGGACATCCGGCCCGCCGCCACGCAGATGCTGCGCGACCTCGACCACCCCGCCGGCGACGGCGAACCCGTGTACGACGTGACGTTCGAGAACGTCCAGGCGGGGCTGCGCACCGACTACCTGTTCCGGCTCGCGAACCACCGCGGCGGGATCGTGCTGGGCACGGGCGACCTCTCCGAGCTGGCGCTGGGCTGGTGCACGTACGGGGTGGGCGACCAGATGTCGCACTACGCCGTCAACACCGGTGTGCCCAAGACCCTGATCCAGCACCTCATCCGCTGGGTGGCCGACTCCGGAGACTTCCCCGCCGAGGTGGGCGACGTGCTGCGCGAGATCGTCGTGCAGGAGATCAGCCCCGAGCTCGTGCCCGTCGCGGCCGGCGAGGCACCGCAGTCCACCGAGGCCGCCGTCGGGCCGTACGCCCTGCAGGACTTCACCCTGTACTGGACGCTGCGGCACGGGCTGCGGCCGAGCAAGATCGCGTTCCTCACCTGGCACGCCTGGCGGGACGCGTCGGTCGGCGCCTGGCCGCCGAGCTACCCGCACGACGAGCGGTCCACCTACGACCTCGCGACGATCCGGCGCTGGATGCTCGTGTTCTTCCTGCGGTTCTTCGGCTCGCAGTTCAAGCGGTCGGCGCTGCCCAACGGGCCCAAGGTGTCACCCGGCGGCACCATGTCGCCGCGCGGCGACTGGCGGATGCCGTCCGACGCGTCACCCGCGGCCTGGCTGCGCGAGATCGAGGAGAACGTCCCGGAGGCCTGACCGGCGCACGGCAGAGCTCAGGCGGTACCGGTGGTCCGCCGGCGGGCGCGGCGGTACCCGACGACCGCCGCGAGCGCCAGCAGCGCCGTCGCGGTCAACGACACCGCGGCCGAGACGACGGCGATCGTGCGCGTCACCTCGTCGCCGGTGACGCTCTCCACGTCGCGCACGGCCATGACCGTCTCGACGTCGGCAGGATCGTGCAGGACGTCGAACGTCCCGGCATAGGGACCGCTGTCCACCGGACGCCATGCGCCGGACAGCTCCGCGCCGACCGACGCCGGTGCCAGGTCGGAGGCCGCGACGGTCGCTCCGTCGATCCGGAGCCGACGGTCGCCCCCGGGCAGGGCGACCCACGCCTCGACCGCGCGCTCCCGGCCGCCCGACCCCTCGGCGTCGTCGGCGGTGGTGGCCTCCCCGTGGGTGGCGAGGTGCTGGGCGGTCACGACGGTGGAGCCCGCGTCCCCGGCGACGAACGCGCCGCCGACAGCCAGGACGAGACCCACGCACACCGGCAGCAGCACCCGCCACGGAAGTGCGTCGTCGTCGACCGACATGCCACCTCCCGCCGTCCGGTCCGACGGGGCATCATGGCATGTCATGACCTCCACCACGCGGCCCGGCACCCCGGGCACCACCTGCAGCTCCGTCGCCGTCACGAACGGCTACGTCGTCCCCGTCGTCGGGGACCCGATCGACGGCGGCACCGTGCTCGTCGAGGACGGCGTCATCACGGCCGTCGGCACTGACGTGACCGTGCCCGACGGCGTCCGCACCGTCGACGCCGGCGGCCGCTGGGTGCTGCCGGGCTTCGTCGAGTCGCACGGGCACGTCGGCATCCACGAGGAGGCCGAGGGCTGGGCCGGCGACGACACCAACGAGAAGACCGCCCCGGACGGCGCCCACCTGCGGGCGCTCGACGCGATCAACATCGAGGACGAGGGGTTCCGTGACGCGCTCGCGGGCGGCGTCACCTCGGTGGTGGTCAAGCCGGGGTCGGCCAACCCGATCGGCGGGCAGACCGTGGCGATCAAGACCTGGGGCGGTCGCACCGTCGACGAGCAGCTCCTCTCCGAGTCCGTCTCGGTGAAGTCCGCGCTCGGGGAGAACCCCAAGCGCGTCTACGGCGACCGGCAGAAGCTGCCCGCCACGCGCCAGGGTGTCGCGGCCGTCATCCGGCAGGCGTTCCTCGACGCGCAGCACTACGCGGCCGCGCGCGCCGCGGCCGCGACGAAGGGCGAGCCGTTCGCCCGGGACCTCGGCAAGGAGACGCTGGCGCGCGTGCTCGACGGCGAGCTCGTCTGGGACCAGCACGTGCACCGTGCGGACGACATCGCGACCGCGCTGCGTCTCGCGGACGAGTTCGGCTACCGGCTCGTGATCAACCACGGCACGGACGGCGCGGCGGTCGCCGACGTGCTGGCCGAGCGGGACGTCCCGGTGATCTTCGGCCCGATGTTCACCACCCGCAGCAAGGTCGAGCTGCGGAATCGCGCGATCTCGGGCCTGGCACGTCTCGCCGAGGCCGGCGTCCGGGTCGCCATCACCACCGACCACCCCGTGGTGCCGGTCAACTTCCTGGTGCACCAGGCCTCGCTGGCCGTGAAGGAAGGCCTCGACCGGCAGGTGGCGCTGGAGGCGCTGACGGTGAACCCGGCGGCGTTCCTCGGGCTGGACGACCGCGTCGGGGCGCTGCGGGCGGGGCTGGACGGCGACGTCGTCGTCTGGTCCGGCGACCCGCTGGACGTGACGTCGCGGGCCGAGCAGGTCTTCGTCACGGGCACGGAGGTCTACGCGTGGGACGCCGCGGCCGACGGCGGACGGGGGGCCGCGCGCGTGACCGAGCGTGCCGCACGGTTCGCCGGCGCGTGAGGCTCGGCACAGTCGGCCGCCCCCGCTTGCCTGCTCGGGGCAACCCGTAGTCGAATCGTTCCGGCCCCTCCGCTCTCGCCGCTACCGCGGCGATCTCCGCGGCGCCGCATCCCACGGCCCGCGCCGGCCCGGACATCCCCCGGGCCGGTCATCGAGACCTCCCCGACCCGGGAGATCTCGGCGGAGACGGAAGGGTCCGCGCAGTGAGCGACCGGTGAGCGGGTCGGCGGTCCCGACCGCCGACCCGCTCACCACGTGCCGGTCGGACCTGCTCACCGTCCCGCGAGGAACTCTCCCATCAACGGGCCCGCCGTCGTCGACCCGTACTCGCCGTCCTCGACGAACACCGCCACCGCGAGGTCGTCCGCGACGGCGAGCATCCACGCGTGCTGCCGCGAACCGTCCCCGTACTGGGCCGTGCCCGTCTTGGCCCCCACGACGTCCGGGATGTCACCGAGCTCCGACGCGCTGCCCTCGCTCACCACGCCACCCATCAGCCCGAGCAGGTCCTCGGCCTCGGTGGCGGTCAGCCCGTCGCCCGCCGGACCGTCGGCGGCAGCGCTCGCGCTCGCCGACGGCGACGCGTCCGTCCCGGCCGACGGCGACGCGCCCTCCTCGGGCTCGCCGTCGGCGTCGCGGACGAGCCGCGGCTCCACCCGCTCCCCGGCGGCGACGCTCGCCGCGACCGTCGCCATGCCCAGCGGGGAGGCGAGCACCTCGCCCTGACCGATCGCCGACTCGGCGTGCCCCGTCCGCGAGGCCTCGTCGGGCACCGAGCCCGAGAACCCCGCGTCCGTCGCCGGACCGAGGCCCAGGTCGGCGGCGGCGGTGACCAGGTCCGCCTGGTCGACCTGCTCGGCCGCGCCGATGAAGGCCGTGTTGCACGAGTGCGCGAACGCCGTCGCGAAGGAGACCTCGCCGGTGGCCGACGCCGGGTAGCCGGGGACGTTGGAGTAGGTCCGGCCGTCCACCGTGATCTCCTCCGGGCAGTCGACGGTGTCCTCGGGGAACGTGTCCGCACGCAGCAGCGCCAGGGCGGTGGCCACCTTGAACGTGGACCCGGGCGCGTACTGGCCCAGCGTCGCCGTCGACCATCCCTCGCTGCCCGGACCGCTCGCCGCGGCGAGCACGTCACCGGTGGACGGCCGGATCGCGACCAGCGCGCTCGGCGACCCCACAGAGCCGAGCACGTCCTCGGCGAGCACCTGCAGGGCGGGGTCGAACGTCGTCTCCAGGTCGGCGCCGTCGGTGGCCTCGACCCGGAACAGCTCGCGCGGCTCCTCGCCGGCCTCCGCGTCGCCCTCGGACGGCACCACCCGCACCACCAGCCCGTCCTCGCCGCGGAGGTGCTCGTCGTACTGCTGCTGCAGCCCGGACAGCCCGACCACGTCGCCGGCCTCGACGGCACCCTCCGACTCCTCGATGACCTCCGCCGTGGCCTCCCCGGCCCGCCCGAGGACGGGCGCCGCGAACGACGACGTCGGCGCGAGCTCCATCGTGTCGGCGACCACGTTGACGCCGTCGACGCTGCGCGCGTCGTCGACCGAGAAGGCGATGCCCGGGTCCTCCTGGCGGACGGTGATCGCCTCGACGAAGGCCTTGTCGCCCGCGGCGGCGACACGCGCCACGTAGTCGTCGGGCTGGGTCCAGATCATCTCGCCGAGCTGGCGCGCCCGGGGCTCCCACTCCTCCGGCTCGATGAACGTCTTGTCGATGCCGACGCGCCACACGTCCCGCTCGGTCACCAGCGGCGCGCCGTCGATGTCGACGACGTCCCCGCGGCCGGGTCGCAGCGTCTCGATCTGGAGCCGTTCCCCCGCCGCGAGCTCCGGCACGGCGAGGTCCGTGTCCCACTGCGTCTCCCAGGCCCCGGTCTCCTCGGAGTCCTCGGGCGGTGGCGCCCAGACCAGCTCGGTCGTCGTCGTGTACTCCCAGGTCTGCTCCTCGGTGAGCGGCCACGACCACGCCAGCGTCACGTCGGCGCGCGGCGGCGCGTCGTCGGACTCCTCGGCCTCGGTGACCTCGGCGACGGTCACGACGGGCTCGGCACCCGCCGCCTCGGCGGCCTCCACCAGGGGTTCGGTCACCTCCACCAGGTGCGCCTGCGGGTCCGCGGAGGTATCGGTCGCGAGCGGCACGGAGGTCAGGTCGCCGGCGGACAGCGCCGCGGCGAGGACGTCGGCCGCCTCGGACGGCGGCGGCCGGTCAGGACCTGTGCAGGCCGCGAGGGCCAGCAGGGCGGCAGGGGCGAGCAGGGCGGTCACGGTGAACGATGTCCGACGGCGCACGGTCGCGAGCGTAGCGTGCCCCTCAACCGCGGGCGGGTGAATATTCGCCGATATCTGGCCCTTCCGGACTTCAAGGGAGGCGCTGACCGGTACGGTCTCTTGTGGCCAGTGTCGGCGTAGACGTGCAGGCATGCGGCGCATCCCCACGACGACGACGCGTCCACGATGCCCTGCTGTCCCACGCCGGAGCACGACAGCGGACAGGGATCGAGGACACGCATGGGATTCATCAAGGCCTTCGCGGGCGCGCTCGGCGGGACCTTCGCCGACCAGTGGAAGGACTTCCTCGTCCCGCCGTCCGGGCTGGCGCCGACGGCAGCGATCTTCCCCGCCGTCGCCCGCGGCCAGAACGCCGGCCGGGGGGCGAACACCCAGGCCTCCGAGCACATCATCACCAACGGCTCGCGCATCGTCGTGCCCGAGGGCTACGCGCTCGTGACGTTCCAGGACGGCGAGCTGACGGGCTTCGTGGGAGAGCCGGGCGGGTTCGTCTTCACGTCGGACGACCAGAACGCGGCGTCGGTCTTCGCCGGCGACGGTCTCGTCAGCTCGACGGTGAAGACGTCGTGGGAGCGGTTCAGGTTCGGTGGTCAGCCCGCCTCCCAGCAGCTCGCCTTCTACGTGAACCTCAAGGAGATCCCGAACAACCGGTTCGGGACCCAGTCGGAGATCTACTGGGACGACGCGTACCTGCGCGCCCAGGTCGGCGCGATCACGCGTGGCAGTTATTCCCTGCGCATCGTGGACCCGATCCTCCTCATCAAGAGCTTCGTGCCGCTGAGCTATCTGGGCCACGACGCGAGGGTCTTCGACTTCGGCGACCTCGACAACGACGCCGCGAGCCAGCTCTTCAACGAGCTCGTCGGTTCGCTGGCCGCGGCGTTCTCGCACTACACGAACGACCCTGCCCAGGGGAACCGCATCGCGCGCATCCAGGGCGACGCGGTCGGGTTCGCGCAGTCGCTGAGCCACGCCGTGGAGGAGGGCTACCGCTGGACGTCCGACCGTGGGCTGAGCATCGTCAAGGTGGCGCTGCAGGCGATCGAGTACGACGAGGACACGCGCAAGCTGCTCTCCGACGTCAAGAAGGCCGACGCGCTGGGCGGTGCCCGCGGCAACTCGTTCATGCAGCAGGCCGCGGCACGGGGGTTCCAGGCGGCCGGGGAGAACCCGGACGGCGGGGCCGCCGGCATGGCCTTCCTCGGCATGGGCATGAACGCCGCGGGAGGTGCCGTGGGCGGCCTCCAGCAGCCGGCGACGCCGGGCTACCCGCAGCAGGGCACGCCGCAGGCGCCACCCCCTGAGCCGACAGCGCCCGAGGAGGAGGATCCGATGGCGAAGCTCACGCGGTTCAAGGCGATGCTCGACGCGGGGCTGATCACCCAGGACGACTACGACGCCGCCAAGAAGAAGGCCCTCGGGCTGTAGGGGATGGTGGAGATGACGGGAACGGGACAGGCCGACGGGGCTCCGCGGGTCATCCGGACCGACGCGGAGACCGCCGACGGTCTGAGCAAGTGCTCACGGTGCGGGGCGACGCAGATCGCGCTGAACATCGGCACCGGCATGCTGCGGTGCAGCTTCTGCCGGCACGAGTGGTCGACGCCCGGCGCCAACGAGGCCTTCGGGCTCGACGAGGGGGTCGGTGACCTCACCGGGATCACGATGGGCTCGGGCTCGGCGGACCTCGTGCCGACGGCCGAGGTCGTGCTGACGTTCAAGTGCAGCGCGTGCGGTGCCGAGATCGTCGTCGACACCGCCAGCAGCACCCAGGCGCGGTGCCACTGGTGCCGCAACAAGCTGTCGGTGAACCAGCAGGTGCCCAACGGCGCCGTGCCCGACATGGTGCTGCCGTTCAGCCTGCCGAAGGAGAAGGCCGTCGAGCAGATCGCGCGGTTCGTGCGCAAGCGACGGTTCTTCGCGCACCCCCGGTTCCGCGAGGAGTTCAACCCGGAGAACGTCCTCGGCGCCTACCTGCCGTACATGGTCGTGGACGTCAACGCCCACGCGTCGTTCAGCGGGCAGGGCGAGCACCAGACCCGCCGGTACTCCGTGAAGGTGAGCGAGGACCGCTCGGAGACGCGCTACGACGCCGACCTGTACGACGTCGGACGGGACTTCGACCTCGAGGTCCACGACCTCGCCGTCGTCTCGTCGCGAGAGCGCCTCGACCAGCGGTCGGGCACCTCCAACAACGTCATCAACGCGATCCGGCCGTTCGACCTGGAGAACGCGGTCACCTACGACTCCAACTACCTGGCGGGGTTCACCTCCGAACGCCGCGACACCGACGTGGCCGACCTGGCGCCGATCGTCGACGCGCAGTCGACGGACGTGGCCCGCCACGTCGCCGACGACACCCTGGGCTTCTACGGCCGTGGTGTGCGGTGGGACGACGAGCGGCTCACCGTGAAGGGGCAGCGCTGGGTGTCGGCCTACCTGCCCGTGTGGCTGTACAGCTACCACCAGACGAAGCGCGACGGCGAGCCGATGGTGCACTACGTGGCGGTCAACGGCCGCACCGGCGCGGTCATGGGAAGCGTGCCGATCAACTATCCCCGGCTGCTGCTCACCTCGGCCGCCGTCGAGGTCCTCGGGATCGTCGTCGGCACCATCGTCCTCGCGCTCGGAGCACTCTCGTGACCTACCTCAGCACGGCGACGACGCTCGCCACGGGCTCCGACGGCGACTGGTCGGGCATCGGGCTGCTCTTCTACGCCGCCGGGTTCCTGTTCTTCGCCGCCAACTACCTCCGGTACCGCAACACCGACAAGCGGTACCGTCACGAGTCCCGTACCCGGACGGAGACGAGCGACCTCCGTGCTCGCGACGACTACGTCCGGTCCCTCCAGGGCCTGCGCAGCTCCACGATGCGGGGCGCGAACCATCGGACGGTCTCCGGGGCGCTGAACGGGACGGCCCGCCTCGCCGAGTCGGTTCCGGGTGGCGTCCGGCGTCTCCTCCGGTCCGGGCGGCACGGGTCCGGCTGACGGTTCCGCGGACGGCTCGCGCGTGGCCTCCGGGCGAGCGGTCTGGCAGGCTGCAGGCGTGCCTTCCACGTCCCGCCGCGTCGCGGCGGTCCTCGCCGCGACGGTCGCCACCCTGGGGACGACGACGACGGTCGCGGCCGAGCCTCCGCCCGGCGGTCCGCTCGTCCCGTCCTGGCACCGCCCGCTGCCGGAGGCGACCACGATCACCGGCTGGTCCGCGACGGCGACCCGACCGGCCACCGAGCGGTGGACGGACCTGGTGGCCGTCGCCCCGGCCCGCGGTCGCGAGGTGAGCCTCCAGCAGGAGGCGGACGGCAGCTGGGTGACCCGCGAGACGCTCACCCTCGCCCGGACCGAGGTGGACGTGGCCGAGGTGGGCCTCACCCGGCACCGGACGCACGCACCGGTCACCCGGTGGCGGCTCGCCGTCGCCGGGAGCGAGACGGCCGTGCCCGCCGTCAGCGCGACCAAGGTCGTGAAGACCACGTGGGAGCCGGGCACCCGCCCGCAGGACACCACCGTGCTGGTGAACAAGCGCAACCCCGTGACCCCTGCCGCGTGGGAGCCCGACCGGCTGGTGCGGCCGGCCATGGACACCGTGGGATCGCGCGTGCGGCTCCGCCCGGTGGCGGCCGACGCCCTGACCGCGCTCGCGGAGGACGCCCGGGAAGCCACCGGGCAGAGGCTGGTCCTCGTCTCGGGATACCGCTCGGCCCGCTACCAGGAACGGCTCTACGAGCGGTACGTCCGTCAGCACGGCGAGGCGGCCGCCGACCGCTTCTCGGCACGTGGCCGCCACTCCGAGCACCAGACGGGCCTCGCGGCCGACGTGACCCAGGCGGGGGTGCCGTTCACGCGCTTCGGGGGCACGCCGTCGTCGGAATGGGTGGCGGCGCACGCCTGGCGCCACGGGTTCGTGGTGCGCTACACCGAGGGGACCGAGGACGTCACCGGCTACTCGCCGGAACCGTGGCACCTGCGCTACGTCGGGCCGGACCTGGCGGCGTACGTGCACCACAGCGGGCTCACGCTCGAGGAGGCGCTCGGCGCCGAGGCCGCACCCGACTACCTCGGCTGACGCTACCTCGGCGCGAGCCGCGCTACCTCGGCTGACGCGGCGCTACCTCGGCGCGAGGGCCGGGGCGAGGCGGTCCACCGCCGCGGTGAGCGTCTCCGCCGACGCCGCCAGGTTGAGCCGCAGGCGGCCGCCGCCCCCGGTGCCGAAGTGCCGCCCGTCGCCGAGCGCGACCCGTGCCGTGCGCAGCACGTGGTGGTGCGGGTCGGCGCCGTCGGGCACCGCGTCCCGCACGTCCAGCCACATCAGGTAGGTCCCCCCGGCGGGATGGACCCGCACGGCGGGGGCGTGCTCGGCCAGCAGCCGCGTGACCAGCTCCCGGTTCCGCACGATCCCCGCCCGCAGGGCGTCCAGCCACGCGTCGCCCTCGGTGTACGCGGCGGCGTGCGCGAGCACCGCGAGGTGGTTGACGGCGTGACCCGCGATCTCGGGGATGCGCCGCAGGTCGTCGGCCGCCGCCGGTCCGCCCACCGCCGTCGCGGCCCGCAGCCCCGCGAGGTTGAACGCCTTCGACGCCGAGTGCACCGCGATCGCGCTCTCGCTGCCCGCCACCGTGAGCAACGGGGCGAAAGGTGTGCCGCCGTCGGGCGAGAGGTCGGCGAACGTGAAGGGTGCGTGGATCTCGTCGACCACCACGCGGACGCCGTAGCGGTCCGCGAGCGCCAGCACCGCCTCGAGCTCGGCGCGCGTATGGACCGTGCCGGTCGGGTTGTGCGGGCTGCACAGCAGCAGCACGGCCCGGCGGCCGGAGCCCGGTCCGCGGCCGTGCCCCGAGGTGCCCGTCGCGACCTTGAACGCCGCCTCGAGCGTGCCGAGGTCCAGGCGGCCGGCCGCGTCCAGCGGGGCCTCCACCACCTGGCGGCCCTCGTTGCGGCTGTACGCGTAGAACGGCTGGTAGACGGGCGGCGTGACGACGACGGCGTCGCCCGGCCCCGTCAGCACCCGCAGGATCTCGACGATCGCGACCATGACGTCCGGCAGGGTGCGGCTCGTGGCCACGTCGGGCGTCCAGCCCCAGCGCCGCTCGGCGAACGGCGCGAGCGCGGCGGCGTACCCCGTGCCGTGGTCGTAGCCGGTGTCGCCGAGCTCGAGCGCGCGAGTGATCGCGGCGACGAGGAAGGGCGCCTGCGGCACGTCCATCTCGGCGACGAACAGCGGCAGCACGTCGTCGGGGTACGCCCGCCACTTCACGGAGGTCCGACGGCGCAGGTCGTCCAGGGAGAGATGGTCCAGGGGGTTCTCGGTCACCCTCCCGTGTCTACCAGAACCTCCCCGCGGAGCACCCTCCCGCCAGCGGCTCAGCGGCTCAGCGGCTCAGCGGCTCAGCGGCTCAGCGACTCAGACCGTCGCGGGCCGGACGACCTCCGCCCACTGCTCGGCGCGCAGCTCCCCGGCGCGGGCCTCGAGCCCCGCCCACGACCGGGCGTCGTGGATCGTGGCCTCGAGCAGCTCGCGGAGCCGGGCGTCACGGTCGGGCACGTACGCCTCGCTGATGCCCTGCACCGCCGTCGACACCACGGACGGTGCGGCGTCGCGCACGAATCGCTTCGGCTTGACGTGCGTGCCCGCGCAGAAGCGGCGTGCCCACTCGGCCGTCTGGGGCGTCGCCGCCAACGCGGCCTCGCTCTCCGGGCCCAGCGTGCCGTCCGGGCGACCGTCGAGCACGTCGAGCATGCGCTCGGCCCCGAAGACGGCGACCGCGAGCGTCTGCTGGCGGTCGGCCGGGGAGACGGGCAGCGCGGCCCGGGCCGCCCGCAGCGCGATGTGCACGTCCCACCGTGGGTCGTCGCTCGTCAGGCCGATGACCGACGGGATCATCGTCGACAGGCGCGGCCGTGCGGCGTCGGACGTCAGGTCGTTGACCGCCCGCGCCAGCATCGCCAGCAGCGGATGCGTGCACTGCGGATGGTCGCTCCAGCGCTCCCCGGCGAGGAAGGACGCGAGCTCCATGAAGCACGCACCCTTCTTCGGGTTGCGGTGCTTTCCCCGCCCCAGCATGGGCAGGGCGTCGAACGTTCCAGCGGTTCCCACCACGAGTCCACCCCCGTATCGGTTCCTGCCCCCAGTGTGCGCGCGGTGTGACGTAGGTCGCAACGGCTGGCGGGAACCGGCGATCTCGGCCCCGACGACGCGGCCGTCGGCCGGGTGACTCGTGATCGCGCGGATCGGGGCCATACTGGGTCAGTGCCCGAGACGCAGGTCCTGGGTCCGCTGCTCCGTGGCGCCCCGGACGAGTCCATCGCCGACGAGGTGTTCGACCGCATCGTGCGGCTCGTCCACCGCAACCTGGGCGTGCCCTCAGCCTGCTTCGTCGTCCTCGGCGACGGGCTCCAGCTGCTTCCCGGAGCCGTGGGGATGCCCGACCCGATCCAGCAGGACCGGAGGACGCGGCTCGCCCAGCCCGCGACCTCCTTCGTCGTGGCCCAGCGCTCCGCCTTCGTGGTGGACGACACGGAGGACGACCCCCGGTTCGAGCGGCGGTTCATGGCACAGGAGCTCCGCGCCCGCGCCGTCGCCGGCTACCCGGTGGAGGACGGGAGGGGCACGGTCGTCGGCGCCCTGTGGGCGATCGACACCGCACCGCGGCGATGGACCGACGACGACCTCGCGACCCTCGGCGACCTCGCCGCGGCCTGCACCGGCGAGCTGCGGCTGCGCGCCGAGCGCGAACGCGCCCGGCGCGCCGAGCAGGTCGCGTTCCGGGCCCACCAGCGCGCCCAGTTCCTGCTCGGGCTCTCCGAGCAGTTCGCGGGGGTCACCACCCTCGAGGAGGTCGAGGAGACCATCGCCCAGGTGGTCGGCACCGGTATGGGGGCGCGCTGGTGCTCGCTGGCCCTCGTCGACGCCGACCGTCGGCACCTGCGCTACGTCACGGTGGGGCACCAGGAGCCCGGGTTCCCCGACGCCATGCGCTCGACCCGGCTCGACTCCCCCCGCCCGGACACCGCCGTCGTCCGCGAGCGCCGCACGCTCTTCTACCGCGACCAGGAGGAGATGAGCGAGGCCTACCCGGCGATGGCGTCGGTCGGGCTGATGTCCGCCGGCGCGCGCTCCTTCCTGCCGGTCATGACCGACGACGACGTGATCGGCGTGGTCATCTGCGTGTGGGAGGAGACCCGCGAGCACGACGCGGGCACCGCCGCGCTGGAGACCACCCTCAGCCGGTACGTGGCCATGTCGCTGGAGCGGGTGGCGCTGCTCGAGGCCCGACGGCGGGTGGCGACGACGCTGCAGGAGTCCCTGCTCTCCGACGCCCCGGACGTCGCGCACCTGGACATCGCGACCACGTACGCCCCGGCCGCGCGCACCGACCAGGTGGGCGGAGACTGGTACGACGCCGTGGTCCGCGACGACCGCACCGCCGTGCTGACCATCGGCGACGTCACCGGCCACGACGTGAACGCCGCCGCCCAGATGGGCCAGCTCCGCTCCATGCTGCGGGCGCTCGCGTGGAGCCACGACGAGTCGCCGGCAGCGCTGCTGTCCCGCCTCGACCGCGCCAACGCCACGCTGGGGCCGCAGGCGCTGGCGACCGCCGTCGTCGTGCGCCTCGACCACGACGAGCACCCCCAGGGCGACACCGGGCCCGACGGCACCGCCGAGCGCGGATACACGCTCACGTGGTCCGACGCCGGGCACCCGCACCCCCTGGTGCTGCGCCGCGACGGGACGGTCGAGCAGCTCGACGCCCGCACCGACATGCTGCTCGGCATCGATCCCGGGGTCGAGCGCCACGACCACGTCACCCGCCTGCTGCCCGGCGACACCCTGCTGCTGTACACGGACGGGCTGGTGGAGCGGCGGGGCGTCATGGTCACGGACCGCGTGCGCGACCTCGTCCAGGCGCTCGCCGACGCCCACGGGGAGGCGACGGCGGCCCTGCCGCGCGCCCTGGTGCGGCGGCTCGTGGGCCGCAGCCAGCGGGACGACGTCGCCGTGCTGGCGGCGCGGGCGCGCGTCCCGGCGCCGTCGGGGCCGCCCGGCGAGGACGGTCCGGCGACCGCCGAGCGCAAGGTGGCCGAGGACCTGAGCGACCTCGGGCCGGCCCGCCGGTGGGTCGACGACGTGCTCGAGTCCTGCGACGTGGACGCCGAGCAGCGACGCACGGCGATGCTGCTCGCCAGCGAGATCCTCACCAACGCCCTGGAGCACGGTGCCGGACCGATCGTCGCGACCGTCGAGGTGGACGACCGCCGCCTGCGCGTCGGGGTGCGGGACGGCTGCACCCGCCCGCCCGTGCTGCGCGCACCGCAGCCGCAGGACCTGTCCGGCCGCGGCGTCCAGTTCCTGGAGAAGCTGGCCTCCCGGTGGGGGGTCCAGCAGCACCAGGTGGGTGACGTGGTCGGGCGGCACGCGGCCGTCGGGGCCGGCAAGACGGTGTGGTTCGAGATCGACCGCACCGCCCGCCCGCTGACCGGCACGGTGCCGGTGGTGCGGCGTTCGTCGCCGGCCACCAGCTCGGTGCCGCTCGTCGAGCGGGTGCTGCCGTGGACGCGCGACGAGGCCCGCCGCCGGCGGACCTGAACCGTGCCGCGCGGGTGTCGGAGCCTCGTCCTACCGTGGGAGGCATGACGCAGACCGTCACGGACCTCGGGGGTTCGCCCGACGTGGGCGCCCGGCTCGAGGTGTACCGCCGGGAGCTGACCGGCTACTGCTACCGGATGCTCGGCGGCGCCGGGGACGCCGACGACGCCGTGCAGGAGACGATGCTGCGCGCGTGGCGTGCGTTCGACCGGTTCGAAGGGCGTTCGTCGCTGCGGTCCTGGCTGTACCGGATCGCGACGAACGTGTGCTTCGACGCCCTGGCGGCGTCCAAGCGGCGCGAGCGCCCGATGGGGATCGGCGGCCCCCAGCCGGCCGAGATCGAGTACTTCGGCGACACCCTGGCCGAGGAGCGCTGGGTCGAGCCGGTGCCCGACGACGCCGTCCTGCCGCGCGAGGGGGACCCGGCCGAGATGGCGATCGGCCGCGAGTCGGTGCGGCTCGCGTTCGTCGCCGCGCTGCAGCACCTGCCGCCGCGGCAACGGGCGGTGCTCCTGCTGCGCGAGGTGCTGCGCTGGTCGGCGGCCGAGACCGCGACCCTCCTCGGCACGACGGTCGCCTCGGTGAACAGCGCGCTGCAGCGCGCCCGCGCCACCCTCGGGGACCGTGCCCTGGACCGTGACGAGAGTCGGTGGGGGACGGTCGACGACGACCTGCTGGAGCGGTACCTGGACGCGTTCGAGCGGTACGACATGGAGGCGCTCGTCGGCCTGCTGCGCGAGGACGCCGTGCTCAACATGCCGCCGTACACGCTGTGGGTCTCGGGCCCCCGCGAGATCGCGCGCTGGATGCTCGGGCCGGGCCACGAGTGCCGCGGCTCGCGGTGCCTGCGCGTGCGCGCCAACGGCTCGATGGCGTTCGGGCAGTACCGGCCGGACCCGGGCGGCGGGTGGACCCCGTGGGGTCTGGTGGTGCTGGAGGACGACGGCGCCGGTCACGTCACGGGCATCACGACGTTCCTCGACACGGCGACGTGGTTCCCCCGGTTCGGCCTGCCGGACCGGCTGCCCACCGCGCCCGCGCGGTGACAGTGGCACCTGGCAGGCTGGGGTCATGCGCCTGATGCTGCTGGACACCGCGTCGCTGTACTTCCGGGCCTTCTTCGGGCTGCCGGACTCCCTCCGCTCGCCCGACGGCCGGCCCGTCAACGCGGTGCGCGGCCTGCTCGACATGATCGCGTTCCTCGTCACCGAGCACCGGCCGGACCGGCTCGTGGCCTGCTGGGACGACGACTGGCGGCCCGCGTTCCGGGTCGCGGCGATCCCGTCGTACAAGGAGCACCGCGTCGCCGAGCGGCGCGACGACGGCCCGGACGTCGAGGAGGTCCCCGACGGTCTCGTGCCTCAGGTTCCCGTCATCGTGGAGGTGCTGGCCGCGCTCGGCATCGCACGGGTCGGGGCCCCCGGTTTCGAGGCCGACGACGTGATCGGCACGCTGGTCGCCCGCGAGCTCGCCGCCGTGCCCGACGGTGGAGCTGCGGCCACGCCGGCGGGCACCGGACCACAGGTCGCGGTGGTCACCGGCGACCGCGACCTCTTCCAGCTCGTGGACGACGCCGCCGGGGTGGCGATCCTCTACCCGGCGCGCGGGGTGCGCGACCCCGACGTGGTGGACCAGGCGCTGCTGGCGGAGAAGTACGGCGTACCGACCGGCGCCGCCTACGCCGAGATGGCGGTCCTGCGCGGCGACCCCTCCGACGGTCTGCCGGGGGTGCGCGGCGTCGGGGAGAAGACGGCCGCCAAGCTGCTGGCGACGTTCGGCTCCCTCGACGAGGTCCTGGCAGCGGCCTCGGCGGGCGCGCCGGGGATCACCCCGTCCCAGCGCACCAAGATCGCGGAGGCCGCCGACTACCTCGCCGTGGCGCCCGGTGTCGTGCAGGTCGCCGCCGACGCCCCCGTGGGGTCGTTCGACGACGCCCTGCCGAGCGGTCCGGCGGACCCGGCGGCTCTCGACGCCCTCGCCGAGCGCTGGGGCATCCGCTCCAGCGTCGACCGGGTGCTCACGGCGCTCGCCGCGCGTTGAGCACCGCCGTCGGCGCCGTCAGGACGGACGCAGGGCAGCGGCAGCGCCGGCCGCGACCTCGGGGTCGGTGACCTCGTAGCCGACGTCTCCGCCGCCACCCGGCCCGCCGTCGTCGGCCACCGTGCGCTTGGCGGACAGGTGCACGGCGCTCACACCCGTGGCCCGCAGCATGGGGATGTCCTCGACGCGGACGCCGCCACCGGCCATGACGTGCACGGCGCCGTCGAGCTGGGTCCGGGCGTGCTCGGCGCACGAGCGCAGCTGACCGAGACCGTCGGCGCACCGAGCGGCGCCGCCTGAGGTGAGCACCCGCGTCGCTCCGGCCGACGCGAGCACGTCGAGCGCGGCCAGCGGGTCGGCGAGCTGGTCGAACGCCCGGTGGAACGTCACCTCGGCGCCCCGCGCCGCGCCGACGAGCGCCCGCAGCGCCACGGCGTCCACCGTCCCGGACCGGGTCAGCGCGCCGACGACGACGCCGCTCGCCCCGGCGCGCACGGCCGCCTCGACCTCACGCACCTGGACGTCGAGCTCTCCCGGCGCGAGCACGAACCCGCCGGGCCGCGGGCGCACCAGCACGTGGACCTCGACGGCGGAGCCCGACGGCGGAGCGGCGGCGCGCTCGACCGCGGCGGCCAGCAGGCCGGGGCCCGGCGTCACGCCACCGGTCGCGCCCAGCGCGGTGCACAGCTCCACCCGTCGTGCGCCGACGGACGCCGCGACGTCCACGCCGGCGACGTCCTGGACCGCCAGCTCGAGCGCGACCGCGGCGTCCGACACCATCACCATCAGCCCGTGTTCTGCAGGCCGGCGCTCACACCGTTGACCGTGAGCAGCAGCAGGTGACGCCAGCGGTCCTTGTACCCGCCGTCGACCCACTCGCCGTCGTCCACGGCGAGGCCCTCGCTCGCGCCCTGGGTGCGCAGCGCCCGCAGCGCACGGACCTGGAGCAGCGAGAGCGCGTCGACGTACGGCGACCGGAGCTGGACGGCCCGGCCCAGCACGCGACGGCTGGCGAGCGGCCACTCGTTGCCCGTGATCTTGAGGACCCACTCGCGCGTGAGGCGCAGCTCGTCGAGGACCATCGCGGCGAGGTCGTCGCGGTCGCCGAGTGACAGGTACTTCTGCGCGATGCGCTCGTCGGTCTTGGCGAGCGACATCTCGATGTTGTCGAGCAGCGTGCCGAAAAGCGGCCACTCGCGGTATGCGGCCCGCAGCTCCTCCAGGTCACCGAACTCGCGCAGCGCCGTCCCCAGGCCGTACCAGCCGGCGAGGTTGATGCGCGCCTGCGACCAGGAGAACACCCACGGGATCGCGCGCAGGTCGTCGAGGGAGTTCACCGACAGGCCACGCTTGGCGGGACGGGAGCCGATCGGCAGCAGGCCGACCTCCTCCAGCGGGGTGACCTCGGCGAACCACTGCGGGAAGCCGTCGGACTTCACCAGCTCGTGGAACCGGGCCCGCGACGTCCCGTCCAGGGAGGAGGCGAGCGCCGAGAACCGCTCCGCCGTGGTGGCGTTGCGCTTCTCCGTCGACGGCGCCGAGGCCAGCAGCGTCGCCGCCGCCACCTGCTCGATGTGGCGCGCCGCGATGGTCGGGTCGCCGTACCGGGCCAGGATGACCTCGCCCTGCTCGGTGAGCTTGAAGCGGCCGTCCACCGAGTGCGGCGGCTGCGCGAGCACGGCCCGGTTCGCGGGGCCGCCCCCACGACCGAGCGCGCCGCCGCGGCCGTGGAACTGCGTCAGCGTGAGGTCGTGCCGCTGCGCCCACTCCGCGATGCGCGACTGGGCCGAGTGCAGGGCCAGGGTCGCCGCGACCGGCCCGACGTCCTTCGAGGAGTCGGAGTACCCGAGCATGACCTCGACGCGACGCCCGTTCTCCGCGAGGCGCTTCTGCACCTGCGGCATCTCGAGCATCGCCTCGAGGATGTCGACCGAGTTCTCCAGGTCCGCGAACGTCTCGAACAGCGGGATCGCGTCGATGACCGGCGTGTCGTCGGTTCCCTCGAAGGCCAGCTCGGCGAGCTGGTAGACGGCCGCCATGTGCTCCGGGGCCTGGGTGAACGACACGATGTAGCGGCGGGCGGCCCGCTCGCCGAAGCGCTTCTGCACGGCGCCGAGGGCACGGAAGGTGTCGAGCACCTCGCGGGTGCGGTCGCTCAGCTCGCCGTGCACCCCCTTCTCCGCGATCTCCTCCAGGGCACCGGCGTGCACCTGGGAGTGCTGGCGCACCTCGATCTCGGCGAGGTGGAACCCGAAGGTCTGCACCTGCCACACGAGCTTCTGGAGGTCGCCGAACGCCGCGCGCTGGGCACCGGCCTCCACGAGCGAGGACTGCACGACGCGCAGGTCGGCCTCGAGCTCCTCGGGACGCTGGTAGGCGAGATCCGCGTCCCGGGTACGCGTGGCCGCGATGCGGCCCGCGATGGCGAGGACCGCGGCACGGTGCGGCTCGTTCGGCGAGTCCGCCGCCGCCGACGTGGTGAGGTCGTCCGAGAGCTGGCGGATCCGCTGCCACAGGGCCTTGAGCTCCGCCGACGCCGGCGTGCTCGCCTCCTCGAGGGTCAGCTTGCGACCGGTCGCGCGGGCGGCCTGCTCCAGCGCGGTCAGCGCGTGCTCGGCGGCGAGCGTGGCTGCCTGGCGGGTGACCTCGGCGGTCACGTTGGGGTTGCCGTCGCGGTCGCCGCCGATCCAGGACCCCAGGTAGACGAACGGCTTGGCGATCGGTGCGCGGGCACCGGCCTCGCCGTCGAGCAGCCAGTCGTCCAGCCGGCGGTACACGTCGGGGAAGGTGCTGAACATCGTGGCGTCGAAGACGCCCATGGCGGTCTTGACCTCGTCCAGGACCCGGGGCTTCGACGCCCGGATCGGGGAGGTGCGCCACATCGTGTCGATCTCGGCGAGCATGCGGCGCTCGTTCTCGGTGCGCGAGGTGCCGCCCGGACGCATCGTGTCGCGCTCCGCGAGGAGAGTCGAGATGCGGCGCACGGCACCGGAGACCGCGCGGCGGCGGGCCTCGGTCGGGTGCGCCGTCAGCACGGGGCGGAACTCCAGCTCGCCGAGCCGGCGCACGGCCTCCTCCCGGCCGACCTCTTCGGTCAGCTGGGTGAACGCCGCGGGCAGCGACTCCTCGATCGCGGCACCCGACTCGCTCTCGCGCTGGTGCAGCACGCGCACGCGGTGGTACTCCTCGGCGAGGTTCGCCAGGTGGAAGTAGCACGTGAACGCCCGGGCGACCTGCTCGGCACGCTCCAGGCTGAACCCCGCCACGACATCAGCGGCCTCCGCCAGGCTGACACCGCCGTCGTCCACCCCGTAGGCGCGGATGGTCAGCTCGCGCAGGCGCTCGACGTCGTCGAGCAGGTCCTGCCCGCCGGCCTCGCGCAGCACGGTGCCGAGCAGCCCGCCGAGGAGGCGGATGTCGTCGCGCAACGGGTCGGGCATCTCGTGCCGGGCGACGACGCGCTCGATGGCGCCCGTGCTCGGGCTCTGCTGTCCGTAGTTGTCGCTCACGCCCTAGAGACTAAGCCGAACCCCGCTTGAGACATAGTTTGCGTCCGGGGTGCGGACCGCCCGGCCGCGCCCCGGCTCAGACGTCGGCGGAGGCCAGCGGCGCCCTGGCACCCACGACGGCGATCTCCACGCGGGCGACGTCGGCCAGCGCGACCGCGGACGCGGCCCGCAGCCCGGCGGCGCGCTCCCCGGAGGATCCCCACGTGGCCGCGACCGTGCGGGTCCCGTCCCGGTCGACGACCACCAGCTCGTAGGTCACCGGCTCGCACTTCTCCGGCGGCGCGGACCCGTAGCGGCAGCTCCACTCCATGAGGGTGCACCACGGCCGGGAGGTGGCCACCAGGCTCGCGCGGACGCGGCGACGGCGAGGAGCGACCTCCGACGCGCCCGCGAGCGGCGGGCCGAGCGTGCGAGCGCGTCCGCGGGACGACGCCGGCCGGCGGCACGGGGGGCGGCGTCTCGCCCGCCAGCGCCTCGGCCTCGTCGGGCGGGAGGGCGCCGAGCAGTCCGGGCAGGCCGGCGACCTGACCGACCGCCTCGCGGCAGGCGTCGCAGCCGGCGGGGTGCGCCTCGTACTCGCGGCGGTCGGCGGGGCCGAGCGCTCCCAGGACGTAGGCGGTCCTCGTGCACCCGGTAGCCGGCGTACGAGCCGGACGCGACGACCCAGTCGCCGTCCACGTCGGCGACACCGTCCACGTCGGCGAGCGCGGGCTCGGAGGCCGTGAGCGTCGGGGCGTCGTCCGCCACGCTGTTCGCCCAGTCGGCGTACAGCCCGGGGCCGAGGACCACCGCCACCTTCACCGCTGTCCGCACGCTGCCCACCTCGTCCCTGCTCGTCACTGCTCGTCGGCTCGACGCCGCCCGGGTCGGAGGGCGCCTGATGCCCCCACGACCCCGGGAGGGACCATGCGACGCACAGTCCGGACCACCACCACCGCGCTCGCCGCCGTGGCCGCGCTCGCCGCCTTCTCGGCGTGCGGCGACCCCGAGGAGCCAGCGGCGCGGGACACCACCGGCACGACCGAGGAGTCCATGGAGGCCCCGCCGACGGGCGAGGCCGTGCTCGCCACGGCGGACAGCGAGCTGGGGGGAGATCGTCGTCGACGGCGAGGGGATGACCGCCTACCACTTCGCCTCCGAGGAGCCCGGCTCGGGCATGAGCACCTGCGAGGGCGACTGCCTCACGAGCTGGCCGCCGGTCCACGCCGGGATCGACGAGCCACCGGTCGAGGGCGTCACGGCCGAGGTGAGCACCATCACCGGGAACGACGGCGAGCCGCAGGTGACGCTCGACGGCCGGCCCGTCTACCTGTTCGCCGGAGACTCACACGGCAGCTCGGTCATGCGCCTGCGGGAGCGTAGGCCCCCTGCCAGACCGTGTCGAACGGGGTGTGCGCGGCCACGCGTCCACGGATCCCCTGGGTGACGACGTCCTTGGCGGTGCGCACCGCCGTCTCGACGTCGGCGCCCTTCGCGAGCTCGGCCGTGATCGCCGCGGCGAACGTGCAGCCGGCGCCCGCGACGCGCTCCTCGCCGATCTTCGGGGCGCGCAGCACGGTGACGTGCTCGCCGTCGAACAGGACGTCGACGGCGTCGGGCCCGGGGAGCTCCGCGCCGCCCTTGGCCGCCACGTACCGCTTGCCGTCGCCCCCGGTGGTGTCGAGCTGGGCGTGGATCCGGCGGGCCGCCTCGACGAGGTCGTCGACCGACTCCACGGCGTCCATGCCGGCGAGCGTCCTGGCCTCGAAGAGGTTCGGGGTGACCACGGTGGCGAGGGGCAGCACCTGGGCGCGCAACGCCGTGTCCGTGTCCAGGGCGGCGCCCGGCTCCTGGCCCTTGCAGATCAGCACCGGGTCGAGCACGACGTGCCGCCACGGGCGCGAGGCCAGCGACCGTGCGACGACGTCGATCGTGGCCGGGGTGCCGAGCATGCCGACCTTCACCACGTCGAGGTCGTAGGTGGCCGTGGCCGCTTCGAACTGGTCGGCGATGACCTGCGGGTCGACCGGGACGAACCGGTGCCCCCAGTCGTTCGCCGGGTCGAAGGACACGATGCAGGTCAGCGTGCCGAGGCCGTACGCACCGAGCTGCTGGAACGTCTTCAGGTCCGCCTGGATGCCGGCGCCGCCGGTGGCCTCGGAACCGGCGACGACGTACGCGAGCGGTGGTGTGCTGGGCATGTCTCCCAGCCTACGACGACCGTCTCAGAGCGTGCCGAGCAGGCGTGCCCGGGCGTCCGCGCGCTCGGCGTCGGAGATCCGTCCGGACGCGTGCAGCCGGTCGAGGTGCTCCAGGCGGGCCTCCACGGCCTGGCCCCCGACGGGTGCCGCAGCACGGCGGCGCACGGAGACCACGCCCCACGCGACGACCGCGAGGATGCCGGCCAGCGACAGGAGGAGGACGGCGGACCAGGCGAGGTCGTAGGTGGCGGGCAGGAAGACGTCGATGCCGGGCGCGGACAGCCGTTCCACGGTCGCCGCACCGGCGAGCGACAGCGCCAGCAGGGCTCGCAGCATCAGGCAGCCCTCCCAGGCTCTTCGTCGTCGGCCTCCAGGAATCTAGCAGCCTCGTGCCCGGGGCCGCCACACATCTGGCCGGTCGGCGGCGTCGGACCCTCCTCGTACGCTGGTGCCCATGAGCCTGCAGATCGGTGCCCACGTGAGCCTCACCGACACCGTCGCGGAGGCGGCGGCGATCGGTGCGGACGTCGTCCAGGTGTTCGTCTCGGACCCGAAGGCGTGGAAGGTGCCGCCGCTCGAGGAGGGCGAGGCGGAGACGTTCCGCGCGGCGACGGCGGCGGCAGGGCTGGATGTCTACGTGCACGCCCCGTACGTCATCAACGTGGCCTCCACGAACAACCGCATCCGGATCCCGAGCCGCAAGCTGCTGCAGCAGGTCATGACCCGCGCCGGGGAGATCGGCGCCCGGGGCGTGGTGGTGCACGGCGGGCACGTGACGGCCAAGGACGAACCGGCCAAGGGGTTCGACAACTGGCGGAAGGCGATCGACGCGCTGGAGACCGACGTCCCCGTCCTCGTCGAGAACACCGCCGGCGGCGACCACTCGATGGCGCGGCGCCTGGAGCGGATCGAGCAGCTGTGGACCGCCGTGCAGCAGGCCGACGGCGGGGAGGGCGTGGGGTTCACGCTCGACACGTGCCACGCCTGGGCGGGCGGGATCGACCTGGTCACCGCTGTCGCGGAGGTCCGGGCGATCACCGGGCGCATCGACCTGGTGCACGCCAACGACTCGCGCGACGACGCCGGTTCCGGCGCCGACCGCCACACCAACTTCGGTGCGGGGAACATCCCGCCGGAGCTCCTCGTGGGTGTGGTGCGCGAGGCCGGCGCACCGGTGATCTGCGAGACCAAGGGCGACGTCGGCACCGACATCGCCTGGCTGCGCGAACGTCTCTGAGCACCACCCATCGGCCGACCCTGTGGACGGCCGCCGCGCGGGGACGCCAGGGCGCGACACTGCTGCCATGCGGAGATTCTTCGATGTCCCCGACCTCGAGCCGGTCGTCGACGTGGACGACGGTGAGGGCGGCCCGGAGGGCGGTCGCGGAGCGACCGGTCGCGCGCGTCCACGACCCGCTCCCCGGATGACGCGGGACGGGCTCAGCCGAGTGGCCGCCGGTGCGGTGCGCCTCGAGAGCGCACGGCGCGGCCTGTCCCAGCAGCAGCTCGCGATCGAGCTCGGGCTCTCGCGCACGGCGGTCTCGGCCCGGTTCCGGGAGCGCGTCCCGTGGACCCTCGACGAGATCGGCCGCCTGGCGCAGCTCTTCGGCTGCCGCGTGGTCGACCTGGTCAGCGAGGCGCCCGACCGCAACGGTCGGATCGCCTGGTAGGGCGACTCCCTGCCGAAGATCGCGACGCACCAGAACGAAGGTGTCCGGTGAACAGCAATGCCGATACGGATCGCGCACGCCGCTCACGCTGTGCGTGATGCTCACGCACAGCGTGATTCGTGCGCGCTGCGATGGCGCGGTTTTCGCCAGCCGGACACGTCCGATCTCGACGGCCGGCTCTCTGCCGTGGAGGAGGACGCCTGGTCTACGCGCCTCCCGGTCCGGCGTCGTGGATCGCGATGGCGGCCTGCACACGGTTGGCCGCCCCGAGCTTGTCGAGGATCCGCGAGACGTGCGTCTTGACCGTCGGCACGCTCATGTAGAGCTCCGCCGCGATCTCGGCGTTCGCCAGCCCGCGGGCGAGCACCGCCGCGACCTCCCGCTCCCGGTCGGTCAGGGACGCCATGCGGTGCCGCGCGGTGTCCCGATCGGTGCCGTCCCGCCCGACGGTCCGCTGCGAGACCTTCGCGATGAGCTGGTCCATCACCGACGGGGACAGCGTCGGTTCGCCCGCGGCGGCTGCCCGGACCGCCGCGACCAGCCGGTCGGGCGGCGTGTCCTTGAGCAAGAACCCCGCCGCCCCGGCGCGCAGCGCCTGCAGCACCATGTCGTCGGTGTCGAACGTGGTCAGCACGATGACGCGCGACGCACCGTCGTCCTGGGACAGGAGGCGCGTCGCCTCGATGCCGTCGGTACCCGGCATGCGGATGTCCATGAGCACCACGTCGGGCCGCTCCCTCCGGACCACCGCGACGCCCTCGTCCCCGTCACCCGCGTCCGCGACCACGTCCACCTCGGCCGCGCCGCCGAGGATCAGCCGGAGACCGGCACGCACGAGCGGGTCGTCGTCGACCAGGACGACGGAGATGCGCTGAGTCATGCGTCCCACGGTAGCCAGGCCCGCACCACGAACCGGCCCTCCGCCTCGTGGGCGATCAGCGAACCACCCGCCAGCTCGGCGCGCTCGGTCAGCCCCAGCAGCCCGAGACCCGACGGGGGCGCAGCGGGCGCGCCTCGTGCGTCGACGACCGTCGGGTTCGTCACCGTCACCCACAGCCCCTGGCCACGAGCGCCCCGCAGCACCACCGACGCCGGCAGTCCCGGTGCATGCTTGCGGACGTTCGTCAGCGTCTCCTGGACGATCCGGTAGGCGGTGCGGGAGACCGCCGTCGGCAGCGCCTCCGGTTCCGTCACCCGGTCCACCAGCCGGACCGACGTCCCGGCGTCCGACGCCGCCCGGGCCAGCGCCGGCAGCTCCGCCAGCGTCGGCTGCGGACGCTCCGGCGCCCCTGGCCCGGTGGAGCCGACCGGGGCGCCGTCCGGCGCCGGCCCGTCGAGCCCGCGCAGCACACCGAGCACCTCGCGCAGCTCGCCGAGGGCCTCGTGCGCGCTGTCGCGCACCAGCGCGGCCGACTCGGCGACCTGCTCGGGCGGCAGGTCGGTCCGGTAGGCGAGCGCCCCGGCGTGCATGGCCACCAGGGACATGCGGTGCGCGAGCACGTCGTGCATCTCCCGCGCGATGAGCGCCCGTTCGTTCGCGCGCGCCTGCGCGACCCGGCTCGCCTGCTCCCGTTCCGCCGTCGCGAGCCGCTCGTGCAGGCCGGCGAGGTACTCGCGCCGCAGCCCGATGTACGCCCCGATCCACACCATCAGGGAGTAGAGGACCACACCGCCACCGAGCGTGACGGGCCAGCCCATCTGCTCCACCGGCGGGTAGAGCCGTTCGTACGTCCAGCCACCGACGACGAACACGGCTCCGACCGCGACGATGCGCCACCACCGACGGTGCGTCGCCAACGAGACCACGGCCAGCGTGATCGGCCCGACGGCGAACACCGACACCGCGCTGGCGGCGGTGACGAGCAGGGCGACCGTCGTCGGCCACCGGCGGCGCAGCAGCACGAGCCCGCAGCAGACCAGCCCCACCAGGAGGTCGAGGGCGATCTGCGCCTCCGGGACCTCCTGGTGCGCCGCCTCGGCCTCGACGAGCATGCCGCCGAGCGCCACCAGGCTGAACGCGAGCGCCACCGCCAGCCGCCACGTCTCGCCCCACACCCGGCGCCATGCCGCCCGCCGGCTCCCCAGCGGCTCGGGGCGGTACGGGACGGCGCCGTGCGGGTCGTCGGGGTCGGTGAGCACCTGCCGAGCGTAGGTCCGCACGCCCGGCCGGGCATCCGCCGTCGGGCGCTCGCGGACCGGCCCCGAGGTCCGCCGAAAGGATGACCCGGCACCTCCGTCCGGCGGTGCATCCCCTCCTTGCGGGCGATGTGCTGCCCGGGCGCGGGGCGCGAGGGTGGACCCATGATCACCGTGGAGCACCTGACCAAGAGGTACGGGCCCGTCCTGGCCGTGAACGACGTGTCGTTCACGGCCGAGCCGGGACTCGTCACCGGCTTCCTCGGGCCGAACGGCGCCGGGAAGTCGACCGCCATGCGCATGATGACCGGGCTGACGCCGCCGACCAGCGGCACGGCCCGCATCCTCGGCAAGCCGTACGGCGCGCTCGCCAACCCCGGTCGACGCGTCGGGGTGCTGCTCGACGCCTCCGCCCAGCACGCCGGCCGCACCGGTCGCGAGACCCTCGCGCTCTCCGCCCTCCTCACGGGTGTGGGCCGTCACCGCGTCGACGAGGTCCTCGACCTCGTCGGGCTCACCCCGTCCGAGGCCGGCCGCCGGGTGCGCACCTACTCCCTGGGGATGCGGCAGCGGCTCGGCCTCGCGGGCGCCCTGCTCGGCGAGCCCGACGTGCTGATCCTCGACGAGCCGGCCAACGGCCTGGACCCCGCCGGCATCCGCTGGATGCGCGACCTGCTGCGCGACTTCGCCACGGACGGCGGCACCGTGCTGCTGTCCTCGCACCTGCTGTCCGAGATCGAGCACGTCGCCGACCGGCTCGTCGTCATCGGGCGCGGCAAGATCGTCGCCGAGGGCACCAAGGACGAGCTGCTGCGCGCCGCCGGGACGTTCGTCCGGTCCACCGACGACGCCGCGCTCGACGCCGCGCTCCAGCAGGCCGGGATCGACCGGGAGCGTCAGTCCGGCGGCGGGTTCACCACCACCGCCGACGCCGAGCACGTGGCCCGCACCGCGATGGCCGCGGGAGTGCTCGTCACCGAGCTGCGCGACACGCAGTCCCGCGGGCTCGAGGAGCTGTTCCTCGAGCTCACGGCCGCCGACGCCCGAGAGCAGGTGTCCGCATGAGCACCGTCCAGCAGACCGCGCCCGCCACCCGGAGCGCCACCCTCAAGCCGGTCCCGTTCACCCGGCTCACGGCCTACGAGTGGCGCAAGCAGCTCGACACGCGCGCCGTGCGCTGGCTGTTCATCATCATCGCGATCCTGACGGCCGGCGTGCTGGCCATCACCGCGCTCGTCGGGGACGGCAACGTCTCGTTCGAGATGTTCGTGTCGAACACCTCGGCACCGCTGGCGATGCTGCTTCCCGTCGTCGCCATCCTCGCCACGACCGCGGAGTGGTCCCAGCGCACCGGTCTGACGACCTTCACGCTGGAGCCGCGGCGCCTGCGCGTCGTGTGGGCGAAGCTCGTCACCGCCGTCGGGTCCGGGCTGGCGTTCTTCGTCGTCGCGATGGTGATCGCGGCGGTGGCTCACCTGGTGGTGATCGCCTACCGCGACGCCGACGCCGACTGGGGCCTCGGCGCCCTCACCGCGGGCATGGCCCTGATGATGGCGATCTGGATGGTCCAGGGCGTCGCGTTCGGCCTCGCGCTGCAGAGCACCCCGGCGGCGATCGTCCTCTACCTCGTCATCCCGACCATCATGGCCCCGCTGACGATGCTCGTGCAGTCGTGGGCCGACGTGTGGCCCTGGATCGACCTGCAGACGGCGAGCATGCCCGTCGTGACGGGTGAGTCGATGGGTGGCGAGCAGTGGGCACAGCTCGTCGTGACCACGGCGATCTGGGTCGGCCTGCCGCTGCTGGTCGGCATCCTGCGGGTGCAGCGCGGCGAGATCAAGACCGCCTGAGCCACCAGCACCGCCTGGCACCCGCAGCCCCGGGTCGGAGGTCCCCAGGGATCGTCCCGCCGGGGCGACGGGGGCCGTCGACGGAGGGGGTTCGGAGTGGTTCCGGGGGTCTACCCGCACTCCCGGGCGCGCTCGCTATCCGACCGGGACCAGCGCGATCTCCGCGGGCGTCGTCAGGAGGGTCCAGGCCGACGGCGGACGCCGGGACGCGGTGCGCGGCTCGAGCGGTCGCCGGGGTGCGGGCCCGCGGACGTCGGCGCCGGCGAGCCGGCCGAGGTCGAGCCCGGTGAGCGTCTCGACGTCCGCGACCGGCACCTGGAACGCCCGGTACGGGCCGAGCGGCGGGACGTGGCCGACGGCGAGCGCCCGGCCGGTCGCCGTGCTCAGCTCGGCGTCCGTGAGCTGGGGCGTCTGGTCGAGCACGAACGCCGCGGACCGCAGTGCCGGCGGGACACCCGGCGTGCCGCCGTCGGGCCGGGTGCCGCCGTCGGGCGACGTCCAGGCGACGACCTTCCAGAACTGCCGGGGGATCGCCACCCCGCGGTAGACAGGGTCGGAGGCGAGGAACACGCACCCGGTCTGGACCACCAGCCGGTGCCGCCGGGCACCCGCGTACGCCAGCACGTGGTCCTCGAGCCCGTTCCACAGCTCCTTCGACTGGTTGAACTCGTCGACCTGCGGGGCGGCGTTGGGGTAGACGAAGGTCGCCTCGCCGGCCTCACGCGCCTCGGGGCCCCACATGGGGTCGAGGCGACGCACCAGGTGCCCCCGGTCGAGCGGGTTGTGGCGGTAGAGCTCGTTGCCCGCCTGCTCCTCGGGAGGGGCCTGGGGGTCGAGCCGCCACGAGCCCGTGCGCGGGAGCGACCGCAGACGGTCGCCGTCGACGGCGCAGACGGTGGCGGCGGCGAGCCGGCGCACAGGGTCGAGCAGGATGCTGAAGTGCGGGTGGTCGAGACGTCGGAGCTCGCGGTCGGCGGCGGGCAGCGGGACGTGGAGGGCGGGGTCGGTGCCGAGGAACTGGGCGTCGTAGCCGGTCACGGGTCGAGCCAACCACGTCCCTACGACGTGGTGAAGCCGGCGAGGCCCGCGGGCCACCAGCGCAGCAGGTGCCCGTCCACGGCGACGTCCACGCCCCACCCCTCCTCCGGCAGGTCCTCCGCCCACAGGGTCTCCCCCGTGGCCGCGTCGACGGCCAGCCACCGCGAGACCACCTCCGTGGCGGTGTAGGTCGGCACCACGAGCGCGATCACCGTGCCGTCGGTGAAGACCGACTGCACCTGTCCGCTCCGGCCGTCGGTCAGCGCCGCGTACGGTTCCAGCAGGTCGTCGCGCACCCACCGCACCTCGCCCGTGCCGAGGTCGAGGCCCAGCACGCGGTCACGCTCGTCCAGGACGACGGCGGTCGCACCGGCCCGGGCGAGGTAGGAGGTGGTCTCGACCTCGGCCGACCAGCCCGTCGACCCGTCCGGCCCGACGGTGCGCGTCCCGTCGGCGTCCGCCACCAGCCGCCGGTCGTCCGGCCGCCCGTCCGTGGCGCGCGGGTCCAGCAGCCGGCCCTCGACCGTGTAGCCGTACGCGCCCGCGGCGTCCAGCACCTGGAACTCCCACGCGGACCGGCCCCACGCCCCCGCGGAGACCGCGAACCCGCCGTCCGCGAGCGGCCGCACCCGCCGGACCACCTCGTCACCGGTGTCCTTCAGCCCCGTCAGGTCGAGACGCTCGCCCTCCGGCGTGAAGTACGCCAGCACCCCGCAGCCCGAGAAGCCGACCAACCGGCCGCTGACCATGTGCTCGACGTCGCCGCGCCGGTCGAGCTGCGCGTGCCGGCCGCCGGTGGACCAGCGCACGCACTGGCCCGAGTCCAGGACGGCCCCGAACGGCACGGCCTCCGACCACCGCTCGGCGCCGGTGACGGCGTCCGTGGCCCGCACCTCGAGGTCGTACCCCTCGTCGATGTCCCCCACGACGGTGAGGTTGGTCATCGGGTCGCCCCGCAGCTCGACGTCGACGTCCCCGGGGTCGCCGACCCACGCCGCGGTCAGCACGCTGCCGTCCGGTCCCGGCACCACGACGTCGTGCTCGCCGACGACGGCTCGGTGCCCCAGCACGGTGCCGTCCGGGTCGACGGTGGTCACCATCACCTCCCCCGACACGGACCGCCCGACGCAGACCACCTGCGCCGTCGAGGTCAGCTCGACCGCCTCCCCCCAGAACGCCAGCCCCGGGCCGCAGGTCGCCGCCCGGTCGAGCAGGTCCACGGCCCAGCGCTGCTGTCCCGTGGTCAGGTCGATGCCGAGCAGCTCGTCGTCGCGGTGGACGGCCGCGACGCCCCCGGCCACCGCGACGAGACCGCCCAGCGTCCGGGCCCCGTCCTCGCCCTCCAGCCGCCACTGCTCGGACGGTGGCGCGCTCAGGTCGAGGACCCCGCCGGCGGCGGCGCGCAGCTCCGCGGACCGCTGCCGGTCCATGACGCCGTCGACCACCACGGTGGTCGCGAGCAGGCTGGCGGCCACCACGACGGCGCCGAACCGGGCCCGTCGCGGCAGCCCGCGCCAGCGGCGGCCCGCCCGGGTCAGCGCTCCGGGCGGTCGGCGCGGTGGCGCCGGTGGTGGTGGTGGCGGGTCCAGCTCCGGGGGGAGGGTCCCGGCCGCAGGGGACCCAGCGGCCTCGGTGCCGTCGTCGGGCACGAGGTCGAACGTGTAGGCCCCCTCGGGGGCACGACGCCGTCGCCCCACCCTTCGACGTTAGCGCGGAGCGAGCGTGCTCACCGAGAGAAGACCGGGCTCGCCTGGGCGCTCGGAGGCGCCCTGCTGCAGCAGGACGAGATGTCCGTCGACGGCCCAGAGGTGCGACCTGGCCGGGAGCGGCGCCTGGGTGACCGCACCGCTGCCGAGGTCCACGGTGATCAGCTCCCCGGTGAGCTCGTCCGCGCTCGTCTCCGTCGCGTGCCTCGTCACCGCGACCGCGATCCGCTCACCGTCCGTCACGGCCGAGCCCAGCTGGACGAGCTCCTGCCTCTCCAGGGCGCGCACCGTGGTCCGCCACCGCTCAGCGCCGTCCTGCACGTCGAGGGCCACCAGGTCGTCGTCCGTGTGCACGACCGCCGTCCCGCCGGCCTGCGCCACCACCCGGGCGTGGGGCAGCTCTCGCTGCCAGAGCTCCGATCCGTCGGCGTCCAGACCGACGACCCGTCCCGGACGGGTCGCCAGGACGACTCCGCCGTCGATCTCGAGGGCCGCCATGGGGAGCGCGATCGCCGTGCGCGGGCTGTCGATCAGGACGCTGCCGTCGTCCGCCAGGAGCACCGAGCCGCCCGGCACGTGCTCGTCCGACACGAGATGACCGCCACCCGGGAAGGGCGCGACCGCCGACACGGCGGACGTCAGGCTTCCCTCCAGGTGCTCGGTGAACGACGTGCCGTCGGCGGACGCAGCACCGCCGACGTCGCACCACTGGTAGCTGACGACAGACGGGGAGGAGACGAGCGAGCGGTCGAACTCGATCGCCACCCGGTACGGCGCGGCCGGGTCGAACGCGCCGGGCCAGCCCGACTCCTCCAGGTTCCAGATGAAGCCGCACTCGTCCAACGCGCCCGCGGGCGGGCTCGTCGGCACCTCGAACCGCACCACACCGGTCACCGCGTCCTCCACGTGCACCGACGCCTCCCCCGGCTCGACGTCCTCGAGGACCGCACGCGCCGCCGACTCCGTCGCGTGGTCGCGGACGGCCGGCATTCCGGTGTCGTGGTCCACCACGAGGAGCCCGCCGTCCGCGGCGGGCAGGACGTCGTGGTGCTCGCCCCCGTGCTCCGTGGCCGGGAGCTCCCGGCGACCGACGACGTCGCCCGCCGCGTCGAGGACGGTCACGGTCCGCTCGTCGGCAGGACCGTGCAGGCACGTCACCAGCTCGCTCGGCATCGCCCACTCGACGCTGACGTCCGGCCGGGGCGTGGGACCGCAGGACGGGTCCGGTCCGAGGTCCGCACGCCACCGCTCCGTGCCGGACGCCGCGTCCCGGGCGACGACGGCATGGCCGTCCATCAGCACGAGGCCGCCGTCCGGGAGCACCGCGCTGATGCCCCTGACATCGTCCGCACGCCACACCTCGGCCAGCTCGCCGTCGAGCGAGAGCACACCGCCCGGGGCCGCCCGCAGCCGCTCGTCGTGGGCGTGCGACACGAGTGCGACCGTCGTGGCGGCGCCGCCGACGAGCAGCAGGGCAGCACCGCCCGCCACGCCGGCCACCCGTCGCCGCTGCCGTCGATCCGCACGACGCCACCGGTCGACGCCACGCTGCCACCACCCGGAGTGCGGGTCCGGGCGTGGCGAGGTGCCGTCGTCGTGCTCGTCCTGCTCCGCGGTGATGTCGAAGGACACCACGGCGCGGTCCTCTCGTCGCGCGCCCCTCACGAGGTCGGTCCCAGCCCGACGAGGACAGCGTCGGAGACCTGGACACCGTCGGCGATCATGTATTCCTCGTCGACGCCCAGCAGGTGGCCGTCCACGGAGAAGACCTCTCCGTCCAGCGCGCCGTGGCTCGTGCGCCAGAGCTCGACGCCGTCGCCCAGGTCGAGGGCGACGAGCTCGGTCGACTCCGCTCCCTGCACGGCAAGGAGGGCGACCGCCCCGTCCGTGGCTGCACCAGCCCACCCGTAGGTACCGACCGCGCCGTCAATGGTCCAACGCACCTTCCCCGTGTCGAGATCGACGGCGTCGAACGTCCCGTCCGCATCGTTCTGGACGACGGCCACGCCGTCGGCGCGGACCACGACCCTCCCCGTCCGGGTGTCGGAGCTCCACAGCTCCTCGCCGGCGGTGTCGTACGCCGTGATCCCGCCGCGCCCGACGAGCCACGGCCCGTCGGTGCTGTCGACCGCCACGGGATCGAGGACGAAGCCCGGCAGCGTGAAGCCGTCCTCCCCGTCCGCAGCCGGCACGACCGACCCGGCGTCGGTCGCCAGGTACGTCTCGCCGTCCACCGTCGGGGACGGGAAGCCGTCGACCACCGTGCCGTCCGCGGCCAGCGTCGTCGACGCGCCGTTGCAGACCGAGAGGTACGTGGCCGTCGTGGTGACACCGACCGACGAGACCAGCCACCGCACGGGCTCCCCGCCGGGGCCGTCGTCGGCCTCGCACCGCGCGACCTCGTGCGCCGTCCGCAGGGCGATGGTCGCCTCCCCCCGCAGCTCCCCCGTGAGGGCGTCCTCGACACGCAGCGACGGATCCTCCCAGGTGCCTGCTGCCCGACCGTCGGCGAGGGCGTCGGCGGCCTCCTGCGGGTCGAGCTCGGGGAGCACCTCGTCGACGTGGTCGAAGACGTAGACGCCGCCGTCTGCGGCGGGCCCCATCTCCGGCGGGCCGTCGACCGTGGCGGCGTACGGCAGCCTCGCCGGACCCAGCTCGTGGCGCCACACCTCGCTGCCGTCGGCGACGTCGACACCGAGCAGGTCGGTGCCGTCCTGCGTGACGACGACACCACCCGGGAACACGGCGAGCACCCCCGCGTCGGTCTCGACCCGCCAGGTCTCGGTCACCGGTTCCGACAGGTCCGCCACCCCGCCGGGCAGCGCGGCCATGCGCTCGGCGTGGGCCGCCTCGGCCCGGGCGTCCACGACGGCGACCCCCGCCACCGTGACCGCGACGACGACGGCCGCCCCGCTGACGACGCCGACCCGCAGTCGCCGCGGCATGCCTCGCCACCGCTCGCGGAGCGGCCGGGCGACCCGGGTGGCGAACCACACGGGCGGCGGGTCGACCGGGCCGTCGGTCGGCAGGCCCGCAGAGCCGTCCGGCGCGTCCGCCCAGCCACCGTCGCCGAGATCGCCGTCGTCGGGGCTGAGGTCGATCTGCAGCGGGTCACGGTCACGTCGTCGAGCCATGCGGGCAATCTATCCTCCATGATTGCCCCAAGAAAGATCACGCCTCGGCGCGCAGCGCCTGCTTCCACGAGATGCGTCCGCCGGTCTGCATGAGCGCCCCGCGGAACGCCCGCTCGGAGACCAGCAGCGCCAGCACCGCGAACGCCGCCAGGATCAGCAGCGAGACCACCGGCTCCCACCACGTCGTGTCGCCCGAGAGCACCCGCGCCGGCATCGCCACCACGTTCGCGATCGGCACGTACGACAGCACGGTGAGGAACGAGCCCGAGGCCGAGAACGTCAGGAAGTAGACGCCCATCACGATCATCGTCATCGGCGTCGACGTGTACTGCAGGTCCTCGGACCGGCTGGCCAGCGCCCCCGCCACCGCGTACAGCGCGGCCAGCGCGAGGAAGCCCACCGCGAAGAACACGACGAACCAGATGAGCGACGTCGACAGCGCGGGCAGCGCGATCGCGACGGGGCTGGCGACCACGGCCGCGAGCCCCACGCCGGCGAACAGCAGGTTCTGCCCCACGGCGATCACCGAGCTGCCCAGGATCTTGCCCGCCAGCAGCTGCCGCAGCGGCACCGCCGTCGCGATGATCTCGACCAGCCGCGACTGCTTCTCCTCGACGACCGAGCTCGCGATCATCATCCCCGAGCCGATCGCGCCGGCGAAGAAGAGGAACGACAGGGCGAAGCTCGCGAAGAACAGGGTCTGCTCGCCCATGGCCTCCGGGTCGAGCGCCTCGGTGGTCAGCGCGGCCCCCTCCGACAGCTCCGCCAAGGAGGCCCCGGCCGCCTCGGCGTTCGCCGCCAGGACCTCCTGCTCGACGGCGGTGCCCAGCAGCCGGGAGACGGTGCCGTCCGGCTGCCCCTCACCGGCCAGCACCCAGCCGTCGTCGCCCGGGTGCAGCCACACGTCCGCGTCGCCCGCGGACAGCGCGGTGCGGGCGGCGTCGTCGTCGGCCACCTCGAGCACCTCGAGCTCGGTGCCGTCGTCCTCGGCCGCGGCGAGCTCGGCGGCGGTGGCCGCCGACGCGACCGCCGTGGTGTCGCTGCCCGCCACCGCGACGGTGTACGTGTCGACCCGGCTCGACTGCCAGGTGAAGAAGGCCGCGAGCGCCGCGATCACCGCGAGGGAGACCAGGAGGCCGATGACGAACGCCTTGTTCATCACCCGCGTGACGATCTCCCGCTGCGCGACGAGGAGCCACGCGCCGCGGGTGCTGTCGTCCTGCGGCTCGTGGGCCGGTGCGCTCGGCGGACGCCGGGTCAGGGTGGTCATGCCGTCACCTCACGGTAGATCTGGGCCAGGGAAGGCCGGACGGGACTGAGCTCGCGGACCAGGCCGCGTTCGAGCGCGGTGGCGAGCAGCCGCTGGGCCGTGGCGTCGTCGGCGAGCTCGACCAGCGCCGTCGGACCGTCCACGTCGACGGCGTGCACGCCCGGGACGCCGCGCACCCAGCCGGCGTCGGCGTCGAGGACCAGGCGGTGCCGCAGCGTGCCCGCCTCCTGCAGCTCGGTGGGCGTGCCGTCGGCGACGACCTGCCCCGTGCGCAGGATGACCAGGCGTTCGCACAGGCGCTCGACCAGGTCGAGCTGGTGCGAGCTGAACAGCACCGGGACCCCGCGGGCGGTGTGCTCGCGCAGCAGGTCCACCATGCCGTCGACGGCGGCCGGGTCGAGGCCGGAGAACGGCTCGTCGAGGATGAGGGCCCGCGGCCGGCCCATGAGCGCGGCGGTGATCTGCACCCGCTGCTGGTTGCCCAGGCTGAGCTTCTCGACGTGGTCCTTGGCACGGTCGGCGAGGCCGAGCCGCTCCAGGTGCTCCATCGCCTCGGCCCGCGCGGTGACGGCCGGGATGCCCCGCAGCCGCGCGAGGTAGACGAGCTGGTCGAGCGCGGGCTGCTTCGGGTAGAGGCCCCGTTCCTCGGGCATGTACCCGAAGGAGCGGCGGTCCGCGCGGGTGACGGGCGAGCCGCCGAAGCGCACCTCGCCGGACGTGATGGCCAGGACGCCCATCATCATCCGCATGGTGGTGGTCTTGCCGGCCCCGTTGGAGCCGACGAACCCGGTGAGCAGGCCCCCGCGGGCCGTGAAGGAGACGGCGTCGACGGCGCGGCGGTCGCCGAACGTTCTGGTCAGGTCGTGGACCTCGAGCGTGGTCATGTCACCGACGCTACGGCGGACCGCCCCGCGGCGGATCCCCCCAGCGGCGGAACCTTCCGCTCCCCCGCACGGCGGACCGCCGTCGCGCTCGATCACTCATCACGCACCGATGGGTGAGCCTCCGCTACGCCGGTCCGTGACGCCGTCGCGCTCGGTCGCCCATCGGGCGACGATGCGTGAGTCTCCGCCACGTCGGTTGCCGACCCTGTGGACAGGCGGCGAACTCGCACGCGATCCGGGGTTCGATGGACGGCATGCCCAGCCGCCCTCTCCTCGTCCCCGACGCCGTCAGGTTCTTCGCCGGGAGCCAGGAGGGTCTCGTCTCCGCGCGGCAGTGCCGGCAGGCCGGCCTGACCGGTCAGCAGGTGCACCGGCTGGTGGCGGCCGGACGGTGGTCCCGGGTGCTGCGCGGCGTGTACGACACCGGCGAACCCGGTGATCTCGGCCTCGACGGGCACGACCGTCGCCGCCGGCGGGCGGCGGTGCTCGGACCTCTCGCGTACCCTGGGTCGATCGCGACGGGCGTCGCCGCCCTCGTGCTGCACGGCGTTCAGGGCGCACCCCGGCTGGTGACACCCGAGGTGACGTTCCCCGACGGCAGCCCGCGAGGTGGCGCCGGCCCCGTGGTGGTCCGGAGGACTCCCCTGCGACGACATGCCGCACCGTTCGGAGTCCCCTGCGCCGTCGTGGAGGACGCCCTCGTCCAGGCCGTCCCGACCGTGGGGAGATCACATGCCGTCGCCCTCATGGACTCCGCGCGACAGCGCCGCACGCTCGGGAGGGCCGCCTTCGAACGAGCGGCCGACCGGGCTCGTCGACGCCCCGGTGGCCTCGCGCGGGCCGGCTGGTGGCGGTCGAGCGACCCGCGTGCCGAGTCGCCGGCCGAGACCTGGGCACGACTGAGCTGCATCGACGCCGGCTTCGGGCCGGACCTGCTGCAGCTGCCGGTGGACGACGCCGCCGGGCGCGAGGTCGCGCGCGTCGACCTGGCATGGCTGCTGCCGGACGGCGGAGCCCTGCTCACCGAGATCGACGGGGAGGCCGTCCACGGGACGCTGGCAGCGCTGCACCGTGACCGCGAGCGCCAGAACCGGATCGTGGGGCGACGGACGATCGTGCAGCGTTTCACCGGCTCCGAGGCGTGGGACGGCACGGTCGCCGCACGGGTCGGGGAGGTCCTCACCGCCGAGCGGTGGCACCCGCAGGCGCCGCCGGCGGGCTTCCGGCTCCGTCTGCAGGCGTAGCGCACGATCACGCTTCACCGGCCGACGGGTGACCTTCCGCGACGCCGGTCCGTGGCACCGTCGCCCTCGGTCACCCATCACGCACCGATGCGTGAGCCTCCGCTACGCCAGACCGTGGCGGTGGACGTAGACCACCGCCTGCACCCGGTCTCGCAGGTGCAGCTTCGACAGCACGCTGGACACGTGCGTCTTGACCGTGGCCTCGCCGAGGAACAGCTCCGCCGCGATCTCGGCGTTCGACATCCCCTGCCCCACGTGGACCAGCACCTCCCGCTCCCGAGGCGTCAGGAGCTCGGCCCCCGGGGCCGACGGCGGCAGCCCGGGCGGTGGCGAGCCCACCGGCGGGCCGGCGGGCGAGTCGGCCGACGACGTCGACACCATGCGGTCCACCACCCTGCGCGTCACCTGCGGCGACAGGAGGGCCTGCCCGTCGGCGACCGTGCGCACCGCCTCGACCAGGTGCTCGGCGTCGGAGTTCTTCAGCAGGAACCCGGACGCCCCGGCCGCCAGGGCGTCGAAGACGTACTCGTCGGTGTCGAACGTGGTCAGGACGAGCACCCGGGACAGGTCCTCGGCGACGACCTGCCGGGTCGCCTCGATCCCGTCCATGACCGGCATCTGCACGTCCATGAGGACGACGTCGGGCCGCAGCTCGCGGGCGGCCTCGACGGCCCGGGCGCCGTCGGGGGACTCCCCGACCACCTCGAGGTCGTCCTCCACCGAGAGGATGAACCGGAAGCCCGAGCGCACCAGCGCCTGGTCGTCCACCAGCAGGACCGTCGTCATGGCCCCTCCACGGGCATCGGCAGGCGCACGCGCACACGGTACCCGCCGGTCACCCGCGGCCCGATCTCCGCCAACCCGTGGTGCGTGGCGACCCGCTCGCGGATGCCGACCAGCCCCAGGCCGGAGCCCGAGGAACCCGGCCGGGCACGGCCGTCGTCGACCACCTCGACCTCGGCGTACCCGCCCCGGAACCGGCGGTCGTCGGCGACCGGCCGCCGGTCGACCCGCACGGTGACTCCCGCCGCGCGCGCCGTGGAGTGCTTGCGGACGTTCGCCAGCGCCTCCTGAGCGGTCCGGTACAGGCTCAGGCCCAACGCCCCGGGCACGGATCCCTCGGCCCCCACGGGCTCCGCCACCAGCGTGTAGGACACGTCGAGCCCGTCGTCCGCGTCGACCAGCCGGCCGATGTCGGCGACACCCGGCTCGGGCGACCGGTCCTCGCCGGCCGCCGTGCCGCCGTCGTCCCCGATGTCCCGCAGCGTGCCGACCAGGCCGCGCATCTGCTCGACGGCGTCGCGCGACGCGGACTCGATCGTGGCGAGCGGCACCTGGGGGTCCTGCGTCCCGGCGTCGCCCTTGGCCAGCAGGCGCCGTGCGGCCGCCGCCTGGATGCCGATGACCGACACGTGGTGCGCGACGACGTCGTGCAGCTCGCGCGCGATGCGCAGCCGCTCGGTGACGACGGCACGGCGGCCCAGCTCGGCGGCCTGCCGCTCGATGGTGGCGGCCTGCTCGGCGAGCTGGGCCCGGCGCCGCGCGGCGTGCCAGGTCACCTGGCCGAGCGCGATGGCCCCGAGGAAGTAGGCGATGTTCGTCAGCCAGGTCTGGGCGACCATCGCGTCGAGCGGAGACAGGAAGCCCGGCGGGTCCGCGAGCAGACCCTCGCTCTCGGCGTACTCCTGCATGCCGGAGCTGACGGCCATCTGCCAGAACAGCCAGCCGAACATCGCGACCAGGCAGGCTGTGACCACGATGAGCATCGCGCGCCGGTCACGCGCCCAGGCCACGGCCGTGTACAGCGTCATGAAGTACACCACCTGCAGCACCTGGCTCATCGCCACGACCGGCACCGTCAGGCCGACCAGCAGGAAGTGCGCGTAGACCACGGCGAGCACCGCCAGGGGGTAGCGGCGACGGACCACGAGCGGCAGCGCGCCCGCCCCCGACAGCACGTAGAGCAGCCAGGCGGGGTGGTCGCCGGCCTGGACGAGGTAGCCGGCCGAGCGGGACAGCTCCATGCCGACCACCGCGAGGACGGTGAGGGTCAGCCCGAGCCACACGTCGTGGCGGTAGGAGGCGCGGGGGTCGGCGGGGGAACGCTCGAAGTCGTCGTCGACGCCGAACCACTCGGAGATCACGTCGGCGGGGCGGGCACGGAGCATCTGCTCAGCGTAGGGAGTCCCCGGCCGATCGGGATCCGTCGCACGACGGAGACGACGGGCCGGCAGCGTGCGCGGACCGGCGGCGTGCCAACCTGAGGGCATGACGAGCTTCTGGATCTGCCGCACCTGCGCCGTCGAGCACTCGACGCAGCCCGAGGTGTGCGCGATCTGCGCGGACGAGCGCCAGTGGGTACCGGCGTCGGGCCAGGCCTGGAGGACGCTCGACGAGCTGGCGGCCGAGGGCCAGCACGTCGAGGTCCACGAGCTGGAGCCGGACCTGTTCGCGCTGCAGACCACGCCGGGCGTGGGTATCGGTCAGCAGTCCAAGCTGCTCCGCACCCCGGCGGGGTCGCTGCTGTGGGACCCGTTGGGCTTCGTGGACGACGACGGCGCCGCGGCCGTGCGTGACCTGGCCGGCCCCGCGGGGGTCGTCGCCGTCGTGGCGAGCCATCCGCACATGTTCGGGGTGCAGGTCGAGTGGAGCCGACGGCTCGGGGACGGCGGCCCGGTCCCGGTCCTCGTCGCGGAGGCCGACGCCGGCTGGGTCGCGCGTCCGGACGCCGCGATCGAGACATGGTCCGGCGCGCGGGAGGTGCTGCCCGGGGTGACGCTGAGCCAGCCGGGCGGGCACTTCCCGGGCTCCGCCGTCGTCCACTGGGCCGACGGTGCCGACGGACGGGGCGTGCTGCTCTCCGGCGACACGATCTTCGCCAACCCCGACCGCACGTCGGTGAGCTTCATGCGCAGCTACCCGAACCGCATCCCGCTCTCGGGTGCGGTGGCGCTGCGGGTCGCCGGGCACGTGGCCCGGCGACCCTTCGAGCGGATGTACAACAACTTCGACGGCGTGATCCCCGCCGACGCGCGTGCCGTCGTGCTGCGGTCGGCACGACGGCACGCGGCGTGGGTGCGCGGGGACTTCGACCATCTCACGTGACCGTGGCCCCCGGCGGTGTCCGGGGCGAGACGTCAGTGGTCGTGGTCCTCGTGGTCCTCGTCCTCGTCCTCGTGACCCTCTTCCTCGTGGTCGTGCTCCTCGTCCTCGTGCGCCTCGTGCTCCTCGGGCTCGACCGGGGGCTGGCCGAGAGCGCCGGAGATCTCGTTCGGCGTGACGCCGAGCTCACCGCTGGCCCAGACCTCGCCGTCGACGACGTCGACGGCGTGGACCGAGTCGTTCGCGGGATCGGTCACGTAGACCGAGCCGTCGAGCGTGAGGACGGCCGGGCGCGGCTCCTGCCACTCCATCGGCTCCTCCCACTCGTCGACCACCGGGATCGATGCGGTGATCTCCGCCGTCTCCGGGTCGATCACCTGCAGGTCCCCGTCCGTGGTGAGCACGAGCGCCTCGCCGTCGTCGCCACGGGCGATCGACCGGAAGCTGTAGGACGCCGGCAGCTCGACGAGCTCGATGCTCGCGTCGCGGGTGTCGATCAGGCTGACCGTGGTGGGCCGCTCGAGCTCCGCGTCCGGGTCCGTCTTGTAGTCGCCGAGCATGATCGGTGACGCCTCGCTGCCGGCCTGGTTGCCGATGCGGGAGTAGTCGTCCGGGGTCTCGACCTTGGTGATCTCGCCGTCGGCGTAGACCAGCGCGCCGTCCTCGCAGCCGACGACGACCGCCTCGTCCGCGGCGACGGCCTCGCCGTGCACCCCGGGGCACTCGTCGCTCGCGGCGATCTCCTCGCCGTCGGCGTCGAGCACGCGGATGCCGGTGCGCTCGTCCTCGTCGCCCTCGGTGACCAGCAGCGAACCGTCGCTCAGCGGCACGGCGACGCCGTGGTGGGCCTCGGGGAGCTGGACCTCCTCGACACCCTCCTGGGTGGCGATCTCGGCGGAGCCGACGAGCTGGATCAGACCGGTACCGTCGTCGAAGAGCGCCGTGGTGTCGTCGTGGACGACCGCGTGGCCGGGGGTCTCGGCGGCGTACACGACGTCGGTGAGCTCCGGCGTCGTCGTGAAGTAGTGGAAGTGGTCACCGTGCCCCTGCCCGTAGGTCCCGGTGTCGAGCACCTGGAACCCGCCGGTCGTGGAGACGAGCACGTGCTGACCGTCCCCGGCGGCGTTCAGGCGGTTGAAGCCGGCGAGCTCGAAGTCGGCGACCTCCTCGAGCGTCTGGGCGTCGACCACCTTGATGCCGCCGTCGTAGGTGACGGCGAGGCGAGGGGTGCGCCCCTGCATCTCGGTGGCGGCCTCCTCGGTCGCCTCGTCCGTGGACTGCTCGGTGGACTCGGTGGCGTCGGCGGCGGGCTCGTCGGACTCGGTGCCGCAGGCCGCGAGGAGCGCGAGGGGTAGTGCGAGAGCGAGCGCCGTGCCGGCGCGAGAACGGGTGTTCATGGCTGATGTCTTTCCATCTCTGTCGGGCGCAGCACGGGACGGCCGGCTCCGGGGGCTTCCTGTCGAACTAGAATGAGAACCGTTCGCAGTCAGCGCCAGTTTGCCACGAGCGATAACGGTTATCAACTTCGTTGGTATCCCGGGCGTCGACCTTCAGTCGAGGGCACGCTGCCAGCGCCCGGCGGCCAGGCTCACGATCAGCGCCACGAAGACCACCAGGTACACCTGCCCGACGATCGCCTCACTCGTCGCGAGCAGCCGCCCCGGCGGCGTCACCGCCGCCAGGTCGCCGTACCCGAGCGTCGTGATCGTGGTGAGGCTGAAGTACATGAAGGAGGTCGTCGACTCCTCGGCGCCGAAGAACGGCTCGGTCGAGTAGGCGTCGACCGTGAGGAACGCGTAGTAGTAGGCGAGCGCGATGAGCAGGTACGCGGAGACCGCGCCGAGCAGCGTCGCCAGCGTCACGACCCGGTGGCGCACCAGCCGCCGGGCGACCACCACTGGAGCGAAGGCCGCGATCAGGAGCAGCAGCGGCGGCGCCGACGTCACCGAGTCCGGGGTCTCCAGGAGCAGAACCACCACGAGGGACAGGACGAGCAGCGCGCCGAGGAAGGCGTAGGCCCGACGGCGCCACCTCGTGCGCAGCCCCGAGGCCCGCAGCGCGAGCCCGAGCGTCGCCCCCACCGTCAGCGTCGTCACCAGACCGGCGATCTGGGCGCTCACCTGGCCCGTCGCCCCCCGGATGTCGACGAGGGACAGCAACGCCACGGTCAGCGCCACCAGGACGAGCAGCAGCCCGAACCGGTCCACCCAGCGCGAGCGCGGGTCGATGTAGGGGTCGTCCTCCGGCACCGGCTGGTGCCGGCGCGAGAAGAAGCTGCGCGGTCCGTCAGGACGCGCCGGCTCCTGGTCGGCGGGGCTGGTCACGGTCGCTCCTGCACGCGGTCCTCCACGGGTGGGTTCGACCCCATCGTGGCCGAGTCTGCGTCCGGGCGCGCGCCCTGTGCCGCAGCGAGCGCCTCACCGCCGGGCACGGTGATCGCGGCGATCGCCGTCGTGATCGGGATCGCCAGCACCAGACCGATCGACCCCACGAGGGTGCGGACCACCTCCTCGGCGATCTCTCCCGAGGTGATGGTCATCAGCGGCGACTGGTCGAGCATCCACACCGTCAGCAGCAGCGGCAGCGCCGCTCCGACGTAGGCGAACGCGATCGTGTAGACCGTCGAGGCGATGTGGTCGCGGCCGATCCGCATGGCGCGCGCGAACAGCGCTCGGCGCGGCGCGGTCGGTGCGAGCGAACGCAGCTCCCACACCGCCGAGGCCTGCGTGATCGTCACGTCGTTGAGCACACCCATCCCCGCCAGCACCAGTCCGCACAGCGCGATCCCGCGCAGGTCCACGGACGGTGCGATGATCGTCAGGTTCTGCGCCAGCTCGTCCGACGCCCCCGTGATGTGCGCCGCTCCCGTCGCCCACGCCCCGATCCCCGCCGTGAGCGCCAGCCCGGCCAGGGTGCCCAGCAGCGCGACCGTGGTCCGCGCCGTGAGCCCGTGCGCGAGGTACAGCACCGCCAGCATGACCGCCGACGACGTCACGAGGGCCACCATGAGCGCACTCTCGCCGGCGAGCAGCGCCGGGAACGTGAACCCGACGAACACCGCGAACGCCACCGCCAGGCCGGCGATCGCCGCGAGCCCTCGCCATCGCGCGACCAGCAGCACCACCAGCGCGTACGCCGCCGCCAGGAGACCGAAGGGCACGTCACGCTGGTGATCCATGAAGACGTACGGCGTCACGGTGTCCGCGAAGTCGCCGATGTAGAGGGCCGTCACGCGGTCGCCGGGCGCCAGCTCGAACCGCGGGTCGGCCTGCATGCCGGAGGTCGCGCCGTCGGGCAGGCGGATCTCCACGTCCCCGGCGGTCGCGTCCTCCATGGTGGGCCACGAGTCGTCGCCCGTCTCCTCCAGCGGCCCGACGACGGTGACCGGCACGAGCTCGCTGCCCTCGACGACGACAGGGATCCGCTCGGGGATCTCGGCCGAGGACGGCCAGAGCGACCACAGGCCGAACGCCGTGGCGACCAGCGCGGGCAGCACCAGCAGCGCCAGGACGAGGCGGGTGCGGGGCGGGGCCGGCGGGACCGGCCCGCCGTGGGAGTGTCCGTGCACGTCGGGCAGGCTGTGCTGCGCGGCGTGGCGTGCGGAGCGGCGGGTCGAGACGTCGGTCACGGTGCGATGCTCCCACCGCCGAGTGGCCGAGCCCTGCAGACCGCGCCGCCTCGCCTCTCCCCCACCTGTCAGAACGTGGCGCGGGCATGGCGCGCCCTGGTCCTGACAACTCTCGGACCCCCCGAGTTGTCAGAACGTGGTGCACGTGTTCCCGCTCCACGTTCTGACAACTCAGAGTCATAGACTCCCGAGGTGACCGCGCCAGCTCCCGTGCCCTCCCCCTCGCCCGGCAGCTCGGCCGGGACCGTGGTCGGCGTCGGTGCCGCCGTCGTCGGCGGTCTCGGCGCCGCGGTCCAGACCCGCGTGAACGGGTCGCTCGCCGAGCACGTCGGCAGCGGCTTCGGCGCGGCGGTGATCTCGTTCGGCTCCGGCCTGCTGTGGCTGACGATCGCGGTGGCCTGCTGGCCCGCCGCCCGGGCCGCCGTCGGACGCGTCGTGTCCGCGCTGCGCGAGCACCGGCTGCGCCGGTGGGAGGTGCTCGGCGGGACCGCGGGCGGCTTCTACGTCGCCGCCCAGGGGCTGACCGCCGCGACCCTCGGCGTCGCGCTGTTCATGGTCGCCGTGGTGGCGGGGCAGTCGACCAGCTCGCTGCTCGTGGACCGGATCGGGCTGGCGCCGGGCGGCGTGCGGCTCATCACCCTCGGCCGGGCGCTCGGACCGCTCCTGACCGTCGTCGCCGTGGCGGTGGCCGTGTCCGGGTCGATCGGGACCGTGCCGTCGGTAGGCCTGGCGGTCATCCCCTTCCTTGCGGGCGCGTTCCAGTCGTGGCAGCAGGCCATGAACGGCCGCGTGCGGGCAGTGGCCGCGGTGCCCGGCGACCGGTTCGCCGGGGTCGCCGCCGCCACGTTCGGCAACTTCGTCGTCGGCACGGTGGCACTGGCGGCGGCGTTCGGCGTGTCCGTCCTGGTCGTCGGGTGGCCGACCGGCACGCTGCCCACCGCGTGGCCGCTCGACCTGGTGCTCTACTCCGGTGGCCTGCTCGGGATCGTGTTCATCGCCATCCAGGCCGCCGTCGTCCACCGCATCGGCGTGCTGCTGCTGGCGCTCGGCATGATCGCCGGGCAGATCGTCGGTGCGCTCGTGCTCGACGTCGTCGTCCCCGGCGTCGCGCCCCCGGGGCCCGCGATGTACGCGGGTGCGACCCTGACGCTGCTGGCCGTGGCCGTCCCCGTCGTCGAGTCGCGCCTGGTGCGCCGCCGGCGCTGACAGCGCTGACAGCGCTGACGAGGGTCTCCGGTCTCGACGTGCAAGAAGGCGGCCTGCCCGGCACGGTGAGGACACCGACACGAAGGAGGACCCATGCAGAGCGTCACCCAGTTCATCGACGTCGACGTCCCGGTCACCACCGCGTACAACCAGTGGACGCAGTTCGAGGACTTCCCCCACTTCATGGAGGGCGTGGAAGAGGTCCGCCAGCTCACCGACACCAGCACGCACTGGGTCACGAAGGTCGGCGGCTCGGAGCACGAGTTCGACGCCGAGATCACCGAGCAGCACCCGAACGAGCGGGTCGCCTGGAGCAGCACCACCGGCCCGGACCACGCCGGGGTCGTGACCTTCCACCGGCTGAGCGACGTCCAGACCCGGGTCACCGTCCAGATGGACTGGGAACCGGAGAACGCCAAGGAGAAGGTCGGCGCAGCCCTCAACTTCGACGACCGCCGCGTGCAGGGCGATCTGGAGAGGTTCAAGTCGTTCATCGAGTCGCGAGGTGCCGAGACCGGCGGCTGGCGCGGCGACGTGAGCTGACCCCCGCGCCGCACGGCGGCCGGTCGACCCCCTCGCGACGCGGGACGGGCCGGCCGGCCGCCGTCGTGCTGCCCGCCCGGTGCGAGTCGGCGGGGTTCACGGAAGGTTTGACGAGTCACCAGGAGCAGTTCGCCGGATGTTCCCCGGGGAGTCCCAGGGTGTGAACGCGCCCGTCCGGGCGTGTTCCCCCTCGACAGGAGACTCCCGTGCCTCTCACGCCCCGCGGCCGTCCGGCCCAGGTCGGCGCCCTCACGGCCCTCAGCGGTCTGCTGACCGCCGGGATCCTCGCCGTCGGCGCGCCCGCCGCCTCGGCCACCGGCCCGGCGCCGACGGCGACCAGCGCGGCCGACGACGAGCTCGCCTCCCGCTTCACGCTCGCCGTCCTGCCCGACACCCAGTTCTACTCGCGGTACGCCGCCGACCAGTTCGTGCCGCGCTACGGCGACGACCCGTTCCACACCCAGACCACGTGGCTCGCCGAGCACCAGGACGAGCTCGACATCCCGTTCGTCGCGCACCTGGGCGACGTCGTGGACCGCGCCGGCGTGGCCGGTGAGTGGGAGGTCGCCGACCGGGCGATGTCCGCGCTCGAGGACGGCGCCCTGCCGTACTCGGTGCTGCCGGGCAACCACGACGTGCTGAACTCGAACGACGCGCTGACCGACGTCGACTACGACCTCGACGCCGAGCCGTTCCTGACGTGGTTCGGTCCCGAGCGCGCCGCCGCCCAGGCCACCTACGGGGGCTCGGACCCGACCGGCCTGAACCAGTACCACGTCTTCGAGGCCGAGGGGCAGGAGTTCATGGTCCTGGCTCTCACCTGGCGTGCCTCCGACCAGACGATCGCGTGGGCCGACCAGGTCATGGCCGAGCACCCCGACGTGCCCGTCGTCCTGACCACCCACTCGATGCTGGCCATCGGCAGCGACGCCACCTCCCCGCAGAACACCGCCTACGGCGAGAAGCTGTGGGACGAGCTCGTCCGCTCGAACGACCAGATCTTCCTCACCCTCAACGGCCACTTCCACGGCGCCACCCGGCAGACGCGGACCAACGACGCCGGGAACGACGTCACGCAGGTGCTCATCGACTACCAGATGGCCTACGACGGCGGGAACGGCTACCTCGGGCTGTTCGAGTTCGACCTCACCCACGACCGCATCGAGGTCCAGACCGCCTCGCCGTGGGTGGTCGCCAAGGACCCCGAGGTGCTCACCGCGTACGACCAGCCGTTCCTGGAGGGCGAGCACCAGCAGTACACGATCGACATCGACTTCGCCGAGCGGTTCGGTGGCTTCGACCCGGACTTCGCGGCCGGTGACGCGGACCAGCCGTCGCTCTCGCAGCGCGCCCGGGACATCCTCCTCGACGGTTTCGAGGGCACCGACCCGATCACCACCGAGCCTCCCACCTCCCGCGACGACTACCCGCAGGTCGACGGCACGCTCGCGCACTGGCGCTTCGGCGGGCAGGGCACCGGGGTCGTGGACGCCGAGACGGTCGTGCCCGACGTCGCCGGCGGCGCCGACCTGACCCGCGCGAGCAGCACCGAGAGCGGGTCGAGCACGGCCGAGCCCTCCGACGTCGTCCTCAGCGACGACGCCGCTCCCCTGTCGGCCGACGGCGCCGCCGTCTGCTTCGCGAACGCCGACAGGACCACGGGCCGGCTCAGCGACCTGCGCACCGCGGCCGACGCCGCGGTGAACGACGCGCAGCTCGCCGACGGGTACACCATCGAGACGTTCCTCAAGATCGACGGCAGCTTCACCGAGGACGCCAACGCCTGGATGAAGGCGGTCGTGCGGTCCGGGAACCGGTCGCGGCTCGACGGCATGCCCTGGTCCCGCTGGGACTACACGGCCTCCCCGGTGGCGCTCGGGCTGTCGAACCTCAAGGAGCTCCAGTGGACCGAGGTGCCGGTCGAGACCACCAAGGGTGACCGCACGTCGTGGTCCGGCGAGATCATCGTCGACCGTTGGGTGCACGTCGCGCTCGTCAACGACCCGGCCGACGAGTCCACGACGATGTACGTCGACGGCGCACCCGTCCTGCGCAACGCCACCGACACGCTCGGGCACAGCCTCGAGGAGGACATGCCCTGGCTGTTCGGCACCGACTGGGTCGACGACCGGGCCACCAACGGGTGGAACGGCTGCATCGGCGAGACCCGCGTCGTCGACCACCCGACCGGTCCGGAGCAGTGGCTGACCGCCCGCGCGGCCGAGCCGGCGCCGGCCGCCTGGGACGCCGGCACCGTGTACGACGAGGGCGACCGCGTGACGCACGACGGCGCCGTCTTCGAGGCGTCCTGGTGGACCCGCGACCAGACGCCCGGCGCCTCGGCGTACGGCCCGTGGCAGGAGATCGCGACGACCGACGACGGCACCGCGGTCTGGACGCCGTCGCGCATCTTCACCGCCGGCGACGTCGTCGTGCACGACGGCGTCGAGTTCACCGCGCGCTGGTGGACCCGGAACCAGGAGCCCGGCGCCTCCTCGTGGGGTCCGTGGGAACCGACGGCCTGACCGCTCCGGCGCCACGGCACCCGCCGTCCGGTCCTGCGGGTCCGGGCCGCGGGCGCCGTGGCAGAATCCGGGGATGGTCGCGAACCCCGACGGGCAGTCGCTCGCGGACGCGGGTCTCGACCGACCGGGAGCCGACCCGTCGTTCGACCGCTTCGCCCGCCTCGTCAGCCGCCACCTCGGCGTCTCCACCGCCCTGGTGACGTTCGTCGTCAGCGACACCCAGCTCTACCCGGGGGCGCTCGGTCTGCCCGAGCCGCTGCAGACGACGCGGCGCTCCGCCTTCCCGCACTCGATGTGCGCCGAGGTCGTGCACGCGGGCGGGCCGCTCACCTACACCGACCTGACGGCGGTACCGGGCGAGCCTGCCCGCGACCTCGTGGTGAACCTCGGCATCCGGGCCTACGCGGGGTTCCCCGTGTTCGACCGGGAGGGCAGCGCCGTCGGCACCGTCTGCGCGTTGGACGCCCTGCCGCACGAGTGGACGCGCACCGACCTCGACACGCTCGCGGACCTCGCCGAGGCGTGCTCGGCCGAGATCCGGCTGCGCCAGGAACGCCGACGGGCGCAGGAGCTGCAGGAGGTCGCGCTCCGGGCCGGCCGCCGCACCCAGCTCCTGCTCGACCTGACCGACCGGTTCTCGCGCGCGACGACGCTCGCCGACCTCGTCGTGGCCGTCGAGCGCGCCTCCTCCGCCGTCGGGGTGGCCTGGTCGGGCCTCGGGCTGCTCGACGCCACCGGCACGTCGGTGCACGTCGTCAGCGAGCTCGACGGGGTGCCGTTCCCGGCCCGCCTGCGGCTCGACGACCCGCTGCCCGGACCGCACGCCCTGCGCAGCCGCACGCCCGTCTACGTCCCGGACGGCCGCACGCTGCTGCGGGACTGGCCCGCGATGTCCCGGTGGGTCCGGCCCGAGGACGGCGCCCTGGCGTTCCTCCCCCTCGTCGCCGACGACACCGTGCGGGGCCTCGTCGCGCTCGCCTGGCGCGACCCGCAGGAGGTCGACGCCGACACGCGCGAGACCTGCGCCGCCCTGGCGGCGTGCGTGGCCACGGGCCTGGACCGCGTGCACGTGCTCGAGGACCGGCACCGCGTCGCGGCCACCCTGCAGGCCGCGATGCTCACCGAGCTCCCCGCGACGGCCGACCTCGAGCTGGCGGCCACCTACTCGACCGCGACACGGACGGACCGGGTCGGCGGCGACTGGTACGACGCCGTCGTGCGCGACGACCACACGGTGCTCATGATCGGGGACGTCACCGGGCACGACATGCAGGCCGCGGCCCGCATGGGCCAGCTCCGCTCGATGCTGCGCACCCTGGCCTGGAGCCAGGACATCTCGCCCGCCGCGCTGCTGCGCCAGCTCGACCACGCCAACCACGGCTTGGCCCTGGAGGCGAGCGCGACGGTCCTGGTGGTCCGGCTCTGCCGGCGGTCCGACCCGCCGGCCCTGAGCTGGTCCTCGGCCGGGCACCCGCCCCCGCTCGTGCTGCGGGCGGACGGGTCCGTGACGGAGCTCGCCGGCCGGCCGGACCTCCTGCTCGGGATCGACCCCGGCGCCGTCCGGGCGGACCACGCGACGCGGCTCGGTCCGGGCGACACGCTCGTGCTGCACACCGACGGGCTCGTCGAGACGCGGACCAGCACCTACTCCCACCGCGCCGCCGCGCTCCGGGCCGCGCTGGCGGAGCTGGGGGACCGGCCGACGGCGCAGCTCCCGCGGGCGCTCGTCGAACGGATGGTGCCGGGTTCGCAGCGCGACGACGTCGCCGTGCTCGCGGCGCGCGTCCGGCGACGGGCCCGGGTCGGCGCGCCGCATCTGGTGGACGCGACGGGCGTGGCGGACGCGACCGGCGCTACGGCGCGGTGACGAAGACGTCGAGCAGCTCGGGGTGGTGCCCGTGCACGAGCACCGCGAAGACGACCGCGTCGAACAGCAGGTGCACGGCCAGGACGTAGGACAGCGACTTGTAGCGCGCGAAGATCCAGCCCTGCACCAGCGCGAACGGGATGGTCAGCACGGGGCCCCACTCGCGGTACCCGAGCTCCCACAGGAACGACACGAAGACCACCGCCTGCAGCACGTTGGCCACCTGCACCGGGAAGTGCCGGCACAGCAGCGCGAAGACGGTGCAGATGAAGAACAGCTCGTCCCAGAGCCCGACGGCGTTCACCCCGACGAACAGCCGGGCGATCGAGCCCTCGGCCTCCAGCGGGGGCCAGTTGAGGTACGCCCCGGACCCGAGGAAGTACGGTGGCAGGATGAGGTAGCCGATCACCACGACGGCGCCGAGGTAGACCCACTGCCCCCGGGTCCAGCGCCGTCCCGTGGCGACCGGGAAGCGCACCGCGCCCGCGCCGTCGTCGTCCCGCAGGACGAACCGCGACAGCGCCCAGGGCACGAGGACCGCCAGCGACAGCGCGACGGTGAACCGCGTCATCCCCGCGTCCGAGAGGTCGGCCGCGAGCGGGATCGCCGAGACGATCGCCATGCCGGCGGCGATGAGCGCCAGGTGCTTGCCCAGCGCCCGGTCCACCAGCAGCCCCAGGACGACGCCGGCCACGAGCGGCAGGTAGCCCAGCGGTCGGACGTGCACGGCGAACAGCAGGACCGCGGAACCGCAGACGAGCACGGCGGCGGTGTAGCGGGCGACCATGAACAGGCACCCTACCGACGGCGGGGTCGGAGTGTCGTCAACCACGACGCACTCACCCACGCCTGGGCCCCGTCCGGCAGCGCGACCGGCTCGCCCCGGGCCAGCCGTCGCCCCCACGACATCACCTGGTCGTGCTCCGGACAGCCCGGTCGGCCGCCGCTGCCGCCGCCCTCGGGCGACCACGTGCCGTGCCAGTGCCGCCCCCGCATGACCACCACCCCGCCCAACGCCTCGAGGATCGTCTCGTCGACGCCGTCCAGCACATCCTCCGACCCGACGTCGCACGCGTCGCAGCCGCAGTCGGGCATCCGCCCCAGCTCGACGTCGGGCTCGGCCATGCTGACGACGACGGCAGGGACGTCCGCGTCGTCACCGTCGCGTTCCAGCAGCAGCAGGGGCAGCGTGCCCGGCCGCCGCGGGACGAGCCGCACCCCACGGTCGAAACGGTCGCTGAGGACATCGGCCCCGGCCGGGCCCGCGTCGACGTCCGGCAGGTCGCCCAGCACCTCGGCCCAGGCCCGGGCTCGGAGCGCGGCGACGCGGTAGCGCTGCGGGTCCGTCACCCGCGAGCACTCCTCCGGGGCCGCCTCACGGGCCGCGTGGGGGTCGGGCCACGACGGCGGGGCGGCGCGCTCGTACACGGCGTCCACCCGTGCTGTCAGGCCCGAGAGATCCACGCGTCGATCATAGGGACGACGTCGCGCTCCCGGATCCGCCGGAGCCGGGCGTCGCCGTGGCCGTGCCCGGGCGCCGGCGACGTGCCCGCCACAGCGGCCACCCGACGGCGGTGGCTGCCACGAGCACCACGACGGCGAGCAGCGACCACGGCACCGCCCAGCCGGAGGTCTCGCCGGCCGCGACCGCTGTCTGCCCTCCGCCGATCCCGACGACGACGCCGTCGACCCGCACGTCGGCACCGACCCGGACCATCGGCCGGACGCCGGCCAGCTCCACGGTCCGCTCGACGACGGAGCCCGGCAGGATCTCCTCGAGCTCGCCGCCCGCGGTGCGCGGTGCGGTGCGGTGGGCGGGGTCAGCCCGCGGTGCCGGGGTGAGCCTCGCCCAGCTCGACGAAGACGGCACGGTTGAGGCGGAAGGCCTCCTGCGCCTCCGCGACGGCGGCAGCGACGCCCACGGCGTCGAGGGCGAGCCCGTCGAGGCGCTCGCGGTACACGTCCTTGAACGGCTTGGTCTTCGGGATCTGGGGGAAGTCGTAGAACTCCAGGCCGGCGTCGCCCATGCCGTAGTGCCGCTGCATCATGCGCTGGACGATCTGCCCGCCGGACAGGTCCCCGAGATAGCGCGTGTAGGCGTGCGCGGCATACTCCGGCAGGCGGGTGCCGACGGCACGCAGGCGCTCGACGTAGGCACGCGTGGCCGGCAGGGTGCGGACCTCGCTGCGCCACGACGGACCGTAGAGGTGCGCGAGGTCACGCTCGATGGCGGGCACACGCGTCAGCTCGTCGAAGACGAGGGTCGCCCCGCGGACGTCGCGCCGGACGACCGCGCTCGCCTCTTCCAGCGCCCTGTAGACCACCAGCTGCTGCGCGGCGAGGTCGGCGTAGGCGGCCACGTCGAGCCCCCCGGACATCAGCCGGGACACGAACCCCTCGGACTCCGCGTCCTGGTGCTCGGCGCGGGTACCTTCGCGCAGCAGCACCGACAACGGGGCCTCGGGCGCGAGGGTGGACATGACGGCCTCCTGGGGTCGTGACGACCTGACAGAACGTCAGGACGTCGCCACCGTACCATCAGCGGTTAGGCTTGCCTACCCTTTCTTTCCGTCGAGGGGGCAGCGTTCAGGAGCGCGCGACGGCGACGATTCCCAGCACGGCACCCCAGAAGACCAGCGCGACACCCAGGGCGATCACCAGCCCGTGCGCGCCGGTCGACTCCGACCGGCGCGCCGTCCAGATCGCGCGCCCCGCGACGGCCGCGCCCAGCACGACCAGACCTGTCCCCCACCAGAGCATGGGCCCCATGGTGCGCGAAAATGGTTGCCCGTGCACCCTGGGCGCTATGCCCGGTTGGTCCCGGTCGACCCTGGGCGTCGTCACCTGCCCGACACACGCTCGAATGTTGCTTGCATCACACAAGCCGTATGTTGCTGATCGACCCCCGACATCGGGACCGCCACACCGCGGTGGCTCCGGTCGGGAGTCTCGTTCGACGGACCGAGACGAAGGGTGCGCTCACATGCGCTTACGGAACCACCAGTCCAGACTCCGGCTCGCCGCCATCACCTCAGGCGCCGCGCTGGTCATCACCTCTCTCACCGCCACGGGAGCCGGCGCCGCGCCGGACCCGGACGACCTCAGCCTCACGGAGGCCCAACCGACCGCGACGTCGCGGGAGGACGGCCCCAAGGCTCCCACCAGCGCGCTCGTCGAGACGCCGAAGAAGCTGCTCTCGCTGAGCTCGAGCAAGAAGGTCCCCGTCCTGGTCAAGTACGACTACGACGCCGTGGCCTCCTACGACGGCTCCATCCCGGAGTACGACGCCACCAGCCCGGCCGTCACCGGCGAGCCGCTGGCGAAGGACGCACCCGCGGAGAAGCGCTACCGCGGCTACGTGAAGAAGCAGGAGCGCTCGATCACCGCCGACGTCACCGCCGCGGTCCCCGACACCGAGGTCGTGGACAGCTTCGACGTCGTCTACGGCGGCGTCGCCGCCCTCGTCCCCGGTGACGAGATCCCGGCGCTGCTCGACGTCCCCGGCGTCGTGGCCGTGCAGGAGAACACCCTCGAGAAGCCGCTGACGGACTCCAGCACCGACTTCATCGACGCGCCCGCCGCCTACGCGGAGCTGGGCACCACGTCGGAGGCCGGCGACGGGCTCGTGCTCGGCAACATCGACACCGGCCTCTGGCCCGAGCACCCGTCCTTCGCCGACGACGGCAACCTCAGCGAGTACGACGGCCCGACCGTGGCCTGCAACTACGGCGACAACCCGCTGACCCCCGAGGACGACCCGTTCGAGTGCAACGACAAGCTGATCGGCGGCTACTCGTTCACCGACCTGTACGACCTGCTCGACCCGGAGGGGTACCTCTACGAGGGCACCGCGCGGGACGCGGAGGGCCACGGCTCGCACACGTCCGGCACCACGGCGGGCAACGTCGTCGAGGACGTCCAGACCATAGGGCCCGAGCTCGAGCGGATCCAGGGCGTCGCCCCTGGCGCGAAGATCATCGAGTACAAGGCGCTCGGCCCGGGCGGCGGCTACACCTCCGACCTGGTCGCCGCGGTGGAGCAGGCGGTCCTGGACGACGTCGACGCGATCAACTACTCGATCTCCGGCGGCAGCACCGTCACCGACCCGATCGAGATCGCCTTCCTCAACGCCTACGACGCCGGCGTCTTCGTCGCGGCGTCGGCAGGCAACGCCGGCCCCGGCGCGGCCACGGCCAACCACGTGAGCCCGTGGGTCACCACGGTCGCCGCGTCGACGCAGACGCGCGAGTTCAGCTCGACGCTCACGCTGACGGCCGACGACGGTTCCACGTTCACCGCCGACGGGGCCTCCATCGTGGAGGGGGTCGAGGAGCCGCTGCCCGTCGTGCACGCCTCGGAGGCCCCCTACTCCGACCCGATGTGCCTCGAACCGGCACCCGAGGGCATGTTCGAGGGCATGGTCGTGCTCTGCGAGCGGGGCCAGAACGCGCGCGTGCTCAAGGGCTACAACGTGCTGCAGGGCGACGCCGCGGGCATGGTCCTGTACAACCCGGCGCTCGCCGACGTCGCGACCGACAACCACTACCTGCCGGCGCTGCACCTCGCGGACGGCACCGAGATGATGGCCTGGTACGGCGAGCACTCGGGCGTCACCGCGACGTTCACCGACGGCGCACCGTCCGAGGGCCAGGGCGACGTGGTGGCGGCGTTCTCCTCCCGTGGCCCGGCCGGCCCGTTCATCAAGCCGGACATCACCGCGCCCGGCGTCCAGGTCCTGGCGGCCATGACGCCGACGCCGGAGGTCCCCGAGAGCGGCCCGTCCGGCCAGTACTACCAGGCGATCAACGGCACCTCGATGTCGTCGCCGCACGTCGCCGGCGTGGGCCTGCTGCTCCAGGCGGCGAACCCGGACTGGACGCCCGGCCAGATCAAGTCCGCCATCATGACGCAGTCGACCACCGACGTCGTCAAGGAGGACCTCACCAGCCCGGCCGACCCGTTCGACGTGGGTGCGGGGCGCGTCGACGTCGGCGAGTCCCTGACACCGCCGTTCACGATCAGCGACACCACGGAGAACTTCGCGGCGCTGACCACGGACCCGGTGCACGCGGTGGACCTCAACATCCCGTCGATCAACGCACCGACGCTGCCCGGGCGGCTGACCACCACGCGCACGCTCGAGAACACCTCGGGCCGCACGCTCGTGGTGCACCCGCGGGCGGAGACACCGGAGGGCACGAAGATCTCGTTCAGCCCCCGGATCGCGACCGTGCGGCCGGGCAGGAGCGTGGACTTCGACATCACGATCACCGACACCTCGGCCAGCGGCGAGCAGAAGTTCGCCGAGATCACGTTCCGCACCCAGCGGGGCGACGGGCACCTCCCGGTGGCGTTCGTGCCCACGCAGGGCAACGTGGCGCTGACGCAGTCCTGCGAGGAGGAGTCGATCCACTTCAAGGACGACGTGACCTGCACGGTCACCGCGTCCAACGAGTCGTTCAACGAGCAGTCGGTGTCCGCCACGACTACCGGTGAGCGGGCGCTGCGAGGCAAGCACACGGAGACGGCGACCCTCGCGGCCGCCGAGCTCGGCGTGCCGAGCGTCGACGTGCTCGACGGTTCGGGGTTCCTGGACCTCGAGGACTTCGGCATCTCGCCGGAGTCCTTCGGCGACGAGACCCTGACGACCTACGACGTGCCGGCCTACGAGTACAACGGCCGCACGTACACCTCGCTCGGCGTCGACTCCAACGGCTACCTCGTGGCCGGCGGCGGGACGTCGGAGGACAACAACTGCTGCGACCTGCCCGGCGGCGCGTCGTCGGCGCGCCCCAACTCGGTGCTGGCACCGTTCTGGACGGACCTCAACAGCGAGGCCGGCGACGGCACCGCGGCCGAGGGCGTGCGGATCGGCAGCCTCACCGACGGGGCGAACAGCTGGCTGGTGGTCCAGTGGGACATGTACGTCTGGGGCACCCAGGACGCCCGCTCGTTCCAGGTGTGGATCGGCACCAACGGTGACCAGGACATCACCTTCGACTACGCGGACGCGATGGCGAGCCCGGGCATGGCGTTCCTCGTCGGGGCGGAGAACGCCGCGGGTGACGGCGACATGGTCGCCGAGCTGCCGGACGGCAGCACCCAGGTGGTCACCTCGACCGATCCGACGCCGGGCGGGAGCCTCACGTACGACGTGACGCTTCCCGCCAAGCGGCCCGGCAAGGGCGTGGTGCACACCGAGCTGGTCGCCGACGAGGTGCCCGGCACCACGATCGTCGACACCCCGGTGCGGGTGACGGTGTTCAAGCACCGCGACTGACCCGCGGTAGGGGGTGCGGCGGCCTCGTCGCCCGGGTTGTTCCCGGGTCGGCGGGGCCGCCGTCGTCTCCCCATGGTCCCTGAGCCACCTCAGACCGGTGCGAGCCACCTCAGACCCCGCGTCTGAGGTACCCGGGCCCCGAAGGACTGGGCGACCGGACGATCCGCCGCACCCCACCTCAGCACGAGTGTGGGTCGTGCCGGAACGACCGGCGGCACGGCGAAGGGACAGATCATGCACCTGCAGGGACCCGCCTGGGAAGCAGAGCTGGCGTACCGTCGCGAGCGTGCGGCGCTCGCCTACGGGGCACCGACGGCCTGGACCCGGTTCCGGGAGTGGCGAGCGGCTCGCCGTTCGCTGCGGGCCGGCGAGCTGGCCGCCCGGACGCGCGACGCCGTCGAGCGCTTCGCCGACACGATCGACACCGTCTCGGACCGCACCGACGCCAGGGCGTGGGAGGCACGCGTCACCCGGCGGGCCGGCGAGATCGAGGCCGGCCTGGCGGCGCTGCGGTCCGCGCAGGACCACGCCCGCCGGGCCGCGTGACGGCGGCAGTTCGCTCGGCCGGTGTCGGCGCCAGGTGGGACGATGCGCAGGTGCGCCGGTCGTCCCAGATCCCCCTCATCGCCCGCGAGGACCAGGTCGCCGGATTCCGCCGGTCGTTCGACCGGGCGGCGTCCGGCGAGCCGGGAGCGCTCCTCGTCGGTGGTGACGCCGGTGTGGGCAAGACCCGGCTGGTGACCCACCTGGCCGCCACGGCCGAGCAGGCCGGCGGTCGCGTCGTCGTCGCGCACTGCGTCGACCTCGGCGAGATCGGCATCCCCTACCTGCCGTTCACCGAAGCCCTGGGACACCTGCAGCACTCGACCGACGACGACGTCGCGTCCCGCGTGGCCGAGGTCGTCGCCGGCCGCCCCGCCCTCGCGCGGCTCCTCGATCCCGCCGGCCGCCCGACCGCCCAGGGCGACCAGCACGACGAGCGCCTGCCCCTGCTCGACGGCATGGCGAGCGCACTCGCCACCGCCGGCCGGCCCGGGGCCCCGCTGGTCCTCGTCATCGAGGACCTCCACTGGGCGGACCCCTCCACGCGCGACGTGCTGCGCTTCCTCGTGACCCGCCTGCGCACCGAGCACCTGCTGCTCGTGCTCACGTACCGCAGCGACGACGTCGACCGCCGCCATCCCCTGCGGCCGCTCCTGGCCGAGCTGCACCGCTCCGGGCGCGTGGAGCACGTCGAGCTGGAGCCGTTCACCGCCGACGAGCTGCGTGCCTTCACCACCGCGCTCAACGACGGCCCGCTGCCCGACGACGACTTCGGCGAGGTGCAGCGCCGCTCGGAGGGCAACGCGTTCTTCGCCGAGGAGCTCGTCGCCGCGGGGATGGCCACCGGCACGCTTCCCTGGTCGCTCGCCGACGTGCTGCACGCCCGCATGCAGGACCTGGACCCGGGCGTGCAGCAGCTCGTGCGGCTCGCGTCGGTCGCCGGTCGTCAGGTGCGAGAGGACCTGCTGCGCGCCGCCGCGCAACGGACGCCCGGGCTCGAGGAGCCGGCGGCGGCCGCCGGCGCGCTGCGCGACGCCGTCGCCCACCAGGTCCTCGCCGTCGAGGGCCCGCACCTCGCGTTCCGCCACGCCCTGCTCGCCGAGGCCCTCTACCTCGACCTGCTGCCGGGCGAGCGCGCCGCGATGCACCTGTCCTACCTCACGGCGCTGGTCGACTCCCCCGCCCTGGGCTCCGCCGCCGAGCGCGCGCACCATGCCCAGCAGGGCCACGACCTGCCGACGGCGCTCGTCGCCTCCTACGACGCGGCCGAGTGCGCCCGCAACTTCCTGGCACCCACGGAGGAGCTGCGTCACCTCGAGCAGGTGCTGTCCCTGTGGGACTCCGTGCCCGACGCCGCCGCCCGCGTCCGGGCGGACCACGTCGAGGTCGCGCTCGACGCCGCCGCCGCGGCCTGGCGCAGCGGCCAGCCGAGCCGCGCCGTCCAGCTCACACGCGGCGCGATCGACTCGCTCCACGACGACCCGCAGCGGCAGGCGAGCCTGCGGCACGTGCTGGCCCGCTACCTCCTCGACGTCGAGGAGGACGTGAGCGAGGCCGTCCACCAGACCGACCTCGCGCTCGACGTGCTCCCGGCAGACCCGACGGAGGACCTCGCCTCGACGCTCGCCGTCCGCGGTCGCCTGGAGATGAACCGCGACCACGACGACGACGCCCGCGCCTTCCTGGAGCGCGCGGTCGACGTGGCCCACCGGGCACGGGCACCGCACGCCGAGGCCGACGCCCTGGCCTCGCTGGCGGTGATCGAGGTCGGCGACCCCGAGACGGCGGCCGGGCTCATCGAGTCGGCCATGCACCGCGCCGTCGACGCCGGGAGCCTCGGCGCCGAGATGCGGTGCCGGTACAACCTCGCCACCACCTGGTACTACGCCGGCCGGCTGGAGCTGGCGGACGACCTGCTGCGCCAGGCGCTGGCCCGCGCGGAGGAGACGGGCACGACCCGGAGCTCCACGGGCATCTCGATGCGGATGATCGCCGAGCTGCTCCGCTACGTGCGGGGCGACCTCACGGCGGCACCACCCCGGGCGGGGGTCCCGGCTCTCGAGGCCATGGTGCTCGAGAGCGCCGGCCTGTACGCCGCGGTCGCCCGCGGCGACGACCAGGTGCTCGACCGGACGGCGGCGCTGCGGGCCGACTGGGACGTCGACGGGTTCGTCGCGCTCATCTCCGGCGGGTGCCGGATCGACGCCCTCACCTTCGCGGGCCGGTACGACGAGGCGGTCGAGCTGGCGGCGACCGTCGTCGAGCACCTCGGCGCGGTGTGGAGCACCTACTTCCTCGGGCGGATCTGGATCTCCGCCCTCGCGCTGGCGGCCCTGGCCGACGCCGCGGAGGAGTCCCTCGGCGGCGACGACGCCCGCCAGGCAGAGCGCCGGGCGGCGGGTGACGAGCTGCTCGCGGTGGCTCGCGAGACAGCGGAACGCGGCCGTCCCCGCGGCGGCGTGCTCGGGCCGGAGGGCCGCGCGTGGCTGCGCCGGGCCGCGGCGGAGCACGCGCGTCTCGCCGCGGCGACGGACCGCACGCCCGCCGACCCGGCACTCTGGGAGGCCGCGGTCTGCGAGTTCTCCTACGGGTACCGCTACGAGGTCGCGCGATGCCGCTTCCGCTGGGCCCAGGCGCTGCGGGCGGCCGGGGAGCGCGCGGCGGCCGAGCTGGAGAGCCTCGAGGCCCTGCGCGAGGCGCAGGAGATGGGCGCCCGCCCGCTCGCCGACGCGGTGCTCGCCTGGGCCCGGCGAGCCCGTGTCCCGGTCCCCGGCGCGCGTCACGAGACGTCGACCCTCACCGATCGCGAGGAGCAGGTCCTGACCCTCGTCGCCCAGGGCCTGTCGAACCGGCAGATCGGCGAGCGGCTCTACATCTCCACCAAGACGGTGAGCGTCCACGTGTCCAACGTTCTCGCCAAGCTCGGGGTCTCGGGCCGGGCGGAAGCCGTCGCCGTGGCCACCCGTCGCGGCCTGCTGGTGGTCTGACCCCCGACCCGGCGAAGGAGCCCCATGAACACCCTGCCCGACACGAAGCAGATGCTGCTGCACCACCTGCACGAGGTCCGCGAGTCGCTCCTGTGGAAGACGGAGGGCCTCTCGGAGCGTGAGCTGCGGATGCCACGCACCGCCACCGGGACCAACCTCCTCGGGCTGATCAAGCACGCGGCGAGCATCGAGAGCGGCTACTTCGGGGAGGTCTTCGGGCGGCCCTGGCCGACGCCGGAGGAGGTGCCCTCGGAGGCCCAGCTCGACGACGACCCGAACGCGGACTTCTACGCGACGGCCGAGGAGTCCGCCGCGCAGATCATCGACCTCTACCGCCGCGTCGCCGTGTTCGCCGACACCACCATCGCCGAGCTGCCGCTCGACGCTCCCGGCCGCGTGCCGTGGTGGGGCGAACGGGGCGACGTCACGCTGGAGCGGATCATCGTGCACGTGATCTACGACCTGAGCCGGCACGCCGGCCACGCCGACATCCTGCGCGAGGAGGCCGACGGCGCCGTCGGCCTGATCCCGCGCGCCACCAACATCCCCGACATCGACCAGGGCGCGTACGTGACGAAGCTCCGCGCGCTCGCCGAGCGGTTCCCCGGCTGACCCGCGGGACAATGGTCCGGTGCAGTGCCCTCACTACGACGCCGGCCGGTGCCGTTCGTGCACCCTGATCCAGGTCGACCGGCCCACGCAGGTGGCCGGCAAGGAGGCGCACGTCCGGGAGCTGCTCGCGGCATACGACGACGTCACCTGGCTGCCGGCCGTCACCGGCGCCGAGAGCGGCTTTCGCAACAAGGCCAAGATGGTGGTCACCGGCACCATCGATGAGCCGGTGCTCGGGATCGTCGGCCCGCCCGGACCGTACGCCGGGCAGAGCGTCGACCTCACGGACTGCGGTCTCTACCCACCCGCCCTCCAGGCGGCGTTCGGGCCGCTGGCCGAGCTGGTCACCCGCGCCCGGCTCCAGCCGTACGACCTGTCACCCTCGGCGGAGGACGGTGGAGCGCCCGGCGCCCCGCGCCGCCGCCGCAAGGTGACCCCCCGTGACGCCGCCCGCCGCGGCGAGCTCAAGCACGTCCTGGTGACGCTCTCCCCCGACGGCGAGCTGATGGTCCGCCTCGTGCTGCGCTCCACCGAGGCGGTGGCGCGGATCCGCAAGCACCTGCCCTGGCTCCACGCCACGCTGCCGGGCCTGGCGGTGCTCAGCGTCAACGTCCAGCCCGTGCACGCCGCGGTGCTCGAGGGCGAGCAGGAGATCGTGCTCACCGACCGCGAGACCCTGCCGATGCGCGTCGACGGCATCACGCTGCACCTGCGCCCGCAGAGCTTCTTCCAGACCAACACCGAGGTCGCCGCCGCCCTGTACCGGCAGGCCCGGGGATGGGTGGACGAGGCGGCCCCGGCCTCGTTGTGGGACCTGTACTGCGGGGTCGGCGGGTTCGCGCTGCACTGCGCCGCGCCCGGTCGGTCGGTGACCGGGATCGAGATCTCGGCGGAGGCCGTGGCGTCGGCGTCCACGACGGCGGGCGAGCTGGCCGCGCTGCCGCCGGACGCCGTCGTCGGCGGGCACGACGCCGCGTGGTGGCGCGCCGCGATGGCGGACGCGCGGTTCTCGGCGACAGACGCGACCGGGTTCGCGCTCGGGACGGACGCCGATCCCGAGCTGGTGGTCGTCAACCCGCCGCGACGCGGGATCGGGCCTGACCTCGCGCACCGCCTGGAGGCCTCGGACGCGCGGCACGTGCTGTACTCGAGCTGCCACGCCACGACGCTCGCCCGCGACCTGGCCGCGATGCCGTCGCTGCGGCCCCGGCGGGCGGTGCTGCTCGACATGTTCCCGCAGACGGACCACTTCGAGGTGCTGGTCCTCCTCGAGCGCGAGGTAGCGCAGCCCGGCGCGAGGTAGCGCGTCAGCCGCGGTCCCACAGCACGAGCTCCACGCCGGGATCGGTGCCCGGCTCGCCACGCACCGTCACGTCGATCCCGCCCGGTCGCCAGCTCGCGGTCCAGACCCGCCAGTAGCCCGTCCAGCCGAACTCGGCCTTGGTCTTCCTGCTCGTCGGTGTGACGGTCACGATCTCGGCGCCGTCGGTCGGCACCACCCGGAACCACCCGATGCCCTCGACGGTGACGCTCACGGTGACCTCCACCGGCGTGGGCTGGGGTTCCGGCTCGGGCTCGGGCTCCGGCTCCGGCTCGGGTTCCGGCTCGGGCGCGGGGTCCGTCGGTGGTGTCGAGCCGGAGTCCGGGTCGGTGTCCGGGTCGGCCGGCGGGGTCTCTGGCCCGGTGCCCGGCGTCGGCTCCGTCGGCTGCGTCTCCGGCCCGGTCGGCTCCGGCTCGGTCGGCTCCTGCTGAGGCGTCGAGGGTTGCTCCGGCGGCTGCTCGTCGTCCGGCGTGGTCTGCGGGTCCGGTGCGGGTCCCGGCTCCCAGACGGTCTGTGCCGGAGGGTCGCCCGCCTCCTCGGTGGGCGCCGGGGTCGGTTCGTCCGACGGTTCCGCGGGGTCGTCGGAGGGCGTCGGTTCCGCCGGGGACGGCGTCGGGACAGGTGACGGCGTGTCCGTCGCGGCCGGGGGCTCCTCCGCGACCACGGGCGGCGGCTCCTGCGGAGACGAGCCGGTGCCCGTGCCTCCCACGAGAGCGGCCGCGGCCACCGCCACGGCGGCGACCCCCACACCGGCGGCGATACCGGCCGGCCGGCCGAACACCTGCCGCAGGCCTCGCGTGACCCACTCGCCCCCCGCCGTCAGGGTGGCACCGGCGGCGCCCCACCAGGCGACCAGCCCGGTGCCGGACGACGCCGCACCGGACGCGCCGATCACGACCGGCCAGGACGTCCCCACGGCGAGACCGCCCAGCAGCAGCGGAGCGGTGTCACGCAGCGCCCACGCGGCGTGACGGACGTCGATGAAGGCACGCATGCAGCCCGCGCACGCGAACAGGTGGTCCTCGAGCAGCTGCCGTCGCCCGGCGCCGAGGTGGTGGCGGACGTAGTCGTGCAACGCCCCCCGCGTCTCCATGCAGACCTGCTGGCCGGCTCCGCGCGCGTGCGCCGCCGTGAGAGCCCGGGCCAGCCGGTCCTCGGCGGCGCGCAGCCGGCGGGCCGCCGCCCGGGCGTGCACGCCCAGCTCGCGCGCCACGACGTCCATCGTCCGGCCGAGCACGTGCCGGTCCCACAGGAGCCGCTGGTCGTCGTGCGGCAACGTCGCCAGCGCCGTCCGGACGACGTCCTGGTCGCCGCTCCCCCGCGTCCCGGGGCCGCGCTCGGCCGCGCCGTCGTCGGAGGCCTCCACCGCGGCGAGCATGCGCCGGACGGCATCGTCGCTCGCGGGACTGCTCGACGCGGTCGAACCGTCGTCGCTCGCGGTCATGCGGTCCCTCGTTCCGTGCCGTCACCTGGGCGGTGGCACGACGCGGAGCGCTGTGCCGGCGTCATTGGGGCAGCGGGCGGGCCCCGGGCGGAAATCACCCGCCCGGGGCCACCGGAGGTGCCGTCCGTCGCCGGCCTACGGCTGCGGCGTCAGCACCTGCGCCGCCACGAGCGACCACAGGTCCTTGGGGTCCGTCGGCTCGGCGATCAGGTCGACCTGCTGGAGCAGCCCGCGGGTCGCGGGGTCCGCGAGCACGGCCGCGTGGACGTGGCGCAGCGCGGACCAGTCCTCGACGGCGAAGCCGACGGAGTCGAACACGGTGACCTGGTCGGGGCTCGTGCGACCCGGCGCGTCGCCGGTGAGGATCTCCCACAGCTCGGTGACCGCGGAGTCCGGCGGGAGCTGCTGGATCTCGCCCTCGATCCGGGTCTGCGGCTCGTACTCCACGACGACGGCGGTCCCCGGCGCCGTGAGGATGCTCGCCTCGAGCTCGGTCTTGCCGGGGCAGTCGCCGCCGATGGCGTTGATGTGCACGCCCGGAGCGGCGTCGGCGAGCATCTCGCTGGTGAGCACGGTGGCGTTGCGCTTGTCGGCGGTGCAGGTGGTGATGACGTCGGCGCCCCGGACGGCGTCGGCCGCGCTGGTGGCCTCGTGCACCTCGAAGCCGAGGCCGCGGGCGTTGCGGACGAGCTTCTCGCGCGCGGCCGGGTCGACGTCCCAGGCCCGCACGTGGGTGATGCCGAGCGCGGTCCGCATACCCAGCGCCTGGAACTCCGCCTGCGTGCCGGTACCGAGCAGGGCGAGCGTGCGCGCGTCCGGCCGGGCGAGGGTCCTGGCGGCGAGGGCCGACGTGGCCGCGGTGCGCAGCGCGGTGAGCAGCGTCATCTCGGCGAGGAACGTCGGGTAGCCGTTGTGCACGTCGGCGAGCACGCCGAACGCGGTGACGGTCTGGAACCCCCGCGCCGGGTTGACCGGGTGCCCGTTGACGTACTTGAAGCCGTACGTGACGCCGTCGGACGTGGGCATGAGCTCGATGACGCCCTCGGCGGAGTGCGAGGCGACGCGGGGACGCTTGTCGAGCTCGGGCCAGCGGCGGAAGTCCGTCGCGAGGGCGTCGGTGAGCTCGGCGATGATCCGCTCGGGGCCGCGCGCGGCGATCCACCGGGCGGTGGCGGCCACGTCCAGCAGGTCCACGGTGGTCATGGTCAGGCCTCCTTCGCGGCGGACGGGACGGGGTGCAGGGAGGGCCGGAGCTCGAGCGTGCAGCACTTCACCGAGCCGCCGCCCTTGAGCAGCTCGGACAGGTCGATGCCGACGGGCTCGTAGCCGCGCTCGCGCAGGGCGGCGTGCATGCCGGTGGCGCGGTCGGTGAGGAACACGTGCCGACCGTCGCTGACGGCGTTGAGGCCGAGCACGGCGGCGTCCGCCTCGGTGGCCTCGATCGCGTCGGGGTACCGCTCGCGCAGCACCGCCCGGGACTCCGGGGTGAAAGCGGCCGGGAAGTAGGCGATCTCGGCGCGGTCGCCACCGTCGGGCGCGCTGCCGGCGGTACTGAGCACCGCCAGCGCCGTGTCGAGGTGGTAGAAGCGCGGGTCGACGAGCTCGAGCGTGAGGACCTCGACGCCGAGCTTGTCCGCCACCTCGGCGTGCGCGCTGCGCGTGGTGCGGAAGCCGGTGCCGGCGAGCATGACCTCGCCGTCCCAGAGCAGGTCACCCTCGCCCTCGTTACGCTCGACCGCCTGGCCGAGGCTGGTCATCCCGCGGGCGGAGCCTGCGTCGCGGAGCCACGCCTCGTAGGCCTCACCCTCGGGCTGGCGCTCGGGGAACGTGAACCGGGCGGCGAGAGCCTTGCCGCCGACGACGACGCCGCCGTTGGCCGCGTAGACCATGTCCGGCAGGCCGGGGACGGGAGAGATGACGTCGACGGTGTGACCCCGGGTCTCGTAGGCCGCCTTGAGGGCCTGCCACTGGACGACGGCGTACCCGGCGTCGACCGGCACGGTGACGTCCATCCAGGGGTTGATCGCGTAGACCACGTCGAAGTGGACGGGCGGGCACATGAGGAAGTGGCGCGGGGTCGCGGTGCGGTCCGTGGGCGTCGCGGTGGTCTCGGGCAGCGGCGCGGGCGCCGCGGGAGCGGCGGAAGGTGTGATCAACGTCATGCGGCGACGGTAGGGGGCGAGCCGTTGCCCCGGATGCTCCGAATCCTGCGCATTCATGGGCACTCTTGCAGGATTCGATACCCTGTTCACAACGAATCACCACACCGACACCGAGGACGGGTCGTGGACGCCACCAACCGGAAGATCGTGGGCCTGCTGCTGCGCGACGGGCGCGCCTCCTACGCGGAGATCGGGGAGGCCGTGGGCCTGTCGGCACCGGCGGTGAAGCGACGGGTGGACCGCATGCAGGCCCGCGGCGAGATCTCCGGGTTCACCGTGCGGGTCTCCCCCGAGCAGCTCGGCTGGCGCATCGAGGCCTACGTCGAGGTGTTCTGCCGCGGCAACATCTCCCCCGCCGCGCTGGAACGGGACTTCGGCTCCATCCCCGAGGTGGTGCGCGTGGACACCGTCACCGGCGAGGCGGACGCGCTGGTGCAGATCATGGCGGACTCGATGGCCGACGTGGAACGCATCGTGGAGTCGTTCCGGGTGGGCGCGCGGGTGGACAAGACGCGCACGGCGATCGTCATGTCCCGGGTGATCGACCGCCCGGCCCGCGCCGACGCGGGGTCGGCGTGACGGTCCGCCGCGGACCCGTCCCGGCGTCCGCGGCGCTGCTCACCGCCGTGGCCCTCGGGGCGGCGGCGGGTTGCGCCCCGGCGGGGGTGCCCGACGACGTCGCCTCGAGCCTGCGGGTCGAGGTCCGCCAGGACCGCACCCAGTACGCCGCCGGCACCGCGAAGCTGCACGTGACCAACGGCTCCGCCGAGACGCTCGCACTCCTGGCAGGACGTCTGCAGGCCGACGGGTTCGGCCCGAGCAGCCTGGACGACTCCCATCGCGCCCGCACCCTGCGGCCGGGCGGCTCGCACGACGTGCGCATCGTGCTCGGCGAGGTGGACTGCACCACCGGGCCTCCGCCGTCGGGCACCCCGGGTGGGGACGACGGCGCGGGGGCCGTCCCGGCGAGCGTGACGGTCGCGCTCGGCGAGGCCGACACGCCCGGCACGCCGGCCGAGGTGGCGCTCACCGCGACCGATCCGCACGGACGCCTCGCCGCGGTGCACACCCAGGAGTGCACCCGGCGGCTCGTGGCGTCCGGGGCCACGCTGCGGGTGCTCCCGGACCTCGGGACCGAGCGGCGCCGCGACGACCTGGTGCTGCTGCTGCGCGTCCGGGTCGAGCCGGTGCCCGGCGGGCCGGCGGTCGAGGTGGAGCGGATCACGGGCACCACGCTCATGACCCCCGCCGACGGCTCCGAGGCCTGGACGGGCGACGCCGTGGTGCCGGACGGCGCGGGCGACATCACCCTCGACGTCGTCCCGCGGCGGTGCGACCCGCACGCCGTGGCCGAGGACAAGCGGGGCACCTTCACGCCGGTCCTGACCATGGTGGACGGCGTGGAGCAGCCGCTGCTGCACCTCCCGCTGCCGGAGGCGGCGCAGCCGGCGTTCTTCGACTACGTCAGCCGGGCCTGCGCGTGGGACCGGGACGACGCGCGCCCGGGGCGCTTCCTCGACCGGACCGATCGAGGAAGCGCCCCGGGCGCTCGTCCGCTGGTCGAGATCAGCCGGTGAGCTGCCAGGGGCCCCACGGCGAGTCGCCGGGCTCCTGGTTCCGCGTCCACCACTGCGCCTCGAAGGTGGCGCCGTCGTGCTCGACGACGTCACCGGCGGTGAACACCCGCGAGGAGGTCCACACGGCGGTGCCGTCGGCGGTCGCGGCGATCTCCTGCCACGAGCCCCACGGAGAGGCGCCCGGGGTCTCGGTGGTCCACCACATCGCCTCGAAGGTGGCGCCCTCGTGCTCGACCACGTCACCCGCGGTGTAGGGCTTGCCGGGCGTCCAGTCCGGCTTGCCACCCTTGGCCTGCACCTCGCCGACGACGGCCTCGGTGCCCGTGGCCTCGCCGACCAGCGTGAGCGTGCCCGCCTGCTTCTTCGGCAGCCGCAGGTCCACCGACGCGGTGCCGACCTCGTCGTACGGGTCGGAGCCGACCGTGCTGTCCACGGCGAACCGGCCGATCTCCTCGCCGTCGAGCTGGACGACCAGCTCGTCGTCGGTCACGTCCGCCTCGGTGGACATCGACCAGGAGGAGACGTCGAACGCCGTCTTCTTGCCGGCCTTCAGCTCCTCGTTGGCGGTGAACGACACGCCGACGGCACGCTGGCTCGCGTCGACCGCGAGCGGCTCGTCGGCGGCGTGCTCCGCCATGTAGTCGACGAACGCCGTCAGGTCGATCTTGCCGGTGTCACGGGCGTCGGCGCCCTCGGCGAAGACCCGGAAGTTGTCCCCACCGGCAGCCAGGAACGAGTTCACCGTGACCGAGTACGAGGCGTCGAGGTCGATCGCCTCACCGTCGAGCCACATGCCGGTGATCCGGTCGCCCTCGGCGAGCGCCGGGTCGTAGGTGTACGTGAAGCCCTCGGAGACGCCGAGCCGCAGGAACGGCCGCGACGGCACCTCGCCCGACGCGTCGCGCTGCCACTGCTGCTCCAGCGCCGTCTTGACCTGCTCGCCCGTCAGGTCCATGTTGACCAGCGTGTTGGCGAACGGCTGCACGGCCGCGGCCTGCTGGTAGGTGACGGTCCGGGGGAAGTCGGTGCCGGCCTCGCCGGTCAGGTCCGCCCGCAGGCCACCGGGGTTCATGAAGGCGATCTGCGCCGAGCCGGCCTCCTCGGCCTCGGTCGCCCACCGCTGCACCTCGGCGACGAAGTTGCCGAGCGTCGACTCGCCGCCCCGGTTCTCGGTGCGCATGGGGTTCCCGTCGGCGTCGGTCGCCGTGAGCTGCGCACGGTTGAGCACTCCGGCGATCTCGCCCAGCGGCTCGGCACCGAGCTCGTCGGCGACGTCGACGGCGTCGGCGACGATCTGCTCCACCTCGGGGTCGGCCGGGTAGTTGCCGATGAGCGGCAGCACGGCGGACTCGAGCCCGAGCACGTCGCCCGACTCGGGGTCCATCGTGAAGACGAGCTGGTTGAGGTTGACGCCGTACTCGCCCCCGGAGACGACCGGTCGCTCGGTGACCGGACGATCGGCCCAGGCGTCGACCGGGACACGGCAGTCGTACTCGAGGTGCGTGTGGCCCGAGACGATGGCGTCGACGTCGCCGTCGACGCCCGTGACGATCTCGCCGAAGGACCCCTCGGTGATCTCCGCGCAGTCGTCGGTGGCCGCGCCCTCGTGCACGAGCGCCACCACGAGGTCCACGCCCTGCGCGCGCAGCACGTCCGCCTCGTCGTTCACCGCGTCGGTGATGTCCGTGAACTCCAGGCCCTCGATCCCGTCGGGGCTCACGAGCGACGGCATGTCCTCGGTGAGCGCACCGACGAACCCGACCTCGACGCCGCCGACCTCGGTCACCCAGGACGGCGGGGTCGCGTGCTCCCCGGTCTCGGCGTCGATGATGTTCGCCGCGATGTACGGCCACTCGGCCCCGCCGTACGGGTTCTCCTCGGCGTCGTACGGCGCCGAGACCCGGTTCACCAGGTCGTCGTAGCCGCCGTCGAGCTCGTGGTTGCCGACCGCCGAGACGTCGAGGCCCGCAGCGTTGAAGGCGTCGATCGTCGGCTTGTCCTGCTGGATGAAGGACTCGAACGTGGACGCGCCGATGAGGTCGCCGGCCGACGCGAAGATCGTGTTCGGGTTCTCGGTCCGCAGCTGGTCGACCGCTCCGGCCAGGACGGCGGCCCCGGCGGCCCCGCCGTAGGAGTCCTCGAGGATGCGGCCGTGGAAGTCGTTCGTCTGGAGGATCTGGATGTCGACCGGGTCGGCGGCCTGGGCGGGCAGCGCACCGACGGTGACGACACCCGCGAGCGCGAGGCCGAGCGTGGTCGCCCCGGCCACCTGCTTGCGCATGGTGTGCATGTGTGATTTCTCCCACTGATCGAGATGGATGGAATCACAGTAGCCAGCGCCGCCGCCGTGCGGGCACCGCACGGGTAACGATCCGGGAAACTACGGACGACGCTCCGGGGCACCGGGGATCTGCGCCGGCGCGCTCAGGTGACCGGTCCGCCGCAGCCACCACTCGGCGAGCAGCGTGGTCAGGGGCGGGACGGCGGCGGCCAGCGCCACGAGGGTGCGCCAGATCCCCCAGCGGTGCCTGACGGCCACGATCAGCGCGACGATCCCGTAGGCCACGAACGCCCCGCCGTGCAGCCGCCCGAACAACCAGACCCCCGCCTCGGTGGTCTCGGTGACGTACTTGAGGAACATCCCCACCAGCAGACCCACCCACGTGAAGGCCTCGAACCAGGCGACGACGGCGTAGAGCCGGCCGAGCCCGGACAGCGGGGGCTTCCCGGCGGGTCGTGCCGTGGCGGGTCGTGCCGGGGCGGGCCGGGGGTCGGCGGGCGCAGTCATGCGAGGGGTCCTTCCGGGACGGGTGGGATCGCCGGGTCCAACGCTCCACCCGGTGTCCCGGTTCCCGGCGTGCCGGTCAGCGCTGCGCCGCCGGCCGCACCACGATCTCGTTGACGTCGACGTCGGCGGGCTGCGCGACGGCGAAGGCGACGGCCCGCGCGACGGCGTCCGCCGGGATGCTCGCCGCCCGGTAGGTCTCCATCACCGAGGCGGCGAGCGGGTCCGTGATGTGGTCCGCCAGCTCGCTCGCCACGACCCCCGGAGAGACGGTGCTGACCCGGATGCTCGGGTCCGACTCCTGCCGCAGCCCTTCGGTCAGCGCCCAGGCCGCGTACTTGGTGGCGGAGTACACCGCGGAGGTGGGGACGACCTCGTGGGCGCCGATGGAGGCGACGGTCACCACGTGCCCGCCGCCCTGGGCGCGGAAGTGCGGCAGGACTGCCGCGACGCCGTGCAGGAGCCCGCGGACGTTGACGTCGAGCATGCGGTCCCACTCGTCGACCAGCAGCGCGTCGAGCCGGGACAGGAGCATGACGCCGGCGTTGCCGACCAGGACGTCGAGGCGGCCGCGGTCGGCGACCACGGTGTCCACCAGGGCGCTGACCGCGCTGCGGTCGGTCACGTCGAGGCCGCGGGCCTCGGCACTGTGACCGCGGTCGCGCAGCTCGGTCACCACCGCGTCGAGCCGGTCGGTGCGCCGGGCGGTCAGGACCACGTGGTGGCCGTCCGCGGCGAGACGGCGGGCGGTCGCCTCGCCGATCCCGCTGCTGGCCCCGGTCACGAGGACGGTCTTGCCGGTCGAGGTCTCGGGCGTGCTCGTCGTGCTCGTCGCGTTCGTCGTGCTCGTCGTGTTCGTCGTCATGCCGTCGACCCTTCTCGTCGCCCGCCGGCCCCGGAAGGACGTGCCGTGCCTGGGAGCGGCACACCCTCCCTCGCAGGTCCGCCCCGACCTAGCATCGGGACCATGGCCTCGACCCCGCTCGGCGACTACCTCCGCGGCCGGCGCGCCCGCGTGACCCCGCAGGCGGCCGGGGTGCCGGTCGTGGGGGTGCGCCGCGTGCCGGGCCTGCGGCGCGAGGAGGTCGCGATGCTGGCCGGGATGAGCGTCGACTACTACGTCCGCCTCGAGCAGGGCCGCGAGCGCCACCCGTCGGCGCAGGTGCTGGACGCGCTGAGCCAGGTCCTGCAGCTCGACGACGACGCCCGGCTGCACCTGTACCGGGTCGCCGGCCTCTCCCCCGCCCCGGGACGGGTGTCGCTGCCCGAGCGGGTCGACCCCGGGCTGGCCGACCTGCTGGACCGGTGGCCGGACACCCCCGCGATCGTCGTCGGACGTGCCTACGACGTGCTGGCCACCAACGCCCTGGCCGGCGCGCTCTTCGACGGCTTCGAGGACGGTGCGAACCTGGTCCTCACGGTGTTCCTCGATCCCACGGCACGCACGTTCTACCCGGACTGGGACGACGTCGCGAACAGGACGGTCGCGGGCTTCCGGCTCCTGCACGGGGCCTTCCCCCACGACCCCCGGATCCGCGAGGTGCTACGCACCGTGGCGGCGCAGAGCACCGAGTTCGCCGACCGGTGGGCACGCCACGACGCGCGCGGCAAGGGGCACGGCCCCAAGCGTCTCCACCACCCGGACGTCGGCGGCCTGACGCTGCGGATGCAGGCCTTCGACGTCCCCTCGAGCCCTGGCCAGCAGCTCGTGGTCTACCACGCCGACGACGGGTCGAGCGCGGAGGCCTTGCGGTTGCTGGGGTCGCTCGCCGCCACCCGCAGCGCGTCACGGGCCCCGGTCCCGCCGGGCCGGCCGGCGTCGGACGGTCTGCCATGATTCCCCGGTGAGCGAGAGCGGAGCACGACGACGGTGGTGGCTGCTGGGTGGCCTGGGGACGGTCGTGGTGGCGCTCGGCGGACGACTACGACGTCCGCGGGGTGGACGTGTCCGCCTACCAGGGCGAGATCGACTGGCCGGTGCTGGCGGGCCAGGACCTCGACTTCGCGTTCGTCAAGGCGACCGAGGGGTCGAGCCGCGTGGACGAACGGTTCGCCGCGAACTGGACCGGTGCGCAGGAGACGGGCCTGCTGGTGGGCGCGTACCACTTCCTCAGCTTCGAGAGCCCGGGCGAGAGCCAGGCGGCGCACCTGATCGAGCAGGTGCCGGCCACGCAGGGCACGCTGCCGCCGGTGGTCGACGTCGAGTACTACGGGGACTTCGCGGCGGACCCGCCGTCGGTGGAGGACCTGCGCGGCATCCTGGACCCGATGCTCGCCGCGCTCGAGGAGCACTACGGCGCCGTGCCGATCATCTACACCACCCAGGAGGTGCGCAGCCGCTACCTGGGCGAGGACGACGACCGCTACCCGCTGTGGATCCGGTCGGTGGCGCTCGCTCCCGAGGTGCCGCGCCGCGACCGGGAGTTCTGGCAGTACTCCGACCGTGACGTGTCCGACGGCACGCTGGACGACCTGCGCGCGATGACGCTCGGCTGAGCCTGAGCCGTCCCGCCGCCCGCTCAGCGGGCGAGCGCGGCCGTCAGCTCCGCCGTCGTGGTCATGGGCCGGTCGCACACGAACCCGCGGCACACGTACGCGGCCGGGCCGCCGTCGACGAGGGGCCGGTCCGCCAGGAGCGGCACACCCTCGGCGTCGGGGGGTCCGTGGACGACGACGGTGCCCGCGGTGGCCGTGCGGCGCGCGGTCCGCGCGAGGTCGGCCGCTCCGGCGCCGCTGCCGACCACCGCGACCTGCAGCGGCCCGGCCGCCAGGGCCTCGGCGGCGGCGAGCGCCCAGCCGGCGAAGCGCGGCGCCTGCCGGGCGAGCGCCCCGGAAGCCTCCACGGCGGCCTCGGCGGCGGCGCGGTGCCGCGCCGAGCCGGTCAGCGCGGCGTAGGAGACGAGCGCGGCGGCCAGCGCCGACTGTCCCGACGGCTCGGGTCCGTCGCTGGGGTCGCGGGGCCGCACCACGAGCCGCTCCGCGTCGTCGGCGACGTCGAAGAAGCCGCCTCCTCGCGGATCGCTGAAGTGGTCCAGCGCCACGTCGAGCACCTCGCCGGCAGTCGTGAGCCAGCTCGCCTCTCCCGTGGCCTGGTGCAGGGCGAGCAGCCCTTCGGCGAGGTCGCCGTGGTCGGCGGCCACCGCAGCCGGGGCACCGACGACGCCGTCCCGCGACGCGCGCCGAAGCCGCCCGTCGACGACGTGCCGGTCGAGCAGCAGCTCCGCACACTCCCGGGCCGCGCGCACCCAGGCGTCCTGCTCGAGGAGCACCCCGGCGTCGGCGAGCGCCGCGACCGCGAGCCCGTTCCACGCGGTGACGACCTTGTCGTCCCGGGCGGGCTGGGGGCGCTGCTCCCGCGCGGCGTGGAGCCGGGCACGGACGTCCGCCCACCAGGCGGGATCAGGGTCCTCGGGCAGCTGGAGCGTCGAGGTCCCGCCCTCGAAGGTACCCGCCTGGGTGACCGCGAGGACCTCCGCGGCCCGGGCGCCGTCGTCGTCCCCGAGCACGTCGCGCAGCTGCGCGGGCGTCCAGGCGTAGGTGAGGCCCTCCACACTGTGTCCGTCGACCACCGTGTCGGCGTCGAGGGCGGAGGCGAAGCCGCCCTCGGCCGTGCGCAGGTCCCGCAGCAGGAACTCCGCGGTCTCGCGGGCCACGCGCTCGGCGAGCGGCGACCCGGTCGCCCGCCACAGGTGGGCGTAGACGCGCAGGAGCTGGGCGTTGTCGTAGAGCATCTTCTCGAAGTGCGGCACCACCCAGCGCGCGTCCACGGAGTACCGCGCGAACCCGCCGGCGAGCTGGTCGTAGATCCCGCCGCGCGCCATCGCCTCGCACGTCCGCTCGACCAGCGCGAGGGCGGCATCGTCGCCCGTGCGGGCGTGGTGGCGCAGCAGGTGCTTGAGCGTCATCGAGGGCGGGAACTTCGGCGCCCCGCCGAACCCGCCGTGGACCCGGTCCGCGTCACGCGCGACGGCGGACACGGCCCCGGCGAGCGCCGCGTCGTCGAGGGGTGCACCCGGCAGCGGTCCCGTCGTGCGGGCGATCGCCGCGGTCACGGCGGCGCCGTGCTGCACGACGGCGTCGCGCCCGTCCGCCCACGCGTCACGGACCGCGCCGAGCACCCCGAGGAAGTGCTCGCGAGGGAAGTAGGTGCCGCAGTGGAAGGCCTCGCCGTCCGGTGTGAGGAACGCCGTCATGGGCCAGCCGCCCTGGCCCGTCATGGCCTGGGTGGCCGCCATGTAGACGGAGTCGACGTCGGGTCGCTCCTCCCGGTCGACCTTGATCGGCACGAACGCGTCGTTGATCACCTGCGCGACCTCGTCGTCCTCGAACGACTCGTGCGCCATGACGTGGCACCAGTGGCAGGCGGCGTACCCGACCGACAGCAGCACGGGGACGTCGCGGCGCCGGGCCTCGGCGAACGCGTCGTCGCCCCACTGCCACCAGTCCACCGGGTTGTCGGCGTGCTGGCGCAGGTACGGGGAGGTGGCGGTGCGCAGACGGTCAGCCATGGTGCCAGCGTGTCACGGCACCCGGTGTCCGGGTCGGCCGGGGTGGCTACGCGGACGCGGCGCCGCGGACGCCGCGGGCGAGGTAGACGGTGTTGCTCGACTCGCCGCCGGTGAGCAGGTTCGCGAAGGGCACCGGGTGCGACGAACGCTCGGCGAACACCTGTTCCGACTCGGCCTCGAACGCGGCGTCGGGCGGGTCGTCCGACCAGAGCGCGAACACACCGTCGTCGGTCAGGTGGCGGGCCATCGCGCGCAGGCCGGCCGCGTCGTAGAACGCGGCGTGGCTCGGGTGGAGCACGTGGCGGGGGCTGTGGTCGATGTCGAGCAGGATCGCGTCATACCGGACCTGCGGCTCCTCGCGCATCCGGTGGAAGAAGTCGCCCTGGACGAGCCGGCAGCGCGGGTCGGAGGCGAGCCCGGCGACGTCCGGCAACAGCTCACGCCGGTGCCAGTCCAGCACCGGGCCGGAGTACTCGACCACCGTCACCTCACCGACCCGCGGGTCGGTGAGCGCCGCCTGCGCGGTGTAGCCGAGCCCGAGGCCACCGACCAGCACGCGCAGCGCGGCCCCGTCCGGCGCGGTGAGCCGGTCCAGGGCGAGGGTGGCGAGCTCGCGCTCGGCCACCGTGAAGAGGCTCGACATGAGGTACTCGTCGCCCAGGCGGACCTCGTAGACGTCCTGCCGCGCGGCCGGGTCGTACCGACGGCGCAGGCTGATGTCCCCCATCGGCGTCGGCTGGAAGTCGAGCTCCTCGAATCGCAGCGGCATGGCTCAGGGTCTCACGCGGCTCCTGACCTCGATCACGCTCCAGTGACGACAGGTCTTCGAGTGTGCAGATCGAGGGTTACCGCAGTGCGTGAACGGCTCCCGCACAGCGATCGGTGATCACGTCCGACGTGATTCTCACGCTGTGCGTGATTCGGGACTGCCCAGGCATCATCGATCACGCCCTGCGGGAACCTCCGTTTGCCTCACGGACAACCGTGGCGGGCCGATCCCGCCGGACGTCGCGGCGGGCCGCGGGCGTCGGCCCTTGCGTCGTCGGCGCTCAGGCCGGCTGGCCGCCCTCCCAGGCACGCGCGCCGATCACGGGGCGACCGGCGGTGTAGTCCTGACGCATCATCGGCGAGGAGATCATCATGTCCGCCGTGGTGACGTTGCACGCCATCGGCACGTTCCACACGGCCGCGAGCCGCAGCAGCGCCTTGACGTCCGGGTCGTGGGGCTGCGCCTCGAGCGGGTCCCAGAAGAAGATCAGCATGTCGATGAGCCCCTCGGCGATCTTCGCGCCGATCTGCTGGTCGCCGCCCACCGGACCGGAGAGCAGCCGGTGGACCGGCAGCCCCAGCTCGAACTCGAGCATGGTGCCGGTGGTGCCGGTCGCCCAGAGCTCGTGCCCGGACAGGGTGCCCCGGTTGAACTCGGCCCAGCGCAGGAGCTCGACCTTCTTGTTGTCGTGCGCCACGAGGGCGATGCTGTGCCGAACGGTGTCCATGGAGCGCTCCTCACCCGGGCGCGGTCACACCCGTCTGGCGGCCATGCTTCCACGCCCGGCCCCGATCGATCGCAGGGTGCGCAGGGCCGAGCCGGGTTAGGGTTCGTCACCGTGACCGAGGCGACCCCACCCCAGCCTGCTCTCCTGCCCGTCAGGACGAGCCGCCTCGTGCTGCGCACGTACCAGGAGGACGACCTCGAGCCGCTGCTGGACTACTACGCGAATCCCGAGGTGGCCCGGTTCCTGCTCGAGGAGCCGTGGACGCGCGAGGTGGCCGAGACCCAGCTCGCGCTGCGCCGGCAGCGCACGGGCATCGACGGCCCCGCGTCCGCCCTGGCACTGGTCGTCGAGCACGAGGGCACCGTCGTCGGCGACATCGCCCTGTGGACGACCGGGGACACCGTGTCCCGCGGAGAGGTCGGCTGGGCGTTCCACCCCGGCCACGGCGGCCGCGGGTTCGCGACGGAGGCGCTGCGCTCCCTGCTCGGCATCGCGTTCGACCGGTACCGGATGCACCGGGTGGTCGCCCAGCTCGACGCCCGCAACGAACCGTCGGCCCGCCTGTGCGAGCGGGTGGGGATGCAGCGCGAGGGTCGGCTGCGCGCGGACTGGTGGTCCAAGGGCGAGTGGACCGACACCCTGGTGTACGGGATGCTCGCCCGGGAGTGGCAGCGGCCCTGAGAGGCAGCGCAAGGCCCGGTCAGGGGTAGACCTGCACCTCGCCGCCGTCCACGAACAGCTCGCTACCGGTGATGAAGCTGGACTGGTCAGAGGCCAGGAAGAGCACGGCGTTGGCGATCTCGGCAGGATCAGCGGTGCGGCCCAGGGGCGTGCTGCTGGCCATGTCGTCGAGCAGCGCGTGTTCCTGTCCCGAGTTCTTGGCAAGGCCGCGGAGCCCGGGGGTGTCGGTGGGACCGGGCACCACGGTGTTGACCCGTAGGCCGCGGGGCGCGAGCTCAGCGGCCCATACTCGGCTGAACTGCCTCAATGCTGCCTTCGTGGCGGAGTAGACGCCGAAGCCCACGACGCCGCGGCGTGCCGAGCTGGAGCCGGTGAGCACGATGCTCCCGCCGCTGTTCAGCAGCGGCAGCGCCTTCTGGACGGTGAAGACGGTGCCTCGAACGTTGATCCCGAAAGTGCGGTCGAAGGCCTCGGGGGTCAGTGAGTCCAAGGGCTGATCCGCCTCGCCCCCACCGGCGTTCGCGAAGAGGACGTCGAGCCGCTTCCCGTCGTCGGCGATCCGTTCGAACAGCTTGTCGAGGTCATCCAGGTCGGAGACGTCGTTCTGGATCGCCGTCGCCCGGTCGCCCAACACTCGGGCGGCAGCTTCGAGCTCCTGTTTGCGGCGCCCGGTGAGGTAGACGTGCGCGCCCTCGGCGACGAAGCGCTCGGCGGTGGCGAGCCCGATGCCGGTGCTCGCGCCGGTCACCAGGGCGGTCTTGTCGGTCAGCTGTCTCATGAGTGTTCGTCCTCTCTGCGGGGTGCGTCGAACCGAGGCAGGTGCCGTTCGGTCACCACACCTCACCGCGGTTCTTGACGGGTCGGTCCACAATAAGCATGGTGGACCAATCGGTCAAGAACTTCTAGGATGGGGACATGGCAAGGCCACGACAGTTCGACGAGGACGCGGTACTCCGCGCGGTGTGCGACCAGTTCTGGGACGCGGGCTACGCGGCAACGTCGCTGCAGGACCTCATGCGGGTCAGCAACCTGGGCAAGGGCAGCCTCTATGCCGCCTTCGGGGACAAGCACGAGCTGTTCCTGCGGGTGCTGCGCCGGTACGTCGCCTCGCTCGACCGCATGCTGCGCCGGTCGATCGACTCAGCACCGAACGCGGTCGAGGCGCTGCGTTCCTTCGTCATGATGCCGGTAGGTGACCCCGAAGGCGTGGCCGCCCGGCGCGGCTGCCTGCTCGCCAACAGCACCACGGAGCTGGCTGCCGCCGACCCCGTCGTCGCTGCCGAAGCGCGACAGGCCTACGAGGGGATGACGGCCGTGCTCGCCGACGGCGTGCGCCGCGCGCAGGCCCAGGGCGACATGGGGACCTCCGCCGACCCGGTCGGCACGGCCAGGGCACTCCTGGCCGCACAGCAAGGCCTGACCTTCATGGGACGCACCGGGATGGACGTCACCACGCTCGAGGCGACGGCCCGCTCGCTGGCGGCCCGGCTACTGCCTGCTTGAGGACCCCGGAGCCATGATCTGGATCGCCCCCGCCTGGCAACTCCGCCGCTGGCTCGCTGACTGAGCTCACCGACAGGCTCTGACCGCGGGCTGTCGACGGACGGCGCGTCGATCGTCCTCGCCGCACGGTCGGGGTTCACCCGGAGCCTCGTCGATGAGGCCAGCAGCGACCCTGCCGTGCACCTGGCGCCGGTCGAGGACGTCCTCGCGCCCTGACGCCGACGTGGTGAACCATGTCCCCATGGACGACGCCGCACGCTGCCCCTGCCTGACCGGTCTGCCGTACGGCGAGTGCTGCGGACCGCTGCACGCGGGTGTACGGACGGCCGGGACCGCGGAGACGCTCATGCGCTCGCGGTACGCCGCCTTCGCCGTCGGCGACGCCTCGTATCTTCTGCGGACGTGGCACCCGACGACGCGGCCGTCCGTCCTGGAGCTGGACCCGGAGCAGCAGTGGCGCCGGCTCGACGTCCTGTCCACGCTGGGCGGCGGCCCTTTCGACGACGACGGCGAGGTGGAGTTCGTCGCGACGTTCCGGTCGGCGGTGGGTGCGGGTGCGGGTTCGGGTTCGGGTTCGGGTGCGGGTTCGGGGGGAGGCCCGGCGGCCGGACGCGGGCGGCTGCACGAGAAGAGCCGGTTCGTGCGTGAGGGCGGCCGGTGGTTCTACGTGGACGGGGACGTCACCGGGTGATCTGCGGGGCGATGGGTAGTTCTGTCCATGGACGTCCCTTCCGGCACGGCCGGTCGCTCGGTACGGTCGGCATCCCGCCACCGACTACTTCCAGGGGGACACCTTCGTGACCGACCAGCCGCCGCAGCCTCAGCCCGGAGCACCTGCAGACCCGCCGTCTGACCAGAACCCCACCGAGCCGGCTGGGACTGCAGCGGCCGCGGCGCCCGCTGAGACCGCCGCGCCGGCCGAGCCCGCAGAGCCCACGGGGCCCGCGCGGCGCTCGCGCAAGGGCCTGGTGATCGGCGGCTCGGTCGCCGCCGGAGTCCTGCTCCTGGGCGGGGCCGGTGCCGCCGCCTACGCCATGCTGGACGGCGGTGGCGCTCAGCCGGAGGCGGCGCTGCCCGCCTCCACGATCGGGTACGTGCGCGTGGACCTCGACCCGTCGGCCGAGCAGAAGATCAACCTGCTGCGCCTGGCGGACCGCCTGCCCGACTTCTCCGAGGACCTGGGCGTCGAGGTCACCGAGGACTCGGACCTCAAGCAGGTCATCGTCGACGCGCTCGTCGCGAACGGCGAGTGCGAGGTCGACTACGACGCCGACGTCGCCCCGTGGATCGGTGACCGCACCGCGCTCGCCGCGGTCCCCGGCGTCGACGGCGAGCCCCAGCCGGTCTGGGTGCTGGCCGTCACCGACGAGGACGCCGCCCGCCCTGCGCTCGAGTCGGGCCTGGGCTGCGGCGAGGCCCTCGACGCCGGCCAGCTCGCCTTCACCGAGGGCTACGCGCTCATCACCGACGGCACGGCCGCGGCCGACGTCGTGGCCGACGCCGAGGAGAGCTCGCTCGCGGACGACGAGGTCTTCACCGCGGACATGGAGGCGCTCGGCGACGCGGGGCTCGTGTCGTTCTGGGCCGACGCCGAGGCCGCCCTCGACTGGTCGCTCGACGCGGTTCCCGAGCTGACCGAGGGCGCGCTGGCCGAGAGCGACCTGGAGGACCTGGAATCCCTCACCACCATGGCCGGCGCCCTGCGCGCCAACCCCGACGGGATCGAGCTGGAGACTCTCTCTGCCGGCGACGAGGCCGTCCTCGCGCCGTACCGGGCGACCGGCACCTCGGTGACGGCGGCCCTGCCGGACACCACGCTGGCGGCGATCTCCGGCTCCACCGCTCCCGGCGCCGTCGACGACGCGTGGGAGCAGTTCCGCGAGCTGTACGACTCCATGGCGACCCTCGGGGGCGGGGCGCTCGGCGGCGAGGCACTGATGCCGGGCACCGAGGACGCCGCCGCGACGCCTGCCGAGGTGGACCCGGAGATGCACGACTACTGCGTCCAGGCCGCGTACGACACCTTCGGTCTCACGGAGGACGCGCTCACCGCCGACGACGAGATGCTGGTCGACATCTTCGTGGACTCCTGCACCGGCGCGTCGGCGGACGTGTCGGCCACCGCCACCGACGACCCCTGGGGCGGGGCCGGCCAGCCCGACCTGGACGGCATCGTGGCGCTGCTCGAGGACGAGTACGGCATCCGGCTGCCCGACGACCTGGTGACGCTCGCCGGCGAGCAGATCGCGATCGCCGTCGACTCCCGCGGCCTCGACTCGCTGGACACGGTGGCGGGCATGTCCGACGTCTCCGTGGGCGTGCGCACCGTCGGGGACACCGCGGCCCTCGAGGACCTCGCCGGCCGCATCGATGGCCTGCTGACCGACTCCGGCACGGACCCGCTGACGACCTCGCCGGCCGACGACGGGTTCGTGTTCGCGACGAACGACGCGTACGCCACCGAGATCGCCGCGGACGGCGGCCTCGGCTCCACGGACGCCTACCGCAGCGTCGTCAGCCCCGAGGACGCGAGCGGCGTGCTGTACGTCGACCTCGACCTGCTGACGGACGTGCTGCGTCCCGTGCTGGAGTCGGACCCGGAAGCCCTCGGCTACCTCGAGCCGCTGCGCGCGGCGGGCATGACCACCAGCGCCGACGACACGCACGCGAGGGCGACGTTCCGCGTCAGCTTCGACTGACGTCGTCACCGGCCGGTCGTGGAGCGGTCCCGCGAGGGGCCGCTCCACGGCCCGGCTCGCTGGGAGACACTGGTCCCATGGGCAGAGCCCTGGAGACCGACTACCTCGTCATCGGCGCGGGGGCCGCCGGCATGGCGTTCACCGACGCGGTGCTGGACCACAGCGACGCGCACGTGACGCTCGTCGACCGGCGTGACGCCGTCGGCGGCCACTGGCGCGACGCCTATCCCTTCGTCCGACTGCACCAGGCGTCGCCGTTCTACGGGGTGGCGTCGACGCCGTTCGGCGGGGCGATCCAGACGTCCGGTCCGGAGGCCGGCCTGCACGAGCGCGCCACCGGCGCCGAGGTCTGCGACTACTACGAGCGCGTGCTGCGCGAGCGGTTCGAGCCCAGCGGGCGCTTCACGTTCCTCGGCGACCATGACGTGTCCGACGGCGGACGAGTGGTCGCGCTCGGTCCCGGCGTCGAGCGGGACGTGCGCGTCCGGCGGCGCGTCGTGGACGCCCGGTACCTGTCGCCGCGCATCCCCGCGCTGGAGCCGCCGCCGTTCGAGGTGTCCGACGGCGTCACCTGCGTGCCCGTGGGTGAGCTGCCGTTCGTGGCGGAGTCGGCCAGGTCGTTCGTGGTGGTCGGGTCGGGGAAGACCGCGACCGACGCGATCGTCTGGCTGCTGGGGCGCGGGGTGTCGCCCGAGGAGGTGTGCTGGGTGCGGCCGCGCGACCCCTGGATGCTCGACCGGGCCGTGGTGCAGCCTGACCCGGCGGTCTTCCTGGGGATGGCTGCGTCGATGATGGAGGCGGGGGCCGCGGCGTCCTCGGTGGACGAGTTCTTCCTGCGCCTCGAGGACGACGGCGTGATGCTCCGGGTCGACCGGGACGTGGTGCCGACCATGGCGCGGGTGCCGACGCTGGCACGGTGGGAGCTCGAGCTGCTGCGGACCGTGGAGAACGTGGTGCGGCTCGGGCACGTGCGGCGGGTGTCGCCGGGGCTGGTGTCGCTCGACCGCGGGGACCTGCGGATCGGGGCAGGCGCCGTCGTCGTGCACTGTGCTGCTGAAGGGCTGCGGCAGCGGCCGGCCGTGCCCATCTGGTCCGACGGACGCATGGTGCTGCAGCCCGTGCGGGCCGGGTTCCCGTGCTTCGGGGCGGCGCTGGCGGGGTACGTCGAGGCGACGCGGCCGGCGTGGAGCGATGCGGACCTGAACGCGCTGTGCCCCTCCACCCCGCTGTTCTCGACTCCGTCCGAGTGGGTCGGCGTCCAGGCAGCCGGAGCCGTGGCGACGGCGGCCTACATGGCCGAGCCGGACGTCGCCGCGTGGTCGCACTCGACGCCGCTCAACCCGACGCGGGTGACTGACGTTGATCGGGGGCGCGGTGAGGTGGTGGAGGCTGTCGGGCGGCTGAAGGTCGTGTCGGAGGCCGGGGTGCAGGGGTTGGAGCGGCTCGGCCGAATGTGAGGAGTGGGTCGGCGATCGCTGCGGATCGGCGACGCTCCGCGTGCAGAACGGCGAAACATGGCCTGCAGATCGGCGAGAACTGATGTGCAAAACGGCAAGATGCGATTCCAACGCCTACGCGGCCCGGGCTCCATCGGCGTCGTTCCGCGGCCCTCGAGACCCGCCGCGCCACTGGCTCCGGCCCTTGTCACTATGTCTTAATCATTGCGTCATCCGTGCGCGTCGTGACACTATGATTAAGTCATTGTGTCACGCGGGGAGCGGATCGTGCCCACCATCTACCGAACGCCCGAGACCGACCTCGAGGACACCGGAGTCATCGCCGAGATCCAGGACCTCCGCGACTCCCTCGCGCTGATGCTCCGCACGCCGCGCCGCTGGACGAACGGTATGCGCCGAACCACCCAGGCGCGCGCCATCCAAGGGTCCAACACGATCGAGGGCTACACCGTGTCGGACCAGGACGCTCTGGCAGCTGTGGACGACGAGCCTCCCCTGACAGCAGACCAGCGCACCTGGTCAGAGATCCTCGGCTACCGCCGCATGATGACGTACATCCTGAGGATGGCGCCCGAGCCCGGATTCGTCGTGGACTCCCAGACCTTGCGGTCGCTGCACTTCATGCTGATGGAGCACGACCTGTCGGTCGATCCTGGACGGTTCCGGCCTGGATCGATCTACGTCCGTGACGACGTGGCCGACGTGACGGTCTACGAGGGGCCACCTGCCGAGGTCGTGGCGGACCTGGTCGATGAACTCGTGGGCTCGTTGCGCACGGACGGAACCGACACCCTGGTCGATGCGGCCATGGCACACCTCAACCTGGTCATGATCCACCCGTTCAAGGACGGCAACGGCCGGATGGCTCGCGCGCTGCAGACGCTGGTGCTCGCCCAGGACCGCGTGCTCGAACCGACGTTCTCCAGCATCGAGGAATGGCTCGGCAGCAACACCGACGACTACTACCGCGTCCTGGCGGTCACCGGCGCCGGCGCATGGAACCCCCAGAACGACGCCGGCTTGTGGATCAAGTTCAGCCTCCGTGCCCACCACATGCAGGCCCAGACGTTGCAGCGCCGGTTCGACGAGGCCGACCGGACATGGGTGGCGCTCGACGAGCTCATCGCGCAGTTCAGCCTGCAGCCCCGCGTCGCCGACGCTCTGTTCGACGCCGTCCGCGGGCTACGGGTCGTCCGCCCTACCTATGTGAAGCAGAGCGGGGTCGAGGAGCAGACGGCGAGCCGTGACCTGCGAGGGCTCGTCTCGGCGGGTCTGCTCGAAGCCCACGGGCAGACGCGGGGCCGCTACTACACGGCGAGCGGGGCGCTGCGGGATCTCGGGGAGGAGATCAGGGCTGACCGGCCGGCGCTCGTCGACCCTTATCCGTGGTTGATCGGGGAACTGCGGCGGCAGGCTGCGCGGCACAGCTGACGATATCTCCAGCTCACGGGGCGCGACGCTGGTGATCGCATGAGCTGACCCATCCGGTCGCCCAGATGACGCTGGGCACATGATCGACTCCATCAACCACTACGCCGTCCACGTCGGAGTCCACTACACCCAAGTCGGCGGCGCTCTACGGGCACTTCGCGAGGCCGGTGAGGTCGCAGCGGCCGAAGGCGACGGCTGGTCCGCCTGGGGCGAGGCGCTCGGCGACGACGTGAACGACGCGACAACCTTCCACATCATCATCGAGACGACGAGCGTCGTCCGGACGCTACGGCATATGGTCACGATGGGCGTGAACCTCATGGAACTCGGAGATCGTGGCCACGCCGAGCCAGGGACCGTCGCCGTCATCACCGAGATGCATGACCACGCCGAAGACATCGCGCAGCTCGCTGAGGGGCTGCTGGCGCTCTTCACGATCGACTGGATTCGTGTCGACGAGCGCGATCACGCAGGAGGCGTCTCCCGGCCGTAGCCGAAGATATGCACGCTCAGGACGTCGATTTCACGGCGCTCATCCCCGAAGAAGGCGCCCAGACGCTGAACCACTCGAGGGAACGGCTTGTCACGGGCGGAACCGTTTTGATTCCAGTTCGCCATGGGAACCACGAGGAACAAGTGCTGCGCATCCGGCGCCACGTGAGTCTTCCACAGGTCCTTGAGGTCATGGTTGTTGAGCGTCGTCCCCCCGCGCTCCACTTCGGCAAGGATGCCGCGCCCGTCGTCCAGGCGAAAGAAGAAGTCTGGTCGCGCTCGCGTGACGAGACCGTCTTGCGGAGTAAGCACCACCTCCTGGCCGAACCTGAGGTGGCCGCAGAGTAATTCGGCGACAACATCTTGCACGTCCTTGCTCTGGGCACCGTGTACGTGGATCAGATCGATGTCGGCGGCGCGCTGGGTCAGATGGCCCCGCAACTGGCACGCGAGGCCATCGACTGTCGTCAGTTCGCGTTGCTCGGCTGCCGTCAGGTGCGCTCGGGCGTAGCGCTTGTACGGGATCGGCATGACGCGCAGCTTCGCAGAAGCCCGGCAGCTTGACCAGCGTCCCGACCGGGCGCGCACGCGGCTGGGCGGAGCGTCGCTTCGGCCGTCTGGCTGCCCGCGCGGAGCCAACCCAGTCCTCAAAGCGACCGTCATGGATGCTGTGAGCCCCAGGCTCTACCCCGGCTGGCTGGTGCAGTCTGGCGGGGCACCCCGCGCACGAGCCTGCTGATCTCTCCTGCAACCTCTGCGGGTTCTTCGTGTTCCCAGAATCGCGCAACAGTCCAGCCAGCCGCCCTGAGGCGCGCGTTGGTGTCCAGGTCCCGTCTGCGGTTCGTCTCGACCTTCTTCGCCCAGTAGCTTTCGTTGGTCCGCGCAACCGTGTGGTGGACCGGGCAGCCATGCCAGTAGCACCCGTCAACGAAGACGGCCACATGTGCTCGTCCGAACACCAGGTCGGCGCGACGATTCAAGTCCGCTAGCGGGCGGGCGTCGACCCGGTAGCGGAGCCCGAGCGCATGAACAGCCCGCCGCACGGCCAGCTCGGGACCGGTGTCACGCCCACGGTTGGCCTGCATCCCACGGCGGACTCCGGGGGACGACGCCCACGAGTCAGTGTCCACAGTTCATTCTCACAACGAGATCGCGACGTCGACCAACTCGTCGTAGTCCCGCAGCCGGCGCTGCTCGACGAGGCGCTGGAAGGTCCCTACGGTGCGCCTCGACGACTTGTCATGTTTGCCGCCGTAGACGGACTCGATAGCCAGTGTCAAAGCAGGAAGATCGAGGTGGTATACGCAGTCGACATCACCGGACCCACCGCCGAGCAGATTGAGCATGTAGGGCCGTGGTTCCATCGTGACCGCAGCGAAGTGCGGCATGCGCCCGCGGCGCAGTGCAGAGAGCTTCGCGCCTTGAGACCTGCAGTCCTGTGCCCGGTCGGTGCGTAGCGACCACTTGAGGGACAGCCCAATCTCGAGCTCTGGCAACCTGCCGTACTGCGCATCCGCAACGGTGACGTCCAAGTTCAGCAGAGACTCAGTTCCCATCTCATAGACGACTCGACGCCGGTCGTCGACCTCCGCTGCCACCGCTGCTTCGACGTCGTCGATCATCGCCGAGGCGCGCCGAACGCTCGCTGGCGGGCCGGTGACGCGCCGGGTGACCTCTAGGGTCAGCCGCTTCCAGGCCTTGAGATACCCCTTTGAAGGTTCGATTGCGAGTTCGTTCAGCGCCCCGACATGCCTGTACTGCTGGAACTCGTTGAGCGCCTGCTCGGGTTGCACTCTGTGGAGCACTCCGACGGCCCGTACCCGTTCGCGTAGATCGTCGGCGACCTTGGTGGCGAAGGGCAGCCCGGTCTCGTCCTGCCCCTGGGCGTCATGAGGGACGCCCAGGGCCTCGAAGAGCGCGATGCCCAGGGCGACCGAGTCCTTCTTGGATCGGTCTGAGGTGTTCGGCTTTCCGTGGTCGCGGTATCCGCACAGGTCCTTCGCGAACGATGCTGGCACGCGACGACCGTAGCGGATCCAACGACGGACCTGCCCGGCAGTGTGAGAGCCGCGACCCGGCGAGGGTCCCGCGGATGTCAGCGGCCGACCATATGATCACGCCATGACGAAGCCCACGATGATCGACCTGTTCGCCGGCTGCGGTGGGATGACCCTCGGGTTTGCTGACGAGGGCTTCGTCCCGGTGCTCGCCGTCGAGTGGGACCGATCCGCGGCAGCGACCTACGCGGCGAACTTCGGCGAGGAGCACGTCATCGCTGGTGACATCGCGGGGGTCCGTGACGTGGTGATCCCTCCAGCGGACCTGATGATTGGCGGGCCGCCCTGCCAGGGCTTCTCCAACCTCGGGTTGAAGCGCCTCGACGACCCGCGCAACCAGCTTTGGCGCGAGTACATGCGGTTCATCATGAAGGCCAGGCCGCAGGTCTTCGTCATCGAAAACGTCGACAGGTTCAGCAAGAGTCCAGAGTTCCAGATGCTCACGGACGAGGTTGAGAGGGGCATGCTCAAAAACTACGAACTCTCGTTCGGTGTCCTCAATGCTGCCGACTTCGGGGTAGCTCAGCGCCGACGCCGAACGATCGTCATCGGCTCCCGCGTGGGGAAGATCGAGCTTCCGTCACCTACCCACGCTCGGAGCCCCGAGCCTGGATCGGGCCTCATGCCTTGGCGTACTGTGCGCGACAGGATCGGGGGCTTGCCCACTCGGCCGGGTTCGACAGAGCTGCCCGAGTCTGTGACCGAATTCTTCGGTGAGGCAATGCCGGGCGTATTCAAGGGACTCGATATCCATTTCCGTCGCGACCCTCGTCCGCTCTCGCTCGAGAGGTATTCATACGTTCCGCCGGGCGGTGGACGGTTCGATGTGCCAACCGAGCTTCTCCCGCGTTGCTGGCGCGAGAAGCCGACGGGGACTACCGACGTCATGGGTCGTATGCGCTGGGACTTCCCATCGCATACGATTCGAACCGAGTTCTTCAAGCCCGAGAAAGGGTCGTACCTGCACCCGCAGTGGGTTCCGGATCAGCGGCGGAGAGACGACGATCGGATCTTCATCAAGGGGGACCCGAACCTCTCGGTTGACCGGGTAGTCACCCACTTCGAGGCGAGCCTCCTCCAGGACTTCCCTGAGGACTACCAGTGGGTCGGATCGAAGATCGCGATTGCGAAGCAGATCGGCAATGCAGTGCCGTCCGGGCTTGCGCGCGCGATCGCTCGTCAAGTGAGACCGTACATCGCCTGATGTACTACCACGCTGCGAGCGTGGGTGCCAGTTCGGCATACGACTTGAGTCGTCCTTGTTCGACACATTCGCGCCAGGCATCCTGCTGCTCTCGGTTACCCACTTCGGCGACCGCGTGGTCAAGAGCATCGAACGCAAGATGATAGGTCGCGTCCACCTCTCCGGTGCCTCGCGCAATCGACGCGAGCCTCGTTGGAAGGGGCTCCGCCGTCAGCGTGACGAGATGCGGCTGGCGGCCGCGACGATGACGAATCATCTGGCCGAACTCGTGCCGGATGTTCTGGACCCGATCTGACCGGATGGTCCACTTGCAGGAAACGACGGCATGGAGGAACGTTTCGACCGCGGAACCACCCGCCACCGCATCCGCCGACGATGACGCGATTCCGACCGTGACGTCGGGCTTGATCAAGTAGTCCATGCCAATCGTGACCCGCAGCTCTGGCTGAGACCTCACCAGACGGTCAAGAGCGTCCAGGTGCCGGTACTGCTCGAACCTGGAGATCAAGGTGCCGCACTCGACGGCCCAGGATCGCTCGGACGTTGCAGCATTCAGGCGCGCCGATAGATCGTCGCGCGTCATCTGCTCGAGCGCCGCGCCCGGATCTCGAGGGACGTCGGAAGCTCTCCCCCGGGCTACGCCAAGGTTGTCTATGACAGCGGCTGCCAGCGTCATCGAGGTGGCACTGGCGGTGTCGGCCGTGTTGGGAACCAGTCGTCCACGGGCCTCCTTCCACCCGAGGAGCTGGGTGGCAAACGATGCAGTCACGCGTGGACCGTACCTCCCCACGAGCTTCCCCCGCGCTTTGGCATGCGGTCTCGTGAGGCCACTTCGTTGTTGTGATCGCCGAGCTCGGCAGGACCGGGCCACACGCGACTCGCCACGATCGCGAGGAAGGCGCCCCGAGCATCGATCTCCGCCTCGTTCCAGTCTTCGACGGCGGCGATCCCCTTGTTGATCACGATTGCGCCCTGTTTCGCGAACTCCGGCCGCTTCGACTCCCACCCGCTATTCGATACGTCAAGATTGAAGGCCTGGGTGACGACGGTCAGGTTGCCCAGGCGATCCAATGACTGGCGGCGCTGCTGCACACGCTGGACGCTCTCGGCATCACTCGCCTCGGGATCGATCGACTTGCCGTCGGAGCCCCAAAGCGGCCAGTGCGCCTTCCAGCTACGCGGCAGCACATGTTCGATCTGGAGACCTTCGTACGCAATGGAGACGGGCGGTTCGTGCGGGTCCTCCAAGCGGATCTGCTCGTCGATCGCCCTGAAGAGAACGCGGATCCGATACTGCGCGACGGCGTTGTAGAACGGCCGGGTGAGGAACGCCGCGTGAACGTCCTCGTCGGTCGGCCAGGCCAGTACGCCATCTTGGAGTGCAGCGACCACAGCGTCGGCGACGTTCGCTCCGGCTACTCTCGCGGCCTGAGCCGCCCGCAGCACCCGCGCGAGGTGCGTTCCGTAGCCACGCGTCTGCCAGCCCACGTAAGAGCGCCGGAGCGCCCACGACTCCACGGCGCGGACAGCACGGACCTCGTCATCGAGGCTGATCGCGTCCGACGGTGTGATCCGCAGCCACGCGAGCAGCGGGATCGCGGTGGTGATCTCGAGGGCGTTGATCCGTTCGTACGGCGTGCGCAAGCGCGGATCGATGACCTCCGCGCCGTAGATGGCACGGTACGCCGTCGCGTATGCACTGAGCTCTCGGAGAACCTGCTCAGTGTCGGGTGCGCCGGGACCGTTCAAGTACTCCCGCGCCTGGCGATAGAGGTGGCTGACGTTCGCCTCGTAGCCCGAGACGCCGGTGAGCCAGACCGACAACAGCACGTCGCGACGTCCCCGAGCTGCGTGACCTCGACCGACCACCGCCTTCCACCAGTCGTCGTCAAAGTGCGCCCAGTACTCGTCGTACAGCCGGTCGACGTCGTCGTCAGCGAGCTCACCACGAAGGAACAGGAGGTTCTTGACCAGATCGATTGGAGCCAGCGGCGTCTGGCGACCATTGAGCACCTCGAAGATGACCTGGGCGTCGTCGTTGTCATCGAGGTCGATGACCACGAGCTTGAACAGGCTCGACAACGAGTCCGCAAATGCCTGGAGCCGCAGATGGTCCGGCTCGCCGGCGTCATTGCGCGCACCCTCTCGCACTGCCTCGGCGAAGAACCGGCGTGCCTGCAAATAGAGGTGGTCGACGCTCCCGGAATAGGCCGGGACGTCGTCCTGCATCGCGACCGGCCAGACCTCTCGATCTCGCCGGCGCGGCCAAAGTTTGTGTACCTCCTCGGGCGACTCCACGACGTCGTCGGGGTTGAAGAGCATGCGGCGTACCGACTTGCGGCGATCCGACCCGGTTTCCTGCAGAACGTCGAGCAGTCCGCGGACCAAGAGTTGTATCGTCGTCAACCGCTGCTGCCCATCGATGACGGACCGCAGGGCGACCCCTCCCGTGGCGAACGGGAGACTTGCACAAACGATCGCCCCCATGAAGTGGGGGGTTACATCCTGCTCCTTGTTTTTCAGCGCGGAAGAGCTGCCGTCTTGATGGGATCGAGCATCGAGCAATTTGTCCGCAGTGCTCTCGAGATCCTCGTACAGGAGTCTCCATTGACCTTCCAACGTCCACTCGTAGTCCCGCTGGAATGTCGGGATGATGTACCGACGCTCGGGTTTGAGGATCTCCTGCAGCGGGTAGGTCTTGGCGTCCATGCGTCTCCTTTAGATCGTCGACCGCCATGTTGCCAGAGGCTCTCGACCACGCCCGCGGTCGATGGCGGGTGAAATCACCTCGGAGCTGAGTGCCCGACGGCAGGGGTCGTCGTCGAATACGTCGTGCAGTCGGGCGCGGGGATCGACGGAGTAAGCGCCACGGTCGGTTCCTTCGTGTCCGGGCCATCGTCGGGCGTGGCGCACCAGGGTGCACCGGGCCTACGACGACTTCGCTTGTCCTCGCGCCGGTCGGCGCGTGGCCGGTCTTCCTCCTGGGGCAGCGTGCGCGAGGGGCGCGGTTGCCGGACCGGCACGCGGAGGGCGTGTTGCCGGTCACTCGTGAACTCCGACGGACCGTGCACAACCAACGGCGCCGCTCGCCACAGCCCGGCGTCGGCCCCGGCGCTCCTCACCAGGGCCGACGCGGCGGCACCACCCGCGCACGAGGTCACTCCACCGAGACCTCGACACCGCCGGAGAACATCGAGTCGTGGAGTTCGAGCGTCGCTGCGCTGGCATCGGCAGGCAGGTCGAACACGACCACGCCGTCCACGGAGTTGCCCGGGTTGATCTCGTTGAGGAAGCTGTTCGAGTCGTCGAGGTAGATCGCCGCCCCGGTGTCGGCGGAGTGGGTGCGCCCCTTGGTGTCGACGAGCTTCTGCGAGTCCCCGTCGAAGTACTGCGCCTCGTCGCCGATGTTCTCCACCGTCACGTGCACCAGCAGGAACCGCCCCTGGGCCTTCTCGTTGAGGAAGTCGTCGCCGATCTGCTGGACGTCATCCTCCAGCTCGGTGACGGTGAACTCGAACTTGCCGTCGCGCACGGGGTCGCCCAGACCGGGCAGGTCCGCGGGCGCGGGCTCCCCCGCCGCAGCGTCCTCCGCCGCAGCGTTCTCGGCCGCGGCTTCCTCGTCGTCCGCCCCATCGTCGTCGGCCGGCACGTCCGCCGCCGTCTCCTCCACGACCGTCACGTCGTCGGCCACCGTCGACTCATCCTCGCCGCCCAGCGCCGCACCGACGATCGCGACCCCTACCAGCACACCGAGACCGGTGAGCACCTTGTGTCGGGCGAACCAGTTCTTGCGCTTCTCGGGCGCGGGGGGCGGCGGCGTCCAGCCCTGCGGCGCCTGGCCGTACGGCGGCTGGGGGCCCGACAGCGGCTGCTGGCCGTACGGCGTGGCACCACCGGGCGCGGCACCGCCGGGCGGCGGGCCGAAGGACGAGGGCTGCTGCTGCGACGGGTCGGGCTGCTGCATGGACATGATGTCTCCTGCGGGTCGGGCGGGATACGAACGGCACGATCCTGCGCCGCACCACCCTGGCCACGGATCCCCCGATCAGGTCGGCCCACCGAGCCGAACGGTGGAGCCCGCACCGCCGGAGCGACCCGGACAGCGGACGCCGGGGTCGGGGGCTTCTCGTACGCTCACCGCATGCACCCGCCATCGCCTCCTCCCCCGCCCGGCGGTCCGCCGCCCGGGTACGGCGGCGGTTGGACCGGACACGGCGCCCCACCACCGCTCCCGCCGCCCGGGCCGCACCCGACCGCGCCACCGGTCGCCCCGCACCGGCCCGCGCGTCGGCGGGGACGCACCCTCGGGAACGTGCTCGGCACGGTCGGGGCCGCCGTCGTCGCCTGGTCCTGCGCGATGACCGGCTGGGCCATGGTCCCGTCGGATACCCCGACAGGCTCACAGCTGGCGGCAGATCTCCTGTGGTTCTGCGTCGCCGCCGGTGTCGCGGCGTCGATGGTGTGGCGCCAGCGCTACCCCGTCGTGGTGTGTCTCGCGACGGCGGCGGTCGGGATCGTGAGCCCGCTCGGTGCGGTCGCCCCGCTGATCGCCCTGCCCTGGGTCATTGCCCGCACCGACTGGCGTCGCAGTCTGCTGTGCGGCGCCGCCACCGCGGCCGCGCTGGTCGCCACGTTCTGGCGTGACGGCTCACGCACCGCGGAGAACGTCATCTTCTCGGCGACCTTCGAGGACGGCGGCCCGATGACGTACATGTCGCCCCTCGGCTACACGATCCTCGGGGCGCTCGTGCTCGGTCTCTCCGTCGGCGTCGGACTCCTGCGTCACCGGGCCACCCGCGCCGACGCCGACGCCGACGCCGCGCGCGCGGTGGCCGCTACCGAGGCCGGCCGGGCCGCCACCTGGCAGCAGCAGTCGCAGTCGCTGCAGACCGAGCTCTCCCGCCAGGAGGAACGCGACCTCATCGCCCGGGAGATGCACGACACGGTCGCCCACCAGCTCTCGCTGATGTCGCTGCAGGCCTCGGTCCTCGAGGTGTCGTCCGACGACGGCGAGGTCGGGGACGTTGCCCGGTCGATGCGGGCGTCGGCGCACCACGCGCTGGAGGAGATGCGCACGCTCATCACGTCGCTGCGGGAGGGCGCGGACGACTACGGCGCCCGCTCGTGGTCGCTCGACGACCTCGGCGACCTGCTCGACTCGGCTCGGGAACGCGGCGTCGACCTGGTCGCGACCGTCTTCGTCTCCGACGGGGACTCCGCGCCGGCGACGCTCACCCGCACGGTGTACCGGGTGGTCCAGGAGTCGCTGACGAACGCCGCCAAGCACGCCCCCGGCTCCCGGGTCGCGGTGAACGTCCGGGCCCGGCCGGGGGACGGCATCGACATCTCGGTGCGCAACCCTCCGACGTCGGCACCCGCCTCCGACGCGGTGCCGGGCAGCGGTTCCGGGATCCTCGGGATGCGCGAACGGTGCGAGGCGCTCGACGGCACCTTCGACGCCGGCCGGCAGGACGACGGCACGTTCCTGGTGAGTGCCCACCTGCCGTGGGCACCGACCCTGTAGGCCGTTCCGTGGGCGGGCATCGGCGATGTCGCAGGTGGGCGCTAGGGTCGACGTCGTGGTCAGGGTGCTGGTCGTCGACGACGACGCGATGGTGCGGAGCTTCCTCCGGCAGATCCTGACGAAGCGCGGGGTCGACGTGGTCGCGGAGGCGTCCGACGGCGACGAGGTGGTGCCGGCCGTCCAGGCGCACCACCCGGATGTCGTGCTCATGGACCTGCGCATGGAGCGCTTGGACGGGGTGCGCGCCACGGCGGCCGTCGTCGCGCTGCCGGACCCGCCCGGCGTCGTCGCCATGACGTCGTTCGACACCGAGTCCACGATCCTCGACGCCGTGCACGCCGGTGCCGCTGGCTTCCTCGCCAAGAACGCCGGGCCCGACGAGCTCGTCGCCGCCGTCCAGGCGGTGGCCTCCGGCGACGGCGCGCTGTCACCCCGCGCGGCCCGCGTGGTGATGGAGCAGGTGGCGGCGGCCCCGACGGCGCGTGGGCGGCGCGAGGCACAAGAGATGCTGTCCCGGCTCACCGACCGTGAGCTGGAGATCGCCCGCTGCGTGGCCGAGGGCCTGTCCAACATCGACATCGCAGCCCGGTTGTTCGTGGGCGAGGCGACGGTGAAGACCCACTTGAGCAAGGCCTGCCAGAAGCTGGGCGTGAACCGGGTCCGCCTGGCGCTGATCGTCGACCGCGCGGGAGAGTTCTCACTCTGAGCCCCCAGCTATCGGCTCATGCCCTCCGGCCATCTCCACAGCATCGCGATGGGCAACGCGTGGATCCGGTCGTCGATACGGAATGCCGCCGGCCCGGTGTGGAACACCACTCCACGCCGGAAGCGCTCTCCGACGCGCTCCTGCATCCATCGCAGGTGCCGTGCGTCCTTCTCTCCGACGCGTGCGGACGCCTTCACCTCTATGCCGAGAATGTCGCCGTTACGCGCCTCGATCACCAGGTCGACCTCGTGCTCACCTCCACGGTCGCGGAGGTGGGACATCGAGAGGCTAGGTGACGACAGACCAAGCATCGGTCGGATCTGTGCTGCGACGAAGGATTCGACGATGCGACCCAACAGATCACCTGAACCGAGGACGCCATCTGCGTCGACCCCGATCAACGAGGCGGCCAACGCTGTGTCGGTGATGTGGAACTTCGGCGACTTGACCAACCGGGTGAAGCGGTTGGAGTGCCATGCAGGGAGTCGTTCGACGACCCTGAGATCCTCCAACAGGTCCAGATGTGCCCGCGCGGTTCGCGCGTCCACTCCTGCCGCCTGGGCGAGATTCGCCTCGTTCGGCGTGCCGGCCGTGTTGTGTGCCACGGCCGCGAGCAAGGCCGCGAGACGCTCCGGAGATCGGATGTCCGCGATCTCGGCCGCGTCCCGATAGACGAGCTCTCCTCGGTACCCGTCGAGCCACGCGGACCGGGCACGCCGAGAGAGGCCGACAGCTTCCGGGAAGCCTCCCTCGAGGGCCGCCTCGACATAGTCCACGACGCTCGGTGCGCCGGGCATCGTCCACGTCGGCAGGTCGGCACCGCTCACCAGATGCCGCAGGAGGTCCTCCCCGGTCGATCCGGCCCGCTCAGCAACCGTCAGGCCGTACATCTGAACCCGTATGACGCGTCCGGTGCCTGCCCACTGGCCGACAGAGCGCCGTGCACGGACACTGCCTGTCAAGAGGAATCGGCCGCCCCCTGTCCCGGAGTCCACGGCACGTTTGACGGCACCGAGGACCTCCGGCACCACCTGCCACTCGTCGATCAGAACCGGAGGCTTCTGGACGCCCAGCAGCGCGTCCGGATCCGCACGCAGCGAATCAGCCTGCAGGGGCTGGTCGAGACGCAGCACCGACGCCGATCGCCGGAGGGCTGTCGTCGTCTTTCCACACCCTCGCGGCCCGACGAGCATGATCGCGGGGAGCTCTGCGAACAGGTCGTCGAGCACGTCGTCAACCAGTCGCGGCGTGTACGCGGCCATGCTCACCTCCTGACTGATGCGTCTTGTGCCGGATCGTGAGTGTCGCTTCTGCCGGTATTCAAATGCTCTTTCTGCCGGCCTTCTGGTGTCCTTCCTGCCGGCTGTCACCGAGTCTCGCCCGCCGGGGGCACGCGGCGCACTGTTCACTCTCGGTTGAGACGGGCGTCACAGGTGAGCGCTAGCGTGACGCCATGACGATGCGACGCCGCACCTCCCTGTCCGCCGCCACGGCGCTCGCCGTGGCCCTGTCGGCGCTCGCGCCGGCCGCCGCCGGCCACCCGGGCCAGGGACACGGCCCCGGCAAGGGCCACAGCCACGCCCACGGCCAGGACGAGACCCTCCGCGTCGCGACCTACAACCTGTCGCTCAACCGCGCCACGGAGGGCGAGCTGCGGGCTGACCTCGCCACGGGTGACGACGCGCAGGCGGCGACGGTCGCCGAGGTCATCCAGCGCGCGGACCCGGACGTCGTGCTGCTCAACGAGTTCGACTTCGACGCCGCGGGCACCGCCGTCGACCTCTTCCGCGAGAACTACCTGGAGGTCGGTCAGGGCGGTGCGGACCCGGTGACCTACCGCTTCGCCTACTCCGCGCCGTCGAACACCGGGGTCCCGAGCGGGTTCGACCTCAACAACGACGGCACGGTCGGCGGTGGTGACGACGCCTTCGGCTTCGGCCAGTTCCCCGGGCAGTACGGCATGGTCGTGCTCTCGAAGTACCCGATCGCCACGGAGCGCGTCCGCACGTTCCAGCACTTCCTGTGGAAGGACATGCCGGGCGCGCTCCTGCCGGACGACCCGAGCACGTCCGAGCCCGCCGACTGGTTCAGCGACGAGGAGCTCGAGGTGGTCCGCCTGTCCAGCAAGTCGCACTGGGACGTCCCCGTCCGGGTCGGGCGCACGACCGTGCACGTGCTCGCCTCGCACCCCACGCCGCCGACCTTCGACGGCCCCGAGGACCGCAACGGCCGCCGCAACCACGACGAGATCCGCTTCTGGGCGGACTACGTCACCCCCGGCAAGGCCTCGCGCTACATCGAGGACGACGACGGCGGCCGCGGCGGCCTGCACCCCGGCGCGCCCTTCGTGATCCTCGGCGACCAGAACGCCGACCCGCACGACGGCGACTCCTACGACGTCGCGATCGACCAGCTCCTGGAGCACCGGCGCATCGAGGACCCGCTGCCGACGTCAGCCGGTGCCGTCGAGGCCGCAGCACTGCAGGGCGGCGCGAACCTCGCCCACACGGGCGACCCGGCGCTCGACACCGCCGACTTCGCCGACACCGCACCGGGCAACCTGCGCGCCGACTACGTGCTGCCGTCGAAGCACCGGCTCCGGGTCCAGGACGCCGGGGTGTTCTGGCCCACGCTGGAGGACCCGTCGTCCGCGCTGACCGGCACCTACCCGTTCCCGAGCAGCGACCACCGGCTGGTCTGGGTCGACGTGTCGGTCTGACGCGCGTCGATCCAGTACCGTCGCCGGGGAGGCGTACCCTCGGCCGAGCGGATGTCCTGCAGCACACCGCCGCACGCCTCGATGACGGCGGCGGACCCGACGTTGTCGTCGTCGCACGTCACCAAGATCTGCTTCACACCGGCCTCGGCGAGCCGCGCCACGGAGTGCCGGAGCATCTCGGTCGCGTACCCCCGACGGCGGTGCTCCGGCGCCACGGCGTACCCGACGTGCCCGCCGACCTCGCGCAGGAAGTCGGTGAGCGAGTACCGGATCGAGACGCGCCCCACCGGCACGCCGTCGACCTCGGCGACGAGGAAGTCCGCGCGGACCCTCCCGGGCGGCAGGTCGGTCCCGGCGGCCTCACGGCGCAGCTGCTCGAGCATCTCGTCCCAGGTGCCCTCGGCCAGCAGGAACGTGAACCCCTCGGCCTCGAGCTCGGCGTGCATGCGGCACAGAACGGACTCGTCGTCAGGACGCGGTGGACGGAAGTTCATCGGCATCCTCGGATTCTGCCGAACGCCACCCGCCGACGCACCTGATTTCCGTGGTCTGGCGGAGAGCGTCGGGCCGGTCGGCCCCGCCCGGCAGGCCTCCGCCGACGTCGGCACCGGGTGCGCTGCAGGTCGCGACTGCCTAGGGTTGTGCTGACCGGACGGAGTAGGCGATGGGACGTGCGAGCACCGCCGTCGGACGACGACGCGCGGCCCCCGTGACGGTGCGCACGGTCGTCGGGTCAGACGGCACGACGCGGACTCACCATGTCGACGGCCGTCTCGCCCATCTGGAGGCGACCCCCACGGACAGCCTTCCCCAGGTGTGGAACGGGCGTTGGCACCGCAAGGCACGCAGCGCCGATCGCACCAACCCGGTAGCCCGGCGCCAGCAGGCCCTGGCCCGCTGGCTCGGCGTGCTGTTCGCCGTGGGTTCCGTGCTGTTCATCGTGGGCGGTCCGCTCTCGCTCGCCGGGGCGAGCCAGGGGACCACGCTCGACCTCCTCGGGTCGATCCTGTTCTCGGTCGGTGCGGTCACGGCACTCCTCGAGGCCGTCGGGGCCGGCCGCGCCGTCGGGGCCGGTGGCTGGTGGCGCACCGTGGCGGGCAAGGCGTCGCTCATCCAGCTCGTCGCCGCGGGAGTCGTCTTCCAGACCTCCACGATCGCGGCCCAGCTCGGAGCGACCGGAGCGGCGGCCTTCTGGACGGTGTGGTGCCCGAGCGTGCTGGGTGGTGTCGGGTTCGTCTGGTCGGGTCTGCTATACCTCGCCGAGGCACGGCCCGCGCACGACCTCGGCACCCGGGTCGCGGCGGTGAACCTCGTGGGCAGCTGGCTGTTCCTGGTGTCGGCCCTGCCCGGGCTGGTCGACCCGGATCTCGGCGAGCGGTGGGCGGACGTGGCCGTCAACGTCGGCTACACGGTCGGGTCGGTGATGTTCCTGGTGGGCGGCATCGGCGCCGTCGTCGAGGTGTCCCGGCCCCTCCCCGCCGCCGGCAGCCGGTTCCCTGCTCCCCCGCCGGACATCCCGGCGCGCTGACGGACACCGGTCGAGCCTCAGTCCGCCGTCCCGCCGTAGTGCGCGGCCAGCCTCCGCATCCCCTCGTCGATGCTCACCGCCGGGCGCCATCCGAGCTCGGCGTGAACGGCCCGCTGGTCGAACCAGTGGGCGGTGGACAGCTGCTCGGCGAGGAACCGGGTCATCGGCGGCTCGTCGGCACCGGGGCGCACCCGCCAGACGGCCTCGATCACGCCGCCGGCCGTGCGGGCCAGCCCCGCGGGCACGCGCCACCGCGGCGGCTCCACTCCGCCGGCCCGGCAGATGCCGCTGAGCAGGTCCGCCACCGTGCGCGGCTCGCCGTTGGTCAGCACGTACGCACGCCCGCGCACCACCGAGGCGCTGTCGTCCAGGCGGTCGAGGGCCGCGACGATGCCGTCCGCCGCGTTGTCCAGGTAGGTCGTGTCGATGAGGGCGGCACCGTGGCCCAGCAGCGGCAGCCTCCCGGACGACGCGCGGTCGATGACCCGCTCGATCAGCTGGGTGTCACCCGGCCCCCACACGACGTGCGGCCGCACCGCCACGACACGGAAGTCTCCGCCGTTCCGCGACAGCGCCAGCAGCTCCGCGGCCGCCTTGGTGCGCGCGTACTCGCCGCGCGCACGCTGCGGGTCGGCCGGCTCCGCGCCGACCCCCATCAGGGAGGCCCCTGCGTGCGCCACCGACGGCGAGGACACCTGCACGAACCGCCGCACGCCCGCCCGCTCGGCGGCGTCCAGCAGCGTCCGCGTCCCTTCGACGTTGACGGCGGCGAACTCCGCGGGGTCCCCCGTCAGCGACACCTTCGCGGCGAGGTGCACGACGGCGTCGACCCCGTCCAGCGCCCGGACCACGGCCCCCGGGGCGGTCACCGACCCCGTCACGTCCTGCGCCCCGGCCACGCCGGACGGACGACGCTGCAGGGTCCGCACCGCTTCACCGCGCGCCACGAGGGCCCGCGCCACCGAACCGCCGAGGAGGCCCGACGCGCCGGTGACCAGCACCGTCACGGCGCGCTCACCCGGCCGCCGGCGAGCACGCCCGACGCCCAGGCGGCCAGCCGCGCCCGGTCGATCTTGGAGTTGTGCCGCACGTCGGTCGGCATCTGGGGCACCACGAGCACCGCAGCGAGCGCCACCGTCGACGCCGCCCGCACGGCCGCGTCGAGACCGACGGGCGCGAGCCCCGGACGCCGCACGCTCTCGACCAGCTCGACCACCGCGACCGCCTGCTGCACGCCCGCCGGCCCGACGCCGACCACGGCCGCCCGGCGCACCGCCTCGACCCGCTCGATCGACTGCTCCGGACCCACCGGTGCGAGGGGCCCGTCGGCCGTGGTCAGCACGTGCGCGAGCCGCCCCTCGATCCACAGCCGCCCCTCGGCGTCCAGGTGCCCGACGTCCCCGGTGCGGTGCCAGCGCCCGGGCGGGGTGTCCCGCTCGGCGGCCCGGTCGGTGAGCCACAGCCGGTCGTAGCGCTCCTTGAGGTGCGGTGCGCGCACCAGCACCTCGCCGAGCACCCCGCGCACCTCCGGGCCCGACGACGGAGCCCCGGTCGCCGCGCCGTCGTCGTCCAGCGCGCTGATGGTCACCCCACCGGCGGCGCCGTCCGCGAAGGGCCGGCCGACGCACACGCCGTCGTCGGGCGCGTCGGAGACCTCTCGGATGCCGTCGAGGTCGATGTCGGTGACCAGGAGGCACTCCGTCATCCCGTACGGGGTGTGGGCGCTGGCGGCCGGCATCAGCGACTGCGCCGACCCGAGCAGCTCGGCGCTGATCGGCGCCCCCGTGGACAGGAAGGTCTCCACGCGCTCGAGCGCGGTCCGGTCGGCGGCCTGCAGCGACCCCGCGGTGGCGATGACGTTGAGGATCGCCGCCGGGGACAGGAACACGATGCGCGCGTCCGACGCCCGCACGGCGTCAGCCACCGCCCGGGCGGTGAGGGTGCGCGGCGCGGACACGTCCATGTCCGGGGTCACGGAGCGGGTGCCGAGCGCGGGCCCCAGCAGCGCGAACGGGGCGAACCCGGTGACGAGCCCCGACACGGGACGCACGGCGTAGTGCTCGGCCAGCACGTCCCGCAGCGCCGAGAGCTGACCGTGCGTGTACACGACGCCCTTGGCGGGGCCGGTCGACCCGGAGGTGAACAGCACCGCGGCCGGGTCCTGGGGTCCCGGTTCGGCGGGGAGGCCGAGCCCTTCACCGGCCCGGGCGACGTCGACCAGCTCGTGCTCCACGCCGAGCGCCCGGCGCGTCACGACGTCGAGCGGGTCGGCCGCGATCCGCACCCCCGGCCAGCCGCACGCCCGTGCGGCCGCCAGCGCCTTCGTCTGCCCGACCAGGTACTGCGGCCAGGCGCCCCGCTGGGCGCGGGTCAGGCCACGGACGCCGAGGCCGGCGTCGGCCACGACCACGACCGCGCCGATGCGCAGGCAGGCGTAGACGAGGGCGGTCAGCGTCGGTCCGGGCCGGACCAGCAGCGAGACCCGGTCCCCGCGGCGCACCCCGATCGAGTGCAGGCCGGCGGCGATGCGCCGCACCTGGCGGTCGAGGGCCTGCCAGCTCACGGCCGCCGGACCGGTGCGGGACATGTCGAGCACGGCGGCCTCGGTGCGTGTCGCGTCGTCGGCGGCGCGCTCGTCCAGCCCCGCCCACATCGGCCGGGACCCGCTGCCCGACGGCGGGGCGGCCGGCCCGGACGCAGCGGAGGTGCGGTCGGGCGAGTCGCGCGCCGAACCCAGCCAGTCCAGCACCGGGCCCGCGTAGTCGACGTCCTCCGCGACCAGGTGCCCGGCGCCCTCGAACCGGTGCACCCGGGCGTGCGGGAGCCGGCGGACCAGGTCGTCGAGGTACCGGTCGGAGAACACGGGGTCGCGCGGTCCCCACAGCAGCAGCGCCGGGACGTCCAGCCCCGCCACGCCGGCCGCGATCCGGTCCAGCTCCGGCCGGCTCGGGTGCGACGCCGACGCCGGGATGTCCGCGACGAACCCCTCGATCCCGGCACGGTCGTCGGCGGTCCGGTACGGCAGCCGGTAGGCGTCCGCGACATCGGCCGCCAGCCGCGGGTGAGCCAGCGCCAGGGTCGTCTCCAGGAACGCGCGGGTCGTGCTCGTCCCCAGCCGGTGCACCGGCGGGGCGAGCGCCAGCCGCAGCGGCGCCGGCACCGCCACCCCGTCGGGCTGGTGCACCGCGGTGTTGAGCAGGGCGACACCCGCCAGGAGCTCGGGGTGGTCCACGGCCCAGCCGAGGGACACCACGCCGCCCCAGTCGTGCCCGAGCGTCACCACCGGGCCGTCCAGGCCGAGCGCGTCGGTGAACGCCCCGAGGTCGGCCACCCGTTCGGGCAGGCCGCGGAACCGCCCGGAGCGGGCGGACAGACCCATCTCGAGCTGGTCGACGGCGACCACCCGCCACGCGTCCGGCACCCCGCCCGGCCGCTCACCGGTCGCGGCTGCCTCCTCGACCGCCCGGTCCGTGGCCAGGGTCACGAGGTCCCGCCACAGGTACGACCACGTCGGGTTGCCGTGGACGGCCAGGACCGTACCCACCGGCTCGATGCCGCGCGCGGACAGCTCCGGCCCGTTGTCGAGGTAGTGCCACTCGTCGCCACCGGCGGCGCTCGCCGGGGTACCGCCGTCGGACAACGCACCACGCGCCGGGGTACCGCCGTCCGGCACGCGCAGCACATGGCTGAACCGGGGGTCGAGGCCGGGCAACCCCGGCGGAACCGTCCCGGCTCCCGAGCTCACCACGCGAGCTCCATCATCGCCGTGTTGATGCCGGAGCCGACGCCCATGAGCAGCACGCGGTCGCCGGCCGTCAGCGAGTCCTGCTCCTCGACCAGCGTGAGCGGCACGGAGGCCGGCCCCACGTTGCCCAGGTGGCCGAACGTGGTCGGTACCGCCGACCGGTCCAGGCCCACGGCCTCCACGATCGCGTTCGTGTGCACGCGCGAGACCTGGTGGGTGATGTAGCGGTCCATCCCGCCCCAGCTCCAGTCCGCCGTCGCGTCCTTCCAGGCGTCGACCACCAGCTCCAGGCCACCCTCGAGCAGCCCCTGGGCGTCCGTGAACATGCCCTCCGTGCTGCCCACGCACAACAGGTGGTGCTGCGTCGCGGCACGGGTCACCCCGCCCAGGACCCGGTGCCCCTCGGGGTGCTCGTCCGCCCGGCCCAGCACCGCCGCCGCGGAGCCCGAGCCGAGGGTCAGCGAGGCGAACTCGGCCATGAAGTCCTCGCGGCCGACGCCGTCGCGCAGCAGCCGCTCCACCGTCACGTCCTGGATGTCGTCCGCGTCCTCGCCGGCGACCACCACCGCGTACCGCACGTGGCCCGACTCGATCATCCCTGCGGCGATGCTCATGCCGTTGATGAAGCCCAGGCAGGCGTTCGCCACGTCGAAGTTCACCGCCGAGCTCGGCAGCCCCAGCCCGTGGTGCAGCCCGACCGCCACCGACGGCTCCAGATGCTTGCGCGTCACGGACGTGTTGATGAGCAGCCCGACGTCGTCCGGTTCCACACCCGCGATGCCGAGCGCCTCGACGCCGGCCGCCACGGTCGCGGCGTTCGCGTCCTCGTCCGGACCCCAGTTGCGCCGCTCCTCGACGCCCGCGACCCGCTCGAGGAGCGTCGTCGGCAGCTTGAGGCGCGTCAGCGCAGGCGCGAGGCGGGCCTGGACGTCGGCCGAGGTCGTGACCCGCGAGGGCAGCCGGCTCGTCACGGAGAGCAGCGCGACGTTGCCGAACCTGGTGGTGGCGTTTCCAGACACTCGAGCTCCAGACATCCGGTCACCCACAGGGCCGGAACGACGACGGTTCACCGGTCCCTCGAGACGGGTCCGGCCTGGCGGGCGTGGCGACACCCGTCCTCGAGGTTATGACGCTCGGCGGCAGCCCGCCGTTCCGCAACCGGAGTGTGGACCTCGCCACGTTCCGGGACGGCCGCCGCTGGTGCCTACCCTGAGCGGGTGACCAGTCTTCCCCCGTTCGCCTCCGACAACTACGCCGGCACCCATCCCGAGGTCCTCGCCGCGATCACCGCGGCGAACGACGGGTTCGCCGTCGCCTACGGTGACGACCCCTGGACCGCGCGCCTCGATACCCGCGTGCGCGAGGTGTTCGGTGCCGGTGCCCTCGCGTTCCCGCTGATCAACGGCACCGGCGCGAACGTCGTCTCGCTCATGGCGCTGTCCGAGCGGTGGGGCGGCGTGGTGACCTCCGACGTCGCGCACGTCAACACCGACGAGAACGGTGCGCCGGAGCGGGTCGGCGGGCTCAAGTTGCTGCCGTGCCCGTCCACCGACGGTCGGATCGAGCCGTTCCACGTGGAACGGTGGGCCGGGCAGCGGCACGACGTGCACCGGGCGCACCCCGGCGTGCTGTCGCTCACCCAGTCGACCGAGCTCGGCACCGTCTACTCCGTGGCGGCTCTGCGGAGGCTGGCGGAGACCGCGCACGGGCTGGGCATGGCCGTGCACGTCGACGGGTCGCGGCTGGCCAACGCCGCCGCCGCGCTCGGCTGCTCCCTGCGCGCGCTCACCACCGACCTCGGCGTGGACGTCGTCTCGCTCGGCGCCGCCAAGATCGGCGGCATGATCGGCGAGGCCGCCGTCGTGCTCGGGCCGTCCGACGCGCCGGTGGTGCCCGGGTCCGGGTACGACGGCGGTGCGTGGCGTGCGGCCGCAGCGGCACGAGTCCCGTACCTGCGCAAGGCGACGATGCAGCTCGCCTCCAAGACCCGGTTCGTCTCCGCGCAGCTCCTCGCGCTGCTCGGCGAGCCCGGCACGCCGGTGGGTGCGGGCACCGCCACGGAGCCGGTGACCGCGGAGGCGACGGCAGCGACCGCCGTCGAACCGCTGTGGTGGCGCAACGCCGCCCACGCCAACGCGATGGCTGCCCGCCTGCGTGACGGCCTGCACACGGCCGGCGTGCTCGACCCTGCGTCCACCGAGGCGCACGCGCCCGCGGCGGGTGGCGGCGTGCGCGTCACGCGGCCCGTCGAGGCGAACGCGGTGTTCGCGACGCTCCCCCGCGTGACGGCCGACCGCTTGCGGGAGCAGGCCCGGTTCTACGACTGGGCGCCCGGCGAGACGTCCGACCGCGTCGAGGTGCGTTGGATGTGCTCGTGGGACACCCCGGCCGAGGCGGTGGACGCCTTCGTGGCCGCCGTCGCCGACGCCCTCCCGTGACGTTTTGCCGATGTCGGTAGAACGGTTCGAGGTCGGTAGTGCGCACTGCCGACCTCGCCACGAATTACCGACGTCGGTAGTTCGGGTCGAGGTCACGACGGCATCGGGAGTCTCGGGTCGATCCGCGCGGCACGGCGGACCTCGGGAGGGAACGCCGCCAACAGCTTGCGCGTCGCCCGCACCGAGCCGTCCTTCGCGGTGAGACGCAGGGGACGGATACCGGTGGCCGCCGTGATCGCATCGTCACGGACCTTCTCCGCGAAGCGCGCCTCGTCCGCGTCGTAGTCTGCCCCGAGGGCGCCGTCGACATACTTGACCTTGCCGTCGAACTCGACCAGCACGCCGTGCGCGGGCCAGCCGAGATCCACGCGGTAGAGCCCCTCGGCAGTGTCCACCGGCAGTTGCGTGCGCGGGCGAGGAAGGCCGGCACGCGCGCCGAGGTACCGGACGAAGGTCTCCCAGGCCGACTCGGCCCCCGGGTCGGCCAGCTCGAGGAGATGCCGCGCGACCGCGCGACCCCGCTGCTTGTTCCTGCGCTCGACGACCTCTCGCACCCGTTCCTTCGCCAGGCCGCTCGCCAGCGCACCATCGAGCAGGACCAGTCCGTCCAGCGGGGGCATCGTCCGGAGGCAGTCGGCAACCGTCTCCGCCCGGCCGGTCACCGGGAGTCCGTCGACAGTCACCACGGCCGGTGGCAACGGTCGCCGACGGACGATGTCCCGGGCGGCGGCGGCGCTGGCCCGGTATGCCTGGAGCACGTGGACCTTCGTCGGAGTGCGCCAGCACCGCATGCCCCGCACGAGTGCCGCGCTGTCGTGGCTGAAGACGTGCTCGGCCCGCAGCTGCAGGTGGACGGCGCGGACGCGATCGAGCGCTCGTCCGCGCTCCGCGACGGCACGCGGGTCGGTGTTCGGCTCCTTCACCCGGTAGGCACCGCGCCGGAGCCGTTCGATGGAGCCGTCCTGGAGTGCTTCGCGAAGCTGGAGCCGGTGGTGCTCGCGGGCGATGAGGATCTCTGTCGTCATGACGGCACCCTGATCGGTCCGGCGCGGCCGCCGCCCCACGCCTTCGCCGATCTGGGGATCACGGCCGACTGGGGGTGGCGAGGGGGCGCTGCCCTGCCTCCGTGCGGCCGACGATCCACTCCCCGGCTCGCCGTTTTGCCGATGTCGGTAGTTCGTGGCGAGGTCGGCAGTGCGCACTGCCGACCTCGCCACGAACTACCGACATCGGCAAAACGGCACCGGAGGGACGGAGGGACGGGCGAGCGGGGGCGGCCGTGGATTCGGCCTCGTCATGGGGCCCGCGTTACCGTCGTGCTGACAGGCCGCGACGGGGCGGCCCGCCCGAGCACGACCCCAGGAGCCGCCATGACCGAACACACCGACGGGTTCACCGCCACCGCGTCGACCCACGTCGCCGAGCCGCCGGAACGAGTCTGGGCCGAGCTCATGCACCCGGGCGCGCAGTGGATGCTGGGCGCCAACATCGAGACGGACTTCCGTCCGGGCAGCCCGGTGACCTTCGAGGGACACTTCTTCGGCCGCCAGTTCGCGGACAAGGGCGAGATCGTCGCCGTCGACCGGCCGCACCTGCTGCACCTCACCCACTTCTCTCCGCTCGGCGAGCTCCCCGACGTCCCGGAGAGCTACCACGACATCCGCATCACCCTGACGGCCGACGACGGCGGCACGCTGGTCACGGTGGTGCAGGGCAACATCGACACGGCCGAGCACGCCCACCGCTCCGAGCAGCACTGGCGCGAGGCGCTGTCCACGCTCGCGCACCGGGACTCCGCACCGACCTCCGGCCCGTGAGGCGCACCCGGGCGACGGTCGTCGTCGCGCTGACCTGCGCGACACTGGCGGCCTGCAGCGGCCCGGGCCCGTCGTCACCGACCCCGGAGCCGGCCCCGGAGCGATCCGCCACCGGCGGCACCGGTGCGCCACCGCCGTCGGGCAGCACGGGCGCCACCACGCAGTCCGGCAGCCCGTCGCCACGTCCGTCCGCCACCGCGTCCGACGACGGCACCCCGGCACCGCGGGACGCGGCAGCCGGGTGGAGCGTCGAGCGCAAGGTGGGCCAGCTCCTCGTGGCGGGGACCCCGGCAGACTCCGCGACCGTCAGCGACGCGACCCGCACGGCGATCGAGGATCACCAGGTGGGCAACGTGTTCCTGCACGGTCGCAGCGAGGCGGGCGTCGACGCGACCCGGTCGCTGGTGGCCTCGATGACGGACCTGGCCCCCGGCGACGCACCTCCGATGCTCGTCGCGACCGACCAGGAGGGCGGGAGCGTGCAGGTGCTGCGCGGCCCGGGCTTCTCGGAGCTGCCGGCGGCGACGGAGCAGGCCGGGTGGGAGCCCGCGGCGCTCGAGGAGGCCGCGACCGGCTGGGCCGCCGAGCTCGCGGATGCGGGGGTGAACCTCAACCTGGCGCCCGTGATGGACCTCGTCCCCGCCGACAACCAGCAGGCGAACGCCCCGATCGGCTACTTCTCGCGCAACTACGGCAACACGGCGCAGTCCGTGGTGCGCTCCGCGACGGCGTTCTCCGCGGGCATGCAGGCCTCCGGGGTGGAGCCGGTGATCAAGCACTTCCCCGGGCTCGGGCACGTCACCCAGAACACGGACACCACGGAGCACGTCACGGACGACACGGTGACCGCGGGATCCGCGTCGGTCGAGGTGTTCGCCGAGGGCATCGACGCCGGGGCTCGGTTCGTCATGCTCTCGAACGCCGTGTACACCCGGATCGACCCGGAGAACCCGGCGACGTTCTCTCCGGCGGTGGTCGACCTCCTGCGCGACGACCTGGGGTTCGACGGGGTGGTGATGACCGACGACGTCTCCGCGGCCGCCGCGGTGGAGGGCCTCGCTCCCGCCGAGCGTGCCGTCGAGGCCGTGGCCGCCGGGGCGGACCTGGTGCTGGCGTCCGCCGACCCGACCGTCGTCCCGGCGATGGCGGAGGCCCTGGTCGCGCGCGCCGAGCAGGACCCGGCCTTCGCGGGCCAGGTCGACGAGGCCGTCGCCCGGGTGCTGGCGTCGAAGGCCGAGCTGCCCTAGCTCTCCAGGTACACCCAGCGCCCGGCGCCCGGCGGTCACCGGCGCCCGGCCACCCGGTGGGCTCCTAGCTGTGCCCGCCCGCCGCGAGGAACACCAGCCCGGCGGCGACCGCCCCGACCACGGTACCGAAGCACAGCAGGGCACCGACCATCCGCCACGGCGAGGGCCGCGCGATGACGACCGGTCCCCTGCCGTCCCGCGGGGCGCGCGAGCTGCGGCGCGGCGACTCGGCGGTGCCGGCGACGAGCCGCAGGCCCAGGGCGAACAGCGCGGGGATGCCCGCACCGACGACGACGCCGGCCACGACGACCTGGCCGAGCGAGCTCCACTCGATGAGTCCGTTCATGGCTGCTCTCCGTCCGTGCCGGTGGTGTTCGTGCGCGTCGCCGAGATCGCCGGGGCCACGGAGGCGGCCAGGCGCTCCTCGACGACGGGGCCGACCTGCGGGTCGCCGACCTCGCCGGTGGTGGCCACGGTCGTCCGCAGCCGGGCGCCCTCGGCCTCGTCCCACTCCTCGTTGACGTTGCTGTGGTCGACGGGCTGACGGCGCGACGCGACCCAGATGGTCACGGAGGTGCCGACGAGCAGCGCGAAGACGAGGAACGTGCCGAAGAACCCACCGATGACGTGCTGGATCCAGAAGCAGACCGCGCCGACGAGGCCGGCGGCGGGGAGGGTGAGGCCCCAGGCGGCGAGCATCCGGCCCGCGACGCCCCACCGCACCGTGGCGCCGGGCATGCCGACGCCCGAGCCGAGGATCGACCCGGTGGCGACGTGCGTCGTCGACAGCGAGAAGCCGAAGTGGCTGGACAGCAGGATGACCGCGGCGGAGGATGTCTCGGCGGCCATGCCCTGGCGGCTGTCGATCTCGACCAGGCCCTTGCCGAGGGTGCGGATGATGCGCCAGCCGCCCAGGTAGGTGCCGAGCGCCATGAAGAACGCGCAGGACAGGATCACCCAGAACGGCACGCTGGAGTCCGCGGGGACCGCGCCGGCGGTGATGAGGGCCAGCAGGATGATGCCCATCGACTTCTGGGCGTCGTTGGTGCCGTGCGCCAGGGAGACGAGCGAGGCCGACCCGACCTGCCCCCACCGGAAGCCGCGGCTGGTCACCTCCTGCGCCACGCCGCGGGTCAGCCGCGCGACCAGGTAGGTGCCGAGGCCGGCCACCCCGATCGCGATGACGGGGGCCAGCAGGGCGGGCAGCAGCACCTTGGACAGCACCCCGGACCAGATGACGCCGGACGTGCCCGCCGCGGCGAGGACGGAGCCGATGACTCCGCCGACGAGCGCGTGGGACGAGCTGGACGGTAGTCCGAAGAGCCAGGTGAGGAGGTTCCAGACGATGCCGCCCACCAGGCCGGCGAACACCACCTCGAGGCTGATGGCGCCGGCGTCGACGAGCCCCTTGGCGATGGTCGCGGCGACGGCCAGGGACAGGAAGGCCCCGGCCATGTTCAGCACGGCGGACAGGAGCACCGCCGTCTTCGGGCGCAGGGCCCGGGTCGCGATGGACGTCGCCATGGCGTTGCCGGTGTCGTGGAAACCGTTCGTGAAGTCGAAGGCCAGCGCGGTCACGACGACGAGCACGAGGAGGAGTGTCTCGGTCACGGGACCATGGTCGCGCCCGCTCCGGGGCGATTCCGGACGTCGAGTGTCTTCCGGGTGAACTGTTCGACCAGAGTTCACCTGATGTTCACTCACGGTTCGAGTGTCGGCCGCGCGGGTCGAACGCGAGCGTCAGCTCCCCGGGCGGAGCAGCGGCGGGTTGAGGACGGCGGGGAGGACCGCGGGATCGCCCTGCTCGGCCGCGGGCCGCACCACCGGGCGGACCGCGCGGTACAGGGCCGCCGGGCGACCGGCACCGCCGGACGTCGAGCACCCGGTCGCCTCGAGCAGCCCGGGGGTGCCGAGCGCCTTGCGCGAGAAGTTGCGCGGGTCGAGCGCGACGCCCCAGACCGCCTCGTAGACGCGGCGCAGCTCGGCGACGGTGAACTCCGGGCCGCAGAAGGCGGTCGCGAGCGGGGAGTACTCCAGCTTGGCCCGCGCCCTCTCGACGCCGTCGGCGAGGATCCGGGCGTGGTCGAAGGCGAGCGGCGGCCCGCCGTCGAGCAGGTCCGCGACGGGGTGCACGTTCTGGTTCCGCCCGCGGACGTCGGTCCTCAGCGAGGTCCCGGTCGACGACCAGGAGCTGCCCGTCTTCTTCCACGCCACCACCGCCGACCACCAGGACGTCACGGTCCAGGCGAACGTCACCTACCGCTTCACCGACCCGGTCACCGCCTCGCAGCGGCTCGACTTCGCCGTCGACCCGCACGACGGCGCCACCAGCACCTCGGGCCGGGACCAGGTCACCACCATCGTGGGGCAGCTCGCACAGAGCCGCGCCGCCGTCGTCCTGGCCACGATGAGCCTGGACGAGTCGATGACGGCGGGCGTGCCGCGCGTGCGCACCCTGCTCACCGACGTGCTGCCCGCCGACCCCCGCCTCACCGCCACCGGGCTGACCGTCATCGGCGTCCAGGTGCTGGCGGTCCGCCCCGAGAAGGACGTCGAGCGCGCCCTGCAGACCCCCGCCCGCGAGCACGTCCAGGCGGAGGCCGACCGGGCCACCTACGAACGGCGCGCCCTCGCCGTCGAGCGGGAGCGCGCCATCGCCGAGAACGAGCTCGCGAGCAAGATCGAGCTCGCCACCCGCCGCGAGCGCCTCGTCGCCCAGGAGGGGGCCAACGCCCGCCGCGAGGCCGAGGAGCAGGCCGCGGCCGCCCTCGTCGAGACGCGGTCCGACGCCGAGCGCTCGCGCCTGACGAGCGAGGCGCAGGCCGAGTCGGTGCGCACCGTCGGCGAGGCCGAGGCCGCCGCCGAGCGCGTACGGATGGAGGTCTACCGCGAGGCCGGGCAGGGCACCCTGGTGGCGCTCGCCCTGCGGGACGCCGCCCGCTCGCTGCCCGACGTCGAGCACCTCACCGTCACGCCCGACCTGCTGACCGGCGCCCTCGGCTCGCTCGTCGCCGCGACCCGACCCGCCGGGGAGGCGTGATGCTGCGCCGACGTGCCGTCGTCGTGCACCGACGCACCGAGCTCGACGACCTGCTGGACCGGCACGGCACCCGCGGCCAGGCCGAGTTCTTCCTGCGTGGCCGGGGACGGGGCCTGGCCGAGGTGCAGGCGCGGCACGACGCGCTCGCTGCCGCCCGGGACGCCGTCGTCGGCGCGCTGCCGCCCGGGTGGGCCCGCGCCGACGTCGAGCGGGCGGACCTGCCGCGGTTCCTCGTCGCCCCGGAGGACGTCGTCGTGGTCGTCGGCCAGGACGGGCTGGTGGCCAACGTCGCCAAGTACCTGCGCGGGCAGCCCGTGCTCGGGGTCGACCCCGAGCCGGGGACGAACGCCGGCGTGCTCGTGCGGCACACGGTGGCCGCGGCGACGGCGCTCCTGCGCGGCCTCACGGGCGACGCGACGGGCGACCGGGCGGACGTCGCCGCCTCGGCGCCCGACCCTTCCGCGCGGCTGGCCGTGGACGTCCTCACCACCGTGCACGCAGAGCTCGACGACGGCCAGCACCTGACCGCGCTCAACGAGGTGTTCGTCGGTCACCCGACCCACCAGAGCGCCCGGTACACGCTGCGGTGCGCGGCCGGCTCGGAGCACCAGTCGTCGTCCGGCCTGCTCGTCGCCACGGGGACGGGTGCCACCGGCTGGTGGGCGTCGCTGGCGCACGACCGCGGCGGACGGCGCGCGCCCGGCCGGTCGGACGGGCGCCTCGGCTGGTTCGTCCGCGAGGCCTGGCCCTCCCCGGCCACCGGCGTGCGGTGCAACGAGGGGAGCGTGGAACCCAGCGACGACGTCGCCCTCACCGTCGCGTCCGACCGTCTCGTCGTGTTCGGCGACGGCATGGAGGACGACCGGCTCGTCGCAGCCTGGGGACAGACGGTGACCGTGCGCGCGGGGGACGAACCGTTGCGGCTCGTGCGGCCCTGACGCCGCGAGCGCCTCAGGACCCGTCGGCGAGCCCGAGCACGTCCAGCGTCCAGGCGTGCTCGAACGCGATCTCCTCCCAGCGGGCGTAGCGTCCCGACACGCCCCCGTGCCCGGCCGACATCTCGATCTTGAGCAGCGCCGGTGCCCCGGCGGCCCGCAGCCGGGCCACCCACTTGGCCGGCTCCACGTACAGCACGCGCGTGTCGTGCAACGACGTGACCGCGAGGATGCGCGGGTAGTGCGAGGCGTCGTCGGGCACGTTCTCGTACGGGCTGTACGAGCGCATGTACGCGTACACCTCCGGGTCGGCGAGCGGGTTGCCCCACTCCTCCCACTCCACGACCGTCAGCGGCAGCGACGGGTCGAGGATCGAGGTCAGCGCGTCGACGAACGGCACCCCGGCGAGCACGCCCGCGAACATCTCCGGGGCCAGGTTCGCGACCGCGCCCATCAGGAGCCCGCCGGCGCTGCCGCCGTCGGCCACCATGCGCTCCGGGGTGGTCCACCCCGTGCCGACCAGGTGCCGGGCGCACGCCACGAAGTCGGTGAACGTGTTGCGCTTGTGCTCCAGGCGCCCCTGCTCGTACCAGGTGCGGCCCATCTCGCCGCCGCCGCGCACGTGCGCGACGGCGAACACGACCCCGCGGTCGAGCAGCGACAGGCGCGGCACGCTGAAGTAGGGGTCCATGCTGATCTCGTAGGCGCCGTAGCCGTACAGCAGCAGCGGTGCCGGGTCGGCGCCGGTGCCCGCCGCGTCCAACGTCACCGCGTCGCGCTTCCAGACCAGCGAGATCGGCACGCGGGTGCCGTCCTCGGCGGTCGCCCACTCCCGGCTCTGGGCGTAGTCGCCGGGGTCGTAGCCACCGAGCACCTCCTGGCGCTTGCGCACGACACGCTCGCCGGTGGCCAGGTCGATGTCGTAGACGGTGGTCGGCGTGACGAACGAGGTGCCGTGCACGCGCAGCGCGGGTGTCGCGAACTCGGGGTTGGCAGCCAGCGCCGCGGAGTGCAGCGGCTCGTCGAACTCGAGCTCACGGGCGGTCCACGGTACGCCCGGCACGAGCCCGTCGAGCGCGACGACGGCGACGCGCGGGGTGGCGTCGCGGCGCACGCCGAGCACCACGTGCGTGGCGAACGCGTCGACCGACTCCAGCCGCACGTCCGGGTCGTGGGGGACGACGACGGCGGCGTCGGCCGGGTCCGCCGGTCCGGCGCCGGCGGCAGGCACGTCCGCCGCGACCAGCTCGAAGTTCTGCGCGCCGTCGTCGTGCAGGATCAGCAGCGCCTGCCCGCGGCCGGGGAGCACGGCCGGCTCGACCGTGTACTCGACACCCTCCCGGCGCTCCCACACCACGCGGAACTCGCCCGCGGCGTCGTCGGACTCCAGGAGCCAGGACTCGCTGGTGTTCTTGGAGCCCAGCTCGATCTGCACGAAGCGGCCGTCGCGCGAGAGCCCCGCCCCGACCCAGAACCGCTCGTCCGGCTCCTCGAACACCAGGACGTCGTCGGCGGCAGGGGTGCCGACGACGTGCCGCCAGACCCGGTACGGCCGCCACGCCTCGTCGACCGTGGAGTAGAACACGTGGCGCCCGTCCGGGGTGATGACCGCACCCGGGAACGCCTCCTCGATCACGTCGGGCAGGTCCTCGCCCGTGATCAGGTCACGCACGCGCACCGTGTACCGCTCGTCGCCCGTGGTGTCCACGGCGTAGACGAGGCGGCCCCCGTCGCCTGAGAGCGCGAAGGAGCCGAGCGAGAAGAAGTCGTGCCCCGCCGCGGCGGCGTTCTGGTCCAGCAGGAGCTGCTCACCGGCCGGCACCTCGCCAGGGGCGAGCGACGGCGGGGTCCAGTCGTCCGGACCGGTGACCGGCACGCGGGCGTGGATCGGGTACTGCTGGCCCTCGACGGTGCGCACGTAGTACCAGTACGCGCCCTGGCGGGCCGGCACGGACAGGTCCGTCTCGAGGGTGCGGTCCTTGATCTCGGCGAAGACCTGCTCGCGCAACGGCGCCAGGTGGGCGAGCCGGTCCCGGGTCCACGCGTTCTCGGCCTCGAGGTGGGCGATCACCTCGGGGTCCTCCTTGGCGCGCAGCCACTCGTAGTCGTCGACGAACGTGTGGCCGTGATGGGTCCGCTCGACCGGGCGGCGGTCCGCGGCCGGGGCGGAGACCGGGACGGCGGCCGGGACCGGCCGCGGCTCCGCGGTCGTCGGGGTGGCGGGGGCGGCGGTCTCGTCCGCCGCGGCGGACAGGGCGCGGGTGACGTCGTCAGGCACCCGCCCAGCGTACGGCGCGAGGCGAACAGCGACGGTGGACCCCCGGCGTCGGGCCCGGAGCGCTCGCGGGTCACGGCTCTGCAACAGTTTGCGATCCGTGCACGCCGAGATCCGCACGTCTGGCCCGATATCGCCCGCTCCTGGAACACGGCCGTGATCCAGGAGTGTCGTCCAGGTCACACCACGCCGCTACACTTCCCGCACGTTCGCACCGCGTGTCGGTCAATGGGGGCTTCAGCATGCCTACATGACCGTGCGGTGCGTCGCCGTCCCGGGGGTGACCCCGGACCTGACCATGACCCGACGGAGGACCCGTCCGATGACAGCGGACCGACCCACCATCACGAGCCGATGGAGCCGCCTCCTGGCGGCGCTCGCGCTCGTGCTCCTACCGGCGATGCTTGTCGCACCACCAGCGACGGCGAGCACCGACGACAGCCCCTGCGAGCCCGACGACGGAACAGCCTGCATCGCGGTGCTCGTGCTGAACGCGGACAACGACCGCCTCGGCGACGTGGCCGTGACCGTGGCCGGCGGCGGCTTCACCGCCGAGCTGACCACCCCGGCCGACGGTCCCGCGACCGTCGCCGCACCGGAGGTCGGCACGTACACGGTGACCATCGACCCGGCCACGCTGCCCGCCGACCAGCAGCTGCCCGAGGGGGCGGAGACCGAGCTCACCGTCACCGCGCAGACGGGAGCCACGGCCCGGGCGGCGTTCCGCGTCGGACCCGGCGTCGAGGCACCGGCCACACCGACCGACGACGGCGGCGCTGACGGCGCCGAGGGGGAGCCGGCCGTCCCGGACGACGGCGAGGGGGTCGGGGCCGCGCCGGAGGGCGACGCCTCCGAGCGGGCGCTCACCTTCGCCCAGGTGTGGCAGCAGATCGGTTCGGGGCTCCGCTTCGGCCTTCTCCTGGCGCTCGCGTCCATCGGGCTGAACCTCGTGTTCGGCACCACCGGGTTGTCCAACTTCGCGCACGGCGAGCAGTTCGCGCTCGGCGCTGCGGTCGGATTCATCACCATCAACCAGATGGGCATGTCGATCTGGGTCGGCGGCCTCCTGACCCTGGCGATCTGCGCCTTCACGGGCTTCGCACAGGACTCCGCCATCTGGCGTCCGCTGCGCAAGCGCAACGTGCCGGTGATGCAGCTGATGATCGTGTCGATCGGTCTCTCGATCACCCTGCAGTACGTCATCCAGCTGATGATCGGCGGCGGGTCCGAGCGCATCCTGTCCCGGAACCCGCAGCCCCTGACGATCGCGGGCATCACGCTCAGCACCGCGTCGTGGCTCTCCATGGTCGTCGCTCTCGTGTGCGTCCTGGGCATCGCGTGGTTCCTCACCCGCACCCGCATCGGGCGGGCCACCCGCGCCGTGTCGGACAACCCCGCCCTGGCCTCGGCCACCGGCATCGACCCCGACAAGATCATCCGCATCGTGTGGGTCATGGCCACCGGCTTCGCAGCGCTGGCCGGCCTGATGTGGGGCGTCTCCTTCGGCTCGTTCAACTGGCAGCTCGGTGTCCAGCTCCTGCTGCTCATGTTCGCCGCGGTGACGCTCGGCGGGCTCGGCACGGCTCTCGGCGCGTTCGTCGGGTCGTTGCTCATCGGGCAGGTCGTCGAGCTGTCCAACCTCTTCATCCCCAGCGACCTGCGGTACGCCTCGGCGCTGGTGATCCTCATCCTCGTCCTGCTGTTCAGGCCGCAGGGGATTCTCGGCCGCCGCGAGCGGATCGGCTGAAGGGAAACCCATCATGGAAGAATTCCTCCGCATCCTCACGCAGTCGCTGGGCGAGCTCCTCGCCCCGACGACAGCCGCCTACGCGATGGCCGCCATCGGCCTCAACCTGCACTTCGGGTACACCGGACTGCTCAACATGGGCCAGGCAGGCTTCATGCTGCTCGGCGCCTACGGGTTCGGCATCACGCTCACGTCGGGCGGGTCGTTCTGGCTCGCCCTGCTGGTCGCCATCGCCGCCGGGGTGCTGTTCGCCCTCATCCTCGGCATGCCGACACTGCAGCTACGCGGTGACTATCTGGCGATCGTCACCATCTCCGCCGCGGAGATCGTCCGCTGGTTCGGCCGCTCCACCCTCTGGCAGGAGTGGACCGGTGGCGCCTCCGGCCTCCAGGGTCGCTACTACAAGGAACCGTTCCAGGAGCTATCGTTCCTGCCGGACGGGCGGTGGGCGCTCGGGCCCCTCGAGTACATCAACACCGGCTCCGACTCCTGGTGGACGCGCATCGTCGCCTGGGGGCTCGTGGCCCTCGTGCTCGTGTTCGTGTGGCTCATCACCCGCAGCCCGTGGGGCCGCGTCCTCAAGGGCATCCGCGAGGACGAGGACGCCGTGCGCGCCCTCGGCAAGAACGTCTACTCCTACAAGCTGCAGGCGCTGGTCATCGGTGGCGCCATCGGGGCGCTCGGTGGCGTGATCTTCGCGCTGCCCGCGGCGATCGTGCCCGACTCCATGGGTCGCACCATGACGTTCTTCGTCTGGACGATCCTGCTGCTCGGTGGCGCCGCCACCGTGTTCGGTCCCGTCCTGGGATCGATGATCTTCTTCGCGGCCTACATGTTCATGCGCACCGGCATGCGGGCGCTGGCCGAGAACACCGGCGTGGGCGAGGTCATCACGACCACCAACGTCGAGCAGATCGGCGGCATGCTCGTCGGTGTGACCCTGATGCTGCTGGTCATCTTCCGACCACAGGGCATCCTCGGGAACAAGAAGGAGCTGGCGTTCAATGTCCGTTGACGAGACCGCGACCGGCGCAGCCGACGTGCTGCGCTCCGTCGAGCACGTCCCCGGCGCGGCCAAGCCGAACCCCTTGCTCGTGGCCGACCACGTCACCCGCCGGTTCGGCGGCATGACGGCCGTCGACGTCGACCACCTCGAGGTGCAGGAGGGCGTCATCACCGCCCTGATCGGGCCCAACGGTGCCGGCAAGACCACGCTGTTCAACCTGCTCACCGGGTTCGACCGCCCCAACACGGGCGAGTGGAGCTTCCAGGGGAGGTCGCTGACCGGCAAGAGCGGCGCCGCCGTGGCGAAGGCCGGCATGGTCCGCACGTTCCAGCTCACCAAGGCGCTGTCGCGCCTCACGGTGCTGCAGAACATGCTCCTGGCCTCGCCGTCGAACCCCGGGGAGAAGCTCGCGCTCTCCTGGCTGCCCTTCCTGTGGAAGAAGCACGAGGCCGAGACCACCGAGAAGGCGATGGAGATCCTCGCCCGGTTCCAGCTCGACGCCAAGGCGGCCGACTACGCCGGTTCGCTCTCCGGCGGTCAGCGCAAGCTGCTGGAGATGGCCCGGGCGCTGATGACGGACCCGACGATCATCATGCTCGACGAGCCGATGGCCGGGGTGAACCCTGCCCTGGTGCAGTCCCTGCTGGGCCACGTCCAGGCGCTGCGCGACGAGGGCATGACCGTGCTGTTCGTGGAGCACGACATGCATGCCGTGCGCCACATCTCGGACTGGGTCGTCGTCATGGCCGAGGGACGGATCGTGGCGGAAGGGCCACCCGGCAGCGTCATGAAGGACCAGGCGGTGGTGGACGCCTACCTCGGCGCCCACCACGACACGGACCTCGGGGACGATTCCCTGCTGGATCCCGAGATCCTGGCCCGGCTCGAGGCAGAGGAGGAGAAGCGATGAGCACCACCGCCACGGCCCCCGGGGAGAAGATGTCGGCCGCCGGTGTCCCCCAGAAGGACCTGCTGCTGCACGCGGACAACTTGATCGCCGGCTACATCCCCGGGGTCAACATCCTCAACGGCTGCTCGCTCGAGGTCGCCAAGGGCGAGCTGGTCGGCATCATCGGCCCCAACGGGGCCGGCAAGTCGACGCTGCTCAAGGCGCTCTTCGGCCTGGTGAAGATCCACTCCGGCACCGTCACGCTGAAGGGCCGGGACATCACCGGGATGAAGGCGAACCAGCTCGTCGCGAACGGCGTCGGGTTCGTCCCCCAGAACAACAACGTGTTCCCCTCGCTGACGGTCGAGGAGAACATGCGGATGGGGACCTACCTCCGACCGAAGATCTTCGCCGAGCGCTGGTCGTTCATCGGAGACCTGTTCCCCGTCCTGCACGACCGCCGGACACAGCGCGCGGGCGCGATGTCCGGCGGTGAGCGGCAGATGGTCGCCATGGCACGGGCCCTCATGATGAACCCGTCCGTGCTGCTGCTGGACGAGCCGTCCGCCGGGCTGTCCCCCGTGCGCCAGGACGAGACGTTCCTGCGCACGCGCATGATCAACAAGGCCGGTGTGTCCGTGATCATGGTCGAGCAGAACGCCCGCCGCTGCCTGCAGATCTGCGACCGCGGCTACGTCCTCGACCAGGGCACGGACGCGTACACCGGTACCGGCCGGGAGCTCCAGGCCGATCCCAAGGTCATCTCGCTGTACCTCGGCACCCTCGCCGAGGACGTCGACGACGCCGCGGTCGCCGCTGACGCCGCGGAAGCGGCCGAGGCGGCCGAGGCGGCCGACACGGACGCGAAGGCCAGGGCGGACGCGAAGGCCAAGGTCGACGCGGACGCGGACGTCGTGGCCAAGGACGAGCACGGCATCTGACAGGGCGTCGGGCACGACGTCCGACACTGACGACGACGGCGGGCGACCCGGATGACCGGGTCGCCCGCCGTCGTCGTCCGTCCGGCGCGAGGTAGCGCGAGGCAGCCCGAAGTAGCGCTGCCCCGGCGCGAGGTAGCGCTGCCCCGACGCGAGGTAGCGCTGCCGGACGCGAGGTAGCGCTGCCCCATGCGAGGTAGTAGCGGACGCCCTCCCCCGCATCACCGGCTCCCGAGCCTGTCCACAGCCGACGAGCGTCCACGTCCCGGCCGACGGCGGCTCCGTGCGCATTTCCGGAGCGGCAGAGTCGTCGCCATGACAGTCGCACCCCACGCGGCCTCGATCCGCCGGATCTCCCACATCCTCACGACCATGGGTGCCCCCGGCTCGCCGCTTCGCTCCATGATGAGCGCCGACGTCAACGACCCACCACGGGTTCCGGTACCGGCGAGCACGGAGCACGCCGACCCGGCGGTCGTGGCGGCGCGCGTCGAGAGCGGCGAGCTCTTCGCGACCCGCGGCGGGGTGATCCCCGACCTGCCGGCCGAGGAGTCGTCACCGTACTCCCGGGAGATCCTTCGCGTGGCCGGCACGCTGGCTGCCAACGTTCGCGGCATGTTCTGGTTCAGTCACGCCACCGCTGCCCACCTGCACGGCGCCTGGACGTACGCGACCCCGCTGCTGGTGCACGTGACGCACGACTTCCACCCGCACGTCGCGCGGAGCACGGAGCCGCTGGTGCGCCGCCATCACACCCGGCTACGCCCGCGCGAACGGACCGTCGCCGCCGGCGTTCCGGTGACGTCGCCCGAGCGCACGCTCGTCGACTGCCTCCGGACGCTGCCCGCCGCGGGTGCCCTCGTCGTCGCCGACTCCCTGTTCCGGCGCGGTGCCGACCCGACCGAGGTGTCGAGGATCATGAGCGCCTCGAGGGGCAAGCGGGGGATCGTCCAGGCGCGCCGGCTCCTCGAAGTCTGCGACCCACGCTCCGGATCTCCGGGCGAGACGGCCACCCGGCTCGTCGCCATCGACGAGGGGCTGCCACGGCCGGAGTGCCAGATGGAAGTGACGACACCAACGACGACGCGGTTCGTAGATCTCGGTTGGCCCGACATCGGCGTCGGCGTGGAGTTCGACGGGGCGGTCAAGTATTCCGGAGGGGAGTACGGGGACCGGGAGGACGTTCTGCTGGCGCAGCGGCTCCGCCATGACGAGCTCACGGCTACAGGCCTCACCCTCCTGCGCGCAGGGTGGCACGATCTCTCCGACCCGCTCACCCTCGGTCGCCGCATGACCGTCGCCTACTACACCGCGCGGCGCGCGCGAGGCGTCACGTAGCGCTACCTCGCACCGGGTAGCGCTACCTCGCACCGGGTAGCGCTACCTCGCACCGGGTAGCGCTACCTCGCGCCCAGTCGGGGGACGACGGTGGCCCGGTCACCGCGAGGATGACCGGGCCGTCGTCGTCCGACCTCGCCGACCTTGCGGTCAACGGCGAGGCGTCACTCGATCGAACCCTCGATCTCACGCACGAACGAGTACTCGTTGGAGTCGTCGTACGAGTAGATACCGATGAACGCGGACGACGGGTCGTTCGCCTCGTTGAGCGGACCGGTGCCCGACACGCCCTGGTAGTCGATCTCCTCGCCGGCATCGAGCGCGGCGACCGCGTCCTCGAAAGTGGACACCTCGGTGCCGCCCTCCGACCCGGACACGGCGCGGATGTTGTCGGCGATGGTCCGGCCGTCGGTGGCGCCGCCCTTCACCGCGGCGAGCGCGGCGAGCATGGTGGCGTCGTAGGACTCGGCGGAGTACGAGTAGTCGGCCAGCTCGCCGCCCTCGTTGTCCGCGTACCAGGTGTTGAGGCGCTCCTTGAAGTCGTCCTCCGCCTGGGCGCCGGGCAGCGTGCCCTGGACGCCGGCCAGCGTGCCCTCGTCGAACTGGTCGCCGTAGTTGGACAGGTTGCCGTCGCAGAAGTACGTGGTGCCGTCGAACTCCCAGCCCTGGGCCACGAGCTCGTTGACGATCGCCACCGTCTCCTCGAACGCGATGATGACGATCGCGTCCGGCTCGGCGGCGAGCGCGGCCGTCACCTGGGCGCCGAAGTTCGTCTCACCGGGAGGGAACTCCTCGCCGGCGCCGCCCGCACCGTAGACGACCGAGCCACCGCCGGCCTCGATGGCCGACTGCGTGTGGTCGCGCAGGCCGGTCCCGTACGCCTCGTTCTGGACGAGCATCGCGACGTCCATGTGACCGTCATCGAGGATCAGCGAGCCGAGCGCCGCGCCCTGGACGGTGTCCGGCGGGGCGGTGCGGGCGAAGAAGTCGCCGTACCCGGAGAGGTCGGCGGCGGTGTTCGCAGGCGAGATCTGCATGACCTCGGCCTCGGCGAACGTGTCGACGACCGAGAGCGAGACGCCGGACGAGGCGGCTCCGATGACGGCGGACACGCCGTTGCTGATGAGGTCGGTGGCCGTCGAGCTGGCGACGGACGGGTCCGTCGTGTCCCCGGAGTCGCCCCACTCGACCGTGACGTCGTTGCCGAGGACGCCGCCGGCGGCGTTGATGTCCTCGATGGCGAGGCCGACGCCTGCGATCTCGGGCGGGCCGAGGAACGCCAGGGTGCCGGTGACAGGCAGGATCGTGCCGATGGAGAGCGGCTCGGCATCGCTCGCCCCCTCCTCCGCCATCTCCTCGCCGGTCGACTCGCCCTCGGGCTCGCCGTCGGAGGCGCAGGCCGCGAGGCCCAGGCTGAGGACTGCGGCAAAGGCGATGCCCTTGGCAGCCGTCATGCGTCGATTCATGTGCTTCCCCTTCGGGGTCGGACTTCCTACGGCCACTCAATGCCGCATGTAGTGGCGCTGAACCTAACTCGATTGTGTGACGCACATGTGTCAGATCCGCCACATCGCCGGGATCGTGACGAACCTGTTATGTGTCTCACATTCGAGCCGGCCACCCGTCCCTGCCGCCCGCGCGCCGAGCCGCCCGTCAGGCCCGGAGCTGGGTGAAGACGGCGGTCTCCGGGTCGGCGCCGGTCCGTCCCCGCACGCCGGCCTCGAGCTCGACGGCGGCCATCTGGGCGTCGTCGAGCTCGAAGGAGAAAAGGAGAAGACGTCGATGTTGCCTGCCTGGCGCTGCGCGGAGAGCGACTTCGGGATGACGACGACCCCCTGCTGGACCTCCCAGCGCAGCACCACCTGTGCGGGCGTCACGCCGAGCTCGGTGGCGATCTCCGTGACGGCTGGAGCGTCGAGATCCGCGCCCCGACCGAGCGGCGAGCACGCCTCGACGGCGACACCGTGCCGACGGCACGCCGCCTGCACGTCCGCCTGCTGGAAGGTGGGGTGCACCTCGATCTGGTTGACCGCCGGCACGACCTGCGACGCGCTGACCAGGCGGTCGAGGTGGTCGGGCAGGAAGCTGGACACGCCGATCGCCCGCACGGCGCCGTCGTCGAGCAGCTTCTCGAAGGCCCGCCAGGTGTCGACGTAGAGGTCCTTGCTCGGCACCGGCCAGTGGATGAGGTAGAGGTCCACGACGTCGAGCCCGAGAGCACGCCGCGAGCTGTCGAACGCCCGCAGGGTCGCCTCGTACCCCTGGTCCCCGTTGCGCAGCTTGGTGGTGACGAAGAGCTCGTCGCGCGGCACCCCCGAGGATCGCAGTGCGGCGCCCACCCCGTCCTCGTTGTCGTAGCCCGCCGCCGTGTCGACGTGGCGGTACCCGACCTCGAACGCCTGCTCCACGTGCGCCTGCGTGCCGTCGTCGGGAACCTGGAAGCTTCCCAGGCCCACCTGGGGGATCTCGACACCGTTGTTCAGGGTGATACTGGGAACAGTCATGCACGACATCGTGTCTTGTGCTGGTGCGATGGCGCGCGCTCGCGTACCGTTGGTGCTGTTGCAGTGTGTTGCTCGTACCGGGACGGTTCGCCGTCCTGCGTCGGCGCGGACGCGTCGTCAGGATTGACGCGGTCCGTCGGCGGACCTTGGACTCTCAAGATCAAGAGTTGGCGACGAACACCGTGATGTGCGCCCCCGACAAGCGGGGACGCCGACTCTTGAAGGAGTACCCATGGCCACCGGGACCGTGAAGTGGTTCAACAGCGAGAAGGGCTACGGCTTCATCGCCCCCGAGGACGGCACCGCTGACGTGTTCGTCCACTTCTCCGCCATCCAGTCGCAGGGCTACCGCTCGCTGGACGAGGAGCAGAAGGTCGAGTTCGACGTCACGCAGGGCCCGAAGGGTCCGCAGGCGGAGAACGTTCGCCCGGTCTGATCGACCGAGTGACGGTCGCCTGACGGCGGCCCACCTCGAACGGACGGCCCGTCCCCGTCGCCTCACGGCGGCAGGGACGGGCCGTTCGTCGTTCCCGGCGCCGTCCGGTCTACGTCGCGGCCCGGGAACCGTGGCGGTGCACCGGACGTTCTCGGGACATGGGCTTCCTCGACCGACTTCTCGGCAGGTCACGCGACGAACGTTCCGACGTCCCCGGCATGACGCGCGGCAGCGCGCCGCGCGTGCACCGGTCCCCCGCCTGGACCTCTCCGGGAGGGACATACCAGCAGCCGACGACGGCGCAGCCCGCCCCGTCGCGCCCGGGCACCGCGAGCGGTGTGCCCGGGGCGGCACGCACTCCCGACGACGTGGCGGTGGACCGCTACCGGTACCTGTTGCGGACGGCACCGCCGGACGCCGTCGAGCAGGCCCACGCCGAGGCCTTCGCCCAGCTCACCCCGGAGCAGCGCCGGCAGGTGCTCGCAGAGGTCGGCGCCTCGGTCCCTGCCTCCGAGCGCGCCACGTCCGACGACCCGCGGTCGCTGGCCCGGATGGCGACCCGTGCGGAGATGCGCAACCCCGGCACCCTGGAGCAGACGTTCCGCGGCCAGGGCGGCGGAACCGGCGCGCCCGGCTTCGGCGCCATGGTCGGTTCCAGCCTGCTCGGCACGGTGGCCGGTGTGGTGATCGGTTCCGCCGTGGCGAACGCCCTGTTCGGCCCGATGTTCGGTGACCCGACGACCCCGGTCGCCGAGGACGCCGCAGCGGCCGACGGCGGGGAGGCGGGTGCCGCCGACGCAGGTGGCGACGCCGGTGCCGATGCCGGTGCAGCCGACGCCGGGGCCGACGCCGGCGGTGACGAGGGCCTCTTCGGCGGGATGTTCGGTGGTGACGGCGGCGGCTTCTTCGGCGGCGACGGCGGCGGGTTCGACGGCGGGTTCGACATCTGACCCGCTATCTCGCGGGCTCCAGGAGGCGGAGGAAGGCGCCGAGCTGCTCCAGGTCGCGCACCGACGTCGGCAGGTAGTCCGTCAGCCGCGGTGACCGGATCACGACCGCGCACCACTGGCCGCGCGAGACCGCGACGTTGACGCGGTTCCGGCTCAGGAGGAACCCCATGCCGCGCGGTACGTCCTCCGGGGAGGACGCCGCCATGGAGAGGATCGCCACGGGAGCCTCCTGTCCCTGGAACTTGTCCACGGTGCCCACCGGGACGCCCTCGAGCCCGACGGACTCCAGGGCACGCCGGACCGCCCAGACCTGCGCGTTGTAGGCGGCGACCACGATGACGTCCGCCGGCTCGACCGACCGCCCGACGGCGCCGGGCGCGTCGACCCAGGTCCGGCCGAGCACCGCGCGCACCTGCCGCACCACCTCGTCGGCTTCCTCCGCGGACGAGACGGCGCGGCCCTCGTGCGGGACGAGCACCTCGTGCACACCGGGCTCGACACCGGCCAACGCCCGGCCGTGCGCGGTCGCGTGGGCGTGCAGCCGCCCGTCGTACGCGAGGTCCGACACACCGGCGCAGAGCGTCGGGTGCATGCGCCGGGAGGCGGGCAGGAAGTACCCGAGCCCCTCGGGCAGGGTCTCGTGCCCGTCGGCCAACCACCCGAGCGCGGAGCCCGCGACCGCCGGGTCCGGATGCGTCCCCTGCGACACCTGCGGCAGCTGCTGAGGGTCGCCGAGGAGCAACAGCCTCGAGGCCGCCCGAGCGACCGCGATGGTGTTCGCGACGGCGAACTGACCCGCCTCGTCGACGACGAGCAGGTCCAGCTCGCCCTCCGGCCACCGCTCGTGCGCGAAGTCCCACGCCGTGCCGCCCAGGACGCACCCGTCACCGCCGTCCCGGGCCGTCGCGGCGAGCTTCTGCAACGCGTCGGGTGGCATCGGCTGCCAGGGCACGTCGTCCGGGTCGCCGGCGGACGACTTCTTGGCGACCTGCTCGGACGGCACACCGGCACGGAGCACCCCGCGGAGCAGGTTGCCCACCACGGCGTGCGACTGCGCGACGACGCCGACGCGCCAGCCGCTGCCCACGAGCGCGGCGACGACGTGCGACGCCAGGTACGTCTTGCCGGTCCCGGGCGGCCCCTGGACCGCGAGGTAGGACCGGTCGAGGCGACGGACCGCCTCCTCGACGGCCGCCACGACGTCGGGCTCCCCGTCGTCACCCACGACCGGTACCGGGAGCCCGCCGACGACGCGGGGCGCCCGTCGCTGCAGCAGGTCGGTCATGGGCCCGGCGGGCAGACGGTCGGCCGGCTGCGTCCCGTGCTCGGCTCCCGCACGCCATGCCTCGAGGGCCGCCGATGCCGCCTCCGCGGTCGCCCGCTCCTGCGGGCCCGCCCGCACGAACCCGTTGATAGACAGGGCCGACGGGGCGTCCGCGTGCGGCTCGTGGCCGCGGCCCACCGCCTCCCGGACGGTGAACACGTCGCGCTCGCGTCCGCCGTCGGCCACCCGGCGCACGCCGGTGATCTCGACCTTGTCGTGGCACCCGCGCACCGCGCGGGGGCCGATCTCCCCCACCACCTCGGGCCCTGGGGCCTCGTACAGCAGGAAGGCCCCCGCGCCGACCCGCAGCTCGGAGCCCTCGACCGGCGGGCACGCCAGCTCGAGGACGCGGGCGGGCGTCTTCCGGCCCGGTTCGACCTCCCAGTCGCGCACCACCCGGCAGCTCTCGACCACCGAGGCCGACCTCCGGCCGGGCCACTCGTCGGGCGGCAGCTCGAGACGGGCGTAGTGCGCGTGCCAGAACGGCTTGCCCTCCCGCCGGTGGTACCCGACCGCCGCCCCGAGCAGGCTCAGCGCGCGGGCGGCCGCGGCCTCCTGCGGGGTGTGCGGGTGGGCGTGCTCGACGGCAGCCCGCACGTCGGCCTCGAGCTGGTCGCGGGCCGCCCGCGCCTCGTCGACCGCGATCTCCTCGGGCACGGCCAACGGCGCGGCCACCGCGACCTCCACGCGACCGACCACCTGGTCGTGGGCCCACCGCAACCAGTCGAGCAGCCGCAGGGTGGAGAGGCAGTCGTACCGGTTGTACTCCAGGATCTCCCCGCGCCGGGAGGCCGCCTCGTCCTGCGCACCGGCCGCGACGAGGTCGCAGTACTCCGCGTACTCCACCACCGACGTGGCGGCGTCGGTGACCCCGGACCGCGCGGCGTCCTCCCCCATGTACAGGGGCTCGAGCTTCTTGATCGACCGCGAACGGTGCGAGATGCGCAGCCCGGACCGGACCGTCGCGTACAGGTCCACGAGGACCCCGGCCCGCAGGAGCTCGTCGACCTCCTCCTCGTAGACGCCGTGCCGGGCAGCGATGGACAGCAGGTGGGTGCGCTCGTAGGCGGCGTAGTGGTAGACGTGCATGTCCGGCCAGCGACGGCGCCGCTCGGCCATCTCGTCCACGAACTCCACGAGGGCGCGCGCCTCGTCGGCCAGCGAGTCCGCCCACAGCGCGTGGAACGCCGGCCGGCCCTCGTCGTCCAGGTCCCGCGTGACCCAGCCGAAGAGGTAGTCGATGCCCGACGCCGCGGGCGCCGCCACGCCGTCGTCGGGCGTCCACAGCGGGTCCCCCTCGAAGTCGAAGAAGACGTCGCCCGCGCTGGGCGGAGGCAGCCGCTCGACGGGCCGCGGGTCCGTCAGCGCCCAGCGCAGCTCGTCCGGGCCGTCGTCGGTCTCGATCTTCACCGCCCCGTGCCCGGGCTCGGTGCCGAGCTGCAGCCCGGCCTGGAGCCGCAGCCCGGCGAACCGGTCGGCGCTCATCCCGGCAGGCGCCTCGGTCGCGGCGGCCAGCGCCTCCCTCGTGGTGATGCCGGCGTCGCCGAGCCGCGCCCGCTGCGAGGCATGCACCCCGGCGACGAGGAGCACGTCGGAGTGCGCCTCTGCGGCCGCCGCGCAGTCGGAGCACTGCCCCAGCCGCCGGCAGGCGGTGTGCCCCGGGGCGTCCCACTCGACCGGCGCACCACGGCCGACGTGCCGTTCGACGATCTCGAGCAGACGGTCCCGGCGTGCGCGGAACACCGGCAGCACCTCGGCCAGCAGGTGGTCGGTGCGCTCACCCGTGCCGAGCACCAGGTGGGCGTGCTCGGTGGGATCGATCCCGGCGGACAGGAGCTGGTCGGCGTAGGCCGCGAGCTGCAGCACGGCCCGGACCTTCTCGCGGCGTGCCAGCTTGGTGTCCCACACGGCGTAACGGAGACCGCCGTCGCGCACCAGGAAGTCCGCGCGCACGTGGAAGCGGCCGTCGAAGAACGACGCCTGGTAGACGACGTCGGCGCCTCTCTCGAGCGCGGCGAGCGTGCGGTCGTGCGCCGCGGCGAGGTCATCGACGTCCGTCCGGCGCGGCGCCTCGATCGCGGCCACACCGCCCGGACCGTCCCCCGAGGACCAGCCGAAACGTTCGACGAGCTCGCCGAGCACGGCGCGTTCGTGGGACTCCCCCATGGCGGCCGTACGCTCGAGCATCTCGTCCGGAGCTCGGACCCGGCCGGGTGCCCTGCCGAGCACCTCGTCGAGGCGACGCAGGAGCGCGTGCTCGCACTCCGCGGCGACGACCAGGTCGCTCGCCGAGTGCACGAGCCGCAGTTCCGCGGCTCTCGTGGGCGGCGGGCCACCACCCTCGACGTCGTTCAGCAGGAACATGTCACAGGTCTATCAGCGCCCTCCGACATGGACCTCGGGCCGCGCGTCCGCCATAGTAGGGCCCGCGCGATCACGAAGGAGCTCCATGTCCGTGCGGTTCAACCCCCCTCCAGGCTGGCAGGTGCCACCGGGATTCCGGCCCGAGGCCGGCTGGTCGCCCGACCCCGCGTGGCCTCCGGCACCGCCGGGGTGGGAGTACTGGGTCGAGGAACCGGCGGCGCCCGCCCCCTCGTACGCCCCGGCCTCCGCACCGGCGGCTCCTGCCGCACCCCGGCCGTCGGAGGACGTGGGTGCGACGACGGTGCTCGCCCCGGTCACGTCGTCACCGGCCTCCGCACCGGCGCCCACCGTCCCCCCGGCGGTGCACCGCCCGGCCGACCCGGCGCCCGCACCACCGCCACCACCGGCGACGCGACCCGCCGGCCCGCCCGCGCCGTCGTCGGGCCCGGCGCACCCGACGGAGCAGGCGACGACGCCGGTGCCTCCCCCGGGCCGTGCCCAGCAGACACGCAGCACGACGGATCCCACGGAACGCCCCGCCCGCAAGCGCCGTCCCCCGACCATGCTGGTCGCGGGGGTGGCCGTCGCGTGCCTGGCGCTCGGCATCATCGTCGGGGCCGTGTTCTCGATGGGCCAGACGTCCGACGCCCGCCAGGCCGTCGCCGACGCCGACCGTGAGATCGAGGCCGCCCGGGCCCTCGAGGAGCAGCTCGAGGCCGACCGCACCGCGCTCGACGAGCGCAGCGACGCCCTCGACACCCGCGAGAACGAGCTCAAGGAGCGCGAGGCGGCGGTCGACGACCGGGACGCGGAGCTCACGAACCGCGAGAACCAGATCGCCGAGGCCGAGGAGCAGCGCCAGCAGGAGGAGCAGCAGCAACAGCAGGAGCAGAACCAGGGCCAGCAGGGCGACGGCAGCTGGTGGCACTGGGACTGCCAGAGTGCCCGGGACTCCGGGGCGGCGCCGATCCAGCAGGGTCAGCCCGGCTACCGCAACGGCCTCGACCCCAACGGCAACGGCGTCGCCTGCGAGCCCGGGGAGTAGCTTCCGATCTCGGGGTGGTCCCCGATGCCCGACCGCGGTGCCCGCCCGTACGGTGAGCACGTGGTCGACGTCCTCGGGGCCCAGCTCTACGCCTGGTCCGCCCTCATCGCGCTGCTGCTGTTCGCCCTGTTCGTCCGCCGGGCTCCGCGGCAGGGCGCGGCGCACCCGTCGCTGTCTGCGGATCCTGCGCGTCCTGGCCCAGCACGGGCTGGCGCGGTTCCTGCGGTGGACCAGGTGGTGGTGCGCGGCGTGTTCCACGTGGACCTGCACCCCGGCAACCTGCTCGTGGACGACGACGGCACCCTGGCGATGCTCGACCTGGGCTCGGTGGGCCGCCTCGGCTCCCGGGCGCGGGGCCAGCTCGCGCTGCTGCTCGCGGCGCTGCCGACGGCGGACTCGGTGGCCGTCACCGACGCGCTGCTCGAGGTGGTGGACCGCCCGGACGTGGTGGACGAGCACCGCATCGAGCAGGAGGTCGGGGAGATCCTCGCGCGGTTCGCCGGGCCAGGGGCCACGCAGGCGGCACCCGCCATGGCGGCGCTGTTCCAGCTCGTGGCACGGCACCGGCTCGGCATCCCGCCGCAGGTGGCAGCCGCCTTCCGCACCCTCGCCACCCTCGAGGGCACGCTGCAGGTCGTCTCCGCTGGGTACGACCTGGTCGACGGCGCCCGGCGGTACGCCGGCAGGGCGGCGGCCCGCGCCACCTCGCCGGGCACGGTCCGCGCGAGCCTCGAGTCGGAGCTGGCCACGCTGGTCCCGGTGCTGCGTCGCCTGCCCCGCCGCATCGACCGCATCACGACGCCGTCGAGCACGGCCGGCTCCAGGTGAACGTGCGGCTCCTCGCCGATCCCGCCGACCGGCGGTTCGTCACCCGGCTGTGGCACCAGGCGCTGCTCGTCGTGCTCGCGTGCACCGCCGGCCTGATGTCCGTGGCCCTCTACCTCGCGGCACCCGGCCCGATGGTGACCGACGACGTCGGCGTCTTCCACGTGCTGGCGACCGCGCTGCTCGCCGGCTCGGTCATCCTTGTCATGCGGCTGCTCGTGGTGATCTTCCGCGGCAGCGACGACGAGGGACCCGGCTGACCGGCGAGGTCAGACGCCCACCAGGTCGGAGCCGACCACGGCCAGCGCACCGAACAGCACGCCCCACAGGACGATCGACACGATCTGCCAGCCGATGACGGCGTTGCGCGACGCGCCGAACGAGACCATGGCCGCGGCGGTGATCTGGCTGGGCAGCACGGTCTGGCCGAGCAGGCTCACCCCGGGGACCCCGAAACGGTCGAACCGCTCGCGGAGCTTGGCGCGGCGCGGCGAGTCCGGCTTGCCGCGCCGCGTGACGGCGGCGGTCCGCACCCGGGACGTGGTCAGGACGAAGATCAGCATGGAGATCACGTTGCCGACGACGGCGGCCGCGACCGCGACCACGGGGTTCAGCCCGGCGAGGACGCCGAGCACCGAGCCCGTGTAGGACTCGACGAACGGGATCGCCCCGGCGAGCATCACCCCCACCCACTGCAGCAGCGGCGGCAGGGACTCGGTGAAGCTCTGCAGGTTCTCGATCATCGGGTGCTCCCAGGTCGTGGCGTTCGGACGTGATCCCATCCTCGGGGCGCCCGCGCGCGATGAGCAGTGCCTGGACGCACCGGTTCACGTGGCCCTCTCACGGTTGCGGGATGACATCCGTCATGCCACCGGCACCGGAGCCCTCAGGCCGCCTGGAGTCAGCCCGTGACCCGGGAAGCCGGGTCCCTCCATGGGTCCACCGTCTCGACGCCGGCGTCGGCGAAGTGCCGCATGTTGCGTGTGGCCACCACCGCGTCACAACTCCGGGCGACGGCGGCGATGATCGCGTCGAGGTCGCCGCTCGGCCGACCGGCAGCCTCCTGCTGGTGCCGCACGGCGGCGTACTCGACAGCGGCGTGCTCGTCGAAGGGCAGCACACGGTCGTGGAACCGCTCGGCCAGGATCGCGAGCACGGCCGCCTCCAGGGCGTCCCGGCGTCGCCCCGCCGGCAGCCGTGCCAGGCCGAAGAGCAGCTCGCCCACGACCACCGACGTCGTCCAGAGATCCTCGTGCTCTCGCAGCCACGCCATCACCCGGACGTCCGGTTCCCTGCGCGTGAGCTCGGAGATCACCGTGGTGTCGACGAGGTACCTCACCGGCCGAGCTGCGCGGGCGGTCGCGACGGGGATGCAGCGCGGTCCGGGATCCAGTCGTCGTCCCAGCCCGGGTCGTCATGGACCGGGGCGAGCAGGGCGCGCGCGCGCTCGATCCAGTCCTCGCCGCGCCTGCCCGAGGCATGCGCGCCGCCCGAGGGAGGTTGCCAGGACAGATCGACACCGGTCGCCGACACGCCCCGTGCCAAGATGTCGCGCGCCTCGGCCTCCATGGACCGGTGATGCTCCTTCGCCTGGTCCCTGATCCGCGCGTGCAACGCGTCTTCGAGCCCACGCACCGTGATGGTCTTGGTCATCGCGTCCTCCGTCGTGACAGCACGATGCTAGCACTCGGGATCTGACGAGGTGGTGACGGTTCCCCTCCCGGATCCCCCGAGGAGAGCTGGACGGCAGGCCGCCGCCCTACGCTGGGCGCATGGTCCGGGTCCTCGTGGTCGACGACGACACCACCGTCGCCGACGTGGTGGTGGCGTACCTGCAGCGCGCGGGGATGACGGCGGAGCACGCCGCGGACGGCAGCACCGCCCTCGCCGCCGCCTCCTCCCGGCCGCCGGACGCCGTCGTCCTCGACCTCATGCTCCCGGGGCTGGACGGGCTCGAGGTGTGCCGCCACCTGCGGGCGGACCGCCCGGGCCTGCCCGTGGTCATGCTCACCGCCCGCGGCGAGGAGGACGACCGGATCGCCGGGCTCGAGACCGGTGCGGACGACTACGTGACCAAGCCGTTCAGCCCCCGCGAGCTCACCCTGCGGGTGCAGTCGGTCCTGCGTCGCGCCGGCGCCGTCGCGGCCGGGCTCTCCCCGACCGGTCCCGGGACCACGCCCGCGCCGTCGTCGGGCCTCCTGCGCGACGGCGACCTCACCCTCGACGGCGCCGCGCACCGGGTGCTGCGCGACGGCGCGGAGCTCGCGCTCACCGCCCGGGAGTTCGACCTGCTCGCCTGGTTCCTCGCGCGGCCCGGGCAGGTGCACGACCGCGAGTCGCTGCTGCGCGAGGTGTGGGGCTGGGAGTACGGCGACCGCTCCACCGTGACGGTCCACGTGCGGCGGCTGCGGGAGAAGGTCGAGGCCGACCCCTCGCGACCGGTCCGGCTGGTGACGGTGTTCGGCGTCGGGTACCGCTGGGACTCCGGCGGCACCGAAGGCTCCGGGAGCCCGCGATGACGCCCCTCGCGGGCGTCGGCCTGGCCGCCGGGGTCGCGGCCGCCGTGGGCGCGCTGGGCGCGGCGGCCGTCGTCGCGGTCGGACGACGGCGGCCGGCGGCCGCGGCGGTGCTCGCGCCCCTGGTGGTGGTCGCCTCGGTCGCCGCGGGCGTCTACGCGAGCGCGCGGGCGATGTTCCTCTCGGAGGCCGACTCGGCGACGGTCCTCTGGCTGCTCCTCGCGACGGTGCCGGTGGCGCTCGGCGTCGGGGCGGCGCTCGGCGTCCGCACGCACCGCATCGCCACCGAGCGGACCGCGGCGCTCGCCGCCCGGGAGCGCGACCGGGAGGTCGAGGAGCACCGGCGCGAGCTCGTCGCCTGGGTGTCGCACGACCTGCGCACCCCGCTGGCCGCGGTGCGCGCCCTGACCGAGGCGATGGAGGACGGTGTCACCCCGCCCGCCGACGCCGCCACGGGGATCCTCGCCGAGAACCGCCGGATGAGCGACATGGTGGACGACCTCCTGGCCCTGTCCCGCCTGCAGTCGGGCACGCTGCGGCTGCGCCGCGAGCCGACGGACGTGGGTGACCTGGCCTCCGACGCGCTGGCCGCCGCAGGCCCGGTCGCCGACGGCGCCGGCGTCCACCTGACCGGGGACGTCGCCGAGGGGACCGTCGCCGCCGTGGACGCCCGGGAGGTCGCCCGCGCGCTGGGGAACCTCGTGGGCAACGCGGTGCGGCACACCTCGCCGGGCGGCACCGTGCGCGTGCGGGTGGAGCGCGGACCGGCGGACGACGTCGTCGTGCACGTCACCGACGGGTGCGACGGCATCCCCGAGCACGACCTGCCCCGGATCTTCGAGGCGGGGTGGCGGGGGACCACGGCCCGGACACCGGGATCCGGAGGTGCGGGCCTCGGGCTGTCCATCGTGCGGTCCGTCGCGGAGGCGCACGGCGGCCGCGTCGAGGTGGGCAACGTGACGCTGCCCGACGGCGGACGTGGCTGCCGCTTCATGCTCACCCTGCCCCGCTAGGGCTTGGCGGCCCGGGGCGGGCGGGCCGGGTGCGCCCCGCCTACCCGACCGGGACCTGCGCCGTCGTCCCGTCGGCGTACGTCACCTCGGCGGTCGTGCCCAGGGCCGAGCCGCCGGGAGCCCAGACGGCCCACCAGCCCTCGGAGACCGTGGCCTCCACCCGCTCGCCCGAGGTGAGCGTGAGCTCCACCGCCGCGACCTCGTCGCCCGCCTGGCCGAACGCCGATGTCAATGCACCCTCGGTGCCGTCGACCTCCGACCAGGTGGCCGTCCCGTCGGCCCGGGTGGTCAGCTCGCGCGCGCCGGGAGCGGGCAGCTCGGGAACCACGGCGCTCGACGTCACGACCTGGGGCTCTCCCCCGTCGCCGTCCGCGGTGACGAAGCACTCGCCGTACGCGTCCTCGCCCGCCACGACCACGTAGGTGTAGTCGCCCCGCAGGTCCGTCAGGACGGGGGCGACCGCGACCTCCTGGACGTCGGGGCCGTCCGGACCCTCCACGATCTCGGTGACCGTGCCGCCGCACGGCTCGCTGCGCTGCGCGGCCTCCGCCTCGTCGACGTCGACCGGCACCGGCACCCAGGAGGCGTAGGCCGCCGGGGAGTCGATCGTGACCGTGGTGACCACCACCGCCACGGCGACGGCGGCCGCGGCCCCGGCGACGGTCGCCGCACGGCGGGGACGCCGGGCGGGTCGACGCTCACCGGCCGGCGCGACCCGCGGCTGCGCGAGGATCTCGGCCAGGGCGTCGTCGTCGGCGCTGCCGGGTGCCCGCAGCTCGCGGGCCGGGTCGAGCGCGGCGAGCTCGGCCAGCATCGGGGACCTCATCGCGCCTCCTGGAGCTTCTGCAGAACCTCCGCCGTCTCGCTCGGCACTTCCGAGAACGCGAGCAGACGCTTGCGGGCGCGGGCGAGGCGCACCGAGAACGTGGTGGCCCGACAGCCGAGCACCTGTGCCGCCTCCACGGACGTCAGCCCGTCCCAGGCGACCAGGGCGATGACCTCGCGGTCGCCGTCGGAGAGCAGCTCCCACGCCTGGCGCAGGTCGGTGCGCTCCGCGGCGACCTCGTCGGTGCCCTCGTGCGCCGGCTCGGGCTGCTGCTCGAGCCGGACGTTGAGCGCCCGCCACCGGCCCTGCGTGCGCAGGTGCGTCGCGAGCACGTTGCGCGCCACCGTGAACATCCACGGGCGGGACTCGGCACCCTGCGGCACCTCGTCGAGCCGGCGCCACGCCACCAGGAAGCTCTCCGAGACGACGTCGTCGACCAGCTCAGGTGCCACCCGGCGCGCGACGAAGCGCGTGACCTGCTCGTGGTGCTCGACCCACAGCCCGGTCAGTCGCTCCTGCGCCTCGGCGTCGTCCACGCTCCGCAACCTTCCACCCATCACCCTGTTCATTGCCGGCAGGGACCCGATCGCTACACCGTAAGGGACGATCTGTTGCACCAGGCAGCCCGGCCGGTACGCTCGCACCCAACTCGGGCACGCGAAACCACCACCCGACACGCCGACACCGGCCCCGAGCGACGACGCTCGGGATGACGCTCGACAGGGCGAGGAGAACGACATGAGCCGCAGCACGTCCCCCCGGCCCACTGCCCGGCGCCGCACCGCCGTGTGCCTCGGCGCCGCGGCCCTGGTGCTCGGTCTGGCCGTCGCACCGACGTCCAGCGCCGTCGCGGCCGCCGAGCCGGAGAACCTGCCCGGCGTCCCGGACCGCGGCAGCCCCGCGGACGTCTGGGAGGCCTGGGCCGCCGACGAGCGCGCCGAGGCCGACGCCACCGACTGGGACGCGGACGCCGCCGCCCGCGGGTGCACGGTCGAGGAGGTGCAGGTCGTGGACGAGGTCGACGCCGACTACAACCGGGCCATGGGCGCCCCGGCCGACCTCGCCACGCACCGCGTGGAGCTCGTGGAGGACTGCTCGTCGGCGGAGGCGGAGCGCCTCATGGGTGCCGAGCAGGAGGCGTCGACCGACGTCTCCACGCTCGCGCTGTCGAGCGGGACGTCGTGCCGCTCGACGCACGGGCCTGGCACCGCCTGCGTGTACAAGAGCAGCGGGCGGATCTACGCCTCGTGGAAGTACCGCGGCTCGGGCAGCGTCAGCGGGTTCCTGCGGATCTACCAGATCCCGTCCTCGTCCTCGTCCTGCTACCGCGGCAGCACCTGGCTCACCGGCCCCTCGCGGTCGTGGAGCAGCGGGATGACGCGCAGCATCTCCAAGACGAAGACCACGACCACCGGCTACTCCGCGCACATCTGGAAGAAGGTCACGTTCGGGCACACCGACTGGGGCTCGGCCTGCTCGAAGCTCTGACCCGCGAGATCGCGGATCAGAGGACGTGCGCGAGGAACTCCTGCAGCCGCGGCTCGCTCGGGTGGTCCAGCACCTGGGCGGGCGGCCCGTGCTCGACGACGGCCCCGTCGTCCATGAACACCACGTGGTCGGCGACCTCCCGGGCGAAGCCGATCTCGTGCGTGACCACGACCATCGTCATGCCCGACGCCGCGAGATCCTTCATCACCGCCAGCACCTCCCCCACCAGCTCGGGGTCCAGCGCCGAGGTCGGCTCGTCGAAGAGCATGGTCTCCGGGTCCATCGCCAGGGCCCGCGCGATGGCCACCCGCTGCTGCTGACCGCCGGAGAGCTGAGCCGGGTAGTGGTCCACCCGGTCGGCGAGCCCGACCTGGTCGAGCAGCTCCGTCGCCCGGGCACGGGCGTCCCGCTTCGACAGCCCGCGCACCTGGACGGGCGCCTCCATCACGTTCTCCAGCGCCGTCATGTGCCCGAACAGGTGGAAGCGCTGGAACACCATCCCGATCCGTGAGCGCTGCGCGGCGATCCGGGCCGGGTGCAGCCGGTGCAGCACGCCCCGGGCGTCCTCGCGGTAGCCCAGGAGCTCGCCGTCGACGTGGACCGAGCCCGCCGTGATCTCCTCGAGCTCGTTGAGGCAGCGCAGCAGCGTGGACTTGCCCGAGCCCGACGGCCCCAGGACCACGGTCACCGAGCCGCGTGGCACGGCGAGGTCGACGCCGCGGAGCACGTGCAGGGCGTCGGCGCCGTGACCGAACGCCTTGTGGACGCCGCGGGCCTCGATCATGGGACGGTCGGCGACGGAGGGGGCGGGGGTCGGCCGGTCGTCGGTCACGGGGTCACCTCGGCAAACGGGTCGTCACGGGTGGTGCCGGCCGCGCGGATCGCGGCCTGCCGGCTCGGGCGCCCGTGGCGCCGTCGGCCCCTCCGCCGGCGCGAGGAGCCGTCGACGCCGCGTCCGTAGTACTGCTCCAGGTAGTGCTGACCGACCATGAGGACGGACGTGATGAGCAGGTACCACAGCGCCGCGACGATGAGCAGCGGGATGGGTTCGAACGTCCGCGACCCGATGGCGCTGGTGGCGTAGGTGATCTCCAGGGTGAACGGCACGGCGACCACCAGGGAGGTCGTCTTGAGCATGGAGATCGTCTCGTTGCCGGTGGGCGGCACGATGACGCGCATCGCCTGCGGCAGCACGACGCGCCGCATGATCGTGCGCTCCTTCATCCCGAGCGCCCGGGCGGCCTCGGCCTGCCCGACGTCGACCGAGCCGAGACCTGCCCGCACGATCTCGGCGAGGTAGGCGGCCTCGTTGAGCGCCAGCCCGACGAGGGCCGCCCAGAACGCGGTGATGACGGTGCGGGTGTCGAAGACCAGCAGCTCCGGCCCGAACGGCACACCGAGGCTGAGCCGGGGGTACAGGACGGAGATCAGGCCCCAGAACACGAGCTGGGTGTAGATCGGGGTGCCGCGGAAGAACCAGATGTACGTCCACGACACCCACCGCATGACCGGGTTGTCGCTGCGGCGCATCGTGGCGAGCAGGACGGCCAGCACCACGGCGATCGCCATCGAGCCGAAGGTGAGCACGAGCGTCCAGCCCACCCCTCGCACGACGTTGACGTCGCGCAGGTACAGCCAGACGGTGTCCCACCGGAAGTTCGAGTTGGTGACGAGCGCGTTGACGGCCATCGCGGCGAGCACCAGCACGACCGCCCCGGAGACCCACCGCCCCGGGCGAGGCACGGGGCGGGCGCGCAGCGGTGCGGGGACGGCGGGCGGCGCCGCCGCGGAGGTCGATCCGGCCTGAGGGAGCTCGGTCATCTCAGACACCCGGGTCGAGCTCGGCGGTCGTCAGCGCACCGTCCGCGTTGCCCCACCCCTCGAGGATCTCCGCGAGCGTGCCGTCGTCCATGAGCTGCTGCAGCGCACCCTGGACGGCCTCGGCGAGCTCCGGGTCCTCGTGGGAGACGACGGCGCCGTAGGGCGCCGCGTCGGTGATGTCGCCGAGCGTCTCGATCGAGCCGTCGGCCTGGGACACGGCGTAGGCGGTGACCGGGGAGTCGGCGTACATCGCCTGGACCTTGCCACCGGCCAGGTTGGTGGTCACGTCCGCCTGCGAGTCGTACGGCAGGACCTCGACCGGCTCGTCACCGGCGGACTCGCAGTCGGCGGAGACGTTCTCGAGCTCGCCCTGCTGAACGGTCCCGGTCTGCACACCGACGACGACGCCGCACAGGTCGGCCGGGTCGATCCCGTCGGGGTTGCCGGCCGCCACCGCGAGCTGGGAACCGGCGTCGAAGTAGCTGACCATGTGCACGACCTGGAGGCGGTCGGCGTCGATGGTGAACCCGGAGATCCCCACCTCGTACTTGGTGCCGACCGCCGGGATGATCGCGTCGAACGTGGACGGCTCCACCGCGGACTCGAGCCCGAGGGTCGCGGCGACCGCGGCGGCGATGTCCACGTCGAACCCGACCGGGGTGACGCCGTCGGGCGCGACGAACTCCGCGGGCGCGTAGGAGAGCTCCGCGCCGACGGTGAGCACGCCGTCCTCGGCGACGTCGTCGGGCACGAGCGCGGCGAGCTCGGGGTCCGCCTCGATGCCCGAGACGTCGAAGCCCTGGGTCGCCTCGGACGCGTCATCGGTGCTGCCGGCGGGGCTGCCCGAGGTCGAGCCCAGGTCCTGCGAGGCGGTGGTGCAGCCGGCGAGCAGCGCGACGACGGCGAGCGCGGACAGGGACAGGGCGGGGCGAGCACGCATCACGGTCTCCGGGGGTCGTAGGAGGGGAGGACGCCCGGACCAGGTGAGGTCGATCGGCGTCTATGCAGGAGTATGCATACCTATTCCCTCGAGGGCCAAACCGCCGGGGCATGACGTGCGTCACGCCCGTCACCGGCGCGCGGAAATGCCGATGTCGGTAGTTCGTGTCGAGGTCGGCAGTGCGCACTGCCGACCTCGACACGAACTACCGACATCGGCAGAACGGTCAGAGCAGGAGCGGAGGCCTACGTGTCGTGCTCGATGACCCCCGCGTCCTCGCGGTGGTCGTCCTCACCGCCGGCGGGCAGGTCGTGACGCTCGGGGTGCGCCCGCAGCGCCACGATGCTGACGATCAGACCTCCCCAGATGATCACCATGGCGACGGCCATCATGAGGATCGCTTCGGTGCTCATTGCTGGGCCTCCTTCGACGGGCTGGCGGTATCGATCGGCGGGTAGGGAGGCCACGCCGTGAACGCCTCACGGCCGCGCCAGCGCGGCAGGGAGAAGAGGATCGCGCCGAGGAACAGCAGGGCGACGGAGCCCCAGCCCGCGATCAGCAGGTACGTGGTGTCGTAACCCTCGTACGGCTCGCCGATCCGTGTGATGACGTACTGCACGAGCATCACGATCAGCATCACGGGCACGATCGCGCCCACGCAGGCGTACCACCAGCGGCCCACCGACGTCGTCGACACCGCGTTGAGGTGGAAACGCAGCTCCGGGCCCCCGCGGTAGAACCAGATCACGAAGACGCACATGAAGATCGCCGAGGCGACGATGCCGATGTTGTTGACGAAGGCGTCCACCGTGTCGAGCAGGATCAGGCCCGTCGTGGTGCTGAAGCCGAGCACCGAGACCACCCCGAGCACCAGACCGAGCCCGATCGTCGCGGCCCGGCGGGACAGCGCGAACTTCTCCTGCAGGGCTGCGGAGACCACCTGCAGGATCGACACCAGGGACGTGAAGCCCGCCATCACCAGGGACCCGAAGAACAGCGCGCCGAAGAACGCGCCCCCGGGCATCTCGGTGACGATCGTCGGGAAGGTCACGAACGCCAGGAGGACACCCTGGAAGTTGAGGTCGGCGACCGTCACACCCTGCTGCGAGGCCAGGAACCCGAGCGCGGAGAACACCCCGATGCCGGCGAGCAGCTCGAACCCGGAGTTCGAGAACGCCACGACCAGTCCCGGACCGGTCATGTTCGAGCGCCGGCGGCGGTACGAGGCGTAGGTGATCATGATGCCGAACGCGACGGACAGGGAGAAGAAGATCTGGCCGTAGGCCGCGATCCATACCGACGGGTCGCCCAGGGCGCTCCAGTCCGGCGTGAACAGCACGTCGAGCCCGTCGACCGCACCCTCGAGGAAGAGCGAGCGCACCACCAGGATGCCGAACGCGACGATCAGCAGCGGGATGAAGATGACGTTGGCCCGCTGGACGCCCTTGACCACACCGGCCGCCAGCACGGCGATCACGGCGACCCAGACGAGGACCAGCGGGATGAGGACGGCGGCGACGAAGTCGAAGGTGAGCCACGGGTCCGCGCCTCCGACGTCGGCGAGCTGCAGGTGCTCCCCGACGAAGAACGCCGCCGCGTCGTCACCCCAGTCCAGGCCGAACGAGTACACGAAGAAGCTGGCCGCCCAGGCGACCACCGCCGCGTAGTAGACGGCGATGAGCACGCAGATCATCACCTGGAACCAGCCGACGCTCTCCAGCCACCCCTTGACCCGACGGAACGCCTGGGGCGCGCCACCGCGGAACCGGTGGCCCAGCGCGTAGTCGAGGTAGAGGATCGGGATGCCCGCCGTCAGCAGCGCGACGAGGTAGGGGACCATGAAGGCACCCCCGCCGTTCTCGTACGCCACACCGGGAAAGCGCCAGATGTTGCCCAGGCCCACCGCCGAGCCGATCGCCGACAGGATGAAACCCACCTGTCCGGTGAACGCCTCACGTGGCGCCGCCGTGTTGTTCGCTGTACTCACGAGTCCCACACCCTCCGCGTCGATCACCGTCGAGTCAAACCGCGTCACCTGCGATCATGGGTGATGCGGCCCCCGCAGGCAACGGCTCGGCCGTGCCCGCGTCGGCAGAACCGGTGCCCGCGCCGCGGACGCGCCTCAGGAGAGGAGCCGGGCGAGGTAGCCGCCCTGCAGGCGCGCGCCCGGGTCGAAGCGCTCGGCGAGCGCCCGGAAGTCACCGAACCGCGGGTACAGCCCGCGCAGGTCCACCGGGTCGATCGCGAACAGCTTGCCCCAGTGCGGGCGGGCTCCGAGCGGCAGCAACGCGTCCTCGAGAGCGGGCAGCACGGCCGCGACCTCGGTGTACCGCTGGTGCCAGGTGAAGTGCAGGGCCACGGAGTCCTCGGGGAACGGGCTGAGCCACAGGTCGTCGGCGGCGACGGTGCGGATCTCGCAGGTCTGCAGCAACGGGGCGACCTGGGGCGCGAGACGCCGGACCCCCTCGATCGCCGCGACGGCGTGGCGGCGCGGCAGCAGGTACTCGGTCTGGAGCTCGGCGCCGGACGACGGGGTGAACTCCAGGCGGAAGTGGCTCAGCCGTTCGTGCCACGGCCCGGCGGCGCCGAGCTGCTCGGTGCAGGCGGCCGGGTCGACGCCGGGCAGCGGGTGCACCGGGACGGAGGCCCAGCTCAGGTCGGCGACGGGTGCCGGACGCTCGCCCGCACCGGCCGGCACCAGGGACTTGAACAGCGCGTGCCGGACGGTCGGCTCGTCCCAGCTCGTGAAGAGGCTGACGGAGTAGGCCGCGCCGGTGAGCGCGTCGAAGGAACCGAGCACGGTGTCCCACGGCACGTCGACGGCGACGTCCTGGCGCACGTCGAAGGTGGGCACGGTCGTCAGCTCGACGCGCGTCACGATCCCCAGGGCGCCGAGCGACACGACGGCGCCGGGGAACACCTCCGGGTCGTCCTCGCGCGTGACGCGGCGCAGCTCGCCCGCCGTCGTCATGATCTCGAGGCCGACGACGGCGCTCGCCAGGGAGGGGTTGTCGTTGCCGGACCCGTGGGTCGCCGTGGCGACGGCGCCGGCGACCGAGATGTGCGGCAGCGACGCGAGGCTGCCCAGGGCTCGGCCCTGGAGCTGCAGCGCACGCGAGAGCTCGCCGTAGCGCAGTCCGGCGTTGACCGAGACGACGCCCGTCTCGGGGTCGAGGTCGGCCGCCGGTCGCCCGTCGTCGAGCCGGTCGACCTGGATCTGCGTGCCGGTGGTGTCGGCGATGTCGTTGAACGAGTGCCGTGAGCCCAGGGGCCGCACGGGACCGGCGGCGGCAAGCACCTCGGCGAGCTCGTCGAGAGTGGCCGGTCGCGCGAGCGCCTGCGCCGCGTACTGAAGGTTCCCTGCCCAGTTCTGCACGCGCCTAGCCTGCCACGCCGCCGGCCAGGTACACCGCCAACCGGGTCGCGGCGTCACGGACGGCGTCGAGCTCGGCCGGTTCCGGCACACGCTGCCACTGCAGCTCGAGGTCGCCCCCGGCCGGCGGCCGCGCCGGCCAGCGCCACCGCGCGGCGAGCAGCCCGTCCACGGCGACGGTGTGCACGAAGGCGCCGACGCGGCCGGGCTCCGACGCCCGCGGCTCGGTGACGACGCCTCGCGTCTCCCCGTAGGAGGAGATCAGCTCGTCGTAGCCGCACAGCAGGTCCACCACCGGGCCCGACGGCGACACCGCGGCCCGCTGCGCCCCGTCGCGCCGTGCCGTGGCCCGGTCTGTCGTGGCGGCGTCGTGCACCGCGGGCGTGCTGACGAGCGTGAGCCCCTCGAGGTCGCCAGCCCCGGGGACCGCGACCGCCTCGCCGGCGTCGAGCAGGTCGGCGAGTCCGCCCCGCAGCTCGGTGAGCGTCAGCCCGCTCCACCGGCCGAGGTCCTTGACCGTCGCGTACGCCCGGCCCGGCAGGTAGCGCCGCCACAGCTCCCGGACCGCCGCCTGCCGGTCGAACCGGCTGCCGAGCGTCCCGTACCCGGCAGGGACGCGCGCGTCGAAGGCCGCGTACGTGTGGTATCCCTCCGCCGTCGGACCGCTGACGACGACCCGGCGCAGCTCGGCGTGCATGAGGACATGGGTGACGGTGATGCCGGGCGCGTCCGCCGCGACGAGGCCGCGTGCGACGAGCGTGGCGGTGAGCTCCGCGCGGCTCCGCGGCCCGGCGGTCACCTCGTCGGCGACGGCGTCGATCGCGGCGGAGGGGTCGGCGAGCCCCCACTGCTTCTCGGTCGAGGCCATGGTGCGTGCGACGCGGGCTGCGGTGAGCTCGAGGAGCCAGCGGGCGTCGTCGGGCCGCACGAGGTGCCAGGTGGGCCGCAGGACGTGGGTCCGCAGGAACTGTCCGCCATCGAGGTCCGCGAGGGCCTCCGACTCACCGGGGCGGGCGATCGGCGCGAGCCGTCCGGCCAGACCCCAGAGCGTGGGGCGCAGCTCCTGGCCCTGGACGGCGAGCAGGTGCCCGACGGCGGAGGGGACGTCGGGCAGGCCGGGCTCGCGCAGGTGCTGGGCCCGCAGCCGGGCGCTGCGGGCCGTGGCGGCGTCGACGTGCAACTCTCCCCCTCGGTCGGCCTGACCCGTCGTTGCTGCGGGCTCGTCGCTGTGGGTATGAGATCTACGTTCTGGACGGATCCAGAACAGGAGATTTCATACCCACAGCAACGACGGGTCAGGCCCCTGCGGGCTGCTCCTCACGGAGCACCGAGATGCGCCCCGACATCCCGACCATGTCGAGGACCTCGGTGACCGCCTCGGAGGGCTCGTAGAGGTGCACCGGCGAGCCGGTCTCCTGCCCGAGCATGTAGATCTGCAGGATGAACGCGACGCCTGACGAATCGAGGAACGTCACGTCGCGGACGTCCAGGACGATCGGGGTCACGGCGCGCCGCGCGACGACGGTGGACATCGCGTCGCTCGCCGCCTCGCGCAGGGCGGCGTCCACCTCGCCCCAGAGGGTGAGATAGGTCCCGTCGTCCTGGTGCTGGCACGAGATGCCTGAACCAGGGTCCGGTTCGAGTTCCGTGGTGCGGTCGGTATCCATGGGGTGTCAGGGCTCCCGTAGTGCCGTCGGCGGCCGAGCGTGGCTCTCCTCCCCCGACGAAGGCCACGGGGTCGAGTGTTCACCCGTCTCGTTGATTCGTCCAGTGGAGGATCTCGATCGTCACACGAGATTCATGCCCCGGACGGTGGGTCCGGCTCCGTGACGTCGGCGACCTGCGCCCCGAGGACACGCACCAGATCGTCGGCGTCCAGCGTCGCCGCCACCCCGGGAGCACCCGCGCCGATCGACACCTGCCCCGACCCGGGGATCGAGCCGTCGGCGACCACCGGCCACCGGGTCAGGGCCCCGAACGGGGTGATCGTGCCGCGCACGTACCCCGTGACCTCCCGGGCCACGTCGGCGTCCGGCATGGACAGCCGGTTGACCCCGAGGAACGCACGGAGCCGGGCCCAGTGGATGGCGCGACCGCCCGGGACGAGCACGAACAGGAAATCACCCTCGCCACGGCGGACCACGAGCGTCTTGAGCACCTGGTGCGGGGAGAGCCCACGAGCAGCGGCGGCCTCTGCCAACGACCCGACCCGGCCGTGCCGGGTGACCTCGAACGCGATCCCCGACGCCTCCAGACCTCGCCGCGCCCGTTCCTCGGTCTCGGACCCGGTCATGGTCGCTCGACCGGGAGGCGGCGTCGGGTCACTTCCCGTCCGCCGGCTCGCCGTCGGGGTCCTCCGGGTCCTCCTCCTTGGCGTCGTCGAGGCCCAGCAGGCGGTTGACGATGCTGCGCTCGGCTTCGTCATCCTCGGGGTCCTTCGACGGATCGTCCGTCGGCTCCGAGGACGTGCTGGGCGACGGGCTCGGCGTCGGATCCTCCGTGAGTTCCTCCGTGGGGTCCGTCGTGGGCTCCTCGCTCGGCTCGTCCGTGGGGTCCGTCGTGGGCTCCTCGCTCGGCTCGTCCGTGGGGTCCGTCGTGGGCTCCTCGCTCGGCTCGTCCGTGGGGTCCGTCGTGGGCTCCTCGCTCGGCTCGTCCGTCGGGTCCGCCGTGGGCGGGCTCGGCGTCGGAGTCTTCGAAGGTGCCGGTTCCGGGCTCGGCTTCTTGCCGCCGTTCCCAGGCGTCTTCGACCCGCCGTCGTCGTTGGTGCCGTCCTTCTTGCCGTCAGACTTCTTGTCAGTCTTCTTACCGTCAGACTTCTTGTCAGTCTTCTTACCGTCAGACTTCTTGTCAGTCTTCTTACCGTCGGACTTCTCGTCCTTCTTGCCGTCGGCCTTCTTCGTGTCGGCCGGCGTCGCCTCGTCCTGACCGCCTCCGGACGACCCGTTGCCGTCCGACGAGCTTCCGGACGTCTCGAAGTCCGCCGTCGAGGTGGCGCGGTCCGGCACCGGCCCGGCGGCGAAGAACTCGAAGTGCCAGGGCTCGGGCTTGCGGCCGTCCGGTCGCGCCCAGGTCGGGTTGTCCCAGCCGTAGTCGGGCCCGTGGACCCGGAGCCAGGCGTACTCGGCGGAGGTGCCGCCCGAGATCGGGTGGGAGAGGTCGACCGCGAGCCCCCACCCGTGGTTCGACGTCCCGGGCACCGCGGCCAGGTGCGGCTTCGCCGCCCGGACGGCGACCTGCGAGTCGTACGAACGGTACGAGTCGGTGAGAGGGATGTTGGTGCCGAAGCGGTCGCGGTACGCCTCGTTGAGCTTCTCGAACTGCACGGCGGCGTCGCAGCGGAGCATGTGACCCGGTGCCCACGGGACGTCGCACAGTACGGAGGCCGGGATCCGGCCGTTGCCGTATCCGGCCGTCGAGCCCGCGTGCTGGTCCACGACCGCACGGAGCGCCGCGGACAACGAGGCGGTCGCGGCGTCCAGCGGCTGGCCGTCGGCCGTGACCGGCGTGCCGTCGCTCAGCACGAACGTCCCGTCCTCCAGCTCGGTCACCGCCGGGCGCACGTCGACGACGTATGTCGCCGACGCCGGGTCCAGGAGCGTGGCGAGCCGCGTCGCCGCCACGACGACGTCGTCGAACGTCACCGCCGCGTGCGCGTGCCCGTGCTCCTCACCCTCGGCGGCCACAGGCGAGTCGGCGTCCGCCGTCGGGGCGTCCTCGCCCCGCTCGTCCGCAGCGGGGTGGTCCACAGCGGGGTCGTCCACAGCCGAGTCGTCCGCGACCAGGTCGTCCGCAGCGGGCTCGTCCGGCCCGCCGGTGGAGGCGTCGTGCTCGTACGGGCGCGCGACCGGCAGCGTTCCGTCGTCCGCGAGCAGCTCGTCCAGGGTGGGGAGCTCGAGGCTCGGGACCTCGACGGGCTCGACCGGCTCGAGGTCCGCCGTCGCCCGCGGCCCGTCGCCGTCCTCGTCACCAGCGGCACCGTCGCCGTCCTCGCCACCGTCGTCGGCCGGGTCCTGGTACTCGATCTCGGGCGCGCCGAGCTCGCTCTGGTCCTGCGGCCGCACCGAACCCGCGTCGGCCTGGTCGGGGTCCTCGGCCGGGTCGGCCTGCGCCGGTGGTCGCAGGTCCTCGTCACCGAGACCGTCCGTGTCGACGATCTCCTCGACGTCGTCCTCGGGTGCGCCGGCCGTCCCGGGGTCCGGCGCCTCCTCGACGACGTCGTCGCGGTGGTCACCGAGGCCCGGACGTGGGGCGAGGGACGCCTCCTGCTGGGCGACGTAGATGGTCAGGAGCGATCCGAGCTCGGCGGCGGCCTGCTGCACCTCGGGATCGAGCGAGCGCCCCGCCTCGATCGCGGCGAGCTCGGCACGCTCGATGACGTCGAGCACCTCGCCGACCGTCCTGGGGCCCGTGGGCGACGACGCACCGATGACGCCCACGACCACCGGCTCCGGCTCCACCGGCGCGGCGAACGCGGGATGCTCGGTGAACTCGTTCCACGGGACGTCGGCCATGGATCCGGCCATGATGCCCGCGGCGAGCGCGAAGGCCGCCGATCCGGCACCCAGGGTTCGCAGCACCGGGTGGATCCGTGAGGAGGACGGGGCACGCTCCGAGGAGCCGTCGTCGACGCCGTCGCGTCCGCCCAGGTCGCCATTCTTGTCGAGCGCCACGTGAACCCCTCTGCCAGCTGCTGTGCTGCCTTCCGCATCCTCGCACATGCAGGTGCCCCGATGCTCCCGGCAACTCCCCCTGTGGACAACTGTGCGGCACGAGTTCACGGCGCGCCACCCGTCGTGCGTGTTCTCACCCCGACGTCACCCGGCCGGCGCCGGGGCACACTGGGTGTCATGACCGGATCCCCGACGACGATCCCGCGGATCGACCTGAACAGCGACCTCGGCGAGGGCTTCGGACGCTGGAGCCTGGGCGACGACGACAGCATGCTCGCCGTCGTCTCGAGCGCGAACGTGGCGTGCGGGTTCCACGCCGGCGATCCCCTCACGATGTGGCGCACCGTGCGGGGCGCGGTCGCGCACGGGGTGACGGTCGGGGCGCACGTCGGCTACCGGGACCTCGCCGGGTTCGGGCGCCGCGCGCTGGACGTGCCTTCCGATGAGCTGCGCGCCGACGTGGTCTACCAGCTCGGTGCGCTGCGTGCCGTCGCCGCGGCGGAGGGGACACGGCTCCGGTACGTCAAGCCGCACGGGGCGCTGTACAACACCTCCGCGACGGACGAGCGGGTCGCGGAGGACGTCGCCGCCGCGGTCGCCGCCGTCGACCCGACGCTCGTGCTGCTGGGCCTGCCGGGCAGCGTCGCGCTGGCCGCGGGGGCCCAGGCCGGTCTGGCCACCGCCACGGAGGCGTTCGCCGACCGCGCCTACACCCCGTCCGGGACCCTCGTGCCCCGCGGCGAGCCGGGCGCGGTGCTCGACGACGCCGAGGAGGTCGCCGCCCGCACGCTGCGACTCGTGGTCTCCGGCCTGGTCACGGCGGTGGACGGGACGGACGTCCCGGTGCGGGCGGACTCGGTGTGCGTCCACGGCGACACCCCGGGCGCCGTGGCGATGGCGCGCCGGGTGCGCAGCCTCCTCGCGGAGGAGGGCGTGGCGCTGCGCTCCTTCGTCGAGGACGCATGACCGGGGGCTCCGACGACGCGACGCAGCCCGGTCGCTCCCGTCGCCCCGTGCGGGTGCTCGTCGCGCGCGACGACGCGCTCCTGGTGGAGGTCGCCGACCTGGCGGCTGCCGTCGCGCTGCACCGGTCGCTGGCCACCGAGCCGGTGCCCGGCGCCGGACAGCCCGTGCCGGGGGCACGCACCGTCCTCGTGCCGTTCGACCCCTGGGTGGTGCCGGCCGCGACGCTCGCCGACGAGCTGCGCGTCCGGGCCGGGGTGCCGCCGTCGGGCACGGAACGGCCGGGACGCCGGGTGGAGGTCCCGACGGTGTACGACGGCGCCGACCTGGACGACGTCGCGGCGCACCTCGGGTGGAGCGCGGCGGAGGTGGTGCGGCGGCACACGGCCGCACGCTGGACGGTCGGGTTCGTGGGGTTCGCCCCGGGGTTCGGCTACCTGGTCGGCGACGACCCGGGGCTGGTGGTCCCCCGCCGGGCGACCCCGCGCACGCGCGTCCCCGCGGGGGCCGTGGCGCTCGCGGGCGAGTACTCGGGCGTCTACCCGCGCGAGAGCCCCGGCGGGTGGCAGCTCGTGGGGCGGACCGACGTCGCCACCTGGGACCTGCGCCGCGACCCGCCGGCCCTGTGGGTGCCGGGCGACGAGGTGCGGTTCGTGGAGGTGCGGGAGTCGGTGCGCGGCGCCGGGCCTCCGTTCGGCATTTCCGGCGTCGTTCGGCAGTCCGTCCTGCCGAACGACGCCGGAAGTGCCGAACGCGACGGGCTGGAGGTGGCCGGACCCGGGCTGCAGACGCTGGTGCAGGACCTCGGCCGCCCGGGGCACGCCGACCTCGGGGTCACGGCGTCCGGGGCCGCCGACCCGCGCAGCCTGCGCGCGGCGAACCGCGCCGTCGGCAACCCGGCCGGCTCGGCCTGCCTGGAGACGCTCGGCGGGCTGCGGCTCCGGGCCCGCGGGGCCGGCGTCGTCGCCGTCACCGGCGCGCCGGGCACCCTCCAGGTGGTGCCCGACGGCGGTGGCCCGGTCCGCGAGCCGGCGCCCGGCACGGCGTTCGCCCTGACCGACGGCGACGAGATGACGGTCGGGCCGCCGGCTCGCGGGCTGCGACGCTACGTCGCGCTGCGCGGCGGACCCGACGTGCCGGCCGTCCTCGGCTCCCGCTCCACCGACGTCCTCTCCGGGCTCGGACCCGACCCCCTGCGTCCCCGCACGTTCCTGCCCGCCGCGACGACGACGTCGGGCACCGTCGCCGCCGGAGACTCCGGCGCACCCGACCCGCAGCACCTGCCCGCCCCGGGCGAGACCCTGACCGTCCACGTGACGCTCGGGCCCCGCGACGACTGGTTCACCGCCGACTCCCTGCGGCTGCTGACCACCCAGTCCTGGGAGGTGACGGCTCGCTCCGACCGGGTGGGGCTCCGCCTGACCGGCGACGCCCCGCTGGAACGCCGGCCCGCCGTCCGGGGCGCCGAGCTGCCCAGCGAGGCCTGCGTCACCGGCGCCCTGCAGGTCCCGCCGGACGGTCTGCCCGTCCTCCTCCTCGCCGACCACCCCGTCACCGGCGGTTATCCCGTGGTGGCCGCGGTGACGTCGTCGGACGTCTGGCGCCTCGGCCAGGTCCCGCCCGGCGCACGGCTGCGCCTGCGTGTGACGTGAGTGTGCGCAAGATCTCCACCAACTCTGTGGTGGCGACCACACACAGATCACCGGATCCCAGGCAGAATCGGGCCATGACGTCAACGACGACCAGCACCTCGACCGGTCGAGCACCGGGCCGCGCCGCCGCGGCCGGCCTGCTCGCCGTCACCCTCACCCTCGGGGCGTGCTCCGTCCCGAACGACGTCGAGCAGTACATCGCCGACGCGCAGGTGCAGGCCGAGACCCTCGACGCCGATCTTCAACAGCTCGCGGACCAGACCTCCGAGCTCACCTCAGGACTCGGGGAGGACGTCACGCACGCCGTCGACTCAGCACAGGCCGCCACCGACGAGGCGCTCATCGCGCTCGACAAGGCCGCGGAGTCCTCGGACAGCGCGGTCGTGGCGCTCGCGGACGCCCAGGTCGCGCTCGAGGCCGCCTCGGCGGAGCTGAACCACGTCATCGAGCATGCGGACACCACGCCCGAGGTCGCCACGGCGCTCACCGAGCTCCAGGAGCAGATCAACGCGCTGCGCGGCCAGACGGAGAACGCGGGCGAGTAGCGCTCAGGCGAGCCACTCCCGGGCCGCGGCGACCAGCAGGTCCACGCCCCGCTCCAGCGTCGGCTCGGGCACCGGGGCGAAGAACGGCGAGTGGTTCGGCGCGACCGCCTCCGGCAGGTTGCCCATGCTCGCCGTCGACGGGTCGAAACCCTCGAACAGCGCGGCGTCGAACCCGCCGACGAACCAGTAGACGAGCGGGACGCCGGCCCGGGTCGCGAGCACGCCGACGTCCTCCGAACCGGCCACCGGCGGCAGCTCCACGACGACGGGCCGCCCGCCCGCGGCCTCGACCCGCTCCCGCCCGGACTCCAGCGCGCGCTCCGTGTGCCTGGGCGTTCGGCGCCGGCCCGCACGTCCTCGGGCTCCAGTTCCACCTGGAGGCCGACCACACGCAGATCGAGCGGTGGTTGGTCGGGCACGCCCACGAGCTCGCGTCCGCACGCATCGACCCCGGCCGTGTCCGTGCGGACGCCGCCGCGCACGGCCCCCGGCTCGCCGAGGCCGCGGAGCGAGTGTTCGCACGCTGGCTCGACGGGATCCCGCAGACGTCTCAGTCGAAGTAGCCGGGCACGTCGATCGGGCCGCCCGCCGCCTCGAACTCTGCCTCCACGGCCGCGCGCAGGGCCGGGTCGCAGAGGTAGTCGAGGGCGACCTGGGCGAGCCCCGCGGCGCCGTCGACGGCGGCCCGCTCGGCGTCCGGCCCGCCCGCCGCCGCCGCGAACGCCTCGGTGTGCAGCGCCACGGAGGGGCCGGAGACCTGGATCAACGGGTGGATGCCCGGCACCCGGAAGCTGACGTTGCCGAAGTCCGTCGACGCCGCCAGCGTCTCGGAGACCACCCCGCCCGGCAGCACGTCGCGGCCCCGCGCCTCCTGGGCCGCCACCCACCGCCTGGTGAGCGCCTGGTTGGTGCGCACCGGCAGGGACGGGTGCGCGCCGTCGTCCCAGTCGATCCGCACCTCGGTGCCCGTCATGAGCGCCGCACCCCGGGCGACGTCGTCCAGGCGGCGGGACAGGTCGCGCAGGGTGTCCGGGTACTTGGAGCGGGCGTAGAGGTGCATCACCGCGCGCTCGGTGATGATGCTGGGCCGCGTGCCGCCCTCGACGATCGTGGCGTGCACACGGTCCGACGGCGGCATCTGCTGCCGCAGCAGCCCGATGCCCTGGTAGGCCAGGTTCGCCGCGTCCAGGGCGTTGCGCCCCATGAACGGTTGCGCCGACGCGTGCGCCGCCCGTCCCGTGAAGGTCCAGGTCAGCAGCCGACGGCCGAGCCAGACCTGGTCCGCGACGTCCACGCCGTACGGATGCACCATGATCGCGGCGTCGACGTCGTCGAACGCCCCGGCGCGAGCCATGACCTCCTTGCCGCTGTGCCCCTCCTCGGCCGGCGTGCCGAGCAGCACCACCCGGCCCGACGGCGCGTCCGGGCCGGTCATCACCCCGTGCAGCGCGAGGAACGCCCCCACGCCGGCGGCCGCGATGACGTTGTGACCGCAGGCGTGCCCGATCCCCGGCAGGGCGTCGTACTCGGCGCAGATCGCGATCGTCGGACCGCCGGCCGGACCGGGACCCGCCAGCTCCGCCCGGAACGCGGTCTCGGCGCCGTGCACCCCGAGCTCCGCCTCGATGCCGTGCCGCGCGAGGAGGTCCACGAGCAGGCGGGCGCTCTCGTGCTCCTGGAAGGCGGTCTCCGGGTGGGCGTGCAGGGTCTGCACGACCCGCACCAGGTCGGGGCCGAGGGCGGCGGCCGCCGTCTCCACCGCGGCCCGCAGCGCGGGCGGAGCCCCGCCGTCGCCCACCGGGACGGGCCGCGCGGCCTGCGCCGCGAGAGCGACACGACGGCGTTCCTCCGTCTCCTCGACGACGTGGTCGAGGTACGCGGTGCTAGGCGGGGGCAGTCCATCCACAGGCATGCCGTCATCGTACGGATCCGTCGGCAGGCGAGGGTGCCCGCCGTCCGGGACGCCCGGAACCCTGTTGCCGGTCCGGCAACGTCGTTTCCGCTGCGCGACCCGCCGGTGGAGCATGGCACCGTCCGCACGCTCAGGAGGCCCGATGTCCCGCGAAGTCCGTCTGCTCGACGACGTCCGACCGGACGAGTCCGACCACGAGTTCCTGCCCGGCATGTCCCGCGACTGGCTGATGCCCTGGTACGACCTCACCGCCCGCTTCCGGGGCCTCGGCCGCCTGTACCGCCGCACGGTCGAGCTCGCGCAGATCGGGCCTGGCGAGCGGGTGCTCGACGTCGGCTGCGGCACCGGCAACCTGTCGCGCGAGGTGCTGCGCGCCGCCCCGGACGCCACCGTCACCGGGCTCGACCCCGACGGCGACTCGCTGCGCCGCGCGGCCCGCAAGCTCCGCCGTCGCCGGCGTGGTGAGGTCACGCTGGTGCGCGGGTTCGCCCACCGCCTGCCCGTGCCGGACGCCAGCCAGGACCACGTCGTCTCGTCCCTGGCGCTGCACCACGTGCCGGCCGAGGAGAAGGAGCGCCTCGCCGCGGAGATCACGCGGGTGCTGCGGCCGGTAGGGCGGGTGACCGTCGCGGACTTCGGCGGGGACCACGCGAGCGCCCACGGTCACGGGCGCGAGAGCTCAGGGCACCGCCACGACAGCAGCGCCCACGGCGAGCACGGCGCCCGTCGGCCCGGGGACCACCGGCACCGGCCGGGAGCGCCCGGGCGACAGCCCGGGCACGGACCGGGCAGCGGCACCCACGACGCCGACAACGCCGACGGCGGGATCGAGCGGCTGCTCACGGCGGCCGGTCTGGCGGACGCACGCACGCTGGAGCGGATGTCGCTGCTCGGCGACTCGGTGGTGTTCGTGCAGGCCCGACGCCCCTGACGGGCCGTGCCTCAGCCGCCGTCCGGCGGGGCGAACTGCGACAGCACGAGCACGGCGCCCTGGGGGTCGCGGACCTCCGCCTCCCGGGTCCACTCCGTCTCGGCGGAGGAGAGCACGGTCGCGCCCGCGCTCTCGGCCGCCGCGACGGCGACGTCCCGGTCCGCGACGGCGAACGCGACCGACCACCGGGCCGGGCCGTCGTCCTCGACGACCCCGGCGACCGCGTCCGCGAACCCCGGTGGCGCGAACGCCTGCCGCTCGAAGATGTCGGGGTCCGACGTGGCGGCCAGGTGCTCGCCGTAGCCGGGGACGCGAGCCATGCCCACCGCCAGCTCCGGGTCGACCTCCCAGCCCAGCACCGGCCCGTAGAACGCGAGCGCAGCCGTCGCGTCTGGTGTGCGCAGGTTGCTGAAGTTCCACGTGCCGGGGGCGTTGACCGTCTGCGCGCCGAGCCGGGTCCCCGCCTCCCACAACCTGCTGGGGGCTCCTTGCGGGTCGCGGATCCGCGCCATCCGGCCGGCGGGCCGGTCGGGCGGACCCACCGTCTCCGGCCCGGTCTCGACCACGCCCCCGGACGCCGCGACGCGCGCGGAAGCCGTCACGACGTCGTCCACCGCCAGGTAGGTGTTCCAGGCGAGCGCGCCGCCAGCGGGGACGTCGGGGGTCGCGACGGCGGCGACCGCCGTGGCGTCCGTCCCGTCGAGCGACGCGACGACGTAGCGGCCCGGCACACCGGGTGGCAGCATCTCCGTGAAGGTCCAGCCGAACAGCGCGCCGTAGAACGCGAGCGCCGCGTCCACGTCCGGCGGCTCGAGGTCGATCCAGCACGGCACGCCGTGCGGGTAGGTGTGCGGTGTCATCGCCATGGACCCATGGTGCCGCGCGCCACCGACAGGCCGTCAGTCCGGGTCGGTCGGGTCCAGCGGCTGGTCGTGGTCGAGGTTGACGGTGCCGCGCCGCCAGTAACCGGAGATCGCGAGCTGGTCCGGGCGCGCACCCGCCTCGTGACGCAGGTACCGGCGCACGGGAACCAGCTCGCCGGCCTCGCCGAGCGCGACGAGGAGCTCGCCCTCGTCCGGGCCGCCCAGCGAGCGCACGGCCTCCTCGAGCTGACCGGGGCCGTCGGTGCGGTACAGGATCTCGACGTCGGCGTGGCCCAGCTCGGCCTCCACGAACGACTCGTCGACGTCGTCGCCGATCTCCACGACCGCCGTCACGCGGACGTCCGGCCCGACGGCCTCGACCCAGCGCGCCGCGGCGGGCAGCCCGGTCTCGTCGACGACGACGGTCAGCCGCTCGACGCCCTCCGGCACGGCGACGCTCGCCCCCGGCCCCACGAGCACCACCTCGTCGCCGACGGCGGCGCGCGACGCCCAGGCCGAGGCCGGGCCCTCGTCGCCGTGCAGCACCCAGTCGACGTCCACCTCGGCCACGCCGTCCACGGTGCGCCGTGCTCGCACCGTGAGCTCGCGCGAGATCGACACGACGCCCGTGGGTCGCTGGATCCCGCCGTCGGGGGCGACTGTCGGCGCGTGCAGCTCACCGGTGGCCGGGTCGGGCAGGAAGACCTTCACGTGGTCCTCGGGCCCCGGGGACCGCAGCGCCGCGAGCGACGACGCCGCGACCGGGTCCGCGCCGTCGGGGTCCCGGAACGTGGTGCGCACCATCGAGCCGGTGAGCCGGCGGACGGCGTGCACGCGCACACGACGGGGGACGAGGTCGAACGAGGTGCGAGATCGGGTGAACACCTCTCGATCCCATCACGGCCGGTCGTCCCCGCGGAAGGGCGGCCCTGGTGCGCAGGACCCGCGTCCGGGACACTGGGCGCATGACCGATCCGTACCAACCGCCCCAGCCGTCCTCGACGCCCGGCGGGGAACCTGCCCCCGGGCAGCAGGGTTCCGAGCAGCCGCAGGGCCCGTCGCAGCCCGCGCCCGGGTACGGCCAGCAGTCAGGCGCCCAGCCGGGTTACCAGCAGCCCGGCCCCCCGCCGGGTTCCTCCCAGCAGCCGGGCTACCAGCAGCCCGGCTATCCGCCGGCCGGGTACCAGCAGCCGGGGTACCCGCCGCCGTATCCCCCGGACCCACCGGGCAAGACGATGGGGATCATCGGCTTCGTGCTGGCGTTCGTCATCGCACCGGCGGGCATCGTCGTCTCCGCGATGGCGCTGTCGGAGTCGAAGAAGGCCGGCTACGACAACGTCCTCGGCAAGTGGGGGCTGTGGCTGTCGATCATCTTCACGTCGCTGTGCGTGCTCGTCGTGCTCGCGTACGTCGTGTTCGCCATCGCGCTGTTCGGCACGGTGGCGACGAGCGTCAACTACTGACCCACGGCTCGCGGACGGGCGGCGCCCGGAGAACCGGACGCCGCCCGTCGCCGTGACGACCCCTCAGCCGAAGAAGACCCGCAGGTCCGCCACGACGTCGTCCGGCACCTCGAGGGCGGCGAAGTGGCCGCCCCGCGGGAACTCGGACCAGTGCTCGATGCGGGCGTTGTCACGCTCGGCGAGGCTGCGGATCGTCTGGAAGTCGTCGGCGAAGACGGCCACCCCGATCCGGCCGGTGCTGACGGGACTCGCCTGCGCGCGCTGCTCGGCGTGGTACTGACGCACCGCCGTCGCGTAGGAGCTGGTCAGCCAGTACAGGGTCGCCTGGGCCAGCACCTGCTCGGGCCGCACCAGCGACGTGCCGTTGCCGAAGCTCTCGAAGAGCTCGTGGTAGGCCAGCACCGCGACCGGCGAGTCCGCGAGACCCGCGGCGATCGTCTGCGGCCGCGACGCGTTCATGGTGTTGTAGGCGCCCACCGACTGGAACCACCGCATGTGCTCCAGCGCCGCGAACTCCCGCGGACCGAAGGAGTCCATCTCGCCCTCGGCCCCGGAGGGGAACGAGAACAGCTGGAGCACGTGCGCCCCGAGGAACCCCTCCGGGTCGACGACGGCGAGCTCCCGGCCGACGAGGGCGCCGTTGTCGCTGCCGTGCACCCCGTACGCGTCGTAGCCGAGCGCGCGCATGAGGGTGTCGTAGCCCTGCGCGACCTGCGCCGTCGTCCAGCTCTCGCCCACCAGCGGCGTCGAGAAGCCGAACCCGGGCACGGACGGGATCACCAGGTGGAAGGCGTCCTCGGCCCAGCCGCCGTGGGCGACCGGGTCGACCAGCGGGTCGATCATGTCGAGGAAGTCGAGCACGGAGCCCGGGTAGGTGTGGGCGAGCAGCAGCGGCGTCGCGTCGGCGTGCGGGGAGCGGACGTGCAGGAAGTGGATCGGCTGGCCGTCGATCTCGGTGCGGAAGCCCGGGTAGGCCGCCAGTCGGGCCTCGACGGCGCGCCAGTCGAAGTCCTTCCACCGTTCGACCATGTCGCGCAGGTAGGACTCCGGCGTGCCGTACTCCCACGAGTCGCCAGGTGCGGCGGGGGCGAAGCGGGTGCGATCGAGGCGCTCGTGGAGGTCGTCCAGGTCCGGCTGCGGGACCTCGACGGCGAAGGGGCGGATCGTGAGCTGAGCGGTGGTGTCCATGGCGGTTCTCCCGGTGTCGGCGCGGGGCTCGTGCCCCGCTGCTGTCTCCGACACTAGAAGGGGTTCAGGAACGTTTCGATCCGGTATTCTGAGCCGGTCGCGACGATGTCGGAGGAACCTCATGACGGCCACCTCGGCCCGCCTGCTCGCGCTGCTCGGCCTGCTCCAGTCCCGCCCGGACTGGAGCGGTCCCGAGCTCGCCGGACGCCTCGGTGTCACCGACCGCACCGTCCGCCACGACGTCGCGCGGCTGCGCGACCTCGGCTACCCCGTCGACTCGGTGCGCGGTCCCGGCGGCCGGTACCGGCTCGGTGCCGGCGCACGCCTGCCCCCGCTCCTGCTGGACGACGCCGAGGCCGTGGCCGTCGCCGTCGGCCTCCGCTCCGCGACGGGGACCGCCGGGTTCGAGGAGTCCGGGCAGTCCGCCCTGACCAAGCTGGAGCAGGTCATGCCGGACCGCCTGCGACGCCGGCTCGCCGCCCTGCGCTCGGCCAGCACGGCCGGTCCCGCCAACACCGACTCGGACGTCGATGACCCTCCGGTCGATCCCGACACCCTGACCGCCGTCGCCGACGCGATCCGCGACCGCCAGGGGCTGCGGGTCTTCTACCAGGGCGAACCCCTCGAGCTCGAGCCGTACCACCTCGTCGCGTGGCAGCGGCGGTGGTTCCTGGTCGCCCGTGACGTCTCGGGCGCGGGCTGGGCCCCGTACCGCGTCGACTGGCTGGAGCTGCGCACCCCTGGCGGGCGGCGCTTCGCCCCGGCACCGTTCCCGGGCGACCTCACCGAGTTCGTGGTCCGCGAGGTCGCCCGGACCGGCTGGGCCGTGCACGCCCGCATCGTCGTCGACGCCACGGCCGAGGACGTGCTCGCCCGCATCAACCCGGCGGTCGGCACGGTCGAGGCGCTGCCGGACGGGCGGTCGGTGCTGGTGACCGGCGGTGACAGCGTCGAGACCGTCGCCGTGTGGAGCGGCATGCTCGGGTTCGACTTCCACGTCACCGAGCCGCCGGAGCTGGTCGAGCACGTGCGCGTCCTGGCCGGTCGCTACGCGCGGGCGGTGGCCGGCGCCGGCTGACGAGACGGGTCCCGGCGCGTCACCAGCCAGACCGCCCCCGCGCACAGCAGCGCGCCTGGAACGGCGAGCAGCCCCGGGACCTGGCCGAGCTGCAGCGCGGCCCACAGCGCGGTGACCGGCGGCGTGAGGTACAGCAGGGCGCTCACGGTCTGCGGTCCGCGACGTCGCAGCACCAGGAAGTAGCACCCGTACCCGCCGACCGTCGACAGGACGACCACCCACACCACGGCCGCCCAGAACCCCGGGGCACCCGCGGGCGGGGAGATCTGACCGGTCGCGGCGGCGAGGCCGACGAGGGCCGCGCCCGCCGCGAGGGTGTGCAGGGCCAGGTCGCCGACGACGTCCCCGCCGGCGGGCGCACGACGCTCGAGGAGCGTGCCCACGGACAGCGAGAGCATGCCGCCGAGCGGCAGCAGGTACACCCACCCCGGCGCCGCTCCCTGACCCAGGTCGCCGAGGACGACGAGCAGCACGCCGGCCAGCCCGACGACCAGCCCGACGCGCTGACCCGACGTCGTGCGCTCACCCCACACCGCCTGCGCCAGCACGGCGACCACCAGGGGCTGCAGCGCGGCGACGAGGGCCGCCGTGCCGGCGTCGACACCCAGCGCGACGCCGCCGACGATGCCGCCCAGGTAGCCGGCCTGGGTCAGCAGTCCGACGACGACGGCGTGGCGCGCGCGCCGACGGGTCATGCGGCGTCGTCGCCCGGCCAGCACGGTGAGGAGCACGAGGGCCAGCGCCCCGGCGAGCAGGTACCGCCAGGCGAGCAGGGTCAGCGGAGAGGCGTCGCGCGTGCCCAGGTCCGCTCCGACGAACCCGGAGCTCCAGAACACGACCAGTCCGACGGCCGCCAGGGTGTCTCGTCTCATGGCGTCGACATAACCATACCGGTCTGTATACTCGCAGTCCCCTCTTTCCCCACCCGCGGAGGTCACGATGACGACCGCCCTCGAGCCCCCGACCCCCGTCTTCAGCGAGCCGGAGCTCACCCCCGCCGGCCACAGCCTCCTCGACGCCGCCAGCGAGCTCTTCTACGCCCGCGGCATCCGCGCCGTCGGCGTCGACCTCGTCGCCCTCGAGGCGGGGACGACGAAGAAGACGCTCTACGACCGCTTCGGCTCCAAGGACCGGCTCGTCGCGCAGTACCTCACCCGCCGCGGCGCCCGCTGGCAGCACCATGTCCTCGAGCTGCTCGCGGCCCGACCCGACCCCCGACGACGCGTGCTGACCGTCTTCGACGCCCTGGAGGAGTGGCACGCCGGTCAGGACCGCGGGTGCGCCTTCGTCAACGCGTACGCCGAGGTGGGCGCCGGCGACGACGCGACCCGCGACGTCGTCCGCCGCGAGAAGGAGTGGATGCGCCGGCTCTTCGTCGCCCTCGCCGCCGGTGCGGGCCTCCCCGCGCCCGAGGCGACCGGCGCCTCCCTGCACCTCGTCTACGAGGGGACGTTGGTCCTCTCGACGGCCGGTGGCCGCCCGTCCGCGCTGACCGAGGCCCGCGCCACGGTCGAGGCAGTCCTGGCGGCGCCGGCGCCCACCGCCGAACGAGCGTGCGAGGACTGCGAGAATGAGGGGTCGTGAGCACTGAGCCATCCCCCGCCCCGCAGCCCGCCGACGACGGCGGTGCGCGCGGCGACCGCCCGGAGCGCCGCAGCGGTGACCAGCAGGGCGGGCAGCGCACCGGCCAGGACGGCACCCGACGACGGCGCGGCCGCGGGGCGCGGAAGTCCGGCGCGGCGCGGAACGGCGGCAACCCGAAGGGCGGGACCCGGGACGGTGCCGCGCGAGCCGGCCGCGGCCCGGCACGGGTGAGCCGCGACCAGCTCGACCGGGCAGCGGCGGCGCGGGCCGCCGTCGTCGTCCCGCACATCACCTACCCCGAGCAGCTCCCCGTCTCTGCGCGGCGCGAGGACATCGCCGCCGCGATCGAGAAGCACCAGGTGGTGGTCGTCGCGGGCGAGACCGGCTCGGGCAAGACGACGCAGCTGCCCAAGATCCTCCTCGACCTCGGCCGAGGCCGGAAGGGCCAGATCGGGCACACGCAGCCGCGGCGCATCGCGGCACGGTCGGTCGCCGAACGGGTCAACGAGGAGATCAACGGAGCTCGGCCCCAGCCTCTCGGCGGGGTCGTCGGCTACCAGGTGCGGTTCACCGACACCTCGAGCGCGGACACCCTGGTCAAGGTCATGACCGACGGCATCCTGCTCGCGCAGATCCAGCGCGACCCGGAGCTGCTCGCCTACGACACGATCATCATCGACGAGGCGCACGAGCGGTCGCTCAACATCGACTTCCTGCTCGGGTACCTGTCCCGGCTGCTGCCGCGCCGCCCCGACCTCAAGCTGATCATCACCTCCGCGACGATCGACTCCGAACGGTTCGCGGCACACTTCTCACCGGCCTCTCTGGAGCGTTGGGCCGCAGCGGAGCGGAGGGTGGAGGCCGAGCGCAGCGAGGCATCCGCCGGCAGCGGCGCGCAGGCGCAGAGCGACCAGAAGGATCGTGCGCCGGTCATCGAGGTCACCGGGCGCACCTACCCCGTGGAGATCCGGTACCGGCCGCTGTCGCCGGACACGGACCCGGGCAAGCCTCAGAAGCGCAAGGGCGAGGAGAAGGACCTCGTCACCGGGATCGTCGAGGCCTGCGACGAGCTCATGCGGGAGGGGCCCGGCGACATCCTCGTGTTCCTCTCCGGCGAGCGGGAGATCCACGACGCCGCCGACGCCCTCGAGGGCCACCTCAAGGAGCGCGCCCGCGACCCGAAGCACCCGCAGCACGTCGAGATCCTGCCGCTGTACTCGCGGCTGTCCGCCGCCGAGCAGCACCGCGTGTTCCAGCAGCACTCGTCGCGACGCATCGTGCTGTCCACGAACGTCGCCGAGACGTCGCTGACCGTGCCCGGCATCCACTACGTCGTCGACCCGGGCACCGCGCGCATCTCGCGCTACTCCAAGGCCACCAAGGTGCAGCGCCTGCCGATCGAGCCGATCTCGCAGGCCTCGGCGAACCAGCGGTCCGGCCGCTCCGGCCGCGTCGCCGACGGCGTCGCCATCCGCCTCTACGCCCAGGACGACTTCGAGAGCCGGCCCGAGTTCACCGAGCCCGAGATCCTGCGGACCTCGCTCGCGTCGGTGCTGCTGCAGATGATCTCGGTCGGCGTCGTCACCACGCCCGACGACGTCGCGAAGTTCCCGTTCGTCGAGCCCCCGGACACGCGCGCCGTGCGCGACGGCGTCCAGCTGCTCACCGAGCTCGGCGCGCTCTCGCTGCAGGAGCGCGGCGGCAGCGGGACGAGAGAGACGCGGCTGACCGACGTCGGCCGTACCCTCGCGCAGCTCCCCATGGACCCGCGCCTGGCCCGCATGATCATCGAGGGCGCCAAGCACGGCGTCGCCCGCGAGGTCGCGATCATCGCCGCCGCGTTGTCCATCCAGGACCCGCGCGAACGCCCGGCGGAGTCCCGGCCGCAGGCCGACCAGATGCACGCCCGGTTCACCGACCCGACGTCGGACTTCCTCACCTACCTCAACCTGTGGGAGTACCTGCGCTCCCAGCAGCGCGCGATGGGCTCCTCGGCGTTCCGGCGCACCTGCCGGGCCGAGTACATCAACTTCCTGCGGGTGCGCGAGTGGCAGGACGTCGTCGCCCAGCTCCGGCAGATGTCCGGCCCGCTGGGCATCGACCTGTCTCGCCCCGCGCGCGAGGCGCAGCCCGCCGACCCCGAGAACCCGGACGACTGGCGGCGCGCCTGGGACGGCGACACCGTCCACCGGTCGCTGCTCGCCGGGCTGCTCTCCCAGGTCGGCATGCAGGAGACCAGCGAGGTCAAGGCGTCCTCCGTGGCGCACCTGCGCGGCGAGACCCGTGCCCGAGCGCTGCGGCAGGCCGCCAAGCGTGCCCGCAACGAGTACCTCGGCGCGCGCGGCGCACGGTTCGCCATCTTCCCCGGGTCGCCGCTGAGCAAGAAGCCGCCCGCCTGGATCATGGCCGGCGAGCTCGTGGAGACCTCCCGGCTGTGGGCCCGCGACGTCGCCCGCATCCAGCCCGAGTGGGCCGAGGAGCTCGCCGGCGACCTCGCCAAGCGCACCTACGCCGACCCGCACTGGTCCACCAAGCAGGGCGCCGCCATGGCCACCGAGAAGGTGCTGCTCTACGGCGTACCGATCGTGGCGGACCGCAAGGTGCTGTTCGGGAGGATCGATCCGGTGGGCGCCCGAGAGCTGTTCATCCGCCACGCCCTCGTCGAGGGCAGGTGGACCACCCACCACCGGTTCTTCGCCGAGAACCGCCGCCTGCTCGCCGAGGCCGAGGAGCTCGAGGCCCGCTCCCGCCAGCGCGGGCTCGTCGCCAGCGAGGACGACCTCTTCGCGTTCTACGACGAGCGCGTGCCGGCGTCGGTGGTCAGCGCCCGCCACTTCGACTCATGGTGGAAGAAGGCCCGCCACGACGACCCCGACCTGCTGACCTTCACGCTCGACCAGCTCGTCGATTCTGCCGACACCGCTGCGCTCCCCGAGATGTTCCCCGAGTCGTGGACGCAGGGCGACGTCGCCCTGCCGCTCACCTACCAGTTCCAGCCCGGCACCGACGCCGACGGCGTCACCGTCCACATCCCGCTGTCCATCCTCAACCGGGTCGCGCCCGAGGGTTTCGACTGGATGGTCCCCGGGCTGCTCGACGAGCTCTGCGTCGCCACCATCCGCTCGCTGCCCAAGGCGGTGCGGCGCGAGCTGGTCCCCGCGCCCGACGTCGGGGCCGCCGTCGCGCACTGGCTGCGGGAGAACACGCCCACATGGGAGGACATGACGCGGGCCGGTGACATGGCGTCGCCGTTCCACGTCGAGTTCTCGCGCGCCGTACGCGCGCTGCGCGACGTCGTCATCCCCGACGACGTGTGGGACGCCGAGCGCGTCGAGCGGCTGCCTGCCCACCTGCGCATGGCGTTCCGGGTCGAGGAAGCCTCCGGCGCGGCGGGTTCGACCGGCTCATCATCGCGCGACGGGCAGGGGCGCAGCCCCGGCAAGATGGGGCGGGTGAAGCGACCTGCTCCCGTACCGCTCGACGAGTCGAGGGACCTGCTGTCGCTGCAGAAGCGGTTGGCTCCGCAGGCGGAGGCAGCAGTGCGGGCGGCGGTGAAGGGAGCTGTGGGGGTCGCGCTCGAAGAGGCGGCGCGGGCAGCGTCTGCGTCGGGTTCGGGGCCGTCGGGGTCGAGTGCGGCAGCCGGTCCGACGTCGGACACGCCCGGGCGTCCATCCGCCTCGGTCGTTCCTCCCTCGGCTCCCGCCAGGCCCAGCCAGCCGGGGCTTTCGTCCGACGCCGGACCGGCCGCCTCCGCTGCGTCGTCCCCATCCGCTGACTCCCGCCCGGGTCATGGCGTCATCGTGGCGGAGGAGACGGGGCTGTCGACGTGGCCTTCCGTGCCTGGTGGGGAGCTGCCTCGGGTGGTGTCGACCGACCTCGGGGGCGGGGTCGTGGTGCAGGGGTACCCCGCCTTGGTCGAGGAGCCGGGTGCGAAGCGCGACGCGAAGACCGGTTCCTCGGTGGCGTTGCGGGTGCTGGCCGATGCGGCCGCGCAGGACGTGGCGCACGAGCGCGGGGTGCGGCGGCTGCTGCTCACAGAGACCGCGCTGGCGACCGCGCGCATCACGTCGCGATGGTCCTCGAAGCAGTCGCTGACGCTCGCGGCGGCGCCGCACCGCAACACCGAGGCGCTCGTCGCCGACCTCCAGCTCGCTGCCGTCATCGCGCTGACCAGTTCCGACGAGCTGAAGGCTCCCGGGACGCCCACCGGTGGACCGGTCGCTGTACAGATTCGGGATGCCGAGACGTACAAGGAGTCCGTCGCGTTCGTGCGGCAGCACCTGGAGGACGAGGTGCACCGGATCGTCGGTCACGTGGTGGCCGCGCTCAGCGCGTGGCGGACAGTCGAGGGCGAGGTGCGGGCGTCGTCGTCCCTCGCGCTGCTCAACACGCTGCAGGACATCCGCGACCACGTGGCCGGGCTGATACACGACGGGTTCGTGTCCGCCACGCCACCGCGACGGGTGCCGCACCTCGTGCGGTACCTGCGGGCGGCGTCGTACCGCCTGGAGAAGGCGCAGTCGAACCCGCACCGGGACGCCGAGCTCGCCTGGAAGGTGCACGACGTCACCGAGGCGTACGAGCGGGCGCGGGCCGCGTACGCCTCCGGGGCGGCCGACCCCGCGCGGGAGGCCGAGCTCGCCGAGGTGCGCTGGCTGCTCGAGGAGCTGCGGGTGTCGCTGTTCGCGCAGCAGCTCGGCACCGACGGCGCGGTGAGCGAGAAGCGGATCCGCAAGATCCTGAACCCCGGCGGTTGGTGATTCCGTTCGGCACTTCCCGCTCCGTTCGGCAGCTTGAACTGCCGAACGGAGCACGAGGTGCCGAACGAGCGCCTACCGTCCCCACCCAGCCGACCTCACGGAGACATCTCGATGCCCGACCCGCTCGGAGACCTGCTCTGGCTCACCCCGACCGAGGCGCTCGCCGTCGTCCTCGCCACGACCGGCATGTACCTCGCGATGATGCTGCTGGTGCGGGTGATCGGGCAGCGGATGCTCGGCGCGATGTCGAACTACGACCTCGTGGCGATCATCGCGTTCGGGGCCATCCTGGGGCGGGCGGCGCTGGGCGACGTCGCCGTGCTGGGCGGCGGGCTGGTGGCGATGCTGACGCTCGTCGCCCTGCAGTCGGTCGCCGGGGCACTGATCGTGCGGCCGCTCGGCGCCCGGGCGATCACGACCCGGCCCATCGTGCTCATGGCCGACGGTCGCGTGCTGGAGGACCAGCTGCGCCGCGCGCACGTGGCCGGCACCGAGCTGGCCTCCCAGCTGCGGCTCGCGGGCGTCCACCGGCACGACGACGTCGCGGTCGCCCTGCTCGAACCGACGGGCGCGATCAGCGTCCTGCGGCGGGGGACGCCGGTCGACGCCGAGCTGCTGGAGGACGTCATCGGCGCCCACCTGGTCCCGGAGCACCTCCTGGGGCAGCACGGCTAGCGTGATCCGCAGCCCGTGCACTGACCCTCAGCGTGGCCCAGGGTCGGATCCGGGGATCGCCGGATACCGGACCACCGCCGTCGTGCCTAGTGTCGAAGCATGAGCAATCCTCAGACCGTCCAGCAGCCCCGCAAGCTCTACCGCCCCGGCAACGGCCGCGTGATCGGCGGTGTCTGCGCCGGCATCGCCGACTACTTCGGCTGGAGCCGGGGAGTCGTGCGCCTCCTGACGGCGCTCTCGATCCTCATCCCCGGGCCCCAGTTCGTCGCCTACATCGTGTTCTGGATCCTCATGCCGGACGAGCGCAAGGCCTACGGGGCCTGAGCGCTCGTCAGCGGAGTTCCGTGGGGGGCACCGCGTCCATGTCGGTGAAGTCCTGGTTCTCCCCCGCCATGGCCCACACGAACGCGTACGACGACGTCCCCACGCCCGAGTGCACCGACCAGCTCGGGGAGATGACCGCCTGCCGGTCCGCGACCACCAGGTGCCGCGTCTCGGTCGGCTCGCCGCACAGGTGCAGCACCCGGGCGTCGGCGTCGAGGTCGAAGTACAGGTAGCACTCGGTGCGCCGGTCGTGGGTGTGCGCGGGCATCGTGTTCCACATGGAACCGTCGTGCAGCCGCGTGACACCCATGACCACCTGGCAGGACTGCACGCCCTTCGCGTGCACGACCTGCTCCAGCGACCGCCGGTTCGACGTCACCTGGTCGCCCAGCTCGAGGGTGTTCCCGTCGCCGGGGAGGTTCAGCACGGTGGGGTACGAGGTGTGCGCCGGGGCGCTGAACAGGTAGAACGCGGCACCCTCGCCGGCGAACGACACGTCGCGGGTCCCGCTGCCGATGTACAGCACGGCGCAGTTCGGCAGCTCGTACGTCTCGCCGTCGGCCGTCACCGTGCCGGTCGACCCGACGTTGACGATCCCGACCTCCCGCCGCTGCAGGAAGTAGTCGGCGCGCAGCTCGGCCGGGTTCGGCAGGGCGACGGGCTCGTCCCCGGGAAGCACTCCACCGATCACGATGCGGTCGTGGTGGGTGTAGACGGTCCGGGCCTCGCCGGGGACGAAGAGGTCCTCGACGAGGAACCGGTCGCGCAGGCCCTGGGTGGTCAGGCCGGGGACCTCGGTCGGGTTGGTGGCGTAGCGCTGTTCCATGGGTGGTGCTCCGATCGGTCGTTCGGGTCAGGTCGGCGGTCGGTGCCTCAGCGCACGAGCCAGCCGCCGTCGACGGGGACGACGGCGCCGTGCACGTACGCGGAGGCGGGCGAGGCGAGGTAGACGAAGAGGCCCGCGAGGTCCTCGGGAGTCCCCCACCGGCCGGCGGGGATGCGCGCCGAGATCGACTGCTCACGCGCCTCGTCCGCCCGGATGGGTGCGGTGTTGTCGGTGGCCATGTAGCCGGGGGCGACGGCGTTGACGTTGACGCCACGACCCGCCCACTCGTTGGCGAGCGCCTTGGTCAGGCCCACGACGGCGTGCTTGGACGCCGCGTATCCCGGTACGAGGATGCCGCCCTGGAACGAGAGCATCGAGGCGACGTTGACGATCGAGCCGGCGCCCCGCTCGAGCATCCCCCGGCCCACGGCCCGCGACAGGTGGAACACGGCGTCGAGGTTCACGGTGAGGACGGTGTCCCAGTCCTCGGCGGGGTGCTCGGACGCCGGGGCGCGACGGATGGTCCCCGCGTTGTTGACGAGCACGTCCACCGGGCCCAGGCCCGCCTCGATCTCCGCCACGGCCGAGTCGAGCTCCGCCGGTGTCGCGGTGGCCAGGTCGCGCCGCACGCTGAGCACCCGCCGGCCGAGAGCCTCGATGCGGGCGACGGTCGCGGTGGGCTCGCTGCGGTCCAGCAGCGCGACGTCGGCGCCCGCCTCCGCGAGCGCCACGGCGGCCCCCTGGCCGAGCCCGCGGCTGGTGCCGGTGACCAGCGCCACCTTCCCGTCGAGCCGGAACTGGTCGAGGATCATGCGTTCTCTCCGTCCGCGCCGGCGTCGGCCCGCGTGGCGGGCCACCACGGCGAGACCCAGTCGGGCAGCGTGAGGCGGGTCAGCGCCTCGAGGTAGTAGTAGTCGCCCCACAGGCAGCCCTCGTCGACACCCTTGCCCTTGGGGGCGTCGTAGACGGCGTGCAGCAGCAGCGCGTCCGCGGCGGCGGCGTCGGCCGGGGTGTATCCGGCGACGAGCGCGGTGAGCATCTCCCGCCCGGCGGCCTCGTAGCGCGCCGCCCGCTCGGTGTCCTGCGAGACGGAGGCGAGCTCGAGCAGCCCGCAGGCCGCGATGGCCGCCGACGACGAGTCGCGCGGCGCGTCGGAGCCGTCGCCGTAGACGAGGTCCCAGAACGGCACCCCGTCGGTCGGCAGGTGGGCGAGGAAGTAGTCGGCGCAGCGCTCGGACGCCCGCAGCGAATCCGGGTCCCCCGAGGTGCGGTGGTGCAGGGCGAACCCGTAGATGCCCCACGCCTGGCCGCGGGACCAGCAGGAGTCGTCGCCCGCGCCCTGCTCGGTGGCACCGCGCAGCGGCTCGCCGGACTCCGGGTCCCAGTAGAAGGTGTGGAACGTGGAGTCGTCGTCGCGCAGCAGGTGGGTGCGCACCTGGGCCACGTGCCGGTCGACCACGTCCGCGTACCGCCGGTCACCGGTGGTCTCGGTGGCCCACGTCAGCAGCGGCATGTTCATGAGGCTGTCGACGATGGTGCGCCCGCGCTGCGCCGGGTCGGACAGGTCTCCCCAGGCCTGGATGATGCCGGCCGAGGGCAGGACCCTCGTCAGGAGGTGGTCCGCCGCGGCCAGCGCAGCGTCCCGGGCCGCCTCGTCCCCCGCCAGCCGCCACGCGTTGACGCACGACAGCGTGTACAGGAACCCGAGGTCGTGGGTGTCCAGGTCCTCCCCCGCGTGCACCCGCCGGGCGAAGTCGGCGGCGTGCCGCAGCGCCGAGGCACGCAGCTCCTCGTCGCCGGTGAGCTCGACGGCGAGCCACTGCATCCCGGGCCAGAAGCTGGTGGTCCAGTCGCGGTTGGCTCCCTCCGCGAACTCGTCCGTGGCCGGGCGCAACGGGTAACGGTCGTCCCGCGTCGTGGAGTCGGGGTACAGCGCGCCGAAGGCCGTGGCGTTGCGCCGCACCGTCGCCACGGCGGCGGCGACGGCTCCCGGGAGGACGGCCGGCAGGGCGCGTGCGGCTCCGGGCGGCGGGTCGGTGGGCGCCGTGGCGCGCACGTCGGTGGAGGACATGGGTCGATCTCGCTTTCCGGCGCACCGTGGTGCGCCTTCGGGATGGTTCAGGAGGCGGCGTCGGACGCGAGCCGGGGACCGCCGTCGGTCACGACGGACCGCAGCGCGAACCGGCACCCGCCCCAGACGACGAAGAGCAGCGGGGCGGCGACGAACCCCAGGCCGACGGCGGGCCGCGTGGCGACGATGCCGGCGAGGAGGCCCAGCACGGCCAGGGCGGAGAGGCTGAGGTACCAGCGACGCACGGCCAGGTACAGGCTGGTGCGCAGCAGGTCCCGCAGCCGGACGCCCGGCAGCTCGGGCACGGCCGCGAGCGCCACGACGGCGGTGAGCACCGTCAGGACGATGAGGGTGACGAAGACGGGGATCGCCGCCGCGCCGATGCGGGCGCCCCACACGGCGGCGACGTCGACCGCGAGGACGACGACGGCGGCGCTGGTCGTCGCACCGATCGCCAGCGCCCGCCGGGCGTGGCGGCGGTAGGCGCGCCAGAAGGTGCGCACCGCCGTCGTCGACCCGTCGGCCGACAGCGCGGCGAAGACGGCGAACGCGGCGACCAGGGCGGGCGCGACGAGCGGGGAGAGCATCGCGAGCGCCGGCCAGGACACGGTCGGGTCCGTGGCGAGCAGCAGCACGAGGACCGGCAGGCAGGCCACGACGAGCATCGCGTTGGTCGCCAGCCCGACGTACACGGTGCCGAACACCGTCTCGTACGTCTCCTGGCCGACGAGCCGACGGCGCCGCTCGGGGCGAGGGCTCGTCGCGCTCGTCCTGTGGCCCTCTGGGCTGAGCGCTGCCGTCATCCCTTGACCCCCGCCGTCGCGATGCCCTGCACGAAGAACTTCTGCCCGAACAGGAAGATCACGGCGATCGGCAGGACGGAGATGACCGAGCCCGCCATGATGAGCGCGTGCTCCGCGTTGTACTGCCCGACGAACGTCTGCAGGCCGAGCTGCAGCGTCCACAGGTCGGGGCTGCGCAGGTAGATCAGCGGCCCCAGGTAGTCGTTCCACGTGTTGACGAAGGTCAGCAGCGTCAGGCTGGCGATGGCCGGGGTCGACAGCGGCAGGATGATCCGCCGCCAGATGCCGTACTCGCTCATCCCGTCGATCCGGGCGGCCTCGCTGAGCGACTCGGGGATGGACTCGTAGTACTGCTTCATGAGGAACACGCCGAACGCGCTGAAGGTCTGCAGCGCCAGGATCGACCAGAGCGTGTTGGAGAGCCCGACGTTCGAGAGCATGACGAACTGCGGGATCATGTACGCCTGCCACGGCACGGCGATCGTGGCCACGTAGAGCAGGAACAGCGCGTCACGGCCCGGGAACCGCATCTTGGAGAACCCGTAGGCCGCGAAGCTCCCGGTCAGCACCTGCAGGAACGTCACGCCCACCGACAGGACCAGGGTGTTCTTGATCCACGTCGTCATGTCGGACTTGGCCCAGATGTCGAGGTAGTTCTGCCACACGAACGGGTCGGGGATCCACTGCAACGGCACCGTGAAGACCTGGTTGTTCTCCTTCAGCGAGGAGATCACCATCCACACGAACGGCAGCAGGATCCCGGCGGCGGCCACCGCCAGCGCGGTGTAGCCGGCCACGCGGGACACCTGGCGTCGCCACCGTGCCCGCACCTGGGCGGGCCGCAGCGGCGTGGCCGACGGGTCGACGGACGGGGAGACGGCAGCCATCAGGCGTCCCTCCTTCGGTTCCAGAGGAACTGGACGATCGTCACGGCGATGCAGAGGAAGAACAGCGTCACCGCGACGGCGGACGCGTACCCGAACTGGTTCTCCTCGAAGCCCTTGGCGTAGATGAACTGGCTCAGCACCAGCGTCGACTGCCCGGGGCCGCCGTCGGTCATGACGAGGATGAGGTCGAAGACCTTGAGGCTGTTGATCGTCAGGATCACGGTGACGAAGAACAAGGTGGGGCGCAGGCACGGGAGCGTGACGTTCCAGAACCGGGACCACGGCCCGGCACCGTCGACACGCGCCGCCTCGTAGAGCTCGGGGGGCACCGTCTGCAGCCCCGCGAGCAGGAGCAGCATGTAGTAGCCCATCTCGCGCCACACGCCGACGATGATCACCGCGGGCATCGAGGAGTCGGCCGACGTGGTCCAGCCGGGCGGGTCGTCGACCCCCAGGAAGGTCAGGAACTGGTTGATCGGCCCGTACTCCGGGCTGAACAGCATGTTCCACACCACCGCGATCGCCACGATCGACGTGATGTACGGGAAGAACGCGACCGTGCGGAAGAACGCGACACCGCGCAGCTTGCGGTTGAGCAGCAGCGCCAGGCACATCGACGCCACCAGCGTGGCCGGGATGTGCACGGCCGAGTAGTAGATCGTGTTCCACAGCGCGGTGCGGTAGCTGGGGTCGCCGACCAGCCGGGTGAAGTTGTCGAGGCCGACCCACTCGGCGCCGCCGAACACGTTCCACTCCGTCAGGGACAGGTAGAACAGCGTCACCACGGGGATGAGGGTCAGCAGCGCGAACCCGACGAAGTTCGGCAGGATGAAGCTCCACCCGATGAGGGTGTTGCGCCGCTTGAGCCGGCTGCCCGGCCGGCGTCGGCGGGGGCCAGTCGGCGCACCCGGAAGGGCACCTGGGGGACCGCTGGTGCGGTCGTCGACGGCGGTGGTCGCCATGGGGGACTCCTGTGTCTCGGCGGGCGTACCCCGATGGTGCCGCGGTCGTCGCGGCACCATCGGGAGGTGCACCTGGTGGTCGGTTCACCGCGCTGCGTCGGCGGGCCTGCCTGTCTCAGCCGACCTCGGCCGTGAAACGTTCCTCGGCAGCGGACAGGGCGTCGGCCACGGACGACGACTCGGACATGATCTCCGAGTGCGCGTCCCCCAAGATGTTCTGGATGGCGGCGGTGTCGGGGTCGACCGGGTTCTCCGGAACGGTGTCGTGGGTCGCGAACGCGAACCTCGACAGCTCGTCGGTGGGCACACCGTCCAGGCCGAAGTACGTGTCGATGACGCCGTCACTCAGCAAGGCAGGCGTGATGCCGATCTCGGCGAGCGCCGTCGCGCCGCCCTCACCGGCGGCGAAGGACAGGAAGTCCTTGGCCGCGGCGACCTTGCCCTCGTCGATGGCCGCGTTGACGCCCAGGCCGGTGGGGTCGCCGAACGTCACCGGGGTGGCGTCCATGCCGGTGGTCGAGGAGTCCACCTGCGGGATCGGCGCCATGCCCCAGTTGAACTCGTCGGCGTCGCCCGACTCCTGCTGCGCGAGGAGCGTGGCGACGTACCAGGACCCCATCGGCATCATGGCGGCCTGCTGGGTGCCGAACTGCGCCTGGTAGGTGAGCTGGTTCGTCGTGACCGTGCCATAGTCGACCTGGTCACCGCTGTCCTGCAGGTCGACGGCGCGGTCGTAGAACGGCTTGAGGTAGCCGAAGTCGCCGCTGGTCAGATCTGCCCCATCGGTCTGGGCGAGGGCCAAGCCCTGCACCACCGACTGCCACGCGTGCTGATAGGTGCCGAAGGCGTCGCTGGCCCCCTCGAGACCGCTGGTGAGGTCCTGCGCGGCGGTCGTGTAGTCGTCCCAGGTCCACGAGCCGTCCGGCTCGTCGACGCCGGCCTGCTCGAAGAGGTCCTCGTTGTAGTACAGGATCCAGGAGTCCTGCCGGTAGGGCACGGCCCAGCTGGTGCCGTCGATCTCGTAGGATCCCGTGCCGCCGGTGACCGGGTCGAGGTTCTCCGCGACGTCGCTGACGTCCAGGAGCTGACCGCCCTCCTGATAGCTCGTCAGGTTCTTCAGGATCTTGAGGGGGTAGATGTCCGGCGCCGCGCCGGCGGCGAGGTCGGCAGTGAGCTGGGTGTCGTACTCGGCGGCGTCGTACTCGGCGAGCTCGACGGTGACGTCGGGGTTCTCCTCGTGGTAGGCGTCCGCCAGCTGCTGGAACTCCGGCGTGGTGGACAGGCTCCACCCGGCCATCGTGAGGGTGACGGGCTCGCCGGAGACGGCGACCGCGTCGTCGCTCCCGCCCGTGCCTCCGCCGTTGCTGCAGGCCGTCAGGGCCAGAGCGACCGCGACAGCTGCACCGGCAGCGGTGGGTATCGTGCGCTTCATCGCTGTTCTCTCCTTCGAGTGGACGGCCCTTCGTCGGGCCGTCGTGACAGGGGTCGTACGGGTCAGACCAGTCGCGTCGTCGTGGTGACGCCGTCGGGCCAGCGGACGACGGCGTCGGTGCCGTCGAGCGTGCAGGTGGCGGGTTGCTCCGCCGCCGGGTCGGGAGTCGTGCGCCGCAGAGTCAGCAGGGCGGCGAGCCAGCGGCCCGGTTCGACCGCGCCGTCGAGGGACGGCACCCGGGCCCCGTCGCCGAGCGGGCTGGCGCCGTCGCGGGTCGCGGTGCCGCCGGTCCAGCTCCCGACCAGCGGTGCCAGCCGGGAGTCCAGCCCGTCGCCGTCGACGGTGGGCCAGCCGGTGAGTCGCAGCGCGACGGGGGCCGCGCCCTCGCGCACGTCCTCGACGCGCACGCACCGCACCTCCCAGGGCCCGCGCACCATCGAGACGGTGGTCAGGGTGCCGGCGGGCGTCGTCGCGCCGCGGCGTCCGGAGCCGTGGTCGCGCTGACCCGGCTCGGGGTCGAGCCAGCGGGCATGGGCGCGAGAGGCCGCGACCCCCACGGCTGCAGCGGCGTCGCCCTCGACCTGCGGGGCGCGGAGCACCTCGAACCCGGCCCGGTGGGAGGCGTTTCCGGCGGCGTCGAGGAGGGTCACGGACTGCTCGGCGGGCGAGGCCCAGCTCTCCTCATCCAGCCAAGGGCTGGTGGCGGTCGAGTAGCCGAGTCGGGCGTACAGCGGCGAGTCGCCGACGTCGTCGCCGGGCAGGGCATGGTCGGTGCCGTGGTTGACGACCCGCACGACGCCGTCGGCCAGCGTGCCGCTGACGATCCAGCCGGGCGCGGCGATCGCCCGCAGGACGTCGGCCTCCTGGACGGGCAGCGGCTCGGCCGGTGCGGTCCAGGCGGGGTGGTCGGCGGGCAGCGCGAGCCCGAGCATCCCTTTGCTCGCCCAGTACGGCGAGCCGGGCCCCGAGTAGGACTGCGCGATCCGCGGCCAGGCGTGGTGCCAGCCGAGGGTGAGCAGGCCGTCGTCGTCGGGGGCGCCGTGTGAGGCGAAGTGCCCGACGACGGCGGAGGCGGCGTGGCGCAGCCGGCCCGGCGAGTGCGTGGGGACCTCGGCCATCGCGCCGACCCAGAACGGCGCGGCGGCGGCGAAGCGGTAGGTCAGTGACCGGCCCTGGAGGAGCGGCGACCCTTCGCCGCCGACCAGGGCGAGCGCGTCGTGCAGGAAGCGGTCGAGCCGTTCGGCGTCCTGCGCGCGACGCGTCGCGGCGAGGTCCTCGGCTCCGGCCATCCGTGCCCACAGTGTCGGGTACAGGTGCAGCGCCCAGCCGTTGTAGTGGTCGTAGGAACGATCGGCGCCGTCGGCGAGCCAGCCGTCGGCACGGACGTAGCTGTCGTGCGTGGCCAGGTCCGCGCGCATCTCGTTGAGCGAGCAGGGGCCGCCGACCGACCGGAGAAAGGTCTGCACCACGAGGCGGAACCAGACCCAGTTGTTGCGCGGGTAGGTGTCGTCGCCGACGGCCTCGACGAGGTAGTCCACGACCTGCTCCTGGACGCGGGCGTCGAGACGGTCCCAGATCCAGGGGCGGGTCATGTCGAGCATCAGCGCGATCGAGGCGGCCTCGACCTTGGCCTGGCCGTGCTCGGACAGCCGCCGCCAGCGCTCGGGCGACGACGGTTCGGTACCGGTGGCGATCCCGGCGGCGAACCGCTCGGCGTACCCGTGCGGGTCCTCGCCGCGCTCCCCCACGAGCCGGAACCCGGCGAGCAGGAACGTACGGGCGAAGCCTTCGAGGCCATCGATCGCCCGGCCGTAGCCCCCCTCGACACCGGGCAACGTCACGAGTGCGCCGCCCGGGGAGGTGAAGGGGGACACGGCGGCCAGCAACCGGTCCGCGTGAGCGGCCCACTGGTCCCGGGAAAGCTCACCAGCCCTGTAGGCGGGTGACAGCGTCGTCGGCTCGGTCATCTCGTCCTCGTCGTCGCAGCGGGATCGCCGACGGTGGCGATCGTGATCGGTCATCCATGACCGATCACGTTCGAAGTAAATAGGTCGCATTCTCGCTGTGTCAACCATGTTGCTGTACTGTGATGATCGTTTCCGATCGTTTCGCTGCTGGAACTGATCCCGATGCCGATCTCGATGAGGAGAGATGGGGACCGACCGTCGCACCGGGCCGCTCGCCGCGGCCCTCGCCCCGAACCTGCGCCGCACCGCCGCAGCCGTCGCAGCCCGCGCCGCCCGCGACCTCGGCGCCGTCCTGGCCACCGTGGCCGACCCGCACCTCGACCTTGCGGCCGGTGACGTCGTCGCCCAGATCGCCTGGACCGACCACGTGCTCGGCGACCTCCTCGAGGTCCGCCACCCCGGGCGGCGCGCCGTCGTCTGCCCCCTCGACGGGGCACCGTCGCTCGAGCTGACCGGGCCCGTCGACGTCACCGCCACCACCGCCGAGCGGGAGCCGGACGACCCGATGCTGCGCGACGTCCGGGGTGCCCGGCTGACCCGGCTCGACCTGGACGTCACCGCACGACGCTCGCTTCGGGTGCGGGTCGCGCGGACCGGCCCGACCTCGGCGCCCGCACCCCAGGAGGTCCGGTGACCTCCGAGTCCCCGCGGGGCCCGCTGCCCGCCGAAAGGCGGGCGCACCTGCTCGACGTGCTCGACCGCGACGGCGTCGTCCGCGTCGCCGACCTGACCACCGAGCTCGACGTCACCGCGGTCACCGTCCGCCGGGACATCGCCCGCCTCGAACGCGAGGGCCGCCTCACGCGGGTGCACGGCGGCGCTGTCACTAGCGGCCCCGGTCCGGCCTCGCGGCTCACCGACCGTGGGAGCGACGACGACGGCGCCCCCACTCGGCGCACAGTGCCCCACGCCGCCACGATCGGCGTGCTCGCGCCCTCGCTCGACTACTACTGGCCCGGCGTGGTGCGCGGCATGGAGGCCGAGGCCCGCCGGCACGGCCTGCGCATCATGCTGCGCGGGTCCTCCTACCACACCGCCGACGAACGACCCGCGCTGCGCCACCTCGTCGAGGTCGACGGGGTCCGCGGCCTCATCTGCGCGCCCCGGATGGACAGCCCGACGGCGGGCGACGTCGTCGACTGGCTGGCCGTTTCGGGCGTCCCCCACGTCCTGGTCGAACGGGAGGCCACCCACGGTCCGTACCGTGCCCCTCTCGAGGCCGTGGTCTCCGACCATGCGGCCGGCGCGCTCGTGGCCGTCCACCACCTGGCCGGCTTGGGGCACCGCCGCGTCGGTCTCGTGCTCTCCCGCGAGTCGCCGACCTCGCGCAAGATCGCCGCAGGCTGGCGGGCCGCCTGCCACGAGCTGGGCCTCAAGCACTTCGAGCGGCTCGCTCCCGACCGCAACCGGCCCGAGTTCTCCAACGTGGTCGACGAGGTGGTCGACACCGCCCTCACCTCCGGGGTGACAGGGCTGCTCGTGCACTCCGACCCGGAGGCGTCCGGCGTCGCCCAGCGCGCGATGGACCGTGGCCTCTCCGTACCCGGGGACCTGTCGATCGTCGCCTACGACGACGAGGTCGCGAACCTGTTCAGCCCGGCGATGACGGCCGTGCGGCCACCGCGCGACGCCGTCGGGCACGCTGCCGTGGACCTGCTGGTGAAACGGCTCGCCGACCCGGCCCGGCCCGGCCACCGCACGGCGATCAGCCCGCGGCTCATGGTCCGCGAGTCCACAGGTCCCGTGCGCCGCTGAGTGCCCCCGTGCCCCCGTGCCGCTGTGCCCCTGTGCCGCGTCAGGGGGTCAGCGCACGTCAGCCGGCGGTCAGCTCCCAGAGACCCCCCGCGGCGACGATCTCGGTGTCGGCGGCGGGCTGCTCCTCCGCCGCGGCGGGCCCGGCCGCTACGGCCCCGGCGGGCGAAGCCGCGAGCAGTCCCGAGACGGCGGCCCGTGGCACGTCGTGGTCTCATGGTGATCCTGCCCCGTTGAAGGACCGGCAGCGGTCCGCTTCGACCGCGCCGGAGCCCGCTCGGCTGGGAGATCGCTCCTGATCACTCAGTCCCGATCCGAACAGGTTCATTCGAGATCTCGGGTGGCCCGAGGTGCACTACCCACAGAAGGGTCCGGTCCGCTCACAACCGGTCGTCGGCACGTCCGCGCGGACGTGGGACGCTGTCGGACACCGACCGAGGAGGACGAGTGAGTTCCGGGACCGACCATCGCTCCACGCTGCCCGCCGAGCGCCGTGCACGCCTGCTCGCCGCGCTGCACCGGGACGGCGTCGTCCGCGTCGCCGACCTCACGGCCGAGCTCGACGTGACCGCGGTGACCGTGCGCCGCGACATCGTCCAGCTCGAGCAGGAGGGCCTGCTGCGGCGGGTGCACGGCGGCGCGGTCCCGACCGGGGGCGACGCGAGCGACCCGGTCGGCACGACCGACTCGACGGGCACGACCGGAACGACCGAGGCGCCCGCGCCGAGCAGCGACGCGCGTAGCGGGCCCGCGGGCGCCGTCGGCATCCTCGTCCCGTCCCTCGACTACTACTGGCCCGGCGTCGTCCGCGGCATGGAGGCCGAGGCCCGGCAGCACGGCCTGCGCGTGGTGCTGCGCGGGTCGTCCTACGAGGCCGACGACGAGCGACCCGCCCTGGAGCGCCTCGCGCAGATCGAGAACGTGCGCGGGCTGGTCGTCGCCCCCCGCGTCGACGGGAGCCGCTGCGCCGAGGTCGCGCGGTGGCTCGTGGACTCCGAGATCCCGCACGTGCTCGTGGAGCGGGAGGCGACGCTCGGACCGCACCGTGAGGTCCTGGAGTCCGTCGTCTCGGACCACGCGCTCGGCGCCCTCATGGCCGTCCACCACCTCGCGGGTCTGGGGCACCGCCGCGTCGGCCTGGTGCTGTCCCGGGAATCACCGACGTCGCGCAAGGTCGCCGCGGGCTGGCGCGCGGCCTGCGCCGACCTGGGGCTGACGAGCGAGGAGCACTTCGAGCGGCTCGCCCCCGACCGGCTCTCGCCCGAGTTCCCCGGCGTCGTGGACGACGTCGTCGCCACGGTGGTGCGCTCGGGGACGACGGCGCTGCTCGTCCACGCGGACGCGGAGGCGTCGATCGTGGCCCAGCGGGCCATGGAGAGCGGCCTGGCCGTCCCGGGCGACCTGTCCGTCGTCGCCTACGACGACGAGGTGGCAGGCTTGTTCAGCCCGGCCATGACGGCCGTGCGGCCGCCACGGGACGCCGTCGGACGCGCCGCCGTGGACCTGCTCGCCAAGCGCGTCGCCGATCCCGACCGCCCCGTGCACCGCACCGCGATCAGCCCGCAGCTCATCGTCCGCGAGTCGACCGGCCCCGCCCCGGGGGAACCTCCGAGCCGCTAACGTCGGAGGGGAACGCGCAGGACGCACCCGCCGACCACCGCGAGGAGCACCGATGGACATCGACCTCGAGCACGGCGACCTCACCGCCTCCACGACCGATGCGATCGTCAACGCCGCGAACTCCACGTTGCTCGGCGGCGGCGGGGTCGACGGCGCCATCCATGCCGCCGCCGGCCCCCGGCTGCTCGACGCCTGCCGCGAGCTGCGCCGGAGCACCCTGCCCGACGGCCTCGGGGTCGGTGACGCCGTCGTGACCCCGGGCTTCGACCTCCCGGCGGCGTGGGTCGTCCACACCGTCGGCCCGAACCGGCACCGGGGCGAGACCGACCCGGCGCTGCTGGCCTCGTGCTTCACGGCGTCGCTGGCGGCCGCGGCGGACGCGAAGGCACGCAGCGTCGCGTTCCCCGCGGTGAGCGCGGGGGCGTACGGCTGGGCCGTCGAGGACGTCGCCCGCGTGGCCGTCGACGCCGTCCGGACCTGGGACGCGGAGAACCCGGCCGCGGTCGACGAGGTCCGGTTCGTACTGTTCAGCGCTCCGGCGCTGGCGGCGTTCGAGGAGGGGTGCGGGCGCTGAACCCCACCCCGAGCAGGCCGTGGCCCGCCCGGGGCGCGCCGCTGTGGCGCCGTCCTGTTGCCCGTGAAAACATGCGCACCATCGCGCAGGGGGCACCTGACGAGAGATGGAGCACACGTGCGACGAGCAGTCATCACCGGGATCGGGGCGGTCTCGCCCCTCGGACTGACGGCAACCGAGACCTGGACGAGCATGCGCCGCGGGGTCGACGGGGTGACAGCACTCAAGGAACCCTGGGCGGAGGGGCTGCCCGTGCACGTCGCCGCCCGCGTCGACGACGCCTTCGCGGACGCCCTGACGGTGCGCGAGGTGCGCCGGATGGACCGCGTCGCCCAGCTGACCCTCGTCGCCGGCCGTGCGGCCTGGGCCGACGCCGGCAGCCCGGAGATCGAGCCCGAGCGCCTCGGCGTCGCCGTCGGGACCGCAAACGGTGGGTACGGCACCACGCTGGCCCAGCACGCGCTGCTCGACGAGCGCGGGCACCGGGCGGTGTCCCCGCACGCGGTGACCATGGTGATGGCGAACAGCCCGGCGGCCTGGCTGTCGATCGACCTCGCCGCGAAGGCGGGGGCGCGGGCACCGGTGACGGCGTGCGCTGCGGGCTCCGAGGCGATCGGGACGGGCCGGCAGGCGATCCTCGCCGGCGAGGCCGACATGTACGTGTGCGGCGGGGTGGAGGCGAGCGTCCTCGACCTGGTGGTCTCGGCGTTCTCGCGTGCCCGGGCGATGTCCACGCAGACCGACCCTGCGTCGGCGTCACGCCCCTTCGACGCCGAGCGGGACGGCTTCGTCATGGGCGAGGGCAGCGCGATGGTCGTCCTGGAGGAGGAGTCGCACGCCCGCGCCCGCGGAGCACGGATCCTCGGGGCGGTCGAGGGCTTCTCCCTCACCTCCGACGCGCACGACATCGTCGGTGGCGAGCCCCGGAACCAGGCCCGCACCATCGAGCTGGCGCTGCGCTCGGCCGGGCTGACGCCGTCGGACGTCGGGCTGGTGCACGCCCACGCGACCTCGACGCCGGCCGGCGACCTCAACGAGGTGCGGGCGTTGCGCTCGGTGGGGGTGGGCGCCCCGGTGACGGCGACGAAGGCCTCGACCGGGCACCTGCTCGGCGGGTCCGGCCCGCTCGGGGCGCTGGCGGCGCTGGGGGCCATGCGCGACGGCGTCGTGCCGCCGACGCTGCACACCTCCACGCTGGACCCGGAGGCGGACCTGGACGTCGTCACCGAGGCGCGGACGACGACGGCGGAGGTCGCCCTGGTCGACGCGTTCGGGTTCGGGGGGCACTCAGCCGCGCTGGTGCTGACCCGCTCCTGAGCTCCCCGGAACCCCCGTGCCGCTGTGGGTATGAGATCTCCGAAGAACTCGCGTCGAGATCCGGAGATTTCATACCCACAGCGGCACGGGTGGCGGTTCAGGGGTTCCGCCAGGGCGGTCAGCCGGTGGTCAGCTCCCACGGACCCCACGCCGAGGCACCCGGCTCCTGGTTCCGCGTCCACCACTGGGCGGTGTACGTCTCGCCGTCGTGCTCCACGACGTCACCCGCGACGAAGATCCGCGACTCGGTCCACACCGCGGTGCCGTCGTCCGTCGAGGCGATCTCCTGCCACGACCCCCACGGCGACGACCCCGGCTCGGCGTCCCGCGTCCACCACGTCGCCTCGAACACCGCACCCTCGTGCATCACCCGGTCACCCGCGGTGTACACCGTCGAGGCGTCCCACACCGGGTGCTCCGGCGCGACCTCGACCGGTGCCGCGAGCGGCGAGACGGTGATCCGGTCGACGATCGGCGCCCACTGCGAGCGCAGCAGGTAGTCGGCCGGCCAGGTCTCGGAGGCAGAGGTCTCGCCGTCCCAGTTCGGCACCTCCTCGGCACGCAGGGCGATCGTGTTCTCGCCCCGAGTACAGGATCACGAGGTTGAACGGGATGCCCAGCCAGATGTTCGCGATCGTCACCGACAGCAGCGCCGTGTCGGGGGAGGTGAGCCAGTTGATCTGCTCGCCGCCGAACGCGGTGATCACCGAGTTGACGATGCCGTTCTCGCTGTTGAGCATCCAGGCCCAGGTCGAGGCCGACACGATCAGCGGAAGCAGCCACGGGACCAGGAACATCGCGCGCAGGGTGCTGGACAGCCGGAAGCTCGACCGGAAGAACACGGCCAGCGCGAGGCCGATCGTGAACTGGAAGGCGATCGACCCGAACATGAACACGAAGGTGTTCCGCAGGGCCGTGGGGAACGTCGAGGAGCTGAAGACGTCGACGTAGTTCTGCAGCCCGACGAACTCGGCGTCGCCCTGCACGAACGCACGGATCGTGTAGTCGTGCACGGACAGGTCGATGTTGCGCCACAACGGGTAGGCGTAGAAGAGCACGAGGTACACCAGGAGCGGTGCGGCGAAGCCCACCGCGGCCCACTGGCTCGAGCTCAGCGTCCGTCGGCGCCGGCCGCCGGGCGGCGCGGCGGGCGTGGTGCCCGCCGCGCCGCGCGGCGCTCCGCGCGACCCGACGTCTGCCGGGGTGCTGGTCATGAGAGGTCCTTCTCGACGGTCGCGCTCAGGACGAGCGCGGGTGGTGTGGCTGAGGGGCGGGGGCCCGTCAGCTCGTGGCGGCCTCGGCCTCGGACTGCGCGGTCTCGAGCGCCTCCTGCGGGGTGGCCGCACCGGACAGCGCGTTCTGCACGGCGGTCCACAGCGCCTCGGAGATCAGCGGGTAGTCGGTCCCGAGACCGTCGCTGGTGCGGCCCTCGGCGCTCTGCACGGCCTCGACCCAGGGGGTGAGATCGGGGTCCCCAGCACTCTCCGTGAGCAGCTGCTCCTGGCCCTCCGCCGTCGGCGGGATGTAGTACGCGAAGGTGTTCGCCGTCTCGACGAAGCCCTCCGGCGTCGTCATGCACTCGACGACCTGGCGGGTCACGTCGTAGCGAGCCGTGTCCTCCTGGACGGGCGCGACGATGAACTCGCCGCCGGTCGGCGCGGGGGCCACGCCACCGTCCTTGCCCGGGAGCTGGACGAGGCCGGTCTCGAACTCGGCCTCGGCCGCGCTGTTGACCTGCCAGGTGCCGTTCTCCGCGAAGGCGAAGTCACCGGTGAGGACCTCCTCCCACACCGTGTTCTGCGAGTTGTTGATGACGGTGTTGGGCGCGTAGCCCTCGTCCAGCCAGCCCTTCCACAGCTCGAGGGCCTCGACGGCCTCCGGGGAGGACAGGTCGGTGAGGTCGGCGCCGGAGCCCCAGAACCACGGGAGGAACTGGAACGAGCCCTCCTCGGTGCCGATGCCCGCGAAGGTGATGCCCTCGTGGCCGGCGTCGGTGACCTGCGCGAGCGCGGCGGTCAGCGAGTCCCAGTCGGTGATCGACGCCGGGTCGACGCCGGCGTCCTCGAGGACCTCGGCGTTGTAGTACAGCGAGAGCGTGTTGGCGCCGATGGGGATGCCGTACGCGCTGCCGTCCACGACGCCTGCGTCGAGCAGGTTCTGGTCGATCGCGGAGGTGTCCAGGCCGAACTCCTCGACCGTGGTCAGCATGCCGGTGTCAGCGAGCGTGGACACCGGACCCGTCGTCGGACGAGCAGGCGCCGAGGACTCCGACGAGGGCGAGGGCCGCTGTGGCCGAGAGGGCGGTGCGGCGGCGGGTGACGGGAATCATGTGTTCCTCCTTGAACGGAAAGGCGCGTCGAATCGGTTCGATGATGGGCGGCGAGAGAGCCACCCGGAAGGTGGTGCAGAGAATCAGTCCCCTCGCGGGGGTGCTGTGCTCCCCCGGTCGACCAGCTCGGGCGAGACGAACCGGACGACGTGCGGTTCGTCGGGGCCCGCCTGCCCCTCGATGCGCCGGACCAGCTCACGCACGGCCATGCGGCCGAGCCGGTCGGGCGCGCTCTCGATCGAGGAGTACGGCAGGGAGAACGTGCGGGCGAACTCGTCCGAGTAGCGCCCGACGACGGACAGGTCGGCCGGCGCCGTGAGCGTGCGCTCGTGGAGAACGGTCGGCAGCGCGGCGGCGGCGGCCTCGTTGTTGACGAGCAGCCCGGTGGCGTGGGGGTAGGCGTCCAGCAGACCGTGCAGGTCGCGACCGACCTCCGGCTGGTGCGCCGAGCCGAACTCGGCGTGCAGGGTGATGCCCCGCGTGCGCGCCGCCTCGACCGCGGCGTTCTGCAGGCGCCACACGTAGGCACCGCCCCGCTCGACGACGCGCTCGGGCTGCGAGACGAGCAGCAGCTCGCGGTGCCCGAGCCGGTGCAGGTGGTCCACCATGAGTCGGCCCGCGTCCTCGAAGTCGAGGTCGAAGACGTCGACGCCGGTGCAGTCGGCGGGCAGACCGACGAGCGCGCCGGGCTGGGGCGCCTCGCGCAGGATCGGCAGGCGGTCGTCGTGCTCGGCGACGTTGAGCAGCACGATCCCGTCGACCATCCGGGAGTTCGTCATCCGCCGCAGGGCGCTGCGGCCGTCGGCCTCCGTGGACAGCAGGATGTCGTAGCCGAGCTCGCGGGCCGTGTTCGAGACGCCGAGCATGTACTGCAGCATCGCGGGGGCGAACTCGTCCTCGAGGAACTGGGCGAGCAGCCCGACGACTCGGGTCTGGGAGGTGGCGAGGGCACGGGCACCGGCGTTCGGCGTGTACCCGAGGTCGCGGACGGCGGCCTCGACCCGGCGACGGACGTCGGCCGAGATGGTGCGCTTGCCGGACAGCGCGTACGACGCCGTGCTGCGCGAGACTCCCGCCACACGAGCGACGTCCCCGATGGTGGCCACCGTGCCTCCTCGACCTCGTCGTCTGAACTCTTATACGCGAACCGGTTCGACGGTACATCGCCCCACCTCGGTCACGCAAGGGTGAGGATATGGCTTGTTCCCGCCAGCAATTATTCTCTGTCATCGAACCGATTCGCGCCTCCTGTCCCGCTGTGGGTGGACGACACGCCGCTGGGTCGGTAGGCCCGGCGGCGTGTCGTCCACCCACAGCGGGAGGGTCGTTGTCGGCCTGTGGACAACCGGCGCCGCGTGTCGGTCCCCTCCGTCAGGCTGTGGGGATGACCCAGGAGACGACGACGGCCCCCGGCGCCCGATGCTTCGGCGACGGCGTTCCGCTCTACGCCGAGTACCACGACGCCGAGTGGGGACGTCCCGTGCACGGCGAGGCGGAGCTGCTCGAACGGATCGCCCTCGAGGGGTTCCAGTCCGGCCTGTCGTGGCTGACGATCCTGCGCAAGCGTGACGCGTTCCGCGAGGTCTTCGCAGGGTTCGACCCGGAGCGCGTGGCCGCCATGACGCCCGACGACGTCGAGCGGCTGCTGGGCGACGCCCGGATCGTGCGCAACCGCGCCAAGATCGAGGCCACGATCGCGAACGGGCGCGCGGTCCTGGCGCTGCACGAGTCCGGACGCACCCTCGACGAGCTCTTCTGGTCCTTCGCCCCTCCGCCCCGCGCCGAGCGGATCGCCACCTGGCAGGACGCCCCCGCCGCCACGGACGAGTCGAAGGCGCTCGCCAAGGCGCTCAAGTCAGAGGGCTTCCGGTTCTTCGGCCCGACGACGGCGTACGCGGCCATGCAGGCGTGCGGACTGGTGGACGACCACCTCGCCACGTGCCCGTCCGTCGCGGGGAGGTCACCGGCCGGCTACTGACGGCGTCACCGCTGCCACCGCGGATCGTGCGCCGCGTCCGGGTAGGGCGTCGGGCAGCCGTCCTCGGGGGCGTCGGGACGAAGCTCGAAGTGCCACGACTCGTTGCCATAGGTCTGGCACAGGCCGTAGGCGTCGCCATGCCGGGAGAGCCAGTCGATGGCGTCGTCGGGCGTGATGTCGACCGCTTCGCCGATGACGTGCGTCGACGTCTCCGCCGTCGCCACCCACCGGGCGGCCTCCTCCGCGGAGCCGTGCTCGTCGACCGCCTGCTCGCGCAGGTGGTTCTGGTAGGCGGTGGAGCGCCTTCCGATGCTGATCCAGAGGGTGTACTCGTCGTCCGCGGCGTCGGCCGTGGCCTGCCGGAGGGCGGAGAGAAGGTCAGCATCGAGACGGGCGACCCCGGGGAGGTCCTCGTCGAAGGCGGTTGCGCCAGACGGCAGCACGCCGTCCGCCGCGTCCGGCTCAGTGAATCGCCCTGGGTCTGATGGAGGCTCTGGTCATTTGATTCCGACCAGGGCTTCGTGGCCCTGCTGCTTAGCGTAGAACTTCCCTTCGAACTCGACGGGTGGCAGGTCGCCGAGGTAGCCGTGCGGCCGTCGGTGGTTGTGCCAGTGGACCCGCCCCAGCGTCGCGAGCTCGACGTCCTCCACGGTCCGCCAGGGCCCGGACCTAGCAGGCCCGCGGATGAGCTCGGCCTTGTAGTAGCCGTTCACGGTCTCGGCCAGCGCGTTACCGTACGAGTCGCCGACGGTCCCGATCAATGGCGTCGCACCGATCTCGGCGAGCCGCTCGCCGTAGCGCAGGCTCGTGAACTGGGCTCCGGCGTCCGAGTGACACCGCAGCCCGGTCAGGCGGGTGCCACGAGACCAGCGGGCCATCTCGATCGCGTCCAGGACCATCTCGGTGCGCATGTGCCCGGCAACGCGCCAGCCGACGATCGTCCGCGAGAACGCGTCGATGATGAAGCACACGTAGGACATGCCGGCGAACGTGGGCACGTAGGTCAGGTCCGTGACCCACAGCTGGTTCGGGGCCGTCGCGGTGAAGTCCCGCCTGACGAGGTCCGGGTGTCGCGCCGAGGCCGGGTCCGGGCGAGTGGTGCGCACCCGCTTCGTCCTGACCGCACCCTGGATCCCGAGGCCGCGCATGAGGCGGGCGACCTGGTCACGACCGACGTCATGCCCGGCCCTGCGTGCCGCCTTCCACAGCTTCCTCGCCCCGTAGACCCGGTAGTTGTCGTCCCACAGGGTGCGTAGCACCGGGCCCAGCTCGGCGTCCCGGACCGCACGCGCCGAGGGCGGGCGAGCCTTGGCGGCGTAGTAGGTGCTCACAGCCACCTTCACCCCTGCTGCGCTCAGCACGGTGCAGATGGACTCGACTGTGAGACGCACGCCGTCGATGACGTCGCCGCGGTTGGCGTCGATGAACGCCACTACCTCCTGTGCTGGCGGTCGAGCTCCGCCCCGAAGAAACTTGCGCCCACCGCTTGAATCCGCCATCTCGTTCGCCCGCCGCAGCTCCCGGTTCTCCGGCTCGAGCTCCCGGATCCGCCGCGCCTCCGCAGTGGTCATCCCGGGCGCGTGACCGACATCGATCTCGGCCTGCTTGACCCACTGGCGCACCGACTCCACCCCGTAGCCCAGCTGCGTCGCGACCCGCTGCACCGTGCCGTGCTCGGTCCCCGGCTCCGCCCGCAGGGTCCGCACCATCCGCACCGCGGCGGCCTTCTCCTCATCCGAGTACCGCCGCGTCTGCGGCTTGCCCGGCGTCTGCTCCTTCGGCCTGGCTCCATCCTCGATTCCAAGGTCACGAGCCTCCAACAAACCCAGGGCGATTCACTCTGCGGCTGGGCCATGCCCTCCCGGCACATCGAGGGTTCGTACACCAGGGTCAGGCGTCAACGACCATGGCTCGTGATCGGCGTCCCACGTCCCGTGAGCGGGGTGAGGAGGGCGGCGGTGAGCATCAGTCCGGCGAGGAGCCCGAAGGTGCTGGTGTAGCCGCCGAGCCATCTGGCGAGGAGGGCACCGGCCGCGGGTGCGACAGCGAGGGCAAGGGTGGCCGGAGCGCTGATGACTCCGTAGAGCAGACCAAACCCCCTGATACCCCAGCGGTCCGAGACCGCGGTGGCTTCGAGCAGGGTGAAGGCGCCCCGAGCGGCACCGAGCACGATGGTGGCGGCGAAGATTGCAACGACCGGTGCGGCGACGGCGCTGGTCACGGCGATGGCGAGCGCGCCGAGGGCGAGGATGAGCACGGTGCGCCAGACGACGCTGGTGTGCTTGTGCAGGGTGCCGTAGCCGATGCGGCCGAGCAGCTGCCCCGCCCCGCACAAGCCGAGGGCCCAGGCGGCAGTGGTGGTGTCCATGCCGCGGCCGGTCAGCAGTGGTACGAGGAAGAAGGTGGCGGCGAAAAGCGCGAATGTCGCCAGAGCCAGCACGGCGGCGAGCGCGATGAACGAGCTCGAGCGCAGCACGGATCTCGTCGTCGGTGAGGTCGGCGTGGCACTCTTGGCTGCGGCTCGGTCCCGTCGTGCGCGCTCGGACGGCCAGGGGAGGTTGAGGCCGATGGCGTGTGCGGGAATGGTGACGGCGCACATGACGGCCCCGAGAACGAAATAGGTGTCGCGCCAGGTCAAGTGCTCGGCTAGAACGGCGGTGAGCGGCGCGAAGATGGTGCTGGCCAGTCCGGCGACGAGGGTCAACGTGGTGAGGGCCTGAACTCGTCGGTCGCCGTACCAGGCGGTGAGCGCGGCGAAGGCGGGCTTGTAGAAGACGCATGCCTGGGCGACCCCGGCGAGCGCCCACGCAGCAAAGAACCACAGCGGGGTCGGAGCCAGTGCGATGGCGGCGACCGAGGCGGCCGCGAGGACCGAACCGACGGTCATGACCAGGCGCGGGCCGCGGCGGTCGAGCAGCCGCCCAGCCGGTACACCGGCAAGGGCCGACACAGCCAGGCCGGTCGAGAACGCGCCGGTGACTGTCGTGGCGGACCAGCCTGTGTCGGCGGTGATGGCGGTGTTGAGGACAGGGAAGGCATAGAAGAGCACGCCCCAGCTCATGATCTGCGTGGCGCACAGGGTGATCAGCGCGGCCCGCGGAGAGCGGTCGCGCCGATCACCCTGGCCGACGGCGTTCGAGCCCACCTGGTGCCTACACGAGGCCGGTGTGGAAGCCTGCAGCGTAGGCGGCCAGTGGCGCCATGATGTGACCGGCATCGGCGCCGACGCCGCGCAGAGTGTTGGAAGCGAAGGAGCGCTGGAACTCGAGGCCGACATAGGCCAGGCCGGGGCGGGTGGTGGAGATGCCTCCAGTGTGCCGGGGCGCGCCCGTCTCGTCGAGGGCACCGAGCCCGGAGAGGTAGCCGAGGTTCGGGCGGTAGCCGGTGGCGAGCAGGACCGTGTCAACCCTCTCGCGGGTGCCGTCGGCCCACAGGACGCCGTGCGCGTCGAATCCGGTGAACAGAGGGCGGCGATCCAGCACGCCGGCGTCAAAACTCTTGCGGTAGCCGCCGATGTCGAGGACGAGGCCACCCGTGATGAACGGGGCGAACCACTCCACCGGGAGATGATCGAATCCGGCGGTGAGGAAGTGGTGGAGGTCGCGACCGTCGCGGCGCTGGTCGACCAGGTTGATCGGCTGGCGCGTGGCGAGGGTGACCGTGGCGACCTGGGCGAGTTCGTGGCCGACCTGGACCGCCGAGTTGCCACCACCGACGACGATCACGCGCTGACCCACGTACGGTTCCGGGTTGCGGTAGTCGGCCACGTGCAGCACGTTCCCGGTGAATTCGTTCCGGCCAGGCAAGGTCGGCAGATGCGGGGTGCCGAACGATCCGCTGGCAGCGACCACGCCGACCGCCTCGATCGCCTCGCCGGTCGCGGTGTGGACGACGTACCCGTGCTCTGCAGGCTCGACATCGGCGACACGGGTGTTGGTGCGGACCTCGACGTCGATGCTTGCAGAGAACCCCTCAATATAGTCGGCGATGACGTCGCGTCCGGGATAGTCGTCGGGGTCGGCCTCGATGGGACGGTGGCCAGGGATGGCGCTGAAGCGGGCCGGGGAGAACAGGCGGAGGCTGTCGTAGTAGTTCGGCCACGAGCCGGTCGCACGGGGACCGGCTTCCAGGACGAGCGGGGTCAGTCCGGCGTCGCGTGCGGCGCGCGCGGCGGTGAGGCCGGACTGTCCGGCACCGATGATCACGAGCGGTCGATGTATGAAGGCCATGGCGGCGATCGTATCGTAACAACGCGAAATGACGAACTGATGGCGGGTTGGCGGATCCACGGTGCATCCTTGAGGCATGACTTCAGCGACCGGGCCGCTCGATGCAGAGGTGCAGGCCTTTCTCAAGGCGCTGGCCAGCCAGAAGCGCCAGGACATCATGTTCCTGTTCCAGGGCGACACAGAGCTGACCGTCGGACAGGTCGCCGAGCGCCTCGACCTGGCACAGTCGGCGACATCGGCACATCTGGCGACGCTGCGCGACGCCGGCATCCTCGTCTCGCGCCGGGAGTGGAAGACGGTGTACTACCTCGCCAACCCGAACGGGATCTTGCGCGGCATCGACGGGCTCCGCGACTACCTCATGGCCTGCTGTCCCCCCAAGCGAGCACCGGAGGGCGCCTGCACGTCCACCTCAACCCCAAGACGTGCCTCGGAAGCGGCATGTGAGCTGCAGTTTCGGCCGGGCGACATGATCGACTGAGCGCCGGCATCAGAGGCCTGCCCGGTCGCCAGGCGTTCCGGGGACATCACCGTCGGCCGATCGCCCACTCGTCCGCGCGAGTGGGCAGCCGCCAGGCCCTCGCGGGTGCGTTCGCCGACCTGGTCGGCATCCATCTGGTCGCGTGCCGCGAACATGTGCATGACGTCGTCGACCTCGGCCAGAAGCGCGAGGACCGGTCGGTCGCCTCGCCGGCCCTACGCCACCTCGACGCGCAGTGTTGCGCCCCGGGTCTGATGGAGGCTCTGGTGTGTCCCGCGTTCCGTGGAGGCGGATTACTGGATTCTTGTGCCACCTGACCCTGGAGGAGGGGCCTCGTGGGACGTCGTGGGTATCCGCCGGAGTTCCGGCGCAAGGTGTTGGACCTGCTCGAGTCGGGCCGCAAGGTCGCGGACGTGGCGCGAGATCGGGAGATCAGCGATCAGCGATCAGCGATCAGCGATCAGCGATCAGCGATCAGACGATCTACTCCTGGCGGCGCCAGGACCGCATCGACAAGGGCCTGGAACCGGGCCTGACCAGTGGGGAGAAGGCCGAGCTGACCGCCGCGAAGAAGCGGATCGCCGAACTGGAGACCGAACTGGCGATCCATCGGCGTGCGAGCGAGCTGCTGGGGAAGGTGGTGCCCCCAAACGGCGGTTCGAAGCGATCGCGGTGATGGCCGGTGAAGGGCTGCCGGTCCAGCCCGCGGTGCGGGCCCTCGGCTGCTCGGAGTCGGGCTACTACGCCTCGCTGGTGCGGGCACCCTCGGCCCGCCGGGTGCGGCACGCGCTGCTGACCGAGACCATCCGCACCATCCACACCGCCTCCCGAGGCGTCTATGGCGCCCGGCGGGTTCATGCCGAGCTGACCAAGGGCCACGGCGTCCAGGTCTGGCACCCCGCCGTGGAGATGCTCATGGCCCGTGCCGGCCTCAAGGGCATGGGCGGGCGCCCGAAGTGGCGTCGAGCCCGCCCGGACCTGATCTCCACCGATCTCGTCGACCGGCAGTTCGCCCGCGAGAGGGTCGACGAGCTGTGGGTCACCGACGCCCGCCGTGCACCCGACCAGGGAGGGCAAGGTGTACTGCACCGTCGTGCTCGATGTGTGCTCGCGGCGAGTGGTCGGGTGGTCGATCGACTCCTCACCGACAGCCGCCCTGGTCACCAACGCACTCGGCATGGCGATCGAGAACCGCCGGCCACCGGCCGGGACGATCATTCACTCCGACCACGGCGTTCAATTCGGCTCCTGGGCCTTCACCACCCGGGCCAAGGAGTCCGGCCTGGTGCCGTCGATGGGATCGATCGGCGACTGCTACGACAATGCCGTCATCGAGAGCTTCTGGTCGCGCATGCAGGTCGAGCTCTTGGATCGACGTCGCTGGCGCACCCGCCTGGAGCTCGCCAACGCGATCCTCGAGTACCTCGAGATCTTCCACAACCGCCAGCGCCGGCACTCCGCCCTCGGCTGGCTGACACCCGTAGAGTTCGAGAACGCAGCAACGATCACCGTGGCCTAGATTCCAGCAATCTGACTCCACGGAAGCCGGGGCACACCAGTTCCGCGCCCTGGCCACCCGATACACCAAACGCGCCGCCTACTACCGCTCCGAACTCACCATCGCCGCGATCCTTCTCTGGCTCCGCGATTCACCGGACACGCCCTAGCCGCCGACGTCTCCGGGCGCCACCTCGTGACCGGCACGACCGTGCGTGCGGCGCTCCTGCTTCATGCGCGCCTCGGCCAGGTGCCGCACGCCACCGGCCAGCTCGTCCCGCGCCGCCCGCTCGTGCTCGCGGAACGCGTGCCAGTACCCGTCGTCGTAGTCCTCGACGATCTGGAAGGTCCACCTGCCGGCGATGACGTTGCGCCCGACGAGGTCCTCGGTGATCCGGCGGGCGACGTCGTCGTGGCCGGCCTCGCGCAGCTTGTCCACGGCGTCCCCGAGGGCGAGGTCGGCCTCGCCCGTGAGCTGGTGGAACGTGTAGAGGTGGCCGCGAGCGCGCTCCACGGTCTCGAGCGCCTCGCTCAGCATGCCGAGGGCCTCGACGGTCGCGTCCGAGACGCCGGCGGGTGTCCGGTGGTCGCCGTCCGGCAGGTCGATGTCGCTCATCGCTGCATGCTAGGCAGCCCGCGCGCCGCTCACCCGTCGGAGCGGTCGTCCGCACGCCCGGCGCGACGCAGCGCCGACCAGGCACCCGTCGACCACAGCGCGGCGGCGATCAGCACCGCCTGGAACGGCAGGCGCGCCAGCCGCTTGGCGTCGGTGTCGAGGCCGAACCCGTCCTTGCTCTCGAGCCACTGCGCCACGTTGCCGGGGAAGATCACCACGAAGAACGCGGCCGCGACCAGACCGACGGCCACCTTCCACCGCGAGAGCACCACCAGCGACCCGCCGATCGCGATCTCGACCACGCCGGACGCGAGCACGGTGACGTCCTCGTCGACCGGGAACCAGCCCGGCACCTGGGCCTGGAACTCGTCGCGCGCCACGGTGAGGTGCGAGACGCCCGCGCCCACGAGCATCAGGCCGAGCACGATCCGGGCCAGCGTGCGCGGCAGCGACGTGCGGGGCGACGGCCGTGTGAGCACGGAGAGGTCCATGCGAGTGATCGTCGCACCGTGCGCCCGTGCCCGCTACCTGGTCTGATGTCCGCATGATGACCGAGACCCCGCACCCGTCGCAGCGCCCGCACCTGGCGGCGGTGGTCGAGGACCGCTTCTACGAGGCGGCGGGCTGGCTGCTGCGCCGCGTCGGCTGGCGGCCTCGGATCGAGACGTACTCGGGGTACGGGTCCCCGCGCAGGGTGCGGGTCCTCGCGAGGGTGCTGCTGGCACCGCCCGGCCGTGTCGCCGCGGACAACGCCTACCGCGCCGGGCGCCGAGGGTTTCGGCACTACCTGACGGTGCCTGCGCCGCACCGGCGGGTCCTGGTCCGGGTCGGAGGCGTCCACCAGGTCGTGCGCAGCGACCGGGCGGGCTATGTCGACGTCCAGGTGGACCTGCCGGCCGCCCTGCCGCTGCCGCCGGGCTGGCAGCGCGCCCGGCTGAGCGACGCCGGGGCACCGTCGGACTCGGGGCGCGCGGCCGAGCCGACGGACCCTCCGGCGCTGGAGCACACCGCCGACGCCCCGCTGCTGATCGTCGGCGACGAGACCCGGTTCGGCGTGGTGAGCGACATCGACGACACGACGATGATCACGTCGGTGCCACGCCCGCTGCTCGCGGCGTGGAACACGTTCGTCCGCCACTCCAGCAAGCGGCGGGCCGTGCCGGGGATGCCCGCGCTCTACCGACGGCTCCGAGTGGCCCACCCGGAGAGCCCGTTCGTCTACCTCTCGACGGGTGCGTGGAACACGGCGGCCACGCTGCGGGCCTTCCTCGCCCGGAACGCCTACCCCCCGGGCCCGTTGCTCCTCACCGACTGGGGTCCCACGATGACCGGGTGGTTCCGCAGCGGTCAGACGCACAAGAACGCCAGCCTCGACCTGCTCATGTCCTGGTTCCCGGACGTGCGCTGGCTGCTGGTGGGCGACGACGGTCAGCACGACACCGGCATCTACGCGCGCACCGTCGAACGACGTCCGAGCCAGGTCGCGGCGGTCGCCATCCGCCGCCTCAACCCTGCCGAGCATGTCCTCGCGGGCAACCCGCCGGACGGCGGAGCGGCGGCCGGGCCCGAGGAGTCGGAGCTCGAGGGCTGCGGCGAACGAGCCGCCGTGCCCACCGTCACCGGGGCCGACGGCTCGGAGCTGGCCCGCCGGTTGGCGGAGGTCCCCGGCCTGCTCGGCCCCTGATCTGGCGGGGGCGAGCGAGCCCGGATGCGAAGGGGCCGTCCTGGACGGAACCTGGGAGTACACGTCAAGGAGCGACGTGCTGGTCACCCGAGCATCCTGCGATCAGGAGGACACCATGACCGCCGTACCTGCCGGAAACTCCACCGCGCACCGCGACCGCCCCGCACGGGGCGTGCACCAGTACCTCGCGCTCGTCATCGGCATCGTCTACCTGCTCGTCGGAGCGGTCGGATTCGCGATCACGGGGTTCGACGGCTGGACGGTGCACGACCACTCGCAGACCCTGCTCGTCTTCGCGATCAACCCGCTGCACAACGTGGTGCACCTGCTCATCGGACTGCTCGGCGTGCTGCTGTGGAGCCGCCCGGCAAGCGCCAGGACGTATGGCTGGATCCTTGCGATCGGCTACGGTGCGGCCTTCGTCTACGGCCTGATCGTGGTGAACGACCCCGACACGAACATCCTGAACATCAACGCCGCGGACAACGTCCTGCACGCCGGGAGCACCGTGGCGGGCCTGGCGATCGCCCTGTGGCCTGCGCCTCGCGACCGCGCGACGGCGACCACGGCCACCACCCGTCCGGACGCGCGGTAGGGGCGCTCCCTACCGACGCCCCCGACCCGCCGCCGAGGGCGGTCGCGAGCACTTCGCGCTGCCTCAGCGCAGCTCGTAGAACCGCCAGAAGCCGAAGTCCTGGATCGGCAGCTCGTCGACGCTCGTGAACCCGGCATCGCGGGCGAACCGCTCCACGACGTCACGCCGGATCACCGTCCCGGTGCCCACGCTGCCGGGATGGCTGAGGCTGTCCGGGAGGCAGCACAGCGTGCTGAACCCGTACAGCGCCCGCTGGACGAGGTCGGCGGGCGCGGTGAGCACGTCGTCGGCAGCCTCGTCCATGACGACGACCGTCCCACCGTCGGCCAGCGACCTCCGCACCGCGGCGAGCACCTCAACGGGGTACGGCATGTCGTGCAGGCACTCGAAGAGGAACACGACGTCGTACGGGCCGCCCCCGATGTCCTCGCCGGCGCTGTGCACCATCTCGACGTTCTGGACCCCCGCCTCGGCCGCACGAGCGCGGGCACGCTCCACCGACGGCGCGTCGATGTCGACGCCCACCACCCTCGCGTCGGGATAGGCACGAGCCAGGGCGATCGTCGACCACCCGTACCCGCACCCGACGTCCGCCACCGCCACGCCGGGGCGGCTGAGCGTCCCGTGCAGGTGCGGCACGGCGGCGAGCTCACCGGGAAGCACCTGCTCGAACCACGGCCGGTTCATGTCGGCCTGTCCGCCGCGCGCATCGTCGCCGAGCTGCTCCCACGAGACGCCGCCACCGTCGCGGTACGCCGCGGCCAGCGCGGGAAGCTGGATCGCCGACGCCGACACGAGCCGGACGAAGGGCGCCAGGAAGTCGGTGGAGCGCGGGTCGGTGAAGACCGCGGCGCCCTCGGCGTCGAGCCTGAACCGCCGTGCGTCGTCGTCCGCGCCGGCGTCGATCGTCAGGAAGCCGGCGGCGGCCTGCTGCTCGCACCACTCCCGGGCGTAGCGGGCGTCGCTGCGCGTCCGCCGGGCGAGCTCGGCCGGCGTGAGCGGACCGGCGGCGGCCAGCTCCCCGTACCAGCCGAGGCGGTCGCCGAGATAGATCGACAGGCCCTCCATCATCGCGACCCCGGTCTCGAACACACGGTCCGCCAGGGGTGGTGTGGTCTCCATCTCTCGATGGTGCCCCGGCACGGGCGGAGCTGACCGGGACCAGCGGGTGAAATCGGCTGTCCGCGCGTTCTCACCCGTCAGGCCGGGTAGGTCACCACACCACCCGGGCCCACCGACGGCGTCGCGCCCCAGCGCCCCAGCTCGTGCGGCTGCGGGCGGCCGCCGTTCAGGAGGTGCACCACCCGCCAGCCGCGCGCCGTCAACGTGTTGGCGACGAGCAGGCGGTGGCAGCGCCAGGGCATCGGCTCGCCGCACAGGACGGCGACGCGGCTCTCACGGGCCAGGGCGGCGAGACGGGCCAGGCCGGACTCGTACTCCGGCGTCAGGGTGTGGTCGGCGTAGTTCTTGAAGCTGGTGTTCTGCCACCCGGCGTTGAGCTCCGGGTCGACGTCCCGCTGCTTCGGCCGGCGGCCGGCGAGCTCGGTGAGGTGCTGGTACCCGATGTCGGCGTCCGCGAGCCAGTCGGTCATCTCCTCGGCGTCGAACTGCGGGCTGCGGCGCGACCCGGGCATCCGGCGCACGTCGGCCACCAGCTCCACGCCGGCGCTCCCCAGGGTCTCGAGGAACTCCTCGCGCGGGCAGGTCCAGTGCCCGACCGTCCAGATCTCGCCCGACGCGTCCAACGGCGACCTCCTCATGCTGCGGCCACCTCATCGTAGGTCGGCGCCGGGCCGTTCAGCCCCGCCCGCACGCCGGGCAGGGACCACGACGACGCAGCCAGTAGGCGTAGGCCGCCGCTCCGAGCGCGAGCGACCACACCGGCCACAGGAACGCCGGCCCGGCGGCGCCCCACGTCTCGGCGTCCAGGCCCAGCAACCCCTCGGACAGACCGAGGACGATCATCGAGATCCCGGCGGGCAGCACGGCCACGGCCACGACGGTCGCGGGGACGACGGCGAGTCCCACGGGGACCTGCGTCCCGGCGAGGCCGAGAATCCAGCGCGGGAAGACGTCACCCCACCGCTGGTAGAGGCCGAGGGTGAGCACCGCGCCGAGGAGGGCGAACGTGCCGAGGCCGATCGGGCCGAGGAGGTCCACCTCGCGCATCGACTCGACGGACTCCCGGGAGAAGCCCAGCGGGATGCCGAGCGCCCATGCGATGCGGGTCAGGCCGTAGAAGGCCGGGATCGCCGCGGCCACGAGCGCCGCGATCTTGCCCCAGCGCGCCGCAGCGTCGGGCGTCGTCCAGGCCGGGTCGGCGCCGTCGTGCCGGCGGCCACAGCGTTCGCACGCCCACCGGCTGCGGCGGGCGGAGCGCACCGCCGCGACGGCGAGGAGCACCGCGCCGCACAGCACGGCCGTCTGGAGCAGGAAGTCCGGTGCCACGTAGTGGTCGAGGGAGGCGCGCACCTCGGCGTTGAACAGCGACATCACAAGGATCGCGGGCAGGTAGCCGAGCCCGGCCAGGACGGTGGCGTCGACCAGCAGGACGGCGCATAGCAGCACGACGACGGTGCCGACGGCGACGACGACGCGTGGTCCGCGCGCGGCGGACCGGCCCCAGCGCATCCAGGCGGCGAGCGCGGAACCGACGGCCGCGAACGCTGCGACGCCGGTGGTCAGCGTCTCGACCGGGACGTCCCGGAGCAGGCCGTGGTCGAGCGCCTCGGGGGCCACCACGGCCGAGCCCACGGCCCGGAGGTGGAGGAGCGCGAGGAGGAGACCGGCCGCCCACCAGACGACGGCGCGGGTCTCGGCGCGGCGGGGTGCCCGGTCGCCACGCGACGTCCGGCCGGCCGGTGGTGACGAGTGCGGAGCTTCGTGTGTGGTCATGCCACGAGCCTCGCTGCCCGCGACGGCGGCCGGATCCCCCGCCGCGACCAGGTCCCTCACCCGTGCGGGGGAACGTCAGCCGGTGCGCACGAACCCCGACGTGTAGGCGCGCACCACGGCCTGCGTCCGATCGCGCACGCCGAGCTTGCCCAGCACGTTGCCCACGTGCGTCCGCACCGTCTCGACGCCGAGGTACAGCTCCGCGGCGATCTCCGCGTTGGACATCCCGTCCGCCATGAGGCGCAGCACCTCGCCCTCGCGCTCGGTGAGCCGCGCGGAGGCCAGGGCGTCGCCCGACGGCGGACGGCCGGCGGCGAGCCGGCGCACCGCGTCCGGGAACAGCAGCGAGTCGCCCCGTGCGGCGAGCCGCACGGCCTGCGCGATCTCCTCCGGCCAGGCCCGTTTGAGCAGGAACCCCTGGGCGCCGGCCTGCAGGGCGTCGAGCACGTGGTCGTCGTTCTCGAACGTCGTCAGCACGAGCACGCGCGGCGCCGGCGCCGGACGTGACGGGTCGAGCAGGGCGCGGGTGGCGGCGATACCGTCCACGCGCGGCATCCGCACGTCCATCAGCACCACGTCCGGTCGGGTGTCGGCGACGAGCTGCAGCACGCCCGACCCGTCCTCGGCCTCGCCGACCACGGACAGCCCGGGCTCGGCGTCGAGCACCACGCGCAGCCCGGCCCGCACGAGGGGCTCGTCGTCGACGATCGCGACACGGACGCGACCGTCGTCGGGCACAGCGTCGAGCACCGCGTCGTCGGGAAGGTTCACGCGCCCGATCCTCGCGCACCCAGCGGGAGCCCCGCCCGCACGACCCACCGGTGCGCACCGTCGGGTCCTGCCGACAGCTCGCCGTCGAGGAGCCGCACCCGGTCGGCCATGCCGGTCAGACCGTGCCCGCCCGCGGGCCGGTCGGGCTGCAGGTCCGGCGCCGGGGCGCTCCCGTCGGCCGCGGACCCGGTGCGCAGCGGGTTGCCGACGGCGATCTCCAGCACGTGCCCGGGCACCGTCAGGTGCACGTCCACCGCAGCGCCGGGCGCGTGCCGGACGGCGTTGGTGAGCGCCTCCTGCACGATGCGGTAGGCCTCGCGGGACACGGCCGACGGGACGACCGACCGGAGCGCGTCCGGGTCGGTCGACAGGGTGACCTCCGTGCCCGCGTGCCGTGCGTCCGTCACCAGGTCGGCCACGTGGCGCAGGTCTCTGACGGGACCGGCGGGAGCAGCCGGTGTCGACGGTGCTGTCGTCGGCCCGCCCGCGGCCGGGCGGGTCGGCGCTCCGGACGCCGCACGCAGCAGGCCGAGCACGTGGTCGAGGTCGGCCATCGCCGCGCGCCCGGTCTCCTCCACGGCGGCGAGCGCACGCCGGGCCGCCGCGGGGTCGGTGTCCACCTGACGCGCGGCCGCGGCTGCCTGCAGCGTGGTGATCGTCAGCGCGTGCCCCACCGAGTCGTGCAGCTCGCGGGCGAGCCTGCCACGCTCCGCGGCCCGGCGGGCGTCGGCCTCGAGCTCGGCGATGCGAGCCGACTGGTCCGGGCCGAGCAGCGGGACGGCAGCCTGTCGCAGCACCCGGCGGGCGAGCGCCACCAGGTACGGCAGGGCGATCAGCAGGACGACCGCGAGGGCCAGCCAGGCCACCGGGCTGTCGCCGAACGGCGCCACGCCGCGCGGGAACGAGCGGTCCTCCCCGGCCGCGGACAGCACGAGCTGGGTGGCCACCGGGACGGCGACGAGGAGCCCCACGGTGACGGCGGCGCCGAGCGCCAGGTGCAGGGTGAACCAGGCGGCTCCCCGCCACCGCGTCGCGGCGCTCGGCGTGCCGGACGGTTCCGGCAGGTCGCGCGGGTCCACGTCGAGGAACGTGCGCACGGCCAGCACCTGCAGCGTGCGCACCGTCGCGAGGAACGGCGGCGCTCCGACGATCGCGAGGGTCACGAGCGCCAGCACCACCACTGCCGCGCGGGGGACGTCCGTAGAGGCGAACATCTGCATGAACCCGGCCACCAGCGTCAGGTACGCCCCGGCGAGGACACCACCGATGACGAGGTAGATCCCGGCACGCACGGTGGACCCGGCCACGAGCGGTCCGACGGCGCGCCGCACGCCGGGGTGCCGCCGTCGGCCCGTCGCTGTCCCCACCATGCCCGCCAGTCTGCCGAGCGGACGGCCGCCGCGCTTCCCCCGCCCGGGGGAAACCGCCGCTCGCCAGGTCCGGCGTGCCGTCAGGCGGCGAGCTCCTGGCCGCTCATGCGATGGATCGAGGTCATGACCTCGTCGGTGAGCCGGCGCCGCGCCTGGGCGGGCCGGGTCCCCGCCTCGATCTGCCGGGAGGGGTCGATGGGCGGGCCGAAGTCGACGCGGATGCCGCGCGCCGGGCGAGGCAGCCGCTTGCCGACGGGCTGGACCTTGTCCGTCCCCCGCAGCGCGACGGGTACGACGGGTGCTGTCCCGGCCAGCGCGAGCCACGCGACCCCGGTGTGCCCCTTCTGCAGACGTCCGTCTCGCGACCGGGTGCCCTCCGGGTAGATGCCGAACGCGTCGCCGCGCTGCAGCACGTGCAGGGCGTCCTCGAGGGAGCGCTGGCCGGCCCGCGGGTCGTCGCGGTCGACGGGGATGTGCCCCATGGTGGTGAAGAACCAGCGCGACACCCGCCCCTTGAGGCCGCGGCCGGTCCAGTACTCCGCCTTGGCGATGAAGGTGACGTGCCGCGGCACCACGAGCGGCAGGATGATCGAGTCGATGAACGACAGGTGGTTGCTCGCGATGATGACCGGACCGCGCCGGGGGACGTTGTGCAGGCCGCTGACCTGGGGACGCAGGAACACGTAGACCAGGAGCGACAGCACGAGCTTGAGGATGCGGTACGTCACCGGCTCATCATCCCTCAGGCGAGGGTGACGAGGTAGTCCTCGGCGTCGTCGTCCCAGGCGAGGCTGACGGCGTCGGCTGCCGCCGCGGCCTTGCAGAACTGCAGGAACCCGCCGTACCCGAGGGCCTTCTCCGAGAAGTCGGGGCGGCGCTTGCGCACGTGGTTCTTCAGACCGGACAGCGCGGCGGTACCGCCGGCCTCCTGGACCACGGCGCGCAGCAGGTCGAACGCCTTGGCGCTGTCGGGCTGCTCGGGGAGCTCGACGACGGGGTCGCCGGACGAGGGGCCCTCGGTGAGCACGACGACGTCCCGGTCGGCGAGATAGCGCAGGAACTCCCCGAAGGTGCGGAAGCCGTAGTCGGACTCGCTGAACGTGGGCTCCTTGCGCACGAGGGTGCGCTTGAGCTGGGAGGCCGTCACCGAGCCGGACGCCGACCCCTGCAGGCCGGCGAGGGTCTGGGCGACCTTGACCTCCATGGTGGGCGGCTCGCCGACGGGCGCGTCGTCGTCCTCGTCGTTCGCCGGCTCGGGCGCGCGGTCGGGCACGTCGACCGGTTCGGGCAGCGTGATCTCGGGCTTCTTGCGTCGCGTCCTGCCGCCCGACGACGGCGCGGCGGGGACAGCGTCGTCGGCGGGGGCGGCGTCGTCGGCCGGTGCGCTGTCGGTGACCGGGGCGGCCTTGGCCCGGCTGGCGCTGGTGCCCGCGGTCCGAGTGCCTGCGGACCGGCCGGAACCACCGGAGCGCTTCGAGGAGCTCTTCTTCGGCCGTGCCTCGCTCTCGTCGGGCACCTCGACGCCTTCGAGCCGGTCGTAGAAGAGGAACTCGTCGCAGGCGGACGGCAGCAGGCGGGAGGTGGACTTCTCGACCCCGACGCCGATGACGCGCTTGTCGAGCTCGCGCAGCTTGTGCACGAGCGGGGAGAAGTCCGAATCGCCTGTACACATGACGAAGGTCGAGATGTACTCACGCTCGAACGCCATCTCGATGGCGTCGACCACCATCTTGATGTCGGCGGCGTTCTTGCGGGACGCCCCCATGCGCTGCGGCATCTCGATGAGCTCGACCTGGTGACGGGTCAGCATCCGGCGGTCCTCGTCGAAGTACGACCAGTCCGCGTACGCGCGCCGCGTCACCACCCGGCCGCGCACCGCGAGGGCGTCCGCGATCGGCTGGAAGTCGAACTGCATCCCGCCCAGGTGCTCCCGGGCGCCGAGCGCGAGGTTCTCGTAGTCGAGGAAGACGGCAAGGCGCTCTTCGGTGTCCATGCCCGCCAGCCTACGTCCCGCACTGCCGAACGTCCGGGTCGAGGGCAGTACGGCGCCCAGGACGTGCCGAACCCGAACGTTCGGCGCCTGGCGGTCGATCTCACCATCCGGTCGCGCTTGTCCACAGGATGAACCGTGCGTAGAGTCGACGCCGAAGCCATCCAGAGCGGCCGAGAGTCCTGGCTCGACGACGCCGCAGCAACCCGTTCTCCGACGGAAGCCTCCCGAGGACGAAGGTGCTCAACTCCAGGCCCGATGGAGTGACGCATGGTCGCAGAGGCATACCCGCACGTCCCGGCACGACGCCACCGCCCGACGGTGAGCTTCGAGCTCATGCCGCCGCGGCGGCCCGACGCCGCACCCAGGTTCTGGGAGACGGCGCGTCGGCTGGTCGCCGCGAGCCCCGAGTTCGTCTCGGTGACCTACGGCGCCGGCGGCGGGGACCGCGCCACGGCGCGCCAGGTCGTGGCGACCCTGCTGGCAGGCACCCCCGTGCTGCCGGTCGCGCACCTGACCTGCGTGGGAGCCTCGCGCGAGGACGTGTCCGCCGTCGTCGACGAGTTCCTCGAGGCCGGCGTCCGCTCGTTCCTCGCCCTGCGGGGCGACCCGCCGCGGGACCAGCCCGACTGGCGCCCGCCGGCGGACGGCGTGCACTCCTCCATCGAGCTCGTCGCCCTGCTGCGCGAGGTCGAGGCCCAGCGGTGCGCCGCCGACCCGGCTGCCGCCGTCCGCGGCGCGGCACGTCCGCTGACCGTCGCGGTCGCCACCTTCCCCGACGGCAACCGCCAGGCGAGGACCACGCGCACCCAGGAGGTGCAGCGGCTGCTGGAGAAGCAGCAGGCGGGCGCGTCGTTCGCCATCACCCAGCTGTTCTACGCCGCGGACAGCTACACCGACTTCGTCGCCGAGGCCCGCGCGGCCGGCGTGACGATCCCGATCCTCGCCGGGCTGATGCCCACGACCGAGCCCCGCCGGCTCCGTCGTGTCGAGGAGCTCACCGGCGTCCCCGCGCCCCAGCACCTGCTGGACGCGCTGGACGCCCTGCCGGACCCCGAGGCGCAGCACGCGTACGGGACCGCGTACGCCGTCGAGCTCGCCCAGCGTGTGCTCGACGCGGGCGCGCCCGGCCTGCACGTGTACACGTTCAACAAGTACCGACCCGCTCTGGACCTGCTCGAGGGTGTTCACCTCGGCGGTCGGACGTCGCACGACGTCCCTGACCTGGCCAGAAGGCCGCTGGTACCGGGCATCCCGACCGAGGCTCCCGCCGTCTGACACGGTGCCGAGCAGGAAGTTGCACCCGCTATGCCTGATGAATCCGGGCACAACCTCCTGGTCGGCGACGGACGACGCGGGAAACCGACACCTGGAGTGCTCATGACCACCACGACCGACCTTCCGCACCCCGCCTTCCCCGGCGGCACCATCCTCGGCTACCCCCGCATCGGCCGGCGCCGTGAGCTCAAGCGCGCCGTCGAGGCGTTCTGGGCCGGTCGCACCGACGCCGTCGACCTCGAGGTCACGGCCGGCGCGCTGCGCCGCGAGACGCTGCGGCGCCTTGTCGCGCTCGGGCTGAACCCCGAGGACGGTTCCGTCCCGGGCTCGTTCTCGTTCTACGACCAGGTCCTGGACGTGGTCGCGCTGCTCGGCGCCGTGCCGGACCGCTTCCGCGACCTGATCGACGGCGAGGACGGCTCGCTCGACCTGGACGGCTACTTCACCGTCGCCCGCGGGCGCGGCGAGGACGCGCCGCTCGAGATGACCAAGTGGTTCGACACGAACTACCACTACCTGGTCCCCGAGATCAGCGAGACCACCCCGATCTCGTTCGCCGACCACCGCATCGTGCGGGAGTTCGCCGAGGCCAAGGAGGCCGGCGTCACGACGCGTCCGGTGCTCGTGGGTCCCGTGACCTTCCTCGCGCTGTCGAAGGCCGCGGAGGACGCCGGCGAGGGCTTCCACCCCCTCGACCGGCTCGACGACGTCGTCGCCGCGTACGCCGAGCTGCTCCGGGCGCTGGCCGCCGTCGGCGTGCCGTGGGTACAGCTGGACGAGCCCGTCCTCGTCTCCGACACCGTCGACGCACCGGCCGAGCGGGTCGACGCGGCGATCACCACCGCCTACCGCGCGCTGGCGACCGACCTCGCCGCCCGGTCCGCCGACGACGCCCTCGACACCGCGGCCGAGCGTCCGGCCATCCTCGTGGCCACCCCCTTCGGCGGGCTGGCGACCGGCGCTCCCGAGGGCTCCTCCGACGGCGCGGCGCACCGTGACGGTCTGGCCCTGCTCGCCGCCACGGACGTGGACGCCATCGCGATCGACCTGGTCAAGGGCGCCGTCCCGACCAGTTCCGGACCGCACGGGACCGTGCCCGGACTGGAGACGAAGACCCTCGTGGCGGGCGTCGTCGACGGGCACAACGTGTGGCGCGCCGACCTCGCCGCCCGGTTCGACCGCCTCGTCTCGTTGCGGCCGCTGGGTGCGGGTGCGCTCACCGTCGGCACCTCGACGTCGCTGCTGCACGTGCCCCACGACGTGGACGACGAGACGTGGGAGGGGCCGTCCGCCGACCGGGCCGGACGGACCCCCGAGCTGCGCCGGTGGCTCGCCTTCGCCGACCAGAAGGTCCGCGAGGTGACCGTGCTGGCCCGCGCCGCGACCGACGGTCCGGACGCCGTGCGCGAGGAGCTCGACGCGGCGCGGGCGGCGGTGGCCGAGCGCGCCGCCGCGCCGGGCGTCGTCGTCACCGAGGTCCGGGACCGCCTGACCGCGCTCACCGAGGGCGACTTCGCCCGCGGCGGGCACGACGAGCGGGTCGCCGCGCAGCGCGAGCGGCTCGGCCTGCCCCCGCTGCCGACCACGACGATCGGCTCGTTCCCGCAGACCTCGGACATCCGCAGGGCACGGTCCGACTGGGCGAAGGGCGAGCTCGACGACGCGGCGTACACCGCGGCGATGCGGGCGGAGATCGCACGCGTGGTCACGCTCCAGGAGGAGATCGGGCTCGACGTGCTGGTGCACGGCGAGCCGGAGCGCAACGACATGGTCCAGTACTTCGCGGAGCTGCTGGACGGGTTCGCGACGACGGACCTGGGCTGGGTGCAGTCGTACGGTTCGCGCTGCGTGCGCCCGCCGATCCTGTGGGGAGACGTCACCCGACCGGCACCGATGACGGTGGAGTGGACCCGCTACGCCCAGTCGCTCACCGCCCAGCCGGTCAAGGGCATGCTGACCGGCCCGGTGACGATCCTCGCGTGGTCGTTCGTGCGGGACGACCAGCCGCTGGCGGCCACGGCGAACCAGGTGGCGCTGGCCCTGCGCGACGAGGTGCGTGACCTCGAGGCCGCGGGGACCGCCGTCGTGCAGGTGGACGAGCCGGCCCTGCGCGAGCTGCTGCCGCTGCGCCGGGTCGACCAGCCCGCGTACCTGGCGTGGTCGGTCGGCTCGTTCCGGCTGGCGACGGCCGGGGCGGCGGCCTCGACGCAGGTGCACACCCACCTGTGCTACTCGGAGTTCGGCGAGGTCATCGGGGCGATCGACGGCCTCGACGCGGACGTGACGTCGATCGAGGCGGCACGCTCGCGCATGGAGGTCGTCCCGGAGCTGCACGCCGCGGGGTACGCGCGGGGCGTCGGACCCGGCGTCTACGACATCCACTCCCCCCGGGTGCCGTCCGTGGACGAGGTCACCGAGCTGCTCCGGCTCGCGGTGGGCGCCATCGACCCGGCCGTGGTGTGGGTGAACCCCGACTGCGGGCTCAAGACCCGCGGGTACGCCGAGGTGGAGCCCTCGCTCCGGAACCTCGTCGAGGCGGCCCGGACGGTGCGCGCCGGCCTCTGAGCCGCGTGAGCACGGCCGTGGCCCCGGGCGGTGAGCGACATCTCATCGCTCGGGGCAACGGCCGTGTGCCACCATGGTGGGTGGTCCTGCCGCACGGAGGACCAGCAGATCGGTACGAGGAGCGAGAGATGCAGCGCGTCGTCGCGGGGAGCGGGGTGGCCGTCGAGGCCTGCTCAGGCAACCCGTCGAACCCGGCCGCCTGCCGCTGATCCGATGTCGGACCGCGTGAGGGTGGCCGGGCTCTGCCCTGCCCACCCTCGCTCCAGGAAGCCGACCCATGAATCCCCTCACCGAACCCCAGATCCGCGCGTCCCTCGTCAACGCCACCCGCAGCGAACGGCAGCGGATGATCGTCCCCGGTCTGGCGGAGCTCCGCTGGGACCGCCTCGACTACCTCGGCTGGCGCGACCGCAAGCAGCCCCTGGCCGCGTACGCGGTCGCGGAGGTCGACGGTGAACCCGTCGGCATCATCCTGCGCGCACCGGGGACCAGCAGCCGCCGGGCGGCGATGTGCGCCTGGTGCGAGGACGTCGGCGACGGCGACGACACGTCCCTCTACGTGGCCCGGCGGGCCGGTGCGCCCGGCCGCAAGGGCAACACGATCGGCACCCTGATCTGCACGGACTTCCGCTGCTCGCGCAACGTCCGGCGTCGGCCCACCCTGGCCGAGGCGGGAGCCGACGACGACGACGCGCGCGCCGTCGTCGTCGAGCGCCGCATCGCGGGCCTGCGCGAACGCAGCCGCCGGTTCCTCGACGAGGTGCGCAGCACCGCCTGACGGGTGCCAGGAGATGCGCCTCCACCGTCTGGCCGGGGCCACGGTCCCGGCCAGACGGTGATCGAACCTGAGCCCGGGGTCCTCGACGCGTACTGGGAGGACGGCGCCGCCTCGGGCGGCCGCATCACCGACCACGCCGCGTGGAACACCAAGTGGTCCGCCGTGACGTCGCAGTACGGCTCGAACGGCCTCGTGTACTTCGAGCCGATGAACGAGCCGCACGGCTACAGCTCGACCGCGTGGCGTGACGTCGCAGCCGACTGGCTCGACCACCACTACTCGGCCGTGCCGAGCCGGGTCCTCATCGGCGGGACCGGGTACAGCCAGGACCTGCGTGACCTGTGCGCCGACTCCCGGTTCGCCGACACGCTGTTCTCCTTCCACCACTACGCGTTCATGTACGGCAGCAACACCTACGACGGCTGGGTGGATCATGTCCGGTACGGGCTCGGCGACTGCGCCTCGCGGGCCGTCGTGACCGCTCTCGGCGCACCGATGAACGACGGCCGCGACTATGCCGACGCCGGCAGCACGGACAACTTCGTGCGCCACGTCCGCGCGGTGACCCAGGTCATGCGGGACGAGGGGATGGGTGCGACCTACTGGCCGGCTCTCGGCGGCAAGCCGGGCACCATCGGCTACGACTGGTACTCGATGTACGCGAAGAGCGGCGACGGCACCGGTCTCGACCTGACGCTGCGCAACCAGACCGGCGCGGACCGGCTGCGGTACGGGTGGGGCGACGACGTCTCGGGCGGCGGACCGGGCGGCGGACCCGACGGCACGGTGACCCAGATCGTCAGCGAGGCGTCCGGCAAGTGCGTGGACGTGGTCTCCGCCTCCACGGCGAACGCCGCCGAGGTGGTGCAGTACACCTGCGGCAGCGGCACCAACCAGCAGTGGGAGCGCCGGGACGCGGGGAGCCGCTACGAGCTCGTGGCCCGCCACTCCGGGAAGTGCCTCGACCTGCCGAGCGGGTCGACGGCGAACGGCACCCGGCTGCAGCAGTACGACTGCTGGGGTGCCGCCAACCAGCGCTGGGACGTGTGACCTCCGGCGCGAGGTGTTCGCTCAGAGCGAAACGACGCCTCTTGGCACTCTGCGGGCGAGAGTGCTAAATCATGAGGTGTAGCCAGGCGACGCCGGACGGACCGGCGCGCTGATCGCGGTCGGGGCCGCAGGTTGCGGCCCTCGTCGAGGAGGTGATGCGCGATGGCTACCTACTGGGACCCGTTCCAGGAGATGGATCGACTCTTCGGGTCGCTCGCCACGTCGCGGAACGCACCGGCCATGCCGATGGACCTGTTCCGCGAGGGTGACCACTACGTCCTCGCCGTCGACCTGCCCGGCATCGACCCCGGCAGCATCGACGTCTCGTGCGAGGACCGCACGCTGACCATCCGGGCCGAGCGCACGCCGCGGTCGGGCGAGGGGCAGTGGCTCCTGCGCGAGCGCACCTCCGGGACCGTGGCACGGCAGCTCACGCTGGGCCGAGGGCTGGCGCTCGACCGGATCAGCGCCTCGTACGCCGACGGCGTCCTGACGCTGACGATCCCCGTGGCCGAGGACGCGAAGCCGCGGCGGATCGAGGTCAGCCACGAGTCCGGCCGCGAGGCGATCGAGGCCGGCTGAGTGCCGCGTCGCCCCGTCGCGACGCTTGTCCGGTCGGTGCCGGTGGGGGCGCTCAGCCCCTGCTGGCGCCGACCATCGGCAGGCCGAACGCGATCGACGCGGCCACGATGCCCCCGCCGAACACGTACGGCGCGATCGCGGGGTCGGCCGTGGCGCCGACACCGATGAGGACCAGGCCGCCGAGGAACAGCACGAACGAGACGATCACTCGGCCGAGCATCGCGCCCGGGGCGTCGTTCTGCGGGGCCGGGTTCACCTTGAAGTCGCTCATGGGGCCAGCCTAGCCCGAGCGGCTCACGGCAGCCGCGGGCGCCGGACGGCGGCGCCGGCACGCGCCGGGTCGAGCTCGAGCGGGCTCACGAGCACCGCCGGGCCGCGCCGCAGCAGCCCGTCGGTCAGCGGCGTGCAGCGCACCCCGCCCCGTCCTCGCATCGCGGCGTGCACGCCCGGGGCCAGCATCCGGTCCATCCAGGCGCACGGGTGCGCGGGGCGGCCGGCGCGCAGCGTCACGGAGTCGTCCCCGGTCCGGATCGTCAGGTCGTACCCGACCAGAGGGGCCAGCTCGGCACCGCGCAGGACCACGTTGCGCCGCGTGAGCACCTGATCGAGCGGCCCCGTGCCGAGCTCGTGCGCGATCTCCTCCAGCGCCTCGGCCGCGAAGAGGGTCACCGCGGCGTCCATGTGGGCGGCCTTGCCGAAGAACCGGTCACCCACCAGCCCCTTGCCCGCCACGACCTGGGCCGTGTCAGGGAACGACGTCAGCACGTCCGCCGCGCCGTCCCGGGGGCGACCGAAGTAGGTGTGCTCCGGCGACACGAGCAGGTGCTCGATCTCGACCGGGTACTCGAACGCCGCCATCGCCCGAGTCTGGCACCCCGCCCCGCTCGCTGCGCAGCCACGCCGAGGACTGGCTCGCGACCCGCCCTCGCTGTGGGTGCACGACACGCCACGTGGCCGAAGGCCCGGGCGGCGTGTCGTGCACCCACAGCGAGGGGGCGGCTAGCGAGGGGTGAGCCCGGCGGCGAGCGCCTCGACGATGCGGACGTCACCGTCGAGCCAGTCGACGTCCCACAGGGTGCCGGCATCCAGCCAGCGCAGCTCGTCGTGCTCGACGAGAGGCTCCGGCTCTCCGGAGCGCAGCGTGGCGAACCACAGCCGCAGGACGTGGCGTTCGGTGATGATCCATCCGCCGTCGTCCGGGCCGCGCAGCTCCTCGCCGAGCGTGACCGTGACGCCCAGCTCCTCGCGCAGCTCGCGGTGCAACGCCTCGTGCGGCTCCTCCCCCGGCTCGGCCTTGCCGCCGGGAAACTCCCACCGGCGTGCGATCTCGGCCGGACGGGAACGGCGGGCGGCGAGCAGCCGCGCGGGCCGTTCGAGCGAGTCGACGATGGCGGCGGCCACGACAAGACGACGGGTCATGGCCGCGAGTCTGCCATCCGGCCCGACGGCGCGGCCCTTCCGTCCGGCCCTGAAGAGACGTGTGCCCCGCCACCAACATCCCCCGAGTGGTGGCGGGGCCAGAGGTCGTCAACCGGTCAGGGCGTGCGCATCCCAGCGGTCCGTGCCCAGGCGACGGCGTCCGCCCGGGTCGAGACCCCGAGCTTGCGGTAGACGCTGCGCACCTGCGACTTGACCGTGTTCCGCGTGACGAACAGCTTGCTCGCGATCTGCTCGAGGGTGACTTCCTCGGACAGGTTGGACAGCACGACCTGCTCACGGATCGTCAGGCCTGGGTCGAGGACCGGACGGTCCATCTCGATTGCACTCATCGCTCTTCCTCCACGACGGCCGCCGATCGCCACGATCGACTTGGGGATCTGCCGTCACGTATGGAGAGTGGGCACGAGCGATTTCATGACGCGCACCACACGAAGCAGGTGAGGGCAACCTGACCCGGAGCGCTTCCACGACCCCCGCGGAGGCACTTTCGTCGGGACATCTCCGCAGGCCAGCGGGCTGCCGCGGGATTGCGCAAGGCAACCGACAGCCCAATGTCACGATTCGGTCACGGTTGTCAACCGGCGTGCTGGGAGTACTCCTCCGCGGACAGCAGCTGCCCGGTCCCGGTCACGTCGACCTTGAACAGCCACCCCTCCGTGAAGGGCGCCGAGTTCACCACCGCCGGGTCGTCGATCGCGGCCTGGTTGACCTCGACGACCGTCCCGGAGACGGGCGAGTACAGCTCGGAGACGGACTTGGTGGACTCGATCTCGCCGACGACGGTGCCCGCCTCGATGGTCGCGCCCACCTCGGGCAGCTCGAGGTAGACGACGTCGCCGAGCGCGTCGGCGGCGACGGAGGTGACGCCCACCGTCGCGGGGGTCGCGCCGTCGACCCACTCGTGCTCGACGGAGTAGCGCAGGTTGTCAGGGAAGTCGGCCATGGTGGTGCTCCTGTCGTGGGTTGGGCTCGCTAGATTCTGTCGGACGGCGGCGCGGCGCGCCCGCTCCGGAGGCTCAGCCGCGGTCGCGGCGGTAGAAGGGCAGCGGGACGACGACGAACGGTTCCGCCCTCCCCCGCACGTCGACCGCCAGCTCGGTCCCCTCGGCGGAGACCTCCGGCGTCACGTAGGCCATCGCGACCGGGTGCCCCAGGGTCGGCGACGGTGCGCCGGAGGTCACGGTGCCCACCTGGGCGCCCGGGGCACCGTCGGCACCGGCCCGCACCACGGCGTACCCCGCCCGGGCGGGCCGCCGCGCCGTCCCGCGCAGCCCCACCAGCACGCGGGCCGGCGCGCTCTCCCGCCGGGCCTCGAGCGCGGCGCGGCCCACGAACTCGACCGGGGTGCCGTCGTCGGACGCCTTGTCGAGTTTGACGACGCGTCCCATCCCCGCGTCGTACGGCGTCGTGGTGGTGTCGAGCTCGTGGCCGTACAGGGGCATCCCGGCCTCGAGGCGCAGCGAGTCCCGGGCCGAGAGCCCGGCCGGCACGAGGCCGTGGGGCTCGCCCGCCGCCAGGAGAGCACGCCACAGGGACACGGCACGTGCCGCGTCGACCCAGATCTCGAAGCCGTCCTCCCCCGTGTAGCCGGTGCGGGCCACCAGGACGCGTTCGTCGCCGAACCGCATCCCCAGGCACGCGTAGTACCTCAGCTCGTCGAACGCGGTGCCGCCGGAGATCTCGGCGTCCTCCGCGAGGACCTCCCGGACGATCTCCTCGGCCCGCGGGCCCTGCACGGCGATCAGCGCCTCGTCCGCCGAGACGTCGCGCACCCGGGCGTCGAACCCGGCGACCCGCTCGAGCAGCGCCCCGAGCACCGTCGCGGCGTTCGCGGCGTTCGCCACGACGAAGAACTCCTCGTCACCGGTGCGGTAGACGATCAGGTCGTCCAGCACTCCCCCGTCGGCGGCGCAGATCATCGTGTAGCGGGCGCGCATCCGGCGCAGCGCGGAGAAGCTGCCGACCAGCGCGTGGTCCAGGAACCGTGCCGCCTCGAGGCCGGTGACGCTGATCCCGCCCATGTGCGACAGGTCGAACAGACCGGCAGCCTCGCGCACGGCGCGGTGCTCGGCCAGGTCCGACGTGTACCGCAGCGGCATGAGCCAGCCGCCGAAGTCCGTCATCGACGCTCCGAGCGCCTCGTGCTCGGCGTGCAGCGGTGTCTTCTTCTCGGTCATGGGGTCCTCAGCTCTCACCGAGAGTCTCGGCGTAGGCGTCGATCGGCGGGCAGGAGCACTGCAGGTTGCGGTCGCCGTGGGCCTGGTCGATCCGGCGCACCGGGGGCCAGTACTTCGCGCGGCGCAGGCTCGCCACGGGATAGGCGCCCTGCTCGCGGCCGTAGGGGCGGTCCCAGTCGCCGCCGAGCAGCGACGCCGCGGTGTGGGGGGCGTGCCGCAGCGGGGAGTCCTCGACCGCCCAGCGTCCCGCGGCGACGGCGTCGATCTCGCCCCGGATGGCGACCATCGCCTCCACGAACCGGTCGAGCTCGGCGACGTCCTCGGACTCGGTGGGCTCCACCATGAGGGTCCCCGGGACCGGGAACGCCATCGTGGGGGCGTGGAAGCCGAAGTCGACGAGGCGCTTGGCCACGTCGTCGACGGTGACGCCGGTCTCCGAGGTGATCTGACGCAGGTCGAGGATGCACTCGTGGGCCACCAGGCCGTGCGCGCCGGTGTAGAGCACCGGGTAGTGGCCGGCGAGCCGGGAGGCGACGTAGTTCGCGGTGAGCACGGCGTTCTGCGTGGCCGCCGTGAGCCCGTCGGGGCCCATGAGCGCGAGATAGGCGTAGGAGATCGGCAGGATGCCGGCCGAGCCGTGCGGGGCCGCCGAGACGGGCGGCACTCCCCCGGGCCCGCTCGCGTTGCCCGTGCCCGACGGCGTGGGGTCGCCCGGCAGGAACGGCGCCAGGTGCTCCGCGACGGCCACCGGTCCGACGCCGGGACCACCACCGCCGTGCGGGATGCAGAACGTCTTGTGCAGGTTGAGGTGCGAGACGTCGCCGCCGAACCGGCCCGGCCGGGCCAGACCGACGAGCGCGTTGAGGTTCGCCCCATCGATGTACACCTGACCGCCCGCATCATGTACGGCGGCGCACACCTCGCGGACGTGCTCCTCGTACACGCCGTGCGTGGACGGGTAGGTGATCATGATCCCCGCCACCTGCTCGCCGTGCTGCGCGAGCTTCGCGTGCAGGTCGTCGAGCTGGATCTCGCCGTCGTCCGCGGTGGCCACGACCACGACCCGCAGCCCGGCCAGCGCGGCGGAGGCGGCGTTGGTGCCGTGGGCCGAGGCGGGGATGAGCACCAGGTCGCGCGACTCCTGTCCCCGCGAGGCGTGGTACGCCCGGATGGCGAGCAGGCCGGCGAGCTCACCCTGCGAGCCGGCGTTGGGCTGGACCGACACCGCGGCGTACCCGGTGATCTCGGCGAGCTGCGCCTCGAGGGTCCCGACCAGCTCCACGTAGCCCTGCGCCTGGTCGACGGGTACGTAGGGGTGCAGGTCCGCGAAGCCCGGCCAGCTGATGGGCTCCATCTCCGCGGTCGCGTTGAGCTTCATGGTGCACGAGCCCAGCGGGATCATGGTGCGGTCCAGCGCCAGGTCCTTGTCGCTCAGGGCGCGCAGGTAGCGCAGCATCGCCGTCTCCGACCGGTGCTGGTGGAACACGGGGTGCTGCAGGTAGTCCGTGCCGCGCAGGAGCGCGTCGCCGAGGCCGATCTCCTCGGCCGCGTCGGCCGGTGCCGCGTCGAGCAGTTGCAGCAGGGCGGCGACGTCCGCCTCGGTCGTGGTCTCGTCGCAAGCGATCTGTACATGATCCGGGTCCGCGACGTACAGATTGTAGCCCTCCTCGGCCGCCGCCGCACCGACCGCCTCCGCGCGCCCCGGTACCGCGACGCGCACGGTGTCGAAGAACGCTTCGTGGACCACCGGGGCGCCCGCGGCGCGCAGACCACCGGCGAGCGCCACGGCCCGGCCGTGCACCCGCTCGCCGATCGCGCGCAGGCCCCCGGGGCCGTGGTAGACGGCGTACATCGACGCCACGATGGCCAGCAGGGCCTGCGCCGTGCAGATGTTCGACGTCGCCCGCTCGCGGCGGATGTGCTGCTCCCGCGTCGCCAGGGCGAGCCGGTAGCCCACCGCGCCGTCCGCGTCGACGGAGACGCCGACGAGCCGCCCCGGCAGCTGGCGCTCCAGCCCCTTGCGCACCGCCATGTACGCCGCGTGCGGCCCGCCGTAGAACAGGGGCACCCCGAACCGCTGCGCCGACCCCACGGCGATGTCGGCACCGAGCTCGCCGGGGGAGACCAGCATCGTCAGCGCCAGCGGGTCGGTGGCCATCGTGACCAGCGCACCGCGGTCCTTGGCCTCCGCGACGACCCCCCGCGCGTCGAGCACCCGGCCCGAGGCTCCCGTCTGCTGCACCACCACGCCGACGAGGTCGCCCGTCGGCAGGACGCCGCCGGCTGCCTCGAACGCGGCGAGACCCGCCTCCAGGCCGTCGTCGAGCGCGACGACGACGACGGGCAGGCCGACCGCCTCGGCGCGGCCCTGCGTCACCGCGAGCGACTGGCCGAACAGCTCGGCGTCCAGCACCACGTACCCCTGCTTGGCGCGCGACGCCCGCCACATGAGGGCCACGGCCTCGGCGACGGCGGTCGCCTCGTCCAGCAGGGAGGCACCCGCGATCTCGAGACCGGTGAGGTCCTCGACGACCTGCTGGAAGTTGAGCAGCGCCTCCAGGCGGCCCTGGGAGATCTCCGGCTGGTACGGCGTGTACGCGGTGTACCAGGCGGGCGACTCAAGCACGTTGCGACGGATGACCGGGGGAGTGATGGTCGGGTAGTACCCGAGGCCGATCATCTGGCGCTTGACCTGGTTCTTCGCGGCGACCGCGCGCAGGTGGTCCAGCACCTCCGCCTCGCTGCGGGCGGGCGGCAGGTCGAGCGGCTCCCGCTCGCGGATCGACGCGGGGACCGCGGCGTCGACCAGGGCGTCGAGGTCGGCGTACCCGAGCTGGTCGAGCATCGCCGTCGTCTCGGTCCCGCGCGGGCCGATGTGCCGGTCGGCGAAGACGTCCGGGTCGAAGGGGGAGTGGGTCACGAGGAGCGCTCCGAGGGTCGGTGGACGAGGACCCTCCCCGCTCTGTCATGGGACCTGAGAGTTTTGCCGGTCCGCCTGTACGGGGCGCGCCGACTTGCACCGTCGGTGGGCCGTCCGCCCGCGGGGCGTCCGACCACTTTTCAGAGTTGCCTCGCCGCGACGGTACAGGGGCCTGAGAGATTCCCGGGGAGGGTTTGCTCCTTCGGCGCCGGCCGGGGCCGAGCTCTCCCGTCGCGGTTCGAGCGGCTGTTCGGTTGTCCGCGCAGTCTACCGCCGAGGTAGCGCTCCCCAGCGCGAGGTAGCGCAGTCTGGCGCTACCTCGGCCCGACGAGCGCTACCTCGGCCCGACGAGCGCTACCTCGGCGGGGCTCAGGCCAGCTCGAGCTGGCGCGCGACGTCGACCATCGCGTCGACGACGGCCCGCACGGCCGGGCCCGGCTCGTGCCGGGTGGCCCGGTGCCGCACGATGACCCGGCGTGAACCGAGACCGGGCATCGCCACGACGTCGACGCCGTCGGGCACCTCGCCGCTCTCGACGGCGAGCGCCGGGAGCATGGCGATGCCCTGGCCCGAAGCGACGAGCGCCAGCGCGGTGTCGAAGTCGAAGTAGGCGTGGCGGGCCTCGATGGTGGTGCCCAGCGTGCGCCCGAGCCGGCGCAGGGCGCGGTCGGCGGCCGTCCCGCCGAGGGCCCCGACCCAGGGCATGTCCCGCAGGTCGTCGAGCCGTTCGGGGGTCGGCAGGGACACGGGCACCACGAGCCGCCAGGGCTCGTCGAGCAGCGGGACGTCGTGGGCGCCACGAGGTGCGGGGGCGTCGACGTCGCCGTCGTGCTCGAGCAGGACGACGTCGAGGTCGCCGGCGCGCAGCATCCGCACGGACTCGGCCGGTTCGTGCTCGCGGACGTCGATCGTGACCCCGGGGTGCTCCTCGGCGAGCGGCCCGAGCAGGGGAGCGACGACCGCGCGGATCGCCGACTGGAAGGCGCCGACCTTCACCGTCCCGGTGACGCCCTCGCCGAGGTTCGCGATCTCCTGGCGGGCCTCCAGGAGCTCGGCCTCGATGCGTTCGGCGACGTCGGCGAGCACTCGGCCCGCGGGTGTCAGGGTGACGCCGCGCGGCCCTCTGTCCAGCACCGGGAAGCCCTCCTCGGCCTCCAGACGAGCGATTTGCTGGGACACGGCAGAGGGCGTCACATGCAAAAGATCTGCCGCGGCGAGGACGCCGCCGGCGCGGTGCACGGCAAGGAGGAAGGCAAGCCTTCGTGGGTCGGTGGCCATGTAGCGATGCTAAGCGCCATCTGCAGAAAGATTCAATTGTGCTGAACGTGTTTCGTGTCGCAGCATTGACCCCGGCGCCCGTCAGAGTCACTGGTCCGAGGCCGGCGCCATCCCACCCGAAACCCCCGTGAGGAGGCTCGTATGTTGCCGTACCTGTTGTCCGTGGTCACCGCTCTCGGTTGGGTCGGCGCCATCGTCGGCCTCGTCGCCTACTTCCAGGTGTCCCGAGGTCGCTGGGCACCCAACTCCATCCAGTTCCAGGCCGCCAACCTCTGCGCGACCTCGATGCTGTTCCTCGTCGCCGCCGTCCACGGCGTGTGGCCGTCGGTCGCCGCGAACGTCGCCTGGATGGTCATCGGGGCGCAGGCCGTCCTCATGATCGTCCGCGCCCGCCGCGACACCCGCCGACGGGCCCAGTACGAGGAGCAGGCGTACACCGAGCCGGCGGAGCCCGTCGACCACCTCACGGTGCGCACGCCGCTCGCCGTCCGCTGACCCTCCGCCCGCTCAGAGGGTCGCCTGCCAGGCCACGATCCGGTCGACGGCGCGCGTCACGACGTCCGGGGCCGCGGCGAAGGACAACCGCACCCAGTCGCGGCCCCGCTCGCCGTCGAAGTCCGTCCCCGGCGTGATCGCGACGTCGGCCTCGGCCAGCAGGCGCGAGCAGTACGTCACCGAGTCCAGGCCGAACCGGGACACGTTCCCGTACAGGTAGAAGGCGCCGTCGGCCGGGGCCACCGGCCGCCACCCGAGCTCGTCCACCCGGTCGAGCAGCGCGGTGCGAGACGTCGCGTAGCGCTCGACGTTCTCGGCCGCGGCCGCGTAGCCCGCGGCCGAGAACGCCGCGATCCCCGCGTGCTGCGCCAGGGCCGGGGGAGAGAGGGCGACGTTCCCGGCCAGGGCGTCGACCGGCCCGACCAGCTCGTCGGGCAGCACCAGCCACCCGAGCCGCCACCCCGTCATCGCCCAGTACTTCGAGAAGGAGTTGACGACGACGGCGCCCCGGTCGGTGTGCACGGCCGCGGTCGCCTGCTGGACGTCCTGGCTGTACGCGATGCCGTGGTAGATCTCGTCACTGATCAACCGCACCTCGTGCTCGTCGCACCAGCGCGCGACGGCGTCGAGCTCGGCCGGGGCGATCATCGTCCCGGTCGGGTTCGCCGGGGAGGCCACCATCACGCCGTCGAGCCCACCCCCGTAGTACGCCTCCATGAGCTGCGAGACGGTGGGCTGGTAGCGGGTCTCCGGCCCGCAGTCGAGCTCGACCACCTCGCAGCCGAGCGCGGCGAGGATGTTCTTGTAGGCCGGGTAGCCGGGGCGGGCCAGCGCGACGCGGTCGCCGACGTCGAACGCCGCGAGGAACGCGAGCACGAACCCGCCGCTCGACCCGGTCGTCACGGCGATCCGGGCGGGGTCCACCTCGACGTCGTACCAGCGCGCGTAGTGCCCGGCGATCTCGGCGCGCAACGCCGGGACCCCGCGGGCCTCGGTGTACCCGAGGTCCGCCCGGCGCAGCAGGTCCGCCGCCCGTTCGCGCACCACCTCGGCGGCGCCCGCGGACGGCTCGCCGGCACACAGGTTGAGCACGTCGTGGCCGGCGGCCCGGCGCGCGTTGGCCGCCGCGAGCACCTCCATGACGGCGAAGGGCGGGACGTGGCTGCGGCGCGAGACCTTCATGGGGACCATGATGCCGTGACGACCACGCTCACGACGCCGGCCGTCACCCGGCTCGACGAGATCACCACGACGCTGAGCGGGTGGCAGACCGCCGGCCGGCCGGGGTTCCTGCATCCCGGGGACCTCGGGTGGCACTCGACGGTCACCGTCCGAGAGGTCGGCCGCGACCTGACGACCGGTCGCGTCCTTCCCTCCGGGACGGTGACCGTCGAGGCCCGCGGCGCGCTCGCGTTGCGGGCGCGTCTCCGCGCCCAGGGGTGGGACGAGGACGAACCCTGGACGCCGCTCCGGCTCGACCTGCGCACCCCTGTCCGCACCGGTCCCCGCGACGCGGTGCTGCGGGTCGAGGAGGTCGGCCCCGACGCGGCAGCGGAATGGACGGCGGTGCACCGGTCCGCGTTCCGGAGGACGACGCCGAGCGCCGGGGAGAGCCGGGCGCTCGTCCGCCGGTGGACCACGATGGCCACGGCCCCGTTCGCGCACCTCGCCCACCACCTCGTCGGCTACGACGCCACGGACCGACCCGTAGCGGTCACCACCGTCTGGACCGCCGGCGGGGGGCGTCCCGGCCTCGTCGAACCGATGGGAGTGCACCGCGACCATCACGGCCACGGCTACGGCACGGCCGTCACCCTCGCCGGTGCGCGCGTCCTGCAGCAGCACGGCGCCTCTGCCGCAGCCGTCGTCGCCGAGAACTCCAACACCGGCGCCCTCGCCACCTACCTCGCCGCCGGGTTCACCGCGGACGAACCCGTCGCCGACCTCACGCGCAGCTCGCACCTCGCCTGACGACGTCGGTGCTGGAGGTTCTCGGTGGGACGGGCACGGTGACCGCCGGTGCGGGGCACGTCCTGCCCGCCAACGGTGCATTCGGTAGCGTGAGTCCCATGGATGCCCACTTCCATGAGCGCCCGGACGCCGGCACTCGCCCGACCGAGCAGGATCCCGCGCGCCGGGCCGCGCAGTACCGCATCGACCGCGAGGTCGCCCGCGACCAGAACCTGGGGACCGATGAGTCGGGGACCGGTGCGGCGCAGACCGGCGATGCGTCGACCGATCGGGACGCTGCCGACGAGGCGCAGCCCCGACGCCGGATGGACGACCGAGCCCTGTGGGTGGACACGGTCGTCGACCAGGCGATCCGCCGTGGCGAGTTCGACGACCTGCCGCTGCAGGGCAAGCCGCTGCCCGGCATCGGCGGGACGCAGGACCCCGACTGGTGGCTGAAGAACATGGTCGAACGCGAGCAGATCACCGGCGTCCTGCCCGCGGCGCAGCTCCGCGCGGAGCACTCGGCCATGGACGAGACGCTGGACCGCGAGCACGACGAGCAACGCGTCCGCGAGATCGTCGCGGACTTCAACGCGCGGGTGATCGACGCACGCCGGCAGCTCACCGGCGGCCCGCCGGTCGTGACGCCCACGCGCGACGTCGAGCGGGAGGTCTCCCGCTGGCGTCAGCGCCGTCTGTAGCCTCGCCCCCATGACCTGCACCGTCGCCGACCTCATGGCCCGCACGGAGTCGACCCTCGGCCTGCGGGCCCGCCCGACGACGGTGGACGGCCTCGACGCGGGCGACCCGTCCGCCGTCGTGCGCGGCATCGCCGTGACGACCCTCGCGACGCTCGACGTCCTCGACCGTGCCGTGGCGGCCGGCGCGAACGTCGTCGTGACGCACGAACCGCTCTTCTACGACCACCAGGGCGCCGCGACGCCGGAGCTGGTGCGCGAGGAGGACCCCGTGCACGCCGCGAAGGCCGCGCTGCTCGCCGAGCACGGCCTGGTCGTGTGGCGCGTGCACGACGCCTGGCACGACCGCCGTCCCGACGGCATCGACGAGGGCACCGCCCGCGCGCTCGGCTGGACGCTGGACGCCGAGGCCGCGTCCCGCGGGCTGGCGTGCTGCGACGTCGACCCGACGACGGTGTCCGCGCTCGCCGGGCACGTGGCCGCGGCGCTCGGTTCGACGCAGGCGCGGTACCTGGGCGACCCGCACCGCACGGTCCGGCGGGTCGGGCTCGACCTGGGCTTCCGCGGGTTCGCCCGCAACCGTGCGCTGCTGCGGGCGGCGGAGGTGGACGCCGTCGTGGTGGGCGAGGCGCACGAGTGGGAGACCGGTGCCTACGCCGCGGACCTCGCGCGGCTCGACGGCACGGGGCTCGTCGTGGCCGGGCACCTGCCCAGCGAGCAGGCCGGGATGCGCCTCTTCGCCGACCGGCTGCGTGCCGTCGCGCCAGGGCTGCCGGTGACGTTCCTCCCCACCCCGGACCTCTTCGTCGCGGTGTGAGGCGGGTCCGCCCGGTCGCGCCGCGTCGGCGCGCGGCCTACGTTTCCGGCATGCACCCTGCCGTTCCCCCACCCGGGCCGACGCCCGCCGGGCCGACGCCGACCGGGCCGACGCCGACCGGGCCTGCCCCGGTCGAGGGCTGGGTGCCCGACGTCCTGGACGGCTTCGAGCAGCGCTCCCTCGCCCTGGACCCGGACTTCGAGGGCGAGGTCGTGACGACGCTGGTCCGACGGCGCCGCGGCGCCCCGCTGCCGGACGACGCGGGCGTGGACGTGCTGTACGTCCACGGCTGGACGGACTACTTCTTCCAGACGCACCTCGCCGACTTCTGGGAGGGCCTCGGCGTCCGGTTCCACGCGCTCGACCTGCGCAAGTACGGTCGGAGCCTGCGGCCCCACCACACCCCCGGGTTCGTCACCAGCCTGCGCACCTACGACGAGGACATCGAGGCGGCCCTGGCCGAGATGGGGCACGGACCGCGGCGGAGCACGGATCGCCGGCTGGTCCTCATGGGCCACTCCACCGGCGGGCTCGTCCTCTGCCTGTGGGCGCACCACCGGCCGGGTCGCACCGACGCGCTCGTCCTGAACAGCCCGTGGCTCGAGTTCCAGACGCGCAAGGTCGGTCGGCTCGTGCTCGAGCCGAGCATCCGGGCCCAGGCCGCGATCGCCCCGCGCAGCCAGCTGGTGAACCTCGACCTCGGGTTCTACGCGCGATCCATCTCGGCGCGGCACGACGGCGCGTGGCAGATCGACAGCGCGTGGCGGCCCGACGCGGGGTGGCGCGCCACGCCGGCCTGGCTGGCGGCGATCTTCTCCGGGCACGACCGGGTCGCGCGCGGCCTGTCGATCGACGTGCCGATCCTCGTGCTGCTCTCGGCCCGCTCGACGCCACCGGTGCGCTGGAGCGAGGACATGATGCGCACGGACACGGTGCTCGACGTGGTCGGCATCGCCGCCCGGGTGCCGCAGCTCGGCCGCGTCACCACGCTCGCCCGCGTCGAGGGGGCGCTGCACGACGTGACGCTGTCGGCTCCCGAGGTGCGGGACGTCGTCTGGTTCGAGACGGAGCGCTGGTTCCGCGCCTACGTGCGCCCTCGCCCTGCCCCGGAGCCGGCACCGGAGCGACGCGGCTGGCGGCGCTGGCTCCCCGGACGCGCCGGCCGCGGCTAGCGGGCGCGGCTGGCGGCGCGGACGTGCTCGACGACGCCGTCGGCCGCCGCCTCGATCTCGGCGAGGCAGACCTCGAAGCCGTCCTGGTCGCCGTACCAGGGGTCGTCGACGTCGAGCACGGACTCGTCGCCGCCCGCGGGGACGGTGGGAGCGGTGGGGTCGAAGGACCTGTACATCCGGATGTCGACATCTGTACCGTCTGCGAGCACCCGCAGCGCCTGGGCGTGCCGAGCGGTCATGGCCAGCACCAGGTCCCGCTCGGCGAGCTGGTCCGCACGCACCTGACGGGCGCGGTGACCGTCGCCCGTCGGATAGCCGTGCGCCGCGAGGACCCGGCGCGCCCGGGGGTCGACGGGGTTGCCGTCCTCCTCGTCGCTGACGCCGGTCGAGTCGACCACGACCTCGTCGAGGCCCGCGGCCGCGAGCCGGTCGCGCAGCACGACCTGGGCCATGGGGGAGCGGCAGATGTTGCCGGTGCAGACGGTCATCACGCGCAAGGTCTCGGAGCTCACCGCCACATGCTCGCAGACTCGCCGGCGCGATTCGCCGTCGTGGCTCGCCCACCAGACCGCGCGGCCCGGCGGGCACACACGTAGCGTTGCTGCATGAGATGGTCTGCAGACGGTCTGATCGCGGTGACCGGCGCCTCCGGGCGGCTGGGCTCTCGCCTCGCGTTCCGGCTGGCGGCCGAGGGTGCGCACCAGCGACTGGTGCTCCGCGACCGCTCTCGCGTGCCGCGGCTCGGTGACGGCCGCCTGCTGCCGGAGTGCGAGGTCGCGACGGCCGACGGCTACGAGGACGCCGCCGGGATGCGCGCGGCGTTCGACGGCGTACGGACCGTGTTCCTCGTCAGCGCCCGCGAGTCCGCCGCCCGGGTGGCCCTGCACACCGCGACCATCGACGCTGCCGTCGCCGCCGGCGTCGAACGGCTGGTGTACATCTCGTTCGTCGGCGCCGCACCGGACGCCACGTTCACGTTCGCGCGGGACCACTGGGCGACGGAGGAGCACCTACGCCGCAGCGGGCTGCGGTGGACGGTGCTGCGCGACAACCTGTACCACCAGGCGCTCGCGAGCTTCGTGGGCGACGACGACGTCATCCGGGGCCCGGCGGGTGACGGACGCGTGGCCTCGGTGGCGCACGACGACGTCGCGGACGTCGCGACCGCCGTCCTGCTCGACGAGGACCCGCGCCGGCACGACGGCGTCACGTACGACGTGACGGGGCCGATCGCGCTGAGCCTGACGGAGGTGGCGGCGCTGCTCACCCTGGCGACCGGGCGGCAGATCACCTATCACCCCGAGTCCGTCGAGGAGGCGTTCGCGTCCCGGGCCGGGCTCGGCGCCTCGGACGTCGAGCTCACCGGCTGGGTCTCGTCGTACACGGCCATCGCGGCGGGTGAGCTCGCGCACGTGTCGCACGACGTCTCCCGGTTGGTCGGGCGCCCGGCGCGCTCCTTCGACCAGTGGATCGACGACTACCCGCGCGAGTGGCAGCACCTCCTGCGGGGCGACCAGGCCGGGCCGGGTTGAGACCGGCCCCGAAATTCCCTTGGCACGTCCCGCCGTCGGGCATAGCGTCGGGGTACGTCGAAAGGAGGTGATCCGAGAAGTGAAGACTCTTCGGACCAGCGAGGTGGTCACGGGCTGAGACCCGTGACCACCGGGACCCGCGGGTGCCGTGCCATCGTCCAGCACGGCGGGAGACCACTCCACCCCGCGGGTTCTTCTACGCCCGGTCGCAGTAGTCGATGGCGTCGGCCGCGACGTACTCGGTGACGGGGTCGGGCGAGGAGGCGCAGTCCGCCGCACCGACCTCGACCTCGTCGAACGAGGTGACGGCCGCGTCGACCGCGTCGCTGCCGTCGCCACAGGTGAGCGTGACGTTCTCGGTCGTCCGTTCGGCGAAGGCGTAGAGCACGTACGTGCCCTTCTCGACGTCCGCCAGAAGCTCCTCGGACTCGTCGACCTGCGGTGCCTCGGCCACGTCGAGGAGCCCGCCCTCGACGGCGTCGCGCACCATCGCCTGCTGGTTGTCCGTCGCACCGGACGCCGCGACCGCGCCGGCGGCCTCCCCGCGGCCCCACTCGTCGCGCATCGTCGTGGAGCCGTCGGCGGCGACGCGGACGACCGCCACCGCCGTGTAGATGTCCTCGGAGTCGACCGACCCCTCGGCCGTGAGGGCCACGCCGTCACCGCAGCTGCTCTCCGCTGCCGGTGCGGTGTCGGCCGCGGCGCTCGGGGACGCCTCGCCTCCCGCTCCGGCATCGTCGGCACCCGCGCAGCCCGCAAGCAGCAGCGCCGTGCAGCCCGCCGTCGTCATCGCCCACCGTCGTCGGCTGATCATGAAACCTCCCGCGTCGTCGCGTGTCGCAGCGCAACCTACCGGACGGAAAGCGCTTCACGACAGGATGAAGTCCTCTGGGGGGCAACGATTCGGCAACGGTGTGACACCTGTCACCCCTTGAGCCCCGAGTGCGCCAGCCCCTGCACGAACTGGCGCTGCGCGACGAGGAACACCGCCAGCACCGGGATCACCGTGAGCGTCGTCGCGGCGAGCTGGACGTTCCACATCGGCCCGCCGTACGCGTCCACGTACTGCGTCAGCGCCTGCGGCAGGGTGAAGTTCTCCCGGCTCGACAGGTACACGATCGGTTCGAGGTAGAGGTTCCAGGACTTGAGGAAGGTGAAGATCGCCACGGCGGCCACCGCCGGCCGGGCCAGGGGGAACGCGATCCGCCAGAAGATGCCCCACCGGCCCAGCCCGTCCATGCGACCGGCCTCCTCGAGCTCGCGCGGCAGCCCGAGGAAGAACTGCCGCATGATGAACGTGGCCAGCACGCTCGGCGCCCCGAAGATCGGCACCACGATCAGCGGCCAGTGCGTGTCGATCAGCCCGAGGGAGTTGACCATGCGGAACAGCGGCACGATCGTCACCTCGGCCGGCACCAGCATCCCCGCCAGCACCAGGACGAAGAGCGCGTTGGCGCCCGGGAACGAGATCCGGGCGAACGCGTAGCCGGCCAGCGACGCCACCAGGATCGTCCCGGCGGTCACCAGCGCCGCGATGTACAGGCTGTTCCAGTACTGCTGCGCGAACGGCTGCAGCGCGAACACGTCGCCGTACGCGCCCCAGGACACGTCCTGCGGCCACAGCGTGGGCGGGACGCGCAGGATCTCGCTCATCGGCTTCAGGCTCGACGTCGCCATCCACCAGGTGGGGAAGACGAACGGGACGCTCAGCACCACCAGCAGTGCGACGAGCAGGCCCCGGGCCAGACGCGGCCGACGGCGGCGCGCGACCGGCAGGTCGCCCACGGCCGGCAGGCCACCGCGTCGCGGCAGCCCCCCGCCGTCCGGGGGGTCGTCGGTCGCCGGGCCGGCGACCGGGGCGGACGTGACGTCAGACCTCATCGTGGACCCACCTCTTCCGCGTGCGCCACTGGATCAGGGTCAGCACCAGGACGATGACGAACAGGAGCACGGAGACCGCGCTCGCATAACCGAACTCGTTGAACTGGAAGGCCTGCTGGTACAGGTAGTAGACGAGCACCGTGGTCGAGGTGCCGGGCCCGCCGCCGGTGAGCACGTCGATCTGGGCGAACACCTCGAGCGACCCCACGACGGTGAGGATCGACACCAGCAGCACCGTCGGGCTGATGAGCGGCAGCGTGATCGAGCGGAACCTCCGCCACGCACCGGCACCGTCGATGCGGGCCGCCTCCTGGACCTCCTCCGGGACGCTCTGCAGCGCGGCGAGGAACAGGATCATGTTGAGGCCCACGTTCTTGAAGACCTGCACCACGATCACGGCTAGCATCGCCGTCGGTCCGCTGCGCAGCCAGTTCGGGCCGTCGACGCCGAGCATCGCGAGGAACCCGTTGATGCCGCCGTCGTCCTGCAGCAGGAAGCTCCACACGATCGTCCAGGCCACCAGCGAGACCACGACCGGCGAGAAGAAGAACGTGCGGAACGTCGTCGTTCCCGGCAGCTTCTGGTCGAGGAGCACCGCGAGGAGCAGGGCGAGGGACACGTTGAGGACCACCAGGCCCACGGAGAACCAGAGGCTGGCGACCAGCGAGTCGTGCAGGCCGGGGTCGGCGAGCATCCGCTCGTAGTTCTCGGTACCTCTGAAGGTGAACGTGCCGGCGAGCACGTTCCACTCGTGCAGGGAGTACCAGACGACGGTGAGCAGCGGCACGATGACGAACACGACCGTGCCCAGCACCTGCGGGGCCACCATGGCGTACCCCACCATGCGGTCACGCTGCGCCGCGGAGCCGCGGGTGCGCGCCGTGTGCACCCGCGGCCGCGCGGCGACCGGCGTCGAGGTCATGAGCCCGCCAGGATCGGGTCGATCGACGCGCACACGTCCGCCAGCACCGCCTCGACGTCGGCGTCCGGCGTCCACAACGGGTCCAGACCGGCACGAACCGTCTCCTGCAGCTTCGCGAAGCTCGGGTGCGCGGGCTTCGTGACGGCGTCGGCGATGCCGTCCACGACGACCGCCTGCAGCTGCTCCTCGCTGAGGAGCGGGTTCGCGGCTCCCAGGACGTCGGCCGTCAGGAGCGACTCGCGCGGCGGCGGGAAGTAGGTCGCCAGCTGCTCGGCGTTCTCCGGGTTGGTGAACCACGCCAGGAAGTCCGCGGCGTCGTCGGGGTGCTCGCCCTGGGCGAAGACGCCGATGCCCGCCTGACCGATGACGTTCTGACGGCCCTGCGGACCGGCGGGGAGCGGCACGACGTCCCAGGCGAAGCTCTCGTCGAGCGCCGAGGCGCGCGAGATCTGCGTGATCGTCATCGCGGCGTCGCCGGCGAAGAAGTCGGCAGTCGTGCCCGGACCGGGCATCGCGCCGTCGTCGAACGTCGAGTCGTGGATCCAGGTCATCGCGTCGACCATGGCGGGGTCCGTGAAGGTGCAGGTGGCCCCGTCGGCACTCCACGGGGCGGCGTCCCAGCCGTCCCAGACCGTCGACAGGTTCTCCCACACCTTGTAGTCGAAGTCGCGCACCACGAGACCCTGCTTGCCGGAATCCTCGGCGGCCGCCGCGGCGGCGTCGCGGGCGGCGTCGTACGTCCACTCCCCGGAGGCCACGAGGTCCGTGGGCGCGGGCTGGCCGGCCGCCTCCAGCTGGTCGGTGTTGACGAACATCGCGAACGGGCTGTTCGAGAACGGGTAGGCGTAGAGCGCCTCGTCCTGCTGCCACAGTGCCAGCGAGCTGTCGAGCAGGTCGTCGTAGGCGTACCCCTCGGTGCCCTCGAGGACCGGCCGCACGTCGACCAGCGCGCCGCTCTCGACGAACTCGGGGGCGTAGCTCTCGAGGATCCAGGCCAGGTCGGGGGCGTTGCCGCCGGCGAGGCGTGTGGTGAGCGACGTCGTGTAGTCGTCGAAGGGGATCGCCTCGAACGTCACCTCGGAGACCAGGTCGGGATGCTCGGCGACGTAGGCGTCGGCGATGGACTGGAACAGTGCGAGCTGTGCCTCGTCGGCCGTCCAGACGGTCATCGTCAGGGGCACCGGCTCGCCCGGCGCCTCGGGCTCGCCGGCCGTCTCCGGGTCGGACGAGCCGCAGGCCGTCAGGGCCAGGATCGCCGCTGTCGCGGTGGCCGCGGCGAGGCCGCGGCGTCGGGTGGTGTGCATCAGTGCTCCTTCGAACTGGATGGGCGGTGGGGGTGCTGCGTCAGTACGGGTGCGCGCCGTCGGCCCAGCGGATCTCGACCCCGGCGGCGACGAGCTCCCCCTGGAGGTCGGCGAGCAGGTCGGGCTTGGCGTGCACGTCGTGCGGGCGCACGCCGCGCTCGGTGCAGAACGCCGCGAGGTGCCCGGCGACCTCGCCCACGTTCCATTCCACGGGGTGCAGGCGGTAGCAGCCGTTGGTGATGTGCGTGGTGCCGATGTTCTTCGCGGCGGCCAGCAGGTTGGTGGTGCGCTCGGGCAGCAGCGCGCCGAGCGGGATCTCGAACGGGGTGGACGGCACGTCGATGTAGGTGTCGCCGCCGGTGGAGGGGTGCAGGTCGATGCGGTACATGCCCACGCCCACGCTGTCCTCGTAGCGGGTGGCGCCGCGGTCCCCGCGCACGGCGTAGGAGACGTCGTTCTCCGTCACCGTGGTGACCGCGCGGATCCGCCGGCCCTCGCGGTGGTAGGCCGCCTGGGCGAGCCCGTCGGTGGTGCCCATGACGTCGGGCCGCAGGCGCAGACCCGGGAATCCCGTGCCGCCGTCGGGCCGCGGGGCCTCCGTCTGCATCCAGTAGAGCATCGAGAGGCTGAGCTGCCGGGCGTCCTCGATCCGTGCGAGCTCCACGTCGCGCGGGACGTCGAGCACCGGCTCGAGGAAGTAGTCGATGGCCGGCCAGTTCACCAGGCAGACGTCGCCGGCGAACGCGCCGGGCTCGAACTGGTCGCGCGCGAGGATGCGACGGAACGTCCACAGGTTGCCGTCGCCGGGGTTGCGGGACTGGTCCGCCACGACCGCGCCCGCGTCGTCGCCCGGGTCCGGCGTGAAGCTGCGCACGTCCATGTCGAGCGTGCGCGGGTTGGGCGCGTGCCAGGAGAGCATCCGCTCGCCGTTCCACGGGCCGGGCCGGTAGGAGCTCCAGAAGTCGTACCGCTCGGGGCGGTCGATCGTGTGGTCGCCGTCGGTGTGCTCGACGGCGAAGCACACGCTCAGCGCCTGCACGTTCTGCGGCTGCGCCGTCGCCGGGGCGCTCGGCTCGCCGGTGGCCTCCCGCGACTCGAACCCGGTGACGTACGCGGTGCCCGTCAGAGGCAGCAGCTCGCCGGTCTCCGTGGCGTCGAGCACGTAGCCCGCGGTCACCGTGGTCCGCGAGCCGTCGAGCACGGACTCCAGCGTCACGGCACGCACCGTGTCGCCGTCGGTGTCGGCCGCGACCGGACGGACGCGCTCCAGCAGCGTGAGGCGGCCCGAGGCGCGAGCCGGCAGCAGCATCTCCTCGAGGACGCCGACGGCGACGCGCGGCTCGTGGCACAGCTTCGACACCCAGCCCGCGCCGGGGTTGAGGTCCTCGCGGGCCCGGGCTGCCGCCGTCAGCGGGTACCGGCGCCGGTACACGTCCCGGACGCCGTCGCGCACCGCGCGGTAGCGACGAGTGACGCCGAAGTCCTCCACCCAGGGGTGCTCGTCCGGCGGGACGCCCTGGGACGTGAGCTGGCCGCCGATCCACGGGTGCTCCTCGGTGAGCACGACGCGGGCGCCGCGCTCGGTGGCGGCGAGGGCTGCGGCGACGCCGCCCAGACCGCCGCCGACGACGAGGACGTCGGTGGTGAGGTCGGTCTCGGTAGTGGGCACGGGTGCGGTCCGATCTGTCGAGGGGTGGGTCACGGGACGAGGGAGTCGGGGGTCGGGAGCGCGTCGCGCGGGGCCGGCGCCGCGACGGTGGCGCCGTCGACCTCCGAGCACTCCAGGAGGCGGTGCAGCTCGTCGTCGGGGACGTCCTCGCCCGCGACGAGCCGGGACAGGAGCAGGAGCGCCCGGGCACCCATCTCCTCGCGGGGGATCGCGTACCCCGACCACTGCTGCGGGCGCCGCAGCCGGTGGTGGGGCTGGCCGAGCAGGAGGACCGAGACGTCACGGGGGACGTCGAGCCCGCGCCGGGCGAGCGCGTCGTGCAGCTCCTCCGGGTCGCGCTCGGGGGAGAGGACGACGGCACTGAGCTCCTGCTCGACGACCGCCGCGACGATCTCGTCCGGCTCCTCCTCCGGCACGAGGCGTGCGCCGAGGCCGGCGTCGCGCAGCGCGTCGCGGTAGCCCTCCCAGCGGTCGGTGGTCGGCTGGTCGGTGCCCATCGCCCCGACGTAGCCGATCCGGCGGTGGCCGAGCGCGACGAGCCGTTCGACCACGCGGCGGGTGGCGCCGGTGTAGTCGGCACCCACGTAGGGGAGCCGACCGCCCTCGCTGGACCGCTTGCCGATGAAGGCGAACGGGTAGTTGGTGTCCAGCAGGTGCTGCAGCTCGCTGCGGTCCTCGTGCTGCCCGAGCAGGAGGCAGCCGTCCGCGATGCCGAGGCGCTGCCAGCCGTCCCGGGTGAGACGGCGTCGGCCCTCGACCACCCGGGCGCTGGTGAAGAGCAGGATGTCGATGCCGAGCTGCTCGGCGGCGTGCTCGATCCCGACGAGGAACGGGCCGTAGAAGTCCCGGCCGCCGCCGGGGAACGTCGCCTCGTACGTGAAGACGCCGATGATCTGGTTGCGCCCGCCCGCGAGCCGCTGGGCCACCGGGTTGGCGGAGTAGCCGGTGATGCGGATCGCGTCGAGGACCCGCTGGCGGGTCTCCGCGCTGAGGCGGACCCCGGCGGGCAACCGGTCGTTCAGCACGAACGACACGGTGGCCTGGCTGACGCCGGCCATGGCGGCGACGTCGGCCTGGGTGATGCGACGCTTCGGCATCCGATCCTCCTCGATCCGGCGACTGTGACGTGATCGAGAGTCTGCCCGGGCCGGGGAGTCGGCAACAAGGCGATTATGCGCATTATTATCGCGCCGACGAAAGGGCCCTCAGCCGCATGCTGCTGCGGCTGAGGGCCCTTCCTGGCGCATTATCCGGGCCGACGGTTCACCCGCGGGCGCACTCTCCCGCGTCCTGCCACGGACCCCACGGCGACGCTTCCGGCTCCTGGTCCCGGGTCCACCATGCCGCGGACCAGCGGTGACCGGCGTGCACGACGACGTCACCCGCCTCGTGCACGGCGCTCGCCGTCCACGCCTCGCCGCAGTCCGAGGTGGCACCCTTCTCGGCCCACGGCCCGTGCACGCTCGCCCCCGGCACGTCACCGCGGGTCCACCAGAGCGCCTCCCACGCGGCGCCGTCGTGCGCGACCGTCGCGCCGTCGTCGTACACCGCGGTGGCGTCCCAGGTGCGGGCGTCGCACGCGGCCGACTCCTCCGGCGTCGGCGTCCACCGGAACCAGTCGAAGGCCGCCTCGATCTCGGGGGCCGACGTGGCACCACGCAGGGCCGAGACCCCGACGCCCGTCGGCGCGAGCTCGGCCAGCGGGACCGGACGGCCGACCGTCGCGAACTCCTGCCCGTCCGTCGAGGCCGCGGCGAGCACGTTCGTCCCGTCGCTCGTCAGCCGGAGCCAGACCGTCGTCCCGGTGCCGGCCGGGACCGGCGGTGTGTCGATCGAGGCGTTGCGCTCGGAGCCGTCCTGCCGCCAGATGTACGAGAAGCGCAGCCCGTTGGAACCGAACCCGTAGTCGACCTTCGCGTACGTGTCGCCCGCGGTGTGCAGGATCAGGCCGGCCTGCTGGTAGCGGGCAGTCGGGTCGACGTCCACCTCCGTGGTGACCTCCCAGGGTCCGTCCGGGACGGTCTGCACCGGGAACGCCGCCCCCGCCACGCCCGAGCGGTACGTCGGGACCGTCAGCGCGCCGTCGGCCACCTCGTGCCGCGCACCGTCGGGGTTCACGACGTCCCACCGCTCGCCGAGGCCGCCGCCGTCGAACTCGTCCGACGCCGCACCGCTGCACTGCTCGCGCAGCGGGTCCGGGTCGGGCGGCGTGGGCTCCACCCTGGTCGCGTACGCGATGGTGGCACCGAGCCGGTCCCCGGACTCGTAGAACAGGTACGTGTCCTCATCGTCCGCGACGATCTCCGGGGCGGCCACGCGGCCGACGTCGTCCCCGACGCCGGAGGCCCGGTGCAGGACCTGCTGCGGTCCGATCTCGGTCACCGCCGGGTCGATCGTGCGGGCATAGGTGACGCCCGACGAGCCGTGGTAGGTGACGTAGTCCTGCCCCTGCCAGGTGAACAGGTTGCCGCCGGAGACGTTCTGCCCGGTCTCGGCGTCCGGGACGACGACGGGGTCCGGCCGCACGTCCCAGCTCTTGCCGTCCACCGACTCCGCCATCTTGATGCGGCGGACGTCGTCGGTGCGGTTCTGCATGTAGAACATGCCCCACCGGTACGCCGAGTCCGGGTCGGGGTGCGTGAAGACCCGGGCGTACGACGTCTCGGTGGTGCCCGCGCCGCCGTCGGCGTTCGTCACCGCGACCCCCGAGTCGTCGAACGTGACGCCGTCGTCCGACGAGGCCCAGCGGGTCGTGGAGTTGCTCCCGTGGAAGTACAGCAGCACCTGCCCGGTGACCTCGTCCCAGACGGCGTCCGGCGACGAGACGTGCGGGACCTGGCCGTAGTACGGCGGCCACTCGTTGGTGACGAGCGGGTTCGCCGCGTACTCGGTCCACGGTCCCTCGAGGGAGTCCGCGTACATCAGGGAGATGCCGCCCGGGTCGTCGTGCGGGGCGTAGTACAGGTACCACTCGCCGAGCGGGTCGGTGAGGTGCTCGCCCGCGGGGAAGATGCTCGGGAAGATGAACTCGTCCGTCGGGTTGTAGATCATCGCGTCCTTGTCGATGACCCGGCCCGAGAACGCGAACTCGGGCAGCGGCGGCTCGTCGTCGGCCTCGGTCGTGGCGGCTGCGGCTGCCGGGGCCGCTGCGGCGGACGACGGCGCCACGAGAGCGCCGAGGGTCAGTACCGCTGCGGTGGCGAACGCCGCCGGTCGGCGGCCTCCGGGGGATCGTCTGCGTCTCACGTTGACCTCCGTCGGTGAGCCCGACGGCGTCGTCACCGACGGGCGCCGGGACCCGCCCGGCACCGGCAGTCTCCGGAGGCCGCGCGACTCAGGTCAACGAGATGATGCGCATTATTAGCGGGTGAACGGGTTCGACCGGTCGATCGTCGAGTCGGGGCTCGCGCTGTTCGCACCCGTGCCGGCGTCCGACCCGGCGTCGGACGACGCGGTGCGCTGCGCCCCACGGATCACCCGCAGGAACGCGATACCGGTGCCCGCCACGCACACGGCGATCACCACCAGGAAGACGCTGAACGGGATGACGTCCAGCGCAAGGAGGATCACCGCCGTGCCCAGGAGCGCGCCCTCGACCAGCGCGATCGTCAGGAAGCTCCGGGTCAGGGTGGACGAGGAGCCGGTCGAAGCCTTGTCAGCGTTCATGTCCCGAGCCTATGGCGTCGCCACGCCGCACGACGAGACCCTCCGACGTGGGCTACCCGCCCAGGACCACCAGCAGGTACGCCACGACAGCCATCAGCACGAGCGCGGCGAGCGCGGTGATCCGGTCGGAGCGCGACCCCCAGAACTGCACGACGAACGCCACGAGGAACCACACCGTGACGACGGACAGCGCGCTGCGAGGGTTGGCGAAGAACGCGTAGAGCGCCACCTCCGCGACGAGGAACATGGCTGCCCCGACCGGCACCGCGGTCGTGTTCCACGGGGCCGGTGTGCGTGCGTCGGTCATCCATCACTTCAGAGGTCGGGACAGGGTCCTGCTGTGAAGAAGTGGAAGTGCTGACCATTCGTCAGGATCGCGATCCGCGCGTTCGTGGTGGCGAAGTATCGGAACAGCTGCGACGCGTGATGGAGGGTGAGCGGGGAACCCACCGTCTTTGCCTCGATGAGGATCTGCACCTCGCCGTCGGTGACGATGGCGTAGTCGATCTTCTCGCCACGCTTCGTGCCGACGTCCGCCGTGAACTCGGGGATGACCTCGTTCGGGTCGAAGACGTCGTAGCCCAGGACCAACGAGATGAATCTTGAATTCTTGCCAGGGCTCGGCCCAGGGCTTGGCCAGGGACGAGTCAGGGAAGGCCCCGATGCGGCCCGCCGGTGCGGACTAGATGAATGGAGCCATGAACCCGCCCGCACCGGCCGCGGTCACGGACCGCCGCCGGGCCTGGAGCCTCACCGTCACGTCGCTCGCCATCGCAGCGATCGCCGTCACGCCCTATCTCACGACCTCCCTCGACGCGCTGGCCGCGGAGGACTCCGGGCTCGCCCGGGGATACGTCGACGAGCCGGTGGTCATCCTGATCGCCTTCTACACCCACGTGATGGCGGGCGGGACCGCCCTGCTCCTCAGCCCGTGGCAGCTCTGGCCCGGGCTGCGCCGTCGGCGACCGGGTCTGCACCGCTGGTCGGGGCGCGTGATCCTGTCCGCCATCGCCGTCGCCGGATTGTCCGGGCTGGTCCTGGCGCCGGTCAACCAGGCCGGCGCGGTGGGGACGCTCGGCTTCGGAGCGCTGGGCGTCCTGTGGCTCTGGACGTCGTGGCAGGGCTACCGCGCGATCCGGGCGCACGACGTCGAGCAGCACCGGGAGTGGATGACGCGCGCGTTCGCGCTGACGTTCGCCGCGGTGACGCTGCGGGTATGGACGGGTGCGCTGGTCGGCGCGCAGGAGCTGGCGCTGGGGGAGTCGTTCGACGCCGAGACGGCGTTCGTGCGCTCCTACGCGTGGGTGCCGTTCCTGTGCTGGGTGCCCAACCTCGTGGTCGCGGAATGGCTGGTGCGCCGACGCCGCAGGCGGGGCCACGCGGAACCTGACCGGTCCCACGCGGCCCCGCCCGCGGACGAGGCTGCCGCTACTACCCGAACGTGACGTCGAGCGACCCGTCGGCCGCGAACGACCAGGCCAGGTCACCGACGTACTGGCCGCACGCCGATCCGTTCGAGCCGTCCCAGAAAGAGTTCCCGCCCGCGTCGGTGCCGAGGTAGCGGTCGGTGGACCCGCTGTCGCAGGAGACGTTCCCGCTGAACACGGAGGAACCGCCGTCGAAGTTGAAGTTCCGCTCCTCGTTGCCGATCGACACGTTCCCGGTGACCGACATCGAACCGAGGTTCCGGTTGTACGTGAACCCGTGCTTGCCGTTGTCCACCGCGTACGAGTCGCGCACGACGTGGTCGACGGGGATGTCCTCGCCGCCGAGCTTGAAGCCGTTGCGGTCGCCGTTGCCGGCCTGGGATCCGTCCGACAGCGTGCCGTTCTCGAACGCCAGCGAGCTCTCGATGGTCACCTCGCCGATCGGCCCCGTCTCGGACTTGGTGTACAGGTCCCAGCCGTCGTCGATGTTGTGGTGCGCCACCGTGTCGCGGAAGACGTTCCCCGGCCCGGAGGTGAGCTTCGCGGCGAAGCCGTCGGCGTCCTCGCCGTCCGAGTCGGCGTTGTCGTGCGACTCGCTGCTGACGACGAGGTTGTACGACGGCCACTGGTCCGACGGCGCCCCCGCGATCAGGCGGGAGAGCTGCAGCCCGGTGTCGTGGTTGTAGCGGGTCACGACGCGCTCGATGACGTTGTGGTCGCCGCCGAGCAGGATGCCGTTGTCCCCGGCGTGCTGGACGACGATCCCGTAGACGTGCCAGTAGTTGCCGCCGATGGCGAGACCGCGGTTCGAGGAGTCCTCCGCCTGGGCGGAGAAGTCGAGCACCGGCGTCTCGCCCGGATAGGCGGACAGCAGCGTCCGGTCGCCCGGGAGGCCGTCGTTGCCGGGCTCGATGGTCACGGTGTCGGCCAGGTCATAGGTGCCGCCGCGCAGGAAGACCTCACCACCCGGGTTCACCCGGTCGATCGCCGCGGTGAGGGTGGTGGGGTCGCTCTCCGTCCCGGAGGCACCGGAGGAACCGCCCGGTGCCACGTAGATGGTGTCAGCGCCCGGCTGGGGCTCGTCGGTCGGATCCGGGTCCGGCTCGTCGGTCGGGTCCGGGTCCGGCGTCGGGTCGGTGCCGGGGTCTCCGGCGTAGGTCTCGAACTCGCCGACGCGGGGGGTGCCGCTCGAGGACGTGATGACGAAGTCGATCTTGCTGAGCGACGTCGTCGGGATGTCGATCACGCCCGCGCCGCTGCCGGTCGCCAGCACCTGGTCGTTGTCGTGGTTGACGACCTGCCACGAGTCGATGTTGCCCACGGCTCCCGCGGCCTCGCGGATGTTGATCGAGGACACGGTGGTGTCGGTGCCCCACTTGACCGAGATGCGGCCGGTCGAGCTCGACGGCGACCAGTAGCTGCTCATGTCGCCGTCACGCACGTTGCCGTAGCTGGTGCCGCTGGCCTTGCTCGAACCGTCCGAGCCCGCTCCGATACTGAGGTTCTCGCCGGTGGGCGGGTCCGTCGGGTCCGGGTCGGGAGTGGGGTCCGGGTTCTGCGGCGAGCACGATCCGTCCGAGACCTGGAGCCCCTTGTTCGCGCCGGCGGTGGCGGCGAGCAGGTTCGGGACGCACTGGGCGTCGTCGAGCTGGTACGAGTACGGCACGACCACCGAGGTGGTCGACGTCGGGTTCGGCCCGGCCGGGTGGTTGTCGCTGTCGTCCGAGGTCCAGGTGATGTTGTCCCAGATGTTGCCGCTGACCTCCCAGGTGCCCATGTCGTCCGTGTAGAACGTGCCGAGCGGGTCCTTGGAGTCCTCGAAGTAGTTGTTCTCGACCAGCGCCTCCGCGCCCAGCCGGGAGTTGATGCCCGACTTCACCAGCCCCACGAAGTGGTTGTTGTAGGAGTGCGCGGTCCCGGCCCGCAGCAGCGGCGTGCGCGAGTCGATGTTCTCGTAGAGGTTGTGGTGGTAGGTGACGGGACCGTTGCCGGTGTCGCCGTCGCTGGAGCCCACGAGGCCACCACGCCCGGAGTTGCGCAGGATCGAGTACGACAGCGTCACGTGCGTCGTGTCCGCCTTCATGTCGAACAGCGCGTCGTAGCCGGACGACTCGCCGCCGGAGGCCTCGAGCGTGAGGTGGTCGGCCCAGACGTTGCTGACGTCGCTCTCCATGCCGATGGCGTCGCCGCCGTTGGACGTCGGAGAGCCGGACTTCTTGACGTTCCGCACGTGCAGGTTCTGCAGGATGATGTTGTCCGCCGAGCGGACGTGGATGCCGAGCTCGTCGAACAGGGCGCCGCTGCCCACGCCGACCAGCGTGACGTTGCTGATCTCCTTGAGCTCGATCTTGTCGTCGGCGGTGTTGCAGCTGTCCCCGGACACCTTGCTGGTGTTGCCGTGGTCGATGGTGCCCTCGACCTCGATGATGATCGGGGTGTCGCTGCTGGCACGGGAGCACAGCGCCTGGTGGATCTCGGTCCCGGTGCTGGCTCTGACGGTCTGTCCGCCGGCGCCGCCGGTGGTCCCGCCGTTCTGGGTGGCGAATCCTGTGGCACTGCCGGTCGCGGCCTGCGCGTCCGTCATCCACAGGGCGGTCATGCCCATCGTGGCGGCCAGGGCCAGCGTGGCCCCTCCCGCCGTGAGCCGTCTTGCGGCTGTCGTTCTCATCGTTGCCTCACTTCGTCATCGAAATCGGGCATGCGGTTGCGGTGGTGCGACGCGTCATGGTCCGACGGCGACCGCTTCGTCGCGGTGGCCGTCGGGTGCCGCGCTGCCTCATCGAAGAGCCCCTGTCGTGCTGCCGCTTCGTCGATGAGGCGGCAGCACCCGGATGAGACCAGTCCCATCGGGAACCGATTTCTCACCCTAGAGACCGGTTTCCCAGCGCGCAAGTTCACCCGCGCTTTCATCCGCTACCAAGTTGCGCAGCCTCGCGATCTCCGGTCAGCCGAGCGCGAGCAGCCAGTCCAGGGCGACCGCCAGCGCACCCAGGACGCTGACGTGGCCGTCGCGCGGCCGGAGCCACAGCTCGCCCGCCGGCAACCCGTCGAGCAGCTGCTCACCGTGATGCTGCGGGATGACCCTGTCCTCGCCGCCCTGCACCACGAGGACCGGCACCGCGACGTCCGCGAGCGCCGTCCCCCACGGGCGGACGTACGCGACGTCGTCGTCCACCGCACCACCCGGCCACTCCTGGCCGGCGCGCACGGCGTCGTCGGCCATCCCGGCGAACCATCGCTCGGTGCCGTCGTACGGGGCGACGCCCGCGAGGGTCACCGCGCCGCGCACGACGTCGGGGCGCGACCCGGCCAGGGCGAGAGCGTGCGGTCCGCCGCCGGAGGCGCCGACGGCGTAGCACGAGCTCACGCCGAGCACGGTGAGCGCATGGCTCACGTCGGCCGCGGCGTCGGCCACGGACCTGCCCGGTACGCGCGTCGACTCGCCGTAGCCGGCGCGGGCGGGGGAGAGCACACGCAGCCCGCGCGCCGCGGCCGCCCCGACCACGGGCGCCAGCAGAGCACCGGACTGCGGCGTGCCGTGGTGCCAGACGACGGTCGGCGCGTCGGCTTCGTCCGGGCCGGTGTCGTGGACCACGAGGGTGCGTTCGTCAGGGAGGTCGATCACGTGCGACCGGTGGTGGGGTTCGACCGCCTTCTTCACCCCGTCAGTCTCGTGGCAGGCTCCCTCGTGACGGGCCGGGCACGCCGGCCCCGACGCACCTCCTCGAGGGTGTGTCGGCTCCGACCACCGAGGGGAACGTCGATGCCGCATCCCGTCCGCTGGGGCCTGGCCGCCTGCGTCGCCCTGAGCCTCACCGCCTGCACGGCGACCTCCGGGGAGCAGCCGCCGACGGCCGCGACCACACCCGGCACCACGCCGAGCCCGACCGTCGCGAGCCCGTCGCCCGCTCCCGCCGTCGACCACGCCCTGGCGGACCTCGAGGACGAGCTCGACGCCCGCATCGGGGTCGCCGCCCTCGACACGGGCACCGACGAGACCGTCGAGCATCGCGCGGACGAACGCTGGGGCTACGCGTCCACGGTCAAGGTGTTCGTGGTCGCCGAGCTGCTGCGCACCACCACCGCCGAGCAGCGCGCCGAGCAGGTGACCTGGTCGCAGGAGGACGTGGACGCCGCCGGCTACGCGCCGGTCACCGGCGACCACGTCGACGGCGGTCTCACGCTCGACGAGCTGGCCGAGGCGGCCGTCCGGGACAGCGACAACGCGGCGACCAACATCCTGTTCGAGCACATCGGCGGACCCGAGGGTCTCCGCGCGGCGTTCGAGCGACTCGGCGACAGGACGACCGAACCGGCACGCACCGAGCCCGACCTGAACACCGTCGAGCCCGGCAGCACGGCCGACACGACCACGCCTGCCGCGTTCACGGCGGACCTCGACGCGGTCCTGCACGGCGGGCGGCTCGACCCGCAGGACGTCGATCGGCTGGTCGAGTGGATGACGGGCAACGCGACGGGCGACGCTCTGGTCCGCGCGGGCGCCCCCGACGGCTGGACGGTCGCCGACAAGTCCGGTGGCGCAGGCGCGCTCCGCCACGACGTCGCCGTCGTCACGCCTCCGGGTCGCGAACCGATCGTGCTGACGGTCCTCACCGAGCGCGAGGACGCCGACGCCGGCTCCGCCGACGCGCTCGTCGAACAGGTCGCGGCGACCGTCCTGGACCGGTTCCGCTAGCAGCCCGGCTCTCGACGGGGCGACGTGCCGGGGCCGTCCGGTGTCGCGCGCAGCTCCCTGCTCAGGGCGACCGGGGGACGACGGCGGTGGTCCTGCTGGTCGACGCGGCGCGCACCGCACTCCGCGCACCGGACGTAGAGGATGCGGCCGGACGAGACCGGGTGGCTGGACTCCACGAGCCAGCCGTGCTCGTGCGCGGACGAGTGGACGGTGCGGAGGTGCTCGCCGTGGGTCTCGGTCGTCGTCATGCCCTCCAGCGTGGTGTCATGGTCTTGTGCATCTCAACCCTTACGGCGAGTACGCGGTCCTCCTCGCCGCGTCGCTGGCCGACGACTGGCCCGCCGACCGCGCCGGCATCGAGGCCCGTGCGCGCGACTTCGGCATGACGATGGCGTTCCCCGTCGCGTCCGACGACCACCCTCGGACACGGCGTGTCATCGACGACTGGCTCGGCGTCGTCGACGCCCGCGACGACGCCGAGAGGGCGCTCCTGCTCAACGCCCAGATGGCGGCCGCCGCGGCCTACCCCCGGCTCACCGACCACGACGACGAGGGCTGGCACCTGCACTACCGCGACGAGGACCAGTCGTTGCCCCACGTGCTCCATGCCGTCATCAGCGTCGGCACGGCCCTGCACCTCACCACCCGGGGCATGCATCGCCTGCGCCGGTGCGCCGCCGGGGACGAACCGGGGGACCCGTGCCGCGCCGTCGTCGTCGACGTCACCCGCAACGGTCGCCGGCGCTACTGCTCCGTGCGCTGCGCCAACCGGTCGGCGGTGCGACGCCACCGGGCGCGCATCACGGCTTGAGCAGGGGCCCCGAGCAGGGAGAGGACCGGATGCTCGACCCGGTTTGAGGAGCCCTTGAGGTCCCACATCCGGCGGTTCCCGTGCGCTCCGGGCAACCGCCCACTACCGTGGCGGGATGAGCGCTGGACCGACACCGGGCCGACCCGGCCACGACGTCGGCCGCGAGCGCACCGCAGTCATCGTCGAGGACGACGCCGAGATCCGCTCGCTGCTGGACGAGGTGCTCACCCAGGCCGGGTTCGTCACGTACACGGCCGTGGACGGGATCAGCGGTGTCGAGCTGGTGACCCGGACCGACCCCTTGGTGACGACGCTCGACGTCTCGCTGCCCGACATCGACGGGTTCGAGGTGTGTCGCCGCATCCGCGCCGTGTCGAACACGTTCGTCGTCATGCTCACCGCCCGCACCGACGAGATCGACGCCCTGATGGGTCTCGACGCCGGGGCGGACGACTACCAGACCAAGCCGTTCCGGCCCCGCGAGCTGCGCGCCCGCATCGAGGCCATCCTGCGCCGGCAGCGTCGCGACGCCCCACCGGGAGCTGCCGGCGCGGCCAGCCCGGCGGCACCTCCGGGACCGACCGTGCCGACCCCCGTGCTGCCCGACGGCTCCGACCCGGCGGCGCCGACCACCGCCGTCGGGCTGCTCGTCGACACCGCGGGACGCACGGTCAGCGTGGAGGGGTCGGAGGTCCATCTCACCCGCTCCGAGTTCGACCTGCTGGCCGCGCTCGCCCGCGCTCCCGGACGTGTCCTGGCCAAGGACACCCTGGTCCGCGTGCTGTGGGGCGACGAGTACGACGCCGGTACGCCCGTGACGCCGGCCGACCGGCGCAGCATCGAGGTCCACATGGCGAACCTGCGCCGCAAGATCGGGGACGACCCGTCCGCACCCCGGTGGATCCGCACCGTGCGCGGGGTGGGCTACCGCTTCGACCAGCGAGCCTGACCGAGAGCGGCCCGCACCAGGGCGGCGGCCGTCTGCGCCTCGTCCACCAGGTCACGCGCCAGGCTGCGCGCTGACGTCACGTCGTCGTCGCCCCGCACCTCGTCCAGCGCCGCCTGGCACCGCCACGCCGTCCGGGCGAAGTCGTCCAGACCCAGCATCACCGCCGAGCTGCGCAACGTCAGCAACCGCACGCGTGCCGACTCCCGATCCCCCCGGGCGAGGGCCCGGCGGCACGACGTGAGCCGGCGGGGCAGCAGCTCGAGCCAGATCGTGGCGAACCGGTCCACGGCCGCCTCGTCGCCGTCGAGCTCGTCGACGAGGTCCTGCCAGGCGCGCGCCACCGCGGCGACCGGCTCCGGGCCGATCATGCCCGCTCCCCGGTCGGCTCGTCCCGCACGGCCCCTCCGCGCGTCGGCAACGAGCGCTGCGGGGGCAGGACGGTCATGGCGGGCTCCAGGATCGATCGGCTTCATCACCTTCGATCGTGGGGAACCGACCTCGCGGCGGACTGCCGATCTCGGCAGGAACCGCTCAGGATTTCCTCAAGACGGGCGCACCACCGGGCCGGTGGAGCCGTCGTCCTCAGGGGCGCAGGGCGTCGACCGACTCGCGCAGCCGGTCGACGGCGGCGGGCACGCGGTCGGCGGCGCCGTCGAGGAGCACGGACTCGAGGTGCAGCGCGGCAGCCGCGAGCTCGTCGTCGCCGAACGTCCCCGCCGAACCCGCCATCGAGTGGCACAGCAGCGCGGCCTCCTCGCGGGCCTCGCCGTCCCGCCCGGCCTGCCCCCGCGGCGCCGGTCCCAGCAGCACCAGGACGCGCTCCGCGCGGGCGAGGTTGCGCCGCCGGGCGTCTCCCGCGAGCCGCGCCACGGCGTCGTCCATCGCGCGGTCGTCCGCCCGGCCGTCGTCCGCGCGCCGCTCCCCGCTCACGCGTCCCACCCGAGGACGTCAGCGAGCCGGCTCGGCAGCCCGAGCGGGTCGAAGGGCTTGGTGATCACCCCGACCGCGCCCAGGCCGTCCAGGCGCCGGATCTCCTGCGCGCCGACCTTCGCCGTGAGGAACACGACGGGCACGTCGCGCAGCACGTCGATGGTGCGCATCTGCGCGAGCACGGTCGGGCCGTCCAGCGTGGGCATCATGACGTCCAGGAGGACAGCGTCGGGCCGCAACCGGCGGGCCAGCTCGACGCCGTCGGCCCCGTCCGCGGCCGTCTGCACGTCGTGCCCCCCGACGGCGGACAACGACAGCGCCGCCACCTCCCGGATCGAGGGGTCGTCGTCGACGACCACCACGCACCGTCCGCTCGTTCCCACGCTCACCGGCCCCCGCCCCGTGTCAGGATCTCGACGACCGTACCGCGGGACGACGGACGGTGCCCGTCGCCCCGGGCCACCACCGGACGAACAGCGTCGTCGGCGCCGGTCACCTACGCTCGGCCCATGAGTGACGCGCACCGCGCTGCGGCACGAGCGCACAGGGTGTTCCTGCGCTGGTGCTGGGCCGGCGGGGGAGCACTGCTGGCGCTCGCCGTCGTGCTCTCGGGGCCGTTCGAGACGGCGGTGCGCGAGCTGGTGTCCCAGGTCGCGCTCGGCGCCGCCGCGGTCCTGGCCTCCGTGAGCTGCGCCTGGCGCGCCGCCCGTGCGACAGGTCGACGACGCCGCGCCTGGGGAGCGCTGTCCCTCGGCGGCGCCGTCGGGCTGCTCGGGAACGTCTACGCCGGGCTCGTGGGCGACCCGGCCACCGGCGACGCCGCCTATCTCGCGGCACTCGTGCTCGGCGTCGTCGGGCTCGCCCTGTTCCCCACGGTGCGGCCACGGGGCCGGGACATCGTGCGCATGCTGCTCGACAGCACGGTGGTGGGCGGGTCGGTGCTGTACATCGCGGTGTTCGCCGTCGTCGTCGGTCAGCAGGAGTGGTCCGCCCAGCCTGCGATCAGCGCCTACGCCCTGCCGGTGGTGGACGCGCTGCTGGCCACGCTCGCGGTGCTCGTCATGACACGCTCTCCCGCCGCCGAGCGCGTCCCGCTGGTCCTCGTCGGGAGCGGGTTCGTCCTGTACGCCGTCGCCGACGTCGCCTTCGCGCTGCTCTCCGCCGGCGGCTCCTTCTCCTTCGGCACCCCCGTCGACCTCGGCTGGATCGGTGGGTACCTCGCCATCGCCGTCGCCGCCCGGCACCCTGCCGCCTCCGGGAGCCCGGTCGGCGCCCAGCGCAGCGACGGATCGCCTGTGCTCGGGACCGTCGTCACGTTCAGCCTCTTCCTCGCGGCGGCGCTGGTCCGCGTGGTCCAGTCGAACGAGGTGTTCCCGTGGGCGGCGGACACCCTGTGGGCCGCGGTGCTGGTCGCGGTCGTGGCGCGGCAGATCCTCGTCGTCGTGGACAACGAGTCGCTGCGCCACGGCCTGGAGCAGCGGGTGCAGGACCGGACCGCCCAGCTGCGCGCCCTCGCCGGTGAACGGGAACGCACGCTCGAGTCCGTCGCGGACGGCATCTACGGCGTCGACGCCGAGGGCCGGCTGACCTTCGTCAACGCGGCCGGGTCCCGCACTCTCGGCGCGACGCCGGCCGACCTGGTCGGCCTGGACGCGCACGCCACCTTCCACGCGCCCACCGCGGACGGGACCCCGTACCCGGTCGCGGGCTGCTACATCACCGAGGCCGTACGTGACGGCGTCACCAGCACCGGCGAGCAGGACGTCTACCGGCGGGTCGACGGCAAGGAGGTACCGGTCGAGGTCACCGCCAGCCCGCTGCGCGACGACGGCGCGATCCGCGGTGCGGTGGTCGTCTTCCGCGACATCACCGAGCGCCGGGAGATGGAGCGCATCAAGGACGAGTTCGTCTCCGTGGTCAGCCACGAGCTGCGCACCCCCCTGACGTCGATCCGCGGCGCCCTGGGTCTGCTGGACTCCGGCGTGCTCGGGAGCGACCCCGAGCGGGCACGACGGATGGTCCACATCGCCCTGACCAGCAGCGAGCGCCTCGGCCGGCTGGTCGACGACATCCTCGACATCGAGCGGATGGCGGCGGGCTCCACGCCGCTCGACCTGGCTGACCACCCGGTGGACGCGCTCGTCGAGGCCGCCGTGGAACAGGTCGCCGTCCTTGCCGACACGGCGACCGTCACGCTGGAGAACGAGCGCTCCGCGGAGGTCGTGAACGCCGACGCCGACCGCATCGTGCAGACGCTGGTCAACCTGCTGTCGAACGCCGTCAAGTTCTCCCCGCCCGGAGCGGTCGTGCGCACCAGCGTCGTCCCCGTCGGCGACATGGTCGAGGTGCGCATCGACGACCAGGGACGCGGGATCCCCCCGGACAAGCTGGAGACGGTGTTCCGCCGGTTCGAGCAGGTCGACACGTCCGACGCCCGCGAGCGCGGCGGCACCGGGCTCGGCCTGCCGATCGCGCGCGGCATCGTCGAACGCCACGGCGGCCGGATCTGGGCGGTCAGCGACGGCGAGGGGACGGGGTCGAGCCTGCGGTTCACCCTGCGCCGCGTCAGTCCGGGAGCCGCCCCGCCGCACCATCCCGCCGACGGCGGCACGGTGGCCGGCAGGAAGAGCTCGCCCGACGTCCTGGCCGCGTCGGCGCGCACGGCGGCCGGCTCCTCGGGCCCGTTCCCGAACCGGCACCCGGCACCCGTGGACGACGGCGAGGCGGCCCGGCCCCGCGTCGTCGTCGTCGACGACGACCCCTACGTCGTGGACGTGCTGTGCACGCTGCTCGAGGAGCGCGGCTACGCCGTCGTGGGCACGACCGACGGCGACGCGGCGGTCGAGACGGTCGCCGCGGAGCATCCTGCCGCGATCGTCCTCGACCTGGCCATGCCGGGCACGGACGGTGCCGAGGTGCTGGCCCGGTTGCGACGCACGGCGGCCACGGCGCAGGTCCCCGTGGTCGTGGTCTCCGGGACGGACCCGGCCGGGGCGCGCCGTGCCGCCGCCCTGGCGGACGGGTGGCTGGTCAAGCCCGTCGACCCGCACCAGCTCGTCGCCACCGTGCGAGACGTCGCCCGCCGCCGGCCGCACCACGCGAGCGTCCTGGTCGTGGAGGACGACGACGACCTGCGCGGCGTCGTCGCGGAGGTGCTCGAGAACGGCGGTCTCGTCGTCACGCAGGCACGCACCGTCGGCGAGGCGCGGGCCGCGCTGACCGCCGTCCCGCCGGACATCGTGGTGCTCGACCTGGGCCTCCCGGACGGCTCCGGCCACGACGTCGTCGCCGACCTGCGCAGCGACGGGCGGCTGCGGGAGGTGCCGATCGTGGTCTACTCCGGCGCCCCGGTCGGAGCGGGAGAGATCGAGGGCCTCCCACCAGGCCGTACCGTCGTCCTCGCCAAGGAGCACGCGGCGCCCGACGCCCTCCTGCGGCAGGTCCTCGACCTCCTGGACGTCGTCGCCGGCCGGGCCGGCACCGTGCAACCCGTCACCCGAACCCCGAGGAACCCATGAGCGAGCCCTTGACCATCCGCGTCAGCACCGGCACCGGCACCGGCCGGACCACCCTCGCGGCCTTCGACGCCGCCCTGGTGGCCGCCGGCGTCGGCGACTTCAACCTCGTCCGGCTGAGCTCCGTCATCCCGCCCGGCAGCAGGGTCCTCGAGGTGGACGGCCCCGACCAGCTGCCCGGGGAGCACGGCGACGCCCTGTACTGCGTGTACGCCGAGGCGCACGCCTCCCTGCCGGGGCACGAGGCGTGGGCGGGCGTCGGCTGGTCCCTGCACGACGACGGCAGCGGCGCGGGGCTGTTCGTCGAGCACGAGGGACCCTCCCACGAGCAGGTCGCCACCGACCTCGTCCACAGCCTCGAGGACCTGTCCGCGGCCCGCGGCAACGCGTATCACCCGGAGGGCCGGCGGATCGCCGGCATCACGTGCGAGTCGTTGCCCGTGTGCGCCGTCGTCGTCTCGACGTTCCGGCGCGCCGGGTGGGAGGAGCTGGGCGATGCCCGCTGAGGTCACGTTCGAGACGACCGTGGGCGGCGAGGTCGTCGAACGCTTCTGGCAGCTCTACCTCGAGGCCTTCGAACCCCTGCGCACCCGCGCCGCCGCCCGTCACGTGCTGCACCGCGAGGAGTTCGACGAGGAGCTGGCCGACCCGCGCGTGCTCAAGCTCCTCGCCCACGACGACGGCGGCACCGCGGTCGGGATGACCACGCTCGCCACCGACCTCGCCGCCGTGCCGTGGGTCAGCCCCGAGTTCTACGCCGCCCGGTACCCGGAGCACGCCGCCCGCGGCGCCGTCTGGTACATCGGCTTCACGCTGGCGCACCCCGGCCGCCGCGCCACCCGCACCTTCATGGACATGATCGACGCGCTCGTCGCCCACCTCGCCGAGCACCGGGTCGTGTGCGCGTACGACGTGTCCCGCTTCAACGACGACGGCCTGCGGTTCGCGGACAACCTGCGCCGCCATCTCGAGCGCACGCAGGACGTCACGGTCGAGACGGTGGACCGCCAGACGTACTACGCGACGACGTTCCACTGACGGGCACCTGACCGGGACGTCACCGCAGGAGGAACTCGCGGACGACGGCCGCGAACATCTCCGGGTCCGTCTGGTCGGCGACGTGCTGGTGACCGTCCAGCGTCACCAGCTCGCTGTCGGGGACGGACGCGGCCGCCGCGCGGACCTTCCACCGCACCTCCTGCCCGCGCTCTACGCGGGGAACGCGAGTCGGGTGCTCGGGCTCGCGCAGTGAGGACCGCTCGCGGTCAGCGACCCTCGAGCATCTCGCGCACCGGAGCGGCGATCCGGGCCAGGGCGGCGCCGAGCAGACGCTGCTGCGCGACGGTGAGCGGGTCGACAACCAGGCTCCGCACCTGCTCGACGTGGCCCGGAGCGCTGTCCACGACCTTCTGGTAGCCGGCGTCGGTCAAGGTCGCCAAGGTGTAGCGGCCGTTGTCCGGGTCGGGCCTCCGGCTGACCCACGCATGCCCCTCGAAGCGGACCATCACCTTGGACAGTCGGGGCAGCGTGCTGTTGGTCTCGGCGGCCAGGTCGCTGAGTCGCATCGTGAGCGCCTCGCTCATCGACAGCCGGGCCAGCACGTGGTACTCGAAGTTCGATATCCCTGCGTCCCGCTGCAGCTGACGATCCAACAACGCCGGCAGGCCGATGGCGACGGTCAACAGGTCGTGCCATGCCTTCTGCTGGTCGTCGTCGAGCCATCGGGGCGCATCGCTCATGGCCGCATCGTACGTGCCTCCGCGTCGTGCGACACCACCCCGTGACTTGCCTCGGCAAGTCTGCGACTCCTCTTCGGGGTTGCCTAGGCAAGCGTCGAACGATGGTCGCGAGCCTGGCCACCGGGACCGGTCCACCATCCGGCGTGGGCCACCAGAACCACCAGGAGGAGAGCTGACGTGAAGGCCATCCGCTACCACGAGTACGGGACGACCGAGGTGCTGCGGCAGGAGGAGGTGGATCGACCCTCCCCTGGCCCCGGGCAGGTGCTCGTCAAGGTGACGTCCACCTCGTTCAACCCCGTCGACGACCACATCCGCCTCGGCGTGCTCGCCGAGGCCATCCCCGCCCTGCTGCCGATCACGCCGGGACTCGACCTGGCCGCCACTGCCCCGACCTCCGTCCCCCTGGCCGATGCCGCGGCGCTCCCGCTGACCGGGCTCGCCGCCCGGCAGGCCGTGATCGAGCTCGCCGAGGTCCGGCCCGGCCAGACGGTGCTGGTCAACGGTGCCGGTGGCGCGGTGGGCAGCATCGTCGTCCAGCTCGCCGCCGACGTCGGCGCGCACGTGACGGCTGTCGACGCGCCCCGGCACGCCGGACGCCTCCGCCGGTACGGCGCTGAGAACGTTGTCGGGCCGCTCGACCTCGACGCCGGTCCCGCCGCAGTCGATGGTCCGTTCGACGTCGTGATCAACCACGTGCGCCTGGCGCCGGAAGGGCTGGCCGCATTGACCGCCTACGTCGCCGACGGCGGGATCGCCGTCAGCTCCGCGGGGCCGGTGCCGGCCGACGAGGAGCGTTCGGTGCGCACGGCGTGCGTGTGGGTCGCCTCCGACGGATCCCACCTGGCCGACCTCGTCGCGCGGGTGGACGGGAACCGCCTCGCGGTCCATGTCGTCGACCGTCGACCGCTGGCACACCTGCCGGCCGTCCATGCCGAGTCCGCCGCTGGCACGCTCGTCGGCAAGACGGTCATCACCGTGCCCTGAACGCCGCCCGCGCGCGCAGAGGGCCGGTGGGGGACAGCTCGGCTCGGTCGGCGCGTGATCAGGCTGGTCGCACCCGACCCTCGCGCGCGGCCGGCCTGCCTATGCTCGACCCATGGCACTGGAGTGGGAACAGATCATCGTCGACTCGTCCGACCCCGTCGACCTCGGGCGCTGGTGGGCCGAGGCTCTCGGCTGGGTCGTGGTCGACGAGACCGAGGAGATCATCGAGATCCGGCCTGCGCCGGACCAGATGCCAGGACTGCTCTTCGTCCCCGTGCCGGAAGGCAAGACGTCGAAGAACCGGCTCCACCCTGACTTCCGCCCCGACGACCAGGAGGCCGAGGTCGCCCGGCTGCTCTCCCTCGGTGCCCGGCGCGCCGACACCGTGCAGGACGAGCAGTCCTGGGTGACCCTCCTCGACCCGGAGGGCAACGAGTTCTGCGTCCTGGGTGCGCGGACGAGCTGAGCGCGGACCGGGCAGTCACCAGTGCAGTTCAGTGATGCTCACGGCAGTTCAGCGAGTCGACCCGTCATCTCGTCGTGCAGCGGTCCCCTCCGTCCGGTGCGGCGACCGGACGTATCCGACGGCCCCGACAGCTGTGACGAGGACAGCCGCGACGGCGAGGGTGAACGCGAGTGCCAGGTTGCCGCTCCGCATCTGCGCGTCTGACGCGTACCCCTCGACGATCGCAGCAGCTCCCGCCGCAACGAGGAGGCAACCGCCGAGGATCATGAGCAGCGTCCACCGTCGGCGTGCGCTCGACTTCTTCGTCACGGGTGACATCGTGGCAGCAACACCTGCGCGAAGCCACCTGCCATCGCCGCGACCGCGACCGCGAAGACCAAGAGCACAAGGGGCGCCAGACAGATGCCTGGCCACCCGGCAGCGTGCCTGACCTCGCACGACGGCGGACACCCCACCGATCGCACTCGTGCCTGCCGCACTGCCGACTCGTGTGCCAGCCCGATTCCGTGCCGGAGCGACTCACCGAAGAATGGATATCGCAGACATCCCCTGAGACGAAGGATCCTCATGTCCGGCACCATCTCCCGCCGGTCGCTGAGCTCGCCCCTGTCCGCCCTCGCTCTCCTGGCCCTGGCAGCGGGCGCCGTCACTGCCTGCACCGGTCCGCAGGCCGCGTCCGAACCCGAGGCTTCGCGGTCCGCCTCGCCCGAGACCGGCCAGCCGGTGGGGGCGACGCGGCACATGATCGACAACGGCGGTCACGACCTCGCGTTCTACGTTACGCAGGGAACCGGCCCCACCAACGTCCTCGACTCCGGCGGCGGTGAGGACTCTTCCTACTGGAAGGACCTCGTCCCAGAGTTGCACGAGGCCACCGGCGCTACGGTCATCACCTACGACCGGGCCGGGCTCGGCCAGAGCGACGCCGTGCCCGGCCCGTGGCAGGTCGAGAGCGCCGTCAGCGACCTCGAGTCCGGCCTCGAGCAGCTGGGGGTCACTGACGACGTGACCCTGGTGTTCCACTCCCAGGCCGGCCAGATCGCGACATGCCTCGCGCAGGAAAACCCGGCGCTGCTCTCCGGTGCGGTCCTGGTCGACGCCAACCTGCCCCCCTTCTTCACCGACGAGCGGATCGAACGCCTGGTGGCCTTCAGCCAGCCTCAGCTCGACGCGGCGAAGGAGGACCCGGACGACCCGCAGAACCGCCAGCTCCTGTCCACCGCAGAGAGCTTCGTCGCGACCAGTACCGCCTTCCACCGGGCGACCTGGCCGGACACGGTCCCGGCGACGGTCATCGTCTCGGAGAAGACGCCGTTCGACGGATCCCCGGAGGATGTCCAGCGATGGAAGGGCGCCGCAGAGTCGTTTGTGCAGGCCGGCCCGCACCGCACGCTGATCGCCGCCGACGACAGCTCGCACGACGTCGCGAAGGACCGCCCCGACCTCGTGCTGGAGGAGACCGAGAACATGGTCGCCGCCCAGCGCTGACCCCATCAGGCGGAACATCCCGGGACTGGCAGTCGGCGTGCCACCCCTCGATGGTTCGCAGCGATGCCTGGATCTCTCTGGCAGAGAGCGTGGCCCACCGCCGCCGGGTGTGAACAGCCGCTGCGAGCTACGGTCGATGAGCGTGGGTTCGGCGACGGAGGGACGAGACGATGGATGAGCACGAGATCCTGATAGTCGGCGGCGGCAACGCGGGAGTCTCGTTGGCCGCGAAGCTGCTCCGTCAGGGTGTGCGAGACGTTGCCCTGGTGGAATCCCAAGCCATGCATCGCTATCGGCCGCTGCTCAACTATGTCGGCGGCGGACAGGCCACCATGGCTTCGCTGGAGAGGCCGGCGTCCCACGTCGTCCCGGACGGGTGCACGTGGATCAAGGACCGCGTGGTGTCGGTCGACCCGAGCCGGCCGAGCGTGCTGACCGCGGACGGCCGGCGGATCGGATGTAGGCAGCTGGTCGTTTGCCCTGGTCTCGAGGAGGACTGGGACGCCGTCCCCGGCATGGCCGATGCCTATCGGGCAGGCTGGGCGGGATCGACCTTCGACGTGGAGTCCGCTCCGCACGTGTGGCCCGCGCTCCGGAGGCTCTCCCGGGGCCGAGTGCTCTTCACCGTGCCGCCGGAGCCTGCTCCGTGCGGCGCGACCGCCCTGAAACCTCTCACCCTGGCGTGCGACCGCTGGCGACGCCGCGGCGTCCTGCAGGACCTCGACGTCCAGCTCATCCTGCCGCGGCAGTCCCCGCTCGGCGTGCCCAGGGCGGACCGGGTGCTGGAGAGCGAGCTGTCGTCGTACGGCGTGCAGGTGGTGCGAAACGCCCACGTCACAGGCCTCGACGACCACCGGGTCACCGTGACCAGCGGCGGACAGGCACAAGAGATCGACGACGTGGCGTTCGCGCACGTGGTGCCCCACTACCGAGCGCCTCGATGGGTCGTGGAGAGCGGCCTCGCCGGTTCCGCCGCGGCCGGACTGGTGGACGTCGACCCGCTCACGCTGCGCCACCGACGACACCCTGCGGTGTGGTCGCTCGGGGACGTCGCCGACGTCGCTACCCGGCCCTCGGGCGGTGCGCTGCGCAAGCAGGTGGGCGTGCTGGCCCACAACCTCACCGCTGACGACGAGGCGTCGATGCAGCAGTACGACGGCTATACGGTGATGCCGATAACCGTCGGCCGTCGCCGGCTCATGCTCGTGGAGGTCAACCGTGACGGCAGGCCTGCTCCCTCGAGGCGGTTCCCGGACCTGGTCCGACCCCGGCGGGCAACCTGGGCGTTCGATCGTTACGTCCTCCCGAAGATCTACTACCGGCGCATCTTGAGGGGCAAGGTCTGAAGGGCCTCGCGGTCGCTCTGCGGACGAACTTTGACGACCTCGAGATCGCCGCGGCCGAGTGCATCGACTGGTCGACCACCGGCGCCCCGCCCGGGCGGACAGGACGCGACCTGGTGGTGGATCCGAGACCGGCTTCACAACGCCTACCGTCTCCTGGCCCCGCTCAACACAGAGGACGTCCTGCTCACCCGCCTCGGCCCGAGCACTGGCAGCCAACACAGCCCACCACCGTTCTCGACGACGACCAGCAGGAACCCGCACGGCGCAGTACCTCGCTCTCCAGCTCCAGCAGCCGCACACGCTTGCGCGCCTCACGAAGCTCAGCCGACTCGGACGCAGCCACGCCGAGCTTGGCGCCGTCTTCGACATCAACCTGGCGCAGCCAGTTGCGTCGGCACGACTCAGAGATCCCGAAGTCATTCGCGACCTTCTTGATCGGAGCCTCGCCGCGACGGATGATCGCCACGACGTCGTCGCGGAACTCTTTGGGGAGTCTGTGCACGCGACACGTCCTCCCAGCAGCACCCGCAGGCACCACAGGTCACGCGCGATGAGGATCGGGATCACGACCAGGGTCAGTCGCGTGCCCACGAACCCGAAGACGGCGATGACCGCGATCACCGCAAGAACCTGCAGCGGCAGCGTGCCGACACGACCCGACGCGCCGGACCACAGCCGCGACGCTCCACCTTCGACCTGCACCACATGCCCGGCGCGGGGTTCCGTCTCGTGACTCGGGCGCGATGGGCGCCGTGCACGCGGCCGAAACGACCCATTCGTCAGTCTCCTGGTATTCGTCCCGGCGATCGCCGGACGCCGCGACACAACGGCGTGGAAGAGCCGGCGCACCGACGGATCGCGCCGAGACCACAACGTCCGGCTGCGGCTGTCCCGCTTGAGGCATGCGCCGGCAAGAAGTGCGGAGGGCCTCGGCCGCCAAAGTAGTACAGCGACGGTCCGCAGCGCGGCGGGCGGACGGACTCCCTACAGGGCGTTCAGCCCGCACCGATAGCCCGATCCACCCGCCGCCGGGACCTTCAGGACCGCTATCGGGTCTGCGTCCCCTTCTCGGCCTCGTCCGGAGCATCCGTGCTGCTCACGGGCAGCTTCGGCTGCCAGGTGAAGCCCACCAAGCCCACGACGATGATGCCAACCAGCCCGACGGCCCACCACGCTCCGAGCAGAGAATCGACGGCGTGGATGATGATCGCCGGGACGATCACGTCCGGGAGAGAGAACCCGAGCCCTGTTGCCCCGAGTGCACTCAGGTCGCCGAAGACCTCGAACTTGTACGCAGCACTGATGAGAATCCAGCCGAGGAAACCCCAGAGAAAGCCCCCTGCCCAGGCCCCTCGACGCCCACCCGTGGCGTTGCCGAAGATCGCCGCCGCACCGCAGGCGAAGAACGCAACGATCATGCTGGGGATCGGGACCGGCCACCCGACGGCGGCGAGCAGAGCCATGCCGGCCACCTGACCGACGACACCCGAGATCAACCCGATGACGAGAGCGTTGGGAGCGAAGGGGAAGATCACCGGCACGTCGAGGGCCGGCTTGGCGCTGGGAATGACACGGCGCGCAATCCCCTCGAAGGCGGGAACGATCTCCGCGATCAGCATCCGCACCCCGTAGAGCATGATCAACATGCCCGCGGCGAAACCGAGCGCAGCCATCATCGTGAACACGAGCCAGTTCTGGCCGCCCGAGATATCTTCGGTAAACGTCTGCATTCCGGCCTGCGACAGTGCACCCAATGCGGCCGTGAATGCCACCACAAACATCACAATGGTGGTCGACACGGCTACATCGCGAAAGAAGTTGAGCTTGGTAGGCACCTTAATGTCTTCAGTGCTCTTGCTAGGGTCGCCGATCAATTTTCCGACGCCCGCCGCAGCCATGTTCAACAGCGTCTGCCCGTGCCCGAAAGCAACGTCGTCCCGCCCGGTGATCTTGCGCATCACCGGCTGCGCAAGTGCGGGCGCGAACGTCATGTAGGCACCGTCGACGATCGAAGCCATGACGACGGTGAGCACGTCGCCGAGCCCGAGGCTGTGGAACACAATCGCAAACCCGCCCGCATGCACCCAGATCATGTGGCCGGTCAGGTACACGTACCTGGCACTCGTCACCCTCGCGAGAAGCAGGTGAAAAGCGTAGCCGAATAGCAGCGTCAGGCCGATCAGCATTCCAATTCGCTCGACATCCACCGTCTGGACGGCGCTCACGACCGCCTCGTCGAACGTAGCGAACGTCGTGACGCGACCGGTCGGCAACGCCTGTTCGAACATGGCCTGGATCGGGTCGAGCGCGTTAATCAGGACCGTGATTCCGCCCGCGATGACGAGCAGACTGAGTGTGGTCTTAATAGTACCCGAAACCGTATCCCCCAACGATTTCCGCTGAGCCAGCAGCCCGATGAGTGCAATAAATCCAATGATGATTGCTGGCACTTGGACGAGTTCGAGCAAGAAGTTGAGGACGCCCATTTACGTTCTCCTATGCGTAATTGCATGCGAACTTTGAACGCCGCATGACGGGAACCGACCCAGCGATAGTCCGGGTCAATCCGCTTCGGGAAAGGTAGTCAGGATTCGCTCGACGAGTACGGTCGACGTCGGCGCCGGAGTGGCGGGAGATCTGTCAGCTCGAGAATGAGCGAACAGCATCGAGGACCTTCGTGTTGACCTCGTCGCGGTCGACGAGGTTGTCGATCAGGATGACATGCTGAGCCGCCCCTTCGGACACCTGGTCCGCCATGTCCCGAGGGGCGACGACGATGTCGGCATGCATCGACTTGAAGGAGGCAAGATCGACCGGGTCGACACTGGCCTGGACCCCCTCGTCCGCGACGAGCTGGCGCACCTGCATCGCCAGCATCATGCTCGTACCGAATCCCATGCCACAGACAGTTGCGATCTTCATGATGAGCTCCTCGATTGGTTGATCTGGTCGTTGGTGGCTGTCAGGCCACGACGCAGCAAGATCTCATGAGCCGCGTCGTCGCTCTGGGCTGCTCGCAGCTCGGCAAGGGTCTGGCTGTCCTGGATGACTGTGACTATCTGCTGCAACGCCTGGAGGTGCGCCTGCTTGTCGAGTGCGGCGAAGGCGATCACGACGTCGACCGGGTCGTTGGTCGTGTGACCGAACTCGACCGGCTCCGCAAGCGTGATGATGGAGACCCCCGGTTCGAGGACACCGGCTTCCGGCCGGGCATGGGGCATCGCGACACCAGGTGCAACAACGATGTACGGACCGATGTCGCGCACCGCATCCTTCATGGCGGAGACGTAGGCTTCGGTGCACTGCCCGCCGCGGATCAGTAGTTCTCCTGCGGTGTCTACCGACGCCTGCCACGTGGGAGCGTCGACCTTGGCCCGTACGCGCTCGCGGGGCGCCAACGGAATTTTCCCTGAGATTGTTTCGTTCGTGTCACTCACTGTTCGTCCTCCTCGACGGCGGCGCTCGGTACATACATACGCAGGTCGTCGATCGTTGCGGAGCCCTCGTAGTAGTTGATGTGCGGGTCACCGATGATGAAGTTGTCCGGATATGCCGACCCCTCCGGCCACTGCTCCTTGCTGTAGCTACCAAAAGGTCCTGAGAAGGTCAGCGTCGAGTTGAACGCCCCGTCGTACTCGTCCGAAGTCTGGTTGTAATGCCAGATAGGCTTGCCGTCCTGGACAAAGTTGCGGTGGTAGCGGAACTTTGTGGGACCGACCCCTGCGAAGTCGCCAGCCATCTCAACGGTGTACCCGGACGAAGTGCGCTCGATAGCAAATTCGTAGGTCGCGTCGGGCATGAGTTCTGGCTGGACCTCTGCCGCCGAAACGATAGTCGCCTCGGAGTCGGAGCCGTCCTTGACCCCACACTCGGTCGGCATGATGAATTCGTTGTAGCCCATCGTCGGGTCTCTGAATCGCGAACCGTCGAAGAAGATCGAGTTGATCCCGTTGGCGGACGTCTGGTCGTACGGGATCGTTTCGCCGCTGTCGGGGTCGCAGGCCGCGTAGGAGCTCGACCATGATCCGTTGACGCTGTAGGAGTCCATGCCCACCTTGCGGTGATTGTGGATGAAGACGTTGTTGTGCGGCGCCGGGTCGTCGTAGTCCATGATCGCCAGGAAGTAGTACCCGTTCTCGGCCCGTACGTCGCCGAAGTTGCTGTTGCACCGCGCAGCGTCGCCGGAGAAGTCACCGGATCGCATCCACGGCCAGTTGGTGTTGCAGCCCTCGGAGCTGTACCCGTTGGTCCCACCGTTGTACTCCCACGAGCCGTTGCGTTTTCCCCCGAAGTCGAGAGTCTTGAGCGTGTACTCGATGCGGTACTCCGAAGGCAGATCCTCGGTGCTACGGACGATGGCTCCGCTGCCTTGGCCAGTCTCCAGCCGTCCGGAGGGCTCTCCGGCGACGTCGACGTTGTTCAGGCTGGCGGAACCGTCAGGCGTGCCGTCCTTGTCGTAGTCGCGGGTAGCCAGCTCGGCGGTGAGCCACCCATGGTCGCCGAAGGCGACCCGCTTCCGCAGGACGTCCGCGGCGTCGAGCTGCCGTTCGAAGTCGTCGCCACCCTGGACGGCGTAGAACTCACCGTCGTCGTCAAGATGATCCACGTGCCACGGGCTTTTGTCGCCGTGCGGGTCGATGACCCAGGGCTCGTCATCGATGGGCAACGGCTCGTTGAACGACTCGGAGTACATCAACTCCCAGCCCGGCTGCCGTACCACATCGGGGTCGTTGCGCTCTTCTGAGGTCGACGCACCTTCCTGGCCGTTCGACGCCTTCGACCTGTCGTCGACGATCGCCAGAGTGGTCGCGGCTGCGCCGACGACCACCAACGACACGGCGGCAGCTCGCTTGGTCTTGCGGGAGATTGCTCGATCCATTCCAACTCCCTGCTTGCGAGTGATCAAGGTTGCATTCGATCAAACAGTAGTGATCACGTGGATGTCAATGGTTCGGATGTCACGCCTGTGATGCGGTCATGCCTCGGTGAGCGTGCTTGCGCCCTCGACCGCGGGTCCGCGGCAGCCAGTTGCCTAGGAGGCGTCGCTGCTCTGCAGCGACGCCTCGGGGGCCGTCGACGGCGCCGCGAGGAGCCTCAACAAGCGTTCGACCTCGTCCGCCACGGCGGTGCGACCAGCGCCGAGGTAACCCCGTGGGTCACCACGCCGACCCGTCGTGATGGCCTCGAGCACCGCCTGTGTCATCTGCAGGTTGAGGTGCGTAGCGATGTTGATCTTCCGCATGCCGGCGGCGACGGCCGCTTGCAAGCCGTCGTCTGGCACCCCCGAGGAACCGTGGAGTACCAGTGGTACCGGCACGTCGGCCGCGATCTCTCGGATCAACGGCTCGTCCAGCCGGGCGTCACGGGTCTCCATGGCGTGCGACGAACCGACAGCCACTGCGAGCGAGTCGACGGCAGTGGTCTCTACGAATCGAGCCGCCTCGACTGGTTTGGTCCGGACGCCGGGTGCGTGCACGCCGTCCTTGCCTCCGACCTCCCCGAGCTCAGCCTCGATCGACGCGCCACGCTCGTGGCACCAGAGCGCCATCGCCGCCGTCTCTCCGACGTTGTCGTCGTGCGGCAGGCGCGAGGCGTCGAACATGACCGATCCGATGCCGAGGTCGACGGCACGACGCACAAGACTCTGGTCCGTCGCATGATCCAGGTGGACGCTGACAGGTGCACTGGACTCTTCGGCTATGCGCAGGCAGGCGAGAGCCAGAGGGGCGATGCTGCCGTGATACTGGATGGTGTTCTCGGAAATCTGCAGCACAACCGGACGCCGAGCCGCCTCGGCGCCGGCGACGATAGCTTCCGCGTGTTCGAGCGCGATGACGTTCATCGCGCCGAGTCCGGTGCCATCGGCCTCGACGCGGGCAAGCAGTTCCTCCATGGGCACGTGGGGCATGCGGTTACCTTTCGCTGCGAATGTGGTTGATACGTTCGGCCTGCAGCTGGTGGGACAAGGACCGCCTGGTGGCCAGGTCGATCTCACCCGCCGCGGGCACGACGACGGCTGCGGCTGACGTAGCGACGGCCCTGGTGAGAATTTCGGGCCAAGCGAGCTGCTCGGTGAGAGCGGAAGCGATAGCGGCCACCGCGGCATCGCCGGCTCCGGTGGGGTTGCCCTCGAGAGCCCTCAAGGGCCTGACCCGCCACGTCGCGTCGGCGTCGCTGGCGATCATTCCCTCGGCTCCGAGCGTGACGACGACGGGGGCTCCGGTGGTCGCCGCTAGCTCGCGCGACGCTTCGACGACGCCGGCACTTTCATCGCGCGCACCGAGGAGCCGCTCTAGTTCATCTCGGTTGGGGGTGAGAATTGCTTTCGCGTTCTGAGAAGCGTGCAAGAGGGCTTCTCCGTCGAGATCGAGGATGACCGGAACCGACTCCTTGCATGCCAGGTGGGCAAGCGTCGTCGGCAGCGCAGGGTCGGTCTGCGGCGCAAGACTTCCGGAGACGACGAGGGCCGTCGCGTTGCGAAGCTGTCGTTCGACGACGCCGATCAAGTCGTTCTCGCTGTTCGGTGGGCAGGCATACCCCGGCTCCCACAGGGAGGTCACCTGGCGGTCATCGTGGACAACGAGGGTCTGGCGAGTCTGGGCTAACGACTCGACGAACTCCGCGTCGACGTCCAGTTCTTCCAGCAGGCGGTTGAAACCCGGCCCGGCGAATCCTGTGGCGAGCGTAGGGCGACGCAGCTGGTGCAGCACTCGAGAGACGTTCACGCCCTTGCCGCCCGGGTACCGGAGTACCCCGCTGACTCGGTGCACGTCTCCTGGTTCCAGGCGGGACAGTCGGTAGGTGACGTCGATCGCAGGGTTGAGCGTGACGGTGAGGATCACGAGACCCACCTGCCCCTGCGCATCACGTGACGCACGTCCAGGTCATCGTCGAGTCGCAGCAGGTCGGCTCGGGCACCCTCGACGATGCTCCCGATCGGGGGCTCGCAACCGCGCCCAGCGGGATTGATTAGTTCTGCCGGGGTCTCGGTCGCCGCCTTGACTGCCGTGGTGAGGTCGGCTCCCGCGCAACTCACCAGGCGGCGCACGGCGTCCGCGAGGTGAATCGTGCTGCCGGCGATCGATATCGACTTGCCGTCGACGACGATCTCCGCAGCTCCTTCGGTCACTCGGACGTCCTGGGGCCCGAGTCGATAGGTTCCATCAGGCATACCTGCCGCGGCCATCGCATCGCTGATGAGCACGATCTGCCCAGCCGGGAGAAGAGTGAGGACGAGCCGGGCGGTGACGTCGTCGAGATGGGTGCCGTCGACGATCAGCTCGACTCGCGCGCTACGATCGACAGCGGCCGTCAGTGCAGCCGCGACAGGGCCTGGTGCGCGGTGATGAAGTGGCGGCATGCCATTGAACAAGTGCGTCGCGAGCCCGCGAATGCCTTGTGACCTGCCTCGCCGAAGCGCGATGTCTGCCGTTGCCGCGTCGCATGAGGTGTGCCCGATGGATGCGGTGATCCGGCATTCGTGCAGAACGTCGATGACGTCCAAGGCACCCGGTAGTTCTGGTGCGAGCGTCACTGCTATGAGGTGCCCGCGTCCGGCGTCGATCATCTCTTTCGTGAACCCGACGTCGGGGGCCCGCAGGTGCACAGGATCCTGTGCTCCACATCGGCTGGTACTGAGGAAGGGGCCCTCGACGAGGACACCTGCGACCTCACCGCGGTCTGCCGCCTCGGCAGCCGTCTCGATAGCCGCCAGCATTCGGTCACTGGTGTCGGTGACCAGGCCGGCAACCACCGAGGTCGTTCCCCGCCGCAGGTGGTGGTCCGCCGCTGCGGCGGTCTCCTCTGGTACCGCACTGGTGAACGATGCGCCGCCGCCCCCATGACAGTGGAGGTCAACGTATCCCGGCACGACGACCCCTGATCGGGGAACTCCTTCGTCGCCGGGACCTGCGGGGCGCACCTCAGCGATCCGTTCTGAGACGACGGTGACTATCCCGTCGTCGATCACTCCGCGCGGTGTGACGACGCGCCCACGCACCGCCTGATCGGGCCTCGTGCCGCTGGGCGGACGAACATTCTCGCCGGTCTCCATCCCTCACTCACTCACCTGAAGCGAGGATCACCGAGCGGGACAGGTTCCGCGGCTCGTCCGGGTTGAGGTGACGTCGAAGCGCCAGCTCCAGACTGAGACGGTGGACTCTCACCAGTTCGGCCAACGGATCTTTCCCATTGTCGACGAAGTGGGCTCCAGTAGCGGCGACGTCATCAGCCAAGCCGGGCACCGGCTCCCCAAGAGCCCACACCACACGGCCCGGGGCGCTGACGCTCAAGGGGCCGTGCCGGTACTCCATCATCGGGTAGGACTCGGTCCACTGCTGGGCGGCTTCACGCAACTTCAGTGCGGCTTCGTTCGCCAGGCCGACGCTCCACCCCCGTCCGACGAAGGTGAACTGCTCGGCCTCCAGCAGCGTTTGCCAGTTGCCGGGTTCGCCCTCCAATGCTTCCTGCGCGTCAGCCGCAGCAACCTGCAGGTCCTCGCCGAGGTGCGCACGAAGCAGCGCGAGCGTGGTGGTGGCGAAACGGGTCTGCACGACCGAGGCCTCGTCGAACTTGGGCGTGAGGATCACTTCCGCCAACTCGGTGACCGGCGACCCAGCCGTCGCCGTGATGACGGTGACCGGCACGCGGTCGCGAATATCGGCAAGAAGGTCAACGATCTCCGTCGTCGTACCCGACCTCGTGATCGCCAGCACCCGGTCGTAGGGGCGGTCGAGCCGCGCTTCGGTAGGGGTCCACGCGTCGGTCAGGCCGAGCCCCGCCTCTTCGCGGAGGCAGGCGTATGCCTGCGCCATGTAGAGCGAGGTCCCGCAACCGACCACGGCCACACGCTCACCGGCCGCGGGCAGCAGCAGTTGGTGACGGTCGACCTCACTGGCTGCAGACAACCAATCGGTGGGCTGAGTGGCGATCTCAACCTCGAGGTGGGTCTTGCGCACGGGAGCGGTCATCTTTCCTCCAGTCATGGGCGGCCTGCCCGAACCTTGATCCGTTTGCTCGAACCTGCTGCAGGTCGAGCCGGAACGAGCAGGTTCACGCAGCAGTAGATGGCAGGCTAGCCCACGATGCTCATTCGTGCACATCCGCTTGACATTTCGATCACCTCTCTGCAGAGTAGCGCCACTCGTTCCGCTACCTGAGGAGAACCAGATGCCCAGCCTGGCCACCACATACTTCGATGCCGCGATCGACCTCCTGGAACGGCTTCGCGACGAAGAGGTCGACCCGATCGACGAGGTCGGTGCCATCGTCGGACGGGCACTACGTACCGGCGGGCGTCTGTTCGCCTTCGGCTGCTCGCACTCTTCGCTACCGGTGCAAGACATCGTCTACCGCGCCGGCGGTCTCATGCTCGTCAACCCCATCTACGGGCCCGGCATCGCTGCGCTGGACACCCGGCCGACGACGCTCGGCACCGACATCGAGAAGCTGCCCGGGTATGCCAAAGCCCTCCTGGACAACTCGCCGCTGCGCGAAGGCGACGTCCTGATCGTCGTGTCCGTGTCCGGGCGCAACGCGGTGCCCATCGAGATCGCCCAGCTCGCCGCGGAACGCGGTGCCACCGTGGTCGCCGTGACGTCACACGAGTACACCGACGCCGTTGAGTCGCGCCACCCGTCAGGCAAGAAGATGAAGGACTTCGCGCACCACGTGCTCGACAACAAGGTCCAGGCCGGCGACGCCGTGCTGTCCCTGCCCCAGGTTCCGCAGCGGTTCTGCGCATTGTCCGGGGTCACCAGCACCGCGCTGCTGCACGCGCTCGTTGCGGCCATCATCACGGATCTCGTCGACCACGGAGAGACGCCGCCGGTCTTCCTCGCTGCCAACGTCGACGGCGGAGCCGAATGGAACGCCGAGCACCTGGCCAAGAACGCCGACCGGATCAACTACCTGTGAACCCGGCCGCCCCCAGTCCCGAACCCACACGCGTCGTCGTCCGAGGAAGTGGCGTCAGTGCGGGCGTCGGCGTCGGGCCGGTCGTACGCATGGCCGAGCCCGTCGCCGAGCCTGCCCACGAGACTCTGCCCCCGCAAGACGTCGACGTGCAATCCGCACTGCTTCAGCTTGCCGCCGCTATCGAAGGCGTCGAGGAGGAACTGCAAGAGCGCGCACGGACCGCGAGCGGAGAAGCCCGAGACATCCTGCACGCGACCGCAGCGATGGCTCGTGACTCCACGCTGCGTCAGCGCGCGGAACAGCTGATCGAGACGGGTGCTTCGCCGCAGTCCGCCGTGTGGCGCGCTTGCGGCTGGATCACCGACGTGTTCGCTGACCTCGAGGGTGTCGTCGCGCAACGGGTGCGCGACATCCAGGACGTTCGCGACAGACTGGTCAGCGCACTCGACGGACGTCCTGCTCCGGGAGTGCCGCACCGCCGCGAGCCCTTCGTTCTTGTCGCTTACGATCTGTCCCCGGCGGACACTGCGACCTTGGCCCCGGCCCAGATCGCGGCCCTCGTGACGTCGTCGGGAGGGCCCACGAGCCACACTGCGATCTTGGCGAGGTCGCTCGGCATCCCCGCCGTCGTCGCTGCACCTGAAGTCGCCGCGCTGGCGGACGAAGCGGTCGTCCTCGTCGACGGCGATCGAGGGTCGGTCGTCGCTAACCCGGCACCCGAGGAGATTGCACGGTCCTCCGAGCGAGCGAACCTCGACGCGGTCTTCGAGGGCACCCCCGCGACGGCGGACGGCCACAGGGTCCACCTGCTCGCGAACGTCGGAGACGCCGAGGCAGCCAAGGGATTCGTGCATGGAGGGGCCGAAGGGATCGGTCTGTTCCGCACCGAAGTGTGCTTCCTCAACCGCACGTCTCGGCCGGGCGTCGCCGAACAGGTCGACCTCTACCAGTCGGTGCTGTCCACGGCCGGCACCGGGAGAGTCGTCGTACGCACACTTGACGCGGGTGCCGACAAGCCCATGGCCTTCCTGCCCCACAAAGCCGAACCGAATCCCGCCTTGGGAGTGCGGGGATACCGCATGGCCCGCGCCGTCGAAGGAGTTCTCGAAGACCAACTCGCTGCGATTGCCCAGGCGGGGCAGGGCTCTCCAGCCGACGTCTGGGTGATGGCACCTATGATCTCTACTCCCGCCGAAGCGCACGACTTCGCTACGACGGCACGGCAGCGTCCGGGCATCTCGCAGGTCGGAGTCATGATCGAGGTCCCCTCGGCGGCCCTTTGTGCCGACGAGATCCTCAACGCTTGCGACTTCGTCTCCATCGGCACCAACGACCTCGCCCAGTACACGATGGCTGCCGACCGGGAGCTCGGCGACGTCGCGGCACTCAACGACCCCTGGCAGCCCGCCGTCCTGCGCCTCGTTCAGCTCGTCGCCGACGCAGGCACCCGTGCGGCGAAGCCCGTCGGAGTATGCGGCGAGGCGGCGTCCGACCCCATACTGGCTTGCGTGCTGGTCGGCATGGGCGTGACCTCCCTGTCGATGACACCACGTGCTGTCTCCCCCGTCGCCAGGCGACTCCAGGAGGTCAGTATCGACCAGTGCCGGCAGATGGCTGCGCTGGCCCTGGCCGCCAATTCTCCTACGAACGCCCGTGACTACGCTGAGCGTGCCTTCAACGCCTACATGAACACAGAGCAAAAGACCGAGAGCGAGGACTGATAGTCATGGTGGAGAAGCGCGTGATCGTAACAAACACCGAGGGTTTGCATGCCCGCCCGGCGACTGATTTTGCCGATTTAGCGGGCCGTCAGCCCGTCGTCGTCACCATTCGCAAGGACGGATCAGCCTCTCAGCAGGCCGACAGCGTTCTGGGACTGATGATGCTGGGAGTGGCCTGCGGCGACGCGGTCACCCTGAGCGCAGAGGGCGAGGGGGCCGAGCAAGCGATCACCCAGCTCGCTTCACTCCTCGACGGCGCGCACTAGTGCGAATCGGCCAACCGCAGGCGCGCAGCAGCTCAGTCACACGGCGTTTGGTATCTTCGACTCGGTTTCGCGGGGCGCACGGAACCGTGTCCGAGTGGGTTGACGAGCAGGAGCGATGATGCGATACGAGCGACTCAATGCCTTGCTCGAGTTGCTGGCCGACCGCGGTCACATGAGCGTCGAGCAACTTGCCAAGGACCTCGACGTGTCCACGGCAACTATTCGGCGCGACCTCGACCATCTGTCCGGTCAGCAGTTACTGATTCGGACGCGAGGCGGAGCGGTCGCTTCGAACGTCGCCGATCTCCCAATTCGATACAAGTCAGCCCGGCACGCGACCGAGAAGGAGCGAATTGGAGTACTCGCCGCCAGCGAACTCGTCGAGCCCGGGATGGTGGTCGGCATCAACGGCGGAACCACGACCAGCGAGGTAGCTCGAGCAATCGCGCGACGCAGCGACCTCGCTGACAGACAGGACGGCGAACGAGTCACCGTGGTGACCAACGCGGTGAACATCGCCAACGAGCTCACAGTGCGCCAGCACATCAAACTGGTCGTGGTCGGCGGTGTGGCAAGGCCGCAGTCCTACGAGCTCGTGGGGCCTCTGGCACATGCGACCATCGCACAGCTCAACCTCGACCTCGCCATCCTCGGAGTCGACGGGATCGCACCCCGGCCCGGTGCGACGACACACGACGAAGACGAAGCGAGCATCAACGCCGCCCTCGCGTCACGAGCGCCCCGCGTAGCAGTGGTCGCAGACGGCTCCAAAGTCGGCAGGGCAGCATTCGCCAGCATCTGCCCCCTCAACGCAATCGACGTCTTGATCACGGACACTTCCGCGAGCACCCAAGCGATCGCGCAGATCAACGACAACGGTGTCCGAGTTCTGACCGCGTGACTGCTGCGCCCCGGGTTCGGTGGAGGCTCTGGTGTGCCTCCAACAGACCCCGGACGATTCACTGGCTGGCAACAGATGACGCTCGCAGACGGCTCGACAAGCGCATCCTGGACCGCCTCCACGCCCTGAGTGCCATGACCGCTCAGGGCGTGGTGATCGATCATGACCACACACTGTGGGTCGACGCCGGCACCGGCGAGATCGCCCCGTGCACGTCCACTTGCCCCGCGGTGACGTTGACGCCCGAAGACGTCCACACCGCGATCGTCCAGGCGGGCCTACCCAAGACCTTCTTCAGAACGCCCTCGGTCGCCATCGATGGCACCGACGTGGAGTCCTACCATCCCGCGTTCCAACACGACGCACTCCCCGCCGACGGGAGTATCTGCGCAGACCCGGACGCGGGCTGGGTCAAGCGGAGGGCCACCCATCGCAGGCCCACCGAGTTCTGCGCCGGCTACGAGCTTCACCTGGCCACCTACGTCCCCCAGATCGACGGCGAGCAGCTGCCCGTGCTGTGTGCCGGCATGGCGCTGCGCCCCGGCGTCACCGACCGCAACGGAGCAGCCCTCGCCCTCGTCCACGCCGTCATGAACCACGGCCCGGTCCGCGAAGCGCTCTTCGACCGGGGCTTCACGATGGCCAAGGGTGAGAATTTTGCCCGGCCCCTACGCATCCTCGGCATCGACGTCGTCCTCGACCTGCACACGACCCAGCGTGGATGCCGTCCCGGCCCCGTCCCTGGCACCTTGTGGATCGGCGGCAGCCTCTACTCCGACGCGATCCCGGAGAACCTGCGACGCATCGACCCGCCCCGCATCGGTCAGACCGCCGCTGAGAGGGCCCGGATCCGCGAGCTGTTCGACGCCCGCGAGGCCTACCGTTTCACCCCGCACAGCCGGCACAACGAGACGCTGGGCACCCAGCGGTACAAGGGCCCCGCCCTGGCGGGCCACGTGCGCTGCCCCAACACGCCAGCATCCATGCGTCGCAGCCACGCCTTGCCGACCACGACGTGCGCACCCGGCTCCGAGTGCGGCTGCGGCATCACCCCGACGGTGCCCGACACCCTGCACCAGAAGGACCGGCAACGCCTGCCCTGGCAGTCGACCGCCTGGTCCCGCTCGTACCACCGCCGCAACCGCGTCGAGAACCTCAACTCCCGCATCCGCGTCCACGACGCAGACGTCAACCACGGCTTCATCCAGGTCCGCGGACTGAACCCCACCGCCCTGCTGCTCGCCTTCGCCCTGACGGCCTACAACACTCGCGAGCTGCACCGCTGGTACGTCGCTGCAGGCCTCGCTGAGCCGTGGCAAGTCGAGCTCGGCGAACCACCCGACGAGCGCCCCGTCGGCTACACCACCCGCTCACGCAGCGTCCGCCGACGAGGACCACCCGGCCAGGCCGGCACCACCAGCCACAACCAGACCACCTGACCCACCGGCACCCGCCGTCCGGACCAGCACGCCCTGAACCCGGCCCCGAGCCACCGCAAGACCCCATCCGACGCCTCCAACGCCGTCGGACCGTCCTCCGAGCCTGCATCGGCCCCACGCCCGCCGGCCAGCCGGCCGCACGAACCGCCCAGAAACGACAAAAGTCCCGGCCGGTGAACCCGGCCGGGACTTTTCGAAACTGCACCGCTCTCGAAACCGAGAACGGCCACAAGTGCGCGAGGGGGGAGTTGAACCCCCACGCCCTCTCGGGCACACGGACCTGAACCGTGCGCGTCTGCCTATTCCGCCACTCGCGCTTGCCGTAGGAGATTAGCACGCACCATCGCCCGGATCCCAACCCGATCGACCATCGGCCGCAGGGACCTGCGTCACAGTCCCGGACCCCGCACGCTCGCCAGGAGCTCGTCGTGAACCGCACCAGGACGTCGGGCGTGACCGGGCTGTGACCGGGCGTGCCACCTCTACCCGAGGGATTCGCACGAAATCCACAGGTTTCCGGGCGCGGGTGGTGCGCCCCTGCCTACGATCTGGATAGTCTGCCCGCGACAGGCACGGGTGGACGAGAGGAGGTGGCATGGGAGCGCTGGACCGCTTCGAGAAGAGCGTGGAACGACTGATGAACAACGCGTTCGCCAAGGTCGGGCGCGGCGGCGAGGTCAAGGCGGTGGAGCTGGCGAGCCGGCTGCGCCGCGAGATCGACGACCGTGCCGCCGTCGTCGGCCACGACCGGACGGTCGCGCCGAACGAGTTCACCATCGAGCTGAGCCCGAACGACTTCGGGCAGGTGCAGTCGTGGGGTGCGGAGACGCTCGCGGACGAGCTCGCGACGAACCTCACCGAGTACGCCGCGTCGCAGCACTACGCCTTCGTGGGACCGGTGAGCGTGTCGTTCGAGAACCACGAGGAGCTGTCGGGCGGCCGTTTCCAGCTGCGTTCGGCCACGGTCCGCGGCAACGTCGCTCCGGCGACGAACCCGGCGCCGAGCACCCGCCACCCCCTCATCGACATCGACGGGCAGCGCTACCTGCTGACCGGCCCCGTGACGGTCATCGGCCGTGACGCGGAGGCCGACATCGTCGTCGACGACCCCGGCGTCTCGCGCCGCCACCTCGAGATCCGGGTCGCGCCCGAGGGTGTGGTCGCGACGGACCTCGGGTCCACCAACGGCCTGTTCGTCGAGGGGCACCAGGTGCCCGCGGCGACGCTCCTGGACGGCAACACCATGACCATCGGCCGGACCCGGATCATGTTCTGGACCGGCACGTCGGCCGGCCGCCCCAACGAGGACTGGTGATCGACCGAGGATGAGCGAGCTGACGTTCACCCTGCTGCGGCTGGGATACCTGGTGCTGCTCTGGGTGTTCGTGCTCTCAGCCGTCGCGGTCCTGCGCCGCGACCTCGCCCTGCGCTCCCCCCGCTCGCGCAAGCGCCCCGACGACGGCGGCACACCCTCGGCAGCACCCGCGGCGGCGGGCAGCGGCTCGCCCCCGCCGCGCAGCTCCGGCCCCTCGCGACTGGTCGTCACGGCCGGCCCGCTGAGCGGGACGACGCTGCCGCTGTCGACGTCGTCGATCCTCATCGGCCGGGCACCGAGCTGCACCCTGGTCCTGGACGACGACTACTCTTCGTCGCGACACGCCCGCATCTTCCCGCAGGGGGACCAGTGGTACGTCGAGGACCTCGGCTCGACGAACGGCACCTTCATCGGCGACCAGCAGGTGACCTCCCCGATCCACCTCGCCCCGGGGGTCGGCGTGCAGATCGGCCGCTCCGTCGTCGAGCTGCAGGGGTGACGCCCTCGTGACCCTCGCCCTGAGGTACGCCGCGCGCTCCGACATCGGGCTGGTGCGGCAGAACAACCAGGACTCGGCCTACGCGGGCCCCAACCTCCTGGTCGTGGCCGACGGCATGGGCGGACATGCGGGGGGCGACGTGGCCTCCAGCCTCGCGATCGCCGCCCTCGCACCTCTCGACCGTTCGGAGCACGGCCCGCAGGAGGCCCTGGCCGACCTGGAGCGGACCGTCGAGCAGGCCCGTCAGGACCTGGTGCACGCCTCGGAGGTGGATCCAGATCTCGCGGGGATGGGCACCACGGTGACCGCCTTGCTGCGCTCCGGCAACACCCTGGCGATGGCGCACCTGGGCGACTCGCGCGCCTACCTGCTGCGCGACGGCTCCCTCAACCAGGTGACGGTGGACCACACGTTCGTCCAGCACCTGGTCGACACGGGCCGCATCTCGCCGGACGAGGCGGAGACGCACCCGCAGCGCAACGTCGTCATGCGGGTCCTCGGCGACTTCGACGTCGACCTCACGCCCGACATGTCGGTGCGGGAGGCCCGCCCCGGCGACCGTTGGCTGCTCTGCTCGGACGGGCTGTCGGGCTTCGTGCCGATCGAGCAGATCACCGAGGTGCTCGCCGAGTGCGAGTCGCCCGAGGAGGCTGCGGACCTGCTGGTCACCCTCGCGATGACCGCCGGCAGCACGGACAACATCACCGTCGTCGTCGCCGACGTCGTGGACCCCGACGAGGACGACGCCGATCCCCCGACGACGTCGACGCAGGTGGTCGGTGCGGCCGCCGCCGAGATGGCGCCCGAGCTGGCGCGGCCCGCGCCGGAGACCCCTGCCGACGGCCCCCGCGACGACGACGAGGAGGACGACGAAGACGAGGACGACGGCGATGCCCGTCCCCGCCGCCGGCGCCCCTGGATCGGCGTGCTCGTCACCCTCCTCGTGCTCGGTGGTCTCGGCTACGGCGCCTGGTGGGCGTACGGCTGGACGCAGGAGCAGTTCTACGTCGGCGTCGCGGACGGCCAGGTCGCCGTCTACCAGGGCATCCCGCAGAGCGCGGGACCTCTTGAGCTCTCCGAGCCGGTCGAGCTGACGGGCACTCCCGTCGACGAGCTCCCGGCGTACTGGAGCGAGCGCCTCGACGGCACGATCCGCGCGTCCTCGCAGGCCGAGGCCCGCGAGCGTGCCGACAGCCTGATCGACCAGGCGCTCCCCACCCCCACCCCTTCTCCCACACCGGAGCCGAGCGGCACCCCGTCGCCGTCGGCCACCCCCTCCGCCACCCCGTCGTCGAGCCCGGCCGCGGGTTCCGGCGCCAGCCCCGAGCCCACCGACGAGGAGGCCGAGGCGTGACGTCCCAGACCTCCGCGGTCGAGCCTCGGCAGCGCCGTCCGCTGCGGCTCGCCGAGGTGTTCCTGCTGATCCTGGCGCTGGCCGGGGGCGTCGGCGGCTTCGCGATGGTCGGCCTGTCGATCCGCGGCGAGCTGCCGGACCAGTTCTGGTTCCGCAGCATGCTGCTCGCCGCGACGGCGCTGGTGGCCCACATCGTGCTGCGGCTTCGCGCGCCCTGGGCCGACCAGGTGATCCTGCCGGCGGTCGTGCTCCTCAACGGTATCGGCCTGTCGATGATCTGGCGTCTCGAGATCTCCGACGCCGCCGGGATGGCTCCGGCGGACGCCGCCGGCAACATGCAGGCGACGCTGCTCGGCGCCATCATCGCCTTCGCGCTGCTGTGGGTCCTCAAGGACCACCGCTGGCTGCGCCGCTACACGTACACCGCCATGGTGGTCGGCCTGCTGCTCATCGCGCTGCCGCTGATCCCCGGGCTCGGCACGGAGATCAACGGCGCGCGGATCTGGATCAACGTCGGCAGCTTCTCCCTGCAGCCCGCCGAGTTCGCCAAGATCGCGTTCGCCGTCTTCTTCGCCGGCTACCTGGTCACGAACCGGGACACGCTCGCGCTCGCCGGCCCCAAGGTCTTCGGTCTGCAGCTCCCGCGCTTGCGCGACCTCGGCCCGATCCTGCTCATCTGGGCCGCGTCGCTCGCCGTCCTCGTCCTGCAGCGCGACCTCGGGACCTCGCTGCTGTTCTTCGGCCTGTTCGTCGCCATGCTGTACCAGGCGACGGCCCGCTCGAGCTGGATCGTGCTCGGCCTCACCCTGTTCGCCGCGGGCGCCGTCGCCGCGGCGCAGCTGTTCCCGCACGTCGGGGCGCGCATCGACGTGTGGCTGCACCCGTTCGACGCGTCGCAGTACGACAGGGACCCTGGCGGGTCCTACCAGCTCGTCCAGGGGCAGTTCTCGATGGCGAACGGCGGGCTGTTCGGCACCGGGTGGGGCGAGGGGCGCCCGTTCCAGATCCCGTACGCCTTCTCGGACTTCATCTACGCGGCCCTCGGCGAGGAGCTCGGCCTGACCGGTCTCACGGCGGTCATCCTGTGCTACCTGCTCATCGTGCAGCGCGGCCTGAAGTCGGCGCTGAGCGTGCGCGACGGCTTCGGCAAGCTGCTCGCCGGTGGTCTCGCGTTCGCGATGGCCCTCCAGGTGTTCGTGGTGGTCGGGGGGATCACCCGGATCATCCCGCTGACAGGCCTGACCTTGCCGTTCATGGCGCAGGGCGGCTCCTCGCTGCTCGCCAACTGGATCGTCATCGCGCTGCTGCTGCGGATCTCCGACAGCGCCCGGCGGCCGTCCGACCTCCCCGTGCGCGGCCAGGTGTCGGTGGGGCCGCCGGCACCGGAGCCGGAACCGATCCTCGTCGGTTCCGGGTCCGACGGCGGCACCCCGGCCGACGGGACGCCCGCGGCCGGCACGGCGGCGGCGGGCAACCTGCCGCGACGGCGGGTCGCGGACCGCGCACCCGGCGAGGACACCAGCACCGCCGGCTCGGCACCCACCGAGCACATCAGCACCGAGGATCCACAGCACCGAGGAGGTGAGCGCTCATGAACACGACCACCCGTCGCCTGGCCGGGATCGTCATGGTCATGTTCCTCGCCCTCCTCGTCTCCACGACGTGGATCCAGTTCTTCGCGGCGGACCGGCTCAACAGCGACCCCCGCAACGCCCGCGCGCTGTACGCGCAGTTCGGCACCGACCGCGGCCCGATCGTCGTCGACGGCGACGCCGTGGCCAGCTCCGTGCCGGTCGACGACGAGTGGAACTACCAGCGCGAGTACGCCCGGGGGCGGCTCTACGCCCCCCTGACCGGCTACTACTCCCTGGTGAGCGGCACGTCCGGCATCGAGCGCGCGGAGAACGACTTCCTCGCCGGCTCGGCCGACGCCCTGTGGGTGGAGCGCGTCCAGAACCTGCTGACCGGCTCCGACCCGCAGGGATCGTCCGTCGAGCTGACCATCGACGCGGCCGCCCAGCAGGCCGCCTGGGACGCGCTCGGCGACCAGCGGGGCGCCGTCGTCGCGCTGGAGCCGTCCACCGGCAAGATCCTCGCGATGGTCTCGAAGCCGACGTTCGACCCGAACGACCTGGCGGTCCACGACACGGGCGCCGCCAACCAGGCGTACCTCGATCTGCTGAACGACGAGGACAAGCCCCTGACCAGCCGTGCCACCGCCACCCACTACCCGCCCGGGTCCACGTTCAAGCTGGTCACCGCAGCCGCAGCGCTGGAGAGCGGCGACTACGACGAGACCACGGTGATCGACGCGCCGGTGACGTACACGTTGCCGGGAACCCGCACGGACCTGCCCAACTACGGCGGAGAGGCCTGCGCGCCCAGCGGCGAGCAGTCCCTCGCCGACGCCCTGCGCATCTCCTGCAACACGGCGTTCGCGAAGCTCGGCGTCGACCTGGGGGCGGACGCGCTGGCCGAGCAGTCCGCCGACTTCGGGTTCGGCGAGGCGCTGGACGTGCCGTTCACGGCGGTCGCGAGCTCCTACCCCGACCCGGACGAGCTCACCCCGGACCGGGTGGCGCTGTCGGCGATCGGCCAGGGCGACGACAAGGTCACGCCCCTGCAGGTCGCGATGATCTCGGCGGCGATCGCGAACGGCGGCGAGGTCATGGCGCCGTACTCGGTCGACACGATCCGGGACGCGGAGCTCGAGGTCGTCTCCGAGACCCGCGAGTCGAGCCTCGGTGACGCGGTCTCGGAGGACACCGCCTCGCAGCTCACGGACATGATGGTGTCCGTGGTCGAGAACGGTTCCGGTACCGCGGCCCAGATCCCCGGTCTCACCGTGGCCGGCAAGACGGGGACCGCCCAGACCACCTCCGAGGTCCCGCCGCACGCCTGGTTCACCGGGTTCGCGCCGGCCGACGACCCGCAGGTGGCGGTCGCCGTCGTCGTCGAGCAGGGCGGTTCCATGGGCTCCGAGGCGACGGGCGGACGGGTCGCGGCGCCCATCGCGAAGGCCGTCATCGAGGCGGTGCTCAACGGATGAGACCCTCGATCGGGCTCGCCCTGGGGGAGCGCTACCGCCTCACCCGCCAGATCGCCGTCGGCGGCATGGGCGAGGTCTGGGTGGCCGACGACGGCTACCTGGGCCGCGACGTCGCCGTGAAGGTGCTGCGCGAGGAGTTCACGGGCAACGAGGACTTCCTCAAGCGGCTGCGCACCGAGGCGCGCAACAGCGCCGCGCTGTCGCACCCCAACATCGCGCAGATGTACGACTACGGCGAGCAGGACGGTGCCGGGTTCCTCGTCATGGAGCTGGTGCTCGGCGAGCCGCTCGCGGACCTCCTCGAGCGTGAACCTGTCGTCGCGCCGCGCAAGCTGCTCCCGATCCTGTCGGCGACCGCGCGCGGCCTGCACCACGCCCACCGCACGAAGGTGGTCCACCGGGACGTCAAGCCGGGCAACATCCTGCTGGAGCACGACGGCCGCGGGGTGAAGATCACCGACTTCGGCGTCTCGCTGGCCGCCAACCAGGCGACGATGACGGCGACGGGCATGGTCATGGGCACGGCCCAGTACCTCTCGCCGGAGCAGGCCGTCGGTCAGCCCGCGACGGCAGCCTCGGACCTGTACGCGCTCGGGATCGTCGCCTACGAGGCGACGGCGGGCAAGCGCCCGTTCACGGGGTCGACGCCGGTGGACATCGCCGTCGCGCACGTGAACAACGCGGTGCCGCCGCTGCCGTCCACCGTCCACCCCGGGCTCAACGACGTCATCATGCGGATGCTGGCGAAGGACCCCAACAAGCGGCCGACGTCCGGCGCCGCACTGGCCGACGAGCTCGACGCGCTGGCCCGGGAGATCGCCGAGGACCCGCTCGGCGCCCGCTCCCGCGCCGCTCGCCGGGCTGCCCGTGGCGGCCGCCCCGCACCCGTCCGTCACGCCCGGCCCGACGACGTGCCCCCGGCCCGGTCGCCCGACCCGGTGCCGCCGTCCGGGCAGCCTGGCTCCGCGCCGTCGTCGTCCACGCCGGACCTGCCCGACCCGGTGGCGCCCCGCACCTACCCGGCTCGCCGCGACCTACGGTCGGGCGGGACCTCGCGGCCGACCCCTCCGCAGGGAGGGACGCGGGCCGCGGCACGCGACGGCACCGCCCGCAGCGACGCCACCCGGACGACGGCCTCCCACCCGTCGCGCGCGTCCTCCAAGCCCGTGCGCAGCTCCACGACGACGGGACAACGCCTCGGCCCGCTCGGTCGCCTCTCCTGGCCGCTGCTGGCCCTGCTGGGGCTGCTCGGCGTGCTGCTCGTCGCGACGCTCCTGAGCGGGGAGCGCGGCGGCGACGGCGACGACGCCGCGCTCCCCGCCCTCGCCGCCGCCGTGCTCGTGACACGACCCACGCGCCTGCGGGCGATGACCGAACCCGATTCTGGGATGATGCTCCCGGACCCGTCGCGCCCCGTCGGTGCGACAACGACCCAGAAGGACGTCTGAGTGGTGGACAACACGCCCCGAGTACTCGCGGGCCGGTACGAGGTCGGTGAGCTCATCGGCCGCGGTGGCATGGCTGAGGTGCACATCGGTCACGACACGCGCCTCGGCCGCACCGTCGCGATCAAGGTGCTGCGCTCCGACCTCGCGCGCGACCCGTCGTTCCTCGCCCGGTTCCGGCGCGAGGCGCAGTCGGCCGCCGCGCTCAACCACCCGGCGATCGTCGCCGTCTACGACACGGGGGAGGACACCTCCACCGACGCAACGGGACAGTCTGTCCACATCCCGTTCATCGTCATGGAGTACGTCGAGGGGCACACGGTCCGCGACATCCTCGCCGACGGCGCCGCGGTGCCGATCGAGGAGGCCGTGGAGATCACGGTCGGCATCCTCAGCGCGCTCGAGTACTCCCACCACGCCGGGATCGTGCACCGCGACATCAAGCCCGCCAACGTCATGATCACGCCCACGGGCGCGGTCAAGGTGATGGACTTCGGCATCGCGCGCGCGATGGCGGACTCCGCGGCGACGATGACGCAGGGCCAGGCCGTCATCGGCACCGCGCAGTACCTGTCGCCCGAGCAGGCCCGCGGCGAGCAGGTCGACGCCCGCAGCGACCTGTACTCCACGGGCTGCGTCCTCTTCGAGCTGCTCACCGGCCGGCCGCCGTTCGTCGGCGACTCCGCCGTGGCCCTCGCCTACCAGCACGTGGGCCAGGAGCCGCAGCGTCCCAGCGAGATCGCCAACGACGTCCCCGAGGTGCTCGACCGGATCACCCTGCGCTCGCTCACGAAGGACCGCGACCACCGCTACTCGTCGGCCGGCGAGTTCCGCTCCGACCTCGAGGCCGCCATGCGCGGCGGCAACGTCATGGCCCCCGCGCTCGGTGCGGCCGGTGCCGGCGCGGCCGCCGGGTACGCCGCGACCCAGGTCCTGGGCGACCCGCAGGGCACCCAGGTCATGTCCCCGGCCGGGGAGCCGTCCCCCTGGGGTCAGACCGGCCTGCCGGCGGACCAGACGGCGGTCGGCACGGCCACCGAGCCCGACGACGAGGGCAAGGGCAGCCGCAGGTGGCTCCTGTGGACGCTGATCGGCGTCGGCGTGCTGGCCCTCGCGGCGATCCTGTTCTTCTGGCTCAGCAGCGGTGAGGAGGAACCCACCCTCGTCGCCGTGCCGGAGCTGTCCGCGAACATGAGCCCGACGGAGGCAAAACGCCTCGTCGAGGGCGCGGGCCTCGTGTACTCCGAGCGCGTCGACGACGAGTCCGACGAGCCGGAGAACACTCTCACCCGGTCCGACCCCGCCAGCGGCGAGCAGGTGGAGGAGGGCACCCAGGTGCTCGTCTTCTTCTCCGGCGGCCCAGACACCTTCGGCATGCCCGACCTCACCGGGATGAGTCAGGAACAGGCCGAGAGCGAGCTGGCAGACGCCGAACTGGAGCTGGGAGGCGTCGAGGAGCAGGCCAGCTCGAGCGTCGACGGGGGCGACGTCATCTCGTCCGACCCCGGTCCCAACGAGGCCGTCACCCCGGGTGACTCGGTCACCCTCGTCGTCTCCAACGGCCAGGTCGAGCTGCCGGACCTCCTCGGGATGTCGGAGGAGGACGCCAAGGCCACGCTCGAAGAGCTCGGGCTCAGCCATGGCACCAGCAGCGAGCCGGTCCAGGACCCGAACGACGTCGGCCGCGTGGTGGACCAGTCGCCGCAGCCGGGCACGATCGACAGCGGCAGCACGGTGGAGCTCACCATCGGCGAGGAGCCCGAGGCCGAGACCGTCAGCGTCCCGGAGGTCAGGGGCATGACCGCGGACGAGGCCGAGAACGCGCTGGGCGGCCAGTCCAACCTCAACCCGATCCAGCGCACCGAGTCGTCGGCCGACTACTGCCCAGGCTTCGTGAGCAACCAGGACCCGCCGGCCGGCACCGAGCTGGAGGTGGGGTCGGACGTCACGATCACGATCTCCACGGGCGCCGAGGGCCAGGACTGCAGCGCCGGCGAGGCCACGCCGGCCCCGCCGCAGGACGACGAGGAGCCGGGGCTCGGCCTCGGTGGCGGCGACGACGAGGGCGAGAACCCCGGCGACGAGGGCTGAGGAACTTCACCCGCGGCGGGCTGAGGCCCCATCCGAGCGGCGCCGTCCTACCCGGGGCGGCGCCGCTCGGCCGTGGTACGGGCGCTGCTCAGCCCTGGTGGACGAGCGGTGCCATCCCGGCGGACCGTTCCACGGCCCCGGTGTCACCGCAGACCGTGAGCCAGTTGGCGAGCAGCCGGTGCCCGCCCTCGGTCAGCACCGACTCGGGGTGGAACTGCACCCCGTGCAGCGGCAGGTCGCGGTGCTGGACACCCATGACCACCCCGCCCGCCGTCGTGCAGGTGACCTCCAGCTCCGCGGGCACCGTCTGCGGCTCCACGGCCAGCGAGTGGTAGCGCGTCGCCGTGAACGGTGACCCCAGGCCGTCGAGGACGCCGACCCCCTGGTGCTCGACCTCGCTCGTCTTGCCGTGCATGAGCTCGGCGGCGTGCGACACGGTCGCGCCGTAGACCTCGGCCAGCGCCTGGTGCCCCAGGCAGACCCCCAGCATCGGCGTCTCGGAGCGGGCGCACGCGCGGATCACGTCCTCGGACGATCCTGCCAGCTGCGGTGTGCCGGGACCCGGCGAGACGAGGACACCGTCGAAGGGCGTGCCGTCGTCGTGCCAGAACCGGCCGGCGGCGTCGGGCTCGGGCACCGCGTCGTTGCGGACCACGGTGGTGCGGGCCCCGAGCTGGTCGAGGTACCCGACGATCGTGTAGACGAAGGAGTCGTAGTTGTCGACGACGAGGATGGAGGTCATGGGTGCGCCTCGACGGTGTTGTCGTTGATGGGGACGTAGGTGGACAACCAGGGGAAGACCCACTCGAAGCAGACCCACACGAGGGCCACGAACATCACGAGCAGGAACAGCACCCGGAACCACGCGGGTCCTGGGAGGATACGCCACAGTCCGCCGTACATCAGGCCTCTCCGTCGTCGGTGCCGCGGACCTCGACCCCGGCCTCGATCAGCTCGATGGGGGTGCCCTCCTCCACGGGAGCCCAGTAGTCCAGCTCGCCGTGGACGATGTACCGCTGGGCGGCGGAGTACATCGGGTGGCATGCCGTGAGCGTGAGGATCCGCTCGGTCAGCTCCGGCACCGGCTCGCCGGCCTGCAGACCGGGCACGGGCGCGATGACGTCGACCTGGTTCGGCCAGACGATCTCGTCCGTCGTCTTGCGGTAGACGTACCAGTTGTCGGCGGTGCGGAACACGAGGGCGTCGCCCTCCTGGAGGTCCGCGACCTGGTGGTAGGGCTTGCCGTAGGTGGTGCGGTGACCGGCCGTGGCGAAGTTGCCGACGTCGCCGGGCATCGCGGTACCGGGGTAGTGCCCCGCGCCGAGCCGGTCGAGCACCCGGGCCTTGTCGACGCCTTGCGCGACCGGGGTGACGTAGTCGGCACCCCAGCGCGGGACGTACAGCTCCGCGAACACCGTCTCGTCCGCCGGCTCGTCCATCACCGGCGGGTCCTCGCGGTGCTCGCTCGCGATCGCCGGGCCGTTCTCGGTGGCGTCCTCCACGGCGGGCGGTTCCGGCCAGTCCAGCTCGGCGAGCACCTGGGTGTGGACCCGCTCGGCCTGGACGTCGGTCCACCACAGCTGCCACACGACGAACAGCCCCAGGAGCACGCCGGCGGTGATGAGCAGCTCGCCGAATACCCCGACGACGGCGCTCACCGGACCCCCGCGGCGACGCGGACGCACGTGCCTCACGAGAACACGTCCGTTCCGTCGGGGACGCTGGCGTACCGCAGCTCCTTGCCCCCGGTGTAGGCGGGCATCTCGATCAGGTCGTGCTGCTCGACCGCGTAGCCGAGGCCGATCCAGTCGACGTACTGCTGGTAGATCGCCATCCCGGGGGATGCCTCGAGAGCGGCCCGCAGATCCTCGGGGTCGCCGATCGCCTCGATGACGTACGGGGGGGAGAACACCTTGCCGTGCAGCAGCAGGATGTTGCCGGAGCACCGGAAGGCGCTCGTCGAGGTCACCCGCTCGCCCTGGAGCGTCATCGACTCCGCACCGCCGGCCCACAGGGCGTTGATGACGTGCTGCACGTCCTGCTGGTGCACGACCAGGTGGTCCGGGCGGACGTCCGGGTTGTCGAGCGCGGAGATCGGTGCGTCCTCGAGCGCGACGCTCACGCCCTCGCCGGCGGCCGGCCATGCGCCGGTGACGACAGACTCGCGGGCCCGCAGCGCGGGGTCGCGCCGCGGGACGTCGACGTCGACCTGTGCGCTGAGGCGCGCCACCTCGTCGTCGAGGGTGCTCGCCTGCTCGGACAGCTCCTCCACGCGGGACGACTCCGCGGCGACGACCGACGCGAGGTCGCCCGCGTGCCGGCTCTCCTGACCGTCGGCGAGCCGGGCGCTGGCCGTGAAGAGCACGCCGGACAGGGCGAGCACGCACGCGACGGAGATGCCCGAACGAAGCCGTGGCGACATCGCGATCCCCCTCCTGGTGCCGATCCGGTACGACTGGCCACTACGCTAGACGAAAAACCCGTCGTCGGCGGTCGAGGACGATCCTCGGACGTCGCAGAGCACCCTGACAGGAGTCAGCCCGTGTCCGAGTCGCAGCCTGCCAAGAAGAAGTCCGACACCGGTGCGGACCCGGCCGCCCGGAAGTCGTCGGCCAACCCGCGCTGGCTCGTGCCCACGATGCTCGGCCTCATGCTCGCCGGGCTGGCCTGGATCGTCACCTACTACCTGACGAGCCAGAACCTCGGGCTGCCGGTGCCGCAGCTCGGCAACTGGAACCTCCTGGTCGGCTTCGTCCTCATCATCGCCGGGTTCTCCCTGACCACACGCTGGAAGTAGTCCGGCTGTACAAGTTCCACCGGTGTCATTCCACACCTGTGCATATCTCTGGGGATAACTCGTACGTGCCGGTTCAGAACAGCGCGAGGTAGCTCACCGACGAGTACTTCCACACCGACAGGGCGACGAGGACGACGCCGACGGCGGTCGGCAGCGCCCAGCCGACGATCCTCTGCCTCTCCCGTGGTGCGGCCGCGTACCCGGCACCGATCGCCAGGCCGACGACGAGCCCGCCGACGTGCGCCTGCCACGCGATGTTCGGGACCAGGAACGGCAGCGCCATGTTGAGGGCGATGAGCACGACGATCTGCCCGGCGTTGCGTCCCATCCGGCGCAGCACCGGGATGATGGCGCCGAAGAGGCCGAAGACGGCCCCCGAGGCACCGACGACGCCGGTGTACCAGCTCGGGTCGAGCGGGTCGGCGAGCAGCAGCACGCCCACCGAACCGCCCAGCGCCGCGAGCAGGTACAGGGCGAGGAACCGGCCCCGTCCGAACGCCTGCTCGAGGAACGGCCCCACGAGCCACAGCGCGTACATGTTGAACAGGATGTGCAGCGGTGTGGTGGAGTGCAGGAAGGCCGCCGTGAGGAACCTCCACGGCTCGTCCTGGCCGACCGACGGCGCGAAGATCCACTGGTCGGTCCAGGCGCCCGCCGTGGTGAGCTGCAGGACCCAGCTCACCACGCAGATCCCGATGATCGTCAGGGTGACGACGGGTCGCCCCCCGCGCACGGTCGCCCCGAACACGGTCCGGGCGCTCCTCGTGGTCCGGGCCGACTGCGCGACGCAGTCCACGCACTGGATGCCGACCGCGGCCGGCCGCTGGCACTCGGGACAGGTCGGCCGGCCGCAGCGCTGGCACCGCACGTGCGCCACCCGGTCCGGGTGGCGCGGGCAGACGGGGGGAGCGTCGCCCGCGGGATCCGCGGGCGGCTGCTGCGGCGTGCTGATGGTGCGCCCCTCAGTCCTCGATGGTGACGCGCTCGATGACGATGTCCTCGACCGGGCGGTCGCCCGGGCGGACCTTCGTCGAGCCGATGGCGTCGACGACGGCGCGCGACTCGTCGTCGGCGACCTTGCCGAAGATGGTGTGCTTGCCGTTGAGCCAGGAGGTCTCGGTCGTGGTGATGAAGAACTGCGAGCCGTTGGTGCCCTCGGTCTCGCCCGTCACCGGGTTGCGGCGCTTGCCGGCGTTCGCCATGGCGAGGAGGTACTTCTGGTCGAAGACGAGCTCCGGGTGGATCTCGTCGTCGAACGTGTAGCCGGGGCCGCCCGTGCCGGTACCCAGGGGGTCGCCGCCCTGCACCATGAAGTTGTCGATGACGCGGTGGAAGATGACGCCGTCGTAGAGCGGGTCGTTGCGCTCGGCGCCCGTGCGGGGGTCGGTCCAGGTCTTGGTGCCCTGGGCGAGGCCCGTGAAGTTCGCGACGGTCTTCGGCGCGTGGTTCGGGAACAGCTCGAGGCGGATGTCACCGGCGGAGGTGTGGAGAGTTGCGAACATGCGCCCATCCTCTCACCGCGGGCCCGGATGGTCGCCACCGGGCGTGTACCGGTGCGACCGTGCGCGACGAGTGGCAGAGTGGGCGCATGGTGCAGACCCCGAAGATCGACTCCGCCAAGGTGAAGGACTCTGCCGCGGAGGTCACGGCCGCTCTCGTCGGCGCGGGATCCCGTGCCGCTGACAGCGCCAAGGACGCCGCGGGACAGGCCAAGGACTGGGCCTCGCCGCGCGTGGACTCGTTCGTCGAGTGGCTCCGGCCACGCGTCGAGCTGGCGTGGAACGAGAGCGTCCAGGCCGCCGCGCCCCGTGTCGAGCAGGCCGCCGGCAGGACCGGCCCGCTCGTCGACAGCGCCCACGACAAGATCGTGGACGAGTACCTGCCGAAGATCGTCGACGTGTTCAACGAGGCGGCGTCCCGCGCCGCCCTGACGACGGAAGAGGCCGCGAAGGCCGCGAAGAAGGCGGCCAAGGCCGCGGAGAAGTCCGCCCGCAAGGTGCAGCGCCGGTCCCGCCGTCGCAAGACGTTCGTGTGGACGGTGGTCATCGGCGGTGCGGCCGCCGCGGGCTACGCGTTCTACCGCCGGGCGCAGCCGCAGAACGACCCGTGGGCCGAGCCCTGGGAGCAGTCCACCGCCCCCGACTTCGACGGCGTGGCCCGTGATGCGCGGCACGTCGTCGGCGACGCGGCCGAGGCCGTGGGGGAGGCGGCCGGTGCCGCCGTCGCCAAGGGCAAGGAGGCGACGGAGAAGCTGTCCGGCCGGGCGTCCGAGGTGAAGGACGACGTCTCCGAGGCCGTGCAGGACGCCAAGGAGAAGACGGCGTCCCGGGCGTCCCGAGCCCGGAAGTCGACCGCCGGCGCGGCCAAGGACGCGGTGGACGACTCCGCCGAGTCCGCCAAGAAGGCCACCGACGCCGCGCAGAAGAAGGCCGACGAGGCCGTCGACGCGGCGGACGATGCCGCCAAGAAGGCGACCGACGACAAGAAGTAGCTCGCGACACCAGTCCGAGCAGACGAGAGCCTCCGCCCTCCCGGGGCGGGGGCTCTCGTGCTGAGGGACCGTCAGCGGCCGAGTCACCGCCTGGTGTGCGCGTCCGCCGGGAGGAAGGTCTCGAGGTGCAGCCCCTCGAGTGCTCCATCGGTGGCGGTGGTGAGCTGAGTCGATGTACTGAAGAACCGCAGCGTGTCGTCACCGTCGACGAGGTCCAGCGAGACGACCGGTCCGGACACCGGTAGCTCGCTGCCGATCTCCCCGAGAAAACCGCGGATCTCGTCGACCAGGCGGTGGAGGCGCGGGGCGTTGGTCCGTTCGGCGCGGCGCGACACCTGGTGCCACAGAAGGCCCGCCCACCGGTCGACGTCTCGGAGCCGAGGGGCCAGGCCTTCGGGGTGCAGGCAGAGCCGGACGACGTTGATCGGTGGCTCGAGCAGGTCCGCAGCGCAGCCGCTCAGCAGGGCATCCACGGCGGCGTTGGCCTCGACGACGTCCCAGTGGTCGTCGAGCAGCAGCGCCGGGTAGGGCAGGTGTGCGGTGAGCAGCTCGCGCAGGCTGTGGAGCACCGGACCGAGAGCCGGGTCGTCGAGCCGCCGGTCGTCGTAGCGAGGGGCGTGCCCGGCGAGCACCAGCAGCCGGTTCCGGTCCCGGATCGGCAGGTCGAGATGGTCGCTGAGCTGGACGAGCATCGACGCCGAGGGTCGCGCTCTCCCGGTCTCCACCCGCGAGAGGTGCCGCGTGCTGACCGTGGACCGGTCCGACAACGCCTGCTGGCTCAGGCGGCGGTGCTCGCGCCACGACCGCAGCAGGGTGCCGGCGTGCGCAGTCTCGCGGGCGTCGGTCATCGTTCGAGGATACGGGCGTGGTGGGCCATGACCTCGGAGGTCATGGCCAGGGCGAGCATCCGGCACCAGTCTGGTACCGCAGGCACCAGACACTCGGCACGGAGGAGGACGACCATGGACGACGCTGGACACCAGCCCGCTGCGGGACCGCTGGGCTACGCGATCGCCTACCTGACCGACGTCGAGATGGGGGCGGAGAGCATCGCGTACGTCGAGCAGATCGAGGACACGTTCGCTCCGTTCGGAGGTGAGTGGCTCGTGCACGGCACCCGGCCCGTCGCCGTCGAGGGCGACGTCCCCGGCGACGTCGTCATCATCGGCTTCCCGTCCCCGGGCGCGGCCGCGGAGTGGTACCGGTCGCCGGCGTACCAGGACCTCGTCGGCCTGCGAACCGGTCACTCCCGATCGACCGTCGCGCTGCTCTCCGGGTGGCCGAGAACTACCGCGCCTCGGACACCGCCGACCGGCTCCGGGCCGCGCTGGCAGGCCGCGAGGCTCCGCAGGCTCCCGGCTCCTGAGCGGCGACCAATCGTTCATGCTGCGGCGGTTTCATCGCCCGGGGAAAGCGCCTGCCCGAGGATCGGTGAATGCCGTCGGAGCCGGCCTCGACCTCACGCTCGACGCCGAGGGTTCACGGTCGGGCGCGGAGGCGAGATTCACCGGGAGCGGCTACCTCGACATCCCGATCAACCGGCCCGGCACCGGCTACTCCGCCAACGACACCAGCGTGGGTGACCTGGACGGCGACGGCGACGCCTCGATCGCTATGAAGACCGCCGACGGCACGCGCGACCGCCAGGGGGACGTGATCGGCAGCGGTGGCGCCGACCACCGCAACTCGGGCGGCTACGTCCTGTCCGGCCCCGAGTACCTGACTGTCTTCGACGGGCGCACCGGCGCCGCGGTCGACACCGTCGACTACCAGCCGCCGCGCGGCGACGTCTCGAGCTGGGGCGACTGCTACGGCAACCGGGTCGACCGCTTCCTCGCCGGGACCGCCTACCTCGACGGGTCGGGCCCGTCCATGATCTTCGCGCGGGGCTACTACACCCGCTCGGTCGTCTGGGCGGTCGACTTCGACGGGCAGAACCTGTCCACCCGGTGGATCTTCGACTCCGACGACCGGGGTTCGCAGTACCGCGGTAGGGCGCCCACAGCCTGTCCATCGCCGACCTCGACGGCGACGGGCGCCAGGACGTCGTCGACGGCGCGATGGCGATCGACGCGGACGGCGACCCGCTGTGGAACACCCGCATGGGCCACGGCGACGCGCTGCACGTCTCCGACTTCGTGCCCGGCCGTCCGGGCCAGGAGGTGTACATGCCCCACGAGAGCAGCAGCGCCCCGTCCTCCAGCCCCGTCGGCGCGGACGGCACGGTCCTGTTCCAGACGAGCCCCGACGGCGACAACGGCCGCGGCGTCGCCGCGAACGTCACCGCTGCCAACCCCGGCGGCGAGTTCTGGTCGTCGAACGTGTCGGGGCTGCGCAACGCCTCCGGGAGCACCGTGGGCTCCAAGCCGAGCTCGGCGAACTTCCTGGCCTGGTGGGACGGGGACGGCGAACGCGAGCTGCTCGACGGCACCCCCGTGGACGACTACGACGACGGTCGCCTGCTCACCGCTTCCGGCGTCGGCACGAACAACGGCACCAAGTCGAACCCGGCCCTGTCGGGCGACCTGGTCGGCGACTGGCGTGAGGAGGTCGTCTGGCGCACGAGCGACTCGTCGGCGCTCCGCATCTACGCCACGCCCTCCGTGACGGACCTGCGGATACCCACGCTCATGCACGACCCGCAGTACCGCGTGGCGATCGCCTGGCAGAACACCGGCTACAACCAGCCGCCGCACCCCAGCTTCCACATCGGCAGCGAGGTCAGCAGCTGCCCCTGGCCGGACATCCACACCCCTTAGTCGCGGGTTCCGCGACGAAGGCCGCTGACCCCGTGGGGTCAGCGGCCTTCGTCAGGTGTGGTGGAGCCAGGGGGACTCGAACCCCCAACCCCCTGCTTGCAAAGCAGGTGCGCTACCAATTGCGCCATGGCCCCGGGAGGCGATCAGTCGAGGGAGTCGGTGACCTCGGTCCACAGGTCACGGTCGGCGGAGTCTGCCGAGACCCGGCGCCAGACGAGGTATCCCGCCGCGGCGGCGAGCAGGACGACGAACAGCTTCTTCATGCTGGACCTCCGCGTCTGCCAGGGAGTGGGGCTAGGAGGACTTGAACCTCCGACCTCTTCCTTATCAGGGAAGCGCTCTAACCGTCTGAGCTATAGCCCCTCCGCACGCGTCCGAAGAACGCGTGCAGCACGGAACATTACCGCACCGGGCGCTCCGCGCCCAAACCACGACGGGACCGTCAGGGTGTGACGTCCGTCGCGGCCTGCCGCGCCTCAGTCGTCGGTGAGGGTCAGGTGCACGCCCCCGACCAACGCCGCGGTGATGTTGTACAGGATCGCTATGATGGTGGCGATCGCCGTGAACAACACCATGTTCACCAGCGCGATGAGCGTCGACAGGGAGATCATGCGCTCGAACTCCACGAACTGCATGATGTCGATCGTCTGCGGCCCCATCGTCTCGATGAGGAACTCCTGGATGGTCGAGAACGTGCCGAGCGAGTTCAGCGAGTACCAGACCACAGCGGTCGCGACGACGATCATGATCCCGATCGCGACGGACAGCAGGAACGCGAGCTTCATGATCGACCACGGGTCGATGCGCGAGACGGACAACCGGACGCGACGGGGGCTGCCGATCTCGGCCGGCGACGCCGCCGACTGCACGCCCGGCTGGGCACCGCCACCGTACTGCGCGCCGGCCGGGGGAGCGGCCTCGGCGGTGCCGTGGACGCCGCCCGCCGAGTAGTGCATCTCGGGCCGCGGGCCGCTCTGGGAGGAGCCCGCCGTCGGCTGGGGTGCGCCCGGCGCGGTGGCGACGTCGGGCGCCTCGGACCCGGTGCTCGACGACGCCGAGGCGGCCGACTGAACCTTCTTGGCGGCGCTGCGCGCCGCGGCGAGCGCGGCTGCCGCGGCCTTGACCGCGCCGTTCTTCTCGGCGGTGCCGTTCGCGGGCGCCGCGCCGTTCGTCGCCGCTGCGCCGTTGGCTGGCGCCGTGCCGTCGGTGGGTGCTGCACCGTTCGCCCCGGCCTCGGTCGAGGCGTCTCCCTGCGCCCCGGCGGACGACGTCGACGCGGCGTCGGCGGACGTCTTGGCACCGGTGGCCGACGTCGCGCCGTTCTTCTCCGGCGTCGTCGGCGCTGCCGGCACGGGCGGCATCTGCTGCGTGCTCTCCGCAGCGTCCGTCGTCGTCCCTGCCCGTCCCGCCGTGTTGTCGCTGGCCATCAGATGTTCCCGTCTCCGGTCTCGTCCTGCTCGGGCGTGGTCGCCGCAGCGGCCCCGGCCGGGCCGCCGTCAGCGGCCTCTTCTTCCACGCTAACCGACACCACGTCCTCGCGACGCTCGACGTTCCGCGCGACGGCGATGATGCGGTCCTTCTTGTCGGGCTTGGCGAAGGTGACGCCCTGGGTCGTGCGACCCGTCAGGTTGACCTCGTCCACGCGCGACCGGACGATCTTGCCACGCTCCATGATCACCAGAACCTCGGTGTCGGCGTCCGTCACCAGGGCCCCCACAAGGTCTCCACGAGCCTCGACCAGGTTGGCGACCTTGATGCCGTAACCGTTGCGCCCCTGGATCCGGTAGTCGTCGATGCGGGTGCGCTTGGCGAAGCCGCCCTCGGTGACGACGAACAGGTCGGTGCCCGGGGTGACGACGTCGGCGTTGAGCAGCTCGTCGCCCTCGCGGAACTTCATGCCGGTCACGCCGGACGTCGCGCGGCCCATCGGGCGGAGCGTGTCGTCGTCGGCGGGGAAGCGGATCGACTGGCCCTTGCGCGAGACGAGGATGAGCTCGTCGTCGGCGTTCACCAGCCGGGCGGCCACGAGCTCGTCGGGGGTGCCGTCGTCGTCCTGGCGCAGGTTGATCGCGATGAGACCGCCGCTGCGCGGCGAGTCGTAGTCGCTCAGGCGGGTCTTCTTGACCAGCCCCCGGCGCGTGGCGAGCAGCAGGTACTCCGCGGCGTCGTAGTCGCGGACGGCGAGCACCTGGGCGATCTTCTCGTCGGGCTGCATCGCCAGCAGGTTCGCGACGTGCTGGCCCTTGGCGTCTCGCGCCTGCTCGGGCAGCTCGTAGCCCTTGACCCGGTAGACCCGCCCGGCGTCAGTGAAGAACAGCAGCCAGTGGTGGGTCGTGGTGACGAAGAAGTGGTCGACGATGTCGTCCTGGCGCAGCGTGGCGCCGCGCACGCCCTTCCCGCCGCGCCGCTGAGCCCGGTAGGAGTCGGTGCGGGTGCGCTTGGCGTAGCCGCCGTGCGTGATCGTGACGACCACGTCCTCCTCGGGGATGAGGTCCTCGATCGACATGTCGCCGTCGTAGGGGAGGATCGTGGTGCGGCGCTCGTCGCCCCACCGTTCGGTGACCTCGTCCAGCTCCGTGGCGACGATCTCGCGCTGGCGCGCCGGCTTGGCGAGGATGTCCTCGTACTCGAGGATCTCGGCCTTGAGCTTGGCGTGCTCGTCGAGGATCTGCTGCCGCTCGAGGGCCGCGAGCCGGCGGAGCTGCAGCGCGAGGATCGCGTTCGCCTGTGTCTCGTCGATCCCGAGCAGCTCCATGAGGCCGGACCGCGCCTGGTCGGCGTCGGGGGAGCGGCGGATGAGGGCGATGACGGCGTCGAGCGCGTCGAGGGCGCGCAGGTAGCCCTCGTAGATGTGGATCTTGTCCTGCGCCTCGCGCAGCAGGTAGGCGGTGCGTCGGCGCACGACCTCGATCTGGTGCTGCGTCCAGTGCCGGACGAACGCGTCGAGGCTCAGGGTGCGGGGCACCTCGTCGACGAGCGCGAGCATGTTGGCGCTGAAGTTGTCCTGCAGCTGGGTGTGCTTGTACAGGTTGTTCAGCACGACCTTCGCGACGGCGTCCCGCTTGAGCACGATGACCAGGCGCTGGCCGGTGCGCCCCGACGTCTCGTCGCGGATGTCCGCGATGCCGGCGACCTTGCCGTCGTTGACGAGGTCGGCGATCTTCGTGGCGAGGTTGTCCGGGTTCACCATGTACGGCAGCTCGGTGATGACCAGGCAGATCCGGTTCTGGATCTCCTCGACGTTCACCACGGCGCGCATCGTGATCGAGCCGCGGCCCGTCCGGTACGCCTCCTCGATGCCCTTGGTCCCCAGGATCTGGGCGCCCGACGGGAAGTCCGGCCCCTTGATCCGCTGCAGGAGCGCCGCCAGCAGCTCCTCCTTGGACGCGTCCGGGTTGGCCAGGTGCCAGCGGACGCCCTCGGCCACCTCGCGCAGGTTGTGCGGGGGGATGTTGGTGGCCATGCCGACGGCGATGCCCGCCGAGCCGTTGACCAGCAGGTTCGGGATCCGCGAGGGCAGGACCACCGGCTCCTGGGTCCGGCCGTCGTAGTTGTCCTGGAAGTCGACCGTGTCCTTGTCGATGTCCCGGACCATCTCGAGCGCCAGCGGGGCCATGCGGCACTCGGTGTACCGCGGGGCGGCCGCCGGGTCGTTGCCCGGGGAGCCGAAGTTCCCCTGCCCGGCGACGAGCGGGTACCGCAGCACCCAGTCCTGGACCAGGCGGACCAGGGTGTCGTAGATGGCCGTGTCGCCGTGCGGGTGGAACTTGCCCATGACGTCGCCGACGACGCGCGAGCACTTCGAGAAAGCGCGGTCCGGCCGGTAGCCCCCGTCGTACATCGCGTAGAGCACACGGCGGTGCACCGGCTTGAGGCCGTCACGCACGTCGGGCAGCGCTCGGCCGACGATGACGCTCATCGCGTAGTCAAGGTAGGAGCGCTGCATCTCGAGCTGCAGGTCCACCTGCTCGACCCGCCCGTGCTGGATCGCGGCCAGCGTGACGTCGTCGCCTGCCGGCACCTCCGCGGGGCCGTCGTTCTCGGGGCCGGGTGTCTCGTCCGTCACCGTGTCTCCGTTTCCTCCTGCGCCGCCCGGGCGCGGGTCCTGCCTCGATCAGTCCTGAAAGTTCTGTACAACTGCGCGCACATCGCGTGTACGCGCAGCTCCGGTCAGATGTCGAGGAACCGGACGTCCTTGGCGTTGCGCTGGATGAAGCTGCGCCGGGACTCGACGTCCTCGCCCATCAGCACCGAGAAGATCTCGTCCGCCGCGGCGGCGTCGTCGATGGTGACCTGCATCAACGTACGGTGCTCGGGGTCCATCGTGGTGTCCCAGAGCTCCGTGTAGTCCATCTCGCCGAGACCCTTGTAGCGCTGGATCCCGTTCTCCTTGGGGATCCGCTTGCCCGCGGCGATGCCCTGCTCGAGGAACGCGTCGCGCTCCCGGTCGGAGTACACGTAGTCGTGCGGGGCGTTGGTCCACTTGAGCCTGTACAGCGGCGGCTGCGCGAGGTACACGTGTCCCTGCTCGATGAGCGGGCGCATGTAGCGGAACAGCAGCGTCAGCAGGAGCGTGCAGATGTGCTGGCCGTCGACGTCGGCGTCGGCCATCAGCACGATCTTGTGGTACCGCAGCTTGGCGATGTCGAAGTCCTCGCCGATGCCGGTGCCGAAGGCCGTGATCAGCGCCTGCACCTCCGCGTTGGACAGCGCCTTGTCCAGGCGCGCCCGCTCCACGTTGAGGATCTTGCCGCGCAGCGGCAGGATCGCCTGGTGGTGCGGGTCGCGGCCACGCACCGCCGAACCGCCGGCGGAGTCACCCTCGACGATGTAGATCTCGCACGCCTCGGGACGGTTCGACTGGCAGTCCTTGAGCTTGCCGGGCATGCCGCCCGAGCTGAGGATCCCCTTGCGCCGCGTCGCCTCGCGCGCCTTGCGGGCCGCGATCCGCGCCTGCGACGCCGAGATGGCCTTGCGGATGATGTCGCGCGCCTCGTTCGGGTGGGAGTCGAACCAGTCGATCATCTTCTCGCGCACGACCCGCTGCACGAACGTCTTCGCCTCGGTGTTCCCGAGCTTCGTCTTGGTCTGGCCCTCGAACTGCGGCTCGCCCAGCTTGACGCTCAGCACGGCGGTGAGACCCTCGCGGATGTCGTCACCCGTGAGGTTCTCGTCCTTCTCCTTGAGGATCGCCTTGTCCCGGGCGTAGGAGTTGACCAGGCTCGTCATCGCCGCACGGAACCCCTCCTCGTGCGTGCCGCCCTCCGTCGTCGAGATCGTGTTGGCGAACGTGTGCACCGACTCGCTGTAGGAGCTGGTCCACTGCATCGCGACCTCGAGCGAGATCGTCGCCGTGGTGTCCTCCGACTCGATGTCGATGATCTCCGGGTGGATGATCTCCGACCGCTTCGCCGCGTTGATGTGCTTGACGTAGTCAATGAGGCCGTCGTCGTACTTGTACGTGACGGTCCGCACCGCACCGCCGTCCGACTCGGCGTCGTGCACCTCGTCGTCGGGGGACGCGGCGGCCGCGGCCGCTGCTGCCGCGTCCTCGTCGTCGAGCGCCGCCACCACCGCGGTGGTGTCCAGCGCCCCGGTGATCTCGTCCGGACCGGAGACGTGCTCGGCGCGCTCGTCGGTCAGCGTGATCCGCAGGCCCTTGTTGAGGAACGCGTACTGCTGGAACCGCGACCGGAGCGTCTCGAAGTCGTAGTCCGTCGTCTCGAAGATCGTGCCGTCGGCCCAGAACGTCTGGGTCGTGCCCGTCGCGTCCGTCGCCTCGAGCCGCTGCAGCTCGCCCACCGGCTCCCCGCCGTCGGCGAACTCCTGGCGCCACGCGTACCCGTCGCGACGCACCTCGGTGACGACCCGCGAGGAGAGCGCGTTGACGACGGAGATGCCCACGCCGTGCAGGCCACCGGAGACGGCGTAGCCGCCGCCCCCGAACTTGCCGCCCGCGTGCAGGATCGTCATGACGACCTCGACCGTGGGACGACCCTCCGTCGGGTGCATCGCCACCGGGATCCCGCGACCGTTGTCGACGACGCGGACGCCGCCGTCGGCCAGCAGGGTCACGTCGATCGTGTCCGCGTGGCCCGCCAACGCCTCGTCGACCGAGTTGTCCACGACCTCGTACACGAGGTGGTGCAACCCTCGCGCGCCGGTGGACCCGATGTACATGCCGGGTCGCTTGCGTACTGCCTCGAGACCCTCGAGGACGGTGATGTTCCCGGCGTCGTAGCTGCCGTCGGATCGCTGAGCCACAGGCTGGAGCACTCCTCGTCGTCCAGGCACGCGACGGTGTCCCGGACCGAGGTCCGGGCCGCAGCACGAGGACAGGCACGGGTGTGCCGGCTGCGGGTCGGTGCCGTGCGCCGCCGGGAGACCGTCGGGGCCCGAGCGGTCGACGACCGGCCTGGCACCTCACGGACAGGTCGGTCGGGTCGAACGTCGCGAGCCCGGATCACCACCCGGGGACACCCGCCCAGTCTACCGGAGATCCGCAGGAAATCGCGGCCACCAGGCTCTGGCGCGTGTGCCGTGCCACACGTTGTCCACAGGTTTCTCCACACCGCCCGGGACGCCGGTCAGCCGAACGTGTCGCCGGGCCCCGGGCCCCGCACCGAGCGGCGCCCCCGGCGGAAGCTCGGGCCCGCCGGACCGAGCACCGTCACCTTCTCCACGACGCCCTCGCCGACCTCCTCGTCGAGGCGGCGCATGAGGGTCGGGACCAGCAGACGCACCTGCGTCGCCCACGCCGTGGAGTCGGCGCGCACCACGAGCACCTTGTCCTCGAACGTCTCGGGCGTGCAGTGGTCCGCCACCTGGTCGCCCACCACCTCGCGCCAGCGGCCGATCACCCCGCCGACGGAGACCTCCTCGTGCCATCCCTTGTCCCGCAGCAGGCGGGCCACCACGTCGGAGACCAGGCGCGGGTCCCGCGCGTTCGGGCCCTTGCCGGGGTCCCTGCGCGGCTCGGCCAGCGCCGAACGGCGCGACGGCGACCCCGGACGCAGGCCTTTGGCCCGCGCGGCCGCCTTCGCCCGGTTGAGAGCCTCCCGGGCGACCTCCGCCGGCGGTGTCAGCTCCGTCCGCTCGACGATCGGCCGCGGGTCGCGCTCCCGGGGGAGACCTGGCAGGTCCTCGTCGTCCGCGCGCCTGCCGTCGGCACCGTCCTCAGACACGCCGCACCCGTCCGGGCGTGACCTCGAACCGGGCACCCATCAGCCGCTCCGGCACGTCCTGCGGGACCGCGGCCGTCACGAGCACCTGGCGGGCCTCGGCCACGAGCTCGGCCAGGCGTTCCCGGCGGCGGACGTCGAGCTCGGCGAAGACGTCGTCGAGGATGAGGACGGGGTCCGCGTCCGACCCGTGGTCCGGGTCCCAGAACACGCCGGCGGTCTCGATCGGCTCCGTGCCCCCTCCGAGCAGCCGGAAGGCGGCCAGCCGCAGCGCGAGCGCTACCGACCACGACTCCCCGTGGCTGGCGTACCCCTTCGCGGGGAGGTCGCCCAGGGCGAGGAGCAGGTCGTCCCGGTGCGGGCCCACCAGGCTCTGGCCCCGCTCGATCTCCTGCGGACGCTGCTCCTCGATCGCCGCGGCCAGGAGCTTCTCGAGCTCCTCCGGCGCGGCAGGGACCGGCGGCGCCGCGGGCGCCTCGGCACGGTCCGGGTCGTCCGGGAGCACCGCCGAGCGGTACCGGACCCGGGCCACGCTGTCCGCGTCGCTGACCTGCTCGTACGCGGTCGCCACCAGCGGCTCGAGCGCACGGACGAGCGCCGTCCGCCACGCCAGCACCTGGCCGCCGAGCTGAGCCGCCCGGGCGTCCCAGACCTCCAGCGCCGACAGGTCCGGGTGGCGGCCCGCGGCCCGGTGGCCGCGCAGCGACTTCAGCAGCGCGGACCGCTGGCGGACCACCCGCTCGTAGTCGGACAGCACCCCCGCGGCACGGGGGAGGAGCTGGACGACGAGCTGGTCGAGGAACCGGCGACGCCCGTCGGGGTCGCCCTTGACGAGCGCCAGGTCCTCCGGGGCGAACAGCACGGTGCGGAGGATCCCCAGCACGTCGCGCGCACGGCCGAGCTGGCCGCGGTTGACCCGGGCGCGGTTCGCCTTGCCGGCCGTGATCTCGAGCTCCACGGTCGAGGCGCGCTCACCGCGGACCACCCGGGTGCGCACGACGGCGCGCTCGGCACCCGCTCGCACGAGCGGGGTGTCGTTCGCGACCCGGTGGCTCCCGAGCGTCGCCACGTACCCCAGCGCCTCGACCAGGTTCGTCTTGCCGCGTCCGTTGCGACCGACGAAGGCGTTGGGGCCGGGCTCGAGCTCGACGTCGACGGCCTCGTAGGAGCGGAAGTCGAGCAGGGACAGGTGCGAGACGTACATGACTCCAGTGTCGCGCGGGCTACTCGGCCGAGGGCTTCGTCGCGTGCCCGCCGAACTGCTGGCGCAGCGCCGCGACCGCCTTCATGGCCGGGGAGTCGTCCTGGCGCGAGGCGAAACGGGAGAACAGCGCGGCGGAGATCACCGGCAGCGGCACGGCGTTGTCGATCGCCTCGTCGACCGTCCACCGGCCCTCGCCCGAGTCCGCGACCCAGTCGTCGATGGCCTCCAGCCGCGGGTCCTCCTCGAGCGCCTTCACCATCAGGTCGAGCAGCCACGAGCGCACGACGGTGCCACGCTTCCAGGCCCTCATCGTGCCGTGGACGTCCGTGACGACGTCGGACTTCGCCGACAGCAGCTCGTAGCCCTCGGCGTAGGCCTGCATGAGCCCGTACTCGATGCCGTTGTGGACCATCTTCGCGAAGTGGCCGGCACCGACGTTGCCCGCGTGCACGAAACCCTCGTCGCGCGGGCCCTCCGGCCGCAGGGCGTCGAAGACCGGCATGAGCAGCTCGACGTGGGCGGCGTCGCCGCCGCACATCAGGCCGTAGCCGTTCTCCAGGCCCCAGATACCCCCGGACACCCCGACGTCGACGTAGCCGATGCCCCGGTCGGCCAGCTCGGCGGCCCGCGCCTGGTCCTCCGGGTAGTGGGAGTTGCCGCCCTCGACGACGACGTCACCGTCCCCGAGGAGCCCACCGAGCTCCTGGACGACGCCTCGCGTCGGGTCGCCGGCGGGCACCATGACCCACACCACGCGTCGCGGACCGGGCAGCGCCTCGACCAGCGCGGCGAGGCTCTCGACGTCGGACACCTCGGGACGGGGGTCGTAGCCCGTCACCTCGATGCCGGCACGGCGCAGGCGCTCGCGCATGTTGTTGCCCATCTTGCCCAGACCGACCAGACCCATGTGGCTGACCATGTGGAACCTCCGAGGTGGCGTCGCAGCGAGCGTACGGGCCGGGCCGTCCCGGCGCGCGGCGACCGGGACGGCCCGGCCTCAGGACGAGAAGCGGATGGGGACGAGCAGGTAGCGGTATGCCGAGGAGTCCTCGCCGTCCAGCGACTCCTGGCCGGTGAACTCGACCGGCTTGTTCGGGTGGGTGAACGACATCCGCACGAAGTCGGTGCCCAGGGCGCCGAGCCCGTCCAGCAGGAACTGCGGGTTGAAGGCCACCTGGATGTCCTCCCCGACCAGCACGGCCTCCAGAGCCTCGGACGCCTGGGCGTCGTCCCCCTGGCCGGCGTCGAGCACGACCTGGCCCTCGGAGAAGGCGAGGCGGATCGGGGTGTTGCGCTCGGCGACGAGCGAGACGCGCTTGGCGGCATCGATGAGCGCCTGGGTGGGGACGACGGCGTGGATCGGCGTCGCGTCCGGGAACAGCCGGCGCACGGCGGGGTAGTCGCCGTCGACCAGCTGGGACGTGGTGTGCCGGCCGCCGGCCTCGAACCCGATGAGGTCCACGCCCTCGCCGGTGGACAGCCCGACGTTGACCTGCCCGCCGGCGGTGCCGAGCGACTTCGCGACGTCGTTGAGGGTGCGGGCACGCACCAGCGCCACCGCCGAGTAACCCGGGGTGGCGGGGGTCCAGGTGAGCTCGCGCAGCGCGAGGCGGTAGCGGTCGGTCGCGAGGAGCGTGATGCGTTCTCCCTCGATCTCCATCCGCACACCGGTCAGCAGCGGCAGGGTGTCGTCCCGGCTCGCGGCCACGCTCACCTGTGCGACGGCGTGGGTGAGGGCGTCGCCGGTGACGGTCCCGGAGAGCTCGGGCATCGAGGGCAGGGCCGGGTAGTCCTCGACGGGCATCGTCAGGAGGGTGAATCGGGACGCCCCGCAGGTCAGGGCGACCTTGTTGCCCTCGAGGGTGACGTCCACCGGCTTGTTCGGCAGAGCGCGCGAGATCTCCGCGAGCAGGCGTCCGGAGACGAGCACGGTGCCGTCCTCCGACACCTCGGCAGGGATCTCGGAGCGGGCGGAGACCTCGTAGTCGAAGCTCGCCAGGCCGATCGTGCCCGCGGTGCTCGCCTCGATGCGCACCCCTGCCAGGACCGGGGCCGGGGGCCTGGTGGGGAGGGTGCGGGCCGTCCAAGTCACGGCCTCGGCCAGGACGTCGCGTTCAACCCGGAACTTCATCCCACTCCTCAGTGTTCTCGTGCGGTGCGACGACATGCCTGGCAGCAGCGTCGTCGTCCGTGCAAACCCTACCGTGCCGGGGCCCGGCAGGACGGATGCCAGGTTCTGCTCGACCGCCCGTCGAAGGCGTGTGGATCCCCTCTGAAGAGAAATCCCGTTCATCGTCGTCGTAGGGGTTGTGGATCATGGGGAAAAGCGGTGTCTTGGCAGGTCAGAGCGGTCGTCTGCCTGTGGAGGGACCTGGGGGCCGACCTGTGGGCAACTCGGTGCCCCTGTGGGCGACGGATTCTGTCCCCACAGGCGTCCACCGTTCGGCTGCCGTTCATCCACCGGTTCTGCGGCGTGTTCCACAGGCATCCACAGATTTGTCCACAGGTGTGCATCGCCATTTCGGGCAGAGTGGACAAGTTGTCCACCGATCACGTCCACAGGATGGGGACGGAGCACCCGAGACGGCGGTCTGACGGGCTCCGGGCTGTGGGAAACCCTGTGAACTCCAGTTCTCCACAGGCCTGTGGAGATGTGGATCAACCGCGGTGCTGCTGCTTGATGCGGCTCGTCAGCTCCGTGACCTGGTTGTACGTCGAGCGGCGCTCCGCCATCTGCCCGGCGATCTTCTTGTTCGCGTGCATGACGGTCGTGTGGTCCCTGCCACCGAACTGCTGGCCGATCTTGGGCAGCGACAGGTCGGTCAGCTCGCGGCACAGGTACATCGCGATCTGGCGGGCGGTCACCAGCACGCGCGACCTCGACGTCCCGCACAGGTCGTCGATCGTCAGGCCGAAGTAGGCGGCCGTCTGGGCGATCACCATCGCCGGCGTGATCTCCGTGGCCTGGTCGTCGTCGGTGATGAGATCCTTGAGCACGATCTCGGTCAGCGCGAGGTCGACCTGCTGCTTGTTGAGGTTGGCGAACGCCGTCACGCGGATGAGGGCGCCCTCGAGCTCACGGATGTTCGTCGAGATCCGCGAGCCGATGTAGCTCAGCACCTCCGCGGGGACGTCCAGGCGTTCGCTCGCGGCCTTCTTGCGCAGGATGGCGATCCGCGTCTCGAGGTCCGGGGGCTGGACGTCGGTGATGAGGCCCCACTCGAACCGCGACCGCAGCCGGTCCTCGAACCCGTCGAGCTGCTTGGGCGGCACGTCGGAGGTGATCACGACCTGCTTGTCCGCGTTGTGCAGCGCGTTGAACGTGTGGAAGAACTCCTCCATCGTCTGTTCCTTGCCCTGCAGGAACTGGATGTCGTCGATGAGGAGCACGTCCACGTCGCGGTAGCGGCGCTGGAAGGCCCCGGTACGGCCCTCCCCGATGCTGTTGATGAAGTCGTTGGTGAACTCCTCGGAGTTCACGTACCGCACGCGCACGTGCGGGTAGAGGTTGTGCGCGTAGTGACCGATCGCGTGCAGCAGGTGGGTCTTGCCCAGGCCGGAGTCACCGTAGATGAAGAGCGGGTTGTAGGCCTTGGCCGGCGCCTCGGCGACGGCGACGGCGGCCGCGTGGGCGAACCGGTTGGACGATCCGATGACGAAGGTCTCGAAGATGTACTTCGGGTTGAGCCGGGTGGGTTCGGCCGCTTCCTTGCGCGCCGGGGGAGCAGGACGCACCACCTCGGCACGATCGTGGCCGGTCTCCGGCTCCTCTGGCGGCGGGGTGTAGTCCTGCGTGGGGCCGGTCAGGGACTCGTGGCTCAGCTCGGGGTCGACGGTGATGCCGAAGCGGATGTCGCGACCGAGGGTCGAGGACATCGCCGAGACGAGCTGGTCCCGCACGCTGGTCTCGAGATAGTTCCGTGTCTGCTCGTGGGGGACCGCGATGAAGACCGTGTCCTCGAGGATCGCCATCGGCTTGGCGAGCTTGATGAAGGCCAGCTGGCGCTGCGTCATGTCCGATCGCGCCTCGAGCGTCGCCAGCGTCTGTGCCCAGACCTCGGTGATGTTGGTGTCGGGCTGGGGCACGGCTGTTCCTCCGGGCGGGGCGTCGTCAGGTGGTGGCGGTCGTCGGCAGTGTCCACACAGTTTTCCACACCCTGTGGAACCTGTGGACATCGGTGTGGACGACGACGGCGACCGGTCCTGCGTGTCGCCACCGTCACGCCGGGCACAGTTGACCTGACAGGGTCCGACGGCGTAACGTCAGACAGCCGTTCCAGGTACTTTCGCGCGCCCTCCTGCGGGTGAGCAGCCTCGGGTCGGCCCGGTCGTCACACTGCCTGTGCGGGCGTCGACCTGCAACCTGACCGACATCGTCGAGGACCTGACGGTGTGCCTCCCCGACGTTTCTTGGAGTACCTCGTGAGCAAGCGGACCTTCCAGCCGAACAACCGCCGTCGTGCCAAGACCCACGGCTTCCGGCTGCGCATGCGCACCCGTGCCGGCCGCGCGATCCTGGCGAACCGCCGTCGCAAGGGCCGCACCGAGCTCGCTGCCTGAGCCGTGCTCCCTGCGGCGCGTCGCATGCGCCGCTCCTTCGACTTCGAACGAGCGGTGCGCGGTGGCGCGCGCGCAGGGCGCTCGACCGTCGTCGTCCACCTGGCCCGTACGCCCGACCGGGTGGACGGGCCTCTCGTGGGTCTGGTCGTGTCGAAGGCGGTCGGCAACGCCGTGCACCGCAACCTTGTGAAGCGCCGGCTGCGGGGGGCTGCAGCCGCGCACGTGGACGAGCTCCCCACCGACGCGCTCGTGGTCCTGCGCGCCCTGCCGGCGGCGGCGGAGGCGGACTACGCGCGTCTCGAGCGCGACGTCGGACGAGGGATGCACAAGGCCCTCGCGCGCGCGACGGAGCGTGTCCGATGAACGGATCCTTCCTCGGCCGTAGCCGGGACCTGCTCAGTGCCGTGCCCACGGCCGTGCTGGTCGGTGCCATCCGTGTCTACCAGGCCGTGGTCTCGCCGATGACCGGCCCGACCTGCAAGTACTACCCCTCCTGCTCGCAGTACGCCCTCGTCGCCGTGCGCACGCACGGGCCGCTGCGGGGGGCCGGTCTCGCCCTCTGGCGGATCCTGCGGTGCAACCCGTGGAGCCTCGGCGGCGTCGACGACGTCCCGCCTGCTCGGGTTCGCGAGCACCGAGGCGCCCGCACGCACTGACTCTCCCCGGGAGCGCGCCACCCGGGACCCGCTTTCCGACAGAGGAGACAAATGGGCTTCTTCGACACCATCCTGTTCCCGATCCAATGGGTCGTGGCCTGGATCATGTACGGGTCCCACCAGCTGTTCACCACCCTGGGATTCCAGGACGGCCCGGGCTTCGCCTGGGTGCTGTCGATCGTCGCTCTGGTGATCGTCATCCGGATCCTTCTGATTCCGCTGTTCTTCAAGCAGATCAAGGCTTCTCGTGGCATGCAGATGATGCAGCCCGAGCTGCAGGCGATCCAGAAGAAGTACAAGAACAAGAAGGATCCGTCGTCCCGTGAGGCCATGGGCCGCGAGACGATGGAGCTGTACCGCAAGCACGGCACGAACCCGATGGCGTCGTGCCTGCCGATCCTGCTGCAGTCCCCGATCTTCTTCGCGCTGTTCCGGGTGCTCTACAACCTGCAGCCGATCGCGGACGGCACGCAGGACCCGATCGGTCCGATCGACGCGTCGGTGGCCGCGGACATCGAGCACTCCTCCCTGTTCGGAGCGCAGCTGTCCGACGTGTTCATGCAGACGGACGACTGGGGCGCACGCATCACGATCCTCGTGCTGATCGTCGCCATGAGCGCCACGACGTTCTTCACGCAGCGCCAGCTGACGATGAAGAACATGCCGAAGGCCGCCCTCGAGGGCCCGATGGCGAACACGCAGAAGATGATGCTGTACGTCCTGCCGCTCATCTTCCTCATCTCGGGCGTGAACTTCCCGGTCGGTGTGCTGATCTACTGGACCATCACGAACCTGTGGTCGATGGGCCAGCAGTTCTACACGATCAAGCGCATGCCGGCTCCCGGGTCGGAGGCCGAGCGCGCCCTCAAGGAGAAGCAGGCCGCGAAGGCTGCGAAGAAGGGGATCGTGGAGGAGGAGCCGACGGAGATCGAGCCGCCGAAGCCGACCGGTCAGCGGCAGCAGCCCGTGCGGAAGAACCGCCAGAAGAGGAAGAAGTGAGGTCTGCCATGACGAGCGACACCACGCCGGACAGCAAGACGCTGGTCGCGCGCCTCGAGGAGGAGGGCGAGGTCGCAGCCGACTACCTCGAGGAGCTGCTCGATATCGCCGACCTGGACGGCGACATCGACCTGGACATCCGGCACGACCGTGCGGCGGTCGAGGTCGTGTCGGAGGACTCGCCGCGCTCGTTGGACGCGCTCGTCGGCCAGGACGGGGAGGTCCTCGAGGCGTTGCAGGACCTGACCCGGCTCGCCGTCCAGGCCAGGACGGGGGAGCGCAGCCGGCTCATGCTCGACGTGGGGGGCTTTCGGGCCGCGAAGCGTGCGGAGCTGGAGGACCTCGCCACCGAAGCGATCCAACAGATCCGGGACAGCGGCAGCACCGTGGAGCTGGCACCGATGAACGCCTTCGAGCGGAAGGTGGTGCACGACGCCGTCGCCGCGGCGGGCCTGGTCTCCGACTCGGCGGGCACCGAGCCGCACCGGCACGTCGTCGTGCACCCAGCCGCCGCCGAGGCTGCCGGCGACTGAGGGATGTCCGCGTGACGGGGCCCGTTGTTTCACGTGAAACAACGGGCCTCTTCGCGTTCCGGGAGTGGTGTGGACGTCGAGGCGGCGTCCCTGTGCAGATGACAGGATGGTAGACATGGTGGAGACGGACGACATGATCGGCACGAGCGCCGCGGTGCGCGCGTACTTCGGGGAGCACTACGAGGCGATCTCCCGGTTCCACGCGCGTCTCCGCGACGAGGGGGAGCTCCGAGGCCTGATCGGTCCTCGCGAGGTCGACCGGTTGTGGGAGCGACACATCCTCAACTCAGCGGCCGTGGTGCCGTTCCTGGCGGGCGCTACCTCGGTCGCCGACATCGGGTCGGGCGCAGGGCTCCCGGGCGTCGTCATCGCGATCCTCCGTCCGGACGCGACCGTGCATCTGATCGAGCCGATGGAGCGGCGGACGACGTGGCTCGACGAGGTCGTGGCGGACCTGGGGTTGCGGAACGTCGAGGTCAAGCGTGGGCGCGCGGAGGAGTACGACGGCGCGCTCGAGGTCGATGCCGTGACGTCGCGCGCCGTGGCGGCGCTGTCCAAGCTGGCACGGATCAGCCTGCCGCTGGTTCGGTCAGGCGGTGAGCTGGTGGTGCTCAAGGGCCGCAACGTCGATCGTGAGATCGAGCCGGCGCGCAAGGTGCTCCGGAAGCTCACCGTCGGAGAACCGGAGATCCTCGAGGGTGGGACGGTCGACGGCGTCGAGTCGACGACCATCCTGCGGATGCGCCGCCGCTGAGGAGCGAGCCGCAACCCTCCTGCCCGGCGCGTGCGGGTGGTGTTTCACGTGAAACATCTCGGCGTGCAGCGGCGCGCGGCAGCGATCCGGGTCGGTCGGCAGCAGCCGAGTGTCAGCGGCCTCCGCACCCGTCAGAGGCCGTAGAGTGAGCGCGGAACTGCATCGACGTGCGACGCGACGTGGAGGAACGATCCGTGAGCATGAACGCCGACCACCCGGACACTTCGTCGGGGACTGGTGGCTGGACCTCTCCCGAGAGCCGCCCCGACGACGTTTCACGTGAAACATCGAACGCGGGCTGGGTTGCCTCGACGCCGGATGACCGCGACCACCACCGCGAGGCACTCAAGTCGTCGGTGCCCGAGGTGGACGAGGACACGCCGCTGGCCGCCCAGCTGGCGCTGGACGCTCGCCGACGGATCGAGCTGGACGGCCGGCGCTTCCCGCGGCCGGAGAGTACCCGGATCATCACCGTCGCGAACCAGAAGGGCGGCGTCGGCAAGACGACGACGACGGTCAACGTGGCGGCCGGTCTGGCGCGTGCCGGGCTCAAGGTGCTGGTCATCGACAACGACCCCCAGGGCAACGCCTCGACCGCACTCGGTCTCGAGCACCGGGCCGGGACGCCGTCGATCTACGAGGTGCTGGTCGAGAACGAACCGATCGAGTCCGCCGTGCAGGCGTGCCCCGACGTCGACGGACTCTGGGGCGTGCCGGCGACCATCGATCTGTCGGGTGCCGAGATCGAGCTCGTCTCGCTCGTCTCTCGCGAGACGCGGCTGCGCAAGGCCCTCGACCGGTACCTGGAGGACCGCGTCTCCCGGGGGGAGGAGCGGATCGACTACGTGTTCGTCGACTGCCCGCCGAGCCTCGGTCTCCTCACCGTGAACGCGTTCGTCACGGGCCGGGAGGTGCTCATCCCGATCCAGTGCGAGTACTACGCCCTGGAGGGCCTCAGTCAGCTCCTCAAGACGATCGAGCTCATCAAGGCGCACCTCAATCCGGAGCTCGTGGTCTCGACGATCCTCCTCACGATGTACGACGGGCGGACCAACCTGGCTCAGCAGGTCGCGGCCGAGGTCCGGCAGCACTTCCCGGACCAGACGTTGCGGACCACGGTCCCGCGCTCGGTGCGGATCTCCGAAGCGCCGTCGTACGGACAGACCGTCATGACGTACGACCCCGGGTCGACGGGTGCGCTGGCCTACCTGGAGGCCGCACGCGAGATGGCCGAGCACACTGTTGAGCGCGCTGACCTGCGATGACGCGCGTAGCATCGTGGCAGCACCGTGGACCAGGACGGGCCGCGGGCAGGGATGACCACCCGGGTGCGACCGGACGACACGAGGTCCCCCCGACACTCGGACGGAACCAGGAGGCTGGTGGATCATGAGCCAGAAGAAGCGAGGGCTGGGCCGCGGACTCGGCGCGCTCATCCCGCAGGGCCCGCCGCAGGAGAAGCCGGTCGATGTCTTCTTCCCGCAGCGCGACGAGGGCCAGGACTCGCCGGGCGCCGTCATGACGGCCGACGAGGAGAGCCACGACGCCGACGGCGGCGCGTCAAACGGGGCGCCGGGTGCGGACCGGACGGCACGACGTTCGGCCTCGTGGGACTCCGCGATCGCCGGTGGTCGGCTGAGCATCAACGGGGGGAGCCGGCCGGGCGACGACGGGACCGACCCTGTCGCTGCGCTGGCCGGACTCGCCGATCGCTGGGAGGCCGAGTCGAGCGGTGCCGCCGGCACCGACCAGACCATGGTCGGCACGATCGAGATCACGGAGCGGGATGCTCCCGAGGACCTCGCCTCAGCCACCGAGACGGCGGGGGAGCCAGACCGCTCCACGGCGGCTCCTGCGCACGGGACCGACGCGGACTCGGCGGAGGACGACGGTCTCGTGCCCGTGCCCGGCGCGCGGTTCGCGGAGGTGCCGGTCGACCAGATCCGACCGAACACCCGGCAGCCTCGGACGGTCTTCGACGAAGGAGAGCTCGACGAGCTCGTCGACTCCATCGGCGAGATCGGCGTACTGCAACCCATCGTCGTTCGACCTGACCCCGACGCCTCCGACGGCTTCGAGCTCATCATGGGCGAGCGCCGGTGGCGCGCGGCGCAAGAGGCCGGACTCGCGACGATCCCGGCGATCATCCGCTCGACCGACGACTCGGACATGCTGCGGGACGCGCTGCTGGAGAACCTCCACCGAGCGGCCCTCAACCCGCTGGAGGAAGCTGCGGCGTATCGGCAGCTCCTGGACGACTTCGGCTGTACGCACGAGGAGCTGGCGGCGCGCATCGCGCGCTCGCGACCCCAGATCTCCAACACGCTGCGCCTGCTCAAGCTGCCACCTCTGGTTCAGCGGCGGGTCGCGGCCGGCGTTCTCTCAGCCGGGCATGCGCGTGCGCTCCTAGGGTTGACCGACGGGGCGGAGATCGAGCGGCTCGCCCAGCGGATCGTGTCGGAAGGGCTCTCCGTCCGCGCCACGGAGGAGGTCGTCGCGCTGATCACCGAGGGCTCGGAAGAGAAGTCGGCTCCCCGCGCGCCGCGCGCCGGTCAGCGGAGCGAGGCGATGGACGAGCTGGCGATGCGGCTCTCCGACCGGTTCGAGACGCGCGTGAAGGTGAACCTCGGCAAGACCAAGGGCAAGGTGACGGTCGAGTTCGCCTCGGTCGAAGATCTCAACCGCATCCTGTCCGTGATGGCACCGGAGGACCCGGGCTTCGGTCCGAGCTGAGTCGGCTCAGCAAGCGAAGGCCCGGCATGTTCCACGTGAAACACGCCGGGCCTTCGTCTCTCTGCACGGAGCTGCGTCCCGAATCCTCGTGCCGCGACAGTCCAGTGCCGACGCGGGGCCGTGTTTCACGTGAAACACGCGCCACCGGCGAACAGGTCGAGGCTCGCCCGCTGGTCCTGTTTCACGTGAAACACCGCTGCAGCACCAGTGTGCCGACAGGGCCCCGTAGACGACGACGGCGGCACCGGTCGTGAGAACCGGTGCCGCCGTCGTCGGGTAGATGAGGAGAGGACTCCTCAGGAGAGGATGCCGTCGATCTCCTCGGCGAGCGCACGCTTGGGACGCGCGCCGATGATCGACTTGACGACCTCGCCCCCGGAGAAGACGTTGAGCGTGGGAATCGACGTGATGCCGTAGGCCATCGTCGTGGCCTGGTTGGCGTCGGTGTCGAGCTTGACGATCTTCACCTTGCCGTCGTACTCCTCGGAGAGCTCCTCGAGGATGGGGGCAACCATGCGGCACGGGCCGCACCAGGTCGCCCAGAAGTCGACGAGGACGGGTACGTCGGACTCGAGAACCTCGGACTGGAAGGTGTCGTCGGTGACGGCGACAGTAGGCATGGACGCTCCTTCGATGTGCGTGCGGGGTGGTCAGACGGCGTCGAGAGCAGCCGGAAGCTGCTCGGGGTCGGGCGCGGTGTCCAGGTCGGCCAGCTCGGAGAGGTAGCCCTGGGCGTCGAGCGCCGCGGCGCAACCCGACCCGGCGGCCGTGATCGCCTGGCGGTAGGTGTGGTCGACCAGGTCGCCGCACGCGAAGACGCCCGGGACGTTGGTGCGCGTGGATCGCCCTTCGGCAAGGACGTAGCCCTCGTCGTCCAGGTCGACCTGACCGGCCAGGAGCTCGCTGCGGGGATCGTGGCCGATCGCCACGAACAGCCCGGTGACGTCGAGGTCTCGCTCCGTGCCGGTGACGGTGTCGCGCAGACGCACGCCCGCGACCTTGCCCTCACCCTGGATGCCGACGACCTCGCTGTTCCAGGCGAAGTCGATCTTCGGGTCGGCGAGGGCCCGGTCCGCCATGATCTTGGAGGCACGCAGACCGTCACGTCGATGAATGATCGTGACCTTCGCGGCAAAGCGGGTCAAGAAGGTCGCCTCCTCCATCGCGGAGTCGCCGCCGCCGACGACGGCGATGTGCTGGTCACGGAAGAAGAACCCGTCGCACGTGGCACACCAGGAGACGCCTCGTCCCGAGAGCTGCTTCTCCTCGGGCAGCCCGAGCTCGCGGTACGCGGAACCCGTGGCGAGGATGACGCTTCGGGAGCGGAACGTCTCGCCGCCACCGGTGATGACGGTCTTGACGTCACCCGTGAGCTCCAGCGTCTCGGCGTCGTCCCAGAGCACGCGGGCACCGAACTTCTCCGCCTGCTCACGCATGGCGTCCATGAGGTCGGGTCCCTGGATCCCGGGCGGGAAGCCCGGGAAGTTCTCGACCTCGGTGGTGTTCATCAGGGCACCGCCCGCGGTGACGGACCCCGCGACGACCACCGGCGCCAGGCCCGCTCGGGCGGCGTAGATCGCGGCGGTGTAGCCGGCGGGGCCGGAACCGACGATGACGATGTCGTGCACGGCGGCGTCCGGGCTGGCCGGGGGCGTCGGCTGGTCGCTCACATCTACTCCTGCGTCTCGATTCATGGCCGGTGCGGACCGGCATCTGGTGTCAACATCACCGGTCTCGGCAATGTTCCAGGGTCAGGACAGCGTGATCTCGTTGAGCTCGAGGCGGTAGCGGTCGGCCTCGTCGGTGCCCGGGAGCTCGGTGATCCACAGCACGAGCGAGTCCACGATGACCGGCTCGTCGAGCTCGATCGTGGTCTCCTCGGAGAAGGAACCCTCGGCCAGCAGGTCCCCGCCGGTCGGGTCGTCGAGGCTGGTCGAGCGGAGCTGCCACGCGCCGCCCTCGCCGTTGGTGCTCAGGTCGACCTGGGAGACGGGAGCGGGATCCCGGAGCTGGACACCGTAGCCGGCGCCCTCCTTGAACCCACCCCAGGCCGGGTTGTTGTGGTAGGTCAACGTGAACCAGAACGTCGACGGGTCGGCGTCGTAGGCGAGCTCGACCGCCTCGGGGTGCTCCCCGTCGCCCGCCGGGTCGAGCTGCTCGCCCGACTCGATGATCGGCCGCACCTCGGGCTCCTCGGTCTCGGTGGGCTCGGGATCCGCGGTGTCGCCCTCCGTGCCGGTCTCCTCCCCGGAGCCCTCGGTCGCCTCCTGGGACGTCTGGGCCTCGGGCGGGGGTTCGGTGCTGATCGGGGTGAAGGCCTGCGTCATCGCCCAGATGGCCGCAAGCACGACACCGACCAGCAGCACGCCCAGGACGATCGGTGTGGGGTTGACGCCACGCTTCTTCGGGGCGGCCGTGGAGGCGAAGCCTCCGGTGCTGGGGCTCGCCTCCGACGGGGGGACGCCGGGGCCGGCGGCCGGGGCCTGGCCGTACGCGCCGTTCGGTGAGTACCCGTCGGCTCCGGGCTGCCCAGGCTGCCCGGGCGGCGGGACCGGGGGCTGCGGCGGGACCGGCGGCTGCCCGTAGGCGGCGGTCTGACCGTACGGCGCGGCCGGTCCGGGAGGCGGGGGGACCGCTCCGTGGGCGGTCTGCTGCCCGTAGGCAGCACCCGCCGCCGCGCCCCCGGCGGCACCGAAGGCGCCGGCACGGGCGATGCGTCCGGTGGACGGCCGGCGCACCGGCGGAGCCGGGGGAGGGGTGCCGGGGCGCGAGCCGGGTCCGGCGGGGCTACCGGCTCCCAGCACCGACGACCTGACGGGACGTTCCGGCGGAGGCTGGACGAACTGGGGCAGAGCGGCCACGACGGACACCTGCCCCCACGGTTCCAGGGCGGCGACGACCTCGGCCGGGTCGGCGGGAGCCTCGCCCGCGTCGGAGAACGTGCGGCGGACCAGACCGTCGATCTCCGGGTCGACGTGCGGCACGAGCTCCGAGACCGGTGCGACGGCGCCGCCCGGACCGGTGCGGGCCGAGAGGGGGCGGACCGCGTCGGGAGCGATCCACGGCACCTCGAGGCTGTCGGCCGCCCACCGAGCGGTGAGCGCGTAGTAGCCGAGCGCCACCAGACCGCGAGCGTCCGAGGCTGCGGCGTCGGCGTCGGACGGCTCGATACCGGCGAGGCCGGCGTCGATGCCGAGACCGGTGACGACGACCCGGTGCCCGTCGACGCGGACGGCGTCGGGACGCAGCGCGCAGTGGTGCACGCCCCGCTGCCGGGCGGTCTCGAGGGCGGTCGCCGCCTCGCCCATGAGGGCGCGGGCCTGCTGGGCGTCGACGAGTCCGCGCGAGACGATCTCGGTCAGGGTCTCGCCGGCGAACGGCTCGGTGATGACGTAGGCGCGCTCGCCGGCACCCAGGTCGGCGGACCCGACGTCGAGCACGCGGCAGAGGCGAGCGTCGGCGACGAGGGCGGCGCGGCGCGCGGCGTCGAGCGCCGCTGCCGCCTGGGGGCCGTCGACGAAGGTGACGCGGACGGGCCGGTCGAGGATCTGGTCGTGTGCCTCCCAGGCTTCCGCCGACGCCAGGTCCGTGCTGGCAGGCCGGGTGAGCCGATAGCGATCGACCATGACGGTCCCGGGCTGGACGGTGCTCACCTGGACGCCTCCGTAGGGGTGTGGTGGGGGAGTGGGCTCCGGCCCGACGAGCCGGTGGTCCGTTCCATCGGACCATGGTAGAGGTCCGCGACCGTCATCCGCCGCTCCTGCCGACGCGGCGCAGGATCGGGGCGAGCGCGTCGTCGAGCTCTCGTACGCGCAGCAGCTTCAGCAGCCCGAGGTACACGACGGCCATCGTGGCGCCGGCCGCGGCGGTCACGAGGACGGCGTACGGCCACGACGACGACGCGGTGCCGTCCATGAGGTGGACGACGAGCCAGCCGAGGGCACCGGCGACGACGGCGGACAGGGCGGCGCGGACGTACAGGCGCAGCACACGGTGCCCGTCCATGCCGTGCAGCTTGCGGCTCATGCCTCGCACGCGCAGGAGGAGCGAGACCCACGTCGACAGGGCGAACGCACCACCGGCGGCGATCGCCCAGGCCGTGACCGGGAGCGTCACGGTGGCGGCCCACAGCGCGGCCACCAGGGAGACCGTCGCGATGATCTGGATGACGAACACGCTGCGGCCGTCCTCGAAGGCGAAGTACATGCGACGCACCAGCACGGTGGCACCGAGGGCGATGGCCCCGACCGCCATCGCCCGCAGCACGGGCGCCACCGCCTCGACCTGGACCTCCGAGGCGGACGGGAGCAACGCCTTGGTCAGGGGGAAGGCGAGCACGACGAGCGCGGTCGCGGAGAACACCGAGAACACGCCGGCCGAGCGCAGTCCGAGCGACATGTCGCGCCGCACGCCCGGGAGGTCGCCGGCGGTGACCGCCGCGCTCATCCGGGGGAACAGCACGGTGACGATGGAGACCACCACGATCGAGTGCGGCAGCAGGTAGATCGTCATCGCGTTGGTGTAGGCCGCGTTGCCGGCGGCCACCTCGCCGGCGGCGACGCCCGACTGTCCGGCGGCGCCGACGACGTTGGTCAGGTAGATGACACCGAGCTGCTCGAGCAGGACGGCGCCGACCGTCCATCCGACGACCTTGCCCGCCGACCGCAGGCCGATGCCGCGCAGGCCCAGCCGGAAGCCCCAGCGGAACCCCGCCCGGCGCAGCGCGGGGACGAGGATGAGCGACTGCGCGGCGATGCCGAGGGTGGCGGTACCGGCCAGCAGGACGGTCTGCAGCGTGGTCCACCCCCCGACGTCGGTGATGCCCTCGGCGGGCGCGTCACCGAAGAGCAGCAGGAACGCACCGAACCCGATCAGGGAGACCACGTTGTTGGCGACCGGCGCCCATCCGTACGCCGCGAACCTCCCGTGGGCGCTGAGTACCTGACCGAGCAGGGTGTAGAGCCCGTAGAAGAAGAGCTGCGGCAGGCACCAGTAGGCGAAGACGACGGCGAGCTGGCGCGCCTCGGGCGTCCAGCTGTCGCTGAGGGTCATGACGTGCACGACGGCGGGGGCCGCCGCGACGAGGACGATCGTCCCGGAGAGCAGGCCCAGACCCGAGATGGTCAGCAGCTTGTCGAGCCGCTCCCGGGCGTTCGGCGCCTGCATCGACTTCATGATCTGCGGCACCAGGACGGCCTGGAGGAACCCGGCCGAGATGAGGGCGAACAGCATGTTCGGCAGCTTGTTGGCGATGTCGAACGCGTTGGCCGCGGTGCCGACGGTACCGACGCACGCCACCAGCAGCATGGTGCGCACCAGTCCCGACGCGCGCGACGCCGTCGTGCCCAGGGACATGGCGAGCGACCCGCGACCCAGGCTGGCCTTGCGGACCCCGGGCTCGGGGTGGTCGGCGGTCATGCCTCGGGATCCTCCGGTGTGGGCGGTGTCGGTCGATGGGCGGGCGTCTCCTGCGTGATGGCGCTCTCCGCGTCCTCGGCGGTGGTGCGGCTGTCGGAGCGGCCCCGTCGGACGGTACGCCAGATACCCGCGACGAACAGCAGACCCACCGCGACGGCCATCACCGAGGTGCCGACGGTCTCCCAGCCGGCGCGGACCTGGACGGCGAACTCGGTCGGGGCGGTGACCGGGGCCCCGCTCGGTGCGAGGACCTGCACCTCCAGGTCCACGTCGCCGGAGCCGATGGCGCGGACCCGCACCTCGGCGTCGCGCGACTCCCCGGCGGGGACGACGACGGTCGGTGACGTCTCGACGATGAGGCGCGGGTCGTCGGGCTTCAGGGTCACCGTCACGGTCGCGTCGGTGGGCAGGTCGTTACGCACGCGGACCGGCAGGTTCCCGGTGTCGCTGATGAGCAGCACGTCGGCGCGGCCGATCACCCGGATCCCGGAGAGGAGCTGGTCGGCGTTCTCCGCGGCGAGGGCGGCCGCGGCCGCGCGGCCGTCCGGGTCGTCGCGGTAGGCCACCGCGAGCGGGGCGACGAGGTCCCGGTCGACGGCGGCCGTCAGCTCGGCGGGGTCGGTCGCGACCGTGGCGAACGCCATGAGGTCGTCGAGCGTGTCGACCAGGCTCCGCACGACGCCGGGTCGCAGCTCGGCGTCGTCGACAACCCGCTCCTCGAGCACGGCGCGCGGCGCACCGGCCGGTTCCTCGTCGAGAACCGCGGTGAACGGCACGGTGTCCACCCACTCCTGGTCGGCGAGGGCGGAGGTGACGGCCGCGTAGGTATCGACGTCCGGGGACCAGCCGCGCGGCATCGCCGCGACGGCGGAGACCCGCGTGCCGGACTCGGCCGCCGTGGTGGCGAGCACCGCCGTGTCGGCGAGCAGCCGCTGGGTGGCGGCCGCCGTCGTGGTCGCGCGGTCCGGGGACGTGCTCGCCGCGAGGGCGCCGCCCAGGGAGTCGTCGGCGACGACCACGGGCACGTCGCCGGCAGCGGTCGCCACGGTGTCGACGGCGGACGCCACCACGCCCACGGTGGGCTCGAGACCGTCGGTGACCAGGACCCGTTGCGCTCCGGTCGAGCGCGCGGCGGCCAGTGTCTCGAGGTCGACGGTGCCCTGGGGCCAGGAGATCGGGACGCCCCACCCGCTCGGCACGGACCAGGAGCCGGGCAGCAGCCCCGCCGACTCGGTCGCCGCCCGCAGGCCGCTGGGTTGCACGCCGGCGTGGGCCAGTGCGGCCAGGTCGGTGTCGTACGGGGGGAGGGTGACGACGTCGGCGGCCCCGGGCCGTTCGAGCCGCGCGGCCCAGGACGCGAGCTCGGGGTCGCCGGAGGTGGCCGCCGTCGCGACCATCGACGGGTCGACGGCGAGCGAGAGGCCGGCCTCGCCGGCCGCTGAGAGCAGCCGGTCGGCGGCCCCGCCCTCTTCTGTACTGTCGAACAGGGCTGCGTTGTACAACTCGGGGTCGGCCGGGTCCAGGGTCGGCCCGGTCATCGGGGCGACCACCGCGAGGGACACCGGCGCCGGGGCGCTGCGTCCCGACCCGCCGTCCGGGTCGTACATCAGGAACGAGTGCAGCACGTCGATGGTGCCACCGTCGTCCACCACCTCCACCGAGAGCTGGCGGGGGCCCCACGCCGCGTCGTCGCCCAGCTGGAGCGTGGAGATCCTCAGCTCGAAGGTCACCTCCACGGACTCGCCGTCCGGGACGTCGTCCACGGGAAGGCTGAGCTGGCGTGCCGCGGTGCGCGACGAGCCGTCGTCCGCCCAGCTCGTCACGGCGGCCCGCGTCGAGACCTCGCGCCAGCCGACCCCCAGGTCGGCGCGCACGCCCGTCAGTCGCTCCCCGGAGTCGTTGGTGACGCGGACCGTCACGTCCTGGGTGCCGTCCGGTCCCACCACCGTGGGCGTCATGTCGACGATCTCCACCGTGACGCCGTCGTCCTCCGCGGCGACCGCCCGACCGTGCAGGGACGGCGCCGTCACGAGCGTGGCGCACACCAGCAGGGCGCACACGACGACGGCGAGGGCGCGGGGCAGTGCCGCCGCTGCGCGGGGGAGGATCACGCGGTGGCCCTCACTCGACGAGGTCGGGTCGGTGGGCGAGCGCATGGATCGCCGCCACGGCGAGACGCTGCTCGTTCGGGTAGGCGAGCCGCTCCGGGAGCTCGGTGAGGAGTACCCAGCAGGCGTCCTCGGCCTCACCGTCGGGGTCCCCGGCCGCGGAGATCACGCCGCCCTCGGAGCGCAGCAGGAAGTGGTGGACCACCTTGTGGACGCGGCGGTCCTCCCCGCTGAACCAGTAGTCGATCATGCCGAGCTCGCCGCGGATCGTCCCGACGATGCCGGTCTCCTCCCGGATCTCGCGGACCGCGGCCTCCTCGGGCGTCTCGACGCCCTCGAGGTGACCTTTCGGCAGGCACATCTCGAGCCGCCCCCCGCGGTTGCGGCGCAGGATCACGGCGGCACGGTGCCCCGAGGCGTGCCGGTCCACGACGAGACCGCCCGCGGAGGTCTCGTCCACCACCGGGAGATGACCGGCCGGGGAGGACCCGGCGCCGGCCGGCACCTGGCTGCCGTGCACGCGGGCAGGGTCGACCCGCAGGGGGTGTCCGCCGGGCGGGACGGGCACCGGCACGGGCGGACGCCCGTCGGGAGCGCCTGGCGCCGGTGCCGCAGAAGACATGGCCATACCCTACCGAGTTCGTCAGGGCATCCGGACGTCCCACCCGTTGCAGCACCTCCCCGGTCACAGGATTCACAATCAGGGCAAATCGTACGCCTTCAGTCCTGGCCGGTGACCGTCGACGCGGGAGCTGCGCCGATCTGGGAGGATGGGACGTCGTGTCGACCCCTGCGAACCCCGCCCCCGCCCAGCTGCTGAGCCAGGCCCTGGACGTGCTCACCCGGATGGCCCCCGCGGCCCTCGAGCTCGGCGAGACGTTCGCCGCCGCCGGGCACGAGCTGGCGCTCGTCGGAGGCCCGGTCCGGGACGCGTTCCTGGGCCGCGCGAGCGCCGACCTCGACTTCGCGACGTCAGCGTCCCCCGACGAGACGCAGCGCCTCCTCGCCCGCTGGGGCGACGCGCACTGGGACATCGGCAAGGAGTTCGGCACCATCGGCGCGCGCCGTTCCGCGAGCGGCCCCGACGGTGCCGGGGACGTCGTGGTCGAGGTCACGACGTACCGCACCGACGAGTACGACCCCACCTCGCGCAAGCCGGTCGTGGCGTTCGGAGACTCGCTCGACGGCGACCTCTCCCGTCGTGACCTCACTGTCAACGCCATGGCCGTCCGGCTGCCCGACCTGACGTTCGTCGACCCGTTCGGCGGGCTCACCGACCTCGCCGCGCAGGTCCTGCGCACGCCGATCGTCCCCGAGCGTTCCTTCGACGACGACCCGCTGCGCATGCTGCGCGCCGCACGGTTCGCCGCCCAGCTCGGGTTCACCGTCGAGCCGGCCACCCGTGCGGCGATCGTGGACATGGCACCGCGGCTCGACATCGTCTCCGCCGAGCGGGTCCAGGCCGAGCTGTCCAAGCTGCTGTGCGCCCCGGACCCCCGGGCCGGGCTCGAGGTGCTGGTCGACACCGGCATGGCCGACCGCGTGCTGCCCGAGCTGCCCGCGCTGCGGCTCGAGATCGACGAGCACCACCGGCACAAGGACGTCTACGAGCACTCGCTCATCGTGCTCGACCAGGCCATCGCCCAGGAGACCGGGCCCGACGGTGCCGTCCCGGCACCCGACCTCGTGCTGCGCCTGGCGGCGCTCCTGCACGACGTCGGCAAGCCGCCTACCCGCCGGTTCGAGCCGGGTGGCGGGGTCAGCTTCCACCACCACGAGGTGGTCGGGGCCAAGATGGTCGCCAAGCGGCTGCGGGCGCTGAAGTTCGAGAAGCAGGTCGTCAAGGACGTCGCCCGCCTCGTCGAGCTGCACCTGCGGTTCCACGGGTACGGCGACGGCGCCTGGAGCGACTCCGCGGTGCGTCGCTACGTCACCGACGCCGGGCCCCTGCTGGAGCGTCTGCACCGGCTGACGCGGGCCGACTGCACGACCCGCAACCGTCGGAAGGCCAAGCGGCTCGCCGATGCGTACACCGACCTCGAGGAGCGGATCGCCCGCCTGCGCGAGCAGGAGGAGATCGACTCCATCCGGCCCGACCTGGACGGGACGCAGATCATGGCGGTCCTCGGCATCCCGCCGGGCCGTGACGTCGGTGCCGCCTACCAGCACCTGCTGGCGCTGCGCATGGAGCACGGGCCGCTCGGCGAGGAGCGCGCGACGGCGGAGCTCACCGCGTGGTGGGAGGCCCGCCAGGGCTGAGCGGGCCTCCTGGTCGTCAGTGCCCGGCGACCTCGGCCGGCGTGTCCGACTTCCGCAGCCGGGTAGCCAGGACGAGCGCGCCGACGACGACGACGGCCGCCACCGTGAAGGCGAGCTGCGCGCCGCCGGCCGTGGCCTCCGCGGCCGTGGCGCCCTCGTCGAGCAGCGACACCTTGCGCAGGGTCAGCAGCGCGACGAACAGCGCCGTGCCGGCCGCCCCCGCGAGCTGCTGGACCGTCGTGACCGCGGCGGAGCCGTGCGAGTACAGGGACGGCTTGAGCCCCGCCAGGGCCGACGTGAACGTCGGGGTGAAGATGAACGCCAGGCCCAAACTGAGGACGAGGTGGCCCAGCACCACCCACCACATCGGCGACGTCGGCGACAGGTTCGCGAACAGCAGCATCGCGACGCCGACGGCTGTGACGCCGGGGACCGCGAGCGGCCGCGGACCGACCCGGTCGTAGAGGCGGCCGACCACCGGTCCGAGCAGACCCATCAGCAGACCACCCGGCAGCATGAGCAGACCGCTGGTCAGGGCGTCGAGGCCCATCGCCTCCTGCAGGACGAGCGGCAGACCGATGATCATGCCGAACATCGCGATCATGCTCACCGCCATCACCGACAGGCCCACGCCGAAGCCCCGGGCACGGAAGACCCGCAGGTCGAGCAGCGCCGCGTCGGTCCGCTGCAGCACGAGCTGCCGCCACACGAAGAGCGCCAGGACCGCAGCACCGCCGACCAGCGGGACCGCCGGCGACACCGGCATGGCGTGCTGCGCCGCCTCGCCCAGCGCCGACAGCCCGTAGACGAGACCGCCGAACGCGCCCGCCGCGAGCAGCAGGGACGGCGGGTCGAGGCGGGTCTGGGCCCGGTCGGCGACGTCGCGGACGAGCAGCGCACCGAGGAGCAGCGCCACGGCGGCGATCGGGAGGACCACCCAGAAGACCTCGCGCCAGCCGAACGCCGTCACGATGCCGCCCGAGACGGTGGGCCCGAGCGCCGGGGCGACGGCGATCACCAGCGAGACGTTGCCCATCACGCGACCACGACGGTGCGGCGGGACCGTGCTCATCACCGTCGTCATCAGCAGCGGCATCATGATCGCGGTGCCGGAGGCCTGTACCACCCGCGCGGCGACGAGCAGCCCGAAGACCGGGGCGATCGCCGCGAGGAACGTGCCCGTGGTGAACAGGGACATCGCCAGGATGAACGCGCCGCGGGTGCCGAGGCGCTGCAGCAGCCACCCGGTGGCCGGGATGACGACAGCCATCGTGAGCAGGAACCCGGTGGTCAGCCACTGCCCCGAGGACTCCGTGATGTCGAACTCGTCCATGACCGAGGGCAGCGCGACGCCCATCGTGGTCTCGTTGAGGATCACGACGAACGCGGACACCAGGAGCAGCGCGATGACCCGGACGTGCTCGCGGGGAAGCCGCTCGGCGGCGGCCGAGCTCGGACCGGGCGGAACCTCGGTGGTGCGTGCGGACATGTGTCCCCTCCGGTTCGTCGAATGTGGCGACCGCGGGCGACGCTGCGCACGGACAGACCCGTCAGATCAAGCAGTCACCAGGTTGCGATATTCCGCCAGGGGATGCGACCTGTTTTCCGCGACGGACTCATCGGTCGGTCGTGCCGGGGCTGGCCGGCACGTCTCCGGTCTCGGCCGTGGGGACGTTGCGCACGACGAGGATGCAGGTGTCGTCCTCGGTGTCGCCGTCGGCGCAGACCTCGACGATCGCGTCGCGGACACCGACGGCGTCCATGCCCGTCTCGATCTCGCCCGCGCGGCGGTGCAGGTCCGCGAGCTGGAGGCGCAGCGAGCGGTCGCGTCGCTCCACGAGACCGTCGGTGAAGAGCAGCAGGGAGTCGCCCGCCCGCAGACGGGCCACGGACTCGGGGAGCTCCTCACCGATCGTCGGTGCGCCGACCGGCGTCGTGAGCGCCCCGTCGAGAAGCTCGACGGTGCCGTCGCGACGCAGGAGGAGCGGTGCCGGGTGGCCGGCCCGCGTGTACGTGACCTGGCGCGTCCCCTCCTCGTCCGGCGGGTCGAGGAGGGCGAAGACGCACGTCGCCATGTCGGCCATGCCGAGACCGCGCACCAGGTCGTCCATCCCGGTGACCACCTCGGACGGCGACCGGCCGGACCACGCCTCGGACCTCAGCACGGAGCGGAGCTGCCCCATCGACGCCGCCGCGCGGATGTCGTGGCCGACGACGTCACCCACCGACACGGCGACCTGGCCGCTCGGCAGCGGGACGACGTCGTACCAGTCACCGCCCACGTCCGCGCCGACCGACGCCGGGACGTACAGCGCCGCGCAGTCGAGACCGGGGGCCTCGACGATCTCGGGCAGCATGCTGCGCTGGAGGGTGACGGCCGCATCGTGCTCGCGGCGGTAGAGGCGGGCGTTGTCCAGGGCCAGGCCGGACCGCGCGCCGAGCGCGACGATGTCGTGGACGTCGTCGGGCGAGAAGGCGTCGACGTCGTCGGTGCTGACCACGACCAGCACGCCGATGACGCGGTCCCGGCCACGCAGCGGGACGACGATCGCCGAGCCCAGGCCGAGTCGCCGGAGCGCGGCCAGCTCGTCCGGCGTCGTCCGCGACGGCAGGACATCGACGTCGACGGCGAACGGGGCGGGGACGGTGTTCCCGTCCGCGGCGAGCATGTCGCTGATCTCGGGTGACTCGAACGCCCAACGCTGGGACCGTTCGAGCAGGGCGACGTCCCCGGCGCGGGCCGCGTCGCGGGCCGCGACGTGCACGAGACGCGGCCGGTCCTGGTCGTCGACCACCACGACCGCGCACCAGCTGCCGAAGTGCGGAGCGACGAGGTCGGGCAGCAGCGCGGCGCCCGCCTCCTCGTCGAAGAGGCTGACGAGCGCCTGGGTGATGCCCGCCAGCAGCGACAGCCGCTCGTTCTGCCGCTGGACGACGTCCAGCTCGAGCGCGCGTCGGCGGTCGTCGTGCACCCGGTCGGTGACGTCCGTCTGGATGCCGACGCGGTGGGTGACCTCCCCGGCCTCGTCAAGCACCGGGGAGATCACCACCTGGTTCCAGAACGGCGTGCCGTCCTTGCGGTAGTTCAGCAGCGTCTCGCCCACCGCCTCGCCGTCCTCGAGCGCCGACCGGATGCGCCGTGCCGAGGCGGGGTCCGTCCCCGCACCCTGGAGGAACCGGCAGTTGCGCCCGATCACCTCGTCCGCGGCGTAGCCGGTCGCCCGCGTGAACGCTGGGTTGACCCAGATCAGCGGGTCGTCGGGCAGCGACGGGTCGGAGATCGTGAAGCTCAGGTGGCTCGCGACGGCGGCGCGCATCTGCAGGCCGTCGGGCGGGGCAACGGGCCCGGCACCCTCCTGCAGTCCCGCGACCGGCAGCAGCACGACGACGGCACGGCCCGAGAGGCCCTCCGGGGCGCCGGTGAGCGGCAGGCCGACCGCCCAGGAGACGGTGTCGTCGCCCGCGCGGGTGGAGCGCAGCGCGATCCCGCGACCGTCGCGCAGAGACGCCAGGACCGCCTCGGCGGCCGGTGTCTCCTGGTCGGACAACGGGACGACGCCCGCTGCGGCGCACCAGGAGGCGAAGGAGACCGGCAGCCCCAGACCGCGCACCAGCCGCGTGGCGACCGGGTTGGCGTCCACCACCTGCTGGGCCATCGTGTCGATCAGGAGCACGGCGCTGCCGGTCGGTACCCGCGTGGTGTCCGTGACCGTCGGCAGCAGGGTTCCCGCCGTGTCGAGGAGCGACTCGGAGGTCGACGAGTTCAGGTCGTCCATGCTGTTCATCCCTCGCCCCGGTCCTGGCCGACGACGCGGCACCCTCCTGTGAGTGCTCATCATCCGGTGTGCGGCGGCGGCTGTCCAGCCTGGCCCGCACAGGAGAGTGCGTCGAGGTCAGGGCCGCGCGGGCCGCGCGGGCCAGGGGCCGGGTGCGACGTCGCGTGGCGCGCGTGCACCGCAGAACCACATCAGCGCCGCCACCCCCACGTACGCCAGCGCGAGGAGGACGAACAGCCCGCGGGACCATCCGTCGTCGGGCACCGCGAACGCCGCGAGCACGGCGGCACCGACGAACGCGGCGTTGTACATCACGTCGTAGAACGCGAAGGCGCGACCTCGGTAGTCGTCGTGCGTGTCACGCTGCACGATCGTGTCGACGGCGATCTTGGCGCTCTGCGCGGCGAGCCCGAGCAGGCCCGCGCCCACCAGGACGACCGTGCGCGTCGGCGCCGTCGCCAGCAGCAGCTGCGACGCGGCGGCCAGCAGCAGCATGCACACGATCCACCCCTGCGGTCCCGTGCGCCGCGACAGCACCGGCGTGACCAGCACCGCGCCGGCGCCGCCGATCCCCGTCATCGCGATCACCAGGGCGAAGTTCGCCAGCCCGGCCGACGTGTCACCCGGCTCGGCGAGCAGGTTGCGCGAGATCAGGATCGCCGCGATGAACACCACCCCGTACAGGAACCGGTGCGCGGCCATGACGAGCAGCCCCTGGCCCGGCGTGCGCCGTGCGACCAGGTAGCGGGCACCGTCCACCAGACCCCGCGCGACCGCCACCAGCTCGGCGCCCAGCTTCCCCCGGGTCGGGTGCTCCGGACCGAGCTGGTCACGGCCCAGCCGCAACGCCAGGAGCGCGGCGACGCCGAAGACGACCGCCGCGCACACCAGTGCCGCCGCGTCGTGCATCCGCCCCGGCGGCAGCCCGAGACCGAGGACGAAACCCACCCCGCCGCCGAGGAACACCGCACCCGCGCCCAGCGTCGGGGTCAGCGAGTTCGCCGTGAGCAGCAACGGGCCGTCGACGACCCGGGGGAGGCCCGCGCTGAGCGCCGCCAGCAGGAAACGGTTCACGCTCAGGGCCGCCAGGCCGAGGACCACGACCCACACCGCACCCGCGCCGCCGAGGCCACCGGCCAGCATCACGGCCGCCATCGCGCCCGTCAGGACCAGCCGGACCGCGTTGCCGACCACGAGCACCTGGCGCCGACGCCACCGGTCCAGCAGGACGCCCGCGAACGGACCGACCAGCGTGAACGGGGCCAGCATGACCGCGAACGCCGCCGCGACCCCCGCGGCCGTGCCGGCGCGCTCCGGGGAGAAGAACAGCAGCGAGGCCAGACCGACCTGGAACATGCCGTCACCGGCCTGCGAGACCAGCCGGACGGCGAAGAGTCGTCGGAACCCCGGTAGCCGCAGCAGGGCGACCAGGTCCCGCCCGGTCTCGGTGATGGCTCCCACGCGTGCAGCCTTTCACGTCGGCGAAGCGCTGGTCTGCGCGGGGTAGCGCTGGGGTGCGCGGGGTAGCGCTCCAGCCCTCGGAAGCCGAGCGTGCCCGACGGCGGAGGTACCGCCGTCGGGCACGGATGCGCTACGTCGTGCTGGGGTGCGCTACCTCGGCGCGACCTGCGCTCGCGGGCTCGCAAGCTCGCTCCGGACTATCGCTCCATCTGGATGGTCGCGATCGTCCTGCACTCGCAGGCTCGCTCCGGACTATCGCTCCATCTGGATGGTCGCGATCGTCCTGCACTCGCAGGCTCGCTCCGGACTATCGCTCCATCTGGATGGTCGCGATCGTCCTGCACTCGCAAGCTCGCTCCGGACTATCGCTCCACGTCACCGCGGATGAAGGCCTCGAGATGCCGGCGGCCCTCGGTGTCCTCCATCTGCACGGGCGGCGACTTCATGAAGTAGGTCGACGCGGACAGGATCGGGCCGCCGGTGCCGCGGTCCTTCGCGATCTTCGCGGCACGGATGGCGTCGATGATGATGCCCGCCGAGTTGGGGGAGTCCCACACCTCGAGCTTGTACTCGAGGCTGATCGGGGCCTCGCCGAACGCGCGACCCTCGAGGCGCACGTACGCCCACTTGCGGTCGTCGAGCCACGCCACGTAGTCCGACGGCCCGATGTGGACGTTGCGGTCCTCCGTCTTGCCACCGAGCGCGCCGGTGAGGTTGGAGGTCACGGCCTGGGTCTTGGAGACCTTCTTGGATTCAAGACGGTCGCGCTGCAGCATGTTCTTGAAGTCCATGTTGCCGCCGACGTTGAGCTGGTACGTACGGTCCAGCACCACGCCACGGTCCTCGAACAGCTTGGCGAGCACGCGGTGCGTGATCGTCGCGCCGACCTGCGACTTGATGTCGTCGCCGACGATCGGCACGCCGGCGTCCTCGAACTTCTTCGCCCACTCGGGATCGGAGGCGATGAACACTGGCAGCGCGTTGACGAACGCCACACCGGCGTCGATGGCGCACTGGGCGTAGAACTTGTCGGCCTCCTCGGAGCCCACCGGCAGGTAGGACACGAGGACGTCGACGCGAGCGTCCTTCAACGACTGCACGACGTCGACCGGCTCGCCGTCCGACTCGTCGATCGTCGCGGCGTAGTAGTCGCCGAGACCGTCGAGCGTCGGGCCACGCTGGACCATGACGCCCGTGGGCGGCACGTCCGCGATCTTGATGGTGTTGTTCTCCGAGGCGTGGATCGCCTCGGCCAGGTCGAAGCCGACCTTCTTCGCGTCGACGTCGAACGCCGCCACGAACTCGAGGTCGCGCACGTGGTACTCACCGAACTGCACGTGCATGAGACCCGGGACGGTGTCTGACGGGTCGGCGTCTCGGTAGTAGTGCACACCCTGGACCAGGGACGATGCACAGTTTCCGACGCCGACGATGGCAACGCGGACGGAGGTCATCCTCGCTCCTTGTTTCTCGGGGCCGGGACGTCGTGCGTCCCGACGGTCTTGTCGCGGCTGCTCGCGCGGTCGCGCTCGGTAATGATGAGCCCGTCGAGCCAGCGCACCTCGCGCTCGACCTGCTCCAGCCCGTGCCGTTGCAGCTCGAGCGTGTACTCGTCGAGCCGTTCCCGGGTCCGGGCTGCGGACTCCCGGACCGCCTCCAACCGTTCCGTCAGCCGGGTGCGCCGGCCCTCGAGGATGCGGAGGCGGGTCTCGGCGTCCGTCTGCGCGAACAGCGCGAACCGGACGTCGAAGCTCTCGTCCTCCCAGGCCGCGGGGCCGGAGGAGGCGAGAGTGGTCTGGAGGTGCTCCTTGCCGTCGGCAGTAAGCCGGTACACGATACGCCCGCGACGCCCGGTGAGGGGCTTCGTGCCCGACGACGGACGGCCGCTGGCGCTCGACGCGCCGGCTCGGGCGGTGGCCCGCACGGCGGTGGTCGGGTCCGGGTCGACCGTCTCGATCAACCCCCGTGTCACCAGCGACTTCAGCGCCGGGTAGAGGGTGCCGTAGGAGAAGGCCCGGAAGGACCCCAGGAGCAGGTTGAGCCGCTTGCGCAGCTCGTAGCCGTGCAGCGGCGCGGAGCTGAGCAGCCCCAGGATGGCCGTCTCGAGGACGTTCGAGCGACTGCGCACCTTGCTGCCCTCCTCCGCGTCGTCCGGCACGTGCCGGACCCGTCACCGGGTCCGGCTGCTGACTCGTTGTATCGAGTCGATACATCGTGAGGATAGGACCTACCGGCCGGTGCGAGCAACGGGACGCGGGTGTCCGCTGTCGGACACGTAGATGTGAAGGCCTCGTGGAGCCCGCCGGAGGGGGATGGGGACGGTCGGCGAGGAACCGCGTCAGACCGGGCCGAGCCTGGACAGGCTCGTAGGTCGATCCCCTAGTCTTCCCTGTGGTCACTCGTGCCCGTGGGGGCGGGACGGCTCCGAGGACTCCGCTATCGAAAGGCAGGGACGTGGCGAGCAAGGGCAGGCGTCGCTTCTGGAACTACCCCCGCCGGGGCAAGAACCCGGTGCAGCGGTGGCTGCCCTCGTGGCGTGTCGTCGTGGGGTGCATGCTGGGCTGCGTCGCCCTCGGCGCAGGGGTCTTCTTCGCCGCCTGGACGTCGACCGAGATCCCGGACAACCTCGACGACGTCAACCACCAGGCCACCACCGTCTACTACGGCAACGGCAACGAGATCGGCTCCTACTCGACGATCAAGCGCGAGATCGTCGACTACGAGACTCTGCCCTCCTACGTGGGCGACGCGGTCGTCGCCTCGGAGAACGCCTCGTTCTGGACCGACCCCGGTGTGGACATGAAGGGCATGGCGCGCGCGCTGTGGACCAACCTGACGGGCAGCGGCGGGACGCAGGGTGGGTCCACGCTCACGCAGCAGTACGTGGAGCGCTACTACCTGGGCAGCACCACGGACATCCTGGGCAAGGCGCAGGAGGGCATCATCGCCCTCAAGATCGCCCGGAACCAGTCCAAGGAGCTGGTGCTGGACCGCTACCTCAACACGATCTACTTCGGCCGAGGTGCGTACGGCGTCCAGGCGGCAGCGCAGGAGTACTTCGGCAAGGACGCCGTCGACCTGACCTACTCCGAGTCGGCGATGCTGGCCGGCATCATCCCCTCCCCGGTGAACTACGACCCCTCCGTGCAGCCCGACGTCACGCAGAAGCGGTGGGAACGCAGCATCGACCGCATGGCCGACCAGGGCTACATCACCGAGGAGGAGCGGCAGTCCGCCGAGTTCCCCGAGTTCGTGGAGAAGGAGGAGAACTCGAACAGCCTCGGTGGCCAGAAGGGCTACATCATGAAGGCCGTCAAGGATGAGCTGCTGAAGAACGGCCTGACCGAGGAGGAGATCGAGACCAAGGGTCTGCAGATCTACACCACGATCAAGCCGAAGCTGCAGCGCGAGGCTCGCGACATCGTCAAGGACCTGCCGGACGACGCCAGCAAGAAGATCCGCGCCTCGATCGTCTCGATCGACCCGTCGAGCGGCGAGGTCGTCGCTCTCTACGGCGGCAAGAACTACATCAAGCAGTCGCTCAACACTGCGACGGACGACACCGTGCAGGCCGGCTCGACGTTCAAACCCTTCACGCTCATCGGCGCCCTCGAGAAGGGGCACGAGCTCACCGAGACGTTCGACGGGAACTCGCCCGGGCACCTCGACCCGGAGGACCCCACACGTGAGTGGCCCACGAACTTCGGCCTGCACAGCTACGGACAGATCGACCTGGTGAAGGCGACCGCCAACTCGGTCAACACGGCCTATGCCGCGCTCAACATCGAGGTGGGGCCGGAGAAGACGGTCGACGTCGCGCACCGTCTCGGGATTCGCGAGGAGACCGAGATCGATGCAGTTCCGGCCAACGTGCTCGGCACCGCGGCGGTGTACCCGGTCGATCTGGCCTCCGCCTACGCGACGATCGCCGCGGAGGGCTACCGCGTCGAGCCGCACGTCGTCGACCGTGTGGAGCACCGCGACGGGTCGCTGCGCTGGGAGCCGGAGTCGACCCCCACGCAGCAGTTCGAGCGGGACGTGATGATCGAGGCCACGTACGCGATGACCCAGGTGGTCGAGCAAGGATCGGGGCGTGCCGCGCTGGAGCTCACCGGACCCGACGGGACCCGACGCCCGGTGGCCGGCAAGACCGGTACGTCGAACGACAACGTGACGGCCTGGTTCGCCGGCTTCACCCCTCAGCTCGCCACCGTGGTCAACCTGCGCCAGTACAAGAACGTCGACGTCGAGGAGGGCATCCTCGGCGGTTCTGAACCGATCGACACGTTCGGCGGGTACGACGAGATCACCGGCAGCACCTGGCCGGCCGAGGCGTGGACCGACTTCATGCAGGTCGCGCTCGACGGCCAGGAGGTCGAGGAGTTCCCCGCGTACACGCCACCGCGTCCGTCCTACTCGCCGAGCCCCACGCCGTCGGAGTCCCCGGAGGTCGAGTGGGTCGAGCTGCCGGGCAACCTCGTCGGGATGGACGTCGCCCAGGCGACGACCCTGCTCCAGGGGATGGACCTCAAGGTGTCGACGGCAGCCATCGACGACGAGTCCCCCAAGGGCACCGTGGTGGAGGTGCGCAACGGCGGTGGGCGGATCCCGACCGGTTCGACCATCACGCTGGTGGTCTCCACCGGCCAGTCCGCCGAACCCGAGACGGTGGCGGTGCCCAACGTCGCCGGCCAGGCGCGCACCGCCGCGGAGCAGCAGCTCCGGCGGGTCGGCCTCTCGCCGGGCGTCGCCGAGGAGTTCAGCGACCGGCCGCGCGGCGAGGTCATCGGGACGAGCCCGGGTGCCGGTACCGAGGTGGAACCCGGCGCGACGGTGACGCTCGTCGTCTCGCGGGGACCCGAGGAGACGCAGGAGCCCGAGCCCGAACCCACGGCGTCGGACGGCGAAGGCGATGACGACGACGGCGGCGGCGGCAACGGCGCTGACGGCAACGGCGCCGAGGGCAACGGCGCCGACGGAGCCGACGGCGGGTGACCGACGACACCGTCGAGCCCGCCGGCTCGGGTTCCCGCCGAGGTGCTCGGAACGGTACTCTGGTGGACTGGCCGTGCCTTCGACAGGCGCGGCCGACGCACGCAAGAACCCTCCTGCCACGGACAGACCGTGGCCGCTGAGACCAGAGGAGGTGGGTTGAACACATGCGTCAGTACGAACTGATGGTGATCCTGGACCCGGAGGTCGAGGAGCGCACCGTGGCCCCGTCGCTCGAGAAGCTGCTCACGGTCGTCAAGACCGATGGCGGCACCGTCGACAACGTGGACATCTGGGGCCGTCGCCGTATGGCCTACGAGATCAACAAGCGGGCCGAGGGCATCTACGCCGTCGTCGACTTCACGTCGACGCCGGACACCGCGAAGGAGCTGGACCGCCAGCTCGGCCTGAACGAGGCCGTGCTGCGCACCAAGATCCTGCGCCCCGCCGCTCGCTGAATCCGCTGAACCGAGACACCCCCGGTCCCGTGCGGTCCTCCTGTGGGAGGCTCGTGGTGGGATCTTCCCTGGACATCGAGTACAGCCGAATCTCGCGGACGAACGAAGGAGCTTGGCATGGCTGGTGAGACCGTCATCACGGTCGTCGGAAACCTGACTGCGGACCCGGAGCTGCGCTTCACCCCGTCGGGTGCTGCCGTTGCCAACTTCACGATCGCGTCCACGCCGCGCACGTTCGACAGGCAGTCGAACGAGTGGAAGGACGGGGAGGCGCTGTTCCTGCGCTGCTCCATCTGGCGTGAGGCCGCGGAGAACGTCGCCGAGTCGCTGACGAAGGGCATGCGCGTCATCGCGCAGGGCCGTCTGACGCAGCGGTCGTACGAGACCCGCGAGGGCGAGAAGCGGACCGTCGTGGAGCTGCAGGTGGACGAGATCGGCCCGGCCCTGAGGTTCGCCTCGGCGAAGGTCACTCGTGCCCAGCGCTCCGGTGGCGGCGGCTTCGGTGGTGGCGGGGGCTACGGCGGCAACGCCGGTGGCCCCGGTGGCCAGCCCGGCGGTGGCCAGGGTGGCGGTTTCGGTTCCTCCGGCGGCGGTCAGCAGCAGAACGACCCCTGGGCCACGGCCGGCCCGGCGTCGTCCGGCGGCGGGTTCTCGGACGAGCCCCCGTTCTGATCGCCGCTCACCCCCAGATCAACCCTTGTCCCGGCGGTACGCACCGCCCGGGACGATCCTGAGTAAGGAGCACTCACCATGGCCAAGCCTGTGGTGCGCAAGCCGAAGAAGAAGGCCAACCCGCTGAAGGCGGCGAAGGTCGAGACGGTGGACTACAAGGACACCGCTCTGCTGCGCAAGTTCATCTCCGACCGTGGCAAGATCCGCGCCCGCCGGGTCACCGGCGTCTCCGTCCAGGAGCAGCGCCAGATCGCCAAGGCCGTCAAGAACGCCCGCGAGATGGCTCTCCTGCCGTACTCGTCGTCGGCCCGCTGACCGGAAAGGATCCAGATCATGGCAAAGCTGATCCTGACCCATGAGGTCACCGGTCTCGGTGAGCCCGGGGACGTCGTCGAGGTGAAGGACGGGTACGCCCGTAACTTCCTCATCCCGCGTTCGCTCGCCACCCCGTGGACCAAGGGCGCCGAGACCCAGGTCTCTGCGATCCGCAAGGCCCGCAAGTCCCGCGAGATCGCCACGCGCGAGGACGCCGAGGCCGCTGCGGCCTCGATCCAGTCGAAGGCGTACACCATCGAGGCGCACGCCGGCGCCGCCGGTCGTCTCTTCGGTGCGGTCACGACGGCCGACATCGCCGCCGCGGTGCAGTCCGCCGGTGGCCCGTCGGTCGACAAGCGCAAGATCGAGATCGGCCAGCCGATCAAGTCGACCGGTGTCCACACCGTGTCGATCCGGCTCCACCCCGAGGTGTCGGCCAAGATCGAGCTCGAGGTCGTCGCCGGCTGACGCCGGTTCGATCGCCTGAAGGCCCCGGTCCACTCGCTCAGCGAGCAGACCGGGGCCTTCTGCGTGCGGGGGCGCCGCGCATGTTCGGCACTTCGTGCTTTGTTCGGCAGTTCCAACTGCCGAACGTGACTCAAGGTGCCGGACGCGATCGGGCCTGTGGATAGCGGACTCGTGATTCGGGGCGCTGGGCCAGGCTGTGAGCATGCCGTCCGAGATCCTCGTGGCCCGTGAGCACCTGCCGACCGCGCTGCGCACCGCGCGCCGGGCCGGCGAGATCGAGCGGATCCGACGCGGCGCCTACCGCGTGGTCCCGGACGACGGCAGCGGCCGGCCCGACACCTGGTCGGCGGCGCGCCGGCTCCAGGTCGACCGGGCGCGTGCCCTGGGCCGCCAGCTCCGGACGGCGCACTGGTTCAGCCACCAGACGGCGGCGATGCTGCACGGCCTGCCGCTGTGGCGGCTGCCGTCCGAGACTCATCTGCTGCAGACCTATCGGGCGTCGTCCCGTGCGGCGGCGGACGTGCGCCGGCACTTCGTCGAGGTGCGGCCGCCCGACGGTGGCGAGGTGCTCGGTCTGCCGGTCACCACCCTCGAACGGACCGTGGCCGACTGCGCGACGACGCTGCCCCCGCTCGACGCCCTGGTCGTCGCCGACGCCGCCCTGGCGCGGGGGCTCGACCGTGACCGCACCGTGCAGCTCGTGCGGGCGCGCTCGCGCGGGGCGCGGCGGGCGCTCCTCGTCCTCGACCTGGCGGACCCCGGTGCCGAGAGTCCGTGGGAGTCGTGGCTGCGCTACGTGGGGCACTGGGCGGGTCTGCCGCGTCCGCGCACGCAGGTGCCCGTGAGCACGGCGATCGGCGATTTCCGCGTGGACCTGGGCTGGGAGGACCACGGGGTGCTCGCCGAGTTCGACGGTCTCGTGAAGTACCGGGCCGGCGCGCTCGGCCCGGACCACGACCCGGACCGCGCGCGGATCGCGGAGAAGCGCCGGTCCGACGCGATCGCCGAGTCCACCGGCACGCGGCCGCTCCACGTGACGTCCCGGGACGCACCCGACCCGCAGGCCGTGGCGGACCGCCTGCTGGCGCGCTTCCCTGCCGACGTGCGGCGTGCGGTACGCAGGAATCCGCTGCTTCCCCGGCCGCGTTGAGCCCGGCACCCCTGGCGCGTTCGGCAGTTCGTGCCTCGTTCGGCAGCTCCAACTGCCGAACGTAACTCAAGATGCCGAATGGGCACCGCCGTCAGACGCCGATCACCATCCAGTGGTCGCCGCGGGCCCGCAGTCCCGTGGTGAGGGCACGGGCCAGCATGAACACCCCGGCGAACGCCGCCCACAGCCAGGCGAGCCCGACGACACCCTCGGGTGCCCAGGCGCGGACCGCCAACGCGCACGGCACGTAGAGGACCAGCGTGAGCATGCCGGCCCACGCGAGATAGCGGCCGTCACCGGCCCCGATGAGGACACCGTCGAGCACGAACACCCAGCCCGCCATCGGCATGAAGACCCCGCACACGACCAGGCCCACGGTGATAGCGACCCGGACGTCCGGGTCGGGGGAGAACAACGGCGCGATCCACCACGAGGACACCGCCAGCACGACGCCGATGGTCGCCCCGGCGCCGACACCCCACTGCAGGCATCGCCGCAGCACGGCACGCACACGTTCGACGTCGCCGGAGCCGAGCCCGTGACCGACCAGCGCCTGGGCCGCGATCGCCAGGGCGTCGAGGGCGAACGCCGCCAGCCCCCACAGGCTGTTGATCACCTGGTGCCCGGCGAGAGCCACCGCACCGAGCGACGTCGCGGTCCACACCGTCAGCAGGATCGCGAGGCGCAGCGAGACGGTACGGACGAACAGCGGGGCACCGGCGACGGCGTTGGCCCAGATCCCGGCACGGTGCGGCCGCAGCGACGCCTCCCGGGTGCGGGCCCCGGCGACCACGACGGCGGTGAGCACGACCGCCATCAGCAGCTGCGCCGTCGTCGTCGCCAGGGCGGAACCGGCGATGCCCATCCCGACGCCGTAGACGAGGGCGACCGAACCCACCGCGTTGAGGACCGCACCGCCCGAGGCCACCCACAGGGGGGTGCGGGTGTCCTGCAGGCCGCGCAGCACGCCCGTGGTCGCCAGGACCAGGAGCATCCCGGGGAGCCCGGGGGCGGACCACCGCAGGTAGGTCGTGGCGTGCAGGGCGACGTCGTCGGAGGCGCCCATCGACGTGACGGCCCACGGCGCGGCGATCCACAGGAAGGCCGCGAGGACGACGCCGAGACCCAGGGCGAGCCACATGCCGTCGACGCCGGACTGGAGCGCCTCGCGGTCGTGCCCGGCGCCGAGGCGGCGCGCCACGGCGGCGGTGGTCGCGTAGGCGAGGAACACGCACAGCCCGACGAGGGTGATGAGGAGCGTCGACGCGAGCGAGAGGCCGGCGAGCTGGGCCGTGCCGAGGTGGCCGACGACGGCGCTGTCGACGAGAACGAACAGCGGCTCCGCGACGAGCGCACCGAGGGCGGGCCAGGCGAGCGCGAGGATCTCGCGGTCGATGCGGCGCAACTCACCCCACCTTTCTTCTCTCCACAGCCTGGGTACGGCGTCGATGCAGGTCAGGGGCCGATGCAGAGTTGTACACAGGAGATGTCCCCAGTTGTGCACAGGGTTGTCCACCACCGGTGCACAGGCCTGGGCAGTCTTCCACAACCCTGTCCACAGTTGTGTCCACAGTGTCTTTTGCGTGGCGTCCCGGGCGCGCCTAGCGTCGTCCCGGGTGTCAGAGGTGGACTGTAGAACAAGGTCGTGAGGACCGGTCGAGCTGCCCGGCTCGGGTGTGGCGCCGGTGGGAGCCGGGGGAGGTGGAGACATGTCGATCGAGGAGCTCGAAGCGGACTACGCGCCGTCACGAGGAGGCTTCGACCGCACCCCTCCGCAGGACATCGACGCCGAGATGAGCGTGCTCGGCGGCATGTTGCTTTCCAAGGACGCGATCGCCGACGTCGTCGAGCAGATCCGCGGCAACGACTTCTACCGCCCGGTGCACGAGTCGATCTATGACGCGATCATCGACCTGTACGGCCGCGGTGAGCCGGCCGACGCGATCACCGTGGTCGCCGAGCTCACCAAGCGCGGCGAGATCGGGCGGATCGGGGGCGCCTCCTACATCCATGACCTCATGGCCGGGGTGCCCACGGCGGCCAACGCCGGCTACTACGCGCGCATCGTGCAGGAACGGGCCGTGCTCCGGCGACTCGTCGAGGCCGGGACCAAGATCGTCCAGCTCGGGTACGCGACCGACGGCGGCGACGTCGACGCGGTCGTCAACAACGCCCAGGCCGAGATCTACGCCGTCACCGAGCGCAAGACGTCCGAGGACTATGCGCCGCTCGCCGACATCATCGGCGGAGCGATGGACGAGATCGAGGCCGCGGGGAACCGTGGCGAGGGCATGACCGGGGTTCCCACCGGGTTCGCCGACCTCGACCGGCTCACGAACGGGCTGCACCCCGGGCAGATGGTCGTCGTCGCGGCGCGACCCGCCATGGGCAAGGCGCTCGCCCTCGACACCCCGCTGCCGACGCCGACCGGTTGGACCACGATGGGCGACGTCGCCGTCGGGGACGAGCTGATCGCTGCCGACGGGACGCCGACGCGAGTGGTGCGGGCGACCGAGGTCATGACCGGCCGGCCCTGCTACGAGGTGGTGTTCGACGACGGCACGACCATCGTCGCGGACGCGTGGCACGAGTGGGTGACGAGCACTCGCGCCCAGAGGCGGAAGGTGCGTGCTGGAACCGCGCCCGAGAGCTCGATCCACACGACGGAGGACATCCTTGGATCGCTCCGTTGCGCCACGGCTGACGGACGTGCGAATCACTCTGTTGCAACAACCACTGCACTCCAGTTGCCGGAGGCCGACCTCCCGCTAGACCCGTACGTTCTCGGGGTGTGGCTGGGTGACGGACACCTGGCGTCCGCGCGGTTCACCTCGGAGGACCCGGAGATCGCGATGCGGATCGAAGGACTCGGGTACGTGGTGGGGGAGCGCAAGAGCGCTCCCGGCTCGGCTCGGCTCTACCAGATTCGGCTGCAGCCGGACGAGCCGATCGCAGAACGTAAGTGTGTCGTCTGCGGCACCGCCTTCACGCCGCGTACGTCACAGGTCAAGACGTGCGGTCGTTCGTGCGGCGGCCGTGCCACGACGGTCTCGAACCCGACCGCGCAACCCACGTGTCCTGATTGCGGTGAGCCGAGCTCCGGTCACCGTCGATGCATGGAGTGCCACCAGCGACGAGGGTCGGTTGCCGGGATCCTCCGCGAGCTCGGCGTGCTCGGAAGCAAGCACGTGCCGCCCGCGTACCTGCGAGCGTCCGAAGCTCAGCGTAGGGCGCTGCTCGCCGGATTGCTCGACACTGACGGCACGGTGAACCGGACCGGTAGCCCCCAGATAGCTCTCACTGACAGGCGCCTCGCCGAGAGTGTGCGCGAACTTATCCATAGCCTGGGCTATCGCACTGGTTGGTGGGAGAAAAAGGTGCCAGGGCGGCACCCCGAGTCTTCTACCGCTCTCACCGTCACCTTCACGACGGATGACGATGTGTTCTGGCTGGAGCGAAAGCGCCTGGTCCACAAGGAGCGTCGCCGCCGCTCCACTGCCAAGCTGACGTCTCGCTTCGTCGTGGCCGTTCGCCCGTTGCCTTCTGTTGCCGTGCGTTGTGTTGAGGTCGATCACCCCGACCACCTGTACCTCGCGTCGCGTTCCATGGTGCCGACGCACAACTCCACGCTGGCTATCGACATCGCGCGGTCGGCGTCCATCAAGCACCAGAAGACGTCCGTCGTCTTCTCGCTGGAGATGAGCCGCAACGAGATCACGATGCGCCTGCTCTCCGCCGAGGCGCGTGTGCACCTGCAGAAGCTGCGCAACGGCTCGCTCGGTGACGACGACTGGCAGAAGCTCGCTAAGGTCATGGGCAAGGTGTCCGAGGCTCCGCTGTTCATCGACGACTCGCCCAACATGTCGCTGACCGAGATCCGCGCCAAGTGCCGGCGACTCAAGCAGAAGCACGACCTCGAGCTGGTGGTCATCGACTACCTGCAGCTCATGACGTCAGGCAAGAAGGTCGAGTCGCGCCAGCAGGAAGTCTCCGAGTTCTCGCGAGCGCTGAAGTTGCTGGCGAAGGAGATCGAAGTTCCTGTGATTGCGCTGTCGCAGCTGAACCGTGGTCCGGAGCAGCGACAGGACAAGAAACCGGCGATGTCGGACCTTCGTGAGTCGGGCTCGATTGAGCAAGATGCCGACATGGTCATTCTTCTTCACCGCGAAGATGCTTATGAGAAGGAATCGCCACGAGCTGGTGAGGCGGACCTGATCGTGGCGAAACACCGTAATGGTCCGACCGACACAATTACTGTGGCATTCCAGGGGCACTACTCCCGGTTCGTTGACATGCAGGTATGAGGCCATTTTTGTCGACGTGCAGCCTAGATTGCAAGATCCTCCATGTTTGTTACAAGGCCCCTCGGTGCGTGACGCTGGGCGGGCAGCTGTCGGCGTGGTGTGCGAGCGGTGGGTGCTCGGTGGCTCATGGCGGAACGGCAGCGTGAAGCGGGTCGACCGGAGCGAGGACTCAATGCGGGGTGACACTGGACCGTGCCTGCCTTTGACCCGGCGGAGCCGACTCCGCCGTTCGACTTCGTCCTGATGCAGAACGGGTCCGTAAATCTCTACTGGGATCTCGCGGTACTCGATGATGCGTGCACCAGGCTGTCGGCGCTCGGCTACCGCGTCGTCCGCATCGAGGCTGACGCATGGTGCGACGCGGCGTCCATGTTCGACGCCCTTGCCGTGGCGCTGGACTTCCCCGACTACTCGGGCAGGAACTTCGACGCTCTGAACGACTGCCTGTCCGACGTGGCAGCTGGGGATTTTGGCGCGCCCGCCGATGCCACGGGTCTCGCGCTCGTGCTGACCGGCTACGACTCCTTCGCCGCGGCGGATCCCGTCGCAGCCCAGACCCTGGCTGGGTGCTTCGCGGACCAGTCGCGGACCGCCCTGTTGTTCGGCCGCCGGTTGGTTTGTCTGCTCCAGAGTGGCGATCCGCGCTTCGCGCTTGCTCCGGTCGGTGCACGGGCCGCCTCCTGGAACCCAGCAGAGTGGTCGGACTCTCAGCGCGAAGTCTGAGCTGAGCGCTTACGGCGAAACTCCCTCTTGAGCCACCGATGCCTGCGCTGCCATACTGATCAAGGCCGCGTGTACTCAGCGCAGCGGTCGCGCCAGGGCTCCCAGTCAGGGCCCGCATGGTGATGCGGGGCCCGACCAACCCTGCTGATCGGATTGACCACCCGGATGAGTGGATCTACGGATCCAGTGATTCGAGTGATGTCAGTTCGAGAGCAGGTGAGGGGCATGACGGAACGCAAGACTGGATCGGTGGTGATCCGGACGGGTCGCCCGTCGACGCGCGATCGCGTCTATGCAGTCGATGACGTTGTCCGTTTCGACGCGCGCATCCCTGCCCTGCTGGCGAAGCGTCTCTACGACGCCGCACATGAATCGGGCCGTCCCGTGACGGCAGTGCACGCAGACCTCTTGGCGAAGGCTCTCGACGATGTCGATGGAGCCGCGATGGGCTGATCGCTTCGGCGCAGGACGCCGAACACGCGGCGGGTCCAGGAGCTGGAACTCCTGGACCCGATCGCCTCGCTGCAGCGGACCTACACCTCCGCTGATCTCGAAACACCCACCGCTCATTTGGGGGTACCTCTATGTCTCCAGCACGTCCAGAATTGGTTCACCCCAATGGCTCTGCGCCAGGCCGACGGCGGGCGCGACGGTCTGCGCCGTGACGAGACTGGACAGCTCCTGATCTACCAGGTCAAGTGGTCGGTAAACGGCAGGGAGAAGAACCCGGTCTCATGGCTCGAGCAGGTCGTGCGGGACGAGGAGGACAGCCTGCGCCGTCTCGCCGCAGAAGGAGTCCGCCAGACCTGATCTGCTCCTCGTCGAGCTCGTGCCCTGATGCGACCTCGCCGGCGTTCTTCACGCGCAAGCGGCTGACGACGGTCACCACGAAGGTCCTGCAGTCCGGGTCCTACCAGGCGGTGGACTCCTGGTCACTGGCGCACACGTTCCCCGACCCGGGTGACTCGGAGGACCCGATCCTGTGGCTGGACAAGATCACCCACTCGGGCAAGGTCGGCGGCACGACGACGCTGCCGGCGGTGGACTTCGGTGGCGTGCAGATGGCCAACCGAGTCGACCCGTCGGGCACCTTCATGCCGATGAACAGGTTCCGGCTGGCCACGATCCGCTCGGACTCCGGGGCGATGACCACGGTCACCTACTCGGGCGAGGACTGCACCACCGGCGACCTGCCCTCGGATCCGGCGACGAACACCCGCCGCTGCTTCCCGGTGCGCTGGACGCCTGAAGGGTTGACCGAACCGATCACCGAGTACTTCCACAAGTACCTGGTCACCGCTGTGGTCGACGACCCGCGCGGGTTACTGCCCGAGCAGGTCGAGACGACGTACGACTACATCGGCGGTGCCGCGTGGCGCTACAACGACGACCCGATGGTCAAGAAGAAGTACCGCACCTGGGGACAGTTCCGCGGATACGCCACGGTCGACGTCACCGAAGGGGAAGCGGGTAGCTCGACGCCGGGCCGCACCCGAACCCGGTACTTCCGCGGCATGGACGGTGACCGCGACACCTCGGGCGGGACGAAGTCCAAGAGTGTCGACGGCATCACCGATCGTGATCAGTTCGCCGGGATGGTGCGCGAGCAGATCACCTACAACGGCACCGGGTCCACGGTCGTGGAGAAGGTCGCCAACACCCCGTGGCGTTCGTCGCTGAAGGCGACCGACGCTGACGGGCGCAAGGCCTACCAGGCGGGCACCAGGGAGATCGTGACCACCACGGTCGCACCGAACCTGCCGGGCGGGCAGCGGGTGACCAAGAAGGTCAACACCTTCGACAGCTACGGCATGATCACCCACGTCGACGACCTCGGCGACACCAGCACCTCGGCCGACAACGAGTGCACCCGCATCACCTACAACCGCAACACGACCAAGCACATCATCAATGCCGTGCAGCGCACCGAGACCGTCGCGGTCAAGTGCGCCACCACGCCCTCGCGGCCGGCCGACGTCATCTCGGACACCCGAGACTGGTTCGACGGCTCCGGGTATGGCACAGCACCGACAAAGGGCCTGGTCACTCGCTCCGAGATGCTCAAGGCATACTCTGGCAGCACGCCCGCCTACGTCCCGGCCGCGCGGACCACATATGACGCGCTCGGCCGCGTCACGTCGGTCAAGGACGTCCTGGACCGCACCGCCAGCACCACTTACACCCCTGCCGGGGCAGGAGCGGTCACGTCGGTCCAGACCATGAGCCCCGACCCTGACGGGTCGGGGCCGCTGAGCGCGCACGTGACCACCACGGACATGAACCCGGCATGGGGTGTGCCCGTGAAGGTCACCGACCCCAACGGGAAGGTCACCCAGGCGACGTACGACGCGCTCGGGCGCCTTGCCAAGGTGTGGAAGCCGGGCCGGGACAAGGGCTCTGACACCCCGCACGTCGAGTACTCCTATACGGTGCGCGCTAGCGGCAACAACGCGGTCACGACCAAGTCGTCGGACGCGAACAACAACTACCGCACCTCGGTGGCGATCTACGACAGACTACTGCGCGAGCGGCAGACCCAGAGCGACGGCGCCAACCGCAACACCGGCGGCCGGGTCATCACCGGCACCGTGTACGACTCACGCGGGCTGGTGGAGTACGAGATCGCCGAGTGGGCCACGAGCGGGGCGCCGGCGACCACGGCAGTGGCTGCCACCGCTGCCGTGCCGACCCGCACACACTTCGACTACGACGGCGCCGGACGCGTCACCGATGAGATCTTCGAGGTCAACGAGGTCGAGCAGTGGCGCACGACCACCAGCTACGGCGGTGACCGAGTCACGGTCGACCCCCCGGCCGGCGGCACCCCGACCACCTCGATCTCCGATGCCCGCGGACGCACCACCACGCTGCGTCAGTACCTTGGAGGATCGCCCAGCGGTTCCCACCAGGACACCAGCTACGACTACGACAAGACCGGCAACCTCACCGAGGTCAGCGACGTCGAGGGCAACGAGTGGACGTATGAGTTCGACTTGCTTGGCCGTCAGATCGAGGCGACCGACCCGGACAAGGGCACCACGACGTCCACGTTCGACGACGCCGGACAGACGCTGACGACCACCGACGCGCGCGGTGAGACCCTCGCCTACGTCTACGACAACCTGGGACGCAAGACCGAGCGGCGCACCGGCTCGGCCACGGGCGACCTGCTGGCCTCCTGGGAGTACGACACCGTCGCCAAGGGTCAGGTGACCTCGAGCACCCGGCACGTCGGCTCGGCCAAGTACGTCACCGAGGTCACGTCGTACGACGACGCCTACCGCCCATCCGGGCAGAGCGTGACTCTGCCCTCGGCCGAAGGAGCCCTGGCCGGCACCTACTCGGCGAGCCTGCACTACACCGACTCGGGCCACTACCGCGGGGCCGCACTGCCAGACCTGGCGAACCTCAACGCCGAGAACGTCGTGACCTACTACGACGAGGCCGGCATGGCCGAATGGATGTCCGGCGGGGGGCGGCAAGGGCGTCTACGTCGCGACCACCCGATACACCTCGACCGGCCAGATCGAGGCGATGGACCTGGGCAACACCCGCTCCTTCGTCGTGACCAACGACTACGACCCCGGCACCCGCCGGCTGACCAGCATCAGCCTGGATCAGGAAGGCGTCTCCGGCACCGACCTGGCCGCGAGCTACACCTACGACGACGCCGGCAACGTCACCCGCATCAACAACAACCCCACCGCCACCGGCGCCCCGGCACGCGACACCCAATGCTTCGACTACGACGGGCTGCGCCGACTGACCTCGGCCTGGACCCCGTCCACCGGCTCATGCGTTACCACCAAGTCCGTGGCGGGGCTCGGCGGGCCGGCCAAGTACTGGACCGACTACACCTACGACCCCATCGGCAACCGCACCCAGGTCACCGAGCACACCACCTCTGGTGCCACCACGGCGGACTACACCTACCCCGCCGCCGGGCAAGCTCGACCCCACGCGGTCACCGAGGTCACCCAAGGCAGTGATGTCAGCACCTACACATACGACGAAGCTGGCAACACCACCGAGCGAGACCTCACAGGACAGACCGCACAGACCCTGACCTGGGACCCCGAGGGCGAGCTGACCGAGGTCACCCAATCGGGCAAGGCTGCGGCGAGCTTCGTCTACACCGCCGACGGTGACCGACTGATCCGCAAGCAGGACGACACCACGACGGCCTATCTACCTGGCGGACAGGAGCTCACCCTGACGCCCGGTGGTACCAAGAAGGCGACGCGCTACTACTCCTTCGCCGGCCAGACCGTCGCCGTGCGCGACGGCACCTCCATGGACGACGTGTCCACCCTGGTCGGGGACCACCACGGCACCGCCGGACTGTCCATCACCAACGTCAGCGCCACCACCACACACCGCTACAGCACACCGTTCGGCGACACCCGCGGCACCACCCCCGCCACATGGACCGGCGACCACGGCTTCCTCGACAAACCCGAAGACACCACCGGCCTGACCGCCATCGGAGCCCGCTACTACGACCCTGACCTGGGCAGGTTCATCTCCGTTGATCCGGTCATGGACCCTTCGGACCCCCAGCAGTGGCACGGATACGCCTATTCGAACAACAACCCGTCACTTGGTCCGACCCCACAGGGATGTGGTGGGAAGCCCTCCCGGTCGACAACCGCGTCAAGGCCGGTCCTGTCACTGCGTCGCGGGACTCCGCAGATGGTCTCCTCGGCGGGCCTTCATGCCGCTACGCGTCCTGCGACGGGCTCGCAAATGGTGGTGAATTCGAAGACCCCTACTTCAGCAACGGAGCTGGCTACGAACTCCAGCAAGCCGTAACCAAGGCGCGCAACACTCGCTTCAATGAAGAACTAACACCTGGCACCCTGGAGACCTTGGCTGACATTGCTCAGGCTCAGGCATATACCGCACCGCAATGGGTGCACACGGGACTCGACACAGTTGGATTGGTGCCAGGTGTGGGCGAGCCGACTGATCTCGTCAACTGTCTCCTTTACGGGGCAGGCGGCGACACGACCAACGCCGGAATCTCATGTGGCGGCGCGGTCACGGGCATCGGATCTGCGGCCACCGGTGGAAGACTCATTGCCAAGACTGGTGCCGACGCTGCGCTCGGCAATATGCCCGCGCTTCCCAAGGAGCTCGCCGGAGGAAAAGCCGAGGTTGTCATCTATAAAGGAATCGATGACAGCGGAACCGAGGTCTATGCCGGAATCACCAACAACTTCGAAAAGCGATCGTATCAGCATCGCGACCGAGACTTCACTCCCGCGAAGATTAGCGACGAACTTCTTACGCGTGGCGAGGCTCGTTCAGTCGAGCAAGCGCTCATTGTCCGCGCCCGAGAGGGCGGGCTGAACTATCAGAATAAGAGAAACGAAATATCGCCGAAGCACGATTACTACCTCGACGCTGTAGTATGGGGAGAATCATGGCTCCAGCAGAGAGGGTTGTAGTGGTAGACACTCGCACCAACCTCAAGGTCCTCAAGCCGTCGCGCAAGAAGGTTCGGCGTGGCGACATGTTCCGCATGCAACTTCCGGATAACACCTACCTGTTTGGCAGGGTGATCGGCACGCCGGAAGACACTGACGCGCCACTAATCGGGCCTATATACTTCATATACATCTACTCCTACCGGTCCACCACAGGAGAATTGCCTGAGCCTGGCCATTTGAGCCCCAGTGCACTGCTGATCGCACCAGTATTCACCAACAGGCTAGCTTGGACCGATGGCGTATTTGAGACTATTTGGTCTGCAATGCTAACCGACGAGGATAAACTCAATCAGCACTGCTTCTGGACTTCCAATCCTGATCGCTACTACGACGAATTCGGGAATGAGTTGGCGGAACGCTCGGAGCCATGCGCGTTACTTGGCGTGACAAGCTATAGGACAATCGACGACCGCATCAGCAAGGCGCTTGGCATTCCGCCCTTCACGGGGCGGGGCTGACTTAACCTGACGTCCGCGAGGGATTTGATGTACCTCGGTTGCCACTAAACTTGGAGCATTTGACCCTCCTATCGCTGAAGCCAATTCGCCTGCATCTGCCCAGGCACCACCCGATGGCGATGCTCTCGCGCACGAAGCCGGCGACGACCGGCTCCGCCGAGAGGCTGCAATCCTCGCCGCGACCATGGGACGTCTCGAGAATGCCCGTGTCATCGCCCGAGCGCTCGGAGATCCGTTCGTTACCCACACTGTCGAGGGCTGGTCAGCGTTCATCGACGAGGACCTCGAGCGGGCCGAGGCAGCGTGGCTGAACGCATGGGCCAACGCACCCGACGACACCGCTCGGCTCCAGACCGCCTCGTCGCTGGCGCCCCTTGGGCGGAGCCTGCCGGACCTCGGCACACTGCCGGATGGCTACGGCCAAGCAATTGAACGGATCCGCACCGTTTACGACGTCATGAGTGCTTCCGACCCTGACATGACACTGCTGCGGGCCCGAGCCTCGGATTCAGAGGAGCTCACTGTCTTCCTCGCGGAGCACCTCATCGCCCAGGACGAGCCGATCCAAGCCGCCGGAGTGCTTGAGGCTGGCGCTGCTCGATGGAACCACGCCCTGATGATGAAGATGGCCGCGTTGCGGTACCTGGCAGCCGGCTCCTACCAGAAAGCGTACGACGTCGCTGCGACCGCTCTGTCAATGGGGGGTAAGGCGTGGGCCGGCCGAGTCGAGTGCCTGTCCGTCCAGTTCAACGCCCTTGAGTCCCTCGGCGAATTCCAACGCTCGCTACCGCTCGCCCGCGAGATGGCCGCCATAGCTCCGGAGAACCTCACGATCCGCTGGGCCCTGGTCCGCGCCGGGAAGGGTCCCGACGCCTGGGCAGCGCTGACCTACAACGGGAAGGCGGCAGAACCCCGCAACGCCGATGATGCCCGGACCTGGGTCGGGCTCGCCGCCGAGAACGACGACAGCGTCGAGTTCATCCAGCGTTCCCTGGAAATGATGAGCACATGGCAGGACGAGCCCGATCTGGTTGGCGCCTTCCTCATTCAGATCTACTCCGGGCTCCAGCGCCACGAACGCGACGTCGCCGAAGCCGACCTCGCCGAACTTCACAAGGCCACCAACGAATTCACCGAGGCACATCCCGACAACGCAGTCTTCAGGAAGTTCACCCTCGACGAGGACGACCTCCTGGGCTCGGCCGATCCCGTGCGTGACCTCGGGGCGGACGCCGACCTCGACAACGTCAACTCCGTCACCAGCGACGACGTACCGGCCCGGGGAGATCCCGGATCCCCACCCGGATCACCACCCCGGGTAGGGTGCCTGCGCCTCGGACCGCCGCTGCGGGAAGGCCGCGACCGTGAGGCGACGCAGTCCGGTCGCGAGCACGCGGTGGGCGCAGAACCCTCCCGCTCGGACCCTCGAAGTCGTCACGTCGACGGTCACGACCCGGCCGGGCGCCTCGAGCAAGCGGGTGAACGTCGAGCCGGTCGGCGGCGCCCCGTCCGGCTCGGCGCCCGGACCGGTGTCTGGCTGCGTCCGTCGTCGCACCTGCCTGACCACGTCCGGGTCCAGACCGTACTGCACGTGGCACATCGGGTCGATCATGCGGCGACGATCGGCGAAGGCCGCACCGTAGTGTCGCTGCGGGTCGTGCGCCGCCAGGCCGGCCACGCCTCCGTTCCCCAGCTCAGGGGCACGCCGGATCAGGCTGTCCGGCCGCGCCAGGTCGCTCGCGGAGGCATGCTGGACCAACGCCTCCCAGACGGCGCCCTCGGCCGCGACGGCGGGGTCCTCGTGGCACGCGTACCCGAGCGCGACGACGTCCTGCTCCCGGTCGTCGGCGACGGCCAGCCGCACGGGGACGCCGGACGGCGACGGGACGGCGAGGACGCGGAGCGCCACCGGGGCGTCGTCGTCGCGCACCTGCGGCGGCAGCGCGACGTCGCGCAGGGCAGGCCCGTCGTCGTACCACCAGCGGGCCACGGCGTCCTGGGCAAGCAGCCGCCCCGCGGCCCGGTCCAGCGCCTCGCTCCGGTCCTGGCCCGCCTCGAGGCCGACCAGGTTGTGCCCGTTCGTCGCCGCCAGCCCGACGAGCCTGCTGGCGAGGTAGCCGGCGTGCACGAGGCTGAACGGGACCCAGCAGGGCGCCGTCGTCGCACCGAGGTGCTCGGTGCCCTGCAGCCACCAGGTCGGGGCACCGGGCGCGACCGGGCGGAAGGGGAAGCCGGGCAGGGTCTGCAGTGCTGGGTCGTGCGGCCGCCACTCCCGGACGCCGAGCAGTCGCTCCCCGGCATCGCGCAGCTCGCGGTCCGTCGCCCGGCGCAGCTCGCCCTGGCCGAGCCAGGCCCCGCACAGGTGCGCCAGACCGGACAGCACCGCGGCACGCTCGGCGTCCTGCCCGTCGAGCGCCCCGGCCGGGGCGAGGAGGTCGGGCTGCCACCGTGGGTCGACGCTCGCCAGGGTGGGCAGCTCGGCGTGCAGGTGCACGAAGGCCCGCGGGGCCCGCGCGTCCGGCGCCCGGCGCACCACCCGGCGGAGCAGCCCCGTCACCGGGTCGACGGTGGGTGGCGGCTCGACGACGTGCGGCTCCCAGCCGCCGGAGGTCCAGCGTTCGAGCACGCCGGGGGCGGGACCGGTCTCGGACGCGTCTGACGGCGGGGCGTGCCGTGGCGCCGCGGGTTTGGCGTGGACGACACGCACCGGGTCCTCGACGAGCGCCTCCGCCTGGTCCGCGTCGGCGATCGTCGCGCGCAGGACGGCGGACACCGTCCCGGCGAGCGCCGCGGCCCCACCCGCACGCAGGCGGAGGCGGTAGGTCGCGCCGGCGAACGGCCAGCGGACCACCCGCCCCGGTGTACCGCCTGCGCTGTCCGTGCGGTAGGCACCGTCGGCGCCGTCCCCGTCGAGCGCGGCCGCGATGCGCTCCAGGTGTCGCACGCTCGTGGCGACCTCGTCGGTGCCCACCGGAGGTCCGGCAGGCGCGGCGGCACCACCACGGTCCGCGAGGGTGGCGAGCGCGGACCGTGCCGCCTCGCCGTCGAGGTCGTGCGGGCCGACGTCGAGCACCCACCGCCGGCCGTCGTCCCGGGCGACGACCACCCGGTCGTCGCCCAGCCGGTGCACCGCCAGGCTCATGCGTGCGGGACCGGGAAGACGTTCAGCTCGGACTCTGCCAGCGCCGTCGTCCGCCAGCCGAGCTCCACCGCGAGGTCCTGCACGCGGCGTCCGCCGAGGAACGGGAACGCCGCCGGGGCGTTGCCGACCGTGCCGGGCACGATCGCCCGCACGACCCGCATGCCGGTGGAGGCGACGTCGGGGGAGGTGATGTCGACGACGACCACCTCGTGCCCCGCGGCCTCCAGGGCGGCCTGGTAGGCGGCCGGCGTGCGCTCGGTCAGGGACGGCGTGTCGGCGAGGGTGCGGGTGACGGGCCGCTCCAGCAGGGGCGCCACCCGGGCGACGGCGCGCGGGTCGAGGTGCACCTGCTGCTGGACCATGAGGTCGTCGCAGTCGCGCATGTCCGCGCGGTAGGAGTCGAGGTACCGGCGGTCGGCGCGCCACGGCTTGAACGAGCGGCTGTTCAGCTCGCCGCGTCGCATGGCGTCCCAGTGGGCGCCGTCGGCCCGCAGCAGGTCGCGGCTGCCTTCCTGCAGCGTGCAGGCCTCCGTCCAGGCCTTCGACGCCGCCGCCTCGGGGGTGTCCCGGCAGGCGAACCCGACGTTGACGAGCGTGTCGACGTCGTTGTGCAGCACGCCCGCGGCGACCGGCACGCCGAACTCGTTGTCCAGCATGACCAGGCTGGGCCGCTGTCCGTGCTCGGCCGGGACGTCGTCCCAGACGTGCGCGAGGTCACCGGGGTCGGTCGCGTCGATCGGGTGGGCGTTGAGCCACCACACCATGGTCACGTGGCGCTCGATGATCTCCTCGAGCGCGGAGGTGACCGCGTAGTCCAGGCTGGGCCCGGCGGCGATGCCCGCGAAGGGGCAGAAGTTGGTCACCGGGGCGGCGGAGTACCCGGCCGTGAACCAGTTGACGTACACCATGCTGGCGGGCACGAGGAGCTCCTCGCCGGTGGTCAGCGACCGCCCGGGCACCCAGTGCATCGCCAGGTCGGGCGCCATCCGGACGAACGGGAACCCCGGCGTGTCGTACTGCGCGTCGGAGTAGAGCACCAGCGACGCCGGGTCGAGGGCTCGCGTGCTGCGCCGGCGCAGGTTCGTGTAGCTGTCGAACGTGACCGGCAGCGTGTCGAGCAGGTTGCCGCAGTACCGTTCGGCGGCCTCGCCGACGGCGCTGGCCCGGGCCTGCACCGGATCACCGAACGCCGACCCCTGGCAGGAGGTGTTGTTGGCCCAGCGCGAGACACGACGCATGTTGCACACGTCGCTCTGGGCGGTCGCCAGCGACGGCGGGAGGCTGGGGTGGTGCGTGACGTCCCGGGTCCGTTGCACCAGGCCGGTCACCGGGTCGACGAGATCGTCGATCGTGTGCGGCCGCGAGCCGCTGAGCACGCGCGCGGGCAGCGGCAGCACCGGGTGCACGCTCACCGTGCCGTCGGCGGCGATCTGCCAGACCTGGTCGCCCACGGGGTCGCGTGGCGGGCCGTCGAGCCCCGCGCCACCGGGCTCGTCGGCGTCCCGCGGGGCCTCGTCGCGTCCCCGCGAGGCCAGCAGCGCCAGGGCGGTGCGCAGCGCGTCGCCGAGATGCCGGGGTGGGCTGCCGGCGTCGCCCCCGACGGCGGGCGACCGCAGCGCGCGGTGGGCCTCGGCGTCGTAGGCGGCGGCGGTGCGCCGGTCGGCGAGGTCCTCGTAGCTCGCGCCGAGACCGGGTTCGACGAAGGGGCCGAGCCAGATGACGGACCGCGTCACCTCGAGGGCGACCCACGGGGTGCGGGCGTCCGAGCAGAGCCGGTCCAGGGCGACGAGCGTGGCGTCGTCGCCGCCACGGACGGCGTACACGAGGAGCTCGCCGGTGCGGAAGGCCCGGTGGACCACCCGTTGCCACTCGGTCGCGGGCACGGCGCGGACCGGGAGGTCCGGCAGGTCGGCCGCACCGACGGCCTGGAGGGCGGCGACGACGTCCGGGTCGCCGGCCAGCAGCAGGTCACCGGGCCGGGCGTCCGCCCCGTCGAGGTCGTCGTCCGCGGGCGGGTGCTCGCCCAGGTCGACGCCGCGTGCACTGCTGGGGGTGAACGCGCCGTCGCGGTCCAGCACCTCTCGCAGCACGGCCGTGGCTTCTTCCCAGCCCTCCGGCAGGGCGGGGCTGGGCTGCCCGGTGGCCCAGGCGTCGATGATCTGCAGCACCTGGCCCGCCGGGACGTCGAGCACGAACGACGATCCGGCGGGCGTGGTGACGAGGCAGCGGTCCGCCGGCAGCGGGCGGACCTCCACGCGGGGGGTGAGGGTGACCGAGGGGGACGGCACGGGCGGGGTCCTTTCGGGGGCGGACGGCGGGGACGACGGCGCGGGACGGGCGGGGCGGTTGCCCCCGGCACGCGGCCGGGGGCAACCTTCACCTGGTCAGGACCAGGCGAACGCGGTCGAGACGTGACCGTGGTTGTTGGCGTTCGGGGCCAGGATCTGGTCCTCGGACCGCTCCGTCGCCACCTCGACGAGGGTGATCGTCTTCATGGGTGATCGTTCCTTCCTTCTTCTCGGGACGAGCCGACCGGGACGGCCGGCTCGGGTTCACCGGCGACGCTCTGAGCGAGCAGGCGCCGGTAGCTGGGTGAGCTCTGCAGCAGCTCGGTGTGGCGGCCGTCGGCGACGATGCGGCCGTCGGCGAGCAGCACGACCCGGTCGGCACGCCGGATCGTGGAGATGCGGTGGGCGATGACGAGCGTGGTGCGGCGCCATCTCGCGACGGTGTCGGCGAGGTCCTGCTCGCCGACGGCGTCGAGGTGCGCGGAGGCCTCGTCGAGGACGAGGACGGCCGGGTCCCGCAGGAGCGCCTGTGCGACGGACAGGCGCTGGCGCTGCCCGCCCGACAGGGTCGAGCCGCGGTCGCCCAGGGGTGTGTCGAGGCCGTCGGGCCTGCCACGGAGCGTCTCGGCGAGGCCGGCGTCGTCGAGCGCCCGCCACAGGTCGGCGTCGGTGGCCGTGGGGGTGGCGAGCAGCAGGTTGCTGCGGACGGTGCCGCGGAAGACGAACGGGTGCTGCGACACCAGCGCGACCCGGCGGCGCAGCTCGTCGGCGGGCAGGGAGTCGATGCGGCGTCCGTCGAGCAGGATCTGACCGGCCTGCGGCTCCCACAGGCGGGTGAGCAGCCGGGCGACGGTGGTCTTGCCGGCCCCGGAGCCGCCCACGACGGCGAGGTGCTGGCCCGCCTCGACCTTCAGGTCGAGGCCGTCGAGCACGACCGGCCCGTCGGCGTAGGCGAAGCGCACGCTGCTGAGGTGCAGGTGCCCGCGGGGGGACGACGGCGGGTCCGCGGACGCGCCGGGCACGTCGTCCCCGGCCCGGGCCGCGTCCGGCTCGGCCGCGGCGGGACCGGCCGAGGCCCTCGCCCGGTCGCCCTCGTCGACGAGGTCGAGCACCCGCTGCGCCGCGGCGGACATCTCGCCGAGGCGTTGCACCATGGCGAAGGCGCCGGCCGCGGGAGCGACCGCTGCGGCGACCAGCACCGTCGCCGGCGGGATCAGCACGGGGGCGAGCTCCCCGGCGAGGGAACCCTGCACGAGGGAGGCGAGGAACAGCAGGCTGGTGGCCGCCACCACGAGGTCCGCGAGAGCCGACTCGCCGGCGGAGCGCAGGGCGAACCGGAGCTTCGCGGCCTGGACCGCACGGGTGCCGGCCAGCACCTGGGCGCGGTGGTGTCGCGTCAGGTCGAGCGCGGCCAGCTCGCGCCGCGCCTGCGCCCCCTCGAAGGCGACGGCCTGCAGGCTGCCGAGCTCCCGGCGGATCGCCGTGCCCTGGCGTCGCTGCAGGCCCGCGAACAGCCAGGGGACTGCGAGCAGGAGCCCCACGCCGACGGTGACGATCAGGCCGCGCGGACCCACCATGGCCACCAGCGCCACCGAGACGAGCGCCGGGGAGACGACGGCGTTGACGCCCGCGCCGAGGGTGTGGGCGTAGAACCACTCCAGGGTCTCGACGTCGTTCATCGCCGTCCCGGCGACCTCGCCCGCCCGGCGTCGTCCCGACCGCGCCGGGACGATCTGCTCCACCGCGTCGTAGACCCGCACGCGCAGCGCGTCGATCACGCGGTAGGCGAGCACGTGGCTGAGCCAGGACTCCACCCAGGTCAGGACGGCGACGGCGACCACGGTGGCCAGCAGCGCGACCAGCAGCACCCCCACCGGCGACGTGGACGTGGACGAGGACGTCACGAGCGCGGCGACGGCGGTGCTGATCCCGGCGGCGGCGGCCGTGGCCAGCTGGAACCCGGTCATCGCGGCGGTCGAGCGCAGGAACAGCGAGCCTTCTCCGCGCACCTCACCGAGCAGGCGCAGGACGGGTCCTAGCAGGGTGCCGGTCGTGCCGGTCGTGGGTGCGGCGCTCATGCGGCGATCCCCTCGGTCTGGGCGGCGTGGAGCCGCGCGAAGAGGCCGTCGGCAGCGACCAGCTCGTCGTAGGTGCCGTCCTCCACGACGCGGCCCCCGTCGAGCACCACGATCCGGTCCGCGTCACGGACCGCGCCCAGGCGGTGGGCGATGATCAGCAGGGTCCCGGCGTCGTCCGCGCCGCGCAGCGCGGTGAGCAGGCGGCGCTCGCGGTCCGCGTCGAGGGCGGAGGACGCCTCGTCGAGGACCAGCACGGGCGAGCGGCGCAGCAGCGCCCGGGCGATCGCCACGCGTTGGCGCTGACCGCCCGAGAGCAGGCCTCCACCCTCGCCGACGGGGGCGTCGAGGCCGGCACCGGCGGGTCCGACGAGCTCCGCGGCCTGCGCCTGCCCCAGCGCGGCGGCGAGCTCGGCGTCGTCGGCCGCAGGGGCCACGACCGTCAGGTTGTCGCGGACGGTGCCCGCGAACAGGACGGGGTCCTGGGAGACGAGCGTGACCGGGGGCACGCCGTCGGCGGCGCGCACGGCGACAGTTCCGGACTCGGGTGCGAGGAGACCGAGGACGAGGTTTGCGACGGTCGACTTGCCGGCGCCGGACGGGCCGACGACCGCCGTCGTCGACCCGGACCGCACGCGCAGGGTGAGGCCGTCCACGGCGGGCTCTTCGGCACCGGGGTAGCGGACCCGGACGTCGACCATCTCGACGGCGGCCTCCGGGTCCTGCGGGGCACCGATGGCCGTGCCGGTCGGGCGCGGGCGTGACGCTGCCGCCTGCGCCGGGTCAGCAAGCTGGTCCAGCAGCCGGGAGCCCGCCGAGACGCCGAGGTAGCCGGCGTGCCAGTGGTTGGCCAGGTCCCGGAACGGGCGGAACACCTCGAACCCGATGAGCGTCACCGCGAACAGGGAGGGTGCGGCCAGCTCGCCGGTCGTGACGCGCAGGACGCCGACGGAGAGCACCAGCGCCGGGCCGGCGACGAGGAGGAACCCGGTGAGGCCGGACTCTGCCAGGGACAAGCGCAGCTGGTGCAGGGTGGACCGCAGCAGGCGTGCGCTGCCCGCGACGAGCTCCTCGCGTCGTCGGCCCGAGGCGCCGAGCAGCTTGAGCGTCTCCATCCCGCGCATCGAGTCCACGACGTCGGCGTGCATCCCGGCGTACGCGTCCCAGTGGTCGTCCCCGCGCGACCGCAGCGCCCGGTCCCACAGTCGGGGCAGGAGCGGCACGACGGCGGCGGTCAGCCCGGCGACCAGCCCGACCACGGGGTCGATCGCGACCAGGATCGCCACGGTGGCCGCGGCCGTGGCGGCCGTGACGAGCACCTGGGGCACGTAGCGGGTGACGTAGGGCTCGAGGTTCTCCACGCCGTCGACCAGCAGGGAGTGGCGCCCGCCGAGGTTCTCGGTGGGGCGGGCGAACGGGCCGCGGGCGGCGTCGGCGTCGAGCAGGGCCGCGCGCAGCCGGCGCTTGGTCCGGCCGGCGACGGCGTGGGCGCACAGCTCGCGCAGCGCGGTGGCGGCGGGCCGGAGCAGGAGCGCCGTGGCGAGGAGCGCGAACGGGCACGTCAGCGCGGCGAGATCCTGGCCCGCCAGGATCCCGGCGAACAGGCGCGACATGGCGATCGCCTGGGCGATCGCCAGGGCGCTGAGAACGAGCCCGACGACGGCGCAGAGCAGCTGGCCACCGGCGACGGACCGGGTGAGGCGGAGGAGGCGGAGGTGGATCATCCAACCCTGCTATCGTGAGACTGAGAATCGTTCCCAACTTCGGACGGAGTCCTTTGTACACGATCGACCGTGGTGCGGGCCACAGATGACGGTGACCGAGACCTCGTTGGCGGCGGCGGCCGGGGCGACACGCCGACGGCACGGCGCGCTGCTGACCGTGCTGGTCGTGGCCCTGGCCGGCGTGTCGGTGGTCGCCGTCGGGATCGGCCCCGTCACGATCCCGCCGTCCGTCGTGACCGACGTCGTGCTGGGCCACCTGGGCCTGCGCGACCCCGGCGGGACGACGGCCACGCACGACTCGATCGTCTGGCTGATCCGGGTGCCCCGCGTGATCCTGGGCGCCGCCGTCGGGGCTGCGCTCGCCACCGCAGGCGTCGTCATCCAGGCGCTGGTGCGCAACCCGCTCGCCGACCCCTACCTGCTGGGCATCTCCTCCGGGGCCTCGGTCGGCGCGGCCGCCAGCATCCTGTTCGGCGTCGGGGGAGGGGTGCTCGCCCTGACGGGCAGCGCGTTCGTCGGTGCGCTGCTCGCCATCGTCCTCGTGCTCTCGGTGGCCCGGATCGGTGGCCGGCTGATCACGTCCCGGCTGGTGTTCGCCGGGATCGCCGTCGGCTTCGCCCTGACCGCGCTGACCAACTTCCTCGTGTTCGCCAGCGAGTCCCGCGAGGGCGCCCGCGCGGTGATGTTCTGGACCCTCGGATCCCTCGCGCAGTCACGCTGGTCCGCGGTGCCCCTGGCCGTGCTCGCCGTCCTGGCCGGCGTGGTGATCTTCGTCGGCTGGGCACGGCGCCTGGACGCGCTCACCATCGGCGACGACACGGCGCTCGCGCTGGGCACCCACCCGGCGCGGTTCCGGTCCGCCGCGGTCGTCGTGGTCAGTCTCGTCGTGGCGGTCGCGGTCTCCGTCTCCGGGCTGATCGGGTTCGTCGGCCTCGTGGTCCCGCACATCGCGCGACGCCTCGTCGGCGGCAACCACCGGATCGTGCTCCCGGTGTCCGCGCTCCTCGGCGCCCTGCTCCTCGTCTGCGCCGACGCGCTGGCCCGGACCGCCTTCGCCCCCCGTGAGCTGCCGCTCGGCATCCTCACCGCGCTGATCGGCACCCCGCTGCTCATCGCGCTCGTCCGCTCGTCCCTCACCCGCTGAGGACGTACCCACCCAGAACGGAGACCCTCATGTCCCCTGCCACCCTCCGCCGCCGCGGGCCTGCCGTGCTCGGCGCGCTCGCTCTGACCACGCTCGCCGCCTGCTCGACGGACGCCGATGCCTCCGCGGGCAGCGACAGCACCGACGCTGCCTCGGCGTCCGCGGCTCCCGGGAGCACCGCCACCGAGTACCCGCTGACCGTCCAGAACTGTGGCGAGGAGCTCGAGATCACCACGGCACCGCAGGCGGTGCTCACCGTCGGCACCTCTGCCGTCGCGCTGCTCGACGCGGCGGGAGCCTCGGACCGGATCGTGGCGCGTGCCGGCGAGTTCGGCGCGGAGCTGCCGGCCGACCTGGCCGACCCGCCGACCGAGGCACCCGTCCTCGATCCGTTCGACCCGACCATCGAGGTGATCGTCGGGGCCGAGGCGGACATCATCGTCGGCTACGGGCTCTTCAACGCGGCGGTCGAGGACGTCGAAGCAGCCGGCCTGACCAACGTCGTCATCGACGGCGAGTGCAGCCACGACGCAGCGCTGACCGAGAAGACCGACTTCGAGGCGGTCTTCGACGACGTCGAGCGGCTCGCGACCGTGTTCGACACCCAGGAGCAGGCCGCGCAGAACGTCGAGGCCCTGCGCGCCGAGCTCGACGACCTGACCGCCTCGGCCGGTGAGCGGACGGTCGCCGACGAGACCGCCGCCGTCGTCTACTACTTCTCCGACGAGGCCACGATGTCCGCCCGCGGCGGCCAGGGCATCGCCGACGACGTGCTCGCCCGGGCCGGGTTCGAGAACGTCTACGGCGACGAACCTTCCGTCTACCTGGAGGCGAACGTCGAGACGCTGCTCGACGCCGACCCCGACGTCGTCGTGCTGGCGTACGGCCTCTACGGGGAGAGCTACGACGACGCCCTGGCCACGTTCCTGGGCGAGCCCGGCGCCGAGGACCTCTCCGCCGTCCAGGAGAACCGCGTCGTCGGCGTGCCCGCCGCCGACCTCGCGCCGGACCCGGGCGCGGTGCGAGGTCTCGAGGCGGTGCTCGAGGGCACCGGCGCGCTGGAGGGGTGACGCCCTCGTGATCGGCACGCGAGGGCTGACCGTCCGGTACGGCCGGACGGTCGCCGTGGCGGACGCCGACCTGGTGGCCGCCGACGGCCGCACGCTCGGTCTCATCGGGCCCAACGGCTCCGGCAAGTCGACCATGCTGCGCACCATCCTCGGGGCGATCGACGGCGAGGGGACGGTGACCGTCGACGACGACCTCGTGCGCGACCTGACGCCGCGGCAGCGAGCCGACCGGATCGCCGTGGTCGCGCAGGAGGAGCCCAGCGGACTGCCGTCCACCGCCTGGGACTCGGTGCTGCTCGGCCGGTCGGCCCGCATGTCGGGCTGGAGCCGCTACCGGCCCGACGACGAACGCGCGGCGCAGCAGGCGATGGACCGGGCCGGCGTGACCCACCTGGCGCACCGCCACGTCGACGACCTGTCTGGCGGTGAGCGGCAGCGGGTGCTCATCGCCCGCGCGCTCGCCCAGGGTTCCACCCACCTGCTGCTCGACGAGCCCACGAACCACCTCGACGTGCGGTACCAGCACGAGATCCTCGGCCTCGTCCACGGTCTCCCCCTGACCACCGTCACGGTCCTGCACGACCTCAACCTGGCAGCGCGCTACTGCGACGAGCTCGTGCTGCTGCACGGCGGACACGTGGTGGCGGCGGGGGCGCCCGCCGACGTGCTGGTGCCGGAGTTGCTCGAGCCGGTGTACGAGATCTCCGTCCGCCGGCTCGACGTCGACGGCGTGCCGCAGCTCGTGTTCGGGCTCGGCGCACCACGGCCGCAGGACCGGTGGTGACGCCCCGGTGCGGTGCGGCTCCGGTCCGCAGGTCTGGTGCCCGCCGACGTGTCGTCGCCCGGACCGGGGCCCGCCCGCACTAGCGTCGACACGTCCGGAACCTGCCGGACCGACGAGTGGGAGGACGAACGATGGGTCTCTTCGGCCGCCGGGCAGCGCGCCACGACCGTCGCCCGGTCGGGGCGGACCGCGTCGCGGGTCGCGCCCCCGCCCAGCACGAGGCGCACGGGGCGTCCAGGCTCTGGTCGGACGGGTTCGGCCGCGTGGGGACGCGGTCGCTGCAGGTCCTCGCGGTGATCGCGGTCGTCGCGGTGCTCGGGTTCGTGGGCACCCGGCTCACCCTGGTCGTGATCCCCGTGCTCATCGCGCTCGTCCTGGCGGCGGCGATCTCCCCGCTCGTCTCGCTCCTGCGCCGTCGTGGCGTGCCGTCGCTGCTCGCGACGTGGATCTCGCTCCTGGCGCTGGTCGCCCTGCTGGCGGCGGTCGTGTGGCTGGTCGTGCGGGCCGTCGTCGACCAGTGGGACGAGCTCCAGCGCCAGGCCCTCGACGGGTTCGAGTCCCTGCAGTCCTCCGTCCAGGGCCTGCCGTTCGAGATCTCCGAGGAGCAGATCACCTCGGTGCAGGAGTCCGCCGCGGGACTGCTGCAGTCCAGCGCGGTGGGGTCGGGGGCCATCGCGGGCGTCTCCCAGACCGCCGACTTCGTCACCGGCTTCTTCATCATGATCGTCGTCCTGTTCTTCTTCCTCAAGGACGGCCCGGCGATGTGGGAGTTCCTGCTGCGGCCGTTCGAGGGGCGGGCCCACGAACGTGGGTGGCGCGTCGGCACCGCCACCGTGAGCACGCTCGGTGGGTACGTGCGGGGCACGGCGATCATCGCGGTCGTCGACGCGATCGGCATCGGCATCGGCCTCGCGATCATGGGCGTGCCCCTCGTCGTCCCGCTGTCGGTGCTGGTCTTCCTGCTGGCCTTCATCCCGCTGGTCGGTGCCACGCTCGCGGGCATCCTGGCGGCCCTGGTCGCGCTGGTCGCCGTCGGGCCGGTCGAGGCGCTCGTCGTCGTCGGGATCGTCGTCGCCGTGAACCAGCTGGAGGGCACGTTCCTCCAGCCCGTGGTCATGGGTCGGACGCTGCGCCTGCACCCGCTGGTCATCCTGTTCGCCCTGACCGCCGGCACGGTGCTCGTCGGCATCACCGGCGCCGTGCTCGCCGTGCCGATCGCGGCATCGATCTGGCGCGCCATCCAGGTGTGGGACGGTCCGGACCTGCCGGCACGCTTCGCCCGGCAGAAGCGCGCCGAAGAGGTGTGACCAGCGGTCGACCGCCGGCCCACGGGAGACGGTGCACGCGGAGGGAGGGGTGACGTGAGCTCGGCGAGCGTCCCCCCGAAGAGGCGGCGTCGCCAGAGGCGTCCGCCCTCGGTGACGATCGCGGACGTCGCCCGGGCGGCCGCCGTGTCGACGGCCACGGTGTCCAACGTGATCAACGACGTGCCGCGGATGTCGCAGGAGACGCGGCAGCGCGTCCTGCAGGTGATGGACGACCTGGGCTACCGGCCCGACCCCACCGCGCGGAACCTGCGCGCCGGGCGCACCGACGTCGTCGGCCTGCTCGTGCCGGAGCTCGACCGGCCGTACTTCGGTCAGCTGGCGACGGCGATCGCCGACGGCGTCGAGGCCCGCGGCCGGCGCCTCGTGCTGCAGCGGTCCGGGACCGGCGCGAAGGAGGTCGAGGCGGCAGCGTTCGCCCGGCTGCGGATGTACGACGCGGTGATCATCAGCGTGGTGGGCCTCGACGCGGCCGAGCTGGAGCGGCTGAACTTCACCACGCCCGTGGTGCTGGTGGGGGAGCGGCCCGTGTCGCGCGGGTTCGACCACGTGATGATGGACAACGTCGCGGGGGCGCGCCTGGCGGTCGACCACCTGCTGGCGGGCGGTGCCCGGCGGGTGGCGCTCCTGGGCGGGGGTCCGGGGGACGACCCGCGGGGCATGGTCGCCCAGCGGTACCGCGGCTGGCGGCAGGCGCATGAGGTCCGGGGCGTCACGGCCGACCCGCGCCTCGTGATGACGGTCGATGCGCTCGACCTCGAGGGCGGCCGGCAGGCGGTCCACGAGCTGACGCGGGTCGGCGTGCCGTTCGACGGTGTCTTCGCCGTCACCGACGTCGTGGCCTTCGGCGCGCTGCGGGGCCTGGCGGAGCTCGGGCTACGGGTGCCCGACGACGTCCAGGTGGTGGGGTTCGACGACATCCTGGAGAGCCGGTACTGCGTCCCGTCGCTCACCACCGTCGACGCGGGGCGCGACGCGATCGCGGCCGCCGTGCTCGACCTGCTGGACGTCCGCATGCGACAGGAGCGGAAGAGCGCCGCGGGGACGCCCGGTGACGATCGGATGGCTCCGCGGGAGATCGTGGTGCCGGCGACGTTGGTCCACCGCGAGTCCACCCGCGGCTGATCTCGCCGTCGGCGGCGCGACTCTTGACAGAGCCTCCCCGGCAGTTAATCGTTACATCTACGGTTGCGCGCAGCGCCGTGCGTACCCGGCCGCCGCCGTCCGACGAAAGGTACTCATGAGCACCGTCCGCGCCGTCATCGACCTCGACCTGCCCGGCCCGCGCATCTCGCGGCACGTCTACGGGCACTTCGCCGAGCATCTGGGCCGGTGCATCTACGGGGGCTTCTACGTCGGCGAGGACTCCGACGTCCCGAACGAGCGCGGCATCCGCACCGACGTCGTCGAGGCGCTGCGGGCGCTGAGCATCCCGAACCTGCGCTGGCCGGGCGGGTGCTTCGCCGACGACTACCACTGGCGCGACGGCATCGGCCCGCGCGACGAGCGCCCGCGGATGGTCAACTCGCACTGGGGCGACGTCGTCGAGGACAACTCGTTCGGCACGCACGAGTTCATGGACCTGTGCGAGCTGCTCGGCACCGACGCCTACATCTCGGGCAACGTGGGCTCCGGCTCGGTGGCCGAGATGAGCGAGTGGATCGAGTACCTGACGCGCGCCGACGACTCGCCGATGGCGGACCTGCGACGCCGCAACGGCCGCGACGAGCCGTGGAAGGTGCCGTTCTTCGGCATCGGCAACGAGGCGTGGGGCTGCGGCGGCAACCTGCGCGTGGAGCAGTTCGCGTCGCTGGCGCGCCAGTACTCCACCTACGTGCGCGACCACGCGGGCAACGAGGTGTACCGGATCGCGGCGGGGGCCTCGGACGGCGACCTGCACTGGACCGAGGTCCTCATGCAGTCGTTCGACGCGCTCGACCGCCATGACGACGCCGGCACCCCGGCCGCTCCGTTCCAGGCCGTCTCGCTGCACTACTACACGATGACCGGGCCGTGGGCGGACAAGGGCTCGGCGACCGAGTTCAGCCAGGACGAGTGGTACCTCGCCCTGGAACGGGCCGGGCACATGGAGCAGCTGCTGACCCGGCACGGGCAGGTCATGGACCGCTACGACCCGCATCGGCGCGTGGGCCTCGCGGTGGACGAGTGGGGTACCTGGTGGAACGTGGAGCCCGGCACCGACCCAGGGTTCCTGTACCAGCAGAACACCCTGCGCGACGCGCTGGTGGCCAGCGTCCACTTCGACGCGTTCCACCGGCACGCCGACCGGGTGGTGATGGCGAACATCGCCCAGACCGTCAACGTGCTGCAGGCGATGCTGCTCACCGACCCGGAGTCCGGCGCGCTGGTCAGGACCCCGAGCTACCACGTGTTCGAGATGAACACAGGCCACCACGACGCCGACTCGCTCGACGTGCACCTGCAGGGCGTGCCCACCCGGTCCCGCGAGAAGGGCGAGCTGCCGCTGGTCTCGTCGTCGGCGTCGACCCGTGGCGACACCGCGCTGGTCTCGCTGTCCAACCTCGACGCCGACGCCGAGCGCACGGTCGTGCTCGACCTGCGCGGCCGCGACGTCGTCGGCCACCACGCCCGCGTCCTGACCGCCCCCGAGCTCGCGACGCACAACACCCCCGACGCGCCCGACGCCGTCGCGCCGGTCACGCTGGACGCCGTGCGCCCGCACGAGCGCGGCCTCGAGGTCACCCTCCCGGCGCACTCGTACACGACGGTCACCCTGGACCTGGCGGGAGCGGACGAGGCCTGATCACCGCACGGGGCCGCACGCTCCCCAGTAGCGGATTCATATAGTTGGGATGCGGTTGCTAGAAGTTGTATAACTCCCCATGCTGGGCCGCCGACCGCAGCTCCTCTCATGGGAGCCCTGCTGCTCTTCGGGACCCGCGATGCTCTCGCACGGTTCGTGCCCACGCATGAGGCCTTCCGAACGGGCTCTGCGCGAGGCCGTCGCCAACGCCCTCGTGCACCGGGACTTCACCATGACGCCCCCGACTTCTCCCGGAGCACGTCGGACGCCGTCGTCGTCACAATTCCCACCTGCGCGGCAGACGCATCACTCGCCCGATTCGTGTTCGAGCAGGAGTCGAGCCGGGGAACTCCCTTCCCGCTCGCTGATCTCCAGGTGCTGCACGAGCTCCGCCGGGAAGGTGCCCACGGGCGAATCACGCGCGGCATCACCGCGGAGCTCTGTGCGATTGCGCCCGCCGACGACCTTCGTCCGGTCGCCGGGGCACGAGCCCGGGGCTCTCATCTTCTCCTCAGAATCACCTGTCAGACTGCCTCGTCAGCCCGACAGGAGGAGCAGGATGTCCAAGCTCTCGAAGGCGTTCTCCCTGGCCGAGAAGGCGTACGACGCGCACCAGTCGTCGTCGCGAGGCTCTGGTCCCACCACGCGGTCCGGGTCGTCGGACTGGCGCTCGATGCTGGAGAGCGCCGTCGGTGGCGGCTCCCGTCCGTCGGCCGGGCCCTCCCGCCCGGCGCCCGCCCCGTCGTCGTCCGCAGGGACTCCCCGCACGAACGTCCCCGACGCGGACCGGCAGGCCATCGCCCGCTACGACTACCTGATGCGCACGGCCGAACCGCACGAGGTCGAGCAGGTCCATGCCGAAGCGTTCGAGCGCCTCACCCCGCAGCAGCGCGAGGCGGTGCTGCAGCGCATGCGGGCCGACCTGCCGGTGAACGAGCAGCCGCGGTCGGCGAGCGTGGCCGACCTGTCCCGTGCCGCCGGCCGGTCCGAGGCCCGTCGGCCGGGGTCGATGCGCTCGGTCCTCGCCAAGGCCGGTACGGGTGGGGCGGTGGCGGGTGCCGCCGTCGGCGCCGTCGGGCTCCTGGGGGTGGTCGCGGCCGGTGCCGCGGTGAGCAGCGTCGCCGGGCCGCTCCTGGCGGACGCGGCGGACCTCGGCGTCGACCTCGACTCGCTGGCCTCCGGCATCGGCGACCAGGTCTCCGAGGCCGGCCAGTCGCTGTCCGACCTCGCGGGCGGGTTCGACGTGCGCGACCTGTTCTGACGCGAGCGGCTCACGATCCCTCGACCAGCAGGTCGACGGTGACGAGCACGTAGTCCTCCTCGCGCAGGTCGTCGATGATCTTCGGCACGGCGTCCACGGTGGTCGAGTGGATGTCGTGCAGGAGCACGTTGCTGCCGTCCTGCACCTGGTTCGCCACCCGTCGGCGGATCTCCCGCGCGTCGCGGGACTCCCAGTCCCGGCTGTCGAGGCTCCACAGGACGACGTCGAGGCCGGTGCGCGTCGCGAGCGACCGGACGCGGCCGTCGACGTCGCCGTACGGGGGGCGCAGCAGGAACGGGGTGAACCCGGTGGCGTCGGTGACGGCGTCCTGGGTGCGCCGCAGCTCGTCGCGCACCTCGGCGTCGTCGAGGGTCGTGAGCTGCGGGTGGTTCCAGGTGTGGTTGGCCACCAGGTGCCCGCCGTCGACGACGGCCTGCGCGACCTCGGGCCGGGCGGCGACGTTGTCGCCCACCAGGAAGAAGGTGGCGGGGGCGTCCTTGCGCTCGAGGATCCGCAGCAGCCGCCGGGTGTCCGCCACCGGGCCGTCGTCGAAGGTCAGCGCGACGCACCTGTCCACCCGGCAGTCGACGCCGTCGTCCCGGGCGTCCGCGCGGCGCTCGTCGACGATCTGGTCCAGTCGGTCCGCCCACAGCGACTCCGTGGTGCCGAGCAGCGTGTCGCGCAGGGCGACGGCCTCGTCCGGGTCGACGGCCGCGACCCCGGCGTCGAGGACCGTCTCGGCCTCGGCCACCGCCTCCTCGAGCGGTCGGAGCGCGCCCGCCCCGACGTCCCCCTCGAGGTCGGTCGCGGCGTCTGCCGCCTCGGTGGCGGCGGTCCGGAGCTCGTCGTGGGCCCACTGCCGGCGGGCCTCGACGACGGCGTCGCGCGCCTCGGTCACGTCGTCCGCCGCGGCGTCGAGGTCGGCGGGTGCCGGGTCGGAGCTCTCGACCACCTCGACCTGCACCCGCGGCAACGTCTGCGGACGGAACGGGTTCGGCCGGGTGACCTCCTCCACGGTGCGCGTCGTGACGGGGTAGGTCACCTCGGCGTCGCGGAGCCTCTCGGCCTCGTCGAGCGTGTCGGCGAGCGGTGCGCGGACGGCGTCGTCGGGCACCTGGCCCTCGCTGTCCGCGAGCACCGGCCGGGCCGCCTCGATCACGTCGTCGAGGGCATCGAGGCTCGCGGTGTAGTCGGCCTCGGCGCGGGCGCGGGACGTCTCGGCCTCCTGGGTGACGCGGGCCACCTCGGCCTCGTGCTCCGCCACGGCGTCGACCCAGGCCCGGTGCTCGAGCACGCCGACGACGACGGCGCCCGCCGCGAGGGTGAGGACGACCGCCCCCGCGATCCACCACGCCACACGGCTGCCCCGGCCGGGCGGGCGTGCCGCCGGCAGCTGTTCAGGGTCGGGTCCCGACGTGCTCACAGGGCGATTCTCTGGCGTCCGAGCCGTTCGGGCCAGCCCGGACCTGTCACGGCACGAGCGTGGACTCCCAGTGCCACGGCTCGGGCTTGGACCCACCGGGCTGCGCCCAGTCCGGGTTGACCCAGCCGAGGGCGGGCGCATGCTCGTGGAGCCAGGTACCACGCTCGCCGGCGTAGGTCTCCGGGCAGAGGTCGACGGCGAGGCCCCAGCCGTGGTTCGAGGTCCCCGGCGTGGCGGCCAGGTACCCCTTGGCGGCCTTCGTGGCGACCTGCTGGTCGTAGGAGCGGTAGCCGTCGGTGATGCACATCGGCTCGCCGAACCGTGCGGTGTAGAGGTCGTTCAGCTCGACCAGCGAGCGGGCGACGTCGGCGCGGACGAGCACGGCGCCGTCCCACGGTGCGCAGAGCTGGTCGCCGGGCAACCGCCCGTTCGACCAGCCGCCCTGGACGGGGGTCTCGCACCCCGGCGGGTTCTCCGGCGTGGGCTCCGGGGCGGGCTGGATGGCGCGGTCCTTGCGGGGGACGCGCTCGTCCGTGCGGGACACGGCCAGGTCCCGGTCCACCGTCACCGCGGGCGCCTGCCGCGCCGCCCGCGTGGCGGCCGCCCCCGGAACGGCCGGTGCTGCCTGGACTGCCGGGGCCGCCGGCGCGGCGGGTGCGGTCGGGGCCGCCTGGGCGACGGGTGCCGGCGCTCGCGTGGTCGTCGCGCCGTCGTCGGTGGTCGTGGTGCGGACGACCGGTCCGGCCTCGGCCAGGTAGGTGCCGCCGGTGGCGATCACGAGGGCGGCGGCCGCGGTCAGGGACAGCGTGGCCCGGGGTGCCGCGGAAGAGCGTCGCCGGGGCTTCTCGGCGACGTGGCGCCCGCGGACGGGGTCGCGCCGGGACCGACGGGTGCCGGTCGGGGAAGGGCCCTGCTGTGCGTGCTTCATGCTGCCGGTCCTGAGGTCCGGCGGTGGTCCTGTCGCGCGGCTGCGCGCGGGCAGGGGTCGTTCATCGGTGCTCTCCTGACGCCTGCGGGGTTAGCTGTCGGGTTCGGGTCGGAGACTGACCCGGCCGGCGGGGCCGGCTTCACCCCGAGGGCGCTCGTGACGCCCATGAAGTGGGTCCCCCGTCCCTGTCTGGTCCTGGGGCAGCGGATGGAGACAGGGCTCGGCGGCCCATCCGTGCACCTCGCGGGCGCGAGGTGAGGCGACCATATCCCCTGCGTGCGTGATTGTCACGAATCTGTAACGGTGGGGTCAGTGCCGTCGAACCGCCGTCGAACAGCGCCCGTCCGCTCCCTGCCGGGGCCGGTCCGGGAGCGTGACGGGGGTCTCTCTTGACCTCAACGATGGTCGAGGTCCTACGGTCGAGTTCCACCCCGCCACGGAAGGACGGATCCACGATGACCGGCTACACGCTGCCTGACCTGCCCTACGACTACAGCGCGCTCGAGCCGCACATCAGCGGCAAGATCATGGAGCTGCACCACGACAAGCACCACGCCGCCTACGTCGCGGGGGCGAACACGGCGCTGGAGAAGCTGGCCGAGGCCCGCGAGTCCGGCGACCTCGCCACGGTGAACCTCCACGAGAAGAACCTCGCGTTCCACCTCGGCGGGCACACCAACCACACCATCTTCTGGCACAACCTCTCGCCCGAGGGCGGCGGCGAGCCCGACGGTGAGCTGGCCGAGGCCATCAAGGACCAGTTCGGCTCCTTCGCCGCCTTCCAGGCCCACTTCGCCGCCACCGCGACCGGCATCCAGGGCTCCGGCTGGGCCGTGCTCGGCTGGGACTCCCTCGGACAGAAGCTGCTGATCTTCCAGCTCTTCGACCAGCAGGCCAACGTCCCGGCCGGCATCGTCCCGCTGCTCATGCTCGACATGTGGGAGCACGCCTTCTACCTCGACTACCTCAACGTCAAGGCCGACTACGTCAAGGCGTTCTGGAACATCGCCAACTGGCGCGACGTCGCCGCCCGCCTCGACCGCGCCCGCACCCAGACCGCAGGCCTCATCGTCCCCGCCTGAGCCACCGCCACCGCACGGACACGAGCGTCTCTGCCCGTCCCGGATCACTTGCTGATCCCGGACGGGCAGAGACGCTCTCGCGCGTCCGCCGTCGGGTGGTGGACGGGGCTTTCCGGCCGGTGCGAGGATCCGGCCATGAAGACGACGTTCCCGGCACCGGACGCACCGTCGCCGTGGCCGTCGCCGACGTCACCGATGCCGTCGCCCGGCCGTGGGCGTCCCGGCCCGTTCCCGCGAGGACGCTCGCGCGCCTCCTGGTGGAACCGGGTGCTGGCGGTGCTGCTCGACTCGGCCCTCGTGTCGTCCGTCGCGTGGTTCGCGACCGGCAGCGCGCCGTCGTTCGCGGCCTTGCCGACGTGGGGCGCGCAGGACCCACCGCTGGCGCCGGAATCCACCGTGTGGGTGGGGTGGACGATGCTCGGGCTCGCGGTGCTGCAGGCCTACACCGGCGCGACGCCGGGCAAGAGGGTGGCACGGATCGCGGTGGTCGACGCCGGGTCGGGCCGCCCGATCGGCCTGCTCGGCACCGTGCTGCGCTGGCTGGCGCACTTCCTCGACGCGATCCTCATGCTCGGCTACCTGCGCGCGGCCTGGCACCCGGAGGGCCGGACCTTCGCCGACTCCCTGCTGGGGACGGTGGTCCAGCACACCGTCCGGCCACGGCCGCACCGGTGGGTCGCGTGGTGCCGGCAACAGCGTGACCGGCACGCTCCGTGGCTGCGGTGGCCTCCCGTGGTGACCAGCACCGTCGCGCTGGTGGTGTGCGCGGCCGCGGCGGCCGGGAGCCTGACGGCTGGCGGTGGCTCCGCGGAGAGCGCGGCGGACGCGACGACGTCGTGCGTCAGCACCGGGCCCTTCGCGGCGACGGCGATGGTCAGCAGCTCGGTGTCCAGCTCGTGGGAGTCCCGGCTGGGCGTCGAGCGGACGACGGAGCAGTCCTGGCGGGTCGCCGCGGGGTGGTCGACCGGCCTCGGCCTGGACGCCACGGACAACCCGGACGTGACGGTGGGCGAGGCGGTGCTGAGCGTGCGGTCGGCGGACGGGCGGACGTACGCCGCCGCCTCGCCCTCCGACGAAGGTGAGGATCCGCTGTGGTGGTCGATGCCCGACCAGGTCGCCGCGACGGATCTCGAGGCGCCGGAGGACGTCTCGGGCTGGGACGCCCGCGTCGTGCTGCTCGACGACGACGGCGAGGCCCTCGCCGAGTGCACGGCGCCGGTCCCCGCCGTCGAGGCGGTCGGAAGCCCCTGATCTCGGTCCGAGCCGACCACGAGCGTCTCTGTTCGTCAGGAATCAGCGGTCGAATCCTGACGAACAGAGACGCTCGTGGCGGGCGAGGTCAGAGGCCGGCTTCGGCCAGTCCTCGCTGCCAGTCGGCCAGGTCCTCGATCTTGTCCTCGAGGACCTCGCCGGCGTCGTCGTCGCGCACGAGGGCGTCGGCGAGCCTCGCCGTCGTGCGGAGGGTGATGGCTGCCTTCCACGGCTTGTCCGCCTCGGCCGCGTCCTGGGCACGGTCGAGCTTGCGGTCGATGAGCCGGACGGCGACCCGGTCACGAGCCGTGTCGGTCGGCAGCTCCTCGACCAGGGCGTCGACCTCGGACCAGGTGACGCAGTTGCCGCCGCCCTCGACGGCGCCCGCCGTCCACTGGACGCCGCGCAGCACCGAGGTGAGGAAGGTCGGGTCCGACCAGGACTCGTCGACGTGGCCCGCGCCCTGGTGCCAGGAACGGCCGCCCTCGAAGTTCTGGCACCAGGCGATCGGGTGGTCCTCACCCATGGTGCCGCCGGAGTAGGTCGACTCGTCCAGGGTCATCAGCACGTGCACGTCGCCCCGCGGGTTGAGCGTGTAGTTGTACCACTCGTCCCAGCGCTCCCACTCGAGCGGGACGCCCTGCATGGAGGGGTGGGCGGGGCTCTCGACGCGCATGGTGGCGGTCTGCTGCTGCGGGTGTCCGGCGAACCGCGCCCCGCCGCCGATGAGCTGGGTGAACCAGCTCGAGGTGTGCATCGTGTCGGTGGCGGCGTGGATACCGACGACGCCGCCACCGCCGTGCACGTAGCCCTGCAGCGCGGTGAGCTCGGCGTCGTCGAGCAGCCGCGGCTGGTCGGGGTCGAGGTTGTTGGTGTTGTCCACAGGGGAGACGAACACGATCGAGTCGTACTGGGACAGGTCCTGCGCCGAGGTGAACGGCGTGGAGCCCATCGTGAGATCGGGCTGGCCGGGGGAGCCGGGCCCCCACCACCCGCCGGAGTCGTTCGGCGGGTCCCACACGTCGACGTCGAAGCCGTGCTCGGCGCCGAGGTCGATGAGCGCGTGGGTGGTCTCGTCGATGTGGGAGTGGCGGAACCCGAGGGTCTTGCCGACGACGAGGACCTCGTCGAGGTCGCCGCCACCGGTATCGGCCGTGGCCGGCGCGGCGGCCGCGACCAACCCGACGGTGGTGGCCGTCGCGGTGGCCAGGGCGAGTGCACAACGGGTCGTGGACGTTCGGCTGCTCATGACGCTCCTTCGCGCATGGTCCATTCGTTGACCCGTTCAACTTAACCCGGGCCGAGGCGTTATGGCTAGGACCTGGCAGAAGTTGGCGGTTCTGCGGCAGAAGCGCTGACCGCTCAGCTGGCCCTGCGGCGGTACGCCGCGATCGCCGCGGCGTAGCCGACAGCGAGGATGCCGACCAGCCAGGCGAGCGCCACCCAGATGTCCGTACCGACCGGCTCCTGGGCGAACAGTGCGCGGATCGTGTCGACGATGGACGTCACGGGCTGGTTCTCGGCGAACCAGGCGACCGGGCCGGGCATCGTGCCGGTCGGCACGAACGCCGAGCTGATGAACGGCAGGAAGATGAGCGGGTAGCTGAACGCGCTCGCACCGTCCACGGTCTTCGCCGACAGCCCGGCGATGACGGCGAGCCAGGTGAGGGCCAGCGTGAACAGGGCCAGGATGCCGACCACGGCGAGCCACGCGCCCACGGACGCACCGGTCCGGAATCCCAGCAGCAGCGCGACGCCGATCACGATGACGATCGAGGCCAGGTTGGCGACCAGCGACGTGAGCACATGGCCCCACAGCACGCTCGACCGGGCGATCGGCATGGACTGGAAGCGCTCGAAGATGCCGCCCTGCATGTCGAGGAACAGCCGGTACGCGGTGTACGCGACGCCGGACGCGATCGTGATGAGCAGGATGCCGGGAAGCATGTAGTTGACGTAGGACTCGTCGGACCCCGTGTCGATCGCGCCGCCGAACACGTACACGAACAGCAGCATCAGGGCGATGGGCGTCACCGCGGTCGTGATGATCGTGTCGGGGCTGCGGCTGATGTGGCGCAAGGACCGTCCGGTGAGGACGCGGGTGTCGGTGAGGACGTGGGTGGTCATCAGGATTCCTTTCCAGCATCGGTGCCGACCAGGGCGAGGAAGACGTCCTCGAGGGACGGCTGCTTCTCGACGTACTCGACCTTGGCGGGGGGCAGGAGCCGCTTGAGCTCGGCGAGGGTCCCGGTCTGGATGATCGTGCCCTCGTGCAGGATGGCGATGCGGTCGGCGAGCTGTTCGGCCTCGTCGAGGTACTGCGTGGTGAGCAGGACGGTGGTGCCGCCCTCGGCGAGCTTCCGCACGCCCTGCCAGACGTCGATCCGTGCCTGCGGGTCCAGGCCGGTGGTGGGCTCGTCGAGAAAGACGATCGGCGGGTCGCCGATCAGGCTCATGGCGATGTCGAGCCGGCGCCGCATGCCTCCCGAGTACGTGCCCGCCCGGCGGTCGGCGGCGTCCGTGAGCGAGAAGCGGGCGAGCAGGTCGTCGGCGATCGCCCGCGGGTCGTCCAGATGGCGCAGCCGGGCGACGAGGACGAGGTTCTCGCGTCCGGTGAGGATCTCGTCGACGGCGGCGAACTGGCCCGTGAGGCTGATGGACTCGCGCACGTCGCCGGGCTTCGCAGTGACGTCGAAGCCGTGCACGGTCGCGGTGCCGTCGTCGGCCTTCAGGAGCGTCGCGAGGATCCGCACGAGCGTGGTCTTGCCGGCGCCGTTCGAGCCGAGCAGGGCGAAGATGCTCCCCGGCTCGACGTCGAGGTCGACACCGCGCAGCACGTGCAGGTCCTTGAAGGACTTCTGGACACCCCGCACGCGGATGGCGGACTGGCGGGACTGGTCGTGAGTCATGGCTGGGTCTCCGTCTCAGGGGCGGTCTCAGGGCCGGCGGACGACGACATCGCCATAGCCGGTGCTGGCGTGGATCTCGGCCGTCGCCTCGTCGTCGAGGGGACCTTCGGTGGGGGTGAGCTGGTTGCGTACGGAGCCGTGCTCGGAGCCGACGTCGAGGTAGGCGGCGGTGCCCTCGGGCACCCCCACCTCGATCGAGCCGTACGACGTGGCGAGCGTGACGTCGCCCGACTCCAGGCGGCCGACGCGGACGCTGCCGTGGGCCCCCTTGGCGGTGAGGCTGCCGCGCACGTGGTGCACGTCGATGTCCCCGTTGGCTCCCTGGATGCCCAGCGAGCCGGAGACGGACCCGACCACGGTGGTGCCGTTGGTCGCGCGGATCGTGCCGTCTCCCCGGACCTCGTCCACCCGGACGGACCCGGTGGCCACCTTGACGGTGAGCGGGCCGTGGGCGCGCCCGACCGCGACCGAGCCGGCCGCGACCTTGGCATCGAGCCTGTCGACCTCGTCGATGCGGACGTCGCCGGCCGAGACCGCGATGCTGACGGTGCCGAAGGGACCCTCGGAGAAGAGTGTGCCGGTCTTGCCGCGCAGGTCGGACCCGGAGGGCACCTCGACCGTGATGTCCGCGGTGCCGGCCGCGAACGGCAGGACCCACTGCTTCCAGGATCCCGGGTAGGTGATCGAGATCGTGTCGCCGTCGCGCTCGACGCGCACCTCCTCGGCGGCGCGCACGGATCCCGACTTGCCCGGCGTGGTGGGGAGCACGGTGACGACGACGTCGTCGCGCTCGGAGGCGACGACGTGCAGGTTCGCGAACGGCACGTCGACGACGACGGGGACGGGGTGGGGGGCGGGGAAAGTGGGCATGTCGGAGCTCCCGAGGTGGTGTCAGTATGGTGTCAGAGCGGTGAGTGGCTGGGACGTGGGGCGTGGTACTCCGGTGGCGCTGCGCTCAGCGGACCCAGCCGGTGGCCCGGCTGGTGCCGCGGTGTGCCCTGGCCTGCGCTGCTGGGCGGCCGGTGGACTGCTCGAGAGCGCCGGCGACGGCCCGCACGAGCCAGGTGTTGACGGAGACGCCCTCGCGGGCCGCGGCGGACTCGACCCGGGACTTGAGGTGGTCGGGGAGCCGCAGGGTGGTGCGGGTGGTGGCGCCGCCGTCAGGGTCGGTGCCCGGCGTTGACGCCGGTGGGACGGCCGCTGGCGCGCGGATCTCGGTACCGACCGGGGTCGCCGGGGCGTCGACGACGAACTCCGGCGAGCCGCTGCGCAGCCGGACGTCGACCGAGCCGGGGGCGATCTCGGCGGAGATCTCGCCGGCGGCGTCGGAGAGCGCCTCGAGCAGCACGAGTCGAGCGGCGGAGTCGAGCGGCGCGGTGAGGCGGGAGGCGATCTCGCGGGCCTCGTCGCTGCCCGCGGAGGCGGCGGTCCGGAGCTGCTGCTGCAGCTGGTCGATGTAGCGGGTCAGATCCATGACCCCACTATGACACCACAGTGGTGTCACCGCAAGAGCCGTGGTGTCGCACGAGGGACCGAAGCAGCCTGGTCCGAACTGCGTAGGATCTCCCCCGTGCGCACAGGACCTTGGGTCGTCCTCATGACCGGACCGCCGGGATCGGGCAAGTCCACGACGGCCGCAGCCTTCGCGCGTTCCTCCGGGGCCGCGCTGCTGGACCAGGACTCGATGACGAACCCGCTGGTCGACGTCGTCGCGGACCTCGTCGGCGCCGATGACTACGCGGACCCGCGGCTGGCGACGCTGGTCCGGGAAGCTCGCTACTCCTGTGTCCTGCGGGCTGCCGGTGACTGTGCCCGGGCGGGGGTGCCTTCGGTGCTGGTCGCCCCGTTCAGCGCGGAACGGGCCGACGTCGCTGCCTGGGACCGCCTGGCCAACGAGGTCGCCAGCGTCGGCGGTCGACCGGTGCTGGCGTGGTTGCGTATCGCCCCCGAGGAGCTCGCGCGACGGTTGCTCGAACGCCGTGCGGCGCGGGACGCCGGCAAGACGGCGGACGTGGGGTCGTACGTCGCGGGACTCGACCTGGACGCACCCGTGGGGCCCTACGTGGAGCTCGATGCGTCGATGTCCGTGGAGGCCCAGGTCGCCCGGCTCGAGGCGACGCTCAGGAGTTCCCGTTAGCCGCTCGGCGCGCGCGCCGGATGAGTTTTCGCCGACCCGTTGACAACCTTGTCATGCATGTCGCATGGTGGTGCTCGCAGGTGATGACAACGATGACATCCGAAAGGCGCGACGCATGAGGTTCAAGGTTCTCCGTGGTGGGGCGAGGTCGACCGACGGTCGTGCCGTACGGCTCCACGGTGGTGTCCGGGCATGACGCTGACCCGGGGAGCCACGCTCAAGGACGTCGCCGAGCTGGCGAACGTGAGCATCAAGACGGCGTCGCGCGTCCTCAACGACGACCCGGCCGTGGCCACAGCCACCCGAGCCGCTGTCACCGCTGCGATGCAGGCGCTCGACTACCAGCCTGACCCTGCTGCACGGTCGTTGCGCGCGGGCAAGGACCGCATGGTCGGCGTCGTCATCGACAGCGTCGGGGACGTGTTCTTCTCCCAGCTCGTCGCTCAGATCGAGTCGACGCTCGACGCGGCCGGTTACCGGGTGCTGATCGCGTCGAGCAACCGTGACGAGCAGCGAGAGCGGGACCTCGTCCAGGGCCTCGTCCAGCGGCGGTGCGCCGGCGTCATCGTCGCGCCGATCGCGAGGGACTCGCTCGAGGGTGTTCCGCTCCGGGACGCCCCGGTCGTCTTCGTCGACCGCATCGGTGACCTCCCCGGAGCCCAGTCGGTCGTGTCCGACGACTTCGGCTTCGGCCGGACGGCGACGCGGCACCTGGTCGATCACGGTCACCGACGGATCGCCCTGGTCAGCGACGCCCCGGTGGTCGAGACCACGCGCCGGCGCCACGAGGGCTATCGCGCCGCGATGATCGAGGCTGGTCACGACGTGGACGAGCGTCTGGTCCGGGACAGCTGCAGCGACCGGTCGGACGTCATGCGTGCCATCAGCGCGCTGATGGCACTCGACGAGCCGCCGACCGCCGTGATCTCGACGAACACCCGGCTCTCGCTGGGCGTCGTCCCGGCGGTGCGCCAGCACGGACGGACGGACCTGGCCCTGGTGGCCATCGGCGACTTCGACATGGCGGAGAGCCTGTCGCCGGCGATCACGGTGATCGACCACTCGCCGGAGGCGGTGGGAGCGGCCGCCGCGGAGGCGATGCTGGCGAGCCTCGACGACCCGGCCCGCACCCCCGACGACCCCATCGTGACGGTCCCGGCCCGGCTCATCCCGCGCGGCTCCGGCGAGCTGTGGCCCTGAACCCGGTTCAGCTCCCGTCACACGGACTCAACGACGAGCAACCTAGGAGGAAGCATGGCTCCCGCAGGAACGAGGCACGGTCCGACAGGAACCTGTGCGCGACGACGGACGGGGCTCGCATGAACACGCAGCCCGTCTACGAGGCCCGAGACGTCGTCCGGAGCTATGGCTCCGTGAAGGCGCTGCAGGGCGCCAACTTCGACGTGCGGCCCGGGGAGGTCTCCTCCCTCATCGGCGACAACGGGGCGGGCAAGTCGACGCTCGTGCGGATCCTCGCCGGGGTCGAGCAGCCCGACTCCGGCGAGCTGCGGTTCGAGGGCGAGCGGACGGTGCTCGGCAGCCCGACCGACGCGCGTCGCCGCGGGGTCGAGACCGTCTTCCAGGACCTCGCTCTCGCCAACCACCTGGACCCGATCCAGAACATGTACCTCGGGCGGGAGCGGATGAGGCCGGGCATCCTCGGGAAGCTCGGGTTCATGGAGCGCTCGGCGATGCGTGCCGCCGGCCGGGAGGCCTTCGAGGATCTCGGTGCCACGGTGCGCAACTACACCGGGCCGGTCGGGGGGATGTCCGGGGGGCAGCGCCAGGCGATCGCCGTCGCACGGGCTGCCGCCTGGGCGCGCAACCTGATCTTCCTGGACGAGCCCACCGCTGCTCTCGGCGTCGTGCAGACGCGGGGCGTGCTGGACCTGATCCGCCGGATCCGGGACCGCGGCATCGCCGTCGTCCTCATCAGTCATTCGATGCCGCACGTGCTCGAGGTCTCCGACCGGGTGCACGTCATGCGCCAGGGCCGTCGTGCCGCGGTGTACGAGGCGGCGCAGACAAGTGTCGAGGAGCTCGTCGGTGCCATGACCGGCGCGCTCGACGGGAAGGAGGTGGCATGATGGTCCAGGAGTCCGTCAGGCCGGCGCCCGCCGCGGCGGTCGTCGACCGGGTGCCGTTCACCACGAGGCTCAGGTCGATGGCCAAGGCCCAGGCGATGCAGATCGTGCTGGTGTGGCTGGGCATCGTCGTGCTGTTCAGCCTCATGAGTCCCGAAGCTTTCTTCGATCCCAACAACTTCCGCAACATCGCGATCAGCGTGGCCATCCTCGCGGTGCTCGGTGTAGGGACCACCTTCATCATCGTCACCGGCGGGATCGACCTCTCGATGGGTTCGATCCTCGTCTTCAGCGGTGTCGTGTCATCGATGTCAATGGGTATGGTCGGCGGCGGTCAGGGCTGGGGCTCCGCGGCTGTCGGCATCGGTGTCGCCCTGCTGTCGGGCCTCTGCTGGGGGCTGCTCAACGGCTTCTTCGTCGCCAAGGCGAAGGTCCCGCCGATGATCGTGACGCTCGGCACCTTCGGCGCCGCGCTCGGCCTGGCACAGGTCCTCACCGGTGGGATCGACCGCCGCGAGGTGCCGGACGTCCTCGTGGACACGATCGGCTTCGGTGAGATCTTCGGTGTCCCCGGCCTCGTGGTCGTCGCGGTGTGCGTGGTCGTCCTCGGCATCGTGCTGCTGCGCCGGACGCGGTTCGGCCTGCACACCTCGGCCGTCGGCTCCAACGCGGAGGCGTGCCGGCGAGTCGGCATCAACGTCGACCGCCAGCTCATCAAGGTGTACGCGTTCGCCGGTCTGCTCGCCGGGCTGGCGGGCATCCTCAATCTCACGTTCTTCCGCTCGACCACGATCGCCGGGCACAGCCTGACGAACCTCGACGTCATCGCGGGCGTCGTCATCGGTGGGACGAGCCTCTTCGGCGGCATCGGCACGGTCTTCGGCACGGTCATCGGGCTCCTGATCCCGGCCACGCTGCGCAACGGCTTCGTGATCCTCGGGGTCGAGCCGTACTGGCAGCAGGTGGTCGTCGGTGCCTTCCTCATCCTGGCGGTCTACGCCGACCAGGTCCGGCGCGCCCGAGCCGTCCGTGGCGGCTCTGGTTCGCGCAAGCTCTCCCGCTTGTTCACCACCCATCGAAAGGACTCATAGATGCGTCCCCCGAAGATCATCCTGCCCGCCGCTGCCGCCCTGCTCCTGACGGTCAGCGCCTGCTCCTCCGGCTCGGAAGCCGCCTCGGTCTCCGGGGCGTCCGGTACGGACGGCTCCGAGTCGCTCGAGCTGGCGTTCGTCCAGGGAGTCATCGGCGACAACTTCTACATCTCGATGGAGTGCGGCGTGCGAGCCGCCGCCGAGGAGATCGGTGGGATCGAGGTGAGCGTCCAGGGCCCGCAGAAGTGGGACCCGGCGCTCCAGCAGCCCATCGTGGCCTCGGTCGCGGCCACCAGCCCCGACGGCATCCTCATCGCCCCGAACGACGTCAGCGCTCTGCAACGCCCGCTCGAGGACGCTGCCGAGGGCAGCGAGGTGGTGCTCGTCGACACGACGATCGAGGACCCGTCCATCGCCGTCTCCGAGATCGCGTCCGACAACGTCGGGGGCGGTGCCGCAGCCTTCGAGGCGATCACCTCGCTCGTCCCGGACGGCGGCAAGGTCCTCGTGATCGACAACCAGCCCGGCATCTCGACCTCCGACGACCGCGTCAAGGGCTTCGAGGAGGCGGTCGCGGCCGACACGAGCTTCGAGTACGTCGGCGTCCAGTACGCGCAGAACCAGCCGGCGCGTGCGGCGGACATCGTGACCTCGACGTTGCAGCGCTACCCCGACCTGAAGGCGATCTTCGCGACCAACCTCTTCAGCGCGGAGGGTGCGGCGACCGGCATCGAGCAGGCCGGCGCCACCGGGGAGGTGCAGGTCGTGGGCTTCGACGCCGGCCCCGCCCAGGTGGAGGCGCTCGAGGACGGCACCGTCCAGGCGATCATCGCCCAGCAGCCCTACGACATCGGCTACCAGGGCGTCGAGCAGGCGGTCGCAGCGATCCGTGGCGAGGCCACGGAGAGCAAGATCCAGACCGGGTTCTCGATCCTCACCGCGGAGGACCTGGCCACCGAGGAGGGGCAGGCAGCGCTCTACGCGTCGACCTGCTGATCCCGCCCGACGTCGGCACGCCGCTCCGCTCTGGGCCGAGCGGCGTGCCGACCCTGCCCGCAGCGCGCCGCGAGCGCCCTGGTGAAGGAGCTGAAGTCTGTGCACAGTCTGGTCGCCGGGATCGATCTCGGCAGCACCGGGATCAAGGTCCTCGTCGCTGACGGGGACGGCCGCACCCTGCTGGTGCGGCAGCGACCGACCCCGTGGGTCGGTGGTCCGGCCGGGACGACCGACATGCTCGCCGAGGACCTCGTCACGACGGTCCACACCCTGCTCGAGGACGTGTCCGCCGCCCTCGTGGAGGAGACCGGCCTCGCAGCCCCGCGCATCGAGGCCCTCGCCGTGGCAGGGATGGGTGAGACGGGGTTCGTGGTCGCCGACGACGGCACGGTCCTCAGCCCGGGGATCGCCTGGTTCGACCCGCGTGGCCGGGCGCAGGTCGATGCGCTCCCGGAGGCGATGCGGTCCCGGTTCGCCGGCCGCACCGGTCTCCCGTGGGGCGTCCAGGTCACGCTGGCCAAGCTGTTGCACCTGCGCGACGGCGGAGTCCCGCTGGCCGGGTCGCGGTGGGTGAACCTGCCCGAGTACATCGTCCACGTGCTCGGTGGTCGACTGGTCGCCGAGCGCTCGCTCACCTCGCGGACAGGTCTCGTCGACCAGGACTCGGGGGAGCCGTGGGGCGAGGCGCTCGAGCTCCTCGGGGTCGGGCCGGACTTCCTGCCCGAGCTCGTGGAACCGGGCACGCCCCTGGGGGAGACGACCTGGGCCCGTGTCCCCGAGGCGTTCCGCGGTGCCCGACTCACCGTGGCGGGCCACGACCACCTCGTGGCGGCCGTCTCCGGCGGCCTCGTCGCCGGGGACGCCTATCACGTCTCGATGGGAACGGCCGAGGTGCTGCTGCGGGTCGTCGACGGCCCGCTGACCTTCGACGTCCGGCGCAGGCTGGGCGATGCGCTGATCAACTGCGTGCACCACGTGGTGCCCGGGCAGCACGTCCTGGTCGCCGGCGTGAAGACGGGGCTGCTCATGCGCCGTGCGCTCCAGCTCTTCGGGATCGACGGCGCCGAGCAGCGCGAGGCCCTCGACGCCCAGGTCATGGGGCTCGGCACACGCTCAGGCCTCGCCCCCGGGGCCGTGCAGGTCTCGGGCGCGCGGAACGACGACGGCGTGCTGAGGCTGGCCGTGCGCGCCGACGGCGTGACACCGGCCGAGGCGTTCGTGGCCGTGCTCCGGCACGGCAACGACGAGATCCGGGACCTGGTCGCGGTCATGGACCGCGAGCTCGCACCAGCGACCTCGACGTTGCTCTCGGGCGGCTGGACGGGCATGGAGTCCGTGCGCGCGGTGCGCGCCGAGGTGCTCCCCGGCCTGCAGGTGTCCGACCGCACGCAGGACACCGCGCACGGCGCGGCGGGCTTCGCCTCCCGCCTGCTCACGGCACAGGCCGTCGAGCTCACCGACTGAACCAACCACCACAGGGAGACGACGATGAAGAACCAGCTCACCACTCTCGAGCGCCGTGCCATGTCCTCGATCTGCACGCCCGACGGCTCGATGCTCATCGTGGCGGCCGACCAGCGCAACGGGATGAAGGCCGTGATGAACTGCCCCGACGGCCCGGTCGCGATCTCGACCCGGCAGCTCGCCGATGCGAAGGCCGACCTCGTGACCTACCTCGGCAACCACGCGCCGGCGATCCTCCTGGACCCGGAGGTCGCGCTCCCGCAGATCGTGGACGACGGTGTGCTCGGCCGCAGCACCGCTCTGGTGGTCGGCATGGACGCGTCGGGCTTCGAGACCGTCGACGGGCTCCGGTACACCCGGTTCGTGGAGGGTGTCACGCCGCGCACGGTCCGCGAGCTCGGCGGGGCCGTCGCCAAGATGCTCTGGTACGTGCGCACCGACCGCCAGGACGCCGGGTCGCGCGTCGCGCAGGAGATCCGCGAGCTCGTCGAGGCCTGCGCCCGCGAGGGACTGCTCCTCATCGTCGAGATCCTGACCTACCGGCTCGAGGGCGAGACGGAGGAGGAGTACGCCGCGGCCTTCCCGTCCCTCGTCGCCGACGCGGCGGCGCTCGCCGTCGACTGCGGGGCGAAGGTCCTCAAGCTGCCGTACCCCGGCTCGCCGGAGGGCTGCGACGCCGTCACGGCTGCGGCGGCCGGTGTCCCCTGGGCGGTGCTGTCGGCGGGCGTCGACCACGCGACGTTCATCGGCCAGGTGCGCACCGCGGTCGCCCACGGTGCGTCGGGGGCGATGGCAGGCCGGTCGCTCTGGAAGGACAGCCTGGCGATGACGACGCCGGAGCGTGCCGAGAAGCTGACGGAGCTGTCGCAGCCCCGGCTCGCCGAGCTGCGTGAGGCCGTGACGGTCCGGAGCGAGGCCGCAGCGGCCTGACCGGTGGTGCGCGTGCCGCTCCCGGGGACACGGGCGCGGCACGCGCCTCATCGTGGGTGCCGGGGGCCCGCGGGTCGGCAGGAGTCGCGTTCGATCAGCACCGACGGCACCGTCGTCCGTCGGCGGAAGCGCCGTCGGGGGTGGGCCTGGCGTTCGATCACCCGGGCCGCTGCCAGCTCGCCCACCAGGCGCGGCTGCTGGTCGAGGACGGTGACGGACGGGACCAGCGAGTCGGCGAGCGGGAAGTCGCCGAACGAGACCACGGCGAGCCCGAGCGACCGGATCCGGGGTGCGAGCGCCTGGGTGCACCGGGCGTTGGAGCTGACGACGGCCGTCGGTGGGTCGTCGAGTGCCAGGAGGTCGTCGATCGCCCCGTCCACGCCTCCGGGGGTGGAGTCGGCCATCGCCACCAGCTCCGGGCGGACAACCGCACCGGCCTGCGAGAGCGCCTGCTGGTAACCCGTCAGGCGCTCCGCGGTGGTGGACAGCCGGTGGGTGTCGCCCAGGAAGGCGATCCGGCGGTGGCCGTGGCCGAGGAGGTGCTCGGTGAGCACGGCCGCACCGCCGGCGTCGTCGGTGGTGAACGAGTCCGCGGCGAGCCGCGTGGGCAGGCGGTCGACGACCACCAGCGGGGTCGAGGCCGACCAGGGCCTCAGGTACGACTGCTCCTCGGACACGGGCGCGAGCACGAGACCGCTCAGGCGACGGCTCAGCAGGGCCTCGACGCGTTCGCGCTCCTCGGCAGGGTCCGCGCCGGTGCCGGCGACGATCGTGAGCATGCCGTGGAGTGCCGCGGTTCGGTCGACGTGGTGCACGATCGAGGCGAAGTACGGGTCCTCGATGCTGGGGACGACGACGCCCATCACGCGGGAACGGCCTTCCCGGAACGTGGTCGCGAGCGCGTTCGGCACGTACCCGAGACGACCGATGGCCTCCTGGACGCGCTGCCGGGTCTCGGCGGTGACGTGGGCGTCGCCGTTGTGGACGCGCGAGACGGTCTTGACGGACACGCGTGCCTCGCGCGCGACGTCCCGCATGCTCACCACGGGGACATCCTCGCACCCGTCCCGACCGGCGGGCTCACCGGCAGGTGTACCCACCGTCCACCGGCAGGTGGGCACCCGTGATCATCGCCGCGCCGTCGCCCAGGAGGAAGACCACCGGGGCCGAGACCTCCTCCTGCGTGGCCCAGCGCCCCAGCGGCATCTGGTCGAGGAAGGGCCCGCCGACGTCCGGGCGACCCCAGTAGAACTCGGACATCTCCGTCATGACGACCGTCGGGTGAACGGAGTTGACCCGGATGCCGTGGGGACCGAGCTCCAGTGCGCTGACCCGCGTGATCGAGTCGACGGCGGCCTTGGACGCCCCGTACGACACGTGGTTCGGGAGAGCCACGAGGGATGCCTGGCTGGAGACGTTGACGATCGAGCCTCCCTGGCTGAGCCGGATCATGCTCCGCGCCGCGTACTTGGTCACCAGCAGCGTGCCGCGTGCGTTGACGGCGACGACCTTGTCGAAGACGTCGACGTCGGTGTCCATCGGCGTGGCGATCTCGCCGCCGAACCCGTGGCACGCCACCACCCCCCAGAGGTCGAAGTCCTCCAGCGCGGCGGCGACCTCGTCCTCCGAGGTGACGTCGAAGGTCAGCGACCGGCAGCCGGTCTCGGCGGTGATCTCCTCGATCGAGCTCTCGGTGCGACCGCTGGCGACGACGTCGGCGCCCGCCGCCACGAGGTCGCGCACGATGGCGCCTCCGATCCCTCCGCCTGCACCGGTCACCAGCACGGTCCTGCCGTCGAGCCTGTTCATCGCGTCGTCCTCTCGTCGTGGTCGGTGCGCCGATCCTGCCACAGGACCGTCGACATGTCACCGGTGTCATCGATGACCGTTGACACCGGTGTCATCGCGCCATAGCGTGCGTGCTGCGGCCCGTTGCACCCGCTCGGCGCCCGCGTACAGGGAGGTGCACCGATGGACGCCACGACATCCACCGCTCCGGCGGTCGACGAGCCGCTCGAACGTCTCGTCCGCCGTGCGGCGGCACTGGCGGCACGAGGCGGCCGCACGATGCTGGGCATCACCGGAGCCCCGGGCGCCGGCAAGTCGACGGTGTGCGAGGGGCTGGCGCGCGAGCTCGGTGACGCCGTCGCCGTCGTCGGGATGGACGGGTTCCACCTGGCCGACGACGTGCTCGCGACGCGGGGGAGCCTGGGACGCAAGGGCGCGCCGGACACCTTCGACGTCGCCGGGTACGTCGCGCTGCTCGAGCGGCTGCGCCGGCACGACGAGGCCGTCGTGTACGCCCCGCGCTTCGACCGTGGGCTCGAGGCCTCGATCGGCGGGGCGGTCCCCGTCCCCGCCGAGGTCCCGCTCGTGGTGACCGAGGGCAACTACCTGCTCGGGATCGACGGCGGGTGGCAACGCGTGCGTCCGCTCCTGGACGCGGTGTGGTTTCTCGAGGTCCCGGCGCGCGAACGCACGGCCAGGCTCGTGGCCCGCCGGGTCTCCCACGGGCACGCGACGGGACCGGCCCGGGACTGGGTGCACACCGTCGACGAGGGGAACGCGAGGGTCGTCACCGCGGGTCGTCACCGCGCAGACCTCGTCGTGCGCCTCACCGGGCAGCGCGAGGGGGCCCGGGCATGACCCGCCTCGGACCGCGCGACGTCGACCGGGTGCGGGACGGGGTCACCGTCCCCCGCTACGACCGCGCGGCCACGCGGGTAGGGATCGTCCACTTCGGGGTCGGCGGATTCCACCGTGCGCACCAGGCGGGGTACGTCGACGACATCCTCGCCCGGGGCGAGCTCGACTGGGGGATCTGCGGTGTCGGCCTGCTGCCGGGAGACGCCGCGGTCGCCGCGGTCGCGACCGAGCAGGCCGGTCTCTACTCGCACGTGACCGTCGCGCCCGACGGCGCGGAGTCCGCGCGCGTGGTCGGCAGTCTCGTGCGCTACCTCTACGGACCGTCGGACCAGTCGGCGGTCCAGCGGGTGCTGCGAGAACCCGCTACCCGGATCGTCTCGCTGACCGTGACCGAGGGCGGTTACGGCATCGACGACACCACGGGCCGCTTCTCGCCCCGGGACCCGGCGACCCTGCACGACCTCGCGGGTCTGGAGACCGGAGCGGAACCCACCAGCATGCTCGGGCACCTCGCGATCGCCCTGGGCGCCCGGCGCGCCGACGGCGTCGCACCGTTCACCGTGGTCTCCTGCGACAACATCCAGGGCAACGGGCACGTCGCCCGGGCGGCCCTCACAGCGTTCGCTCGCGCGATCGATCCGGAGCTCGCCGACTGGATCGCCGCCCACGTCGCCTTCCCCTGCTCGATGGTCGACCGGATCACCCCGGTCCCGACCGACCGGTCGCGATCGCGGGCCGCCGAGCTGATCGGGCTCGACGACCCTTGGGCCATCACCTCCGAGAGCTTCGCGCAGTGGGTGATCGAGGACTCCTTCACCACGGGGCGCCCCGGGCTCGAGGCGGTCGGCGTCGAGCTCGTCGACGACGTCGAGCCCTTCGAACGGATGAAGCTCCGGCTGTTGAACGCCGGCCACCAGGTGCTGGGCCACCTCGGCCTGCTGGCGGGCTTCACCTGGGTGCACGAGGCGTGCCGGGACGCGTCGCTCGCCGCGTTCCTGCGCCGCTACTGGCGCACGGAAGCGGTCCCGACCCTGGGCGAGGTGCCGGGGACGGATCTCGACGCGTACTGCGACCAGCTGATGGTCCGCTTCCAGAGCGACGCCGTGCAGGACACCCTCGGCCGGCAGGTGGTCGACGCCTCCGAGCGGCTGCCGAAGTTCCTCGTCCCCGTGCTCCGCGAGCAGCTGCACGGCGGCGGCCCGATCGACTGCTGCGTGCTGGTGCTCGCCGCCTGGGGTCTCCGCCTGGGACGTGAGGACGCCGAGGACCCCACGCCGGACCAGCACGGTGCGGCGCTCCGTGCCGCAGCACGCCGCGAGGAGCACGAACCGGGCGCACTGCTCTCCTTCGCTCCCACCTTCGGCGATCTCGGCCAGGACCCGCGGGTGGTCGCGGCGTACACGTCAGCGCGTGATGCGTTGGTGTCGCGAGGTGCTGCCGAGGTCCTGAGCAGCTTCTCGGCAGCGCCGGCCGCCGACGAACGGCGGGCGGCCCGGGGCCCTCGGGGCTGACTGCAGGTTCCCTCGTGCGAACCCACAGCGTTCCTGGGCAGGATGACGACGCGTCAGACCTGACGGACGAACGAGGGGAGCACCTGTGGACCTGGGCATCGAAGGGCGCGTCGTCGTCGTCACCGGAGCGGACTCCGGCATCGGCCTCGCGAGCGCGCACGAGCTGCTGCGCGAGGGCGCGCGGGTCGTCCTGACCGACACGGACGCGGACCGGGTCCGCGCGGCGGCCGAGTCGCTGGACGTGCCGCGGGACTCGTGGGCGGCGGTCGGCGCGGATCTCACGCGGCCCGACGACGTCGCCGCGCTGGTGCGTGCCACCGAGGAGGCGTTCGGCCCGGCGGGCATCCTGGTGCACTCGGCGGGGATCCACGGGGCGCAGGGGTTGTTCCACGAGATCGACGACGACGGCTGACTCGAGACGCTCCAGGTGGACCTGCTCGCCGCAGTGCGCACGGTGCGGGCGCTGCTGCCGGGCATGCGGGCCGCCGGGTGGGGCCGCGTCGTGCTGGTCTCGTCCGAGGACGGGGTGCAGCCGTACGTCGACGAGCTGCCGTACAGCGCGTCGAAGGCGGCGATCCTCAACCTCACCAAGGGGCTGTCCAAGACGTACGGCCGCGAGGGCGTGCTGGTCAACGCCGTCTCGCCGGCCTTCGTCGAGACGCCCATGACCGACGAGATGATGGACGCCCGCGCCGCCGATCTCGGCGTCGACCGGGACGAGGCGATCCGCAGCTTCCTGGCCGAGGAACGGCCCTTCATCGAGCGGGACCACCGGGGAAGGCCCGAGGAGGTCGCCGCGGTGGTCGCGCTGCTCTGCTCCGCACGCGCGAGCTACGTCGTCGGCTCGAACTACCGGGTCGACGGCGGCTCGGTCGCCACGATCTGAGGAGGCCACCATGGCGAAGGGCCACTACGACTACCTGCTGCTCGGCGGCGGCATGGCCTCGGACGCCGCGGCGCGCGGCATCCGGGAGGTCGACCCGGCCGGCACGATCGGGATCGTCGGTCGAGAGGCGACCGAGCCCGTGACCCGCCCGGCGCTGTCGAAGAAGCTGTGGACGGACCCCGACTTCTCCTTCGAGCAGGTCTGGACGGGCACGGCCGAGGACACCGGGGCGGACATGCTGCTCGGCGAGACCGTCGTCGCGCTCGACACGGACCGCCGCACGGTGCGCACCGCGTCGGGGCGGGAGATCGGCTACGTCAGGGCGCTGGTCGCGACGAGCGGCACGCCCGCGTCGCTCGACATCCATGACTCCCACGCCTCGGGCCGGGTCATCCCGTTCCGCAGCGTGCGCGACTACGAGCGGCTGCGCGGGCTCACCTCGCACGGCAGCCCGCACGTCGTGGTGGTGGGCGGCAGCTACATCGTCACCGAGCTGGCGGCCGGGCTCACCGAGACCGACGCCCAGGTGACCCTCGTGTTCACGCAGGACACGCTACTGGACCAGATGCTGCCTGCCGACCTCGCCGGCCGCGTGGAGCTGTGGTTCCGCACCCACGGGGTGGAGCTCGTGCGCGGGACCGGGGCGACGGGCGGCGAGGTCCAGGGACCTGACGGGCCGGTCCGCCTCACGCTCTCGTCCGGCGACCAGATCGAGGCCGACGTCGTCGTCCTGGGGCTGGGCATCTCGCTCGAGACCGGCTTCGCCGCCGAGGCCGGGCTGGAGACGGTCGACGACGGCGGGATCGTCGTCGACGCGCACCTGCGGTCGAGCGACCCGGCGGTGTGGGCGGCAGGCGACGTCGCGCGCTACCCGGACCCGGTGCTGGGCGCCCGACGGGTCGAGCACGTGGACCACGCGACGTCCTCCGGCCGCTCCGCCGGCCGCGACATGGCGGGTGCGGGCGAGCCCTACACGCACACGCCCTTCTACTATTCGGTGCTGTTCGGCGTGCGCTACGAGGCGGTCGGCACCCTCGAATCGTCGCTCGAGATCGTCGTGGACCGCCAAGGACCCGTCGACGACCCCTCGGCGCGCGTCGTCGCCAACTACGTGGAGCGGGAGGCCGACGGCGCCAGCACGGCGCGGGTGCACGGCGTCCTGCTGTGGGGCGTCGAGGAGGGCACCGACGCGACCGACGCGGCGCGCGAGGTGCTGGCCGCCGGGCCGGTCGACGTCGACACGCTCCCCGGGCGGGTCCGGCTGGGCTGACGGACGCCGCGGGCCCGGGCCGGACCTGGTCCTGTCCGGGTCGATCAGTCCTCGGGAGTGACCGTCCGGGCCGAGCCCTGGTGCCGTGCGAGGAGTGCGGCCCCGTCGGCGACCGCCACGTGCGAGAGCGGCGCGCGCGACGGGTCCGTGCTGCACAAGCCGAGAGCAGCGAGGTAGGACGCCTGCTGCGGGGCGCCCTCGCTGCGCTCGAGCTGGGGCAGGCCGACGTCGTGGAGCGCCAGCCGCGACGGTACGGGCAGCGTGCCGCCGGACCGTGCCACGGCAGGCGGGCCGTCGGCGGAAGCAAGGACGAGGTCGCTCGGAGGGGCGAGCAGACCGGTACCGGCCGCCTTGAGGACAGCTTCCCGGCGGACCCAGGAGCGAGTGAGGGACATCGGCGTCCAGCCTCCGGCCGGCCGCTCCCCGGGGGGGACGGTACCGATGACGGCGTCGAGGTGTCGCTCGACCCTGGCGACGGACTCGACGTCCACGCCGACGGAGACGGTGCCCTGCGGGGCCGCAGTGACGATTGCGACGAGCACCCATGAGCCGGCATGCGAGATCGAGAAGGACGGGCCGCCAGCGACGTACGGTCTCCCCGGCGCCGGACCGTCGGTTGCCCCGATTCTCAGGTCGACCGACCTGCCGGGGGCACCGAGCACCTCTCCGAGACCCGCACGGACGAGGGCTCGGGCCGTCGTAAATCGCTCGCGGTCGGAGCGCCGCCGGTATGTGCTCGCCCTGCTCACCTCGATCGATGACAGGAGGCCGCCGCCGCTGTTGATCGGGAGCGGCGGCGCGTACCAGACGGTGACCTCGGTCTCGTCGGGCCGGCGGGAGCTCACCTCGACAACGCGACGGCTCGGCGAACGTCTGGCTACCGCTTGGTGATCGTGACCTTGACGCTGTCGCCGATGTCCTTGCCGAGGCGCTTGCGCACCTTCGCGTTCAGCGACACCATGTGCCCGCCCGTCCCCGTGACCATCGCCCCGACGTTCTCGAGCTCGACGTCGTCGACCGTCGCGTCGACCTTGACCGTCTTGCCGGTGCCGAAGAACTCAGCCGAATCGGGGATCTCGACGCAGCTCCACGTGTCTCCCTTGACGTCGACGCCGATCGTGGTCTCGAAAGTCAGCTGCTCTGCACTCATGAGGGACACGGTATCGGTCCTGACCTGGCCTGACATCCGCTGGCTTGCGGGCCGACCGCGGTCTCGACGTCGCCCGGACGCCGGGGGCAACTCAGGAGACCGCCTGCCGGAGGGCCGTTGAGATGCTCAAGCTCTCACGGCGCGGCGCAAGCTCGGAGGGCAGCGATGACACACGCAACGACCGCAGGGCAGGACGCTGTCCCGCGCGGCCGACTCACCCGCGCGATCCGGCGCCACCACACGGCGTGCTTGACCGTGTTCGCCGCGCTGCGCGCCGAGGCCGCCGCCGGGACGGCGGTCCTCCTGGCCGCGGGCGTCCTCACTGCCATAGGTCCCGGTGCGTGAGACGAGCTTCGCGCCTCCATGCCTCGGACCGGCCGTCCGGCCGTCCGATCATCCCACCGACCTGACGAGAGTGAGACATGGAAACCTCTGCAGCGCCTCTTCCAGCGACCGCCCCCGAACCTGACCCCGCCCCGAGACCGAGGATCGTCCTCGGCGCCGTCGCGTCCGTCGCCGTCGGCTTCCTGATCACCGTGTTCTGGTCGTACGAGTTCGTGGACGACGTGGTGGGTGGCGCCATCACGGGCCTCTTCCTGGGCGCGGACCACGCTGCCGACCCTGGCCTCGTCGGCGCGCTCGCGTTCGCGACCGTCGCCGGCCTGGCCGGCACCTTCACCGCCTGCAACATCGCGTGCTTCGCGTCGGTCGGTCCCCTCGCCGCCGAGGCGGGGTCCGCGGCGCTGTCCCGGACCGCGCTCGTCCGTCACGCTGCCACGCAGCTGGGGTGGCTCGCCCTCGGCATGTGCCTCGTCGCCGCCACCTACGGTGCGGTGGTCGTCGCGCTCGGCGAGCGCTCGTTGATGCTCAGCGACGCGACGTTCGGCGGTCTGCCGGCCCGCCTGCTCCAGGCCTCCGTCATCAACGTCGCCCTCGGAGTGGGGCTCGTCTACGTCGCCGTGCGGTACCTGAGAGGCAACCCCCTGCGCGGCCGTGTCGGGATCCTCGGGCTCGGTACCCTCCTCGGCCTCCTCGTCGTCGGCCGGCCCTTCCCCATGTTCCGGGAGGTCCTCCAGGCAGCGGTCGAGTCGAACCCGTTCGCCGGCGTCGGCATGCTGGTACTCGTCGTGATCGGCAACGTGGCGATCGTCGCGGTCCTCTACCTGGGGTTCGTCGCTGCGGCCGGTCCGGCCCTCCAGCGCTACGTGGGCCGGCACCAGGGCGCGGTCCTGCGTGTCGGCGGCTATCTGCTGCTGGCGCTGGCGGCGTTCTCCGTCGCGTACTGGGGGTTGCGCGTCCCCGCCATGTTCGGCGTCGGGTGGTTCCCGGCCGTGTAGGCGAGGGCCGTGCACCAGTGCTGCCGAGACCCGCCCGCCCCGGCGGGTCTCGGCAGTGGTGGGCGGTCAGCCGCAGTCGTAGAGCGCGGAGTCGCCGTAGCTGGGGATGGGCAGGTCGTCGGTGGGCGAGAACTCCGTCCCGCCGTACTCCGCGGGAGGTACGAGCTCACAGCTCGCCTGGACCCAGTCGACCCGTTCCTGGGCCTCGACCCCGCCCATGCCCGCGATGCCCCCGACCCGGCCCGCACCGGGTGCGGCCGACAGCACGAAGCGGAGGGTCCCCGACTCCTTCCAGTCGTCGAGGGTCTCCACCGTCGGGACCGGGTCCGCCCCGAGGAACCCGCCCATCCCCGCGACGACCACGTCGCTGTCGAGGATGAACTCGGAGGAGGCGAGGCCGCCGCCCTCCGTCAGCAGCGGTAGCGCCGCGCCGTCGGCACGGGCACGCACGTGGGCCAGCACGGCAGCGTTCTCGGCAGACATCGTGCTGCCGGCGAATCCTCCGGCGCGCACCGGACCTGTGTGCTCGGGGTCGGTCAGGGCCGCCAGCTCGTCGGGGATCTCCGTCGGTGACGGGCCCTCGTCGAACGGCACAGGCGGCATGGGGAGCCGGGCCAGGTCGACCGGGACGAGCACGCCGTCGCGCATCGACTCGAAGCGCTCGTTCACGGGCCCGGCCTTCGGGAAGCCTCCCGACGACGGGGACATCGCTGCCGACGCGACCGACCAGGAGACGGCGCCGACAAGGACCGTGGCGACGACGGCGACGAGGCCCGTCCCCGACCTCCTCGAGCGTGGCAGGGCGAGCGCTGCGAGTGTGGCCAGCGCCAGGCCGGCGGCGACCCAACCGACCCAGCCGTGCCAGGAGGGGTACCGGCCGGACAGCACGATCGCGGTGACCGCTGTGGAGACGACCCCGGCGACCAGCACCGCCAGTGCGCGCCGGTCGCCGTCGCGCTGGGCGTCCCAGAGCCTGACGAGTCCTGCCCCGGCCACTGCACCGACGGCGGGCACCAGCAGGGAGACGTAGTACGGGTTGAAGATCCCCTGGGTGAAGCTGAGCACGGTGAAGCTGGTGACGAGCCACCCGCCCCACAGGACCCACCCACCGGTGGGAGGGTCCGGTGCCCACGGCTCCGCGTGCCAGGCGCGCAGATAAGCTCCGGCGCCCACGTACGCGAGGACGACGGCGCACAACGGGAGCAACCACGCGATCTGCCCGCCGGTCTCCACCGAGAACAGGCGCCCCAGGCCGGCCTCGCCGCCGAAGAGCCCGACGACCGACAGCGGTACGTTGAGGCCCGAACCGCCGGCCGCCTGGCCCGAGCCGAACAACGCCCCGAAGCCGTTGTACCCGAAGACGAGCTCGAACGCGCTGTCCGAGACGGTGCCTCCCATGTACGGCTTCTCGCCCGGCCACAGGTCGCGCAGCGCCGACCACGAGAACGACACCAGCAGGAGCACGGCGAAGGCCCGGACCAGGTCACCGATCCGCGTACGCACGGAAGCACCTGCGACGCCGAAGACGACCGCCCCGGCGAACGCCGGCAGGACGATCCAGGCCTCCAGCATCTTGGTGTTGAATCCCAGTCCGATGAGGACGGCCGCGCCCACGAGCCAGGCGCGCCGCCGGCGGTCGGTGTCCTGTCGCAGGCCGTGCGTCAACGCCCAGGCGGCGAGGACGAGGAAGAGGATCAGCAGCGTGTCGGTGTTGTTGTGGCGGTTGAGCACGACCGTCACCGGAGAGAACGCCATGACCGCCGCGGCGATCAGCGCAGCACGCTCTCCTGCCCACAGGCGGACCGCCCGGTGCAGCACGAAGACGGTCAGGACTCCGGCGAGCACCTGGGGGAGGAACAGACCCCAGTCGTCGAACCCGAGCACCGAGGCGCTCGCGGCCTGCACCCACAGTGCCAGCGGCGGCTTGTCGACCGATACCATCCCAGCGGGGTCGGCAGCACCGAACAGGAAGTTCGTCGGGCTCTGCAGCATCGATCTGACTGCAGCGGCGTAGTACGTGTTCCCGAGGTCGGCCTCGGAGATCCTCCACGAGTACATCAGGGCCGCAGCGAGACAGATCAGGGCCAGGACGACCCTGCTCCCGATGTCGCGCGGTGCCAGAGGGCCGGCGGCCTCCGGAGGACGTACCCGGTCGGGCGGGGTCAGAACGGCGGCCATCGTGGTCCCTTCGTCGTCGCTGTCGCGCTCACGTTCCCAATCACGGGGAACCCGGCCAACTCCCTGGTTGCCGGACGGCCGGGGCGCACGGCGACAGCACACGAGAAGAACGCGCGCGGTGCCCGCAGTCCTACGGTGATGCCGAATCCCGACACACCGCTCGGGCAGCAGACACGGGAGGTCCGATGAATTCCGCAACGACCGTCGAGGAGCGGGGCCCGCTACCGCTCGACGCCGACTACGCCGCTGAGCGCGACCTCCCCGTGGAGCTCGTCACCTCCGCGGACGGCACCCGCATCGCGTACGAGAGGTCCGGTACCGGCCGACCCGTCGTCATCGTCGGTGGCGGCCTGAACGACCGCGCCATGTTCCGTCCGATGGCCGGGATCATGGCCGAGCGCTTCACCGTCTACAACTACGACCGACGCGGGCGGGGGGACAGCGATCTGGGGGACCCGGACGCGTGGACGCTCGACACGGAGGTCGAGGACCTGCGGGCGGTCATCGAGGCCGTCGGCGAGCCCTGCGACGTCTTCGGCAACTGCACGGGCGCGATGGTCGCGATCGAGGGGGCGGCAGCGGGTCTCGACATCCGGCGCATGGCCCTCTACGAGCCGCCCTACCGGTCGCCGGAGGCGACGACCGAGCAGCTCGCCGCGATCCGCCGGCTCATCGACGAGGAGCGCCGCGGCGAGATCGTGGAGATGTTCGGCCGCGACATCGTCGGGTTCATCAGCCCGGAGAAGATGGAGTACTTCAAGCAGCATCCCGCGTGGGCGGCTTTCGAGTCGATGGCCTACTCGGCGTACTACGACGCCATCATCAGCCGCGACCACACCGGGATCCCGTTCGAGAAGCTCCCCGACGTCCAGGTCCCGACGGTCGTCATGCGCGGTGACGTCGGTGACGGCGGGATCCACGACGCCTGCGTCCAGATCGCCGACGGCATCCCCGAGGCGCAGCTCCTCACGATGAGGGGCTGTGACCACCTCCTGGACCAGGCGGCCTGGTCCAGGTACGTGATGGCTTTCCTCGAGAACTCCTGACGACCCGGCCCGACCCGCTGGCCGGCACCCGCCGCCGGTGCCGCCCGGCAGGCGGTCGCCTGCTGGGCGGCACCGCGCACCGTCAGGTCTGCGTCGTGACCCGGACCGGGATGTGTTCCCAGGCCCTGAGGGTGTTGTTGGGCCGGGGCACGGCGTCGCCGGCCGGCTCCATCGTCTCGATCCGCCGTGCCATCGCCGTCAGCAGCGCCTCCGCCTCGAGTCGAGCGAAGCTCTGACCGAGGCACGCGTGCAGTCCGGTGCCGAACCCGACGTGCCCCGCGGGGTCGCGGGTCACGTCGAAGGCGTCCGGGTCGTTCCACCGCCGGGGGTCGCGGTTGGCGGCACCGAGCAGCACCATGATCTTCTCGTGGGCGCCGATCGCGGTGCCGGCCAGGGTCACGCCGCGGGTCGTGGTGCGGAAGAACGACTGCACGGGAGTCGACCACCGGAGCGCCTCGTCGAGGGCCCGACGTCGTACCCCCTCGTCCTGACGGACCAGCTCCCACTGCTCAGGGTGGTTCGCCAGCGCGTAGAGGAGCGAACCGAGAGCGTGGACGGTCGTGTTCACCCCGGCTGCGAACAAGGACCGCACGACATCGGGTGCCTGCTCCGCCGTGATCTCCCCGCGGTCCGCGGCGGCCCAGATCATCTCACCGAGCCCACCCGGTTCCAGCGCCTCACGTCGGCAGCTCTCGTTCACCCACTCCGAGTGGCGCCTCGCGGCGGGACCTGCTTCCCGCACCAACGCGTTGCGCGGGCCGAAGGCGTTGAAGAGGAAGTCGCTGAAGGCCATGAGCCGGTGCCGGTCGCCCTGGGCGATACCGACGGCGTTCGGGAAGGCCTCGAGCGGGAAGGCCATGGCGAGCTCCGCCAGCGCGTCGAAGGTCGTGGTGCGTCCGAGCAGACGGTCGACCAGCGTCTCTGCGTCCGCGAACCAGTCCTCGCGGAGCGTTCGCTGGGTCCGCGGGCCCAGGATGTCTGCCAGCACCCGGTGCGGTGCGTCGTGGTGCGGAGGGTCGGCCTCGAGAAGGATGCTCTTCTGGCGCCAGGGCTTGCTGGTGGCGAAGTTCGACAGACCGACCCCGTGCGTCGAACCGAAGTCCTGCCAGTTGCGCAGCACGCTCGTCACGTGCTCGTGGCGCCCCGTCGCATAGCAGTCGTACCGGGCGAGCCGGACCACGTCGGCCGTCTCGCGCACCGCCACCTGGAACGTGGTCGGGTCGACGGTGCCGGCCTCGCCGTACGGGTCGGAGTCGATGGCCGGGACGGTCTCGGGTCGTGCCAGGGCGGATGACATCGGTACCTCGCTCACAGGTCCAGCACCACGAGCCCCTCACGGGCCCGGGACACGCAGGGGAACATCACGCCGACGTCGCCGTCGGCGAGGATGGTGTCGCGGTGGTCCACCTCTCCGTGGAGCACCGGGGTCTCGCAGGCCCCGCACGATCCCGCGCGGCACGACGACAGGATGTCGACCCCGGCGGTCTGGATCGCCTCGAGCAGCGAGGTCCTGCGCGGGACGGTGATCGTCGCACCGGTACGCCGGAGCTCGGCTGTGAACGGCTCGTCGGTCTCGAGCGCCTTCGGACGGGCGAACGCCTCCGTCCGGAGGGTGTAGTCCGGCCACGACCGGGCGAGATCTTCGAGGACGTCGCTCATGTCGGCGGGCCCGCACGCGTACACCCGCGCACCGTCCGTCAGGGGACCGACGGCCTCGGCAAGGTCCGGGCGGCCGTGGTCGCTCGTCGTGTGCACCTCCACGTGCTCCGCACGGGGCCCCGTCAGCAGGTCGTCCACGTAAGGCATCGAGGCAATGTCCCGCCCGATGTACAAGAGCCGGAACGGGATGTCGAGGCCTGCCGCAGCCTGGATCATCGGCAGGAACGGGGTGATCCCGATACCGCCGGCGACGAAGACGTAGCTCGTGGCAGGGACAAGAGGGAACGAGTTGCGAGGTGTTCCCACGCCCACGACGTCACCCACCCGGAGCACGTCATGGAGGTAGGCGGAACCGCCCGTCCCGTCGACGTCGCGCCGCACCGCGACCGTGTACGTGCAGGGATCCCACCGGTCACCGCAGAGGCTGTAGGGCCGCACCATGCCGTTCGGCAGCGTCAGCGCCACGTGCGCGCCGGGCGTCCAGTCGGAGAGACGCCCGAGGTCGGGTCGGCGGAGCGTCAGCTCGACAGCGTCGACCGCGAGCTGCCGTCTCTCGACCACGTCGAGCTTTCCTGCGCCGATGTGCATGGGAACGTCCGAGGTCCGAGTCGGGGTTGAGGAGGAACCTCACCGACGGTAGGTGGCCACCCGGCCGGAGACTTCTCGCGACTTGCGTCGAGGATCGGCTCGAAGCGGCGCAAGCCAGGAGACGGCAGGACGGCGGGGGACCTCTAGCGTCACGGCATGGCCGGCACGGGGACTCCCAGGCGCGCCACGAGGAACCCTGTGGTGGGATCGTCCACGACCGTGCCCACCGAAGTCACCGGAACGAGGTCCGTCTCACCAAGGTGAGCGGTCCGGAGGAAACACAGATGGCATCCCGTCAGAAGGCCACAGTCCACCCGCCCGGCACCGACCCCCGACGCTGGAAGGCGCTCTTCGTCCTGTCCGCGCTCCAGTTCATGATCCTGCTTGACATGACCATCGTGAACGTCGCGCTCCCGGCGATCGAGGACGGTATGGCGTTCGACCAGACCGGACTGACCTGGGTCGTGAACGGCTACGCCCTCGCGGCCGGCTCGCTGCTCATCCTCGGCGGCCGTCTCGCCGACTACTACGGGCGCCGCCGACTGCTGATCATCGGCGTCGTCGTCTTCGCCGTGTCCTCCGCGTTGTGCGGGCTCGCGACGCACCCGGCGATGATGATCGTGGGGCGGTTCGGCCAGGGTGCCGCCGAGGCCCTCGCCGCGCCGGCCTCGCTCGGGCTGATCGCACTGCTGTTCACCGACGCCAAGGAACGCTCCAAGGCCCTCGGGATCTGGGGCGGCCTCGTCGCACTCGGTGGCACCCTCGGGTACGTGTTCTCCGGCCTGCTGACGAACTTCACGTCGTGGCGCTGGATCTTCCTCATCAACCTGCCGGTGGCGCTCATCGCGCTCGTGGCGATTCCTGCACTGCTCGACGAGTCCCGGGCCACCGAGAAGCGGGGCAAGCTCGACGTCTGGGGTGCCGTGACCTCGACCACCGGCCTGATCGCGATCGTCTACGGGCTGCTGCAGGCGGCAGAGAACCCCTGGGGCTCGGGGGCCGTGGTCCTCCCGGTCGTGGCAGGGATCGCGCTGATCCTGACCATGCTCGTCATCGAGCGTCGCGTCGCGGACCCCCTTCTCCCTCGAGGGTTCTTCCACAACCGCACACGGTCGGTCGTCAACTTCACGAGTCTGTTCTTCATGGCGGCCTTCATCGGGTACACGTTCATGCTGACGCTCTTCGAGCAGGACGTCCTCGGCTACAGCCCGCTCCAGAGCGGGCTCGGATACCTGCCGCTCGGCATCGGCATCGGGATCGGCATCGGCGCGTCGTCCGTTCTCGTCCCCAAGATCGGCGTGAAGCCGGTCGTCGTCGCAGGGTTCATCGGGGCCGGTGTGGGACTCGGGCTCACGAGCTTCGTGTCCACCGAGAGCTCGTACCTTCTCGGGATCCTGCCCGGCATGCTCGTCTTCGCCGTCTTCGCCGGTGCCACCATGCCGGCCGCGACCAACGCTGCGCTGCACGGTGTCACGAAGCAGGACTCCGGTCTCGCGTCGGGGGTGCAGAGCACCGCGCAGCAGATCGGGGGTGCGCTCGGCCTGGCCGTGCTGGTCACGTTCGCCACGCGCCGGTTCCTCAGCGACGTCACCGCGGGAGAACCGGTGGAGGTCGCGATGACCAACGGATTCACCCTGGGCTTCACGATCGGTGCCGTCCTGATGCTGGTGGGCGGCGTGCTGCTCGCGATCTTCCTCGAGCGCGTCGACGGAGCTCTGCGCGACCCGATGGTCGAGGGCGTCGAGGCCGAGGTCGCGAACATGACGGGCGACGAGGCCCCGAGGCCATGAGGATCGCGGTCACCGGGGCTGACGGGTTCATCGGCTCGCACCTCGTCGAAGGGCTCGTCCGCTCCGGGGCCGATGTCGTCGCACTCGCGCAGTACAACTCGACGGGCGCCTGGGGCTGGCTCGAAGACCTCCCCGCCGACGTCCTCGACAGTGTCCGCGTCGTCCTCGGCGACCTGCGGGACGCCGAGGTGATCGGACAGGCGCTCGCCTCCGCCGAGGTCGTGTATCACCTCGGGGCACTGATCGCCGTCCCTTACTCCTTCCACGCGCCTCGCTCGTACGTGGAGACGAACGTCCTCGGCACCCAGAACGTCCTGGACGCGATCCGCCGCCACGGGGGCCGCCTCGTGCACACCTCCACGAGCGAGGTGTACGGAAGCGCCGTCACGGTCCCCATCGCCGAGGACCACCCGCTGCAGGCGCAGTCGCCCTACGCCGCGACCAAGATCGCCGCAGACAAGCTCGTCGAGTCCTACGTCGCGGCCTTCGACGTGCACGCCGTCACCATCCGTCCCTTCAACACGTTCGGACCACGCCAGTCAGCACGAGCGTTCATCCCCACCGTCATGTCGCAGGCCATGACGGGTCGGACCTCCCTCTCCCTCGGGTCCTTGGCGCCACGCAGGGACCTGATGTTCGTCGGTGACACGGTGGCCGCGTTCCAGGCGGTCGGCGCCCTTGCCGCCGACCGCTGGAACGGCGCCACCCTGAATGCCGGGACCGGGACCTCGTGGCCCATGAGCCGGGTCGTCGACGAGATCGCCCGGGTGGTCGGCGTCGACCTGGACGTCGTCGCGGACCCGTCGCGTGTCCGGCCGGCGGCCGCCGAGGTCCAGCACCTCGAGTGCGACAGCACCCGGCTGCGGAACGCGACCGGGTGGCAGCCCCGGGTGACGCTCCGGGAAGGGCTGGAGACGACGCGCGACTGGATGGCCGATTCTCGTCGCCTCCTGTCGTACAAGCCGGACCTGTACCAGCTGTGAGTCGCTCGTCTCCTCGTGGAAAGGCCGATGAGATGGAAGCAGTGATCCTGGCCGGCGGTCGAGGGGTCCGCCTGCGCCCGTACACCACCCGGCTCCCCAAGCCGCTCGTGCCCATCGGGGAGGACCACGCGATCCTCGAGATCGTGCTCCATCAGCTCGCTTACCAAGGGTTCAGCAAGGTGACCCTGGCGATCGGCCACTTCGGCCACCTGATCAGGTCCTTCGTCGGGGATGGCAGGCGGTGGGGGCTCGACGTCGTCTACATCAACGAGTTCCAGCCGCTGGGCACGCTCGGGCCTGTCGTCGGCGCCCGCGACACGCTGCCGGAGAACTTCCTCGTCATGAACGGTGACGTGCTGACCGACATCGACACGAGGAGCCTCCTGCGTGCGCACGTCGCCAACGCCGCCCCGCTGACGGTCGCGACGTACCGGAGGCAGGTCAAGGTCGACCTCGGGGTGATCGAGGCGGACCAGGGCAGCATCGTCGACTTCATCGAGAAGCCGACCTACGACTACCGCGTGTCGATGGGGGTCTACGCCGTGTCGCGCGAGGCGCTGGCCCGGTACGGGCTGGGCGAGGCGCTCGGCTTCGACCGCTTCATCCTCGACCTCATCCGGGCCGGGCGGAACCCGTCGGAGTTCGTCCACGAGGGGTACTGGCTCGACATCGGCCGACCGGACGACTACGACCGCGCCAACGAAGAGTTCGGCCGCATGCGCAGCTCGCTCCTCAAGGGCGCGTGATGCGCGCCGTCGTGGTCGGCTCGACGGGCTTCGTCGGGGGGCACGTCCGCACTGGGCTGGCTCGCCGAGGCTGGCACGTGGCCGCCCTCGACCGCTCGAGCCTCCCGGACGGCGACATCGTCCGGGCGCTCGCGGGCATGATCGCGGTGTCCCCGCCGGACCTGGTCGTCAACTGCACCGGTGCGACGTCCGGGTCCCGGACCGCGCTGTACCGGTCGAACGCCGACCTGGCACGGGACCTGGCCTGCGCCGTCGCGGCGGCGGGCCGCCGGCCGAGGCTGGTGCACATCGGTTCGGCCGCGGAGTACGGGGCCGCATCCGGCTCCAGACCGTGCGCCGAGGTCGACGAGGCCATCCCGCTGACGGACTACGGCAGGTCGAAGCTCGAGGGCACTCGCCGCGTCCTGGCTGCGGTGCCGTCCGCGACGGTGCTCCGGGCCACCACGGTGATCGGCGCCGGGTGCGGTGGGTTCGTGGGTGCGGTCTGTCGGCAGATCGCGGCCGGCGCGCCGGACGGGACCGTGGCGGTCGGGTCGCTGGCGGCGGCGCGAGATCTCGTCGACGTGGACGACCTCGTCGCTGCGGTCGACTCCGTGGCACGTGCGCCGGCCGTCCACGGCGGTATCTACAACGTCGGCACCGGGGTGGCCGTCGAGCTCGATCTGGTCGTCGCGCGTGTCCGGGCCGTCACCGGGTTCCGCGGCCGCGTCGTCACGGGTCGCGTCCCTGGGTCAGGCCGGTCCGCGGCGGTCGTGAGCCAGTGCTCCGACATCGGCAAAATCGCGCGCGACGTCGGGTGGGCGCCCGTGACGCCCCTCGATGCGTCGATCAGAGCGGTCTGGGACCAGGCGTGCGCGAGCACGCGGACGCACGTCGACCGAGGAGGAAGAGCATGCCCGTCGCACTCGTCACCGGTGCCAACCGCGGGATCGGCCGTGCCACCGCGATCCGGCTGGCCGACCGCGGCTACGACGTCGTCGTCGCCGCACGGAGGCTGAGCGACGCGCACGCCGCGGTGGACTCATGGGCGCCCTCGCAGGGCCGTGTCCTGCCGGTACGCCTCGACGTCACCCGGCCGGAGGACGCCAGGGCCGCCGCGGACCTCGTCGAGGACGAGCTGGGCGGTCTGGACGTGCTCGTCAACAACGCCGGTGTCCTCCCTGAGGAGCGTCCGGGGCACCCTCGCGGGCGGCTCGACGTCGTCTCGTTCGACGAGGCGGTCCGCACCAACCTCCTGGGTGCCGTGCACGTGACCGACGCGTTCCTCCGGTTGCTCCGCGAGAGCTCTCAGGGTCGGATCGTCAACGTGTCCACGAGCTTGTCGTCAATGTCCCACCAGACAGATCCGGACTCGCCCTACTTCGCCACGGCCTGGCCCGGTTACCAGGCGTCGAAGGCCGGGCTCAACTCGTTCACGGTGTCGCTGGCGAAGCTGCTCAGCGGGACGTGCATCAAGGTCACCGCCGTGTGCCCTGGGTTCGTGCGGACCGAACTGACGCCAGGCAACGCCCGGGCGCGCCGGACGGTCGACGAGGGCGCCGATGTCGTCCTGCGGGCGGCCACGCTCGCCGACGACGCACCCTCCGGCCAGTTCATCGACGCGCGGGCCACGGTGCCCTGGTAGTGGTGGCACCGTCGGGGGGCCCGGCCCGGCGGGTGGCGTGCAGCGTCCAGCGGGCACGATTGTTCCCCAGGTTCACCGGCAGGCGTCGAACGTCGAAGCCGAACGCGCCGACGTCCCGCGCCAGGTCCGCGAAGGAGTAGGACACGAGCCCGTGGTCGCGGCGGGTGCGCGCGTAGGTGGTCGTCGGCAGGGTCGCGAGCCGCGCCAGCGCGGTGCCGAGGAACCGTCCCCGGCCGGCGAAGCGCACGAGCTGCCAGACGTCGGCCAAGGTCGACGTGCGAGGACTGATGAGGTCGCCGACGAGGAGGACGCCACGGGGCGGGAGCAGGCGGGCGGCGGCCGCCAGGAAGGCCGTGACCTCCGGGGCCGTCAGGTACTGGAGCACCGAGTGGGCCAGGACCAGGTCGACGGAGCCGGCCGGCAGCGCCCCGAGGCCTCGCGGCCCGATCACGGCCACCCCCGGGCTGTGCCGGAACGTCGTGGTGAGGTGCGCCCGGATTGCCGGGGCCGCCTCGCACAGGATCAGGTGCCGGGACGTGGTCAGGACGGTCTGTGCGTGCAGCGCGTCGCCCGGTCCGTAGTCCAGGACGACGCCGCCCGGTGGCAGGTGCGCACGGAGGCTGGCCGCCAGGGCCGCGAAGTGCGCCGCCTTGTGGTCCCCGCCGAAGTACGCGCGCTGCCCGCGGTCCCACTCGTCCAACCAGGGTGTTGTCCGGATCTCGGCCATGACGGCAGCCAACGTCACCCGGAGGGCCGCGGCAACTCCCGGGCAGCGGCGCGCGGCTCCCACCCGCAGACCATGAGTCGTCCGCCTTCGAGCCCCTGGGTAGCGTCGCCACGCGACCGAACGGGAGGGCCGATGACGCCACCGACGAAAGCACCGACAGTCGACGTGGTGGTGCCCGCGTACAACGAGGCAGACGTGCTGGACGCCAACGTCCGGGTGTTGCACGCCTACCTGTCGCGCGCGCTGCCCTGCACTTTCGCGATCACGATCGCCGAGAGCGGCAGCTCGGACGGCACTCCATCCGTGGCGGACGAGCTCTGCCGGCAGCTCGACGGTGTCCGCGTGCTCTCCGACCCTGCTCGGGGTCGCGGGCTCGCGCTGCGGAACGCGTGGACCTCCAGCGATGCCGTCGTGGTCGCGTACATCGACGCCGACCTGTCCATCGGCCTGGACGCCTTTCTGCCACTGCTGTCACCCCTCCTGTCCGGTGACAGCGACGTCAGCGTGGGGAGCCGGCACCTTCGTGGCTCACGCGTCGAACGGTCGGTGCACCGAGCCCTGCTGTCCCGTTCGCTCAACCTGCTGCTCCGGGTCGTGCTCGGTGCGCGCTTCAGCGACGCGCAGTGCGGGTTCAAGGCGGGTCGCCGCGACGCGCTCGTGCAGGTCATGGAGGACGTGCAGGCCGACCACTGGTTCTTCGACACGGAGCTCCTCGTGCTCGCGCAGGCTGCCGGTCTGCGGATCCGGGAGGTCCCGGTCGACTGCCTGGACGACCCGAGCTCCTCCGTCGACGTGCTCCCGACGGTGGGCAGCTTCCTCCGCGAGATCGTCCGGATGGTTCGGAGCGGCCGAGCGCCGGGCGTGCACCACGAGAGGACGGTCGGTGCCTGACCGGGTGGTGGCCGGCGCGTGGCGGCTTCCGTTCGTCCGGTTCGCCGTCGTGGGTGCCGTCACCGGTGCCATCCACCTGGGCGGGTTCGTCCTGCTGCGGACGTGGTGGGAGCCCGTCGTGGCGAACGCCGTCGCACTGACCGTCGCCACCGTCGTCAACACGGAGGGGAACCGGCGCATCTCCTTCACCGAGGAGAGGTCCGAGCCCGTCTGGCGGCAGCACGTCAAGGCGGCGGTGGCACTGCTGGCGAGCCTCGCCGTCGCCGCGGTCGCCTTCTCGGCTCTCGACCCGGGCCACCGGGTGCTCGAGGTGGCCGTGGTCGTGGGCGCCGACGCCACGTCGATCCTGGTCCGCTATCTGCTGCTCCGGCACTGGGTGTTCCCGCCGACCCGAGGAGGCGTCCTTGCTCGACCTGATCATCACGGCTGACGACTTCGGCATCAGCGAGGGCATCAGCCGGGGCATCCTGGCATCGCACGAGCGGGGGATCGTCACGGCCGCATCGGTGATGGCGAACGGCCGCGCTCTGCGACGCGTCGTCGGTGAGGCCGCCGATCACCCGCGGCTGGCGCTCGGGGCGCACCTGGTGTTCGTGGGCGAGGACCCACCGCTGCTCACCCGCAGGGAGGTCCCGACCCTCGTCGACCGGTCCGGAGCCCTGCCGGCGTCGTGGCGGCACCTCGCCGCACGCGTGCTGGCGGGTCGCGTGGACCCGGACGACGTCCGCGCTGAGGGTCGGGCCCAGCTCGACCTGCTCCGGCACGACCTCGGGCTGAACCTGACGCACGTCAACACCCACCAGCACGTGCACCTCCTGCCGGCGGTGGCACACGTCGTCATCGACCTGACGCTCGACGCCGGGGTCGGCTACGTGCGTGTGCCCTCGACGCGGTCGAGGTCACCGCGCGCCTCGGTGATCCGCCGGTGGAGCCGGCGCCTCGGCGCGGCCGCCGGTCGGGCCGGGCTCTCGACGAACGACGCGTTCGCAGGGCTCGACGAGGCAGGTCGTCTGACGACGGCCGACGTGCTCGGAGCCGTCGCCGGCTCCGGGCACGTCGGTGTCCTGGAGATCAACTGCCATCCCGGGCTCCCGACGTCCCAGGACCGCGAGCGCTACCGGTGGGACTACGCATGGGAGCGCGAGGTGCGTGCGCTCACCGACCCCGGGCTCCTGGACGCGATCCGCCGCGGAAGGGCCAGGCTCGCGCGGCCCGGACGAGACTCCCGCGTGTGATCGCACACCAGGAGAAATCCGGGCCGCACGGCCCACCTAGCATCCGAGGCATGAGCAACGACACCGGTCGTGCCACCGCCTCCGCGCAGGCGGTGTGGTTCGACATCTCCAGCCGCGACCCGCAGCAGACCCACGACTTCTACAGCCGGCTCTTCGGGTGGGACGTCCACCCGATGGACGGTGACGACTATGCCGTCGTCACCGCCGGTGACCAGCCGCCGTCCGGCGGGATCGGCCGAGCCTCCGACAGCTCGCCCTACGTCGGCCTCGTCCCCTACTTCCCCGTCGCGGACCTCGGGCTCGCGCTCGAGCGCGCGACGACGCTCGGCGCAACCGTCGTCATGGATCCCACGCCGACACCGATGGGGAAGATCGCCGCTGTCCGCGACCTCGAGGGCAACACCGTCGGGCTCAAGGAGTCCTGAACCACGACGGCCGACGACGGCCTCGTCCGACCGTCCCCGGCAGACGTCGGGGAGCACGTCCCGCCACACCGGGGCTGCGAGCACAGCGGCCCCGCCATCGCAAACGCAACGGAAGGCAAGGTCCCATGACTTCGACCGAAGCACCCGCGTGCCCGTACGTCCTCGACCCTCAGGGCCTCGACACGCACGGCGAGACACGTCACCTGCGTGAGCAGGGTCCGATCGCGCGCGTCGAGCTCCCCGACGGGGTGCTGGCATGGTCCGTGCACGACCACGACGTCGCCAAGGAGATGATGGGCAACCAGGAGCTGTTCTCCAAGGACCCGCGGCGCAACTGGCCCGACTTCATGGACGGCCGGATCTCCGACGGCTGGCCGCTCATCACGTGGGCCGCGATGAACACACTCGCGACCAACGACGGCGCCGACCACTCCCGCCTGCGCAAGCTCCTCCTGCAGGCGTTCACCGGACGCCGGGTCGAGCTCATGCGAGGTCACATCGAGAAGCGCGTCACCGAGCTCCTCGACGGCATGGAGGCCGCCGGGCGTGACGGGGACGTCGTCGACCTCCGCGGCATGTTCTGCATGGAGCTGCCGACCCAGCTCATGTGCGACCTCTTCGGCGTGCCGGACGACCGCCGCGCGGACGTCCTGGCGGGCGGCCACAAGAACGTCGAGACCACGTTGAGCAACGAGGAGGCCGAGGCCAACCTCGGGCAGTGGCAGGACGCGATCGCCGAGCTCGTCCAGTACAAGAAGGCCCACCCCGGTGACGACCTCACCTCCGGCCTCATCGCGGCCAAGGAAGAGGACGGGTCCCGCCTGTCGGACGACGAGATGATCGGTACCCTGCACCTGCTGCTCGGTGCCGGATCCGAGACACTCGTCAACGGCCTGGCCCACTCGCTGCTCCACGTCCTCGAGGACGCAGAGCTGCGCCAGGGTCTTCGGGAGGGCACCGTCTCGTGGGACGACGTCTTCGACGAGACCCTTCGTGTCGAGTCCCCGGTCGCCCACCTGCCGTTTCGCTTCGCGGTCGAGGACTGCGAGATCGGCGGTGTGCAGATGAAGCGCGGGGACGTCATCCTCGTCGACTTCGCCGGGGTGGGTCGTGACCCGGCCGTCCACGGGGAGACCGCCGACGTGTTCGACGTCGACCGCGAGAACAAGCAGCACCTGTCGTTCGGTTTCGGCGTCCACTACTGCCTCGGCGCGCGGCTCGCCACGCTCGCCGCGAAGATCGGCCTGCCCGCCGTCATGGAGCGCTTCCCCGACATGGAGCTGGTCACGCCGCGTGAGGAGCTGGAGCCGCAGGGCAGCTTCGTCGTCAACGGCTACGCACGGATCCCGGTGCGGCTGGGGCTGCAGGTCGGCGCGCCGGCCTGACCGGACCGACGACCGACCCGGAGGGGGCGCACGCCAGGGCGTGCGCCCCCTCCGCTGGTCCCCGGGTCCGCCGGGCCGTTCCCCGGACGCGCCGCTCGCTACCTGCGCGGGACACCGGCTCCGGCGGCGTCCCGCAGCAGCCGGGCAGCGTTGACCGGGTTGCGGATCATGGTCCCGTGGTCGCCCCGGACCATGCTCCCCGAGGACCCGGGGCCCCCGAGCGTCGTCCAGGCCTCGACGTCGTCGCGGCCCGCGAGCGGGTCACGGGTGCCCGCGACGGCGATCACCGGACACCGCAGGGCGAAGTCACGTGCGGGGACGATGGACTCGGCGACGCGGGAGTCCGCCCGCCACACCGACATGAACAGCGCCACCATCCACTCGTCGTCGAGCACCTCGGCGGGCGCGATCCCGAGCCGACGGAACCGTGCGACGAACTCCTCGTCCGAGAGGTCGGCGATGCCGGAGTGGTCCCACCGGTCGGGCGAGGCGGCGCCGCCCACGACCAGGGCGCGGACCTGGCCGCCGCCGGCCTCGACCCGACGGGCCATGTCTGCGGCCATCATGCCACCGAGGCTGTACCCGAAGAGGACGAGGCCGTCCGGCTCCCGGTGCTCGAGCTCGGTGGCGAGCTGACCCCACAGGTCGTCCGACAGCGCGGAGAACGTCGTGTGGGCAGGCTCCCGGTGGCGCCGGTCGCGCCCGGGGAGCTCCGGGACGTGCGTGTGGTGCCCGGCCAGCATGGGGAGCAGTGTCCGGTAGCTGCCCACACCACCACCGCCGTACGGGTAGAGGGCGAACCACGCGGGCTCGGGTGCCGCTGCCTCGCGCGCCGTCAACTCATGGGCTGCTGTCATCGTGCGCCTACTTCTCCCGGGTTGCGGTGCTGGGGCGAGGTGCTGTGCGTGGAACGTCGCGGTGCGGCGAAGAGATCGCCCAGCGCGGCCTCGTACTCGGCGAGGGTGCCGGTCACCGCGTGCGCACGTGCACGTGTCCTCGGGGCGTGGAGCAGGCGGTTGACGACGCGCCGGAGCGAGGTCCGGAGGAGCTCGGCGTCGGCGGGGTGCGTCCCGCGGAGCTGCGTGACCCGGCGCACCTCGTCCTCGACGACTTCGGTCGCCCGGGCGCCCAGGGCCTCGAGCAGGGGACCGGCGGCCGCGGCGCGGCGCGCACGTTCCCACTCGTCGGCATCGGCCACGGCGACGGCGTCGACGGCTGTGTCCCTCGCCCGGCCGCCGGCCGGACCGAGGTCGTGGAGACCGACGCGGTGGACGCTCGGGAGCCGGGCGACGTCGGCCGACACGTCCCGAGGGCGGGCCAGGTCGACGTATACCTGGGGGCGTCCGTCGCGGGAGCGTGCTGCCGCCCGGGCCGCCGTGAGGTCGACCACCGGCGTCGGCGAGGACGTCGCCGAGACGATCACGTCCGCCTCTGCGAGGGCCTCGGTCAGAGGGCCTGAGGCGACGCGGCCGCCTACCTCGTCGGCGAGGGCTTGGGCACGGAGAAGCGTCCGGTTCCGGATCACCACGTTCGCGTGGTGGCGCGCCGCTGCCCGCGCCGCGTCCCTGCCGACGATGCCGGCCCCCAGCACCAGCACGTCGACCGCGGGCCCGACCCGGACGTGCGCCCCGGCGGCCTGCAGCGCGCACTCCGCGAGCCCTGAGCCGGCGCCGGCGCCGGCGAGGGCACGGATCCGCCGACTGGTCCGCAAGGACTGCTGGACGAGGGTGTTGAGCTCGGCGTCGAGGAAGCCGTGGCGCTGTGCCCGGTTGAGGGCACCGCGGACCTGGTCGACGACGTGGGTCTCGCCCGGCGTCACCGACCGTCGCCCGCCGACGACGGCGAACAGGTGTGCGGCTGCGGCAGCGCCGCTCCGGGCGTGCAGCGCCCCGGCGCACGCGGATCGCGCGGACCCGACGGCGGAGGTCCAGGCCCTCTCGACCGCGGTCGCGGCGAGCCGGCAGTCCTCGGTGGACACGTAGACCTCCGTGCGCTGGCAGGTGCTGAGCACGAACGCCCCGTCCACCGTTCCGGAGGACTGCAGCGCCCGGCAGAGGTGCTCTTCGGCGGAGGTGTCGAGCGCGAGGACGTCGAGGAGCTCCTCGGTGGCCGACCCGAGGTCGGCACCGACCAGCAGCACCGTCACCGGTCCTGCCCTCCGGCCGGGGCGAGCTCGACGACGGCCATGTACCGGCTGCCCGGCACGAGGTGCGTCCGGACGAGCTCCAGGTCCGCACGCGCGGCGAGGTCCGCGAGCTCGCCCACCCCACGCTCCTTGCCGCCGGTGTAGGCGAGCATCCGCAGGTCCATCCGGGGGTCGACGGACTCGCCGTCGTGCCCCACGGCCTCGATGACGAGCAACCGGTCCGTGGCGGTCGTCGCGGCACGGCAGTTCCGCAGGATGCGCAGGCAGCTCTCGTCGTCCCAGTCGTGGAGGACGGCCGACAGGACGTAGGCGTCGCCACGCGTGGGGAGCGGCTCGAAGAACGACCCGACCGCCACGTCCACCCGTTCGCGCAGGCCCGCCGAGTCGAACGCCGCCCGCGCCCGGGCCGCCGGCTCGTCCAGCTCGACGAGGACGCCGTGGAGGCCGGGGTGGGCGCGCAGGATCGTCGCCAGCAGAGCGCCGTTGCCGCCGGCGACATCGACGACCGTGCGGTGCCGAGCCCACGGGTACGCATCGACGATCTCCGCGTCGTCCGCCTCCACGTGCCGTTGCATGAGGGTGTCGAACGACGTCCGCAGGGTCGGGTCGGAGCCGAGGTCGTCCCAGAAGTCCTGACCGTACCGGGCCCGGTACGCCGAACCTCCCGTCGTGATCGTGTGCATCAGCTCGACGAACGCGAGGTCCCCTCGCCCGACGCTCCCGCGGATGTCCAGCCAGTCCCGCTTGCCTGCCGGGTGGTCCGACCTCAGCTGTCCACCGAGCTCCGTCAGGTCGAACGCTCCTGAGGACGAGCGGTGGAGCAGCCCGAGCCAGACCCAGTGCAGCAGGAGCCGTTCGAGCGCAGGGGCGAAGGCGTCGCAGCGGACAGCGATCGACTCGGCGGTGGTCGCCCCCGCGGCGACGTGGTCGGCCACCCCGAGCGTGGCGCCGACCCTGATGGACATGGGCGTGGCGAGGTCTGCCATCGCCCTCAGTCCTGGTCCCTGCGTCATGGGCGCTCCTTGCTCCCGTTGAGTTTCTCGACCTGCTTCCCGGTCGCTGTGGACGCTAGGGCGCGACCGGGGGATCAACAAGGCTCGGCGGGGGACGGCGCAACCGGGGAGACCTCGGGATCGTCGACGCGGGCGTGCTCCCGGCAGTCGCGAACGGCGGCCGCCCGGGCGGCCTCGGCGCGGAGGCGGCGTCTGTCGATCTTGCCGATGCCCGTGAGCGGCAGGGACGCCACGTCGAACACCTGCTTCGGCACCTTGAAGCGAGACAGGCCCACCGCTTCCAGGTGCTGCACGACCTCGCTGTGCCCGACCGGACGACCGTCGCGCCCGACGACGAACGCGCACACCTCCTCGCCGTAGGTGCGGTGCGGCATCGCGACGACCGCACAGTCCTCGACCCCGGAGAGGCAGCGGAGCAGGTCCTCCACCTCGTCGGCTGCGACCTTCTCGCCGCCGCGGTTGATGGTGTCGCCGGTGCGCCCCTTCACCACGATGCGGCCGTCCGGTCGCCGGACAACCAGGTCTCCCGTGACGTACCACCCGTCGGGGGTGAACGCGCGCCGGTTCACGTCGGGCGACCGGTAGTAGCCGCGCACCGTGTACGGGCCACGGGTGGTCAGCGTCCCCACCTCCCCGTCCGGGAGCGGGGCGCCGTCGTCGTCCACCACCCGGAGCTCGTCGAAGGGGCTGATCGGCCGGCCCTGCGTCCGGCGGCGGACATCGAGCGGGTCGCCGATCCTGGTCATGCACGTCAGCCCCTCGGACATGCCGTAGACCTGCTGGACGACACACCCGGTGTGCCGCTCTGCCGCGTCGGCGAGCGAGGGCGCGAGGTGCGCGGCCCCGCTCTGCACGAGGACGAACGACGGCGCGGCGTCGGGGTGCTCGTCGAGGTGTTCGACCCAGCGCTGGAGGATGGCGGGGACGACGCTCGTGGCCGTTGCCCGGTGCCGGACGGCGAGCGTCAGGGCGGTCTCCGGGGCCGGGGACGGGCAGAGCACGACCGTCCCGCCCGCGACGAGGGTCCCCAGGACGCCGGGACCGGTGTTGGCGAAGCCGTGACCCACGGGCAGCACGACCAGGTACCGGCTCGACCGGTCGAACCGGCTCGCCGCGCAGGCCGCGCGCAGCATGTGCCCGAGGTCGTTGTGGGTGCGTGGCACGACCTTCGACGCGCCGGTCGTCCCGCCGGAGGGGATCAGCACCGCGACGTCGTCCGCCGAGGCCGGACCGTCCTGGACCAGAGGCAGTGACTGCCCGGCCCCCCGCGCGAGCCGGGCGAACGGGACCGAGCCCGGGAACCGGGGTGCGCCCACGACGACCACGTGGTCGAGGGACGGCACCTGGTCGCGCACGTGGTGACCCAGCGCCTCGTAGTCGAAGCCCCGGTAGGTGCCCATCGTCACGAGCGCGCGGGCGTCGCAGTGGCCGGCGAACGCCGTCAGCTCGTGCTCGCGGTGCTGCGGCAGCGCCCAGACCGGCACCGTCCCGGCCGCGAAGCAGGCCAGCGTGGTCAGCACGGCCTCGGCGCGGTTGGGCAGCTGGACGACGACGCGGTCGCCGACGTCCAGCACGCCGCGCAGCCCGGCCGCGAGCGCCTCCACCTCCACGACGAGCTCGGCATAGGTCCAGGACCGGTCGCCGTCCACCAGGGCCTCGCGCGTGGCGCAGCATGTCGCGGCGTCGATCAGCAGCTCGAACAGCCGCACGTCGTCCCACGCCCCGTCGCGGCGGTAGGACCGGGCCAGCTGCGTGGGCCATCCGGGTGCGTCCTGCACCGGCAGGTCGACGGTCATGGGGAAGACCTCCTCGGTCCGGTTCATCGCACGTCATGAGGTGCGTTCGGCGTCCTCGTGTCGCGAGACTCGAGACAAGCGACTCGAACCTATGGAGCCGCGGGGCCGGTGGAGTCTTCGGAGTTGCTGGTAGCAGCCCTGCTCCGGCAACGGGCACGGACGGAAGGGACAGGTCCTTGAGCCATCGTCAGGACAACGAGAACGCCATCGCGATCGTGGGGATGAGCTGCCGGTTCGCCCCGAACCTCGACACGCCTGCGGCACTGTGGGACTTCCTCATGGAGTCCCGGACGGCGGTCCGGCCGATGCCGGAGAAGCGGTGGCGCGCCTACGCGGACGCGTCGCCGGAGGCCACGGCGGTACTGCGCGCCACGACGCTGCTCGGCTCCTACCTGGACGACATCGAGGGGTTCGATGCCGAGTTCTTCGGCATCACCCCGAAGGAGGCCGCCTACCTGGATCCGCAGCAGCGGTTCATGCTGGAGCTGACGTGGGAGGCCCTGGTCGACGCGGGCATCCCTCCGACGTCGTTGCGCGGCTCGGACGCGGCGGTCTACGCCGCCGTCAACTCCACGGACTACGGCCGTCGTCTGCTCGAGGACATGACGCGTACCGGTCCTTACGCGGTCAACGGGACCACGGACTACGGGATCGCCAACCGGGTCTCCTACTTCCTGGACACCCGCGGTCCCAGCATGGCGGTGAACACGGCGTGCGCCGCCACCCTGACTGCCGTGCACGTCGCCTGCCAGGCCCTGCGTGGCGACGAGACGTCGGTCGCGATCGTCGGGGGGCTCAACATCATCTCCACGCCGGCCCTGAACGTCGCGCTGGAGGGAGCGGGTGCGCTGGCCCCGGACGGGCGCAGCAAGGCCTACGACGACGACGCCGACGGCTACGGGCGCGGCGAGGGTGCCGGTGTGCTCGTGCTCAAACGTCTGGCGGACGCGCAGCGCGACGGTGACCGGGTGCTCGCGCTCCTGCGTGGCAGCGGGGTCTTCCAGGACGGGCACTCCGACGGCATGATGGCGCCCAACGCGGACGCCCAGGCCCACATGCTCCGGACCGTCTACGCCCGTGCTGGCGTCGATCCCACCACCGTCGGGTACGTCGAGGCCCACGGCACGGGCACTCCCACGGGGGACGCAGCCGAGCTCGCCGCGCTCTCGCAGGTGATCGGTGCCGCCCGGGAGGAGCCCTGCCTCGTCGGCTCGATCAAGCCGAACATCGGTCACGTCGAGGGCGGCTCCGGCATGGCCGGCATCATGAAGGTCGTCCTGGCGCTCCGGCACGGCGTCATCCCACCGAGCCTGCACACGCGTGCCACCACCAGGACCGAGTGGGGCAGCAACGGGCTGCGGCTGGCCGCCGAGCCGACCGGCTGGGCGCCCGGCACCACGCCCCGCCGTGCCGGGGTCTCGAACTACGGCGTGGGCGGCACCATCGCGCACGTCGTCCTCGAGGAGGCGCCCCGGCGCCCGGTCGCGGCTGCGGTCGCCCAGGGCGCACGGCCGGTGCTCGTCCCGCTCTCGTCGGCCACCCGTGCCGGGGTCCGGGACCTCGCGGATCGGACGGGTGCCTGGCTCGCCCGGCACGCACCGGAGCTGGACGACGTCGCCGACACGCTGTGTTCGCGCAGGTCCCACCTTCCCGAGCGGACGGCGGTCGTCGCCGCCGACGTGGCCGGTCTGGTGGACGGGCTCGCCGCGGCGTCGGGCGGCGGGACGAGCCCGGACGTGATCACCGGCCGAGTGGTGCCGGGGAGCGAGAACGGCGCCGTCTGGGTCTTCTCGGGGCACGGGTCGCAGTGGGAGGGGATGGGCCAGGACCTCCTCGACGTCGACCACGCCTTCACGGGCGTGATCGACAGCCTCGGCGACGTGTTCACCGACGAGCTCGGGTGGAGCCCGCGGGAGCTCCTCGAGCAGGGCGGGCCGTGGACCACCCCGCAGGTGCAGGCCCTCACGTTCGCGGTCCAGGCGGCCCTGGCGGCGACCTGGCGCGCCCACGACCTGGAGCCGGCTGCGGTGATCGGGCACTCCGTGGGTGAGATCGCCGCGGCGCACACCGCCGGGGCGCTGGACCTGGACGACGCCGCGCGCTTCGCCTGCCGGCGTGCCCGTGCGTTGGGGAAGGTCGCCGGCAACGGCGCGATGGCGATGGCGGGCCTCGGGTTCGCCGAGACGAGCGAGCGGCTGGCCGGCGTGGACGGTGTGGTCGCCGCGATCGCGGCCGGTCCGCGGTCCACCGTGATCTCCGGGGAGGCGGACTCGGTGGCCGCGGTCGTCCGCGACTGGGAGGCCGACGGCGTCCCGATCCGTGCCGTCGCCACCGACGTCGCCTTCCACAGCCCGGAGGTCGACGACGTCCTGGCGGAGGTCGTGGAGGCGGCCGGTGACCTCGGGCCACGGCGCGCTGTGGTCTCCCTGTACAGCACGACCCTGGAGGACCCGCGCGACGAGGCGGTCCGCGACGCGGGCTACTGGGGCCGCAACCTGCGCGCCCCGGTGCGGTTCGCCGCGGCGGTCGACGCCGCCCTCGACGACGGCTTCCGCGTCTTCCTCGAGGTCTCCACCCACCCTGTCGTCTCCCACTCCGTGATGGAGGTCGCGCAGCACCGCGACGAGGAGGTCGCGGCCGTCGGCACCGTGCGCCGCGGCGCCGGCGCCCCCGGAGACGTGCTCCGCACCGCGGGCCGGCTCTACTGCGCCGGCGTGGTGCCCGCCTGGTCAGCCGACCGCACCCGGGAGCCGCTCGGTCTTCCCGGCGCCTCCTGGCAGCACCGGCCTTACTGGCTCTTCGAGGAGTCGGCGCAGGGACGGGGCGGCGCCGGGCACGACCCCGCCGCGCACGACCTGCTCGGCGGCAGCCACGCCGTGGGCGGCGTGCCCGCACGGCACGTCTGGCAGACCCGGCTGGACCTGGCGAGCCGGCCGTACCCGCTCGACCACGCCCTCGACGGGGTCGAGGTCACGCCGGCCGCCTCGATCCTCAACTCGTTCCTCAAGGCGTCCGACGCGGCCGGGGACGTCGTCCTGCGCAACATCGTGCTCCGGACACCGCTGGCCGTGGAGCCGCCGCGCACGGTACAGGTCGTCCGCGAGGGCCAGGGCATGGCGCTCTCCTCGAGGGTCGCGGACGACGACAGCGGCTCGGACGACAGCTGGATCCTGCACGCGAGCGCCGTGGTCGAGCCCGCGCGGAAAGGTCTCGCCGGGACGATCGACGCCGCCGGGCTCCGGTCGCGGCTCCCGCTGGGGGACTGGCAACGGCTCGACGAGATGTTCCACAACATGGGCGTGGGCGGCTACGCGTTCCCGTGGGGCCTGGACGACCTGCACCGGTCCGACGACGAGCAGCTGGCGGTGCTGACGCTCGTCGACGACACCGACATCGACGCGGCTGCATCCTGGGCCCACGTCATCGACGGGGCGCTGACGATCAGCGCGACGCTCGTCACACCGGTCGACGCGCAGAGCCTGTGGATGTCGCGGGCCATCGAAGACGTCTCCGTCGTCGGGGAGCCGCCGGCCCGTATCGTCGTCCACACCCGCCGCTCCCCAGGGTCGCCGCACGACAGCGTCGACGTCGACGTCGCCGGCAGCGACGGGCGGGTCGTCGCCCGCGTGCACGGCCTCGCGTTCAGCTCGGTCGAGAAGGCGGAGGCGGCCAACCCCCAGGAGCTGGTGCACGAGGTCGTGTGGCGCGAGCCGGACGTGCCGTTCGGGACGGCGACGCCCGCGTGCGTCGCCGTCGTCGGCGACGGGCCCCGGGCGGCCGGCGTTGCCGACGCCCTGAACCGGGCGGGAGCGACGGCGAGCGTCACCACCGGGCCCGCGGCTGCCGACGTCGTCGTCGTGGTGGCCGCTCCCTCGACCATCACCTCGGCGGACTCCGCGGTCGGACTCACCCAGCGCACGGCGGAAGCCGTGCTGGGCAGCATGGACCTCGCTCCGGAGGGCACGTCCCCACGGGTGTGGCTCCTGACCGAGGGCGTGCGCGAGCCCCGCGGCGTCGACCAGGTCGCGCAGGCGGCCGCGTGGGGCCTGGGCCGGATCATCGCCGGTGAGCACCCGGAGGTCTGGGGCGGCGTCGTGGACGTCTCCTCGGTCGACGACGCCGCGGGCGCGGCGCTCGCGGCCGTGCTGGAGGGGGCGGCCGGGCAGGAGGACGTGATCCACGTGGCCAGCGACGGGACGGTCACCGTTCCGCGCCTCGCACGGATCACCCGGTCCGCCGACCGGGAGCCCCTACGATGCTCGCCGGGGGGGTCGGTGCTCATCACCGGCGGGCTCGGTGCCCTGGGGCTCGAGGCGGCCCAGTGGCTCGTCGGCCGCGGCGCCCGCCGTCTCGTGCTCGTGGGCCGGCGCGGCCTGCCCCCGCGCCAGGACTGGGCAGGCCTCGCGGACCCCGACCAGCGGCGCGCGGCCGAGGCTGTGGAGGCACTCGAGGCCGCCGGGGTGTCCGTGCAGGTGAGGTCGCTGGACGTGACGGACCCGGTAGCCGTCCGATCGTTCGTGGACGCGCACGACGCCGACAACCCGCCGATCACCGGGATCGTCCACGCTGCCGGCGGTGTCGACGACGCCCTGGTGGACGACATGACGATCGAGGGGGTCCGGCACGTCCTCGGCGCGAAGTCGCTGGGTGCCTGGGCGCTGCACGAGGCGTTCCCGCCGGGAACCGTGGACTTCTTCGTCGCGTTCTCGTCCTGCGGGCAGCTCGCCCGCCTCTCAGGCCAGGGGGCGTACGCCGCGGCGAACTCGTTCCTCGACGCGCTCGTCCAGGCCCGCGCGAACGCCGGCGAGGACGGCGCGGTGTCCCTGGCGTGGACCTCGTGGCGCGGGCTCGGCCTCTCCGCCGAGCTCACGACCACCATGGTCGAGGGGAACATGCGTGGGCTCGACGCCGTCTCGGCGAGCGAGGCGCTGCAGGCGTGGACGTTCGCCGACCGGTTCACCGGTGCCTACAAGGCCGTCCTCAGGAGCGTGCCGATCTCGCCGGGGCTCCCCGTGCCACCGATGTTCCGCGAGCTGGAGCACGATGGCGTCTTGGTCGAGGACCCGGACGTCTACCGGCTCGATCCCGCGCTGGCACCGGACCTGGCGCGTGCCGAGGTCACCGACGTCGTGCACTCCGTGGTGGCCGCCGAGCTGCGCCTGGAGAAGGAGGACCTCGGACACCGGCGTCCCCTCGTCGAGCTCGGCGTCGACTCGATCATGGCCGTCGCGTTGCGAGCACGGTTGCAGCGGCGCTTCGCGCTGGACTTCCCGCCCACGATCCTCTGGGCGAAGCCCACGGTGCACGACCTCGGTGAGTTCGTCCACGCGTCCCTGGACACCGTGGAGGAGGTCCTGGAGCGCGACGACGAACCGCACGAGCTGGCTGCCCCGCCCCTGGCGGGTTGACCGACGACCACCGCACGATCCGCAGAACCGGAAAGGACGTGACCATGACCGCCACCGCCGCACACGAGACCGACGCCGCCATGCCCGAGGAGTGGGCGCCGCTCGCCGACGTCCCTCGTCAGATCATCGAGGCCTGGGCAGCCCACGACGCCGACGCCTTCGCCGAGGTGTTCACCGAGGACGGCACCATGATCCTGCCGGGTGCCTTCGCCACGGGCAGGACCGCCATCAGGGAGTTCATGGAGCGGGCGTTCACCGGCCCCTACCAGGGCACCCAGGTGGTCGGTGCGCCCTTCCAGGTGCGCCGCCTGAGCGACGACATCGTGCTCATGCTGACGGACGGGGGTGTCGTGAAGGCCGGATCCGAGACCGTCGCGGACACCGCCGCCGTCCGCGCCTCCTGGCTGCTCGTCCGTCGCGACCAAGGGTGGAAGCTGGCCGCCTATCAGAACAGTCCTCGCAATTGAGCGAGGTCGACCCCGGCGTCGGACCGGTCGTGCTCCAGGGAGGACGGCCGGTCCGTACGCCTGCCGGCGGCGCACCCGGCGAGCGGCTCACCGACTTCGGGAGGCAGGTCGCCGGACGCCCCGCACTCGTCTACCGCCCCCGTTCCGCCACCGAGCTCACCGACGCGATCGCCGAGGCGACGGCGTGGGGGCACCGGGTCGTGCCGCGGGGGCTGGGCCACAGCGTCGACGGGCAGACCGTCGTCGACGGCTCGGCCCTGATCGACCTGAGCGGGCTGCGCCGCGTGCACCGCGTGACGGACACCTGGATCAGGGTGGACGCCGGCGCGACCTGGCGAGACGTTCTCGACGCGACGTTACCGCGCCGTCGTGCGCCCGTCGTGGTGCCCGACTACCTCGGCCTGACGGTCGGCGGCACCCTCTCCGTGGGCGGGATCAGCGGGGCCAGCCACCGGTTCGGGACGGCCGCCGACCACGTCCTGCGCGCCACGGTGCTCGACGTGCACGGGCACTCCCACGACCTCATCGTCGGGGACCCGCTCCTCGACCGGGTGCTCTGCGGGCACGGGCGCCACGGCGTCCTCGTCGCCGTCGACCTGGAGCTGCACGCGGTCCCGCGCCGGGTGCGGCGTTCGGACATCGTCACCAGGACGCTGCAGGACCATACGGACGTCCAGCGCAACCTGCTCACGGCCGGCTCCGTGCACTGGCTCGAGGGGTTCGCCGTCCGGGGCGTGGACGGGCTGCCGACCTTCACCACGCGCCTGTCCCGCTTCGAGGAGCTCGGTGGTCCGGACCTCGCGATGGATCGGACGCGGGGCTGGTCGGACGTGGGTGAGTTCTACGCGCGGGCGGACGGGACCGTCGCCGGCGAGCGCGCCGTCGGCCGGTGGCAGCACCACGCGCACCCCCGGTTGCAGTCGATCCTCCCGCTCGAGGCGGGACGCGGCGTCGTGGAAGACCTGCTCGCCCGCAGCCACGCCGACCTCCTGGGCCCCGGCGGTGCGGTCATGATCTACGTGACGGTCGCGGCCGCGCTGAAGCGCCTCGCGGTGCGGGGCGACCAGGGCGGGTACGCGCTCGTCGTCGGGTGGCAGCGGACGGCCCCACGGGACGACCTCGACACCCTTCGACGGATGCAGGCGGCGAACCGGCGTGTCGTCGAGCTCACCCGGGAGCTCGGTGGCGTGCTCTACGGTGCGGTCGTCGGTCGAGCCGTCGCGGGGGGAGGCGAGAGCGGGGCAGATGAGGAGTTGAAAGACGAGGGGTAGTGCGCGATCGTCGTGGCAACCGACGGACGACGGAGAGACGCGATGCGCCTGACGCCGATGCCTGCCCGCCTCACCACCGCCCGTCGAGACCTGCTGGTGGTGTCCGTCAGGCTCCGCACCGCCGTCCTGGTTCTCCGGGAGGCCCGTCCGAAGGTCCTGGCGATCGGGGGGGTCCGGTTCCTGTCCGGCGCCCTCCTCAGCGGTGGCCTGGTGCTCTCGCCGCACACGCTCGTCGGACTGCTGGCCTGGATCCTGATGACGGTCGCCGTCTACGTGCTCAACGGGGTGACCGACGTCGACACCGACCGGGTCAACGGCTCCCGGCGCCCTGTCGCCTCAGGCCGGTTGACCGTCCGGGCCGCTCGGCGGGCGGTCTGGGTCTGCGGGGTGGCGGCTCTCGGCCTGGGTCTGGTCGTCTCGTGGTTCCTGGTGCTCCATCTGGCCGTCGCACTGGCTCTCGGGGTCCGGTACTCGTCCGGCGCGAAGCCGGCCAAGGCCAGCTCACCAGCCGCGTTCGTGGTGGTCGTCGTGGGCGGGCTGGTCACGTACCACGCCGGCCTCGTCGCGTCCGGAGGGAGGGTCACGGCCCCCTTCGTCGTCTTCGCCGTCTGCCTCTCCCTCTGGATGGGCGTCGGTTCCCTCGTGAAGGATCTTCCCGACGTCGACGGGGATCGTGCCGCGAACCGGTTCACGTTGGCCGTGAGCCGGGGCCCCGACGTGGCCGCGGACGTCGCCGCCGTCGCGGCAGCGACGATCGCGGCAGCCATGGCGTGGGCCGCCTTCGGGCCGTTGCCGCTCGCCGAGCTCCTCCGGTGGCCGTCGGTCGTGCTCTGCCTGGGCACGCTGATCCTCGTGGTGACGTGCGTTACGGTGTCGCTGCGCGCACGTTGGCCGTACCGGGCCTTCATGTACACCCAGTTCGCAGCTCACGGACCACTGCTGCAGCTCTAGCGAGAGATCCACGGGGAGATGTTGTTAGGAGCGGATGACGCCGTCGGCCTGGCCGAGCTACGCGACTACGTCGATCGGTACCGACGAGAGATCCTCGCCACCTACACGGACCGCCTCCGCGCCGAGGACAACCCGCTCGGGCGGTTGGGCGAGGACGAGCTGCATCGTGTCGTCGGACCGTTGCTCGAGGTGCTCGTGCGTGCGGGCGTCGCTACGGACCCGGTGGGTGAGGAGGTCGGCCGGTCGCGCGCGATCCAGCGGATGAACCCGGTGTACTCGTTGCAGGGTGCCTCGATGCTGCACGACATCGTCGCCGACGTGATCGTGCGTGGATCGGTCGAGCTGGGCAGCCAGGGGCCGCACCTCGCACGTCTTCTGCGGGACCTGTCCGAGGTGATCCTCCGGAGGGTCGGAGACGCGGCGATCCCGTACGCGGGTGTCCTCCTGCAGCAGATCAGCGACGCGCACGTGGCGGAACGGCACCGCATCGCCCGCGACCTGCACGACCGTTCGGCCCACGCGCTGGCCCTCGCTTTCCAGCAGCTCGAGATCCGCCGCATCTGCGTCCGCCACGGTGACAGCGCCGGCGCGGACGAGTGCCTGTCGGTGCTCCAGTCCCAGCTGCAGGATGCCTCGAGGATGATCCGGGACCTCGCGCAGGACCTGGGGAGCAGCCACACCACGGAGGGCCTCGCACCGGCCCTGCGCGAGTACGTCGACTGCCACGGAGCGGGGCGTGTCAACCTCGAGATCGCCGATCCGGAGCAAGTCGCCTCCGTTCCACCGTGGGTGCGCGAGCAAGCGTTCCTGTCGATCCGGGAAGCCACGCGCAACGCCCTGCTGCACTCAGGGTCCGACGCCATCACCATCAGGATCGGGATCCGGTACAGCAATCTCGTGGCCGTGGTCCGCGACCACGGCACCGGCCTGTCCGACGTCTCCGCGGTGCGAGCACGGACGAAGCCGATGTCATCGGGAACCGGCCTCCGGTCGATGATCGAACGGGTGGAACAGCTCGGCGGGTCGGCGGTCATCGAGTCCGCGCCGGCCTCCGGCACGACCGTCGAGCTCGTCGTGCCGCTGCCATGAGCTCGTCGAACGGCGGTATCAGGGTGGTCGTCGCCGACGACCACGTCGTCTTCGCCGAGGGGCTGAGGTACATCCTGGAGGACGCCGGCTTCGCCGTCGTCGGGGTGGCAGGAGACTGTCGCGCCGCCGCGGTGCTCGTCCGGGACCAGCAGCCAGACCTCGCGGTCCTGGACGTGCACATGCCGGGGGGGTCTGCCACGGCGCTCGTACGCCGGGTCAAGGAGGACAGCCCGAGCACACGCATCGCGATGCTCTCGATGCAGGCCTCGTCGCGCCGTGTCGCCGAGCTCGAGGATCTCGGCATCGCCGCCTACCTGTCGAAGGTCGTCGACGCGGCCACGTTGTGCTCGGTGCTGACCGCCGCCGTCCACAGCTCAGGTGGCGGGACGATCCGCGTCGTCCCCGGAGTGGTGGACGCTCCGCACCCGCCCGTGGCCCTCCGGGCCGGGGACCGTGAGCTCCTGGAGCACATCGCGGCCGGGCGGAGCAACAAGTGGATCGCCCGGGAGCTCTTCGTCTCGGAGGCGACGGTGAAGCGGCGCCTCGCGGAGGTCTACCGCGAGCTCGGTGCGTCGACCCGAGCCGGCGCGATCAGTCGCGCCCACCAGCTCGGTCTCATACGGCACGACCACGGCACGCCATGACCTCGTCGCGACGCCCGGGGGGCGTGGCCAGCCGATGGCGTGCCGCGGAGCGCGGCTAGGCGGCGAGCGCGGCCCGGAACTGCCGCAGGTCCGCCACGAACGTGTGGGGAACCTCCATGGGGGCGAAGTGTCCACCGTCGTGCTCGGCCCAGTGCACGAGCCTGCGGAAACCTGGCTCGGCGAGCGTGCGGATCGGCGGGGCGGGGTCCTCGCGATAGACCCCCACGCCGAACGGCTTCTCCTGGACCGGCGGGGGCGGCGGAGGGACAGGGGACGTGGGGAGCAGCGCGGCGTTGTCCGCGTAGAAGTGTGCGGCCGAACCTGCCGTCTGCGTGTACCAGTAGATCGAGGCGTGCGTCAGGATCTGCTCGACGGAGAGGGCTCCCGGGCCACCCGACCATGCGTGGTACTTCTCCACGAGCCAGGCCAGCAGGCCGACGGGCGAGTCGGTGAGCGCATAGGCGAGCGTCTGCGGCCGCGTCGCCTGGAGGGCCATGTAGGCGGAACCCTCCGTCATGAACGCGCCGAGCCGCTCGATCCGCGCGAGGCTCGTCGGGTCCAGGGAGGCGACGACGCCGGGGTCGTCCGGCGGCGGGGGCGTCACGAGGAAGTTGACGTGTCCTGCCTCTGCAGCGGGGTCCGTCGCGAGGAGCGTCTGCGTGATCCAGGCGCCCAGATCGCCCCCCTGGGCGATGTACCGCTCGTATCCGAGCCGATCCATGAGCTGCGCCCACGCGCCGGCCACCCGGGGGATGGTCCAGCCGCCGGCGGCCGGCTTGGCCGAGAAGCCGAAGCCGGGAATGTCGGGAAGCACGACGTGGAACGCGTCCTGCGGGCTGCCGCCGTGGGCCGTCGGGTCCGTCATCGCGTCGATCACGTCGATGAAGTCCGCCGCGCTGCCGGGCCAGCCGTGCGTGAGAACGATGGGGGTGGCGTCCTCGTGAGGGGAGCGGACGTGGAAGAAGTGCACCCGCACCCCGTCGATCTCCTCGACGAACTGCGGAAAGGCGTTGAGCCGGGCTTCGACGGCACGCCAGTCGAGCTCGAGCCAGCGCTGGGCCAGATCCCTGACGCTGCTCACCACGGGTCCGCGCTGTCCCGGGGTCTGGTGCTCGTCGAGCCGGCCGTCGTCGGGCCACCGCACGGCCCCCAGACGGGTTCGGAGGTCGTCGACGGCCGCGTCGGGAATGTCGATGGTGAACTTTTCCATCCCAGGCTCCTGAGTTCGAGGGTGGGTGCCGCGCACGGGCCGGTGCCATGAGCGGGCTCGTGCCAGGCACGCTAGGGCTTCCGGGGGCGCGCTGGGAACGGCCCGTATCGACCTGAGCAGCCTGGAAGTTCCGGCTGTCGGCGACGGCGCACGTCATGAGAGTCGGCGGCGGGGGTGACCGGGCACCGTGGGGCGGTCAGCACGTCCTACTGCCCGGGAGGTCTCATGTCCGCCACCAGCCACGCGGTCGTCGTCGGGGGAAGCATCGCCGGTCTGCTCACCGCGCGCGTCCTCGCCGACCACGCCGACCAGGTCACCGTCCTCGAGCGGGATCTGACCGACGTGACCGATGTCCGCCGTGCCGTACCCCAGGGGCATCACATCCACGCGCTCCTCGCCCGGGGACACGAGATCCTGGAGGACCTTCTGCCCGGGTTCACCGGCGACCTCCTCGGACTCGGCGTGCCGATCCTGGACTTCGGCACGAGTGTCGCGTGGCACCGTGGCCCGGCGAGGTTCCAGCAGGGGCCTGCTGACATGATGTGCGTCGCCGCCGGCCGGCCGCTCCTCGAGAGCTACGTGCGGCGTCGTGTGCTCGAGCTGCCGAACGTCGCCCTCGAGCACGCCGATGTCGAGGGGCTGCTGCTCGACGCGACCGGACGCACCGTGGTCGGGGTACGGACGGCGGACGGGCGTCTCGACGCCGACCTGGTGGTCGACGCCGCCGGCCGCGCGAGCCGGATGGACGCCTGGCTCGAGAGCCTCGGCTGCGGCACGGTCACCGACGAGTCCATCCAGATGGACCTCGTCTACACGAGCTGCGGGTTCGAGACCGCCCCGGATTTCGACCCGATCGGGGAGAACATCGCCATCGTCTCGACGATGACGCCGGAGCTGCCGCGAGGCATGATCTACGCGCGCCTGACCGACCGCTACGCCCTCTCCCTCAACGGGCTCGGCAAGCATGCGCCGCCGCGGGACTGGGCGTCGTTCGTCGAGTTCGCGAGGTCGCTCCCGGTGCCGGACGTCCACCGGTCGGTCCTGTCCGCCCGGAGGATCGAGGACCCGCACTCCTTCCGCTTCCCGGCGAGCACGCGCAAGCGGTACGAGCGACTGGCCGGAATGCCCGAGGGCCTCGCCGTCGTCGGTGACGCCTTCGCTCGGTTCAACCCCGTGTACGCGCAGGGCATGACCGTCGCTGCCATGGCCGCGCTCCGGCTGCGCACGCACCTCGAGGCCGGCGGACGGCTGGACGCGCGGCTCTTCGCCCGCCAGCTCAGCCGGGTCGTGGACACCCCGTGGACGCTCGCCGCCGGGGGCGACCTGGGGTTCCCGACCGTGCGCGGCCGGCGGACCGTCGCCACCAGCATGGCGAACCGGTACGTCACCCAGGTGCAACGTGGCGCGACGAAGGACCCGGTCGTCGCCAAGGCGTTCCTGCGGGTCGCCGGCCTGCTGGAGGAGCCGACGAGCCTGTTCAGGCCGGGGATCGTCGCCCGGTCGCTGGCGGCCTGACCCGACAGGGTCAGGCCCGAGGACCCATCGGGTCACGTCCTGACCCTCGCGGGCCAAAGGGTGCGTTTCGAATTTCCCACTCCCTGGTCACCACCCATCGTCGTTCGCAGGGGGCTCTTGACACCGGTTCGACCGACTGAGAGGCCAAGACATGACCGTCGGAACACTGCACCAGGGACGCGAAGGACTCCGGCCGACCCGGCCGGAGCTGGTGGTGGCACGCCCGACCGCGGCGCTGCCAGACCCTGACGAGGAGGCTTCGAACATCGGGGCGGCGGTCGACCAGGCGGTCCTCGCGATGCGGGCCGACCTCTTCTGCGGCGCCGGCATCGCGGACATCGCGAGCCAGACGTTCTACAGCAAGTTCCACTTCACGCGGGAGTTCTCACGGATCGTCGGCACGACTCCCCGTCGGTTCCTGGCTGCGCTCCGGATGGAGCGAGCGAGCCAGATGCTCCTGACGACGGACCTGTCGATCGCTGACGCGGGCACGATGGTCGGCTACTCCAGCGTCGGCACGTTCAGCACGCGATTCTCGGCGCTGGTGGGGATGTCCCCCCGGCAGTGGCGAACGTGCGGCGGCCGGCCGCCCGCGCTCGAGACGATCGAGGGAACCGGCTCCGGACATCTCCGTGGTCAGGTCGCGCTCGGACCGGGCGCGGCGACCTCCGACTGCGACATCTTCGTGGGCGCCTTCGAGGACAGCATCGTGCAGGGTCCGCCGGTCGCCGCGGCCAGGCTCGACGGAGCGGGCGGCTTCCACCTCGCCGGGCTGCCGGAGGGGAGGTGGACCGTCGTCGTCCTCGGACGCGTGGCCCACCGAGGGGTCGGGGCCCACGTCGAGTGGCTGCGGGCGACATCCGTGATGCAGGTCTTCGCAGACCAGGGCACGAGGCAGCTACCCACGCGGTTCCGGCTCCGGCCGGAGCGGCCGATCGACCCGCCGGTGCTCCTCGGTGGGACGCACGCCGAGCCTGCGTCGGTGCCGCAGGCCCAGCGCAACCGGGAATACCCGCTGGACATGGTCCTGCGCCACCGTTGAGCACATCGCCACGAAGGTGGCTCGCACGGTCTGCCGCGTATTGCACCACGACGCCTCGAAGGAGCTCCTGTGCCGTCCTTGAAGTCATTCGCCGCACCGGTCGCGGCACTGGCCGTCGCCGCCGTCGCCTGGTTGCCGTGGCAGCCGGGGCCGACGGCCGAGGCCGCCGGGAGTGCGGCGGAGGGGATCTCCTTCACGACGCACGACCTGCCGGACTCCGCCGGGAACCAGGAGCAGCGTCCGGTCGCGCCGGCGCTCGAGCACATCCAGCCCTGGATCTCCGCCGTCGGCGCCTCGGTCGGTTCTCTCGACCTGCGCGGGCTCGGGCGTCCGGGGGACGCGTGCCTCACCGATCCCCGCGACGACACCCTGAAGGTCTTCCCGGTCCCTGGCAGCGGCGGCCCGCAGTTCGAGCCGTTCGAGCTGCGGCCTGACGGCCTGCGCTACGACGCGACGATGGCACCTATCGGGTGCGTCCCCACCGATGTCGACCAGGACGGGCGTCCCGACGTCGTGGTCTACTACTGGGGCCGCTCGCCGGTGATCTTCCTGAACACCGGGCCCGGGACCGGTGACCCGTCCGCCGACTGGTTCACCCCCGTCGAGCTGGTCGAACCGATGCAGGTGTGGAACTCGACCGCGTTGAACATCGCCGACGTCGACGGTGACGGCGTCCTCGACATCGCGGTCGGCAACTACTTCCCGGACGGCAGCCGGGTGCTGGACCCGACGGCGGACGACGACCCGCGCATGCAGATGCAGCACTCGATGGGCAACGCGCAGAACGCCGGTGAGAACCGGCTCTTCCTCGGGGCGGGCACCGACGCCGACGGCGTCCCGCGGTTCACCGACGTCTCCGAGAGGTGGCCCCAGGACTCCGCGAAGGCCTGGACCCTGGCGCTCGGCCTGCAGGACCTGTCCGGCAACGGCCTGCCGGACGTGTACGTCGCCAACGACTTCGGTCCCGATCAGCTGCTGGTGAACGCGTCCGTCCCGGGCGACGTGCGGTTCAGGGAGGTGCGCGGCGACCGTGACCTCACGACGGCCCGCTCGAAGGTGCTGGGCCACGGTTCGTTCAAGGGCATGGGGGTGGCGTACTCCTACGCACCTGGTGCCGACCTGCCCAGCATCCACGTCAGCAACATCACGACGACATGGGGCCTGCAAGAAGGAAACTTTGCCTTCTATCCGACCGGTCCGGGCTCAGACCTGCTCGAGGGCCGGCTCCCGTACGAGGACCGCGCCGCGGACGTGAACCTCGCCGTGAGCGGCTGGTCCTGGGACATCAAGCCGATCGACCCGACCAACTCCGGGCGCGACGGGTTCGTGCAGGCCACGGGCATGATCGTCGGCACCGAGGAGCTCTGGCCCCGGCTCCAGGAGATGGCGATGGGCAACGACCAGATCCTGTCCTCCCCGACGTCCTGGATGCGCATCGGCCCCGACGCCGACATCTCCGGTGACGAGCCCAACCGCCTCTGGGTCCCCGTCGGGGACGCGTACGCGGACGTCGGGTCGAGCGTCCCGTTCGACGATCGCACGGCCAGCCGCGGGTTCTCCGTCGCCGACGTCGACGGCGACGGTCGTCAGGACGTCATCGTCGCGAACCAGTGGGCCCGCTCCCAGGTGCACATCAACACGAGTGTGTCGGAGCACCCCAGCGTCACTCTGTCCGTCACGCGGCAGGCAGAGCACGGCCCCACGCCCGTGATCGGCGCCGTCGTCACGGTCGAGGGCCCCGGCTACTCCCGGACAGCGCAGCTGTACCCGGCCAACGGGCACTCGGGCGTCTCGGGTACAGAGCTCCACTTCGCCCTCCCCGGCGACGCCGTGTCGGACGCGAGCGCGACCGTCCGATGGGTCGACGCGGACGGCCAGCACTCCACGACGTTCGCCCTCACCGAGGGCGCCCAAGAGCTGAGGATCGATCGATGACCGACACCACGACCCCCACCCGGGGCAGGAGCGACGAGCTGGTGCTGGACGAGGCCCCGCCCCCGGCAGCACCACCACCCGCCACCGCGCCGCCGGCCGCCCCGGCACCGGGTGGCGCACCCCAGCGCGACCCCCGCAAGGCCGCGCTGCTGCGCTTCGCGATCTCGATCACCGCACTGACCGTCGTCGGGCACGTGTTCCTCGGATTCGAGCAGGCACCGATCGTCCCCATCGCGGCCGTCCTCGTCGCCTATGCGTGCAGCATCGGCCTCGAGCTCGTCGACTCGTGGGCACGGGGGACCAGGGCGGGGTACGCCGGTGGGCCCGAGGAGATGCTCTACTTCCTGCTGCCGGCGCACATCGCGGCTCTGGCGTGCGCGATGCTGATCTACGGGCAGAACCTGGGTGTCTACCTGTTCGCGGTGGTCGTCGCCGTCGGGTCGAAGTACCTCTTCAGGCTCCGTGTCAAGGGGCGCCTGCGCCACTACCTGAACCCGTCGAACTTCGGCATCTGCGTGACGCTCGTGCTGATGCCGACGGTCGGCTTCGTGCCGCCCTACATGTTCCTCAACAACACCGACACGTTCTTCGACTGGCTGATCCCGGTAGCCGTCCTCTCGGCCGGGACGCTGCTGAACTCGAAGCTGACCAAGCGCATGCCGCTCATCGCGGCCTGGGTCGGGGGGTACGCCGCCCAGGCGGTGATCCGGGACGTGTTCTTCGACGACAACGGCTGGGCGGCGCTCGGCATGATGACCGGGGTCGCGTTCGTGCTGTTCACCAACTACATGATCACCGACCCGGGGACGACGCCGACAGAACCCTGGCGGCAGGTGGTGTTCGGTCTCACCACCGCCGCGGTGTACGGCGCCCTGATCGTCCTGGGCGTCGCGTACGCGATCTTCTTCGCCCTGGTGATCACGTGCGCCCTGCGCGGCCTCGCCCTGAAGGTGGGCGACATCCGCCGGACCCGCGCCGGTGCGGTCGGAGCCGTGGCGTGACGGCCCGGGGAGCGGTGCTGGGTCACGCGGCAACCCGGCTCCGCACCGCTCGGTCCCGCGTGATGACACCCTCGCGGAGCCAGGTGGACCCTCGACGCCGAGGGTTCCAGCCATGGGTGGGGGGCAGCAGCATCGTCGAACCAGTGGGCAACGCCTTCCTCGACGGCTTCGAGACCGCCTGTCGCCGGCCCACCCCCGCCGCCGTCCTCGAAGAGCTGGCGCGGACGCCGGAGCAGTGGCGCGGGTTCGCGGCGGAGGGCGCCGCCATGGCCACCACCGTCCGGTCGCGTCTCGAGCCGTGGAACCGGGGTGTCCTCGACGAGCTGCTCCGGCGCGGCGACGAGCACACCTACCTCATGCACGTCGGCGTGGGGTGGGCGATGGCACGGCTGCCGAGGCGGTGGTGGCCGGACGTCGTCGGCCTCGACCGGGCCATGGTCCCGCTGGTTCTCGACGGGTTCGCGTTCCACGAAGTGTTCTTCTCCACGCGCAAGGTCCTCGACGCCCGTTCGACGGGCTTCCCGCTCGATGCCTGGCCAGGTGGCGCGCGGTCGGCGACGCAGCATCTCGCGCAGGGCGTCGGACGCGGCCTGTGGTTCGTTGCCGGAGGGTCAGAGGACAGTCTGGCCACGCTCGTCGGTCGCTTCGCCGAGGACCAGCACGCGTCGTTGTGGGCAGGGGTCGGCCTGGCGATGACCTATGCAGGCGGGCGTGACGCGGACGGTCTGCGAGCCGTGCTGGACGCTGCCGGCAGGCATCGTGCCTGGGTGCGTCAGGGGTGCGCGTTCGCGGTGGAGGCCCGCGCGCGGGCGTCGACGACGACGGCGCACACACGCCTGGCCGCCGAGGTCCTCTGTGGCCGGACGGTCGACGACGTCGTCTCGGTCGTCGACCGTCATCGCCCGCGCGTCCCGCGTGGCGGACCGGGCAACTGGCTCGCTTACGAGGGCTGGCGCGTGGGGTTGGCCGGTGAGCTGGGCGATGGCTGACACCGCGCGCACGCTCGGGCCGGTCGAGACCGCCGGGGCTCTCGCCGCGCTCACCGGTGGAGCTAGGGTCGAGCACCTCGAGAGGCTCGCCGCGGCGCACCGGAACGGGTGCGTGATGAGGCTGCCGACGGGCCGGGTGCTCGTCACGTGCGACCCCTCGACGGTCAAGCACGTCCTGGTCGACCGGGCGGACCGGTACATCAAGGGGATGGGGCAGCTCCACGCACGGGAGATCATCGGCGACGGACTGCTCACTGCCGAGGGCGAGTCGTGGAAGGCGCAGCGCAGCGCCGCCAGGCCGTACCTGCGTGCCCGAGCCGTCCAGGAACGACTGCCGCACGTCGTCGAGGCCGCCCACGAGGCTGCTGACCGTCTCGGAGCCGCCGACTGGCGGCGCGTCGACCTGACGGTCGACCTGGCGTCCTACACGCTCACCTGCCTGGCACGCACCTTCGGATTCGGGGTACCCGACGGTCGACGCGTCCACGAGGCGTTCGACGTGATCCAGGACGAGGCGATCTTTCGCGCGGTCACGCAGGGTGCCGTCCCGACGTGGCTGCGTCCGCGGCGGGCGGCGGCCGTCGCCGCGGCGCTCGACGTCCTCCGCGCCGAGGCCTCGGCGGCCCTGGCGGGGACCGGGAGGACAGATGCCTGGTCGGGCATGGAGGGCATGATGTCGCTCTTCCTGGCCGGCTACGAGACGACCGCCAGCACGCTGGGCTGGGCTGCGGGCTTCGTCGCGCACGACGACGCACTGCAGGACGAGCTCGCCGCAGAGGGAGCGCGGATCTCTGACGCCGGCGTCGCGACGTTGGGGGACCTCGCCTCGCTCACCGTGGCGAACGCCGTGTTCCAGGACACCCTGCGGCTGCGTCCGCCCGTCTGGCTGATCAGCCGGCGGGCCGTCGCCGCGGACGTCGTCGCGGGCGTGAGCCTGCGTCCCGGCGACGAGGTGCTGCTCCTGCCCGGCGCGGCGACGCCTGACCGTTCCTTCGAGCCGCGTCGGGCCGCGGCCGGTCACGGGCCCTCGAACCCCTTCGCGTTCGGCGCTGGCCCGCGGTCGTGCCCGGGCGTGTCGCTCGCCGCGATGGAGGGCGCCGTCTGGCTGGCGGTCGTCGCGAGCAGGGTGCGGCTGCGCCCGGGCTCGCCGACGACGCCGCGTCCGCGGGCGCGCATGTCCCAGGCACCGGCTGGGGGCGCTGTCGTCGAGGCCCGTTCTCGCACCACGTCCGACCAGGTCCGGCCCACGGCAAGGAGCAGCGCATGAGACCTACCGACCCCATCGACCGACCACGGGTCGCGCCCCGCGGCGAGCGGCCCACGCTCACCCCCACGCAGACCACGGCGCTCGAGGCCTACGCGGACACGGTCGTGCCCGGGTGTCGCCGGCACGACGACGACATCGCGGTCGCCGGGGTGAGCGACACCCCGGGCGCCGTCGAGGCGGGCGCGCTCGAGGTGCTGACCGATCCCGCGACGGGCATCGAGGACGGCATCGGGGAGATGGCCGACCTGCTCGACGAGCGGGCGGTCTCTTGGGCGTCGTCGGACGGCATCTCCGGCGTCTCGCGGTTCGCCGACCTGGCGTACCAGGACCGCCGACGCCTCGTCGCCGCGCTCACGGCACAGGACGAGCCTGCCCACGAGCTGTGGTTCCTCGTCGCGCTGTTCGCGACCATGGCCTACGACAGCGCACCGCACCTCGAGACCGCCGAGGCGGTCGCCACCGGCGCGCCGGGACTGACGGCGATGGGTTTCGCGCCCCCGACCGACGGCCGCTGGCAAGCGAGCGACCCCACGTACTCGGTGCCCATGGCCCGGGTCCACCCTGCGACCGACCCGAGGACAGGAAGCATCGCGTGAGCGACATCGAAGAGTTCGACGCCGTCGTCGTCGGCAGCGGCTTCGGCGGCTCCATCCCGGCGTTCCACCTCGCCCGAGGAGGTGCCAGCGTCCTCGTCCTCGAACGGGGCCCCCGACTCTCCGCGGACGAGTTCGACCAGTCCTTGCGGTTCGGGTCGTCGTCGACGCGCATCTTCGACTTCACGGCCGGCGACGGCATGAGCGTGCTCGCCGGGAACTGCGTGGGCGGGGGCAGCGTCGTGTACTTCGCCGCCATGCCGCGCGCACCGCAGTTCGTGTTCGACCGGACCGGTGCCGCCGGACAGCGCCTGTGGCCCGACGAGGTCGACCGGGGCAGCCTCGACCCGTGGTACGACCGGGTCGCCGAGGCCTTGCCGATCAGCACCCACGACTGGGACGAGGTGAGCAAGCCGGGCGGTCTGTGGGCCGCGATCTGCGACCACGGGGGCAGGACCGCGAACCCCCTGCCCTCCGCCGTCGACACGAGCCGGTGCACGAGCTGCAACTGGATGATGTCCGGCTGCGTCGAGGACGCCAAGCGCTCGCTCCTGACCAACTACATCCCGGCGGCTGAGGAGCACGGCGCACAGATCCGGCCACTCCACGAGGTCCAGACGGTGGAACGGGCGCCGGACGGCGGCTACGTCGTCTCGTACTCCCTGGTCGACCCCGTCGACTACCGGCTCACGACGGGGCACGGGAAGGTCCGCGCGCGGGTGGTGGTTCTCGCGGCCGGGGCCGCGGCGACCCCCGTCATCCTCCAGCGTTCCGAGCCCCTGCTCGGGACGATGCCGGACGCCGTCGGCAAGTACTTCTCGGGCAACGGCGAGCGCATCAACGTGGCCGTCATCGACGAGGACGCCGTCCGAGACCTCCTCCCCGAGGGCGCCACGGCCGGCGATCGGCCCTACGGGGCGTTCCAGGTCGGTCGGGGGCCCGTGGTCGCCACCTGGGACCGGGTCGACGGGAGCCTGCCGGAGCACGAACGGTTCGCCATCGAGCAGCTCTACTTCCCACCCGGTCTCGGGACGATCCTCGCCCAGGCCCGCACGGCGGACGGTCTGCCGGGATGGTTCGGCCTGGAGAAGAAGGAGCTGCTCCACCGCTGGCGGAACTGGATGATGCTGTTCGAGCTCGTGGAGGACGACAACGAGGGCGAGTTCGGCGCGCCGCCGCCGTCCGGCAACGCGGTGCGGCTGTCTCAGCAGCTCCTCGGCCGGGGCACGCTGCGCTACCGCCCCCACGCGTCGACCGTGGCGGCCTGGCGGCGGGCCGACGAGACGATCAAGGAGCTGATCGAGAAGCCCGGGCTCGGCACCGTCGACCCGTGGACGAACGACCTCGTCGGTGCCTACACCGTGCATCCGCTCGGATCGTGCCGTATCGGTGCCGACCCGGCGTCGAGCGCACTCGACCACACGCACGAGCTGCGCGGCCACGAGGGCATCTTCGTGACCGACGGTTCGGCCGTCCCGACCGCCCTGACGGTGAACCCTTCCAACACCATCGCCGCTCTCGCCGAGCGCGCCGTCCCCTTCGTGATCGACCGACTCGTGCAGCGCGGCGCGGACGTCGCCTACGAGGCGGAGCTGCCCACCCGACGTCCCGTCCCCGCCTGAGGAGCCGACATGCAGTTCACCTTCAGCCAGCCGATCCCGCTGCCGCCGGCGCAGGTCGTCGCGCACATGTGCGAGGAGGCGTTCCAGGCGGAGAAGGCCGCACGCCTGGGCGCCCGGGACTTCGGCATGTCTCGCGAGGAGCTCACGACGGGCACGACCGTGCGGACGGAACGTCGGTTGCCGACCGTCGGGCTGCCGGAGTTCGTGAAGGCTCTCGTGCGTCCCGTCATGGTCGTCGTCGAGACCGAGCGGTGGGAGCACCCCGACGACGACGGCCGGCAGGGTGGTGCGTTCGAGATCGACGTCGACGGTGCGCCCGTGCGGTTCCGCGGGCATGTGGGCGTCGACCCCGCCGAGGGAGGTTCACGGCTCACGTTCGACGGGACCCTGTCGTCCACCGTCCCGCTGTTCCGCGACAGGGTCGAGGAGGCGTCGGCCGCGTTGGTCCGCGAGACCATGGAGATCGAGTGCGCGCTGCTCGAGGAGCGGTCCCGGGACGGGAGCGCTCCGCAGGCGGCCGGGGCCTGATGTCGGTGCGGTGCGCCCCTCAGGCCACCGCACCGACCGACGTGAGCTCCCGCCGGATCGCCCGGCGCCACCGTTCGTAGGCCGGCGTCGTCCCCTCGTCCTCCAGGACGGCGCAGCCGTCGGCGAGCTCGGCGAGGTGCGCGGGGGACAACCCCGTCAGGGCGGTCGTGGCGGCTCGTGTGTGCTCCGGGACCGTGCCGGACCCGTGCCGTGCCATGGCGGCCAGGGCCGCACCGAGGCGCACGTCCGACGCGTGCGGGCCGGCCAGCCGCGCCAGCGACCCGTAGTCGACGTCGGCGGTGGGGCCGGCGAACGTGGCGGCGAGCCCGACGCCGGCCCACACGTCGGCGCGCCGTTCCGGGGCGAACGTGTCGACGGTCGCGGCGGCGTGCGCCGGACGGGCGCCGTCGACGAACCAGACGGCCCGCCCCATCCCCTGGTCGACCGCACGGCCGAAGTAGCCGGGCGCGCCGAGGAACGGCCACGGGCGGGGCCGGGCGCCCGTCCCCACCCACCGGTGCCGGTGGAAGTAGGCGAGGTCGAACCCGTAGCCGTCGACGGCGAGCCACGACAGCGTGGGGTGGTAGCCGTCGAGATCGAGGTCGGGCAGGCCGCGGGACCAGAGCCGGCGGGGCAGCCGGGCCAGCGCGAAGCCGATGCCGATGTACGCCAGCAGGTGGTGCGGACGCGCCGGTCCCTCGATCAGCTGCCGCGTCCGTGCCCCTCCGGCGGTCGCGTCCAGGATCGTCGTGGCCATCACCGCCCCTTCGAACCCGAACCCGCGCAGCGGCTCGTCCATCAGGTCCACGCGCGCCGCGACGTCGGCCGGGGTGCTGGACTCGAGCGCCGACTCGAAGCCGACGACGACGGCCCGGGGGATCTGGTCGAGCGCCTTGCGGGCCGGTAGGTCCGCCCCCGGGAACCCCAGGCACGAGGCGGTGACGGAGGAGATCGTCGGAGCGACTGCCAGCCTGAGCGCACCGGTGAACGAGAAGGACATCGCGTCTCCTGAGGTCGGTGGATGCTGCCGCGACCCTAGGCGGCCACACGGGCGGGGGCCACGCCCCCGAGACCATCCCGCACGTGGGAAGGTGCCGGTCGGCGCACCCCGGGCGCCGCGGCGCCGACGGGCAATCAGGGAGAACTGCGCACCGCACCCCGGGTCGATGCTGGGGCTCGATCAGCAGTCCCGTGGTGGTTGCCGAGTCACCACCCGAGAGATGGAGCGATTCCAGTGACGTCCCAGCGCATCGCCATAGTGGGAGTCGGTCTGCGGTACCCGGACGCCGCGACCCCGGACGAGCTGTGGACCAACGTCCTCGCCGGGAGGCGCGCGTTCCGGACCATGCCGGCCGAGCGCACCAACCTGGCCGACTACTGGGACCCGGACCCGTCGGCACCGGACAAGTTCTACGCCGGCAAGGCCGCCGTGCTGCGGGACTACGAGTTCGACCGGGTGCGGAGGATGATCTCCGCGCGGACCATGACCTCCACGGACATGACGCACTGGCTCGCCCTGGACGTCGCGGCCGACGCGTTGCGTGCGGCGGGGTTCGAGGACGGGGAGGGCCTGCCGCGGGAGTCCACCGCCGTCGTCCTGGGGAACACCCTGACAGGGGAGTTCTCGCGGGCGAACGTGATGCGCCTGCGCTGGCCCTACGTCCGGCGGACCGTGTCCGCCCAGCTCGAGGAGCGGGGCTGGGCGACCGAGGAGATCGACACGTTCGTCAGCGACCTGGAGCAGGTGTACAAGGCGCCGTTCCCGGCCGCCAACGAGGACATGCTCGCCGGTGGGCTCGCCAACACCATCGCCGGTCGCCTCTGCAACTACTTCGACCTGGGTGGTGGCGGCTACACCGTCGACGGTGCCTGCTCGTCCTCGCTGCTCTCGGTGATCAACGCGGCGAACGCCCTGCGGTCCGGCGACGCCGACGTCGTCCTGGCCGGGGGCGTCGACCTCTCCATCGACCCCTTCGAGCTGGTCGGCTTCAGCAAGACCGGTGCCCTCGCGACGTCCGAGATGCGGGTGTACGACCGAGGCTCCAACGGGTTCTGGCCCGGCGAGGGATGCGGCATCGTCGTCCTGATGCGTGAGGGCGACGCCCGCGCCCAGGGCCGCCCGGTGCTCGCGTGCCTCACCGGCTGGGGGATGTCGTCCGACGGCAAGGGCGGGATCACCCGGCCCGAGGAGAGCGGGCACCGCCGGGCGCTCGCCAACGCCTACGCACGCGCCGGCTACGAGGCCTCGACCGTCTCCTACTTCGAGGGGCACGGCACCGGGACCGCCGTCGGCGACGCCACGGAGATCGCCGCCCTCGCCTCGACCCGTGAAGGGGTGGACGACCCGTGGCCGGCGGCGCTCGGCTCGATCAAGGCGAACATCGGTCATACCAAGGCGGCCGCCGGGGTGGCGGGTCTCATCAAGGCCGCCCTGTCCGTGCACCACCAGGTCGTCCCGCCCGTGAGCGGCCACGTGGAGCCGCACCCCCTGCTGGCCGAGAACGCGCACGCGATCCACGTGCCGACGCAGGCGGGGTCCTACCACCCCGGGGTGCCCGTGCGGGCCGGGGTGTCGGCCATGGGGTTCGGCGGGATCAACACGCACATCGCGCTGGAGGGCCCCGAGGCACCGGCCCCGACCGGGTCGGCGGTCACGGCCGACCCGGTCCGGCTCGTGTCCGGCCGCCAGGACGCCGAGCTCCTGCTGTTCTCCGCCGCGAGCCTCGAGGCGCTCGTCGACGACGTCCGCGAGGTCGCCCGCACGCTCGGGCGCGCCGCGATGTGCGAGCTCACCGACATGGCCGTCCACCTCCAGCAGCGCGGAGTGGTGGACGGGTATCGCGTCGCGGTGGTCGCCCGTCACCCGGAGGAGGCCGTCGCGCGCCTGACCCGCGCCGTCGACCACCTCACCGGGACCGGCACCGCGCCGGGGCGGCTCGTGCGGGTCGACGAGGGGACGTGGTGCGGGTACGGCACGGAGCCGGGGCGGCTGGCGTTCGCGTTCCCCGGTCAGGGCGCCGGGCACGGACACCTCGGGCACGCGGTGCGCAGGTTCTGCCCCGAGGACGTGGACGACCCGGACGACGCGGCGGACGGCACCGCGGGACTGCAGCCCCGCGTGGTGCGCAGGTCCCTCCAGGGCCTCGCGGCGCTCGCCCGGCTCGGGGTCGAGGCCGAGACCGCGATAGGGCACAGCCTCGGCGAGATCACCGCACTGGCGTGGGCTGGCGCGCTCACCGACGGCCAGGCGCTCGAGCTGGCCCGCGTCCGCGGGCGCGCCATGTTCGAGGAGATCCCCCGGGACGGCGCGATGGCAGTCGTCAGCGCCGGCGCCGACCGCACGCGCCTGTTCCTGGAGGGGACCGACGCCGAGATCTCCGGGTACAACGCACCGGCCCTGACCGTGGTCGCGGGCTCGCGGACCGACGTGGACCTCGTCGTCGCCGCGGCCGGCCGCGCGGGAGCGGGGGTCACCGTGCTGGACGTCGAGCACGCTTTCCACACCTCGTGGTGCAGCGGGGCGGCAGCGGTGCTGCGTGAGCACCTCGCGGGAACGAGCCTCGGACCGCTGCGGCGTGACGTCGTCTCGCCGTCGTTGGCTGCGGCGCTCCCGGTCGACCACGACCTCCGGTCGTTCCTCGTCGACCAGATCACCCGGCCCGTCCGGTTCAGCGACGCGACCAAGCTGCTCAGTGGCCACGACCTCGTCGTGGAGGTAGGGCCGGGACGTACCGTCGGCGGGCTGGTGGCGGCCAACCTGCCGACCGTCCCCGCGGTGAGCGTCGACACGGACGCCGGGTCGCTCGCCCCGTTCCTGGACGCCGTCGCCGCCACCTGGGCGCTCGGGCAGCAGATCGCCACCGACGCACTCGTCGACGGACGCGCGTACCGGCCGCTGGAGCCGGGGCAGACGATGACCTTCCTCGCCAACCCCTGCGAGCAGGCACCGGAGCTCGGGTTCGTCCCGACGGAGCCACGACCGGAGGTCGACGCCGGGGAAGAGGTCGGGCCGGCCGGCCAGGGAGCGACGACCCTCGACGTGCTGCTGGCCGTCGTGGCCGAGAAGGTCGACCTGCCCCTGACGGTCCTCGGGCCCCGGACGAGTCCGCTCGACGACCTGCACCTGTCGTCGATCACGGTCGCGCAGATCACGAACGAGGTCGTCCGCTCGCTGGGCCGAGGGCCGCTGAGCGGCGTCCCGTCGTTCGCGACGTCGTCACTCGGCGACATCGCGACGATGATCGACGAGATGGCCGACGTGGCCGTCCCGGTCGAGAAGGCGGCCGGTGCCGGGCCCTGGGTCCGGACGTTCGGTGAGGAGTGGCGCACCGAGGACCTGCTTCCCGCCCCGGCACCCCGGGAGCCCGGCGCCTGGATCCTCGTCGGCGGACCCGCCGACGCCGTGGCCCGAGGGGTCCGGGACCAGCTCGTCGAGCTCTCCGGCGTCGAGACGGGCGTGCTCGTGAGCACCGCGGGCCACGGTCCTGAGGCCGGCGCGGAAGCGATCGAGGCCATGATCGCCGCGCTCGACGACGCCGGAAGCGTCCCGCTCGTCGTCCTGCAGCGTGGCGAGCACGGAGCGGCCGCAGCAGCCCGATCCCTGTACCTCGAGCAGATGTCGCCCCGGGTGACGGTGCTGCACCTGCCGCCCGGCCCGGCCGGCCTCGACGGGGCGCTCGCGGACTCCGTGGCCGCCGACGTGGCGCGCAACCAGGGGTTCGCCGAGGTCACCTACACGGCCGACGGCACCCGGGTGCACCGGACGTGGTCCGCGCTCGACCTGGCGCCTTCGCCGGAGAGCTACCTCGGGGACGGGGACGTGCTGCTCGTGACCGGTGGCGGCAAGGGGATCACCGCCGAGTCGGCGCTCCGGATCGCCGAGGGGTCCGGCTGCCGGCTGATGCTCCTGGGCCGGGCGCCCTCGACCGACCCCGCGGTGTCCGCCACGATCGAGCGGGCCCGGTCGGCCGGCGTCGAGCACGTCTACGTCAGCGCTGACGTCACTGACGCCGCGGACGTCGCCCGAGCCGTACGGACGGGCGTCGAGGCCATCGGACCGGTCACCGCGGTGCTGCACGGAGCCGGTACCAACGAGCCGTCGCGTGCGAAGGACCTCACCCGTGACCAGCTGGACCGGACCATCGCCCCGAAGGTGCACGGGCTGCGGAACGTCCTCGCGTGCGTCGACGTCTCGCGGCTACGGCTGCTGGTCGCGTTCGGCAGCATCATCGGCCGGGCGGGTCTGGAGGGCGAGGTCCACTACGCCACGGCGAACGACTGGCTGACGGAGGAGGTCCTGGCGTTCGAGCGCGCCCACCCGCACGTCAGGGTGCGCGCGGTCGAGTGGTCGGTCTGGTCGGGCGCCGGGATGGGGGAACGGCTCGGGGTGCTCGAGTCGCTGCGCCAGCGCGGCATCGAGCCGATCCCGGCCGACTGGGGAGTCGCGCTCGTCAGCTCCTTGGTCGACGACGCCACGCTCCCGTCGCTCGTGGTCGTCGCCGGACGGACCGGCTCGTTCGCGACGATGCGGCACACGCCGCGCGAGGTGCCGCTGCTGAGGTTCCTCGAGCAGCCGCAGGTCCACTACGCCGGCGTGGAGCTGGTCGTCGATGCGGAGCTCGCCGCCGGGGCCGACCTGTACCTGCCGGACCACATGCTCGACGGCGAGATGATCTTCCCGGCCGTCATGGGCATGGAGGCGATGGCGCAGGCCGCGGTGGCGCTGCGGCCCGCGCTGCGGGACGGGCTCGCCTTCACGCAGCTCGCCTTCGAACGGCCCGTCGTGGTCCCTGCGGACCGCTCGGAGACGATCCGGGTCGCTGCACTCGTCGAGGACGACACCGTCCGAGTCGTGGTCCGCACGTCGTCCACCCGGTTCGCCGTCGACCACTTCAGCGCTGTCCTCACGCCGCCGCCCCCGCCTACGGCGGGCGACGGCCCCGAGCCGTACGGGCCGGCTCTCCTGGCGCTGGACCCGGGGCGCGACCTGTACGGACCGCTCATGTTCCAGGGGCCCCGGTTCCAGCAGGTGCGCGGCTACCGGGTGGCTCTCGCCCGCAGGTCGGTCGCGGAGCTGAGCACCCGGCGGGGCGCGGAGTGGTTCTCGCTCGTCCACCCGCCGGAGCTCGTCCTGGCGGCGCCCGGGACCCGGGACGCGATGATGCACGCCGTCCAGTGCTGCGTCCCGGACGCCGTCCTGCTTCCCGAGGCCGTGGACCTCGTCGTCCCCGCCCTGGCAACCGACGGCCGCGACGTGGTGTCGGTGGCACGCGAGGTGAGCCACGACGGCGACTCGTACACCTACGGGCTGGCCTGCTTCGACCAGGCTGGCCCTGTCGAACGGTGGTCCGGGCTGCGCCTCCGCGCCGTACGGCGGCGGCCTCCGCGCACGGTGCACTGGAACCCGGCGATGACCGGCCCGTACCTGCAGCGCCAGGCCGAGGAGCTGTTCGGGGCGGGGATCGAGGTCGTCGTCGAGCCGCACGCCCCGACCGACTCGGGGAGCCGCGCCGACCACCGTGCCGTCACGGACCGGGCGCTGGCCCGCCTCCGGCCGCACGACCCGGTGCGGCGACGCGAGGACGGCCGGCTCTTCCTCAGCTCCGCCACGGAGGTGTCCTCGTCCCACCACGCCGAGTTCACGGTGGCCGTCGCCGGACCGGGGCGCGTGACCTGCGACACCGAGGCGGTCGTCGAGCGGTCCGACGGCACGTGGGAGGACCTCCTCGGCGCCGAGTGGCCCCTGGCCCAGGAGATCGCCACGTCCACCGACGACGACCTGCACGAGGCGGCCTCCCGGGTGTGGGGGGCGATGGAGTGCGTCCGCAAGGCGGGCCACGCCTCGATCCGGCTGGCGCTGACGTCGACCACCGACGATCGCGTGGTGATCGGTGCGGGTCCCTACCGGATCGCCACCTGGGTTCTGCCCATCGGAGGGTCGAGCACGATGTTCGCACTACTTGGAGGTCGCTGATGTCGTCCCGCTACTACGAGATCCGTCACGTCGTCGGTTTCGAGGAGACCAACCTCGTGGGGAACGTCTACTACGTCAACTACCTGCGCTGGCAGGGGCGCTGCCGGGAGATGTTCCTCAAGGACGAGGCGCCCACCGTCCTGCGAGAGGTCCAGGAGGACCTCAAGCTCTTCACCCTGAAGGTCGAGTGCGAGTTCTTCAGCGAGCTGGCGGCCTTCGACGAGATCGCGATCAGGATGAGCCTCGTCGAGCTCGGGCCGAGCAGGATCGACTTCAGCTTCGACTACGTCAAGCTCGAGGGAGGCGTCGAGACCCTCGTCGGCAAGGGTCGGCAGAAGATCGTCTGCATGCGCGGCCCCAACCAGAACACCGTTCCGAGCCGGGTGCCGGCCGACCTGGTGGCCGCGCTCGAGCCCTACCGTGCCGCACCGACGCCGGAGGCGGTCTGACGTGCACCAGGTGACCCCCACGAGGCTCCGGAGGGTGATGTCGCGCTTTGCGACCGGCGTCACCGTGTTCACGACGTGCGGCGAGCACGCTCACGCCATGACCGCGAACGCGTTCACGTCGCTGTCGTGCGAACCGCCGCTGGTGCTCGGGTGCGTCGCGGAGACCGCGCGGATGCACGACCTGCTGGCGCCGGGCTCGTGCCTGGGGGTCTCGATCCTGGCCGACGACCAGGAGCCGATCGCCCGCCACTTCGCGGACCGCGCGAGGCCGCGCGGCTGGCGCCAGTTCGGTGACCTCTCGTGGTGGTGCGGTCAGGGCACCGGGGTGCCGCTGCTCGCTGGGGCGACGGCATGGCTCGAGTGCGAGGTCGCGGACGTCTACCCCGGTGGGGACCACGCCATCGTCGTCGCCCGGGTGCTCGGCTGCGGTGAGGGTGTCCCCGGTGCCCTCACCTTCTTCGACGGCGGGTTCGGCCGGCTGGGCGCGCCAGAGCCCGTACCGACGACGTTCCAGGCTTCCGGCGTCGCCTGAGGGCCTCCCACGCGGTGCGGCGATCGTCCGTCGCCACGCCGCACGGGAGGCCCTCCGATAGCGGGGTCGTGCCTTACCCCGCGCCGGGCCCCGTGGCCGCGATCGCGCCGGCGACGACGGTGACCTGGTGGGGGACGGGGCCCGCGACGAGGACGTCGCGCAGGCTGCGCCGGAACTCGGCGAACTCGGGCAGCTCGCCGAGAACCTCCTCGACCGCCGGGTCGACGACATGGACGAACGTGCCTGTCCCCGCGACGTGCGTCGACAGATAGGTCCCGGCGTGCCCGCGGGCCTCGAGCGCCGCGACGACGGCCCGGACGACCACCTTGTTCGCCTCGACCGCATCCTCGCGGACCTCGTACCTCATGGCTCTCAGCACGGCGTCTCCTCTGGTCGGAGCGGGCTCTGCTGCCGACGTCGTGGGGATAGGCACGGTCAGGCGATCTCGGCGCGACGCCCGAGCGCCTCGCGGCCCGTGCCCGCCGGGCCCCGGTAGGCCTGCGCGACGTCGAGGTAGCCCCACGCCTCCGGTCCGATGGCGTGCAGCACCAGGTCCTCGGGGTGTCGACGGCGTGAAGCCAGCAGCGCCAGATCGACCGCCTCGCCGCACACGATGTTGGGCGCGTGAGGGTCGCCGACGTCGATGGTCTCACCCGAGGGGAGGCTGACGGCGAACCGGAAGTCGCTCCGCGGCGGGTCGATCTCGCGGGCCTGGTAGCCGAACGGGATGGTTCGGTGGATGAACGGGACCAGGTGGCGGACGCGGTCCGTCCGGACGATCTCGGCGCCGACCGTGTCCGCGACGTCCTGGCCGTGCGCGAACAGCTCGAGCATGCCGGCCGCTGTCAGTACGGCCGTGGGCAGCGGGTTGACGAGCCACGGGACGACCTCGTCCGGTCGGCGCGAGCGCAGCGCGCGCTCGACGTCGCCGACAGCGGCGTCGAACCGCCCCAGCACGTCGGCGGGCGTTCCCCCGTTGAACAATGCCAGCGCGTGGTTCACCGCGGTGTCGAAACCGACCTCGGCGGCCGGTGCCGTCATCTCGGCGAACCGGTCGGCGTCCGAGGCAGCCGCGGCGGCGAGGTTGAACACGAACGCGAGGTGCGCGACCTGGTCGCGCACGCGCCACGGCTCGGCCGGGGTGATCAGCTCCCACTGGTCGTCGTCGAGCGGGGCGACGAGGTCGCGAAGCGTCGCGGACTCAAGCAGGAAGTCGTCGAGGATCTCGTGAGTGGACGTCATGGCCTGACCTCTCTTCGCAGTGACGGTTCCTTGGCCAGTCAACACACGTGGTCACACGGCGACATCTCTCGGGGTGCTGTCCGCATGCAGTGAGCCTGCTGGTCGAGGGGTGCCCGGGGCTAGTCTTGCTCGGGACGTGGCGTGCGGGTGGGAGGGTGAGGCGTGTGGGAATCGTGGCGCAGGACTGGTCCGACCTGCCGGACCCCGACCGGTGGGGAGACCTCGCGGACCGGGACCCGGACCAGCGCGAGGCCGTGCGCTCGTACCGAGGCGCCAGGATGATTCTCCTGGCGCTCGACGGCGAGGACCGGTTCACCGTCCCCCACTACGTGAGGACCGCCGCACGAGGCTTCAAGGATGACCTCGGACACCAGGTCGCGACCTGCCTCGCCCCGCTTCTCGACCGTCCCAGTGGGTCCGTGGACCGTTCGGGCTCCGGGGGCGTCCTGGCCGAGGTGGCCCACATCGCCGACGCGGTGGCCACCGTCGTCGGGCCACACGTCCGGACGGGCCCGGCGCGTGGTGCGGTGCTCCTCGGCGATGCAGCCCTGGCGGGCAGCTACGGCGAGGGAGCCGAGAAGCACGCCTCGGCGGCCAGGCGGTGGCTGCTGGGCGTCGGGATCTGTGCCGCGACGGTCGCGGGCGTCGTCGCCTGGCTGCTGCTCGGGGGCGGCGCGACCGACACCGAGGTGGACGGGTGGGGCCGACTCGCCGTCACGCTCGCACCGGAGATGCTGGCGACCGCGCTCCTGATCTTCGCGATCTCGTTCTGCGCACGCGGCTATCGCGCGCACAGGAGTGCGCAGACGGTGTACGAGCGACGTATGGCCGACGTCAACACCTACGTGGCGTTGTGCTCCTCGGTACCCGAAGGTGTCGAGGGGCGTGCAGCGATCCTCACCGAGCTCGCGCGAGCCGTCTTGTCGCGCGACGAGGACGGCACCTCCTCCGCGCCGCCCGGCGGTGACGCCACCGCCGTCGAACACATGACGAGGCAGCCTCGTCGGCCTGTCGACACCGGGAAGGGGTGAGGATGCGGATCTCCGAGCTGTCCGACGTCACCGGGGTCCCGGTGGCGACGGTCAAGTACTACCTGCGAGCGGGCCTCCTGACTCCCGGCGAGACCGTGAACGCCCGTGAGTTCGCGTACGAGGAGCATCACGTCTCGCGCCTGCGACTGATCCGTGGACTGATCCACGTCCTCGGTGCGTCGATCACCCAGGTGCGCGACGTGCTGTCGATCATCGACGCTCCCGGCCTGGCCCCCTTGGAGGCGATGGGCAAGGCGACATCAGCGCTCCCGGCAGTCGGCGAGAACGGTGACGAGCCGAGCGCGGCGGAGCCGCACCGCGCGATCGGGCTGCTCCAGCACCTCGACTTCCGCTTCGAGCCGGACGCGTCCACGGTCCGCCAGCTCGACGCGGCGCTGGAGGTCGCGGAGAACGCCGGCATCACTCTCGACGACGAGCAGATCGCCGTCTACGGCGAGGCCGCTCGCCGGATCGCCAGGGCCGACTTCGCGCGCATCCCGTGGCAGGACGTGGAGCTCGCGACCACCTTCGCCGTTCTCGGCACCGCGCTGTACGAGCCCCTACTGCTCGGCCTCCGGCGCCTGGCGCACCACGAGCTCGGCCTCGATCTCGAGTCGGAGCACGCGGCGTCCGGCGGGGCGGTGCCAGACGAGGGATGACGGGGAAGGGCCGGGTCATTCCGTCCGACGGCGCAGCGCCCGCGCCTCGGCGACGGCATCGTCCCGCTTGGCGGCCTTCTTGTCGCTGGCGCGCGTGTCGCGCGGCGGGAGCTGGATGGTCTCCTCGGCGGCGATGCCGCCCTGCAGCTCACGGCTGCGTTCCATCTCGGCGTCGAGCTCCGCACCGAACAGCAGGGCCAGGTTGGTGATCCACAGCCACAGCAGGAACACGATGACGCTACCGAGGGTGCCGTACGTCGACCCGTAGCTGCCGAAGTTGGCGACGTAGAACCCGAACGCGGCCGAGGCCAGCGCCCAGATGACGATCGCGACGGCCGCACCGACGCTGACCCATCGGAACTTCGGCTGCTTGACGTTCGGCGTCGAGTGGTAGAGCAGCGCGATCACGATGACGACGAGCAGCAGCGCGACGGGCCACTTGGCGATGTTCCAGACCGTCAGCGCGACGTCGCTGAGCCCGACGGCGCTGCCGACGGCGGAGGCGACCGGCCCGGACAGCACCAGGCTGGCGACGACCAGGATCACCAGGAGGAGGACGACGGCGGTGATCACCAGCATGACCGGGCGCAGCTTCCAGATCGGACGGCCCTCCTCGACCTCGTACACGCGGTTCATCGCGCGGCTGAAGGCGGTGACGTACCCGGAGGCGGACCACAGGGCCAGCGCGACACCGAGGATCAGGGCGAGGCCCGCACCGGTGGAGTTCGCGGCGTTCTCGACGAGCGGCTGGACGATCGACAGCGTCTCCTCGGGCAGGAAGTCGGAGACGGTGTTCATCACCGAGCTCACCGCCGCCTCGGCGTCGGCGACCAGCCCGAGCACGGAGATGAGGGCGAGGAGAGCCGGCGCGGACGCCAGCACCGCGTAGTAGGTGAGGGCGGCGGCGAGGTCGGTGCACTGGTCGTCGCTGAACTCGCGGAACGCTCCCTTGAGCGCGAGCTTCCAGTGCGGTCCCTTCATATCGGGCGGGGAGTCGGGCTTGCTGGAGTCGCGGTGCGTCCGATCTGTGCGCGACTCGTCGGTGTCAGCCATCGGCCCTCCAGGTGTCGTCGGTCCTGCTACCAGGCTCTGCGTCGCCGCGGATGTCCGCAACGCGAGATCGCCGCAGCGCCACGTCCCAGCGCGCGCGGCGAGACCTTGTCGGTGCCTACGGTGGTCCGGAACCTCGACGGGACGGAGGTCCTGATGACAGAGGGTGCCGACGACCGGGCGCACCGGCCGGAGCCGGAGCCGGGACAGGACAGCGAGACGGACGTGCAGCCGGGGGACACCCCGCCGGCCGCGGGCCAGATGAGCGCTCCGCAGGGCCACGACGAGCAGGGTCCGCGCCGCGCCACGCCCTGGGTGTGGCTCGTGGCGATCGGGCTGGTGGTGGACCGGTACGTCGCCATGACGCGCGCGACGCAGCGGCTCGTGGTGCTCACCGGCGGCTGAGGCCCGGGTGCGCCGCCAGCGCCTCGGCGAGTACCCGGCCCTCGGCACCAGCCGGCGGTGAGATGCCGAGCAGCGCGGCCACGGTGGGCGCGACGTCGACGTGCCGGGGGTCCGACGGCGCCCGGCCCGGCGCGATCCCGGCACCGGCCAGCGCGAACGCCACCTGCAGCTCGGCACGTGTCCCGTGCCGGCCGGCGGCGCGGCGGGGCGTGGAACCGAACGACCAGCCGGGCCGCGGCTCGACGACGAGCTCGCCGTAGCGGGGGCTCATCCGCATCCGGGCCTGCTCGTCCTTGCCGTGGACGGCCCGCACCTGCGGGAGCGCCTCGAGCGCCGCGCGGATCGCCGCGACGGCTCCGCGGTCGCCGGCCGCGCGGCCGATCAGGTGCAGGCTCGCGACCCCGCCGACGACGGCGACGACGTCGGTCCGGCGTCGGGGCGTCTCCCCGGGACGCAGGACCTCAGCCCGGTACCCGGCCCGTCTGATCGCGGTGCGGGCCGCCCGGCCGAAGCCCCGGTCGAACGTCCTCATGCCGTGGTCGCCCAGCAGCACGAACGCGGTGCGGGCGGCGATGCCGGCGTCCTCGACGGCCGCCACGAGGCGGCCCACCTGCGCGTCGATGGTCTGCAGCGCGGCCGGGATGCCGGGGTGCCGGTCGCCGCCCGCGTGGCCGAGGGCGTCGAGGACGTCGCAGTACACCGCGAGGAGCTGCGGCAGCCTGCTCAGGGTCGCGGGCCTGCCCGCGCTGTCGACGGGCTCACCGCGCAGCACCGCGACCGCGTCGTCGACACGGCGCGCGCAGTCGCCTCCCGGCCGGGTGTACAGGCCGTCGGGATCGCCGAACGCGGTGCCGTGGCCCTGCAGCACGGGCCACTGGACGCACAGCACGGTGCCGCCCTGCTCGCGCACGGCCTCCGCCAGGGTGGGCACGGCGACGTCGCGCTGCTGCCCACGGGCGACGCGGCCCTCCGGGTCGTACCAGAACGCGGAGTTGAGGTGCCGGTCCGGCCAGGCGCCGGTGGCGATCGAGGTCCACGACGGGTTGGTGATGCTCGGCATCACGCCCGTCCCGGTGGTGAGGCTCCCGCGGCGCAGGAGGGCGTCCAGGTGCGGCGTCGGCAGGCTGTCGAGCAGGGGGACGTAGCCGGCGTCGAACCCGTCCAGGGCGAGGAGCACGACGTGGTCGGCCCTCGGCTCGGGTGCGGCGGTCGGGTCCATGCCGTCCATGGTCCTCGGACCGGCGCTCTCCGGCACGGCGCTACGGCGACACGGCGGCTCAGGCGACGAGCAGGCCGACGCCGCAGGCGCCGAGGCCCGCGACGAGGAGAGCAGCCCCTGCCCAGAGCAGCACGATGAACCGGTTGGGCCGCGTACGACCTGCGCCGACGGCGGACAGGAAGAAGCCGGCCGGCATGAGGATCGCGGCGACCAGCACCCCGGAGCGGGAGAGCCACTGCCAACCGCCGCTCAGCGAGGACGCCTCGGTGAGCAGCAGGCAGACCAGGCCGAGGATGATGAGCACCCCGGCGTGGGCGTGGCCGGCGCGGAAGAACGCCTGCTGGAACGGGGTGACCGGCACCGTGCCGCGGGCGACCTTGGTGAGGAAGAACCCGCCGCTGGCGACAGCGGTCGTGGCGAGCAGGACGACGCCTGCGGTGAGGCGGGCGAGGTCGGACAGCTCGATCATGGCGTACCTCCGGGATCGGCGAGTTTTCTCACACTGTTATCTAACGCTGTTATCTAACAGTGTGAGGAAACTGCGCGCAAGGCCCTACGATGCCTCCATGCCCCGACCGCGAGTCCATGACGAGGCCGTGCGCCGCCGGCTGCTGGAAACGGCGTCCGCCGCCGTGGCCGAGCACGGCACCGCCGGGTTGTCGCTGCGCTCCGTCGCTGCGGCTGCCGGAACCACGACGGCGGCGGTCTACGCGCTCTTCGGCGGCCGCGACGAGCTCGTCCAGGCCGTGGTCGACGAGGGCTTCGGCCGGTTCGCCGCCCACCTCGCCGCGGTCGACCGCACCGACGACCCGGCGGCCGACCTCCTCGCCCTCGGGGTGGCCTACCGGGCCAACGCCCGGGAGAACCCGCACTTCTACCGCGTGATGTTCGCCGGTCGGCCGGAGGGCGTGCCGCCTGACCGTGCGGAGCCCACTTTCGACGTCCTCGTCGCGGGTGTGGCGCGCGCCACCGGGTCCACCCCCGAGGAGGCGACGGTCCGGGCGGGACGGCTCTGGGGCTACGTCCACGGTCTCGTCATGCTGGAGCTCGGAGGCTTCCTGCCGCACGACGGCGACGAGGCGTATGCGGCCGCGCTGTGGGCGGGCCGCTCGATCATCAGGGACTGAGGCACGGCCGGCCGCTTCCCCGCCCGGGCCGCGACGTCGGCCGGGGCCTCGTGGCAGGATGAGAACCCTTCTCATGTAGTCCGCCGGGCTCCGCTCGTCACGAAGGGAACCGATGCGCAGCGACTCCCGCAAGGTGCCCGTGGTCGTCCTGGCCGGGCACCTGGGCGCCGGCAAGACCACGCTGCTCAACCACCTGCTGACCCGGCCCGGTGCGCAGGTCGGCGTGGTCGTCAACGACTTCGGGGACATCGCCGTCGACGCCGGCCTGGTCACCGGGCAGATCGACGAGCCCGCCGCGATCTCCGGCGGGTGCCTGTGCTGCCTGCCGGACGCCGGGGGTCTCGACGACGCGCTGGAGGTCCTCACCGCACCACGCCGGGGCCTCGACGCCGTCATCGTCGAGGCCAGCGGGATCGCCGACCCGGTCACGCTGGCCCGGCTCGTCCGGTTCAGCGGCGTCGAGCGGGTGCGCCCTGGCGGCGTGGTCGACGTCGTCGACGCCGTCGAGCACTTCGACACCGTGGACACCGGCGCGGACCCGCCGGTCCGCCACGGCGCGGCCGGCCTCGTCGCGGTGAACAAGCTCGACCTGCTGGCACCGGACGAGCGCGAGGCCAGGTTCACCCGTGTCCGTGACCGGGTGCTCCGACGCAACCCCCGGGCGCACGTGGTGGCGACGGACCACGGCCGCATCGACCCCGACCTCGTCTACGACGCCGCACAGGACGTCGACCCGCCCGACCAGCTCCCGCTCGCCGCGCTGCTGCGCGGGTCCCGGACGCAGGACCACGTGCACGCCGACGCCGTGAGCGTCCCGGCGCACGGCCCGGTCAGCGCCAGCCGGCTCGTCGACCTCCTGGAGCTGCCGCCGGCCGGTGGTGTCTACCGGATCAAGGGGCGGGTCGCCGTGCGCACCACCCGCGACGTGCGCACGTACCTGGTGAACGTCGTCGGACGGTCGGTGCACGTCGCGACCTCGGTCCCGTCGCCCGGAGTGGAGGGCCTGGTCGCGATCGGGATGCACCTGGACGTCGCCGCCGTCCGCGAACGGGTCACCGACGCGCTGGCGACGAGCGACGTCCCCGACGCGCGAGGGTTCTCGCGGCTGCAGAGGCACCGCCGGCTCAGCCGTTGACCGTCGGCGGGGCCGGGAACGATGCTGCGCCTGCGGCGCGCGTCGGGCAAGATGTGACCGGTCGTGAAGCAGCCGCGGCCGCTCGAGCAGTCAGCGAGGGTGACCGTGAACGACCAATTGACTCATGGCGGCGTCCGCATCGACCCGTCCCGTGCACACTGGGTGATGTGGGGCGAGATCGACGGAGCCGTCCAGCAGCAGGTGGAGGCCGAGGTGGCCGACCACCTTCGCCGGACGGGCGAAGAAACCCTCACGGTGGACCTCGCCGGAGTGGCGTTCATCGACTCGGGAGGCCTGCGCCTGCTCTGCACCGCGGCGGAGGCGAAGCCGACGCCGCCGCGCCTGGTCGGCGCTCCGACGAAGGTCGTCGACCTGCTGAGGATCACCGGCGTCGATACGCTGTTCGTCCTCGACACCTGAGGAGGACGAACGTGGTGCACCAGACTCTTCCCGAGGCGCGATCTCCCCGAGGGTTCCGTGAGGTGCGTTCCTGGCCCCTGCTGGCGGTCGACGAGCTGGCAGGAATCCGCGACGACCTCGGCGCCGTGATACCCGGGAGGCCGGGGACGAGACTGGAGGGCGTGCCGGAGTCCGTGATGTTGGTCGCCAGCGAGCTGGCGACCAACGCACTGAGCTATGCGGGCGAACCAGCACTCGTGCGGCTGTCGGCGCGGGACGGCGAGTACCTGCTCGAGGTGGTCGACCGGGCGACCGACCGCGTGCCCGAGCGGGTCGCGGACCGTCCCTCGGGCCAGGGAGGTTTCGGCCTGCTGCTCGCCGCCCGGCTGGCCGACACGATCGGGTGGTTCCGCACGGCGACCGCCAAGCATGTCTGGGCCCGGTTCACCGTGCGCTGCGGCGTGCACACCCGCGACCAGGCCGAGCCGGCCGTCTGACCGACCCGGTGCGGACCTCCCGCACCCGCCCTCACGACGGCCGTCGCGATCGGTCTGCCGGTCCCGGCGGCGGGGCTGCGTGCACGGCCGACCCGTCCTAGCGTCGGAGCATGAGCCACAAGAACGACGGAACCCGTCGCGAGGCAGCCGGCAGCAAGAGCGCCAAGATCCTCTACCGTCCCTTCGGCCTCGCCGGGTCGATCGTCGGCGGCATCGTGGCGGGGCAGGTGTTCCGGCAGGTTTACAAGCGGGTGGCCCCCGGCCACCCGGACGATCCGCCGACGCCGCTGCAGTCGGAGTACCCGCTCAAGGAGATCGTCCTCGCCTCGCTGCTGCAGGGCGCCGTCTTCTCCGTGGTCAAGGCCCTCATCGACCGTGGCGGCGCGCGCGCCTTCCAGCGGTGGACGGGGGAGTGGCCGGGCGACTGACGCAGCGGGTCGCGGCACCGCCCGGGCGGGATAGGTTGCTGGTGATGCGTCACCCCTCCACCTCGCCCGACGGACCGATCACCCGGGTACCGGGCATGCGCGCCCTGCTGACCATGTCCGCGCTCGGGTTCGCCGGCTATGCGCTCCTCCTGCCCGTCGCTCCGCTGTGGGCGGTGCACGGCGGCGCGGACTCCGGCGGGGCGGGGCTCGTCAACGCCGTCCTCATGCTGGCCACGGTGCTGACCCAGACGATGATGCCGACCGCGCTGCGGCGCGTCGGCTGGCGCCCCACGATGGTCGCCGGCGTGCTGCTGCTGGGCCTGCCCTCCGCGCTGTTCGTGCTGACCGACGCGCTGCCATGGCTGCTCGTGCTCTCGGCCGTGCGGGGGATGGGGTTCGCCGTCCTCACGGTCTGCGGGTCGAGCGCCGTGGCCGCTCTCGTGGACGGGCCGCGGCACGGTCGGGCGATCGGCCTGTACGGGTTGTCGATCGCCATCCCGCAGCTCCTGCTGGTGCCGGGCTCCGCCTGGATCGCCGAGACGCTCGACTTCCCCGTCGTGTTCGCCCTCGGGGCGCTGCCGGCGCTCGCCGCCCCGGCGGCGGCCGTGCTGGGGCGCCGCCTGCAACAGGTCGAGGCCGAGCACGACGAGCACGACGTCGCGGAGAAGAGCGGACCCGCGAGCGCCCGCCGGCGCGGCCTGCTCGGCCTCGCGCTGCCGTCCCTCGTCCTGCTGGCGGTCACCACGCCGGGCGGGGCGCTGCTGACCTTCACCCCGCAGTTCGCCGGCAGCGTCGCGGTGGCCGTGGTGGGCCTGCTCGGGTTCACGGCGGCGACGGCGTTCTCGCGCTGGGCGGTGGGTGGCCCGGCGGACCGGCACGGCCCGCGGGCCTTCCTGGCGCCGCTCCTCGGCCTGTGCGCGGCCGGGCTCGTCGTCTGCGCCTGGGCGATCGCCGACGGCGGTCCACGTGCGGTCGCCCTGGTGCTCGGGATGACGGTCGTGGGCCTGTCCTACGGCAGCCTGCAGAACCTCACGCTGGTGGAGGCGTTCGCCGCGGTGCCGCGCCGCTCCCACCCGACCGCCAGCACGGTGTGGAACATCGGGTTCGACGCGGGCACCGGCCTCGGGTCGCTCGTCGTCGGGTTCGTCGCGGCGGGCACGAGCTTCGCCGCCGGCCTCGCGACGACGGCCGTCCTGTGCGTGGTGGTGGCGATCGCGGTCCTCGTGGCGAACGGGACTCGCGACCGGACGGGCCGGACGGCATGAGCGCCGACTGGCTCGCCGTCGTCGGCTCCGTCGTGGTGTGCGCCTTCTGGACGACGTGGTTCGCGGTGTCGCTGCGCACCGACCGCCGCCGGCTGCGCGACGGGTTCCCCCTCATCGCGTCCGTGTACTCCGCCGGGGGCGTGCTGGCACAGCTGGCGGCGCTCGTGCCGCACGGCAGGGTGCCGACGAGGACCGGCCCGAGGGGTTGGCGATGGCGGAGTGGCTGGTGGCCGAGGGTGTTCCGCGCGACGTGATCCTCGTCGAGGACCGCGCCCGCACCACGCGGGAGAACCTGGCCCTCGGGTGCGCGCTGCTCGACGACGCGGGACTCACCGGTCCCTACCTGGTGGCGACGAACAGCTACCACGCACCGCGGGCCGCCATGGAGGCGATGGACCTGGGGCTCGACGTCCACGCGATCGGTGCGCCGACGGCGGGGTACTTCTACCCCAGCGCGTACCTGCGCGAGTTCGTGGCCGTGCTGCGCCGCCGGCCGGCCGTCCACGTCGTGGTGGTAACGGGCATCGTCCTCGTGAGCGGCCTCGCGAGCGTCCTGACCGTCCTCGGGACGTAGCGGGTCCCTGGCCGTCAAGCCGTCCGGGCGCCGAGCCAGGGTTCGAGGACGTCCCTGCTGCCGAGCCAGCGCAGCCCGCCGTCGTCGACCTCCGCACCGGTGGTGAGCGCCTCGCCGAACGCGTCCAGGATGCGGTCGCGGACCATCCGGGACTCGTCCGGGTCGCCCGCTCCGACGACGAGGATGCGGGTCACGGGCGGTCGGTTGCCGGCGACCTCCTGCCAGGTGCCGAGGTCGGCGACGCACAGGGCTCCGCCGGCGCCGTCCCACAGGCACACCGAGTCCGGGCGGTCCGGGACGTGGAAGACGCCGCGGCTGCGGACGGGCCCGGTGCCCAGGTGCTCGATCTGCTCGAGGAGGCGCTCGGGGTGGAAGGGGCGCCGGGACTTCAGCAGCAGGCTCCAGCTGCGGTCCTGCGGGTCCGTCGCCGCCTGGCGCCCGCGGCGGGCACCGAGCGGGTGGGCCCGGCCCTCGGCGGCGACCGTGTCGTGGCTGCGGGCGGCGAGCTGGGCGACGTCGAGCTCGTGCACGCCGTCGATGCGCTGGCTGTCGCCGGCGCGCAGGCGGTCGACCAGCCCGGCGCCGGTGGGATCGTCGCCGGTGGTGACGACGACGTCCACCTGCTCGAGCTGGGCGGCGAGCGCCTCGCCGAGCGGTCGCTCGTCGTCCTCGGTCAGGGCGAGTCCACGCTCGTCCACGAGGTCGTCGCCGAGGAGGTCGGACTCGACCCGGTCGAGGTCGACGACGGCCGTGGTGGCGGTGAACCGCAACGACTCGAGGATCTCGCCGCGGGCGGTGTAGGTGGCCAGCGCGCGGGCGACGGGCAGCGGCTCTGCGGTCACGGGCAGGGCGAGGACGAGGTCCGTCCAGCGACCGCTCTCGGCGAGCCGCGCGAGCGTGGGCACGGCGTCCTCGCGGACGCTGCAGGACACGCAGGCGTGCTCCAGCTCGACGGTGACGTCCTCGACCACGCCGGTCGCGTCGACGACCACGCGGCGCAGCGCGTCGTCGTCAGGCAGCAGGTCGTGGCGGACGACGACGGCGCCCGGCGACGTGAGCGTCAGGCTCGCGGCGGTGGTGTCGCGCAGGACGGGGTCGGTGCTCACGAGCACGCTGAGCGCGGGCAGGTGGGCGTTCGCGGGCTGGTCCGGTCGGGAATGCACAGCGCCTCCTCGTGTTGAGAATGATAATCGTCTCTGGCACACTCTAGCCCCTAGATGAGAAGTGTTCTCAAAGCGTCGCCCTGTCGCAGGACGTCGCGCCGGAAAGGAAGCCATGTCCGCCCGCTGTCAGGTGCTCGGCACCGTCCCGGGGTTCGGCCACTCGATCTCGCACTCGCACGTGCGGACCAAGCGGCGGTTCAACCCCAACATCCAGAAGAAGCGCTACTGGGTCCCGTCCCTCGGTCGCACCGTCACCCTCCGTGTGAGTGCCAAGGGCATCAAGACGATCGACCGTGACGGCATCGACGTCGTCGTCGCTCGGATCCTGGCACGAGGGGAGAAGGTCTGATGGCATCCAAGGCTGACCTGCGTCCGATCATCAAGCTGCGCTCCACCGCGGGCACCGGCTTCACGTACGTGACGCGCAAGAACCGCCGCAACAGCCCTGACCGGCTGGTGCTGCGCAAGTACGACCCCGTCGTGCGCCGGCACGTCGAGTTCAAGGAGACCCGCTGATGGCCAAGAAGTCGAAGATCGCCGCGAACGAGCGGCGGCGCGAGGTCGTCGCCCGGTACGCCGAGCGGCGCGCCGAGCTGAAGCGGGTCGTCGCGTCGCCGTCGTCCACGCACGAGGAGCGCGCCACCGCCGTGCTGGAGCTGCAGCGCCAGCCGCGCGACGCCAGCGCCACCAGGGTCCGCAACCGTGACGCGGCCGACGGACGCCCCCGCGGCTACGTCGGCAAGTTCGGGCTCTCCCGCATCCGGATGCGTCAGATGGCGCACCGCGGCGAGCTGCCCGGCGTGACCAAGTCAAGTTGGTGAGGGAGACCATGAAGAAGGACATCCACCCGACCTACGGGCCGGTCGTGTTCCGCGACACCAGCGCGGGGTTCGCGTTCCTGACGCGATCGACCCTGGCCGGCGAGACGCCGTCGGGCCCCGGGCGCCCAGCCCGCACGATCGAGTGGGAGGACGGCAGCACCTACCCGGTGATCGACGTCGACATCTCGAGCGCGAGCCACCCGTTCTGGACGGGCGCCGCGCGCGTCGTGGACACCGCGGGTCGCGTCGAGAAGTTCCGCCGCCGCTACGGCGCCGGTGCTGCCGGCGCCGGCGCGGACCGAGGTGCGCGATGAAGGTCCGCGCCTCCCTGCGATCCCTGAAGGACAAGCCCGGCGCCAAGGTCGTCCGGCGCCGTGGCAAGACCTACGTCATCAACAAGCAGAACCCGCGCTGGAAGGCGCGCCAAGGCTGAGGAGCACCCATGGCAGTCCCGAAGCGCAAGATGTCCCGCTCACGCACCCGCAGCCGCCGGGCGCAGTGGAAGGCCGTCGAGCCGGCCCTCGTGCCGGTCGTGGTCGGCGGGGAACGGGTCCAGGTGCCGCCGCGTCTCGCCCGTGCGGTGCGGGAGGGGCGGATCGACCCCCGCTGACGGCGACGGCCCCCTGACCCCGGTCAGGGGGCTATCGTCGTCTGGTGGTCGACGGAGACCGGTCCCGGCTCGTCGCCCGGAGCCAGGAGCTGCGCCGTGTCCACGGCCGTCTTCGCAAGGCCCTTCACGTCACCCGCGCCGCACTGGCCGAGGGCGCTCCCGGCGAGGCCGCCACCCGTGACCTGCTGCTGTACTGCCACGGCTTCTGCGCCCTGGACCTGGACGCCGACCAGGGCGAGGTGCTCGGGCCGCTCTGGCCGTGCCGACCCGGCGGGCGCCGCCCGCCGTGGTGCAGCGAGGCCGGACCCGCCCTAGGTTGGGAAAGACCCGACGACCAGGAGGTTCAGCCATGACCGCAGGCGGCATCATCACGGCCATCATCATCGGGGCCATCATCGGCGCGCTCGGACGGCTGGTGGTCCGCGGACGTCAGAACATCTCGATCATCGCGACGATCCTCGTCGGCATCGTGGCCGCGCTGGTGGGCACGTGGATCGCGAGCCTGATCGGAGTCGAGGACACGGGCGGCATCGACTGGATCGAGCTGGCCTTCCAGATCGGCCTGGCCGCGATCGGCGTCTCCCTCGTGGCAGGCACCTCCGGCAGGAAGGCGTGACCGATGAGCATGACGACCACCGACCACCAGGAGATCCGCTCGTGGGTCGAGGCGCACGACGGCGTGCCCGGCCTGATCGACGCCTCCGGGCTGGGTGACGCCCGTCCCGTCCCGGCCGTCGTCTTCCCGCAGGACGACAGCACCTCGGGCCCCCGTCCGGTCGGCTGGGACGAGTGGTTCGAGGTGTTCGACGCCTCGGGCCTGGCGTTCCGCCACACGGCCGGCGGCCCGCAGGACTCGCCGCCCGTGTACGAGCTGCTCAACCCGTCGACGTAGCGGCTCCGGCACCGGGCGAGCGGATCCACCGGTGAGTCCTACCGCACCGCCGGGGGTGCGGTGGAGTCCCGGACGACCAGGGCGTGGTCGGTCGGCTTGCGGCGCGGGCGTGCCGCGGCGGGCCGGAGGGCGAGCTCGAACGCGGTCGAGCCCATCTCCGACATGGGCAGCCGCGCGGTGGTGAGCGCGGGCGCGAGGTCCTGGGCGACCTGGATGTCGTCGAAACCGGTCACCGACATGTCGCGCGGGACGGCCAGACCACGCTCCCGCAGGACCGACAGGACACCCGTCGCCATCGCGTCGTTGAGGGCGAGGACGGCGGTGGTGGAGGGATGGCGCTCGAGCACCTGGGCGGTGGCCTGCTGGCCGCCCTCGCGGGTGAAGGGCCCGTAGACCACGGGCAGCTCGCCGGGGTCGAGGCCGGCCGCGTCGAGGGCGCTGCGGATCCCCCGCAGCCGGTCGGCCACCGTGTTCAGGTGGCGGGGCCCGGCGACGACGGCGAGCCGGCGGTGCCCCAGCCCGAGAACGTGCGCCGCGACGCTGGCCGCCGCGGCGCTGTTGTCCGGGAGCACGGCGTCGCAGCGCACGTGGTGGCGCCCGATGACGACGGCCCGGCCGCCGGCGTGCTGGTACGCCTCGAGCTCCCGCGCGACATCGTTCTCCATCGCGGGGTCGACGTACCCCGAGCCCGCGACGACGATCGCGCCGACCCGGTGCGCCCGCATGAGGCGGAGCTGTGCCGCCTCGGCCCGCGCGTCGCGCTCCGTGTGGCTGATCTGTACGCTCCACCCCTGCGCGGCGGCCGCGCTGATGACACCGCTCGCGATCTCCGAGAAGTACGGGTCGCCGATCTCGTACACGAGCAGCCCGGCGACGGACGTCGCGCCCCCGGCCAGCGTGCGGGCGTGCGGGTTGGGCACGTAGCCCAGGGTCGCGGCGACCTCCCGGACGTGCGCGGCGACGACCGCCGAGACGCCGTCGCGCCCGGACAGCGACCGGGAGGCGGTGGCGATCGACACCCCGGCCCGCTCCGCCACGTCGACGAGCCGGGGCTGCGGGCGCTCGCCCGCGCCGTCGGGCCTAGGCACCCCGGCCTCGCAGGCGTCGCGACGATCGAGCGTTGATGGGGTCGATGATCACCCGGACGTGACGCTTGCCACATTTCATCTCTGTAGCGTACGGTGATGAAAGCGCTTACCGGAAGCGCTTACGCACATTGGTCGCTCAGACGGCTGCTCACTACGACGAAGTAGGGAGATGTACCCATGTCCACACGGTTGTACCCACGGACCACCCGCCCCACCGCCAGGCGCCGCGCTCTCGCGGCCGCCGCCGGGTTCGCCGCCACAGCCCTGGTGGCCGCAGGCTGCTCCGGCGGCGCGTCGGGCGAGTCCGGCGAGGGGGAGGGCGAGACGGACGACCCGATCGTCGTCGGCATCTCCCTGCCGCTCACCGGCGACTTCTCCGAACCCGGCAAGGGCGTGCAGCGCGGGTACGAGGCCTGGGCGCAGTTCGTCAACGAGGACGGCGGGCTGCTCGGGCGCCAGGTCGAGCTGAAGATCCTCGACGACCAGTCCAGCGCCGACCGCGTGGTCCAGGACTACGAGGCGCTCATCGCCCAGGACGAGGTCGACCTCGTGTTCGGCCCGTTCTCCACCCGGCTCGTGGTCCCCAGCGCCCGGGTCGCCGAGGAGTACGGGATGCTCTTCGTCGAACCCGCCGGCGCCGCTTCCGAGGTCTTCGAGCAGGGGTTCGGGAACCTCTTCTACGCCGCCCCGGCCGTCGCGGGCGACCACTACGACTACCTCGCCGAGTACGTCCTCGACATGCCCGAGGGCGAACGTCCCGAGACCGTCGCGGTCGCCTCGATGGACGACCCGTTCGCCCAGGGCACGGCCTACGGGCTGCGCGACAAGCTCGCCGACGGCGGGCTCGAGATCGTGGTCGACGAGGTCTATCCGCCCAACACGACGGACTTCTCACCCATCGCCGCGAAGATCGACGACTCCGGGGCGGACATGGTCATCGGTGGCACGCAGTACCAGGACGCCGTGAACCTCATCGTCGCGCTCCAGCAGCTCGACTACCAGCCGGAGCTCGCCGCGTTCTCGACCGCCCCGACCAACCCCGAGTTCGCCTCCGCGATCGGTGACAAGACCGAGGGGATCCTCTCGCCGACCGGCTACACGGAGACCGCGAGCTACGAGTCGAACGTCGACTTCGTCGAGCGGTACACCGGGCTGCACGGGAACCCGCCGGGCGAGGACGAGGCGAACGCCTACACGACGGGCCAGGTGGTGGCCGCGGCCGTCGAGGCGGTCGGCTGCGCCGAGCAGGGCGAGTGCCAGCAGGAGCTGGTGTCGTGGCTGCACTCGAACGAGGTCGACACCGTCGTGGGGCCGCTGAGCTGGGACGAGACAGGCAAGCCGCAGGGCGCCCACCTCATCCAGCAGTACGTCGACGGCGAGATCCAGATCGTCCTGCCGCAGGACGCCATGGAGGCCGAGCTCGTCTTCCCGAAGCCGGAGTGGTGAGTCGGTGACCGGGACGCTCCTCTTCCAGAGCCTCGTGCTGGGCGTGCTGCTGGGAGGGCTCTACGCCCTCCTGGCAGCGGGCCTGACCCTGTACTTCGGCGTGATGCGCGTGGTGATGATCGCCCACTCGGCCTTCCTCATCCTGGCCGCCTACCTGGCCTGGTACTTCCACGAGCAGACCGGCATGGACCCCTTGCTGTCGCTGGTCGTCACGGTGCCGCTGTTCTTCGCGGTGGGCGTCGGCATGCAACGGCTGCTCATCACGCGGCTCCGGCCGGTGACGCTGACCATGATGTCGGTGCTGCTGACCTTCGCCGTCGCGCTCTTCATCGAGGGCATGATCGGGTTCGTCTGGGGCGGGACGCAGCGCCGGATCCAGCTGCCCTACTCGGGTGACAGCATCGAGTTCTTCGGTGCGCAGGTCGCCGTGGTCAAGCTCGTCGCGTTCGGGCTCGCTGCGCTGTCCCTCGGGCTGCTGTACCTGCTGCTGAAGCGCAGCCGGTTCGGGCAGGCGCTCCGGGCGACCATCCAGCACCAGGACGCTGCCCAGCTCGTCGGCATCCGCACCGACCGGGTGGCGGGGTACGGGTTCGGCCTCGGCCTCGCGACCGCGGCCATCGGCGGCACGGCGCTGTCGCTCGACGCGACGATCTACCCGTCGCTGCACTGGCACTGGATCGGTCCGCTCATGGCGATCATCGTCGTCGGCGGTCTGGGGTCGATCCCCGGCGCCGCGGTCGCCGCCATGGTGCTCGGCATCGGCCAGAGCATGCTCCAGGTGCCCCTCGGCACCACGTGGGCGCAGACCATCTTCTACGTCGCCCTCTTCGCGACGTTGATGCTGCGGCCCCAGGGATTCTTCGGAGGTCGCCTTGCCCAACGCTTCTGACACCCGGCCCGCCCAGCGCACCACCACCCGTCCGGCGGCCGGCGTCCCGGCCCCGCGACGGCGCACGGGACGGCTGGTGCGGATCGCCGCGCTCGTCGTCGGCGCTGTGCTGGTCCTCGCCTTCCCCACGATGGCGCCCAACGCCTACATCCTGTCCGCCGGCATCGTGGTGCTCAGCTACGCGTGCACCGCGACCGCCTGGAACTTCATGGGCGGGTTCACCGGCTACGTCTCGCTCGGTCATGCGGCCTTCTTCGGCCTCGGGGCCTACGGCACCGGCCTGCTGATCCGCGACGTCGGGCTGTCGAGCTTCGTCGCCTGGGTCGTCGCGGGAGCGCTCGTCCTCCTCGTGACGATCCCCGTGGGCATCGCGGCGCTGCGCGTCCGCGGGGCGTCGTTCGTCATCGTGTCCATCGCGTTCGTCCTGATCCTCCTGCTGGTCTTCCAGGCGTGGGGTTCCTTCACCGGGGGTTCGGACGGTCTCGTCGTCCCGCGCCCCTTCCCCGACCTGCTCCGTCCCGAGCACCACCAGGTCTTCTTCTACCTCTTCGCCGCCCTCCTGGCGGTCATGCTGGTGGCCTGGTGGGCGATCGACCGGTCGCGTTTCGGCACCGGCCTCAAGGCCGTGCGGGAGGACGAGGACAAGGCACAGTCCCTGGGCGTGCCGACGCGCAACTACAAGCTGGTCGCCTACGTCGTCTCGGCGACCTTCACCGGTCTCGCCGGGGGCATGTACGCGCTCTGGTTCGGCGACCTCGACCCGATCTTCCAGTTCTCCATCATGCTCGGCGCCTACATGGTGCTCATGGCACTGCTCGGTGGCGTCCGGCACCTGTTCGGGCCGTTGCTCGGCGCGATCGTCGTCGGCACCGGGCTGGAGTACTTCAAGCTCGAGTTCGGCGACACCCAGTTCCACCTCGTGGCGACGGCGCTGCTGCTCGGGATCGTCGTGCTGTTCATGCCGGACGGCATCATCCCGGCGGTCAGCGCCCTGTTCAAGCGGTTCGGTCCGCAGGACTCCTCCATCCGGGAGGAGACGGCCGCCGAGCTCCTCGAGCGCAACCGGGTGGCTGCCGGCGGCGCCGCCGAGGACGACGGCGCCGGTCCGGGCGGCACGACGCCGGGCACCACGAGGCCGGGCACCCATCCCACCGCCACCGAGGAGGACGGCCGATGACCACCGCCGCACCGCCCCGCACGCGCAACCTCGAGACCGTCGGGCTCACGAAGTCCTTCGGCGGCGTGCACGCCGTGCGGGACGCCACCGTGACGTTCCACCACGGCAAGATCAACGCCCTCATCGGGCCGAACGGGTCCGGGAAGACGACGTTCTTCAACTGCGTGACCGGCATGATCAAGCCGGACGCCGGCACGGTCACGTTCCACGGGCACGACATCACCCGCAAGGCGCCGCACCGGATCGCCCGGGCGGGGATCGGGCGCAGCTTCCAGCTCTGCCGGATCTTCCCCCGCATGACCGTGCTGGACAACATGCTGGTGGCCGTCCGCCGCTCCCGGATGCGCGAGCTGCTCCACGGGGCGCGCAACCCGGAGGAGATCGACAAGGCCCGCGCCCTCCTCACCCGGGTCGGCATCGACCACCTGGAGAACATCGAGGCACGCAACCTGTCCTACGGCCAGCAGAAGCTCCTCGAGCTCGCCGGGGTCCTCATGGGCGACCCCGACACGATCATGCTCGACGAGCCGGCGGGCGGGGTGAACCCGGCGCTCATCGGCCGGATCGCCACGCTGGTCCAGGAGCTCAACGCCGAGGGGCGCACGTTCCTCGTCGTCGAGCACAACATGGAGCTGGTCATGGGCCTGTCCGACCACGTCATCGTGTTCGACCGGGGCCGGCCCATCGCCGAGGGCACGCCCGCCGTCGTGCAGTCCGACCCGCGAGTCCTGGAGGCCTACCTTGGTGTCTGATCAGACCCCCGACGGGGGGACGGAGCTCCTGCTGGAGCTGGACGACATCCAGGCCGGCTACGGCCGCGCCGCGATGGTGCTGCGAGGGCTGACCATCAAGGTCCCGGCCTCGACGGTCGTGTGCCTCGTCGGCCCGAACGGGGCCGGCAAGTCGACCGTGCTGAAGGTCGCGAGCGGCCTGCTGAAGCCGCGGTCGGGTCGCGTCCTGGTGGGGGGCCAGGACGTCACCGGGCAGGGGCCGCAGGAGATGCTCTCCACCGGCCTGGCGCACGTCCTCCAGGGACACAGCGTCTTCCGCGAGATGACCGTGGCGGAGAACGTCATGCTCGGGGCCTACACGGTCCGCGACAAGGAGAAGGTCGCGGAGCGGGTGGCGTTCGTGCAGGACCTCTTCCCCATCGTCGGCGAGCGGTGGAAGCAGCTCGCCGGCCTGCTGTCCGGAGGGCAGCAGAAGCAGGTCGAGTTCGCGCGCTCGCTCATGGTCAGCCCGCGGGTGGTGCTCCTCGACGAACCGTCGATGGGGCTCGACCCCAAGACCACGGCGACGGTGTTCGAGCAGGTCGTGCGCATGCGGGACGCCGGCGTCGCCGTGCTCCTCGTGGAGCAGAACGCGCGCCGGGCGCTCGAGACGGCCGACATCGGCTGCGTGCTCGACCTCGGGCGCGTCCACATCACCGGGCCGGCGCCGGAGCTGCTCGCCGACCCGCAGCTCTCGGAGCTCTACCTCGGCGGCCGGGCGTCGGCGACGAGCGGCGACGGCGCCGCCCGTACCGCGCGCTGACCTCGTCCGCCGCGTACCACCCGTACCTCCCACCGGTGCCCGGTCCCGACCGGGCACCGGTGGGACGAGCCACCACCAGTGTCCGCCGGACGACGTGCCGCGCCGCGGCGGGTGGCAGGACAGCAGTCGGCACAGACCTGATCGACAACGACGTTGAGAGGTGACCCGATGCACCAGCGCACCACACGACCGCCGGTCGACCGGCGGAGCACCACCGAGCACAGACGCTCGCACCCCGCACGCACGGCCGCGGCGGCCGTGGCCGCCGCGCTCGTCGGGACCGTCCTGGTGAGCACGCCCTCCGTGGCGGCCGACCCCGTACCGTTCACCGCGCTGCTCGACTTCGAGCAGTACGAACGCAGCACCCTGGACGGGCAGGACGGCTGGACCGCGTCCACCGCACCGCGCGTCGTCGCCGACCCGCTCGACGCCAACAACCAGGTCCTCGAGTCGGTGGGCGGGGGCCAGCGGGCCTACCGCGCCATCCCGCCGATCGCCGACGGCGACACCGGGACGCTGTTCTTCCGGTTCCTGCGCAGCGGCAGCGTCGACACGTCGTTCGGCATCACCGACGTCGACGCGCCGGCGGACTACCCGAACAGCCGCGCCTACGTGAACAACCAGAACAGCGACGTCATGCTCGTCCGGGACGGCGGCGCCTTCCGCCCGGTCGGCACGTGGTCGCGCGACACCTGGCAGTGCGTGTGGATCGTCGCCGACAACGCCGCGGACGAGGTCACGGTCTACAGCCAGGGCGGACCCTACGAGGAGATCACCCGCCTGCCGGAGGGCGCCGAGCAGCAGTTCGACTTCCGGGAGAACGTCACCGGGGCGCTCGACAGGTTCTTCTGGATCAACGGCTCGAACAGCGCGGGACGCCTCCTGCTCGACGACGTCGCGGTCGACGACTCCGGCGAGAACCTCGCCATCGCGACGGAGAACCCGGGCGACTGCGCCGCCGGCGGGACCGTGCCGGACGCGCCGCTCGTCAACCCGCTGCCCGACCCCACGCCGTCGAGGCTGGGCATCGAGGTCACCGAGCTCGCCCGGCTGCCGGAGTCGCAGACGACCCCCGCGACCGCGGACCAGCGCTTGGTGCGGCACAACCGGATCACGCACCTCGACGAGGTGCCCGACGGGTCCGGCCGTCTCGCGGTACCGGACATGAACGCGAGCCTCTACCTGGTCGACGAGGAGACCGGCGAGCACGTCGAGTACCTGAACGTCCGTGACGAGTTCGTCGACAACTTCCACAACCACGCGGGTCTCGGGACCGGGTTCGGGTTCGTCGAGTTCCACCCCGAGTTCGCCGACAACGGCCTGTTCTACACCGTGCACACCGAGTCGGGCAGCGCGCTGACCGAGGACACCCCGGACTTCCCGGCGTTCGGGGGCACGAACTATCACAGCGTCATCACGGAGTGGACGGCGACCGACCCGGCGGCCGAGACGTTCGAGGGCACGAGCCGCGAGCTGATGCGCGTGCCGTTCGCCGGCCGGGTGCACACCGTCCAGCAGCTCGCGTTCAACCCCACCGTGGCACCGGGCGACCCCGACCACGGGATGCTGTACATCCTGGTGGGCGACGGTGGCAACGGCGTCGGCAACGGCAACCCGCAGGACCTGTCGACGCCGCAGGGCAAGATGTTCCGGATCGACCCGTCCGGGGACGACAGCGCGAACGGCCGCTACGGCGTGCCGGCCGACAACCCGTTCGTCGACACCCCCGGGGCGCTGGGCGAGATCTACGCCGTCGGCATGCGGGACCCGCACCGCATCAGCTGGGACCCCGAGGGCGACCACGCGATGTACCTCGGGCACATCGGCGAGTGGCAGGTGGAGTCCGTCTACGAGGTCGAGGCCGGCGACAACTTCGGCTGGTCCGAGCGCGAAGGGCCCTTCGTCGCCGAGAACCGCCAGATCTTCCCGCTGCCGGCCGACGACGCCGAGCAGTTCGAGTTCACGTACCCGGTCGCGGCCTACGACCACAACCGCGACCCCGGCCAGACCGGGGACGCGGGCGTGGCGCTCAACGGCGGCTTCGTCTACCGCGGCGAGATCCCCGAGCTGCGGGGGCGGTACCTGTTCACCGACCTCGTGCGCGGCTGGGTGCTGTCCACGCAGGCCGACGAGATGCAGCGCAACGACGGCGACCTGGAGGACCTCGCCGAGATCGAGCAGCTGCGGGTGTTCCACGACGGCGAGGAGACGACGTTCCAGGACCTCGTCGGGGACCGGCGCGTCGACCTGCGGTTCGGCGCCGACGCCGACGGCGAGCTCTACCTGGTCTCGAAGGCCGACGGGAAGATCTGGAAGGTGACCGGCGCCCGGCAGGTCGGGGCCTCGTCACCGTTCGCCCTGCCCGAGCTCGCGCCGCACCTCGTCGCGCACTACGACTTCGACCACCCGGTCGCGGGCGCTGCGACGTGGGAGGACGACCAGGGCTGGTCGGGCACGGACATCGAGCTGGTCAACGGCGGCACCGAGATGCGCGTCGCGGACCGGGCGTACCCCGGTGCCGGGGAGGCGCTGCAGACCCAGCAGATGAGCCCGCGGACCCCGTCGAACGACGACTGGAAGGCAGGTGTGTACGACGCTGACGGCGTGGACACGCTGGACGCGTTCGCGGGGACCGACGAGGCGGCCGTCATGGGCTGGTTCAAGCCGACCGGTGACCACCCGGCGCTCAACTCCGGCTCGACGAACCCGGAGGACCGGTACAACGCGGTCGGCCTGGCCGGCGTCCTGACCGGGACGTCCGACGGCCACGCCGTGCGTGCGTTGCTCGAGGTCATCACCGTCGACGGCGAGCTGAGGCTCGTCGCTCTCGGCCGTCGCGTCGACGGGGCCGGCTCGTGGACGTACGCGGCCGACCTGCCGTGGCAGGACATCCTCCAGAAGGGCCGCTGGGTCCACCTCGCCGCGACGTTCGACTTCGCGGGCGGGGAGATGAAGCTGTTCATGGACGGCGAGGAGCTCGAGGGCGACTACACGGCGTCGAACAGCTGGGGCGCGGGTTCCACGTCCCCGACCGACCCGGCGGGCATCAAGATCGGCGGCAGCTACCCGCAGAACACCCGGGAGGCCAACCCGTTCACCGGTCGGATGGACGACCTGATGCTCCTCGACGTCGCGCCGACGACCGAGCAGGTCGCGGCCCAGTACGAGCTGTTCGGCGCCACCGATCCGGAGCCGCCGGCCGAGCCGTCCTGCACGCCTGCCGGGCAGGAGATCACCGACGTGATGTCCGCGGAGGACTGGGCGCCGCGCACGCCGTCCAAGTGGGCGTTCCCCGGTGACGAGGTGGTGCTCACCGAGCCAGGGACGAACCCGAACGACGGTATCCGCCGCCCGTTCGAGTACGCCGTCCTCACCGAGGGGCCGGAGCTCGGGTCGTTCGACCTGTCAGGCCAGGTCCGGCTCGACGCCCCGGCGTCGCTGAACAACCGCGACGTGATCGTGGTGTTCGGTTGGCAGTCGGACACGGAGTACTACTACGCGCACCTCTCGCAGGACAACACGATCTACGCCCACAACGGGATCTTCAAGGTGGACGGTGCCGACCGGGAGCGGATCGACGACAAGTGGGACGGCACCGTCGGTGCGCCACCGGCCGTCACCGACGAGGAGTGGCACGACGTCCGCGTCGTGCGGTGCGTGGACAGCGGTGACGTCGCGGTCTACGTCGACGGGCTCGAGGACCCGCTGCTGACGGCGAACGACTCGACGTTCTCCGAGGGTCGGGTGGGCTTCGGATCGTTCGACAACACCGGCCGGATCCGCGAGCTGACGGTCACGAGCACCCCGACCGACACGACCGGCCCCACGGTGACCGTCAAGGAGGGGGGTGAGTTCACCACCGGCGTCGAGGGCGCCTACAGCATGGTGTCGTTCAAGCTGCACGACGCCGGGAAGGTCGACGGGCTGACCCTGAACGGGGTGGAGAAGGACCTGACGGACGCCGTCTGGTCCGACCTCAACTTCGTCGAGCCTGGCGTCTTCGGTGCCGTCGAGGGGGAGAACACCCTCGTGGTCCGGGACGTCGCCGGGAACACCACCACGGTGACGTTCGTCCTCGACGGCACCGCACCGGAGGCCACCGTGAAGGAGGGGGGCCGGTACACCGTCGGAGGCGACCCGAACTACCGCAAGGTGTCGTTCAAGCTCTACGACGCCGGGAAGGTCGACGGGCTGACGCTGAACGGGGTGGAGAAGGACCTGACGGACAACGTGTGGTCGGACCTGAACGGCGTGAAGCCCGGAAAGTTCGGGGCGGTCAGGGGGGAGAACACCCTCGTGGTGCGGGACGTCGCGGGGAACACCACCACGGTGACGTTCACGCTCGGGAGCTGAGGCCCGAGCCGATCGCCTGGGGGAGCCCCTGGCCGTCCACGGAGGGCCAGGGGTTCTCGGGCGCCATGCCGTCAGCTCCCGGAGGGCGGCCCGCCGAGCTCGGTGCGGGTGGTCAGGTCGAGGACGGCGAATCCGTGCCCCTCGAGGTGCACGGCGTCGGCCTCGAGGCGGCCGCCGCGGGACAGCAGCGGTGTCGCGGCGCCGGCGCCGGGAAGGTGTTGAACCACGGGCGTGCGACCGGGGTTGAGCACGACGGCGAGGCTGCCGCCGCGCAGGTAGGCCATCGGGTAGCCGGTGGCCAGCACCTCGACCGGGGACCCGACGTCGAGCCGGCGGTCCCGGTGTCGCAAGGTGATCAGCTCGCGCACGAGATGCAGCAGCGAGTCGGGGTCGGCGACCTGGTCGGCCACCGTCGGACGGTCGGGCTGGGGGTCCGTCGGCAGGTACGACGACGTCCAGGGAGCGCCCGGGCCCCAGGGCTCGGCCGACAGGTCGCCCCACTGCATGGGTGTGCGCGAGCCGGCGCGGTCGTAGGTCGGCCCGAGCCGGCTGCCCTCGCGCGTCGGTGTCCCTGGGACGTAGCGCATGCCGATCTCGTCGCCGTAGTACAGCGAGGGCATGGCAGGCCAGGTCATGACGAGCACGTGTGCGGCGCGCGCCTGCTCGGCGTCCCGTGCGCCGGCGACGAGGCGTGTGAAGTCGTGGTTCGACGTCGGGAGACCGACCACGCCGCCCCGACCGGCGGTGGTGATGGCCTCGTCGGCCGCCGTCCACGCCGCCACGAACGCCGCGGCGTCTCCCCGGGCCTCGGCGTCGGCCCACGCGGGCACGTCGCCCCAGGTGGGCTGGGTGGTGCCGGCGCCGTTGTTCCACAGCGAGCGCAGCGGCAGGCCGTCGTCGTCCCCGCCGAACTGGAGCAGGAAGTCGGCGTGGAACCCTGCGGGGACTGCGACCTTCGGGTCGCCCCACTCGCTGATCAGGACCCGTCCGGGGTACGAGCGGTCGAGCCAGTCACGCGTCTCGCGCCACAGGCGGCGCGTCTCGACGAGCCCGGGGTCGTCCTTGACGAGCGAGGCCGCCATGTCGACGCGGAAGCCGGCGACGCCACGGTCGAACCAGAACGCCATGATCTCGCGCAGTGCGGCCCGGTTGGCCTGCGGGCCGGGGGCGTCGACGGGCTGTCGCCACGGCTCGGCCGGGTCGAGGCGGGCGTACCCGAAGTTGAGGGCGGGCTGCACGGGGAAGAAGTTGGGGCGGTAGTAGCCGCCGCGTCGGCCGGCACCGGGCTCGAAGCCGTCGACGGGGACGTCGCTCCACACGTACCTGTCGTCGTCCGGGTCGTCGATCGCCGCGCGGAACCAGGGGTGCTGGTCCGACGTGTGGCCGGCCACGAGGTCGAGCAGGACGGCGATGCCGCGGCGTGCCGCCTCCTCGGTGAGGTGCTCGAGGTCGGCGTTGGTGCCGTACCGCGGCGCGATGCGCAGGAAGTCGGCGACGTCGTAGCCGGCGTCGGCGAACGGGGAGACGAAGCAGGGGCTGAGCCAGATCGCGTCGACCCCGAGCCAGGTCAGGTAGTCCAGGCGGTCGGCGATGCCACGCAGGTCGCCGATGCCGTCGCCGTCGGCGTCCGCGAAGCTCTGCGGGTAGATCTGGTACAGCACCGTCCGGTCGAGGCGGTCCGCCAGGTCCGTGACCTGACCGCTGCTGCGGGGTTCCGGGTTCGTGCCGGCCATCGTGCGTGCTCCTTCCTCGGCGCTGATCGCGCCCTCTGTCGTCGCGCCGGGCGGTCCCCGGGAGGCGCGCCTCCCGGGGACCGCCCGCCAGCGGCGGACCGCCGTCGTCACCGACCGTGCGACGGAACCCGATCGGAGGCGGTGAACTCCTCCATCTCCATCAGGGGACGCAGCGAGTCCTCGACCGCGCCGTCGGAGACGTAGCCGCGGACCGAGTCGTCGGCCAGCGCGTTGCCGAGCGCGGCCATGATCATGCCCTGGTCGAGCGCGAGGTAGCGCTCGGAGACCTGCCCGGAGCGCACCGCGACGGCGTCGTAGAACCCGCCCGGACCGTAGGCGTCGAAGTCGCGGGCGATCTTGCGCAGGTTCTTGACCGCCTCCTGCGGGGCGTACCGCAGCGCGAGGAACGAGGCGTGCGGGGTGACGACGCCGTCGCCGTACTCCGTGGGTGCCTCGGAACCCTCCCGGCAGCCCTCGTACGGCTGGTCCACCGAGGTGCGCTCCTGGTCCGAGGTGTACCCGGGACCGTCCATGCCGAGCTGGTCGACGCCGTACTCGCGGTAGCCCCCGGCCGGGTCGTTCGACGGCGAGAAGCCCCAGTAGCCGTAGTCGGCCTCCTGCAGCCCGTGCTCGATCTGCCCCTGCACGTACAGCGGGTGGTTGACGGCCCAGGAGTCCGGGCCCCACTCCTCTTCGGGCACGAACAGCGGCACCATGAGCGCCTCGAACATGCTGCCGCCCCAGGTCGGCACGATGTCCATGCCGCGGTAGGGCAGCGTGCCCTCGAAGACGTCCACACCCAGGTAGCTCTCCCACTGCCCGGACGCGTTCGTCTCCGTCCACGACCAGTCGCAGGTCGGCTCGAAGGTGCGGGCCGGGCCGAAGTAGTGCTCGGCCGGGATCTGTCCCTCGGCGATCCCCAGGTAGGACGCGATGCGCGGCTCGGTGTTGAACGCGCCGTAGTGGTGGCCGGTGTACCAGACGTCGGTGCCCATGCCGCAGTAGTCGTCCGCGGGCAGGTTCGGGTCGTCCTGGTCGGTGTCCCAGAACCCGCCACGGATCTGGTTGACCTCCGGGTCGTAGAAGCAGCCGAAGTCCATCTGCTTGCGCACCGCGTCCGCCTCGTCCGCCAGCGACGGCTCGGCGTGCGCGGCCAGCAGCAGCCCGGTGGCCAGCCAGCCGTTGTCCACGCTGGACAGGAACGGCTCGACCGGGTCGTCCTCGCCCAGCTCGTCGAGCTTGGCGCCCGTGGCCGGGTCGTACCAGTTGTAGAACATGCCGCTCGCGTCGTGCTTCTCCAGCTCGGCCACCGACTCCAACGTCGTGGCCATGCGGTCGCGGGCCTCGTCGTCCTCGATCAGCCCGGTGTCACGGGCGACGACCGTGCTCCACAGGTAGGCGCCGATGTTGGTCGGTGACGTGTACCCGCCACGGCTGTCGGGGCTGAGGTCGCCGCCGATGTTGTCGTCAGGCAGGCCGGTCGAGTCCACCACGAGGGCCTCGAACGAGGTCCACGTGTCCTCGGCCCAGTGCCGGAGCTGGCCGGGCGGTGCGCCGCGGGGCGGGGCCGGGCGGTCGCTGGCGCTCGCCGGGATCATGGCGGTCGCGGCGAGCGCCACTCCGGTGACTGCCAGCGCGGCCACGGTGCTTCGTCGTCTGGTCATGGGTCGTCTCCTCAACGTCGTCGTCGTGCGAAACGTGCGGGGTGCCGCCACCGGGTGCGGTGGCGGCACCCTCTCCCGGGCGCCGGTCAGACGGCCGGGAGGCTTCCGGTGCGAGCCACCTCCCCGAGCCAGGCGAGGCTCGGCTTGGCAGTGCGCACGAACGTGCTCCGGTCGACGGCGATCAGCCCGAAGGTCGGGCGGAAGCCGGACATCCACTCGTAGTTGTCGAGCAGCGACCAGTGCAGATAGCCCTCGACCCGGCAGCCGTTCTCCATGGCGCGGGCCATGGAGGCCAGGGCGTCACGGGTGTAGTCGATGCGGCGGGCGTCGTCATCGGTGGCCATGCCGTTCTCGGTGACGAGCATGGGCACGCCGCCGGTGATGCGGTGGGAGTACTCCAGGGCCTCGCCGAGGGCCTGCGGGTAGTACTCCCACCCGGTCAGGGTGCGCTCGACGTCGTCGCCGAACGGCACGGGCTCGCCGTCGGGCCCGATGATCGTGCGCAGGTAGCTCTGCACGCCGACGAAGTCGTCGTCGCGGGCCACCTCGAGGAAGAAGTCCTCGCGTGGGTAGGCGTACGCGTCACGCGCCTCGTCCGCCCCGGGGGCGGCCTGGAACACCTGGTTGGCGATGGACCAGCCCGCGCGCACGTGTCCGAGCCCGTGGAGGAGCTCGACGGCGCGGCGGTGGGCCTTGGCCTGGACCTCGGACGCCTCCTGGTCGGGGGCGGCCAGCCCGGCGGCGTCGAGGTTGGTGCGGCGGCTCGCGCCCAGCATCATCGAGGTGATGTTGGGCTCGTTGATGGTGACGACCTGGTCGACGTCGTCGAGGATCGTCGCGACCGTCTCGACGTACCGGGTGTAGGTGTCCACGGCGTCCGGGGCCAGCCATCCGCCGCGCTCCGCGAACCAGCGCGGCAACGTGAAGTGCAGCAGGGTGACGATCGGCGTGACGCCGGCGGCCAGGCAGGTGTCGATCATGCGGCGGTAGTGGTCGAGCTGGGCGCGGGAGACCTCCCCCTCGGCGGGTTCGATGCGCGCCCACTCCACGGAGAAGCGGTAGGCGTTCAGGCCGGCGCCGGCCAGCAGGCCGATGTCCTCGCCGTAGCGGTGGTAGCTGTCGACGGCGTCGCCGGAGCTCTCGGCGCACAGGGTGCCGGGCTGGTGCTCCTTGGCCCACCAGTCGCTGTTGACGTTGCCGCCCTCGATCTGGTGAGCCGCCGTGGAGGCGCCCCAGCGGAAGTCGGGGGCGGCGGGCAGCGTGATCGCGTGGGTCACGGGGGTGCTCCTTACTTGATGCCGGTGGTGGCGATGCCCTGGATGATGCGGCGCTGCAGCACGAGGAAGACGACGAGGATCGGCGTGACGATGACGGTCGCGCCGGCGAGCAGCAGCCCGTACTGCACGGTGTTCTGGCCGGTGGAGTACAGGGCGAGGGCGACGGGCAGGGTGTACATGTCGGCGGACTGGACCGCCACGAGCGGCCACAGGAAGTTGTTCCAGGACCCGAGGAAGGTCAGGATCCCGAGCGTGGCCAGCGCCGGGCCGGTCTGCGGCAGCACGATGCGGAAGAAGGTGCGGAACTCGCCGGCACCGTCGACCCGCGCGGCGTCCAGCAGCTCGTCGGGGATGTCGAGCATGAACTGGCGCATGAGGAACACCCCGAACGGGGCGGCGAGGAACGGCAGGATGAGCGCCGCGTAGGTGTTGATCAGGTCGAGGTTGGCCACCAGGACGAACAGCGGCACGAAGGTGATGGTGCCGGGCACCATGAGGGTGGCCATGATCAGCAGGAAGAGTGCCCTGCGGCCGGGGAAGTCGATCTTGGCCAGCGCGTAGCCGACCATCGCGCTGAACAGGACCGCCCCGACGGTCACGGCGAGCGCCACGATCACGGAGTTCAGGAAGAACTGCGGGAAGTTCAGCCGGTCGAAGAGCGCGGTGTAGTTCTCCAGCGTCACGTCCTGCGGGATGAGCGTCGGTGGGAACTGGCGGATCTCGCCCTCGGGCTTGACCGACGACAGGACCATCCAGATCAGGGGGCCGAGCGAGGCGACGAGCCCCACGAGCAGCGCGCCGTTGAGCAGCAGCGCGCGAGGGGTGAACAGGCGACGTCGATCACCGCGCGTGTGCTGCTCGGATGCGGCGTCCGGCGCGGCGTCGGTCGCCGCCGGGGGCAGGGGTGTGGTGGTCACGGGTGCTCCTCTCGCTGCCCGGTCAGTTCTTGGGCCGCAGCAGGCGGAACTGGGCGAAGGACAGGATCGCGATGGCGACGAACAGCAGGTAGCTCATCGCGGCGGACAGGCCGTAGTCGCCGAACCCGAACTGGTTGTAGATCTCGTAGGCCACGGAGTTGGTGGCACCGAGCGGGCCTCCCTGGGTCATGACGAACGGTTCCTCGAAGAACTGCAGGTAGGCGATGCCGGTCATCACGGCGCAGAACAGCAGCGTCGGGCGCAGCAGGGGGACGGTCACGGACCGGAAGGTGCGCACCGCTCCGGCACCGTCGAGGGCCGACGCCTCGTACAGGTCCTTGGGGATGCCCTGCAGCCCGGCCAGGAGAATGACCATGGAGAAGCCGAGGTTGCGCCAGACGGCGAGCATGATGAGAGACGGCATCGCCCAGGTGGGGTCGGTGAGCCAGTCGGGCCCCTCGATCCCCACGGCGCCGAGCACGGTGTTGACGAGCCCGAAGTCGGGCTGCAGCAGGAAGCGCCAGACGACGGCGACCGCGACGATCGAGGTCACCACCGGGGCGTAGAACCCGACGCGGAACACCGACCGGAACCAGGTGAGACCCGAGTTGAGCAGCGCGGCGAGCAGCAGCGCGATGCCGAGGGTGAGGGGCATCGCCACCCCCACGAAGTAGACGGTGTTGCCGGCGGCCTGCTGGAACTGCGGGTCGGTGACCGCCGTGACGAAGTTGTCGAGGCCGAGGAAGTTCACCGCCAGCGGGGACCGGAGGTCGGCGCCGCGCATGTCGGTGAACGCCATGTACAGCGAGGCGCCCACCGGCAGGATCATGAAGACGGCGAACAGGACGGTGAACGGCAGCGCGAACCCCCAGGCCGCGTAGCCGCGCCGGCGGCGTCGGGCGCTCTCCGGGCGGCGGCCACGCGTCGCGGGACGACCGGAGACCGGTCGGGCCTCGGTGCTCTGGGCCACGGCTCAGCCCAGCCCGGTGCCGACGGAGTCGGCGGCGTCCTGCATCTGCTGGGCGGCCTCGGCGGGCTCGAGCTGGCCGTTCACGACCTGCTCGATGATGAGGTTCAGCTCGTGCTCGATCTCGGACCAGGTGGGCAGTGCCGGTGTGGAGCGGGCGGTCTCGAGCGCCTCGCCGTAGACGACGAGCGACTCGTCGCCGGCCAGCGTCTCGTCGTCCCAGGAGGCCTGGACGGCGGGCAGGTCGTGGGAGATCTCGAACCAGTCGACCTGGACGTCGGGTTCGGTGGCGAACTCGACGAACTTCCAGGCGGCGTCGGGGTTGGCGGCCTCGGCGGTCACGGCGAGGTTGGAGCCGCCGATGAACGAGGCGGCCTGCTCGTCGGCGGGCAGGGCGGTGACGGCGAACTTGTCCGCGAAGTCGTCACCCGCGGTGGTGAGCAGGTTCGAGCGCTCCCACGGTCCCGACACGAACGCGCCGAGCTCGCCGTCGATGAAGTCCTGGACCTTCTCGTCCTCGACGAGGCTCTGCGGGGCCAGCCCGTCGGCCATGAAGGAGGAGTAGTAGCCGAGCGCCTCGACCTGGGCGTCGTCCGCGAGCGTGAACTCGCCGGCGTCGTCCATGATCTCGCCGCCGGCCTGCCAGTAGAAGGGGAAGTACATGAGCGCGGTGCCCTCGCCGTTGGTCTGCAGAGCGATGCCGTGCTCGGCGCCCGCGTCCTGCATCCCGGCGGCGAACGCCGTGAGCTCGTCCCAGCTCTGCGGCTCGTCGACGCCGGCCTGCTCGGCGAGATCGGTGCGGTAGTACAGGACCCGGGTCTCGACGTACCAGGGGACGCCGTAGGAGGTGCCGTCGACGACGGTGGTCTCCCAGGCGCCCGGGAAGAAGGCCGACGAGTCGATGCTGTCGGGCGTCTCGGCCAGCCCGTCCAGCTCGACGAACCCGCTCATCAGGGTGGTGCCGGCCTGCAGGACGTCAGGGACCTCGCCGGTGGCCATCGCGGTGTTGATCTTCTGGACCGCGGAGTCCCAGGGCACGGGCGTGACCTCGACGGTGACGTCGGGGTTGTCGGCCTCGAACTGCTCGGCCAGCTCGGGCAGGAGCTCGCCCTCGGTGCCCATGGCCCAGACCTCGACGGTGCCGGAGGCGGGGCCCTCGGAGATCTCGGTGTCGGTCCCGCTGTCGGAACCGGCCGAACCGGTGTCGTCGTCGTCGCGTCCGCAGGCCGTCAGCCCGAGCGTGAGGACGAGTGTCGAGGCGGTCGCCGCGGCGGCGCGGCGTGCGGTGCTGTTCACGGTCACTCCTTTGTCGATCCGTCGAAATTTCGGAACGTGATCTCGAAATTGCTCGGCGACAATAGAGCGCCGAGGAGGTCATGTCAACGACGGAACCGCGACTGAGGTAGCATCCGGGTTTCGGAAACGGTCGAAGAAGGAGGAGGCATGGCGGCCGAGAAACCGGACGTGCCGCTCGCCGTCGTGGCCGCCGAGGCCGGGGTCTCGGTGCCGACGGTGTCGAAGGTGCTCAACTCCCGCACGGACGTCGCCGGCGCGACTCGCGAGCGGGTCGCCGCCGTCCTGCACCGCCACGGCTTCACGCTGCGTCCGCGGCGTCGGCGCGCCACCGGGATGATCGACGTCCGGATCGTCGACCTGGAGGGGACGTGGTCCGAGGCGGTGGTCCGCGGTGCCGTCGCCGGAGGGCGCCGCCTGGGCCTGGACGTCGTCCTCGCCGTCGAACCCGACCCCGACGACTGCAGCGCCTGGGTGCGGCATGCGCTCGAACGTGGCACGGACGGGCTGGTCAGCGTCGTCGCGGTGCCCGACGCCGGTGCCCGGCGCGCGCTCGCCGACTCCGCGACGCCGCTCGTCGTCGTCGACCCGCGGCAGCGACCGCCGGAGGGCATGCTGTCCGTCAGCGCGACCAACTTCCAGGGCGGGCTGGAGGCCACGGCGCACCTGCTGTCCTTGGGTCACCGCCGCATCGCCACCATCACGGGCGCGCTGGAGCAGGACAACGCTATCGCCCGTCTGGCCGGATACCGTGCCGCCCTGCTCCAGGCACGGGTCGAGGTCGACGACGACCTCGTCGTGGACGGCCCCTACGGCGTGACGGCCGGGTACGACGGGGTGCAGCGGCTGCTGGCCCTGGCCGACCCCCCCACCGCGATCTTCACCAGCAGCGACGACACCGCGCTCGGGGCGCTGCACGCCCTGCGGGAGAAGGGGCTCGCGGTGCCCGACGACGTCTCGCTCGTCGGGTTCGACGACCTGCCCGTGGCGCCGTGGATCGATCCCCCGCTGACCACCGTCCGGCAGCCGCTCGCCGAGATGGGCGCCACCGCCGTCGACCTGGTGCACCGGGCGCGCAGCGGCAGCGGGCACACGCTGCGCACCGAGCTCGCGACGAGCCTCGTGGTGCGGGAGTCCACGGCGTCGCCGAGGCACTGAGGACGCGACGACGCCGCCGGGTGCGAGCCTGCTGGCTGCACCCGACGGCGTCGGATCCTGGTCAGGTCAGATCAGGAGTGGGTGACGTCGAGCTGGTAGAGGGTGGCTTGGCCGTAGTTGGAGTCGTTGCAGGGTGAGGAGTTGTCGCAGTTGGCCTGGGTGTAGGCGCCGGCCTTGAAGTAGTTCTCGTCGTCGTCGCTGTCGATCGTGGTCTGGAGTTCTCCGTTGTAGTAGACCTTGATCTCGCCGTCGGCGGCGACGAACTTGCCTTCGAAGACGGTGTTGAGCTGGTAGTCGTCGGTGATGAGGTGGTGGTGGGAGTCGTCGCCGTCGGTGACGTAGAGCTCGGTGCCTTCGAGGCGGAAGACGGTGACGTCGTCGCCGCCGCCGTGGATCTGGGCGCCGACCAGGTGCGGCTTGTCCTCGGGCAGGTGGTTGAAGGCGGTGCGGAAGGTCATGGTGTGGGTGCCGGAGGTGGTGGACCAGGAGGCTTGTTCGGTGCCGCCGTCGGTCATCTCGCGCAGCTCGGAGCGGGGGTAGCCCGATCCGGAGGTGGTGACTCCGTCGACGGGTGCGCGGAACTGGATGCCGGTGCACTTGTCGTTGACCTGGAACCAGGGTGCTTCGGAGAAGTCCTCGAGGTCGGGCTGCTTGATCTCGGTGGGGGAGTTGTCCGAGCCGGTGGGTAGGGTGACCTTCCAGTTCTCCAGGTCGACCTGCTGGGCCGGGTAGTCACACTGGTCGCCGGGGCCGGTGGTCTCGGTGGGCTCCGGTGACGGGGTCGGTTCGGGGTCCGGCGTCTCGGTGGGCTCGGGGTCCGGCGTCTCGGTGGAGTCGGAGTGGGTGACGTCGAGCTGGTAGAGGGTGGCTTGGCCGTAGTTGGAGTCGTTGCAGGGTGAGGAGTTGTCGCAGTTGGCCTGGGTGTAGGCGCCGGCCTTGAAGTAGTTCTCGTCGTCGTCGCTGTCGATCGTGGTCTGGAGTTCTCCGTTGTAGTAGACCTTGATCTCGCCGTCGGCGGCGACGAACTTGCCTTCGAAGACGGTGTTGAGCTGGTAGTCGTCGGTGATGAGGTGGTGGTGGGAGTCGTCGCCGTCGGTGACGTAGAGCTCGGTGCCTTCGAGGCGGAAGACGGTGACGTCGTCGCCGCCGCCGTGGATCTGGGCGCCGACCAGGTGCGGCTTGTCCTCGGGCAGGTGGTTGAAGGCGGTGCGGAAGGTCATGGTGTGGGTGCCGGAGGTGGTGGACCAGGAGGCTTGTTCGGTGCCGCCGTCGGTCATCTCGCGCAGCTCGGAGCGGGGGTAGCCCGATCCGGAGGTGGTGACTCCGTCGACGGGTGCGCGGAACTGGATGCCGGTGCACTTGTCGTTGACCTGGAACCAGGGTGCTTCGGAGAAGTCCTCGAGGTCGGGCTGCTTGATCTCGGTGGGGGAGTTGTCCGAGCCGGTGGGTAGGGTGACCTTCCAGTTCTCCAGGTCGACCTGCTGGGCCGGATAGTCGCAGGGGTCGGCAGCCGTGGCGGCGGCGACGGCCACGATCGAGCTGGCGGCGAACACCGTCCCGGCCACCAGAGCGGCTGCGAGGCCGTGCTTGCGGGGGAATCTCATCGTCGTGCGTGTCCTTTCGGGGAGCGCCCTGGTCAAGGGTTCGTCCGTGGTAGCGCCCGTCGGCCCGACCCGTCGGCCGGCCCTGGACTGCTCGCCGCGTGGTGGGGAGGGTTGCCCGCACCGGTGACGACCACCGCGCCGCCGGGACGATGCGAGGGGGTACCTCGCCTCGGTGGCGCCGTAGCGTCCGACGCCCGGCAGTGCATGGATACACCTGAGATCTCGGCTCTGAAGTTATCGGTGCCCCGACACACTGTCAATGCTCTACAAGGCTGTGAACAGCACTCTTATTCGGATGACTGAGCAGCGGGTCCTGGTCTCGCGAGGCGAGTGTGCGGCTCTGAGTCGCCGAAGAGCTGCCAGCAGGTAAATCGATGCATCCGCATAGATGGAGGCGCGATGCAGGGCCCGGGACTCTCGACAGAGAGTCCCGGGCCCTGCGCCCTCCGCCCCGTCCCCGCTCTGCATCGACCGGGACGGGTGTCAGCTCGGGTGGGGTCAGGAGTGCTTGACCTGGAGCTTGTAGAGGGTGGCTTGGCCGTAGTTGGAGCTGCTGCAGGGCGAGGAGTTGCCGCAGTTGGCCTGCGTGTAGGCGCCGGCCTTGAAGTAGTTGCCGGACTTCGCGTGGTCGATCGTGGTCTGGAGCACTCCGTTGTAGTAGACCTCGATCTCGCCGTCGCTGACGACGAACTTGCCCTCGAACACCTGGTGCATCTGGTAGTTGCTGGTCACGAGCTTGTGGTGGGTGTCGTTGCCCTTGGTGATGTAGAGGTTGTCGCCCTCCACGCGGAACACCGTGACGTCGTCGTCACCGTCGTGGATCTGCCCGACGACGACGTGCGGCTTGTCCTCGGGCAGGTGGTTGACGGCCGTGCGGAACGTCATGGTGTGGGTGCCGGACGTCGAGGACCAGGCGGCCCGCTCGGTCCCGCCGTCGGTCATCTCGCGCAGCTCGGAGCGGGGGTAGCCCGAGCCCGAGGTGGTCACCCCGTTGACCGCGGCGCGGAACTGGATGCCGGTGCACTTGCTGTTCACCTGGAACCACGGCGCGACCGAGAAGTCTTCGAGGTCGGGCTGCTTGATCTCCGTGGGGGAGTTGCCCGAACCGGTCGGCAGGGTGACCTTCCAGTTCTCCAGGTCGACCTGCTGGGCCGGGTAGTCGCACGGGTCGGCGGCGGTCGCGCTGCCGATGCCGCCCAGCTGGGCGGCGACGAAGACGGTCGTGGCGAGCATGGTGGCCGCGAGGCCGTGCTTGCGGTGGAGTCTCATGATGGTGCGGTTCCTCTCGGATGGTCGCCCTGGACGTCTGAGGTCGTTCGCCGTCGGCGGTCGTCGGAAGGCGTGCCCGTCGGCACGTCTCCGCCATGTCGTCGTTGACGTGGTGGGGAGGGCTCGCCCGCACCCATGACGACCTCTGCACTGCCGGAGCCGCCGAGCAAAGCTCCCTTCGTCGGCGAGGAGGACGGCTCCGTCCTGATGGCCACACGGTGGTGCATCGCTGCACCAGAGATCTCACTAGTGAACCTAAGCGTGCCTGGGCGAACTGTCAACCGGATAAGCGATTGTCCGCCAGGCTCAGCATGACATGCCTGTTCAGGGCGCTGTACATGGCGCTCGTCATGCGATCTTGATCGCTAGCGGTGAGTGTGCAGTGGGACCGACGAACGGTGAAACGTTGCATCGACGCCCTGAAGCGACTTGCCGTCAGAACGTGCCTATCGGTGTCAAGAATCGATTCTTTGCCCTAATGTCGCAGGTGTGCGCCACCGCCGCAGCGTTGCGGTCGGCACCGGTGAAGCACCGCGCATGCCGGGCGCGCACCGGAGCGTAACGAGAGAAAGGTCGACGATGACCCGAACGAGACCGATCAGAGCGGTGGCCTCGCTGGCCTCCGCGACGCTGATCGCCACCACGCTGACCGTGGCAGTCCCCGGCGCAGCGGCCGCTACCGTCCCGCAGGCCGGGGACACCCCCGTCGAGATCGATCAGACCGACGAGCCCGACAACCTGGTCATGCTGACCGCCGGGAGCGCCGAACGCTCGGACACGATGCCGGTGGTGTCCTCGCCCCGTCCCAAGTACGGCTACGTCACCGGCTTCGAGACGGCCGACGACTACCTGCGGTGGGAGGTCAGGACCCCGGCCGCGGCCGAGTTCGCCACCACGCTGCAGATGAACCCCGGCGCCCCCGACCAGTCGTTCGTCGTCGAGGTCGACGGCGAGGACTTCCCCGTCACGGTGGACGACGACGGCTGGCAACGGGTGGACGCCGGGAGCATCCGACTGCCCGCCGGGTCCTCCACCATCACGATGCGTCGCGACAGCCTGTCGGGGACCGCCGAGGTCAAGAGCCTCGAGCTGATGCGGTCCGACCTGGTGGCCGGGTACGAGCAGCGGGTGGCGGACTACCGGGAGGCGGGGGCCGCGACGGCCACGGACCTCTCCGAGGACGGCTACGGGATCATGTTCCAGTACGGCCCGTGGGGCTACCCCGTCAGTGGCGACACGGCGAAGTCGATCGACGACCAGGCGGCGGACTTCGACGTCCCCGCCTTCGTGGACATGATCGAGAGCACCGGCGCGCAGTACGTCATCTGGTCCGCCACCTGGTGGACCTACGAGATGAACGCGCCGATCTCCGCGGTGGACGACGCCGTCGGGCACGGTGGCCGGACCTCGGAACGAGACCTCATCGGCGACGTCGCCGCGGCCCTCGACGAGGTGGGCATCGACTTCCACCTCTACTACCACACGGGACAGGACAGCCACCTGGGGTGGGGGAGCACCGACTGGTGGCAGGCGCAGGACTGGCCCGGCAGCTTCTCGGACACCGGGCTCGGTGCCCGGGAGACGTTCTTCGACCACTGGAAGGCCGTCGTCGGCGAGATGGGGGAGCGCTACGGCGACCTGCTCAAGGGTTGGTTCTTCGACGACGGGCGTGCCTACTACCCGGGTCGGATGGAGGAGCTCGCCGAGGCCGCCCGGGCGGGCAACCCCGAACGGGTCATCTCCTACAACAACGCCAACGCGTCGCTGGTGACCGAGTTCCAGGACGTCTCCTTCGGTGAGCACTGTCGTGCCGACGACGCCGAGATCGGTGGGGACGGCAGCTACGTCCGAGGCGCCGAGGTCGGGCAGCAGGGTCACTGCATGTACAAGCTCGACTCGGCCTGGGGAGTCTCCGCCCCGGACCAGACGACTGCACAGCGCTTCTCGGCCCAGGGTGCCTACGACTTGATCCGGGCGAACTCGGCACGCGGCGTGGCCACGTCCCTGGACATCATGATGTGGGAGGACGGGACCATCGACCCGGACACCCTCGACGTGCTGCACGAGCTCAAGGACCTGCGGGACGACGGGACCACGGACCTGTGCGGCCCGGACTGCACGCGCCTGAACAACACCGACCCGTCGATCACCTACACCGGCGACTGGGAGGTCTCGTCCGGCCGGGGCAACGGCGACTACCTCGACGACCTCAGCTACACCGACGACGCGGACGACTCGTTCAGCTTCACGTTCACGGGCACCGGGGTCACCCTCTACATGCCACGGGCGGGCAACTACTCCAGCTTCGACGTGACCGTCGACGGCGTAGAGCAGGGGACGTACGACGCGGACGCCGACTCCTACCTCGCCCAGCAGGCCACGTACAGCATCGACGGCCTCGCCCACGGCGAGCACACCGTCACGGCCACCCGGGCCGGAGCGCAGTGGTTCCAGCTCGACTACATCGAGTACCGCACGAGCTGCGTGGGGTGCACCACGGTCAACAACTCCGACCCGTCCATCTCCTACACGGGCGACTGGGAGGTCTCGGACGGTCGCACCCTGGGTGACTTCGAGGGCGACCTCGCGTACAGCGAGACGGTCGGCGACTCGTTCAGCTACACGTTCACCGGCACCGGAGTGACCGTCTACATGCCCCGGTACGTCAACTACGGCGACTTCGCCGTCGAGCTCGACGGCGAGGACCAGGGCGTCCACGACGCGGTCGGAGACACCTACACCCCGCAGTCGCCCACCTACTCCGTCGAAGGGCTGGGCCACGGCGAGCACACACTCACCGTGACCATGCTCGACGGACGGTGGTTCCAGCTGGACTACCTCGCCTACCGCGGCTGCGACGGCTGCGCGACCGACACGACGGCGCCCGTCGTCGAGACCGTCGTCGGCTCCGACGGCACCCGCACCGAGGGGTGGTGGACCGACGCGGTCACCGTCACCGTCTCCGCGGTGGACGGCGGACCCGGCGACGTCACGCTGGAGCACCGCCGTGCCGACGAGCCGTGGTCCGAGTACACCGGTCCGCTCACCGTCGAGGCCGACGGGGAGCACCAGATCGAGATCCGGGCGACCGATGCGGCCGGCAACGTCTCGGACGTGGAGCGGGTCGCCGTCGCGAAGGACGCGACCGCCCCCGAGACCACGGCGAGCGTGGAGGCGGTCTCCGACGGCCGGGAGGTGACGCTGACCGCCGTGGACGCGCACTCCGGCGTGGCGACGACGGAGTACGCCGTGGACGGTGGTGACTGGACCGCCTACGACGGTCCCGTCCTCGTGTCCGGCGGCGGGGCCCACGACGTGCAGTTCCGGTCGGCGGACGTGGCCGGTAACACCGAGGTGACACGGTCGATCGGGCTGGAGCCGACCGCCCCGGAGGGCACCTACGGCGACGGCTGGTACAAGGAGACCCGGAGCCACCAGGGCGTCAAGGTCTCGGTGCGGGTCCAGTGCTCCGGGCACGACACGGCGGCGATCGGCTTCTACGTCACGACCGGGCAGGACCCGGGTTCCCCGTACACCGCGACGATCGAGGAGAACCGCAAGTACCCGGGTGGCCGGACGGCACCGATCGTCCCGGACGAGCCGCAGTACCTGTGGCTCGACTCCCAGCGCACCAACCGGCCCGCCGGCGAGGTCACCGTCCACCTCGAGCAGGGGGCCGAGGGAGACCCGGCGCAGGACGCGACCCTCGTCTTCGACCGTCCCCGGGTGATGTGCCACCAGGGCGGCGTCGTCGCGCCCTGAGGAAGCAGGGTGGCTGCCGCGTCGCAGCGGACGCGGCAGCCACCCGGGCCGGCCTACTCCTTGACGCCGCCCGCCGAGATGCCTCGCGTGACGTACCGGAACGCGAAGACGATGATCAGCAGGGCCGGGAGGGCCAGCAGGACCAGTGCCGCGTAGTACAGGGACGACTCCGCGGGTGTCGGCGCGAACGCGCTGCGGATCGTCTGTACGGCCTGGGCCGCCGTCGTCTGTTCGGGTGACTGCAGCAGCAACGAGGGGAACACGAAGTCCTGGATCGACCACATGACGCACAGGGCGCCCAGATTGACCAGGGTGCCGCGGACCAGCGGCAGCACGACGTGCCAGAAGATCCGGAAGTGGCCCGCCCGGTCGAGCTTGGCCGCCTCCGACAGCGACCGCGGGATCTCGTCCATCCTGTTGCGCAGCAGCAGGACGGCGAACGGAAGCGTGAGCGCCGCCTCGGGCAGCGCGACGGCCAGCGCGGTGTCGAAGATCTGCAGGGTCCCGGTCAGGAAGTAGACCGGAACGATGATGGCGGTCGCCGGGACGGCCAGGAACAGCAGCACCCCGTAGTAGGCCGTCTCCCGGCCGAAGAACGGGATCTGGGAGAAGGCGTAGGCGGCGAGGGACCCGGCCGCGCACACGAAGAAGGCGTGCATCGCGGCGACGATCGCGCTGTTGACGAAGGTCTGCGGGATATACACCCCGTTGAAGTCCCGGGTGAGCACCTCCAGGTAGTTCGCCGGACCGCCGACCTGGATCGACAGGTGCACGGCGTTGACGAGCGGCACCGCGAAGAATGCCGCGAACGCGACCAGGAACGCGTAGATGAGGACTCGTTCGACCTTGCGGACGTGGATCGGCAGCGAGTCCTGGTCGATGGCGGTGGCCTTAGTGGGCACGTCGCATCCCTCGCTTCCGCACGATGATCTGCACGATGGAGATGGTGAGCGCGCAGACCAGCACGATGATCGAGGCCGCCGCGGCGTAGCCCACGCGGTCGGCACCGAGGGTCGCGCCGTAGATGTAGGTTCCCGTGATGTCGGTCCGACCGCCGGGCTGGCCGCCGGTGGAGAAGTAGATGATGTCGAACGCTCGGAAGCTGCCGAGGAGCACCGAGAGCATGACCGTCACGTGCGTCGCCCGGAGCAGCGGCGACAGGATGATGCGGTACATCTGCCAGACGTTGACGCCGTCGATCGTGGCGGCCTCGATGATCTCGGTGTTCACCTGGGCGACGTCGGTCGTGTAGTACATGATCGGCAGCCCGATCATGTAGGTCAGCAGGATGAGGACGGCGATGTAAGCGGCCGTGGGGTCGCCCAGCCAGTCCTGGGTGAGGAAGTCCAGGCCGAGCGCGCGCAGACCTTCGTTGATCGCGCCGTCGTCGGACTCCAGCATGCGTCCGAACACCGTGGCGAACAGTGACAACGGGATCAGCGACGGCAGGAGGAACAGCGTGTAGTAGACGCGACGGCCGCGGATCCCCGAGGCCAGCATCATGGCGAGCACGAACCCGAGAGTCATCGCGACGAGCACGGCGAAGAGCCCGAACCCGATGGTGTTGAGCAGGGATCGGACGAAGGCCGGGTCGGTGGCGACGAGCCGGAAGTTCTCCCAGCCGACGTCCACCGCGTTCGTGAAGGTCAGTCCCACGGTCTGGGTGCTGACCTTGCCCAGGAAACCGAAGCTGAAGAGGTAGTAGAGGGCATAGAAGACGATGAGGGGCAGGAGGAAGACCGCGGCGGTCCCGGCGGTGCGCCAGCGGTCCCGTCCCACCCGGCGGTGGGCCTCCTGCGCCGAGGCGCGGCGGACGGACTGCCGCGCCTCGGTGCGAGGGGTCGTGCCGAGCGTCACGTCACTCGTCTCCGTGGGGGTATCGACCGGACGTCCACTCGTCCTGCATGTGCTGCGCGGCTTCTTCCGGCGTCTGCGTCCCGCGCAGGACGTCGAGGATGGCGTTGCCCTCGACCTGGTTGAGGAAGTCCTGCTGGCTGTCGCGCATCGACGTCGGGTTGGCGATGACCTCGGCGGCCCGGTCGAACCCGTCGACCGCGGCCTCGCTGGTCAGCACCGAGTCGGGCAGCTCGAAGCCGGTGAGGGACGGGACGAGGACCAGGTCCTTCGCCCAGACGTCGGCTCCGGTGTCGCTGACCATGAACTCGACGAAGGCGCTGGCGGCCTCGACGTTGGTGGAGCTCGAGGGGATCGCCAGGCCACCCTCGGTGAGCGACCGCGCGGCCGGCTCGCCCCCGGCCTCGACGACCGGGAGAGGCATGGCGCCGACGTCCTCGACGCCGATCCCGTTCGCCTCGCGGTAGTCCTGCGACAGCAGGGAGTTCTGCCACGAACCGTCGATCAGGAAGGCCGCTTCTCCGGAGGAGAACAGCTCACTGGGGCGCGAGCCCTGCAGGCCGAGGACGTCGGTGCTGATGGTCCCGTCGTCGAACAGCGACTTGTAGGCGGCCAGGCCGTCGACGAGCGCATCCTGGGTCCACTCGCCGTCGCCGTGGATGATGTCGTCGGACAGTCCAGGGGCGGTCTGCTCGGCGATGCCGAACAGCATCTCCTCCTGCCACCACGGCTCGCCGGTGAAGACGACGGGCATGACGTCGGGGTGGGTCTCGGTGATGGCCTGGACGGCCTCGTTCCACTCGTCGGCGGTCTCCGGCACCTCGGCGCCGGAGGACTCGAGCAGGTCGGCGTTGTAGTAGACGATGGGGCTCCCGATGGAGCCCATGGGGACGGAGTAGAGGACGTCGTCGGAGGCGACGGCGGCCGTCTGCTCGACCATGGCGGGGTCCACGCCGTCGAGCCAGTCGCCGGCCCAGTCGTCGACCGGGCGCAGGTGATCCTTGACGGAGTTCGTCATGGCCGACACCTGGACGCCGACGACGTCGAGCGACTCTCCGCCGCTCAGCGCCAGCGGCAGCTGCTGCTGGTAGTCGGCGTTCTCGAAGGTGCGCAGCTCGATCGTGATGTTCGGGTTCTCCGCCTCGAACGCCTCGACGGCTGCCTCGAGGGTGGCCTGCGGGGGGAACCACGTCCAGTAGCTGAGCTCGACCGGACCGTCGTCGGTGGCGGTCTGCTCCGTCTCCTCCGACGTGTCGGCGCCGCCGACCCCGCCGCTGTTGCCGCAGGCTGCCAGGAGTGCCAGCGCTCCCACGGCCGCGGTGCCGCCGAGCAGGCTTCGTCTCGCCCTCATCGTCCGTCCCTTCCACGTCTTCGTGTCCGACGCGCGGTGCTCCTGGAGGAGCTGCGACTGTGCCACAACGCGTCTCTTGAATGGTCGGATGTCTGTGTGGCGCCTGTCAACCCTGGCCGGGGTCACAGAACGGCATCGCCTCGCCATGCCGCGAGGAACCGATTCTTCAGGCTCTCAAGGCGTCAACTCCGTCGCGACCGGGACATCAAAGGTCCAATCTTTGAGGTCCTAGTCGGCGTGACGAACTCTCTCGGACCACCAGGCGTGTCGGCAGGACCTGATGCCGGACCTCGCTCACCTCGCCGCGGATCCGCTCCACCAGCATGCGGGTCGCACGGGCGCCGAGGTCGTACGCGGGTTGTTCGACGACGGTCATCGGGGGGTCGATCAGGGGGGCCCACGGGGTGTCGTCGAACGTCACCAGGCCGACGTCCGTCCCGGGCCGCAGCGATCGACGGTCCAGCTCGGCGAGGACCCCGAGGGCCATCTGCTCGTTGGAGACGAGCAGGGCGTCCGGCGCCGTCCCGTCGAGCAGCTTCGCTGCCGCGGTCGCACCGCCCCCGCGGTCGTACGTGCCGTGGGCGAGCAGGGGTTCGATGCCAGCGGCCCGCACCGCCTCCCGGTAGCCGTCCGCGCGCCAGCGCGCCGTCTGGACGTCGGGCGGCCCTGCGCAGCAGGCCGGGCGCGTCCAGCCCGACCGGAGCAGATGCTCCGTCGCCTCGCGGGCACCCGAGCGCGAATCGGTGATGATGGAGTCGATCTCGGCGTCGAGCCTGCGGTCGATCGCCACGATCGGTATCCCCGCCTCGCGCAGCGCCCCGCCGTCCGCGTCGTGGCGGTGCGGTGAGATGAGGGCGCCGGCCACCTGCTGGGCGACGGCGATCTCCATGTACAACGACTCCTTGCCGTCGTCCTCGTCCGAGTTGCACAGGATGAGGGACAGTCCGGACTCGCGGGCGACGTCCTCGACGCCACGGGTCACGGCGGTGCAGAAGTGGTTGCCCACGTCGGGGATGATCAGCGCGATCACGTCGGTGGAGCGCTTGCGCAGGCTTCGTGCCACCCGGTTCGGACGGTAACCGAGCCGCGCGGCGGCGAGCCCGATGCGTTCCCGGTACTCCTCGGTCACCGTCGGATCCCCGTTGAGCGCGCGCGAGACGGTCGACGGCGCGACGCCGGCCTCCCGGGCGACGTCCACGATCTTGGCCATCGCCACGTGCGCTCCCTCGTCACCGTCGACCGGCCGGTCGTCGTCAGCCAGCCCATGCTACTGGCGTCCGTGGTGCACAGTGTCGTGGGCGCGCGGTCGGACGCACGAGGGCCCGGGCCCCGCGGCATGCGGGACCCGGGCCCTTCGAGGTGGTGGCCGGCGTCAGCTCGGGACGACGGTGCCCTTCCACTCGTACTTGCGGTTGGGCTCGTCGATCGGCGTCCGGGCCAGGTGGTTGGTGTAGTTCGACATCACCTTCTGGGAGATGCCGAGCACGATCTCGAGCACCTGCCGCTGGGTGAATCCGGCGTCGAGGAAGGTCTGGACGGTGGCGTCGTCGACCTCGCCACGCTCACGGACCATGGCCAGGGTGAACGTGCGCAGCGCCTCGAGGCGGGGCTCGTGCAGCGGCGTGCCGTCACGCAGCGCGTCGATGATCTCGTCGTCGACGCCCATGCCCTTGGCGATCGCCGTGTGGGCGGGCACGCAGTAGTGGCAGGAGTGCTCGACGTTGATCGACTGCCAGACGACCGTGATCTCGTCGGCGTCGAAGCTGGTGGAGCTCTGGAAGAGGCCGTGGAGCTTCTGGTAGCCCTCGAGCAGGCCGGGGGCCTCGGCCATCACCGCGTGGAGTCCGGGGACGCGCCCGAAGTTCTGCTTCGAGGTGGCCAGCAGCTCCTGGCTCTCGGCCGGAGCGGTGTTCTCGTCGTGCAGCGTGAAGTCGACCATGGGGTTCTCCTTGTCGTCTGTGCCTGCGGTCCTCCATTGTGTACTGATCGGTACCTAATAACGCAAGTGCGCGCGGTGTGCGGTGGATCTCCCGGTCCGCACGCCCCTCGGCGGCTCCGGCGCTCGTAGAATGGACGGATGGGCACTCAGGAGAAGGCCCCCGCCGGCCGCCCCCGGTCGTTCGACGAGGAGGACGTCCTCGCCGAGCTCACGGCGCTCTTCTGGCGACAGGGCTACGGACAGACCTCGATGACCGACCTCGTGGCGGCCAGCGGGGTCCACAAGCCGAGCCTGTACCGGACGTTCGGCAGCAAGGAAGAGCTCTTCGCGACGGTGCTGCGGCGTTACCTGCGCGAGCGGATGGAGATGTTCGCCGCCCTGGTCGATCGGTCCGGGCCCGGCGTCGGCGGCGTCCATCGGTTCCTGGACCTCCTCGGCGCTGACGCGGAATCCGAACGCGGCCGCGACGGCTGCCTCATGGTGATGGCGTCCAACGAGCTGCGCGGCACGTTGCCGGGCTACGACTTCGGCGCCGACTACCGGCTGCGGATGCACGACGTGCTCGGCACCCTCGTGCAGCGCACCCTGCCGGGCACGCCGGACGACGACGCGGTGCTGCGGCTCCGGACCGACCTGCTCACGACCCACCTGCTCGGTCTGCACGTCGTCATGCGGTCCGGGGCGCCGCCCGAGGAGATCAGGCGCTACCTCGCCGCCATGCACCACGTCGTCGACACCTGGTGACCGACGGCTACTCGACCGTCACTCCGGCGCCGTCGTCGATCTGCGTGTCCTGGCGGTTGCCCCGGATCTTGTTGTCCGTGAGCCGGACGTCCTGGCCGGCGTCGATCCGGACGCCGCCGGTGTTCGCCACCACGAGGTTCTGCTCGAGCACCACGTCGGTGGGCATGCCGCTCGCGTGACCGTCGTCGCCCGGGTCCTCGGCGAGGTGGATGCCCCAGAACCCGTCGGCCCGGTTGGCCAGCACGGTGTTGTGCTGCACCACGGTTCCCGGGGCGTTGCGCACCTCGATGCCGGAGCGCACGTGGTCGCCGCGACCACGGGTGATCACGTTGCGCTCCACCAGGGTGTCGGGGGTGCCGAGGATCAGCAGGATGCCCTCACGGTTGTTCTGCAGCACGTTGCTGTGTATCCAGTTCCCCGGACCCGCGGCGTCGTGCTGCGTGGCCGTGCCGCCGGTGTTGCCGAGCGCGATCCCCGCGGCCTGCACGTCGGTGACCTTGTTGTACCGGATCTCGTTGAGGTACTCGTCCTCGCCGTGCATGTCGATGGCGTCCAGCACGCCGCCGTCGATGGTGTTGCGCGCGACGAGGTTGTTGTGGGTCCAGTACTGCAGCAGGATGCTGTGGCGCAGGTGCGTGCCGTCGAACTCGTTGTCGACGACCACGTTGTGCCGGGAGTCGTCGGTGTACGCGTAGCGGTCCTTGCCGGCGGTGCCCTGGATGGAGATGCCGTAGCCGTTGCCGCCGCCGCCGACGCTGGTGGCTTCGCGGAAGGTGCTGCCCCGCACGGTGACCTCGCGGCTCTTCTCGATGCGCACACCCATCTTCTGGAAGCGCTCGATCACGACGTCCTCGACGAGCACCTGCTGGCTCGCCCGGGAACCGAGGTTCGCCACGACGATCCCGTAGGCGGGACCGCCACCGGCGGCGTCGTCCTGGTGGTCGGTCGGCAGCGGGCCGTCGTACGTCGAGCTCACCGTCAGGTCGCTGATCCGGACGTCCTGGACGCCGTAGCCGCGCAGCACCTTGCCGGACTGCGTCTCGGGGGTGAACGCCGAGGTCAGGACGGTGCCGTCGCCGTCGCCGCGCAGGTCGACACCGCTGCGCAGCGCCACGTGGGTGGTCGGGTCGGCGGCCTCGGTGCTCTGCAGGTCGTACGTGCCCTCGGGCAGGTAGACCTCGTCGCCGGGCTGGGCGTCGGCGAGAGCGGCGCGGATCGCTGCGGCGTCGTCACCCGACTGCGGGGCGGGGTCGGCGCCGTGGTCACGGACGTCGATGGTCCGGCCGGTCGCCTCGCCGGGCTCCTGGGGTCGGAACCGGTCACCTGCGGGGGTGACCAGTCCGGGCTCGGTCCAGGGCTTCGCGTCCGGGTCGGGGGTCGGAAGGAGCCCGGAGAGGTCGTCGACGACGGCGCCGTCCGGGTTCGGCGGGTACACGCGGATCTCGGTGACGCTGTTCCAGCCCGAGACGCTGTTGCCGAGACCGAGGTAGCGCACGTAGCGGGCCTCGGAGCCGCTGGTCGCGTCACCGCCCAGGACGACCGGTTCGAGGTTCGACGATGTTCCCGAGCTGGCCTGGTCCTGGGCGGCGGGCTGCCAGGTCGACCCGTCGGTCGAGGTCTCGACCTCGTACAGGGACTCCCGCTGCTCACCCTTGTGCCACGCGATGCCCAGGTAGCCGACCGATCTGACCTCACCCAGGTCGAGCACGAGCCACTGGGGCTCCTCGGGGCTCTCGGTCAGGGACGACCAGCGGGTCGCCGGGTCGTCGTCGACGGCGAACTCGGGCAGGTTGCCGTCGCTGCTCAGGGCGCGGACCGACTCGACGGTCCAGTGGTCGGGTGCGTCGGTCGCCTCCGCGGGCGGCGGGGCGGTGGCAGCGGTGGTGTGGTCGGTCGTGGTGGCCGCGGCGGGGCCCCCGAGACCGATGCCGAGGACGGCCACGAGCAGGGCGGCCACGGACTGTGGTGCAACGATTCGCCATTGGATCATGGTCAGACTCTGGCACCGACGGCGCGCCAGAGCAAGAGTCGAGGGTGATTCTCTCCGAAGTATGGGTCGCGCTGGAGCGTCCTGAGATGTAACGATGCACCGAGGAACCGGGCAGCGACGATCTTCGGGGCGCAGGGCCGTGCTACCGCGTGACGGGTTCGCTGCCGGTCAGGCGGTCGAGCTCGTCCCGGCGGGGGAGGACCTCCCAGTCCCCGTCCCCGGTGCAGGCGTACGCGCCGACGGCGGCCGCGGTGGTCAGGGCCGTCGGGACGTCCCGTCCCGCGATCCGGTCGGCGAGGAACCCGGCCACGAACGCGTCCCCGGCACCGACCGTGTCCCGTACCTCGACCGGGACGCCCGGCGCGGAGAACATGCCGTCCTCGGTCGCGGCGACGGCGCCGTCCGGTCCGCGCTTCACGACGGCGGTCCGTGCGCCGAGGGCGTGCAGCTCGCGGGCGGCGGCGTCGGCGTCGTTCCCGCTGCACCCGAGCAGCGCTGCCTCGTCCAGGCCGGCGAAGACCACCGCGCAGCGCGGCACGATGCGGGCGTAGACGTCCCGGGCCGCTTCGGGCGTCCAGAGCGACGAGCGGTAGTTCAGGTCGAACGAGAGCGGCACGCCGAACTTCTCGGCGCGTTCCACGAGTTCCAGCGTGAGTTCGAGCGCCGACGACGAGAGCGCGGGGGTGATACCGGTCAGGTGCACCGTCGCAGCCGACCGGACCGCCTCGTCGGGCACGTCACCCGGGGCGAGGCGGGACCCGGCGCTCCCGGCCCGGTAGTACCAGATGCGGGTCTCCATGGTGGAGCGACGCTCCTTGAGCATCAGCCCCGTCGGGGCTTCGTCGTCGCGCAGGCAGGTCGTCGCGACGTCCTCGCCGCGCAGCAGTCGCTCGACCAGATCACCCGCCGAGTCGGTGCCGATGCGCCCGATCCAGGCCGACGGAGCGCCCAGCCGGCGCAGGCCGATCGCCACGTTGCTCTCCGCGCCGCCCATGCCGAGCGACATGAGGGTGCTGTGCCGGAGCGGCTCCGGGCGGGTGCTGCCGACGAGCACCATGGTCTCGCCGACCGTCAGGACCGGAGCGGACGGCGGACTCATCGAGGCGCGACCACGCGCTGACGCTGCGAGCCCAGGCCGTCGATGCCCAGCTCCACGATGTCACCGGGCTGCAGCCACTGCGGGTCGGCCATCCCGTTGGCCACCCCCGGCGGTGTGCCCGTGTTCACCACGTCACCAGGTTCGAGCACCATGTACTGGCTCAGATGACACAGGATCTCGTACGGGTCGAACACCATGGTGGCGGTGCTGCCCGTCTGGCGGCGGGTCCCGGAGACGTCCAGCCACATGCCCAGCGCGGAGACGTCGTCGATCTCGTCGGGCGTGACCAGCCAGGGACCGCAGGGGTTGAACGTCTCGGCCGACTTGCCCTTGAGGATCTGTCCGCCGTGGTCGTCCTGGAAGGCGCGTTCGCTGACGTCGTGGCACACCACGAAACCGGCGACGTGCTCGCGCGCCTGCTCGGGACCGTCGAGATAGCTCGCCCGGCGGCCGACCACCACGCCCAGCTCGACCTCCCAGTCGAGGCGGCTGAAACCGCGAGGCGCGCGGACGTCGTCGTGCGGCCCGACCAAGGTGTTCGGGGACTTCGAGAACACCAGCGGCAGCTCGGGCACGTCCGCCCCGATCTCCTCGGCGTGGTCCCGGTAGTTCAGGCCGACGCACAGGATCTGGTGCGGACGGGCCACCGGGGCGCCGATCCGGCGGTCGCCGAGGGGTGCTGCCCGGCCCGCGGCGACGCGGTCCTCGACGTGCTCGCCCAGCCAGGCCAGGCCGCCGGGCAACGTCGTGGCGTCGACGTCGGCCAGCAGGTCGCTCACGTCGACGTAGGCGTCGGGTCCGACGACGACGGCGGGCCGTTCCCGGCCGGGCGAGCCCAGACGGACGATCCTCATCGGAGCACCCCGTCCTCGCTGGTGGAATCTGTGGGCGCGAGGGCGGCAGGGGCGGCAGTGGACTCACGCACGACCAGCTCCGGGCGCAGCAGCACCGAGCGGCCGGGCTCGCGGTCGTCCTCCTTGAGCGCCTCGTCGAGGCTGAGGGACGCCATCCGCGCGATGGGCTGGCGCACCGAGGTCAGCGGCGGGTCGTACAGCTCGGCCAGGATGATGTCGTCGAACCCGACCACCGAGACGTCCGTGCCGACGTGCAAGCCCTGGTCGCGCAGGCCGCGGCAGAACCCGAGCGCCGTCATGTCGTTGATCGCGACGATCCCGGTGGGGGCTTCCGTCGAACCGGAGAACAGGTCGTGGGCGGCCTGGCGTCCCACCTGCGCGGCCTCCACGTCCCCGAACGGGGCACCGTCGCCCGCGGTCCACGTCGGCATCGCGCCGGGGTCGAGACCGACGGCCTCGAGCGCTGTGCAGAAGCCGCGGAACCGGCCGGTCCGGTTCACCGCGGCCAGCGAGCCGGAGACGAAGGTCAGCCGCTCGTGACCGAGCTCGGTCAGGTGGGACGTCGCGAGGAATCCGCCGACGTGGTTGTTGATGCTGACGCTGACGACGTCCTCCGGGTCACCGGCTTGGGCCGGACGGTCGAAGGTCACCAGGCGCAGGCCGCGCCGGACGATGTCGGCGAGATGGTCGAGCGTCGGCAGGGAGGAGCACAGGACGATGCCGCGGACACCGTCCTCCCAGAGCTCCTCGACGTAGCGGCGCTCGCGGTCCGGGTCGCGCTCGCTGTTGCAGAGGAGCACGTTGCATCCCGCGGCCAGGGCTGCGACCTCGAGCTCGCGGGCGAACGCGCCCCAGAAGGGGTTGCCGACGGAGGGCACGATGAGACCGACGGTCTGCGTGCGCCCGGTCCGCAGCTGGCGCGCGGCACGGTTCGGGCGGTAGCCGAGGTCGGCGATCGCCCGTTCGATGCGGTCCTTGGTCGCCGGCACCATCCGGTTCGTCCGGCCGTTCAACAGGTTCGAGACCGTGCTGGGAGAGACCCCTGCGGTGGCTGCGACCTGCTGGATCGTCACGCGTGCCACGCTTCCTCCAACGTCATCGGTGGTGCACGATCTGTGCATCGTTGCAGTCATCCTAGCCGAGATCAGGCCGATGGCTGGACGGACGCGGTTCGAAAGTCGTGACTGCTGCGCAGCCGACCGGGAGTTGACGCGGGTGCCTCGATGTGCCTAGTTTTGTGCATCGTTACACCGGCATCGTCGCCACGGCGGAGTCGTCCGACACCAGCCGACCGCACAACGTGAAGGATCAACGATGATCATCAAGAGTCAGAACCGCCGACGGTTCACGGGCGCCGCAGCCCTCGCCGCCGTCGCGTTGAGCATCACCGCCTGCAGCTCGGGCACGACCACGGACACCGCTGGCGGGGACGGAGGCGAGGTCTCCGGCGACATCACGCTGCTCACCCCGATCTTCGAAGGAACCGATGGTCAGCAGCTCCTCGAGGACGAGCTCCTGCCGCAGTTCTACGAGGAGTACCCGGACGTCACGGTGTCCGTGGACTACACCACCTACGGCAACCTCAACGAGAAGCTCACCACCGCCGCCGTCTCCGGCGCGGTGCCGGACGTCATGATGATGGGTGTCGGCTGGATCGAGGGCTTCGCCGACCGTGGGCTGCTGGCGGACCTCAGCGAGCTCGGGCTCACCGAGGACCAGCTGCTGGAGACCTACACGCCGGCGATCGTCGACGCCGGCACGTGGGACGGCGGCGTCTACGGCGTGCCCATCATGCTCGACACCCGGTACGGCGTCGCCAACATGGAGCTGCTCGAGGAGGCCGGCTACGACTCCCCGCCGTCGTCCTGGGACGAGCTCGTCGAGATCGCCGAGACCTTGACGGTCCGAGCCGACGACGGGACGCTCGAGCGGGCCGGCTTCGACATGCTCTCCCTCGACCCGCGACAGGCCTTCGAGACGATGCTCTTCTCCGCCGGTGGGGACCTGTTCAACGAAGACGTGACAGAGCCGGCCTTCAACGGTCCGGAGGGTGTCTCAGCACTGCAGCTCATGACCGACCTCATCAACGAGCACGAGGTCGAGGACATCGGCTACTCCTCCCCGGACGCCGCCGTCAACCCGCTGCTCAACGGCCGCGCCGCGATGGGCATCGCCCACAACAACCTGTGGACGCAGGGTCTCGAGGCCGACCCCGAGGCGCTGGACAAGCTCGAGCCCTTCGTGATCGAAGGTGAGGGGTCCGGCATGTTCTTCGGCGGGACGTTCGCCACCCGCTCGGCCACCTCGCAGAGCCCGGAGGCCGCCCAGGCCTTCCTCGAGTTCCTGGCCAGCCCCGGGCCCGCCCTGGCCGCCAACGAGCAGCGCGGCAACGTGCCCGCACTGACCGAGCTGCTCGACAGCGACTACGTGGAGTCCAACCGGTTCGTCCAGTTCTCCATGGAGAACCTCGAGGTCGCGAAGCGTGAGGGCGGCCCCGCCGAGTGGCTCGAGGTGCGCGGCGACTTCGCTCCCGCCGTCGAAGCGGCGCTCCTCGGCCAGTCGGAGCCCCAGGTCGCGCTCGACGAGCTCGCGGGGCTCGTCGAGACCGCGATGGACCGGTAGCACCGACCCCTCTCGGAGCGTCGGGCAGTCCTCGCGGAGGCCCGACGCTCCTCGGAAGAAGTAGGAACCATGTCACGCACCGAGACCCCACCAGGGGCAGCGCTCGCCTCGCGGGCACCAGCGCCCGTCCGGCGCCACAAGTACTCGCCCGCGGAGCGCAAGCTGCGACGGACGGGATGGCTGATGGTGACGCCGGCTCTCCTGCACATCGGCCTGTGGACCGCCATCCCGGTGGTCGCCACGTTCGCGCTCGGGTTCACGGACTACAACGTGTTCTCACCGCCGCGATGGATCGGCCTGCAGAACTATGTCGAGATCGCCCAGGACCCCGTCTTCCTCAAGGCGACCTGGAACACCATCGTCTACACCTTCTGGACCGTGCCGGTCTCGATGGCCATCGCGCTGGTGATCGCCGTCGCGCTCAACCAGGGCCTGCGCTTGCAGAAGTGGTACCGGACGGCGTTCTTCCTGCCGCAGGTCACGGCGACCGTCGCGATCGCCATGGTCTGGTTGTGGATCTTCAACCCGCAGCAGGGGCTCCTCAACGCCTTCCTGGGCCTCTTCGGCATCCCCGGCCAGGCCTGGCTCGCCGACCCCGACTGGGCGCTGTGGGCCGTCATCCTCGTCGGCGCCTGGCAGGGCATCGGTATCAAGATGCTCATCTACATCGCGGCGCTGCAGAACATCGACGGCTCCCTCTACGAGGCGGCCTCGGTCGACGGTGCGTCCACCGTCCGCAAGTTCTTCGCCATCACGGTGCCGATGCTCAAGCCGGCCACGTTCTTCGTGCTGGTCATCTCCATCATCAACGCGTTCCAGGTGTTCGACCAGATCTACGTGCTCACCAACGGCGGTCCCGCCAACGCGACCACGATGATGACCTACGAGGTCTACCGGTCCGCGTTCGAGGAGTTCCGCATGGGCATGGCCTCGGCGCAGTCGGTCGTCCTGTTCGTCTTCCTGCTCTTCATGACGCTCGTCGGTCGACGGGCCACCCGAGAGGACCACTGATGGCTCTCCTCGCCCCCCGGTCCACCACCGGCCCCACGAGGTCCGGACCTCCTCCCCGCCTGAACCAGTCGTCCGTGCGCCGGCGCAACAAGATCGTCCTGCACGCGCTGCTGATCCTCGGTTCGATCACGATGGTGATCCCGTTCGTCTGGATGCTGTTCACCTCGGTGAAGTCGCCGGCGGAGCTGGCACAGTTCCCGCCGACGTTCTTCCCGCAGGAGTGGCACTGGTCGAACTATGCCGAGGCGCTGGACGCCGCCCCGTTCGACAAGTACTTCCGCAACAGCCTGATCATCGCGACGGGGCACACCCTCATCACGCTGGTCGTCGGGTCGATGGCGGGCTACGCCCTGGCACGCATCCGGTTCCGCGGCCGGGAGATCGTGTTCCTGTCCATGGTGGCGATGCTGATGATCCCCACCTACACGAAGATCGTCCCGCAGTTCCTCATCGTGAAGTTCATGCCGCTCTTCGGCGGCAACGACATCCTCGGCCAGGGCGGGAGCGGCTGGCTCGACTCCTGGTGGGCGCTGCTCATCCCGGGTGGGCTCAGCGCCATGTCGATCTTCCTGTTCCGGCAGTTCTACCTGACGCTGCCCAAGGAGCTCGAGGAGGCGGCGCGGCTCGACGGCCTCGGCGAGTTCCGCATCTTCGCGCAGATCTACACACCGCTGATGAAGCCTGCGGTGGCGACGGTCGCGCTGCTCACCTTCCAGGAGAGCTGGAACAACTTCCTGTGGCCGCTGCTCGTCACCAGCTCCGACGACCTACGGGTCATCCAGGTCGGTCTGGCGGTCTTCCAGCAGCTCGAGAGCACCGCGTGGCAGTACCTGATGGCCGGGACGACGCTGGCGACCGTCCCCATGGTGCTGCTGTTCGTCCTGGCGCAGAAATACTTCATCCAAGGATTCACGAACTCGGGCATCAAGTGAGCCCGACGACCGACGAAAGAGGAAACATGCAGCACGTACTCAACGGGCGCTCCGCGCTCGTCACCGGTGGTGGCCACGGGATCGGCGCCGCACTCGCCCTCGGGCTCGCCGAGGCAGGCGCTGACGTCGCGGTCCACTACGCGCACAGCGGCGACGCCGCGGCGACCGTCGTCGACAAGATCACGGGTATGGGCCGGCGCGCCGTCGCCGTCCAGGGAGACCTCACCGACCCCGAGGCCGCACGGGCCGTCGTCGCGACCGCCGCGGGTGAGCTCGGTGGCCTGGACGTCCTCGTCAACAACGCCGGTCACCTGGTCGGTCGAGCGACGGTGGCCGAGATGACCGACGAGCACTGGGCCCAGGTCTGGAACGTCAACGTCTCGAGCGTGTTCTACGTGACGCGCGCCGCCGTCGAGCACCTCAAGGCCAGCGACGCCGGTCGGGTCGTGACGATGGCGTCCCTCGCTGCGGAGAACGGCGGCGGTCCGGGATCGGTCGCGTACGCCGCGGCGAAGGCGGGCGTGGTCGGGTTCACCCGAGGGCTGGCCAAGGAGCTGGCCGGGGACGGGATCACCGTCAACGCGCTCGCACCCGGCTTCATCGGGGACACGCCGTTCCACGACGCCTTCACCCCGCCGGAGGCCCAGGCGAACATCGTCTCGGGCATCCCGCTGGGTCGGGCGGGTTCCGTCGACGACGTCGCGGCGGTGACGACGTTCCTCGCGTCGGACGCCGCCGGCTACATCACCGGGCAGGTCATGGACATCAACGGAGGGCTCAACTTCCGATGACCACGGTCCCCCCAGGGCTGGGCGGCTGGTGGCACGACTACGTGTGCCCCACGCACGGCACCGAGCTCGTCGGCGTGGAGGGCAGCGGTCACCGGTGCTCCCGAGGGTGCACCGTGACCGGGCCCCGCGTCGACGGCGCCCGGAGCGTGCTCGACCACCAGGCGTGCGCGAGAGAGATCCGGCTGCTCGCCCGCCGGGCCGCCAGCACGGGGTCGGGCACCGACCGGGACCGCGCGCTGTCCCTGCTCTCCGACTACGCCGACGTCTACGCCGGAGCGGTCGGTCCGGGCTGGAGCGAGGCCGCGGAGCCCTGGATGCTCCGGGGGCGGCTCTTCTCCCAGGCGCTGACCGAGGCGCAGTGGGCGGTCCAGATCGCCGACGCCGTGATCCTGTGCGGACGGGACGCGGCCGGACCAGGGGTCGTCACGATGCTGGAGGACCTGCTGGCGACGTTCGAGCAGGCGTACGCGATCCTCGTCGACGAGCGCCAGGACGAGCGCAACAACTATACGGCGTGGCTCGGGGCCGCCGGGGCCCTCGTGGCGCAAGCGCTGGAGGCGCCCGCCACCGTGACGGGACTGTGGCGGGAACGGGTGCTGCAGCACGTCGGCCTCGCGGTCCGCGACGACGGCTGGGAGTGGGAGGCGTCGGTCTACTACCACCTCTTCGTCCTCCGGGCCTACCTGCTGGCGCTCCGTGGCGCGGTGCCGACGGACCTCCCGCCGGCGACGACGGCGCGGCTGGCGGCCATGGTCCGGGTGCTCGCCGAGGTGGCGGCGCCGGACGGCCGTCTACCAGCGTTGCACGACGGCCCCTACGAGCGGGTCCCCGCGCACCGCGAGGTGCTCGAGGTCGCCGAGCTCGCCCGCGGACTCGTCAGCCCGACGGGTCTGGACACCGTGGAACGTTTCGCGCGTGAGCGTCTCGGTGACGCTGACGACGGCCTCGAGCCGTTGCTGTCCGGCTGGTTCGTCGGCGCCCCCGTGCAGGTCCCGGCGCCGTCCCGGGCAAGTGTGCTCTTCCCAGACGTCGGCTACGCCGTCCTGCGCGACGACGATGACACGTTCCAGGCGATCCTCGACGCGGGCCCGCACGGAGGCTCCCACGGGCATCTCGACAAGCTGGCCGTGTACCTGTACGGGGCCGCCCCGTGGCAGCCGGGGCCCGGGGTGCCGCCGTATGCGAGCCCGCTGCGACGGGGCTACTACGCCCGCACCGTCGCGCACCCGACGGTACGCGTCGACGGGCAGGACCAGGACGAGGCGACCGGGAAGATCGCGGGTTGGGACCCGGACGCCGGCACCTTGACGGCGACGGCCGAGCCGGTCGCCGGAGTCCGGGTACGGCGCAGCCTGCGCCTGTCGGCCGGGTGTCTGGTCGACGTCGTGACGGTCGAGTGCGGCAGCCCGCGGGAGGTGTCTCTGGCGTTGCGTCCCGCTGTCGGTCTCGAGGTACTGACCACGGCAGACGGTGCGGAGACGACGTGGAGGGCGGCCGACGGCACCGTCCTGCGGGGCTTCCACGCCGCTTCCGTGCCCGCGTCCCTCGTCGCTGCGCCCGGTCGCGGTCCGTCCGACGACCCGGCCCGGCCTCTCACCGTGGCCGACTGGACCGCGACGGGCGACCGGGTCGTGCTCGCCTCGCTCTACCACCAGGGGCCGCGCCCGCCGTCCCCTGTCACGATCGCCTTCGCGCCCGACGGCGGCGCGATCTTCCATCTGACCACCCCCGACGGGGACTCGACGATCGAGGTATCACCATGACCGAACCCCTGCTCATCGCCGGACGTGAGGATTCCCTGCGGGCCGAGCTCCGCGACGTGCGCAGCGCACAGTTCCGCCGGCTGGTCGACGAGTGCGAACGCCTGACCTCGCTGGAGCTCCCGGAGGAACACCCGCTGGCCTCGATCACCTACCTGGGCGCGGGCGCCGCGAACCTGGCGCTCGCGCACCGTCTGACGGGCCAGTCGCACTACCTGGACGAGCTGCGTCGCTGGCTGACCCCGGCGCTGTCGTTCCCGCACTGGGGTCGGGCGAACCTGCCCGACCACGACCTCGACGCCGGGTGGTTGCTGCACGGCCTCGGGCTCGCCTACTCGTGGGCGGGCAGCGCGCTGGAGCCGCACGAGCGTGCGGCGCTGCGCGACAAGCTGATCCTCCAGGGCACCCGGCTGTACGACTACGCCGTCGAGTCGGAGGGGGGATGGTGGTCGTCGTCGTACTGGCAGAACCACAACTGGATCTGCTACGCGGGCCTCGCGACGGCGGGGTACGCCCTGCGGGACGACCACGAACCCGCGCACGAGTGGACCGAGCGCGCCAAGGAGAACTTCGCCACGGTGCTGCGGATGCTCCCCGAGGACGGTTCCAACAACGAGGGTGTCGTCTACTGGCGCTACGGCGTGCCGTGGCTGGTCAGCTACCTGGACGTGCTGAAGTCCACCGAGGGTCTCGACTGGTTCGTGGACAGCGACTACCTCCGGGAGACCTTCTGGTATCGCCTCTACCAGGCGGCCCCGGACCTCGAACGGATCGTCGACCACGGTGACTGTCACGACCGGCGCAGCGGTCACCCGGTGGCGATGTACTACAAGCTGGCCGCGGAGTACCGGATCCCGCAGTGCCAGTGGCTCGCGGACAAGGTGGCCGACGAGTTCTTCTGGCGCGAGGCCTACGAGTCCGGCGTGCGGCCGGGGGTCCGGGCCGAGGCGTACCAGGAGCTGCTCTGGTTCGACCCGACGGCTCCGTCGGAGGGTCCCGAGCAGCTGCCGACGAACCGGTGGTTCACCGACCTCGGGCTCGTGGTCGGTCGCACGTCGTGGGAGCCGGACGCCGTCATGGTCTCGTTCAAGGCGTCGCCGGGCGGCGGGCACAAGGCCTGGGACACGTCGCACCGCATCAAGCGTGAGACCGGGTGGACGACGCTGAACGCCGGCCACCACCACCCCGACGCCGGCACGTTCGCGCTGCTCGGTCACGGTGCCTACCTCGCGCTCGACGAGGGCTACTCCTCGCGCAAGCGCACCGAGCACCACAACGCCGTCCTGGTGGACGGCAACGGGTTCGTCAACGAGGACCGCTACCACGTCTTCGAGAACCTGGCCGAGGAGTACGAGGCGCACATCGTCACCGCGACCCTGACCGACGGCTGGGTGCACGCGGTCAGCGAGACCTCGGCCATGTACGACCGGGCGCTCGGCGTCACCCGGGCTCGGCGCCACCTGGTTCTCACGCCGGGCGGCACCGTGGTGCTGCTGGACGACCTGCGGTCCGAGGCGCCCCGCACCTGGACGTGGCTGCTGCAGACCGAGCACGCCGCACGACCCGAGGGCGCGGGGGAGTGGCTCGCCGAGGCAGGCACCGGCTGTCTGCTCGTCACGGCGCTCGACGACGTGACCGACACGGACGTGGTGCCCACCCCCGTGCACGCCAACCCGACGTCGTCGACTCCCAGCCTGGCCATCGAGAAGGTCCAGCACACGCTGCGCCGGTCGACCGCTCCGACGGAGCGAGGACGGTTCGTCACCGTGCTCGAGCCGCGCGCCTGGGACGACACCGGGCGGTCGCGGGTCACGGTCGACGAGTCCGACGGGACCTACACCGTCCAGGTGTCTCGCGACGGCCGCACCGAGACGGTCGTCCTGTCGCTGGAGCTCGAGTCGCCGGTGGCGGCGCCTGACAGCGCCACCGGACGAGGGTTCGCCGGCCGGGTGTCGGTGGCTGCGACGGCGGGCGTGTCCGCGTGAGCGCGGCGACGGCGCCCCGACGGCGGACGGGCGGGTGGGAAGCAGCGACGCTGCGTGCCCTGATGTATCCCGCCAACATCGTGCTCGGTGGCGTCGTCGCCTTCCTCCTCGCGCTTCCCCTGGTCACCGCGCTGCCGGTGGCCGTCGCGCTCGGCCGGTCGCTCTCGACGTGGCACGTCGAGTCCGACGACGCCGTGGTGACCAACCTGCTGCGTGAGCTCCGGGCGACCTGGCGGCGTACCTGGCGGCTCGGCGTCGCCGTCGGCATCGCGCTGTTCCTCCTGGCCGCCGACGTGCTGTTCCTCCTTTCGCGGCTCGGGACACCCTCCGAAGGGCTCGCCGTCGTCGTGGGCGGGGCGACCCTCCCCGTCGCGTGCGTCGTCGTGCTCGCCGCCCTGCTGGTGCCCGTGGCCGCCGCCCGGGACCGGCAGGGTGACGTGCGGGCGTGGCTGACGGATGCGCTCGGCATCGCGACGGGCACTCCGGCTCGCACCGCGGCGATCTTTCTGCTGACCTGCGGGATCGTCGCGACGTGCATCGCCCTTCCCACCCTCGCGCCCTTCGTCCTGATGTCCCTGCCCCTCGACCTCGCGGTGCGGGCCTGGCCCGCGCTCCCGGCCGCGGGTGGTGCGGGAACCGGCACCTCCGGCGACGGCGAGTGAGACGCCGCGGGGCCGGCGCAGGCGGCGGCGCCCTGTGGGTGCTCTATGGCGACACGCTGACGATGGCCGTCGGCTTCTACATGCTGGTGCCCCTGCTGGCCTACCACTTCCTGCAGGACCTCGGGCTGACGATCGCCCTGGTCGGTGCGCTCACGGCCCTGCGCTCGGCAGCACAGAACGGCATCATGCCGATCTCCGGCTGGGTCGCCGATCGCATCGGCTACCGGCGAGCGATCGCCGGTGGCGTGCTCGTCCGCGCGGCAGGGTTTGCCGTGCTGGGCTCGGTCTCGAGCGTGCCGCTCCTGGTGGCGGGCTCCGTGCTCACCGGGCTGGGGGGCGCCCTGTTCCACCCTGCGAGCTATGCGGCGTACACGGCGTTGGCCGTCGGGCGCGACGCGGTGCGGGTCTACTCGACGCGCGAGCTCTTCTCGAACGTCGGGTTCGTCATCGGACCGATGCTCGGTGGTCTGCTGGCCGGGGTGGACTTCCAGTGGGTGGCCTTCTCGTCGGCCGCCCTGTTCCTCGGAGCCTTCGTGCTCACCGTGGTGGGACTGCCCGCCGGGCTGGCGCCCACGGGTGGCCGGCCGGCGCGGTTCGGTGAGGCGCTGAAGGACCGGGTCTTCCTGCGCTACTGCCTGCTGGCGGCGACGCTGTGGTTCCTGGTGTCCCAGCTCTACCTCGTGGTGCCGGTCCGGGCGAGCGACGTGCTCCCGGGAGCCATCGGCGTGGGACTCGTCTACACGGCTGCTGCCGTCTTCATGGTGCTGGTCATGCTCCCCCTGACCGGCTTCGTCTCCCGGCGCCTGGTGCCGCGCCGGATCCTCGCGCTCGGCGCCCTCTCGCTGGGGAGCGGGATCGCCGTCATGGGTCTGTGGGGCACCGTGGCAGGGCTCGTCGCCGGGGTGCTGCTCTTCACGGTGGGGCAGATGCTCTCCCAGCCGGTGATGAACGCCGTCGTCTCCGACTTCGCCGACGGTGGTGCGGTCGCGTCCTACTTCGGAGCACTGGGCCTCGCTCAGGCTGCGGGTGGCGTGGCCGGGAACCTGGTAGGCGGTGCGCTGTACTCGGTGGCAGGTGCCGGCGGCCCGCACGCGCAGCTCGTCTGGTACGTGTTTGCCGCCTGCGGTGCGACGGTGGCCCTCTTGTTCTGGAAGGTGGGTCCGCAGACCGGTGGTGCGGCACGAGAGGAGCACTGACCGTCACCCGCCGGGAGCCGACCCGGGTGGCGCAGGACGACGGCTGCCGCACCTCCGCTCGGGTGGTGCTCAGCCCGTCGGGCGCAGCACCGCTGCGAGGGCGCTGCCGTCCAGGTCGGCGAGCAGCTCCGCGACGTCCGTGCGGATCTCGACGGCGCCCGCCTCGGTCAGCTCGTGCGCGCCGACCCCGCCGCTGAGGACGCCGATGCACGGCACGCCGGCGCGCTCCGCGGCGATGACGTCCCAGACGGAGTCGCCCAGGAACACGGCCTCGGACGGCTCGACGCCGGCTGTCCGGAGCGCCACCTGCACGAGCTCCGGCTCCGGCTTGGAGGCCTCGACGTCCTGGGACGACGTCACCGCATGGAGCACGTCCTCCACGTCGAGCAGCTCCCGCAGCCGCTCGAGCTGCTCGAGCGAGGCGGACGTCGCCAGCACCGGGCGCGCTCCGCGCGCGGCGATCTCACGGACGAGCTCTCGGGCGCCGTCGAACACGCGCATGCGGTCGGCCGACGCGGCCTCGTGCCGTGAGTGGGCCTGCTCGACCTCGTCCGCGGCCCCGGGCGGCAGGTCGACGCCGCAGAGCGAGGCGACGCGGGGGACCAGCTGGTGCCCGGCCATCCCGACGGTCCGGTGGACCCGCCAGGCGTCGACCTCGAAGCCGACGTCGCGGAAGGAGCGCACCCAGGCCTCGACCTGGACGTAGTTCGAGTCGACGAGCGTCCCGTCGATGTCGAGCAGCACGGCACCAGCGGGCTGTCCAGAGCGAGTCATCTGTCGATCCTCCAGTCCGAACGGTGCCGTCGCCACTTCGAGCGGCCCTCGGGCGGTCCCGGCGACCCTCGCACCAGGATGACCTGGCGTACGGCCCGGGACCAGCCGTGGCCGCCGGGCAGCCCCCGCTCCCACGCTTCGACGACCTCCCGGCATGCGGTGTCGTCGTCGGCGACGACGACCAGGTTTCCGTCGTGGTCGCTGTACTGGACCTCGACGTTCACGCCGGCGTCCCCGAGCAGCCGGGCCAGGGTGCCGAGCTGGCCGGGGGTGTCCTGGTCGAGCCGGGTCACGACCACGTCGCGCACGACGGCCGGGCCGAGCCCGGCCGAGGCGACAGCGTCCAGAGCTGTTGCGCCGTCGTCCACGAGGTAGTGCGCCACCGCCCTTTCACCGTGCGCGACGACGCCACCTCCTTCGAGGCTGACGCCTGCGCGGCCGAGCGCCTCCCCGAGGTCGGCGAGCGCACCGGGCCGGTGGGGCAGCTCGACCCTGAGGTCCTGCCGCGGCCTGCTCACGGCGTCACCACCGTCGTCTCGACGACCACCGGGACGGACAAGGAGCCCGCGACGTAGCACTCCCGGTGCGCCTGCACGGCGAGCTGGAGTACCCGAGCGGGGGAGACGTCGGCGCCGACCGTGACCGTCGGGTGCAGCCGGACCTCGCCGAGGCGCACGGGCCGCGCGGTCAGGTCGAGGTGGCTCGTCGCGTCGTCGTGGTACACCAGCACCTCGACGCTCGCCCGTGCCGCCGCGCCGAGGAAGGACAGCATCTGGCAGGAGGACGCCGCCATGACGACGAGCTGCTCCGGGTTGAGGCGTTCCGGGTTCCCGCGGAAAGCGGGGTCGGCGCTCAGGGGGACCGCCGTCGTCGGGGGGTCGGTGGTGCCGACGTGGTCGCGGGAGTACGACCGGATCCCGTCGGCCGTCGAACCGGTCCAGTGCAACGAGGTGGCGTAACGATGTGCGGTCATGCTCCGCACGCTAGGCACGGGACGCTTCGGCGGACGCCGGAACGGGGGCGTCGTAGCGTGGTGCCGTGAGCAGGGACCGGGACTTCACCGCCGTCGGCCGGGCCCTGGCCGCGCCAGCGCGCTCCGTGTTCCTCAACCTGCTCCTGGACGGCACGCGGCGGCCCGCCGGTGAGCTGGCGCGGGCGGCCGGCGTCCACGCCTCCACCGCGTCGGACCACCTGGCGGTGCTGCTCGGCGCCGGGCTCGTGCGGTGCGAGGCCCACGGCCGATATCGCTACTACGTCCTCGCCGGGCCGCACGTCGGCGCCGCTCTCGAGGCCCTCGGCGCGCTGGCGGCTCCCGCCCCCGTCGTCGGCTACCGGCCCACCCGGCACGCGCACTACCTCGCCCGTGCACGATTCTGCTACGACCATCTGGCCGGGCGCCTCGGCATCGCGCTCGCTGACGCCTGGACCGGGAGAGGGTGGCTGGCCGGACGTGACGAGCTCACCCTCACCGACGCCGGCGCCGACGGGCTGCAGGCCACCGGCGTCGACGTCGACGGCGCGATCAGGGCCCGCCGGCCCACGACCCGTGCCTGCCTCGACTGGACCGAACGGCGACCGCACCTCGCCGGGGCACTGGGTGCCGCCGTCGGGCGACGATTCCTCGAGGCAGGCTGGGTGGCGCGGCACCGCTCGGGTCGGGGCCTCGACCTGACCGAGAGCGGGACGGCGATGCTCCAGGAGGCGTGGGGCGTCCGGCTCGCCGAGCCCGCCTGACGCGACCCGGTCACTCGCCGGCGCGGCGCCGCCACCGCACGAGCGCGCATCGACTCGCCGCGATCATGCTGCCTCTCGGTGCATGACACAGACCGGCCGTCGCGGATCGTCGAGCGCGTCGACGCGGGGTTCGAGCGTATGGCCGCCGGGCTCGCGGGTGGCGGCGATCGGGGTGCCGTGCCGGTCGCGGAACTCCCAGCGGCCGTGTCGCCAGCGCATCGTGACGCCCTGTCCGTCGACCCGGTCGTGATGGTGCCAGCACAGCAGCGCCCCGTTGTCGACGCTGGTGCTCCCGCCGTCCGCCCAGTGGGTGACGGCGTGGTGGACCTCGCACCGGTTCGGTGGTTCCTGGTACCCGGGCCAGGTGCAGTGTCGGTCCCGGGCGACCACGGCCCGGCGCAGCTGCCCGGCGACGGTCCGGCGACTTCGTCCGACGTCCAGGACCTGACTGTCCGGTCCGAAGACGATCCGGGACAGCTCGCTGTCGCAGGCGAGCCGGCGCAGGAGCGACGAGGGCAGCGGGCCGCGCCCGTCCGCGAAGGTCGGGAGGGCGTCGCCGGTGGGGATGTCGTCGTCCGTGCCGCCGTCGTCCGCACCGAGGATCCGGTGCGGGTCGAGGCCGGGGCTGCTCAGCGTCGCGGTGGTGGAGGCGGAGACGTCGGCCTCGGCAGCCTCGTCGGAGGCGGCGAGCGCCGCGTGCAGCTCCGTGAGGCTGACGGTGACGTTCAGATGCGGCCGGACGGACGCGCCGGTGCCCACGGCAGCGTTGTCCAGGGCGATCCGGGCCAGATCGGCGATGCCCTGGGCGCGCCGCTGGGTGGAGGTGCGGTTCTCGGCGGCGGGTGCACCGACGACGCTGTCGAGCGCCGTGCGCACGGCCTGTCTGTGCTCCTCGGTGAGGAATCCGGCCACGTGGTAGCCGTCCCAGGTGGGCGAGACCTCCAAGAACTCCTTCTCGCGGGCACGGGAGTACCCGCGCTCGTCGGACTCGGGGTCCGCGACGTGCGCGAACCGGCGCACCATGCGGCGGAAGGGTCCGCCAGGGCGTCACGGCGGGCCTGCGAGGTCGGGGCGATGTCCACCATCGCTCGCACGTGGTCCGCCCTGACCGTTCCTTCCGCGGCCGCGAGGGCGGTTGCCGGCAGGGCGTCGCGGAGGGTCTTTGCCGTGCGCACCTCGCGGCGCGCGGTGGCGAGCGTGACGTCCTGCGTCCGGGACAACCAGTGGGCGAAAGACCGGGACCCGTCGATCGCCCACGTCCCGGCGTCGTCGAGATCCGTGAGCAGTCGGAGGCGGACCACGCCGAGGCGTTCTTCGATCGTCCGGAGCCGGGCGGTCAGCTCCGTCAGGGTGCCGACGTCCTCGCCGGCCGCGACGCCGTGGCCGCGAGGGAGTCGACGGCGGACTCGATCTCGGCGAGCAGTCCGAGCGTGTCGCGCCGAGTCGTCATCGTCGCTCCCCATGGCCGTCTCGGTGGGTTCCTGTTCCCTTGCGGGCACCGCCAATGCTATCGAACATGTGTTCGTCCCACCAGGGCAGGATGGATTTCTTCCCCTTCTGTGGACAGTCCCGAGCGTCCACAGGTCCGCCGCACCCTCGGTGCCCGCCGGGCGAGCCACGGCGACCGGCTCTGTGCCGCGACCCCAGGATCAGCGCCGCGTCAGCCGGACCACGGGGATCCGCCGGTCGGTCTTGCGCTCGTAGCCGGCGAACTGCTTCGCGGACTTTGTGATCCGCTCCCACGCGACGGCGCGGTCCTCGCCCTGCAGCTCGGTGGCGGTGACCGGGATCGTCTCGCCGCCGATCTCGATGGTGACGTCGTCGGGGTGGGCGGCGACGTTGCGGTACCAGCCAGGGTTCGACGCGTCCCCGCCGGCGGACGCGACGACGAGCCAGGCGTCGCCGTCGCGGAACCAGGCCAGCGGGGTGGAGCGGGGCTCGCCGCTCGTGCGGCCCGGGGCGGTGAGCACCAGGAGGTTCATCCCCAGCGTGCTTCCGGACGCACGCCGGGCGCGCCAGGCGGCGAACGTGTTCGTCAGCCGCATGAGGGGACCGCGGGGCATCCCTGCGCCGTACGTGCCCTGCGGGTGGGTGAAAGACATCGGCTCTCCCGGTCGTCGGTGACGGCGTGCTCCGTCGAGGTTACGCCGAACAGCTCGGCGTCACTGCAGCGCGAAGCCGCCGTCCGTGGTGAGCCGCTGACCCACCACCCACGACCCCGCCGGGCTCACCAGCCACCCGATGAGGCGGGCCGGGTCGGTCGGCTCGCCCCAACGCCCGAACGGTGTCGCCGCCCGCAGCTCCTCCAGCTCCGCCAGCGGGCGGTCCGTCGTCCCGGGGTCGAGGTAGCCGGTGTTCACCGGGCCAGGGTTCACGGTGTTGAGGACGATGCCGAGCTCGAGCAGCTCGGCCGCCACCGTGGCGGTCACCCCGGCCAGCGCCGCCTTCGACGTCGCGTAGGCGACCTCCCCACGCATCGGTCCGCCCTCCTGGCCCGACGTCATCCACACGACCTTCGGCGCGGTGGCCGGGTCCGACGGCGCGGCGCGGCGCAGGCGTTCGCCGGGACGCGTCGTCGTGCCCGGTGCGGCGGCGACGTGCTGCTGCGCGAACCGGCGGGTGAGGAGCAACGAGGACCGGGCGTTCGTCTCCCAGAACGCGTCCAGGGTGGCGGCGGACATGTCGAGGATCGAGCCGTCGCCGCCGCTGCGCGCGTGGTTGCACACCAGGACGTCCACGGAACCGGTGAGCGCCCGGGCGGCGTCGAACAGCTCGTCCACCTGGGCGGGGTCGCGCAGGTCGGCGCTCGCGGACCCGGAGACGGCGTCGCCCCGCAGCGCCGCACGGACGCCGGAGCGCACGGCGGCGAGATCGTCGGCGCCCCACGGCTGATCGGCGTCGTGCGGGGCGTAGTGGTGCGTGAAGACGCTCGCCCCGAGCCCGGCGAGCTCGCGGGCGACGGCGTAGCCGATGCCCTTCCGGCGGGAGACGCCGGTGACGAGCGCCGTGCGGCCGGCGAGCGGAAGGTCGTGGTGGGTCATGCCCGCGACGGTAGCGGCGAGGGTCGACCCGGGGCCCGCAGATTTCGGTCGGGCAGCAGGCCGTCACCCACGCTCCGGCGGCCGCCCGCCGTCGGGTCCGAGCCCCTCACCCGCCGACCAGGGCCTCGCCCAGCGGCGTGCGCACGTGCACGACGCGGGCGCCCTCCCGGCGGGAGTCGACGAGCCGCGCCGCCGCCAGCCGCGACAGGTGGTGGGACGCGGTCGAGACGGCGAGCCCCTGCGCGGCCGCGACCTCGCTGGTCGACAGCGGCGCACGCAGGGCGAGGAGCACCCCGGCACGGCCGGCACCGAGCAGGCCGGCGAGCGCCCGTGTCGGGTCGGCCGCGGCGTCGGCCCATCGCTCCGACACCCCCAGCGCCGGGTAGAACAGGGTCGGCTGCGCCGGCGGTTCGGTCACGACGGCGCAGCGCGGCGCCATGACGGAGGGCGTCAGGACGAGTCCGCTGCCCGCGCAGTCGAGCACCTCGCCGTGCAGCCGGAGCCGGACGTGCACGGCGTGCGAGTCCCAGGTCACCGCGCCGTTCAGCGTGTCGACCATCGCCGCGAGGCCGTGCGTGGTCGTCCGGCGCGAGCGCACGCCGATGTCGGCTCGCAGGAGCCGCTCGAGCTGTGGCCAGTACGGGGCGAGGACGGCGTCCCACACCTGCTGCCAGGCGTCGGCCACGGCGGACCGGGTGCGCGGGAGGTCGTCGGCCAGGGCGCGCAGCAGCCGCTGCTCGGTGCCGCTGGTGCGGGCGACACGCTTGTGCAGGTCCACGCGCATCGGTTCGAGCGCGGTCTCGCGCAGCCGCTCGACCTCCTCCGCGGGCCCGAGGTCCCAGCCGGGCGTGGACGTGAGGAAGTCCGGCATGTAGCCGTCCGGACCGACGAGGAGCCGGAGCAGCTCGACAGCGCGTGCCGGGGCGCGCCGTCGCGCCTGCCGCAGCCAGCCCCACTGCAGCGGGTGGTACTGCGGACGGCCCAGCACCCGCACGGCGTGCGCGAGCTCGTGGCCCGGCGAGATGCCGAACCGGATCGCGGAGAGGTCGTCCGGCGTGAGCCGGAACTCGACCACGTTTCGATGCACGTCGAAACTCTAGGCGTCTGCCGGTGAGCGCACGAGGCTGGGCCCACCTCGACCGCACGGGTCGAGCGCACCCGACGGAGGAGTCATGGCCACGGTCGTCAGCGCGGAGTCCCTCCGCATCCCGGGTTCGAGGACGTTGCGCTTCGAGGGGCGCGACCACGGGTCGGGAGTCTCGTTCTTCCTCGTCACGAACGAGCCGGGCCAGGGGCCCGGACTGCACCGCCACCCGTACACCGAGACGTGGTCCGTCCTGGAGGGCGAGGCCATGATCGCCATCGGCGACGAGACGGTCGTCGCCCGGGCAGGCGACACCGCCGTCGTGCAGCCTGGTGTCTGGCACGGCTTCACCAGCACCGGCACCGGCGTGCTGCGCATGATCTGCGTCCACGCGTCCGCCACGATGATCCAGGAGAACCGCTGATGTCCTTCCAGGCCTACCTCGACGCCGTCGAGACGAAGACCGGGCTGACCCCGCGCCAGCTCGTCGATGCCGCCGCCGAGCAGGGGTTCGGCACCGGCAGCAAGGCCACGCCGGTCGTGAAGTGGCTCAAGGAGACGTACGGGCTCGGCCACGGCCACGCGATGGCCGTCACCCATGTCATCACCAAGGGTGACCGCATCAGCAGCAAGCACGTCGGCTCCGCCGGCGCCCACCGGGACGCGAGCGACCGGCTGTGGCTCGACGGGAAGGACACCCGGCCCGCCGACTGGTGACACGGCGCCGCCGGGCCGCCGTGCCTACGGGTCGGGGAACGACCCGCTGCCGAAGAGGATCCGGCGCGCGGCAGCCCGGCCGGGCGGCGTGCGCAGCAGGGCGACCCCGGCGGTCGCGACGGCGGGCGTGCGCACCATCGACAACCCACGGCGCATCGTGAGCCGGCCGCGGAACCGGGCACGCAGCGCCGCGCCGTCGTACCGGCGCAGCGCGTCCCGCCGTCCCGTCCGCAGGGCGGCGTCCAGCACGTCGACGGCGTGCTCGGACAGTCGCAGGCACGGGTCCAGCCCGCCCGCGGTCAGGGGTGAGACGGCGCCGGCGGCGTCGCCGACGAGGAGCCCGTGCGGGCTCGCGATCCGGCGCAGCAGCCCGCCGACGGGGATCGGACCGCCCCGGCGCTCGACCTGGTCGGCCGCACCAACGGAGTCGGCCGCACCAACGGCGCCTGCCGCCGTGCCGCCGGCGCCTGTCGCGGTGCCGCCGTCGTCGCGCGGTCCACCGTCGGGCCGCGCGACGCCGACGAGCCCGGGAGCCGACGCTGCGAACTCGCGCAACGCCTGGCGCATCCCGCGCGGGTACCGGTCGGCGTAGCCGGCGACGCCCACGTGGACGTGCTCGCCGTCGTCGAGCACCCAGGCGAGGTAGCCGGGCGCCAGGCGAGGGTCGACGACGCAGTGGAACGCGGGCACGACGTCGCGGCGGGGCGCGGGGTAGACCTCCTCGGCGCCGACGAGGAGCTCGGTGTTGCGGTCGAGGTCGAGCTCGCGGGCGACGGCCGACCGGGCGCCGTCGGCCCCGACGACGAACCGCGCGCGGACCCGGGCCGGGCCGTCCGGGCCGTGCAGCACATGGTGCCCGCCGTGTCGTCCGGCGTACCGGGCGCCGAGCAGGAGGCGCACCCCGGCCGCGGCCGCCGCACGCGCCTGCGTCACGTACAGCGGCGCCATGTCGCCCACGCGGTACTCGTCGCGGGCGCTGTCGAGCACGACGGGACGGCGGTGCGAGGGCGGGTAGAGCACCATGCGCCGGATCGCGGGGCCGAGGTGCTCGGGCGGCAGGTCGAAGTCCTCCAGCGTGCGGCGCACGAAGATCCCGGTGGTGCGCACGGTGCCGTCCAGGCGGGTGCGGCGCTCGGCGAGCACGACGTCGTGACCGCGCCGGGCGAGCTGGGTGGCGGTGTGCAGGCCGGCGAGCCCGGCGCCGACGACGAGCACGTCCGTGGCGGGCAGGCGTCCGGTGAGCACGCCTCAGGCCTCCGTCTCGCCGTCGGACGGGTCGTCGAGGGGCGGGGCGTCGTCGTCGACCCACTCGAGGAGGTCGCCGGGCTGGCACTCCAGGACGCGGCACATCGCCTCCAGCGTCGAGAAGCGCACGGCCTTGGCGCGACCGTTCTTCAGCACGGCCACGTTGGCGGGCGTGAGGCCGACGCGCTCGGCGAACTCGCCGACGCTCATCTTGCGGCGGGCGAGCTCCACGTCGATCCGGACGACGATCGGCATCAGATCACCTCGTCCATGTCGCTGCGCAGCGCCGTCGCCTGCCCGAGCAGCGCGCGCAGCACCACCATGAGGAGCCCGACGGCGGCGCCCACCAGGAGCACGACGAGCAGCAGGGCGGCGATGCCGGAGAGGCCCTCCGCGGCCGCGACCAGCACGCAGGCGACGAGCACGAGCGTCCAGGCGACGGCGACGGCCCCGAGGATGAGGTCGACCCATCCCCGGGAACGCTCGGAGAAGATCTGGTCGTCGCGGACCATGGCCAGCAGCCGCCACGCGCACACGAGCACCACCTGCACGCAGGCGAGGACGACGATGGTGAGGGCGAGCAGGGGCCAGCGCAGCGGGTCGAGGTCGGGGCTCTGCTCGGCCATCCGGCCGAAGACCGCCGGCAGCACGGCGACCTGTGCGCCGACCAGCGTCACGAAGACGGCGGCGAGCAGGACGCGCAGGGGGACGACGAGGCGAGAGGTCCGAGTCATGGAGCGAGACTCGCGCGGCGTCTATCGAAAGTCAATAGGAAGCGACCGTTCTTCGATGTCTTCACGAGGACGACACCGGACCTGTGCGCCGGCCGCGGGGAGCGGTGCCCAGCGGCTGGTGCTCCCGGACGGAGCGCAGATTCCGGCAGGTGGACATCTTCGGCCAGGACCCGTGCACGGGCAGCCCCGTGGCGGGCAGCCGCGCCCGGTTCACAGCACCGTCGCGAGCTGTTCCAGCGCGGCGAGCGGGTCAGGACCGGCGGGCATGAGCACGTTGGACGTGACCCCCGCCGCCGTCAGGTCGTCGATCCGTGCGCGGACCTGGGCGGGCGTCCCGGCGAGCGCGAGCTGCTGCACCCACTCCGCGGGCAGTCGCTCGGCGAACTCCTCTCGTGTGGCGCAGTCAGCCCGCAGCGCCGCGAACTCCGCCGCGAACGGCAGCGGTGCCAGGTGCGGCGCCCAGTCCGGCTCCCCGATCCACTCGAGGCCTGGCCGCGCCGTGGCGATGGCGACGCCCGGGTCCGGGTCGACAGCAGCGAGGTTGTAGGCGACGACCCGGTGCGCGTCCTGGGCCGCGATCCGCTCGCGCGCCGCGACCACGTACTCGGGCGTGACCGGCTCGGCCAGCACGGTGCCGTCCGCCACCTGCCCCGATGCCGCCAGGGACCGCGGCCCACGGACACCGAGCAGCAGCGGCGGCGAGGTCTCGGGCAGCGACGACGGTTCCAGCCGCACGTCCTCGAGACGAGCGCCCGCGACCGTGCCGTTCAGGGTGTCGCCGCCCAGGAGTGCCCGCACCCCTTGCGTGTACTCGCTCAGGAACGTCAGCGGTCGTTCCGGCCGGCAACCGGCCTGCCGCATCCGGCCCGGCATGCCGTGCCCGATCCCGACGGCGACCCTCCCGGGGAAGAGCTGGGCGAGCGTCGCGATCTCCATCGCTGCGAAGGCGACGTTGCGGGACGCTCGGGCAGGATCCCGAGACCGACACCGATGCTCTCGGACCCGGCCAGGACGGCCCCGGCCTGGGAGAAGCCGCCGCGGAAACCGAGGTCCTCGACGACCCACAGCTCGTCGAACCCGAGGCGCTCGGCCGTCCGGGCGTAGCCCAGCACCTGGTGCGCGGGAAGGTCACGCGGGAGCATCACGCCGATGCTCGATGGCGAAGTCATGGAGCATGACTACCAGAGCGCTCGTCGACGAGCGCGATCGACGCGTCAGAACTCCTCGTAGACCGCCGGGTCCTGGTCGTTGTTGCGCCCGTCGGCCCGGGCGAGCGAGGCGATGGCGTCCATGTCGTCGTCGCTGAGCGTGAGGTTCACGGCGTCCAGGTTCTGGCGCTGCCGCTCGGGCGCGGTCGCCTTCGGCAGCGGCAGGACGCCGAGCCGCGCGTGCCACGCCAGGATCACCTCGGGGACGCTGAGGCCGCGGGCGTCGGCGATGCCCACCAGCACCGGGTCCTGGAGCATCTCGTCGGCCCGGCCGATCGGGCTCCACGCCTCGGTGACGATGCCGAGGGAGGCGTCGTAGGCGCGCTGCTCCTCCTGCGGGAAGTAGGGGTGCAGCTCGACCTGGTTCACCGCGGGGACGACGCCCGTGGCCTCGACCAGCCGGTCGATGTGCTCGGGCAGGAAGTTCGACACGCCGATCGCGCGGACCAGGCCGCGCCCGCGGGCCTCGATCAGCGCCTCCCACGCCTCGACGTACCGGCCCTGGGAGGGGTTCGGCCAGTGGACCAGGTACAGGTCCAGGTGTTCCAGCCCGGTGCGGTAGACGCTCTCCTGGACCGCTTCGAGCGCGGCGTCGTGGGCGTGGTGCCGACCCGGCAGCTTGGAGGTCACGATCACCTCGTCGCGGGGCACACCGCTGCCCCGCACGGCGGTGCCCACCGCCCCCTCGTTCTCGTAGTTGAACGCCGAGTCGACCAGCCGGTAGCCGGCCCGCAGGGCGCTCGCGACGGTCCGGGCGCCGTGCTGCCCCTTCAGCATCGCGGTGCCGAAGCCGATCCGGGGCAGGTCCAGGCCGTCGGTGGGGGTGGTGCGGGGCATCGGTCCTCCTCGGGGCGGGGTTGCTCTCCTGGCGACCGTACGCAGGGAGCCTCCTCGTCGCGCGAGCGGGCCGGGGCGGCACCCGGCGGGGCAGGTCAGGTGAGCCGGCGCACCACGAGCGACTGGGCCAGCCGACCGAACGCGCCGTCGGCGTCGTGCAGGACGGCGGAGGTCACCCCGGTGCCCCCGGCGCCGAACGTCACGGTGGTGTCCAGGCCGAGCCAGCCGCCGGCGGGCGCGCGGAACAGGTGCGCGGTGAGGTCGACGTTGGGGAAGGCGACGGCCCGGGGGTCGGCGCGCACCGTCATCCCGTTCGCCACGTCGAAGAGGCCGACCGTCCGGGCCAGCGTGCCTACCTCCTCGTCGTCGAGGAGCGGGACGTCCGTGCGCACCCACACCCGGCCGCGGCCGGGTGTCTCCAGGGCGCGGCGCACGTCGACCGAGGCGACGAACCCGCCGGGCCAGTCCGTCGTCGGGTCCCAGGCGGGCGTGTCCTCGGGGCCGGGCACGGGGTCGGGCACGCCGTCCTCCAGCGCGACCGTGGCGGAGGCGGCGGTGAGCCAGGCGCGCAGCGTGGCGACCCGTCGGCCGCCGCAGCGCACCTCGGCCTCGACGAGCTCGACGCCGCGGCCGGGTCGGAGCACCTGCACGGCGGTCTCCATCGGCGCGAGCGGGTACGGGCCCCACACGTCGAACGACAGCCGGGCGAGGGTGAGGTCGTCCCGGCCGCGCGCGACGCGATCGGTCTCGACCAGGTGCGTGAGCAGGCCGACCGTCGGGGCGACGTGCTGCTCGGCGGTGTTCCAGGCGCCGCCGACGGCGGGGGTGGGGTCGAACGTCGTGGCGCCGGTGCGTCGGAAGTAGCTCATAGCCGTCATCCTGGCAGGACGCCGACGAGGCCCAGCCTCCCTCCCGCGTTACATACAGGCGATGTATCATTCATGCCATGAGTCATCACCCGGGTGCGTCGCACGTGCCGCGTTCCGGCGCCACGAACGCGCTGCAGGGTCACCTGGACGCCGTCCGACGGCGGGGCACCGGCCGCATCGTCGCGCTGCGGGGAAGGCGGCAGGTCGGGAAGTCCACGCTGGTGGAGAGCTTCATCGAGTCGATCGACGTGCCGAGCGTCTTCGTGCCGGGGGTCTACGGGTCCGCGCTCAGCCGGCAGCTCCACGACGCGACGCGGGCGATCAGCGAGTCCCGCCGCCCGCTGCCCGACGCCGAGCTGTTGACCCAGTCGCCGGCGACATCCTGGCGGGAGTGGTTCGGTCGGCTCGCCGTGGCTGCGCGGTCGGGACCGGTCGTCGCGGTGCTCGACGAGTTCCCCTGGATGGTCGACGGCGACCCCACGCTCGAGGGGGAGCTCCAGGCACAGTGGGACCGCGTGCTGGAGAGGCTTCCCGTCCTGCTCGTCGTCATCGGGTCCGACGTCGCGATGATGGAGCGGCTCGCGACGCACGGGCGGCCGCTGTTCGGACGGCTACGTCCCTGTGTCGTCAAACCGCTCGACCCCGCGGAGGTCGCGACGGCCCTTCCCGGGCGCAGCGCCTTCGACGTGTTCGACGCGTACCTGGTCACCGGTGGCTACCCGCGGCTCGTCACCGACCTGGCCGACCACGGTGGCGACGTTGAGGCCTACACCCGGGCGTCGCTGACCGATCCCTACAGTCCGCTCGTCGCCACGGCACGGCTGACCCTCGATGCCGAGTTTCCCGATGCTCCCGCCGCGTACCGGGTGCTCGGTGCCATCGGGTCCGACGACACCGCGAACCCAGGATTCACCGACGTCCTGTCCGCCATCCAGGACGGTGCGGAGCGCAAGGCGCTGGAGACGGCGACGACGCGTGCGCTGAAGACCCTCACCGAGACCAAGGGCCTGGTCGAGCGGGAGCTCCCCGCCTGGGCGCCGCCGTCGAGCCGCCTGCGTCGGTACCGCGTGACGGACCCCTACCTGAGGTTCTGGTTCCGCTATGTCGAGCGCCGCGTCGAGCAGATCGCCCGGGGCAGGGCCGACCTCGCCGTGGCGGCGTTCGACCGCGACTGGCCGAGCTGGCGCGGGCGGAGCGTCGAGCCCGTCGTCCGGGAGTCGCTCACGCGCCTCGCCCGGTCCGACGACTCGCTCGCCGACGTGGAGGAGGTGCACCCCTGGTGGACCCGGGACGGACGGGTGGAGGTCGACGTCGTGGCCGCGACGGCCACCCGCACGGCCGTCGTCGGCTCGGTGAAGTGGCGCCGGGAGGTCGGGCTGACCGACCGCGAGGTCCGAGCGCTCGCGGTCGCGGCCGGACGGGTACCACGCAGCGAGGATGCGCAGCTGGCCGCCATCACCCCGTCCGGCGAGCCGGCCGCGGGGGCCGGGCTGGCGTACGGGGCCGAGGACCTGCTCGCCGCCTGGCGGCACTGAGCGCGCGACCCGTACCGTCGGGGCGTGCCGACCATGCCGACCGACGCCACCGACGACATCGCTGTCCGCCCCGCCTGGATCGAACGCGGCGGACGGCCCTGGTTCCCCGTCACCGGCGAGGTCCACTTCTCCCGGGTACCGCGCGAGCGCTGGTCGGAGGTGCTGGGCCACGCCCGGGCCGGCGGGCTGACGTCCATCGCCACGTACGTCTTCTGGCAGGCGCACGAGCCGACGCCGGGCGACCTCCGGTGGGACGGGAACCTGGACCTGCGGGCGTTCGTCGAGCTCGCGGGTGCGCACGGGCTGGAGGTCGTGGTCCGGCTCGGGCCGTGGTCGCACGGGGAGGCCCGGCACGGCGGGTTCCCGGACTGGCTCGTCGAGCGGGACCTCGCGCTGCGCACCGACGACCCGGCCTACCTCGACCTGGTCCGGCGGTTCTACGGCGCGACGGTCGCGCAGCTCACGGGGCTCACGCACGCCGACGACGGCGGCCCCGTCGTCGGCGCCCAGATCGAGAACGAGCTCTACGACCAGCCCGGACACCTCGCGACCCTGCGGACCATCGCCGAGGACGCCGGGCTGCACCTGCGCCTGTGGACGGCCACCGGCTGGGGCGGGGCTCAGCTGCCGGGGTCGCTGCTGCCCGTGTACAGCGCGTACGCCGACGGCTTCTGGGCGGAGGCCGACGACGAGTGGCCCCCGTGGTCGCAGGTCCACTTCCGCTACTCCCCGGTGCGCGACGACCTCGGCACGGGCGCCGACGTGCGCGAGGCCCTCGACGGCGTCGCGACGCACGACGGCGTCGCAGCGGACGGCGGCGTTCCGGCGGGCGAGGTGCCCGACCCGGGCACGCCGTTCATCACGTGCGAGCTCGGCGGCGGGATGCACGTCGCCTACCACCGCCGCCCCCTCGTGCAGCCCGCCGACGTGGCGGCGCTCGCGCTGGCCAAGATCGGCAGCGGCTCCGTCTGGCAGGGCTACTACGTGTACGCGGGCGGCACGCAGCGCACGGGGCCGCACGGCACGGAGCAGGAGTCGCAGGCCACCGACTACCCGAACGACGTCCCGACCCGCACCTACGACTTCGGGGCTCCCGTCGGTGAGCACCAGCAGGTCCGGGCGCACCACCACCTGCTGCGCCGGCAGCACCTGTGGCTCGCCGACGACGGCGCGGCGCTCGCCGCGATGCCCGCCACCGTCGGCGGCGGCAGCGACGACCCCGACGAGCTGCGGTGGGCCGTGCGCTCCGACGGGCGCCGCGGATACCTGTTCGTCACCACCTACCAGCCCGCGCGCGCGCCGCTGCCCCCGCAGCCCGGGGTCCAGCTCGACGTCGCGTTCGAGGACGGCCCGGTCACCGTCCCCACGCGGCCGGTCGACCTCCCGGCCGGGGTGTCGGTCGTCTGGCCGTTGCGCCACCCGCTCGCCGACGGCGTGGTCCTGCGCAGCGCCACGGCACAGCTCGTCACGCGGCTCGACGGCGCGCCGGCGGTAGCCGAGGGGGGCGACCGAGGCGTCGTCGTCCTCGCGGCGACCGACGGCGTCCCCGTCGAGCTGGTCCTCGACGGCGAGGTCGCCGCCGCCGGCCCGGTCACGGCGCGGGCCGACGACGGCGCCACCGTCGTCACGCTGGACGCGCCGCCGGGACCGGGCACGGTCGTCGACCTGCCCGGCGTGCGCGTGCTGGTGCTCGACGACGCCACCGCCGACCGGCTCTACCGGCTCGACGTGGCCGGGCGTGAACGCCTCGTGCTGGCCGACGCCCCGGTGCACGCGGTGGACGGCGAGCTCGTCGTGCACGCCGTGTCACCGCACGTCAGGATCTCGATGCTGCCCGGCACGGACCTCAAGGACGCGGCGCTCACGAGCGACGGCGGGACCGCCACCGTGGCACCGGCGGACGGCCCGGGCGGACCGTGGAGCACGTGGGCGCTGCACCTGCCGGCGGCCGGCACCCACGGGCTCGCGGTCGAGCCCCACCCCGTGGCGCCGGCGCCGCCCGCCCCCGTGCGCGGGGGACCGGCGGACCGGCTGAGCGCACCCACCGACTTCTCCGGCGCGGCCCACGTGCACCTGGAGGTCCCTGCCGTGGCGCTCGCCGACGTCGACCGCACGCTGCTGCGCCTCGACTGGACCGGCGACGTCGGGCGCGCCGTCGTGGGCGGCGAGGTGATCAGCGACCACTTCTGGCACGGCCGGACGTGGGACGTCGACCTCACACCCTGGCGGGAGCAGGTCGCCCGGGACGGGCTGACGCTCGAGCTGCTGCCCTGGCGAGGTGCGACGGGCGTCTGGGTCGACCCGTCGGTGCGGTCCGTGCGCGACGGGATCACCGTCGGCTCGGCGCGCGTGGTGCGGGTGGCCCGGGCCGTGCTGTCGTTCGCGGACGACGTCAGGCGCTGACGAGCGCCTCGTCGACCGCGCCGAGGAAGTCGTCGAGGTCCTTCGGCGTCCTCGACGTGATCAGCCTGCGGCCCTGCGCGGTGCACACGACGACGGACTCGTCGCGCCACTCCTGGGCTCCCGCATTGCGGACGTCGGTCCGCAGCGACGGGTAGGACGTGAGCGTCTTGCCCGCCACCACGTCGGCCTCGACCAGCGCCCACGGGCCGTGGCAGATGGCGGCGACCGGCCGGCTGGACTCGGTGAACGACCGCACGATGCGCGTGGTCGCCGCCTCCAGCCGCAGCGAGTCGGCGTTGAGGGTGCCGCCCGGCACGAGCAGCAGGTCGAAGCCCTCCGGGTCGACGTCGTCGAGGGTGACGTCGACGGGCACGGTGCGGCCCGGGTCCTTGTCGTCCACGAGGGTGGCGACGTCGTCGGTCGTCGTGGCCGCCACCGTCACGACGGCGCCGCGCTCGCGCAGGTGGTCGAGCGGGACGACGAGCTCGTCCTGCTCGACGCCGTAGTTGGTCACGATGGCCAGGACGGTCCGTCCGGTGAGGTCGTGGTCAGCCATGGTGGCTCCTTCCGTCAGGGTCTGCTGTCGGGGTCGCCCACCGTAGGCACGCCCCCGCACCGACGCACGCCGGCCCGTGGCGTGCGTCGGTGCGGCCGGTCAGAGGCGCCGGCGGTGACGGGAAGCGGCCCAGCCGCCACCGACCCCGGCGCCGACGGACGCCACGGCCAGCGCCGCGACGAGCGGCCCCATCGGGACGGACGGTGGCGCCGCCGGAGCGGGCGGCGCGGACAGCATCGACGAGGTCGCCACCAGCATCGGCGCCGGGTGGGCGCCGGAGCCGTCGGTGTCGGCCCAGTCGTACGAGTCGCCCGACGTGCACTCCTGCACGGCCGGGAACACGAACGACTGCCCGGCCGTGCCGACCATCCGGACGTCGACGGTGAGCTCGGTCACCTCGCCGTCCGCGACCGGCTCGCCCGCCCAGCGGACCTGGTCGGGGGTGACGTCGACGGTCCAGCCGTCGGGCGCCACCGCGGCCAGGGCCTCGACGCCCTCGGGCATCGTGACCTGCACGGCGTCGGTCGGTGCGCCGTCGCAGCCGTGGTCGAACACGAACGTCACCGCGGAGGTGCCGTCGTCGCGGGGCTCGACACGGTCCACGGAGACGTGCGCCGCGGCCGACGTGGCGGGCAGCAGGACGACGGCGGTCACCGCGGCCGCGAGCGCGGCACGGCGACCCACCCGCTGCGGGGCGTTCACGGCGTCACCTCCACGGGGATCTCGACGATCGGGTTGGCGTACTTGGACGTCCGCACGCTGACCTCCAGGACCCACTCGCCGGCGACCGGCAGGTCGATCGTCGCCTCGTACGTCCCGGGGCCGGTCTCGACCAGTGGCCGTTCCAGCGGTCCGAGCGACGGGTCGGCGAGCGTGGCGGACAGCTCCGGGTCCGCGACCGGTTCCAGGGGCGCGCCGTCGGCGTCCAGGAGCTCGATCTCCACCGAGCTCACGCCCACCCGTGCCGGAGTGACGTGCGCCCGCAGCGTTCCCTCGTCGAGGTCCCGGGCGACCTCGACCGCGGCCGGCGTCGTGGCGGCCTCGGCCGGCGGCGCCTCGGGGGACTGCGAGACGAGCACGCCCGTCACGGCGAGGACGAGCCCGAGGAGCGCGGCCTCTACGGTGACCGTCCGGCGGAGCTGGCGTCGCACGCCCGCGCTCCCGGTGCCGTGCGATCCTGCCGGCGCCCCGCCGTCGCGGGTGACGAGCGGCACCAGCCGGTAGTGGTTCCACGCGGCGATCAGGACGACGTAGAGCACCGCCCACGTCTTGGTCAGCAGGGCGAGGCCGTACGACGTCGTCCACAGGGCGTCGAGCGTGCCGAGGATGCGCCAGGCCAGGACCACTCCCGTCAGGGCGAGCGCGACGAGGAGCCAGGCACCGAGCGTCGAGAAGCGCGACACGGTGCGCGCGGCGCGTCCCGGGTCGACCGGGCTCGACGGGGCCAGGACGAGCGCGAGCCCGACGACACCGCCCAGCCACACCGCTGCCGTCACGACGTGCAGCACGTCCGAGGGCACGACGAGCCACACGGGCCCGGCCGTCCGGGTGTGCCCGACGAGGGCGAGCGACCCCACCGCCAGCACCGCGGCACCGAGGGAGACCCCTGCCGGCCAGGCCGCACGCTGGTCCCGTCCGGCGCGGGCGGCGAACGCCGTCGCGACGCCCAGGCCGGCGAGGCCGATCGCCGAGGCGACGGCGGTCTCGGAGGTGGCGCTCGCTGTCCACGTGCCCGGGTCGGCCAGTGCGCCCCACCCCCCACCGGCCTGCCACGCCGTGGTGGTCGGCGCGAGGAGCACGGCCGCGACCGCGGCCCCCGTCAGGGCGACGTACCGCACCCGCTGGAGCCGACGGCGCAGCGCCGGTGCCGCTCCCGGCGAGACGTGGAGCACGAGCAGCTCGAAGACGACGAGACCGGCCCCGAGGAGGGTGCCCGCGAAGAGCGCCGTCTGGACGACCGTGCGCGCGCCGGCCAGGGTGGTCGACGACGCCCGGGCGCCCGGGTCGGTCGAGGTCGCGCCGGCGGTGTCCGCGCTCGGCTCGCCGACGGAGAACGAGAACGCACCGGCGACCGGATGGGAATCGAGCGAGATGACCCGCCAGCTGACGACCCAGGTGCCCTGCCCGAGCTCGTCGTCGGGGGTGATGACGACGCTGCTGTCGGTGGCCGCCACCTGGACGTCCACGGCGTCGCCCGCCGGGGACAGCAGGGTGGTGCCCTCCGGGACGGCCTGGACCGGTTCGTTGAACGACAGCGTCAGCTGCTCGGGAGCCGTGTCAAGCACCGTCCCGTCCTGCGGGTCGGTGCCCTCCAGGACGGCGTGCGCCGCGGCCGGGCCGCCCGCGAGGAACGCGAGCAGGATCCCGGCCGCGGCCACGAGCACGGCCGGCAGCACACGCCGTCGTGCCGAGGTGTGCATGCTCGGGTCAGGCCTGCCGCGACCGGGTGCGCAGCAGGGCGACGAGGCCCAGGACCGCACCGATCGCACCGAGCCCGAGCGCCGCCCACGTCACGGCGGAGGTCCCGGCGCCGTCGGTACCGGCCGAGGCGTCCGCGGCGCTCGCCGTGCCCGTTCCCGAGGTGTCCGCCTCGGAGCTCCCCGCGTCGTCGGCCACGTCCTCGGTCGTCTCGTCCGCGGCGTCGTCACCGTGCCCGTCGCCGTCCGCGGCCGTGACCTCGATCAGCGGCGCCGGCATGTCGAGGCCGTGCGGGTCCTGCCCGTCCTCGGCGACCTGTACCCAGGCCGCCTCGCCGTCGGGGCAGGTCTGGACCGTGGGGAGAACGAGCGTGCCCGGCTCGTCGGGGAGCTTGACCGAGAGCTCGAACGCGGCGCGCAGGTCGGCGGGCAGCGGCGTGTCGGTGGTGTAGACCACCTCGGCGACGCGCTCGGTGCGCTGGCCGCCGTGGCCGTCGTCCTCCGGCTCGTCGAGCTCGACCATGACCTTCTCGACGTCCCAGCCCGCGTGGACGGTCGGGGTGACGGTGGCGATCTCCTCGGGGATCTGGATGGCGACCTCGGTGGTGGGGGAGGTGTCGCAGCCGTGCGGGACCCCGAACGTCAGCAGTGCGTACGCGCCGGCCGACGTCGTGTCCGGCGTCACGGTGACGTGGGCCGACGCGGAGCCGGCTCCGGCCAGGACGAGCCCGGCGGTGAGGGTGAGCGCGCCGGCGGCGCGCAAGGTCTTTCGCATGTCATGCCTTTCGGAGGAAGGGGAGGCTCCGCGCGCGGGGACGACGGTGTGCCGCGGGCGCGCAGGAGCGGGACGCGGTGGTCCGGCGTCCGGTGCAGGTGTCAGGCGATGACGGGTGGTGCGCGTCCCCGGACGGCGCCGCGCCAGCGGCTGCGGGGCGGCACCGAGAGGTCGGGGGCGGCCGGGCGGGCCGCACGGGCCGCCACGACGCGGCGGCCGTCCGCGGGGATGCGGTGGCTGCACCAGCGCCACAGGCGCCACAGCAGTGCTTCGCCGTACCTCAGGGCGACGGCGAGCACGAGGTCCGCCACGACGTGCGCGGCGACCATCGTGGCGGGCGACATCGCGCCGTGGTGCGCGTGCGCCGCCATCTCGCCGGCGGAGGTCAGGGCGGCCGCTCGTTCGAAGGCGACGTGCAGCAGCACCTGGCCGACGGCCAGGGCACCCAGCATCCCCGGCAGCCGGAGCTCGCGTCGCGACAGGGGATGGGCGGCGACGGCCGTCAGCGCCACCAGCACGAGGAGGAGGGCCGTCCCGGGGCTCGAACCGCCGGCGGCGACGTGCGCGCCGAGCGAGGGCAGCACGATCGCCGCGGCGAGCAACAGCGTCCGCGCCGCGCGCAGGGTGCCCGTCCCCGGTGATCTCATCGCGCCGAGCCTAGCGGAGCCCCTGGCGGAGACGTCGACCGGCCCGGCGGGCAGGCCGCACCACCGCGGGTCCGGGCGCTGGCGGTGTGGACCACGGTGGCCGGGCGCGGCAGGATGGAACGGAAGCCGACGAGCGGAGAGTCTGATGGAAACACCGAAGAAGACCCGCACGAAGCGCGGGGGACCCCCCTCGCTGTTCAAGATGGTGATGTTCGCGCTGGTCGTGGCGGCCGTCACCAAGGAGCTGCAGAAGGACCCGGAGGACCGGGAGTGGCACGGCACGGTCGCCGGGTTCGTGCCCTACGAGTTCCGCGTGCCCACGATCGAGCGCTTCAAGGAACGAGTGTGGGACCCGGAGGGGCAGCACCTCCTGAGCCCGCACGTGTTCGGTGTCGGCTGGACGGTGAACGTCGGCCGCGTCGTCACCGTCGTGCGCGAGAAGCTGGCGGACTGACCACCCGGCTGCGCACGCCGTCCCCGTGCTGACCCTGCTGGCGGCGCTGCCCATCGTCGCGATCCTCGTGCTGATGGTGGCGGCCCGGTGGTCCGCTGCGGCTGCCGGTGCGGCGGCGGCCGCCGGCACGGTGGTGCTGGCGCTGACCGCCTTCGGGTTCGGCGGCGCCGACGTCGCCTTCGGCCCGGTCGAGGGCGTCGTGGGCGTCCTGGCCCGGGCCGCCTGGGTGGCGCTGACGGTGATGCTGATCATCGGCCCGGCGCTCGGCATCCACCACCTGCAGCAGCGCACCGGTGCCACGTCGGCACTGGAGGCCGGGCTCGCCCGCATCACCCCGGACCCGCGCGTGGCGGCGCTGCTCATCGTCTGGTTCTTCTGCCTGCTCATCGAGGGCGCCGCGGGGTTCGGCACGCCGGTCGCGCTGGCGGCGCCGTTCCTTGTCGCCGCGGGCTTCCGGCCGGTGACCGCCGTCGTCGGCGCCATGGTGGGGCACGCGTCGGCGGTGCCGTTCGCGGCCGTCGGGACGCCCACGCTCGCGCAGCTCGCGATCGTCGACTACCCGGCGCGCGAGCTGGCGTGGGCGGTCGCGCCCTACATGGTCGTGAGCGGGCTCGTGCTGGCGTTCGTCGTCGCGCGGCTGGTCGGCACCCTGGTCCCCACGGCAGGCCCGCCGTGGCGGTGGATGGCGGTCGCGTACGTCGCCTTCTTCGTCCCCAACCTCCTCATCGCCCGGTTCGTCGGGCCGGAGCTGCCGTCGCTGGTGGGGGCGATCGTCGGCGCGGGCGTCTTCGTGCTGGTGGTGCGCGCCGTGGTCCGACGCCGGTCGCTGGTGCCCGCGGACGACGGCGCCTCGTCCGGGGGCGGGGCCACCCCGGCGCCCGTCGGGGTGCCGGTGCGGTCGGCCCCGACGATGACCTTCCTGGCGGCGACAGCGCCCTACCTGGTGCTCGTCGTGCTGGTCCTCGTCACCCGGCTGGTGGTGCCCGTGCGCGAGGCCGCCCGGTCCGTCGTGTGGCGGTGGGAGGTCTTCGGCCACTTCTCCGAGAGCATCGAGCCGCTCTACCACCCGGGGCTGCTGCTGGCGCTGTCGTTCGTCGCCGGGGCGCTCTGGCAGCGGGCGGCCGCCACGGACATGGGGCTCGCCTTCCGGCGGGCGACGCTGCAGGTGGTGCCCGTGTTCGTCGCGCTGCTGGCGATGGTGACGGTGGCGTTCACCATGTCCGAGGCGGGCATGACCACGCAGCTCGCGACGGCTGCGGCCGGGGCCGGGGTGCTGTGGCCGGTGCTGTCCCCCTTCGTGGGAGCGCTCGGCACCTTCATGACGGGCTCCGCCACGGCGTCGAACATCCTGTTCACCGAGTTCCAGGACCAGACCGCCCTCGCCGCGGACCTCGACCCCGTGCCGCTGCTCGGCGCGCAGGGCGCCGGCGCCGCGATCGGCAACATCGTCTGCCCGCACAACGTGGTCGCGGCGGCGGCCACCGTGGGTCTCGGCGGCCGCGAGGGCCAGGTGCTCCGGCAGGCCCTGCCTGTGGCGGCGGTCTGCCTGGCACTGATCGGCGCGATGGCCTGGATCGTCGTCTGACGGGCGGTGGGCCAGCGGTCGCGGCCGTCGCTCCCGCGATGCCTCCGTCACCGCGCACCACGGTGCGGCGACCGCTACCGTCGGGCCTGGAAGTCGGCCCCACCCGGGGCCCACCCGCCGAGCCTCGTCCGGCCGGCGACGGACGGAGGCCTCGTGGGTGCAGCGATCGGTCAGTCCCTCCCGGTGGCGGTGGGTGTGCTCATCAGCCCCCTGCCGATCGTGGCGGTCGTGCTCATGCTGGTGAGCGGGAGGGCCAGGGCCAACGCGTTCGCCTTCCTGACCGGTTGGTTCGTCGCGCTGGCGGTCGTCGTCGCGCTCGTCGCGACGCTCGCCGGCGCGGCTCCGGAGTCCGGCGAGGCGCCGGCGTGGGCGAGCTGGCTCGAGATCGTCCTCGGTGCAGGCCTGCTGCTGCTGGCGGCGAAGAGCTGGCGGGGACGGCCTCGCGCCGGGGAGGCGCCGACCGCACCGACCTGGATGGCCGCCATCGACGGCTTCACCCCCGCCAAGGCTCTGGGGCTGGCCGTCCTGCTCGGTGTCGTCAACCCGAAGAATCTCCTGCTGGTGGTCTCCGGCGGGACCGCGATCGCCACGGCGGCCGGGGGTGACACGAGCGCGCAGTTCGTGGCGTCGGTCGTCTTCGCCGTCGTGGCGAGCATCGGGGTGGCGGCGCCCGTCGTCATCTACCTGTCGACGGGCGAGCGTGCCGCCCGGCTGCTCGACGAGCTCAAGACGTGGATGATCCAGCAGAACGCCACGATCATGGCCGTCCTGCTGCTCGTCCTCGGCGCCAAGATGATCGGCGACGGCATCTCGGCCCTCTGATGCCAGTGCAGCTCTGTACCGCCGGACCGCCGTCGTCCCCGACGACGGCGGCCTCACCGTCGTGTACGCGACGCAGCGTCCCGAGGGCGTGCCCGAGGAGAACTGGTTGCCCACCACCGGCGACGGCGAGCGCTTCATCGCGATTCTGCGGTGCTACCTGCACCGTGCCGAGGTGTGCAGCGGGGCGTGGGCGCCGCCCCCGCTCGTCGCCGACACCCGGTGAGATGCAAGCAGCCGGACCCAGGCCCTGGGCGACCTCGTCCGCAGGCCTCAGCCGGGCGCCGGGCCGGTCGACCCGCGCACGACGAGCCGGGTCGGCAGGGCGACGTCCTGGTCCGACGGCGGCACGCCCGTCTCGTCGGCGCCGCCCGTCCCGTCGAGGATGCCCAGCAGCTGCGCGGCGGCCCGGGCACCGAGCTCCTCGGCGGGCACCGCGACGGTGGTGAGCGCCGGCGTGGTGAGGTCGGCGCCGAAGATGTCGTCGTGCCCCACGAGGCTCAGGTCGCCGGGTACCCGCACACCGGTCTCGGCGAGGCGGTCCAGCGCGCCGAACGCGACGAGGTCGTTGTAGGCGAGCAGGGCGGAGGCTCCCGCGCCCCGGGCGGTGTCCGCGGCGGCCGGGCCGGCGTCGCGCCGCGGCGCGTGGTGGCCCAGGTCGCTGAACCGCACACCGAGGCGTGCACAGGTCTCGACGACGGCGCGGCGTCGCCGTTCGTCGGACCACGAGGTCGACGGTCCGCCGGCGTAGGCGACGTGCCGGTGGCCGTGCCGTGCCAGGTGCTCGACCGCCGCCTCGACCCCCTCGGTGCCGGTCGTGACGGCCGGGACCGCGGCGTCGGCCGCCTCCCGGTTGATCACCACGAGCGGGACCCGCCGTGCCCACCCGGCCAGCACGGCGCGGTCGAGGCGCGACGCCGCGAGCACGATGCCGTCCACCCGGCCCGCCAACGCCTCCAGCACCTGCTCCTCGGACCGGGGCTCCTCCTCGACGTCGGCGACCACCTGCACCACGTCGTGGGCGCGCAGGTGGCGCGTCGAGCCGCGGACGAGCGACATGAAGAACGGGTTGGTGAGGTCGGGCACGACGAGCGCGACCGTGCCGGAGTGGCCGGAGCGGACCTGGCGGGCGGCGACGCTGGGCACGTACCCGAGCTCGTCGGCGGCCTGCTGGACGCGCGTCGTCGTCGGGGGACTCGCCCGCCCGGGACGGTGCAGGGCGCGGGAGGCCGTGGACACCGAGACTCCCGCACGCTCGGCGACGTCGGCGAGCGTGGCCCGGCGGGTCATGAGCCGGCCGCCGGGTCGACGGACCGCGACTCGACCCACCGGGCGTCGACCGGCGGCCGTTCGTCGCCGAGCGTGAGGTAGAGCCGGTCGACCCGCAGCCCGGCCTTCCGGGCCAGCACGGAGAGCACGTGCCGGCCGGCCGTCAGCTCGACATCCATGAGCTCGTGCCACACCCACGCCTGGGCGGTCCCGAAGCTGAACATCTCCCCGCCGCAGAACTGCTCCTCGGGCGGCAGCGGAGTACCGTCCACCGCGAGGGTCAGGGCGTCGTCGGTGTCGGCGTCGAACTTCACCAGCACCCACACGGCGTATTTGGCGGGCCGGGGGACCTGGACGCGCAGGTGCAGGCCGGGAGCGAGGTGCGGGTCGTCCCAGCGGCGGCCGGGGGCGTCGACGTGCATCGCGAGCCCCGTGCGCCCGTCGGTCTCCGCCTGGGTGTGCGTCCAGCCCACCACCGGCTCGTCGGTGCTCGGCGTGGTCCACGCCCCGGGTCCCTGGCGCAGCGTGCGCTCCACCTCCAGGGCGAGCACGCCGCCGTCGGCCACCGCGACGCCGCTCGAGAGCTGGGCGAGCACGTCCTTCGTGCCGTCCGGGGCGGGCCCGTACCGTTCGGGGCCGAGCTGCGGCTGGGCCACGACCTCGTTCCGCGTGAAGGTGGTGGGGGTCGACCAGTACGCGCGCGGCACGAACACCGCCTGGTGCGGGGGGACCTCGTCGGGCAGCACGCCGTAGAGGTTCCGCGCGACCCGCTCCAGCGCGTCCAGGTCCACCGCCGCCGGGTCCGGGTCCTCCGGCCAGGACACGGGCCGGCCGGCGCGCGCCGACGACGGCGGAGGCAGTGCCCCGCTGCGACGTTCGCCGGTCCACAGCACGAGGGAGGACAGCGCGAACCGCGCGTCGACGACGTGCAGGCGCACGGTGTGCGCCCCGGCGGTGAGGAACGGCAGCCGGAGCGTCAGCCGCTCGACGTTCTCCACCACGGCGCGCTCCCACGCGCCGCGGTGCTCGTCCGTGGTGGGCGACTCGACCACGACCGCGGGCTGGTCGTCCACGGACACCCCGACGCGCAGGCGGCCGGTGGAGTCCAGGCCGGGGAACCGGAACAGCTCCAGCAGGTGGGCGCCCGCGGTCTCGAGGTGCACGCGGAAGCCCACCGTGCCGCCGTCGGGCAGCCGAGCCGGGTCGGCGCTCGCGGGCCGGCCGTGCGCCTCGAGCAGGCCGCCGCCGCCGCGGCCGAGGCCGGGGACCACGACCCACGAGCTCTCCGCGGTGTCGTGCCGCTCGTCGGGGGAGTCGGCCCGCAGCGAGACGTAGCCGTCGGCCTCCAGAGCGCACCCGTCCTCGGGTGCCGAGCCGTCGGGGCCGGCGGGGCGGCGGGTCCGCACCGGGACGACGACGGTGCTGCCGTCGGACTCGCAGCGCACCACGATCTCGCCCGCCCGGTCGGCGGCGTCCTGCGGCACGCGGACGGGGATCCGGCGCTCGGTGTCGACGGTGAACCGAGCGGCCCTCGAGGCGCCCAGCTCGATCCACGGGTCGGCCTCGACGGTGACCTCGATGGGCCCGGCACCGGTGGTGAACACCTCGATCCACTTCGACCGGGTGCCGTGGGCCGCGAAGCCGAGGGCGGGAGCGTCGCCGGGCAGCTCCTCGCCCCACACGACGACGCCGAGTCCCGGCTCACCGACCTGCAGGGCCGGTCGGCCGGGCGGGAACAGTGCGGTGGCCGGGGGCGGGAAGTCCTCCGGCGTCATGATCCCGTCCCACTTCCCGCCGGACATGACGGTGTTGTACGCGCGGATCATGGCGCGCCTGTACCCGTCGAACGTCCGGGACAGGGCGAGGTGGTGGTCGGCGGCGGCCATCTTGCCCTGGGCGTAGGCGAGCGCCGAGCGGTCGGCGTGCACGAACTGGGCGTTGGTCAGGTACGAGGCGTGCACCCGCAGGCCGACGAGCTGGAGGAACGCGTCCCGCTCCGCCACGGGCAGCCCGGCCCAGACGGCCGACACCTCCTCGGCCAGGTGCCGCAGGCGGTCGAGCCGCCGGGCGGCCTCGTCGCCGTCCGCCGTCTGCGAGAAGGCCCGGGCGGACAGGTGCTCGATCTTGCGCACGTCGGTGAGCTGGGCGAACTCCTCGACGACCGGCCCGATCCGCGCGCCGATGCCGCCGGAGAACGACCGGTCGAGCCACTCGCGGGTCCACGCCGAGACGTCGGACGTCGTCGCTGGGGCCCGGTGCGTGCCCCCCTCCTCGCGGCTCTCCACGGGCCCCTCCTCGCGGCCGACCTCCCACGCGTACCGGAGGAAGAACTCGGTGTCCTGCTCGAGCGGCTTGAGGGCACCGACGTTGTCCACCCACAGGGTGCGGATGCCCCGGTCCCAGGCGGTGCGCAGCTCGTTCTTCATGTGCGCGAGAGGCATCGAGGAGATGAACAGGTAGCTGCGCGCCGGGGGCGACCAGTACGACGAGTGGTAGTACAGCCCGTGGCCGCCCCGCCGCCGTCGTTCGTCCTCGTCGGGGAACCGGCGGACGTGCCCGAAGCTGTCGTCGGACCAGATGAGCGTGACGTCGTCGGGGATCTCGACGCCGTCGTCGTAGAGCGGCAGCACCTCCTTGTACGGGACGAAGCACTGCAGCTCGCCGGCGGCGCGCTCGGCACCGAGCTCGTCCGCCAGGAGCGCTCGCTGGTCGTCGATCAGCCGGTTCAGGAGCGTGACGCGCGCGCGGTGCTTCTCGTCCGGCGAGAGGTCGGCGTCCTGGTCGATCCGGGAGGTGACGAACCCGGTGTCGTGGATGCCGCGCATGCCGACGGTCCAGCCGACCTCGTAGTCGGCGTTCTGCTGGATGCTCTCCCGCCAGTACTGGCGCAGCAGGTCGCGGTTGGCGCCCTCGATCGAGTAGTCGTACTCGACGTGCTGGCCGGCCCGGGCCTGCTCGGCGGCCCAGGGAGCCCACTCGTGCTCGTTGGAGCGCAGCAGCATGTCACAGTGGCTGGTGCCGATGACGATGCCGGACTCGTGCGCGAGCCGGCCGTTCTCCGGGTCCGCGTTGAACGCGTTGACGTGCATCGCGGGCCACAGGTAGTTGCCCTTGAGGCGCAGGACGAGCTCGAACACGTGGGCGTAGAGGGTCGGGCCGATGGTGCCGTCGGGGGTGTGCTTCCGTGCCCAGGCGTCGAGCTCCTCCTCGTCGTTGAGGAAGATGCCGCGGTAGCGCACCGACGGCCGGTCGGCGTGATCGGCGTCCCGGGCGACGGTGAGGTGCTCGCGCTCGCGGACCGGCACGTCGGCGAACCAGTGCCACGGGGAGACGCCCGCGCGCTCGCACAGGTCGTAGACGCCGAAGACGGTGCCGCGCCGGTCGGCGCCCACGATCCAGAGCTGGTCGCCGACCGCCCGGACGAGGAACGCCTCCCACGCCGGGGTGCCGTCCTCGTCGAGGAGCGCGGCGACGTCGAGGCGACCGTCGGCGACGGCGGCGTCGACCAGGCGGCTCGTGCCGAGCGTGCCGACGACGACGGTGGCGCCGTCTGCGTGCTCGCCCTGCTCCACCGTGGCCCCGGGGCAGACGCGGCCGAGGTCGTCGACGAGGTGGCCGGCGGCGCGGAGCACGGCGGTGGGCTCGTCCGGGTCGACGGCGACCGTCGTCGTGGTGCCGGGCGCGGCCAGCACGGTGCCGTCGCGGTCGTCGATGACGTAGCTCATGTGACGACCCTAGGATGCAAACGTTTGTCGGTCCAGCACGCGCTGCTCTGTTTGACCTGGAGCAGGCGCCGTGACAACGTTTGCCGTCAGCGACGAAGCGGAGGATGACGATGGAGCACACCTGGCGCTGGTTCGGGCCGCGCGACCCGATCACGTTGGCGGACGTCCGCCAGACCGGGGCGACCGGTGTCGTGACGGCGCTGCACGACGTCCCCAACGGCGAGGTGTGGACCGTCGAGGCGATCGCCGAGCGCAGCGAGATGATCGAGGCCGCGGGACTGCGCTGGTCCGTCGTGGAGAGCATCCCCGTGCACGACGACGTCAAGCGCCGCGCGCCGGGCTACGAGCGGTGGCTCGAGACGTACGCCCAGAGCGTGCGCAACGTGGCGGCCTGCGGCATCGACGTCGTCTGCTACAACTTCATGCCGGTCCTGGACTGGGTCCGCACGGACCTGGCCTACCCGCTGCCCGACGGCGCGCTGGCGCTGCGGTTCGACCAGGACGCCTTCGCCGCGTTCGACCTGTTCCTGCTCCAGCGGGACGGGGCCGAGGACGACTACACGGACGCCGAGGTCGAGCGGGCGCGCCGGCACCTCGACGCCATGACGCCTCCCGAGGTCGACCGGCTCGTCGCGACCGTCTCCGCCGGGCTCCCGGGCTCCGAGGAGACGTGGACGCTCGACGGGCTGCGCGCCGAGCTCGCCGCCTACGCCGAGGTGGACGAGGAGTCCCTGCGCGCGGCGCTCGTCGAGTTCCTCGAGGCGATCGTCCCCGTCGCCGAGGAGTGCGGCGTGCGCCTCGGCATCCACCCCGACGACCCGCCACGCCCCGTGCTCGGCCTGCCGCGGATCATGTCCACCGCCGCGGACGCGCGCTGGCTGCTCGACGCCGTGCCCAGCACGACCAGCGGGCTCACGTTCTGCACCGGCTCCTTCGGCGTCCGGCCCGAGAACGACCTCGTCGCGATGGTGGACGAGCTCGCCCCCCGTATCCACTTCGCGCACCTGCGCTCCACCCGTCGCGAGGCCGACCCGCGCACCTTCCACGAGGCGCACCACCTGGGCGGTGACGTCGACATGATCGGTGTGATCGAGGCGCTCGTGCGTGAGGAGCGGCGTCGCGAGGAGCACGGCGGTGCCCGGATCCCGATGCGGCCGGACCACGGTCATCTGCTGCTGGCCGAGCAGGCCTCCGAGCGCGCGTCCGCCGTGCCCGGCTATTCCCTGGTCGGGCGGCTCAAGGGGCTGGCCGAGCTGCGCGGCGTCGAGCTGGCGGTGCGGCAGCAGCGCTGACCTCGCCGCCGAGCGGTGTTCCGGAGGCGCGGACCAGCGGTTCCACGTCCGCGTACGCGTCGGCCTGCTCGGCGGGGCTGGTCGTGTCCCAGACGCGCGCGGTTCCCGGGGCGTCGGTCCAGGCGGTCCACCCGGGGTCGAGCGTGCGGACGAACGCCGTCGCCGCGCCGTGCACGTCGTCGGCCAGGTGCTGCGGGGGGTCGTCCCCGGCGATGGCGTCGACCCCTGGCGCTCCGAGGGCGTCGAAGAAGAACGGCACGTCGAGGCAGTGCAGCGCGATGCCGTGCGTCGGGGACGGCCAGGAGAACCGGTAGGCCCAGGTCCGTGCGGGGCCGGCCGCGTCGCCGCGGGCCCGGGCGATCTGCACCACATCGCGCCGGAACACCATGTCGGTGACGAACCTGCCGAGGAGCCGTGTCGTGCCCTGTGCACGCAGCGCGGCGTTCGCGGCGAGGTAGGCGCGCCGCCGGGCGCGGGGAACCTTCAGCAGGGTCAGTGCGAGGCTCGGCGGGATCCACCGGAGCAACCGCCGGCTGCCGTCGAGCACCATCGAGAACTCGTCGTCGGCCGTACCGAGCACGAGCGGCTTGTCGGCACCGACCCCGGCGCGGAGCGATGCGCGCGTGGCCCGGGGGACGAGGTCACCGTCGACCACCGGACCGAACGTCGCCCCCTGGTTCAGCTCCTCGCGGGCTAGCACGAGCAGCCCGCTCCCGGTGGGCCGACCCGCCGCCTCCTGCAGATCGCGGAGGCGCTCCTCCGGGACGGTCCGGAACCCGTCGAGCGTCGGAGCGACTCCCGCTGCCTCGGCCAGCCGCCGCGCGATCCCGCGGGCACGCTCGTCGGGGACGTCGGCGAGGGCGCTGGACAGACACCACGCGGCGCGGAACAGGTGCTGGGCCGCGGGCATCCCGAGCAAGGTGAGCACCGCACCACCGCCGGCCGACTGGCCGGCGATCGTCACCCGGTCCGGATCGCCACCGAACGCCGCGATGTTCTGCTGCACCCATTCCAGAGCGAGGATCCAGTCGCGCACGCCCCGGTTCGACGGAGCGCCGTCGATCCATCCGAAGCCGTCGAAGCCGAGCCGGTACGACAGCGTCACGGTGACGACGCCGTCGCGCGCGAACCCTGCGCCGTCGTACCAGGGGCTCGCCGGCGAGCCCGAGGTGTAGCCGCCGCCGTGGACGTAGACGAGCACGGGCAGGCGCGCGCCGACGCCAGGGTCCGGGGTGAAGACGTTGACGTTCAGGGTGGCGTCGCCAGGGACGGACGGTTCGGGGATGAGCGTGATGCCGGTGTCCCCACGTTGTGGCGTCGGGCCGAACGCGGTCGTGTCGCGCACACCGTCCCACCCCGGGTGCGGCACGGGTGCCGCGAGACGACGGTCACCCGTCGGAGGTGCGGCGTAGGGGATGCCGAGGAACTCGGCCAGCGGCGCGCCGGTGTCTCCCCGCCATGTTCCACGCACGCGGCCGCCGCGCGTGGCGACCTCGGGATGTGTGCTCGCCACGGAGGCCCCCCTCGTCGTCCGACGAGGTCAGCGTATGCGGAGACCGTCGGCTTCCACCTCCGCGCCCCGGTCGAGGACGATGATCTCGGCGTCCTCGTCGAGACGCCGTGCCCGGGCGGCGGCGCTCATGCCGCCGCCGACCCCACCCACGATGACGATCTCATGCGGTCGACGTTAATACCCCTGGGGGTATTTGTCGAACCGCCTGGTCACGCGTTCGTGCGCACCACCATCTTGCCGACGTTGCCGCCGCGCATCATGTCCAGGAAGGCCTGCGGTGCGTTCTCGATGCCGTCGACGACGGTCTCGTCGTAGGAGATCCTGCCCTCGGAGAACCAGCCCGACATGAGTTCCTGGAACCGGGGGGCGTGGTCCATGTAGCTCGGCAGCGTGAAGCCCTGGAGCGTCAGGCTCCGCGTGACGATGTTGGCCAGGTTGTCCGGCCCGGGCGTGCGCTCGGTGTCGTTGTACTGCGAGATCGCGCCGCACAGGGCGACGCGCCCACCGGTGTTCATGCGGTCCAGCGCCGCCTCCAGGTGGTCGCCGCCGACGTTGTCGAAGAACACGTCGACGCCGTCGGAGGTGACCTCGCGCAGCTGGCGCCGCACCGGGGCGTCCTTGTAGTTGAACGCGGCGTCGTACCCGTACTTGCCGGTCAGCAGCTCGACCTTCTCGGCCGATCCGGCGGACCCGACCACGCGACCCGCGCCGAGGAGGCGCGCGATCTGTCCGACGGCGGTGCCCACGGCCCCCGCCGCGCCGGAGACGAACACGGTGTCGCCCTCGCGGAGTCCCGCGACGGCGGCGAGGCCGACGTAGGCGGTGAGCCCGGTCATGCCGAAGATGCCGAGGTAGAGGGACAGCGGTGCCCCCGGGATCTCGGGGACGACCCGGAAGCCGCGGGCGTCCTCCTGGACGACGTCACGCCAGCCGTACTGGTGCTGGACCGCCGCGCCGACCGGGACGTCGTCGGACGTGGACTCGACGACCCGGCCGACGGCCGCGCCGGTCATGGTCTCGCCGAGCGCGAAGGGCGGGACGTAGCTCTTGGCGTCGTTCATGCGGCCCCGCATGTACGGGTCGACGGAGACGAACTCGTTGACGACGCGCACCTGGCCGGGCTCGAGGTCGCCGTAGGTCACCTGGACGGTGCGGAAGGTGTCCTCGGTGGGCCAGCCGGTGGGACGGGCGGCGAGCTGGACCTGGGTGGACGTGACGTCGGACATGGTGAACCTGCCTTGCTTCGAGGTCGGGTGGGACGAACGTCTCAGAGGAGGAGGCCCGTCGCGAGCGCGACGACGGCGAGCAGCGGCACGACGCCCTGCTTCAGCGCCGCGCCGCGCTTGCCGGGCGACGACAGGAGCAGCACCAGGGCGGCGGCCGCCATCGAACCCGTGCCGGCGAGCGTGAGGGCCGTGCCGGCGGCGTCGAGCCCCGAGCCTTCGGTGCCGGCCGCGGCCAGCACGATGCCGACGGCCGTGACGACCGCGAGGAAGAGGTTGTAGAAGCCCTGGTTGAAGGCCAGCTCGCGGGTCGCGGCGGCCTCCTGCTCGGTGGTGCCGAACACGGCGCGCGCACGCGTGGTCCAGACGACCGACTCCAGCCAGAAGATGTAGACGTGGAGGGCTGCGGCCAGCGCTGCCAGGACGAGTCCGGCGACGGTCATCGGGTGCTCCCTGCTCGGGTGGTGCGGCGGGACGACTTCTGAAACGATCGGTTCACAATCTATACTGCAACGATCGTTCCAACAACCGGAGGCGCGCGATGGGCAGGGTGCAGGCGTTCGAGACCGATCGCGTGGTGCGGGCAGCGCTCGGCGTGTTCTGGCGCTCCGGCTTCGAGGCGGCGTCCGTCCCGGCGCTCGAGGAGGCGACCGGGCTGAACCGGTCGAGCATCTACCATGCGTTCGGGTCCAAGCGAGGGCTCTTCGACGCGGCCGTGCAGACCTACCTCGACGACGTCGTCCGGCCCCGGCTGCGGCCGCTGCTCGCCGACCCGGTCGCCCCGGACGCCGTCGTGGACTACTTCACGGGGCTGCGTGACGCGCTCGCACGCACCGGCGAGATCCAGGCGGACAGCGGCTGCCTGCTCGTCAACACCTCCGGCGCGCCGATCTCCCGGGACGAGGCGGTGCGCCGGACCGTGGCCGACTACCGGGCAGAGCTCCGCGCGGCGCTGGGCCGCGGCGTCGACGCCCGGTACCCGGAGCGCGACCGTGCCGAGCGCGACCGGCTGGCGGACCTGTGCACCTCGCTGGTGGTCAGCGCCTTCGCGCTCGTCCGTGTCGACCCGGACGGTGCGACCGGCTCGCTGGACAGCGCGCTGGCGCTGCTCGAGGCCGACACGGGCGCCTGAGCAAGATCCACGAGCGTCCCTGTTCGTCAGGAATCAGCACCGGATTCCTGACGAACAGAGACGCTCGTGGCGGGTGCCCCTGGCTGAGCGGACCCCGCGAGCAGTAGACGGGGCATTCTCTGCCCGAATTCGGGCAGATTCTGGACACTCGTGCTCGAGGAGCGCATGATGAACCGGTGACCGATGCCGACCTCGTCTCCCGCGTGGCCCTGACGACGGGCCTGAGCCCGTCCGAGGCCGCGCGCGTGGTCGACGACGTCATCGCCTGGTACGCCGAACCGGTGGAGGACGTCGTCCGACGCCGGCACGCGGCCTTGCAGGCAGCGGGCCACCGCAACGCCGAGATCTACGCGCGCATCGCCGCGGAGCTGCGCGAGCGCGTCGTGGCGGCGCCGGACCTCACCGAGCGCCAGGTCCGCCGGCTCGTCTACGGATAGGCAGCAGGCGCTCGCCCGCAGCCACTCCTCCGTCCCTCTCATCCCTCTCTCAGCCAGGAGCACCCAGCACATGTGCGGAATCGTCGGCTACGTCGGCCCCCAGCAGGCAGCACCCGTCCTCGTCGAGGGCCTGACGCGTCTGGAGTACCGCGGCTACGACTCGGCCGGGATCGCCGTGCTCAACCCGCGCTCGACGGCGCACCCCTCGCGCGTCGTCCGCGCCCAGGGCCGTGTCCGCGACCTCGAGGCCGCCCTGCCCGCGCGCCTGGCCGGCACCACCGGCATCGGCCACACCCGGTGGGCCACCCACGGCGAGCCGAGCGAGCGCAACGCCCACCCGCACACCTCCGCCGACGGCCGCGTGCACGTGGTCCACAACGGCATCATCGACAACTTCGCGACGCTGCGCAGCCGGCTGGCCGACGACGGCGTCGAGCTGACCTCCGACACGGACACCGAGGTGGTCGCCCACCTCGTGGCGCGCGAGCTCGCGACCGGGCTGACCCTGGAGGACGCGGTGCGTGCCGCCGTCGGGCAGATCGTGGGGACCTACGCGCTGGCCGTGCTGGACACCCAGTCCCCCGAGCGGGTGGTCGTGGCCCGCAACGGCTCGCCGCTGCTGCTCGGTGTGGGTGACGGCGAGATGTTCGTCGCCTCGGACCCCGCCGCGATCGTGCGGCACACCAGCCAGGTCGTGCTGCTCGACGACGGCGACTTCGCCACCGTCACCGCGGGTGGCTTCCACAGCTTCACCGACGACGAGGCGCGCACGGCGCGGGCCGCCGTCACCATCGACCTCACGGTCGAGGAGCTGGAGCTCGGCGGGCACGACCACTTCATGCACAAGGAGATCCACGAGCAGCCGGAGTCCGTCGAGCGGATGCTCACCGGCCGCCTCGACGACCGCTTCGGCACCGCCAAGCTCGCCGGCCTCAACCTTGAGCCGCGCGACCTGCGCCGCTTCGAGCGCGTCAAGGTGCTCGGCTGCGGGTCCGCCTACTACGTCGGTCAGCTCGGCGCCTCGATGATCGAGGACCTGGCGCGCATCCCCGCCGACGCCGAGCCCGCCAGCGAGTTCCGGTACCGCAACCCCATCATCGAGCCGAGCACGCTCTACGTGGTCGTCAGCCAGTCCGGCGAGACCGCCGACACGCTCTTCGCCGTCCGCGAGGTGCAGCGCAAGGGCGGCACCGTCGTCGGCCTCGTCAACGCCGTGGGCTCGTCCATCGCCCGGGAGGTCGACGGCGGGATCTACCTGCACGCGGGCCCCGAGGTCGCGGTCGCCTCCACCAAGGCGCTGACGCACATGTCCATCGGCTTCGCGCTGCTGGCGCTCACGCTCGGGCGGGTGCACGACCTGTCGTTCGCCGACGGCCGGCGCATCATCGCCGGGTTGCGGGCGATCCCCGGCCAGATCGCCGAGATCCTGGCAGGCGAGGAGGAGCTCGCCGCTGCCGCGCAGGAGCTCTCGACGGCTCCGAGCCTGTTCTTCGTGGGTCGCGTGCGCGGCTACCCCGTCGCGCGCGAGGGGGCCCAGAAGTTCAAGGAGATCACCTACCGGCACGCCGAGGCGTACCCGACGAGCGAGCTCAAGCACGGCCCGCTCGCCCTCATCAGCCCCGAGCTGCCGTCCGTGGCGATCATCCCGGACGACGACCTCGTGGAGCGCAACATCACCGCGGCGCAGGAGATCCGCGCCCGCGGTGGGGCCGTGGTCGCGATCACCCACCCGGGCGTCGAGCTGGGCACCGCGGCGACCGCGCGCATCGAGGTGCCGCGCAACGAGGTCGAGCTGGACCCGATCCTCCTGACCGTCCCCACCCAGCTCCTCGGCTACCACGCGGCGGTGGCGCTGGGTGAGGACGTCGACCGCCCGCGCAACCTCGCGAAGTCCGTCACCGTGGAGTGAGGCGCGGGACGCCGCGCCCCGCCGGTCGCGACGGGGCGCGGTCCTGAACTATAGTTTCGGTATGCCGAAACTCTGGACACGGGTCACCGGATCAGCCGCGATGCTGCTGGGGGCGAGCGTGCTCGCCGCCTGCACGCCCTCGGCCGGGGGCGTGCCCGCCGACGACCGCCCCGTCGTGCTGACCACCTTCACCGTGCTCGGCGACATCGCCGAGAACGTCGCGGGCGACCGCCTGCGGGTCGAGTCGATCACCAAGGTCGGCGCCGAGATCCACGGGTACGAGCCCACGCCGGGGGACGTCCGCAAGGCGTCCGACGCCGACCTGATCCTCGACAACGGCCTCAATCTCGAGGCGTGGTTCGGCCAGTTCGTGCAGGACGTCGACGCCGAGCACGTCGTCGTGTCCGACGGCGTCGAGGTGCTCGACATCGCGGAGGACGCCTACGCCGGCACGCCGAACCCGCACGCGTGGATGAGCCCGCTCAACGTCCAGACGTACGTCGACAACATGGCCGACGCGTTCGCCGAGCTCGCGCCCGAGCACGCGGACGACTTCGCAGCCAACGCGGAGGCGTACCGCACGGAGCTGCAGACCGTGCAGGACGAGCTCGTCGCCGAGCTCGAGTCCCTGCCCGCCGAGCAGCGGGCCCTGGTCACCTGCGAGGGAGCGTTCTCCTACCTCGCCCGTGACGCCGGCCTGACCGAGCAGTACCTGTGGGCCGTCAACGCCGAGCAGCAGGCCACCCCGCAGCAGGTCGCCGACGTCATCGAGTTCGTCGAGGCGAACGACGTGCCCGCCGTGTTCTGCGAGTCCACGGTGTCCGACGCCGCGATGCAGCAGGTCGTCGAGGCCACGGGGACGACCTTCGGCGGCACGCTGTACGTCGACTCCCTCTCCGAGGCGGACGGGCCGGTGCCCACCTACCTCGACCTGGTCCGCCACGACGCGGACCTGATCGTCGCCGGGCTGACCGGCCAGGCCACGGACGCGTCCGGCTCGTGAGCGTGATCGAGGTCGACGCCCTCACCGTCCGGTACGGCGACGTGCTCGCCCTGGACGGCGTGGACCTGCGCATCGGCGCGGGGACGGTGTGCGGGCTCGTAGGGATGAACGGTTCCGGCAAGTCCACGCTGTTCAAGGCCGTCATGGGCATGGTCGACGTGACGCACGGCAGCGTCCGGGTCGACGGCGGCACCCCGGCCCGCGCCCGGCGCCGCGGTGCGGTCGGGTACGTCCCGCAGGCCGAGGCGGTCGACTGGGGGTTCCCGGTCTCTGTGCGCGACGTGGTGATGACCGGCCGCTACGGGCACCTCGGGATCACGCGACGCCCCCGCGCGGCGGACCGGGCCGCCGTCGGCGAGGCACTGGAGCGCGTCGGGCTCGTCGACCTGGCCGACCGGCAGATCGGCCGGCTCTCCGGCGGGCAGCGCAAGCGCGCCTTTGTCGCCCGCGGCATCGCGCAGGACGCCCGGGTCCTGCTGCTCGACGAGCCGTTCGCCGGGGTGGACAAGCGGTCCGAGTCGACGCTGGTGCGGCTGCTGCGCGAGCTCGCCGCCGACGGCCGGACCGTCGTGGTCTCCTCGCACGACCTGCACGCGCTGCCCCGGCTGGCCGACGAGGCCGTCCTGCTGCTGCGGCGGGTCCTCTTCCACGGCCCGGTCGGCGAGGCGCTGCAGCCCGACAACCTGGCGCGCACCTTCGGCCTCGACGTCGGCCCGGACGCACGCCTGGACGTGCATCCGGACCTGCTCGGCGGTGACGCCGGATGAGCCCTCTGGATCTGCTCCTCGAGCCGCTGTCCTACGACTTCATGGTCCGCGCGTTCGTCACCACCACGATCGCCGCCGTCGTGGCCGCGCTGCTGTCCTGCTGGCTGGTGCTCATCGGCTGGTCGCTCATGGGCGACGCCGTCTCGCACGCGGTGCTCCCCGGCGTGGTGCTCGCCTACGTCGTCGGGGCGCCGTTCGCCCTCGGCGCGCTGGTGTTCGGCGGGCTGGCGGTGGTGCTGATCGGCGCCGTGCGCGACTCCGGGCGGGTCAAGGAGGACGCGGCGATCGGCATCGTGTTCACCACCCTCTTCGCCCTCGGGCTCGTGCTCGTCTCGGTGACGCCCAGCCAGACCGACCTGAGCCACATCATCTTCGGCAACGTGCTGGGCGTGTCCTCGGCCGAGCTGGTGCAGGTGGCCGTGCTCGCCGTCGTCGGCTCGGCCGTGCTGCTCGTGAAACGGCGCGACCTGGTGCTGTTCGCGTTCGACCCCACGCACGCCCACGCGATCGGGCTGTCCACGCGGTGGCTCAGCGCGCTGCTGCTCGGCGTGCTCGCGCTCACCGCCGTGGTGACGCTGCAGGTCGTCGGCGTGATCCTCGTGGTGGCCATGCTCATCATCCCGGGCGCGACGGCGTCGCTGCTCACCGACCGGTTCGGCCGGATGCTCGTGCTCGCGCCGCTGATCTCGGCCGTGTGCTCGATCACCGGGATCTACCTGTCGTACTGGCTGGACGCGGCGTCGGGCGGCCTGGTCGTGCTGGTGCAGGGCGCGGTGTTCGCCGTCGTGCTGCTGACGAGCCCGCGGTACGGGCCGCTGCGGCGGTGGCACCGGCGCCGCGTCCGCTAGCCGATCGGCTCGCACAAGCCTGGAGTGCGCGGACCTCCGGCTGCTGCGAGGATCACCGCGACGGAGGCAGGACAAGGCTGAGGCGGTGGCATGACGGAGCGGTCGACGGCGGGAACGAGCGCCGCTCACGGCGTCCACTCCGAGGTGGGCAGGCTGCGCAAGGTGCTGGTGTGCGCGCCGGGCCTGGCGCACGAGCGCCTGACGCCGAGCACCTCCGACGACCTGCTGTTCGACGACGTCATGTGGGTGGAGGCCGCCCAGCGCGACCACCAGGACTTCGTGGACAAGCTCACGCACCGGGGCGTCGAGGTGGTGGAGCTGCACGATCTGCTGACCGAGACCATGTCGATCCCCGAGGCTCGCGACTGGCTCCTGGACCGCAAGGTGGTGCCGAACCGGGTGGGTCTGGGAATGGTGGACGGTACCCGCGCCTACCTCGACTCGCTGACGCCGCACGGGCTGGCGCGGTTCCTGGTGGGCGGACTCTCGACGGCGGACCTGCCCGGCGACTACCGCACGGGCTACGCCTCGCTCGCCCAGCAGGCGCCCGACGCCCGCGAGTACCTGCTGCCGCCGCTGCCGAACACCCTGTACACGCGGGACACGACGTGCTGGGTCTACGGCGGTCTGACGCTCAACCCGCTCTACTGGCCGGCCCGCAAGGACGAGACGCTCCTGATGAAGGCGGTCTACTCCTTCCACCCGGAGTACCGGGACGCGACCGTGTGGTGGGGCGACCCGGAGCTGGACTGGGGCCAGGCCACGCTCGAGGGCGGCGACGTCATGCCGGTGGGATCGGGTGTCGTCCTGGTCGGCATGAGCGAGCGCACGTCGCGGCAGGCCATCACCCAGCTCGCGAAGGCGCTGTTCGACGGCGGGGCGGCGCACCAGGTGGTGGTGGCCGGGATGCCGCGGCTGCGGGCGGCGATGCACCTGGACACGGTGTTCACGTTCGCGGACCGGGACCTCGTCACCGTGCACCCGACGATCGTCGACAACATCCGCCCTTACGTGCTGCGCCCGACCGACCGCTCGCCCGGGGTGCAGGTCACCGACCGCGGTGGCACCCCGTTCGTCGACGTCGTCGCGCACGCCATGGGGCTGGACCGGTTGCGGGTGGTCGAGACGGCCGGCGACGTCTACGCCTCGGAGCGTCAGCAGTGGGACTCGGGCAACAACGCCGTCGCGCTCGAACCGGGTGTCGTGTTCACCTACGACCGCAACACCCAGACGAACGCCGCGCTGCGCCGCGAGGGGGTCGAGGTCATCACGATCGTCGGCGCCGAGCTCGGACGGGGGCGCGGCGGCGGCCACTGCATGACCTGCCCGATCGTCCGCGACCCGCTCGACTGAGCCGTGCCGGAGCAGTGGACCTGGCCTGCGGCCGTCGGCGTGCTCCTGGGCGTCGTCGCGTTCGTGACGCTGCTGGTGCCCGTGCTGGTGGTGCAGCAGCGACGGTATGGCCGGGAGACGGCCGGGCCGTCCCTGGCCGCCACCCTGCGCAGCACCGCGACCTTGCAGGTGGTCTTCAACGTGCTGCTCTTCGTGCCGTGGGGAGTGCTCGCGCGCCGCTTCCTGGGCTGAGGCGTCGCGATGTCGACCGCGTCGGCGCTGGCGGCGTCGCTCCTGATCGAGCTCACCCAGTACACGGGGATCTACGGTCTCATCGGGTGCTCGTACCGGGTGGCCGACGTGGACGACGTGCTGACCAACACCCTCGGCGGTCTGCTGGGTGCGCTCATGGCGCCGCTGGTGCTGCGGTGGATGCCGCAGCCGCGCGAGCTCGCCGGCAGCCGGCTCGACCCACGGCCGGTCACGGTCTGGCGCCGATGGCTGGGCATGGTGGTCGACCTGTTCGCGGTGTCCGCGCTCGCGGGGGCCCGACGGCGCAGGCCGCCTCGTGCGGGGCACGCTCGACCGGCGGGTGGCCCGGGGCTACGTGGAGCTGGGCCTCTACGGGGTGCTCGAGGTCGTCGCAGCGGTCCCGGGCGGTGACGGGACCGGCTGGGCGCGTCTCGGCACCTCGGTGATCGTGCTGGCCGCCGGCGTCGGCGTGCTCGCCACCCGCGACCGGCGTGGCCTGTCGTGCGTGCTGACCGGTGCGCGCATGGTCGACGAGCGCTCGCCCGCGCGCGTCGCGGGCTCGGCTACTCCTGGAAGGCCGCCGCGAACTCCGCCGAGGGGTCGATCGGCTGGATGACGTCCACCAGGACGCCGTCCGGCGCCTCGACGATGAAGTGCCGCTGCCCGAAGTCCTCGTCGCGCAGCGGCAGCACGGGCTCGAGGCCGAGCTCGTCGACCAGCCGTTGGTGCTCGGCGTCGGCGTCCTCGACCTCCAGGTTGAGCAGCAGGCCCTGCACGGGGCGGCCGAAGCCGGCGGGCACCGTCGGGTGGTCGGGGTCGAGCAGCGCCAGCTCGAAGGCGCCGCGGCGCAGGCTGACGTACCAGTCGGCCTCGAAGGTGGTCTCGAAGCCGAGCACCCGGCGGTAGAAGTCGGCGGCGGCGCCGACGTCGGTGGACATGAGCACGGGGTAGAAGCTGGTCACGGACATGGTTCCTCGTTCCTCCGGCGGCGGCGCGGGTTACATACACTGCGTATGTCAACCACTATACATACGTTGTGTATGTCAGGAGGGGCCATGCCTCGTGCCAGTGCTGCGGCAGCAGCGGAGACCGCCCGCCGTCTCGTCGAGATCGCCGCCGACCTCTTCGCCGAGCGGGGGTACGCCGCCGTCGCGCTCGACGACGTCGCCACCGCGGGCGGCGTCACGCGCGGCGCCGTGTACCACCACTACGGCAGCAAGGCGGGGCTGTTCCGCGCCGTCGCGTCCCACCTGCAGGACGAGGTCGCGACCGCCCTGGTCGCGGCGGCGGACGACGCCGACGGGCCGTCCGGCCGGTTGCGTGCCGGCAGCCATGCGTTCCTCGACGCCGTCACGTCGCCACGGACGGTGCGCATCCTGCTCGTCGACGCTCCCGCCGTCATCGGCTGGCAGGAGTGGCGCGCCCTCGACGCCGCGGCCTCGGCCGTGCACCTGCGCGAGGCCCTGGCAGACGCCGGGGTCGCACCCGAGCTGCTCGACGCGCTGACAGCCCAGCTCTCGGGCGCGATGAACGAGGCCGCCCTGTGGCTCGTGGACCACGACGGCGAGCCGCGCGCGCGAGAGGCCGCCCACCGCGCGCTGGACGTGCTGCTCGACGCGGTCATGCCGTCGGCGTGAGGTAGGCGAACGATCTCCGCGACGGTTGGTCGAACTTCCACCCTGCCGCCAGGGTCTACCCCTTCCTGAGACCCGGTCCAGCGTCACCGCCTGATGACCCGCGACACCTAGCGGGGCGGGTTGCCGATCGTGGGCTTGCTGCTGTCGAGCGTCGGCAGGTCGGACGTGAGCGGGCGGACCCATGCGCCTGTCTCTGGCGAACGGACGTCGACGAGTTCATACATCCGCAACAGGTCGCTGCTGAGGTTCCGAGCGAACACCGGCTCGTGGTGGGCCATCCGGTTGCGCAGCTTGCGGATGGCTTCGAGGTCGCCGTCGACGCGGCCACGGAGCCCGGCGGAGTCTCCGCTCACGCCGGTGAACGCCGAGAGGATGTGCGGGCTCCCAGCGCCGCTCGTCAGGGCGCCTGGTGAACATCTTCTGCCAGAACGCGAACTTCAGGTCGGCGATGGTCTTCCCCGTCTGACCCCGATGACGCCGAACCTCGAGGTCCGTCAGGCATGCGGCCCGCGATCCATCCCGAACTCCTTCTGCCGTCGCCGGCGGAAGGATGTGGTGGCGTCGGGTGGCTGGCCCGAGGGAACCGGGTGTGCCCGGTCAGCTCGTACCGGGTTGTGCGACCCAAGGGCAGCGGGCGCCGACGAGCCGGCACGTGACCGCGACCGTCGCCGCCAGCGCGGCCACCACGGCGACGACCAGGCCGGCCGTTCCGGGCAGCTCCTGGACCAGGACGAACACGCCCATGACCAGGACGAACCAGCCGAAGCCACGCCGCAGCGCCGCCTCGGGCACCTTGTCGCTCAAGCGGGCGCCGACAAGGGAGCCGACCACGGCGGCCGCGGTCACGGCGGCCACGAGCCCCCAGTCGAGGGACACCGAGGTGAGGTAGCCGGCCAGGCCGGCAAACGACTTCATTCCGATGACCAGCAACGAGGTCCCCACGGCGACGGACATGGGCAGCCCGCCGAGCAGGACGAGCGCGGGAACGACCAGGAATCCGCCGCCGGCGCCGACCAGGCCGGTGACGAGCCCGACGACGAGCCCGTCGAGGATGGTGCGGCCGATCTTGAGCGTGCCGTCGTGCTCCGGGGCCTTGCCGCCGCGCCGCCCGCGGATCATGGCGGCTGCTGTGGCGACCATCATGGCCGCGAACGCGATCATCAGGATCGTGCCGGGGATGTGTCCGCCGACCAGGCCGCCGGCGAAGGCGCCGGCCATTCCGGCGGCCCCGAAGACCAGCCCGGTCCGCCACTGCACGTTGCCGCGGCGGGCGTGGGCGAGCATGCTCGTCACCGAGGTCACCCCGACCACCAGCAGCGAGGCTGCGATGGCCTCCTTGGGCGGGAAGCCCGCTACGTAGGTGAGCAGCGGAACCGTGAGGATGGACCCTCCTCCACCTAGCAGGCCGAGGGAGATGCCCACCACCACGGCCAGCAGCAGCACCACGATCGTCGTGAGGTCCATGGCCGTCCCTGCTCGCTCAGGCGGCCCGCGTCGCGACGGCCTGCGGCGCGACCGGGATCGACCGGATGGTGTTCTCGACCGTCGGGCTGACCTCGGTGCGGTTCCACGGCATCTTCGACAGCGCTGCCGCCATCGCGCAGGAGTTCGACAGTGCCGAGTAGGTCAGTCCGGCACCGATCGCTCCGGCCAGGTAGCCGACCCGCGGATGGATCAGCTTGCTGCCGACGAAGCCGGCGAGCACGAGCGACCCGGCGGCCATGCGGACCTGGCGGTCCATGGCCCAGCGCTGCGCGCCGCGCACGACGGTACCGCCGGCGGACTCGTAGGCGGCGATCCCGCCGGCGAGCACCTCGGCGCCAGCCAGGCCGACGGCCGTCAGCCGGTCCTGCGCCTGCCCGGCGCGGACGCCGGACTGGCAGACCAGCACGACGCGGCCGCCGAGCCGGCCGGCCAGGTCGTGGGTGTGCTCGGACAGCAGCGGCAGCGGGACGTTGTACGAGCCGCGGATGTGCACGGACTCGAACTCTGCCGGGGTGCGCACGTCGATGAGGGTCAGCTCGTCGTCAGCCAGACGCCGCTTGAGCTCGCCGGGCTCGACGCTCGTGTTGGAGGTGCTCATGGGTGTGGGTGCCTTTCGTCGGGCGGGTCGGGACGCTGTCACGCGGAGGCGGCAGCAGGCTGGGACAGCTTCTGGGTCTTCCACCCCGCATAGCTGTCCTCGAGCTCGACGACGTCGTACCCGGCGCGCCGCAGGGCGCTGGCGGCCACGGCGTTGCGCACGCCGGACTGGCAGTACGTGACGATGGTGCCGTCGTCGGGCAGCTGGTCCAGGTGCCACAGCACACGGCCGGCGCTCAGCTGCTCGGAGCCCGGGATGTGGCCCGCGGTGTGCTCGGACTTGTTGCGCACATCGAGCAGCATCGTCGCATCGGCGGAGTCCAGCTCGGCCGGAGCCACGACGGCGGGCTTGGTCATCGGCAGGCCGTCGAGCTCGGGCGTGTACCCGGCCACGGTGTCGATACCGACGCGTACGAGGTGGTCGCGCATCGTCTCGGCGTACTCCTGGTCCGGTGCGAGCAGCACGAGCGGCCGGGACTCCTTCTCCGGGTCGTACACCCAGGCGCTGAAGCTAGCGGCCTTGGCGATGCCGGGGACGTTGAGGCTGCGCTCGACGGTACCGGTGTGCACGGCGTGCTGGTCACGGGTGTCGACGAAGATCACCTCGTCCGCACCGAGACGGCGCGCCAGGTCGGCGTTCTCGAATGCACCGAGCGGGGCGAGCGGGCCGAGCAGCGCGGGGCCGTCCTTGTTCTCGCGCTTCATCCGCGCGAAGTACGCGTGTGCGTCGGGCTGACCGTCGAGCAGCTCGTCGATGAAGCCCTGCTCGTCGTCCTCCCGCACGTACGGCGCCCACCAGGCGTTGAGACGCTCGTAGCCGACCGAGGAGGACGGCAGGGCGCCGAGGGCCTTGCCGCAGGCGCTGCCGGCGCCGTGGGCGGGGAAGACCTGGACGTGGTCGCCGAGGTTCAGGAACTCGTCGCGCAGGGAGGCGAAGAGCTGGCGTGCGCCCTCGAATCGGGTGTCGACGCCACCAGCGGCCTCGTCGAGCAGGTCGGGGCGGCCGAGGTCACCGGCGAAGACGAAGTCACCGGTCAGGGCATAGCCCGGGCCGTCGCTGAAGGCGCCGTCGGTCACCAGCAGCATGAGGTGCTCGGGCGTGTGGCCGGGGGTGTGGCGGGCCTCGATCGTGATGTTGCCGATCGAGATCGCCTCGCCGTGGTGCAGACGGTCGGCCTCGAAGCCGTACTGCCAGTCCTGGCCACCCTCGCCGGAGACGTAGACGTCGGCACCGGTCGTGGCGGCGAGCTCGCGCGTGCCGGAGAGGTAGTCGGCGTGGATGTGGGTCTCGGTGACCGCCACGATGCGCATGCCGTGCCGACGCGCGAGGTCGAGGTACTCGGCGACGTCACGGCGGGCGTCGACCACGACGGCCTCACCCTTCGCCTGGCAACCGATGAAGTAGCTCGCCTGGGCGAGGTCCTCGTCGTAGATCCGTTCGAGCAGCATGAAGGTCCTCTCCTTGAGATCGGTTCCGCGATGCGGTGACTCCACCCTGACATATACCCCCCAGGGTATGCAACATCGAGCCAAGGCGTTCATCGTGGACTGCCGTGCCGCGCACCAGGGCGCGGACCGGCCGTCGAGCTCGTCCAGGCGAATCAGGCAGGGAGGAGTGCGCCGCCCTGCAGCTCGGCCGTGGGGCGGGAGCTGGACGAGCAGGCATGCATGGGACAGCTCGGCAGCACCGCGTGGTGCGCCGAGGACGAGTGCCAGCGGGCGTACATCCCGATCAGCAGGTGCTGGTACATGTGGGCTGGGAACGAGCCGGCGGTGAAGGGCGACAGGGTCGGCGCGGTCGCCAGGACCCAGCAGGGCGATGCCGGCCAGGAAGCTGGCCGCGCGCACTGCTGCGACCGGCAGTACCACCACGTCTGCACACCGAGTTCGGTCTCGTGCAGGTGGGGGCGTGTCTCGCCAGTGTCACGGTCGTGGCCTACGGCCCGCCGGTGAACCAGGTCCTCATGGCCCACCACGTGCCCGTCGCGGCACGTCAGCGCTTGAACAGCCTGGTCAGGAAGGAGTCCGAGGCGGGCTCGTCCGTATGGCCTTCACACCGTTCAGTCCGGGGCACGCCCCGCATGACCTCGTCGACGTGCTGGCCACAGCCGGCCCACGTCGTCTTGCCGCACTTCTTGCAGCTCACAGCTCTACACATGTGTGATCCTCCTCGGGTTGAGGTCATCAGCATACCCATGGGGGTATGATGAACTCATGACCGACGGCACGCCAGGCCGGTACGCGCCACCCCGAAGCCCCGCCCCGTACGCCTGGGTCCGTCGTCGCGCTGAGGGGTCGAGCCGCCCCTTACCCGCTCCGCGGATTCCCTCGCGCGCAGTGCGGAACAGATTCGAGTGACACGACGTTGGATACCCGACCGGGTGTTTGAGGAGGAGGAGTTCGTATGACGACCGTGAGCCTGAGCGCCGACACGTTCGGCGACACCATCCGCACCGATGGCATCGTCCTTGTCGACTGGTGGGCCGCCTGGTGCGGCCCGTGCCGGATGTTCGCCCCGGTGTTCGAGCAGGCATCCACCCAGCACGAGGACATCGTCTTCGCCAAGGTGGACACCGAAGCCGAGCAGCAGCTAGCAGCGCAGGCTGGGATCGCCTCGATCCCGACACTGATGGCCTTCCGCGACGGCATCCTGGTCTTCTCCGAGCCCGGGTCCCTGCCTGCTGCCGCGCTGGAACAGGTCGTCAAGGGCGTGCGCGACCTGAACATGGACCAGGTTCGTGCCGAGCTCGCCGCCCAGCAGACCGAGGCGGCCCGATGAGCTACGGCATCAGCATCACCGTCGAGCGCCCGTTCGACCAGGCGGTCTCCGCGGTCCGCGACGTACTTGCCAACCAGGGCTTCGGCATCCTGACCGAGATCGACCTGGCCGCCACCCTGCAGAAGAAGCTTGGCGTCGAGATGCCCCCGCAAGTCATCCTCGGGGCATGCAACCCGCCGCTCGCACACCAGGCACTACAGGCCGAGGAATCTATCGGGCTGCTCCTGCCGTGCAACGTCACCGTTCGCGCCATCGGCCGCGATCAGGTCGTGGTCGAAGCGCTCGACCCGCGGGCAATGATCGACATCACCGGCAACGCCCGGCTCGCTCCGGTCGCCGACGAGGCCACCGGCAGGCTGCGCGCGGCCCTGAGCGAGCTCGAATCCGCGTGACGCCCAGCACACAACTTCAGATACCGGCCGGGGTAGGTTTGGCCGAACACACCGAGGGGAGCAAGGACGTGGAGCTCGACGCGAGCGAGATGGGCAAGGTCGTCAACCGGCTCAAGCGGGCACAGGGCCAGCTGACCGCCGTCGTGCGCATGATCGAGGAAGGTCAGGACTGTGAGCCCGTGGTCACCCAGCTCTCCGCCGTGTCCAAGGCCCTGGACCGTGCCGGCTTCGCCATCATCGCCTCCGGCATGAAGCAGTGCCTGCGCGACCCCGACAACGAGGACACTCTCGACGTCGAAAAGCTGCAGAAGCTCTTCCTGTCCCTGGCCTGAGTCGAGGCAATGCTCCAACGAACCCAGAGCGTTCGATCAGTCGAACGGGATGGGCACCCCAGCGTCACGCAGCCGCCCTTCTGTGAGGGCGGTCAGCCGGGCCGCGACCGGGGACTGGCGCTCGCGGTGGTTGTTGATCAGCTGGTAGCGGATGGAAGCACGGGACCACGCCTGCATCGACCGTGTTCGAGGATCGCCCAGCAGGTCGGGACGATTCAGGAAGTGGTCAGCCATCGCGGACGCGAGCTCCTCGATCCGCGGGTCGTCCAGCGCCCATGCCTCGGCCTCGACGCCGCACCGCGTCAGCTCGACGAATCGGGCATCGGCGAGGCGTAGCTCGAGCTGAGCGAGGAAACCGTCGAATCCTTCGGGAATCAGTGCGCGGACAAGCACGAGGGCTTCCCTCTGGCCGGCGATGTACTCGGGCCGGAAGCCGAGTTCGGGCAGCCGTTCGAGGACTGCGCACGCCCGGTCGGGTAGCAGCGCCCGGTCGCCGGCCAGCCGGTGGAGGTTGTCGCGCCGTGCAGCCAGGTCGTCGATCTGATCGGAGAGGCGTCGCTCGACGTCGTCGAGAGCGGCGGCGAACCGCTCGGGGTCGGCGTCCAGCATGGGTGCGATCTCGGCCAGCGGCACGCCGGCGGTCGCCAACGTGCGGACCTGCACCAGGCGCAGCAGATCCTCGGACCCGTATCGCCGGTAGCCGGATCTGTCGCGGCCAGGTTCCTCGACGAGCCCCTGCCGGTGGTAGTGCCGCACGGTCTTCACCGTGACGCAAGCGAAGGCCGCGGCCTGGCTGATCGTGAGCCCCCGGGCCGGGTGTGTCATGTGCTCACTGTGCCTGACGGCCGATTGTGGCGACCTCCCTGACTGCTCTGGCAACGGCCGGCGAGTCCTTGCGCAGGATCGAGCCATGGTTGCTCGCCACCTTCGCGCTCACCGTGAGGTTCGGGTTGCGGGCCAGCAGTGGATCGAGGCTGGCCCGCATCTGCTCTTGCAGATCGTCACGGCTGCCCAGCGCCTCCCCGGAGGCGATGACGTACCGCACTGGCACCGTCAGCCCCATGAGGACCGGCTCCAGCGCAGCATGGAGCTTGTGGGACTCGATGGCGAGGTCGGCATGCTGCTCGGCCGAGAACCGGGCGGCAAGGCCGAGCGGGCGGGCCACCGGCATCATCGGCTTCATCCGCCGGAACACCCTCCGGATCTCGTTGTGGCCTGCCTCGTGGGTCCAGCCGGCCGGATACGGGCCGTCCGCACCGACCACGCCTGCGGTGCGGCCCGGGTTTCTGCTCGCCCAGTGCACGCCCAGCAGCGCCCCATACGACCAGCCCACCAGCAGGACGCGGTCCACTCCGCGCGCAGAGAGCACGGCGTCGATGTCGCGGAGGCACGCCTCGAACGAGTAGTCGGCTGCCTGCTTCGACCGGCCTCGCGCCCTCTCGTCGAAGGTGATGTGCCGCCAGCTGGGCCCGAGGTCGTCGACTACGCGCCGCCAGTGCCTCTGCGATGCGTACGAACCGTTGAGGTACACCACAGGGAGGCCGGGGCCACCGGCGTCCCTGACGGCCAGTGCGGTGTCGTCGATCGGAACCATGCCGGTCCACTTGCGCGTCGACACGGGATGGCTTGGGTGCAGGGGGTTCCGGGCGTGACCTGTCGAGTTCAGAGAGTTCATAGGGTCACCGTCCACCCCTCCCTCGGGTCAAGGTCAACGCGGCTGACTCTAGCCGCGGCTCCTCCGCCGGTCACCGTGCAGGCGTGGCTGTTGCGAGTCGTGACGTTGGCGACGCTGGGCCGGGTGTGACGAAGGGGCAGGCCCTGGCGGCAGGATGGAGGTGCGACCAACCGTCTTGCCGAGAGAAGGACCTACCCCTTCGTGACTCCCGCTAGTGCGCCGCGGGTCTGCCCCGGGACTCCGCGACCGCCTCATGGCCCGCGCCGAGTGCGACGGTGCGCCACGCGTGCGCCGGAGAAGCCTCTGACGAGCGGGTTGCACCGAGACTCTCACCTCGCCGTCCTGCGACCGAGCAGAAGGTTGCCAACATTTGCTTGACAGCAAACAAAAGTCGCGTAGTGTGCGCGATATGGTCAATGATGACGCTGTCCGAGCACCACGGCGTACCGGCATCTGGTTCATCGGCGCCCGCGGTTCGGTCGCCACCACCGCGACGGTCGGGGCCCTCGCGCTCGCCCGGGGCCGTGCCCCGGTGACCGGGCTGGTCACCGAGCTGGAGGAGATCGCCCGAGCCGGCCTGCCGCCCCTCGACGGAATGGTGATCGGTGGGCACGACCTCGCCGGAAGCATGGTCGACCGGGCCCAGGAGCTGGCGCGGGCCGGTGTGGTGCCCCCGGAGACCGTGACCTCCGTGCTCGACGACCTCGCCGTCGTCGACGGCCGTGTCCGCCCGGGCGCCACCACCACCGACGGCTTCGCCGAGCGCGCCACCACCGACCGCCTCGAGCAGGACCTGCGCGCCTTCCGGGTGGAGCACGACCTCGACGACGTCGTCGTCATCGACGTCTCCAGCACCGAGCCGCCGTCACCGGAGGCCGCCCGCCTCGGCTCGCTCGCCGAGCTCGACCGTGCGCTCGACGCCGGGACCGCGCCGCTGCCGCCGTCGTCGCTCTACGCCTACGCCGCCTTCCGGGCCGGGTGCCCGTTCGTCGAGTTCACGCCGTCCACGGGCCCGCACGTACCGGCCCTCGCCGAGCTCGCCAAGGCCCAGCACCTGCCCTGGGCAGGCCGCGACGGCAAGACCGGCGAGACCCTGCTGAAGACGGCGCTCGCACCGATGTTCGCGACGCGCGCCCTCGCGGTGCGGTCGTGGTCGGCGTTCAACATCCTGGGCGGCGGCGACGGCCGCACCCTCGCGGACCCCGCGGCCGCCGCGAGCAAGACCGCCACGAAGGCCATGGCGCTCGAGGCGATCCTCGGCTACCCCGTCGACGGGCCGGTGCGCATCGACCACGTCGCGGACATGGGCGACTGGAAGACCGCCTGGGACCACGTGTCGTTCGAGGGATTCCTCGGCACGCGCATGCGCATGCAGGTCACCTGGGAAGGGTGCGACTCGGCGCTGGCGGCCCCGCTGGTCCTCGACCTCGCCCGGCTCGTGGCCCGGGCGCACGAGACCGGCCGCACCGGACCCGTCGCCGAGCTCGGGTTCTTCTTCAAGGAGCCGCTCGGGGGGACCGCGCACGCCCTGGGAGACCAGTGGCAGGCCTTGACGCGGTGGTGTTCCGAGCTGGGCGACGCCTCGACCGGTACGGGCGGCAGCGCCGCATGAGATGGCGTGACCTCGCCGAGCTGGTCCGGCTCCCCGCCGCGCTCACCGTCCCCGGTGACACCCTCGTCGGGGCGGCGGCGGCCGGCTGGCCCAGCGGGCGCCGCACCGCCGCGCTGCCGTTCGCCTCGGCCGCCCTGTACTGGGCGGGCATGGCTCTCAACGACTGGTCGGACCGCGACCTCGACGCCGTCGAGCGCCCGGAACGTCCGATCCCGTCGGGCCGGGTCCGGGCGGACGAGGCCCTGGCGGTCGCCGCCGGCCTGACCGGAGCGGGCCTCGCGTGCGCCGCGGTGGCCGGCCGCCGGCCGCTCGCCGTCGCGACGGCCCTCGCCGCCGCCGTCTGGACCTACGACGTCGCGGCCAAGTCGACGCCGGCCGGCCCGGTCGTCATGGCCTCGACCCGGTTCCTCGACGTCATGATGGGAGCCGGCGGCCACCGGGCCGCTCTCGGTCCGGCTGCGGCCCTGGGCGCTCACACGCTCGCGGTCACCGCCGTCTCGCGCGGCGAGGTGCACGGCTCCACGACGGGCACCGCCCGCGCCGCGGCGGCGACCACCGGGGCCGTCGCGGTCGCCGTCGCGGCCGACGCCGTCGTCGGCTCGCCCCGACGTGCCGCCCGGGACGGGTCCCGGGCGTGGCCGCACCAGCTCGCCGGGTCCGTCCTCGCGGCGTCGTACACGGCGGCGGTGCTGCCGGCCCAGCTCGACGTGGTCCGGTCGCCCGACGCCGGCAACGCACGCCGGGCGACCGGGGTCGGCATCCGGGGCATGGTCCCGCTCCAGGCGGCCCTGCTCGCCGGACGGGGCGCCGTCGTCGGCGCGCTCGGCGTCCTGGCGGTCGTGCCGCTGGCCAAGCTGGGCGCCCGGGTGGTGAGCCCGACGTGATCACCCTCGCCTACGGCACCAACGGCCTCGCCGACCACCGCATCGAGGACGCTCTCGCCCTCCTCGCCGAGCACGGGTACGGCGGGGTCGCGCTGACGCTCGACCACATGCACCTGGACCCGCTGGCGCCCGGGCTCGCGGCCCGGACCGCGCACGTGCGGGGGCTGCTGGAGCGATACGGGCTGCGGGTGGTCGTGGAGACCGGGGCCCGCTACGTCCTCGAACCGCGCCGCAAGCACGAGCCGACGCTGCTCTCCGACGTCGGCCACGAGCGCCGCCTCGACCTGCTGCGCACCGCCGTCGACGTCGCCGCGGACCTGGGTTCGCCCGCCGTGCACCTGTGGTCCGGGGTGCTGCCCGCGAGCACCACGTCCGAGATCGGCCGCGCCCGGCTGCGCGCAGGGCTGGAACAGCTGCTGCCGGTCGCCGAGGCCGCCGGCGTGGTGCTGGCGTTCGAGCCCGAGCCGGGGATGCTCGTCGAACGGGTCGACGACGTCCTCGCCCTGCGGGCCGAACTCGGTGACCCGGACGCCCTGCGGCTCACCGTGGACGTCGGGCACCTCACGTGCGTCGAGGACGAGCCGGGGCCGGACGTGATCCGGCGCGCGGGCGCCCTGGTCGCGCACGTCCAGGTGGACGACATGGTCCGCGGCGTGCACGAGCACCTCGAGCTCGGCACGGGGGAGGTGGACCTCCCCGCCGTCCTGGCGGCGCTGCACGAGACGGGGTTCGACGGTCTGGCTGCCGTCGAGCTGCCCCGCGACTCGCATGCCGCCGCCCGCCTCGTCCCGTCGAGCGCCGCGGCGATCCGTGCCGCCGCACGTGCCGCCGACATCCCTCTCGCGCCGTCGACCAGGAGGTTGGTCCCGCAATGATCACCGATATCGACGCCCAGCTCCTGCTCGGCAGCGAGCAGGAGGCGCGGCTCCGCCCGCTCGTCGCCGCCGTGCGGGCCGACCCCGCGACCCTCGCCCGCCACGTCGCCCGCGCCGCCCGCGTCGTCGGGCGCGGGCCCGGCCCGTACGGCCGCCGCGTCGAGGACGTCGCCCGGTCGCGGCTGCTGCTCGCCGCCTGCGAGACGGTCGGCCCGGAGGGGGCCGCCGACGTCGTGGCCGCGCAGTACACGACCGGCGACGCCGACGAGCGACGGGCGGTGCTCCTCGCGCTGCCCGCCCTGGACGCCACCGCCGCGATCGGTGCCGCCGCCGTACCCGTCGTCCTCGACGCCCTGCGGACCAACGACACCCGGCTGGTCGCCGCCGCCATGGGCCCGTACGCCGTCGCGCACCTCCCCGCCGACGACTGGCGCCACGGCGTGCTCAAGTGCCTGTTCACCGGGGTCCCGCTGGCGGCCGTCGCCGATCTGCACGCCCGCCGGGACGGCGAGCTCGACCGCATGGTGCGCGCCTTCGCCGAGGAACGGCGGGCCGCCGGGCGCGACGTCCCCGACGACGCCGTGCGCCTGCTCGCCGCCCCCTGACGGACCGCCGCCAGCCACCTCGACCGACCCGACAACCCCGCCCCCCGACCGCCGCGCATCATCGCGGACCGACCCGAGGAGAGTGCCGTGCGCATCTTCGACCCGCACATCCACATGACCTCCCGGACCACCGACGACTACGAGGCGATGCACGCCGCGGGGGTGCGCGCCGTCGTCGAGCCGGCCTTCTGGCTGGGTCAGCCCCGCACGTCGGTCGGCTCGTTCGTCGACTACTTCGACGGGCTCATCGGCTGGGAGAGGTTCCGTGCCGCGCAGTTCGGCATCGCCCACCACGCGACCATCGCCCTGAACCCGAAGGAGGCGAACGACCCACGCTGCCTCGCGGTGCTCGACGTGCTGCCGCGCTACCTCGAGAAGGACGGCGTCGTCGCGGTCGGCGAGGTCGGCTTCGACTCCATGACGGACGCCGAGGAGCAGGTGATGGTGCGCCAGCTCGAGCTCGCCGGGGAGCACGACCTGCCGGTGATGGTGCACACCCCGCACCGGGACAAGGTGGCCGGCACCCGCCGCACGCTGGAGATCGTGCGCCAGGTGGGTCTGCCGGCCGAGCGGGTGCTCGTCGACCACCTCAACGAGAAGACCATCGACCTGGTGGACGACGCCGGGTGCTGGGCCGGGTTCTCCGTCTACCCGGACACGAAGATGGACGAGGACCGGATGGTCGCGATCCTCGACCGGCGCGGGCTCGACCGGGTGCTGGTCAACTCGGCGGCCGACTGGGGTCGCTCCGACCCGCTGAAGACCTACCGCACCGGGCAGGCGATGCTGGCCGGAGGCTACGGCGACGACGACGTCGACCGCGTGCTCTGGCGCAACCCCGTCGCGTTCTACGGCCAGAGCGGGCGGCTGCTGCTCGACGACGGCTCCCTCGATGCCACCGTCGGCGCCTCCGCTGCGGACTTCGCGGGCAACACGCTGCAGCGCGGCGAGCCGCTCGCACCCGCCGCGCCGCCCGCCCCGGCCGGAGCGCGGACCTCGGGCGCGGAGGGCTGAGCCGTGCGCCTGCGACACCCCGACGGATCGCTCCTGCACATCTCCTACGGGACCAACGTCCACCCGGCGCAGGACGTGGACGGGCTGGTCGAACAGGTGCGCCGGTTCGCCGGACCCGTCCGGCGACGGATCGGCGCGGACCGCCTCGGGCTCGGGCTGTGGCTCCCGGCCGAGGCCACGCGCCACCTCGCCGCGGACCCCTCCGCCGTCGACCTGCTGCGCAAGGCGCTCGACCACGAGGGTCTGGAGGTCGTCACCGTCAACGCCTTCCCGTACGGCAACTTCCACGCCCCCGTGGTCAAGAAGGCCGTCTACCGGCCGGACTGGACGCAGGACGAGCGGCTCGGCTACACCCTCGACTGCGCCCGGGTGCTCACCCGGCTCCTGCCCGACGACGTCGCCCGCGGCAGCATCAGCACCCTTCCCCTGGGGTGGCGCGACCCGTGGGACGACGTCCGTGCGGCAGCCGCCCGCGAGCGTGTCGACCGCCTCGCGGAGGGCCTCGCGGACCTGGAGGAGCGGACCGGCCGGACGGTGCGGGTCGCGTTCGAGCCGGAGCCGGGCTGCGTCGCCGAGACGGCCGCCGGGGTCGCGGAGCACCTGCGCGGCATCGACACCGACCGTCTCGGTGCCTGTCTCGACCTGTGCCACCTGGCGACCGAGTTCGAGGAACCGGCCGCGGCGCTCGCGGCGCTCGACGAGGCAGGCCTGCCGGTGGTCAAGACGCAGGTCTCGGCGGCGCTGCACTGCGAGGACCCGCGTGACCCGGCCGCGCTCGCGGCGCTGGAGGAGTTCGCGGAGGCCCGGTTCCTGCACCAGGTGCGCGAGCGTCGCGCCGGCGCCGAGACCACCGTCGACCGCCGGGACGACCTGCCGGACGCGCTGGGCCGGGTCTACGGCACCGCCGGGCTGCCCGGCGACGGACCGTGGCGCGTCCACGTGCACGTGCCGCTGCACGCCACGCCCCGACCGCCGCTGCGCAGCACCCGGGACGTGCTGACCGGCGCGCTGGACCTGCTCGTCGGCGGCGCGCACCCGGTGGTGGACCACCTGGAGACCGAGACGTACACCTGGTCGGTGCTGCCCGACCACCTGCGCCCGCACGACGACGACGGCCTCGTGGCCGGGATCGCGGCGGAGCTGGACTGGACCCGGTCGCAGCTCGTCGACCGGGGGATGGAGGTTCTGTGAGCCGGATGCTGGTGCTCGACGTCGTCGGGCTGACCCCTCGTCTGCTGGAGCACATGCCGCGCCTGCGCGCGCTGGCGGCGGGCGGCCGCCAGGCGGAGCTCGGCACGGTGCTGCCCGCGGTGACCTGCACGGTGCAGTCGACGTTCCTGACGGGCCTGATGCCCCGGGACCACGGCATCGTGGCCAACGGCTGGTACTTCCGCGACCTCGGTGAGCCGCTTCTGTGGCGGCAGCACCACCGGCTCGTCGAGGGGGAGAAGGTCTGGGAGACCATCCGGCGCGAGCAGCCGGGCTACCGGGTCGCGAATGTGTGCTGGTGGTACGCGATGGGCTCGACGACGGACACGACGATCACCCCGCGTCCCGTCTACCGAGCCGACGGCCGCAAGGAGCCGGACTGCTGGACGTGGCCGCCGTCGCTGCACGACGAGCTGGAGGCGGAGCTCGGTCCCTTCCCGCTGTTCACCTACTGGGGGCCGACGGCGGGGATCGCGTCCTCGCGGTGGATCGTCGCGGCGGCCCGGAAGCTGTTGCCGGACCACGACATGACGCTCGTGTACGTGCCGCACATGGACTACGACCTGCAGCGGTTCGGCCCGGACGGCCCGGAGGCGGTGGCGGCGGCCCGCGCGGTGGACGAGGTCCTGGCCCCGCTGCTGGACGACGCCGAGCGGACGGGGACGACCGTCGTCGCGCTGAGCGAGTACGGGATCACGGCCGCGCGCCGGCCGGTGGACGTCAACCGGGCCCTGCGCCGGGCGGGGATGCTGCACGTGCACACGAACGACACGGGGGAGCTCCTCGACCCGTGGACGTCGCGGGCGTTCGCCGTGGCCGACCACCAGGTGGCGCACGTGTACGTCCGCTCCGACGACGACGTGGCGGAGGTGGCCGAGCTGCTGGGCAGCCTGCCGGGGGTCGCGGAGGTGCTGGACGCCGACGGCCGCGCTGCCCACGGCCTGGACCACGAGCGCTCGGGGGGCCTGGTGCTCGTGGCGGAGCCGGACGCCTGGTTCACGTACTACTACTGGCTCGACGACGACCGGGCGCCGGACTTCGCGCGGTCGGTGGAGATCCACAAGAAGCCGGGGTTCGACCCGGCGGAGCTGTTCTGGGACCCGCAGGACCGGTGGGTGAAGGCCCGTGCCCTGCTGCACGTGCTGCGCAAGAAGACAGGTCTGCGCTCGACGATGCGGGTGGTCCCGCTCGACCCGTCGCCGGTGGGCGGGACGCACGGCCGGCTGCCGGCCGACCCGGCGGACGGCCCGGTGCTGATCTGCTCGGTGCCCGACGCGGTGCCTGGCGCGGCCCCGGGAGGTGGGCCGGGACGTCTCGAGGCGACCGAGGTGCGCGACCTGCTGCTCAGGCTGTCGCGGCAGCCGAGCCCGGTGCGGTGACGGCGTCGTCGCCGACGAGGAGGGCGGGCTCGGCGAAGGCGTGCTCGATGGCGGCGTGGGCGCCGCCGAGGACGCCGGCCCGAGGTCCCGCGATGCTCGTCACCACGCGCAGGTGCTGGGTCGCCAGGGGCAGCGAGCGGGAGTAGACGACCTCGCGGATCCCGGCGATGAGGTGCTCGCCGGCCCGTGACATGGACCCGCCGACGACGACGGCGGAGGGGTTGAGGAGGCTGACGCAGCCGGCGAGCACGGCGCCGATGGACCGTCCTGCCTCCCGGACGGCCGCGGCGGCCCGCAGGTCTCCCTGCCGGACCAGGTCGACGACGTCGTTGGTGCTGCGGGCCGGGACACCCTGCTCGGTGAGGCGGGCGGCGACGGCCGCCCCGCCGGCGATGGCCTCGAGGCAGCCGGTGTTCCCGCAGGTGCACGGCACGGCGTCGGCGCCCGGGACGGCGATGTGCCCGAGGTCGCCCGCGCTGCCCTGGGCGCCCCGGTGGATGCGGCCGTCGGCCACTATCCCGGAACCGACGCCGGTCGCGACCTTGACGTAGAGCAGGTGGTCGAGCTCCGGCAGGGCGGTGGCGTGCTCGCCGAGGGCCATGAGGTTCACGTCGTTGTCGACGAGGACGGCGACCCTGCCGAGGCGGTGTCGGAGCGCTCCCACCACGTCGGTGCCGTCCCAGCCCGGCATGATCGGTGGCTTGGTGGGGCGACCGGTGCGGTGGTCGACGGGTCCGGGGAGCCCGACGCCGACGCCGACGACGTCGCCGAGCGGGCGTCCGAGGTCGGCGACGAGCTGGGTGAGCAGGGCGGCGACGTGGTCGAGCACGACGTCCGGGCCGTCGGAGATGCGGAGGAGCTCGAGCTCGCCGGCGAGCTCGCGACCGGCGAGGTCGGTGACGGCGACGCGGGCGTGGGTGGCGCCGAGGTCGACGCCGGCGACCACCCGGGAGCCGGGGGCGAGCGCGAACATCGCGGCCGGCCGACCACCGGTGGACTCGGCACCGCCGACGGGGGCGACCAGACCGATGCGAAGGAGCTCGTCGATGCGCGCCGCGATCGTCGACCGCGAGAGGCCTGCGGTGCGCGCGAGCTCCGCGCGCGTGCGGTACCGCCCGTCGCGCAGGAGCTGGAGGACGGCACCGAGCTCGGGTGCCGGGACGGACGCCATCTGACGAGTCAACCACATTTCCGGCAACCTTCGCGGGAAGTTGTGCTTTTCCGTGCCAACTTTTGCTTCACGAATGACAGAAGTCGGTTAGGGTCGTCCCATGGTCAGGGAGGACCGCGCAGCACTGCCGCTGCCGAACAGACGTCGCGAGCCCGAGGGGACGGGTCTCGTGACTCACCGTGGGCGGACGGGCCCCGCCCGCGACGCGGCGAGCCCCACGGAGCGCATGACGCACGCCGGTGACGGGTGCGAGGGCTCGGCGCCCGTCACCACCTGTCACGGCACAGGACGGCAGGACCCGTGCCGCAGATCTCGGACGTGAGGAACCCCGCCAGGACCAGGTCCCGTCGTGCGAGCGACGGGGGTCCGGCGGGGCGTCCACGTACCGCATCCCAGGAAGGAGAATGCGATGGTCAAGTCTAGACGTTCCCGGTTCGCCGTAGCGTTGGCGACGGTGTGCGCGTTGGCCGTGCCGGCAGCGGCCGCGGCGCACGACGGTGTGGACCACGGATCGGAGGAGGGTGCCGAGGCGGCGCTCGACTGGTCCAACTACGAGAAGATCCTGCTCACCAAGAACACCGGTGAACCCGTCGGCATGGCCGTCATGCCGGACGGCAGCGTGCTGCACACCGCCCGTGACGGCGTGATCCGGCACACCGACCCCTCGACCGGTGTCACCGCCGAGGTCAACCAGGTGGACGTGTACGCCAACTCCGAGGACGGCATGCAGGCGATCGCCCTCGCGCCCGACTTCGAGGAGTCCGGCTGGGTGTACATGTTCTACGCCCCCCGGGTCATGGAGGGTGAGGGATACCCGGAGACGACGCCGTCCGGCTCGGCGCCGAACCAGCTCCCCGCGGGTGAGGACGAGTCGTACTGGGACCGGTGGAAGGGGTACAACCAGCTCTCGCGCGTGCAGTGGGACGCCGGGGCCGGCGCCCTGGACATGAGCACCGAGCAGAAGATCCTGCAGGTCGAGGTCCAGCGCGGCCAGTGCTGCCACGTCGGTGGTGACATCGACTTCGACGCCGACGGCAACGTCTACGTCTCCACCGGTGACAACACCCCCGCCGGCACGCCGGGGGCCAACGGGTTCGCGCCGATCAACAACGCCCCGGGCATGAACCCCGGGTTCGACGCGCGGCGCGGTGCCGGCAGCACCGACGACCTCCGGGGCGCGATCCTGCGCATCCACGTCGAGGAGGACGGCAGCTACACGATCCCGGAGGGGAACCTCTTCGAACCCGGCACCGCGGGGACCCGGCCCGAGCTCTTCGTCATGGGCCTGCGCAACCCGTTCCGCATCGACGTCGACGAGACGACGGGCGCGGTCAGCTGGGGCGACTACGGCCCCGACTCCGGGGTCGCCAGCGACGAACGCGGGCCGATGGGCTACGTCGAGTGGCAGAGCACGACGACGCCGCTCAACGGCGGCTGGCCGTACTGCCACGGCCCCAACACCAACTACAACGAGTGGGACTACGCCACCGAGTCGCCGGGCGAGTGGTTCGACTGCGAGGCCGGCGCCGAGAACAACTCCACCTGGAACACCGGTCTCGACGTCCTGCCGCCCGCGACGGCGCCGCAGGTGTACTACGGCGACAACCCCGGCGACCAGCCGTTCGACGAGTTCGTGGAGTTCGACGCCCAGGGCGGGCAGGGCCCGATGGGCGGCCCGGTCCTCGACTTCGACCCGGAGGGTCCGGACACGCAGTGGCCGGAGTACTGGGACGGCAAGGCGTTCATGTACGAGTTCTCGCAGGACTACATCGCCGCGCTGACCCTGCCCGACCCCGACGGTCCGGTCGAGCACGTCGAGCACGTGCTGCCGAACGCCGCGCTGACGGACAACGTGCAGGCCATCACCGACGGCCCGATCGACATGGAGTTCGGACCGGACGGCTCGCTCTACATCCTCGACTACGGCAACGGCTTCTTCCGGCAGAACCCGGAGGCCGGCCTGTACCGGATCGACTACGCCGAGGGCAACAAGGCGCCGACGGCGGTCATCGGGGCCGACCCGGTATCGTCGTCCGAGGCGCCGCTGACCGTGAACCTCGACGGCACCGGGTCGACCGACCCCGAGGGCGAGGATCTGACCTACGAGTGGGACCTCGACGGCGACGGGACCTTCGACGAGTCGGGGGCCGAGGTCACGACGACCTACACCGAGCTCGGCCAGTACACGGTCCGGCTGCGGGTCACCGACCCGGCGGGCCGCCAGGGCCTGACCTCCCGGCAGATCACGGTGGGCAACACGGCGCCGACGCTCACGGCCGACCACCCGTCCGACGGCGGGTTCTTCGCCTGGGGCGACGCGGTGCCGTACGCGTTCAGCACCTCGGACCCGGAGGACGGCGACGAGACGGTCTGCTCGGAGCTGTCCTGGACCTTCGGTCTCGGTCACGACACGCACGCCCACCCGGAGGTGCTCGGCAGCGGGTGCGCGGGGGCGTGGGCCACGCCGGGCGACGCCCCGGAGCACGGCGCGACCGAGAAGCTCTACGGCGTCGTGGTGGCGAACTACACCGACCAGGGCAACGGGGACATCCCACCGGCCACGTCGGAGGTGTCGTTGCTGCTGAACACCTTCACCCAGGAGGCGCAGCACGCCGACACCCTGTCCGGTGTGGAGGTCGTCGCCGACGACACGGCCGGCGGCCTGGCGAAGGTCGTCTCGTTCGACGCAGGTGACCACCTCGCCTGGGACCCGGCGAACTTCACCGGGATCGAGGGTGTCGAGGTCCGCGGTGCGGGCTCGGGCACGATCGAGCTGCGCTGGGGTGCGGCCGACGCCGAGCCGTTCGCCACGGCCGGCCTGGACTCGACCGGCTGGTCCACCGTGGCCGCCGACGTGTCCGCGTTCCCCGAGGGCACGGGCGAGCTGTTCGTCACCTCCACGGGCGGCGTGGACCTCGACACGCTGGTCTTCGACGGTCCGGGCGTCACCGACGTCACGGCGCCGGAGGTCACGGCCACGCTCGACCCGGCGGAGCCCACCGGGGAGAACGGCTGGTACACCGGCCCGGTCGAGCTGGCGCTGTCCGCGACGGACGACGGCCAGATCGGCGACGGCGAGGTCTCGTACGACGACGGCGGGACGTGGGAGAGCGTTCGTCACCCGTGGACCGGTGCCCTGCAACCGGTCACGCTCGACGACGACGGCACCCACGAGGTCCTCTACCGGGCCACCGACACCGGCGGCAACGTCTCCGAGGTCGGCTCGGTGACCGTGTCGATCGACGCCACGGCCCCCGAGGTCGCGGTGACCGGCGTCGAGGAGGGTGACGAGCACGGGTCGTCCGCCACGCTCGACCTCGGGGTCGAGGCGAGCGACGCGACCTCCGGGGTGGCGGCGTCGGGCCTCACGCTCGACGGCGAGCCCGTCGAGGCGGGCGAGCTCGACGTGGCAGCCCTCGACCTGGGTGACCACGAGGTCGTCGCCAGCGCGACCGACGAGGCTGGGCACACGACTGAGGTCGTCGTGACGTTCACGGTCACGACCTCGGTCGATGACCTGGGCGCTCACGTGGCCCGGCTGGCCGGGGCCGGGGAGCTCTCCCGGTCCGAGTCGGCACGCCTGTCCGCGTTCCTCGGCCAGGCCGAGCGGCACGCGGGCGCCGGCCGGGACCAGCAGGCGGTGTCCGCGCTGCAGCGGTTCGTCGCCGCCACCGACGAGGTGCTGATCCGCGACGCCGAGGCACTGATCGACCAGCTCGGCTGACCAGTCGGCGGGGCGGGGCCGCACGGCCCCGCCCCGCCACCGGGCGGCGACGCCGCCCCCCGCCACACACCGCAACACCCCCGCAACATCGCTGTTGCCACACCGAGGAGAATCGCTGTGAACATCCACCAGACCCGCCGCACGATCGCCACGACCGCCGCCGGCAGCCTGCTCGCCGCCGGCCTGATGGCCGGCGCCCCGGCCGCCGCCGTGCCGGACCACCCCCACGAGGACGACCGCCCCGGCCAGGGGCAGGGGCGCACCGTCCCGGTGAGCAGGGTTTCCATCCAGCTCTACTCCTACTGGGGCTGGCAGAGCGAGATCGGCGTCGAGGCGCTGCTCGACGAGGTCTCCGACATCGGCTACCGGAACGTCGAGCCGTTCGGCGGCTCCTACGGCGACTACTCCGCCTCGGAGTACCGCGACCTGCTGAAGTCGTACCACCTGAAGAGCCCCACGTCCCACGGCGGCACGAACGAGGCCACGTTCGACCAGACGCTGGCCGACGCCAAGGACCGCGGTCAGAAGTACGTGGGCTCGGGCGGCTTCGCGGCCCCGGGGATCGGCGGCGGCTACGAGAACGTGATCGCGACGGCCGAGACGATGAACCGGCTCGGCGAGCAGTCGGTCGAGAACGGCACCGGCAAGTTCTTCGGGCACAACCACCAGTCCGAGTTCACGACCCAGTACACCGACCCGGACACGGGCGAGATGAAGAGCGCCTGGGAGATCCTCGTCGAGAACACCGACCCGCGCTACGTGACCTTCCAGCTCGACACCTTCTGGGCCGCCGACGCCGGGGTCGACGCCGTCGCCCTCCTGGAGGAGCACGGAGACCGCGTCGAGCTCCTGCACATCAAGGACGGCGACCTCAACGGCGACGCCCGGGGCATCCCCGGTGACGTCGGCGAGGGCGACATGGAGTGGGGCCCGATCCTGCGCGCTGCCCACGGGCACGTGAAGCTCTACGTGGTCGAGCGTGACGGCGCGCCGAACAGCGCCGAGTTCGCCGAGGACAGCTTCGAGTTCCTCACGAACTTCCGCTACTGACGGCGGACGTCTCGCTGAGAGCGCAGGGCCCCGACCGGCCTGGGGGGAGGCCGGTCGGGGCCCCGCGCCGTCGTGCGCACGGAATACCCTCGCCCGCCCCGAGGTTCGGACTGTCGGACCGGCACACCTGACGCGAGGAGACCCGCATGCCCAGCACCAGCATCGACGCCCTCGCCTCTGCGCCCGTCGCGCAGCTGCTGACGAGCGACGGTCCCGGGCCGGGTGCGCCCGCCTGGGTCGTCTCCCTCGGGCACGAGCTCTACGTCCGGTCCGCCCCCGGCCTCGGCGGCACCTGGCCCGGTGGCGGCCGTGCACGGGTCCGGGTGGCGGGAGCCGAGCACCCCGTGACGTTGGCGGAGGTCGCGCCGGAGGTGCACGACCTGCTCGACGACGCCTACCGGGCCACGTACGGCCGCTGCGGTCCGGACAAGGTCTCGGCGCTGGTGTCCGACGGCGCGGCGGCCGCGACGTTCCGCCTCAGCCCGCGGCGCGCGACCCTGTGGGAGCGCACGGTGCCGCTGCTCGACGCCGCCGAGTCCTGGTGGCGGCGGCTGCGGGCCCCCGCGACCGACCGGACGTCCGAGGCGCTCTGCCCGAGCTGCTGACCGCGGCGGGCGGCCCGCGAGGCCGTCAGTCGGTGAGCCGGCGGACGTCGTCCGCGGGAAGCTTGTCCCACCAGTGGCGGTAGCGGCGGTAGACCGCGGGATCGCGGTCGGCGAGGAACACGCGCAGCGCCGCAGCCTCCGCCTCCAGCGCCGACCACGCCGCCCGGGGGAGCGGCTCGAACGCGGCGGCGTCGATCCCCTCGTCCGTGGCCCGCCAGACCCCGACGACCCGCCCGTCGACCAGCAGCATCGGCAGCGTGTCGCCGTTGCGACGGATCACGTGCGCGCGGTGGGCTTCCGGGAGGATCCGGCGGCGGTCGCGGTGGGCCAGCGCGACGCTGTCCCACATCCCGAGCAGACGGGCCGGCGCCGGCGTCTCCGGGTCGGGGCGCGGCGCGTCCGGGAGGTCGAGCAGCTCGGTCCCGTCGGGCCCTTCGGCCACCACCAGATCGTCGCGCAGGGCCGCCACGGCCGGCCCCGTGAACCGTCGCCGCAGCATCGTGAACTGCGCGAAGTCGGCCTCCGACGCCGGCCCGAAGGCGGCGAGGTAGCGCCGCAGCAGGTGCACGGTCGCCGGATCGTCGCCGGACGGCGCGCTGTTCGCCGCCGTGGGTGCCCCCGACCGGTAACGCCGGGCACGGGGCGAGTAGGACCACGGCGGACCGGTCGGCACGTGGTGCAGCGGGGCGAGCGTCCGCAGCGCGAACCAGGCGGCGGGCGCCCGCTCCTCGTCGAGGAGCCGGCCGAGCTCGCCGAGGATCTCGTCCTGCGTGCGCGGCTCGGCCGTGAACGCGAGCAGCGCGTCGCGGACCTCGTCGGCCTGCGAGGCCGTCAGCCGGGCCGGTGCGAACCGCCGGTCGCCCAGCCGTGACCTCCGCAGGGGATCGGTGACGGCTCGGTGGAACGGGGCCCAGTCGTCGCGGTGCACCGCGTGCAGCGTGATCCGCACGAGCGTGGCGCGCACGACGGCGCCGCTGGCGAAGGCCTCGTCCAGGTCGGCCGGGTCGAACCCGGCGACCCGGTTCCAGAGCGCGAGGTACGGGGACGCCGGCTCCTGGGCCTGGAGCACCGCGATCCGCCGCACGGCCGCGGGCACCGGGACGTCCTCGCGGCCGAGCAGGAGCTGGCGGGCGAGGGTGGCACGGCCGAGGGCGGTCTCCGAGAGCTGCACCGGTCGAGCATCCTGCCTGTGGACAGGCCCGGGCAAGCCCTGCCGACAGCCCTGCCGGCAGGCCTGCCGTCAGCCCCGCCGTCGGGTCCGCCGGGACGGCTCGGCGTCGTCCCCGGCGTCCAGGGCCTCCAACGCCGCGATGAGCGTCTGGGCGTCGTGCGAGCCGCGGTGGCGGGTGCCGTCGAGGAAGAACGTCGGCGTCCCGCGGGCGCCGCTCGCCCGCGCGCTGACGGCGTGATCCTGCACCCGCGCGTGCAGGGCGTCGTCGGCGAGGTCGGCGTCGAACTGGTCCAGGTCCAGGCCGAGCTCCTGCGCGTAGCCGCGTAGGCCCTCGCCCTCGAGCCGGTCCTGGTGGGCGAACAGCAGGTCGTGCATCTCCCAGAACCGTCCCTGGCGGTCGGCGGCCTCGGCGGCGACGGCGGCCAGGTGGGCCCGCGGGTGCACGTCGTCGAGCGGCAGGTGCCGCACCACGTAGCGGATGCGGTCGCCGAAGTGGTCGCGCAGGTCCCGCCACATCCCGGTCGCCCGGGCGCAGAACGGGCACTCGAAGTCGAGGTACTCCACCACGGTGTGCGGGGCGTCGGGGTCGCCGCGCACGTGGTCGTGGCGCAGGTCGACCGGCGGGTCGAGCACGACCGGCAGGTCGGCGCTCTCCTCACCCCAGCGCACGCGCGCCGTCGCGAAGATGCCCCAGGCCAGCAGCGACGCGACGACGAGGGCGAGGAGCACGCCGACGGTCGCCGCCTGGGCCTGCGACGCGTCGTCGAACGCAAGGTCCACGACGAGCAGGGAGACGGTGAACCCGATACCGGACAGCGCCGCCCCCCCGAGCACGCTGCCGGGCCCCACGCCGTCGGGCAGGGTGCCGAGGCGCAGCCGGACTGCCGCCCACGTCCCCAGGCCGATGCCCACCAGCTTGCCCAGCACGAGGCCGGCGACGACACCCCAGGTGATCGACGACCCCAGCGCGTCGCCGAGCGCCCCGCCGCGCAGGTCGATGCCGGCGTTCGCCAGCGCGAACAGCGGGACGACGACGAGCGTCACCGGGGCGTTCAGCGCCAGGTGGAGGCGGTGGTTCACCGAGATGGAGCGGGCGAGGCCGACGTTGACCTCGCGGGCGACGTCCGCGCTGGGGGACTGCCAGTAGGCGCGGTACAGGCTCTTGGTCCGCACGACGTCGACGCGCCGGGTCAGGGCGGCGGGCACCAGGAGGCCGGCGAGCATGCCGGCGATCGAGGGGTGGATGCCGGCCTGCACGGTCGCGCCCCACAGCACGACCACCACCAGCACGTACGGGGTGCTGCGCCACTCGCGCATCCGGCCGAGCAGCCAGAGCGCGCCGAGGCAGGCCAGGGCGATGAGCAGGGGACCGACCCGGACCTCGTCGGAGTAGACGACGCCGATGATCGTCACGGCGAGGAAGTCGTCCACCACCGACAGGGTGAGCAGGAAGACGCGGAGCTGGTTCGACATCGCCGGGCCGACCAGCGCGAGCACGCCGAGCAGGAACGCCGTGTCGGTGCCGACGACGACGCCCCACCCCTCGGGCGCCTTGCGGCCGGCTACCGCGAGATAGATCAGCGCGGGGGCCACGACGCCGGCGATCCCGGCCACCAGGGGCACCAGACGCTGGCTGCGTCGGCGCAACGAGCCGATCGAGAGCTCCTGGCGGACCTCCAGGCCGACGACGAAGAAGAACAGCACCATGAGGCCGTCGTTGACCCAGTGGTGCAGGTCCATGTCGAACGCGAGCTCGCCGATGTCGACGTCGATCGGCGTCGCCCACAGCTGCTCGTACAGCCCGGACAGCGGCGAGTTGGCCCACACGAGGGCGAGCGCGGTGACGCCCAGCAGCAGCAGGGCGGCACCGGAGTCGGAGCGCAGGCGTTCGGCGATCCTCATGAGCCGCAACCTCCCCTCGACGGCACTGAGGAGCCTATGCCCGGCGGCGGCGGTCGGCGCGCCGTCACGTCGCGGGACGACGAGGGGCCCGGGCCACGGTCGCCGTGCCCGGGGCTTTCCGGGGCACGACCACCGTGGCTCAGGCCGCGAAGAGCGTCTCGAGCACCTGGACGACCCCGTGCTCGGCGTTGCTCGGCGCACGGTACCGGGCGTGCGCCAGGACGTCGGGGTGGGCACCCGACATCGCGAACGACCACTCGGCGGCGTCGAGCATCTCGATGTCGTTGAGGTAGTCGCCGAACACCATCGTCTGCGCGGGGGTCACCCCGAGCTCCGCCTGGAGCCGTCGCAGGGCGCGGCCCTTGTCGACGCCGGTGGGCATGACGTCGATCCAGTGCGGACTGGACACCACGACCTGGTGGGTGGCTCGCAGGTGCACGAGCACGGGGAGCGTGCCGGTGGCCGAATCGACGCCGTCGTACACGGCGACCTTGAGGACGTCGTCGTCGACGGCGAGCAGGTCCTCGACCACCTCCAGCTCGCGGTAGTATGTGCGGATGTGGTCGACGAACGCGACGTCGCCCCGCTCGACGTAGGCACTCCGCTTGCCAGCCAGCACGGCGCCACCGTCCCGGCTGGTCCTCAGCCCGCGGACAGCGTGGACGGCGGCGGTGACGCCGTCGCGGGTGAGCGTCTCGGACGACACCTCGGCCCCGCCCCGTGTGACGAGCGTGCCGTTCTCGGCGATGACCACCAGCTCGTCGTGTCCGGGCGTCCTCCCGGGCGGGAACGCCGCGGCGATGGTGGCGTGCTGGCGTCCGGAGGCGGGGACGAACGTGATGCCGAGGTCGTGCATCCGCTTCAGCAACGGCCACAGACCGTCGGGGACCGCGCCCTCGGCGTCGAGGAGGGTGCCGTCCATGTCGGTCACGACGAGGCGCACCTGGTCAGGGCGGGGGAGCGAGGGCAACGGCATGGGTCCATGATCAGCCGGGTACCGGGGCCTGCGCAGCGTCGTCCCAGCTGTGATCTCCACCATTGCGGCGAGAGGATCCGTTGCAGAGCTCGTTCTCAGGGTGCTGGACGTACGTCCCGACGGTGTTGCCCGTTCTGAAGCTGCAGACGAGTCGTGAGCCCACCTGCGTCGCGAGGGTCGAGGATCACCTTCCAACCGTGCCGGCGGGCGATGGTCGAGATGATCGTGAGCCCGAGTCCGTGATGGTCCTCCTCGTTCGACGGAGCGTCTGCGACACGTTCGAACGGCTGCAGGATGCGTTCCACCGCGTCGAGAGGGACGGGGTCGCCGTCGTTGGCGATCTCCAGGGCCCTCTCGCCTACCAGCGCTTCGACCTGCAGCAGGCCTCCGCGACGGTTGTGTGCGACGCCGTTGTGTATCAGGTTCCTGATCAGCGTGCGGGCGAGTGCCGCGTCGCCCGTGACGATCAGGGGTGCCAGCCTCTGGTTCAGCCTCAGCGACGCGGCCGCGATCGCCGGCGCCGCCGCATCGAGCTCCTCCCGCACCACGTCGGAGAGGTCGAACTCTGAGCTCTCCAGCGCAGCACCTTGGGACTGCGCGAGCGAGAGCAACCCCGAGACCATCGTCTCGTTGTGCCGGTTCTGCTCGAGGAGCTGATCGCGCACGCGCTCCCGGTCCTCGGGTGACGGATCGTCGAGGCCGATCTCCAGGAGCGCGCGTTGCACCGCCAGCGGCGTCCGCAGCTCGTGGGACGCGAAGGCGACGAATCGCACCTGCGCGGCGAAGGATTCCTCCAACCTCCCCAGGAGCTCGTCGAATGCGAGCGCGAGCCGCGTGAGCTCGTCATTCGGGCCGTCGAGCCCAATCCGGGCATCGAGTGTGTCCGCATCGATCGTCTCGGCCCTGCGCATCATCTGGTTCAGAGGGCGCAGCGCGGCGCCTGCCGCGGCCCAGCCGACGGCGCCTGCCAGGAGTGCCGCGATGCCCACTGCCGCCGCAGAGACTGTCCATTGCCTGGCCGCGAACTGTTCAGCGATGTTCTCGACCAGATCCGCGGGCGGTGGGTCTCCCGTCGCTCCCGCAGGGCCGCCGGTCGTGGCGCCTGCTCCTGACATCGACGGGAACGCAGGCGGCGCGGAGCCGGTGTCCTGTGATCCGTCGGCGACGAGCTGGATCATGAGCGGACTCTGCGTGACGGCAGCGACCGCGACGAGCGCGGTGGCGGTGATCGCTGCGGAGGCGACGGCGAACGTGATCGCCGTCCGCACCCGGAGAGAGACGCGTCTCATCCGGTGAGGTCTTTCATGCGATAGCCGCGTCCGTGGACGGTCTCGATCGGATCCGGTGCGCCGAGCTTGGTCCGGACCTTGCTGACCGTGACGCGCACTGCGTTGGTGAAGGGATCGGTCGCGGCATCCCAGACCTTCTCGAGGAGCTCCTCGTGGCTGACGATGCGGTCCGCCGACTGCAGCAGGTGGGCGAGGAGCATCAGCTCCTTGGGAGTGAGTGCCAGATCTCGGCCGTCACGGGTGGCGATGGCTCTGGCGATGTCGACGAGGATGCCGTCATGCTCGAGCAAGGTCGCGGCCGCCGTGCTCGGACGGCGGGCGAGCGCCCGGACTCGAGCGACGAGCTCCGCGTAGTCGAACGGTTTGCCGAGGTAGTCGTCCGCGCCGAGCTCCAGGCCGGCCACGCGCTCTCGAGTGCCGCTCTGGGCCGTCAGCATGAGTACACGGGTCGTCGAACCCTCCTGCACGAGCCTGCGCATGACCTCGTCCCCGTGCGTTCCCGGAAGGTCACGATCGAGGACGACGACGTCGTACTGGTTCGCGCTCAGCGCCTCGTCGGCATGGTCACCGCGGTAGACGACGTCGACTGCCATGCTCTGCCTGCTCAAACCTCGAGCGATCATGTCGGCGAGAGTGTGCTCGTCCTCGGCAACCAGTACGCGCATTCAGGCTCCTTCTGTCCACCCTGTCGAGGCGAGTGTATGCGTCGGTACCTTTCCGCGATGTTAATGCGCGCGCACCGCTGCAGAAAGGTCGCGTCGGTTCTGATGAGTGGTGTCGGTGCGAGCCTGCGTCGACGACTCGTGGAAAGGGACCATGATGCTGAAGCCGGAAAGCTGCGCCCTGCGTCGGGCGGCGTGTGCTGGGACGCTCGCGTGGCTGCTCGCCGCAGTGCTCACCGGATGCGCCACGGAAGCCGACGACGGGACCCCTGGTCGGGACGGTGGCGGCGCGAGCGATGTCGCTCAGGTCGGGTCGTGCCTCCGTGATGCCGGGTTCGAGGTGGATGACGACGCTCTCGTCGCCGGGGTGCTCGCGCCCCCGGACGGCGCGGATCCCGCGGAGTACGAGACGGTGCTCAGGGAGTGCGCGGAAGGCACAGCACTCGCCCTGGAGGACGCCCCGTCCGGCGAGGAGCTCGCGACGATCCAGGCGCAGCTCCTCGAGTACGTGACCTGCCTCCGGGAGCTCGGTTACACCGACATCCCAGATCCGGTCAACGGCGAAATAGACCTGCCGAAGCAGTACACGAGTACCGACCCGTCGAACACTTTCCCCGCAGACGCTGAGAAGTGCCAGTACGCCTTCGACACGTCTGATGCTCACGACGGCGAGTCGTGAGAGTGCGTGCAAGGATCGTCGTCGCACTCTGCGGTGGACTTCTCCTCTCGGCGGCGGGTGCCGGCGCGTGGCTGTGGAGCAGCAATTCGGCGGTGCCGAGCTCGGACGATCCGCCGCCCCGCACCGTCGAGGTGACGAGAGATGATCTCGCGGACGTCACCACCTACCGTGCCACCGTGTCTTTCGGCGAGGCGGAGGAGATCCCACCTCCCGCGGCAGGGACATATACAAGGCTCCCGGCGCCGGGCGACGTGGTGAAGGCAGGGGAGGAGCTGTACAGGATCGACGAGCAGGCTGTGTACGCCATGCCAGGGAAGGTTCCTGTCTACCGCGTCCTCGAGTACGGCGCCGAAGGAAGAGATGTGCGCCAGCTGAAGGACGAGTTGCGCGAACTCGGGTACGAGCTCGCGAGCGACGACGACGAGTTCGACTGGGAGACACGACAAGCGGTGCTGCAGTGGCAGTCCGACCATGGACGTGAGCAGACAGGACGGCTCGGGAAAGAGGACATCACCTTCCTTCCCGCGGAGGTCCGCGTCGACGAGGTCCTCGCGCGCACCGGCGATACCGGGGACGCCGTCCCCTTCACTTTTACCGGGAACGCGCCGCTCGTCTCCGCGAGCCTGACCGCCGACCAGGCTCGTCGTCTCGCCGCCGGCGTAGGCGATCGGGTCACGCTGGCCGTCGACGGCGAAGAGGTCCCAGGTGCGGTCGACGCTGTGGTCGCGGCCGAGGACGGCTCAGCCACGGTCTTCGCCTCGTCCACGACGACGGACGTGCCTGCCGGTGCGAGCGTCGAGCTCAGCACGGTCGGTGAGACGCGCACGGATGTGCTGATCGTGCCCGTGGTGGCCGTCGTGGTGAGTGCGGACGGTCATGCCGTGAGCGTGCTCCGCGACGACGAGATCGTCGATGTCCCGGTGGTGCTGGGGCTGCTGGCCGACGGGGACGTCGAGATCACCTCGGACGACATCTCGGAAGGCGACCTCGTCGTGGTGCCGTCATGAGCGCTGTCGAGCTGCGGAACGGGACGAAGTTCTACGGCTCGTATCGGGCGCTCGATGACGTCACGATGCGAGTGGGGACAGGCGAGTTCGTAGCCGTCGTGGGGCCCAGCGGGAGCGGGAAGACCACGCTGCTCCATGCCCTCGGCACCCTTGATCGCCTCGACAGCGGAACCCTCACGGTCGCCGGTCGCCGTGTCGCGGAGCTCGACGACGACGCACTGGCCAGGCTCCGTGCTGAGCACATCGGCTTCGTCTTCCAGAGCTTTCATCTGGCCGCCGGGCTCACGGCCGTCGAGAACGTGGCAGAGGGCCTCGTGTACGCGGGAGCTCGCCCTGGCGCCCGGCGGGAACGAGCGCGCGCGGCGCTCGAACGCGTCGGCCTGGCGCCCCGTATGCACCACCGTTCGCACGAGCTGTCGGGAGGAGAGAAGCAGCGCGTCGCGATCGCGCGCGCGATCGTCGGTGTTCCGGCGGTCGTCCTTGCCGACGAGCCGACCGGTGCGCTCGATACGATGACAGGGGAGCACATCTTCCAGCTTCTGCGCGACCTCAACTCCCTGGGAACCACCATCGTGGTGATCACCCACGATCGGGCTCTCGCCGCTCGATTCGACCGCCGGATCATGATCCGTGACGGACGAACCCAGCTCGAGGATTCACCGCACGCCCCGGACGGGAACGGCCAGCGATCATGACGCGGCCGCTTCGCACCTCGGACCTGCTACGCCTCGGCGTCGTCGGGCTGCGCACCCGCCCGCTGCGGGTCGTGCTGTCTGCGCTCGGAATCGCGATCGGCATCGGGGCGATGGTGGCCGTCGTCGGCATCTCCTCCTCCTCCCAGGCACGTTCGCAGACACTGCTCGATGGCATCGGCACCAATGTCGTGGCCATCGAGGGAGTGGCCCCAGGAGGGGAGGCGGCAGCACCCCTCCCCGACACGACCATCGGATCGCTGACACGCAGGGACGACGTCGAGAGCGCCGCCGCCGTCAGCCGCATCGTCGACATCGGCGTGTATCGAAGTGACCTGGTGGAGCCGAATGCGACCGGGGGGATCGTCGCGACCTCCGTCCAGGGAAACCTTCTTCGCACCTTGCGCGGCGAGGTCGCGGGTGGGCGATGGCTGCTCGAGGGCGGGGGCGCGTCGCCGGCCGAGGTCGTTCTGGGAGCCTCGGCCGCCGCCACCTTGGGAATCGACGAGGTGGGACCAGAGACCGTCGTGTGGATGGACGGACGCCGGATCGCCGTGGTCGGAATCCTGGAACCGCTTCCCCTGGCACCGGAACTGGACCTGAGCGCCTTCGTGAGCGATGCGCTCGCAGACGACCTGGCGGTGGACCTTCCGGCGGATCGCGCGTGGGCGCGGGTCGACCCCGAGAGCGTCGAGACGACGTCCACGTTCCTGGCTGGCACCATCGCGCCGCTCGAACCGGGAACCGTCGCCACGGGACAGCCCTCCGACGCGCTCGTCGCTCAGGAGGCGAGCGAAGCGTCCTTCACCGGACTGCTGGTCGGAATCGGGGGCGTCGCGCTCCTGGTGGGCGGCATCGGCGTCGCCAACACGATGGTGATCTCGGTGTTGGAAAGACGACACGAGATCGGGATGCGTCGCGCGATCGGCGCTCGTCGCAGGGACATCCGTCGGCAGTTCCTGATCGAGTCGCTCCTGCTGTCGCTGCTCGGCGGGACCGCGGGGGTGCTCGTCGGGGGTGCGATCACCACCGGGTACGCGGTGCTCAAGGGGTGGCCCGTCGCGATCCCGATCTGGGCGGTGGTCGGTGCGATCGCCTCGACGCTGGTGATCGGCGGCCTGAGCGGGATCTGGCCCGCCACGCGAGCCGCGCGCACATCTCCGACCGTCGCTCTCTCGACGGCATAGGCGTGGACACCTTCCTTGGACCAGCGACACGTCCGCGGTGCGCTCCCGCCTGTCCAGCTTGGGCTCCCCGGTCCCCGCGCCCCGCTCCCGACCGCTGCGTGGGCGGTCGGGAGCCCGGCAGGGCCCTCAGACCCCCGTCGGGGGCCGGAAGGTGTGGGTCAGGCGTCGAGCACCAGCGCGATGACGACGGGCTCGCGGCGCGACGTGCGGGCCAGGGAGCGCCCGACGGCGCCCGCGAGCCGCTTCTCGAGCTCCTCGCCCTCGGTGACGCCCCGCTCGGCGGCGTCGACGAGCGCCTTCTTCAGTGCGCCGGTGGCGGCTTCGAGGCTCTCCGGGCTCTGCACGAACCCGCGGTGCAGGTACTCCGGCGGCTCCGCGAGCTCGGTCGTGCCCGGCTTCAGCAGGACGAGCACGGTCAGCACGCCGCCGGCGCTCAGCTGCCGGCGTTCGGCGAGCGTCTCCTCGGTCGCGTGCCCCACGGTCTGGCCGTCGACGTAGACCAGGTCGGCCTGGACCTGGCCGACGATGCGTGCCGTCCCGTCGGCGAGGTCGACGACGGCACCGTCGCGGGTGATCAGCACCCGGTCGGGCTCGACGCCGGTCCGCTCGGCGAGGGCGCCGTTGGCGTGCAGGTGCTTGGGCTCGCCGTGCACCGGCATCACGTTGCGCGGCTTGAGGATGTTGTAGCAGTACACGAGCTCGCCGGCGCTGGCGTGGCCGGAGACGTGCACCCGGGCGTTGCCCTTGTGGACCACGTTGGCGCCCAGGTCGGTCAGCTTGTTGATGATCCCGTAGATCGCGTTCTCGTTGCCCGGGATGAGCGAGCTGGCCAGCAGCACGGTGTCGCCCTCGCTGACGCTCACCTCGTGCGACTCGTTGGCCATCCGCGACAGGGCGGCCATGGGCTCGCCCTGGGACCCGGTGCAGATCAGGGTCACCTTGTCGGGTGCCATACCCCGGGTCTTCTTGTAGTCGACCACCAGGCCGCGCGGCACGGTGAGGTAGCCGAGGTCCCGGGCGATCCGCATGTTGCGGATCATCGAGCGCCCCACGAAGGCCACCTTGCGGCCGCGCGCGTGCGAGGCGTCGAGCACCTGCTGGATCCGGTGCACGTGGCTCGCGAAGCTGGAGACGATGACCCGGCCGGGCGTCGTCGCGAAGACCTGCTCGATCGCCGGGACCAGGTCGCTCTCGGAGATCGTGAAGCCGGGGACCTCGGCGTTGGTGGAGTCCACCAGCAGCAGGTCGAGGCCCTCCTCGCCGATCCGCCCGAACGCCCGCAGGTCGGTCAGCCGGCCGTCGAGGGGGAACTGGTCCATCCGGAAGTCGCCCGTGTGCAGCACGCTGCCGCCGGCGGTGCGGATGGCGACGGCCAGCCCGTCCGGGATCGAGTGGTTGACCGCGACGAACTCGAGGTCGAAGGGACCGGCCTGGTGCCGGTCGCCCGCCTCGACGTGGCGGAACACCGGCGTGATGCGGTGCTCCTTGAGCTTGGCGTCCACGAACGCCAGGGTCAGCTCGGAGGCGACGACGGGGATGTCGGGGCGGTGCTTGAGCAGGTACGGCACGCCGCCGATGTGGTCCTCGTGGCCGTGCGTGAGGACGATCGCCTCGATGTCGTCCATCCGGTCGGCGATGCTCGTGAAGTCGGGGAGGATGACGTCCACGCCCGGCTGCGTCTCCTCGGGGAACAGCACCCCGCAGTCGACGACCAGGAGGCGGCCGTCCTGCTCGAAGACCGTCATGTTGCGGCCGATCTCCCCGATGCCGCCCAGCGGCGTGATGCGCAGGGCACCCCGCGGGAGTCGTGGTGGGCGGCCGAGGTCGCGGGGCGCAGTGTGCATGTCGTCCTTCCGCACGGTGGTCCGTGTCGATGGTCCGGTGCCTCGCGGCGTGCTGCGCACGCCGCGAGGCCCGTCATGGGCGGGCCCTCGTGAGAGGTGCCCTGAGGTCTAGTGTCCCCCGCCGAGCCGTCCGGCGAGCAGGTCGAGCCGCGCGGTGGTGTCCGCGTTGGCGCCGACGATCGTCACCGTCTTGCCCTTGGCCTCGTACTTGGTACGGACGGCGTCGAGGCTGGCCACCGTGGAGGCGTCCCAGACGTGGGCCTTGGTCATGTCGATGACGATGTCCTGCGGGTCGCCCGAGTAGTCGAACTGGTAGACGAGGTCGTTCGACGAGGCGAAGAAGAGCTCGCCCTCGACGGCGTAGACACGTTGGTCGTCCTCGTCGGACGCGTCGAGGCGGGTCACGGTGGTGAAGTGTGCCACGCGCTGGGCGAAGAGCACCATCGCGACGAGGACGCCGACGGCGACACCGTACGCCAGGTTGTGGGTCCAGACGGTGACGACCACGGTCGAGAGCATGACGGCGGTCTCCGACCTGGGCATCCGGCGCAGCGTGTCGAGCCGGACCGAGTGCCAGTCGAACGTGCCGACCGCCACCATGATCATGACGGCGACGAGCGCGGCCATGGGGATGATCGCGACGACGTCCCCGAGCCCGACGACGAGGATCAGCAGGAACACGCCGGCCAGGAACGTCGAGATGCGGGTGCGCGCTCCGGAGGCCTTCACGTTGATCATCGTCTGACCGATCATCGCGCAGCCGCCCATGCCGCCGAAGAACCCGGTGACGACGTTGGCGGCGCCCTGGCCCCATGCCTCGCGGGTCTTGTTGGAGTGGGTGTCGGTGACGTCGTCGACCAGCTTGGCGGTCAGCAGGGACTCGAGGATGCCCACCAGCGCCATGGCGAGCGCGAACGGCGCGATGATCTGGAGGGTCTCCAGGGTGAACGGCACGTCCGGGACGAGCAGGGACGGCAGCGACTCGGGCAGCTCGCCCTCGTCGCCGACGGTCGGGACGTTGAGCGCCGCGGTGACGGTCGCGGCCGTCAGCAGCACGATCGCCACCAGCGGGGCCGGGACCACCTTGGTCCACCGCGGCAGCAGCACCATGATGACCAGACCGACGATGACCAGGCCGTAGATCCACCAGCGGTTGCCGGCGGTCACCTTGTCGCCGAACAGGTGCGGGAGCTGGGAGGTGAAGATGAGGACCGCCAGGGCGTTGACGAAGCCGACCATCACCGAGCGCGGGATGAACCGCATGAGCTTGGCCACGCCGAGGACGCCGAGCACCACCTGGAGGACGCCCGCGAGGATGACCGTCGCAATGAGGTAGTCGACGCCGTAGTCGCGGGCGACGGGGGCGACGACCAGGGCGATGGCGCCGGTGGCCGCGGAGATCATGGCGGGGCGGCCGCCGAGGAACGCGATGGAGACCGCCATCGTGAACGACGCGAAGAGCCCGAGCCGAGGGTCGACCCCCGCGATGATCGAGAAGGCGATCGCCTCGGGGATGAGCGCCAGGGCGACGACGAGGCCGGCCAGGACCTCGGTCTTGAGGATCCGGGGCGACTTCAGCGCCGCCAGCACGGAGTAGGTCTGGCTCGCCTCCGGTGCGCCGGTGACCGGCCGCGGCGTGGGAGCGGGATCTGACAGGGGCATGCGGGAGTCGTTCGACACGCAGCTTCCTTCGGTTCGGCGGACGCGGGCGCCCGGGGACCAGGTCACGGGACTCAGGTCGGGATGGACAGGTCTGAGGCACGCGACGCTGCGTACGAGAAGGGTGGGTGGCGTCGGCCCTCCGTGAGCGCGGGCACGCCGGAGGGCCGAGTCGTGCAGAACTCTACCCTAACGTCAAGGCAGGTTTGTGTCGTCCCGCGTGCTGGACGGAGAGACGTCCGAGGGGGTGTCGAGCAGGTCCGCTCGCGGCTCGGGGGCGACGGCGGCCCAGACAGCCACGGCGACCGGCAGGAGCGCGCTGACCAGCAGGACCGGCGTGTAGGTGCCGACCCGGTCGAACACCGCCGCGAACAGCAACGGGCCGCAGGCCGTCCCGCCGACGTTGATCGACGCGACCAGGCCTCGGATCGACCCGATGTGCCGGGTGCCGAAGCAACGCGGCAGCGTCGCGGCCTCGACGGTGCGGATCATGTCGGCCGCGATGCCGAGCAGCGTCCCGAAGACGATGGCTGCCCAGCCGGGTGTGACATGGGTGCCTCACCAGAGGGCGGCCGCCAGCGAGAGCATGGAGGCGACCGTCGTCCACCGCGGGGGGAAGCGGTCGATGAGGTACCCGGTCACCAGGGTGGCCAGGAGCCCGGCGACCGTCTGGGGGATGAAGTTCGCCGCGGCCTCGGCCGCGGTGAGGCCGCGGGCGGTGAGCAGGCTGATCTGGTGGAATGCCACGGCCGTGGTGAGGAGACCGGAGACCGCGACCGCGCTGGCGATCAGCCAGAACGCGGGATGCCGGACGACCTGGGACCGGGTCAGGCCGCCAGGCTGTGGTGGCGGGCTGCCGTCGTGCGGCGGGGCCGCGCCGTCGGGTCGCTGACCGAGCCGTTCGGGTCGGTCCCGCATCGCGATCAGCGCGAGGGGCAGGACGACGGCCCAGACGGCGAGACCTTCGACCAGCCAGGCCGTGCGCCACCCGTGCTCGGCCATCAGGCCCTCCAGCAGCAGCGGGGTCATCGAGATGCCCACGGCGCCGACCGCACCCACGAGCCCCGTGACCAGGCCGCGTCGGCGGTCGAACCACAGCGCCACCACCGTCGTGGCGGTGAGCCCCAGGGCACCCTGCCCGGCCATGCGCACCCCGACGAACCCTGCGGTGAGACCGACGATCGAGCTGACGGCGGACAGCGCCACGAGGACGCCGCCGAACACCAGCCCGACCAGCGCCATGGTGCGTCGCACCCCGAAGCGGTCGAGGGCCCGGCCGATCCACGGCAGGGCCACCGCCCCGGCGAGGGTGCCGAGCAGGTAGGCCGTCGAGACCGCCGAGCGTGACATCCCGAGCTCGGCGATCAGGGGGTCGATGAACAGCGAGATGCCGACCGTCTGCCCGGGGCCGGTCATGGCCAGGGCGATCGCGGCGTAGGCGGCGACGTGCCAGCCGTAGAAGCCGCCCGGGGACAGTGCGCCGGGACGGGAGGTGCGTGATCTCAGGAGAGCTCCGGGCGGTTCAGGCGGCCCCGCCGCCGACGAGCGGGACGAGCGAGACGTCGGGGTGCGCCCGCTCGAAGGCACGGGCGTGCCACACGTCGCGCAGGAGGGCCAGGCGCTCGCCGTCGCGGCGGCGAGCCACCTCGGCGCCCGTGTAGCTCGCCACGGCCGGGGCGTCCTCCGGCTCGATGTGCCGGGCCACCGAGAGGGCCAGCGGCTCGAGGGTCATCGGCGCCGAGAACTCGTGCTCCATCCGGAACGTCGCGACCTCGAACTGCAGGGGCCCGACGGCGGCCAGCACGGGGCTGGCGTCCCCGCGCAGGTCGGAGACCAGCACCTGGACCACGCCCTCCTGCTCGAGCTGGGCCATGCCCTTGCGGAACTGCTTGGACCGCCCGGGGTCCGACGCTCGCGCGACGGCGAAGTGCTCGGGCTCGAACGCCGGCATCGGGGGGAAGCGCACGGCGGGGCCGGACGGCTCGTGGACGGTGTCGCCGACCGCGAGGGCCCCGGCGTTGACGAGCCCGACGACGTCACCCGGGTAGGCGTCCTCGACCGTGGAACGTTCCCGGCCGAAGACGGACAACGCGTACTTCGTCGCGAACGGGCGACCGGTGCGCTCGTGGGTGACCGTCATGCCCCGCTCGAAGCGTCCCGAGCAGACCCGCAGGTAGGCGACGTGGTCGCGGTGCTTGGGGTCCATGCCGGCCTGCATCTTGAACACGAACCCGCTGAACGGTGCGTCCACGGGGCGGTCACCGCCGTCGACGGCCGGCCGGGCGGACGGGGCGGGTGCGAGGTCGACGACGACGTCGAGGAGCCGGCGGACGCCGATGTTGGACAGTGCCGCGCCGAACAGCAGCGGCGTCGTCGCGCCGGTGCGGAACGTGGCCGGGTCGACGGGGTCCAGCAGCCCGACGCCGTCGACCGCCTCGGTGTAGTCGTCGTCGAGCTCGGCGGCCGCCTGGTCGGCGTCGAGGGTCCGTTCCTCGGCGATCGAGGCGCCGCCGGGAGCGCGACGGTAGGTCGTCACCCGGCCGTCCTGGCTGTCGAGGAGGCCCAGGAACCGCCCCGCCTCGCCGACGGGCCAGTTGACCGGTGTCGGGTGCAGGCCGATGCGCTCCTGGAGCTCGTCGCAGAGCTCGAGGACCTCGCGCCCGGGGCGGTCCCACTTGTTGACGAACGTGATGACGGGGACGCCGCGGCGACGGCAGACCTCGAAGAGCTTGAGCGTCTGCGGCTCCAGGCCCTTGGCCGCGTCGAGCAGCATCACGGCGGCGTCGACGGCGGTGAGGACGCGGTAGGTGTCCTCGGAGAAGTCGGCGTGACCGGGGGTGTCCAGCAGGTTGACGACCACGTCGCGGTACACGAACTGCAGCGCGGCGGAGGTGATCGAGATGCCGCGCTTCTGCTCCATCTCGAGCCAGTCGGACACGACGCCGGACCGGTCGCCCTTGCCGTGCACCGCGCCCGCCTGGTCGATCGCGTGCGCGTGCAGCGCGAGCGCCTCGGTGAGCGTGGACTTGCCGGCGTCCGGGTGGGAGATCACGGCGATGCTGCGCCGTCGGGCCGCCTGGGCGGTGACCGACGTGCTGTCGGTGGTGAGGGTCGTCATCGGGCCCGGCTCACCACCCGGCGCTGGGCGCGCAGCTCGCGGCGCAGGTTGCCGGCGAACTCCTCGGCGCTCTCCAGCCGGTCCCGCAGGCTGCGGCAGCGTTCCTCCGCCGCGGCCTCGAACAGGGCCAGGCGCTCCAACGTCTCCTCGCGGCGGTCGGGGCCGAGGTCGCCGCGCTCCAGCTCGTCGAGCGTGGTGAGCAGCTCGCGCATCTCGTCGAGGGAGAAGTCCAGGGGCTTCATGCGCTTGACGAGCATCAGCCGGGCGATGTCCGACTCCGTGTAGAGCCGGAACCCGCCGTGCGACCGCGCGGACGGGATGACGAGGCCGACCTCCTCGTAGTAGCGGATCGTGCGCAGCGAGAGGCCGGTGCGCTCCGCCACCTCACCGATCTGCTTGTGGTCCATGCCCATGACTCTCCGTTCGACCCGTCTACCCTACCGTCGCGGGAGGGTGTCGTCGTACGCGGCCCTCGGCTTCGGCGCTACGGTCGGGAACCATGGCACTGCAGCTGGTCCAGGTGAGCATCAAGGCCCGCGACGAGACGGCGGTCGGCCGATTCTGGGCCGAGGCCCTCGGCTGGTCGCGCGCCTCGTCGCGCTCGGTGCCACGCCGGCCGACATCGGCCAGAGGGATGTGTTGTGGACGGTCCTGGCCGACCCGGAGGGCAACGTCTTCTGCGTGCTGGAGCCCCGTGACCTCTACCGGGCCACCGGGCCACCGGGCCGATCGCCGCCGTCGTCGTCGACTGCGCCGACCCGCGGGCCCTCGCACGGTTCTGGGGCGAGGTTACCGTCTGGGCCCTGCACGACGCCTCCGACGACCACGCCCGGCTGAACGAGCTGGGTGCCACCGACGTGGACGTGGGCCAGGGCGACGTGCCCTGGGTCTGCCTCGCGGACCCGGAGGGCAACGACTTCTGCGTGCTCGGCCGCGGCTGACGCGGCCGAGCACCTACAGTGAAGTCGTGCCGTCCCGCCCGCAGCAGCCTGCCCGCCCCGTGACGGACCCCGTCGTGCTGGAGGACCTGACGCCGGGCGGCGTCGAGGACCTCGTCCCGGGTGCGGATCTCGACGGTGTCGAGATCAGGGACGTCCGGCTCGACCGGGTGGAGCTGCGCGGGGCCCGCGCCGACGTCTCGCGCCTCGACGGGCTGCGTGCCGACGAGGCCGACCTGCGCCACCTCACGCTGACCGAGGTCGTGCTCTCCCGCGCGGACGTCCCCGTCGTGCAGGGCATGCGGACCCGCTGGCGCGACGTCGAGGTGCGCGACGCCCGCATCGGCTCCGGCGAGCTCTACGAGTCCGTGTGGCAGTCGGTGCACCTCGTCGGCTGCAAGCTGGGCTTCGTCAACCTGCGGGGCGCCACGCTGCAGGACGTCGTGCTCACCGACTGCACCGTCGACGAGCTCGACCTGGTCCATGCCCGGGCTACGCGCGTCGCCTTCGAGCGGAGCCGCGTGCGGCGCCTCGACGTGCAGGCCTCCACCCTGCAGGACGTCGACCTGCGCGGCGCCGAGCTGAGCGAGCTGGTCGGCACCGACGCGCTGCGCGGGACCACGATCACCCCGGACCAGCTCGCACAGCTCGCGCCCGTCCTGGCCGCCAACCTGGGCATCGACGTCGTGGACTGAGCAGGGCCGTCGCCTCGATCTCACCCGGTGCGCCGGCGGTCCGGCCCGTGGCTCCGTCTATCGGTGGGGCGTTCGCTCGGCTACCGTCGGACCGTGCAGCTGCTGGTCGTGGAGGACAACGAGCACGTCGCCGGCGCGCTGGTCTCCGTCCTGGGCAAGCACGGGTACGAGGTGATCCGCGCCGCCGACGGCGGGAGCGCGCTCGACGCTCTGAACCCGCGCACCGACCTCGTGCTGCTCGACCTCGCCCTGCCGGACATGGACGGGTTCGAGGTCTGCCGACGGATCCGCAAGGTCTCGGACACCCCGATCATCATGGTGACCGCCCGCACGCAGCTCGAGTCGAGGGTGCGGGGGCTCGAGCTCGGCGCCGACGACTACGTGACCAAGCCGTACGACATCCGCGAGGTCCTCGCCCGCATCGACGCCGTGCTGCGTCGGGGAAGGTCGCGGGAGTGGGACGGCCGGGCCGACGTCGCTCGCATCGACGTCGGGGAGGTGCAGGTCGACCTCGCCGCCCGGGTGGTGCGCCGCACCGGTGGCGCCGTGGTCTCCCTGACCCGCAAGGAGTACGACCTGCTCGCGCTGCTGGTGCGCCACCGCGGCACGGTGCTCGCCCGCGAACGGATCCTGCGCGAGGTCTGGGGGTCGAGCTGGAAGGGTCTGGGCCGCACCCTCGAGGTGCACGTCGCCTCGCTGCGCCGCAAGCTCGGTGAGCCCGCCGTCGTGGAGACCGTGCGGGGCGTCGGGTACCGCGTCGGGCAGGACTGACGTGCGCAGCCGGCTCGCCGCGATCGTCTACGTCCCCCTCGCCCTGGTGATCCTGCTGCTCGGGATGCTCTACGCGGCCAGCGTCACGCGGGCGCACCAGCAGGAGGTCTTCCTCGACCGGCTGCGGGACGTGACCTACCTGGTGCTGCCCGCCCGCCAGGCGATCGTCGCCGACGACCCCTCGCTCGTCGCCGGAGACCTCGCACGGTACCGGGAGGTCTACGGCATCAGCGCCGCCGTCGTGGACCAGTCCGGTGCGACGCTCGTGGCGGAGGACCTGCAGGTGCACGACTACGCGGAGCGCCACGCGGCGCTCGCCGGGCGCCGGGCCGAGATGCGCGAGGCGTTCTGGCCGTGGGACGCCCAGCGGATCGTGGTCGCCGAGCCGCTGTTCGACGGCGGCGACCTGGTCGGCGCGCTCGTGACGGCGTCGGACGCCGGCGGCGTGCAGCGGGCGATCTGGCAGAGCTGGGCCCTGCTGGGCGCGGGCGGCGTCGTCGTCGCGCTCCTGGCGCTCGTCCTCGCCGACCGGACCGCAGGGTGGCTCCTGCGTCCCGTCCGCGCCGTCGACCAGGCGATGGAGAAGATGGGCGGCGGCCGCCTCGACGAGCGCATCCCCCCGTCGACGGGGCCGCCCGAGCTGCAGCAGGTCGTGACCCGGTTCAACGAGATGGCCGAACGGGTGGAGCACCTCATGCGGCGGCAGCAGGAGTTCGTGGCCAACGCCTCCCACGAGCTGCGCAACCCGCTCAACGCCCTGATGCTCCGGGTCGAGTCCCTCGCGCTGACCGTGCCGCCCGAGGATGCCGACGAGGTGGCGCACGTGCGGGCCGAGGCGGAGCGCATGGCCGAGATCCTCGACGCGCTGCTCCTCCTCGCGGACGGCGGCAGCATGGGCGTGGCTCAGCCGGTGGACGTGGCCGACGTCGTCGCCCGCCGCGTGGAGGGGCGCCGGCTGCTCGACCCGGACCGGGAGCTCCGCCTCGCGAGGCCCGGGGGAGAGGTGCTGGGGCTGGTCGACCCGACGGCGCTGGAGAGTGCGCTCGACACGGTGGTCGACAACGCGGTCAAGTTCGCGCCGGCGCACGAGCTGGTGGACGTGGCGGTGGTCCGCGGTACCGGGACGGTGGAGGTCAGCGTGCGCGACCGGGGTCCCGGGGTGCCGAGCGAGCAGCTCGACCGGCTCACCGAGAGGTTCTGGCGCAGCCCGGGACACAGCTCCGTGAAGGGGTCCGGCCTGGGTCTCGCGATCGCCTCGGAGCTGATGACGGCGGCCGGTGGCGGTCTGCGGCTGGAGCTCCCCGACGACGGCGGGCTGCTGGTCCGGCTGCAGGTCCCGGCCTGGACGGAGGACTGATGCGTCGGACGGTCGCGGGCGTGCTGTCGTCGCTGTGCCTGGCCGCGCTCCTCGCGGGGTGCGTGGGCGGGGCCGGCGACCCGTGGGAGAGCGACCCCTGGGAGGGGGAGCGCCCGGAGCGCCTCACGATCGCGACCGGCGGGACGAGCGGGATCTACCACGGGTACGGCCAGGAGCTCGCCGCCGTGCTCGAGGAACGGTACGGGATCGAGACGGAGGTGCTCACGACCGGCGGCTCGGTGGACAACCTGCAACTGCTGGCCGACGGGGCCGCGGACGTGGCGTTCAGCGCGGCGGACGCGGTGACGGACGCCGTCGACGGCGCGGGGGACTTCGACGAGCCGGTCGAGGTGCAGGCGCTCGCTCGCGTCTACGACGATTTCGCGCACCTGGTGGTGCCGGCCGACTCCGACGTCGAGGACCTGGGCGACCTGCGGGGCCTGCGGGTGTCGCTCGGGGCGCCCCGCTCCGGCACCTCCCTGATCGCCGGGCGGGTGCTCCAGGCGGCGGACGTCCCGGCGAGCGACCTGCGGGTCGCCGAGCTCGGCATCACCGAGTCGGTCGCCGCCCTGCGCAGCGGGAGCCTCGACGCGGTGTTCTGGTCCGGCGGCCTGAAGACCCCCGGGATCGTCGAGCTCGCCGAGGAGATGCCGATCCGGCTGATCCCCCTGGCTGGGGTGGTCGACGAGCTGCGCCGGATCCACGGGCGGGGGTACCGCCACGGGGTCGTCCCGGAGGGGATCTACGGCGTCACCGAGAACGTCGAGACGCTGGCCGTGCCCAACATCCTCGTGGCGGGGCCGGGACTCCCCGACGCCGTGGCGCACGGTCTGGTCCAGACGGCCTTCGACGCTCGCGCCGAGATCGCCGCGAGCGTGCCGTCGGCGGCGCTCCTGGAACGGTCCCGCGCCATCTACACCGATCCGGCCGACCTGCAGCCGGGCGCGTTGCGGTACTACCGGGAGACCAAACCCTGAGCCGGGGGCGTCAGCGGGGCACGGCCGCCGAGTGGGGCGGGACGAGCCGCAGCCGGTGACCGACGCCGCCGCGCCAGGGGGTCTCGGGGGTGACCGTCGACGGGTAGCCGCGCGGGTGCTGCTGCTGCCAGCGCCAGTGGTCCCGGCAGATCTCGGCGAGGTCCCGGGTGGCGGTCCAGCCCAGCTCGTCGGCGGCCCGCACGGTCGAGGCGACGGCGGTCGGGACCGTCCCGGGCGCTGCGGGCAGCAGGCGGTACGGGATGCGGTGGCCGGTCACCTCCTCGAAGGTGCCGAGCACCTCGCGCACGCTGGTGGCGCGGCCGGTGCCGAGGTTCCACGTCTGCACGGACGGCACCGGCCGCACGGACGGCACGGCCCGTTCGACCGGCAGCCTCCCCGACCGGTCGAGGGCGTCGAGGGCGGCGACGTGCCCGGCGGCGACGTCGGCGACGTGCACGTAGTCGCGCACCGGCGTCCCGTCAGCGGTGGGCAGGTCGGCGCCGAGGACGTCGATGCGCTCGCGAGTGCCGAGCACCACCTCGCCGATCCGGGTCAGCAGGCTCGACGGCGCCCCGTTACGGTCCTCGCCGAGCCGGCCCGACGGGTGCGCCCCGACGGTGTTGAAGCACCGCACGACGCCGGCGCGGAGCGCGGACCCGGCCGCCACGACGTCCTGCAGGAGGTGCTCGTCCGTGGCCAGGGTGCGGCCGAGCGGCGAGACCGGCGCGAGCGGGTCGTCCTCGGCCAGCACGGCGGTGCTCTCGGCCCCGCGGCTGCCGTAGACGGCGGCGTTCGACGACAGGACGAGGCGGGCGACGCCGTACCAGGTCATGCAGCGCAGCAGCGTGAAGGTGGTCGTCAGGTTGGTCTCGTAGGCGTCGAGCGGCCGGTCCGCGCACTCGGTGGCGGAGCGCAGCCCGGCCACGTGGACGACGGCGTCGACGGCGGCGGTCGCGAAGACGCGTTCCATCGCGTCGATGTCCGCGACGTCGGCCGTGTGCGTGCGTGCCCGACGACCGGTGACGGCTTCGACGCGGGCGAGCGACGCCGGTGTGCCGCGCGAGAAGTCGTCGACCACGTCGACCTCGTGGCCGGCCTCGACCAGTGCCAGGACGACATGGGAACCGAGGTAGCCGGCGCCACCGGTGACCAGGACCCGCATCTGACACACCTCGCATGCGTTGCGTTGCTGTCGCCGGACATGATCCTGGCGCGGGCCCGTACGGCACCAGGTCAGTTGAGGTAGTCAAGAGCATCTCGCGCACGATCATGTGACGTGTGCCACGCTGCTGCCATGCTGAGACTGCTGGCCCGGACCGCCGTCTTCCTGCTCGCCGTCGCCGTCGGGATGCTCCTGACCGACTGGGCGTTCGCCGTGCTCGACTGGCAGACGTTCGAGATCGTCTGGAGCAACCCGCTCGCGTTCGTGGTCGCCGTCGTCGTGTTCGCGGTCGCGCAGGCGGTGCTCACGCCGTTCTTCGCGAAGGTGGCCCGCAACAACGCCCCGGCCATGCTCGGCGCCGTCGGCCTGGTCACCACCTATGTGGCGCTGCTCGTCGCCGTCCTCGTGGCGCCGGACGGTCTGGAGATCTCCGGGTGGTTGGGCTGGGTGGTCGGCCCGGTCATCGTGTGGATCGTGACGTTGCTGGCCAACTTCCTGCTGCCGGCGGTACTGCTGAAGAACGTCGTCGAGAAGCGCCGCCAGGCGTCCGACGGCTGACCGGCAGTCTCAGAGCTGCTGGCGCACGCCCGCGGCCCGAGCGATGCCTTCGACCTGCTCCTCGAGGTCGTCACGCAACGGCTTGACCCCGTCGCCGCGCCGCAGCACCGGGAGCTGGAGCGGGTGGTCGGCCTCCTCGAGCACGAAGCCGAGGGCGACGTAGAGCGCGAGGAGCGCGAGGACCAGTCCGAGGACGCCTGCGGTGACCTCCCAACCGCCGGACCCCGTGAGCTCGGCGACGCCGGTCAGCGCGAAGCGGACCGCGGAGCCGACCATGACGGCGGCGGCGAGGACCTTGCCGTGCGCGGCCGACGCCGGCACCAGGAGGGTGAGGGCAGCCGTCAGCAGGAGCACGCCCACGGCGGGGCTCGACGTCCCGGGCGGCGAGGTGAGGGTCGCGGCGGCGAGCATGGCCCACACCCCGGAGACCATCGCCATCCCCGTCCCGGCGATGGGATCGCGGGCGCCGAAACCGACGACCGCGGCGAGCGACTGCAGCGGGACGGTGAGCACCAGCACGGCCAGCGCCACCGTGCTCTCCTCCTCGGGTCCGAGGAGGCCCAGCTGCAGGCAGCTGAACCCGATCGTGGCCACGGCCAGAGCCATGAAGCCCAGGGGCAGGGGGTTTCCGCTCGGGCGGAGGACGATCCGCGTCATCTGGAGGGCTTCGCTGCGCTGGCGCTGCGCGCCGGGTGGTTCGCTCATCCGCCCACACAACACGATGCGTGCCCTGCGCACCAGGCAGGAGCTCGGAGTGGCCGCGCCGTCAGGGCGCGGCGGTGCTGGCGCGCTCCACGAGCCGGGTCGGCACGAGCGTGCGGCCGCGGGGCGTGGAGTGGTCCGCCATCTGCCGCAGCACACCCGCGACGCACAACCGGCCCACCTCGGCGAAGTCCTGGTGCACGGTCGTCAGGGGTGGCAGGAACGCCACGGCGTCGGGCAGGTCGTCGAAGCCGACCACGCTGACGTCCTGGGGCACCTTGCGGCCCGCCTCGGCGAGCGCCCGCAGCAGCCCGAGCGCCATCTGGTCGTTGGCCGCGAACACGGCGGTCGCACCCGTGCGGGCGATCTGCCGCCCGGCCTCGTAGCCCGACGCCGCGGACCAGTCCCCGCGGTACACCTCCGGGACCTCCCGGCCGGCCTCGCGCAGCGTCCGACGCCAGGCGTCCTCGCGGCGCTGGGCGGAGAAGGACTCGGAGGGCCCGGCGAGGTGCACCACGGTGGGGTGCCCGCGGTCGAGCAGGTGCTCGACCGCGGCACGGGTGCCGGCGGCCTGGTCGGTGTCGACGACGGCGTAGCGGTCCCCGGCGTCCGAGTCCGCGACCACGACGGGCACGTCGGTGGGCAGCGAGATGCTGGCGGCGTCGAGCAGGTGCACCTCCATCAGGAGGATCACCGCGTCGACGGCGAGCTCGCCCATCCTGGTGAACGCGCCGTTGACGCCGTCCTGGGTGGGCGCCGCGACGGGGATGACGGTGATGGCGTAGCCCTCGGCCGCGGCCGACGTCGCGATGGCGTCCAGGGTCCGCACGTTCCCGGTCGTGGACAGCGAGAAGAGGATGACCCCGATGGTGCGGAACCGGCCCGAGCGCAGCGCGCGGGCCGCGCTGTTGGGCCGGTAGCCCAGCTCGCGCATGGCGGCCAGCACCTGCTCGCGCGTGGTGTCGACGACGCCCGGGTGTCCGTTGGAGACTCGCGAGACGGTCTGCGACGAGACGCCGGCGCGCCGCGCGACGTCCGCCATCGAGACGCGCTGGGGTCGCCCCGGGAGGTTCCGGTCGGTCAAGAGTCCTCCGATCAGGTCACGGTTCGGTCTCGGGCGGCGTCGGGGTTGACGTACGCGATCGACCGATGCACGATCACCCTAGTCCATGTTTACGTGAACATCGGGAACCCTCTCGTGCGATGTTGACGTGAACATCACCGTGAGCCCAAGGAAGCAGATGACGACGACGTCCCCACCGGTCGCGGCGACGCCCCCGCCCGTCGCCCACCGCCGCAGCCGACGGCGATGGACGGGCTGGATGTTCGTCGGCCCCTTCATGCTCGTGTTCGGGCTCGTGTTCCTCGCCCCGATCGCGTACTCGCTGTACCTGTCGGTGTTCCGCACCCAGATGGTCGGCGGCACCACGTTCGTCGGGCTGGAGAACTACGCCCGCGCCATGCAGGACCCCCAGTTCTGGGAGGGCCTGGGCCGGGTGAGCCTGTTCCTCGTCGTGCAGGTGCCGATCATGCTCGGCATCGCGCTGCTCGTGGCACTGGCCATCGACTCCGGCCGGCTCTACGGCAAGAGCTTCTTCCGGATCTCGATCTTCATGCCCTACGCGGTGCCCGCCGTCGTCGCCTCGCTCATGTGGGGCTTCATGTACGGCACCCGGTTCGGCCTGGTCGGCAACCTCAACGACCTGCTCGGCGTCTCGCTGCCCGACCCGCTGTCGCCCGACCTCGTGCTGGCCTCGATCGGCAACATCGTGACCTGGGAGTTCGTCGGCTACAACATGCTGATCTTCTACGCGGCGCTGCGCGTCGTCCCGCACTCGCTCTACGAGGCCGCGGAGATCGACGGCGCGACGCAGTGGCAGGTCGTCCGCGCGATCAAGATCCCCGCCATTCGCGGTGCGCTGGTCATCGCCACGATCTTCTCGATCATCGGCAGCTTCCAGCTCTTCAACGAGCCGAGCATCCTGCAGTCGCTCGCACCCAACGCGATCACGACGTCGTTCACCCCGAACCTCTACGCCTACTCGCTGTCCTTCTCCGGGCAGCAGTACAACTACTCCGCGACCGTCGCCATCATCATGGGCCTGATCACGATGGTGATCGCCTACGTGGTGCAGCTGCGCGGCATGCGCAAGGAGGCGTGACCGCCGTGACCACCGCCACCACCGCGACCGCCTCCTCCGCCCGGAGGGCGCGCCTGAGGACCCGCACCGTCAACAAGCACAGCGTGGACCGGCCTCGCCGCAGCCCGCTGCTCACCGTGCTGACCGCCGTCGTCCTGCTCTACTCGCTGGTCCCCCTGGCCTGGCTGCTCGTCAACTCCACCAAGACCCAGGGCGACCTGTTCTCCTCGTTCGGCCTGTGGTTCGGCGACTCGTTCGCGCTCTGGGACAACGTCGTGGCCACGCTCACCTACGACGACGGCGTGTTCGTGCGCTGGCTCGCCAACACGCTGCTCTACGTCGTGGTGGGTGCCGGCGGGGCCACGTTCCTGGCCATCCTCGGCGGCTACGCCCTCGCGAAGTTCGACTTCCCGGGCAAGCGCGGCGTGTTCGCCGTCGTCATCGGTGCCGTGGCCGTCCCCGGCACGGCCCTCGCCGTGCCGACGTTCCTCATGTTCAGCCAGATGGGCCTGACGAACACGCCGTGGGCGGTCATCATCCCGTCGCTGATCTCGCCGTTCGGGCTCTACCTCATGTGGACGTTCGCCATCGGGGCGATCCCGACCGAGCTGCTCGAGGCGGCGCGCATCGACGGCGCCGGGGAGTTCCGCACGTTCTTCCGGGTCAGCCTGCCGCTGCTCGCCCCGGGCATCGTCACCGTCCTGCTGTTCACCATGGTGGCCACCTGGAACAACTACTTCCTGCCGCTGATCATGCTGCGCGACAGCGACTGGTACCCGCTGACCCTCGGCCTGAACGCCTGGAACGCGCAGGCCGCGACCGCCGGCGGCGAGGCGATCTTCCACCTCGTCATCACCGGCTCGCTCCTGACCATCCTGCCGCTCGTGGCGGCGTTCCTCGTGCTGCAGCGCTACTGGCAGTCCGGGCTCGCCGCCGGGAGCGTCAAGGAATGACCTGACCGACGTCCGGCCGGCGGCACCACCGATGGCACCGCCGACCGCCCGACCGAACCGTTCCGACAACGAAGTGAGGACCTGAGATGACTGCACGAACGAATGCCCGCGCGGGCCGTGCGCTCCGCGCCACCGCCGTCGCCGGCGTCGTGGCCCTGGGCCTGACCGCCTGCGGGGGCGGCGAGACCGACTCCGGCGAGGCCGCCCAGGACGCGGACCCGGCGCTGGAGGAGGGCGGGGAGATCACCGTCTGGGCGTGGGACCCCACGCTGGAGTCGGTGGCCGCCGACTTCGAGGCGGAGCACCCGGGCGTCACCGTCAACCTGGAGAACGTCGGGACCGGCAACGACCAGTACACCGCGCTGCAGAACGCTATCGCCGCCGGTGACGGCGTCCCCGACGTCGCACAGATCGAGTTCTACGCGCTGCCCCAGTTCGCCCTCTCCGAGGCCCTCGCGGACCTCACCGCCTACGGGGCGGACGAGCTCGACGGCACCTTCACACCCGGACCGTGGGGTGCGGTGCAGCAGCAGGGCGGCGTCTACGCCCTGCCCACCGACTCCGGACCGATGGCGCTGTTCTACAACGAGCGGGTCTTCGACGAGCACGGCATCGACGTCCCCACCACGTGGGACGAGTACGTCGAGGCCGCCCGTGCCCTGCAGGAGGCGGACCCGGACGCCTACCTCACCAACGACGTCGGCGACGCCGGCTTCACCACCTCGATGATCTGGCAGGCCGGCGGGCGGCCCTACCAGGTCGACGGGACCGACGTCACGGTCGACTTCACCGACGAGGGCTCCCAGCAGTTCGCCTCCACCTGGCAGACCATGCTCGACGAGGAGCTCGTGGCCCCGGTCGGCTCGTGGAGCGACGAGTGGTACCAGGGCCTGGCCGACGGCTCGATCGCCTCGTTGGTGATCGGCGCCTGGATGCGCGGCAACCTCGAGTCCTCGGTGCCGGACGCCTCCGGCGACTGGGCCGTGGCCCCGATGCCGCAGTGGGAGAGCGGTGAGCAGGTCACCGCGGAGAACGGTGGCAGCTCGCTGGCCATCCCTGCCGCGAGCGAGAACGCCGACCTCGCCTGGTCCTTCCTCGAGTACGCGACCGTCGGGGAAGGCATCGCCACCCGGGTCGACGAGGGTGCCTTCCCGGCGACCGTCGCCGAGCTCGAGGACCCCGTGTTCCGCGAGCAGGAGTTCGAGTACTTCGGCGGCCAGGCCGTCAACGACGTGCTGGCCGAGTCGTCGTCGCAGGTCGCCGAGGGCTGGCAGTACCTGCCGTTCCAGGTCTACGCCAACTCGATCTTCAACGACACGGTCGGCCAGGCGTACGTCTCCGGCACGACGCTGACCGACGGTCTGGCCACGTGGCAGGAGCAGACCGTCACCTACGGCAACGACCAGGGCTTCACCGTCAACCCGTGACGCCCGTCCTCTGAGCCCCGGTGGGGACGGCGAGCGCCGTCCCCACCGGTACCACGCGCACACCAGGTACCCCCGCACACCCCGCACGTCCAGGAGCCTTCATGACCGACGTCCCCCGCCTGCTCGCGGGCCCCGAGACGACCCGCCCCGCACGCCTCGGGTACGGCGCCGACTACAACCCGGACCAGTGGCCGCGCGAGGTGTGGGCCGAGGACGCCCGGCTCATGCGGGCCGCCGGCGTCAACGTCGTGTCCGTGGCGATCTTCTCCTGGGCGCGCCTGCAGCCGGCGCCGGACCGGTGGGACCTCGACTGGCTCGACGAGGTCATGGACCTCATGCACGCCCACGACATCTCCGTCGACCTCGCCACCGCCACCGCGTCCCCGCCGCCGTGGCTGACCACCCTGCACCCCGAGATCCTGCCGGTGACGCGCACGGGGGAGACCCTGTGGCCGGGCGGCCGCCAGCAGTGGCGTCCCACCTCGCCGGTGTTCCGCCGCTACGCGCTCGCGCTGGTCGAGAAGCTGGCCGAGCGGTACGCCGAGCACCCGGCGCTCGCGGCCTGGCACGTCAGCAACGAGCTCGGCTGTCACAACGTCGAGGACTACTCCGACGACGCCGCCCGCGCGTTCCGCACCTGGCTCACCGTGCGCTACGGCACCCTCGACCGGCTCAACGAGGCGTGGGGCACCGCCTTCTGGTCCCAGCGCTACACCGACTGGGAGCAGATCCTGCCGCCGCGGCTCGCGGCGTCGTACCCGAACCCGACGCAGCAGCTCGACTTCAAGCGGTTCTCGTCCGACGCGCTGGTGGAGCACCTGCGCGCCGAGCGGGAGGTGCTGCGCCGGATCACGCCGGACGTGCCCATCACCACGAACTTCATGGTGATGGGCGAGACCAAGGGCATGGACTACGCCTCCTGGGCGCCCGAGATCGACTTCGTCTCCAACGACCACTACCTGCAGCCCGGCCCGCAGGGCCGTGAGGAGATGTCCTTCTCGGCGAACCTGACCAGCGGTGTCGCGGGCGGGCGCCCCTGGTTCCTCATGGAGCACTCCACCAGCGCCGTGAACTGGCAGCCGGTGAACGTGCCGAAGCGACCGGGCGAGCTGGCCCGGGACTCCCTGACGCACGTCGCCCACGGCGCCGACGCCGTCTGCTTCTTCCAGTGGCGCCAGTCCGCCGCGGGCGCGGAGAAGTACCACTCGGCGATGGTGCCGCACGCCGGGGAGGAATCGGCGCTGTTCCGCGACGTGGTCGCCCTCGGCCGCACCCTCGGCGACCTCGCGCCCGTCGTCGGTGCGGAGCGGGCGCCGGCCCGCGCCGCGATCCTCTTCGACTGGGACTCCTGGTGGGCGTCGGAGCTGGACTCGCACCCCACCGAGGCGCTGCGCTACCGCGCCGAGGCGCTGGACTGGTACCACGCGTTCCTCGACGCGGGGGTGCGCGCCGACGTCGTCCCCGTGGCCGGGCTGGAGGACGGCCGTACGGACCTCGGCCACTACGACGTGGTCGTGGCCCCGGTGCTGCACGTGGTCCCGGCGGCCCTGGCCGAGCGGCTCTCGCGCTGGGTCGAGGCCGGTGGCCACCTGGTCACCACCTACTTCTCCGGCATCGTCGACGCCGACGACCACGTGTGGCTGGGCGGCTACCCGGGCGCCCTGCGCGACCTCCTCGGGCTGCGCATCGAGGAGCTCAACCCGCTGCGCGACGGCGAACGCGTGCGGCTCGACGACGGCTCGACGGGCACGCTGTGGACCGACCGCATCGACGTGCTGCCGGGCACCGACGTGCTGGCGACCTATCTCGACGGGCAGCAGGCCGGGCGACCGGCCGTCACCCGGCGGACGGTGGGGCACGGGTCGGCCGCCTACGTCTCGACCCGGCTCGGTGCGGCAGGCCTCCGGCCGCTGCTCGAGCGGCTGCTCGCCGCCGCCGGCGTGACGAGCGAGCTGCCCGCGCCGCTGCGTGGGCGCGTCGAGCTCACCGTGCGTCGCACCGCCGACGAGGAGTTCTGGTTCCACGTGAACCGCACCGACGAGCCGCTGGGGCTCGCCGGCCTCGACGGCAAGGTGCTCGTCAGCACCACGCCGCACGACGGCGAGGGCACGGCCGCTCGTCCGTCCGGCGAGGCCGCGGCCGACACGCTGGCGCCCCGCGGCGTCGTCGTGCTGCGCCGTCCGCGCGCCTGACCTGGGCGAACGACCGCACGAGCTGCACGACCGGACCATCTCGGACCATCGCACCGACGCGAGAGGAAGGCTCACCGATGAGCACCTGGCAGGACACCGCGCCACCGCCCCGAGCGGTACGCACCCGGCGCACGGTCGCGTCCCTGACCGGCGGCCTCCTGGTCGCCGGTCTGGCGACGGCGCCCGCGACGGCGGCCCCGGACACGGCCCCGGGCGCGACGACGGCAGCGGCACCGAGCGCGACGGCGGCGCCGGCCGCCGACGTCACCGTCCGTCCCGACCCGTCCTACGCCGGCCAGCCGTTCGAGGGCTGGGGGACCAGCCTCGTCTGGTTCGCGAACGCCACCGGCGACTACCCGGACGAGATCCGGGGCCGGCTCGCCGACATGGTCTTCGGCGACGGAGGCCTGAACCTCAACATCGCCCGGTACAACGTGGGCGGCGGCAACGCGCCCGACGTGCCGGACTACCTGCGGGCGGGCGGCGCCGTCGACGGCTGGTGGAACGCTCCCGAGGGCACCACGCGCGACGACGTCGACTGGTGGGACGCCGATGACCCCGCCGACTGGGACCCCGACGCGGACGCCACGCAGCGCTGGTGGGTCGACCGGATCAAGGACGACGTGACGCACTGGGAGACGTTCTCCAACTCCCCGCCGTGGTTCATGACGGAGTCCGGCTACGTCTCGGGCAGCTTCGACGCCGGGAAGGACCAGCTCAAGCCGGAGAGCGTCGACGACTTCGCCAGGTACATGGTGGGCGTCACCGAGCGGCTCGAGGACGCGCACGGCATCGACGTGGACACGATCGACCCGTTCAACGAGCCCAACACCGACTACTGGGGCACCCAGCTCGGCGCGGACGGCAACCCCACCGGGGGCCGGCAGGAGGGCGCTCACATGGGGCCCGCGCTGCAGCAGCAGGTGATCCCGGCGCTGGCCTCCGCGCTGCAGGGGGCGGGGACGGACGCCGTGATCTCGGCGATGGACGAGACCAACCCGGGCCGGTTCGCGAGCAACTGGAACGCGTACTCGCCCGAGGTCCGGGACCTGGTGGCCCAGCTCAACGTCCACACGTACGGCACCGGTCAGCGCACCACGGTGCGCGACATCGCCAAGGGTGAAGACAAGCCCCTGTGGATGAGCGAGGTCGGCGGGTCGTGGAGCAGCACCGGCCAGGACTTCGAGTCGATGGAGTCCGGTCTGGGCAGCGCCCAGCACATCGTCGACGACCTGCGTGAGCTGGAGCCGTCCGCCTGGGTGTTCTGGCAGCCGGTGGAGGACTACGACAACATGGCGCCCGGCGGCGAGAGCCCCGAGGGCGGCAACTGGGGCGAGATCCAGATCCCGTTCTCCTGCACGGCCGAGGACACGCTGGAGACCTGCCCGATCTACACCAACACGAAGTACTGGGTCACCCAGAACTTCACGCACTTCATCACGCCGGGCGACCGGCTGATCGGTGCGGACGACCCGAGCAGCACCGCGGCCGTCTCCGCCTCCGGCGACCGGGCCGCCGTCGTGCACGTCAACGACGCGACCTCCGCGCGCACGGTCGCGCTCGACCTGTCCGGCTTCGGCGAGGTGGCTGCGGGTGCCACCGTCACCCCGGTGATCACCGACGTGGACGGCTACCTCGTCGAGGGCGACCCCGTTCCCGTCGAGGCCGACGGCGCGGCGAGCGCCACGCTGACGGTGCCGGCCGAGTCCGTGACGACCTTCGTCGTCGACGGCGTCTCGGGCGTGGCCGACGGCGCTCCGCTGGCCCAGGACGGGCACGTCTTCCGGATCGACGGCGTGCAGTCCGACCGGTCGCTGGCCCCGGCCGGCGACGGGGTGCAGATCGCCACCGACGGCCCCGCCGCGGCGGACCAGCTGTGGACGCTCACGGACCTCGGCGCCCCGGAGGGCTCGGGCACCCACCGCACGCGCTACGCGGTGACGAACGTGTCCACGGGCCAGCAGCTCGCCGTCGACGCCGACACCTCCGCCGTGCTGGTCGGGGCGCCGGCCGACCCGGCCGATGCCCCCGAGGCCGCGCGCTGGATCCTGTCGACCCCGGGCGACGGCACGTACACGCTGGTCAACGCCTCGTCGGGCACGCTGCTCGAGGTGGGCGGTCAGGCCACCGCCGACGGCTCGCCGGTGGGCACCTACCTGGCGAACTCCGGTGCGAACCAGCGGTGGGAGATCGTCGACGAGACGCTCCTCGCCACCGCGCCGGTGGACGTCTTCACGACGCCGGGCACGGCCCCGGAGCTTCCGGGGACCGTCACGCCCGTCTACCCCGACGGCGCTCGTGCCGCCCTGCCGGTCACGTGGGACGTGCCGGGTGACGACGCGTGGGCCGAGCCGGGCACCGTGGAGGTGACCGGCACGGTGGCGAACCCGGCCGGCGGCACGGTCGCCGCGACCGCGAGCGTCACGGTCGACGTGCTCGCCTCCACCCGCACGGCCTCGGCCTCCACCTACGCCGGCGGGGAGCCGGCGTTGCCCGCCACGGTGACCGCCGTGACGGCCGGCGGCGTCGACGTGGAGCGCGCGGTCACCTGGCAGCTGGCGGCCGACGGCGTCTACGACGAGATCGGTGTCGTGCAGCTCTCCGGGACCGCCGACGCCGGGGCGGGTGGCACGCTGCCCGCCACCGTGCGCGTCCTGGTCACCGAGCCCGGCGAGGCGAACGCCGCGACGGCCGACGGCACCACGGTCGAGGCGACGTACACCGAGCCGGGCTACCCGGCCGAGCGGGTGGTGAACGGCGACGTGGACGACAAGGGCTGGTCCAGCTGGCGGTCCGGCGACAAGAACCCGTCGGACACGCTCACCGTGACCCTGGCGGAGCCGCGGGACGTCACCGGCGTGGACGTGTCCTTCTACGTCGACGGCTCGCACCGCAGCTGGGCGCGGAGCCTCCAGGTCGAGGCCCGCGTCGACGGCGCGTGGCAGCCCGTGGGGGACCCGGTCGAGCCCGAGGCCGGTGCCGAGCCGGTGCAGGTCGGGGCGGACGTGCGCACCGACGCCGTCCGGGTGGTCATGACCGCCCACGAGGCCACGCACCTGGTCGTCAGCGAGATCGAGGTGCTGGCGAAGGTCGCCGGCGACCCCTCACCCGTGTGGGATGCGGACGCGACCTACACCGCCGGTGACGAGGTGTTCCACGACGGCTCGTACCACGTGGCGCAGTGGTGGACCCGCGACGAGCCGGGCAGCAGCGTCTGGGGCTCGTGGCAGGAGACCGTCCGCGCCGCCTCGGGCGACGCCCTGTGGACGCCGTCACGCGTCTTCACCGCCGGCGACGTCGTCGTGCACGACGGCGAGACGTACGTCGCGCGGTGGTGGACCCGTCACCAGGAGCCCGGCGACCCGCGCGGACCCTGGGCCGCCGCAGGCTGAGAGCGCGCCGCCGAGCAGGAGCCTGGGCCCGCATTCACCCTCGAAAGCGGGCCCAGGTTCCTGTTCGGCATCGGTACGGTCGCGGTGTGAGCAGCAGCGGGAGCGTCGGGATCGTCGGGGGCGGCATCGTCGGCCTCGCCGTCGCCCGAGAGGTCCTGCGGCGGCGCCCGGGCACCCGGGTCGTCGTCCTGGAGGCCGAGGACCGTCTGGGCGCGCACCAGACGGGTCACAACTCCGGCGTGGTGCACGCGGGCATCTACTACCGGCCGGTACTACCGGCCGGGCAGCCTCAAGGCGCGGCTGTGCGCCCGCGGGCGCGACCTGCTGCGGGAGTACTGCGCCGAGCACGGCCTGCCGTACGACGAGGTCGGCAAGCTCGTCGTGGCGGTCGACGGCTCGGAGCGCGGCCGGTTCGACGCCCTCGAGCGGACCGCCCGCCAGAACGGGGTGCCCGGGCTGCGCCGCCTCGGTGGCGCGGAGATCGCCGACGTCGAGCCGCACGCCGTCGGGGTCGCCGCCCTGCACTCGCCTCGCACCGCCATCACGGACTTCGTGGCCGTGTGCGTCCAGCTCGGTCGCGACGTCGAGGCGGCCGGCGGGCAGGTGCGGCTCGGCGCGCGGGTGACCGGCATCGCACGGTCGCACGGCCGGGTCGTGGTCACCTGCGCGGACGAGCGGCACACCGTGGACCGGCTCGTCGTGTGCGGCGGTCTGCAGTCCGACCGCCTCGCCGGGCTGGTGGGCGGCGCCCGCTGCCCCGTCATCGTCCCGTTCCGCGGTGAGTACCTGACGGTCCGCCCGGTCCGGCGGGACCTGGTGCGCGGCATGGTCTACCCGGTGCCCGACCCCCGCTACCCGTTCCTGGGCGTGCACTTCACCCGGACGGTGACCGGCGACCTGGAGGTCGGGCCCAACGCCGTCCTCGCCCTGGACCGCGGCGCCTACCGGCGGTTCGCGGTCAGCCCCCGCGACACGGCCGCCGTGCTCGCCTGGCCGGGCTTCTGGCGGATGGCCGCCCGGCACTGGCGCACCGGCGCGCGGGAGGTGTACGGCTCCGCCGTGACGGCGGCGTACCTGCGGGCGGCCCGGCGCTACGTCCCCGAGATCGGCGGCGACGACGTCGTGCGCGGGCGGGCAGGCCTGCGCGCCCAGGCCGTCGAGCGCGACGGCTCCCTTGGTGGACGACTTCGCCATCGAGACGTCCGACGGCGTCACGTGCCTGCGGAACGCGCCCTCGCCCGCGGCGACGTCGAGCCTCGCGATCGCCGAGCACGTGGTCGACCGTGTCGACGGGTGAACACCGGTTCCGCGAGATCCGGCCCCGCCAGGGCCTGACCGGCGCTGATAATCTCACCGCGTGATGAGCCATGCCTGAGGCGACGGTGACGATCCACGACGTCGCGCGACACGCCGGGGTGTCGGCGGCGACGGTCTCGAACTACTTCAACTGGCCGGACAAGCTCTCGGACCGCACCAAGACCCGCGTCCACACGTCGGTGACCGAGCTGGGGTTCGTGCCGAACATGCCCGCGCGTCAGCTGCGCCGGCAGCGCAGCGGGATCGTGGGGCTCAGCGTCGTCAACGCCTCGAACCCTTTCTTCGCGGGGATCGCGACGGCGGTGGAGCAGGTCGCCGAGGACGCGGCGCTGTCGGTCGTGGTCGGGTCCTCGCACGAGTCGGCCGACCGCCAGGAGAAGTTCCTGACCCTGTTCGAGCAGCTCCGCTTCGACGGGGTCGTCGTGGCGCCGTCGGACGACGAGCTCGAGCCGCTGCGCCAGCGCCGCGACCGCGGTACCCCGGTCGTGCTGGTGGACCACGAGGACCCGGACGGCCGGCTCTCCTCGGTGTCGCTGGACCACCGCGAGGGCGGGCGGATCGCCGCCGAGCACCTCGTCACCGCGGGGCGCACCCGGTTGCTCTTCGCCGGCGGCCCCGAGGGTGTCCGGCAGGTCGCGCGGCGGCTGGAGGGCTGCCGTGAGGTGGTCTCCGGCATCGACGGCGTCCGGCTCGAGGTGGCCCGTTCGGCCGACCTGGACCTCGTCGACGGCGAGGAGATGGGTCGGTGGCTCGCCGGGCTCGACCCGGCGGAGCGCCCCGACGCGGTGTTCGCCGGGAACGACCTGCACGCCATCGGCCTGGTCAACGCGCTGGTGGCGGGTGTCGTGCGGGTGCCCGAGGACGTCGCCGTGGTCGGGTACGACGACATCCCGTTCGCCGCGCGAGCGGCCGTCCCGCTGACCACTGTGCGGCAGCCGATCGCCGAGATGGGACGTGCGGCCGCCCGGCTGCTGCTGGACGAGATCAGCGAGCCCGGCCGCGAGCCGAGGGACGTCGTCTTCCCTCCGGAGCTCGTGGTGCGCGGGTCCGCGCCCTGACGCTCTACGCGCGCGAAGACACGCGTGAGTCTGCGGCTTGGCTGCGGGCGGACGCCTTGCTGCGCTGCGGCCCCACCCTGCGCCGCGCCTCCGCCTCACGCGTGTCTTCGCACGCGTGAGTCTGCGGCTTGGCTGCGGGCGGACGCCTTGCTGCGCTGCGGCCCCACCCTGCGCCGCGCCTCCGCCTCACGCGTGTCTTCGCACGCGTGAGTCTGCGGCTTGGCTGCGGGCGGACGCCTTGCTGCGCTGCGGCCCCACCCTGCGCCGCGCCTCCGCCTCACGCGTGTCTTCGCACGCGTGAGTCTGCGGCTTGGCTGCGGGCGGACGCCTTGCTGCGCTGCGGCCCCACCCTGCGCCGCGCCTCCGCCTCACGCGTGGGTGGGGTGCTCGTGGTCCGGGTGCGTGTACGGCTCCACCTGGAACGTGGTGTGCTCCACCCCGAAGTGCTCGGCGACGCAGTCCTGCAGCTCGTCGAGGATGCGCCCTGCGTGCCCGTCCTGGAAGCACCCCGTGTCCACGACCACGTGGGCGGAGAGCTGGGGCAGACCCGTCGCGATGAGCGAGGCGTGCACGTCGTGGATCTCGCGGACGTGGTCGACCCGCAGCAGGTGCGTCCGCACCTCGTCGAGGTCGAGACCTGCCGGGGTGGACTCCAGCAGCACGGCCCCGGTCTCGCGCAGCAGCCGCACGGCCCGCGGCACGATGAGCGCACCGATCACGAGCGCCGCCACGGTGTCGGCGTACTGCCAGCCGGTCGTGGTGATGATGACGGCGGCGACGATGACGGCCAGGGAACCGAGGGCGTCGTTGAGCACCTCCAGGAAGGCGGCGCGCAGGTTGAGGTTCGCGGTCCGGCGCGAGGCCAGCACGGCCAGCGCGGCCACGTTGCCGACGAGCCCGATGACGCCGAAGACGACCAGCTCGCCGCCCGGGATCTCGGGGGGCTCCTGCAGCCGCCGCACCGCCTCGACGAGCACGAAGACGCCGACGGCGAGCAGCACGGCCGCCTGGGCGAGCGCGGCCAGCGCCTCCGCACGCCGGTAGCCCCAGGTGCGCCGCGCCGTCGGCGGCCGCAGCGCGACGTGCGCCGCGAAGAGTGCGAGGCCGAGCCCGCCCGCGTCGACGAGCAGGTGTGCGGTGTCGACCAGCAGGGCGAGGCTGCCGGTCAGGACGGCGCCCACCACCTGCGCGACGACGATCGTGGCCGTGATGCCGAAGGCGACCGCGAGGCGGCCCCGGTGACCACCGTCGGGTGGCGCGTGGCTGTGACCTGCGCCCATCAGTCGTGGTCCTCGACGAGCTCGCCCTCCCAGGCCTCGAGCCCCTCGTGCACGGCGAACGCCGCGACGACGAACCCGGCGACGGGGTCGATCCACGCCTGGCCCGTCCACCAGAAGGCGAGCAGGCCGGCGAGCGTCGCCACCGACAACCAGACGCAGACCCGCGTCTCGGCGGCGTCCGCGAGGACGAGCGGGTCGCCGAGCGCCCGGCCGACCCGGTACTTCGCGGCGGCGAGCACCGGCATGACGACGAGCGAGGCGATCAGCACCCCGAGGGCGACGGGCGAGGTCTCCGGCACGGCCCCGGAGACGAGCGCGCGGACGCCCTCGACGGTGACCCACGCGGCGAGCAGGAAGAACGTGGCGGCGACGGCACGCAGGGTGCGGTGCTCGCGGCGGAGCTCGGCCGGGTCGGTCTCGGTGGGATCGGGCCCGGCCTGGCCGGGTGTGGTGCCGCGCCGGAGGCGCGCTGCCAGGCGCATCGCCACGAGCACGGCGGCGGCGGTCTCGATGCCCGAGTCGATGCCGAACCCGATGACGGAGACCAGCCCGGCGGCGATGCCGGCACCGATCGCGACGACGCCCTCGACCACGTTGTAGCCGATGGTCAGGCGGGCCAGGCGCAGCCCGCGCCGGGTGAGCGCGGTGGTGGTCGTGGCGGCGTCGGCGGCGGGGCTCATGCCGCGACCTCGCCCGCCGCGCCCTCGCCCTGGGCGCCCGTCGCGGGGCCGGTCGCGCAGGTGCAGTCGGGCCCGCAGCAGTCGGGCTCGACGATCAGGGTGAGGCGCAGGAGGTCGCCGAGGGCGTGACCCAGGTGCGGGTCGCAGAGCCGGTACTCGGTCCGGCGCCCGTCACGGTGGGCGGTCACGAGCCCGCAGCCGCGCAGGCAGGCGAGCTGGTTGGACATGACCTGACGGGAGACGCCGAGGGCGTCGGCGAGGTCGGCGGGGTAGGCGGGCGCGTCGCGCAGGGCCAGCAGGATGCGCGCTCGGGTGGGGTCGCCGAGCGCGTGGCCGAGCCGGGCGAGGGCGGCCGTGTGGGTGAGCGTCACCGGGTCCATGGGCGTAACAGTACACAATGCACTGTATTCAGGGAAACGTGTACCAGTTCCGGTGCGCCTGCGGCACGCACCCGCTATCGCCGGCGGGTGCCCGCGCCTCGCCCTCTCGCCGCGCTCGCCGTCGCCGTCGCGGCGGCGCTCTGCCTGACGGCCTGCGAATCCCCCGCCGACCTGGCCGAGCCCGCGCGGTCGGAGAGTCCGGCCGATCCCGCAGCGACGACGTACGCATGGTCGAGGACCGGCAGTACACGGGCTCCGAGCTGTCGACGTGCCTGGCAGCGCTGTTCCAGGCCTGGGGCTCGGGTCGCGAGTACATGGACGACGGCACCACCACCGGTGACGTCGAGTTCGTCTACACCGAGGACGTGCGCTCCTTCGACGTGGTGCTGCACGGCGACGCCACCGGACGCCTCCGCGTGGTCGGCGAGGACTCCTGGTTCGACGGCGGCGCCGGATGGCAGCCGGACGAGGTGATGGGGCCGCTGTACGCCGTGCTGTCGAGCCCGGAGGCGCTGTTCGAGGTCGTCGCACCGGACTCCACCTGGACCGTGCAGGGCGAGCGGGAGCTCCTCACCCTGCCGAGCGGTGACGACGTCGAGGCGTGGGCGGTGGTGCTCGACGAGGGCTACGACCTCGGTGACGTCTCGGTCGAGGAGTGGACCCTGTGGTTCGCCGACGACGTCACCCCGGTCGGCAACAGCGGCACGTCGTCCGTCTGGGGGACCAGCGCCACGTCGACCCAGATCTTCTACGACCTGGGCGCCGACATCGTCATCGAGCCGCCGGCCTGACCCGTCAGTCGGGCGGGCGCTGGAGGTGACGGCGCAGCTCGCGGCGGGCGCGGTGCAGCCGTGACTTCACGGTGCCCACCGGCACGTGCAGGCGCAGCGCGACCTCGGCGTCGGGCAGGTCGTCGACCAGGGCGAGCCGCGCGACCTGGCGCTCGAGCGGGCCGAGCAGCGCGAGGGCGTCGCCGAGCGCGATCCGGTCCGCGACGGACGCGGCGTGGTCGGGGGCGATCAGCGTCTCGGGCGCCGCGGTGGCCGCGGTGCGGTGCAGCAGGCGGTCCTGGCGCAGGCAGCGCCGGCGCTCGTTCGCGCAGAGCCGGGTGGCCACGGCGCGGAGCCAGGGCCAGGCGGTGGTCTCGACGTGCACGGCCCGCCGCCGGCGCCAGAAGGTGTGGAAGACGTCCCCGACGACGGCCGTCGGGTCCGCGCTCGCGACGCCCCGCAGCTGAGCGGTCACCCAGCGCAGGACGCGGCGGTGGTAGCGGCCGAACAGTGCGGCGAACGCCTGCTCGTCGTCGGTGCGCACCCGCGCCCACAGCTCAGGATCCGTCGCCTCGGAACGCATGGCGGACCTCCCGTCGACGGCTCCTCGCGACCCCGTGCACCCTCAGCCTGCAGCGGAGGGCGACGGAGCGCAAGGCGGTCGCTGACCTTCGGGTAGGTCAATCGGTGGTCAGCGCGGGCGGAGCCCGTCCAGGAGCGAGGGCCAGAGGCGTTCCAGCCGGTCGACGAGGTCGCCGGGATCGGGGAGCCGCCGGGCGAGCTCCTGCATCCCCAGGAACGTCGCGACCAGGTGCCAGGCGAGCGAGTCGACGTCGATGTCGGTCCGCACCTCGCCCGCCCCCACCGCGCGGTCGAGGCAGCGGCGGACGACGCCGATCCAGCTCGCGAAGGGGTCGGGCAGACCCTCCGCCGCACCCTGGGCGGTCAGGCGTGCGGCGGCGCGCAGGGCGACGTCGTCCCGGAACCGTCGGGCCGCCTCCGCCGAGAGGCGTTCGAGGGCGTCGAGGCCGGTCAGGCCGTCGTCGTCGATCGCGCGGACGATCGGTTCCCAGGCGGACGACCCGGAGCGGACGACCTCGGCGGCGAGCTCGGCCTTCGACGGGAAGTGGAAGTACACGGACCCTTTGGTCAGTCCGAGGCGGTCGGCGATGTGCGCGACAGAGGTCGCGGAATAGCCGTTGGCGTCGAACTCCTCGGCGGCGGTGTGCAGGATCGCCGCTCGGGTCGCTGCCTTCTGTCGTTGTCGTGATGTTGCGGCCACCGATGATTCCTTCGCTGCCGGCCGGTGCCGGAACGCCTGGTATCGCGGCGTTCCTCACTGGACGGTAGCGCGATCGGAATGGCGGGTCGTCCGGGCGCGCGGAGGGATAGGGGAATGTGTGCGCGGAATTCTTCGGGCGATTGACGCGACAATCCTCTTTCACTGACCCGACAGAAGGTCAGTCAATGCCCGAGACGCACCTCGCCGCGGGCGACGACCGCCCTGTTCTGCAGCACCGAGACCTCGACCGCATCGGTGGCTGCCGTCGCGTAGACCTCCGGGCGGGGCGTGTACTCCACGAACCGGTCGATCCCCATCGAGACGCCGACCGCGGGGCGTCCTGGACGGAGCAGGTCCGCGGCGCGCAGCGCCGTCGCCACGAGCGTGTGCCCCGAGAGCCGGTCGAGCGTGGGGTCGACCTGCCACGGGTCGTCCGACTCCCACCCGATCCGGCCGAGCAGCCGGTCGCCGTCCTGCTGCAGGACGCTGACCGGCGACTCGTCGTGCCGGACGGGGGCGGACCCCGCCGGCGGTGCGCTGCCGCGCACGAGGGGGTACGTCAGCGGGTCGATGCACTGGACCGAGCCGCTGCCGTGCGCGATCTCCCGGGATCCCGCCCGCACGGTGACCGACGCGTCGAAGGCCGTCGTGGTCCCGCGCCGGACGCGCCGGGAGTGCACCCTGGCGAACGCCGTCGCGCCGAGCGTCCCGCCTTCCGGCAGCGCCGGTGGTCGGCCCGTCCACCGGAACCCGATCCGCCGCATGCTCAGGTGATGGTCAAGGGGCACGCCCAGGCACTCCCGGGCCAGTGTCACACCCACGTGCCGCACCAGCTCCAGGCCCACCAGGAGCGGGACGGGCTCGCCGGTCGGGAGTCCGGCACGTGCGGTGACACGCACGCCCAGGTGCCAGGCATCCGTGCCGGCCGCCGACGGGCTCCCCACCCGCACCGGTCCCGGTTCGGCCCCACCCGCCGCGCTCAAGATCCCCATGCTCCGGAATGTCCGGCACGAGCGGATCGGTTCACGCCGACCCCGGCCGCACCAGTCCCGACTCGTAGGCCAGCACGACCAGCGCGGCCCGGTCACGCGCCTCCAGTCGGGCCAGCAACCGGCTCACGTACGTCCGCGCGGTCGCGGGGGAGAGGTAGAGCTCGGCGGCGATCTCCGCGTTCGTCAGCCCGCGGCCGACGGCGGCGAGCACCTCGCGCTCACGGTCGGACAGCGCGTCGAGCGGGGAGGTGGCCGACGGCGGCGGGCCGGCCACCACGGCGCGCATGACTCTCGCGGTCACCGCGGGCGAGAGCAGGGAGTCCCCGGCGGCGACGGTGCGGACCGCCGCCCGCAGGTCCGCCGGCGCGACGTCCTTGAGCAGGTACCCGGCGGCTCCCGCCCGGATCGCCGCGAAGACGTGCTCGTCCTCGTCGAAGGTGGTCAGCACGAGGACCCGCACGCCCCGCAGCGCCGGGTCGGCGACGATCCCCCGGGTCGCCTCGATCCCGTCCATGCGAGGCATGCGCACGTCCATGAGCACGACGTCGGGCACGGTCCGCCGGACCAGGGCGAGCCCGTCCCGTCCGTCCGCGGCCTCGCCCACCACCTCGATGTCACCGTCGCGCTCGGCGAGCGGGCGCAGTCCGGCACGGACGAGCTCCTGGTCGTCGACCAGCGCGAGGCGGATCACGCGTCAGTCCTCCAGCCGCGCCGGGAGGTCCGCGACGACGCGGAAGCCGCCGTCCGGCGTGTCCGTGGCCCGCAACGACCCGCCCAGCAGCACCGCCCGCTCGGCCATCCCGGCGATCCCCGCGCCGGCCGCCGCCCGCGCACCCGCCCCCGTGCCGTCGTCGGACACGGTGAGGCGCAACCGTCCGTCCGCGACGGCGAGCCGCACGAGCGCGGACCGTGCGCCCGAGTGACGGAGCACGTTCGTCAGCGACTCCTGGACGATCCGGTAGGCCGCGGCGTCGACCGTCGCGTCGATCGAGCCCGCCGGGACGTCGACCCGGGTCGAGACCCGGACCCCGCTGGCCCGCACCGGTTCGACCAGCGCGGCCAGACCCGCCGGCCCGGTCGCCGCGGGCAGCGTGTCACGGTGCGTGACCTGCGCCGTCGGAGCGGGCACGTCGGTGTGGTGCAGCGGTCGGCGCAGCACCCGCACCGTTGCGCGCAGCTCGTGCAGGGTGCCCGACGTCGCGTCGCGGACGTGACGCAGCGCCGTGCGGACGGCGTCGTCGTCGCGCCCCACGGCCTCCGTGGCGACGCCGGTGTGCAGGGCGACGACGGACAGGTTGTGCCCGACGACGTCGTGCAGGTCGCGGGCGATGCGCATCCGCTCGTGCTGCAACCGCTGGTCGGCAGCCCGAGCCTGCTCGGCCGCCGTCAGGGCACGGACCTCCTCCGTGTGCGCCCGGGCCTCGCCGGTCAGCCGCACCGCGACCCCCAGGGCGACGGCGGCCGCGACGAGCGCCACGTTGGTGACCAGGTCGTAGACCGTCAGCGCGGCCGACGGGTCGTCGTCGTCCGTCACGCGGAAGAACGTCGCCACGACGATGAGGACGGCGCCCGCGCCGACCGCCCAACGGGTGCGACCCTGCCCGGCGGCGGCGTAGAGGGCCGCGACCGCGGGCAGCGCCATGCCGATCGGGGCGAAGCCGAGCGCGTAGTAGGCGAAGACGGCCAGGACCGTCGCCACCAGCATCAGCACCGGGGCACGACGGCGGAGCAGGACCAGCGCACCGAACCCGGCGGCGAAGAGGTACGCGACCGGCCCGTGCTCGTCGAGCCCGCCCACTGCTGCGCCGCGCGCCGGCGACCCGGCGCCGTCGGCCGCGACGACGACGGCGATCACCAGCGCCGTCGCGAGCGCCAGCACGACGTCCGGCACCCACGGCGACGGCGCGGTGGCACGCGCACCGGCGTCGTCGTCGACTGCGCGGGCGATCCTGGGCACGAGCCCCAGCGTAGGTCGGCGGGGCACGGCTCGCCCTTCCCCCCGGGGCTGCTCAGGGGTTCTCAGGGTGAGGTGTCGCCCCGGGGCGACACCAGGTGACGCTCCCGGGCCGATGTGGGCGGGCGGGTGTGCCCGGGAGCGTAGGACGCATGACAGCACAGCACCCTTCCCAGCACTCCACGCGGCCGACCGAGGGCGTCCGATGGCCCCTCGTCGCCGGTCTCGCCGCGATGGCCCTCCTCTGGCCGCTCACCGGGCTCCTCGGCGTCGGCTCGGGGCCGGGGCGCGCGTTCGCCATCATCGGGATCACCGCGGTGGTGTGGATCGGCGTGGTCGGTTTCGGCCGGGTCGCCCGCCCCGTGCTCACCCTCACCCTCACCGGCGTCGCCTTCGGGATCGTCGCCACCGTGACGTCGATGCTCCTCGGCGGGCCGGGCATGCTCGGCGACGGCGCCGCCCCGTGGACCGTGGTCCCGGCGCTCGCGATGGACGCCTTCTGGGGCTTCGTCGCCGGCCTGCTCGCGCTCGCGGTCCAGCGTGCACTGGCCGGGTCGGGCCGATGACCGCACGACGCTGCGGGTGCGCGACACGCCGCTACGTCGCCCGGGGTCACGGCGTGTCGTGCACCCACAGCGTCGGGGTGGTGGCAGCGGTCCTTCTCGCCGCTGGGTGCGGCGCGATCCCCGGCTCGGTGACTTCGGTGGACGACGTCGCGTTCGACCAGCGGCTCGCAATTCCGCCCCTCGCGGAGTCCGAGGTGGTCGACGGCGTGCGCACGTTCTCGCTGACCGCGCAGGAGGGGACGACGTCGTTCGCGCCGGCCATCGACGGCGAGACCGAGACCTGGGGCTTCGACGGGGCGCACCTCGGCCCGACGCTGCGGGCAGAACGCGGCGAGCGGGTCGCGGTCGACGTCGCCAACGACCTGGGCGAGGCCACCAGCGTGCACTGGCACGGCATGCACCTGCCGGCCGCGATGGACGGCGGGCCGCACCAGGAGATCGAACCCGGCGGCACCTGGCACCCCACCTGGGAGATCGACCAGGCCGGTGCCACGCTCTGGTACCACCCGCACCCGCACGGCGAGACGGAGGAGCACGTCTACCGCGGCCTGGCCGGGATGTTCATCCTCGACGACGACGCGACCCGGGCGGCAGACCTCCCGTCCGAGTACGGCGTCGACGACGTCCCCGTGATCGTCCAGGACAAGGTGTTCGACGACGAGGGGCAGCTCGAGCTGACCGACGACGGCGGGGAGCCGGGCACGCTCGGCAGCGTGGTCATGGCGAACGGCACCGTGGGCGCCTACCAGGAGGTGACGACCGAGCGCGTGCGGCTGCGGCTGCTCAACGGCTCGACCGCGCGGAGCTACACCTTCGGGTTCCCGGATCGCCCGTTCGACCTCGTCGCCACCGACGGCGGTCTGCTGGAGGCGCCGCTGGAGCTCGACCACGTGCGGCTCGCGCCCGGCGAGCGGGCCGAGGTGGTGGTGGAGATGGAGCCGGGGGAGACAACCCGGCTGGCCTCCACCGACACGGACCTCGGGAGCGTGGCCGCACCGTTCGCGATGGGCGGCAACGACGCGTTCGACGTCCTCGAGCTCCGGGCCGCCGGCGAGCTCGCGCCGTCCCCGGAGCCCGCGTGGGAGCCGTCGCGGCACGCGGAGGCGGACGCCCTCGACCCGGCCGCGGCGACCGTGACCCGCACCTTCGAGCTCGACGAACGCCGTATCAACGGCGAGCGGATGGACATGGGCCGCATCGACGAGGTCGCGACCGTCGGGGACACCGAGGTCTGGGAGGTGCGCAGCACCGTGCCGATGCCGCACAGCTTCCACGTCCATGACGTGCAGTTCCGCGTCCTGTCGATCGACGGCGACGCGCCGCCGCCCGAGCTCGCCGCGCTGAAGGACACCGTCTATCTGGAGCCGCGACGCACCTACCGGCTGCTCCTCCGGTTCGAGGACTACACCGACGAGGCGGTGCCGTACATGTACCACTGCCACATGTTGCGCCACGAGGACGAGGGGATGATGGGTCAGTTCCTCGTCGTGGCACCCGGGTCCGAGGCGAGGCCCGGTCCCGTCCGTGGCAGCCACTGATCCCCACCCACAGCGGGGAGCTGGGGCTGGGTGGCATCATCGCGGCGTGCCCCGACTGAGCAGCCCCGACCTCGACCTCGCGGCGCTCGCCGCCGCGGTGCAGCCCCGACCTCGACGTGCCCGTCGTCGGAGCACGGCTCCGGCAGTGGGAGCGGCGACGCGCCGGCCGTCCGCCAGGTCTATGCCGACCCGGCCGTCCAGCACTGGCACCGCGTAGCGACCAAGGCCGGCTTCCACGCCGAGGCGACGCTGCGCGCGTCGGTGCTGCACGTCGACGGGTGGCACGACATGCACCAGCACGCGCGGTTCGCCGTCCACTGACCCCGACCCGCTCGCTGTGGGTGCACGACACGCCGCTGGCCCGGGCGCCGTGGCGCCGTGTCGTGCACCCACAGCGGGGGCGCCCTGTCAGGACAGCGAGCGGATCCGCACGTCGCGGAAGGACACGACGTCGGGCGCCGAGCCGTGCGCCTGCAGCCCGACGTACCCGCTCAGGCCACGGCTGCTGGAGTCCGGGTCGTTCGGCCGACCGGGGAACGGCAGCCCGGGCACGTTCTCGAACTCGTTGATGACCACGCCGTTGCGGAGGACCGTGTAGTGCTGGCCGACGACGCGGATCTCGAGGTCGTTCCACGTGCCCTTCGGCGTCGGCATGGCCTGAGCGAGGTCCAGGTCGGCGAAGCCATAGATCGACCCGGTCTTGCGGGGGTCGTTGGACCCGGTCTCGGGTGAGTCGTTGATCTGGATCTCGTGACCGCAGTTGACCGCGATCCACGACAGGTTGCCGGTCTCGCTGCCGTTGAACGTCGTCGGGCACCCCTCGACCGGACGCCACAGCTCGGGGAACCGCACCTGCACCCCGCTGTTCCCGCGCAGGTCGCCCGGGGCGTCGTCGCGGAACTTCAGCCGGAGCGAGAAGTCCGTGTACTCCTCGTGCGGGTACCAGAGCGTCCCGAAGCCGCCGTCGGCTCCCACGCGGCTGCGGATCGACCCGTCGTCGACGTGGTCGAACCCGCCGTCGCCGGCGTAAGCCCAGGCGGCGAACGACTCCTGCGTCCCGTCGAACAGCGGCTCGTACCCGGTGACCGTGCCGACCTCGGACCGCGCGGCGGCCGAGGTGAGCGTGCGGGCGTCGGTGCGCGAGAGCTCGCCGTCGGCGACGAGGTCCTTGCTGACCTGCGTCACGTGTGCCACGAACCGTCCGTGGTTCTCCCACGCGCGCTCGTCGTCGAGCACGTCGTTGAGAGTGCAGCCGCCGGCGAGCGTCGCGTTCTCGACACCGGTGTCGGCGTCGAGGAAGACGACCGTCGGCCGGGAGTCCGGGGCGGTGCACGTCGGGTCGTCGTCCGCCGTGGGTGGTGCCGCACAGGCGGGGGCGGCCAGGCCGAACGTGGCGAGGACGGCGGCGGCCGTGACGGACAGCCGCGCGACCGTCGAGCGGGTGGGGTGGGCGATCGACATCGTTGTCTCCTCCGTGGTGAGCGCACCGCTCGGGAGTGCGAACGAGCCCCGAGCAACCGTGCTTCGCACCCTAGGTGCTCCGGGGCGCCCGCGCACGGAGCACCGGCCGCTTCCCCCGACCGTGGGACCGGTCCGGCGGATCCGCCCGGACCTTGGCGGCGACCTGGGCGACCAGCGCGTCGACGTGCAGCTCGGCGGGGACGGCGGAATCGTCCGGGGCGAGCGTCGCGAGCAGGACCACGGTCCCGGAGACCGCCGTCATCACCACGGTGACGCGTTGCCGAGCACCTGTCTCCGGGTCGGTCTCCAGGGCGGTGAAGCCGGCATAGCCCTTCTGGCCGGTGGACCGGTCGCGTTCGCCGTAGTCCTGCCAGCCAGGCGCCAGCCAGCCCCCGTCACCGCGGGTGTGCTCCCCGATCCGGCGCAGGGAGGTCAGCTCGACCCCGGCCGCCGCGGCGTGGTCCAGCACCCGGGCCGGCCAGTGGTCGCCCGTGAGCGACCCGGCGTAGATCTTGCCGACGGGGTGCGGCGCCGGGTCCCGGGCGTCCGGGGTGAAGACGCTGGTGTAGACCGACACCGACCCGTGACGCGCACCGGAGACGGCGGTGACGACGTCGGCACCCCCGTCCGGGGACAGGCCGCGCGTCAGGAAGTGGCTGCCGAGGTAGTGCAGGCCGGGCAGCAGGTGCGGGACCGGCTCGTGCGGTGCGGACGGCCCGATCCAGGCGGGGTCGACGGCGATCTCCTCGGCGCCCGACGGCAGGTCCGCCACCGTCAGGGCCCAGTCGCCGGGATGCCATCGTTCGCGCAGCGCCTGCTGGATGGTTCCGCCCCAGGTCAGCGCCCCGAGCACGAGGGCGAAGAGTGCCGCGGTGGCGGCGGGTACGACGACCTCGCCCCGCCACGCGCCGCGCGGCCGTCGGAACGTCGGACTGCTCACGTCAGCTCTCCCAGCTCGCGTCGGAGGTCGGCGTTGAGGGCGTAGGTGCTGTCGAACACGCCCTGCATGTTGTCGGAGTCCGGCGCGAGCCGTTCGGTGGCGCGCTCGACCTCGTCGTCGGGGACACCCTGCGCGGTGAGCTGTTCGCCGATCGCCTCGTGGAAGCGCGCCGTCACCCACTCCCGCACGTCCGGTTCGCTCGCGAGCACCTGCTCGCGAGCGTCCGCGACGCCGTCGGGCAGCAGAGGAGGCAGCAGTGCGCTCGCGCCCGTCGCCGCGAGCGAGGTGCCGGCCCTTGCGGGCGTGGTCGCGAGACTCAGACCGGAGGTGAACCAGGTGGCGGTCGCCTCCGCGGCGTCGCGCTCGGCGCGGGCGAGCATGATCGGACCCGAGCTGACCGCTCCGAGGACCGCCGCCCCGTCGCGGGTGGCACCCTCGGCGAGCGCCTCGGCGTCGGCGCTGCCGCGCCCCTCGGCCGTCACCTCGACGACGGCGTCGTCCAGGTACGTGTCGACCCGGTCCAGCCAGACGCTCGCGGAGACGTCGGTCGCCGACGTCGCGGCGATGACGTCCCGGAACGCGAAGGCGTCCAGGTGCGGTTGGACGAGCTCGGCGTGCTCCCCGGTGCCCTCGGCGAGCTGGGGGGTCCCCAGCAGGCCGGGCTCCGGCCGGTCCGTCCCGTGCGTCTGCCACTGCACGGCGTCACCGGCCGAGACCAGGTACGGCGCGTAGGCGTCGGCGACGTTTCGGCTCGCCACGTCCGAGACCGGGTAGGGGCCGGCCAGCAGGCCGTCCGGCGCGACGAGCTCCTGGGTCGCGGCCGAGGAGAGCAGCGCGGCCCGGCGCTGCCGGTCGATGTCGTCGGTCCGGGTCCCCGCGCCGACCGCGGCGGCGAGCAGGCCGGTGACCGCGGCTCCGCCGTCCGGCCAGCCGTCGGTCGGTGTCGTGCCGAACCAGACGTGGGCTCGTGCCAGGGTCTCGTCACCGCCGCGCGGGGCCAGCTGTTGCAGCGCCGCGTCCGGGTCGGCGGCCAGACCGTCGGCGATCGCGACCGTCAGCAGCCCCGTGGCGACCAGGTCGGCCTCGACGCCGTCGGTCTGCTGACGACGTTCGACCAGCGCGTCGGCGGCACCTGCGTGCAGCGCGACCGGCAGGGGCGGCGCCAGGAGGGCCGCGGCCAGGTCCGCGCGGTCGCCGAGCTCGACGAACGAGTCCGGCAGCTCGTCCACCAGCGAGTGGCCGAACGTCTCCAGCTCGGTCGGCGAGGCGCTGCGCGCCCAGGACCGGAGCCCGTCGCGCAGGGCGGTCTCGACGTCGTCGTCGACGGGCGTCACCCGGATCGCGGCGTAGAGCTCGGCCGGTGTGACACCTTCCCAGAAGGCGGTCCACAGGGCGGGGTCGTCGCCGGCGGCGCGGAGCGCGGCGAAGAGGTCGGCCCGGGCGGCGTCGTGCGCCTCGCGGGGACCGTCCGGCGAGACATGGCGGACGAGCCCGGCCAGCTCCTGACCGCGGTGCCAGGAGTCGGCGAAGGTCTGCGGGTCGGTGCCGGCGGATGCCGCGAGGCGCACGGCACGGACGTGCGCGAGCCCCGCCAGCCGCGGCGCCGCCTGTCGTGAGGCGGTCTCCTTCGCGTCCCGGGCCCGGCGCCACCGCGCCTCGGCGGCGGTGACGTCGGCGTTCGCCCGCTCCGCGCGCTCGCGAGCGAGCCAGACGAGGTGCACACCGTCGGGGTGCCGAGGATCGAGAGGGTCGCCGACGATGCGCCAGGCGGTCGCCTCGTCGTCCGCGGCGCGCTCCGCGCGGAGGAGGGCCTCGTCGCGGGCCGTGATCGCCCCCCGCGCGTCCTGCTGCTCACCGCCGAGGGAGCGGGCGCGGCCGGCGAGCGCCCGCGATGACGCGTCGAGCACGTCGGCGCACAGCTCGGCCTCGGCGCGGAGCTCCGCGAGGAGCTGCCGGGCCGCGTCCACCGCCGCGGACCGGTGCCCCTCCAGGGCGCGCTCGATCCTGGCGAGCCCCGCACGGGTCTCGACCAGCGCCGAGGCAGCGCGGGCCGCCGTCGACGACAGCTGGTCGAGCTCACCGGGTGACCCGTTGAGCGGCAGGAACTCCTCGTCGTGCATCAGCGAGCCCTGTCCGCGCCCGTGACGGCGCCGGCCAGTCCCTGCGCCGTGACCGTCTCCGCCACCTCGAAGGTCGCGGCCGCCCGGCTCATCCGGTCCGCGTGCGTCTCGAGGGTCGCGACGAGGGTGCGGTGCACGGGGGTCCAGGCGTCGAGCAACGCACGGATCGACTCGGCGAGCACCGGCTCGCCCGCGGCGTGCCCGGCGCGCGGAGCACCGACGTGCTCCGCGCTGGCACCGGACAGCAGGCTCGTGGCGTCCCGTGCGCGGGCCGCCAGCGCGGCGAGGTCGGCGGGATCGAGGTCGAGTCGGGGCATGTCCACGGACGCTAGCCGGGAGGCCGGCACGACCGGTGCGGTCGCCCACAGGCCTGTGGACGAGCGCACTCGCCGGAGGACCGCAGTCGGTGCCGGTCAGTCCCACCACAGGCGGTACCAGTGGTCGGCGTCGGCACCGCCGTCCGGCGCTGGTCCGGAGCCACCGCCGGGACCGTCGCGCAGTCCCCACCCCCACCAGGGGACGACCTCGTGGGGCGGGACGGCGGCGTCGTCCACGCCCAGCCCCACCACGAACCGGTAGAGCTCGTCGCACTGGCACCCGGGGCTGTGGTGCCCGCCCACGGCGAACTCGTGGTCGCACCGCACCAGCACCCCCTCGACGGTGATCCGCTCGTCGCACCGACCGGGCCCCACCACGTAGCCGTGGGCGCGCAGACGGTCGGGGTGCGCGACGACGGCACCGAGCACTGCGCCGATCGTCGGTCCGTCGTTCTGCCGCTCGCGGGCGAGGTAGTCGGCGGGCAGGCGCTGCATCAGGTCGGCGGCGACCCCGGCGTCCAGGTCGACGAAACGGTAGAACGACGACGCGCCCAGCGCGTCCGGCACGAGCACCGGTTCGAGGGCGTCGTCGAGCCCTGCGCGACGCATCCACCCGTGCCGGTCGTCGCACCAGAAGTGGGTCGCGGACGCCGCCGTGGCCCGGTGCTCCTCGAGCTGCCAGGCGGTGGTCAGGTCGACGGGCTCGGGCGAGGTGAACCGGTGGCGGGGCAGGACGGGTCGGTCGGACGGTGCGGCGGGTGCTGGCACAGGATCCTCCACGGGGCGGGCGGGCGGGTGACGGACGGCCACCGTCGCGCGGACCGCCCGACCGCCGTCGTGCGGGGGACCGGACCTGTGGAAACCTGGAAAGGTGGTCGGCCGCGGCGTGTTGCGCCACGGGAGAACGACCGTGACAACGAGCCCAGGAAGGCGCATCCTCGACACTGATGAGCGACACCACCATGCGGCCCGAGCCGCGTACCTACCCGCAGACCCCGACGGACGAACCGGTCAGCGACGAGATCCTGGTGGTCCATCTCAAGCGCGGCGGCGACGTGCGGAGCGAGTACTTCCGGCCGCCCGAGCTGGTGAGCCACGACGTCGGCGACGGCGTGCTCGCCGTCACCCTCGCCCCGGACGGCGAGAACCCCGGCCGGACACGCCACTTCCCCCTGACGGAGATCGCCGAGTACGTCCTCGAGGCGCCGAGCGCGGCCTACGAGGCGGCGTTCGACGCGTGGACCCAGGCCACGTTCGGCGTCGACGCCGGCACCTACCGCTCGATGCGTGACACCACCAAGGGCGTCACCATGGCCGAGAACATGCGCCGCCAGATCGCCGAGGGGCTCGGCGTCGACCCCGACGCCGTGCACTTCGGCGGGTCCTTCACCATCGACGACGACGAGGACTGGGAAGGCTCGCCCGACGACGAGTAGCGATGAGTTCGGGGCCGCCCGCCCGTCTACCCGGCATGACGACCGAGTCCCGCAGCCTGGACGTACCAGGCGCCGTCCTGACCTACGACATCCACCTGCCGGAGCGTGACGGCGGCTGTCCGCCGCTGTTCGTGCTCGGCAACCCGATGGAGGCGGACGGCTTCGCCCAGCTCGTCGCCGAGGTCGGCGACCGCGCGGTGGTCACCTACGACCCGCGTGGCACCGCACGGTCCACCTTCGAGGACGCCGCCGGCGTGGGCGTCGAGGACCACGCGGCGGACCTGCACGCCGTCGCCCGGGCGGTGGACCGGGGGCCGTTCGACGTCCTCGGGTCCTCCGGCGGTGGCGTCACGGCGCTGGCCTGGGCGGTGGCCCACCCCGAGGACGTGCGGTGCCTCGTCTCCCACGAGCCGCCGCTGACCTCGCTGCTGGAGGACCGGGACGTCGCCGTCCGCGCCCAGGCGGACATCGTGGCGACCTACGACGCCTCCGGGTTCGGGCCGGCGATGGCGAAGTTCCTGCGGCTGATCTTCCAGACGGAGCCGCTCACGGAGGAGTTCCTGGCCCAGCCGGACCCCGACCCCGCGCAGTTCGGCCTGCCGGCCGAGGACGACGGCCGCCGGGACGACCTCATGCTCGGCCGGTCCCTGGCCACGATGCCGCTGTGGGAGCCCCCGCTGGACGTGCTGCGGGAGCGCCGGTCCGACGGCGGGCCGCGGGTGCTGCCCGCCGTCGGCGCGGCCTCTCCGCCCGGTGCGCTCGCCACCCGCGGTGCCACCGCGCTCGCCGAGGCGCTCGGCACCCGCCCGGTCGTGTTCCCCGGGGACCACGGCGGGTTCGCACGCACGGAGTGGAACCCGGACAACGACCCGGCGGCGTTCTGGGCGCGGCTGCGCGAGGTCCTCGCTTGCTGACGTCCCGGGGTGTCTCGTGTGGCTCGGCGTGGAGCCGGTCGATCACCGTGCGGACGTCCTCGACGAGCGCGGCGGCGAGGTCCGCCGTGAACGCCTCGCGGACGACGATGCGCAGCACCGCGACGTCCTGGGCGTCGGCGGGCATCGTGGACGCCGGCATCCGCCAGCCGAAGCGGCGCAGCTCGTCGGAGACGCGGAAGACCGTGAACGGTGAGCTGCACGGCGGTGTCGCGCAGCTGTTCCACGATCTTGGTGTAGCCGTCGCGCCCGAGCCGGACGAAGTTGTCGTACTGCGCGATCACCTGGTTCCCCGGCGGGAGAAGTTCAGGGTGAACGTCGGCATGTCGCCACCCAGGTAGTTCACGGGGAAGACGAGGTCCTCGGGCAGGTCGTCTGCCCCTCGCCACCCCACGAACCCCACGCCGGGGAGGTCAGGCCGTACTTGTGGCCGGAGACGTTGATCGACCTCACCTGGGGCAGCGGCGTCGGTACGGCGTCGACGCCAGCGCCACTTCATCGCCAGCCCGCCCAGCATGACGGCCTCGCTCGACCCGATCGTGGAGACGGATCATCACGGACTCCGAACCTGCGCGGACTGTTCGTGTGCACCCTGCACCCGCGCGGTGCGACCCGCGACCCGGACCGGATGCGGGATCATGGGTCCCCCGACGTCGAGACCCACAGGAGGTGGCCGAGGCATGACCGCGATCGTGGTCGTCGGCTCCGTCAACGCCGACCTCGTCACGCGCGTCCCCGCGCACCCCGCACCCGGGGAGACCGTGCTGGCCGACGGCATGACCGTGCTGCCCGGCGGCAAGGGCGCGAACCAGGCCGTGGTCGCCGCCCGCCTCGGCGGTGACGTCGCTCTCGTCGGCGCGGTCGGCACGGACGCGTTCGCCGCCGCCGCGCTCCCCGGGCTGCGCCGTGCGGGGGTCGACCTGGCCGCGGTCGCGACGGTGCCCGGCCCCTCCGGCGTCGCACTCGTCTGCGTCGACGACGACGGCGAGAACGCCATCGTCGTCGTCCCCGGGGCGAACGGGTCGGTCGACGCGGCCGCCGTGGAACGTCACGCCGAGCTCGTCGCGGACGCCGCCGTCGTCGTCGTGCAGGGCGAGATCCCCGTGGCCGGGACCGACGCCGCCGCACGCGCCGCGACCGGCCGGCTGCTGCTCAACCTCGCCCCCGTCGTGCCGGTCGGCCGCGAGACGCTGGCGCTCGCCGACCCTCTGGTGGTCAACGCGGGCGAGGCGTGGCGGCTGCTCACCGAGGCGGGGCGCCCCGTCCCCGAGGGCGAGCCCTTCGCCGTCGTGGCCGGGCTGCGCGACCTCGGGCCGCGCTCGGTCGTGATGACCCTGGGCGGCGCCGGCGCCGTGGTCCTGGACGGGGACGACGACGGACCGGTCGTCGTGCCGTCGCCGACGGTGGACGCCGTGGACACCACGGGCGCTGGTGACGCGTTCGTCGGTGCGCTGGCCTGGGGGCTCGCCGGTGGCGAACCGCTGGTGGACGCGGTGCGCACGGCGGTACGGGTCGGGGCGTTCTCCGTGACCGCGCACGGCGCCCAGCCGTCGTTCCCGACGGCGACCGACACGTTGCCGGGCTGAGGTCCGCCGCGTCGGGCGGTGGCGACGACGGCCACCGCCCCGGTCAGCCGCCCGGGGTCACCGCACCGTCGATGAGGTCGACGAGGTACTCCTCCTCGTCGCCGGCGGACGTGAGCACGGAGACCTTCCAGTGAGCCACTCCGCCGTCCGTCTCGAGCTCGGCGTCCTCCAGCGTGCCGCCGGACTCGCCGACGACCCGCTGGATCGCCTCGGGCAGCCCGACGCTCGCGGCGTCGAGGGCCGCCCGGTCGTCGTCGTCCAGGTCATCCGTCTCGGTGCCGAGGACCTGCCCACCGGTGCCGTCGACGGAGGCCACGACGGTCTCGTCGCCCAGTGCGACGTCGACCTCCCACGACGACCCCTCGTCGTCGTCGCCGATCGCGTAGGCGGCGCCCTCGACCTCTGCCTCGGCGGTCGCGACGGCGGCGAGCGCGGTCGTCGTGCGGTCACCGAGCGCTTCGGACCCTGCGTCGGACCCGCCGCCGTCGTCCGTGCCGGCACCGCCGTCGGCACCGTCGTCGTCCTCGCCGGCCGCGTCACCGGTCGCGGCGTCCGCCTCGTCCGTGGGGTCCGCGGAGGCCGACCCCGGGTCGACGGGGGTCTCGGCCGTCGGCGGGTCGTCCGAGCAGGCGGTCAGCGTGAGGCCGAGCATCAGGGCGAGGGCGATCCCGGCCGGCCGGGTGCGTCGGAGCGTCATGGGGCCATCGTGGCGGTCTTGCGACGTCGACGCACACCCGTCTGAGGTGCGGCCGGTCCCGGCACTTCGGCGGGATACTGGTCCCATGACCACGGCTGGGCACCCGCTGGAGCGGTTGCGTGCGCGGGTCGGCGACGCGCTCTTCCTCAAGGTCGCCGGCCCGGACGGTCATGCCGCTCGGGACCGGATCCACCTCACGCCGGGTCCGCGGTGGTTCGCTGCGGGAAGCCCGGTCCGGCGGGTGCACGCCGACACCGCGACGTTCGTCGGCGGCCTGCGAGCCTTGCTCCTGCAGTCGCTGCACCCGCTCGCGATGGCGGGGGTCGCCGGTCACTCCGGCTACCGGGGAGACCCGTGGGGCCGCCTGGCCCGGACGTCGACGTTCCTGGCCACCACGACGTTCGCCACGGCCGACGACGCCCAGGCGATGATCGACCGGGTGCGGGCGGTGCACGAGCGCGTGCGGGGCAAGGCTCCTGACGGACGCCCGTACCGCGCGAGCGACCCGCACCTGCTGTCCTGGGTGCACGTCGCCGAGGCGGACTCGTTCCTGGCGGCCCACCAGCGCTACGGCGAGCGCCCGCTGACGCCGGCCGAGGCCGACGAGTACGTCGCCCAGTCGGGGCGGGTCGCCCGGGCGCTCGGCGCCGTCGTCGTCCCGGAGACGGTGGCCGAGCTGCGGGACGTCCTGGACGCGTACCGGCCGGAGCTGGTGGCGGGCCCGGAAGCGCTCGACACCGCGCGGTTCCTGCTGCGGGAGCCGCCGCTGCCCTGGCCGGTCCGACCGCCGTACCGGTTGCTGGCCGCCGGTGCGGTCTCGCTCCTGCCGGTCTGGGCGCGTGACGAGCTGGGTCTCGGTGGCTGGTTCGACCGCACCTGCGGTGGGCCCGCGGGATCGCTCGCCGTGCGCGCGATCCGGTGGGGTCTGGGACCGGCCGAGAGCCGGGACCGCTGGGGCGAGAACGCCTGAGCAGGCTCGCTCGCGTCTCACCATGTGGGATGCGTCGCGGTGCGGCCGTGCGCGCCGCGACGGCCCGCCGGCAGGGTTACGGTGAAGTGGTCAGCACCGGTCGGGGGCTTCCTGACCGATGACGATCCGTCCCGGACGGGCATGCCGCTCCGCGCCGTCGCCGTCCGCCGCCGATGTCGACGACGGGCCGATGCCGTGTCCTCCTGCCCGCCGAGGCGCCGTGCGAAGGAGGGATGGCAGATGATGTTCGACGGCAAGGTGGCCCTGGTGACCGGCGGCGGCTCGGGTATCGGCGAGGCGATCAGCAAGGACCTGGCGCGGGCCGGGGCGAAGGTGGTCGTCACCGACATCAAGCTCGAGTCCGCCCAGCGCGTGGTGGACGAGATCGAGTCCCGCGGCGGGTCGGCCGCGGCCGTGCAGCAGGACACCGCGAGCAAGGGCGACGCGGAGAAGGTCGTCGCGTTCGCCACGGAGACCTTCGGCGGGCTGCACCTGGCGGTGAACAACGCCGGGATCGGTGGTCAGCAGGCGCCGGCGGGCGAGGTGGACCTGGACGACTGGGACCGCGTGATCGACATCAACCTCAACGGCGTCCTCTACGGCATGCGCGCCCAGATCCCGGCGATGCTGTCCCAGGGGGCCGCCGAGAGCGCGATCGTCAACATGGCTTCCATCCACGGCACCGTCGCGGCGATCAACAACGGTGCCTACACGGCGGCCAAGCACGGCGTCGTGGGGATCACCAAGAACGCCGCGGCCGAGTACGGCCCGCAGGGCCTGCGCATCAACGCCGTCGGCCCCGGGTACATCGAGACGCCGCTCGTCGAGTCCAGTCTTCCCGCGGAGGCGCGGCAGGCCCTGGAGGGCAAGCACGTCCTCGGGCGGCTGGGCGAGCCCGAGGAGGTCGCCACCGTGGTGCGGTTCCTGCTCTCCGGCGATGCCTCGTTCGTCACGGGCGCGTACTGGCTCGTGGACGGTGGCTACACCGCCGTCTGACGCCTGCGCGTCCACGAGCCCGCCCCGCCATCTCCCGTTCACCCAGGCGTCGCGCGATCGTCATCCGGTCGAAGCGTCGATGCCACACCGCCCCGCGAGGATCGGTGGACCCGGCCCGCAGGGATGCGGACGCCGGGTCGCCGACGTCGTGGGGAGGCGCCATGGGGACCGTCCGGGTCGAGAAGCGCAAGCCGTGCGGGAGCGTGCGCCGCACGTGGCGGACCGAGACGCTCGGTGCCGACGTGTGGGGCGACTGGTTCTCGGTGCCGGAGGACGGCGGGGTCCTGCTGCTGCCCGTGGCGGACCCGTGGGTCGCCTGGTTCCGCACCGACAGATCGCTCCGCGTGGACGTCGCCACCACCGTGGTGGCCGCCGCGCCGGTGAGCTCCTTCGTCGACCTGGACGTCGACGTCGAGCGGGACCCCGACGGCACGGTGCGGCTGCTCGACGCCGACGACCTGCTCGACCGCGCACCGACCTATCCCCGGGCGTGGGTGGAGCTGGCCTGGGAGGCGTGGCGCGACGTCGAGCGCGACGTCACGACCCGGGCGGAGCCCTTCGGGGCGGCGTCGGACCGCTGGCTCCAGCGTGCCGCCGACGCGGGGCAGCTGCCTCGGGACGCCGTCCCGGTCTGACCCGGCCCCGACGGCTCTCGCGCCGCGGGCGAACGGGCACGATGGGTGCCAGCCTGGGCCGATGGCCGAACGTCAACGCTCGGTGTCGGCCCTGTGGGGCGACCGGCTGGGCCGTCCCGCGACGCGAGCGGCGCAGGTGCTGCTGCTCCTCGCGCTGGTCGCCCGCGTCGTCTTCGCGCTGACGCGGCTGTCTCTGCTCGTCATCCCGCTGCTCATCGCGCTGATCCTCGCCGCGGCCCTGGCCCCGCTGGTGCGGTTCCTCAAGGACCGGGGTGGCCCCTGCTGCTCGCGACCTGGGCCACGCTGCTCGGCGGGCTCGTCCTCCTGTCCCTGGTGCTGTGGCTGGTCGGCAACCAGTTCGGCGACGAGTGGCCGACGCTGGTCGAGGAGGCGGGCCGGGGTGTGGAAGAGCTCGAGCAGATCGTCACCGGACCGCTCGGCATCGGGCCCGACCAGCTCGAGTCGATCCGGCAGTCGGCCACGGAGGCGCTCACCAGCGACCGGGTGCAGTCCGGTGCGATCCGCGGTGCGACCGTCGCCGTCGAGCCGGTCGCCGGGCTGCTCCTCGGCCTGGTCGTGCTGTTCTTCCTGCTCAAGGACGGCCGGCGCATCTTCACGTTCTTCCTGACGCTGCTGGCCCGGAGACCCGGCGACGGGCCGTCCAGGTCGGGGACCGCTCGGTCGAGGTGCTCGGCGGGTACCTCCGGGGAACCGCCATCGTCGCGACGGTCGACGCGGTCGCCATCGGGATCGGGCTGCTCGTCGTCGGGGTGCCGCTCGCGCTGCCGCTGGCGGTGGTCGTGTTCCTCGGCGCCTTCGTCCCGCTGGTCGGTGCGGTCGTCGCCGGCGCCCTGGTGGCACTGGTCGCCCTGGTGACGAACGGGCCGGTGGCGGCGCTCGTCGTCGTCGCGATCGTGGTCGCCGTGAACCAGCTCGAGGGCGACCTGCTGGCCCCGCTCGTCATGGGCAAGGTCCTGTCGCTGCACCCCCTGGCGGTGCTGTCGGCCCTGACGGCCGGCACGATCCTCGCCGGGATCGTCGGCACCCTGCTGGCGGTCCCGATCGCGGCCGTCGCCTGGGCGGCGGTCAAGGAGTGGAACGCGACCGCGCCGCCGGGGGACGAGCTGGTGCCGAGCAGCCCGCCAGGACGACGGCTGAGGCCTTGCGGTTGACGCGGCGTCAACCTCTATCGTCGTGGACATGACCCGTTCCATCCAGGACGTCGCCCGCCTCGCCGGCGTCTCGAGCCGCACCCTGCGTCACTACGACCAGATCGGTCTCCTGCCGCCGTCGGGCACGGGCAGCGGCGGGCTGCGCCACTACGACGACGGCGCGATCCGTCGTCTGCAGCGCATCCTGCTGCTGCGCGAGGTCGGCCTCCGGCTGACCGAGATCGCCGACGTCCTGGACGCCCAGACCGATGAGGTCGCCGCCCTGCGCGGCCACCTCGACGTGCTGCGCGACGAGCGCGGCCGGATCGACCGGCAGATCGACTCGGTGGAACGGACCCTGACCGCACTGGAGAAGAGGAGGCCGATCATGGCCGAGAAGATGCTCGACGGATTCGACCACACGCAGTACCGGGACGAGGTGACCGAACGCTGGGGGGCCGACGCCTACGCGACGTCCGACGCCTGGTGGCGCCGGCTGGGCAGCGAGGGGCAGGCCGAGTTCAAGGCCCGCCTCGAGGACCTCAACGGCGCCTGGGCGGCGGCGGCCGGGCGAGGTGTCGACCCGACGTCGGACGAGGCGCAGGCGCTCGCCGCCCGCCACGTCGAGTGGCTCGGTTCCGTCCCGGGCACTCCCGGGTCCGACGCCGGACGCCCGCCGAAGGAGTACGTCGTCGGCCTCGCCGAGATGTACGTGGCGGACGAGCGGTTCGCCGCGAACTACGGGAGCACCGACGGCGCGACGTTCGTCCGCGACGCGCTGGTGGCCTATGCCGAGCGTGAGCTGTAGGCGCACCCGCCTGCGTTGTTCGGCAGTTCCAGCTCCGTTCGGTCGTTCGAGGTGCCGAACGGGACAGGGACTGCCGAACGCCGCCGCCTGCCCGGTGCCACACTGGCCCGATGAGCGAGAACTGGGCCGCGCAGCGCACCGAGGCCGCCCGGGAGCACGCCGCCCGGCTGGCCGCCCGGCAGGACGCCGAGCACCACCGCGCCGAGGAGATGCTGGACCGGTTCGTCCGCGCCGCACGGGACGCCGGGCTCGAGCCTGGCCCGCTGCAGGTCAAGGGGTACGGCGGTCGCGGCACGGCCCGGACCGTGCTGCGCGGGTGGTACCTGCGCACCGACCGGACCGCGGCGGTCTCGACCGACGGGAACTTCTACGTGCTCACCGCGCCGCTGACCCTGCTCGACCGGGTGCGCGGCGTGCGGCCGGAGCCGAAGCGGCCGCCCCTGGTGCTCGGCGCCGGCGGCAAGGACGGCGACTCCATCGACCTCGACGTCGCGCTGGAACGCCTGCTGCCCGGGTGGCGCGACCCGCTCTGACGCTCGTCAGGTCAGGTCGGCACCGTGTGGCCGCTGCGCTGCCGGAACGCCTCGACGAGGGCCTCGGCGTCGCCGACCTGGTCGAGGTGGATCACCACCGGGGACCCGTACCGTTCGTGCTGCTTCAGCGCCTCGCCCTCGGCGCTGCGGTAGAACCTCGCCCGCAACGGGTTCGTGGCCCTTCGGGCGATATCCCGTGGGTGGTGCACCCGGACCACGAGGCGCCGGGCGCCGTCCTCGTCGTCGGGACGCAGCCCCACGACCTCGGCCCAGCGGACCCGTCCGACGTCGACGCCGAGGTTCGCCGCCGGAAGCCGGAGGCGTCGACGGACACGGCGGAGCCGCTCGGCAGGTGATGGTGCGGCATGGTTCCGAACAGGTGTGCCAGCCACCCTGCGCCGACGACCAGCAGGCACAGGGACGCGACCATCGGCTCCCACGCGCTGTCGCCGGTGATGACGCCGTCGAAGCCTCCGGCCGTGAGGATGCTCAGCAAGACGGTCAGCACGACGGCGCCCGCGACGGGCAGCGTCCACCCGACGACGGCGAGGGCTTTCTTCCGGGCCGTGTGCCGGGCAGGTCGGGCGGCGTGCAGGGTCTCCACCGCGCCGTCGCCCGTCCCGGTCGTGCGGACCCCGAACCGGGCGAACGCGTCGACGAGCTCCTCCTCCGACGCCGCGAGGCAGGTCAGGTCGACGAGCAGCGGCGTACCGTGCTGCGCGATGCGCGACCGCGCCTCGGGCGCCGTGTCCCGGCCCCGCTGGGGGACGGCCAGCCGCTGCGGCTCCCGGACGTGCACGGCGAGCCGCGGGCCGTCGTCGTGCACGACCTCGACCGAGGTGACCTGGCTCCACCATCTGGACGCGACGGGATCGGCCTCGGGAGCGTTGCTGGCCATGGCAGTCGGGAGTCCTCTCGTCGGGGGTGGGAGGCCGGTTGCGCACGCCAGGTGCGGTGATCAGCGCTCGAGCGTCAGCCCGGCAGCGACGACCCCCGCGACCCGCGGCGAGGCCAGGTACCCGGTCCAGGTGCCGTCGCCACGTCGGACGGCGGCCGCATGGTGCCACGGTGCGGCGTTGCGGACGGACATCGCCTCGACGACAGGTGAGCCCGCGGGCAGCGGGAACGTCCAGGGCGTCAGGTCGTGCAGGGCGAGCAGGTCCCGCGGGTCGCGGGCGTTCACCCATCGCCCGACGGCCGGCCAGGTGAGCGAGCTGCTCGCCTCCACGCCCGAGCGGACCGCCTCGATCGCCAGGGGCGACCCGAGAGTGAGGAGCAGCGGCACGTCCCACCGGCGGGCCTCTGCCCGTCGCAGCACGTCGTAGGCGATGACCGAACCGAGGGAGTGCGCCACCACGACCACGGGTTCGTCGGTCGGCAGCACCGCGGCGAGCCCCGTGACGACGGCGGCGCGCGCCTCGTCGTCGTGCAGGTAGGTGTGCACGTCCCGGGTCAGCAGGAGCACCACCGCACCGCTCAGCCCGGGCACGTACCGGTCGATCGCCGCGAGCGCGGCGACCAGGGAACGGGCGATCGCGTCGGCGACCGAGTCTCCGAGCCGGACGGTGGTGCCCTCCTCCGGTCCGACGGCGGTGCTCGCCTCGGCCGGCACGCCGGCGCCGGCGAGCACCTCCCGGGCGACCGCGAGCGTGAACCGTGCCTCGCCCGCGGTCAGTCGGTGGAGGGCGCCCGCGGCGCCGGGGCTGTCGGCGACGTAGACGGACACCGGCGCACGTGCGCTGTCCCCGGGCGGGCTCAGCGTGTCGCCGTAGTAGACGAAGGTGGCGTCGTCGTCGGTGAGCCGGAGCGGCGACCCGGCGGAGGCCAGACCGGAGTTGAGGGCGTCGAGCCAGCGTGACTCGAACCCCTCGGGGTCGAGGCCGTCGGCGTCCCGGCCGTGGAGCAGCACGAGCCGGGTCATGGGGCCACCAGCGCGCGCACCTCGTCGGCGCACCCCCAGCTCAGCGTGACCCCGGCACCGCCGTGCCCGTAGCAGTGCACCACCCGGCCCTCCCTCTCGACCCGGACCGACGGCCGCGCCGGCCGGAGCCCGACGGCGTGCCGCAGCACGCGGGCCTCGCGCACCTCCGGCACCAGCCGGGATGCCCGGTCGAGGATGTCCGCGGCGGTGTCCGCGGACGGCGTCCGGTCCCAGGCGCCGACGTCGTCCGTCCCGCCGACCACCACCTCGCCGAGGCGGGGAACCACGTACGTCGGTCCGCCGGCGTCCAGCCACCAGCGGTCCAGCCCCCACTGCTCCAGGACGACGGTCTGGCCGCGCGCGGGACGCACGGTGTCGTCGCCGGTCAGCTCTCGCGCGCCGAGACCTGTGGTGTTCACGACGACGTCACCGTCGTCGGGAAGCGCGTCCAGGTCGTCCACCGTCCCCTGCATGACCGTGCCGCCCAGCGCCGCCGCCCGGTCGGCGAGCCAGCCGAGGTAGACCGGCATGTCGACCACGGGAGAGGAGAAGGTCCAGCCCGCGCGGTACGACGGCGGAACCTGGTCCGTGCGCGTCAGCTCCGGGACGGCGTCGCGCCACCAGGGGTCGGGCGGCGTCTCGGCGAAGACCTCCGTGCCGGGGCGCATCCGCACGCCGGACCCGGGGTCCGCTGCGGAGAGGTCCGCGAACGCGGTGAACGTCCGCGCCGACCAGGCGGTCACCCTCTCCTGCGAGCCGGCGGCACTGTCCGGCGAGAAGGCGAGGTACGGGTACCAGAGCGCGGCGGCGACCGCCGACGTGGTGTCCGGCGGCAGCTCACGCGCCAGGATCTCGACCTGATGGCCGGCCTCCAGGAGCCGGACGGCGCAGCTCAGGCCCAGGACACCGGCACCGACGACGATCACGCGCGACATGCGCCGGAGTCTGCCAGATCGGCATCGAGTCCTAGTCGAGCGGACGGAGGATCCGGTGGAGGAACTGCTTCGTCCGCTCCTCGCGCGGGTGGGTGAAGAGCTGCGCGGGCGCGCCCCGCTCGGCGACGACGCCGCCGTCGAGGAACAGCACCTCGTCCGCGACCTCGCGGGCGAACTGGAGCTCGTGGGTGACGACCACCATCGTCCAGCCCTCCTCGGCGAGGCTCTTCATGACGTGCAGCACCTCGCCGACGAGCTCGGGGTCCAGGGCGGAGGTCGGCTCGTCGAAGAGCAGGAGGTCGGGCTGCAGGGCCAGCGCCCGCACGATGCCGACGCGCTGCTGCTGCCCGCCGGACAGCTCGCGCGGGTACGCGTCGCGCTTCTCGGCGAGCCCCACCCGGGACAGCAGGTCGAGGGCCCGTGAATCGGCATCGGCCCGGGTGACCTTGCGCACCTGGACGGGACCCTCGGTGACGTTCTGCAGCACCGTCTTGTGCGGGAACAGGTTGTGGTGCTGGAACACCATGGCCGACCGGTCGCGGGCCGCGAACCGCTGGGCCGGCGGGACCGGGCGGGAGAAGTCGATCTCGGGGCCGCCGTCGAACGCCAGGGTCCCGGCGTCGGGCATCTCGAGGCCGTTGAGCGAGCGCAGCATGGTCGTCTTGCCGGACCCGCTGGGGCCGATGAGCGCGACCACCTGGCCCGGGCGCACGTCCAGGTCGACGCCGCGCAGCACGTGGTTGTCCCCGAACGACTTGTGGATGCCGCGGGCGGACATCAGGGGCTCAGACATACTGCTCCAGCTTCTTCTCGATCCGGTCCTGCCCGAACGACAGCACGGTGCAGATGATCCAGTAGATGACCGCCGCCTCGGCGTAGATCACCAGGAACTCGGTCGTGGACGCCGCGATCTCCTGGGCCTTGCGGAACAGCTCGGTCACGAGGATGAGCGAGGCGAGCGAGGAGTCCTTCACGAGCGAGATGAACGTGTTGGACAGCGGGGGCACGCTCACCCGCGCGGCCTGCGGCAGGATGATGCGCCGCAGCGTCCTGGCGTGCGACATGCCGACCACGTAGCCGGCCTCCCACTGCCCCTTCGGCACGGAGAGGATCGCGGCGCGGATGACCTCGGCCGCGTACCCGCCCACGTTGAGGGAGAACGCGATGACGGCGCTCGGCCACGGGTCGATCGTCACGCCGAGGGTGGGCAGCCCGTAGAAGATCACGAAGAGCTGCACCAGCAGCGGGGTGCCGCGGATGATCGAGACGTAGACGCGCCCGATGCCGGACAGGACGCGGCGGGAGGACAGCCGCAGCAGCGCGACGCCCAGCGCGAGGACCAGCCCGCACGCGAACGACACGAGGGACAGCGGGACCGTCCCGAGGATCGCGTCGCGCCACATCGGCCACCACGAGCCGGCTATGAGCTGGACGTCCATGTGCTCACCTCACCATCGGCGCGCCCGTGGAGGACGACGGCGCGCGGGAGACGTGCGGGAGCGCCGGCACCCGCGGGGCACCGGCGCTCGTGCGCAACGGTTCAGAGGACTTACTCGGAGACGTCCTCGCCGAAGTACTTCATGGAGAGCTCGGCCAGCTCGCCCTCAGCCCGCAGCTCGTCGAGGGCACCGTCGATCGCCTCGGCCAGCGCCGCGCGCTCCGGGGTGACGACGAACCCGGACTCCGAGGTCTCCTCGGTCTCCGCCGCGATCTCGATCGGCGCGTCGGGGTGCTCGTTGAGGTAGTCGAGCACCGTCAGGGAGTCGTTGATGGTGGCGTCGACCCGCCCCTGCTCGATGAGGGCGACGGACTGGGCCCAGCCCTCGACGGCCTCGATCTGGGCGCCGGACTCCTCGGCGAGGGTGCGCCAGTTGCTGGTGAGCGACTGCGCGGTGGTCTTGCCGTCCAGGTCGGCGAAGCTCGAGATCGAGGTGTCACCCTCGGGCACCACGACGACGCCGCGCGAGACGGTGTACGGCTGGGAGAACTCGTACTTCTCGACCCGCTCCGGCGTCATCGAGACCTGGTTCGCGATGGTGTCGACGCGACCCGCGTCGAGCCCGGCGAAGATGGCGTCCCACTGGGTCTCCGCGAACTCGATCTCGAGCCCGAGCTTCTCGGCGACGGCCTCGGCCACCTCGACGTCGTACCCCACCAGCTCGCCGGAGGCGTCGTGGAAGGTGAACGGCCGGTAGGTGCCCTCCGTGGCGACGGTCAGCGTGCCGTCGTCGACCAGGTTCAGGTCCGACCCGGCGTCTGCGCCGTCGGAACCGTCACCGGAACCCCCGCAGGCCGCGAGCGCCAGGGCGGTGAGGGTGGCGGTGGCGGTGGCGAGCAGGGCGCGGTGGCGTCGCATGGATGATCTCCTGTGTCGTGGTGCCCGGCGGTGGGTGTGCCGAGGGCGCGGGGTGTGACCGTCCCATCGAAGGTGTCGATGGATCACATCGACGGTCACGATGTCCAGCCGGTCCAACAGCCTGCCACGCGGGTCGCATTCCCGCTGTGAGCGGTGCCACTGCCGGTCCGCCGGGGCGCACGCAGAGGATCCGCGCTCGGAGGCGTGGCAGGCTGGCCCGATGAGCACCGACGTCACCGCCCTGATCGCCGAGGTCGAGTCCGCCGAGCGCGAGCTCGTCCTGTCCCGCTTCACGCACGACGACGCGTGGCGGCTCGGCTGCCTGCTGGTCGAGCTGGCGACCGAGCGGGACCTGCCGGTGACGATCGACGTGCGCAAGGGCACCCAGCAGGTGTTCCACGCGGCGCGGGAGGGCACGACGGCGGACAACGACTCGTGGGTGGAGCGCAAGGTGCGCGTCGTGTACCGCTTCGGGGCGTCGTCGTACCTCGTGGGCCTGCGCGCCCGCGCCCAGGGACGCGACTTCAACGAGATCCACCAGCTCCCGCTGCAGGAGTACGCGGCGCACGGCGGCGCGTTCCCGGTCCGGGTCGAGGGTGTCGGCGTGGTGGGGGTCGCGACCGTGTCCGGGCTCGCGCAGGGCGACGACCACGCCCTCGTCGTGGAGGCTCTGCGGGGCTTCGTGCCGACCGCCTGACGGCACCACCGGGCCTGGCACCCCGCCCGCTCGCATACGGTGTGCGGGTGAGTGTGATCCTGCGCAACGCCCGCCGGGCGGGCCGGTTCGACGCCCCCGTGGACGTGCTGCTCGACGGCGGCCGGATCGTCGCCGTCGTCCCGGCCGGGTCCACCGTGCCCGGCGACCGGGAGGCCCCCGGTCAGACCGTCGACCTCGACGGCCGGGTGCTGGTCCCGGGCCTGTGGGACGCGCACACCCACCTGACCCAGTGGGCGCTCGTGCGCCACCGGCTGGACGTCTCGGAGGCGACCAGCCCCGAGCACGCCGCGGTGCTCGTGCGCGCCCGGGTGCACGGGGCGACCACGCCGCTGCCGCCGGACCAGCCCCTGGTGGGGTACGGGTTCCGCTGGGCGGCGTGGGACACCGAGCCCACGGTCGCCCACCTGGACGACGCCGTCGGCGACGTCCCCGTCATCCTGCTGTCCGGGGACCTGCACAGCGCCTGGGCGAACACCGCCGGGCTGCACTACCTGGGCATCACCGGCCACCCCACGGGCCTGCTCCGCGAGGAGGAGTGGATGCCCGCCAGCCCGCGCATCGTCACCGTGGACGACGACGTCGCGGACGGCATGGTGGTCGACGCCGCCCGGGCGGCGGCCCGCCGCGGCGTGGTCGGCGTGGTCGACTTCGAGGTCGCCGACAACCTGCGGGTCTGGCGGCGCCGGGTGGCGCGCGGTTGGGGCGGGCTGCGGGTCCGCGCCGGGGTGTGGGAGCAGTACCTCGACGACGTGCTCGCCGCCGGGCTGGCGCACGGCGACGCGCTGGCCGACGGTGCCGAGGGTGCCGACGGCGCTCGTCTGGTGACCCAGGGCCCGCTGAAGGTGATCAGCGACGGGTCGCTGAACACCCTGACGGCCTACTGCTTCGACGAGTACGCCGGCATGACCGGCCCGGACGCGCACGGCACGCTGAACATCGCGACCGACCAGCTCGCCCCGCTCATGTCCCGCGCGCACGCGGCTGGGCTGCGCTGCGCGATCCACGCCATCGGCGACGCCGCGAACGCCCTCGCCCTGGACGCGTTCGCGGCGTCCGGGGCCCGGGGATCGATCGAGCACGCCCAGCTCCTGCAGCCCGACGACGTCGCACGGTTCGCCGTGCTGGGGATCACGGCCAGCGTGCAGCCCGAGCACGCGATGGACGACCGCGACGTGGCCGAGGAGCTGTGGCCCCACCGCACCGACCGGGCGTTCCCGCTCGCGGAGCTGCGGCGCGCGGGCGTCCCGCTCGCCCTCGGCTCCGACGCCCCGGTCGCCCCGCTCGACCCGTGGGCGGCGATCGCGGCGGCCGTCACCCGGTCCCGCGACGGGCGCGAGCCGTGGCACCCGGAGCAGAGCATCGACCTGCGCACCGCCCTGGAGGCGTCGACGGACGGGAGGTCCCTGGCGCTCGACGTGGGCGGCCCGGCGGACCTCGCCGTCCTGGACGTCGACCCGCTCGACGTCGACCCGTCGGGCCTGCGGCAGATGCCCGTCGCGGGCACGCTCGTCGCGGGGGAATGGACGCACCGTGGGTTCTGAGCCGCGACCTTCGCCGGCGGGCAGCCACGCCGACGCCGAGGCCCGCCTGCGCTCGCGGCTCGCGGAGGTCGAGGCCCGGATCACCGCCCAGCGCGCCGTCGTGGACGGCATCGTCGCCTCGGTGCGCGGCGAGAACGTCGACGACGAGCACGACCCGGAAGGGGCGACGCTCGCCTGGGAGCGGCAGCAGGCCGCGGCGCTGGCCGCGGAGGCCGCCGTCGAGCGCGACGAGCTCCGCGCCGCGCTCGACCGGGTCGGCGCCGGGACCTACGGGTTCTGCGAGGTGTGCGGGCGGGCCATCCCGGCCGGGCGCCTGGAGGTACGGCCGGCCGCGACCCGCTGCGTCGAGCACGCACGCTGAGGGACGTCAGCGCGGCTCCGCCAGCATCCCGCGCCACGCGGTGCGGACCGCCTCGCGGCACCGCTCGATCGCGTCGGGATCGGTGAGGGACACCCCGCGCACGACGTACTGGTAGTAGAAGACCCCGTTGACGAGGTCGATGCTCGACTCGACGTCGAGGTCGTCGCGCAGCTCACCGCGGTCGATGCCGGCGCGCAGCACGGCCACCAGCGCCGAGCGGCGCCGCGCCACGTGGGAGCGCCAGTACGCCTGGGCGATGCGTCGGTCCGACATCGCCAGCCGCAACCGCAGCCGGAACCGGCGCTCCGGGTAGTCGCGCCCGGCCGGGTGCGCCGTGGGGGAGAGCGCCGCCAGCAGGTTCTCCAGCAGGTCGCCCTCGGTCGAGATCTCGTACGGCTCGCGCCCCTGGTCGAGGGCTGCCGCCACCAGGTCCGGCAGGGAGGGCCAGCGCCGGTAGATCGCCGCGCGGCTGACCCCGCTGACCTCGACGACCCGGGACACCGTGATGTCCTCGCCTCGATCCAGCAGCGCGACGGCGGCGGTGAGGATGCGCTCGTCGTGCCCGGCGGCGCGGGGTCTCCCGGGCCGCCGGACGGGCGGGGCCGCCGGCACCGGGAGCGTGGCCGACGCCGTCACGCGACGCCCGTCGCCGGGACCAGGGCGCGCTCGCGGAGCCGGTCGACGAGCCCGTCGGTCAGCCCGGCCGCCCGCAGCGGGGCGAGGGGGTCGCCGTGCCGCTCGACGAGGGCGGCGAGCAGCTCGCGCATCGGGGCCGGCGAGAACGTGGTGCGGGTCGCGGCACGGGCCGCCGCCTCGAGGTCGACCCCGAACCGGGCCAGCAACGGGGCCATGACGGGGGCGAGCCGTCGCTGGATCGCCGCCGAGCTCTCGCCGGTGCGGGCGTAGTCGGCGACGACCGCCTCCTCGTCTGCCCCGAGGGTGAGCAGCAGCGCCGCGGCGAGCACACCGGTGCGGTCCTGGCCCGCGGCGCAGTGGAAGGCGACCGTGCCGGGGGAGTACGCGACGACGGCGAGCGCGGTGACGATCTGTGCGGCCGCACCCTCGTACATGCGCAGGTACAGGGCCCCGAACCGCGACTGGTCGAGCAGGTCGGCCGGGTCTCCGCCCGGGGCGGCGTCTCCGGTCGTCGCGGCGTGGCCGATGTTCGCCAGGAACGGCACGTGGTGGTAGGTCACCTGCGGCCGTGCGGCCAGCACGCCGCGTCCGGTCAGCGCGAGCTCGTCGGCCGAGCGCAGGTCGATCACGGCGCGCAGCCCGTCGGCCACGAGGGCCTCCGCGGTCGCCGCGTCCGCCGTGGACAGGTCGTCGGCCCGCAGCACGACGCCGGGGCGGACGACGCCGCCGGCGACGGCGGTCCCGCCGAGGTCGCGCAGGTTCACGGGGGCGGACAGCGTGAGCGGGACGGCCGCCGTCGCGCTCGTGGCGTCCGGTGCGACGTCCGGCGCGGTGGTGGCGGCAGCGGTCTCGAGCGTGGTCACGTGATCTTCCTCCGGATGACGGCGCTGGCCTGGTCGATGGCCGTGACCAGCACGATGATGCAGATGACGATCGCGGACAGGTGCCCGTAGTCGTACATCTTCATGGCGGTGGTGAGCTCGAGGCCGATGCCGCCCGCGCCGACCATCCCCAGGATGGTCGCGCCGCGGACGTTGCCCTCGAACAGCAGGAGCGTGTAGGAGACGAGCAGGGGGCCGGCCTGCGGGAGGATCCCGTACTGGACGACCTGCCGGCGGGACGCGCCCACGGCTTCCATCGCGGTGACCGGGCCGGTGTCCACCGACTCCATGGCCTCGGCGAAGACCTTGCCGATGGACCCGACGGAGCCGATCGTCATCGCGAGGATGCCGGCGAACGGGCCGAGCCCGACGGCCGAGACGAACATCAGGGCGAACACCAGGTCGGGCAGCGACCGGATGACGTTCATCGTCCAGCGGGCCGGGTAGTAGACCCACCGCGGCGCGATGTTCGACGACGCGGCGAACGCCATGAGCAGCGACAGCACGGCACCCAGCACGGTGCCGACGACCGCCATCTGCAGCGTCTCGACGAGCTGGTCGACGATCACGTCGAGCTTGTCCCAGCTGGGCGGGAACATCCGTGTGAGGAACTCGGTCATGTTGGCCGCACCCTCGCCGAGCTGGGCGACGTCGAACTCCGCGCCGACGGCGGACCAGTACAGGACGGCGAGCGCGACCGGGACGCCGAGCAGGAACCGGGCGCGCGGGACGGTGAAGGCCCGTTCGAGACGGTCGCGCTCGGCCGCCGTCAGCGGCTGCGCGGCGTGCTCGTGGTGCCCGCTGCCCTGTGGGCGCGGGCGCGTGTCAGTGCTGCTCATCGGTGGGCTCCTCGATCCCGTCGTAGACGACGGCGAGCGCGTCGGCGTCCAGGGACGCGGTCGGTGCGGACACGAGCACCTCGCCGTGGCGCAGCCCGACGACGCGGTCGGAGTGCTCCAGCGCGAGCGGCAGCACGTGCAGGCTCACCAGCACGGGGATGCCGTCCTCCCGGGCGATCTCCCGCAGCAGGGCGAGCACGGTGTGCGACATCTTCGGATCGAGGGACGCCACCGGTTCGTCGGCGAGGACGACCTGGGGCTGCTGCATCAGGGCCCGGGCGATCGCCACGCGCTGCTGCTGCCCGCCGGACAGGGTCCGGGCCTGGACGTTCGCCTTGTGCGCGATCCCGACGCGGTCGAGCAGGGCCATGGCCCGCTGCCGGTGCGCGGAGCCGAAGCCGCCCACCCAGTTGAGCGGACCGGCGTCGTGCAGCCCGCCCGCGAGCACGTTGGTGAGCACCGACAGACGGCCGACGAGGTTGAACTGCTGGAAGACCTGCCCGACGTCGGCACGCACCTGCCGCAGCTCGCCCCGGCGCAGGCGGGTCATGTCGTGGCCGACGACGTCGACGCTGCCGTCGACGATCGGTGCGAAGCCGGTCAGGGAACGCATCAGGGTCGACTTGCCCGAGCCGGACGACCCGAGCAGGGCGACGGTCTCTCCCGGTCCCAGGTCGAGGTCGACGCCGTCGAGCACGACGGGACCGTCGCCGTAGGCGACGCGCAGGCCGGACACGGAGACCAGCGACGTCGCCGCAACGGGTCCCACGGTGCTCCCCGGCGGCCCGGAGGTGGGTGCGAGGGTCGTCGTCACGGTCAGCCCAGGTCCGAGATGTCGACGTCGGCGATCGCGGCGATGTCGACGAACGGCTGGAAGATGTCGTCACCGGGCTCGAGGACCGGCTCGGTGCCCTGCATGGCCTCGAGCATCGCGCCGAGCTCGTCGGCGTTCTCCTCGACGAAGATCGTCGGCAGCGCCTCGAGCAGCTCGGCGCGCTTGTCCTCGGCGAGCTGCTCGTCGGCGAGCACCGTGACGGCGACGGGCATCGAGGCGCTGACCCCGATGGAGCGGGTGTCGCCCTCCTCGAAGGGGAACATCGGGTCGCCGAGCCCGGCCATGGTCGGGAAGATCGTCGAGGTGCAGGCCACGTCCACCTGGCCCTCGGCGAGCGCGATGAAGGACATGTCGTGACCGCCGGAGAACATCGGGGTGTAGTCCGCGTCCGCCTCGAGACCGGCCTCGTGCAGCATCGCGGTGGGCATGAAGTACCCCGAGCTGGACGCCGGGTCGGCGAACGCCACCACCGTCTCGGGCGTGACGTCCTCCAGGGACCGCAGCTCCGAGTCGTCCATCACCAGGCAGGTCGACACCGGCTCGTCGTTGCCGGGCCAGGCGACCAGGGAGTCGACCTCGCCGGTGTTGACGGCCAGCGCGGACGGGAACCCGCTCATGAAGCCGATGTCGACGTGGTGGTTGCGCAGCGCCTCCACGACGGCGGTGTAGTCCGGCACGTCGACGATCTCCACCTCCCGCCCGGTCTCGGCGGTGACGAGCTCCGCGAAGGCCTCGATCGGGTTCTCGGCGCCGGGGTCGTCGCCCAGCGGGGTCGTGGCGAACGTGATCGGGGCGTCGGGGTCCGACGGCGCGACGGACGGCCCGTCGCCGGCCTCCGCGGAGCCGGAGCAGCCGGCGAGCAGGGCGGCCCCGAGGCCGAGGACACCGAGGGCAGGAAGGGTGCGGGAGCGCATGGTCGTTCCTTTCGGGCGGAGGGCGGCTCGCCGGGACGAGTTCCGCGACCGGCGATACCGGTATCCGACCCGGTCGAGGTGACGGCGAATTGCGAGACCGCCGTACCTGGAACCGACGAGGTGGTGAACATCCGGTGCGACGGCGCCGTGGCAGCATGGCCGGATGCAGGTCCGCCCCGTGACGTTCGACGGTGCCGTCGTGCACGTCGTCGGACGAGTGGCGGCCCGGCCGGGCGACCGTCCCGTGCGGGTGCTGGTCGACGGGCACCCGTCCACCACGCCCGCCGTGTTCGCCGACGCGCTGGTCGCGCCCCTGCGGGTCGCCGGGCGGCCCGTCGGGCGGGTGCACGTCGACGACTTCCTGCGGCCACCGTCGTTGCGGCTGGAGCAGGGCCACCACGACCCCGACGCGCTGCTGGACGAGCGGATCGACGTCGGCGGCCTCAACCGCGAGGTGCTCCGCGCCGTCGTCGGCCGGGGCCGGTACCTGCCCACCCTGCGGGACCCGGGTTCCGGGCGGTCGACCCGTGCGGCGTACGAGCCGCTGGCGCGCGGTGCGGTCGTCGTGGTCGACGGGTCGCTGGCCCTCGGCCGGGGGCTGGACGTCGACGTCACCGTCCACCTGGCGCTGCAGGCGGCGACGAAGACCCGCCGGACGCCTCTCGAGGAGGCCTGGACGCTCGCCGCGTACAGCCGCTACCGGCGCGAGGCCGCTCCCGAGCGGACCGCCGACGTCGTCGTGCGCCTCGACCACCCGGACCGGCCGGCCCTGGTGGAGCGCTGACGGTTCGCCCAGATGTGAGCATCGCCGACCTGCGTGATGGTCGGATCAGGTCAGGAAGCGGCCGCGGGAGATCGACACCTCTCCGGCGCGCTCGACCGCCGCCGGGACCGTGCCGGCTCCCTCCGTCCGAACGCCCCCGAGGGGCGGAACGGAGGCAATCATGAGTGACACGTCCTACCCGCCGAGGCCGGGCACCGCCCCGACGACCGGCCTGCCGCCCGCAGCACCGGGCGGAACCGCCGCGGGCGACGACAGCACGGCAGGCGGCGCCCGCGAGCGTGCCTCGCAGACGGCGTCGCACGCTGCCGACGCCGGCCGCGACGTCGCCCACGAGGCGCAGGAGCGAGCGGGGGAGGTCGCGCACGAGGCGGCCGACCGCGCCAAGGACCTGTGGAGCCAGGCGCAGGGCCAGGCGTCCTCCCAGGCCTCGCACCAGCAGGGACGGCTGGCCGACGGGCTGCGCCACCTCGGCAACGAGCTGGACGAGATGAGTCGCACCAGCCCCGACCCCGGGTACGCGAGCGGGGCCGCCGGTCGGGGCTCGCACGCCGCCAACCAGCTCGCGGACTGGTTCGAGCAGCGCGAGCCGGGTGACGTCCTGCACGAGGTCGAGGACTTCGCGCGACGGCGCCCCGGCGCGTTCATCGCGATCGCGGCCGGCGCCGGTCTCGTCGCCGGTCGCCTGCTCCGTGGCGCCAAGGAGGCGAAGGACGGTGCGACGGCGGGCTCGTCGCGCACGACGGGAGGTGTCTCCGATGTCGACCGACCCTGACGCGCACCGACTCGGCGAGTCCGCCCGGACGGCGCCCGAGCGGACGTCCACCGGTGTCCTCGGCGGCTCGACGGAGCGACCCGGCACGGGCGAGCGAAGTCTCGGCGAGCTGGTCTCCGAGGTGACTCAGGACCTCTCGACGCTCGTGCGCCAGGAGATCGAGCTGGCCAAGGCCGAAGCCACCGAGTCCGCCAAGAACGCGGGCAAGGGCGCCGGCATGTTCGCCGGCGCCGGCTACGGCGCCGGGATGGCCGTCTTCTTCCTCTCGGTGGCGCTGTGGTGGGCGCTCGGCACCCTCATGGGCCTGGGCTGGTCCGCGCTGGTCGTGGCGGCCCTGTGGGCCGTCGTCGCCGGCGTGCTCGCACTCGTCGGCCGCAAGGAGATCCAGCGCGCGCAAGGCCTTCCCCGCACCACCGACTCCCTGAAGAAGATCCCCCACGCACTCCGAGCACACGAGGAGAGGAACCGATGAGCACCCACGACCCGGACCAGGTCCGCGCCGACATCGAACGCACGCGCCGCGAGCTGAGCGAGGACGTCGACACGCTCGGCGAGCACGTCCGGCCGAGCTCGGTCGCCCACCGTCAGACCGACCGCGCCAAGGCGGGGGTGAACCGCCTGCGAGACCGCGTCATGGGCTCCGCGAAGTCCTCGGGCCATCAGGCGGGCGACTCGGTGAAGAACGCTACGAGCACCGTGGGCGACAAGGTCGGCGGAGCCCCCCGGGCGGTGAAGGAGCAGACGCAGGGCAACCCGCTCGCCGTGGGGGCCGTGGCCTTCGGGCTGGGCCTCCTGGCCGCCTCGATGCTGCCGGCCACCCGCCAGGAGACGGAGGTCGCCACGAGGGTCAAGGAAGCCGCCGAGCCGCTCGTGGAGGACGCTCAGGAGGCGGGCAGCAGCATGGCGGAGGACCTGCGCGGCACCGCGCAGGAGCACGGCCAGGGCCTCAAGGAGTCCGCGACGGAAGCCGGCCGTGACGTCGCCGGGCACGGCAAGGAGTCCGCCCAGGACGTCGCCGGCGAGGCGCGGGGCGGCTCCTCCGGCACCTGAGCGGCCGCGGTCTCGCGGGGCGGTCGGGGCTCGCGTCCGGCGCCGATGAGGACGATCATGCTGCCCAGCGCCGTCGAACCGGTGGCGGGCCCGAGGAGGAAGCATGATCGTCGCACCGTTCGGCCGCTTCACCGAGGGGCGCGTCCCCGACCCCGGCGTCGCGGCGCTGTTCACCCGCGAGAACCGGTGGCAGGCCCGGCTCGACGTCGAGGCTGCGCTGGCGCTCGCGGAGGCGGACGCGGGCCTCATCCCCCAGGAGTCCGCGCGCGCGATCGCGCTGACCGCCCGCATCGAGAAGCTCGACATCAAGCGGGTCCTCGCCGCGACGGCGGAGGCCAGCCACCCGCTGGTACCGCTCATCGAGGAGTTCGCCCGCGCCGTCGGCTCCAAGCACGGCGGCTGGGTGCACTGGGGCGCGACCACCCAGAACATCACCCAGACCGCCGACGTCCTGGTGCTGCGGGACGCCCACCGGTTGCTCCTGGGCCAGCTCTCCCGGGTGCTGCGCTCGGCCGCGGGGCTCGCCGAGCGCTCCGCCGGGCTGCCGATGGCCGGCCGCACGCACTCGCAGCACGCCGTCCCCGTGACGTTCGGGTTCAAGGTCGCGGTGTGGATCGACCAGCTCGTGGCGCACACCGAACGGCTGGAACGTCTCGACGACCGGTTGTTCTGCGTCCTCATGGGTGGCGCGGCCGGCACGTTCGCCTCGTTCGGCGACGCGGGCCGGATCATCGAGGCCGGGGTGGCGCACCGGCTCGGCCTGCACCCCATGCGTGTGCCGTCGCGTGCGGTCAACGACGGGATCGTGGAGCTCGTCCTCGTGCTCGCCCAGCTCGCGGGCACGGTCGGCAAGGTCGCCAAGGACGTCTACGCACTCATGCAGCCCGAGTTCGCGGAGGCGTTCGAGCCGGTCCCCGAGGGCACCGTCGGGTCGTCGACCATGCCGCACAAGCGCAATCCGCAGCTCGCGCTCGACCTGCTGACCATGTCCGCCGAGCTGCGGGCGCTCGCGGCCCCGGCCCTGGAGTCGATGCTCCACGACCAGGAGGCCAACGGGGCGATGACGGCGCTGCTCGAGGACGTCGCGGCCTCTGCCGCGGTGCTGGCCGGCGACATGCTCGCCCGGCTCGACGTCATCGTGGGGGGACTGGAGCTGGACCCGGCCCGGATGCGCGACAACATCAGCCTCTCGGCGGGCATGATCGGTTCGGAGTCGTTGATGCTGGCCCTCGGCGAGAAGATCGGGCGTCAGAAGGCGCACGACGTCGTGTTCGAGGTCGCGCAGGCGGCGGCGACGAGCGGCACGCCCTTCGTGGAGATGCTGCTCGCCGATCCCGTGGTGTCCGGGGCGTTCGGGCGGTCCGAGCTCCGCGACCTCATCGATCCCGCGGCGTACCTCGGGCTGAGCACGCAGATCGCCGGCGAGCTCGCTCGGTGCGCGGTCGAGACGGCCGGACGGCTCGACGCGCTGCCCGAGCGTGCACCGCTGATGACCCGGTGACCTGCGCGTCTGCTGTTGCACGGGCCGGCGTGACACGCCAGAGTGGTGCCCGTCACAACTTCGTCCGACGAGAGCAAGGGGCAGGGACAGCCGGATGGCAGGGGTCAGGGGGAGCACGGGGGCGTCGAGCCTCCGCCGTTGGACCCTGCGTGCTGCCGGGGCCGCCCTCGGCACGGCGGTGACCGGCCTGGTGCTGGCGACCGGCGCTGCCGCCGACGACGGCGGTGACCGCGAGCGATCCGGGCGTGGTCTGCTCGCCGGTGTGGTCGAGTCCGCCACGGAGCGCGTGACCGACCCGCTGCTGGACGGCGTCGGCGAGACCGCTGAGACGGTGACGAAGCCTGTCGATGATGCCGTCAAGAAGGTCACGGATCGGGACCGCGAGAAGCCGGCCGAGAAGCCCACCCAGGAGCCGGCCGAGAAGCCTGCGGACAAGCCGGAGAAGCCGGCCGAAAAGCCGTCGGAGGAGCCGGCCGAAAAGCCGTCGGGCACCACGGAGCAGCCGGCGGAAGGGCACATCGAGAAGCCCGCCGAGAAGTCCGAGCGTGAGCCTGCGGAGGACTCGGCGCCCGACGAGCGCCCGACGGAGCCGCCCGCGGACCGTCCCGCCGGCGAGCGCGAGGGGACCACGGGCGGACCTGCCGACGCCTCGGCCGACGAGAAGGTCGAGGACGGTGCCACGGGTGCTGCTGACGAGCCTGAGGCCGGCGCGGACCCGAGCGGGGAGCCGGGTGCTCCCGAGAACACCCAGGGTCCGGTGCCCGGTCTGGTGGAGACCGTGTCAGGTGACGTCCTGCTGCCGGTCACGGAGACCGTCGGGGGCGTCCTCGGTGCCGTGGTCGCTCCCGTGGCGCCCCACTGCCAGGAGTCTCCCGAGGCGGAGCCGGCGCAGGACGCCGGACCGCCGGGCGACCTGACCGGGGCGGCCGACGACGCGGGGGGCGAGGACGCGGAAGATCCGCCCGCGGATCCCGCCCCGGACGGCCGGCCCGAGGACCCGGGCGGGGGCGTCCTCGACGCGGTCGTCCGGCCGGTCACGGACGGGCTCGACCCGGTCACGGAGGCCGCGGGTGACGTCGTCGAGGGCGTCACGGGACCGGTGAGCGAGCCGGTCCGACCCGTCACGGGGGCCGTCGGCGAGACCGTCCGTCCGGTCACCGAGGCGCTGAGCCCGGTGCTCGAGCCCGTCGGCTCCCTGGTGGGTGCCGTGACCGAGGTGCTCGAACCGGTCGTGGAGCCTGTTGCCGACGTGGTGGAGCCCGTCCTGCGTCCGGTGCGGGACGCCACGGCGCCCGTGGTGGGCAGCGTGGTCCCGGTCGTCGAGGTCCTCGACCCGGTGCTCGACCCGGTGGTCCGCCCCGTCATGGGCGTCCTGGACCCCGTGCTCGATCCGGTCGCCGACGCTGTCTCGCCGGTGCTGAAGCCGGTCGTCGACCTGGTCGACCCCGCCGTCCGCCCGGTGATCGAGGTGGTCGACCCGATCCTCGACCCCGTCATCGACCCGGTGGTCGACGGCCTCGTACCGCCGGTGACCGGCGCGCCCGACGGCGGCCCCGACGACGGGAACGGCGGCGCGCCACCGGCGCCCGGCCCGGGACCGTCCTCGACGCCGGCGGCACCGGGCGTCCCGGGGCCGCCGGTCCCGGCAGCTTCCGCGGTGACCGCTGCGGAGCCCACGGTGACGACGGCACTGCGTGCCGTGGCGCCGGACACCGCGCCGGTCGCGGCCACCGGGACGATCGGCACGGCTGCAGCCCGGTCGGTCGCGGTCCCGGCCCCGACCGGTTCGTCGGCCGTGGACGCCGGCCCCGAGACCGACGCCACCGCGTTGGCGACCTCTGACGGTGGTGCCGCACCGACGGCGACCGGCGCCGTCGGAGGGTCCTCCTCCAGCTCCGCGCGCGGAGCTGCGAGCACCGGCGACGTCGCCGCGCAGCTCGCCGCCGCCGCGCGTGCCGACGGCAGCCACTGGCTGCTGCCGGCCCACGAAGCCTGCGCACCGCTCCCGGTGCCCGACTTCGAGATCTCCGTCTCTCCTGCCTGACGTGGCCGCGTCGCGCCTCTGAGCGCGTCATGCCGCGGGTGGCCGCTCTGCCGCCTGCTCCCACGTCACACGGCAGGAGAACAACCATGCGTACGAACGCGCGACGAGTGCTGCACGCAGCGCTCGTCACAGGTGGCCTGGTGGTCGCCGGGGCCTGGACGGCCCACGCAGCGGAGGGCGACGTCGTCGACGTCGAGATCGGCGAGGACACCTCGGTCGACCTGAACCTCGAAGACGTGTCGGAGGAGCTGTCGGACGCTTCTCTGGACACTCCCGTCGACCTCCCCGAGGTCGACACCGAACCGGTCGAGGCAGTCGTCGACGACCTCGTCGGCGAGGACGGACCGGTGGACGACCTGCTCGGGGCGGACGAGCCGAGCGGGACCACGACCGACGACGTGGTCGACGCCGTCGCCGAGGACGTCAGCCAGACGGTCGACGACGCCGCGTCCGGTGACGTCGAGGCGGTCGTGGACGACGTGGTGGCCGAGGACGGCCTGGTCGACGACGTGCTGGAGGACGGCGGTGCGGATGCCGTGGTCGAGGAGGTCGTGGAGACCACGGGTGCGGTCGACGAGGTGCTCGGGACGGACGGGGCGGTCGAGGAGACCGCGTCGGACGTCGTCGGTGAGGACGGGCTGGTCGACGACGTCGTGGGTGCCGACGAGCCCGAGGAGGGCGTCACTGACGATGTCGTCGAGGAGCTGCTGGGCGACGTGGACTCCACGGTGGACAGCGCGCTCGAGGGCGACCTCGACGGTGTGGTCCGCGACGTGCTCGACGAGGACGGCGTGGTGGACGACCTGCTCGAGGACGGCGGTGCGGACACGGTCCTCGTCGACGTCGTGGACACCACGGGTGCCGTCGACGAGCTGCTCGGCACCGACGGTGAGGTCGAGGACCTGGTCGGTGGGCTCATCGGTGAGGACGGGCTGGTCGACGACGTCGTCGGTCCGGACGATCCGGAGGAGGGCCTCACGGACGGCCTGCTCGACGAGCTCCGCAACGACCTGAACGAGACGGTCACGGAGCTGCTCGAGCCGGACCTGGTCGGCGTCGTCGACAGCGTCCTGGCCGAGGACGGCCTCGTGGACGACGTGCTGGAGAACGGTACGAGCGAAGATCCCGGCGACGGCGAAGGTCCCGGCGACGGCGAAGGTCCCGGCGACGGCGAAGGTCCCGGTGACGGTGACGGTGACGGTGACGGTGACGGTGACGGTGACGGTGACGGTGACGGCACCGACGGCACCGACGGCACCGACGGTGCTGACGGGTCCGGCACCACCGGCGTCGGCACCACGGGCACCGGCTCGGGGGCCGCACCGGGCCCCGTTCCGTCCGGTGGCGTGACGGCGACCGACTCGGGCGGGGGCCCGAGCGTGTCGGCGGCTGCGTCGTCGGCCGGGACGTCCACCACGTCGACCGCCGGCACGGCGCTGGCGGCGACCGGTGCGACCTCGGGGACGCTCGGCCTCCTGGCCGCTCTGCTGGTCGTGACGGGGACGGCCCTCGTCGCACGACGCCGCCGGGTGGGTGCCGGTGACACGGTCACCGCGCCGCCCCTCGGCTGACCCGACCTGCCGCTGAGGCGGTGCGGTCGTGGGGCGTCGCAGGGGGACGGCCCACGACCGTGCTGCCGCAGCGGTCGCAGGACCGGGATCCCACGAGGTAGGGAGCCGTTCGCGGTTCCCCACGCGTGCCCGGTTCGCCCGGGAGGGTGTGCCGACGTCAGGTGCGGGCGGGGGCCCGTGCCGTCGAGCAGCCCGTCCCGGGGAGGAGGCCGTGCCTGCGGGCACCGGCCTCCCTCAGACGGTGCGGTCGTGGGGCGTCGCAGGGGGACGACCCACGACCGCACCGTCTGCTCGCCGACCGGTCTGCGGCGGGATCAGACCAGGGCGCGGAGGTCGACGGTGAGGTTCTCGACCGCGCCGGGGACGAGCGCGTAGTAGGACCAGCGGCCGCGCTGGGAGCGGGTGAGCAGCCCGGCGTCGACGAGGATCTTCAGGTGGTGGCTGACGGTCGGCTGGCTGAGCCCGACGGGTGCGGTGAGGTCGCAGACGCAGGCCTCGCCGTCCGGTGACGTGGCGACGGTGGACAGCAGGCGGACGCGGGTGGGGTCGCCGAGCGCCTTGAACACCTGCGCGAAACGCTGCGCCTCCTCGGCGTCGACGGCGGCGCGCAGCGGCGTGCAGCACGTCTCGGCCGCGGGGGGTCCCGACGCGAGGGGGAGCAAGGTCGTCATCCCTCCATCTTGCCACGCATCGAAGTCTATGGATACGTTGATCCCGACACATTGACGTTCTTCGATGAGGGAGTAGGCATGGAGACGAAGACGCAGCACCCGGTCGTGGTGATCGGCGCGGGCCCCGTGGGGCTCGCCGCCGCGGCGCACCTGCTGGAGCGCGGACTGGAACCGCTCGTGCTCGAGGCGGGTGACGGCCCGGGCGCCGCCGTCGCCGACTGGGGTCACGTGCGGCTCTTCTCCCCGTGGCGTTACTGCGTGGACGCGGCCGCCCGTCGGCTGCTCGAGGCGGACAGCACCTGGCGCGAGCCCGACCTCGACACGCTCCCCACGGGTGCGGAACTCGTCCGTGACTACCTGACCCCGCTCGCCGCGACGCCCGCGCTGCGTGACCGGATCCGCTACGGCACCCGCGTCACGGCCGTCGCGCGCGACGGGGCGGACCGCACCCGTTCCCTCGGCCGCGAGCGCCGCCCCTGGCTCGTGCGGACGGAGTCCGACGGCGGCACGCGCGACCTGCGGGCCGCTGCCGTCCTCGACGCATCGGGTACCTACGGCCGGCCGAACCCCCTCGGCGCCAGCGGGCTCCCGGCGATCGGCGAGCCCGAGGCGGCGGCCTTCCTCGCCGGGCCGCTCCCCGACGTGCTCGGCCGCGACCGCGACCGGTTCGCCGGTCGCCGGGTGCTGGTGGTGGGCATGGGGCACTCCGCGGCGAACACGCTGCTCGCCCTGACGCACCTGGCGGACGAGGAGCCGGGCACGGAGGTCGTGTGGGCGATCCGCGGCGGGTCGCCGCGCCGCCTGTTCGGCGGGGGCACCGACGACGAGCTCCCGGCCCGCGGCCTGCTGGGTACGCGGCTGCGCGAGGCGGTCGACGCGGGCCGCCTCGAGCTGTGGACGCGGGTGGGGATCGAGCATCTGGAGGCGACCGACGGCCGTCTCCGGGTCTCCGGGACCGGGCGCGCACCGGGCGAGCGTGCCGAGGGGCCGTTCGACGCCGTCGTCGACGTGGTCTCGGCCGCGACCGGCTTCCGTCCCGACCTCGACATGCTGCGCGAGGTCCGGCTCGACCTGGACGACGTCGTGGAGGCGCCGGCACGGCTGGCGCCCCTCATCGACCCGAACCTGCACTCGTGCGGCACCGTCTCGCCGCACGGCGAGAGCGTCCTCTCGCACCCCGACGAGGGCTTCTACCTCGTGGGGATGAAGTCCTACGGGCGGGCGCCGACCTTCCTGCTCGCCACGGGCTACGAGCAGGTCCGCTCGGTGGCCGCCGCGCTGGCCGGCGACCGCGCCGCGGCCGACGCCGTCGAGCTCGAGCTGCCCGAGACCGGCGTCTGCTCCACCGACGTGGCCGACGACGGCGAGACTGCCGGGGCGTGCTGCGGCGGGTCGGCCGAACCGCAGCTCGTCAGCCTGGGAGTCGGCGCGCCCGCAGGCGCCCCGGCGGTCGGGTTCGCCACCGGGGTCCTGCACGGCCGCTCGGGCGACGACTGACGGCCAGCGCGCAGGACGCGGCGGTGGACGGCGGCGGCGCTCGCCGCTGTCGCCGTCGTCGTCCTGGCGCTCGCCGCGTGCGCCGCCGGGCCGTACCCGGCCCTCGACATCGGCGCCGCCGTGGGTTGACGGGTGGGCGCCCGATCCCGCAACGATAGATGGTGATCGATTGGTCACGCTGTCGCGGGGCGGCGTTCACCGACTGTTCACATAGACCGCGTTCTATCTATCTCGTCCGACAGGAAACCGGGCGGGTCGAGTCCCGCCCCAGCAGACGGGATCACAGACGTGCTCAAGAACCACAAGCGTGCAGCAGCATTGATCGGCGCAACCGGCCTGGCGCTGTCTCTCGCCGCCTGCGGCGGCTCCGACACACCCGGCGACGAGGCCGCGAACGGCGCCGGGGGCGGCGAGAACGGCGAGGCGATGGCCGGATCGGTCGTCATCGACGGGTCGTCGACGGTCGCCCCCAACACCGAGGTGGCCGCCGAGCTCTTCGGCGAGGAGCAGCCGGACGTCCGCGTGTCGGTCGGCGTCTCCGGCACCGGTGGCGGCTTCGAGAAGTTCTGCAACGGTGAGACCGACATCTCCGAGGCCTCCCGGCCGATCAAGGAGGACGAGGCGCAGCGCTGCGAGGAGAACGGCATCTCCTACGCCGAGCTCGGGATCGCCAACGACGGTCTGGCCGTCGCGGTGAACCCCGCGAACGACTGGGCGCAGTGCCTGACCATCGAAGAGGTCAGCTCGATGTGGCGGCCCGACGGCCCGGTCGACTCCTGGGCGGACGTCCGCGACGGTTTCCCCGACGAGCCGATCACCCTCTACGGCCCGGGCTCCGACTCCGGCACCTTCGACTTCTTCACCGAGGAGGTCAACGGTGAGAGCGGCGCGATCCGCGCCGACTACAACGACATCGGTGAGGACGACTTCGGCGCTGTGCAGGGGGTCGAGGGTGCGACCGGTGCGACGGCCTTCATCCCGCTGTCCTTCGTCGAGGAGGCCGGGGACGCCGTGCGTGCCGTCGAGATCGAGAACGAGGACGGCGAGTGCATCGCGCCGTCGCTCGACACCGTCATGGACGGGACGTACAACCCGCTGGGTCGGCAGCTCTACGTCTACCCGAGCGACACCGGGCTCGAGAAGCCCGAGGTCCAGGCGTTCCTCGAGTTCTACATCCTCAACCAGGCGCAGATCGCCGAGGAGGCCGGCTTCATCCCGCTGAACGAGGACCAGGAGCAGGTCGCGGGCGACGCGCTCGCCGAGCTGGTCGGCTGATGCGTCCCGCCGGCCCGGGACCCGTCGGGTGCCGGGCCGGCGGTCACGTCCGTCCTCGCCCGTCCACGAAAGAGCAGGTCGCATGACAACCGTCTCGGGTCTGACCGAGCCGCCCTCGGTCGAACCGCCCCTCTCGCTGGAGTCCTCGAGCCGCCGCATCGGGGAGAAGCTGATCGCCGTCTGGCTCTTCTGCGCGGCCGGGCTCGCCGTGCTCATCACCGTGGGGATCGTCCTGGCGATCATCGGCCCGGCGATCGAGTTCTTCCGCGAGGTGCCGTTCTCGCGGTTCTTCTCCGCGGAGCCCTGGGCACCTAACTTCGTGCCCGACGGGTTCGGCGTCTACAACATCCTCGCTGGTACCGCCGCGATCGTGCTGTACTCCTGCGTCATCGCGCTGCCGGCAGGCCTGGGCGCCGCGATCTACCTCAACGAGTACGCGAGCCACCGGGCGAGGCAGGTCCTCAAGCCGGTCCTCGAGGTTCTCGAAGGCATCCCGACGGTCGTCTACGGTCTCTTCGCCCTGGCCTTCGTCGCACCGGTCCTGCAGTCGGTCTGGCCCGAGTTCCTGCCGGGAAAGCTGGGGGAACCTCCTGGCTTCCAGTTCGTGCTCAGTGCGGGGGTCGTCCTCGGGATCATGATCATCCCGACGGTGGCATCCGTCTCCCAGGACTCGATGAGCGCCATCCCGAGCGGGCTGCGCGAAGCTGCCTACGGCCTCGGCAGCACCAGGATGCAGGTGGCGACGAAGGTCGTCGTACCGTCCTCGTTCTCCGGGATCGTCGCCTCCTTCGTGCTGGGGCTCTCCCGAGCTGTCGGCGAGACCATGGTCGTCCTCATGGCGGCCGGTGCGATCGCCAACCTGACGCTCTGGCCCAACGACCCGGTGCTCACCATGACGGCCTTCATCGGGCGCACGGCGACCGGCGACGTCTCCACCGGGACGATCACCTATTACACCGTGTTCGCCGTCGCCGCACTGCTGTTCGTCATCACGCTGCTCGTCAACATGATCAGCATCGCCCTGGTCCGTAAGTTTCGAGAGGTCTACGAATGAGACAGTCCGGCCGTACCCGGATCGCGGTCGACGCTGCTCGCGTCGACACGACGTCGCTGCAGCGGCGGGGCATCGACGTCAAGGGAGAGCTGTTCCGAGCGGTCCTCCTCCTGTGCATCGTCGTCGCCGTCGTCATGCTGGCCACGCTCCTGGTCTACGTGACGATCGCCGGGTGGCCGCGCCTCGACTCGAATCTCTTCACCCAGATGCCCTCGACCCGCGACCCCGAGACGTCAGGGTTTCTGCCGGCCATCGTCGGCACGATCTACGTCATGGTCGGGGTGCTGGTCACCACCGTGCCCATCGGCGTGAGCGCGGCGGTCTATCTCGAGGAGTACGCCGACCCGGACAAGTGGTACAACCGTCTGATCGAGATCAACATCCAGAATCTCGCTGCGGTCCCCTCCATCGTGTTCGGCATCCTCGGGCTGGCGTTCATCGTCCGCGGACCGTGGGGGCTCGGATTCGTGGCCTTCGCCGGTTCGCTGACCCTGATGATGATGGTGCTGCCCACGGTGATCATCGCCTCGCGGGAGGCGATCCGCGGGGTCCCCAGCACGCTGCGACAGGCGTCGTTGGGACTCGGCGCGACACGGTGGCAGACCGTTTCCCGCCAGATCCTGCCCGTGTCGTTGCCCGGCATCCTCACCGGGACGATCCTTGCGATGTCTCGCGCCATCGGTGAGACGGCACCGCTGCTCCTCGTCGGGGCGACGACGTTCGTGCGGTTCCTTCCCGAGGGCTTCTTCGAGGGCGCCTACTCGGTGATCACCGTCCAGATCTTCCAGTGGGCCATGCGCCCGCAGGACGAGTTCCGGACCCTGGCCGCGGCCGGATCCATCGTGCTGGTGGTCCTGCTCCTGCTGATGAACTCCGTCGCGATCTGGCTGCGCAACAAGTACAGCCGAGCGTACTGACCCCGATGACCGTCCGGAAGAAGGATCCCGAGATGACTGACCAGGCAACACACGCCGTCGCGACCACGAGCGGCAGTGCGCAGGGCGCGTCCGCCGTCGCACCGGTGTTCGCGACGCAGGACCTCAACGTGCACTACGGCGACTTCCACGCCGTGACCGACGTGACGATGGACTTTCAGAGGAACGAGATCACTGCGCTCATCGGCCCCTCCGGGTGCGGCAAGTCGACCGTGCTGCGCTGCTTGAACCGGATGAACGACCTTGTCCCGGTGGCGCGGGTGTCGGGTGAGGTGCGCTACCACGGCATCGAGCTCTACGGGCCGAAGATCGATCCGATCGAGGTGCGGCGTCGGATCGGCATGGTCTTCCAGAAGGCGAACCCGTTCCCCAAGTCGATCTACGACAACATCGCCTACGGGCCACGGGTGACCGGGATGAAGGTCGAGAGCATGGACGACCTCGTCGAGGAGACGCTCCGGCGCGCGGCGCTGTGGGACGAGGTCAAGGACAAGCTGAAGCAGAACGCCTACGGCCTCTCGGGCGGCCAGCAGCAGCGGCTGTGCATCGCACGGGCGATCGCGACCAACCCGGACGTCGTCCTCATGGACGAGCCCTGCTCGGCCCTGGACCCGATCGCCACCCTGCGGATCGAGGAACTGATGGCGGAGCTGCGGGAGCGCTACACGATCATCATCGTGACGCACAACATGCAGCAGGCCGCCAGGGTCTCGGACCGCACCGCCTTCTTCACCGTGACGGTCAACGAGACCACCGGTGACCGGACGGGCGGGCTCGTCGAGTTCGACTCGACCGCGACGATCTTCGAGAACCCGTCCGACCAGCGGACCGAGGGCTACATCTCCGGGCGGTTCGGGTGACCACCATGGCGATCGCTGAACCGTCGATCGTCCACGGCACCATGGACACCGTCGTGCTCGTCGACCCTGCTGTCGAGGACGGAGACCAGCTCGGTGCGGGGATGCGTGAACGGGGCGTCGCCTTGCAGACGTTCACGGACCCGCTGCTGGCGATCGCGCGGCTCGGGAGGGAGCCCGCCCAGGCGGTCGTCGTCGCTGCCCGGCTCGGCACACGGATCTCCGCCCAGGTGGCGGGGATCGTCCGCGACGAGTTCTCGCTGCCGGTCCTGCTGGCCTACGACGGTGCTGACGTCGACCTCATCGGGCCCGCTATCCTGGCCGGTGCGCAACCGCTCGTCCATCTGCCGTACGACCCGGCCGAGCTGGCTGCCGCTGTCCGCCAGGTCCGGCCGGTGCGCCCGGCACCTGCCGTGGTGCGTGCCGGAGAGCTCCTCCTCGACCCGGCAAGCTATGACGCACAGCTCGCGGGGCGCGGCATCGACCTGACGATGCTCGAGTTCGAGGTGCTCTTCGACCTGGCCTCACGGCAGGACCACGTCGTCTCTCGGGCCGACCTGGTCGCACGGTGGCCGGAGTCGTCGGACCCGGACGAGAAGCTCATCGGCATCGTCGCCCGCTTGCGACGCAAGCTCGAGGCGCTGGATCGTGCCGGTGCCATCCACACAGTTCGTGGCGTCGGCTACCGGTTGGAGTCCTGGGTGTTCCGTCCTGCGCGACCGTGAGCGACCGTTCGGCCGTCGCTCTACGCCTCAGCCTGCGGGACGTACCAGCTCGTTGAGCAGGTCCTGCACCCGGGCCGTGATGTCGTCGACGATCCGGCGGATCTCTGCGGCGGACCGGCCGACCGGGTCGACGATCGGCCAGTCGCGGTACTGCCGACCGGGCACCACCGGGCATGCATCTCCGCAGCCGAGCGTCACGACCACTCCGGAAGCCCTGACCACCTCGTCGGTGAGAGGTCGAGGCAGCTCGGTGAGCTGATCGATCCCGCGTCGTGCCAGCTCGTACCGGACCGCCGGGTCGATCTGTGACCAGGGTCTCGTCCCGGCGGTCCGAACCCGGACGCGGTCTCCTGCCGCGGCGCGGAGCACCGCGGCAGCGATCTGGGAACGGCCGGAGTTGTGGACGCAGACGAAGAGCACGGCGCGGTCCGGGCCGAGCGCCCCGCTTCCGACAGGTGCGACGAGGGCTGCGAGCCGCTCGGAGGCGAAGCGCGCCGTCAGCGCCGGCAGGTGTTGGCGCACCCGAGCGCGCGACGCGAGGAGGTCGTAGCTGTCGGCCACGAATCGGGCGACGGTCTCGGGCGCCAGGACGTGCGCGTAGTCCTCCGAGAGGTCGCTCGTGATACGTGCCAGCAGCCGAGCGTGGTCTGTCGGGTCGACCGGGCCCGGGTGCTTCGCCGTGGGTACGGCAAGGGTCGCCCCGCCGAACCGCACCAGCGCGTCGGGCGTCGGCCGGAACGCGGTCTCGCCACCTTGACCTTCCAGCGGAGCGACCAGTCCGACCTCAGCCATGGCCTCCAGATGAGCGCGAAGAACCTCTGTGTCCCCGTCCGGCCCGGCGAGGAGCCGAGCTGTCGGCTGTCCCGACGGGTCGGTGATCACCAGCGAGAGGATGCGCAGGCGATCTGGATCCGACATCGCCACGACCTGACGGAGGCGCAGCTTTTCGTGCTCGTCGTGAGGGTTCATCGAGCGCCTCGTCGGGCTGGTGACGGACGAGACTTCACCGGAGCAGGTCGCCGACGGCGTCGAGGCGCGCGGGGTCGATCGCGTACCAGACCTCGCGCCCTTCTGGTCGTCGGTTGAGGATTCCCGCCTCTCTCATCACTTTCACATGGTGCGAGACGGTCGGTTGTCGTAGCCCCAGTGCTCGCGTCAGGTCGGAGACCCGTGCCGCGCCATCGGGTGACGCCCGCAGGATGCCGAGGATCTGCAGCCGGGTGGGATCCGAGACGACGCGCAGCACAGCAGCCGTGGATTCGGCCAGCTCTCGGCTGAGAGTGAGCCGGAGCCCGGGGGTGGGTGCCGAGGCGGAGCCGTGGGCTGGCTCTGCGGGCACCGGACTCATGACGGAAGCATAGCCCGCCTTCGATGTGTTCAGCCGCGTGATCCCATGATCGGGCGCTGATCCCGGGCTTTCTCTCAGGAAGTGGACGGCGAGTAGACCCGTAAGGGACCATAGGTAGGATGTATCGCACAGACTCGTCGAGGAGGAGGTCACCCGTGCCCGGACACGACGTCGTGGACGCCCACCACCACCTGTGGGCGCGGGCGCGCACGCCCCAGGACTGGATCGACCCCGAGACGATGGCGGCGATCGACGCCGACTTCGCACCGGCGGACCTGCCCGCCGTCGACCACGGCGTCTCGACGACCGTCGTGGTGCAGACCGCCAGCCGTTGGGCGGAGTCCGAGGAGCTGCTCGCGCAATGTGGTTCGGCCGCGGGACGTGCGGCCGGTCTGGCCGGCGCGGTGGTCTGGGCCGACCTGCACGCCGACGACCTGACGGCGCGGCTGGACGCACTGCGTGCCGGCCGCGGAGGGACGCACCTCGTCGGCGTGCGGACCATGGTCCAGGCCGAACCCGACCCCGCCTACCTCGATCGCGAGGACGTGCGACGGGGCGTCGCCGCCGTCGGGGCCGCCGGGCTGCCGTTCGACCTGGTGCTGCACGATGGGCAGATCCCGGCCGCGGCACGACTGGCCGCCGCGCTGCCGGAGGTGATGTTCGTGCTCGACCACCTCGGTAAACCCCGTCTCGACCGGTACGCCGACGGCACCGGAGATGCTCTGGACGCCTGGCGCAGCGACCTTGCCGCCCTGGCCGCGCGCCCGAACGTCGTCGCGAAGCTGTCCGGCCTCGTCACCGAGGCGCACTGGGAGTCCTGGACCACCGACGACCTGCGACCGGCCGTCGACCACGCGTTGTCCACCTTCGGGCCGGACCGGCTGATGTTCGGCTCGGACTGGCCCGTCTGCCTGCTGGCCAGCGGCTACGGCCGCTGGCTCGGCGCCGCTCGGGAGCTGCTCGCGCCGCTGGGCGACGCCGAGCAGGACGCGATCTGGGCCGGGACGGCCCGCCGCGTCTACTCCCTGCCCCCGCACCCGAAGGAGAACCCGTCGTGACCACCAGCACCCCAGCCCTCGAGCTCGACGGCGTCCGTGCCGTCGTCACGGGCGGCGCGTCCGGCATCGGTGCCGCGATCGCGACCGCCATGCTCGCCCGTGGCGCGCGCGTGACCTCGATCGACCGGTCCACGGACGGCGTCCCCGAGGGTGCGCACGCCGAGGTCGCCGACGTCACCGACGACGCGGCGGTCCGCCGCGCGATCGACGGCGCCGCGGCCGCCATGGACGGTATCGACGTGGTGGTCAACAACGCGGGGATCGGGGCGCAGGGCACCGTCGCCGACAACGACGACGCCGAGTGGCTGCGGGTCCTCGACGTCAACGTGCTGGGAATCGTCCGCGTCACTCGCGCCGCGCTGCCGTACCTGCAGACCTCCGAGCGTGCCGCCGTCGTCAACACCTGCTCGATCGCGGCGTGGACGGGGCTGCCGGCACGCGCGCTGTACTCCGCGTCCAAGGGCGCGGTGCAGTCGCTCACGCTCGCCATGGCGGCCGACCACGTCCGCGAGGGGATCCGCGTCAACTGCGTCAACCCCGGGACCGTCGATACGCCGTGGGTCGGTCGGCTGCTCGACCAGGCCGACGACCCTGCCGCCGAACGCGCCGCGCTCGAGGCGCGACAGCCCACCGGCCGGCTGGTCAGTCCCGAGGCCGTGGCGCACGCCGTGTGCTACCTCGCCAGCCCGCTCGCCGCGGCCACCACGGGTGAGGCGCTGGCCGTCGACGGCGGGATGCACGGCCTGCGGGTGCGCCCGCGGAGCGACTCATGACGGCGCCCGTCCTGCCCACGCGCCAGGTGCGCGACACCTCGGTCCGGCTGACCTCCCTCGGCTACGGCGCCGCGCAGGCCGGCAACCTCTATCGCCCCAGCACCGACGCCGAGACGGCCGACGCCTTCGAGACCGCGTGGGACCTCGGGATCCGCTACTTCGACACCGCCCCGCACTACGGACTCGGTCTCTCCGAGCGCCGCCTCGGCACCGCCCTGCGGCACCGGCCCCGCGACGAGTTCGTCGTGTCCACCAAGGTGGGCAGGATCCTGGCGCCGTCGCCCGGCACGGCGCACCTGAAGGACACCGAGGGTTTCGACGTGCCCGCCGAGACCCGGCGGGTGTGGGACTTCTCCCGCGACGGCGTGCTGCGCTCGCTCGAGGCCAGCCTGCAGCGCACCGGACTGGACCGCATCGACGTCGTCTACCTGCACGACCCCGACGAGCACTGGGAGTCCGCGTCCCGCGAGGCCGTGCCCGCACTCGTCGAGCTGCGCGAGCAGGGCGTCGTCGGGGCCATCGGCGCGGGGATGAACCAGTCCGCGATGCTGGCCCGGTTCGTCCGGGAGGCTGACGTCGACGTCGTGATGTGCGCCGGACGGTTCACCCTCCTGGAACAGCCCGCGCTCGACGACCTGTTGCCGGCCGCCACCGAGCGTGACGTCGCCGTCGTCGTCGCCGGCGTCTACAACTCCGGGCTGCTCGCCCGCGAGGTCCCGCCCGACGACGCCACCTACGACTACACGCAGGCGCCCGCCGATCTGATCGACCGCACCCGGCGCATCGCCGCCGAGTGCACCGAGCACGGCACCACGCTGCCCGCCGCCGCGCTGGCCTACGTGCGGGCGCACCCCGCGGTCGCCAGCACCGTCATCGGCGTGCGCAACCCCGACCAGGTGCGTCAGGCTGAAGAACGGCACTCCGCCGTCGTCCCCGACGAGCTCTGGACGGCGCTCGTCGAGCAGGGCCTCCTCGCCGAGGCCGCCGCCCCGGCCGCCCTGCGCTGACTTCCGAACCCACCACCGATCGACCACGAGGACACTGATGCACCTGCTCCGCCTGGGCCCTGCCGGCCAGGAGACCCCCGCCGTCGTCGAGAACGGCACCACCTACGACCTGCGTCCGATCACCGCGGAGATCGACGGCGACTTCCTCGCCGCGGACGGTGTGGCCGCCGTGCGTGCCGCACTCGCCGACGGGTCCCTGCCCGAGCTGACCGGCGCCGACGACCTGCGCCGCGGCGCCCCGGTGGCCCGCCCGACCGCCGTGATCTGCATCGGGCAGAACTACGCCGCGCACGCCGCGGAGTCGGGGGCGCAGCCGCCGACCGCCCCGATCGTGTTCTTCAAGCACCCGAACACCGTGGTCGGCCCCGACGACACCGTCCCTGTCCCGCCGGGATCCGAGAAGCTGGACTACGAGGTCGAGCTCGGCGTCGTGATCGGACGGCGTGCCAGCCGTGTCGCGTCACCGCAGGAGGCCATGGAGCACGTCGCCGGATACACCGTGGTCGACGACGTCAGCGAGCGCTCGTGGCAGATCGACGAGTCGTTGGGCCAGTGGTCCAAGGGCAAGTGCGGGCCGGCGTTCGCCCCGACCGGTCCGGCGCTCGTACCGGCCGACGAGCTGGACGCCGACGGTCTGCAGCTGAGGTCCTGGGTCAACGGCGAACCCCGCCAGGACTCGACGACGGCCGACATGATCTTCGGCGTGGCCGCCATCGTCCACGACCTCTCGCAGTACATGGACCTGGAGCCGGGCGACCTGATCTGCACCGGCACGCCGGAGGGCGTCGCCTTCTCGGGCCGGTTCGACTACCTGCGTGACGGCGACGTCGTGGAGGTCGAGATCGAGGGCATCGGTCGGCAGCGGCACGCGGTCGGGGACGCCTGAGGCCCGCGGGCGCGGCGCCGGAGTCCTGCATGCGGACGGCGTCGTGCTCGGCCGGGGTCAGGCGCCGTCGACGGGGAGCTCGGGCAGGGACTCCTCCACGCCGAGCAGGTGGTTGGCCATCCGGATCCGGGCGGCCTCCGGGTCGCCCGCGGCCAGGGCGCGCCAGACGGCGCGGTGCTCGCCGTGGGTGCGTTCTTCGGCACCCTCCTCGTGCAGGCCGCGCCACAGGCGTTCGCGCACGGTGCGGGTCGCCAGCGACTCGATCAGCGCCGCCATGACCGGGTTGCCCGTGTGCGCGGCGATGATCCGGTGGAACGCGATGTCGGCCTCGATGAATCCCTCGTGGTCGACGTCCGGCTGGCACAGGATGTGCTCCACCTGATCCAGGACGTCGCGCGCCTCGGCGAGCGCTTCGGGGGTGATGCGGGTGGCGGCCAGGGCCGCGGCCTCCGTCTCGAGCACGCGGCGCACGCCGTGGAACGGCCGGGCGCTGCCGTCGCCCTGAAGGTCGACGACGAACCCCATGGGGGAGAGCAGGCGGGCCGGGTCCAGGCTCGTGACATAGGTGCCGTCACCCTGGCGGGTGTCGACGATGCCCAGGATCGACAGCGCCCGGACCCCCTCGCGCAGGGACCCGCGCGAGACGTCGAGGGTCTCGGCGAGCTCCTTCTCCACGGGGAGACGGTCGCCGGGGCCCAGCTCCCCGTCGAGGATCATGCGTTTGATGCCGTCGACGACCTGGTCCGTGCGAGACATGCCTGCAGTATTCCTCACCGGGGTGCGGCGGATGCCCAGTACTCCCCGTCGGGGAACCGGAACCGCGCCACCGAGGCCTCGTACATCTGCGTGGAGTAGCCCGGACGCGACGGCAGCACGTAGCCGCTGCCGGCACCGGTGTCCGTGACGACGCAGGGGTCGGTGAAGTGCTCGTGCAGGTGGTCCACGAACTCCGTCACGCGGCCCTCCAGATCGCCGGCGATCGCGACGTAGTCGAGCACGGAGATGTGCTGGACCATCTCGCAGAGCCCGACGCCTCCGGCGTGGGGGCACACCGGCACGCCGAACTTGGCCGCGAGGAGCAGCACGGCGACGATCTCGTTGATGCTGGCGAGGCGGCCGGTGTCGAGCTGGCAGAAGTCGATGGCCCCGGCCTGCATGAACTGCTTGAACATGACCCGGTTGTGGCAGTGCTCGCCGGTGGCGACACCGGTGGGGGCGACGGCGCGGCGGATCTCGGCGTGCCCGAGCACGTCGTCGGGGGAGGTCGGCTCCTCGATCCACAGCGGGTCGAACGGCTTGAGGGCGTCCATCCACTCGATGGCCTGAGGGACGTCCCACACCTGGTTGGCGTCGATCATGAGCTTGCGGTCGGGGCCGATGACACGGCGGGCGATCGACAGTCGACGGATGTCGTCGTCGAGATCGGCGCCGACCTTGAGCTTGATGTGTCCGTAGCCCTCGTCGACGGCCTCCTGGCACAGACGCTCCAGCTTGTCGTCGCCGTAGCCCAGCCAGCCGGCCGACGTCGTGTACACCGGGTACCCGGTGCGTTCCAGGTGGGCGATGCGCTCGGCCTTGGTGGCCGCCTTGGCCTCCAGGAGGGCGATGGCCTCGTCTGCGGTGAGGGCGTCGGAGAGGTAGCGCAGATCGGCGACGGCGACGAGCTCGGCGGGTTCCATGTCCGCGAGCAGGCGCCAGAGGGGCTTGTCCGCCCGGCGGGCAACCAGGTCCCAGGCGGCGTTGAGGACGGCCGCGAGCGAGAGGTGGACGACACCCTTCTCGGGGCCCAGCCAGCGCATCTGGGAGTCCGACGTCAGGGACCGGTAGACGCCACCCATGTCGGCGGCGACCTCGTCGACGTCGCGGCCCACGAGCTCCGCGGCCTGCTGCCGGGCGGCCTCGGCCACGATGTCGTTGCCGCGGCCGATGGTGAACGTCAGGCCGTAGCCGGCCAGCGGTTCGCCGTGGGCGTCGATGCTGTCGGTGCGGAGGACGACGTAGGCCGCGGAGTAGTCCGCGTCCTTGTTCATCGCGTCCGAGCCGTCCTTGTCGAGCGACGTCGGGAAACGGACGTCCTCGATCTCGACGCTGGTGATCTTCGCCATGGTTTCCTCGCTCGTCCCCGCTTGCCCGCAGAATACATCAGATGACTTGATCACCGTAGAAGAGTGACGGTCGCGCGGTCAAGCCTGCATCCGACCCAGAGCTCCCGTTGCACGTCGCCTGATGCTCGACAGGGCGGCGAGACCCACTCGATGACGCTCATGAATGATTGGATCATTGCCGCACGAGTCGGGCTGCGCGTGCGCGTGGACGGCGGAGCCGGCCGACGGTCGCTCAGGGCCCCGCGAGTCGCCAGAACCGCGAACACAGAGATCGCTGCGGCAAGCGTGATCCCGCCGCTCGGCAGAGCGCCCGGGGACGGCGGTGCGCGCCGCCATCTCCTTCGAGGCGCTCGACGGCGGGGATCGATGGTTCGGGACGGGACGGTCGCACGTTCTTGGTCTGTCCAGGATCATGTCGACGCCGACGGGTGACGGAAACAATGGAAAGGGCTTGCCGAGGAATCTGGGCGGCAGTAGCGTCGGCGCTGAGCGGGTGCCGATGCCCGCCGGGGAGTGAATGCGATGAAGCAGTTACGAACTGGTCGCGCCCGTCGCGCGATCGCGTCGTCGACAGCGGCGACGATGACCGTGGGGCTCGCGGTGGCAGTCCTGCCATCGGCGGTCGCCGACCAGCCCGAGAGCGAGACCACCACGCTCGCGCCGACCGCCGACCTCTTCGTCCAGGGAGGTGATGCCCAGATCACGGAGTCTCTGGTCGCCGGCCGCGGTCGTGAGACCCTCATGCGGTTCGACCTGAGCGAGGTGCCCGATGACGCCGTCGTCACCACGGCAGACCTCGACCTGACGAAGTACCACGGTTCCGGCAACACGATCGTCGTCAGTGACGTCGTCGGCGCCTGGGACGACACCGTGTCACGGGACACGATGCCCGAGCTCGGCGCCGAGCTCGGACGCGGTGACGTGCCGAGCGGCCGGGCGGAGGTCACCTTCGACCTGGCCGAGGCCGTCGCCGAAGCGGTCGCCGCCGGGCAGGACGACTTCGACCTCCACCTGGACCAGCTGGGGGAGTGGGCCTCGGAGTTCCGCTCCACGCGCTACGGCGCCGAGGGCGACCGTCCGGTGCTGTCGGTCACCACCATGACCACCGACGCCTTGGTCGCGGCCGACGCCGAGGAGCTCGCCTCGCTGGTGAGGAATCCCGTCTACACCGACATCGAGCTGCCCGGCACGGGTGAGCACGGGTCGGAGCTGACGTGGACGAGCAGCAACCCCGATGTCGTGGCGGCCGACGGCACGATCACGCGCCCGACCACCGCGGAGGACGCCACCGCGGTCCTGACCGCCGAGGTCACCTACGGCGACTCGAGCACGACGGCGGAGATCGAGGTCGTGGTGCGCGGCACGTACGACGTCGAACCGCAGCATCCGCAGATCCTCGCCAGCACCGAGACCGACGAGCGGCTCGACGACCTGGTGGCGAACCACGACTGGGCGGCCGAGTCGTTCGATGCGATCGTCGACAAGATCGAGCCGCACGCTGACCGCCATCAGACGGACCCCGACTGGATCCTGTCGAGAATGGCTATGTTCTGGACCGAGGGTGAGCGGTACACGCAGGTGTACATCAAGGATCAGCGTTTCGATCACGCCGAGGGCGACGCACCGGTGCCGACGCTGCGTTTCCCCGCGATGCGCATCTGGAACGACAACAAGAACGCTCCGCTCGAGGACCGTCTGCCGTACAGCGAGGACGGGTCCATGATCAACCAGCACGGCGAGGTGGTCCCCTATGAGGAGACCGGCCACATGATCCGCGGCAACAACGAGGAGATCCTGTCCCTCGCAGAAGAGGCTGCGTTCCTGTACCACGTGACCGGCGAGGAGAAGTACGCCGAGTTCGGTGCCGACATCTACTGGCAGTGGCTCCTGGGCGTCTACTACATGAACCCTGCCCTCGACCCGGGTGAGTCGATGGGAGGGCCCGGAGGCTACGAGCCGGGCGGCAACCTCGGTTACTACGACTACGAGGTCATCCACGACCCGATGGGCGGTCAGGCCGCCATCGTCTACGACTACCTGTTCGACTATCTGCAGGAGAACCCGGATCCGCACCTGGAGGTCATCGGCGAGGACATGGTCGACGTGTCCAGCGAGGTCTTCAAGCGGTTCATCGACATCGGGTTCGTGCGCGGGGCGAAGCAGTCCAACTGGAACGTCAACGGATGGAAGTGCATCCTCGACGCGGTCCTCGCCCTCGAGCCGAACGACTACTACGCCGACGGCAGGGGGCGCGAGCACTACCTGCACTACTACACGACGGAGACCACGCAGTACCACAACGCGCTGCCCGACATCCTGCTCGAGTACGACCAGACCACCGGCCTGTGGCCGGAGTCGCCGGGGTACGCCTCGGGGATGGTCGAGGCGTTGCTCGACTTCGCCGCGCCGATCTACAACAACGGGATCGACACCATCGGGGAGAACCCGATGCTTGAGAAGGCCGCTCTCGCGGTCGGCTCGTGGCTGGACGACCGGGGCACGCTGGTCGTCTTCGGTGACGGTCGCGGCGGACAGCCCAGCTACTCGCCGTTCGAGCGGCTGAACTGGTACTACCAGGAGATCGGCGACACCGAGGGTGCCACCATGGTCTCGACGGTCATCCACAACGCCATCGAGGCAGGGCTGTACGAGCGGTCCTCGATGTCCTACCTCGACCTGATGTACTCGGCGCCGCTGGTCGAGCCGTCCGACGGCAGCGCGGACATGACACAGACCGCCTACTCGCCGCACCACCGTCACCTCGTGCAGCGCAACGGTCAGGGCGCGGACACGGCGCTCATGGCCACCGTGTACGGGGGATACGACGGCGAGCAGCACCTGACGGCGAACGGCCTGGCCGCGCAGATCTACGGCAAGGGGTGGGCGACCGGCCCCCAGGCCAAGTCGTACGAGTCGTACTGGTCGGACGACATCACGTACTCCCGCCACGAGGCCGGTGCCAACACGGTCGTGCCCGGCTACCACCACGGGGAGATCACGGTCAACGCCCTCGACCCCGCGGTGCCGGACGACGGGCTCACGAACGTCGAGTCCGTGTCGCCGTGGAACTCGTTCAGCGACGTCTCGGCGAACGACCACCGCCGACATCTCGCCATCGTGCGGACCTCGCCGACGACGGGCTACTACGTCGATGTGTTCCGCGCCGACCAGGAGGACTCCGACTACATCTGGCACAGCCTCGGCGACCGCGTCGAGCTGACCGGGGCGGAGGGCGAAGCACTCGAACCTGCCGCTGCGGACGACCTCGGTTCACCCGTGCCGACGTACCGGTTCTTCAGCGACCCGGCCAAGGTCGCCTACGACGACGACGTGCGCGCCCGGTGGACCGTCGACGACGGCGTGTCCGACGGCGTGGACCTGGTCACGGACATGTGGATGGCCGGGGGTGCGGACCGCGAGGTCTTCACCGTGACCGCGCCACCCACCACGGCCCGCGACAACATCACACCGGGCAACGTCAACGCCCACGACGACCCGACCGACGCGGTGATCGTGCGCCAGAACGGCGCCAACGCCGCCGAGACGCCGTTCGCAGCCGTGTTCGAGTCGACCGGGTCGGACGAGCTCAGCATCACGGACGTGGACGAGTTCGGCGACGCGGCCGGCTTCACCGGTCTGGAGGTCCTCAGCGCGGACCTGGACGGTCGGACCGACCGCGTGTTCACCAGCACCGACAGCGGTACGGTCCAGCCCGTCGAGGGAGCCGAGTTCGCCGGCCTGTACGGCGTGCACTCCACCGACGACGACGGCTTCGTGAGCCTGTACCTCGGTTCGGGCACCCAGCTGGTCGACGGTGGCACGGGCGTCACGCTCGACGAGTCCGGTGCGGCATGGTTGAACACCACCGAGGACGGCTACACCTACACCGCGACCCAGCCGGGGACGCTCCGGCTGCCGCTGGCCACCGACGATGGCGAACCGTCCGTCGAGATCGATGCCGGTGATGGCTGGACGTCCGTGGAGTCGACCGTCGACGGTGGCGACCTGCTGGTCGACGTGCCGGCCGGCGAGGAGCTGAAGCTCCGCGTCACCGCTGCGGAGCCGGTGCAGGACACGGTGCGTCCGGTGGTGGAGCTGGTGTCGCCGTCGTCGTCGGGTCCGTTGGCGGGGTTGTCGGTGCGGGTGGATGCGACGGATGAGTCGGGTCTGGAGCGGATCGTGGCGAACATCTATCGCGATGGTGAGCTCGTCAAGAGCACGCAGTCGGCGGTGGCTGATGGCGCCACGTCGGGTTCGCACACGGCTGAGGTGTCGTTGCCGGACGGGGACTACGTGCTGAAGTTCAACGCTCATGATCTGGCCGGGAACGTCTCGAGGACGGGTCGGGTGGAGTTCACCATCGACGCGACTGCCCCGCGGGTGACGGTCAAGGATGGTGAGCGGTTCACCGTGGGTGGTCCGGACTCGTTCGAGAAGGTCAGCTTCAAGTTGTTCGATGCCGGGCTGGTTGATCGGGTCGAGGTCAACGGTGTGGTCAAGGACTTGTCGGACAACCGGTGGTCGGACGTGAACTTCCTGGTGCCGGGCACGTTCGGTGCCGTGCAGGGGGCCAACGTGCTGGAGGTGTTCGACGTGGCGGGCAACTCCGCCACGGTGGAGTTCACGCTGGGCTGACCTGGCCGACCCGGCGTCGGGCGTCCTCGTCCCGAGACTCACGGGTCCCGGGACGAGGACGCCCGGCCCGGGGCCTGGCGAGCCGAGCTGGTCGGAGAAGAAGTGCTGCAGTCCGCGGTTCGATCAGTCAGGGCGACGCGGCGACGGCTGCTCACCGCGGTGCGGTATGCGCCGACGTCGCCATGCATCGAGGACGTGGCGCTTCATCGTCTCGGACGCCTCGTTCTCATCGCCGCCAGCGACCGCGGCAAAGATCTTCTCGTGCTCGGCCAGGGTCACGTGCAAGTTCTCGCTCGGATCGATGCCGTGGTACCGGGCGCTCGACAGCGCTCGTCGGAAGAGGATCCGGGCGATCGACTCGGCCAGACGATTGCCGGACTGAGCCATCATGGTCTGATGGAAAGCGGCATCGGCCGCACGGAAGGCCGTCTCGTCGTCCAGGCTCGACCGCATCTCGAGCAGGTGCCCCTCGAGCTCGGAGAGCTGCGGCGCGGTCCTGCGCATCGCCGCTTCGCCCGCCATCACCGACTCGAGCTGAGCCCGGACGACGCTCAGCTCGTCCAGGACGCCCAGCGTGTCGTCGTGCTTGATCAAGGACGACAGGATCACCTGGTCGAGGATGTTCCACGAGCTCGTGGGGTTGACCGAGGTCCCGCGCCCTCGCGCGATAGTGACGAGCCCTTTCTCTTCGAGTCGCTTGACCGACTCTCGGATGACGGTCCTGCTGACGCCGAAACTCTCGATGAGCGAGCTTTCCGGTGGTAGCAAGGTTCCTGGCTGCAGTCGCCCCGCCACGATCGAGTCGACGAGCGCATCGACGACCGCCACCCCGAGCATGGGTGCCGGCTGGTTCTTGGCAGCGAAGAGGGGTCCGAAGAGCTCGCTCTCCGCCGCCGCAGGGGAAGGCTCCGTCATGCCGTGAGCCTAATGGCGGCACCGGCGGACGTAAAACGTATGATCTCTCCTGGAGACTGGACATCAGACGTCATACGTCCTACGGTGGGCGCTGGCTATGGCGCTGGTCACAGTCGACCATCATCGGATCAAGGAGGACCCCATGTCCATGACATCCCCGAAGCGAGTGCGAAGCCGCACCTCGCGGCGGCTCGCGGCACTCGTGTCCACCCCGCTCCTGCTCGCTGTCACTGCCTGCGGGGCATCTGCGGACGGCGGCGAAGATGCCGCGGACAGCTCTGGCGAGACCGGCAAGCTCGTGGTGTGGGACTGGAAGTCGGGCGACCCCACGGCCCAGAACTACTTCGACGCAGCACGGGCCGACTTCGAGGCCAAGTACCCCGACGTCGAGGTCGAGTACGTCGCGCAGCCGTTCGACAACTACTACACGCTGCTCGGCACCGCGATGGAGTCGGAGTCCGGCCCCGACGTCGTCATGTTCAACGGCGGCGCCCAGATCCGCGACCGGGTCGACAGCCTCCTCCCGCTCGACGACTACGTCGGCGACTCTGCGACCCGCCTCACCGGTTGGTCCTCCTTCCAGACGGACGGGGCCACCTACGGCGTGCCCATCACCCTCCAGGGCCACCCCTTCTACTACAACAAGGCGGTCTACGAGGCGGCGGGTCTCGACCCCGAGACCCCGCCGGCCACCTACGACGAGCTGACCGCCGCCTGCGAGGCGATCGCCGAGACGGACAACGACTGCTTCGCCCTGGGCAACAAGGAGGGCATCGGCATCGAGTTCCACCTTTCGGCGTACGGCGTCGGCGTGTTCTCGACCGAGCAGTACGACGCCTGGCTCGACGGTGACCGTGACTGGACGAGCCCCGAGGTGAAGCAGATCTTCCAGATGTGGGCCGATCAGAACGAGGACGGCTGGTACAACGACGGCGTGAACTCCACCGCTATGTTCATGGACCAGTTCACGAAGTTCCAGGGCGGGACAGCTGGGAACACCATCGGTCTCATCTCGGACGTCGCCCACTGGAAGAGCTTCGACGAGTTCCTCGGCGAGGATCTCGGCGTCTTCACACCGCCGCAGGTTACCGACGAGGGCGGATCCTTCCTGCCGGCCGACGGAGGCATCGGGTACGCGGTGACCGACTGGACCGCCGACCCCGACCTCGCCTACGAGCTCGTGGAGAGCCTGTCCAGCACCGACGCCCTGACGGCGTTCTACAACGACGCCGGCGCCATCGCCTCCGACACCACCATCGACGCGTCCGACTCCGGCATCGGGGCGGCGGACGAGATCGTCTCGTGGCTCCCCGAATCCCGTCCGGTACTGCACAGCGCCCTGTCCGCGGAGACGCTCGAGCTGATGCACCGCCTGTCGCAGCAGCTCGTCGACGGCGACGTCACGGTGGACGAGACCCTCGAGCAGCTGGCGGCTTCGGACCAGTGAGCGACTCCGTGGCCAGCGCCTACCCCCGGACCAAGAGCAGGACCATGGCACGAGCGTCGAGCAGGCAGCACGTCCGGCCGACCAGCACCCGCACGACGGCCAGCCGAGGCCGCCGGCGGCGTCGCTGGACCGAAGACAGGTGGATGCCGTTCGTCCTCGTCGCGCCCGCGCTGCTCGTCGTCGTCCTGCTGCGGATCGTGCCGCTCATCATGGGAGCTAGCTACTCGCTCACCGGGGACGGCGAGGCCAACGGAGCGTTCGTCGGGCTCGAGAACTATCGAGAGCTCTTCAGCGACGAGCTGTTCCTGACCGCCATCAAGAACGTCGGTCTGCTGTTCCTCGCTCTGCCCGTCGCGGTGGCGGTGCCCGGACTCCTGGCGACCTTCCTCTACCTGAAGGTCCCCGGGCACCGCCTCTACCGCAGCGTGTACTTCGTCCCGGTCGTCCTGTCCCCGGTCATCATCGGCGCCATCTTCAACGTCGTCCTGTCCTTCGACGGTCCCGCCAACCAGTTCCTGCAGGTCGTCGGCGCCGAACCGATCGATTGGCTCGGCGACTCCACCTTCGCGATGTGGACGGTCATCGGCGTGCACATCTGGGCGACCTTCGGTATGGCCCTGGTCATCTTCATGGCCGGGTTCGCCACCGTCGACCAGTCTCTGCTCGACGCGGCGCGGACCGACGGGGCGAACCTGCTCCAGACGATCCGGCACGTCATCATCCCCGAGCTCAGCCAGACGATCCAGTTCGTGTTCATCACGACCATGATCGGCATGCTCACCAACATGTTCGGGCTGCTCTACATCATGACCGCTGGAGGACCCGGCGGCGCCACCTACCTGCCCGAGCTCTACATCTGGGTCCAGCAGGGACAGATGAACCGCCCGGCACTCGCCTCCGCAGCGTCGATGGTGCTGTTCGCCCTGATGCTCGTCGTCGGGCTCCTGCAGATCCGTCTCATCAAGCGTGCCACGAAGGAGGGCTGAGGAGATGCTCAACCGCGGATTCAGCCGCTGGATCATCGCCGCGCCCATGGTGCTCCTGGCGATCGCGACGATCTACCCGCTGCTCTTCACCCTGAACGTCTCGCAGAAGACCCGTCAGGAGTACGTCCTGGACCGGTTCGGCCTGACCGACACCGTCGGTCTGGACAACTTCCAGGCCGCGTGGCAGGGCTCGGGCCTCGGGACCTACGCCGTGAACTCCACGATCGTCACGGTCGGCGCCGTCGCCGCCCTGCTGGTCCTGGGGTCGATGGCAGGCTTCGCCTTCAGCCAGCTGACGTTCCGGGGCAGCAACTTCATGTTCCTGATCGTGCTGAGCGCACTGCTCATCCCTTTCCAGGTCATCATGGTGCCGTTCTTCCGGGTGCTGGGCACCACGGGCCTGCTCGACACCCACCTGGGTCTGATCCTCGCCTACACGGCGCAGTTCCTCCCCTTCACCGTCTACCTGATGACCAGCTACTACTCGCGGATCCCGCACGAGATCGTCGAGGCTGCGCGGGTCGACGGGTCCACGACGCTCGGGGTCTACGCACGACTCATGCTGCCTCTGGGCCGTCCCGCGCTGCTGTCGGTGGGTATCCTCAACGCGCTCTTCTGCTGGAACGACGTGCTGATCTCCCTGCTCGTCATGCAGAGCCAGGACAACCGCACGCTCATGGTCGGCGTGACGGCGCTGCGTGGCCAGTACAGCGACAACATCCCGCTGTTCGCCGCCGGCGTGATCCTCGCCGCGCTCCCGATGCTGATCATCTATCTCATCTTCCAGAAGCAGATCACCGAGGGCGTCACCGCCGGGTCGACGAAGGGCTGATCTGATGCGCATCACCGGATATCGCACCCTGACCACCCTGCATCGCTGGGGCCGGCCGGTCGGCGACGTGAACGGATTCGTCGAGTCCGGCGTCACCGCCGTCCCGATCGTCCTCCTGGAGACCTCCTGCGGACTGACGGGTGTCGGCCTGGGAGCCCAGAACGGCCTCGAGGTCGTCTACCCTGCCCTCGACGGGCAGGACCCGCGTGCCGTCCAAGGACTCTACGACCGGATGTTGGCCTGGGTCTTCAAGGCAGGCCATTCCGGTGCGACCTTCGGGGCTATCGGGGCCCTCGACATGGCGCTGTGGGACCTCAAGGCCAAAGCCGCTGGTGAACCGCTGTGGCGCTTGCTCGGTGCTCGTGACCACGTCGTCCCCGCCTATGCCTCGGGCCTTGACGGCCCGCTCGACGACGATCGGCTGCTCGACGTGCAACAGCCGTTCGCCGAACGCGGGTTCGGCGCGGTCAAGCTCAAGGGCGGCCTCGACGTCGACACCGACATCCGCCGTCTCGAAGCCGTGCGTGACCTCTATGCGCGGGAGTCCGGACGTGCGCCGACTCTGATGCTCGACGCCAACGAGAGCTGGTCCCGCAAGGAAGCGATCCGACACGTCCGTCGTATCGAGGACCGTCTGCCGCTGGCCTGGATCGAGGAACCGGTTCGACGTTGGGACGTCGAGGGCCACGCGCACGTGGTCCGCTCCGTGGACGCCGCCGTCGCGACGGGGGAGAACCTGACCGGGCTCGAGCACTTCCGACCGTTGCTGCAGCACGGCGCGGTCGACGTGGTCCAGACCGGCAGCGTGTGGGGCATCACCCACTTCCTGCGTGTGGCCGGACTTGCTCATGCCTTCGACCTCCCGGTCAGCCCGGTCGCCTACAACACCAACCCGATCGCCCACGCCGCCGCCGTCGTCCCGAACCATCTCGCGACGGAGGTCCAAGACCTCGGGTTCCCCGTGGGGCTGGCCGTCGACCAGTCGTTCGAGGACGGGCAGATCGTGCTGGGCAGGTCCGCTGGTCTCGGCATCGAGGTGGACGAGGCCGCGGTGCTCGCCCTGGGTGAACAGGCCGACTGGGGGCTCGCGGGAGGCCCGCACGTTCGCCCTCGCAGGGCCGGCCACCGACTCATCGCCCCCGAGCCGCATCTCTTCGCGCGCCGCCGCACGCCATCGGTGCCGGACGTCGCGCCGTCGCCCGACCGTGTGGATCGAGTGCGGGCTGATGCGTCGCCCAGCCACCTGGCGGCCGACGACCGATCCGAGTGGAGCCGGTGACGGGGAGGTCGCACCTGACCCAGTCCGTCGAGAGAGGGCTCAGGCGACGAGAGAGCGCCGCCCTTGGCATCAGACGTCATACGTCCTATAACATAGGCCTCCCGTTGCATGGACGCACGGGGATGCCGACCGGATCAAAGGAGACTCCGTGAAGTCGTTCGACGATGATGTCCGACCCCGTCGACAAGTGCCGAGACTCGCCAGCGGCATCGCCACCGCCCTTGTGGCTGGCAGTCTGATCGCCCCGGCATCGGCTGCGACGCCGGCGCCGGACCTCACTCTCTGGACGTCGCCGGACGGATCCGGCGACGCGTGCAGCGAGGCGACCCCGTGCGCCCTGGGCACTGCTCACGAGATCGTTGCCCGGGAAGCGGCGTCGGGCATCGACGCCGTCGTCTCCGTGGGTGACGGCGTGTACCGGTTGACCGAACCCCTTCGGTTCACCGCCGCCGACGGCGGGCAGGACGGCGGTACCGTGTCGTGGCAGGCCGCCCCCGACGCCCAGCCCGTGTTCTCCGGATCGACACCGGTGACGGGGTGGAGTGTCGCTGATGCTGACGCTGGCGTCTACGTGGCCGACGTGGACGGCTCCTTCCGTTCCCGTCAGCTCTACGTCGACGGTGAGGTGGCGCAGCGGGCCAAGCTCGTGGTCTCCCGGGATCAGGTCGAGCTCACCCCGGACGGCATCAGGCTCACCGCCCCCGATCTCGTGGCCGAGCTCGCTGCGGTGGACGACGAGTGGTTGGACCTCGGTGGCATCCAGAACTTCACGCACCGCTACTCGCCGGTGGAGTCCGTCGACGGGGACTTCGTGACGATGTCTCAGCCTGCCTGGGACAACAACACCTACGGTTGGGACACTCTTCAGCGGCCGTTCCGTGCCGACGAGCTCGCGTTCGAGAACGCCCGCGAGTTCATCGACGAAGCCGGTGAGTGGTACCTCGACGCCGACGCGGGCCAGCTGTACTACAAGCCCGCGGCCGGTGCCGACATCACCGAGTCGACGGTCGAGCTTCCCCGGCTCGAGGAGCTCGTGCAGGTCGCCGGCACGCTCGACGAGCCGGTGACGGACCTGTCGTTCTCCGGCATCACCTTCACCGGGACGTCGTGGCTCGGCGCCAGCGACGGCTATGCCAGTCAGCAGACCGGCGCATACATCGGCGAGCGCCAGCCGGAACGGGACGAGGACATCACGCCCGACGACGGAGAGATCTTCGAGGCGTTCAACGACTGCGCCCGCGGCTGCACCCAGTTCGAGGCCAGCCGCAAGGGCTGGAACATGATCCCGTCGGCCGCGCGGGTCTCGGCGGCGTCCAGGGTAACCTTCGCGGACAACACCTTCGTCAACCTCGGCTCGGGCGGGCTCGGGATCGGCAACGACGGCGGCGCCACCGGTGACGACGCCGTGCTCGCCGCCCAGGACGTCACCGTCACGCGCAACGTGTTCACCCGGAGCGCGGCCGGCGGCGTGCTCGTCGGCGGTGTGCGGCCCGACGCCCACCACCCCTCCGACGAGCGGATGACCGTCAAGGACATCACGGTCACCAACAACGTCGTCACTGATTCCGCAGAGGTCTTCCGCGACCATGCGGGCATCTTCGCGACGTACGTCGACGGCCTGACGATCGCGGACAACGAGGTCACCGAGATGCCGTACACCGGCATCGCCGCCGGCTACGGCTGGGGCATGTGGGACGTCGGGGGGAACCCCGAGTACCACGACCGCGGTGCTTTCCGGTACTACGATCCGTACGACACTCCGACGACGTCGCAGGACGTCGTCATCGAGGAGAACTACCTCTACGACGTCATGCAGTCGATGCGCGACGGCGGCTGCATCTACACGCTGTCGGCGATGCCGGGCTCGCGCATCGACCGCAACTACTGCGACACAGCGTCGCACGCGTTCGCGATCTACAACGACGAGGGTTCACAGGGCATCACCGAGGACCGGAACGTCTTCGTCGACGTGAACCGATACCTGCAGGTGAACGGTCAGAACGGGAACAGCTCCTGCTGCATCTCCATGACCAACACCTACACCGACAACGGCAACGCCCACTTCCAGGCCCATCGCGACCAGTCGGTCACGGGCACGGTCGACATCAGCGGCCAGTGGCCGGTGGCGGCGACCCGCCTCGCGTACGACGCTGGGCTCGAGCACGGCCTGCGCACCGCACCTGACGCGCGCCGTTCGGCTCTGGGGGCGTTCCTGAGCGCCTCGGAGCCCAGCCCGACCGCCGGCGAGACGTTCACTGTCGCGGCCGAGCTCGCCAACGTCGACCAGGCCGGTGTGCTCGGCATCACCGACCTCTCGATCGAGAACACGCTCGGTTGGGAGATGACCCCCACCAGGGAGGTCCCGGCGTCGATCGCGGCGAACGAGTCCGTGGAGCTCGTCTGGGAGGTCGCTGTGCCCGAGGGCGCATCCTTCGTCGAGTCGACGACCGTCGAGCTCGAGATCTCCTCCCGGCTCGGCGACGTCGACTTCCACGACGTGCGTAGCATGACGGTGTCGCTGTCAGCACCGAACGTGCCGCCGATCACCGAGGAGCTGGCGACGTTCACGAACACCGACGCGACGTTCACCCAGGGCGACGGGACGTACTCAGTGTCCGGGGCCGGGACGGACATGTTCGAGGGCTTCGGGATCGTGGAGGACCAGTACGGTGCGTTCTACCAGCCCGACAGCGCCGGTCGGGAGTCGGTGTCGACGGTGCGCGTGGCCGAGTACGACGACCGGGTGCGCAACAGCAAGGCCGCCCTGGTGCTGCGCAACGACATCACCCGGCCGGGTGCCTCCACAGGCTACGTCGTGCTCGCCGCGCAGGCGGAGAGCGGTGCGACGCTGTTCGCCGACTCTGACGGTGACGGCTTTGTCGACGACTACCAGCCTGCGGGAGAAGGCAAGATCGAACCCGTGTTCCTGCGCCTGGCGCGGGTCGACTCCACCGTCACGGGATACGTCTCCGACGACGGTGAGTCATGGCAACAGGTCGGCGACCCGGTGACATTGGTCGACGGTGACGAGATGCTGGACGTCGGGCTCACCTACGTCTCGGCGAAACCGGGCACCGTCGGTACGGCCAGCTTCGACAACTTCACGATCCACAACGCCGACGCTCCGGTGGATTCGGTGCGTCCGGTGGCCGAGCTGGTGAGGTCGACGCAGTCGGCGGTGGCTGATGGCGCCACGTCGGGTTCGCACACGGCTGAGGTGTCGTTGCCGGACGGGCAGTACTCGATGAAGTACAACGCCCAGGACCTGGCGGGCAACATCGCTCGCACGGGTCGGGTGGAGTTCACCATCGACGCGACGGCCCCGCGGGTGACGGTCAAGGATGGTGAGCGGTTCACCGTGGGTGGTCCGGACTCGTTCGAGAAGGTCAGCTTCAAGTTGTTCGATGCCGGGCTGGTTGATCGGGTCGAGGTCAACGGTGTGGTCAAGGATTTGTCGGACAACCGGTGGTCGGACGTGAACTTCCTGGTGCCGGGCACGTTCGGTGCCGTGCAGGGGGCCAACGTGCTGGAGGTGTTCGACGTGGCGGGCAACTCCTCCACGGTGGAGTTCACCCTGAGCTGACCAGACCGCACCTGCTGCGACGGCGCTGCCTTCCGCTCCCGGAACGGGGACCGAAGAGCAGTGCCGTCCTGCGCGAGGGCTCGGGATCCTGCATTCTCAGGCGGCAGCGAAGTGTAGGCTGGCGTGGATCGCAACATCCCACCTCTAGATGTCAGCAAGAGGGTGGGGCTCGCTGGGCGCCGCCCGACGGGTGGGTCGCAGTCTGGGGAGGCGGCACGAAAGATCCCATCAATCTCTTGACACTCTCCATGCCCACTTGTAGTTTCAGGAACCGGCCGTTCCTTGGCGCCGATCGACGCTGACGTCACTCGATGGGGAGTACTCGATGACCTCCGAAGCAACCACGCTTCCACCGGTCGCCGACCGGTCCGACCCGCTGCTCAGCATCCACGGGGCGAGCAAGGGGTTCCCCGGCGTGCAGGCCCTCGGCGCCGTCGACCTCGAGCTCGACCACGGCAAGGTGCTCGCCCTGGTCGGTGAGAACGGAGCCGGCAAGTCGACGCTGATGAAGCTGCTGTCCGGCATCTACACCCCGGACGCCGGTCAGTTCTTCCTGCGGGGCGAACCGTTCCTCCCCGAGTCGCCGCGGCACGCGCAGGAGCTCGGGATCAGCATCATCCACCAGGAACTCAACTTGATGCCGGACCTCACGGTCGCCCAGAACGTCTTCATCGGTCGCGAGCCGCGGCGCGCCGGAGTGCTCTTCGACCGTCGACTGCGCCGCGACACCCAGGAACTGCTGGACCGCCTCGAGCTGGACCTCGACCCTGACGCGCGGGTCGGCGACCTCCCGGTGGCGCGCCAGCAGATGGTGGAGATCGCCAAGGCGCTCAGCTACGACGCCCGGGTGCTCATCATGGATGAGCCGACGGCGGCACTGAACGAGGCCGAGGTCGCCACGTTGTTCACCATGATCCGGCGGTTCGTGACCCCCAGGACCGGCGTCATCTACATCTCGCACCGCATGCAGGAACTCGCACAGATCGCCGACGACGTCAGCGTGCTCCGCGACGGCGAGAATGCCGGCGATCGACAGATCGCGGAGACGTCGGACCGCGAGATCATCTCCCTCATGGTCGGCCGGACCATCGACGTCGAGCAGCGTCCCCAGCCGTCCGACCCCGGCCGGACTCTGCTCTCCGTCAAGAACCTCAGCACCCAGCACCTGCTGCACGACATCTCCTTCGAGGCCCGCGCCGGTGAGATCCTCGGGTTCTCCGGGCTCATGGGCGCAGGCCGCACCGAGCTGGCCCGGGCCATCATCGGCGCCGACCCGATCACCGCCGGCACCGTCGAGATCCATGGCACCGCGGTCCGGGCCACCTCACCCGCCGCCACGTCGAAGCGAGGCCTCGGCTACCTGTCCGAGGACCGCAAGAAGCTCGGGGTGCTGGTGGGCCGTGATGTGCGCGAGAACATCGCCCTGCCGTCGCTGCCCTCGTTCCTCAAAGGTCCCGTCGTGGACGTCAAGGAGATGGATGCCGTCGCGCGGGACCACATCGGTGCGCTGCGGATCAAGACGCCTTCCACCACCCAGGAGGTAGGCAACCTCTCGGGAGGGAATCAGCAGAAGGTCGGGATCGCGAAGTGGCTCCAGCGGGACTGCGACGTCCTGATCTTCGACGAGCCCACCCGCGGCATCGACGTCGGGGCCAAGGAAGAGATCTACGCGCTCCTCAACCGCCTGGCGGTCGAGGGCAAAGCCATCATGGTCATCTCCTCCGACCTTCCGGAGGTGCTCCGGGTGGCGCACCGCATCGCCGTGATGTGCGAAGGGCGCCTGACCGCCGTCGTCCCCAACGAGGAGGCGACCCAGGAGAACCTCATGGCGTACGCCACCGACACCACCACAGGGGTGAACCAGTGACCGACACGAAGACCGCATCCACACCACCGCCGAGCGGAACGCTTGCCGCACAGCACGACGGCGGACTGCGGAGCCGGCTGCGCGGATCGCTTCAGCAGTTGCTCGCATTCGCCAGCCTGATCGTCATCATGCTCGTGTTCTCCCTGATGAGCCCGCACTTCTTCACGGTCAACAACATGGTCAGCATTCTCACGGCCGCGACGGTCACGGGAATCCTGGCACTGGGCACCACGTTCGTGATCATCACCGGCGGGATCGACCTGTCGATCGGTACGGGCATGATCCTCTGCGGCGTCATGACCGGTGTGTTCCTCACCAGCTGGGGATGGCCGCTCTGGGCGGGGATCCTCGGAGCCATCGCGTTCGGTGCTCTGATCGGATTCATCAACGGGTTCAACGTGGCGATCCTGGGTATCCCACCCTTCATCGCCACGCTGGGAATGATGCTCATCGCGTCGGGTCTGTCGTTGGTCGTCTCGGGCACCAGCCCCATCTACTTCCCCGACACGCCGGCGTTCGGCGACATCATGAACCTGCCGATCATCCCCGGGACACGTTTCCCGCTCGGCGTCGCCATCTTCATCGCGACCATGCTGATCGCCGGGTTCGTCCTCTCCAAGACGGTCGTCGGCCGCTACGCCTTCTCCATCGGCAGCAACGAGGACGCGACGTCCCTCTCCGGTGTCAACGTGAAGCGCTGGAAGATCCTCATCTACACGATGTCCGGTCTGTTCGTCGGCCTCGCCGGCGTGCTCTCCGCCTCCCGGCTCAGCTCCGCGCAACCCACCGGTGGGCTGGGCCTGGAGCTCGAGGCGATCGCCGCCGTCATCATCGGCGGGACGTCGCTGGCCGGCGGCAAGGGCTCGATCGTCGGCACCGTCATCGGTGCACTGATCATGGCCGTGCTCACCAACGGTCTGCGCATCATCTCGGTCCCGCAGGAATGGCAGTCCATCGCCGTGGGCATCGTCATCCTCGTGGCCGTCTACCTCGACATGCTGCGACGCCGAGCAGCCACGTAGAGCCCATCCGACCACTCGAACCTCATCCACCCACGATTCACGACGGAGTGCCTCATGCGAAACAAGCGATTCTTCAGGGCGGCGGCCGGCTTCGCCGCCACAGCCCTCCTGGTCGCCGGCTGCGCCGGTGACACCGAGAGCGACGACGCCGCCGGCGGCGAGGGTGACGGCGGCGAGCAGCCGTACGTCGCCCTCATCTCGAAGGGCTTCCAGCACCAGTTCTGGCAGGCCGTCAAGGACGGGGCCGACCAGGCCGGCGAGGAGTTCGACGTCGAGGTGACCTTCGAGGGTCCCGACACCGAGTCCGACGTCGACCAGCAGGTCCAGATGCTGCAGGTCGCGCTCGACAAGAGCCCGGACGCCATCGGCGTCGCCGCCCTGGACAGCCAGGCCGTCGCGCCGCTGCTCGACCAGGCGCAGTCGCAGGAGATCCCGGTCATCGCGTTCGACTCGGGCGTCGACAGCGACATCCCCGAAGCGACCGCCGCGACCGACAACCTCGCGGCCGCGGGCGAGGCCGCGAAGCAGATGGCCGACGCGATCGGCAACAGCGGCAAGGTCGCCATGGTCGTCCACGACCAGACCTCGCTGACGGGTCAGCAGCGCCGTGACGGCTTCGTCGAGTACATGGAGTCGAACGAGCCCGACATCGAGATCGTCGACATCCAGTACGGCGGTGGCGACCAGGCGCAGTCCGCCGACCTCGCCAAGGCCATGATCTCGGCCAACCCGGACCTCGCCGGGATCTACGGATCCAACGAGGGCTCCGCGATCGGAGTCGTCCAGGCGGTCGACGAGCTGGGTCTGTCCGGTGACGACCTGACGATCGTCGGTTTCGACTCCGGAGCGGCACAGATCGAAGCCATCACCGACGGATCGATGCTCGGTGCGATCACCCAGAACCCGGTCGGCATCGGCTACGAGACCGTGAAGGCCGCCGTCGAGGCCATGGAGGGCGAGGAGCTCCCCGAGACCATCGACACCGGCTACTACTGGTACACCGCCGACAACATCGACGACGAAGAGATCCAGGCCGTCCTCTACGAGTGACCCGGGCCGGGCCGGGCCGGGCCGGTGCGGGGCCGGACCGGCCCCGCACCGCCGCGTCCGCCCACCAGCGGCCCCGGAAGCAGCACGTCCCGAACCTTGTCCAACGACGTCACAAGGGAGAAGCAGTCTTGATGGCTCACCAGGAAAAGTCCGGCGCCGGAGGTCTGCGGCGTCGCCATGACTCACCACGACGATCCCTCGCCTTCGGGCTTGCAGCGATCATGGCCGTCCCCGTCTCCGGTCTGGCGATCGCGCCGGCCGCGGCGGCGGATCAGGTTCCGACCGCCGTCGAGGAGGCTGACCGCGACCGTATCGACGGCCCGCCGGACACCGTCTGGTTCGACGAACCGTTGCCGACGAGCGGCGACGAGCACCGCAACTGGCAGCAGCGCGCCCTCCCCATCGGCAACGGAGCGATGGGGGCCGTCGTGTACGGCGGTGTCACCGATGAACAGATCCAGCTCAACGAGAAGTCCCTGTGGACGGGCGGTCCAGGAGCCGAGGGCGGCTACAACTACGGCAACTGGACCGACGACCGCGGCCCCGAGACCATCGATCACGTGCGCGACCTCATCGCCGACTCGCCCACGGGAGGCATCTCTCCCGGGGAGGCTTCGTCGATCCTCGGGCACAACAAGGTGAACTTCGGGTCCTACCAGACGTTCGGCGACCTGCACCTGACCATGGACGGCATCGGTGAGGCCACCGACTACCGCCGCCAGCTCGACATCGGTGACTCCCTGGTGACGACGTCGTTCACCGCGGACGGGACCGACTACACGCGCGAGTACTTCGCCTCGGGCGCCGACGACGTGATCGTCGTGCGGCTCACGGCGGACGGGCCGGGCAAGATCGGGTTCGACGCCGCCATCGAGCTGACCGAGGACCGCAGCGACGTCGTGCAGACCGCCGAGAACGGCCGGCTCACGACGTCGGGCAGCCTGACGAACAACGGGCTGCGTTTCGAGTCCCAGATCCAGGTGCTCAACGAGGGCGGCACCGTCACCGACGGTGACGGCTCGGTGAGTGTGGCGGACGCCGACGCGGTGACCCTCGTGTTCAGCGCGGCGACCGACTACTCGACCGAGTACTCCGACGACTACCGCAACGGCGTGGACCCGCACGAGCCCGTCACGGCCGCCGTCGACGCCGCGGCAGCCAGGTCGTACGACGACCTGCTCGAGCGACATCAGGCCGACTACCGCGAGCTCTTCGACCGCGCCACGCTCGACCTCGCCGGCAGCGAGCTTCCGGACATCCCCACCGACGCCCTGCTCGACGAGTACCGCGGGGAGATCGACACCGAGAGCGCGCTGGCGCTGGAGTCGCTCTACTTCCAGTACGGCCGCTACCTGCTGATCTCCTCGAGCCGGCCGGGTTCCCTGCCGGCCAACCTGCAGGGCGTGTGGAACCGGATCGACGACCCGCCGTGGGACGCCGACTACCACGTCAACATCAACATGCAGATGAACTACTGGCCGGCGGAGACGACCAACCTCAGCGAGCTCGCGAACCCGATGTTCGACTACGTCGACTCGCTGGTCGAGCCGGGCACCGTCACGGCCACCGAGATGTACGGCACCGACGGTTGGGTGGTCGGCAACGAGACCAACCCGTACGGGTTCACCGGCCTGCACCGCTTCCCGACGTCGTTCTGGCACCCGGATGCGGCGGCTTGGCTGGCGCAGCACTACTGGCAGCACTACCTCTTCACGCAGGACGAGGAGTTCCTCGCCGAGCGTGCCTACCCGATGCTGAAGTCCGTCACCGAGTTCTGGATCGACTTCCTCGTCGAGGACACCGACGGCACCTACGTGGTCAGCCCGAGCTTCTCGCCGGAGCAGGGTGAGTTCACGGCCGGAGCGTCGATGGCCCAGCAGGTCGTCACCGAGGTGCTGTCCTCCGCGGTCGTCGCGGCGGACCTTGTCGGCGAGACCGACACGACGTACCTGACCGATCTCGAGGAGAAGCTGGACGGCGTCTACCCCGGTCTCGGGATCGGGTCCTGGGGGCAGCTCAAGGAGTGGAAGATCGAGCAGGAGCTCGACAATCCCGACAACCAGCACCGGCACGTCTCGCACCTGTACGCGCTCTTCCCTGGAAGTGCCGTGTCCCCGGCCGAGACGCCCGAGTTCGCCGAGGCCGCCGAGGTCTCCCTCAACGCGCGGGGCGACGGCGGTACCGGCTGGTCGAAGGCCTGGAAGATCAACTTCTGGGCGCGGCTCCTGGACGGCGACCGAGCGCACCAGCTCCTCGAGGAGAAGCTGGTGCACTCCACGCTCGACAACCTGTGGGGTGACCACCCGCCCTTCCAGATCGACGGGAACTTCGGCGTGACGTCCGGCGTCGCGGAGATGCTGTTGCAGAGCCAGGCCGGCCGCATCGACGTGCTGCCCGCGCTCCCCTCGTCCTGGCCGGAGGGCTCCTACCAGGGGCTGAAGGCACGCGGTGATGTCGAGGTCGATGCCTCGTGGGAGAACGGATCAGCCCGCGAGATCCGGCTCACGCCGGCGAACGACGGCGAGCTCCGCGTCGCGAACGCCATGGTCCGGTCCGGCATGTTCACGCTGGAGGACGCCGACGGCAACGCTGTCGAGCACACCGTGGAGGACGACGTGGTCGTCTTCGACGGCATCGCGGAAACCACCTACGTCCTCTCGGCCAACGCGGCGCTGTCGATCAGCACCGCGGACTCGGCCCAGACCGGCGACGAGATCCCGGTGACCGTCCGTGTCGACGCCTTGGGTGACGAGGCCGTCCCGGGCTCGAGCGTCGTCGTGACGGTCCCTGACGAGACGGCGTCGGGGCTGCCCGACTGGGCCGTCGAGCCGGAGACTCTCGACTTCGATCCCGTCGAGGCGGGCGAGAGCGCCGAGCAGACGGTCATGGTGACCGTGGGACCGGGCGACGACGACGGGCGGTCGGACATCTCGGCCACCCTGACCGTCGGTGAGGCGTCGATCGACGCCTCGACGTCGATCGAGGTGAAGCCTCCGCCGCCGTGCACCGTGCCGGCGGAGGACGACGTGCTCGTGGCCTGGAACCTCGGTGAGGACGGCGACGGCGACCAGTCCGGGTACGGCAGGGACTGGCGCGTCGAAGGGTCGGAGCCCGTCGTGAGCGAGGGGCCGACCGGCTCGGCGCAGGAGCTCGGCACGGACGGCTATGTCACCAGCGTCGACGAGTTCCCGCTGGGATACCTCCAGCAGTCCACCTGGGCCGGTGAGTTCAAGATCGACTCCGGACAGGGTGGGTGGCGGCGACTGATCGACCACCGGTCGGCCACCAGCGACAGCGACGGGGTCATGATCGACACGACCCGGTCGAACAACATCCGCATCATCACGGCCGGCGTCGTCACCACGACGGATGCCGTGGTCCCTACGGACGAGTGGTTCGAGCTCGTGGTCACGTTCTCGACGGACGGAGTGGTCACCGTGTACGTCGACGGTGAGCAGGTCGCGACCGAGACGATCGCGGGGTACGAGGCGGCCAACGCCTGCACCTCGCGCACGCTACACATCGGTGCCAACCGTGAGGGCAAGGAACAGCAGCGCGGTGGCGTGGATCGCCTGGCGATCTTCGGCAAGGCTCTCTCTGCCGAGGAGGTCGCGAACTGGCAGGCGCTCGCGTTCGAGGACGCCGAGGCGCCGGTGGACACGGTGCGTCCGGTGGCAGAGCTGGTGTCGCCGTCGTCGTCGGGTCCGTTGGCGGGGTTGTCGGTGCGGGTGGATGCGACGGATGAGTCGGGTCTGGAGCGGATCGTGGCGAACATCTATCGCGATGGTGAGCTCGTCAAGAGCACGCAGTCGGCGGTGGCTGATGGCGCCACGTCGGGTTCGCACACGGCTGAGGTGTCGTTGCCGGACGGGGACTACGTGCTGAAGTTCAACGCTCATGATCTGGCCGGGAACGTCTCGAGGACGGGTCGGGTGGAGTTCACCATCGACGCGACTGCCCCGCGGGTGACGGTCAAGGATGGTGAGCGGTTCACCGTGGGTGGTCCGGACTCGTTCGAGAAGGTCAGCTTCAAGTTGTTCGATGCCGGGCTGGTTGATCGGGTCGAGGTCAACGGTGTGGTCAAGGATTTGTCGGACAACCGGTGGTCGGACGTGAACTTCCTGGTGCCGGGCACGTTCGGTGCCGTGCAGGGGGCCAACGTGCTGGAGGTGTTCGACGTGGCGGGCAACTCCGCCACGGTGGAGTTCACCCTGAGCTGACCAGACCGCACCTTCTGCGACGGCGCTGCCCTCCGTTCCCTGATCCAGGCAACGGAGGGCAGCGCCTTGTCGTCTCTATCGAGCCGCACGACGGGAAAGCATGGGATGACCGTCACAGGAGACGTCCGATGTTGATCCTCAGATTCCTCCGACGGGAAGTCGCTGACGGGCCTAGATGCCTTGACACGCACAGGCCGTGCGGATCTACTGAGGTTTAGACATCCGATGTATCGACGCTGGCATCGGATCTTTCACAGCTCAAGGAGGAACTGTGCTAGCCAGAGTCCAGAGCACGCTGGCCATCGGCGTGGCGCTCGCTACCGCAGGTGCCGGCTTGTCGTTCGCTCCGGCCCCACCGGGACCGGAGCCGGTGAGTCTCGTCGCCGACTCGACGAAGGGTGCGACCGAGTTGCGGCTCTGGTACGACGAGCCTGCCCCCGACACCGACGGCGGCTGGGCCGACCGGTCTCTTGCCATGGGTAACGGGTACATGGGCGTCAACCTCTTCGGCGGCACCGAGACGGAGCGCCTGCAGATCACGGAGAACAGCCTCTACGACTCGATCGAGGGCGGTGGACAGAGGCCCGGTGGACTCAACAGCTTCGCGGAGGTCTACCTGGACTTCGGCCACAAGGGGACCAGCGACTACGAGCGTGAACTCGTCCTGGACGAGGGCGTTTCCCGTGTTCAGTACACGCACGACGGCGTCGACTACTCGCGGGAGTACTTCACCAGCTATCCCGACAAGGTGCTGGCGATGCGCCTCAGCGCATCTGAAGCAGGCGAGCTCTCCTTCACGCTCCGTCCCACCATCCCGTTCCTGAGGGAGTACCGCAACGAACCCGGTGACAACCGGGGCAAGAGCGGAACGGTGGTGGCTGCCGACGACACCATCACGATGTCCGGTGTGATGGAGTACTACGGCGTCGAGTTCGAAGGACAGTTCAAGGTCATCCCCGACGGCGGTTCCTTGGAAGCGAACAACGACGGGGCCGGCGGCAACGGAACGATCACCGTGACCGACGCGGACAGTGCCACCGTTCTCTTCGCCGCCGGGACGAACTACGAGTTCGATCCCCAGGTAGTCCTCGAGACGGACCGGCTCGACAAGCTCGAGGGCTTCCCCCACCCGCACGACAAGGTGACGGGGTACCTCGCCGAGGCGGCGTCGAAGAACTATGAGGAGCTCCTCGCGGCACACCAGGACGACTACACCGAGCTCTACGACCGGATGAGCCTCGACCTCGGTAGCGAACAACCTGCCATGCCCACGGACGACCTGGTCGACGCCTACCGCGAAGGCACGCCCAGTACGTACCTCGAAGAGCTGGCCTTCCAGTTCGGGCGGTACATGCTGATCTCCTCGTCGAGGGCGGGTACGTTGCCGCCGACGCTCCAGGGAATCTGGAACGTCTACGAGAATCCGCCGTGGGGATCGCGCTACTTGCACGATCTGAATCTTGAGATGGCGTACTCGCCGGCTTTTCCCACCAACATGCCTGAGCTGTTCGAGTCCTACACCGGCTTCTTCGAGGCGTTCGAGCCGAGGCAGCAAGAGTACGCAACGCAGTACATCGACCAATACAACCCGGATCAGCTGGATCCGGGCGGCGACAACGGTTGGTCGGGGCCCTTCTGGGCAGCGCCGTACGACGTCCCGGGCAAGTCAGCCGTGGCCGGGTTCGGGACGGGCGGCTGGATCAGCCTGATGTTCTGGGACTACTACGACTACACGCAGGACGAACAGATCCTCGAAGACACCGTCTACCCGACGCTCTACGGTCAGGCCAACTTCATGTCGAGGTTCGTCCAGGAGCACGACGGGTACCTGCTGGCGAACCCGTCGTCGTCCCCGGAGCAGCGTCCCCGGAACACGATCGGGACGACGTTCGATCAGCAGATGATCTACGAGACTCACCTCAACACGCTGAAGGCGGCCGAGATCCTCGGCCGGTCCGACAGTCGCCTGAGCACGCTGGACGACCAGCTCCCGCTCCTCGACCCGATCCAGGTCGGCGCGTCGGGCCAGATCAAGGAGTTTCGCGAGGAGGAATACTACGGCGAGTTCGGGGATCCAGAACACCGCCACATCTCGCACCTCCTCGGTATGTCGCCGGGGCAGTTGATCTCGAGCGACACGCCGGCCTGGCTGGACGCTGCCGAGGTGAGCCTGGAGGGTCGCGGCGCCGACAGCGGCATCGGTTGGGCGCAGGCGAAGCGGATCAGCCTCTGGGCGAAGGTCCAGGACGGGAACGAGGCCTACAGCTACTACCAGGACCTCCTCCAGAACCACTTCATGCACAACCTGTTCAACAACCACCGGTTGAGCGGCGTGCTGTTCCAGGCCGACGGGAACTATGGCGCGACGGCCGGCGTGGCCGACATGCTGCTGCAGAGCCACGATGACGTCGTGTCACCGTTGCCCGCCCTTCCCGACGAGTGGTCGGAAGGCAACTTCGAGGGCATGCTCGCGCGCGGCAACTTCGAGGTGTCGGCTGCGTGGTCGGGGGGCCATGCCGACCAGTTCGACGTCCTCGCCAAGTCCGGGGGGACTCTCACGCTGGACTACCCCAACATCGCAGACGCCGTGGTGCAGACCGCTGATGGACAACCCGTGGAGGTCGTGGCCGACGGGAATGACCTCATACACGTCGAGACTGTTTCGGGCCAGACCTTGACCGTCACCGACATCCCCCCCGCGGCCCATGTCTCGGCGCCCGTCGACCTGACGATCGTGGACGACCAGCGGGACGAGGTCGAACTGTCCTGGACGCCCAGCCCGGAAGCGGAGTCCTACATGCTCTACCGTGCCGTCGGTAGCGCGCCGGACTACGAGACAGTCGCCACCGACATCACGCAGACCGCCTTCACCTATGCGGCCGCCGATCTCGACGAGATCGACCAGATGACGTTGCGGGTCGTCGCGGTGTCGCCGGACGGGCGTCAGAGCGACGGTGCGACGACGGTGCGACTGCTGCCCGAGGAGGAGGCCGTGGACGACCGTCCGATCTATACGGGAACCGCGTCCCAGTCTTCGACGCGATTCGGTGGGGTCCCTGAGCTCGCGCTCGACGGTGACACCAGTGAGGACACGCACAGCCACACGGACTTCGAGGATCAGCCGTGGTGGCAGGTGGACCTGGGCGAGGTGCGACAGATCGATGAGATCAAGATCTGGAACCGTACCAAGCCCGTCCCGGCGCAGCGTACGAAGGAGTTCTACGTGCTCGTCTCGGACGAGCCGTTCGTCTCGGGATCGTTGGACGACGTGTTGGCTCAGCCGGGCGTCGATGCCACGTACTACGAGGAGGTGCCCGATCCGACGGCGTCGTTCGACATCGACCGCGGCGCTCGGTACGTGCGGGTCCAGTTGACCGGAGTCAACGAGGGCACCAGCGTCGCGCTCCACCTGGCCGAGGTGCAGATCTTCGGCCCGACGGACGACGAGGCGCCGCAGGATTCGGTGCGTCCGGTGGCCGAGCTGGTGTCGCCGTCGTCGTCGGGTCCGTTGGCGGAGTTGTCGGTGCGGGTGGATGCGACGGATGAGTCGGGTCTGGAGCGGATCGTGGCGAACATCTATCGCGATGGTGAGCTCGTCAAGAGCACGCAGTCGGCGGTGGCTGATGGCGCCACGTCGGGTTCGCACACGGCTGAGGTGTCGTTGCCGGACGGGGACTACGTGCTGAAGTTCAACGCTCATGATCTGGCCGGGAACGTCTCGAGGACGGGTCGGGTGGAGTTCACCATCGACGCGACTGCCCCGCGGGTGACGGTCAAGGATGGTGAGCGGTTCACCGTGGGTGGTCCGGACTCGTTCGAGAAGGTCAGCTTCAAGTTGTTCGATGCCGGGCTGGTTGATCGGGTCGAGGTCAACGGTGTGGTCAAGGACTTGTCGGACAACCGGTGGTCGGACGTGAACTTCCTGGTGCCGGGCACGTTCGGTGCCGTGCAGGGGGCCAACGTGCTGGAGGTGTTCGACGTGGCGGGCAACTCCTCCACGGTGGAGTTCACCCTGAACTGAACCCACGGCCCGTGAACCACTCGACGATGACCGAAGAAAGTCGATTCAGAAACGAACAAGGGAGTTCGCGCAATGATCTCGTCAGCTTCATCCATGCGGGGAAACCCGGGGCCCAGACGGCGCCTCTGGCGATCCACCGCAGGTGCGGGCCTCGCCGCGCTGGCACTGTCGTCCTTCACCGCAGTTCCTGCACAGGCCGACGACGCAGTCACGGTGCACGTCTCGCCGGACGGTGACGACACCGCCGACGGAGGGTCCGCCACGGAGTCGGTACGAACGCTCGTCCGAGCAAGAGAGCTCGCGCGTGAGGCCCTACCAGGTGGCGTACCCGTCACGGTGGAGCTCGCGGAGGGTGACTACTACCTCGACGAGACGCTCACGCTCAGCAATGACGACTCGGGAAGCGCGGATGCCCCGGTGCGCTGGGTCGGCGCCGGCGAGGGCGCCACGATCAACGGAGGGCGGCAGCTGGCAGGGACGTGGGCCCCGAGTGCCGATGATCCCGACGTCATGGTGACCGACGTGCCGGCAGGGATCGACTTCGACGAGCTCTTCGTCGACGAGTCCCGACAGGTGATGGCGCGTTTCCCGAACTTCAACGAGGCTGCGAACCGCCTCGAGGGAACGACGACAATGGCCACGCTCAACTCCCGAGCAGAGGACTGGGCGGACCCGACGACGGGATACGTCCGGGCGATGCACTGCCGCGACTGGGGGAGTGTGTCGTTCACGGTCGAGGGGTACGGGAGCGACGGGCTGCAGCTCGACTTCGTGGGGGACAACAACCGCCCCCAGAACTGCGACGAAGAACGCCCCATGGATGCCAACGCCGTGTTGGTGGAAAACGTCCGCGAGGAGCTCGACGCGACGAACGAGTGGTATCTCGATCGTGACGCAGGCAAACTCTACCTCCGGCCTGCTGCGGATATCGACCTCAACGAGGCGACGGTGGAAGTCGGCGAGCTCGACGAGCTCGTCGTCCTGGAAGGGGCGTCCGCAGAGGACCCCCTCCACGACATCTCGTTCGAGAATCTGTCCTTCGAGCGCACGCATCGCACACTCTTCAACAACACCTTCGAGGGGCTGTCGCGCGGTGACTGGTCGGTGGTCCGCAAGGGCGCGCTCACGATCCGGAACACCCGAGACGTCTCCGTCACCGAATCCGAGTTCACTGCGCTCGGAGGCAATGCTATTTTCCTGGACGGTCATAACGACCGCACCGAGATCCTGGCGAACACCTTTGTGGACAACGGTGCCACCGATGTGCACGTCGTCGGGTCTCCCGCTGCGGTGCGGGACTACGCGGGCAACTACTTCATCACCCCGGACATCACCGATCTGGAAGCCGGGCCGCAGACCGAGGATTACCCGCGCGACGTTCTCATCGAGGGCAACGTCATGAGCAACCACGGTCGCTACGAGAAGCAGACCTCGTCGGTCAACATCTCGATGGCGCTCGACATCACGGTCCGCGGCAACTCGCTGTCGAACAGTCCGCGAGCCTGCCTCAACTTCTCGGACACGACCTGGGGTGGTCACCTCATCCAGGACAATGACATCTTCGACTGCGTGAACGAGACGGGGGACAACGGCTCGATCAACGCCTGGGGGCGCAGTCGTTTCTGGCAGACGGGGGCGAGGAACAACTCGTTCGCGAGCTTGGCGGATGGCGTGACCTTCATGGGCAACGCCGGAGGAGAGCTGACGGCAGAGCAGGCGCGTGAGATCGCGAAGCTCGACACGATCAAGCCCATCGTCATCGACCACAACCGGTTCTGGCACGACGGTGACTGGGCGATCGACCTGGATGACGGTTCGTCGAACTTCGTCATGACCAACAACGTGCTGCTGAAGGGTGGTGTCAAGCTCCGCGACGGATTTGACCGGACGCTGCGGAACAACGTGATCCTCGACGGGACGACGTTCGAACAGGTGAGCTACCAGCCGAACGGTGACGAGATCCACCGCAACATCACCCTCGGCGAACGCCCGTATCACAACGTGAATAATGTTCCGGCCCTCGCTGAGTACGACATCGACAACAACCTCTTCTGGAACGCGGGAGCCGAGGTCAACATCAGGCCGCGTCCGGGAGTGAACGAGCAGCTCTCAGCGGATGGCGAGACGCTCAATACTGGGACCACCTGGTACGCCGACGGGATGGACCGCAACTCGGTCGTGGCCGACCCGGACTTCACGAGCGACGACCCTGCCGGCGACTACGACTTCACGGTCTCCGCCGCGTCGCCCGCGGTGGCGCTGGGATACACGAACATTCCTATGACAGGCTTCGGGGTGCCGGGTGCTCCGCTGCTCCCGGCCGCCGTCCTGCCTTCGGGTTCGAATGAGGTCGATCCTGTCGAGGTGCGACGCCGCCAGTTCGCCGGAAAGCTCTGGGGCGCTGACGTCGATAACATCACGACGCTTGCCGAACAGTCGTCCTATGCCATTTCTGACTCGAAGGGCGTGCGGTTCGTCGCGGTCCCGGACGGCAGCGTTGCCGCGGAAGCAGGGCTGCAGGTCGACGACCTGGTCCGGACGATCAACGGGGTGGAGGTCACGGAGCAGCGCAACTCGTTCTGGCAGGAGTACAACACGCTCCCCGCAGGGGAACCGATTACTCTTGACGTGCGCAGGGGGTCCACCGATGCGACCGTCTCGCTGACCAAGCCGACCGAGCCGGAGCTGCTGAACAACACGTCGGGTGTGGTCTACCGGACGGCGACGCCGGCAACCGAAGAGACCTGGCTCTGGCGCGATCTGACGAGCGGTGGCAGGGGTGCTTGGCTCCAGGACATCGACGCGACACAGAACCACGGTGACTCGTGGGAGCTGACCTTCCACGGCACGGGCATCGACGTGATCTCGCAGATCAACAAGGACCTCGGTGATGTCGACATCACTATCGATGGCGAGTTCTCCACGACTCAGTCGTTCCACAACCCGACGCGCGTACACCAGCAGACGGTGCTCTCGGTCAGTGACCTGGCTCCCGGCGTGCACACGATCGGCGGAACCATGAAGTCCGGCAGCTACATGATCGTCGACGGCTTCCGAACGCACCCGGCGTCGGAGCCGGTGCAGGACACGGTGCGTCCGGTGGTGGAGCTGGTGTCGCCGTCGTCGTCGGGTCCGTTGGCGGGGTTGTCGGTGCGGGTGGATGCGACGGATGAGTCGGGTCTGGAGCGGATCGTGGCGAACATCTATCGCGATGGTGAGCTCGTCAAGAGCACGCAGTCGGCGGTGGCTGATGGCGCCACGTCGGGTTCGCACACGGCTGAGGTGTCGTTGCCGGACGGGGACTACGTGCTGAAGTTCAACGCTCATGATCTGGCCGGGAACGTCTCGAGGACGGGTCGGGTGGAGTTCACCATCGACGCGACTGCCCCGCGGGTGACGGTCAAGGATGGTGAGCGGTTCACCGTGGGTGGTCCGGACTCGTTCGAGAAGGTCAGCTTCAAGTTGTTCGATGCCGGGCTGGTTGATCGGGTCGAGGTCAACGGTGTGGTCAAGGACTTGTCGGACAACCGGTGGTCGGACGTGAACTTCCTGGTGCCGGGCACGTTCGGTGCCGTGCAGGGGGCCAACGTGCTGGAGGTGTTCGACGTGGCGGGCAACTCCTCCACGGTGGAGTTCACGCTGGGCTGACCTGGCCGACCCGGCGTCGGGCGTCCTCGTCCCGAGACCCACGGGTCCCGGGACGAGGACGCCCGACGTGCGTGGGCAGAGCCACGTGAAGGAGAACCGATGAGCACGAAGCAAGCACCCGCGCGGGTGACGGTGTGGAACGAGAACTGGCACGAACAGCACGAGGAGCACGTGGCCGCGATCTACCCCGACGGCATCCACGGTGCCGTGGCCGACGGCCTCCGGGCCGAGCTGGGTGAGGCCGTCGTCGTCCGCACCGCCACGCTCGACGACCCCGAGCACGGTCTGAGCGATGAGGTGCTCGCCGACACCGACGTGCTGATGTGGTGGGGCCACGCGCGGCACGGTGATGTCGCCGACGACGTGGTGGACCGTGTCATCGAGCGCGTGCACGCCGGGATGGGTCTGGTGGTGCTGCACTCCGGGCACTACTCCAAGCCGTTCGTCCGGCTGATGGGCACCACCTGCTCCTTGCACTGGCGTTCGGCGGACGACCGGGAGCTCGTGTGGACGGTGGGTCCGACCCATCCGATCGCGCAGGGGGTGCCGCACCCGATCGTCATCGATCAGCAGGAGATGTATGGCGAGCAGTTCGACATCCCTGCGGCCGACGATCTGGTGTTCCTGAGCACGTTCACCGGCGGCGAGGTGTTCCGTAGCGGTTGCACCTACCGGCGGGGCAACGGCCGGATCTTCTACTGCAGCCCGGGTGACCAGGACTATCCCGTCTACCACCAGCCCGACATCCGTCGGGTGCTGGCCAACGGCGTGGTGTGGGCGCGTCCGGTGGGATCGCAGGGGGTGCCGGAGCTCCTGGAGAGCCACACCGGCTGGTTCGAGAACGGGGGCCGGCATGACGGCCGCGGGGTACTTCGCGCCGGTGACCGGTGCGGCGCCGGTGCGGATCGTGCTGGTGGGTGTCGGCGTGATGGGACGGCGCTGGTTGGAGGTGGTCGAGTCACACCCGGACGCCGAGCTCGTGGGTGTGGTCGACCTGGACGCCGACGCAGCGGCGTCTGCGGCAGCCTCGGCGCACGGTGAGGTCGCCTCGGGGGCCGACCTGGGTGAGGTGGCGCTGCGGACGGCGGCCGACGCCGTGGTCAACGTGACGAGCGTGGCCGCGCACCATCCGGTGACGACCCAGGCGTTGGAGGCAGGACTGGCGGTGCTGGGCGAGAAGCCGTTGGCGGCCGATCTTGCGCATGCGGCCGATCTGGCCGTGCAGGCGCGGCGTCATGGTCGGCTGTTCATGGTGAGCCAGTCGCGCCGGTACCACCGGGGGCTGCACACGCTGCGGGCGGCCACGGCAGGTCTGGGTCCGGTCGCGGACGCGACCGCGATGATGTTCCGGGCGCCGCGGTTCGACGGCTTCCGCGTCGAGATGGACAGTCCGCTGATCGTGGACATGGCGATCCACGCGTTCGACGGCGCCCGGTTCGTCCTGTACCAGGACCCGGTGGCGGTCTACGCCGAGGAGCACAATCCGCAGTGGAGCTGGTACCGCGGCGCGGCGAGCGCCACGGCGATCTTCACGATGTCCGGCGGCGCCTGGTTCACGCTCACCGGAAGCTGGTGCACCCCGGGGATACCGACGTCGTGGAACGGGCAGTGGCGTGTGAACGCCCGCGACGGTGCCGCCGTCTGGGACGGCGAAGGGACCGTCCGTACGGGGCGGGACGAGGAACCCGGTGACGGGGTCGCCATCGGCACGACGCCGGAACGTGAGGACATCGCGGGTGCTCTGGACGCGTTCCTGGTGGCGTTGCGCAGCGGGACGACGCCGGACGGTGACGTGGGCGAGAACATCGCGTCGTTGGCGATGGTCACCGGTGCCGTGGAGTCGGCGCGCACCGGGCAGCGCGTGGATCTGGTCCGCATGCTCGACGAGGCGCGGCGCAGCGCGGCAGGCGCCTGAGCGGCCGGTCGACCGCGGCCACGAGCAGTAGCAGCGAACGATCTGAAGCAGGGATACCGCTTGCCCCCCGTCGGCCAGCGGTGCTCGCCGATCCGACGGGATCGGCGAGAACCGTGCTGAGCAGCGAAAACACTCGGCAGTCAGAGGATTGATGTGGACATCGCTGCGCCGTCCGCCACCCCGATGCATGCTTGCCTCGATTGACAACCGGTAACGCGTCGGTAACGTTGATAGCGCTTACCAAGGTGTGTCGATTCCTTGGCGATGACGCCGGGAGCCGGAGCCCGACGGGCCTATGAGTCAGCCTGCGGGTACTCGTCCTTCGGGCGGGAGCACCTGTCCGTCGCGATCGAAGGAGATCAACCATGGCGCTACGAACCATCCGCCGGCCCCGCCCTGGGCCCGGCGACGGCAGACCAAGACGTTCGCGGCCCTCGAGAGCTGCGGGCACCATGCGTCGTTCCGCGGCAGGGGCAGTCACCGCGAGCCTCGTGCTCTCGCTCTTCTCCACCGTGCCTGCCCAGGCAGGACCGGGGGAGACGTCGGAAGGTGCTGACAACCTGCCCGATGGAATCGTCGACCGCGTCGATCTCGGCGACACGGCGTCGGAGTCGGCGCACGGGTTCCGTGGGGAGTCCACGCAGGCCGTCACCGGAGCCAAGGACAGGACCGCGCGGGAGGCCCTGCCGACCGAGGCGCAGAGCGACCGTCTCGGCGACCAGAGCTTCACCGTCGACGTCGACCCGGTGAACCAGAACCATGTCTCCCTGGTCTACTGGGGTGAGGACGCTTCCCGGGACAGCACAGTGCTTCTCGTCGACGGGGAGTACGTCACCTACGGCAAGGTGGGCGACTACCAGGCATCCAACGTCGGTACCCAGGGAGGCCTGCCGGGCAGGTACTTCGCGACCACCACGCTGCTGCCGCTGAGCACCACGCAGGGTCGCGACGAGGTGCGGATCACGGTCCGTACGAAGCGTTCGGACGAGTCGACGACCCCGTCGCGGAAGTACTACGAGGCCGTGGTGCACACCGAGGCGGCGTTGCCGGGCGACGTCGTCGACCCCGATGCCGAGGTGCCCGCCGCGGGGCCGGCACCAGGGCTGCCTCCCGAGGAGCAGCAGGCGAAGATCGACTCGTACCGCGAGAAGCAGCTGACCCGCTTCACGGAGCTGTCGCAGAAGGTCGACGCCTCGTCGACGGCACGCATGGACATCGCGAAGTACCAGAACGAGCTGCGGTGGTACGCCGAGTCCCTGACGCAGTCCTGGTCGCCGGCGGAGACCGTCGCCGAGAAGCGGGACGCTCTGGACCGGATCTTCGCGACCATCGACCAGTACACCACCGACTACTACGGCGACGTGCGCAGCCTGGGGTCGGGCGGCCACCAGTCCGACTGGGGCGGCTACTACGCCGAGCTGGGCGAGGCGCTCTACATCGTGGAGAACCTCATCGCCGACGACGACGTGCTCGGTCAGGAGGCCTTCGAGCAGCTCCTCGAGGAGCCCTTCGAGACCGGGACCACCGACGGGCCGAACTCGATCGCCTCGGTGGACTGGGAGGGCGGAGCGCTCACCCGGGGCGAGGCCTGGGAGCGCGTGCTGAAGGCGAACTTCGACTTCGCCCGCTCGCGGCTCTCCTACATCTCCAACCAGGTCCACTACACCTACGAGGGCGCGTGGCGCGCCCACGAGGGCCTGCGGGTCATCGGGTCGGACTTCTACGAGGGCAAGGACCGCAGCCACCGGATCCTGCGTGAGATCTGGGGTGTCGAACCGTTCCTCGGTGAGGAGGTGCTGGTCGGACCCGACGGCGAGGACCTCGACCTGTACCACTCGCTGTTCAACCACGATCGCACGGCGGAGTACACCGACGACTACCTCCAGATCGTCATGCGAGGGCTCGCGCAGAGCGAGCTCGACGACGACGGCGAGATCGTGCGCCGCGCCCCGTACGGCGAGCACCACTTCTCGTTGACCGGCGACAAGGCGCTCTTCCGCGAGAACCGCTACGTCGGGGCCTACGGCGAGACCGGCAGCTGGATCCCGACCTACTTCTGGCGCACCTGGGGGCACGCCGGTGACGAGGAGCTGAACGCCGACCTGCTGCGTCAGGCGTTGCGCAACCTGCACGCCCGAGGTCAGACCCGCTACCAGGGCATGACCGATGACGGGCATCGGGTCATGGTCATGGACCAGGTCGTCGACGACCGGAACCTGGCCTACCCCGGCAAGACGGCCTACGGCACGGAGGTCGGGCAGAACCTGGGGCTCCTGTACGCCTCCCTCGAGCAGCACATGGCCGAGAACGCCGAGATGTACTCGGGCGAGGAGTGGGACGAGTACTGGGAGTACGCCCGCGAGGCCACCGGATTCGTCCAGCAGCAGCTCGTCGACGGACAGTACTTCCAGCACTTCTCCAGCACGATCGGCACCCAGAGCTTCAACAAGGACCTGCGCGTCCCGGAGACCTGGGAGTGGATCACCCAGGGGCGTGCGCAGGATCCTCGGTTCGAGTCGAACGCTGCCGGGGTCGTCCTTCCGGACACCGACCTCGAGCTCTACTCCGATGGCGAGCTGGACCGTCTCGGCGTCGCGCGCGACGACCTGGACGAGCCGACGGCATGGGTCGACATCGACAACCTGTTCGTGACCTTCCGCGACGGAGACACGTCGGTCACGGGGTCGCTCGCGATGCAGAACTACGGCTGGGCGGGGAACGGGCGCCTCCACGTCCGTCAGCCCGGCTGGTCGCAGAACGTGCAGGTGCGCACCGAGGGGACGTTCGAGTACCGCACGGTCGACGTGCGACCGTCCTCGATGAACCAGCCCATCGTCGTCGACCAGGACGCCGGCACCACCGCCCCACCGTTCGCCCAGGGCGGGGAGCTGATCCCCATCACGTATCAGCCCGGCGTGGGGGAGGTGCAGCGCGACAACTACATGGCGGACACCCCGTACTCGGCCTATCCCGACGTGATCAGCACGAGCTACGGATCGTGGTTCGTGGCCATGAACACCACTCGCGAGGAGTACGGCAACGCCGCCACGCACGACGTCGCCGTACCCGCCGGGACGCCGGACGAGGTCGAGGACCTCGTCAGCGGCCGGACCGTGCGGGTGACCGGCCCTGAGAACGGGCGCACCGTGCGGCTCGAGCCCGGCCGGTCGGTGGTCCTGCGGATCGACGACGCGGATGCCGTGCAGCCGGCCCCCGAACGGGTCGATGCCGCGGTCGCCTCGGCGGGCGCCACCTCGGTGGCACTGAGCTGGAACCCGTCCGCGGGTGCGCAGACCTACGACGTCTGGCGGGCCAAGGACGACGGCAAGGGCGAGCCGACGCGCGTGGCCCGTCGCCTGACGAGCACGTCCTGGATCGACGACAAGGCGGAGCGCAGCGAGCGCGAGTACACCGTGGTGGCCGTCGGGCCCGCCGGGGACGAGGCCGAGCCGTCGAACCCCGTGACGTCCGCGGCGCACGGTCAGCGTGTGGGGCGCGACTGGCAGCAGACGAGCATCGGTGAGACGGACCGGGTCAAGGCCCGGTTCGCGCGGGGTGACGCTCGGATCGAGGTGGACGACGCCGACGGGTTCGCCGGCGGCGACGACTTCAAGCTCGAGGAGCGCCTCCGCCCGGACTCCCTGGGGCAGCTCTCGCGCCTGACGAACGGTGCGACGTCGGTGTCCGGGAAGGTCGTGGACCCGCAGGGCTCCTTCTCCGGCGTCGTGATGCGCGACTCGTTGGACGCCGTCGCGCGCTACGTCGCGCTGGGTGCCGATGAGGACGGCGATCTGGAGCTTCGGGTCCGGGAGCTGGACAGCCGGGTGAACCTGTCCGGGAATCCGGGGCAGGACGGCGAACAGGGCCAGGTCGTGTCCCCCGGGGTGTACGAGCTGGACGCCACGCTCGCCGACACTCCGTACCTGCGGCTCGACCGCGACGTCCGGACCCAGCGCGTGGTCGCCTACGTCTCGGCCGACGGCCAGGACTGGGAGCGCGTGGTGGAGAAGTCGTTCGTCTCGACCGACACCCTGCACGCCGGGGCGGTCACGGCGGGGTCGGTGCACGTGGAGGATCTGCGCGTCAGCCCGCTCCACCCGAAGCGCTTGCGCGTGGACGTCGAGCGAGCCGACGAAGAGATCGGGCTGCGGTGGAGCCGGCCGCAGGGCGCCGCGGAGTTCGCCGTCTACCGCACCGAGGACCCGGAGGTCGCGAAGACCGACCCGGCCGACGGCGGGTGGGAGATCGTCGAGGAGTCGACGCTCGAGTCCGGGGTCGACCAGCCGGTGCCGAGCACGGCGCTCTCCTACGAGGTGGTGGCACGCGACGCCTCCGGCGCGGTGCACTCGTCCGCCTCGGTCGAGGTGGCGGGGTCGTGACGGCATGACCTGACGGGCCCGAGACGAGGGCCCCGGGACCGGACGGGCTGTGCAGCCGCACCGGTCCCGGGGCCCTCATGTCTGCCTGGGGCGTGCTGTCAGGCCACCTCGTCGATCAGGGTGACGGCCCAGGCGGGCAGCGTGAGCTCGGCCGAGAGGCCGTCGTCGCCGGCGACGAGCTCGGTCGTGGCCAGCGTCTGACCGTGCTCGGTGAGCGCGGTGACGTCGTCGCGGCTCAGATTCACCGGGGAGCCGAGTGCGTGCCAGGCGGACACGACGTCTCCTGATGCGGGGGAGACCGTCTCGACGCGGAACCGGGTGCCGGGGGCGACGCCGTCGACCTGGAGTCGGACGGTGCGGGCGGAACCGGTCGCCAGGGTCCGGTCGGCGTGCTCACGGGTGTCGATCGAGGCGGGTACCGACTGCGTCACCTCGGCCGGGTAGTGGTAGAGCACGGCGCTGAGTCGCCGGTCCTCTCCATGACGGGTGACGACGCCGACGTCGGTGCGAGCGAGGAGCTCGTCGCCGAGCGCGGCCAGGAACCGGTAGCCGTGGTACGTGGGCTTGGGGATGCCGTGGTGGTTCAGCATGCCGAAACCACCGTGGAACGGCAGCTGGCCGCCACCGGCCTCCTCGAAGATGTCGGTGAACGTCCAGTACGACAGCGAGTCGACCAGGCCGATGGAGTCGAGGTTGGCCTTGACCACGTAGGTGGCGGCCTGGGGGTAGTCGTGGGTCCGGTCGCGCGAGCTGGACGACGACGACCACTCGGTCAGGTGGATCTCGGCGTCGGGGAAGGGGCTCTCGTCGACGATGCGGCGCAGCAGCCGCAGGTCGGTCGCGGTGGCGTCGACCCCGCGGGTCAGTCGTGCTCCCTGACCGTGCTCGTCGAACGCCCAGTCGGTGGGGTAGGGGTGCGTGGAGACGAAGTCGACGGGCAGGCCGTCACGGTGGGCGACGTCGAGGAAGTCGAGGAGCCACACGGGTTGCCAGTCGAGTTCGTCCAGGTCGGCGGCGGACAGGGTGTCGGCCTGCGCCGAGGTGTCCTCGGTCTCACCGTCGAACCGCGTGTCGGGCACGAAGTTGCTGGTGGCGGGCCCGCCCACGCGGAGCCGGGGGTCCACGGCCTTCACAGCTCGCGCGGCACGTCGGTACATGTCGATGTACTGCGACCTGGTGCCGCGGAAGAAGGGGCGCAGATTCGGTTCGTTCCAGACCTCGTAGTACCAGGTACGGATCTCGTCGATCCCGTACCGGTCGCGCCAGTGCTCGACGGTGCGGGCGACGAGCTGTTCCCACTTGTCGAGATCGGTGGGCGGCGAGCCGTGGGCGCCCCACCAGAACGCGGTGGCCGTCTCGGTGGCGATCTCGCGCGGCATGAAGCCGAGCTCGACGAAGGGCCGGATACCGGCGTCCAGGAGCGCGTCGAACAGGACGTCGACGTACTGGAAGGAGGGTTCGACGACTCCGTCGGCGTTCTCGCGGTAGACGAACATGTCGTCGTGGAACAGTCCGTGGAAGCGCACGTAGCGGAAGTTGTGGACGTCGACGACCTCACGGAGCTGGTGCTGCCAGTCGGCCCGGAGCCCTTCGTTGGCCCGTCCGGCACCCACCACGAGGTTCCAGTGGTGGGCGAAGCGCTCGCCGGTTCCGTCCGCGGTGGCGCGGAGATCGACCATGATCAGATGTCCTATCTTTGACGGTGCCTTGTCTCGGTCCGGGCGGGAGCCTGCGCCGCGGGAGCGCGGTTTGCTGCCGGAGACATCCCATGTCTACCATGCCGCCATGAGCACAGTCACCGCGCGACGCAGCGCGCGACCGAACGTCGTGCTGATCCTGGCCGACGACATGGGGTGGGGCGATCTCGGCTGCTACGGCGCCACCGCGATCCCCACGCCGCGCATGGACGCGATGGCGCGCGACGGGGTGCGGTTCGACGACGCCCACTCCTCCTCGGCGGTGTGCACGCCGAGCCGCTACTCGATCGTGACCGGCCGCTACGCGTGGCGCAGCCCGCTCAAGCAGCACGTGCTGCACAGCCACGCGCCCGCCATCATCGAGCCCGCGCGACCCACCGTCGCCTCGGAGCTGCGTGAGCGCGGCTACTCCACCGGCGTGTTCGGCAAGTGGCACCTGGGGCTCGACTGGACCCGCAAGGACGGCACCCGCGTCACCGCGTTCGGCGCGGACGCCGACGACGACATCCTGGACAAGCCCGACCAGTACCCGGCCGACGAGATCGACTACACGCGGCCCTTCGCGGGTGGGCCCTGCGACCTCGGGTTCGACCGCTACTTCGGCATCGCCGGCTCGCTCAACATGCCGCCGTCGGCCTTCCTCTCCCAGGACCGCGTCGTCGGCGTCCCCGACCGGCCGCGCGACGTCTACGAGTCCGGGATGAACCCCGGCCTGAAGACCGAGGGCTGGCGCGACGACGAGGCGGACGTCCGGTTCACCCAGGAGGCCGTCAGCTGGCTCACCGAGCAGGCCGACGCCGACCAGCCGTTCTTCCTGTTCCTGTCCACCGCCGCCCCGCACCGGCCCTGCGTGCCCCCGGAACGGTTCCAGGGAATGTCCCGGGCGGGGAGGCGCGGCGACGCGGTCTGCCTGGTCGACTGGATGGTCGGGCAGATCGACGACGCCCTGGCCGAGACCGGCGTCGCCGACGACACCGTCGTCATCATCACCAGCGACAACGGCGCACCCATGGTGTTCCCCGACGACGGCGACGTCGTCGACCACCGGCCCAACGGCCCCTACCGCGGCCAGAAGGGCGACATCTGGGACGGCGGCCACCGCGAACCGCTCATCGTGCGCTGGCCCGCCGGCCTCGCCGCCGGCCAGGTGCGCGAGGACCTGGTGTGCCTGACCGACCTGTACCCGACCATCCTGGCCGCAGCAGGGCTCGAACCGACGCCGGGAGCGGCCGAGGACGCCGTCGACATCCTGTCGCGCCTCGACAGCCCGGAACCGACGCCCCGCGGAGTGCCCGTGGTGCACCATTCCATGCGCGGCGCCTTCGGTCTGCGCATGGACCGGTACAAGGTCAACTTCTGCACCGAGTCCGGTGGTGGCTTCAGCGCCATGGTGCGCGACGACGGCACCTTCTACGGGGCGGACGCCCCGGTGGGGCGGATCTACGACCTCGAGACGGATCCGGCCGAGACCACCGACCTGTGGGACAGCCGACCAGACCTCGCGGCCGCCGCCCACGCCGCCTTGCGCGACCTCACGGCCGGCGCGGACACCGGATTCGCGCACGACGTCGTGCCCGAACCCACCGGATGAGCGCAGCGGCCGTCCACGGACACGTCGCCGACGGATACGCGGAGGTCGCCGAGGCGTTCGCCGCCACGCTCGTCGACACCGATCGTTGCGGCGCGGCGCTGTCGGTCTGGCAGGACGGCCAGGAGGTCGTCGACGTCTGGGCCGGGACGGCCGACGGCCGCACCGGACGGCCGTGGACGCAGCACACCCCCGCGATCGCCTTCTCGGCGAGCAAGAGCGTCGCCGCCCTGGTCGTCGCGATGCTCGTCCAGGACGGCGAGGTCTCGTACGACCAACCCGTCGCCGAGATCTGGCCCGAGTTCGCCGTCCACGGCAAGGGCAGCGTGACCGTGGGTGACCTGCTCGCCCACCGCGCCGGGCTCTCCGCACCCCCCGGGCCGCTCGACCGCGAGGTCGTGCTCGACAGCCGCGCCTGGGCCGAGACGATCGCGCAGCAGGAGCCCCTGTGGGACCCCGGCACCGCGCACGCTTACCACGCCCTCACCCTGGGCCCCCTGGTGGCGGAGATCGTGCGCCGCGTCACCGGGACCGAGCTCGCCGACGTCGTCCGTGAACGCGTCGCGACACCGCTCGACGCCGCGACCACGTTCGCCCCCACCGCCGGAGCCGTGACCACCGCCTCCGGACTCGCGCGCATCCTGTCTGCCGTCGTCACCCCCACGCGGGGCGTGCACCTGCTCGACGGCGAGACGGTCGCCGCCGTGTGCAGGCCCCGGTCCTCGGGGCACTGGGCCTTCCCGGCCCCCCCCGGCCCGTACCCCGTCTGGGGCGCCGGGATGCAGGTGGTCTCCGAGGTGCTCCCCGGCCTGTCGCCGTCGTCGTTCGGGCACGGCGGCGCCGGAGGGCAGGTGGCGCTCGCAGACCCTGAACGCCGGACCGGTATGGCCTACGTCCGCAACCGCATGGACAGCGAGGGGCCCGGGCCTGGCCTGACGGCAGCGCTCAGGGCAAAGATCCGATCTTAAAGCCAAGAAGGTGGGTCAGAATCACCCACAACGAGGCGTTAGGTCGTTTGACAGCCTTAATCATCCCATGTTTCATGGTTTCTCGACTGATCATCGACCGAGATGACGTAGCGCAGTGATGCAGAGGTAGGTAGTCGAGGCCGACTACCTCGACGACGAAAGAAGAGGCAATGAAGCTCATCGGAAGAACGTCCATGCCTCGAGGCAAGGCGGCAGGAGTGCTCGGCGGTGCCTCCGTCGCCGCCCTGATGCTCACGGGCTGCTCGGGCCCCGGCGACAGCAGCGACGGCACGACGACGATCGTCGTCCAGCAGCAAGCCAACTGGACGTCGATGATGGAGGTCCTCGTTCCCGCGTTCGAGGAGGCGCACCCCGACATCAGCGTCGAGCTGTCGACGATCGACCAGGACACGCGCAGCTCGACCAACACGCAGATCATCGCGGGCAACAACCCGCCTGACATCGCGCTGGTCTCCGGCAACTCGCCGGTCTACCTCGAGACTGTCGAGAACGACCAGCTGCTCGACGTCTCCGACGTGTGGGCGGCGGCGGACCTCGACGAGCGCTACGACGCCGAGACCGCTGAGGCACTCCAGTACGGAGAGACCCCGTACCTGGTCGGCATCGCCGGGATCAACTACGACATCGTCTACTACAACCAGCAGATCTTCGACGAGCTCGGGCTGGAAGCTCCGGCCGACCACCGTCTCGACAGTGACGAAGAGCTCTTCGAGCTCGTCGACGCGGTACGCGCCGCGGGCTATGACCCGCTCGCGGTCGGTGGCGCGGACCCCTTCCAGTGGGCGTGGCAGGTGAGCCAGGTCCTGCAGAGCTACGCCACGCCGGACGAGATCGCCAACTATCTGACGTCGTGGAACGCTGACGTCGAGCCGACCGTGGCGTACACCGACCCGCCCTTCGTCGACACGGTCCAGCGGATCCAGGACTGGGCCGACGCAGGCCTCTACCAGGACGGATATCTCGGCCAGGACTACGACGCCGCGCAGGGTCTGTTCTTCCAGGGGCAGGCCGCGATGCTCCTCGGCGGGAACTTCACGGCCGGAGCGATCAACGATGCCGGCGCCGGGTTCGACTACGGCTGGTTCCTGCTTCCGTCCGGCAGCGAGGAGCGTCCTTCACAGCTCATGACCTACCTCGGGGAAGCGATGGCCATCCCCGCCGGAGCCGAGAACCCCGATGAGGCGAAGCTCTTCCTGGAGTTCTGGATGTCGAACGACATGCAGGCCGACGCCGTCGCCAACTCCGGGTTCGCCCTGCCGTCCGTCAACAGCCTCGACATCGACGACCTGCCCGGTGTGACCGGCGTCGTCAGCGAGCTCGTCGAGGACGCGGGTGAGAACGGTGCACCCATCGGGTGGGGCTCCGCGACGCCGGGAGCCTTCGCGCAGCAGCCCCTCGGTACCGACATCGCCGCGATGCTGTCGGGTCAGATGACCGTCGACGAGGTCGCCCAGGCGCAGCAGGCACGTCTCGACGAGACGCGGGCCGAGTAAAACTTCGATTCGGGGTGGGCGCTGCCAGCGCCCACCCCGAGACGGGCGGGTACTGATGTCAACCACCGTGAACACCACAGCGCAGCATGCGGCGCCGGCGAAGAGCCGGCAGCGCTCACACGTCGACAGGACGCCGCGTATCGCCTGGCTCATGATTCTCCCTGCCGTCGCCCTGATGGTGGCCTTCTACGTCGTGCCGACGGCTCAAGCGGTCCGGATGAGCTTCTCCGACTGGGGCGGGATCGGAGAGATCACGTTCGACGGGCTCGGGAACTACGTCGACGTGCTGACCGGCTCGCAGCTCTACGAGTCGCTGTGGATCACCATCGTGTTCGCCTCCTTCTCGGCTTTCGGGAGGGTGGCGATCGCGACGCTCCTGGCGGCGGCGATCAGCCACGGGGTCCGTGGTTCGAAGTTCTACCGGATCATCTGGTTCATCCCGGCGGTGGCGCCGTCGGCTGCCGTCGCGGTGTACTGGTCCACCGCCTTCCAGCCGGGCGTCGGGACCTTCAACGCGGTCCTGGGGCTCTTCGGCCTCGACGACCGCACCGCGTTTCTCGCGGATCCGGCGACGGCACTCTTCCCGATCATCTTCGTCGACATCTGGGTCGGCGTCGGATTCGCGTTCCTGCTGATCCTGGGATCGATGGAGCAGGTCCCGGTGTCGGTCTACGAGGCAGCCCGGATCGACGGTGCCAGTCGAGTACGCCAGTTCTTCTCGATGACCCTGCCCCTGATCCGCCCGGTGCTGGTCGTCGTGACGATCCTCCAGCTGGTCTGGGCGTTCAACAACTTCACGATCGTCTGGGGGATGACGCAAGGAGGGCCTGGTTCGGCGACGACGACGCTGCCGGTCCTCGTGTACCGGGAAGCATTCGTCGAGGGGGACTACGGTACGGCGACAACGGTCGCAGTGCTCTCCGGCATCGTGCTGATGGTCGTCGGTTTCTTTGCCATGCGTTTCAACCAGTCGGAGCAGAAGTGATGAAGAAAGTCCAAGCTGTCGCGGCTCAGTTCCCACTGGTCCTCTGGACCGTCATCACGATCGTCCCGTTCGTGTTTCTCATGCTGCTCTCTTTCCGCAGCCAGAAAGACATCTTCGCCTATCCGCTCGGGTTCGGTGGTGACTTCACGCTCGAGAACTTCGTGGTGGCGTGGAACGGCCCGTCGGGCGGAGCCGGCCTCTCGGTCTACTTCACCAACACCCTGGTCGTCGCGGTGTGCGGCCTGGTGGTGAACCTGGGGGCCGGACTGCCCGGTTCATATTTCTCCACGCTGCTGCCGGAGCGGGTCCGGGGCATCTTCCTGAAGGTGTTCCTGGTGGGAACCATCGTGCCCATCGTGCTGCTGGTCGTGCCCTACTTCCAGATCTTCGACATGCTCTACCTGACGAGCAACCCCGTCGCGCTGGGAGTCACCTACGGGGTGCTCTCGCTGCCGACCACCATCCTCGTGCTGCACTCCTTCTTCATCGACTTTCCGTCCGAGCTCACCGAGGCCGCGTCCATCGACGGGCTCGGACGATGGTCGTCGTTCTGGAGGATCGTGGTCCCGTTGTCGATCGGGCCGATGGTCGGTGTCGGTCTCCTGGTCCTCGTCTTCATGTGGGGCGAGGCACAGCTGGGCATCGTGCTCCTCCAGGAGTCGAGCTCGCAGACGGTGCCGGTGGGCCTGCTGGGGTTCCGGGGAATGTTCTACACGTCCCTGGGGCCGATCTTCGCCGGACTGGCCCTCGCGTCGGTGCCGATCGTCGTGGTCTACCTGATCCTGCACCGCCACATCACGAAGGGAATCGCACTGGGCGGGGTGTTCCGATGACGGGGCGGGGCGGGCAGGTCGCCAGGCCGAACGTCGTCCTGGTGTACATGGACGACATGACGCACTGGTCGCTGCGCAGCGACCAGGTGCACACACCGCACCTGGACCGTCTGCGGCGTCGGGGGACCACGTTCACCCACGCGTTCAACCAGGGGTCGCTCGAACCGGCGGTGTGCGTGCCGGCGCGGCGGATGCTGTTGACAGGGTTGACGCTGTTCGACGCGACACCGCGGTTCGGCGAGGTGCAGAGGCTCGGTGCCGCGCTGTCGGAGGCGGGCTACGACACGTTCTTCACCGGCAAGTGGCACAACGAGCCCGAGGCGTTGCCGCAGGACTACGAGACGGTGGGTCCGTGGGCGGGCGGCATGCTGGGCACGCTGGACGGTGAGGACGAGGCTTACGGGCGCCCGCGCCGTGACGACCGGTGGGACCCGGCCGACGACGCACGCGGAGGGCACTGGATGACGTTGCCCGACGGGCGGGTCCAGCACTCGTCACAGCGGTGGACAGAGGCGGCGCTGTCGCACCTGGCGGGTATGGACGGCACCCGGCCGGTCTTCCTCCACGTGGCTTACCACGCGCCGCACGACCCGCGGCAGGCCCCGCGCGAGTTCCTCGAGCGTTATCCGCTCGAGGAGGTGGCCGTACCGCCGAACGCGTTGCCGCGCCACCCGTTCGACAACGGCGTGCTCGACATCCGTGACGAGCTCCTCGCCCCGCACCCGCGCACCGCCGACGCCGTCCGGCTGCACCGCCGCGAGTACTTCGCGATGCTCACGCACGTCGACGAGCAGATCGGCCGCCTCCTGGACGAGGTCGACCGGCTCGAGGCCGAGGGGCGGCCCACCTACGTGGTGTTCTCCGGGGACCACGGGTTGGCCCTGGGCGAGCACGGTCTGCTGGGCAAGCAGAACGTGTACGACCACAGCACCCGGGTGCCGCTCGTCGTCGCCGGGCCGTCGGTGCCGGCCGGCGCGGTGCGTGACGCGCCGGTCTACTCGGGGAGCATCTACGCCACGGTCTGCGACCTCGTGCGTGTGGAACCGCCGTCGCACCTGCACTTCCCGTCGCTCGCCGCAGCGTTGTCCGACGACGGAGCGCAGGACGGGGCCGGTCGCGGCGGCGACCAGGACATCTTCACCGCCTACGGGCCGGACCAGCGTTCGCTGCGCCGGGGCCGCTGGAAGCTCATCCGGTACGCCGAGGCGCAGCACGACCAGCTCTTCGACGTCGACGCGGACCCGTGGGAGACGCGGAACCTCATCGCGCACGCCGACCTGGCCGGCGTCGTGGACGAGCTGGCGGGCGCCCTGACCCGCGAGCAGCGACGGCTGGGCGACCCGGCCCTCGCATCCGGCTGAACCGACATCCCTCAGTACCGTGGTCCCCACCCGGACCGGATTGGACACAAGATGCGCCACCCCGCGGAGTCGCTCACCGGCGAGCCGTACCTCCCGCACCGCTCGGTGCACCTGGACTTCCACACCTCGCCGCTCATCACCCCGATCGCGCAGGAGTTCGACCCCGAGGAGTTCGCGGCGCGGTTCGCGCGGCTCGGCGTCGACTCGGTGACGCTGTTCGCCAAGTGCCACCACGGCCGGCTCTACTACGACACGGCGCGCGAGGAGCGGCATCCGGGGCTGGGCGGTCTCGACCTGCTCCGGTCGCAGGTCGACGCGCTGCGACCGCTGGGCATCCGCACGCCGATCTACGTCAGCGTGCTCTTCGACGAGCACGCCGCCACCACGCACCCCGAGTGGGTCGCCCTCGACGCGGACGGCGAGCCGGTGCGCGTCCACCCGGACGGTGTGCCGGGCTGGCGGATCCTCGACATGACGAGCGACTACCGCCACTACCTGGCCGACCAGGTGACGGACGTCCTGGAGCATTTTGACGACGCCGACGGGTTCTTCTTCGACATCTGCTTCGACCAGCCGGGGTTCACCCCGACCGCCCGGGCCGCGGCATCGGCGGCGGGGTTCGACCCGGACACCGCGGCCGGGCGTCTCGATGCTTCGCGCGCCGTCTCGCACGACTACATGGCGCGGCTGCGCGACATGGTCGCCGGCCGGGGGCACGACGGCGTGCCGCGCAGCGTGTTCTTCAACTCGCGGCCGCGGCTGCTGCTGGCCGACGAGCTCGGGTTCAGCACGCACGACGAGATCGAGGCGCTGCCGACCGGTGGGTGGGGGTACGCGTACGCCCCGACCGTCGCCCGCAGCGTCCTGCCGATCCAGCCGCGCGCGATGGGAATGACGGGCCGGTTCTTCGGCAGCTGGGGCGACAGCGGGAGCCTGCACCCCGAGGCAGCCCTGGCCTACGAGTCGTTGCAGATGGTCTCGCTGGGTATCGGGATCAGCATCGGCGACTCCCTGCCGCCGGCGGGACGGTCGCACGACGCCGTCACCGACCGTCTCGAACGGACCTTCCGGGCGGTCCGCGACGTGCAGGAGGTCACCGCGGGGGCCGAGCGCGTGGCCGAGGTCGCCGTCGTGCGCCCGCCGGGGGTGGGGGACGGCGAGGTCATGGACGCCGACGCGCCCGGTGCGGGTGAGCTGGCGGCGCTGCGGCTGCTGGCTGCGCGCGGTCTCGACTTCGACTTCGTCGCCCCCAGGGACGACCTGGCCGACCAGCTCGCCGGCTACCGCGCCGTCGTCGTGCTCGCCGGCGTCGGTCTGGACGACGCGGCGGTGCGGGCGTTGACCGCGCACGTGGCGGCGGGCGGTTCGCTGATGGTCTCGGGGCTGCCGCAGGACGCGGACGTCCTCGCGTCCCTGACAGGGCTGGAGGCGACCGGCGAGCCGGCCCACCGGCGTGAGTTCGTGCGCCCCGTGCCCGCCACGAGCGCGATGGCGGACTTCGACCACGTCCTGCCCGGCGGCGTGCCGCGGGTGCGGACCACGGACGACGTCCAGGTGCTCGCCACGGTGACCGAGCCGTACTTCGACCGGACCGGCGAGCGGTTCAGCGGGCACGAGTACACCCCGGCCGGCTGGCCGACGGAGCACCCGGCGGTGGTCGTGCGGGGCCGGGTCGCGACGTCGGCCTTCCCGTTGCTGGAGGCGTACGGCTCCACGGGCGTCCCGGAGCTCGCCGAGCTCGCGGCCGTCGCTCTCGCCGGCGTCCACCCGCGTCCCGCACTGCGGGTCGACGGCGCGGCGCACCTGGAGGCCACGCTGCAGCGTCGGGGGACGACGTCGTTCGTGCACCTGCTCAGCTACCTCCCGTCCCGCCGGACCCAGGCGGACGTGGAGACGGTGCTGGACCCGGTGCCCGCGGTCGACGTCGAGGTGGCGGTGCGGGTCGACGGCGTGGAACCGCGCCGGGTGCGCACGCTCGCGGGCGCCGATCTCCCCTTCGAGGTCACGGACGGCTATGTTCGCTGCACCGTGTCGTTCGACGCCGGGCACTGCCTCGTCGTCGTGGAGGGGGAGTAGCGAGCATGTCGCAGACCGACAACGCGATCGACGCCATCAAGCGGATGATCCAGCTCGGCGAGCTGCGTCCGGGGGACCGGCTGCCCCCGGAGCGCGAGCTCGGCGAGCGGCTGGGCGTGTCCCGCAACTCGCTGCGCGAAGCGGTGAAGTCGCTCGAGACCATCAACGTGCTGGCCGTGCGGCGCGGCGACGGCACCTACGTCACGAGCCTCGAACCAAGTCTGCTGCTGGAGGGGATCGGGTTCCTCGTGGACATCCACGACGACGCCACCCTGCTGGAGATGTTCGGGGTCCGGCGCATCCTCGAGTCGGCCGCCGCGCGCTCCGCGGCCATCCGGGCCACCCCGGACCTGATCGAGCACCTCGAAGCGATCGCCGAGAGCTCGAAGGACGCCACGAGCGTCGACAACCTGGTCGACCACGACACGGAGTTCCACCGGGTGATCGCGTCGGCGGCCGCCAACCGCTACCTGTCCGGGATGCTCGACACGCTCTCGAGCAGCACGGTCCGGGCACGGGTGTGGCGCGGGCTGGCCCAGGGCGGTTCGGTGGAGCGGACCCTGGCCGAGCACCGCGCGATCCTCGACGCCGTGCGGGCCGGTGACCCGGACCTTGCCGCCGCGCTGATGACGGCGCACATCGCCGGTGTCGAGTCATGGCTGCGCGGTGCCTCACGGTGGCACCCCGACCAGGACGACGGCGACGACGACAAGGGGAGTGCAGATGACGACGTCTGAGAACGGCGCGGACGTCCGGCGCATCGCGTCCGTGATCGGGCTGCCGCCGGAGAACCGCGAGGCCTACGAGCGCTACCACGGTGACGCATGGGCCGGTGTGCTCGCCGCGCTGCGCCGTCACCAGGTACGCAACTACTCCATCTACCGGTACGGCGACCTGCTCTTCTCCTACCTCGAGTACGTCGGGGACGACTACGAGGCGGACATGGCCGGGATCGCCGCCGACCCGGTGACGCAGGAGTGGTGGTCCGTGGTGAACCCGTTGCAGCGCCCTCTGGACGACCGCGCCGAGGGCGAGTGGTGGCACGAGATCCCGGAGATCTTCCACGCCGACTGACGTCGCGCCGACGACGCTCGCTCGCTAGGCCGGTGCGCCGGCGTGACGGGACCGTTCGACGTCGTCGAACCAGGTGCGGACCGCGTCGCTCATGGTCCGGACCCGCTCGGGGTGCGCGGCGGCGAGGTCCGTGGTCTCACGCGGGTCGGCTTCGAGGTCGAACAGCAGCGGGGCGACGTGGTCGGGACGCGGCACCTGCGGATACGGCGTGGTGTCGATCGTCGTCGGTGGTGTGGTCTTGATCTCCACGTCCCGCCGGGCGTCCTGCGGGGTGACGTCCAGCGATCCGGGCCAGTCGGGCCACACGATCTTCCAGCGGCCGTCGCGCATGGCGCAGTTGGACTCCCGTTCCGGGACGTACCGGGTCCACTGCCAGAACCGCGCCCCGGGGTCGGTCCCCTCGCCCCGCAGCCGGTCCCAGGCGCTGGAACCGTCGAGCTCCCGGTCGCCGGCCACCCCCACGCCGGCGGCCGCGGCGAGGGTAGGACGCCAGTCGACGAAGTGGACCAGGTCGCTGGACTCGATCCCGGTCGGCAGGCCGTCCGGCCAGCGCATGATCAGCGGGACCCGGATGCCGCCCTCGAAGACGTGGGTCTTGGACCCGCGCATGCCGACGTTGAACCGGTGGGTGGCGTTCTCCCCGACGCCGTTGGCCTCGGGGCCGTTGTCGCTGGTGAACAGGACGATCGTGTGGTCGGCCAGCCCGAGGCGGTCCACCTCGGCCAGCAGACGCTCGACCCCCTCGTCGACCATGGCGAGCATGGCGTAGATGGTGGCCACGGCGCGGGTGCGTCCCGGGGCGAGGAACCGTTGGACGAGGTGTTCGGGCGCCTGGAGCGGATAGTGGGGGGCGTTGTAGGCCAGGTGGAGGAAGAACGGCTCGCTGCGGTGGCGGCGCACGAAGTCGACCGCCTCGGTGGTGAGGACCTCGGTGAGGTGGCGTCCGTCGGGGCCGACCATGGTGCCGCCGCTCTCGATGCGCCAGTCCCAGTAGTCGCGCCAGCCGCCCTGGAACCCGGTGAACTCGTCGAACCCGCGTCCCCGTGGGTGGTAGGCGGCGTCGAACGCGCCGTTGTGCCACTTGCCGACGAGGCCCGTGGCGTAGCCGCCGGCGCGCAGGTCGTCGGCCAGGGTGGTCTCGCCGACGCCGAGCCGGTCGAGTCCGCGCGCCTCGGTGGTGTCGATGACGCCCGTGCGGTGCGGGTACCGGCCGGTCAGCAGTGCCGCGCGGGCGGGGGCGCAGACCGGGGACCCGGAGTAGTGCTGGCGCAGGTGGACCCCCTCCTCGACGAGGGCGTCGAGGCGAGGCGTCGAGGACGCGCCGGTGTTCTCGCAGGAGAGGTCTCCCACTCCCATGTCGTCGACGACGATCTGGATGATGTTGGGCCGGGTGGGCATCGTTGCTCCTCGGGTGCCTGGCGGTGCGTGCGGCCCTCAGGATGGCACATTCTGAGATCGACGGTAAGCGATTACCTCTGAGCGGGACGGCTGCCCCACGTCCGCCAGGCGATCTCGACCAGCACCCCACCCAGGAGGACCACGCCGAACGTGGGGTAGGTGACGGCCAGCAGGGCCGCGGCAGCGGCGGCGGCGAGGGCGACGACGCTCCGGAAAGGTGCGCCGGCGACCAGCCGGACCGCCTCGACCACAGCGGTGCGGAACGTGGGGCTGCGGGTCATCGCGGTGGGCAGGGCGAGGGTCAGCAGCGCCGCACTGGACGCGATGACCAGCACCAGGGCGATCATGGCGACGCCGACGGCTGCGGGTGCGGCGATCCAGAAGGCCACCGCGACGTAGCTGGACACGCCGATCGCCAGGGCGACCGGAGCGACGAACCAGGCCCGGCGGAACCGGGAGCGCACCCCCGCGACGAGCGTCCTGGCCGGGTTGGAGGGGTAACCAGGGTCGACGGCGGCCCGTGCCTCCATCGCTGCTGCGGCGGCAGGTGCGGCCGTGACCAGGGGGAGCGACAGCACCAGGAGCAGCAACGAGATCGTCAGGAGGTCGCCGGCGACCGTGAAGACCCCGAGCAAGGTCGGTCGCGGGCGTCGTCGGTCCGGGGTGTCGGAAGCATCCACGGCGCCAGTGTCTCATCACGAAACGGAAACAGAGGTTGACGAACGGTACGCGCTTTCCGTAGCGTGTCCCGTACCAGACCACGTCACAAGGAGGTTCTCGTGGGCACACGCAAGAAGGCCATGGCGGCTGTTGCGGCGATCAGCGCGACCGCGCTGACGCTCGCCGGATGCTCGGGCGGCGCAGACGCCGGTTCCGAGGAAGAAGCCACCGAAGCCACGGGCACCTTGCGTGTCCTGACCCCGGGCTACCCGGCCTCGAACGAGGGGACGGCAGCGTTCGACGCCGTCGTCGAGGCGTTCCAGGAGGAATACCCCAACGTCGAGGTCGAGCCCGACTTCGCCACCTTCGGCAACCTGAACGAGAAGATCTCCACCTCGCTGGCCAGCGGCCAGCCCTACGACGTGCTCGTCACCGGTATCGGTTGGGTCCCGCCCTTCGCGTCGCAGGGGGCCTTCCTCGACCTCGCCGAGTTCGGCGTCGACGACCAGGTGGTCTCCGACGCGACGACGCCCGCCGCGCTGCCGGCCGTCACGTACGAGGACAGCGTCTATGCCTGGCCCCTCATCATGGGCGCCAAGCCCGCTGCGCTCAGCAGGTCGGCGTTCGAGGAGGCCGGGCTCGACCCGAACTCGCCGCCGGAGACGCTCGACGAGCTGATGTCCATGGCCGAGGAGCTCACCGAGTACGACGACAACGGCACCGTCACCCGCGCAGGCTTCGACTTCTGGGGCGTCGCCTACCGCCACGTGTTCACCACGCTGCTCGGAGCGCTCGGCCACGACCTGTACGAGAGCGGCGAGCCCGGGTTTGCCAACCCCGAGGGTGAGGAAGCGCTCGACTGGATGGTCGACGCCATCAATGACTCCCACGTCACCGAGTACGGTCTCGAGTCGGCCTCGGGCGCCCCGCTGATGTACACGGGCGAAGCGGCGATGGGGCTCGTCGGGGGCTACATCGACTGCGAGGAGGTCGGCCAGGAGGTCTGTGACGACCTGGTGTTCTTCAACATCACTGACGAGAGCCCCGCGCTGTTCACCGGTGGTCAGGTCGCCTCGATCGGTGCGGGCACCGACCTCCCGGACGCTTCCTGGGCCTTCATCGAAGCCATGTCGACGCCTGAGGCAGAGGCCGCGATGGCCGCCATGAACTTCGCGGTCCCGGCCGTCGCCGGCTCCGCGGAGTCCGACGTCGTCACGAGCAACCCGGCGAGCACGTTCGTCTACGAGAACCTCGACAACGTGGTCTTCGAGGGTGGCGCGGCGAACTGGCTGGACCTGCGCGACACCTTCATCACCGAGCTGGAGAGGGCGCTGCTCGAGCAGGCTTCCTCCACCGAGGCGCTCGAGGACCTGGCCGCCCGATCAGAATGAGCTCAGCCGCCTGAGGCGCGCGGGGCCGGCCGGCCTGCCCGGCCCGGGGCCCCGCGCGCCTCAGGCGCCCACAGAAGGAGGCTCTCGATGTCGAAGAGCATGCACACCACGGCCGGGTCGGCCGAGCCGACCGCGCCTCACGAGAAGCCAGGACCGCGGCGTCGGCGCGGAACGAACGGCATGATCCGCGCGCAGCGGCGCGCGGGCCTGGTGATGATGGCACCGGCCATGCTCAACGTCACGGTCTTCCTCGGCGTCCCCCTGGTGCTGGCGTTCGTCCTCAGCTTCACCGACTACGGGTTCTTCGCACCGCCGACGTTCATCGGTCTCGAGAACTACACGGAGATGTTCGCGGACGCGGACTTCCAGATCTCCGTCGTCAACACGGTCATCTATACGCTCCTGGTCGTCCCGTTCGCCATGGGGCTCGCGCTCATCGTGGCGCTCGCACTCAACATGCCGATCCGTGGCCGCGGCGTCTACCGAGTCATGTTCTACGTCCCTGTCGTGACGGCCACAGTATCGGTGGCGACCGTCTGGCTGTGGATCCTCAACCCGACCTTCGGGCTCGCCAACCAGATCCTCGGCCTGTTCGGGCTGCCGCCGTCCCAATGGCTCACCGACCCGGACACCGCGCTGGGGAGCCTGGCGATGATCGGCATCTGGCAGGGCCTCGGGACGAAGATGGTGATCTACCTGGCCGCACTGCAGGGCGTCAACCCTGCCCTGGTCGAGGCGGCCCGCCTCGACGGGGCGAACCGGTGGCAGGTCTTCCGGCACATCACGTGGCCCTCGCTCGGCCCGGCGCACTTCTTCGTGTTCATCACCTCGATCATCGCGTCGTTCCAGGTGTTCGACCTCGTCTACGTGACGACGGAGGGCGGCCCTGCGAACGCTACCCGGGTGCTGGTCTACGACATCTACGAGAACGCGTTCGGTGCCCTCGACCTCGGGTACGCCTCGGCAGAGTCGGTGTTCATGTTCGCCCTGATGGCGGTCTTCATCGCCGCCGGACTGCGGCTGCAGAGGAGCAAGTCTGATGACAACTGAAGTCACCCAGCACCGGAGTGCTGTCAAGAGATCTCTGCGGCCCAGGGCGGGCCGGGCGGTGTTCTACGCCGTGCTCTCGCTGGCCGCCTTCGCGATGGTCGTGCCGTTCCTCTGGATGGTGCTGACGTCGTTGAAATCGTCAGCGGAGGTCAACAGCTTCACCTGGCTCCCGACGGAGCTGCACTGGGAGAACTACTCCGACGCGATGAGCGCGGCCCCGTTCCTCACCTACTTCCGCAACAGCTTCGTCCTGGCCATCTCCCAGACGCTGCTGGCCATCGTGTTCGCGACCGCTGCGGGCTACGCCCTGGCCAAGCTGCCCATCCCGGGAAAGAAGTACCTCCTGTGGTACGTCATCGCCCTGTTGATGGTGCCCTTCCAGGTCGTGATCGTGCCGTTGTTCCTGGTGGTCAAGTCGATTCCGCTCGCCGGCGGCAACGACATCCTCGGCCAGGGCGGCAGTGGCTGGCTGGACACCTGGTGGGGCCTGATCGTCCCGCTGGCGATGGGGCCGCTGTTCATCTTCCTGTCGCGACAGTTCTTCACATCGCTGCCGAGCGAGCTCGCCGAGGCCGCGCGGATCGACGGGGTGAGCGAGTACGGAATCTTCGGCCGCATCATGCTGCCGATGGTCAAGCCAGCTCTCGTCACGATCGCCGTCTTCCAGATCGAAGCGGCATGGAACAGCTTCCTGTGGCCGCTGATCGTGACCAGCTCGCCAGACCTGCGGCCCCTCCAGCTGGGCCTGGCGATCTTCTCCCAGGACGAGCTCAACGTGCAGTGGAACTACCTCATGGCTGGGGCGACGCTCGCCACGGTGCCGATGATCATCCTCTTCATCGTGGCGCAGAAGTACTTCGTGCAGGGCCTGGCGAGCTCGGGTCTCAAGGGATGACGCGCATCGAACTGCCAGGTTCTTCCACCGCCGTGCAACCCGCCCTCGAGCGGACAGGTGCGACGTCCGTGCTCGGTCGGTACGCCCTCGCCATGTCCTCCGACGACCTGGCGCGGCGGCTGTTCGGTCCGGAGCTCGAGCTGCTGCGCGATGTGCCGGGGACGGCGCTCCTCCCCGTGGCGTCGTCGTTCGACGACGCCACGCTCGACCGCCTCGCGGAAGTCGACGTGCTCGTGACCGGATGGGGTACCCCGAAGGTCACGGCCGAGGTCCTGGAGCGGGTGCCGCGGCTGTCCACGGTCATCCATGCCGGCGGCAGCACCGAGTCCGTGATCGACCCGGAGGTGCGGCCGCGGCTTCAGAGGTCGAACGCGGGGGCGGTCAACGCGATCCCGGTCGCCGAGTTCTCGCTCGCGATGATCCTGCTCGCCTGCAAGCAGGCGTTCGCCTCGCAGCGGATCTACCGGCAGCGCCGCACACGCATCGATCGGGAGGAGACGTTCCCGGACGCGGGAGTCTTCGGCCAGACGGTCGGCCTCGTCGGTGCCTCGCGCATCGGGCGCCGCACCCTGGAGCTGCTGCGTCCGTTCTCGCTGCAGGTCCTGCTCGCCGATCCGTTCGTGTCGGCGCAGGAGGCCGCTGAGCTGGGGGCCGAGAAGGTGTCGTTGCCCGAGCTGCTCGGCCGCAGCGACGTCGTCTCGATCCACGCACCGCTGAACGACGCGACGCGCGGGATGATCGGTGCGGACGAGCTGGCACGGATGCGCGACGGCAGCACGCTGCTCAACACCGCCCGGGGCGGGATCGTCGACCTGCCCGCGTTGGAGGGCGAGCTGGTCTCCGGCCGGCTCGAGGCGATCCTCGACGTGACGGACCCGTTCGAGCCGCTGCCCGCGGACTCGCCGCTGTGGGAGTGCGAGAACGTGATCGTCACACCGCACGTGGCGGGGTCGATGGGCACGGAGCTGCAGCGCATGGGTGCCCATGTGGCCGCGGAGCTCGGTCGTGCGCTGCGCGGGGAGCCGCTCGCGGTGAGCGAGTCGTCCGCGGGCCGCTGAGCCGGTGCGGAGCGTTCCCTGGCCGACCAAGGCCCCAGGGGCCGGGAGTGATCGAGTTCCCGGTCCTCGGGGCCTCCGTCGTGCCGGCGGCATCCCCGCCGTCCGCTCAGGGCCGCGGGGCGGGAGCCATGTGCCGGTCCGGGGTGCTCTCGCGCACCACGACGTGCCCCTGGATGACGCTGGTCCGTGGTTCTGCCGGGCGGTCGCTCAGCGCCAGTCGGAGCGCTTCGGTGGCCACGTCGTCCCAGGGCAGGTGCACCGTCGTCAGCCCGGGAGTGACGTCCCGCAGCGCCTTGATGTCGTCGAACCCTGCGACGGCCACCCCCTGACCACGGGCGCCGGCGTCGCGCAGCAGCGTGAGCGCACCGAGCGCCATGGAGTCGTTGACGGCGAAGATCGCGTCGAGGCGGATGCCGCGGCGCAGGAGGTCACCGGCGGCGGCGTAGGCGGCGTCACGGCTGAAGTCGCCGGTGACGATGCGGTCGGCGGACAGCTCGACACCGCACGACGCGAGCCCTTCGACGAACCCCTGGGTGCGGTCGCGCTGGGTGAGCCCGTTGGCGTACCCGGCGAGGATCGCGAAGTGCTCGTACCCGAGACCGACGAGCTCCCGGGCGAGCTCTCGGGCGCCTTCACGATTGGCGTACGCGACCGTGTCGAACGGGAGGCCCGGCTGGGTGATCAGGACTACTCGGCCACCGTCGGCCTCGTAGCGCTGCAGGGCGGTCACCAGGTCCGGGGTGCCGCGGTCGTCGATGTGGCGACCGCCCATGGTCATCAGGATCTGGGTACGTTGTCCGCGGGCCGCGTCCACCTCGCGGACCAGGTCATGGGCGGCCGTCCCGGCGACGACGAGGTTGATGGGCAGCCCCTCGCGGTGCGCCGCGGCGACCATGCCGGCGACCATGGGGTTCGCGTAGTCCTGCGGCATGGCCTTGAGCAGCAAGGTCACGCCACGGCTGTGTCCGCGGGCGACCGCCTGGGCGGCGAGGTTGGTGGTGTAGCCGAGCTCCTCGGCGGCGGCGAGCACCCGCGCACGGTTGCTGTCACGCACCGATCGGCTGCTCGGGTTCAGCGCCCTCGAGGCGGTGGCGGTCGACACTCCCGCGTGCCGGGCGACATCGACCAGCCGAGGGGAACGATGCTCCATCGTCTGTCGTCCTTTCCTGACGTCGGTGCGTACTGCAAGCGCTTGCCAACTGTACCGTTTCTTGCCATGCTCGGGTCCTGCCGCGCCGGGGCGAGCGTCCGCGTCTGGACCCGCACAGCGTGGCAGACGATCCGGGCCCGAGGAGAGATCTCATGAGCACCGAGACACGTTTCCCCCGGTCCGTGTACGCCGTGGGGGATGAACCGGACCCCCGGTTCAGCCTGGCCAACGAGCGCACCTACCTTGCCTGGGTGCGGACTGCCCTCGCCATGTTCGCCGCCGGTGTGGCGTTGGAGGCGCTGGAGGTCCCGGTCGACGCCGGATTTCGGCTCGCGTCCGCCGGCGTCTTCGTCCTGCTGGGTCTGTTGGCCCTGGTCCAGGCGTGGCGTGGGTGGGTGCGCACGGAACGGGCGTTGCGTCAGAACCGTAGCCTGCCCGGCCCCTCGATCGGCGTGCTGGTCGGGTCGGGAGCCGGTGTCGCCATGCTGCTGCTGGTCGCCGGGGTGTTCGTGTGACGGTGCCGGATGCGCCGTACGGCCCCGGGCTCCAGCCCGAACGGACGTTGCTCGCCTGGCGCCGCACGTGCCTGGCGTTCGGCGTCGCGGTGGCGGTGGCGGTGCGGTTCGCCGGAGGGGTGCTGGGTCCCTGGATCGCCGTGCTGGGTGCCGTCGGGCTGGCCACGGTGGTGGCGGCCTACCTCGTGGGGGCCCGGCGCTACCGCGATGTCCATCGCCGCCTGGCAGCGGGTGGCCGCCTCCCGGTGGACGGGGCTGCCCTGGGGCTGCTGACGGCGACCGGGTGGATCGTCGGAGTTGCCAGCGCGGTGTTCGTGGCAGGAGTGTGGTGGAGATGACGGCACGACACGGAGCGGGCGGGGCGACGGCTGACCTGGTGCGCGTGGACGGTGCGGCCTTCCGCATGGGTTCCGAGCGGTTCTATCCCGAAGAGGGACCGGTGCTCGAGGTGACGGTCGAGCCGTTCGAGATCGCTCGGACCGCGGTGACCAACGCCCAGTTCACCAGGTTCGTGGCGGACACGGGACACGTCACCACGGCGGAGCGTCCTTTGGATCCTGCGCAGATGCCGGGGCTCGACCCGTCGATGCTGGAGCCGGGTTCTCTGGTGTTCACCCCGACGTCAGGACCGGTGGACCTGCGGGACTGGCAGCAGTGGTGGCGGTGGCAGCCGGGAGCGTGCTGGCACCGGCCCGCCGGACCGGGGTCGTCGCTCGAAGGGCTCGACGACCACCCCGTCGTGCAGGTCTCGTTCGACGACGCAGTCGCCTATGCCGACTGGGCGGGGCTGAGGCTGCCCACCGAGGCCGAGTGGGAGCTGGCCGCCCGCGGGGGACTCGACGGGGCGACCTTCACGTGGGGCGAGGAGGCGCAGGACGGCCTGCGGGCCAACACCTGGCAGGGCAGCTTCCCCTACCGGAACACGGGCGCCGGAACCGGCCGCTGGGTCGGGACCTCGCCCGTGGGGGCGTTCCCGCCCAACGGGTTCGGGCTGTCCGACATGGCCGGCAACGTCTGGGAGTGGACCACGAGCCTGTGGAGCCCCGGCCACCGGCACGCCGCGAACCTCCTGGCCGCCGAGGAACCGGCTCACGCCTGCACCTGTGGGTGCAGCCCGGGGCGGGGCCGCACCGTCGAGGTCTCGGGACGGCCACCGCAGCAGCGGGTGCTCAAGGGCGGCTCCCACCTGTGCGCCCCCGAGTACTGCCTGCGTTACCGGCCCGCCGCCCGGTCGCCGCAGACGCCGGACTCCGCGACCACCCACCTCGGTTTCCGGTGCGCACGCTGAGCCTGAGCCGTGTCAGCCCCGGCGCTGTCCGGCTCTCCGCCGCAGCCTCGCCCACCGCACCAGCAGCCCGGCGGCGAACACGCACGCGCCGGCGAGGACCGCCGCGACCGGCAGGGTCACCACCAGGACGAGGCAGGCCACCAGCCCGAACACCTGCAGCGCCCGCGGGTAGAGCCGGTCCGTGCCCGTCTGGGTGAACGCCGCGGCGTTGGCGACCGCGTAGTACAGCAGCACCCCGACGCTCGAGAACCCGATCGCGCCGCGCAGGTCCACCGCGAGCACGAGCACGACCACGACGACGGCGAGCGCCACCTCGGCCCGGTGCGGCACCCGGAACCGTGGGTGCACGGCCGACGACCATCGCGGCAGGTCGCCCTCGCGGGCCATCGCCAGCGACGTCCGTCCGATGCCTGCCACGAGCGCCAGCAGCGCCCCCAGCGAGGCCGCGGCCGCACCGACCCGGACGACGGTCCCCGCCCAGGCCGAGTCCTCGACCGCGACCGCCAGCGGCGCCGTCGTGCCCGCGACGCCGTCCAGGCCCAGGGTGCCGAGCAGAGTCACCGCCACCACGGCGTAGACGACGACGGCGCCCGCGAGTGCCAGCAGGATCGCCCGGGGGATCGTACGGCGCGGGTCGCGCACCTCCTCACCCATCGTGGCGATGCGCGCGTACCCGGCGAACGCGAAGAACAGCAGCCCGGCGGCCTGGAGCACGCCGTAGGCCGCGGACCAGCCGGTGCCGTCGCTGACGGTCGCCGCACCGTCGGCCCCGAACGACGCACCGTGACCGTCGGACCAGGCCACGGCGGTCCAGGTCGCCAGCGACAGCAGCACCAGTGCGACGATCCAGCGGGTCAGCCGGGCCGTGCGTGTCACCCCGCGGTAGTTGACCGCGGCGAGGGCGACGACGGCGCCGGCGGCGACGGGTCGCTCCCACCCCGGTGGCGCCGCGTAGGCGGCGAAGGTCAGCGCCATCGCCGCGCAGCTCGCCGTCTTGCCGACGACGAACCCCCAACCGGCGAGGTAGCCCCACCAGTCGCCGAGGCGCTCGCGGCCGTAGACGTAGGTGCCGCCGGCCACCGGGTACTGCGCGGCGAGCTGCGCCGACGACGTCGCGTTGGCGTACGCGACGAGGGCGGCCAGCGCGAGCGCGCCGAGCAGCGCCCACCCGGTGCCCGCGGGCAGCACGGCGACGGCGGCGGGACCGAAGGCGGCGAAGACGCCGGCGCCGACCATCGATCCGAGCCCGATCGCGACGGCGTCCTTCGTGCCCAGGCGACGGGCGAGCTGTGTCACGGGAAGCTCCTCGATGAGTTGTCAGAGTGTGAGGAGTACATGCCGGCTCCTGGTTCTGTCAGCTCGCGAGGCCGCGGGAGCTGTCAGAACCAGGAGCCGGCATACGCGCGGCTCAGTCTGACAACTCGGGACGGGAGGTGACGAAGCGCTGGTAGGTCTTGTTGCCGCCGGAGAGGTTGGCCACGTCGCCGAAGCCGAGGAGGCGCAGCACGTTCTGCCCCGCGTTGCCGGTGACGCCCTTGTTGCAGTACGTCACCGTCGGCAGCGTCGGGTCGAGCTCGCCGGCCCGCGCCCGCAGCTCCGCCAGGGGGATGTGCACGGAGTCGTCCACGGCCGACTTCGCCCGATCCTTGGCCGAGCGGACGTCGACCACCTGGATGTTCTCGCCGTCGCCGCGGCGGCGGGCGAGCTCGGCCGCGGAGACCAGCGGCGTCCGTCCGCTGATCGCGCCGTCGAGCGCCATGCCGGTGTAGTGCACCGGGTCCTTGGTGGTGGCGTAGGTCGGGGCGTAGGCGAGGTCGAGATGGAAGAGGTCCTCGGCCTTCGCGCCGAACGTGATCGCGGTGGCGAGCACGTCGATCCGCTTGTCGACGCCGGACGGCCCGACGGCCTGCGCGCCGAGGAGCCGCCCGGTGCCGCGGTCCGCCACCGCCTTGATCAGCATCTCCTGCCCGCCCAGGTAGGCGGGGCGGTCCGGCTTGATGTTGTGCACCACGACGGGGTCGAACCCGGCCTCGCGGGCCCGGTCCTCGGTGAGCCCGGTCTGCGCGACGGCGAGGTCGAAGACCCTCACGATCGAGGTGCCGAGGATCCCGCGGTGCTCCAGGTCGCCGCCGGTGAGCGCGTCCCCGGCGATGCGTCCCGTCTTGTTGGCGGTCGATCCCAGCGGCACCCACGCGGGCTCGCCGGTGATCAGGTCGTAGCTCTCGGCCACGTCCCCGACGGCCCACACGTGCTCGACGTCGGTGCGGCCCTGTCGGTCCACGGCGATCGCGCCGGTCTTCCCGACGGCCACGCCGGCGGCGTGGGCGAGGTCGAGGTTCGGTCGCACGCCCACGGCGACGACCACGAGCCCTGCGTCGAGGGTGCGCTCCGTCCCGCCGTCGGCCACGCGCACGGCCCGCACGGCGTGACGTCCACCGTCCTGCGAGGCGTCGTCCGTCTCGATCGCGGTGACCCGCGCACCGGTGACCAGCTCGACGCCGTGGCTGCGGAGCTCGTCGTCCACCAGCCCGGCGACGTCGGCGTCCAGGCGAGGCATCGCGTGCTCGGCCAGCTCGACCACGGTGACGTCGATGCCGCGCCCGGTGAGCTGCTCGGCCGTCTCGAGCCCGATGTAGCCGGCACCGACGACGACCGCCCGGTCGACGCCGCGCCCCTCGATCCACGACCGCACGCCTCGCGCGTCGGAGGGGTTGCGCAGCGTGAAGACGCCGTCGGCGTCCACGCCGGGCAGCGGCGGGACGACGGGGGAGACCCCGGTGGCCAGCACGAGCTCGTCGTAGTCGTCGGTGAACGTCTCACCGGTGGCCAGGTCGCGGACGGTGACCGTCCGTGCCCCGGGGTCCGCGCCGGTGACCTCGTGCCCGGTGCGCACGTCGATGCCGTACCGCTTCGCGAACCAGGCGGCGTCGCGCGGGGTCAGCTCGTCGATGGTCTCGACCTCGCCGCCCAGGTAGTACGGCAGCCCGCAGCCCGAGTAGGAGATGTCGTGGTCGCGTTCGTAGACCACGATCTTCGCGTCCTCGCTGCCGCGCCGCGCCTTCGCCGCCGCGGAGGTCCCGGCGGCCACGGAGCCGACGACGACGATCTTCGGCCGGACGTCGTTCATGCCACCACCTCGACGTCCAGGGAGGCGAGGAGGTCGCGTACCCGCCGCTCGATCTCGTCGCGGATCGGGCGGACGGCCTCGATGCCCTGGCCGGCCGGGTCGTCGAGCTGCCAGTCCTCGTAGCGTTTGCCGGGATAGATCGGGCAGGCGTCCCCGCAGCCCATGGTGATGACGACGTCGGAGGCCTGGACGGCCTCGTCGGTGAGGACCTTCGGCTCCTCGGCGCGCAGGTCGATGCCGCGCTCCAGCATCGCCGCGACGGCGACGGAGTTGATCGAGTCCTTCGGTGCGGACCCGGCGGAGCGGACCTCGACGTCGTCGCCGCCGAGCGAGCGCAGGAACCCGGCGGCCATCTGGGACCGGCCGGCGTTGTGGACGCAGACGAACAGGACGGAAGCTGGTGCGGGCACGGAGGGTCCTCTCAGAGGTGGGGGCGGTCGGGCAGCAGGTCGGCGAGCAGTGCGCGCACACGCCGGTCGATCTCGTCGCGGACGGCCCGCGCCCCCCGCTCCGAGGCGAGCGCAGGGTCGCCGACCACCCAGTCCTCGTAGCGCTTGCCGGGCAGCACGGGACAGGAGTCGCCGCAGCCCATGGTGACGACGACGTCGGCGGCGCGCACGGCGTCGTCGGTCAGGGGCTTGGGGAACGTCAGGGGGTGCTCGGCGCCGCCGGTGTCGTCGATGATCTCGGCCAGCAGTGGCCGGACGGTGTCGTGGACGTCGGTGGCCGGGACGGACCCGGCCGAGCGCACCACCACCCGGTCGCCGGCGTAGCGGTGCAGGAGGGCCGCGGCGAGCTGGGAGCGTCCGGCGTTGCCGACGCAGACGAACAGCACCTGCGGCGGGTGGGACGTCCCGCTCCCAGGCCCGCTGCCCGTGAGCGCCTCGACCTCCCGGGACTTCACCGTGTCGACCAGGCGCTGGCGGGCGAAGTGCTCGGTGAGCGCGACGAGGTGCACCGTCATCCCGCCGCGGCGGGCGAGCGCGGTGTACGACTCGCGCACCACGCGGAGCGCCTCGGCCTCGTCGGTCCCCGGGACCCGGCGGGCCAGCGAGACCGCGAGGCTCTCGAGCTCGCGCTGGACGTCCTCGAGCCCGTGCATCGCCGTGTCCCGCGCCGTGCCCGGGGTGCCCGGTGCCTGCGCGACGCTCACGGCCGCGGGGGCGAACCGGTCGAGCAGCGTGGTCACGGCTCCGCGGTACCCGGGCGCCACCCGGTACCAGACCCACGTGCCGCGCCGTTGCGACGTGAGGATGCTGACGTCGCGCAGCACCTTGAGGTGATGGGACACGGTGGGCTGGGACACGTCGGCGAGCTCGGCGAGGTCGCACACGCAGGCCTCGCCGTCGGGCGAGGTGATGATGGCCGACAGCATGCGCAGGCGCAGCGGGTCGGCGAGCGCCTTGAGCGCCGCGGCGACGGCGTCCGCCGTCTGCGGGCCGATGGCGTGCTCGGATGCGGCCTGTGCGGGGGCGCAGTCGAGTGACTTCTGGTCGTCGAGCGCGGGGATGAGGGTGGTCATGGTCGGGTCTCCTGCCGGGCTTCCGCCGACGTCGTCGTCGGCACGGTGGCCACCCTGGGGTCGACGCCGAACCAGCGGCGACCGACCCACAGGCTGACGTAGACGAGGCCCACGAGGACGGGGACCTCGATGAGCGGCCCGACGACGCCGGCGAGGGCCTCGCCGGACGTGGCGCCGAAGGTCGCGACGGCGACGGCGATGGCGAGCTCGAAGTTGTTGCCCGCGGCGGTGAACGCCAGCGTGGTGGTCCGGGCGTAGCCGAGGCCGAGGGCCTTGCCCGTGACCATCCCGATGCTCCACATCAGCCCGAAGTACACGAGCAGCGGCAGCGCGATGCGGGCGACGTCACCGGGGTGGGAGGACACCTGCTCACCCTGCAAGGCGAAGAGCAGCACGATGGTGAACAGCAGGCCGTACAGCGCCCAGGGGCCGATGCGGGGGACGAAGCGCTCCTCGTACCAGTCGCGTCCCCGGGTCCGCTCGCCGATCCAGCGCGACGCGAAGCCGGCGACGAGCGGGATGCCGAGGAAGACGAGCACGTTGAGGGCGATCTGGCCGATGGAGACGTCGAGCCCGGCGGTGTCGAGGCCCAGCCAGCCCGGCAGGATCGTCAGGTAGAAGTACCCGAGCAGGGAGAACATGACGACCTGGAACACGGAGTTGACCGCGACCAGCACGGCGGCCGCCTCCCGGTCGCCGCAGGCGAGGTCGTTCCAGATGACGACCATCGCGATGCACCGGGCCAGCCCCACGATGATGAGCCCCGTGCGGTACTCGGGCAGGTCGGGCAGGAAGACCCAGGCGAGGGCGAACATCAGGGCGGGGCCGACCAGCCAGTTCAGCACGAGGGAGCTGGCGAGGAGACGGCGGTCTCCGGTCACCGCGGCGACGCGGTCGTAGCGGACCTTGGCCAGCACCGGGTACATCATCACCAGCAGCCCCAGCGCGATCGGCAGGGAGATGCCGCCGACCTCCATCGCCTCGAGGACGTCGCCCAGCACGGGGACGAACCGGCCGAGCAGCAGCCCGCCGACCATCGCCAGGCCGATCCAGAGCGGCAACCAGCGGTCGAGGGCGGAAAGGCGGGTGGGCGCCTCGGCGGCGGGGGACATGGTTCTCCTGACGTGGCTGATTCGATCAGCATCAATATAGACGAAGTTCGATACAGGAGCCAGCCTGCTTGCCCCTTGCGGACGGGTTGAACACGCGTTTAGTCTATTGAACATGAGTTCAGCCGAGCCAGGACGAGCGATGCCGGAGGGCGCCTCGTCGACCGGGCGTCCGCCGTCGGACGGGAGCACGCGCGACCGCATCCGCGACGTCGCCGTGCTGCGATTCGCCAGCTCCGGCTTCGACACGTCCGTGCGCTCGATCGCCGCGGACGCCGGGGTGAGCGCCGCGCTCGTCATCCACCACTTCGGCTCCAAGGACGGTCTGCACCGCGCCTGCGACGACTACGTGCTGCGGTGGATCGTGGGCGCCAAGCGGCAGAACATGGGCAAGGCCACCAACGGGCAGCTCCTGCAGGTGATGGCCGAGGTCGACGACTTCGCGCCGCTGCTGGGCTACGCCGTGCGGTCGCTGCAGGCCGGCGGCGAGGTCGCCCGCGCCTTCGTGCAGCACATGATCGACGACGCCCAGGTCTACACGCGCGAGGCGGTGGCCGACGGGATCGTCAAGCCCAGCCTCGACGAAGACGCCCGGGTGCGCTACCTCACCCTGTCTGCCCTGGGCACCCTGCTGCTCTCGCTCACCCTCGACCCGCCGGACGACCCGGAGGACTTCGGGGCCAACGTCCGCGCCTTCATGACCAGGCAGTACCTGCCCATGATCGAGCTCTTCACCCAGGGATTCCTCACCAGCCGGCGCATGCTCGACGACTACCTGCTGTACGTCGGCGACCCGCCGTCGGACGGCGCTCACCCCGCCGCCACCGACACCGACACCGACGAAGAGGAACCATGACCACCACGGCAGCGGGCACCTCGCCCGCCATCGAGATCCACGACCTGCACAAGCACTTCGGGCCCACCCGCGCGCTCGACGGTCTCGACCTGACCGTCGACCACGGCCAGGTCGCCGGCTTCCTCGGCCCGAACGGCGCCGGGAAGTCCACCGCCATCCGCGTGCTCCTCGGCCTGCTGCGCGCCACCTCCGGCAGCGCCCGCCTGCTCGGCGGCAACCCCTGGTCCGACGCCGTGTCCCTGCACCGGCGGCTGGCCTACGTCCCGGGCGACGTCAGCCTGTGGCCGAACCTGTCCGGCGGCGAGTCGATCGACTACCTCGCCCGGCTGCGCGGCACGCCCGACAAGCGGCGCAAGAAGGAGCTGCTGGAGGCGTTCGAGCTCGACCCCACCAAGAAGACCCGCACCTACTCCAAGGGCAACCGGCAGAAGGTCGCTCTCGTGTCGGCGTTCATGTCCGACGTCGACCTGCTCGTCCTGGACGAGCCGACCTCCGGGCTCGACCCGCTCATGGAGGCCGTCTTCACCGAGCACGTCCGCCAGGCCAAGGACCGCGGCACCTCGGTGCTGCTGTCGAGCCACATCCTGTCCGAGGTCGAGAAGGTGTGCGACACCGTGACGATCATCCGGGCGGGACGAGCCGTGGAGTCCGGCACGCTCGACGAGCTGCGTCACCTGACCCGTTCGAGCGTCACCACCGTGGTCTCCGGCGACCCCGACGCCCTCGTCGGCCTGCCGGGCGTGCACGATGTCGCCACCGTCACCACCGAGGAGGGCACCCGGGTGACGTTCGACGTCGACAACACCGAGATGGCGGGGCTGCTCACCACGCTGAGCGGGTTGGGCGTGCAGAGCTTCACCGCGGCGCCACCGTCGCTGGAGGAGCTGTTCATGCGGCACTACGGCGACGACGTCGCGGACGGTGCCGACGGTCCCGACGGCGGGCCTGCCTCGCAGGTCGACGACGGCGGCGCGGGCGGCGAGACGTCCGGCCGGCGTTCCCGGGCACGCAGCGAGGCGGGCACGCGATGACCGCCACCCTGGACCGCCCCGCCCCGGCGGTGACGACGTCGTCGGGCGGCTCGACGCTGACCGGCACGGGGCGGATGATCCGGTTCGTCCTGCGCCGCGACCGCGTGCGCCTGACGGTGTGGACCCTGTCGCTCGTCGCCTTCTACGCCTATTTCACGTTCGCCCTCGGCCTCATGGCCGAGACGGAGGGGGCGCTGCAGGCGCGTGCCGCGCTCATGGAGACGCCGTCCGGGATCGTCATGGGCGGGCCCGGCTACGGCACCGACGACTACACCGTCGGTGCGGCGATGGCGAACGAGGGCACCGTGTGGGTGGTGCTGGCGCTCGCGATCATGAGCATCCTGCACGTCGTGCGCCACACGCGTGCCGAGGAGGAGTCCAGCCGGTCGGAGCTCGTCCGCGCCAACCCGGTCGGCCGGCACGCCCCGGCGGTCGCCGCCGTCGTCACGCTGTTCGTCGTCAACGCCGTCATCGCGGTCGTCTCGGCGTTCGCGATGACCGGGACGGGCGGCAGCGAGGAGCTGCCGCTGGCCGACTCCCTCGGGATGACCGTCGGCGCGGGCCTGAGCGCGATGGTCTTCGGCGCGATCGCCCTCGTGTTCTGCCAGCTCTCCGAGCACGCGCGAGGCGCCACCGGGCTGAGCATGGCCGCCTTCGGTGCTGCGTTCGTGGTCCAGGTGGCGGGGAACCTGCGCGAGGTGCCCGGCGGCACCACGCTGTCGTGGGTCTCGCCGATCGCGTGGGCGCAGCAGACGCGTGCCTTCGTGGACCTGCGGTGGTGGCCGGTGGGGCTCAGCGTCGTGACGATCGTCGTGCTGCTCTGGTTCGCCTCGGTCCTGGCGTCCCGACGCGACTTCGGCGGCGGCATGATCGCTGGCCGTCAGGGCCGCGCGGAAGCCCGGGCGAGCCTGCGTGGACCGCTCGCGCTCGCGTGGGTCCAGCAGCGGACGGCGCTGATGTGGAGCTGCCTCGGCCTGGGCCTGATGTGGCTGGCGTCGGGAACCCTCATCCCGGAGATCGGCGACATGATCGGCGACCTCCTGACGGACAACCCGGCGATGCAGGCCATCTTCGGCGAGGACACGACCCAGTTCGAGGCGGCGTTCCTCGGGGCGATCATGCTCTACGGCGCCCTGTGCGCCGCCGCGTACGCCATCGTCATGGGGCTGCGCCCCAAGGCGGAGGAGACGTCGGCGCGTGCCGAGATCACGCTGTCCGCCCCGGTCTCCCGCGGCAGGTGGCTGGGTGCCCAGCTCGTCGTCGCGGGTCTCGGCACCGTCGTGCTGCTCGCGGTGGGTGTCTACGCGCTCTGGGCCGGTGCGGCCTCCGTCGGCGTGACCGAGCCCGGGCTCGGCACCTACACGGGGGTGCTCGCCGCCTACGCCCCGGCCGTGCTCGTCTACCTGGGGCTGACTGCCGCGCTGTACGCCTGGGTGCCGCGGGCGGCGGCCGCCGGCTGGGCGCTGCTGGCGTACACCTTCGTGGTCGGGATGTTCGGCGGCCTCATCGAGGACCTGCCGGAGGCGGCCCGCTGGGTCTCGCCGTTCCACTGGGTGCCGGAGGCGTTCGTCGCCGACTTCGACCCCGGGTCATTCGTGGGGCTCAGCGCCGTCGCGGTGGTGTTGTTCGTCCTGGCGTTCGTCGGGTTCCGGCGGCGCGACCTGCACTCGACGTGACCCCTCGGGACCGTCAACCGGCCATCGCGCGGGCAGTGGCGGCCAGGACCGCGCGGCGGGGGAGCACGCGGGTGGCAGCGCCCAGGAGCCGGTTGGCGGTCCCCGAGACGACCATCGACGGTGGCCGACGACGATCGAGCGCCCGGAAGAGCGTGTCGACCACCTGGTCCGCCGTCTGGAACCGCCCGACGACCGGTTCCTCGGACCCGACCACGTCGAAGAACTCCGTCCTCGTCGAGCCGGGGCACAGGGCGATCGCGTGCACGCCGGATCCGCGCAGCTCGACCGAGAGCGCCTCGGTGAGGCTCAGGACGAACGCCTTGCTCGCCCCGTAGGCGGCCATGTGCGGCACGGGCTGCAGGGCAGCCGTGCTGGCGACGTTGACGACGGCGCCGGAACCGACCGCGAGCAGGTGTGGCAGCATCCCGCGGGTCAGCGTGGTGAGGGCCCCGACGTTGAGCGCGATCATCTGCTCGAGGCGGTCCGGGTCGGTGTCCACCACGTCGCCGTAGGTGCCGAAGCCGGCGTTGTTGACGAGGGTGCCGACCCGCAGGTCGCGCTCGCGGACGGTGTCGAGCACGTGCTGCCGACCCTCGCTGGTGGCGAGGTCGGCGGCGACGGTGGAGGCGGTGATCTCGTGCTCGGTCTGCAGCCGGTCGGCGAGCGCGGTGAGGCGGTCGCCGCGACGTGCGACGAGGAGCAGGTCGGCGCCGCGGGCTGCGAGGCGCGCGGCGACGACCGCGCCGATGCCTGCGCCCGCTCCCGTGACGACCGCGGTGGATCCGGTGAACGTGATGGCCATGGTGACCTCCTGGTCGGGCGGGACCCGAATGTAGGCACCGCCTACAGAAGTTGTCAACGACCACATCGCGCTAGACTCGACGGCGTGGCACCCGCACCGGACTCCTCCTACTACCACGGGAACCTGCGCAGCGCCCTGCTGGCCCGAGCGGAGGAGGTGCTGGCGGCCGACGGCGTGGACAGCCTCTCGCTGCGCGGCCTGGCACGTGACCTCGGCGTCAGCCACGGCGCGCCGGCGCGACACTTCCAGGACCGGCAGTCGCTGCTGGACGCGCTCGCGCTGAGCGGCGTCCAGCGCCTCGACGCCGCGCTCGCCGCGTGCGCCGCGTGCGCCGGCGACTGGTCGCGCCGTCTGCGCGAGCTCGCCCGGGCCTACGTCACCTTTGCCACGGCGAACCCTGCCCTGCTCGCCGTGATGTACGACGTCAAGCACCATCCCGACGCCAGCACCGCCCTGCGCGTCGAGGCCTCGCGGGGGATCGCCATCCTGGCCGACGTGCTCCGCGACGGCCAGCAGGTCGGAAAGGTCGCCGCGGGCGACCCGCACGAGCTGGCGCTGGTGCTGTTCGCCGCCGTCCACGGCGTCGCCCAGCTCGGGATCGGCGACCTGCTGGACGGCGCGGCGACGGACGACGTGCTCGACGCCACCCTGGCCCTGTACGGCCGCGGTCTCGCCGTCGGGCCGGGTGGCGTCGAGGCGACCGGTTAGCGTTCTCTGGTGACGACCTCACCCGACCCTGAGCGCACCCCCGCCCCGACAGGGGCCGCCGAACCGCTCGCCCACGGCCTGCGTCCGCGGCACCTGACGATGATGGGCCTCGGCTCCGCGATCGGAGCGGGGCTGTTCCTCGGTTCCGGCGAGGCGATCGCGACCGCCGGGCCGGCAGTGCTCGTCAGCTACGCCATCGCCGGCGCGATCGTGGTGGCCGTGATGCGGATGCTTGCCGAGATGGCGTCCGCGCTGCCCGCGTCGGGATCGTTCTCGGTCTACGCCGAGGTGGCGCTCGGCCGGTGGGCCGGCTTCCTCCTGGGCTGGCTGTACTGGTTCATGCTCATCATGGTGCTGGGCGTCGAGGTCACCGGTGTCGCCGAGATCGTCGCCGGCTGGTGGCCCGCCGTGCCGCAGTGGGCGGTCGCGGGCGCCGTCGTCGCCGTCTTCGGAGCGATCAACCTGATCGGTGTGCGGCAGTTCGGCGAGGCCGAGTTCTGGTTCGCCCTGATCAAGGTCGCCGCCATCGTGGCGTTCCTCGCCGTGGGCGTGCTCATCGTGCTGGGGGTGATCCCCGTGGCGGGCAGCGTCCTCGGCGACTGGGCCGCGCACGGCGGTTTCGCCCCTGCCGGGGTGGCCGGCGTCGCGGCGGGGCTGCTCGCCGTGGCGTTCGCGTTCGGCGGCATCGAGATCGTGGCGATCGCGGCCGCCGAGGCCCGCGACCCCCGCGACGCCGTGGCGCGCGCCACCCGCACGATCCTGTGGCGCATCCTGTTCTTCTACCTCGGTTCCGTCGCGATCATCGTGGCGCTGCTCCCGTGGGACGACGCCGACGCCCTGACCTCCCCGTTCGTCGCCGTCCTGGAGATGGCCGGGTTCGGCGGCGCGGCGCGGCTCATGGAGGTGGTGGTGGTCCTGGCCCTGCTCAGCGCCTTCAACGCGCAGGTGTACGGCACGTCGCGGATGCTGTTCTCCCTGGGCGAGCGCCGCGACGCCCCGGCGCCGACCACGCGGGTGTCGCGGCGCGAGGTGCCCTGGGTGGCGGTCCTGGTCTCGGTGTTCTTCGGCGTGGTCGCCGTGCTGCTCAACTGGCTGCTGCCCGAGGCGCTGCTCTCCGTGCTGCTCAACGCCGTCGGCTCCGCGCTGTTCGTCGTCTGGCTGCTCATCACGCTCTCGCAGCTCCGGCTGCGGCCACGTCTGGAGGCCGACGCCGCCCGTGCCGGCGAGCCGATGCGCCTGCGGATGTGGGGCTACCCCTGGTTGACCTGGGTCACGCTGGTGGCCCTCGTCGGCCTGGCCGCGCTCATGCTGTCCGACGACGCGGCGCGCGCCCAGCTCGCCGCCACGGCGGGCCTGGTGCTCGTCATCCTCGGCGCGTTCCTCGTGCGCCGGCCGTTCGCGCGGCGGCACGGGTGGGACGATGTCCGCCATGGGTGAGCTCCTCGCGGTGTGCCGCGTCCACCAGCTGTTGCCCGACGCCGGGACGGTGGGGATCACGGCGATCGACAAGCGGCCCGTCGAGGGACGGGTCAAGGTGGGGCCCTTCGGCCTCTACGCCGACGTCCAGGCGGACCGGGCCGACCACGGGGGTCTCGACCAGGCCGTGTACGCCTACGCCGCCGAAGACGCCGCCTTCTGGGAGCCGGAGCTCGACCGCGAGGTGGTGCCGGGCCTGTTCGGGGAGAACCTGCGGACCCGGGGGCTCGCCGTGTCCGGGGCGCTGATCGGGGAGCGGTGGCGGATCGGGTCGACCGTGCTCGAGGTGACGCAGCCGCGCACGCCGTGCGCCACGTTCGCGCGCCGCCTCGGGTCGCCGCCCCGCTGGGTGCGCCGGTTCACCGAGGCCGACCGCACGGGTGCCTACCTGCGGGTCGTCGAGACCGGGGAGCTCGGCGCGGGCGACGCTGTCGAGGTGGTGTCCCGCCCGTCGCACGGCGTGTCGGTGGCGGACTGGTACGGCACCTGGAGCGCCGGTGCTCCGGCGTTCGGCGAGGCGGCGCGGCTGGCGCGCGCCCTGCGAGACGCCGCCGACGACGGGGCGTTGCGGCTCAGCGACGACATGGACGTGCGCGTCACCAAGGCGCTGTCGCGCTGAGCGGGTCCGACCGGGTCGGCCCTCTCCGCCGCATCCGACCTGGTCACCAGCTCGACCTGACGCAGGTACCTCTTGCACACCCAGGCGGCCTTCGCTAGGGTCGAACACATGTTCGAAGACGACGCTTCCCACCCGGCGCGGCACGCCGTCGGGTCTCGTCGTGCACGAACCTCCGGGCCCGGGACGGATGGTGCCCCGTCCGTCCCGGGTCGCCCGGACTCTTCCCGCGCTCGCCCGGCCCCTTCCCGTCCGGGTTCCGGCGCTCGACCGGGGTCGCCGGTCGCCGAGCTGCTCGACGACGGTGGTACCGGGCTCGAGCGCGAGCTCGCCGACCTCCTCGCGGTCCGCGTCGGCGCGGCGCACCCGTACGCCGCGTTCGAGCTGCACTCTGCCGAGGGCGCCGGTGCTACCGGCTCCGGTGTGCCGGTCGTCGACCCTGGCCTCGTCCCTGACCTCGACGCACTGCTCGCGCACGCCCCGGGGCCGCCGCTCGCGGCCGCGCTGACGGGCCTCGAGGTGGCGGACCTCGACGACTCCTCCCTTGTCGAGCTCCTGGCGGCGTGGGAACGGCTGGCCGCGTGGGCGCAGGCGGGTTCCGCGGCGGCGCTCGGCGAGCTGCTGCAACGGACCCTCGGGTCGTCCCGGCACGAGTTCGTCGTCGACGAGGTCTCCGCGAGGCTGGGGCTGAGCAGGCACGCCGCCGCGCAGCACGTCACGGTGGCGCACGGCGCGCCCGCGATCCCCGAGGTGGCGGACGCGATGGCGTCGGGAGCGGCCGACCGGCGCAAGGCCGAGGTGCTGGTCTCGACAGGTCGGCTCGACGACGCCCGACGGCGTGAGATCGTCCGTGCGCTCCGCCCCGATCTCGAGCACCTCACGGTCCGGCAGATCCGCGACCGTCTGCGTCGGGCCGAGATCGACGCAGACCCGGAGGGTGCCGCCGAACGTCACGTGGCGGCACGCCGCACAAGATCGGTGGTGCTGGAGCCCGTCGACGACGCGATGGCCTACGTGACGGCGTACCTCCCGGCCGACGACGCCGCGCGCGTCTTCGCGGCGATCGACGGGGCGGGTGTGGCGATGCACAGGATCTCGGGGGAGCCGCGACGCCTCGACGAGTGCCGGGCCGACGCGATGGTCGGGCTCCTCACCGGTACCGTGCGGTTCGCCGACGCCGCGCCCACCCATGCCGCGGAGCCCGCCGAGGCCGCGGAGCGCACCGCCGCAGCTGCGCGGGTCTCGGCACCGTACCGGGCGCCCGTCCAGGTCACGATCGCGGCCTCGACCCTGCTCGGGACCGACGACCTCCCGGCGATCCTCGCCGGGTACGGCCCGATCCCGGCACCGATGGCGCGCACCCTCGCGACCGACCCGGAGGTCACGTGGCAACGGATCCTCACGGACCCGGTGACGGGCGTGCTCACGGACCGCTCGTCGCGGGCGTACCGGCCGAGCCCACGGCTCCGCGCCGCGGTGCTGGCCCGGGACGCCACGTGCACCTTCCCGGGGTGCGGCGTCCCCGCGGTCCGCGGCGACCTCGACCATGTCGTGCCCTTCGACCCCGCGTGCGACGGTCCGCAGACCCACGGCGACAACCTGCACGTGCTGTGCCGCACGCACCACCGGGCGAAGACGGTCGGAGGCTGGGCGGTAGCCCGTGACCCGGCCTCGGGGACCAGTACCTGGACGTCGCCGACAGGGCACCGGTACGCGCCCGCGGCGCACCGGACCGACCCTGCGCGCTCCCCACGCCCTGCGGTGGCCGTCACCGATCGTCCACCGCCCTTCTGAGCCCGCCCGGCGCCCGGGCGTGCCAGGATGGACCGATGGAGACGCACACCCCCGTCACGGCCGACCACGTCGTGACCTGCGACGACGCCGGCAACAAGATCGGTACCGTCGCGCGGGCCGAGGTCCACACCGCCGACACACCGCTGCACCTCGCGTTCTCCTGCTACCTGCTGGACGACGCCGGGAACCTGCTGGTCACCCGGCGCGCACTGGCCAAGAAGACCTGGCCGGGGGTCTGGACGAACTCGTTCTGCGGGCACCTGCGATGGACGGAGACCGCGGAGGACTCGCTGGTCCGGCACGCCGCGCACGAGCTGGGTACCGAGGTGCGGGACGTCGAGGTGGCGCTGCCCGACTTCCGGTACCGCGCCGTCGACGCCACCGGCGTCGTCGAGAACGAGATCTGCCCGGTCTACGTCGCCCACGTCGTCGGGCAGCTGGCCCCCCATCCCGACGAGGTCTCCGAGCACGTCTGGGCACCGGTCGACCAGGTCCGTGCGGCCGTCGAGGCGACGCCGTGGGCGTTCAGCCCGTGGATGGTGCGCCAGCTCTCCGAGATCCCGCGCCGGCAGCTCGCCTGAGGCTCGGAGCACCTGAGGCTCAGCGCACCTGAGGCTCAGCGCACCCGTCGGCGCGGTTCACGTGGCGGCCACTCGCCGGCGTCGGACCCGTCGTCGGCGGTGAAGAGCAGCTCCTGCAGCTGCCGGTGCACGTCCTCGACGTCCGGGACGTCGTGCAGCACCATGCCCTGCTTCTCCGTCGCGTCGGAGACCACCAGGGTCCCGCAACCGAACAGCCGGTCGACGAGACCCTTCTCCATCGCGACGTCGTTGATGCGGTACAGGGGGATGTCGCGGCCCACGCGGGTGACCAGCCCGGAGCGCATGGCGATCCGCTGGTTGGTCACGGAGAACGAGGTGGTGTGCCACTTCAGCCACGGCAGGAACACCCAGACCGCCGCGACGAGCGCCAGCACGCCGAGTCCGATCCAGCGGCCGGCCCCCTCGGGGACCAGGGCCATGACGGCGACCGCGCCGACGAGGACGCCGAGCAGCACGACGCCCGGCCACACGAGGGCCTTCGGGTGCTCACGCAGCTCCATGACGACGTGCTCGCCGTCGGTGAGGTTCTTCTCGCTCAGCGCCATGGCGTCATCCTGCCACCAGGTTCCACGCCTCGATCGACTCCAGCCCGTGCGAGGTGCCGAGCGCGCAGATCGCCGCGGTGCCCAGCTCGAGGCGTGCCCCGAACACCGGGTCGACGTCCAGCCACGCCGTGGCCAGCACGCGCAGCAGGTGCCCGTGCGCGACGACGAGGACGGTGCCGCCGTCGTCGAGCATGGGACGTGCCCGGTCGACGAACCGGTCGGCGCGCCGGCGGACGTCCGCGAGGGACTCGCCGGGGCCGGCGTCGCCGCCCGGCAGCACCTGCACGCCGTCGCGGAAGATGTCGTAGTCGCGGCCGATGATCTCCGAGATCTCGGCGGAGGTGCGGCCCTCGACCGGGCCGTAGTCCCACTCGGCGAGGTCCGGGTCGTCGACGGCCTCCGTGAAGCCCGCGAGCTCGGCCGTGCGCCGGGCACGCAGGAGCGGCGAGCAGTACACCACCGCGGGTTCGAGGCCGGCCAGGCGGCGCCCGGCGTCCCGGGCCTCCCGCTCCCCGGCGGTGGTCAGAGGCAGGTCGGTCCGGCCCGTGTGCTTGCCGGCGGCCGACCAGGTGGTCTCGCCGTGCCGGAGCAGGACGAGGCGGGGCGTGTCCGTGTGCGGCAGGTCCATGGTCCGATGGTCTCGCAGACTCGGCCGGATCGTGGAGGGAGTCGCGCCGGTCCGTCCCGATCTGGCATTCTTCACACGCTCGACACAACTCGACACCCACCAACCCCGACGCTCGGAGCTCAGCGTGCTCGTCTTCGTCCTCATCGGTGCGGCCGGCCTCCTGCTGCTCCTGCTCTCGCTCGTCGTCGGCGAGCTCCTCGACCTGGGGGACGGCGCCCTGTCCGGGACGTCGCTGGGGGTCGGCGCCGTCGTGTTCGGGGCCGTGGGGTCCATCGTGACCGTCAACGGGCTGCCGGTGTGGGTGGCCTACGCGGCGTCCGTCGTCGTGGGGCTGCTCGCCGCGGCGGTCGCCCAGCTCATGATCCGTCGCCTCAGCGCCACCGAGGACAACGCGAACGTCTCTCTCGTGGGTGTTCAGGGGACCGCCGTCACGGACATCACCCAGGCGTCCGGCGAGGTGTCGCTGGACGCGGTGAGCGAGCTCGAGCGTCGCCTCGCCTGGTCGCTCGAACCGATCGCCGAGGGCACGCGCGTCGTCGTGCTCGAGCACCAGCCCAACAGCGTGCGCGTCGGGCCGTACCGGCCCGAGGCGTAGTCAGCGCCCACCCCTCCCGGAAGGAGCCGCGCTCCGGCGCGCACCATGAACGACTCCAGCTTCGTGACCACCGTCTCGGTGGTCGCCATCGTCATCGCGTTCCTCGCGGTGGGGATCTTCGTCGCCCAGCGCATCCGGCGGGTGCCGCCGAACCAGGCCCTCGTCATCGTCGGCCGCGGTGCCGGCCGCAAGGACGTCTCCGGGCAGAAGGTCGTCATCGGCGGCCGTACGTTCGTCTGGCCGATCCTGCAGCAGGGCTTCGCGATCTCCCTGGAGCAGCGCCAGATCGGTATGACCGTCGAGGGCGTCGACGCCAACCGCATCAAGATCGCCATCAAGGCGTCGATCAACTTCAAGGTCCGCGGCGACGAGGAAGGGGTGCGTCGTGCGGCGCAGCGCTTCCTGTCCCAGCAGGAGCTCCTCACCGAGATCATCGCGGAGTCCCTCGAGGGGTCGCTGCGCTCCATCGTCGGCGACATGTCGATCGAGGAGATCATCTCGGACCGCAAGGGCCTGTCCGACCGGGTCGTCGAGTCCACCAAGAAGGACCTCGCCGAGCAGGGCCTCCAGGTCGACATCCTCAACATCTCCGACATCTCGACGCCGGGGTCCGACTACCTCGCCAACCTCGGCCGCGCCGAGTCGGCACGCGCCCGTCAGGTCGCCGAGGTCTCCGAGGCCGAGGCGCAGCGCGCGTCGGAGTTCGCGGTGATCGAGGCCGCCGAGCAGATCGCCGAGCGGCAGAAGGCCCTCGACCTCAAGAAGGCGGCCATCAAGGCCGAGACCGACAGGGCACAGGCCGAGGCCGACGCGTCCGGTCAGCTCGCCCGCGCCGAGCAGGACCGCGTCGTCGCGCAGCAGGAGCGCGAGGCGCTCTCGGAGAAGGCGCGCGTGGAGCAGGAGCGCCTCGACATCGAGGTCCGCAAGCCGGCCGAGGCCAAGGCGTACGCCGAGGTCCAGGAGGCCACCGCGCGGCGTGACTCGGAGAACGCCGCCACCGAGGCGGAGGCGTTCAAGCGCAAGACGATCGCCGAGGCGAACAAGACGGCCGCGATCCAGGACGCCGAGGCCGCCGCCGAGTCGGTCCGCCGTGCCGGTGAGGCCGACCGTGACCGCCAGGTCGCGCAGGCCGAGGGTATCCGGGCCGAGGGTGAGGCCCGTGCGGCCGCCATCGAGGCCGAGGGCCGCGCCGAGGCCGCCGCCACGGACGCCAAGGCCATCGCGCTCGAGAAGTACGGCGAGGCCGCCCTCGTGCAGGAGCTCATCGAGCGTCTGCCCGAGATCGTCCGCGCCGCGGCGGAGCCGATCGGCAGCATCCAGGGCATGACCGTCATCTCGACCGACGGCGCGTCCGCGATCACGAAGAACGTCAGCAGCGTCCTCGGCGAGGGTCAGGCCGTCGTCAAGGAGCTGACCGGCGTCGACATCAACCAGCTCATCGCCGGCATCGCGAACCGGGACGGCGGGGCCCAGGCGGTCTCCAGCTCCAGCGGTGCGGGGAGCAACGGCTCGTCCAGCTGACACCACGACGGAGGGCCCGCACGATCCCGACGGATCGTGCGGGCCCTCCGTCGTCAGTCGAACAGCGTGTCGAGCTCCCAGCCTGGTCCGGACGTCGCGGAGCCTCGTGACCGGTCGCTCCCGGCGGAGGGGACCCCGACCGGCTCCGGGTCCCGTACCGGGGGGCCGGGCGTGGCGTGCTCGCGCTGCTCCCGACGGGGCAGACCGGCGTCCTCGGCGTCCAGGAGGAGACCCTCGACGGCCCCGCGCCCGGCGTCCCAGTCGTCGGCGGCCAGCCGGGCGAGCTCCTGGGCGCGCTGCATGAAGGGGCTGTCGACATGTCCGCGCACCCAGCGGAAGCGCACCGGGCCGCCGCGGTCGACGATCGCACGGTCGAGAGCCTGCACCAGCTCGAGATGCTGCACCGGCCCCCCGGAGGCTGTCCGCCAGCCGTGCGCCTTCCAGCCCTCCAGCCACTCGGAGGCGCACCGGATCGCGTACTGCGACGCCGACTCGACCAGCAGCGGCTCCTCGCCGGGATGAGCGTCGACGGCGTGACGCAGCGCGGTCAGGTCGGCGACCTGCGTGGTGCCGTCGACGGCACCACCGGAGTCGAAGCGGCCGGAGTCATGGGCGACCCACGCCCACCCGATCGCGCCGCCCGAGTCGCTCGGGCTGGAGCCGTCGGTGCTGACAATGATCACGCCGGTGTCCCTCGGTGTTCCTCGGTGTCCACGGAGTCCGTCGCCGTGGAGGGCGACGGGGAACATTGTGCCCTGCCCCGGTGACATCCCGGTGAATCCCCAGCATACGGATCGCCGAAACCCGGTCCGTGGACTGCCGGAACCGCGCGTGTCCGCACCCCGGAACCCCGCTGGCCGCGCCCCGGAACCCGCTGTCCGCCGTCGGCGGGGATCATGGTGCCCATGGACGCCGCCACGCCCACCCCCGACCGCACCCCGGCCGCCGTCCGGCGGTGGCGCCGCTACCTGGCGGCCGAGCGCGCCGAGGCCGCCGTGTACCGCGACCTCGCGTCCCGCCGCACCGGCGAGGAGCGCGAGATCCTCCTGGCCCTCGCCACCGCGGAGAAGCGCCACGAGCAGCACTGGCTCGACCTGCTCGGCGACGACGTCGGCATGCCGCTGCAGGGGGACCCCCGCACCCGGTTCCTCGCCTTCCTCGCGCGCCGGTTCGGCGGGGTCTTCGTCCTCGCCCTCGTCCAGCGCGCCGAGTCCCGGTCGGTCTACGGCCGCGAGGAGTTCGCGACCGCCCAGATGGCCGCCGACGAACAGATCCACGAGGAGGTCGTGCGCAGCCTCGCCACCCGCGGGCGCAACCGCCTCTCCGGGACCTTCCGGGCCGCCGTCTTCGGTGCCAACGACGGTCTCGTGTCCAACCTCGCCCTCGTGCTCGGGATCGGGGCGTCCGGTGTCGCGACCGGGACGATCCTGGTCACCGGTGTCGCCGGGCTGCTTGCCGGCGCGCTGTCGATGGGCGCGGGGGAGTACGTCTCGGTGCGTTCGCAGCGCGAGCTGCTCGAGGCGTCGACACCCGACCCGGAGGCCTCCGACGCCCTGCCGCACCTCGACGTCGACGCCAACGAGCTCGCGCTCGTCTACCGGGCGCGGGGGCTGGACGCCGACGCCGCGCAGGTCCGTGCCGACGCCGTGCTCGCACGGCTCGGCGCCACCGGCGTGACCGAGAGCCTCGACACCGACGCCGAGGGTCACGAGCGCTCGGACACGCACGAGACGCACGGCACCGCCTGGGGCGCGGCGGTCTCGAGCTTCTGCTTCTTCGCCTCCGGCGCGATCGTCCCGGTGCTGCCCTACCTCCTCGGCATGTCGGGCGCCGCGGCTGTCCTCGCCGCGTGCCTGCTGGTGGGCGTCTGCCTGGCCGCGACGGGGGCCGTGACCGGCCTGCTGTCGGGCACCTCGCCGGTCACCCGGGCGCTGCGTCAGCTCGCCATCGGCTTCGGCGCCGCCGGGGTCACCTATGCGTTGGGACTGGCGTTCGGCACCTCCGTGGCCTGACGGGCGCGACGGGCGTCCCGGCCGTGCGCTGGCGTCCACGACCGTCCGTCACCAGGATGGGGGAGATGAACGCCCCTCGCCCCGCCGTGTCCGTCCGCGACGACAGCTCGCGCCGTGTCTTCCTCGCCCTGCTCGACGACGGCACGGAGGCTGGCGGCGCCTACTACCGGCGGCGCGACGGCGTCGTGACGTTCACCCACACCGAGGTCACCCCGGACCTCGAGGGACAGGGTGTGGGCTCGACGCTCGCCGCCGGGGCGCTGGACCAGGTGCGGGCGGCCGGCGAGCGGATCGTCGCCCTGTGCCCGTTCATCGAGGCATACGTCGACCGGCACCCGGAGTACCAGGACCTGCGCGCCTGAGCCGGACGGCTCAGGCCAGGGCGTCGCCGACCACCTGCCTGGCCGCCGCCTGCACCTCGGCCAGGTGGTCAGCGGAGACGAAGGACTCGGCGTAGATCTTGTAGACGTCCTCCGTGCCGGACGGTCGCGCCGCGAACCACGCGTCCGACGTCGTCACCTTCAGCCCGCCGACCTTCGCCCCGTTGCCCGGTGCCTCCGTCAGCTTCGCGGTGATCTCGGAGCCGGCGAGCGTGGTCGAGGAGACCTGCTCCGGCGAGAGCGCGGCCAGCCGGGCCTTCTCCTCGCGGGAGGCCGGGGCGTCGACGCGGGCGTACCAGGACTCGCCGTGCTCGGCGACCAGGTCCGCGTGGTGCTCCGACGGGGACCTGCCCGTGGTCGCGAGGATCTCCGCGGCCAGGAGGGCGAGCAGCAGACCGTCCTTGTCCGTGGACCACACCCGGCCGTCGGTGCGCAGGAACGACGCCCCGGCGGACTCCTCGCCGCCGAAGCCGATCCCGCCCTCCAGCAGCCCGGGCACGAACCACTTGAACCCGACCGGGACCTCCGTCAGGGTGCGGCCGAGCCCCGCGGCCACCCGGTCGATGAGCGCCGAGGACACCAGCGTCTTGCCGATCGCGGCCCCGGCCGGCCACTGCGGGCGCGCGCCGCCGTACAGGTAGCCGATCGCCACCGCGAGGTAGTGGTTCGGGTTCATCAGCCCGGCGTCCGGGGTGACGATGCCGTGCCGGTCGGCGTCGGCGTCGTTCCCCGTGGCGACGTCGAAGGGCGCGGCCCCGCCGTCGGCCCGCATGGTCGCCACGAGCGAGGCCATCGCGTGCGGGGACGAGCAGTCCATGCGGATCTTGCCGTCCCAGTCCAGGGTCATGAACGACCAGCGCGGGTCGACCCGCGGGTTCACGACCGTCAGGTCCAGGCCGTAGCGCTCGCCGATCGCCCCCCAGTACTCCACGGAGGCGCCGCCCAGGGGGTCGGCGCCGATGCGCACGCCGGACTCGCGGACGGCGTCCAGGTCGAGCACGTGGGCGAGGTCGTCGACGTACGTCGACAGGTAGTCGTGCTTGTGCGTCGTCGCGGCGGCCAGCGCCGTCTCGAGCGAGACGCGGTGGATGCGCGACAGGCCGCCCTCGCGCAGCAGCCGGTTCGCGCGGTCCGCGATCCAGCCGGTCGCGTCCGAGCCGGCCGGGCCGCCGTGCGGCGGGTTGTACTTGAACCCGCCGTCGCGCGGCGGGTTGTGCGACGGCGTCACGACGATCCCGTCCGCGAGCCCCGGCCCCGAGGTGCGCACGCCCTCGTCCGACGTCGCGCCGTTGTGCAGCAGGATCGACTGCGAGACGGCGGGCGTCGGCGTGAAGGAGTCCCGGGCGTCGACCATCACCGTGACGCCCGCGCCGGCGAGCACCTCCAGCGCCGTCTGCCAGGCCGGCATCGACAGCGCGTGCGTGTCGCGGCCGATGAACAGCGGGCCGTCGGTGCCCTGCGCCGCCCGGTACTCGACGATCGCCTGGGTGATCGCCGCGATGTGCGCCTCGTTGAACGCCACGTCCAGGCTCGAGCCACGGTGGCCCGACGTGCCGAACACGACCTGCTGCGCGGGGTCGTCCACGTCGGGCTTGCGGTCGTAGTAGGCGGCGACCACCTGGTCGACGTCGATGAGGTCCTGGTCCTGGGCCGGCTGGCCTGCGCGCTCGTGCATGTCTCGATACTGCCAGGCGGGACGGGGTGTGTCTCCCCCCGCTGGGAAGAGCGGACGACCTGGTCGACGAGCATCCCTAGGAGGTCGGACCACCTCGTGAGAGGAGCAGCGCGGTGATGTGCAGCCCGGTCCCCACGGCCGCGACGACGACATGTGGTGTCCGGACGTGCGGGAGGTGCTCGGCAAGAGTCACCGGGTACGTGGCGCTGGTCATGTTGCCGTGCTCCGCGAGCGTGTCCGGGTAGGCGCCCGGCCGGACGGCGTCGGCCCAGTGGTCGAGCAGGGCGCGCGAGCCCTGGTGCGTGATGAGTGTGACGTCCTGGGCCCGGACGCCGTATCGCTCCAGCAGCTCGCGCACGACGGTGGGGACGCCGTCTCGCAGGTAGTCGTAGAGATCGATGTCCATGTGGTAGGTCGGACGGGGGACGCCGGACCCGTGGCGCGGGCGGAGCGCCATGGTCATGCGCTCGTAGTCCTTCCCTCGGGTGTGCGTCACCGAGCCCACGGCGGCGAACCCCGCACCGGGACCGAGCAGGGCGGCGCCCGCGGCGTCGGACGCGGCCACCGCGTACTCCTGCGTGGGGTCGACGTTCCGTGTCCAGCCGGACCCCGCGACGACGAGCGCGTGCCGGCACCCTCCCGCCGTCGCGGACTCGGTGGCCTGCAGGAGGCCGACGACGAAGTTCGAGAACTCGCTGTTGATCGGCACGACGAGCGCGTCCGGGCGCAGCCCGATCCGTTCGTGCACCCGATAGAGAGGGTTCGGTGTCGGGTAGCGCGCCACGGAGACGTACCCGTACAGCCGGTCCACGGCGTCGGCAGCGACACCTGCCCGCGCGAGTGCGTCGAGACATGCGTCGACCGAGAGGTCCTCGGCCTCTTCTCCGCCGACAAGGACATGACGACGGCCCACCCCCGTGAACCGCTCCGACGGGTCGCTCGCGGCCTCCTGGTCCGTGGGTGGGAACGCGGTCCCGCAGCCGAGCAGGACCGTCGAGCCCGGCGCCGTCACCCGCCCACCTTCAGCGTCTCGGCCCGCGCCCTGAGCGACCAGGCGACCTCGTCGGGGTCCACGCGGACATCGAGCACGACCGGCCCCGTCGGCGGCGTGTCGTCGAGCACCTCGTCGAGGGCTGCCTCGAGATCCGCCGCCGTACGCACCACCGCGGCTCGGGCGCCGAAGCCCAGCGCGACGGTGGCCACGTCGATGGGCGCCGCGTACATCGAGCCGACGGCACGGGAGAACATCAGCTCCTGCAGGTTGGCCACCATGGCGTTGCCCGCGTTGTTGAGCACCACCCACACGCCACCGATCCCCAGCTCCGCGGCGGTGTGGATCTCCGGGCACGTCATGGCGAACGCAGCATCGCCCACGACGGCGACGACCGGGCGGTCCGGGCGTGCCAGTGCGACACCCACCGCGGCCGGCACCGTGTAGCCCATGCAACCGACGTTCAGCGAGCAGTAGACCTCACGTCCGGCGCCGGCGCGGTAGTGCTCACCGATCCAGCTGAGCGAGTTGCCGTTGTCGATCAGCAGGAGCGTGTCGTCCGGCAGGCGACGGTCGAGCACGCGGGCGACCTGCGAACCTTGCAGCACGTCGGAGTCCGGCGAGTGCTCGGCCGTGGCCTCCGCCGAGCGCGTCACGGATCCCTCCACCGAGGACGTCGGCCTGACGATCCCGCGCGCGTCGAGCTCGTCAGCCAGGGCGTGGAGCAGCAGTGCGACATCGGACTGCACCAGATGGTCGGCTCTCATCGCTCGGCCGAGCTGACGTCGGTCCACGTCCACCTGCCAGACGGTGCGGTTCTTGACGAGACGCTCGTCCCAGCCGACCGTGGAGACCTCGCCGAGCGAGCTGCCCAGCACGAGCAGCAGGTCGACCTCGTCGTCCAGGACCGCGTCGGGCGTGTGCGGACTCATCCCGTACGTCCCGTAGACCCCGAGCGAGAGCGGGTGCCGCTCGGGGAAGGCGCTCTTGCCCTTCATCGTCGTCGCGACGGCCATGCTGAGCCGTTCCGCGACGTCGACGAGACCAGCCTCCGACCGGGCGTTCTTGGCTCCCTGACCTGCCAGCACGAGCGGCCGGCGCGCGGAGAGGATGGCCTCGGCGAGCTCTCGGACGGCGGCAGGGTCCGGGTGCGGCGGGGACGTTTCAGGGCTGCCGGCGACGTCCGCCCGGGGCGCGGGACCGGCCAGGACGTCGGCCGGCAGCGCCAGGTGTGCCGTACCGGGCACGGGCGACGTCGCGGCGGTGATCGCTCGGAGTGTCAGGAACTCGAGCTGTCGGGTGTCGGTGACGAGTGCCGACAGCTTGGTGACGGACCGGAACATGTCCACGAGGTCCGCGCTCCAGTCGCCGCCGCTCGAGTCCTGCAGCGCTCCACGACCGAACAACGGGACAGGGACCTGGCCGGCGAGCAGCAGGACTGGTGCGCCGTCGCTCGTGGCGCTCGCCGCTGCCGTCACCGCGTGCATCGTGCCCGGTCCGGAGCTGACGCAGGCGACTCCGAGACCTCCGCCCGCCTGCGCGAACCCCTCGGCCATGAAGACCGCACCCTCCTCGTGCTTCGCCAGGACGAACTCGAGGTCCGGGTGGCTGTCGACACGTTCGAGCAGCGAGAGGAGTGGTCCACCGGGGACGCCGAAGAGACGGCGGACCCCGGCACGGGCGAGGAGGTCGAGGAGCAGGTCAGCGCCGGTCCAGTTCATCGTCGTCTCCAGCGGTGGCGGTGGCGGGCTACGGTGACGGAGTTCTGCGTTTCCTCAGCTCGTCGGTTCGCCCCCCGGACCGACTCGCACAGCGAGTGTGCCGGAGAGACGCCGGGACCGCACTCGGAGCTCTGACCTGCCCGTCAGCGGTGGCGCCGGGCGTCGACCGGCCGCCTGGTCCAGGGTCCGGTGCGCGTCCGATGGCCCGCGACCCCGGATGTCAGTACGGTCGGACGGTGAATCTCGCCTCGCGCCTGCTCCGCACCCGCTGGCTGGTCCGCGCGCCGATCACGCTCTTCCGCGCGGGCCTCGGGTTCGTCCTCGGCCCGCGGTTCCTCATGCTCCAGCACCGCGGTCGCCTCAGCGGCGCGGCGCGGTACGTCGTGCTCGAGGTGACGGACCGGCCCGCGCCGGACCGGATCGTCGTCGTCTCCGGCATGGGGCCGACGGCGCAGTGGTACCGCAACGTCCTGGTCGAGGCGCGGGTCCTCGTCTCGACCGGGACCCGCCGGGACGTCCGCGCGCTCGCCCACGTGCTCCCGCCCGACGAGGCGGCCGCCGTCCTGGACCGCTACGCGCGCGAGCGCCCCGGTCCGTGGGCGGCGCTCCGGCCGGTCCTGACCGAGTGGGCCGCGCCGCTGGCGGCCGCCGGTGGCGCGGAGCGGTGGGAGCACGTGGTCCCCGTGGTGGAGCTGCAGCTGCTGGACTGACCTCAGGCGGTGGCGCGGTCGGGGTCGCCGAGCGGCCGGCGCACGGCACGGGCGACCCCCACGAGCACGCCGAGGGCCACGACGACGACCAGCAGCCCGACGGCGGTACCCGCCCCCAGTGCGACCGCCACGTAGCCTGCCAGCGCGGCCAGGCCGGCGGCGCCCGCGTACGGGAGCTGGGTCAGCACGTGCGTGATGACGTCGGAGCCGGCGCCCGTGGAGGACAGGATCGTGGTGTCGGAGATCGGCGACGCGTGGTCGCCGAGCACGGCGCCGGCCAGGACGGCGCCCAGGGCGGGCAGGAGGAGGTCGGTCTCGCCGACGGTGTTCATGATCCCGCCGACCAGGGGCAGCAGCAGTGCGAAGGACCCCCAGGAGGTCCCGGTGGCGAACGCCATCGCGGCCGCGAGGACGAAGATCACCGGTATCAGCCAGCTCGCCGCGAGGTCCGTGTCCTCGACCAGGCCGCCCAGGTAGGCGCCGGTCCCGAGCTGGTCGATGAGGCCGGTGAGCATCCAGGCGAGGACCAGGATGCTCACGGCCGGCCACATCGACCGGACGCCCTCGACCCACCCGCGGCCGAAGTCCCGACCGGAGAAGCGGGGGTTCGGCGAGGTGTAGCGCAGGTAGTAGTAGACGGCGGCCACCAGCCCGAGCAGCCCGCCGACCATGAGGGCGGCGCTGGTGTCGGTCTCGGCGAGGATGTCGACCACCGACCAGCTCCCGGCAGCCGCGTACCCGGTCCAGACGATGCCGGCCAGCACGCCGACGACGAGCAGGATGAACGGGACGAACAGGGCGCGCCGCGCGCCGGGCTCGTGCACCGGCAGGTCGTCCGAGAGCTGGCCGGGGACGGTGGCGTCCTCGGCGAAGGTGCGGCCGTCGGTGACGGCCCGGTGCTCCTCGCGGCGCATCGGTCCGACGTCGAGCCGCAGGACGACGGCGAGCCACACCATCAGCACCGCCGCGATCGCGTAGTAGTTCGCGGCGGCCGCGCCGAGGAAGGCCTGCACGCTCGAGGTGGTCAGGGCGGACGCCGCGACGATCGGCGCGAGGAGGCCCATGATGTAGGCGCCCCAGCTCGAGAACGGCGCCAGGACGGCGACGGGCGCGGACGTCGAGTCGATGAGGTAGGCGAGCTTGGCGCGCGACACACGGTGCCGGTCGGTCACCGGGCGGGAGACCTGCCCGACGGCGAGCGCGTTGAAGTAGTCGTCGATGAAGATGACGATCCCCATCACCGCCGGCAGCACCTGAGCGCCGCGGCGGGTGCGGATGCGCTCCACGGCCCAGTCGGCGAACGCCTTCGTGCCGCCGGACATCATGATGAACGCCGCGATGACGCCGAGCAGCAGCGTGAAGGCCAGGATGTACACGTACCAGGTGTTGACCGCGCCGTCGGTCCAGAAGATCACGGCGAACGAGTCCCACACGAGGCGCGCCGTCTCCAGCGGGTCGAGGTCCGCGACGAGGAGCGCGGCGACGAGGATCCCGGTCCCGAGGCTGATGATCACCTTGCGGGTGATCACCACCAGGGCGATGGCGACCACCGGTGGCAGCAGCGTCAGGGCCGGGTAGCTCTCGAGCATGGGGTCCGGCCGTCAGCCGGCGTCGAACCGGCGCCCGTCCGCCTGGTCGCTCTTCTCGTGGCCGTCGTCGTCCGGCGGTGGGGCGTCGGCGAACCGCGGGTCCGTCACCGTGGTGTCGCGTCGTACGAGCTCCAGGGCGAAGGCGCTCGGCGGGACACGGGGGTCGCGCTCGGGTGCGTGCGTGGTCATGGCGATGCTCCTTCCGTCGTCTGCCACCGTAGGCGCGGTGGGCCGCGTCTGCGCGCTGTGCACTTCGACGCGCGGGATCGGGCGCGCCGTCCTACGGTGATGTGCGCGAGCAACAGTTCTCGCCCTGACCGGCACGGAGGCTGGCGCCATGGGAACGACTCGACGCAGGGTGGTCACGCTGTTGCTGGCGGCCGCCACCACTCTCGGGCTGGCGCTGACGGGCGTCGGTGTCGCGGTCCCGGCGCAGGCAGCCACCACGGTCGCCGCGCCGCTCAAGGACCGGACGTACGTGCTGTCCTCCTACTACGGACCGCGGTGCATGCCGGTCCGGGGGTCCTCGACCTACCACCTCGGGCAGGACTTCGGGGCGTCCTCGGGCACCGATGTCCGTGCGGTCGCCGCGGGGACCGTCTCGCGCGCCGGCGCGGTCCGGGGCTTCGGTCAGTGGGTCGTGATCGACCACCGGATCGGCGGCACGACGTTCTCCTCGCTGTACGCCCACGTCATCGACGGCGACGGGCGGGTCAAGAAGGGGCAGAAGGTCAAGAAGGGGCAGCACATCGCCGACGTCGGGTCGACCGGCACGTCGACCTCCCCGCACCTGCACCTGGAGGTGTGGCGGGGCGGCTACCCGGACGGGAAGGCGGTGGACCCGCTGAGCTTCCTCAAGAGCCGCGGGATCGACCTCACCCAGCGGTCGACGCGCAACTACGCGCGCTCCGTGCCGTCGTCCTGCAAGTACTTCACGGCCGACGAGGTCAACCTCCGCAGCGGGCCGGGGACGGGCTACCGCGTGCTGCGCACCCTGCAGCCGAACGTGGTGCTGCGGGCCGAGCCGGGCGACGGCTCCGGCGTCTGGCGCAAGGTCACCCGGTCGGGGCGGACGGGCTGGGTGCACCGCGACTACGTCTCGCCCGGCTACACGTCGCAGGGGACGCGCTACACGCTCACGTCGCTCAACATGCGCGCCAAGTCGTCGACGTCGTCCAAGGTCCGGCGCACGATCCCCGCCGACGCCAAGGTCACCATGCTGCGCGAGGTCAAGGGGTCCTGGCAGCGGATCCGCTACGGCGGGAAGAACGGCTGGGTCTCCGCGCGGTACATCTCCGACACCCGCGACGGCGCGCAGGTGGTCCGCAAGACGTCCGGCAAGACCTACTCGTGGGTGGACACGACCAAGCTCCAGCTGCGCAAGGGGCCCTCGACGTCGACGTCGAAGGTGCGGACGCTCCGGCGCGACCAGCGCGTCCAGCACCTCGCCACGATGAGGAACGGCTGGCTGAAGGTCAGGCACGGCGCGAAGACGGGCTACGTCGCCACGCGGTACCTGACCTCCGACAAGCCGTAGACGAGGTCAGCGGGCGGCGGCCGGAAGGTCCAGGCCGTTGACCTGCGCGACGGTCTCCGCGTAGCGGCCGTCGATCTCGGCCCGTCGCATGAAATGCACGTCCTCGACGAGGATCTCGTGCGCGTCCGGGTCCGCCGCGAGCAGCGCCACCACCTCGTCGGCGAAGGCGTCCAGCGGGAGTGCTCCAGGATGCTTCTCGAGGATCGGCGTCAGCGAGGTGGACACGGCCGGCGGGACGATCTCGACGACCTGGACGCCCAGCGGTTCGAGCTGGAGCCGTAGCCCCTCCGAGAGGCTGTGGATCGCGGCCTTCGTCGCGTTGTACGTCGGCGTGAGCGCGAGGGGGACGTGCGCCAGCCCGGAGGAGACGGTGACGAACGCGGCGCCCGGCCGCGTCTGCAGGTGCTCGGTGAACGCGGCGAGCAGGCGGAGCGGCCCGAGCAGGTTCGTGGTGACGACCTGCTCCGCCGCGTCGAGCGTCGTCGGAGAGCTCCAGTCCTCCGCCGGCATGATGCCCGCCATCGCGACGACGACGTCCAGGTCCGGGTGGCGGTCGAGCACGGCGCGGGCCGCGGCCTCGATGCTCGTCGGGTCCGTGGTGTCGATCTCGACGGTGTCGATGCCGGGGTGCTCGGCCGCGATCGCGGTGAGCCGCTCGGTGCGGCGCCCGCCCACGATCACGGTGCTGCCGGCCGCGTGCAGTCGCTGCGCGAGAGCCAGGCCGATGCCGCTCGTCGCGCCGGGGATGAAGACGGTGCTGTGCGTGATGTCCATGCCTCCACGGTGCGCGCGGCACCGCGGCGGCGGGAGAGGACCCCTCGTCGGGGGACCGACGATCCCTGGATGAGCCCTGGCGCCCCGGGGTGCCGCCGCCGGACCATGGTGGGCATGGACCGAGTCGCGCTCGCCGCCTTCCTCCGCCGCCGCCGTGAGACCGTGCAGCCCGCGGACGTCGGGCTCACCGTCGGTGCCCGACGGCGCACGGCCGGCCTGCGCCGGGAGGAGGTCGCCGCGCTCGCAGCCATGTCCGTCGACTACTACACCCGGCTCGAGCAGCAGCGCGGCCCGCAGCCGAGCGAGCAGATGCTCGCGTCGATCGCCCGGGCTCTGCGGCTGACCGGGGACGAGGCCGACTACCTGTTCCGCGTGGCCGGACGTGGCACGCCCGACCGCATCGTCTGCCACCCCCACGTGGCGCCCGCCCTGCAGCGGGTGTTCGACCGGCTCCAGGACACCCCCGCGGTGATCATGTCCTGCGTCGGTGAGGCGCTCGTCGCCAACCACCTCGCCGTCGCCCTGTTCGGCGACCACTCCCAGGCCCGCGGCTGGGAGCGCAGCGAGTTCTACCGGTGGTTCACCGACCCCACGAGCCGGGCGATCTACCCCGCCGCGGACCGGGACCGCCACGGGCGGGCCGTCGTCGCGAACCTGCGCGCCGCCGTCGGCCTCGTCGGGACCGACTCGCCCGCCGGGGAGCTGGTCCGCGCCCTGCAGGCGGTCAGCCCCGAGTTCGTCGAGCTCTGGGAGCGGCACGAGGTCGCGCGGCGGTACGAGGACCACAAGGTGCTCGTGCACCCGGAGGTCGGCCCGATCGAGCTCGACTGCCAGGTGCTGTTCACCCAGGACCAGACCCAGTCGCTCCTGGTGCTCACTGCCGCGCCGCGCTCCGCCGACGCCGAGAAGCTGGCGCTGCTGTCCGTCGTCGGGCAGCAGGAGATGACCCGCTCGCGCTGACCGGGTCCGCCGAGCGTCAGTCCAGGTAGTCCTCGACCAGCCGCGCCGCGATGCCGGTGTACGCGGCCGGGGTGAGCTCGGCGAGGCGCGCGGCGACGTCGTCCGGCAGGCCGAGGCCGGCGACGAACTCCCGCATCCGCTCGCCGTCGACGCGCTGGCCGCGGGTGAGCTCCTTGAGCCGCTCGTAGGGGTTCTCCATGCCCTCGACGCCCGCGACGGAGGCGGCGCGCATCGCGGACTGGACCGGCTCGCCGAGCACCTCCCAGTTGTGGTCGAGGTCGTCGGCCATGAGGTCGACGTTGACGGCGAGGGCCTTCAGCCCACGGCGCACGTTGTCGATGGCGAGCAGCGAGTGGCCGAACGCCGGGCCGATGTTGCGCTGCGTGGTGGAGTCCGTGAGGTCGCGCTGCAGGCGGCTGGTGACCAGCGTGGCGGACAGCGTGTCCAGCAGGGAGCAGGAGATCTCGAGGTTCGCCTCGGCGTTCTCGAACCGGATCGGGTTGACCTTGTGCGGCATCGTCGAGGAGCCGGTGGCGCCCGCGACGGGGATCTGCGTGAAGAACCCGAGCGAGATGTACGTCCACACGTCCGTGGCGAGGTTGTGCAGGATCCGGTTGAAGCGTGCCACGTCGGCGTAGACCTCGGCCTGCCAGTCGTGCGACTCGATCTGCGTGGTGAGCGGGTTCCACGTCAGGCCCAGGTGCTCGACGAACGCCCGCGAGACGGCCGGCCAGTCCGCGCCCGGCACCGCGACGGTGTGCGCGCCGTAGGTGCCGGTGGCGCCGTTGAGCTTGCCGAGGAACTCCGCGCCGGCGATCCGGCGGAGCTGGCGGCGCAGCCGGTGCGCGAGCACCGCGACCTCCTTGCCCATCGTCGTCGGCGTCGCGGGCTGGCCGTGCGTGCGGCTCAGCATCGGCACGTCCGCGTGCTCGCGTGCCATCTCCGCGAGCTGGTCGGTCAGCGCCTCGGCCGCGGGCAGCCACACGTCGACGACGGCGCCGCGCACCATCAGCGCGTAGCTGAGGTTGTTGATGTCCTCGCTCGTGCAGGCGAAGTGCACCAGCTCGCTCGCGGCCGGCAGGTTCGTGTCGCCCAGCTCGTCGGGGGCGGCGGCGATGCGGCGCTTGATGAAGTACTCGACGGCCTTGACGTCGTGCACCGTCTCACGCTCGATGGCGCCGAGCTCCGCGATCTGGTCCGCACCGAAGGTCGCCGGGATCTGGCGCAGGTAGGCGACCTCCGCGTCCGACAGCGTGGGAGCGCCGGGCACCACGGGGCCCGGCGCGGCGGCCGTCCCGTTGCACAGCACGACGAGCCACTCGACCTCGACGTGGATGCGGGCCCGGTTGAGCGCGGCCTCGCTGAGGTGGTCCACGAGCGGGGCGACCGCACCGCGGTACCGGCCGTCGAGCGGCCCGAGGGCGATCGGCGGGGTGACGTCGGCGAGGTTCACCCGGTTCTGGTCGGTCGTCGGTGCGGGCTGCGGCTTGGAGGTCACGCCCGGCATTCTCCCACGGTGGCGGTCAGGCGAGCAGCGGGTACGCCCCGCGGACGACGCCGTGCGGGTCGCGGGCGCGCTTGAGGTCCTGGAGCCGGGCCATGCTGTCCGGGGCGAACGCCGCCGCGGCCCGCTCTCCGGGCGCGAGGAACGACGTCGGCTTGCGTCCGCTCGTCACCGTGCGGAGCTCACCGGGCAGTGCGGCCAGGCGGTGCCCGACGGCGTCGGAGAGCTCCGGGGAGAAAGCCAGGCCGAAGGCGTACAGAAGGTACGGCTCGGTCAGTGCGCCCAGGGCTCCGGCGTCCGGCCCGGGCGTCGCGAGCGCTCCGCCGAGGTGCCGCAGCTGCAGGAGCAGCAGCGGTGCGACGGGCTCGGTGAACAGCGCGGTGACGGCGTCGTCGTCGATGCCCGTGAGCAGCTCGGCGCGGGATCGGCCGGCCGCCGGCTCGGTCGGGTCGTCGGTGATGGCACCGACGTCGGCGAGGGCGACGGGGCCGACGGCGTGGGCGAGGGCCCCACCCACGGTGCCGAACGGGCGCAGGGCCTTCGCGGCCGACGGCGGGTCGCCGAGGTGCGCGACGTGCACGACGACGACGGGCGGCGCGCCGGGTGCCTCGACGCGGGTGAGCCACAGGCTGGTCTCCCGCGGGGCGGCTGCCGTGGCGGTGCGGTAGGCGTCCAGCACCGCGGCGGTGGTGGGGCCGTCGGCGGGCCACACGATGCGCCCCCCGGTCAGCGCCGGAACCGGGACGAGGTCGAGCTCGAGTGAGGTGACGACGGCGAGGTCGCCCCCGCCGCCGCGCAGTGCCCAGAAGAGCTCCGGGTCGGAGTCGGCGGTCACGCGGCGGGCCGCGCCGTCGGTGTCCACGACGTCCAGGCTCCGCACGTGGTCGGCGGCGAGGCCGTGCGCGCGGGAGAACCAACCGAGCCCGCCGCCGAGCGTGTAGCCCGTCACGCCCACGCCCGGTGCGCTGCCGAGCAGGCCCGTGAGCCCGTGCGGGGCGGCCTGCGCCCGTACGGCGGCCCACGTCGCGCCGGCGCCGACCCGTGCGGTGCGGGCGACGGGGTCGACCTCCACGCTGTCGAGCCGGCCGGTGCGCAGCAGGACCGTGCCGACGACGTCGCCCGTCGCCCCGTGCCCGGTGGACTGGGCGGTGACGGACAGTCCCGCCGCCCGGGCCTGGCGGACCGTCGTGGCGACGTCGGCGGCGTCCGCGGCCTCGACGACGGCTGCGACCGGCTGGCTCACCGCCAGGTTCCAGGGGGTGGCGGCCCGGGCGAAGCCGGGCTCACCGGGTAGGTGGAGCTGCCCGGTCAGGGAGGCGGCGAACGTGGTGGGCAGTGTCAGGGAGGTCATCTCGTGCTCCTGTGTCGACTATCACGTGTCGGTGTCGGCGGCCCGTGGTTCGGTAGGCACCGGCAGCGGTTGCTGCCACCCCTCTGACACGGGCGAGCCGAGGTGTGTGACACGTGAGCGCAGATGTCCTGGCCGAGCACTTCGAGTCCCGTCGCGCACACCTGCGGTCGGTCGCCTACCGGGTGCTGGGATCGACGGCTGACGCCGACGACGCCGTGCAGGAGGCATGGTTGCGGGCGCACGCTGCCGGAGCCGGCGGAGTGGACAACGTGGGTGGGTGGCTCACCACGATCGTGGCCCGGGTGTCGCTCAACCTGCTGCGCTCGCGCACGTCGCGGCGAGAGGTGGACTGGCGGACGCACGTGCCGGACCCGCTGGTCGAACCGATCGACGACCCCGAGGGGCGGGCGGTCGCGCACGACGAGGTGGGGACCGCACTCCTCGTCGTGCTCGACAGGCTGGCCCCGGCCGAACGGGTGGCGTTCGTGCTGCACGACCAGTTCGCCGTCCCGTTCGACGACGTCGCACTCGTCGTCGACCGGTCCGTGGCCGCGACCCGCCAGCTGGCGAGCCGCGCGCGCCGCAAGGTGCGTGACGAGGTGCCGGTGCAGGACGATCCCCCGCGCCGGCGCGAGGTCGTCGCGGCCTACCTGGCGGCGTCGCAGGCGGGCGACTTCGACAGGTTGCTCGCACTGCTGGACCCCGACGTGACGGCGCGGCTCGACGCCGGTGCGGCAGGGAGGTCGCAGCTCCGCCGCGGCGCCGCCGACGTGGCGTCCCAGGCCGCCCTCTACTTCGGTGTCGCGCAGTTCTCGCGGCTGGTGCTCGTCAACGGCTCGCCGGGCCTGGCCACGGTGCTCGCCGGCGGCGAGGTCATGTCCGTGCTGGCCTTCACGGTGCGCCACGGACGGGTCGTGCGGATCGACATCCTGTCCGACCGGGAGCGCCTCCGCGCCGTGGGGTGACGCTGTCCACCGGTGGCCGCCGTCCACAGGTGGTCGGGGCTGCCACCGCGGCCGCCGCGGGCTCCGCCTAGCGTCCCGCGCATGCTGCTGCCCACCTCCGACGTCGCGCAGGCCGCCGCCCGGCTCCGGGCCGCGCGGACCGCGCTCGACGACGCCGCCGCGCTGCTCGTCCGTGCCGCCCTGCTCGACTGGGGATCGCCGGCGGGTGACCGCTGCCGGACCGCCGTCGACGAGCTCCGCCGCGCGCTCGGCGTCGACGCCACGACCCTCGACCAGGCCGTCCGGGTCGCCGACGCCTGCGAGCTGCCGTGAGCCGCGACCCGCGCGAGACGCTCGTCGTGGTCGGTGGGCGGCCCGTGACGCAGGTCGACGCGACGGCGATCCGGGTGGCGGCCCGGTGGCTCGCCGCCGCCGCCGAGGACCTGCGGGTGGCGGCCGCGACGTCGGCGTCCGCCAGGTCCGCCCTCGACCGCGACCTGTGGACCCCCGTCCACCTCGGGGTCACGGACCCGTCCCGGGACGGACGGGTGCGGTGGGCACGGGCGCTCGCCGACGACGCCGCGGCGGCGCTCGCGCTGCGCGCCGACACCTGCGCGAGCCTGGAGCGACGTCTGCTCCTCGCCGCCGGACTGTACGAGCACGCCGAGTCGGCCACCGAGCAGGTCGTCGGGGCGGGGGTCACGGTCGTGACCGGCACGCTCGGGCTCGCGGTCACGTCCGTCGTCGCCGACCCCGTCCTGGGTTTCCCTCTGCGGCTGGTCGGGCGGTCCGGTCTGCTCGGCGTCGCCGCGCAGGCCGACGACCCCGACGCCCCGCGCGCCGCGCCGGCGACCGCCCCCGACGTCGCACCGGGTGACGGCGCGGGGATCGGCGGAGGGTTGGTGCGCGGGCTGTCCCCGTACGTGGACGAGGCCGTCCTCGGCGGCGGCGTGGGTGTCGCCGCCGGAGCACCGCTCGCCTCCGGCACGGACCTCTCGGTCACCGGCGGTGCGCGGGTGCTCTCCGACGCCGTCCGGAGCGCGCTGCCCGACGTCGAGGTCACCGTCGAACCGCTGGACCCCGGCGCCTTCACCGGTGGCGTCCCGGCGTGGCAGGGGTCGTGCGCCGGGGACGTCGGAGAGGCCCTGGCCCGGTCGGCGGACCTCTACGCGCACGGCAGCGGCATCCCGGGGCGGCCCGCGCCCGGACCGCCGCCGGGCACGATCGCCGTCCAGCAGGTCGCGCACGACGACGGGACGACGAGCTGGACCGTGCTGATCCCGGGGACCCAGGAGCTGCTGTCGCCCGAGAACCCTTTCGACGTCGCCACCGACCTCGACCTGATGGCACAGCAGACGGCGGACGTGGCGGTGGCCGTGGAGCAGGCGCTCGCCGACGCCGGAGCCGGCCCCGGGGAGCCCGTCGTGCTGGTCGGCCACTCGCTGGGCGGCATCGCGGCGACGTCGCTCGCGGCGTCATCGGCCTTCCGTCGCCGGCACCCGGTCGGGGGGCTGGTCACGGCGGGGGCACCGACGGCGACGTTCCGGGTGCCCCGCGGGGTGCCGGCGCTGCACCTGGAGAACACCGAGGAGCTCGTCTCCTCGCTCGACGGCCGGTCGGCGGCCGAGGCCGAGGTGGGACCGGACCGCGTGGTCGTGGGCCGCGACCTGGCCGGATCCGACGACCCGCGCGACCGGACGGCGTCGGGCAGAGTGCCCGAGGCGCACTCGATGTCCACCCATCTGCGCACCCTGGAGCAGGTGGAGTCGGTCCGGAACGTCCAGGTGGACGGCGTGGTCGCTCCGATCGAGGCGCTCCTGGACGGGGAACGCGCCGAGACCACGTTCTACGCGGTCCGGCGCGTCCCCGGCGAGGAGTGAGGAGGCCGGGGGTCAGTCCCGCTTGCCGGGGACGACCCAGCCGATGACCGTCTGCAGGACCGCGAGGATCAGCGCGATCCACAGGTACCACCAGAAGCCCCCGTGGATCTCGAGTCCCCAGTCGCCCAGCCACGCCTGGCTGGTCAGCCAGGACGTGATCCACAGCATGAGGGCGTTGATCAGCAGGTAGAACAGCCCCAGCGTGAGGACGAGCAGCGGCAACGAGATGAGGGACACGATCGGCTTCACGATCATGCTGACCAGGGAGAAGATCGTCGCCACGCCCAGGATGACGAGGACCCGCCCCAGCGTGTCGTCGCCGCCGTAGATCTCGAGGTTGTCGAAGATCAGGTCACCGATCCAGAGCGCGAGCGCCGTCACGATGATCCGTGCGATGAGGTTCATGACGGCATCGTGGCACGGGCGGGCGTCCACGGGAACAACCGCGGTGCCATGATCAGCGCATGGCCTCGATCATGAGGACCGCCATGCCGTTCGCCGGGCACGCCCGGCCGATCCGCGCGGTCGCGGCCGAGCTGGTCCGCCGCGGTCGCGGCCGAGCTGGTCCGCCGCGGCCACGACGTGCGGGTGTACACCGGCCGCGCCGACGCATCGATGTTCGACGACGTCGGGGCGCGCGGCGTGCCCTGGCAGGTCGCGCCGGACTTCGACGAGCGCGACCTCGCCGCGACCTTCCCACGCATGCGGGGGCGCAAGGGCTCGCGCAGGTCGTGACGAACCTGCGCGAGCTGTTCCCCGGGACGGCCGTCGCCCAGCAGACCGACCTGCTGGCGCTCGCGCACGCCGAACCGTGGGACCTGCTGGTCGGCGACCCGATGGCACTGGGCACCCGGCTGGCGCGCCGAACGGCTCGCGGCCGACGGCGCGGGCGCACCCTGGGCGACCGTCTCACCGATCGCGTACTGGCCGCCCGGGCTCTCGTGCGCCCCTACGAGCGGGTGCGCCGGGAGGCGGGGCTCGGGCCGGGCCAGGAGTCGCGACGTCAGGTGGCATCCTTGACGGCTGTGAGTCCTGCTGCCGGAGTTCCCTCGTCGCCCGTCGTCCCGCTGCGCGCCGCCGTCGCGGCCCTTCCCGCCTACGTGCCGGGAGCCCGCCCGTCCGGGCGGGCGTACAAGCTCTCCTCCAACGAGAACCCGTACCCGCCGCTGCCGTCCGTGCTCGCGGCGATCCAGACGGCCGCCGCCGAGGTGAACCGCTACCCGGACATGTACGCCGTGGAGCTCGTCGAGACGATCGCCGGGCACGTCGGGCTGCCCGCCGACCAGGTCGTCGTGGGCAACGGGTCCGTCGCGGTGCTGCAGCACGTGCTCGAGGCGGTCCTGGAGCCGGGCGACGAGGTCGTCTTCCCGTGGCGCTCCTTCGAGGCCTACCCCATCATCACGGCCGTCAGCGGGGGCACGGCCGTGACGATCCCGGTCACGGCCGACGGGCGCCTCGACCTGCCGGCGATGGCCGCCGCCGTCACCGAGCGCACCCGCGCCGTGCTGGTGTGCACGCCCAACAACCCCACCGGCCCGGTCGTGCACGCCGACGAGCTGGAGGCGCTCCTGGCGTCCGTGCGGCGGGACGTGCTCGTCGTCGTCGACGAGGCCTACCTCGAGTTCGTGCGCGACGACGACGCCCCCGACGGTCTCGACGTGCTGCGCCGCCACCCGAACGTCGTCGTGCTGCGCACCCTGTCCAAGGCGTACGGGCTCGCGGGCCTGCGTGTCGGGTACGCCCTGGCGGATCCGCGGCTCGCCGCCGGCATCCGGGCGACGTCCACGCCGTTCGGGGTGAACCACCTCGCCCAGCGCGCGGGGATCGCCGCGCTGCAGCCGCCGGCCCTGGCCGAGATGACCGAGCACGTCGAGGCGATCGTCGCCGAGCGCACCCGGGTCGCGGACGGCCTGCGGGAGCAGGGTCGGGACGTGCCGGACACCCAGGCGAACTTCGTGTGGCTCGGCCTGGGGGAGCGGACGGCGGAGCTGGCGGCGCAGGCGGCCGCGGCCGGTGTGCTGGTGCGCCCGTTCGCGGGCGACGGCATGCGCGTCAGCATCGGCGAGGTCGCGGCGAACGACGCGTTCCTGGCACTGGCCGCTGCCTGGCGCTGAAGCTGCGCAGCGAGGTCACGGGCCGAGCAGGGCCGCAGGGATCACGGCGACGCCGTCCTGGCGTCGATAGGCGTGCCTCCCCGTGGTCACCAGCACCAGGTCGGCTACGCGACCGCCGAGCTGTTCTGTGACCAGGCCGGCGTCGGGTCGAGCAACCAGAGCCCCGAGAGCGCTTCGCGATAGACCCCGGTCGTCCTCTTGGCAGGTTTGTCGCCGTGGTTCGGTGTCGCTGCGTCGAGGATCTCGCTGTACTTGGCGACCGAGGAGCTGGCCGCGGCGTAGGCAGCCAACCAGGCGCGCAGCGCCTCTGGGCGACGGACGGGGTACCCCTGCTCCGGGAACTCCCGCTCGACGATGTTCGCCAGGTACGTGTCCAGGGCCGCCCGGCGGAGACGAGCCGTCGGTGCGCGCCGGACGGCCGGTATGCCCGAGGTCACGATCTCTTCGACGTAGTCACCCAGGACGACATCGGTCTCGCCACCGATCTCCGCCCGTCCCTGGAGCAGGTCGCCCGGGCTGACGGTCGGCGCCTCGAGCCCGCGTTCGAAGAGGCTCATCGGTCGCATGCGCAGACCGATGATGCGCGCTGCCCCCGGAGTGGACTGCCGTCCCGCGGGGAGCGGTACTGCCGGTCAGGAGGAGCCGACCAGGTTCCGCCCCGGCGTCGACGGCGCGGCGGACGTGATCCCAGGACTCGGGCCACCGTTGCCACTCGTCGCCTCGACGTGGGGGTGGAGCTCGTCCAGCAGGTCGTCGGCGATCTGGCGGGCGTAGTCCGAGACTTCACACAGGTTCTAGTGTTCTGTGCACACAGTGGGAGTGCCCCGCTCAGCGCGGCAGGTTGCGCAGGTTGGAGCGGGCCATGGACATGACCTCGCCCATCCCGCCGCCGAGGATCTCCTTGGTCATGGCGGTGGCGAACCCGCGGATCTGCCCGGACGTGATCGACGGCGGGATCGACAGCGCGTTCGGGTCGGTCATGACCTCCACGAGCGCCGGTCCGGGGGCGTCCAGGTGCTCGGCGAGCGCCTTGCGCAGGTCCTTCGGCTTCTCGACGCGCTGCGACGGGATCCCGACGGCGGCAGCGATCGCCGTGTAGTCCACCTCCGGGGAGTCGGTGCCGTGCGACGGCAGCCCCTCCACGAGCATCTCCAGCTTCACCATGCCGAGCGACGAGTTGTTGAAGACGACGATCTTGACCGGCAGGTCGTAGGCGCGGACCGTGATCAGCTCGCCGAGCAGCATGGACAGCCCGCCGTCCCCGGCCAGCGCGACCACCTGGCGGTCGGGCTGGGCGAAGGACGCCCCGATGGCGTGCGGGAGGGCGTTGGCCATCGAGCCGTGGATGAACGAGCCGATGACTCGCCGTCGTCCGTTGGGCGTGAGGTAGCGCGCCGCCCAGACGTTGTTCATGCCGGTGTCCACGGTGAACACGGCGTCGTCGGCGGCGGTCTCGTCGAGCTGCACGGCCGCGTACTCGGGGTGGATGGGCGTGTGCTTCTCCACCTTGCGCGTGTACGCGCCGACCACCTTGGTCATGGTCTCGGCGTGCTTGTCCACCATGCGGCGCAGGAACTTGCGGTTCGACTTGCGCTGCACGAGCGGGTTGAGCAGGCGCAGCGTCTCGGCGACGTCGCCGTGCACCGGCAGGTCCAGGCGGGTGCGCCGGCCCAGGTGGGAGGCGTCGATGTCGATCTGAGCCGTGGGGACGCCCGCGGGCAGGAACGACTCGTACGGGAAGTCGGTCCCCACCAGGATCAACAGGTCCGCCCCGAACACCGCCTGGTGGCACGAGCCGTAGCCGAGCAGCCCCGACATCCCGACGTCGTGGGGGTTGTCGTACTGGATGATCTCCTTGCCCCGCAGCGAGTGACCGACCGGCGCGGCGGCGAGGTCGGCGAGCTGGAGGACCTCGTCCCGGGCCTCGCGGGCTCCCGCCCCGACGAACAGCGTCACCTTCTCGGCGTCGTTGATCGCCCGGGCCAGGGCGGTGACGTCCGCCTCGTTCGGCAGCACGCGCGCCGGGCACGCCCCCGGGATGAGGATCGGCGCGTCGTCGTCCGGTACCTGCTCGTCGGCGACGTCGCCCGGCAGCGTGAGGACGGCGACACCCGGCTCGGCCAGCGCGTGCTGGATCGCCGAGCGGGTGACGCGGGGCAGCTGGGCGGCCGTGGAGATCATCTCGGAGAACACCGACGCCTCGTTGAAGAGGCGGCCCGGGTGGGTCTCCTGGAAGAACTGGGTGCCGATCTCGGCGCTCGGGATGTGGGACGCGATGGCCAGCACCGGCAGCTTCGACCGGTTCGCGTCGTACAGGCCGTTGATGAGGTGCAGGTTGCCGGGGCCGCACGAGCCGGCGCACACCGCCAGCCTCCCCGTGACCTCGGCCTCCGCGGCCGCGGCGAACGCGGCCGCCTCCTCGTGGCGCACGTGCACCCAGGAGATGCCCTCGGTGCGGCGGACCGCGTCGACGACCGGGTTGAGGGAGTCCCCGACGATCCCGTAGATCCGTTCGACGCCGGCGGCGACGAGCTGGTCGACGAGGTGTTCAGCGACGGTACGAGCCATGACGAGGACCTCCAGGGTGCGGGTGCCGGTCCCTTGCGATGCTGCCCCAGGTGGCTCGTCGGTGCGCGACGAGAGGACGTGTCACCGGTCACCACCCTGGCGTGCGCGGCAGCCCGCCCCTACGGTCGAACCATGCGCGAAGCGATGATCGACGAGCTCCTGGCGATCGACGACCGGCTCGCGCGCGGTGGCGACACCGCCACGGTCGTCTACCGGTTCACCGGACGCCGCGGCGCGGACACGTACACCGCGACCCTGGCCAGCACGTACGTACCGTCCGACGACGGCTGGCGGCTCCTGGTGCACCAGCACACGCCGGACTGACACCGGCCGGGCCGGCGCGGTCGTCAGCCGCGCAACGCGTCCGGCACGGGCGTCTCGCCCCCGCGGAACCGGACGAACCGGCCGACGGTCAGGGGCTCGCGCAGGGTGTCCGCCACCACCTGGGCGACGTCCGCCCGGGGGACGGCAGAGTCCTCGCCTCGGGCCAGCTTCACGCCGTCGGCGACGCGTTCGACGCGGCCGGTCGGGGCGTCGTCGGTGAGGCTGCCCGGGCCGAGGATCGTCCAGTCCAGGGCGGTGCCGCGCAGGTGGTCGTCGGCCGCGAGCTTGGCGTCCGCGTAGGCGAAGAAGCTGGAGTCCTCGGGGATCCCGTGGTCCGGGACGGACCCGATCCAGGAGACCATCACGTAGCGGGACACACCGGCGCTCGCGGCGGCGTCCATCGAGCGGATCGCGGCGTCCCGGTCGACGGCGTAGGTGCGGTCGGGGTTGCCGCCCCCGGCGCCCGCGGACCACACGACCGCGTCGGCGCCCCGGAGCGCGGCCGCGATCTCCTCGGCGCTCGCGTGCTCGACGTCGAGCAGCAGCGGCTCGGCGCCCAGGCCCCGCACCTCGTCGAGCTGTTCCGGCTTGCGGACCGCGCCGACGACGTCGTCCCCGTCCCTCGCGAGCAGGGGCAGCAGGTGGCGTGCGACCTTGCCGAGCGCGCCGATGACGACGACCTTCATGAGAACCTCCGGGATTCTGGGTTCGGGCGGACGCTCCCACCGTGGCCTACGTCGGCGCCGGACGCCAGCGCGGAGGTCAGGGCCGCTCGTGCCGAGCCTGGACGGCCCGGGCCTGCACCGCCCAGGCGTCGGCGACCGGGCCCAGGTGGGCGAGCTTGTCGGGGTTCATGACCCCGCGGAACGTCTGGATGTGCCCGTCCAGCACGTCCAGGGCCATCACGGCGAGGAGCTGCCCGTCCGCGGTGGAGATCACCATGCCCGGCTGGTGGTTGACCTCGTGCTGCTCGATCACCAGGTCGGCGGCCGACAGCATCTCGGCGAAGGCGTGGAAGGCCCGGGTGACCTTCTCCCGGCCGGCGACGGGGCGGGGGAAGGCCGGTGCCTTGCCGCCGCCGTCGCCGATCACCTGGACGTCGGCGGCAAGGAGCTCGGTGAGGCCGTCGACGTCCCCCTCCCGGAAGGCCTCGATGAACCGGGCGGCGAGCTCCTCGCGCTCGCGGCGGTCGGCGTCGAACCGTGGGCGGCCCTCGGCCATGTGCCGACGTGCCCGGGAGGCGAGCTGACGGCAGGCCGGTTCGGAGCGCTCCACCGTGGCGGCGATCTCGGTGAAGTCGAGCCCGAAGACCTCGCGCAGCACGAAGACGGCCCGTTCCAGCGGGCTGAGCCGTTCGAGCAGCACCAGGGCCGCCATGGACACCGAGTCGGCGAGCTCGGCGGACCGGGCAGGGTCCTCGTACGGGTCGTCGACCAGGGGCTCGGGGAACCAGGTCCCCGGGTACGCCTCGCGGCGGACCCGCGCCGAGCGCAGCACGTCGATCGAGATCCGCGTGACCACGGCGGACAGGAACGACTTGACCGACGTCGGCTCCGCCGCCGTGCCCTCGTAGCGCAACCAGGTCTCCTGCACGGCGTCCTCGGCCTCGCTCACGCTGCCCAGGATCCGGTAGGCGATGGCGAAGAGCAGCGGTCGCAGCGCGGTGAACTCCTCGGTGCGCGACATCTGCTCAGCCTGCCACCGACGCCTGGACGGGGCTGGGCGTGCGCCCGGAGCCGGGCCAGCGGATCGCGCCCGGCGCGCGGCGCGCGAACCCGATCGCCGACACCACGCCACGTACCTGGAACCTCTTCGCCGCGACGGCGCCGCGGCCGGTCAGCGCACGGTCGGTGGCGACGTCGTCGCGGTCGGTGAGCTGGAGCACGGCGGCCTGGCCGCCGATGCTGACGCAGCGCCCCTGGAACCCGAGGTCCAGCGGTGCGGCGCCGCCGTGGGGGGCCGTGCCGAGGGCCTCGGCGGACAGCACGTCGGCGGCGTGCGCACCCGAGGGGAACGCGAACTGGCACGACATGCTGTACCGGCCGCCGTGGGGCGCGACCGTGTGACCGGTGTCGCCGACGGCCAGCACCTGGGGGTGGGAGACCGACTGCAGCGCATCGTCGGTGAGGACCGCCCCGGCCCGGTCGACGGCGAGACCCGACTCGCGGGCGAGCGGCGGCGCGGCGAACCCGCCGCACCAGACGGTGAGGTCCGACGGGACCTCGGCGCCGTCGTCGAGCGTCAGCCGGTCGCGCTCGAGCGCCTGCACGCGCGCGCCCCCGAGCGCCTCGACGCCGAGCCGGCGCAGGCTCGCGCGGACATGGTCGGCGGCCTTGGTGCCGAACCAGCCGCCGACCTCGCCCGAGGTGACCAGGCGGACCATGAGGTCGGGGCGGGACCCGGCCAGCTCGCCGACGGTCTCCAGCCCGGTGAACCCGCCGCCGACGACGGTGACGTCCGCCCCGGCGGGCAGGCGCGCGAACGCGTGCCGCAGCCGTTCGGCGGACTCCAGGTCCGCGACCCCGTGGGCGTGCTCGCCGCCGGGGACCGGCACCGGCTCGGTGGTGCTGCCCGTGGCGAGGACGACCCGGTCGAACCCGATGGTGCGCGAGCCGTCCGGCCCGGAGACGGTGGCCCGGCCGGCGTCGGCGTCGAGGGCGGTGACCCAACCCTCGACGAACGTGACGTCGGACCCCAGCATCCGAAGGATGCCGGGCGCGGAGACCCGCCGACCGGTGGCGACCTGGTGCAGGCGCAGGCGGTTGACGAACGTCGGCCGGGGGTTGACGACCGTGATGCGTACCCGGCCGCGGGATCGCCCCGCGAGCCGGACCGCCGCCATGCCGCCGGCGAACCCGGCACCGACGATCAGGACGTGGTTGCTCGGTGTGGTGGGTGTCGTGTGTGTCGTGTGTGTGCTCATACCCACGGGACGAGGCGACAGCCGCGGGTGTGACATCGGCGGGTCAGCCGGTGGCTCGGTCGCCCATCGCCCGCACGGCGTCCGCCGGGCTGTCGCCCTCCAGGAACCGTGCGCCGGGGCCCAGGGCGGCGGCGCGGTCGGCCGGGTTCTGGAGCATGCACCGCTCCAGCGACAGGCAGCCGCAGCCGATGCAGGAGTCGAGCTGGTCGCGCAGCCGTTCGATGGCGGCGATGCGCGCGTCGAGCAGGGGGCGCCACGAGCGGGAGAGCCGGGTCCAGTCCTCGGCGGTGGGGGTGCGGGCCTCGGGCAGGGTCGCGAGGGCCTCGCGGATCTCGTCCAGCGTGAGCCCCACCCGGGAGGCCGTGCGGATGAACGCGACCCGCCGCAGGGTCGTGCGTTCGTAGCGTCGCTGGTTGCCGGCGGTGCGCCGCGACGTGATCAGCCCGAGCGACTCGTAGTAGCGCAGTCCCGACGGCGCGACCCCGCTGCGCCGGGACACGTCGCCGATGGTCAGGTAGCGCTCGATCGACACGGCAGTCCTCCTAGGGTTGACCTCAAGTTCACTTGAACTTACACGATCGGAGCATGACCACGACGACGGTCCCACCCGACGTGACCGCCCTCGTCGCCCGCGTCACCGGCGACGAGAAGCACGACCCCAGCGCCCACTCGATCCTCGACGTCGTCTGGGTGCTGCACGTCGGCGTGCCCCGGGATGCCGAGCTGCGCCGCTACGGCACGCCGCGCGACCACGCCGCCGCCCATGGCCTCGACGCGGCCGGCGTCCGACGGCAGGTGAAGGCGCTGCTGGGCTGAGCGACGTAGCGGAGGGTCACGCATCGTCGGTGGAAGCGTGGCTTTCCCCGACGCGGCCCGTCTCCGGCGTAGCGGACAGCTACGCATCAGTCGGTGAAGCGTGAACTTCCACGACGTCGCGCCGCCGCGACTGGCCCTTCCGGCTCAGGCGGCGTCCGGGGCGGCGTCGCGCACTGCCAGGCCGTCCAGATCGGGGACGACCCAACCGTGCTCGTCCCGCCGCAGGGACAGGACGGCGACGACGGTCTCGCGGTCCATCGAGAACGGGCCGCCGATGCGCGGGGCGGCCGCGCCGTCCGGCCCGGCGCCGGGCTCCCAGCGCACAGGGACCTCTTGGTCGTCGAGCGCGGCCTCGTCGAGGACGGCGAGGACGAGCGGTTCGGAGGCGTCGCCGTACACGTCGCGCAGGACCAGCGGGAGGCCAGCCGCCGTCGTGGCGTGGATGAAGCCGGTGTCGTCGTAGAGCGTGCTGCGCGTGGCGACGTCGTACTCCCCGAACCGCTGGCACGCCTCCCAGTCGTCGCTGAAGGACACGTGCAGCAGTCGTGTGGTGGTCATCGCTCCTCCTTGGCATCAATGAAACGGCAACGTATCATTGTGCGGGTGAAGATCGAGGCGCGGACGGCGCGGACCCCGACGAGACCAGGGCCCGGTCGGCCACGGCGCGGGGAGGTCGATGCGCGGCGTGCGGAGATCCTCGATGCGGCGACCGGTCTGTTCGCCTCCCGTGGGCTCGCCGGCACGACGATCGAGGCAGTCGCGGCGCAGGTCGGTGCCACCAAGCGGACCGTCTACCGCCACTTCACCGACAAGACCGGACTCTTCGTCGCCGCCGTGGAACGGCTGCACGAGCACGAGCAGGAAGAGCTGCACGCCGGTACCGGGCTGGAGGAGGTTGCCGCACGGATCGTGCACACGCTGCACGGCGACGACGCGGTGACGCTGCACCGGCTCGTCGTCGCGGAGGCGCAGCAACACCCGGGCCTCGCGGAGGCGTTCTTCGAGCGCGGACCCGCCGCCTCCATCACGGCGCTCGCTCAGATCCTCGACGCCCGGAGCGGCGCCGACGCCGATCGCGCTGACGCCCTGTACACCCTGCTGCTGGGGGAGCGGCACCGCCGCCGGCTGCTGGGCCTGGAGCTGGCGCCCTCCAAGCAGGAGGCGCTGGAGCACGCGAGGCGCGCGATCCGCATCGTCCTGGGCGATGTCTAGGCCCACTACGACGTGAAGAACGTGGATCAAGGCTTCCGATCTGATCCACCTTCCGCGCGGATCGTGCGCAGCGCGTCACGCAGCACGGTGGCCGACGGCGGCGCGTACCCGAGCACGATGCCGTTGAGCTCCAGACCGGACCCCGGCACGACGTAGTTCTGCAGGTCGGCGACCCGCACGCCGCGGCCCGCCAGCCGTGCGACCAGGTCCGCCGCCGGGGTGCGATCGAGCTCCAGGACCGCGTGCAGCCCGCCGTCGAGCGCGCGGACCCGCACACCGGGCACGCCGGCGAACGTCTCGGCCACCATCCGGCGCTTGGTCCGGTAGTCGCGGCGGCAGCGGGCGACGTGGCGCCGCAGCGCCCCGGTGGCGATGAGGTGGGCCAGCGCGTGCTGGGTCACGCTCGCCACGGTGGCACCTCGATCCGAGCGTGCCGCGAGGATCTCCGCCCCGACCGGGGTACCGCCGTCGGGCACCACGACGTAGCCGCACCGCAGGCGGGGGTCGAGCACCTTGGAGAACGACCCGACGTGCACGACGACGCCACCGGCGTCGAGCGCGGCGAGGGCCGGCAGCGGGGCGCCGCGATGCCGGAACTCCGAGTCGTAGTCGTCCTCGACCACGAGGACGCCCTCGGCGGACGCCCACGCCAGCAGCCCGTGCCGCCGTGCCACGGGCATCGCGCCGCCCAACGGGTACTGGTGGCTCGGCGTGACCAGGACGGCGTCGAGGCGCTCGCGGGCGTGCACGGCCCGCAGCGCGGCGAGGTCCATGCCCTGGTCGGTGACCGGCACGGGGACGACGTCGCCGCCCGCGGACTGCGCTGCCCGGCGGCCCGAGCGGTAGCCCGGGTTCTCCACCGCGACCCGCGGGGCGGTGTCCGGGCCGGACCGTCGGGCGGCCGCCTCGACCACCAGGGAGATCGCCTCGGTGGTACCGGCCGTGACGACGACGCGCCCGGCGTCCGGCGCGAAGCCCCGGCTCAGCGCGAGCTGGTTGGCGATCTGGGCGCGCAGCACCGGTTCGCCCGTCGGGTCGGGGTAGGCGGCCACCAGCGGCTGGGCGGCCGCGTGCCGCCACGCCGCCCGCCGGTCCCGCTCCGAGACCGCCGCGACGGACGGGACGCCGGGCGTCAGGTCGACGACGGCGGGCGGCGCCGTCGGGCCCGTCGCGGTGGTCCGGGCGGAGCACGTGGGTGCCGGCTCGGCGGGCGGCCCCGTGAGCGTCGCGGCGACCCGGGGCACGGTGCCGTGGCGCAGCACCACGTAGCCCTCGCCGTCCAGCTGCTCGTAGGCGGCGGTCACCGTGCCCCGGGCGAGTCCCAGCTCGGTGGCGAGCGCGCGGGTGGAGGGCAGCGCGTCGCCCTCGGTCAGCCGACCGTCGTGGACCATGCCGCGGACCAGGTCGGCGACGTGGGCCACCTTGGTCCGCCGCGGGCGGCCGGGCAGGGTGCCGTCGTCGGGCATCGAAGTGGTCCATCCGTCGAGGTCGGGACTGGACTACACGGTAGTCCAGCAGCGTCCCTACGGTCGGTGCGTGACCACCGAGACCACCGAGACCACCGAGACCACCGAGACCGCCGTGCACCCCGCCGCACCCGCCACCTGCCCGAGCATGACCGTGGGCCGCAAGCCCGACCGTCAGACCGACGACCCCGCCGTCCTCGACCGCATCCTCGCCGACGGCTTCCTCGCCCACGTGGCGATGGTGCGCGACGGCTACCCCGTCGTGCTGCCCTACCTGTACGCCGTCGGCGACCTCGGTGACGGGCTCGGCCGCCGCCTGCTGCTGCACGGGTCCACGGGCGGCGGGCTGTTCCTCGACGCCGGGGTCGAGGGCGTGCCCGTCTCGGTGGCGGTCTCCCACCTCGACGGGCTGGTCTACGCCCGGTCGCTGAACGACAGCTCCGCCGACTACCGGTCCGCGATGGTCGTCGGGCGTGCCACCGTCGTCCCGCGCGAGCTGCGCGTCGAGGCGCTGTGGCAGATCGGAGACCACCTCATGCCGGGGCGCCGCGCCGAGGTGCGGGAGACGACCGCCAAGGAGGTCGCCGCCACGCAGGTGCTCCAGGTGCCCCTCGACCGGGTGAGCGTGAAGACCCGCACGGGCGGCGTCGGTGAACGGTCGGACGACGGCGAGGACCACGACGTCTGGGCGGGGGTGCTGCCGCTGGCCGTGCGGGCCGGGGTCCCCGTGCCCAGCGGACTGTCGGCCGAGGCGGCCGTCGCGCCGTCGGTGGCGGCGCTGGGCGCCCGCCTCGGATGACCCGCCGCGGACGCCCCCAGGGCCACCGGTCGCCGATTGGCTGTTCGCGCGGGCCCGTCCGAGCGGCGAAGATGGGGCGGTGCGCACCATTCGACAGAGCCAGAAGCTCCGCGGCGTCCGCTACGACGTCCGAGGTCCCATCCTCACCGAGGCCCAGCGCCTCGAGGCCGAGGGCCACCGCATCCTCAAGCTGAACATCGGCAACACGGCACCGTTCGGCTTCGAGGCACCGGAGGCGATCCTCGCCGACGTCGTCCACCACCTGCCCGAGGCGCAGGGGTACAGCGACTCCCGCGGCATCTACGAGGCGCGCACCGCGGTCGCCCAGTACTACCAGTCGCGCGGGCTGCGGGACACCATGGTCGACGACGTGTTCATCGGCAACGGCGTCTCCGAGCTCATCTCGATGGTGCTGCAGGCGTTCGTCGACGACGGCAACGAGATCCTCGTGCCGGCGCCCGACTACCCCCTGTGGACGGGTGCCGTCACGCTCACCGGCGGCACGCCCGTGCACTACGCGTGCGACGAGGCGGACGGGTGGATGCCCGACCTGGCGGACATCGAGTCGAAGATCACCGAGAACACGCACGCCCTGGTGATCATCAACCCGAACAACCCCACCGGCGCCGTCTACAGCGAGGAGATGGTCGAGGCGCTCGTCGACATCGCGCGGCGCCACGACCTCGTCGTCCTGGCCGACGAGATCTACGAGAAGATCCTCTACGACGACGCCGTGCACCACCACGCCGCGACCGCCGCCCGCGACGACGTGCTGTGCCTGACCTTCAGCGGACTGTCGAAGGCCTACCGGGTGTGCGGCTACCGGGCCGGGTGGGTGATGATCTCGGGGCCGAAGGAGACGGCGGCCGAGTTCCTCGAGGGGCTCACGCTGCTCGCCAACATGCGCATGTGCTCCAACGTCCCCGCGCAGCACGCGATCCAGACCGCCCTCGGCGGCTACCAGTCGATCGACGAGCTCATCGTGCCCGGCGGGCGGTTCTACGAGCAGACCATGCTCGCCGACCGGCTGCTCAACGAGATCCCCGGGGTGTCCTCCGTGCGACCCCGCGGCGCGCTCTACTGCTTCCCCCGCCTCGACCCGGACGTCTACGCGATCGACGACGACCAGGACTTCGTCATCGACCTGCTGCGCGCCAAGAAGATCCTCGTCACGCACGGGACCGGGTTCAACTGGACGGCGCCCGACCACTTCCGGCTGGTGACCCTGCCCGACGTCGAGGTCCTCGAGGAGGCGATCGGCCGGATCGCGGAGTTCCTGGCCACTCGGCGGTAGGCGGGCCGTACCGCGGCGGACGACGCCGTGTCGGACGTCGCCCTTGACCCCGACGCGACGTCATAGTTCTCACTGGTCCCATGAGACTCGTACCCGTCGCCTACCTCGCGTCCTACACGCTGTCCCTGCTGGGCAACTCCGTCGCCGGGATCGCGCTGCCGCTGATCGTGCTCCAGACGACCGGGAGCGTGCTGGGGATGGGGGCGCTCGCCGCGGCGACCGCCGTCCCCGCGGTGCTCGCTGGCCTCTTCATGGGCGTGATGATCGACCGGATCAACCGGCGCACGTCCTCGGTGGCCACCGACCTCGTCTCCGCGGCGGCCGTCGCCGCCCTGCCGGTCGTCGACCTGGTCACCGGGCTGAACCTCGGCTGGTTCATCCTGTTCGGGATCATCGGGTCCGTCGGCGACGTGCCGGGCCTGACCGCGCGGGACGCCCTCCTGCCCGCGATCGTGCGGCACGGCAACATCTCCGCGGAACGGCTGATGGGCCTGCGGGAGAGCCTGGGCGCGGTGGCGATGCTGATCGGCCCGGCGGCGGCCGGCACCCTCATGGTGCTGTTCGACGGATCCACGGTGCTGTGGATCACCGCGGGGACGTCGCTGCTCGCCGCGCTGCTCACCCTCCTCGTCCCGCACCGGGTCGGTGACATCACCCGCGACCTCCCCGAGGTCGAGGCGGACGCCGTGCCGGCGAGCGGCTGGGCCCAGCTGCGGGAGGGCTGGCGCGTGCTGTTCCGCAGCCGGTTCCTGATGATGACCACCCTGCTCAGCATCGTCTCGGTGGTGGTGCTCGCCGCGCTGCAGGGCCTGGTCCTGCCGGTCCACTTCACGCTCGCCGACCAGCCGGGCACGCTCGGGTACGTCCTGACGGCCCTGGCGGCGGGGACGCTCCTCGGCGGTGGCACCTACGCGTTGCTGGGTGCGCGAGGGCGACGCCGGTGGTGGTTCGTCGCCGGGGTCGTCGGGACCACCGTGGGCTTCGCCGGCGTCGCCACGCTCGCCTCGGTGTGGGTGGTGTTCGCCGGTGCGTTCGTCGTCGGGCTGTCCAGCGGGCTGTTCAGCAGCCTCGTCGGGGTGCTGATGATCGAACGGATCCCCGAGCAGATGCGTGGCCGCGTCATGGGGACGCAGAACTCGATGATGACCGCCGGGCCGCCGCTCGGGATCGTCGGCGCGGCCGTCGTCACCGAGCTCGCCAGCCTGGAGGCGGCAGCGGTCGCGCTCGCGGGCGTGTGGTCGGTCGCCGCGGTGATCGGGTTGGCTGCACGGTCGCTGCGTAGCCTGGAACCCACGGAGGAGTCGGAGGCGCGGATGGTGACGACCGGTGCGTAGCAGCGAGCTGGCCCGGCTCGCCGGGGTGTCGGTGCGGACGTTGCGCCACTACCACCAGACGGGCGTCCTCGACGAACCTGCGCGGGGGAGCAACGGTTACCGCCGCTACGACGTGCACGACCTGGTGCGTGTCCTGCGGATCCGGCGCCTGGCGGCGCTCGGGGTCCCGCTCGCGCAGGTGCCGGCCCTGCTCGAGGAGGCGGAGAGCGGTGGCCCGGCGGCCGACTCCGGACAGCTCCTGGACGAGCTGGACCGTGAGCTGGCCGACCAGATGGACCGTCTCTCCCGTCAGCGGGAGGTGATCGCGCAGCTTCGCGACCACCACGCAGCACCTGACCTGCCACCGGAGCTGGCGCCCTTCTTCCGCGCCTCTTCGTCGGTGGGCGTCCTGGCGAGGATCGACCGCGACCAGACGGTCCTGCTGGCCCACCTGGCCGGCGAGGAGGGGATGCCCCACCTCACCAGGCTCTACGAACGGCTCGGCGACGCCCTCCTCGCGGCGCGGGGGAGCGACCTGTCGGAGCGGTTCGACCGGCTCGGCCCCGACAGCTCGGACGCGGAGGTCACGGCCCTGGTCGACGACTTCCTGGAGGTCTACGGTCCGGTCGTCGACGAGCTCGAAGCCGCGCAGCTCCCGCTCGACCTGGGCGGGACGGAGGAGTACTTCACCGAGTTCACTGACACGCTGCTCAACGAGCAGCAGCTGCGGGCCTTCAAGCTCCTGGAGGCCGGGCTCCTGAGGCGGACCACCGGAAACAGGGTTGCCGTCGATCCGCCAGCGGTGGCACCCTCGAAGCCGTCCCCGCGGGCAGGCCGCGTGTGAGAGGGGGCGGACGGAAGGAAGCACGGTGACGGACACGGACGGCGGTCCCACGACCCCGCGCTGACCCCTGCACGCCCGCACCCGGACCGGTGCGTCTCCTGGCGGCTGGACGACGTCGGCGCACGCCGCAGCGTCCCCCGGAGCACCTGTGCCCTCCACTCCCGCCGTCGTCCTGCACGACCTCACCTTCTCCTGGCCCGACGGGGCCACCCCGATCGCCGGCGTGTCCGGCGCCTTCACCGCGGGCCGCACCGGCCTGGTCGGCCTCAACGGCACGGGCAAGTCCACCCTGCTGCGCCTGGTCGCCGGACGGCTGGCGCCCACCACCGGTGCGGTCGCCGTCACCGGCACCACCGACTACCTGCCGCAGCGGGTCACCCTCGACACGGACGCGACCGTCGCCGACCTGCTCGGCGTGCGGCGCGTGATCGACGCCGTGCGCGCCATCGCCGACGGCGACTTCCGTCCCGAGCTGTTCGACGTCGTCGGCGCCGACGGCTGGGACCTGGAGGAGCGCGCGGTCGCCGCCCTGGCTGCGGCCGACGTGCTCGCCGGGTCCCCGGCCGGTTCGCCGGGCGGCGGCGTGCTCGACCGTCGTGTCGGCACGCTGTCCGGCGGCGAGGCGGTGCTGACGGCCGTCACCGGCGTCCGGCTGCGCGGCGCCGACGTCGCGCTGCTCGACGAACCGACGAACAACCTCGACGGGGCGGCGCGCGAACGGCTGCACGAGCTTGTCCGGACCTGGAGAGGAGCACTGGTGGTCGTCTCGCACGACCGTGAGCTGCTCGAGCTCGTCGACTCCACCGCGGAGCTGCGCACGGGCAGCCTCACCACGTTCGGCGGTACCTACGGCCAGTACGAGGAGTGGGTGGCGGTGCAGCAGGAGGCCGCGCGCTCGGCCCTCCGGGACGCCGAGCAGACGCTGCGCCGGGAGAAGCGGCAACGCATCGAGACCCAGGAACGCATCGCGCACTCCGAGCGGCAGGGCCGCAAGGACGCCGCCGACCGCAAGTACGTCGAGGCGGTGATCAACGACCGGCGCAACGCCGCGCAGAAGTCGCAGGGCTCCCGGCGCGGTGCGGCCGCCGACGCGGAGGCTCGTGCGCGTGCCGCCGTCGCGACCGCGGGACGCGCCGTGCGCGACGACGACCGCATCGTCGTCGATCTCCCGGACCCCGACGTCCCCGCGGGACGTCGCCTCGCCGTGCTGCGCGGGACCGACGGCCGCGAGACCGTGCTCGCCGGACCCGTGCGCGTCGCCCTGACCGGACCGAACGGCGTCGGCAAGACGACGTTGCTCGAACAGCTCGTCGGGGCCGGCGCACCCGGCCCGGACGTCGTCGGGTCCGTCGGGGCCGGGTCCGACGGCGTCACCCGGGCCTCGGCGCAGCGTCTCACGGACCGCGTCGGCTACCTGCCGCAGCGGCTCGACGGGCTCGACGACGCCGCGACGGTGCTCGACGAGGTCCGCCGCGGCGCCCCGCACGTGCCGCCCGGGGAGCTGCGCAACCGGCTGGCGCGGTTCCTCGTGCGCGGCGACCAGGTCGACCGGCCGGTGCGTACCCTCTCGGGCGGTGAGCGGTTCCGGGTGGCGCTGACGGGCGTGCTGCTGGCCGACCCGCCGGCCCAGCTCCTCGTGCTGGACGAGCCCACCAACAACCTCGACCTCGCCAGCACCGACCAGCTCGTGCAGGCGCTCTCCTTCTACCGGGGCGGGCTGATGGTCGTCAGCCACGACCGGGGGTTCCTCGACCGGATCGGGCTGACGGCGGAGCTGGCGCTGGGCACGGGCGGGGCGCTGACGGAGGTTGCGCGCTGACCGTGCCCCGGTCGCGAAAGACCGGCTCCTGGTCTCCAGCCCGGCGGCAACTTGACCTCAACCAAGGTCGAGGTGCTGTAGTCGGTTCGCGAAAGTGTGCAGGAGAATACCGAAAGGGCAGCTCGATGAATTCATCCTCGACCAGCACGTCCGACGAAGCGTCGCCCGGCATGGCCGGCATGGCATTAAGCGCACCGTCGGTTCTCACGCTTCCGGTGGTTCTGGTCGGTGTCGCGCTGGTGGCGATGTCGATTTCTGGCACTGCGATCGCCCTGCCGAACATCGGCGCAGACCTCGAAGCCACAGGTTCGGCGCTGAACTGGGTGGTCGCAGGCTACAACCTGGCCTTCGCTGCCATGACTCTCGTCGCCGGTGCGGCAGCAGATCGTGCAGGTCGGCGTCGAATCTTCATTGTTGCGTCCGGGGTGTTCTCCGTCGGGTTCCTCGCCACTGCGTGGGCGCAGTCGATTTTGATGCTCGACATCGCACGAGTCGTCGCGGGTATCGGCGGAGCCGGGGTGATGGCAGCGGGGGGAGCGCTGCTTGCCTCGAGCTATTCAGGTGCTGCCAGAAACCGAGCATTCGCCTTCATGGGAACCATGGCAGGTGTCGGCATCGCTGTCGGGCCGACAATCGTCGGGGGTTTGATCTCGGTAGCAGGGTGGCGGGGAAGCTTCGTCGCATTCGCGGTTCTGGGCGCACTGGTCGCGTGCGGTGCTGGTCGTCTCCAAGAGTCACGCGTTGACGGCAGTCCCACGGACTGGATCGGCAGCGTACTTTCTGTCGCAGCTCTCGGTGCGTTCATGCTCGCACTCCTCGAAGGTCCAGAGCTCGGCTGGAGTCACCCATTGACCTGGGGCGCATTCGCTGCAGGCGCCGCAGCAGCCATCGCCTTCGCTGTCTCGCAACGCCGCAGCAGCGCACCGATCTTGGCTCCCGAGCTGGTGGGCCAACGCGACTTCATGGGGTGGTGCCTCGCAACTCTGACCACGTCGATCGGATTTCTCGGCGTGCTCGTGTTCATGCCCACCTACCTGCAGGCCGCCGCAGGCAGCACGCCCGCAACAGCGGGGCTGATCATGCTGCTACTGACGGCGCCGGTGCTCATCACCCCGGTTCTCGCTGTCGCCCTGGTCAACCGCGGTGTCTCAGCACGAGTTCTCATCCTGGCCGCGCTGGCACTGGTCGTCGTCGGCAACTTCGGTCTCCTACTCTTGACCCCGGAGAACACCATCGTGCTGATCGCGACCCCCCTGCTACTCATCGGGATCGGCATGGGAACATCTTTCGGCATCACCGACGGTCAGGCGATGGCTCTCGTGCCGCCGCGGCTCGTCGGCACAGCCGCCGGATTCCTCAACACTCTGCGGGGTGCGGCGGAAGCGCTCGTCATCGCGGTGTTCAGTGCATTGCTCGTCGGGCTCCTCACGACTCAGCTCGCCGAAGCCGGTCGCGCGTCACGAGTTGCAGCCGGTGATCTCGTCTCCAGCGGAGGCCCCGAGCCTCAGCGCGAGATCGAAGCCCTCACCTCCGCTTGGCACTTCACGCAGATCGTTGTCGGTGCCGCTTGTCTTCTCCTGTCCATCACTGTAGCCATGCTTCTCATGTCCCGTTCTCATCGACCCGTGACGATAGAGGGCAGCGAAGGTGTCCGAGAATTCAGATGAACTCCGAGCGCCGGAACTTCCTGCTCACCTGTCGGATGGACTCGCCTTGGGTGTGCTCATGTGGATGGGCGCGGTGGGTTGCTCGGACTGCGGGGTCGTGGCCTCGCGGGACGACGCCGATGATTCCCGTCGCGCGGTCGTGACGAGCCTCGGGGTGGACGAGCACGCGTGGCATCTCGTAGACCCGAGGGCCCTCGGCTTGAGGGAGCGGACCGGGATGGTCGACGAAGCCCGGAACCCTACCGAGGAACTGCCAGCTCGCCTGACCTGTGCGATAAACGCCGACGATGCCCACGGGGAGGCGTTCGTCGCCTGGCAGCGCACCCAGCTGCTACAGGCCGCGTACCGGTCCCGAGGCCCGGTCGGCGAAGAGCCCGGATGACCGTGATCACGTGCTCGACCCTTGCGCGACGTCTGATTTCCGCCAGCCTGTCGACGGGGACATTCCTAGACTCGGTTCATGACCCAGACGCATCAAGTAATCGAGCCACGCGTCATGTATTTTGGCACACCTGTGGTGCTGATCAGCACCACGAACGAGGACGGCTCCACCAATCTTGCGCCGATGTCGTCGGTATGGTGGGTGGGTACCTCGTGCATGCTGGGCCTCGACGCTACCTCGCAGACGACGATGAACCTCGAACGCACGGGCGAGCTCGTCCTCAACCTCCCTAGCTCGGAGATGGTCGGCGCCGTCGACCGCATGGCCAGGTACACGGGCACTCCGGTCGTCCCCAGGCACAAGGCAGCGATCGGCTATGAGTTCCTCGCTGACAAGTTCTCTATCTCCGGCCTGTCCGCGACACCCGCTGACGAAGTGATGCCGGCGCGCGTGGACGAGTGTCCGATCCAGCTCGAGGCGCACGTGGCGGGCATCCATCCGTTCGGAGGCGATGACTCGGTGGTCGCGGTGGAGGCGCGAGTCGTCAGGACGCATGTGCTCCCGGAGCTCCTCATCGACGGCTCGGACCGCCATCTGGATCCCGATCGTTGGGATCCGCTGATCATGAAGTTCACGCATTTCTACGGGGGCGGCCGGAACTTGCGTGGATCACGGCTCGCCGATGCTTGGGGAATTCCAAGAGACGACTCACAGCTCGACCGGTCCTCGGTGGGCGGCGTGGCCGACCTGCACTCGAAGAGTGTGGTGGACCCTGCTCGTGCCATCGACCGTGGCTAGGTGTTGCGGGTCATGACGTCGGTGACGCCGGTCGGTGGTTTCGCGGCGGGGGCTGGTTCCCGACGGCGGTGTGGGGCCGACGGTAGGTGCAGTGCAGGTTCCCGATGGCGTGTGGTGGGCGCAAGGGGCTCTGCGGACTCATCAGCGCTGACCCGGGGCGCCGGCCCGAAGGCGCCTCGGTGCGGCGTGCACCGGCTCGCCTCATCTCGCGCCGGCACGTGACCGTCGGTCACGCTGCGTCTTCGAGGTTTGGTCTCCATGGACCGGGACTCGTGTGGCCCGAGGGCTGGTGGCGCTTCATGCCCCACGGGTTGGAGGAAACCTCTAAAGGGTGGCCGCGAGCGTTGGCCGCCGCACCGGGAGCCAGGACGGGGTGCCCACAACCTACGCTTGCGTAGGCTACGAAGGCGTAGGTTCGGCACCCGCCCGAGACTCGGGCACCGGACCTGGACCCGGCGCAGCCGCCCGGCAGGGAAGGAGACCGTGTGAACCCGGAAGAGGCACGTCGCCCCGAGACGACTCGAGGTGTGGCAGCGGACGAGAACCTCGTCCAGCTCGTCGCCGAGGACGGCAGCCGCACCGACGACCCGCGGGCCGCCGCCTACCGTGACCGGGCGGCCCACCTCGGCACAGACGAGCTGCGTGAGCTGTACCGCGACATGGTGCTCACCCGCCGGTTCGACGACGAGTCGACCGCCCTGCAACGCCAGGGAGAGCTCGGCTTGTACCCGCAGGGCCGCGGCCAGGAGGCAGCCCAGGTCGGCTCCGCGCGGGCGCTGCGCCCGCAGGACTTCGTCTTCCCCTCCTACCGCGAGCACGGGGTGCTGCAGGTGCGCGGCGTCGACCCGGTGGACCGGTTGCGCCTCTACCGCGGCACGGACCACGGCGGCTGGGACCCCGCCGAGCACAACGTGCAGCTCAACACCCTCGTGCTCGGCTCGCAGACGCTGCACGCCACCGGCTACGCGCTCGGGGTGCAGCGGGACGGGCTCGTCGGCACCGGGGACGCGGAGCGCGACACCGCCGTCGTGACGTACTTCGGCGACGGTGCCTCCAGCCAGGGCGACGTCAACGAGGCGCTGGTCTTCGCGGCGGTCAACAACGCGCCCGTCATCTTCTTCTGCCAGAACAACCAGTGGGCGATCTCGGAGCCGACCTCGCGCCAGACCCGGGTGCCGCTGTCCCAGCGCGGCGAGGGCTTCGGCATCCCCGGCGTCCGCGTCGACGGCAACGACGTCCTGGCCTCGTACGCGGTGATGGACGAGGCGCTCGAACGCGCCCGCACCGGCGGGGGGCCCACGTTCGTCGAGGCGTACACCTACCGCATGGGGGCGCACACGACGTCGGACGACCCGACGCGCTACCGCGAGCGTGCCGAGGAGCAGGAGTGGGCGCTGCGTGACCCGATCGACCGGCTCGCCGCCCTGCTGCGCGCCGAGGACCGCTGGGACGACGTCTGGGCGGCCCGCGTCGAGGCGGACGCGGACGCCCTGGCCGAGCGGCTGCGAGCCGACGTCCGGGCGATCGAGGACCCGGCGCCGTCGTCGATGTTCGACCACGTCTACGCGACGCCGCAGGCCCAGGTAGAGGCCGAGCGGGCGTGGTTCACGAGGTATCAGGACGAGGCGCAGCACGAGCCGGACAGCAGCATGGAGGCCGCCCGATGAGCACGCAGACGATGCCCCTCGCGAAGGCCCTGACCGCCGGGCTGCGTGCCGCGCTGGACGGCGACGACAAGGTCATGGTCATGGGGGAGGACGTCGGCCGCCTCGGTGGCGTCTTCCGTATCACCGACGGCCTGCAGAAGGACTTCGGCGAGCACCGCGTCGTGGACACGCCCCTCGCGGAGTCGGGGATCGTCGGCACGGCCATCGGGCTGGCGATGCGCGGCTACCGGCCGATCTGCGAGATCCAGTTCGACGGTTTCGTCTTTCCCGCCTACGACCAGATCACCACCCAGCTCGCCAGGTTCCACTACCGCTCCCAGGGCCGTCTCCAGGTCCCCGTGGTCATCCGCATCCCCTACGGCGGCGGCATCGGCGCGATCGAGCACCACTCCGAGTCGCCCGAGGCGCTGTTCGCCCACACCCCCGGTCTGCGCGTCGTCTCGCCGGCGACGCCGCAGGACGCCTACGACATGATCCGCGCCGCCGTCGTCTCGCCCGACCCGGTGCTGTTCTTCGAGCCCAAGGGCCGCTACTGGTCCAAGGGCGAGGTGGACCTGAGCAGCCCCGTGCCGTCCTGGGAGGGCGAGGCCGGCGCCGACGGCGGTACCCCGGACCCGCTGGGCACCGCGCGGATCGCCCGCGCCGGCACCGACGTGACGCTGGTCGCGTACGGGCCGACCGTCGCCACGGCCCTCGGGGCGGCCGACGCGCTGGCCGTCGAGGGCACCAGCGCCGAGGTGGTCGACCTGCGCTCGCTCTCCCCGCTCGACGTCCCCACCGTCGTCGGCTCCGTCCGTCGAACCGGGCGCTGCGTCGTCGTGCACGAGGCCCCGACGTTCTTCGGGGCGGGCGCCGAGCTCGCCGCCCGGGTGACCGAGGAGTGCTTCTACTCCCTCGAGGCTCCCGTCCTGCGTGTCGGTGGCTTCCACACGCCGTATCCGGTGGCGAAGATCGAGCACGACTACCTGCCGAGCGTCGACCGCGTCTGCGACGCCGTCGACCGGGCGCTGTCCCACTGAGCGGCCCGAGATCCCGAGGAGCACGATGAGCAACCAGCGCTTCCCCCTCCCGGACGTCGGTGAGGGGCTGACCGAGGCCGAGATCGTCGAGTGGAAGGTCGCCGTGGGCGACACCGTCGCGGTCAACGACGTCCTCGTCGAGATCGAGACCGCCAAGTCCCTGGTCGAGCTGCCGTCGCCGTTCGCCGGCACCGTCGTGGCACTGCTCGCCGAGGAAGGCACCACCGTCGACGTCGGTACGCCGATCATCGAGGTCGGCGCGGCCGCGCCCGAGTTGTCAGACTCTCGCAAGGAGATGCCCGCACGAGAGCCTGACAGCTCGGCAGCGGGATCAGGCTCCGGATCGGTGCTGGTGGGCTACGGCACGGGCGACGACGGTGCCGCGCCGCGCCGCCGCCGTCGTCGGTCCGCGACCGTCCCCGAGCTGTCAGAACCTGGTGCGGCGACACTCGCGCGAGAGTCTGACAGCTCGCGGGAGCCGGGAGGAATAGCCCAGGCGATGGTCAGCGTGCCCGCCGCCGCGCCGTCGGGCACGACCCCGGCGACCCGGGTGCGGGTGCTCGCCAAGCCGCCGGTGCGCAAGCTCGCCAAGGACCTCGGTGTCGACCTGGCGTCCGTGAAGCCGACCGGCCCGGGCGGCATCGTCACGCGCGAGGACGTGGTGGCGCGTGCCGAGGCCGCCGCGCCGCGCACGCTCGCGACCTACGCCGACGACGACCAGCCGTGGCTCGCCAGCGGGTCGGTCACCGACGACGGCCGGCAGACGCGCGTGCCGGTGAAGTCCGTGCGCAAGCGGACCGCCGAGGCGATGGTGGCCAGCGCGTTCACCGCCCCGCACGTCACCGTGTTCCGCACCGTGGACGTCACCCGGACGATGAAGCTCGTCGAGAAGCTCAAGGGCGACAAGGAGTTCGCGGACGTGCGGGTCACGCCGCTGCTGATCGCCGCCAAGGCGGTGCTGCTGGCGATCAAGCGGCACCCCGAGATCAACGCGAGCTGGGACGACGACGCCCGCGAGATCGTCTACAAGCACTACGTGAACCTGGGCATCGCCGCGGCGACCCCGCGAGGCCTCGTGGTGCCGAACGTCAAGGACGCGCACCGGCACGGCCTCCTCCCGCTCGCCCAGGCGCTGGGTGAGCTCACGGCCACCGCGCGCGCCGGGCGGACCACCCCGACGGACATGTCCGACGGCACGTTCACCATCACCAACGTGGGGGTCTTCGGCATCGACACCGGCACGCCGATCCTCAACCCGGGGGAGGCTGGCATCCTCGCGTTCGGCGCGATCCGCCAGCAGCCGTGGGTGCACAAGGGCAAGATCAAGCCGCGCTGGGTCACGCAGCTCGCGCTGAGCTTCGACCACCGGCTGGTCGACGGCGAGCTCGGGTCGCGCTTCTTGTCCGACGTCGCACGCGTGCTGGAGGATCCTGCCCGCGGGCTGGTCTGGGCCTGAGACCTTCGTCGCACCGGGCGGTGCAGAGGAAGACACGCCGGTGGCAGGGTGGCGGTTCGGGCGGCTGCGCATGCTAAGACGGCGGAGCCCGCGGCGCTGGTGAGAGCCGGTGCCGGGGCGCCCCGTCCCTCCCCTCTCTGGAGAACCTTGATGCGCTCTGCCCGCTCGACGACCACCTTCGCCCTGAGCTGTGCCCTCGTGCTCGCCCTCGCCGCCTGCGGGTCGGGTGACGAGGCGGGCACCACCGACGCCGCTCCCTCCGCCGAGGCCTCTGCCGACACCGACACCGAGGGCTCGGCCGACGAGGAGGCCTCCGAGACCGACGAGACCGAGGAGGGCTCCGAGACCGACGAGGTCGCGGCGGAGGAGCCGGCCGACGAGGCTGCCGCCGGCACCGGGACCGAGCCCGAGTGGGCCAACCCGCTGACCACGCCCGGCGAGGAGATCACCTCGTTCACGGTGGGCGACGTGCGCGTCGACGTCTACGAGGTCGGCGTCATCCAGGCGCCCAAGGACGGCCTGTTCGTCGACCCGGAGAAGAACGAGCCGATCATCGCCGAGGGGGACGACATCGTGTTCCTCAACTATGTGATCACCAACGAGGGCGACGCGATCGACCTCGGCTCCAGCCTCGTGAACGTCAGCGCCCGCTACGACGACTGGCCGTACATGCAGGGCATGGACACGATCACCGGCGCCGACCTCTACGCCGAGCAGGAGGTCAACGACTCCGGTACGCACGCGACCGCGTTCCGCGACCCGTCGGTGTACCCGTTCGAGTCCGGGCAGTCGTACTCCGTGGGCACCAACTTCCACCACCAGGCGGACTCGCCGATCACGTTCGAGGCCACCGTCACGCCGGTGGACGAGAACGGCGACCTGCTGCACGACGACCGAGTCGAGGGTGAGGGCACGGCCACCATCTCCTGACGCCCTGCCGCGAGACCGACCCCACCCGGTCGGTCTCGCGGCGGCGACGGACGTCCCCCCGGAGGCCGTGGCGGCCACCGACGGCGCGGCCGTCGACCGTGTCCAGCACGACGTCGACGTATCGGCGACCGGGTGAGGGGGGCGCGTCCGGTCTGACGGCGGTCTCAACCCACCGACGCACCACCCAGGAGCGGAGGGTACCTACTCCGGTTCGGCCTGCTGGTGCGCCGCGACAGGGCGGACACGGGGCGAGCTTCCCCGTGTCCGCCCTTCCTGCTGCTGTGCGGGCTGGTTGGTGAGGTCGGATCGTGACTTGAGGACGCTGATCACCGTGTCGATGAGGACGAACGCAGCGAGGGTGTATCCCACGAGCGGGATGAACAGGCCGATCGTGATGGCGGCGGCGAGCACCGCAGCGACACCCCACCACGGGGCGCTGCGTAGTGCACCGCGTCGGGGTGCGGGCCCGCCGAGCCCTCGCGGTTCGCGGGTGGGGCGTCGCTTCCACCACATGAGGTAGCCGAGCACGACCATGGCACCGATGCCTGCGGCGAGCAGGACGAGGACGAGCTGGTTGGGCAGGCCGAACATGAGGCCCATGTGCAGGGCGATGCCCCAGCTGCTGAGCTTGGCCATGAGCGGGAACGTGTCGACGTCGGACCGGTCGGTGACCTGGAGCGTGGTGCCGTCGATCGCGACGGAGTCGCCCGCGGTGGGGTAGCTGCGCTTGATCTCCCGGACCACCCACGCGGAGCCGGACTCGGTGGGGGGCTTGATCTCGGTCGGGGCCGCGTCGATGTTGACGCGTTGCGCGATGGCGTACACCGAGTCGAATGCGGCGGGGCTCAGGGCGTCCGACGGCACGGCGGGCGCGGCGTCGTGGTCGTGGTGGGCTCCGTCCGAGGTGGCGGGAGAGGCACCGAGGTCGGTCTCCAGCGCCGGTGTCTCCCAGCCGGCGGCGGTGCGCAGGCTCGAGATGTTCGCCCCCGCGAGCTGGGACCACGTCATGCCGGTGGCGGAGAGGAACAGTGCGCCCAGGAGCACCCAGGTCCCGAGAGATGTGTGCATCGACAGGTAGCGCCGGTAACCGGTGTGCTTCAGGTTCGGCCGGATCATGTCCTTCTTCCGGCGGGTCCTTCGGATCCTCGAGATCCACATCGCGGCCCCAGCCAGTGCGACGATCCACAGCCACGAGGCGGCGAGCTCGCTGTAGAAGCGCCCGGCGTCACCGAGGTGGAGGGTGCGGTGCAGGTTGGAGATCCAGGTGCGCAGCGGCAGCGAGCCGCTGGTGCCGTACACGGTGAGGTCGCCGCGGACCTCGCCGGTGCCTGGATCGACGAAGATGCCGCGGGTCTCGCTGGAGCCCAGCGAGTCGTCGGCGAACATCACGCGGGTGGTGTCGCCGGGCTCGGGAGCGGGACGAACCGCGGTCGGGATCGCGTCGGTGGCCGCGAACCGCTGGGCGGCCGCTACCTGTTCGCCCAGGCTGAGTGTCGTGGCGGTGGCGGGTGCGTGCAGCTCGTCGTCGTAGACGATCTGCTCGAACGTCGGGGCCAGTGCGTAGAGTGCGCCGCTCGTCGCGGCGACGAGGATGAAGGGCCCGACCAGCAGGCCGGCGTAGAAGTGCAGGCGCCGCATCAGGTCGCCGAACCAGGGACGGTTGCGGCGCGGCGCGGGTCCGCCGTCGTCGGTGGGAGGTCGGGTGGTCGGGTCGGTCAGGGTGTGGGTCATGAGGTCTGCTCTCAGGTGAGGAGCGTCTCGCCCACGTATCCGCCGTCTGCGCACCCGGGGGGCACGGCGAAGACGGCGGAGCCGACGGGGACGGTCCACTCGTTGAGGAGGTCGAGCTGGTCGAGGCGCCGTTGGATGGGCGTGAACTGGGCGTCCACGTCGGCCTGGAAGGACACGAAGATCAGCCCGGCATCGGAGACGCGGTCGGCGGTGGCTCCGTCTTCGTAGTTGTAGGCGCGGCGGAAGATGCGCTGCCCGGGGTCCTCGGGACGGGCGCGGCGCACGTGCGAGAACTCGGGGATGACGGGAAAGCCGATGGCGGTGGTCGCCTCGAAGTCGGGCTCGTCGTGCTCATCCGTGCCGGTCAGCGGCGCCCCGTTCGACAGGGTCCGGCCGACGGACTGCTCTCGCCCGCCTCGGTCGAGCTCGTCCCACTTGTCGAGGTCCATGCGGATGCGGCGCACCACCATGCTCGTGCCTCCGGCGAGCCAACCGTCGTGCTGGGTCCACACGACGCGGTCGAACTCGGCCGTGCCGGGCGACGGGTTGGACGTTCCGTCGACCTGCCCGAACAGGTTGCGCATCGTGGTGCCGGGCTTGACCGAGCCGTACGCGCGCCGGAAGCCCTGTTGGGTCCAGCGCACGCTCGCGAAGCTGCGGGTGTCTTTGAGCAGCATCCGGGTGGCGTGCGCCACGGTGAGCGGATCGTCGGCGGCGATCTGGATCAGCAGGTCACCGTCGGACAGCTCGGGCTGCAGCCGGTCGACGCTGAACGCCGGCAGGGGCCCCAGCCACGCCGGGGCGGCACCCTTCGCTCGTACCACGAATCGCGGGCCGAAGGCGAACGTCACGGTCAGGCGGGCCGGCGTGACGGCGAGCTCCGGCTCGGAGTCCGCCAGTGCTGGCTCCCCCTGGGTGAGGCGGGCCGCGTCGTCGGACAGGATGCGCATCATGCGGCGCATCGCCTCGCGGTCGGTGCCCTCGTGCAGGTCGAGCGCCACGAAGACACCGTGCGCCTGCGCGTCGGTGTCGATACCGGCCTGGTGGGCGCCGTAGAACGGGACCGTCGACTCGCCGTTCATCGGCGCGGCGGCCGGGACGGGCTGCGCGGGCCGGTCGGCGTTCAGCACCGTGTCGGCGCCGATCGCGGCGGCCGCGCCGACGCCGGCGACAGCTCCCCCGAGGAGGAACTGCCGCCGGGTCGACCCGGCCCGACCTGTGCGCGCGCCCCTGCCGGGCGCCGCCATCAGTGGTCCATGTCCGTCTCGGAGTCGGACCCACCCATGTCCATCTCCGAGTCGTTGTCGTCGCCGTTCTGGTAGTTCTCGTTGGCGCCGGAGTAGTCCTTGACCGGTGCCGTGAACTCGTACGTCGAGTCGTCCGAGAACGTCAGGGTGAACGTGACCTCCTCGCCCGCCTGCAGCGGGTCGGTGAGGTCCATGAGCATGATGTGGTTACCACCGGGCTCCAGGTCCAGCTCTTGGCCGGCGGGGATGACGAAGCCGCCCTCGACCTCGCGCATCACCATCTCGCCGGCGTCGTTCTCGACCGTTTCGTGCAGCTCCAGGGCGGAGGACGCCTCGGTCGTGGCGGACACGACGGTGGCGTCCGCGGAGCCGTTGTGGACGAGCTCGCCGAACGCGGCGGTCATGCCGGAGTCGGCGGCCTTGACCCACGCGTCGTTGATGGTGACGGAATCGCCGGCGGGCGCGGCCGACGTCTCGGACGCAGCCGCGCCGTCGTCGGAGGTGGAGCAGCCGACGAGGGCGAGGGAGGCCGCGGCGAGGACGACGCCGAGGCGTGCGGGGGTGGTGTGGTGACGAAGGGTCACGAGAGTGCCTTTCAGGATCGGTCCGACGACGAGGGGTCCTGCCCCTGGTCGTCGTCGCCGTCCGCACGGTGGCGGCGGCGCAACAGCTGGACGATGGTGAGCAGGGCGAGCGCGACCAGTGCGCCGCCCGCTCCGACGAGGGCCGCTCGTGGCAGCCCCTCGCTCTCCTGCGCGGTCTGGTCCTGCGAGTTCTGCGAGCTCGGCCCTGCCTGGTCGGCGTCCGTCGAAACGTCTGACGACGGCGACGGCGACCTTGCCGGGTCAGCACCCGTCTCGTCCGGCCCGCCGTCTCCGACGACGAACCGGACGACCCCCTGGATGGGGTGACCGTCGGACGACACGACGCGCCAACGCACCTCGTAGTCGCCGTCAGGCATACCGGGCTCGAGCTGTGTCAAGACGACCGGACCGTCGACGCTGGGCGGCGAGACCGCCCAGTCCTCGTCGGACCCGTCGGCGACGACGACGGCGGCACCCACGTCCATGATGTCGGCGCTGTACTCCAACGACACGGTCGTCGGCGCACCGTCGAGACGTGCGTCGGACTCCGGGTCGCTCGAGATCAGCTGGTCGTGGCTGGTCGCGGTGGGCGCCGTCGCGAGCATCGCGACGACAGCCACGGCGACCCCTGCCACGACAGGGCGGGTTCGGGGCATGACGAAACCTCTCCTCGGACGCGCAGAGGCGTCAGCGCGACCCGCCGCCACGAGGGACGCGGGCCGGCGCGGGAGCGTGCAGGGCAGCACCCGGCCAGCATGCTGCCGACCAGGATGCAGAGCTCAGACCGCGAGGAGGTAAGGAGGACCCCGCCGCGACACCGGCGACCGCTGCGGGGCGGGATGGGTGGGCCGGTCGTTCGCTGCAACGGCGACCGCCTGGCTCCGAACACCAGGAACGAGGACGTGCACGCCGGCGACCTGGCGAGGAAGCCTGCGGCCGATCGCACGGCCCGCGGCCTGACGAATGCGCAACACCATGAGCTCGCCGCGATACAGCACCCCGACCGTGACCAGAGCGGCGACGCCATGCCAGGCCCACATCATGGGCGACGCGTGCACCATCTCCATCGTGGGACCGGTCGCCGCCGACAGCACCCCTTGGCCGTGCGCGGCGTGACCGTGCATGTCGGCAGCAGCCGGAGCGCGACCTGCTGGCGTCGTGCCCAGCACGAACAGCAGGTGGAACAACAGCTGGCTCACCGCGACCGATGCCGAAAGGCGCCACAACGACAACCCGCGGCCGGCCAGCGCGGTACACACCTGGAGCGAGAACACCAACGGCAGGACGATGCCGGGCCAGCCGGGCATCTGCCCGCCGCCCGCAAGGTGGCACACCAGCGCAACCAGCGTGGCCGAGGACGCAGCAAGACCACCGCGCAGCAGACGCGCGGGTCCTCGACGCTCGGCAGAACTCATCGACAGGCTCACCGCTCACGGGGACGAAGGGGCGGCGGCCCCGGCCACGGCCGCCGCGTCACGCACCCTATCCTCCGCCCCGATCGAGGGCCACCCTGGTCGGCGACCGGCTCGGTCGCGAGGCGCCTCGCGGCTGCCGAGCTCGAGCGCGCGGCAGATCGACGCGCGAGAGAACGGTGCTGAGGGACAGGCCCCCACGAGCCACGTCTCACACCGGGGTCGTCGAACACGCCGTCGGGCCAGCCTTAGGCTGGACGGGTGGCCCAGACCAGACCGACCTCGCGCCCTGCCGCGGTGGCGGCGTCCCGCCCGTGGTGGGTCGTCGCCGCCGGGCCGGGCGCCGTCGTCGCCGCGATCCTGGCGCTGCTCGTGGCGGGGTCCTTCTCGGGAGCATTCGAGGCCCTGGGGACGTTCTCGGACCCCGGAGCCGTCGCCCGCTGGGGGTCGCCGCTCGCGACCGTCGTGGCGGAGCTCGGCGTCTCGGTGACGCTCGGCAGTCTGTTCGCCGCGGTGTGCCTCGTGCCGCCGGGCCGGGCGCAGGCCCGCCTGCTCGACGTCGCGGGCTGGGCCGCCGCGGTGTGGGCCGTCGCCGCGGTGGTCGAGCTCGTGCTGCAGTACGCGGTCGTCTCGGCGCTGTCGCCGACGGCGGGCAACTTCGGGGCGGGGCTGGCCCAGTTCGTCGCCGACGTGGAGCTCGGCCAGATCTCGGTCGCGATCGTGGCGCTCGCCGCGCTCACCTCCGGGCTCGCGCTTGCCGTCCGTGGTGCGGCCGCCGCCCTGTGGACGGCGCTGCTGCCCGTGGCGGCCCTGACGCTGCAGTCGACGACCGGGCACGCCGCCGGCGCGGCCGACCACTTCCTCGCGGTCGGGGCGATGTGGTTGCACCTGCTCGGCGCCGCCCTGTGGGTCGGCGGCCTCGCGGCCCTGGTCGTGCTGGTGCTGCTCCGGGACGACGGCGTCACGGCCGCGGCGGTGGCGCGCTACTCACCCGTCGCGGCCTGGTGCCTGGTGACGGTGGGCGTCTCCGGCGTCGCGAACTCGTGGATCCGCATGGAGGGGGTCGACGACCTGGCCACGCGGTACGGCGTGCTGGTGCTCGTCAAGGCGGCACTGACGGCGGCCCTCGGGGTGCTCGGCTGGGCGCACCGGAGCTGGATCATCGGCCGGCTGGACAGCGCCCCGCGCAAGGGCACCGGCCTCGTGCGGCGGCTGTTCTGGCAGCTCCTCGCCGTCGAGCTGCTGGTCATCGGCGCGGTCTCCGGGGTGGCGGTCGCGCTCGGGTCGACGGCGCCGCCCGTGCCGGACGAGGTGCCGGTCGACGCCTCGCCCGCCTACCAGCTCACCGGCTACCCGCTGCCGCCCGAACCCACCGCCTCCCGGTGGCTCACGGAGTGGGCCGTCGAGCCGATCCTCGCCTTCGCCTGCGTCGCGGGGGTCGTGATGTACCTGCGCTGGGTGCGACGGCTGCGACGCCGCGGGGACCGGTGGCCGCTGGGCCGCACGGTCTCGTGGTGCGCGGGCATGGTGGTGATGATCTGGACCACCAACGGCGCGCCGACCGTGTACGGGCACGTCGTCTTCAGCGGTCACATGGTCCAGCACATGACCCTGGCGATGCTGGTGCCGCTGCTCCTCGTGCTGGCGGCGCCGGTGACGCTGCTGCTGCGCGCGGTGCCCGCCCGCAAGGACGGGTCGCGGGGGCCGCGCGAGTGGGTGCTGGCGCTCGTGCACTCGCGGGTGGGCGAGCTGCTGGCCCGACCGGTGGTCGCGGCGGTGCTGTTCGCGGGCGGGATGATCGCCTTCTACTTCACGCCGCTGTTCGAGTTCGCCCTGACGAACCACCTCGGGCACCTGTGGATGATCGTCCACTTCACGCTCGTGGGGTACCTCTTCGCGAACGCCCTGGTCGGCATCGACCCCGGCCCGCAGCGGCCCAGCTACCCGATGCGCCTGGTGCTGCTGTTCGCCACGATGGTGTTCCACGCGTTCTTCGGCGTCGTGCTCACCACGGGCACGTCGCTGCTGGTGGCCGACTGGTACGGCAACATGGGCCGCGAGTGGGGGCTGAGCGCCATCGAGGACCAGCAGCGCGGCGGTGGGATCGCCTGGGGGATCGGCGAGCTGCCGACGCTGGCGCTGGCGATCGTCGTCGCGCTCCAGTGGACCCGCTCGGACGAGCGCGAGGCCCGGCGCCGCGACCGTCAGGCCGAGCGGGACGGCGACGCCGAGCTGACCGCCTACAACGACATGCTGGCGCGCATGGCCGAGCGGGACGAGCCCGCCGGGCGCTGACCCGCGACCCCGTCAGAGCAGCGCGTCGAGCACGCGGGGCGCGAGGCCGAGCGCCGTCGTCGTCGCCAGCCCGTCCGCGACCGTCACCGTGCGGACGCCCGGCAGGGGCTCGGTCACGACGAACGGGTCGTCGCTGCCGTGGCCCGGGGTGCGCACCACCTCCGTGACCGACCACCGGTTGCGGACCACGGGCCGCTCGGTGCCGAGCAGCGTCGCCGTCTCGCGCAGCAGCAGCTCGTCGACCTCCTCGGAGCGACCCGTCGCGTCCGCGGGGGCACGTCCGTCGCCGACGACGACGGAACCGTCGGGCTGGGCGGTGAGCGTCAGGTGGATCTCGGCTGCGAGCAGGTCGGGGTGCCGCGCGCGCAGCCGTTCACGGACCTCGCCGAGCGCACGGCTGTGCAGGTAGGCGGTGTCCCGCAGGAGCGTGCTGGCCCCGATGAGCACGGGGCCGGTCGCCAGCCGCTCGGCGGCGGGGGCGCCCTCGGGCAGGGGGGAGGTGACCCGCAGCATCTGGCGACGGACGGGCAGCAGCCGGTCGCCGACGTCGCCGAAGAGCTGGCCGACGTCGTGGCCCACGGCGACGACGACCCGCTTGGCGACGACCTCGCCCCGGGAGGTGCGCACGAGAGTGCAGCCGCTGCCGGCGTCGAAGGTCTGCGCGGCCGTCGACCAGGCGACGTGCACCTGGGGGCGGCCTGTGAGCCAGTCGGCCGTGATGCCGAGCGCGGAGGCCGGCTCCACCCGCAGGTCCAGGGGCAGGAACGCTCCGCCGGCGGCGTCCTGCACGGGCGTGCGGTCCGCGACCTGCGGCCCGGTCAGCAGCGTGGCGTCGCCGGCCCGGGCGGCGACCAGGTCGTCCAGCACGGCGAGCTCGTCGGTGTGCCGCGCGACGACGACCGCCCCGCTCTCCCGCACGCCGAAGCCCGCCTCCCGGCCGACCTTGAGCCACCGTTCGCGGGACGCCAGCGCACAGGCGAGCGCGGTCGAGTCCTGGGTGGTGATCGCGAGGTGGCCGCCGCGTCGCGCGGTGTTGCCGACCGGACGGGGGGCGGCGTCGACCACGAGCACCGAGAGGCCGCGCGCCTGCGCCTCGACGGCGTGCGCCAACCCGACCGCGCCCGCCCCGACGACGGCGAGGTCGACCTTGGCGGGGAGCGGTGGCAGGGCGCTGTCGTGGTTCACGTCCAGAATCTGCCTGAGCGGGTGGCCGCCGTTCAAGGCGGAAGTGGCCTGTGGACAAGGTGTTCGGCCAGTGTTCACCTACGGTTCCTCCCGGCGTTCCCGCAGGGTCGCGCCGCCCCGTCGCGGGGATATCTCTGGGGCTGCCGCGGATGGTTGTGGTAGACCCGTCTGCGTGACCCAGGACACTCCGGCGGCGACCCCGCCCACCCCGTTCCACGACCTCGACGCCTACCTCGCGCTCGGCCGCCTCGGCGGGCTGGCGCTGAGCCCCGACGGCACCCGGCTGGTGACGTCCGTGCAGGCCCTCGACCACCGGCGCACGGGGTACGTGTCGTCGCTGTGGGAGGTCGACCCCGCCGGCGACCGACCGGCTCGGCGCCTGACCAGGAGCGCCAAGGGCGAGTCCGCCGCGACGTTCACCGCCCGGGGCGACCTGCTGTTCACCTCCGCCCGGCCCGACCCCGACGGCGCACCGGACGACGACGCCCGCGCCGCCCTGTGGATGCTGCCGGCCGACGGTGGCGAGGCACGGGTCGTCGCGACGGCTCCGGGTGGCGTCGGTGGCGTGCGCCCCGCGCGGTCCGCCGACGTCGTGTCGGTCACGGTGCCCGTTCTGCCGTCCGCCGCGGACCTCACCGAGGACGCAGCCCTGCGCCAGGCCCGCAAGGACCTCGAGGTGGACGCGATCTGGCACACGGGCTACCCCGTGCGGCACTGGGACCACGACCTCGGCCCGGACGCGGACCGCCGCTACGTGCTGACGCTCGACGGTCTGGCCGAGGGTGAGCGGGCCGACCTGCGCCAGATCACGGGGGCGGGCCGACAGCTCGACGAGGCCGACGCCGCGCTCTCGCCCGACGGCGCGACCCTGGTGACCGGCTGGACCGTCGACGACCCGGGGGCCGCACGCCGCGAGACGCTCGTGGCGATCGACACGGCGACGGGTGAGCGGCGCACACTGGTCGACGACCCGGACGCCGACGTCGGCTCGCCGGTCGTGTCGCCCGACGGGCGCTGGGTCGCCTACGTGACCTCGACGGTCACCTCGCCGTCCGACCCGCCGGTGGTGCGCACGGGGCTGGTGCCGCTGGACGGCGGCGGCGATCCCGAGGTGCTGGCCGACGACTGGGACCGCTGGCCCACGTCGCTGACCTGGCTCCCCGACTCCGCGGGCCTGCTGATCACGGCGGACGACGACGGCCGCGGACCGGTCTTCCTGCTCACCTTCGACGGCGCCCCGGGCGAGGGCTCCGTGACCGTCGAGCAGGTGACGGCCGACGACGCGACGTTCACCGACGTCCGCGTCGCACCGGACGGTGCGGCGGTCTACGCGCTGCGCACGTCCTACGCCGCGCCGTCGGAGCCGGTCCGGATCGACCTGCGCGGCTTCCTCGCGTCCGGCGCGCCGGGCGAGCGTGCGGCGCTGCCCGCCGTCGTGCTCCCGTCGCCCGCGCCGGCGCCGGAGCTGCCGGGCACGCTCACCGAGGTGGAGACGACGGCGGCCGACGGCGCGCGGGTGCGGGCCTGGCTGGCGCTGCCGGCCGGGGCGTCGGCGTCGGACCCGGCACCGCTGCTGCTGTGGATCCACGGGGGGCCGCTGAGCTCGTGGAACGCCTGGTCGTGGCGCTGGAACCCGTGGATCATGGTGGCCCGCGGCTACGGGGTGCTGCTGCCGGACCCGGCGCTGTCGACCGGGTGCGGGCAGGAGTTCGTGCGGCGCGGCTGGGGCGCGTGGGGCGACAAGCCCTACACCGACCTGCTGGCGATCACCGACGCCGCGGAGGCGCTCGACGAGATCGATGCCTCGCGGACCGCGGCGATGGGCGGGTCGTTCGGCGGCTACATGGCCAACTGGGTGGCGGGGCACACGGACCGGTTCCGCGCGATCGTCACCCACGCCTCGCTGTGGGCGCTCGACCAGTTCGGGCCGACGACGGACCACGCCTACTACTGGGCGCGCGAGATGACGCCGGAGATGGCTGCGGCGCACAGCCCGCACCGGTACGTCGGGGACATCCGCACGCCGATGCTGGTGGTGCACGGCGACAAGGACTACCGGGTGCCGATCGGCGAGGGGCTGCGGCTGTGGCGTCAGCTCCTGGCGGACTCGGGTCTACCCGCGGCCGACGACGGCACGACGGTGCACCGGTTCCTGTACTTCCCGACCGAGAACCACTGGGTGCTCTCGCCGCAGCACGCGAAGGTCTGGTACGCGGGGGTGCTGGCGTTCCTGGCCGAGCACGTGCTGGACGTCCCGGCGGGGGAGGGGGACCGGGTGCTGCCGGCGACGCTCGGCTGACGGTCGAGTCTGCTCATATGTGATCAGCCGATTCGCTCATCTGTTACGTTGGGATCCCAGGACCCCACGGAGCAAGGACGCGCCATGACAGCACTCACCGACGAGACCGTGCAGACCCTCCGAGGCTCCGCCGGGGCCGAGTCGCTCGCCGTGCCGACCTACGACCGGTCCGCTCTCCGCGCCGGCATCGTGCACGTGGGGGTGGGCGGGTTCCACCGGGCGCACCAGGCGATGTACCTCGACCGGCTGATGGCCCAGGGCGAGGCGCTCGACTGGGCGATCTGCGGGGTCGGGGTGCTGCCCCACGACGTGCGGATGCGCGACGCGCTGCGCTCCCAGGGCGGGCTGTACACCCTGGTGCTCAAGCACCCGGACGGGACGCTCGAGGGGCGCGTGATCGGGTCGGTCGTGGACTTCCTGCTCGCGCCGGACGACCCGGAGGCGGTCATCGAGAAGATGGCCTCGCCCGAGATCCGCATCGTCTCGCTCACCGTCACCGAGGGTGGCTACAACGTCCACCCGGTGACCGGGGAGTTCGACGAGTCGGACCCGGCCGTGCAGGCCGACCTCGCGCCTGGTGCTGTGCCCACCACGTCCTTCGGTCTGGTGGTCGAGGCGCTGCGCCGGCGTCGGGACCGGGGCGTCGCGCCGTTCACGGTGATGAGCTGCGACAACATCCAGGGCAACGGCGAGGTCGCGCACCGCATGTTCGGCGCGTTCGCGCGGCTCAAGGACCCGGAGCTGGGGGCGTGGATCGAGGAGCACGTCCCGTTCCCCAACTCGATGGTCGACCGCATCACCCCGGTCACCACGGACGATGACCGCGCGATGGTCGCCGAGCGGTTCGGCGTCGACGACGCCTGGCCCGTGGTCGCCGAACCCTTCACCCAGTGGGTGCTCGAGGACCGCTTCGCCGACGGCCGCCCGCCGCTGGAGGAGGTCGGCGTCCAGGTGGTCGACGACGTCGAGCCCTACGAGCTCATGAAGCTGCGGCTGCTCAACGCGAGCCACCAGGCGCTGTGCTACCTCGGGTACCTCACCGGCTACCGCTACGCCCACGAGGTCTGCGCCGACCAGACGTTCGTGCGGTTCCTGCTCGACTACATGGAGCGGGAGGCGACGCCCACGCTGCAACCGGTCCCCGGCATCGACCTCGACGACTACCGGCGCACGCTCATCGAGCGGTTCGCCAACCCCGCGGTGCGGGACACGCTCGCGCGGCTGTGCGCCGAGTCCTCCGACCGGATCCCGAAGTGGCTGCTGCCGGTGGTGCGGGAGAACCTGGCCGACGGCGGCGAGATCCACCGGGCGGCCGCCGTCGTCGCCGCCTGGGCGCGCTACGACGAGGGCGTCGACGAGCAGGGCGAGCCGATCGAGGTCGTGGACCGCCTGGCGGGCCGGCTCCGGGCCGCCGCGGCGCGGCACGGGGAGGACCCGCTCGCGTTCCTGCGCGACCGCGAGCTGTTCGGCGACCTCGTGGACGACCAGCGCTTCACGGCCGCCTACCTCGCGGCGCTGGAGTCCCTGCACCGCGAGGGCGCCCGGGCGACGGTCGAGCGTCTGGTGGGCTGAGCCTCCTCATAAAGATTGATAGAACGACCATTATCCGTGTGAGTGGTGCTCACAGCGATCATTGGAGCACCCGTGGCTACTCGACCTCTCTCACTCCGCGTTCGCCGGTCCGCGGCTCAGCTGGGCGAGCACGTGAGCACGTGGCGCAAGCTGCAGGGACTGACCGCGGAGCAGCTCGCGGAGCGCGCGGGGATCAACCGGGGCACTCTTCGTCGGCTCGAGCACGGCGACCCCGCCGTGGGGAGCGGCGTGCTCCTGTCCGTCCTTCGTGCACTGGGGCAGCTCGACCGTGTCGTCGAGGCGCTCGACCCCTACGAGACCGACCTCGGGCGGGCGCGGGCTGACGAGTCCCTGCCGCAGCGGGTGCGCCGATGAGCCGAGCAGGAGTCGTCCAGATCGACGTCCGCGTGGAGCTGTCTGGCGACACTGTTCGGGCGGGCACCGCGTACATCACCGAGTGGCGTGGCACCACGTCCACGTCGTTCGTCTACGACCCCACGTACCTCGGGCGGCGCGACGCGTTCAGCATCAGTCCTGATCTGCCGGTGGCCGTCTCACGCCACCAGGTGGCAGGTCTGCCGGGCGCCGTCGCCGACACCGCGCCGGACCGGTGGGGGCGCAACCTGATCGACAAGCAGGTCCGGTACCGTGCGCGGGACGACCACGCGCCCGCGACAATCCGTGAGGTCGACTACCTGCTCGGCGTGGCCGACCTGACCCGGCAGGACGCGCTCCGGTACACGACCGCCGATGATGTCGACTTCCTCGCACCAGACCCGCACGTCCCGCGGCTCATCGAGCTGCCGAGGCTGATGCGTGCCGCCGAGAGCGTGGCCAGCGACAGCGACGACCTTGCCGAGGTCGAGCTGCTCCTCGACGCCGGGACCGGTTCCCTCGGTGGGGCGCGGCCCAAGGCGTCCGTCCGCGACGGTCACCAGCTGCAGATCGCGAAGTTCCCGCACCCGGGTGACCGTTGGGACGTCATGGCCTGGGAGATGACCATGCTCGACCTCGCCGAGCAGGCCGGCATCCGTGTACCGGGGCGTCGTCTCCTCACGGTCGACGGCCGGTCGGTCCTGGTCCTGGACCGGTTCGACCGGGACGGACGAGGACGCCGACTCGCCTATGCGAGCGCGATGTCCTTGGTCGGCGGCGTCGACGGCGCATCGTTCGACTACCTGGAGGTCGCCGAGTCGCTCGCGACCCACGGGAGCGACGTGACGGCCGACCTGCGCGAGCTCTGGCTGCGCGCGCTGTTCTTCACGACGGTCAACAACACCGATGATCACCTGCGGAACCACGGCTTCCTTCACACGCGTGGCGGATGGCGCTTGGCGCCGGCCTTCGACGTCAACCCCGACCTGTACGACCGTGCTCCGGCCACCTCGATCGGCTTCGTCAGCGCGGATCGGGTGAGCCGCTTCGAGGCGCTGATCGACGTGGCTGCCGAGTTCGGCATGTCGGCCGCGGATGCCGGTGATGCGATGGATGTCGTGGCCGCGGTCGTCGACCGGTGGCGCGAGGCAGCGGCCCGGAACGGGATCGGGGAGCGCGAGCTGCAGCAGTTCAGGGATGTCTTCGACTCCGGCACGCGGCTCGTCCGCGAGGTGCGTGCCTCGACCCGGAGCGCCTAGCACCCCTCCTGTCACCCCGTCCGGCGGGCTGCCTTCCGTGGGTAGGGCGTCTCCCGGCTCTCCTGCTGGAAGCGATGGTGGAAGTCGCCCACCACCGCGGCGACGGGCGCGTCGCGCGCGAGGATCGTCGCGACCGTCGCGGGGGCGTCCTCCGGGAGGTCCCCCTGGGCGCAGGCGCGCACGAACGCCCGCCGTTCGTCGCCCTGGTACCCGTACATCGCGACGGCCAGCCAGTTCACCAGGTACGTCGCGGCATAGTCCCGGTCGTAGGCCGCGTGCTCGTCGACGAACGCGATCTCCTCCGTCGCGAGGTCGAAGCGCGAGGAGATCGCCAACCCGTAGTCGGCGAGGTAGAGCCGGTGGCCGTCGGTCAGGATGTTCTCGAAGTGGGTGTCCAGGTGCAGCAACCCGCGGCCGTTCATGAACGACACGCCTGCGCTCAGCTCGTCGTCCACCCAGGCGAGGGCCTGCTCGTCGGCCTCGCCGCCGGCGTCCATCCGGGCGCTCAGCCAGTCGTGCAGGGTCTGCGGGATGTGCTCCAGGAACAGCAGCAGGCTCGCGGACGACCCCTGCAGGTCCTCGATCCGCCGGCGCACCGCCGGTCCGCCACCCCAGTAGGTGACGGCCCGGTCCACGTCGACCGGCTCCTCGGGCAGCGGGTGGCCCGCGTCCGGGAGGACTCGCCAGTGGTGCATCAGGGGAAAGCCCTCGTGGTCGCCCGCGATCACCCAGCCCGTGGTCATGGTGTGCACGGCGAGCTCGCGCCAGGCGCCCCACCCCGGACCGCCGATGGTGCCGATGCCGTAGTGGCAGAAGCTCGGCAGCCCGAACAGGTTCGCCGTGGAGCGGACGTGCTCCGGTCGCCGCTCGAGGTCGGTCAGGCGCACCTGCTTGACGAAGACCGGCGTGCCGTCGACGTCCAGCCGGAGGGTCTCTCCGCCGATGCCGGCACCGATCGGCACGGCGGCGTCGACGAGCTCGCGCAGCCGGTGGTCGCTGCACAGCGACAGCGCGGTGGCGACGGCGCCGTGGGTGGCCAGGCGAGCGCCTCGGGTCCTGTCGGCCGTGGTCACGGCGTGCCGGCGGGCGGGTCCGCCAGCAGGCGCTCGAGCTCGACGGCGGCAGCGTCGTCCATGACGAGCACGGAGGCGATCCCGCCCAGGACGGCACCGCGCAGCCCGGCGGCGGCCTCGGTGCCGTAGCCGATCGCGATCACCTCGGGGGTGCGGACGAGCTGGTCGAGCGTGACGCCCACGACCCGGGCGTCCAGCGGCGTGACGACGGCTCGGCCACGGGAGTCGAAGAGCCGCCCGGAGCACTCCGCGACGGCGCCGTTCTCGGTCGCGGCGCGTCGTTCGGCGTCGGTCACCTGGGGGTGGACGGTCGACCCGGTGGAGTTCCACGCCCCGATCGACACGACGGCGAGGTCGAGGCGGTCGGCCCGGTCGAGCGCCGCCGCGATCTCCGGCTGGTGCCGCATCCCTGCTGCCGTGGCCGGGTCGCCGACGAGCAGGGGGGACCAGACCGGCCAGGTGCGCACGCCCTCCATGCTGGTGAAGCGCTGGATGAGCTCGAGCGAGTTGCCGCTGCCGTGCACCGGGAGCGCACCGACGAGCTGGACGACGTCGCAGGGCGGCAGCGTCCCGAGCGTGCGGACCGCCGCCTCGATGGTCCGGGACCACGAGACCCCGACGGTCGTGCCGGCGCGGACCCGGGCGGCGACGATGCGTGCCAGCTCGCGGGCGAGCAGGTCGCGGGTGCTGTCCCGGTCGGCGCCCCCCGGGACGATCACGACCTCGTGCGCGCCGAGGCGTTCGGCCAGGAGCCGCGCGCGCCCCGCGTCGAGGTGGGCCGGCGCCGCGATCTCGATCTGCACCACACCGCTCTCCCGGGCCTCGGTGAGCAGGCGGGCGACCTGGAAGCGGGAGATCCCGCGGTGCTTGGAGATCTCCACCTTGGACCGACCGTCGAGGTAGTAGTCGGTGCTCACCTCGACGAGGAGGCGGAGGTGGTCGGGATCGGTCACGGGTCCTCGTCTCTCCTCGCGGCGACGCTGGGCGAGAGTTTGAGCGGATGGCCTTGCTCACGTGAGCATATCGGACTATGGTCGCTTCAGATGAGCAGCAAGGTTGCTCTCAGATGAGCGAACCGTCTCGACGTGAGGACAACGATGTTCCGACCATCCGGCGCGCGACGCCGACCTGACCGACGGACAGCGCCCGGTGCCGTCGCCGCGGCCACGGCGGTCGCCCTCGGACTCGCCGGGTGTGCCGGCGCAGGTGCCGTCGGCGGCGACGGTGAGCAGATCGTCGTCGCGATCGTCTCCAACCCGCAGATGCAGGACGCCATCTCCCTGCAGGACCACTTCCGTGCCGAGCACCCCGGCATCGACGTCCGGTTCGTCAGCCTCCCGGAGAACGAGGCGCGGGCGAAGATCACCGCGTCCGTCGCGACGGGCGGCGGCGAGTTCGACGTCGTGATGATCTCCAACTACGAGACGCCGATGTGGGCCGAGAACGGCTGGATCGAGAACCTCCAGCCGTACGCCGACGCCACCGAGGGCTACGAGCCCGACGACTTCGTGCCCAGCGTCCGGGAGGCCCTGTCGGTGGACGGAGACCTCTACTCGGTGCCGTTCTACGGGGAGTCGTCGTTCCTCGCCTACCGCCAGGACGTGTTCGACGAACGGGGCCTGGAGATGCCCGAGCGTCCCACGTGGGACGACGTCCGCGACCTCGCCGCCGAGCTGCACGACCCGGCCCGGGACTTCTCGGGCGTCTGCCTGCGCGGGCTGGCCGGCTGGGGCGAGGTCATGGCCCCGATGGGCACCGCCATCAACACCTTCGGCGGGCGCTGGTTCGACGAGGGCTGGAACGCCCGCCTCGACAGCCCCGAGGTCCGCGAGGCGGTCGAGACGTACGTCGACACGGTCCAGCGGTACGGGCAGCCCGGGGCCGCGACCTCCGGGTTCGGTGACTGCCTCACCCGGTTCTCCCAGGGCAACGCGGCCATGTGGTACGACGCGACCTCGATGGTCTCCAGCGTCGAGGACCCGGCGTCGTCGAACGTCGCCGGCGACGTCGGCTACGCCCCGGCCCCCGTCAGCGAGACGGACGCGGCCGGGTGGCTCTACTCCTGGTCGCTGGCGATCCCGTCGACGTCCGAGCACAAGGACGCGGCGTGGGACTTCGTGTCCTGGATGACCGACCAGGACTACATCGAGCTCGTGGGCGAGGAGCTGTCCTGGGAGCGGGTGCCGCCGGGGAGCCGGCTGTCCACCTACGAGCTGCCCGAGTACGCCGAGGTCTCCGCGGCCTACGCCGACGCCACGTTGCGCTCGATGGGCGAGGCGACCCAGGACAACACGATGGTCGAACCCGTCCCGTACCCGGGCATCCAGTTCGTGGGCATCCCGGAGTTCCAGGATCTCGGCACGCGGGTCGGCCAGCAGATGTCGGCCGCGATCGCGGGGCAGCAGACCGTCACCGAGGCGCTCGAGCAGTCCCAGTCCTACGCCGAGACCGTCGCCGAGACCTATCGGGACGAGGCCGACGCCGCAGCCACCACCGACGGAGGCTCCTGATGACCACGCTCACGACCCAGGCGGCGAGCGCGCGCCGCGCGCAGGAGCAGCGCGCCGCGCGCGCCGAGCACACGATGAGCCGCGCCGAGCGCTGGCGCCGCCGGGGACCGCTGCTGCCGGCGCTGCTCTTCACGATCGTCGTCACGCAGATCCCGTTCCTCGTGACGATCTGGTACTCGCTGCACTCGCGCAACCTGCTGCGCCCCGACTCCGACCTGTTCGTCGGGTTCGCCAACTACGGGGACATCGTCGGCGACTCGACGTTCCGCGGCGCGGCGGTGAACTCGGTCGTCATCACGCTGGGGTGCGTGCTGGTCGCGATGGCCCTGGGCATCGTGCTCGCGCTGCTCCTCGACCGGCCGTTCCGCGGGCGGGGCGTGGCCCGGACGTTGCTCATCACCCCGTTCCTCATCATGCCCGTCGCGAGCTCGGTGCTCTGGTCGATGGCGATGCTCAACCCGACGTACGGCCTGTTCAACTGGACGCTGGGCCTCGTCGGGATCGACCCGGTGGACTGGACGTCGACGTACCCGATCGTCGCGATCCTCATGGCGCTCGTGTGGCAGTGGACGCCGTTCATGATGCTGCTCGTCCTCGCCGGCCTGCAGGCGCAGCCGAAGGACGTCCTCGAGGCGGCGGCGGTCGACGGCGCCGGCCCGTGGCGCACGTTCACGTGGATCACGATGCCGCACCTGCGCCGCTACGTGGAGCTGGGCGTGCTGCTCGGGATCATCTACGTGGTCAACACGTTCGACCAGATCTACCTCATGACGGCGGGCGGGCCCGGCACGGCGAGCGCCAACCTGCCCTTCTACATCTACCAGCGCGCGTTCCTCGGCTTCGACGTGGGCCAGGCCGCCGCGATGGGTGTGGTCGTCGTGATCGCGACGATCTTCGTCGCGATGGCCGCGCTGCGCCTCATCTTCCGCAGCTTCGACGTCAAGGAGCTCTCATGACCACCACCGCACCGGCCCCGACCTCCTCACGGCCCGCCGCGCCCGGCGGTGCGCGGCGTCCCCGCCGTCGGACCACGGGCACGCTCCTGACGGCTCTCACGTGGATCCTGGCCATCGGGTTCTTCTTCCCCGTCGCCTGGATGGCGATGACGGCCTTCAAGCAGGAGAGCCAGGCGTCGTCGAACCCGCCCACGTTCTTCTTCGAGCCCACGCTCGACCAGTTCCGCGCCGTCGTCGGCGAGTCGGGCACCTACGTCGCGAACTCCCTCATCGCGACCGGGTTCTCGACGCTGCTGGTGCTGCTGCTGGGGATCCCGGCCGCCTACGCCCTGTCGATCCGGCCGGTGGAGAAGGTCGGCGACGTGCTGTTCTTCTTCATCTCGACGAAGATGCTGCCGGTCGTGGCGGTCATCGTCCCGATCTACGTCATCGCGGGCCAGCTGAAGGTCCTGGACAACATCTGGACCCTGGTGGTGCTCTACACGGCGATGAACCTGCCGATCGCCGTGTGGATGATGCGCTCGTTCCTCCAGGAGGTGCCCGCCGAGGTCCTCGAGGCGGCGTCGGTCGACGGTGCGGGGCTGCTGCGGACCATGCGCTCCGTCCTGCTGCCGATGGTCGCGCCGGGCATCGCCGCGACCGCGCTCATCTGCGTGATCTTCGCGTGGAACGAGTTCTTCTTCGCGCTGAACCTCACCGCCTCGCAGGCGGCCACCGTGCCGCTGTTCATCGTCTCGACGATGACGAGCGAGGGTCTGTTCCTCGCCCGGCTGTGCGCCGCGGCCCTGCTGGCCTCGTTGCCGGTCATCATTGCCGGGTGGATCGCTCAGAAGCAGCTCGTGCGCGGTCTGTCGATGGGCGCCATCAAGTAGCCGACCGGTCCTCCCGCGGGGCGAGGAGCAGGTCGACGAGGGCCTCGAGGCGACGGGCGGGCGCAGGCGCGGGTTCGTCCGCGCCGCCCGTCGACCGTTCGAGGAGGTCCGTCCGCCCGGCGGCGTCCTCGGCGGACATCAGCAGGTCGACGGCCGTGGGCATGTCCACGACGAACCGGAGCCCCAGGCCGTCGAGGATACGGTCGAGCACGGCCCCCACCTCGTCCCTGATCCGGCGGTGCTCGGTCAGGTACAGGTCAGCCACGGCGGGGTCGCGCAGGGCGAGGAGCTCGAACTCGGCGGCCACCAGGCACCACTGCCGGCGCGCGCCGCCGTCGGGCCGGACGGCCGCCATGACGGTGCCCAGGGAGGCGCGGAACCCCTCCGGCGTGGCCAGGCTGTCGGCGTCGAGCGTCTCGACGGCCTGCTCGAGCGCCCGGAGCTGACGCTTGGCGTCGCGCTGCATGAGCGCGAGGAACAGCTCCTCCTTGGAGGCGAAGTTGGAGTAGAACGCGCCGCGGGTGAAACCGGCCGCCTCGCAGACGGCCTCGATGGAGGTCGCCTGCATCCCGACCTCGGCGAACACGTCGAGCGCCGCGTCGAGCAGACGCTCCCGGGTGCGCTCGCGGCGCGGGGAACGCACGCTGGTGGCGTGCTCGGTGGTGGTCACGGCGGGGCCTCCTCGGTCTGGCGGTAGGTCCACTCTAGCCAGTACACCGCTGTATCGGATACGTTTCTGTATCGGATACAGTGCCGTATCGGATCGCTCGTCGATCGACCACCCGTCCCCCGGCACCCGGGAGCATCCTGTGTCCTCCGTCCTGTACTCGCTCGGCCGCTGGGCCGTGGGCGCGCGCCGCCTCGTCGTCATGGCCTGGCTCGGGATCCTCGTGGTCACCGGCGCGGGCGGCGCCTTCGTCTTCCAGGGGTTCGACAACTCCATCACCATCCCGGGCACGGAGTCCCAGCAGGCGCTCGATCAGCTCTCCGCGACGTTCCCCGAGGTGAGCGGCTCCTCCGCCCAGGTGGTCGTCGTCGCGCCCGACGGCACCTCCGTCCAGGACGACGCGGTCCGCGGCCCCGTCGAGGACGCCGCCGACGAGATCGCCGACCTCGACGAGGTCGCCGCCGTCGCGACGCCCTACGACGAGCAGGCCGCGTCCCCGGTCAGCGACGACGACACGGCCGCGATCGTCACCGTCCAGCTCGACGGCGACTCGATGTCGGTCAGCGACGCCACCAAGGACGACCTCACCGAGATCACCGACGAGCTCGCGACGGCGCTGCCCGCCGGGTCCCAGGCCGAGCTCGGCGGCGAGCTCTTCGCGACCGAGCTGCCGCACCTGAGCATCGTCGAGGTCGTCGGCGTCGTGGTCGCCCTCATCGTGCTGCTGTTCACCCTGGGCTCGTTCGTCGCCGCCGGGTTGCCCCTCGTCAACGCGCTGCTCGGCGTCGGCGTGTCGATGCTGCTGCTCCTCGCCGCCACGGTGTTCGGGCCGATCAACTCCACCACGCCCATGCTCGGGCTGATGCTGGGGCTCGCCGTCGGCATCGACTACGCCCTGTTCATCGTCTCCCGGCACCAGGAACAGCTCCGTGACGGGCTCGACGTGCGCGAGTCCGTCGCCCGGGCGACCGCGACGGCGGGGTCGGCCGTGATCTTCGCCGGCCTCACCGTGATGATCGCCCTCGTCGGCCTCGGCGTCGCCGGCATCCCCTTCCTCAGCGTGATGGGCGTCGCCGCGGCCGCCGCCGTCGGCATCGCCGTGCTCGTCTCCCTCACTCTGCTGCCCGCGCTGCTCGCGATGGCCGGCGACCGGCTCCGTCCTCGCCCGCGGAAGCGCCGCGCCTCGCGCCGCGCCTCGCGCCGCGCGGAGCGAGCCGGCCAGGAGACGGCGCCCGACGGCGGCACCGAGCACAACAGGTTCTTCGCGGGCTGGGTCCGCGGCGTCACGAAGGCCCCGGTCGCCACGGTCGCGATCGTCGTGGTCGCGCTCGGCGCGCTCACGCTCCCGGCGGCGAACCTGCGCCTCGCGCTGCCCGACGCCGGGTCGCTGCCCGAGGACTCCTCGGCCCGCCAGACGTACGACCTGGTCAGCGATCACTTCGGCGACGGGTTCAACGGGCCGCTCATCGTCACGGGCTCGATCATCACCAGCACCGACCCGGTCGGGCTCATGGACGACCTCGCCGCGGAGATCGAGGACCTGCCCGGCGTCGCGGACGTCCCTCTGGCCACCCCGAACCCGTCGGCGGACACCGGCATCATCCAGGTGGTGCCCGAAGGCGCGCCGGACTCCGAGGAGACCAAGGCGCTCGTCGCCGAGATCCGGTCCCTGCACGACCACTTCCTCGACGAGTACGGCGTCGACCTGGCCGTCACGGGGTTCACCGCCGTCGGCATCGACGTCTCGGACAAGCTCGGCGACGCCCTCGTGCCCTTCGGGCTCGTCGTCGTCGGCCTGTCGCTGCTCCTGCTGACCATGGTGTTCCGCTCGGTCTGGGTCCCGGTCAAGGCGACGCTCGGTTACCTGCTGAGCGTCGGCGCCGCGTTCGGCGCGGTCACGCTCGTCTTCGAGGACGGCGTGTTCGCCGAGGCATTGAACGTCACCCGGCTCGGCCCGGTGATCAGCTTCATGCCGATCATCCTCATGGGTGTGCTGTTCGGGCTCGCCATGGACTACGAGGTGTTCCTCGTCTCGCGCATCCGTGAGGACTACGTGCACAACGGCGGCCGGGCACGCCAGGCGATCCTCACCGGCTTCCAGGGGTCCGCCAAGGTCGTCACCGCGGCCGCGATCATCATGTTCAGCGTCTTCGTCGCGTTCGTGCCGGAGGGCGACATGACGCTCAAGCCCATCGCCCTCGGGCTCGCCGTCGGTGTCGCCGTCGACGCGTTCGTCGTCCGGATGGTGCTCGTGCCCGCGGTCCTCGCGCTGCTCGGCGACAAGGCGTGGTGGATGCCCCGCTGGCTGGACCGTGCCCTGCCGACCTTCGACGTCGAGGGCGAGGGTCTCGCCAAGGAGCTGCGGCTCGCCGCGTGGCCCGGCGACCGCCCCGACGGCCGGGCCGACGCCGTCGTGGTCCGCGACCTCGAGGTCGCCGGCCCCCGAGGACCCGGTCGGGGTGAGCCCCCGCTCGTCGGCCCGGTGAGCGTCCGCGTGCCCGACGGCGGCACCCTCGCCGTCCACGGCGACGCGGCCGCACCGGTGAACGCGTTCCTGCTGGCCGTCGCCGGCCGGCTGCACCCCGACGCCGGCGTGGCCAAGGTCGCCGGCCTGGTGCTGCCCGAGCGCGCACCGGCGGTCCGCTCCCGCGTCGCCGTGGTCGACGCGGTCCAGGAGGACGGCGACCCGGCCGGTGCGGTCACCGCCGCCGTGCGGCAGGGCGCCACGATCGTCGTCGTCGACCGCACCGACGTCGTCGCCGACCGGCCCGCTCGCGCGGCCCTCGCCACGGCCCTGTCCGGGGCGCACGCCGCCGGCGCCACGCTGCTGGTGGGAGCCACCGGCGTCGTCGCCACCGACCTGCTGCCCGCCGACACCGCCGTCCTCGACGTCGGTGCCGGGTGGGGCGCCGCCGCGACGTTGCACGGCGGTGACGAGCCACCACCGGTGCCCGAGCACGACCCGACCGGCGGCACGCCGCACGCCGGACCCACCGAGACCACCGACGCCACCACCGAGGAGGTGCGGGCATGAACCGCGTCACGCAGAACCCCTGGACGATCGCGCTCGTCGCGCTCCTGCCCGTCCTGGTGCTCGGCATCCTGCTCGCGGCGCTGTGGAACCCCATGGACCGCCTCGACACCGTGCCGGCCGCCATCGTCAACGAGGACGAGCCCGTCGAGGTGGACGGCCAGACGGCGCCCCTCGGGCGGCAGCTCGCCGCCGGGCTCGTGGACGGCGGCACCGAGGACGCGGAGGGCTCCGACGTCAACTACGACTGGACGATCACCGACGCCGAGCACGCCTCCGACGGGCTCGCCGACGGCACCTACGCCGCCGTCGTCACCATCCCCGAGGACTTCTCCGCGGCGGCGACGTCGTTCGGCTCCGAGGACGCCGACGACGCCCGCCAGGCGACGATCGACATCGCCACGCCGCCCGGCGGCCGCGTGGTCGACGACGCGCTCGCCCGGGTCGTGGCCACGACCGCGACCTCGGTCATGGGCTCGACCCTCACGGAGACCTACGTCGACAACGTCCTCGTCGGCTTCAACACGCTCTCCGAGGGGATCGGCGAGGCCGCCGACGGCGCCGGCGAGCTCGCCTCCGGGGCGGGCGACGCGGCGTCCGGTGCGGGCGACCTGTCCGACGGCGCGGGGCAGCTCGCCGACGGTGCGGGCGAGTACGCCGCGGGCGTGGGTGAGGCGGCGTCGGGCGCGGACGAGCTCGCCGGTGGCGCCAGCCAGTACGCCGCCGGGGTGGGCGAGGCCGCCACCGGTGCAGACCAGCTCGCCGACGGTGCCGGCGAGCTGGCCGGTGGTGTCGCCGGCCTGGCCGACGGCGCCCGGTCGCTGTCCGACGGCGCCCAGCAGGTTGCCGACGGTGCGACCGGCCTGGCGGACGGTGCGCAGGAGAGCGCCGCCGGTGCCGGGCAGCTGGCCGGTGGTGCGAGCGACCTCGCGGACGGCGTCGACCGTGTCGCCGGAGGTGCGGACGAGCTCGCGGCGGGCCTCCAGCAGCTCGCCGAGCGGGCCGGCGGGTTGCCCGAGCAGACCAGGACCTCCGCCGACACGGTGCAGGGGCTCGCCGACGGGCTCGCCTTCGCGATGGCGTGCGAAGCAGACCCGAGCACGCCCGGCTGCGAGCAGGCGCCCTCCGTCGGCGACATCCAGTCGGGCCTGCAAGAGCTGGCGACCGGCATGGAACAGGGCGTCGGAACGCCGGGCAGCGCGACGAGCGACCCGACCGGCTCCTATGCGCTGACCGAGGGGATCGCCGCGCTGAGCGCCGGTGCCGACGAGCTGGCGGCGGGCACCGTCGGCCTGGCGACGGGCGCGGACGAGCTCGCGACGGGGAACGAAGGCCTCGCGGACGGCCTCGACGAGCTCGCGTCGGGTGCGGACCAGGTCGCCACGGGGGCGTCCGGGGTGGCCGACGGCGCCTCTGAGCTGGCGGGCGGTGCCGGACAGCTCGCCACGGGGGCGTCCGGGGTGGCGGACGGGGCCTCCGGGCTCTCGGACGGCGTCTCCCGGCTCGACACCGGTGCGCAGGGGCTGGCCACGGGTGTCTCGCAGTTCGCCGCCGGGGTCGACCAGCTCGACGCGGGGGCCCAGGAGCTGGCCACGGGCACGGACGGGCTCGCGGACGGGGCCTCCGGGCTGGCGGACGGCGTCGACCAGCTCGCGACGGGCACCGACGACCTCGCCGACGGCCTCGTCGAGGCCCAGGAGGGCATCCCGACGTACTCCGACGGCGAGCGGGAGAACCTCGCGAGCGTGGTGTCGGACCCGGTGGCCGCACCCGGCGTCGACGACCTGTCGACGGGTGCGACGGGCCCGCTGTTCGCCGTCGTCGCGCTGTGGCTCGGGGCTCTCGGCCTGCTCACGATCTTCCCACCCGTCGCGGCCCGCGCGCTCGGGTCGACGCGGTCCGCCCTGCGGCTGACGCTCGGCGCCCTCGCGGTTCCGGCCGCGGTCGGTGCGGGCACCGGTGCCGTCGTCGGCGCGATCATCGCCGGGGTCGAGGGCCTGTCACCGGTCGGCTGGGTCGGCTCGATCCTGCTCGGCGCACTCGTCTCCGTGGGCTTCGTCGCCGTCCACCTGGGCTTCCTGGCCTGGCTGGGGAACGTGGGCCGGGGCATCAGCCTGCTCATCGCGGTGCTCATGATCGGCACCGGCGTGGTGGCCACCGTGCCCGACGTCCTCGTCTCGGTCGCGGACGCCCTGCCGACCGGGGCGGCCCGGGACGCGCTCGCCGCCGCCGTCCTGCCCGACGTCGGTGGCCTCGGCGGGGCGACGACCGTGGTGGTGCTGTGGGGGCTCGTCGGACTCGGCCTCGGTGTCGGGGCTGCCGCGCGAGCGCGCCGGACCCGGGTCGCCGCGCTGCTGCGCGCCTGACCTCAGCAGTGCGTGCGCGGATGCTCCGTGACGAGCTGCCGCGCATGCACGCTGCCGTCGCCCGTGGCGTCGTGCCACCGGGCCACCAGGGCAGCGTCGGCCTGCCAGCGCGCACCCTTGTCCAGGTGAGCGACCTGACGGTAGGCCAGGAGCGCCGCGAGGTCGTGGCTCAGGGCCCAGTCGACCGCGGAGCGGACGTCGTCCATCGTCGGATTCCTCATCACTTGCTTGAGAGGGACGAGGTGGCGTTTCGTGACGCGGACCGGGTGAACTTTCTCGTCTGACGTGGATTCACCCGCCCGGCGTGCCGGACGGCTGCCGCCCGCCCGGGCACGACAGACTCCCACCATGGACCTCACGCATGCCCGCGAGACGAAGGCGCAGCTCGCCGACTACGCCCGTGACCTGGCTGAACGCTACGGGGCGGCGGTCGGTGCGCTGTCGGCCGACGGGGGCGCCGACATCGCCGTCCGCGCCCCGACGCTCGCGATCGGCATCGCCCCGGCCGCCGGTACCGGGGAGTACGAGATCGCCGTGCGCTACCGGCTCGGGGTGCCGGCGGCCCGCGCCGTCGTGCGCAAGGTGGTCGCGGAGGCGGGCGAGGCTCCGGACGTGCGCCGCACCGGCCGGATCCGCCGGCTCGGACCGGGGCGCCGGGGGAGCGTGCGGGCGGACGTCCTGCAGCCGCAGCCGCCGGTCGCCACTGCCCAGGCCGTCGGGGAGACGGGCCGGGTCCGCCCGTTGCGCCCCGGGGTGTCGGTCGCGCACGTCGACGTGACGGCAGGAACGCTCGGCGGGTTCGTCGTCGCGGCGGACGGCGCCGACCCTGGTCCGGGGACGTCGCCGGCTGCGGGCGCCCCGGTCTTGCCGGGCGGGCCGGACGCGCTGTACGTGCTGTCGAACCGTCACGTGCTCGACGGCGTCCCGGGCGACGGCGTCCTGCAGCCTGGACCGGCGGACGGCGGGACGGACCCCGACGACCGTGTCGGCACGGTGGCCGCCGTCGTGCCCCTCGCCCGCGGTGAGCGCGCCTCGGTCGACGCGGCGCTCGCCCTGCTCGACGACCCGCAGGTGGACCTGGACTACCCGGTGGGCCGCATCACGACGACGGCGGCCGCGGTGCCGGGCGACACGGTCGAGAAGATCGGTCGCACCACCGGGCACACGCACGGCCGCGTCTCCGCGATCGAGATGGACGACGTGCTCGTCGGGTACGGCCCGGAGCTCGGGGTGCTCGCGTTCGACGGCCAGGTCGAGGTCGAGTCGACCTCGACCGGGCCGTTCTCCCGCGGCGGTGACTCCGGGTCGCTCGTGTACCGGTCCGACGGCGTCGCGCTCGGGCTGCTGTTCGCCGGCTCGGAGACCGGGGGGACGGGCGGGACCGGGCTGACCTACGTCAACCCGATCGACACGGTGCTCGACGCGCTGGGCGTGCGGCTGCGCTGATCGCGCCCACGGCTCCCCGGGCCGCTCATGCCCACCGGGGCACGGGGGAGCGGGCCTCGCCCAGCGGCACGAACACGCTGTACCGGTCGCCGCGGTAGCTGAACCTGGAGTGGATGAGCGGGACGTCCTCGGCGTACGTGCGGCGTTCGATGCGCATGACGGCGTGGGTCGTTCCCATCGCCAGCAGCCGGCGTTCGTCGGCGGTCGCGTCCGCCGCCGTGATGGTCTCCTCCCCACCCGTCGGGACGTGGCCGCGGTCGCGCAGCGCCTGGTCCAGGGACTCCGGTACGCCCTCGTCGAGGAGGTCCGGGGCGAGGGCGGCCGGGATCCAGGCGTCCTCCACGGCCCACGGCTCGCCGTCGGCGGTGCGGACCCGCAGCACGCGGTGGGCGGGGTCCCCGACGGCGAGCGCCAGCAGCTCCGCGACGGCGGCGGGGCACGGGGTGGTGCGAGCCTCCAGCACGTGGGAGGCCGGCGTCATGCCGCGGCGGCGCACCTCCTCGCCGAACGTCGTCAGCCGCATCTCCAGGTCGGCACGCGGTGGTGCGACGAACGTGCCGCGCCCCTGCGAGCGTTCGAGGACACCTTCGATGACGAGCGCGTCGATCGCCTGGCGCACGGTGGTGCGCGAGACGCCGAGCTGCCGGGTCAGGGCGCGTTCCGACGGGACGGCGTCGCCGACGGCGAGCTCCCGGGCGACGAGGTCGGCCAGGTGGGAGCGGACGGCGAGGTACTTGTGCGCCATCGACGTCTCAGCCGTCGACCTGGAGCAACGGTTCGCCGGCGGCGACGACGGTGCCGGCGGCGGCGACGAGGTGCACCGACTCCGGAGCGGCCTCGAGCACGACGACGGGGCACACGGCGGCGAGCCCGGCGGCGCGGACCGCCTCGGGGTCCCACTCGACGAGCGGGTCGCCGGCGCGGACCGTGGCCCCCTCGGTGACGCGGACCGAGAACCCCTCGCCGGCCAGGCGCACGGTGTCGACGCCGAGGTGGACGAGCACGGCGGGCCCGTCCGGCACCTGCACCACGCAGGCGTGCGGGTGCAGCTTGACCACCGTGCCGTCGACGGGGGAGAGCGCGGTACGGCCCACCGGTTCCACGGCGGTGCCCGGGCCGACCATCCCCTCGGCGAAGACGGGGTCGGGGACGTCGGCGACGGGGACGACGGTCCCGCTGACGGGGGAGCGGACGGAGAGGGGCATCGGACTCCTGGAGGTAGCGACCTGCGGCGTGCCGGATATTGACACAGGGTGCCGCATCGGCCACTGTGCGAGCCAATGGTCTCGTGCGCACGCCGGACGGCGCGGCGCCGGGCGGACGGAGGTCACGGTCGATGAGCACGACCCTCACCGGTGCGCCGGTCAGCCCCGGGCGGGCGGCAGGCCCGGCCGTCACGATGCCCGACCCCGTGCCGGAGCCGCGCACCACCCGGCTGGCGAGCGCCGACGTCGAGACCGCCGTCGAGCACCTGGCCGCTGCGGCGGCGACCGTGCGGGACGACCTGACGGAGCGTGCCGGGCACGTGACGGGGACCGCGGCCGACCTCCTGGCGGTGACGGCCGCGATCGCCGCCGACCCCTCGCTCGCGGCCGACGCCGAGCGTCTGGTCCGCGCCGACCGGCTGACGCCGGAGCGGGCGATCTGGGACGCGGCGCGCGCCCTGGTCAAACAGCTCGAGAAGCTGGGCCCGCCGCTGTCCGAACGGTCCCGGGACGTGCGGGACGTGCGGGACCGGATCGTCGCCGAGCTCATCGGGGTGCGGCCGCCCGGCGTGCCGCGCCCGGACCACCCGTTCGTGCTCGTCGCGGACGACCTCGCCCCGGCTGACACCGCGACGCTCGACCCCGACGTCGTGCTGGGCGTGGTCACCAGCGGCGGCGGCCCCACCTCGCACACCGCGATCCTCGCGCGCGCGCTGGGGATCCCGGCCGTCGTGGCGGTCCGGGGCGCCGAGAAGATCCAGGACGGGGAGACGGTGCTGCTCGACGGCGGGGCGGGCGTCGTGGTGCGCGACCCGGACCCGGAGACGGTGGCCGCCGCGCAGCAGCGCGAGGCCGCGCGCCGAGTGTTCGACGGGCGTGGTCGCACCGCGGACGGCACCCGCGTCGAGCTGCTCGCCAACGTGGCCGACCCGGCGGGGGCGCAGGCCGCGATCGAGGCGTCGGCGGAGGGCGTGGGCCTGTTCCGCACGGAGTTCTGCTTCCTCGGACGCAGCACCGAGCCGGCGGTCTCCGAGCAGGTGGCCGCCTACCGTCGTGTCCTCGCGGCGTTCCCCGACCGCAAGGTCGTCGTCCGGACCCTCGACGCGGGCGCCGACAAGCCGCTGCCGTTCGTCACGTCCGACGGCGAGCCCAACCCAGCGCTCGGCGTCCGGGGCCTGCGCACGGCGGCGACGCGCCCCGGCGTGCTGGACCGCCAGCTCCAGGCGATCGCCGTGGCGGCCGAGGCGGAGAACGCCGAGGTGTGGGTGATGGCGCCCATGGTCGCCACGGCGGCCGAGACGGCGGAGTTCGTCGGCGCCTGCGCCCGGCACGGGCTGGACACGGCGGGCGTGATGATCGAGGTGCCGGCGGCGGCGCTGCGCTCGGCGGACATCTTCGCCCGGGCTGCGTTCGGCAGCCTCGGCACCAACGACCTCATCCAGTACACGCTCGCCGCGGACCGCATGCTCGGCGAGCTCGCGGGGCTCTCGACGCCGTGGCAGCCGGCCGTGCTGGAGCTCGTGCGGCTCTCCTGCGAGGGCGCCGCCGCGCACGGCCGACCCATGGGGGTGTGCGGCGAGGCGGCCGCGGACGCGACGCTCGCACCGGTGCTGGTAGGGCTCGGCGTGCGGTCGCTGTCGATGACCCCGCGTGCGCTGGCGGACGTCGCGGCGGTGCTGGCCCGGGTGACGGTGGAGGAGTGCGAGGAGCTCGCCCGGGTCGCGCTGGCCGAGCACGACCCGGTCGCGGCCCGCAACGCCGTGCGGGACGCGATCCGGCCGGTCCTCACCGACCTGGGTCTGTGAGGAACGCCTCCAGGGCGTCGAGCGCGCTGCGGGCGCGGTCCGTCTCGGCCTGAGGCGCGCCGTCGGGCACCTCGACGGCGAGCGTGACCCGCGTCCCGGCGTCGGCGCCGAGCGTCATGACCGCGAGGATGCTCGCGGCGTCGACCGGAGGGCTCCCGTCCCGGGAGATGCGGACGGCGACGGGCTGGTCGGCGGCGAGGCGGGCGAAGAGCGCGGCGGGGCGTGCGTGCAGACCCTCGGGGATCGCGACCACGGCGTGGCGTTCCATGACGACATCCTGCCCGACGAAGGTCCGTTCCACCGCCGTGCGCGCGTACCTGGTGACGTCGAGCGAACGTGAACCTTGAGGATTCCTCGACCCGATGGGCGTCCTCGGCGACCGGATCGGCCGATCTACGGCGTCACGGAGCGTTCCTACGGAGTGGGCGCGCCGAACCACCTCGCCAGGGCGTCGGCGAGGCGGCGCTGGTCGGACCCGGCCCAGGTGATGTGCCCGTCCGGACGGAGGAGGACGGCGGGCTCGTCGAGCTCGTCGCTGGTGCCGGCGACGAGCTCGACCCGGTCCGACCAGCCGTCGACGGTCAGCGCGCCCGTCTGGTCGAGGAGCAGCCCGCGTCCGTCGTGCATGTGCTCGTAGAGACGCTCGCCGTCGAGGTGGACGTCGCGTTGGCGGGTGCCGAGGCGGGCGGGCCCGTCGCCGAGGTCGTAGCGGACACCGAGGGCAGTGATCTTCTCGATCAGGTGCCGGCTCACCTCCTCGAATTCCATCAGCTCGGTGAGCAGGCGACGGACGGCCTGGGGCCCTGGTTCGGTGGAGAGCAGGGTGGACTGGGCCCGGGTGTTGGTGAGCACGTCAGCCGCGACGGGGTGTCTCTCTGTGTGATAGCTGTCCAGCAGTCCGTCGGGAGCCCAGCCATCGAGGGTGGCGGCGAGCTTCCAGCCGAGGTTGAACGCGTCCTGGATGCCGAGGTTGAGGCCCTGCCCGCCCAAGGGCGGATGTACGTGCGCGGCGTCACCGGCGAGGAGCACGCGTCCGCTGCGGTAGCGCTCGGCCAGCCGCGTGGCGTCGCCGAACCGGGAGAGCCAGCGCGGGGAGTGCACGCCGAAGTCGGTGCCGGCGACGGCCCGCAGCTGCCGGCGGACCTCGTCGAGCGTCGGGGGAGCGGTACGGTCCTCGGCGACGTCGGCGGCGGGCACGACGACGCGGTGCAGCACGTCGCCGGACGGCCCGACGCCGAACCCACGCTGGGTCTCGCGGACCTCGGCGACGACCGCGGCCACCTCCTCCGCCGGCGCGGTCACCTCCATCTCGCCCGTCAGCCACTCGGCGGTGGGCGGCTCTCCCGGGAAGGCGACGCCCAGGAGCCGGCGCACCGTGCTCCGCCCTCCGTCGCAGCCGACCACGTAGCGGGCTCGCACCTGGCTGCCGTCGGCCAGGTCCACCGTGACGCCGTCGTCGTCCTGCGCCAGGCCGACCACCTCGCAGCCGCGGCGGATCTCGGCGCCGAGCTCGATGGCCCGTTCGGTCAGGAGCCGGTCGGTGAGCGGCTGGGGGATGCCGAGGACGTAGCCGTGCGCCGTGTCGAGCGGAGCGGGCCACGGCTTGTCGATCCCGGCGAAGTGCCCGGCGCCCGGGAACTGCCGCCCGTGGGCCAGGAACCGGTCGAGCAGCCCGCGCTGGTCAAGGATCTCGATGCTCCGCACGTGCAGCCCGAGCGATCGCACCTGCGGCGTCGGCTCGGTGTCCTTCTCGAGGACGGTCACCCGGGCCTCGTGCAGCCGTAGCTCGCTCGCCAGCATCATCCCGGTCGGTCCGCCGCCGACGACGATGACGTCGATCATGTGGTCCCCCTGTTCGTCGAGGCGACCATGGTCAGGCCTCAGGGGGGCCTTGCGGCAAGACCGGGGGTGGGCCATATCCTGAAGGTGGCAGGAACGCGTCAGGCTGCCGCGTGGTCGATGGCGAGCTCGACGCCGTCGAGCAGCCGGTCGAGGGTGGCGTCGAAGGAGGCGTGCCCGGTGTCGAAGCCCCCGGCCTCCCAGACGCGGGTCATCGTGGGGTAGCGGTCGGGGTCGAAGTAGGTGCTCCAGAACGTGGACATCGACTCCCAGTAGTCGTCGTTGCTCAGCCCGGACTCCGAGCCCTCGGACTGCTCGGCCACGGAGGCGCGCGCGACGCCGCGCACGTAGGTGTCCACGAGCCCGATGACCTCGACCACCTGGGCGGCGGGCAGGCCTGCGCCGACGAGCACCCGCAGGCCGGCCTCCTCGGCGTCGAGCACGTGCGGGGCCAGGGGGAGCCGCCACATGTTGGTCTGCAGGATCCACGGGTGCCGCAGGTAGAGGTCGCGGTGCTCGCGGGCGTACCGGGACATGGCGGCGCGCCACGCCTGGTCGGCGACGGGCAGGTCGAGCTCGGCGAACGCGCGGTCGATCATGAGGTCGATCAGCTCGGTGCGCCCCGGGACGTAGGTGTAGAGGGTCATGGCGCCGACGCCGAGGTGGGCGGCGACCTTGCGCATGGACAGCCCGTCCAGCCCGGCCTCGCGGACGACGGCGGTCCCGGCGTCGACGACCTCGTCGAGGCTGAGCCTGGCCCTGCGGCCGCGGGCGGAGGGCTGCGGCGGGTCCCACAGCAGGGCGAGACGGCGCTCGCTGTCGGCGGGCGCGGACGTCGGCAGGCTGCTCGTCATGATTCCTCTGTCGGGGTTCCTCGGCATTCTCGTACAGTGTATGCTCAATCCGCTCCACCATTCCGGTACAACGTACGAGAGGCGGGTCGAGATGATCCGAGCGAGGGGTCTGACCAAGACCTTCACGCGAGGCAAGGAGACGGTCGAGGCGGTCAAGGGGATCGACGTCGACGTGTCCGAGGGCGAGCTCGTCGCGTTCCTCGGTCCCAACGGGGCGGGCAAGTCCACCACCCTGCGGATGCTGACGTCCCTGCTGCAGCCCACCGCCGGCACCGCCACGGTGGCCGGGTACGACGTCGGCACCCATCCCGCGCAGGTGCGCGCCCGCCTCGGCTTCATCGGGCAGGGCAACGGCGGCGGCTTCAGCTACCAGGTCCGCGACGAGCTGCACAACCAGGGGAGGTTCTACGGGCTCGCGCCGGCCGAGTACAAGCGCCGGGCCGCCGAGCTCGTCGAGGCCCTCGAGCTCGGCGGGCTCGAGAAGCGGACCGTCCAGTCGCTCTCCGGTGGCCAGCGCCGGCGGCTCGACGTCGCCCTCGGCCTGATGAACCACCCGCCGCTGCTGTTCCTCGACGAGCCGAGCACCGGGCTCGACCCGCACGCGCGAGCCAACCTGTGGGACCACATCGTCGCGATGCGGGAGCGGTACGGCATGACGATCGTGCTCACCACCCACTACCTCGAGGAGGCCGACGACATGGCCGAGCGCGTCGTCGTCATCGACCACGGCGAGATCGTCGCCGACGCCCGCCCCGACGTGCTCAAGCGCGAGCACGCCGACGACGTCCTCACGCTCACCGTGCGCGGCGGCTCGGCCGACGCCGTCGGCGCGGCGCTCGCCGCCGTCGTCGGGCGCGACGCGCCGCACCCCGGTGAGGTGACCGTGTCCGACGGCGGCACACCGGACGGGTCCGACGGGCTGCGGGTCCGGGTGGCCACGTCGCACGGGTCCGACCGGCTCCCCGAGGCGATCGAGGCCCTGCGCACCGCCGGCCTGTTCACGACGTCGGCGACCTCCCAGCAGGCCAGCCTCGACGACGTCTTCCTCAACCTGACCGGCCGGAGCCTGCGCGAGGACTCGACGATGCAGCAGGCGGCCCGCCGAGAGGACGCAGCATGAGCACCCGGACCGAGGCGACCGGCGTCGCCACGCAGGAGGAGGCCCGCATCGTGGTGCGGACCGGGCCCGGCAAGTTCGTGGCCGACACCGGCGCGGTCTTCACCCGCGAGATCCTGCTGATGCTGCGCGACCCGTTCACGCTCATCTTCTCGCTGCTGCAACCGTTGGTGTTCCTCGGGCTGTTCGCACCGCTGCTCACCGGGACGTTCGGCGGGACCGGGATGTCCACGGCGGACACGCTGCAGTGGTTCGTGCCGGGCGTGATCGTCATGATCTCGCTGTTCGGCACGTCCATGACCGGTTCCAACCTGCTGTACGAGCTGATGACCGGCTCCTACGAGCGGGTGCTCGCGACGCCGCTCGACCGGTCGGCCATCCTGGTGGGCCGCGCGCTCAAGGAGTTCGCCCCGCTGGTGGTCCAGGGGCTGCTCATCGCGGTGCTGTGCCTGCCGTTCGGGTTCCGGTTCAACCCGCTGCACGCCGTGGCCGCGCTGGTGCTGCTGGGCATCTTCGGCGTCGGGGTCGGGGCGTTGTCCTACGCGCTGGGGCTGGCGGCCAGGAACCGCGAGTGGCTGTTCTGGGGCGTGCAGCAGGCCCTGATCTTCCCGCTGCTCATCCTGTCGGGGATGATGCTGCCGCTCGAGGCCGGTCCCGGGTGGATGCAGGTCGCGGCGCGCTTCAACCCGCTGACGTACATCGTCGACGCCGAGCGGGCGCTCTTCGCCGGGGACGTCACCGACCCCGTGGTGCTGTGGGGGCTGGTCGCCGCTGCGGTGACGTGCGCGGGCGGGCTCCTCGTCGGGATCCGCACCACCCGCCACGCCACCTGACCCACCCACCCCGATCGCTGTGGGTATGAGATCTCCCGCCTCGAACGGGGTCGAGGCAGGAGATCTCATACCCACAGCGATCGGGGCCGGCGGTGGCCGGTCGAGGCGTCAGCGGCCGGTGTTGTTCATCTCGTCCGGGTGCGAGCCGATGCGCTCGCCCCGGTCGAGGGCGGTGATGTCCGCCATGTCGGCCTGCGACAGCTCGAAGTCGAACAGCCGGAAGTTCTCCTCGATGCGGGCGGGCGTCACCGACTTGGGGAAGATGACGTCACCCCGCTGCACGTGCCAGCGCAGCACCACCTGGGCCGGCGTCCGGTCGAGGTTCTCGGCGATCCGCACCACGGTCGGGTCCTCGAGCACCTGCCCCCGGCCGAGCGGCGACCACGCCTCCGTGACGATGCCGTGCTCGGTGTCCACCGCGCGGACGTCCTCGTTGCCCAGCCACGGGTGGACCTCGACCTGGTTGACGGCCGGCACCACGGTGGTCTCGTCCATCAGCCGGCGCAGGTGGTGCGGCTGGAAGTTCGACACGCCGATGGCGCGCGCCCGACCCGAGCGGTAGATCTCCTCCAGGGCACCCCACGCCTCGACGTACCGGTCGACGGCGGGCAGCGGCCAGTGGATCAGGAACAGGTCGACGTGGTCGAGCTGCAGCTCCTCCAGCGTGCGGTCGAAGGCCGCCAGGGCGTCGTCGTGGGCGTGGAAGGCGTTGTTGAGCTTGCTCGTGACGAAGAGGTCGTCACGGTCGAGCCCGGAAGCGGCCAGCGCCTCGCCGACGCCGCGCTCGTTGCGGTACATCTGCGCGGTGTCGATGTGGCGGTAGCCCACCTCCAACGCGGTCGCCACCACCTCGCGCGTCCGGTCCGGGGGGACCTGGAAGACGCCGAAGCCGAGCTGGGGGATCTGCACGCCGTTGTTGAGGGGGAGGGACGGGATCGACTCGTTGCTCATCCACCCATCCTGCCCACACCGGCGAGCCTGGTGCGAGCGTGACGCACGTCGCGGCGTGCGGGGCCGGGTCGGGGGCACAATGGAAGAACACCGGGAGGTGTCCGATGGTCACGAGGGACGAGGCACGATCCGCCAAGAGCACCCTGCGCGAGACGCTCGAGCAGGTCGACGGCGTGTGCGGCGTCGGGCTCACGCAGCGCGGGGACAGCCACGACTGGGTGCTGCAGGTCAACGTGCAGAGCCTCAGCGCCCGCAAGGACGTGCCGCCCGACGTCGACGGCGTGCCGGTGCGTGTCCACGTGGTGGGCGCCGTCGAGGCGCTCTGAGCGCTTCCCCGGGCTCCGGCGTCCGGCTCAGGTCACCATCAGGACACCGCATCCACTCCGTGGTCCGCGCGGAAGGCCGCCACGATGCCGTCGGTGTCGCCCCCCTCGTCCAGGAACTGGTCGTCGAGCACCCGTGTGAGCTCGTCGAGGGCCTCCTCGAGGACGTCGCCCAGCCGGCGGACGTCCTGGTGCGCCGACCGGCCGGCGGCATCGATCAGGGCCTGCGCATGGACGATCGTGTCGGCCAGCGACGTCGACGGGTCCTGGTCCCGGAAGTAGTAGGTCTCGGCGTACTGGATCAGGTCGACGTGCACCTGCCCGACCTGCTGGGCGACGCCCTCGACCAGCAGCGCCGCGGTGGTCGTCTCCATCGAGGGCACGGCGTCCACGGCGCCGCTGCGGTGCAACGTCATGAGACGTAGCGCGAGCACGCGCCGGCGGGTCAGCGCCGGGTAGACCTGCAGCACCCAGGAGACGGCCGCGGTAAGCAGGGCGAAGCCGAGGAGCCCCTCGATCGGCGTGGCGACCCGTAGCCACGGCGCCAGCGGCGTGATGTCGCCGTAGCCCAGGGTCGTGAGCGAGACGAGAGAGAGGTAGAGGGCGTCGACCACGCTGCCGCCCGACGCGGGGTCCGCACCGGCCGCGTAGAGAAAGCGCTCCGGCATCCAGGGCACGAAGATCAGCGCCCAGCCCAGCACCATGAGGACGCCCCAGCCGCCGATCGCCGCGACCATGGCCGCCGCGCCGCTGAGACGGCGGCCGTACGTGCCCAGGTGCCGCGACGCGATCCAGACGGCGTGCATGAGGGTCTTGCTGAGACGGCCCTGACCCGTGGGGTGCCACAACGTGTGGAAGACGTCCCACATCACGATCAGGACGAGCGCGGCCCCCGCCCCGGTCAGTGCCCAGCTCATCGGTGGGTGCCGGACGTTCCACCGGCCGCCGTCACGAGCTTTCCTCCCGCGCCCTGCGGCTCTCCCGGTCCGAGGGCCCCGCCTCAGCCTTGGGCTGCCAGTGGTCGCCGACCTTCTCGTGGGTGTGCTTCAGCGACGCGTACGCGACCCGGTGCGCGCGCTCCTCGTCGTCGTACTCGTCCATCGCGGAGTCGTACGCCTTCGCGAACGTGCGCTGCGCCTTGTCGTCGGAGCGCTGCAGGGTCGAGGGCAGCTCGCTCTGGCGGGCGTCGCCCCGTGGGGTGGTCTTCGGCATGGCGGGACCTCCTTCCTCCCGATCCCTACCGTGCGTCAGCGTGCGGGCGTTCGCAGGCCGGCGGCGTGGGGGGGGGGAGCCCCGTGGCGCAACGGACGTCCGGGGGCAGGCAACGTATGTTGGGATCGTGGACGTGGACGTGGACGAACACGGACCAGCCGGTCGACGCAGGACCTGTTCAAGCTCGCGTCTACCGAGCCTTGGGGTGGACCCGCAGCGGGCACCACCTCGAGATCATCTTCATCTCCCCCCTACTACGGTGGTGGATACCTCGTGATCCACGCCATGCCTTACCCAAGGCGGTGATCGACGTGGCACGGAACCTGGAAGAACTGATCGCGTACGGCGGGGAGCTTGCCGAGGGGTCAGCGACCGGAGCACGTTTCGCGAGCCGTCGACCCGCAGCAGGGCGGCCCTCGCTGCGATGCGGCGGTCGTATGCGGAGCGTGATCTACGCCGAGCTGTCGTCGAAGCCAAGCGCGAGGGCCTGTCGTGGGAGCGGCTGGGCGCGATCCTCGGCGTCTCGGGCGAAGCGGTACTCGAAGGCCGTGGTCGAGGAGCAGGCGACGCCCCCAGTCCTGAACGTGAACTTCGTGCCATCGCCCAAGGCCGCTTCGCGGCCGCACGCGGACGGGCCTTCGGAAGCTCTGTCCGCGCTCTTCCCTCGTCTTGACGCCGACAACTTGGGTCGGGTACGCGAAGTCCTGCTCTCGTTGCATCATGAGGCGCAAGGGGCCGAGGCGGAGAGGTTCGAGGAGAGCTTGAACCGGCTCCTTGAGGACGCCTGAACGCGTACGGCGAAGGGCCGGCCGCGGATCCCGCGTCGCCAGAAGCTCGTGGGTTTCGAAGTTCACGGAGTCCGGAGCAGAATGCTCTGGTGACTTCCTCGTCCCGCCTGCCCCGCGTCCGAGCCTCCGAACTGGTCGGCCGAGGCTGGTTGAACACCGGCGGCCGGGACCTCACGCTGGCCGAGCTGCGCGGCCGTGTCGTCGTCCTCGACTTCTGGACCTTCTGCTGCCTCAACTGCCTGCACGTCCTGGACGAGCTGCGCGAGCTCGAGGAGAACCACCGCGACGAGCTCGTCATCGTCGGTGTGCACTCCCCGAAGTTCGCGCACGAGGCGGACCCGGACGCCCTGGCTGCCGCCGTCGAGCGGTACGACGTGCGCCACCCCGTGCTCGACGACCCGGAGCTGACGACTTGGGACGCCTACACGGCCCGCGCCTGGCCCACGCTCGTGGTCGTGGACCCCGAGGGATACGTGGTGGCGCAGATGGCGGGGGAGGGCCACGCGTCGGCGATCGCGGCCCTGGTGCGCGACCTGGTCACGGAGCACGAGGCCAAGGGCACCCTGCACCGCGGGGACGACCCGTACGTCCCGCCGGCGCCCGAGCCCAGCACCCTGCGCTTCCCGGCGAAGGCGGTCGAGCTGCCGGGCGGGAACCTGCTCGTCGCGGACGCCGGTCATCACTCGCTCGCCGAGCTGGCGCCCGACGGCGAGACGTTGGTCCGACGCATCGGCTCCGGTGAGCGGGGGCTCGTCGACGGCGGGCCGGGCGGCGGCGCGCAGGACGCCCGGTTCAGCGAGCCGAACGGGCTGTGCCTGGTGCCGGCGGAGCTGCGGTCCCGCCTCGGCTACGACGTGCTCGTGGCCGACACCGTCAACCACGCCCTGCGGGGCGTACATCTCGGCACCGGGCAGGTGTACACCGTCGCGGGGACCGGCCGGCAGCACATGGTCGGCGGGCCGGAGAACGTCGAGGTCCCCGGCGAGGGTCGGCGTGCTCACGCGCCCGGGGACGAGGACCCGGCCACCCGGGTCAACCTCTCCTCGCCCTGGGACGTCGCCTGGTCCGAGCCCCTCGGTGCGTTCGTCGTCGCGATGGCGGGCAACCACACGCTGTGGGCGTTCGACCCCGCACGGGCATCGATCCGGTTGCTCGCCGGCACGATGAACGAGGGGCTCGAGGACGGCCCGGGGAGCACCGCGTGGTTCGCCCAGCCGTCCGGTCTCGCGCCGTCGCTCGACGCCGGCGGGCACGCCGACGGCGGGTTCTGGCTCGCCGACGCCGAGACGTCCGCCCTGCGGCACGTCGCACCGGACGGTGCCGCCGACGTCGAGGTGCGGACCGCCGTCGGGCAGGGTCTGTTCGACTTCGGCCACCGGGACGGCCCGGCCGCCGACGCGCTGCTGCAGCACCCCCTGGGTGTCGCCACGCTCCCGGACGGGTCCGTCGTCGTCGCCGACACTTACAACGGCGCGCTGCGCCGGCACAACCCGGCCACCGGCGAGGTCACCACCCTGGCCACCGGGCTCGCCGAGCCGAGCGACGTCGTCGTGCAGGCCGACACCGACGGTCGCAGCGTCCACCTGCTCGTCGTCGAGTCGGCGGCCCACCGCCTGACCCGGATCGCCCTGCCCGCCGACCTCGCCGGCGAGGTGCTCGACGGCGGCGCGCACCGCGTCGCCCGCACACCCACCGACATCGGTGCCGGGACGCTGCACCTGGACGTGCCGTTCACCCCCGCGCCGGGACAAAAGCTCGACGACCGGTTCGGGCCCTCCACCGAGCTCCGCGTCAGCGCGACACCGCCCGGGCTGCTGCTCGACGGGGCGGGCGACGGCACCGGCCTGACCCGCACCCTGCGGCTCGATCCCGACGTGCTCGAGGGCGTGCTGCACGTGACCGCGAAGGCCGCCTCCTGCGACGAGGTGCCGCTCGGCCCCGACGGCGCACCGGACCCGGACGTCTTCCCGGCCTGCCACCTCGCCCAGCAGGACTGGGGCGTGCCGGTGCGTGTCACGCCCGAGGGCAGCACCACCCTGACGCTCCCGCTGCGGGGCTGACCGGGCGGCCGCTCAGGCCCCGAGCTCGTCGAGCATCCGCTCGAGGTTGCCACGAGCGGTCGCCGCGTACCCGGCGACCCAGTCCCCGGCGTAGGCGCGCGGCACGATCTCGACGACGAGCAGGCACGCGAAGTAGGCCCGGTACAGGCGCAGCCGCGCCCAGGCGTCCGGGTCGCCGGCACCGGGTGTCCCGTCCCCGAGGCCGAGATCGCCGCCGGCTTCCCGGTACCCGGCCAGCACGTGCGGGTCGACGGCGCCCGCCCCGAGCTGGTCGGCACCGACCAGCTCGAAGACCGGGTCGCCCCACAGGGCCCGCTCGGCGTCGACGACAGCGGCCAGGTCGTGGTGATCGACGTCGAGCAGGACGTTGCCGGGCCACAGGTCGGCGTGCACGAGGCGCGGCGTGGTGACGACCGCCAGCACGTCCCGGTGGGCGCCGACAGCGGCACGCAGGCGGTCGTGCGGCAGCGTCACTCCCCAGCGCTCCGCGTCCTCGACCACCGCCTCGACCATCGCCGAGAAGGCGTCGGGCCACGTCGTCCGGCTCAGCCCGGACTCCGGCGCGGGATATCCGAAGCGGTCGCCCGTGAGGCGGTGCAGGCGGGCCATGAACCCGCCCAGCTCGTGCCGCGCCCGGTGCGTCGTCGCCGCGTCCAGGTCCAGCCCTTCCCAGAGGACCCCGGGCACGTGCTCGGTCACGACGACGTCGCCGTCGACGTGCTCCCGGCTGCGGTCCACCCGCAGCAGCGCGGGCACGGGCAGGCCGGCGCGGTGCGCACGGCGGTAGACGTCGGCCTCCGTCCCGGAGATCCCGTGCTCGTACCGCAGCATCCGGCCGGTGTCGGCGCCGGTGACCTTGACGACCACCAGCCGTCCGTCGGCGAGGGTGACGCGCAGGACGGTGGCGAACATCCCGCCTGCGAGCGTCTCGACCTCGTGGACGGCCCCGACGGCCGCCAGCACGGCGGAGACCTGGTCGTCGGTGACGGCGGTCTTGGTCAGCACCCGCCGAGCCTAGCGGCGGGCCGACGCACCGGGTAGGTCCGGGTCAGGCGAGACCGCACTGCCGGGCGACCACCGCCGCCTGCATGCGCGACGGCACCTGCAGCTTGGTGAGCACCCGGGACACGTGGGTCTTCGTCGTGGCCTCGGAGATGACGAGCTCGGCGGAGATGTCCTGGTTCGACAGCCCTCGACCCAGGGCGGCGAGCACGTCGACCTCCCGGCGTGTCAGGTCGTCGAGCCGCGGGTCGGCGCCGGCGCCGGGGCCGGGCGGCGGTGCACCGGGGCCGGGCGGCGGTGCGGCGGGGGACGACGGCGGCGGTGCGGGCTCGCCGAGCCGCGCGAGCACGCGCCGGGTCACCTCGGGCGCGAGCACCCCGTCGCCCGCCGCGACCTGGCGCACGGCGCGCAGCAGGTCGGCCGGCTCGGCGGACTTGAGCAGGAACCCGGCCGCCCCGGCGTCGAGGGCTCCGTGGACGTACTCGTCGAGGTCGAACGTCGTGAGCACGAGGACGTCCGCCAGCCCCTCCGCGGCGATGATCCGGGTCGCCTCGACGCCGTCCGTGCCGGGCATCCGCAGGTCCATGAGCACGACGTCGGGACGCAGCGCCCGCGTGTTGGTGACGGCGGCGTCCCCGTCGGCCGCCTCGGCGACGACCTCGACGTCGTCGGCCGCCTCCAGCAGCAGGCGCAGGCCCGCACGGATGGCGGAGTGGTCGTCGGCGAGCAGCACGCGGACGGGTCGGCTCCTCGGCACGGTCATACGACCTCCTCACCCACGGGCAGACCGGCCTCGACCTGCCAGGCGCCGTCCGCCGTCGGCCCGGCGGTGAACGTCCCGCCGAGGCCCTCGGCACGCTCGCGCATGGTGATCAGCCCGGTGCCCGCGCTGAGCGGCCCCTCCCCTCGCTGTGGGTGCACGACGCACCGCTGACCTGCGTGATCCGACGGCGCGTCGTGCACCCACAGCGAAGGGAGGGGGTTGCTGACTCGCAGGGTCAGCCCGGCGCCGTCGTCGATAGCGACCGTCACAGGTTCTCCGGGGGCGTGCTTGCGGGCGTTGGTCAGCGCTTCCTGGGCGATCCGGTGCAGGGCCTGACCGACGGCGGCGGGGACGGACCGCTCGGTGACCTGCTGCGGGTCGTGGACCGTGACGTCGTCACCGGCGGAACGCGCCGACCGCACCAGCTCGCCGAGGCCGTCGAGGCGCCCTGGAGCAACGAGCGGCTCCTGCGGGACGTCGGCGCGCAGCAGCTCGATCATCGACCGCATCTCGGTGAGCGAGGCGACCGAGCTCTCGCGCACCTGCTCCAGGGCGGTGCGGTCCCGCTGCGGGTCGAGCGGCAGGGCGAGCGCCGCGCCGGAGTGGATCGCGATGGAGGAGAGGTGCGACGCGATGACGTCGTGCAGGTCGCGGGCCATCGCCGCGCGCTCGGCCTGGACGGCCTCGTGGCGGTCCAGAGCGGCGATGCGGGCGAGGTCGGCGGCGCGCTCGCGCTCCAGCTCCGCCGCCCGGGCGGCCTCGTCGGCGCGCGCTCGCTCGAGCTCCGCGAGCTCGGCCTTCTGCCGCACGTTGTCCGCCCACCACATCGGCATCACGACGACCGCGCCCATCTGCAGACCGGCGAACACGAAGTAGCGCAGCTCCTGGCTGGCCTCCCCGGCGGCGACCGCGACGGCGAGCGTGAGCGTCGCCGCGGCCGTCCACAACCAGGTGCGCGCCGTGCGGCCGGTCCGCAGGACGGCCTCGAACAGCAGCTCCCACAGCACCACGAGGAGGATCGCCAGGCTGCCGCCCCACACGAGGTCCACGGACACGACGACGAGACCTGCGCCGAGCGCGAGCAGCGGGTGCGTGCGCTTGGCGAGGAGCACCACGCAGCCGACGGCGAGCAGCGCGACGCGCCACCACGGCTCCGGCTCGACCGATCCCAGCGGGCCGACCTCCGAGACGAGGTCGACCAGGCCGACGCCCAGCAGCACGATGCCGAGGACGAAGGCCGCGACGGCGCCGAGAACGTCCGCGAGCAGGTTCTCGCCGGTCCACGCCCGCAGGAGCCCGCGCGGGCGGGGGCTCGGGGCGGGCGGGGTCTTGGTGCTCACGGACCCATCCCAGCACAGGGCGTCGGGTCGCGGATCGGCGGAAAGATGTACGGCCGCGTGCCGGGCGTCCGCGTCCCGGCCGCGAGGATCATCCGTCCGGCCGACGCCGCCGGGCCGTTGACCGGGCGATGCTCGGGGCATGGACCTCCCCGTGGATCTCGTCGCGACCGAGGGTGGGCTGGTCGCGATGGCCGGCGTGCTCGTCGTGCTCGCACTCGTGGACTCGACCAGCTTCGGCACCCTGCTCGTCCCCGTCTGGCTGCTGCTCGCCCCGGGCCGCGTGCGGGCCGGGCGGGTGCTCGCCTACCTCGGCACGGTCGCGGTCGCCTACCTCCTGATCGGTGTCGCGGTGCTGCTCGGTGCCGGTGCGGTGCTGGAGCGGTACGGCGACGTGCTGGAGTCGCGACCGGTGCTGCTGGTCCAGCTCGTGCTCGGGATCGGTCTGCTGGTGCTCAGCTTCCGGTTCGACGGCAAGCGGTCCGCACGCCGGGCCGAGAAGGACGGCGGGCGGCCCGGCCGGCTGGTGCGGTGGCGCGAACGCGCGCTCGACCTCGACCCCGGCACCTCGTCGCCGGTGCTGCCGCTCATGGGGCTGGCGCTCGGCGCGGTGACGCTCGAGGTGGCCACGATGCTGCCGTACCTCGCGGCGATCGGCCTGCTGACGGCGTCGGACCTCGCGACGCCGGTGACGGTGGGGGTCCTGGCGCTGTACTGCGTCGTGATGGTGCTGCCGGCGCTGCTGCTGCTCGTGGCCCGCTGGGCGGCGGCCCGCCGGGTCGACCCGTGGTTGCGCCGGCTGGAGCGGTGGCTCTCGAAGAACGCCGCCGAGATGACGGGCTGGGTCCTGGGCATCGTGGGTGTGCTGCTCATGCTCGACGCGTTCGGGCGCCTGGGCTGGACGGGCTGAGCCGTCCGGGACGAGGGACGGCCGGTGGGGGGCAGGGCCGGCGAGCGATACTCTCCGGTGGTACCCGCACCCGTCCGGAGAGGCCCCTCGTGTCCGACCAGCCGCCGCCCCCCGACCCGCAGCAGTCGCCCTCGGGTGAGCCGTACCAGCAGCCGTACCAGCCGCCGTACCAGCAGCAGCCGCCCGCGCAGCAGCCCTCCCCGTACCAGCAGCAGCCGGGGTACCAGCCGTACCAGCAGCAGCCGGGGTACCAGCCGTACCAGCAGTACGGCTACGTCGACCCGAACGCGAGGTCGCGGATCGCGGCGGGTCTGCTGGGCATCTTCCTCGGCTCGCTGGGCATCCACCGCTTCTACCTCGGGTACACCGGGCTCGGCCTGACGATGCTGCTGATCACGGTCCTGTCGCTGGGGTTCCTGTCCTGGGCCGTCGCGATCTGGGGCCTGATCGAGGGGATCCTCTACCTGACCGACAAGACGGGCAGCTTCTCCCGCGACGCCAAGGGCGTGCCGCTGCGCGACTGAGTCAGCCGAGCCGGGCCGGCAGCTCGTGCAGGCTGTCGACGACGTCGACGCGCGCGGCCTCTGGCCGGGCGGCGTGCAGGTAGCCCCACGGGCCGCGACGGATCAGCACCGGCCGCATCCCGGCGTCGGCGGCCGGCAGGACGTCGTTGTCGAGCCGGTCGCCCACGTAGGCGATCTCCGACGGCCGGACCCCGGTGAGGTCGGCGACCCGCGCGAAGAACACCGGGTCGGGCTTCTCCACACCCCACTCGTCGGACGTGCGGATGCTGTCGACGGGCAGGTCCATGGACTCGAGCGCCCGGCGGGCCTGGGGCGGCTGGTTGCCGGCGACGACGACGGCGTACCCGGCGTCGCGCAGGGCGGCCAGGGCGGGACGCACGTCGTCGTAGAGGTCGTCGGCGTCGAAGTTCTCGCGCAGGTCGTCCGGGTCGTCGACGGCCCAGCGGGTGATCTCGGCGGGCAGGTCGATGCCGGGCCGGGCGAGCTCGAACGCGTGCTCCAGGGGACGGTCGGTGGCGGCGCAGGCGCCGATCAGTCCGAGGAAGGTTCCGCGGGGGACGCCGAGGCGGTCCGCCCACCGGGAGAAGATGCGGGTCTCGTCGATCAGGGTCTCGCCGACGTCGAAGACCACCGCGCTCACCATGGGACGAGCCTATCCACACCTGCTGCGCGGGCAGGGGCGCGCACGGGTAGCGTGATCAGCAGACGTCCAGATCTCGGCCGTAGGGTGAGAGACATGACCGAACCGGCGATCCCCGTGACGCTTTCCACAGCGTCGGTCTATCCGCGCCGTGCCGCCTTCGCCTTCGAGTCCGCCGCCGAGATCGGCTACGACGGCGTCGAGGTGATGGTCTGGTCGGACCCGGCGACCCAGGACCCGCAGGCGCTCTCGCGGCTCGCGGCCGACACCGGCATGCCCATCCGCTCCATCCACGCCCCGACGCTGCTGGTCAGTCAACGGGTGTGGGGGCGGTCGCCCGCCGACAAGCTCGCCAAGGCGGTGGACATGGCCGGCGAGCTGGGGGCGCGGACCGTCGTCGTGCACCCGCCGTTCCGCTGGCAGTACCGCTACGCGCGCAGCTTCGAGGAGCAGGTGCGCGAGCTCAACGCCTCCAGCCCGGTGACCGTCGCGGTGGAGAACATGTACCCGTGGCGCCCGCACTCGCGCCTCGACCGGGAGCTCAAGGCCTACCTGCCCGGCTGGGACCCCATGGAGCACGGCTACGACGCCGTCACGCTCGACCTGTCGCACGCCGCCATCGCGCAGCAGGACGGCTTGAGCCTGCTCCAGGAGTTCGGCGACCGGCTGCGGCACGTGCACCTGGCGGACGGCACGTTCAACGCCCGCGACGAGCACCTGGTGCCCGGTCGCGGTGACATGCACTGCGACAAGGTGCTGACCGAGCTGGTGCGTTCGGGGTTCGACGGGGACGTCGTGCTGGAGATCTCGACCCGCAAGGCGTACGACGCGCACGAGCGGCACACCGACCTCGTGGCGGGCCTCGAGTTCGCGCGGGCCTACCTGTCGCCGGAACCGGTCCCGTACACACCGCCGCCGCCGGAGCACCGCCACCGTCCCGCGGACGCCTGGGAGCCGGAGCACCCGGGCATCGACAGCCCGTGAGCCCCTGAGCCGGCTCAGGCGGCCAGGACGGGCCGGGCGCCGACGGCCCGCAGCACGAACGTCTCGGCGGCGCTGATGGCGCGCTCGCGGGCGGGTGGCTCCTCGGGGATGAGCCGGCCGGAGAGGCACGCGTTCACGAGCTGCACGGTCGGCTCGATGTCCTGCCGGGGGAAGGAGCCGACGGCGATGCCGTCGTGGAGGATCCGCTTGAGGATCGACTCCACGATCTCCGCGTGCTCGCGCAGCCGTGCCTGGGTGGACCGGGACAGGACGGTGCGCAGGTCCGGGCCGGGCGCCAGGTGGAAGACCCGCGCGAGCTGGGCCTGCTGGCGGATGTAGGTGCGCAGCTGCTCGACGGGGTCGTCCACACCGGCGAGCGCTCGCTCGAGCGTCAGGGCGTACTGCTCGGTCTCGTGGGTGATGAAGCCCAGGAGCAGCGACTCCTTGTCGGAGAAGTGGTTGTAGACCGCGGTGCGGCCCACGCCGGCGGCCGTCGCGATGTCGGCCAGCGTGATCGTGTCGAACCCTCGCTCGGCCATGAGCGTGGACAACGCCGTGAACAGCTTGTGCCGAGTCATCTGGCGGTGCTCGTGCAAACTCTTGCCGATGATCTTGGGCATGCTGACATCATAGGCATCCAGCGTCAGGACGCGGGCCGCTATCCTCGCCGCTGTGACTGATGACACCGGAGCGCAGGCCCAGGACCGCAGCGGTGACGTGGTGCCGGACACCAAGGACTGGACGTGGGTCGTGGACCGCCGCTGCCCCGAGTGCGGCTTCGACCCGACGGCGGTCGACCCGCTCGCCGTCGGCGCCGCCGTCCGGGCGACGGTGCCCGCCTGGCAGGCCGTGCTCGCGCGGCCGGAGGTCCGCCGTCGGCCGGCGCCCGGTGTGTGGTCGCCGCTGGAGTACGGGGCCCACGTCCGTGACGTCTTCCGGGTCTTCGACGAACGGCTCGAGCTCATGCTGCGCACCGACGGCGCCGAGTTCGCGAACTGGGACCAGGACGCGGCGGCCGTCGAGGGCCGGTACGGCGAGTCCGACCCGGACGCCGTCGCCGGCGAGCTGGCCGATGCCGGCGAGGCCGTCGCGCGCCGGTTCGACACGGTGCGCGCCGACCAGCTCGAGCGGGTGGGGAAGCGTTCGAACGGGTCGACGTTCACGGTGCGCACCTTCGGGCGGTACTTCCTGCACGACGTCGAGCACCACCTCCACGACGTCGGCGTCTGAGCCCGCGCACCCGCCGTAACGAGCCGGAAACACGCGGGCCTGATGGCGCGTGGCGGAGAGGAGTACCTTGCGCCACATGTCGTACGTGCAGACGCTCGTCCCGCCGGAGCACGCGTCGAACCATGTGCTCGTCGTCCCCGACTCGTGGGGTCCAGCGCGGGTCCGGGGCCTCGCCGACGCCTGGTTCCCGGACGTGCACTGGCTCAAGGAGCCGCAGTCGGACACCGAGCCGCGTCCGATGGCGGGCGCGCGGTTCCGCGGCATGGCCACCGAGGCGTCGCGGCCGCCCGGTCCAGGCGTGCTGGGGGTCGGCGCCCAGCACGGGGCGGCCGGACCGTTCCCCGTGCCGGAGGCGCTGTCGCCCCAGGTCGGCCTGAGCGGTCCGGCGGCGGCCTACGCGCTCGGTCGCGTGGACGGCATGTTCGACGCGCGGGCGGGCCGGCCCGCGACCACGGACGACCGCGACGGCATCTCCCGGGCGTTCGCGGCCGGGCTGCCGGAGGGCGAGGAGCTCCGGCTCGTGCAGTGGGGCGTCGCGGTGGCGCGCAAGGCCGGGGGCGTGCTGCTCGCCGACGGCCGCCAGCTGCTGCACCCGGACCCCGCGGGCGCCGTCGACCTCGCGCTGTACGCCGCGCACCCGGTGGGGAGCGGCGATCTCCTCGGGCTGCTGCGCTCGCTCGTCGCGACCGCGGAGGTCGAGGTGGAGGAGACCGCCGCCGACGGCACGACCCGCTGCCGGCTCGTGGCGCGCACCCCGTACGACGGCGTGATCCTGGTCGAGGCGGAGCGGGTCGACCGGGTGCCCCGTGCGATGGCGGGACTCGACTGGCGCGAGTACGGGCCGCACGCGTACCGGGTCTCGTGGGTGCCGCAGGACGCCTACGAGCTGGAGCTCGAGCGGCCGTCGGGGGTCCATGTGATCGCCCGGGCCCGGATGCGGGCGATGGTGGCCCGGCTGGCGCTCCTGCTGCACGCGAGGGCCGGCGGCACGATCGTCGACGACGGCGCGTTCCTGGCGACGGTGGCCGAGGTCGAGCGGCGCACCGACGACCAGCGGACGACGGCACGCGCCTGGATCTGACGGGTCACAGCGATGTTGTCCACAGGGTTGTGGAGCAATCCGTGACCGTCCGCTCCGGACGCCGGTGCTGGTGAACGCAGGATTCGCGGCGACGACGGCGGTCGTCGTCCCGTCGGCGGGCCGACCTCGCGAGGCGCTCCCAGCCGCGGAATCTCGCGGATCGACTCCGTTACCACGGTGTTCCCGGCCACGACAACTCGGGGGCACCACCGGTGGCGGGGTGGTACGCGGCGCGCCCACGGTGGCGTGTCGTCCACAGATTTCGTCCACAGGGGTGTGGACGGTGTGGGGATTCCGGGCGTCCCGCTGTGGACGAACCTGCGACCGAGAATCCGCGGCCTCGGACCTCTTGCAGTCGACCCGCAGCAGGTCTAGAAACGTGCCTAACGGTCTCGGCGAGAGGTGCTCAGGATCACGTCGATCACGGTCGACGGGGTCCGTCGGACAGCCCGCCGGGGCGAAGGTCGACCGGAGAACGACGGACCGATCCGTACCGAGTGCGGGCCGCGGGTGACGACGCGGGTGTTCGGCGGGGCCGGAAGACCACCCGCGTCCGGGATCCTACGGAGAACGGGCCGGTCAGGGCGACGACGCACCAGGCCCGGACCGACCCGGTGGGAGACCCGGGGCTGTGACGTCGACACAGCACCCCGACTGCGATCGCCGGGGACCGCGGCGATGCCGAGGCCCCCGGCCGCCCCGGGGGCCTCGGCCGTACCTGGGAGCGCGACCGCGCGTAGCCTCGGGCCCATGAGCAACCTCGAGACCCGTCCGGCCGAGCAGGTCTGCGCGCCGGGCACCGCAGCCCCCGACGTCGAGCTGCTGGGTCCCCGGGACGTCCCGCTCGGCGGGCCCCGCGCGATGTCGGTGCGTCGCACGCTCCCGCAGCGGCAGCGCTCCCTGATCGGCGCGTGGTGCTTCTGCGACCACTACGGGCCGGACGACGTCTCGACGTCCGCCGGGATGCAGGTCCCGCCCCACCCGCACATCGGCCTGCAGACCGTGAGCTGGTTGTTCGCCGGCGAGATCCTGCACCGGGACTCCGTCGGGTCGCTGCAGACCGTGCGGCCGGGAGAGCTCAACCTCATGACGGCGGGCCGGGGCATCTCGCACTCGGAGGAGTCGCCGGAGCCGAGCGCAGGGCGTCCGAGGCCGCCGACGCTGCACGGCGTCCAGCTGTGGACCGTGCTGCCGCTCGACGCGAAGGACACCGCACCGAGCTTCGAGCACCACGGCGACCTGCCCGCCGTCGTGCGGGACGGTGCGCGGGTGCAGGTGTTCCTCGGTGCGCTGCGGGTCGCCGGGCAGGAGCTGGCGTCGCCGGCGCGCACGTTCACCCCGCTGGTCGGCGCCCAGATCGACCTCGAGCCCGAGGCGTCGGTGGTGCTCGAGGTGGACCCCGGCCACGAGCACGGCCTGCTCGTCGACGACGGCGACGCGCGCCTGGAGGACGGCGAGGTCGACGCCGACACCCTGGCGTACGTCGCACCCGGGCGTTCCCGGGTGACCGTGTCCGCCGGTGCGCGGCCGGTGCGCGCCGTCCTCATCGGTGGAGAGCCGTTCGGTGAGGACGTCGTCATGTGGTGGAACTTCGTGGGGCGCACCTACGAGGAGGTCGTCGAGGCGCGCGCCGCCTGGACGGCACAGCTCGCCGACGCCGACGACGGCGGTGCGACGTTCGTGCCGGACGCCGCCGCCCGCCGCTTCGGGCAGGTCGAGGGCTACGCGGGCGGGCCGCTGCGCGCCCCCGCCCTCCCGGACGTCCGGCTGCGACCCCGCCGACGCCCGGGCCGTTGACGCCCGTCAGGGGAACGTGATGCGGAGCTTCGCGTTCTTCTTGCCCTGGGCGATGTTGACGACCTTGATCTTCATCCCGCCGCCGCGGGTGGTGAACGTCTGTCCCTCCCACATGTTCGAGCGGCGGTTCGACTCCCGGCCCATCGGCACGACGAGGTGCTCGCCCGGGTACGCCCACGTGGAGCGGCTGCCCGCGACCCGGCTGACGGTGATGCCGTACCGCACCGTGTAGTCGGAGCTCGCCCGGTAGGGCAGGCGCGTGTACGGGTACCGCACCCCGGGTTCCTTGCGGCGCAGCTCGATGAAGTACACCTCGCCGGTGCGCGGGTCCCGGGCGCGGACGAGGGTGGGGCGCTTCGTGTCCCGGTGCCGTGCCGTGAGCAGGACCGTCCGGTTGCCGCCCTTGGCCCCGACGAACCGCTGCTCGGAGCTCGGCAGGACGCCGAGCCGTCGCTTCTGCGCGCCCGACAGCGCCGGGATGCCCTGGGCGGCGAACTCGCCGCCCATCAGGTCGAGCGGGTCGAGCCCTTCGGCCGCCCCGCACCGCGAGCTGCGGAAGCTGCCGTCGTTCTTCCCCTCGCACCAGCCGACGCCGGAGTGCTCGAGGCCCATGTTGTGCGCCAGCTCGTGCGCCAGCGTGGCCACGCCCTTCTCGTACTGGTTGTGGTCCCACCGGTCGCCGGAGCGGTAGCCGTCCAGCCCCCCGAACAGGGAGAACGTCCATCCGCCGGGGGAGTTGCGCCCGGCCTTCGACGGCATGGAGGCGAGGCCGACCTTCCCGTCGCAGGTGTCGCCGTACCTCGACCCGCCGGCGTAGTCGCCGGTGCGGTACGGGTAGAGGACGACGAGGTGCGCACGGCGGTCGGGCCCGCGGTCGTCCGCCGAGTACCACCGCTTGCCGTAGTGCTTGGCACCGCCCCGCTTGACTTGCTTGAGCACCTGCTTCGTGGTGCGGCACGCCCCGTCGCCGGTGTTGATCCGGCGGACCTTCCCCGAGCGGACGAACGTGACCCGCCCGCGCGACTGCTTCGACCAGTACGCCGAGGTCTCGCGCAGGAGCCGGTCGACGTCGGAGTTCCGGACCCATTTCTTGACGTGCTTCTTCGGGACGTTCTTCGGTGTCGCCACGACGATCTGCACGGTGTGCGTCTTCGTGCTCGTGCGCGCCGCCGTCGAGAGGGCGCGCGTGCCGTCGTTGGCGGACGACCGGCCGAACCGGGACGAGTCGACCTCGGACTCCCAGGTCACGGGATGGCCGCCGTGCGGCTCACGCACGTCCGGGGCCGCTGCGGCGGACAGCGCGTCGACCGCGAGCAGCGCGCCCACGGCGACGGCGACGATGGGAAGACGAAAAGACATATCGGGCCCCCGAGCCGATCGACATCGATAGGTCGGAGCGTATCGACGAAAGGGGAAATGTGCCCGGCGAAAACAATGCCCCTTTCGTCCAGAAAACGAATATCAAGGGCGCCTCGATTGCTCCGCGCCCTCAGTGCCGCCGTCGGACGATCACGGGCAGCACCGCCCACAGGAAGAGCAGCAGCACGGCGCAGCCGCCCCCGACGACGAGGCCGGCCGTCCGGTCCAGGACGACGTCGAAGACCAGCAGTGCGGTGCAGGACAGCGCGACGGCGAGCAGGACCAGAGCGGCGCGCGTCATCCGGTCACCGACCGTCACGACCGGCTGCTTCAGGTGCTTGCGGAAGAGTGCCCGGTGGATCGCCACCGGCGCGACGAACAGGCCGGTGGCCACGATGCAGGTCAGCAGGTCGACGAGGTAGACGTTGCGCTGGAAGGTGTCGAGGTCCTGGAAGCGGGACTGGAACGGCAGGATGAGCAGGAACCCGGTGAGGATCTGGACACCGGTCTGCATGACCCGCAGCTCCTGCAGCAGCTCGACCCAGTTGCGGTCCGAGCGTTCCTCCAGCGTCTCCTCCCGGCCGTGCTCCGGCCGCTCCGGCATCCCGGCGGTGTCCGTCATCGCCCCTCCTCCGCGACTGCTGATGGGCACCTCATCGTGCCATCGGCGCCGACACGCCGCACCGGTGACCGGGCCCGGGGGCGCCCCTCGTCGAGCGCGAAGCGTAGGGTGAAGGGTGCCGTGAGTTCGCCAGCGGCCCGCACCGACAGGAGTGCCACATGGGCGGCCTCGGCATCACCTCGTGCCCGCTGAGGGACCAGGTCGACCCGCGCGCCCTGCGGTTCGCCGCCGGCGCGACGGCCTTCGTGCTCGCCGCGGTGCTGCTCACCATCGGTCCCGCTCGCCCCCTCGCCCTCGGGCTGCTCGCCTCCCAGGTCGCCGTGTTCGGTCTCACCGCGTTCGTCAGCGTGCAGTGGTCCGTGTGGGCACAGCTCTTCGCGCGCGTCGTCTGGCCCCGGATCGGCGCGGCGACGAGGCTGGAGGATGCACGTCCGGCGCGCTTCGCCCAGCTCCTCGGCTGCGTGCTCACCGTCGCGGCACTCGGGGGCTTCATCCTCGGCGCCGACGGCGCGGCGCGCGGCCTGGTCGCTGTCGTCGTCGCCGCGGCCGCCGTCGACGCCGCAACGGGATGGTGCGCGGGGTGCGCGATCTACCGGCTGGTTCGTCGCAGGCGGTCGCCCGCCGGGTGAGGTGCCCGGTCCGGGGCGGACGGGGGCCACCGGTGGGACGACGAAGGGCCCGGCCGTCGTGGCCAGGCCCTCGTGCGGTGGAGCGGGTGACGGGAATCGAACCCGCGCTGTCAGCTTGGGAAGCTGAAGTTCTACCATTGAACTACACCCGCACGTCCGTCATCACCGGCCGACAAGGACCGTCGCGACGATGTGCGTGCCGATCATACCCAACACCCCGCCCCAGGCCGAAACCGGGCCGCAACCAGGCCGGGAACCGGGCATCGGCGGGACCGCGGTGCACGCCGGGGAAGGGCCGACTACCGTGTCCCCGTGCTGCTCTCCGACCGCGACATCCGTGCCGAGCTCGACGCCGGGCGCGTCGGCCTGGACCCCTACGACCCGGCGATGGTGCAGCCGTCGAGCATCGACGTCCGCCTGGACCGGTTCTTCCGGCTGTTCGACAACCACCGGTACCCGTTCATCGACCCGTCGCAGGAGCAGCCGGAGCTGACGCGGCTGGTGGAGGTCGACGCGGGGGAGCCGCTGGTGCTGCACCCGGGGGAGTTCGTCCTGGGTTCCACCTACGAGGCCGTCTCGCTGCCCGACGACGTCGCCGCACGGCTGGAGGGCAAGTCGAGCCTCGGGCGTCTCGGGCTGCTCACGCACAGCACCGCCGGCTTCATCGACCCCGGTTTCTCGGGCCACGTCACCCTCGAGCTGAGCAACGTGGCGACCCTGCCGATCACGCTGTGGCCGGGGATGAAGATCGGCCAGCTGTGCTTCTTCCGGCTGTCCTCGCCGGCGGAGCACCCGTACGGCTCGGAGCGCTACGGTTCGCGCTACCAGGGCCAGCGCGGCCCGACGGCGAGCCGGTCCTGGCAGTCCTTCCACCGCTCGGACGTATGAGCGCGTCCTCCCGGGGTGGCCGACGTCGGTACGCTCGGTCCCGCCGCGCGGGGTCGACCAGCCACGACGCGGCGCCCCGGTCCCGGAAGGAGCTCCGCCAGATGGCCAAGCAGTCGTCACCGTCCCTGCCCCTGCTGCCGCGTGCGACCACGCAGGGGCACCAGGCGCGCCACCTGCTGGCCGTGCCCGCCGACGTCGAGGTCGACGAGGCGGAGGTGCTCGCCATGTCCCGGTTCTCGGGGGCCCGCTGGGACGTGGCACCGGCGTCCCTGCTCGGCGCGGACCTGCCCGCGGGTCGCATCGCCGGGCCGGGGGAGCCCGGCGTGCTCCGGTTGACCCGGCACAGCCACGTGCACGGCCCGTACGCACCGAAGGGGGACGGCTTCGAGCTCGGTCTGCCCGGCAGCACAGCCATGGTGTTCGACGTCGTCACGCCGCGCGAGCGCTGGGCCGACGCACCGCCCCCGGGTGGTGGTGACCGCGACGGGCTGGCGAGGTCCTTCCCCGCGGGGCTGCCGAACCGTGAGGAGGAGCGCGTCGTGGCGTGGCTCGTCGCGGCGGCCCGGCGCCTCGGGGGCTCCGCCCGGCTCGACGTCGCCGCGCTGTGGGACCCGGCGGAGGCCGCTCGACGGGACGCCGGTGCCGGCGTCGTGCTGACGCCCGACCCGGGTGCCGCCGTCGACCTCACCGTCTGGTCGGACATCTGGCTGGACCCGCAGGCCGCGCACCGGGTCCTGCAGGAGGTGCACCCGCGGGTGGTCCTCGCGACCGAGGGCGCCGACTACCAGGGCCCCCCGGCCGGGATCGCCGAGAAGCCACTCTACCCGGGCGAGAAGATGGACCCGGAGGTGCGGCGGGCGCTGCACGCCCAGGCCGACGAGATCGACATCGCCGCGCTCCAGGAACCGGTGGTGCTCGACGGGTACGGGCTGACGATCGACCTCGGCCACGACGGCTACGTCACCGTGGAGGTCTCCGGCGACGAGGTCCTGCCCCTCCTCGTCAAGGAGCTGCCGTGGGCCGCCGGGGGCGCGATCTGCTACCGCGTGGTGTGGGACCCGCCGGACCAGCACGAGGCGCAGCGGGAGTTCCCGCAGCCGGCGCTCGTGGTGGCGCGCAAGCGGGCCGCGGACCTCGTGGGCCGGGTGGCCGCGGCCATCCAGAGCGCCGTGGGCGGCGAGATCGCCGACGAGTCCGAGTTCCTGCTGGCCCCCGAGGACCTGTAGCCCGGACCGTCCATCGCCGACCGGCCTGATCGGAGGTCCGGCGATACAGTGAAGCCCCGCCCCGCCCCCGGACGGACGGAGTGTCGTGCTGCCGGTCCTGCTGCTCACCTTCGTGCTGGCGCTCGCCGCGCCGGCACTGGTCGCCTGGCTGGGCCGACGTGCGTTCTGGGTGCTGGCGCTGGGCCCGGCCGCAGCGGCCGCGTACGCGCTGGCCGCCACGGAGCGGGTCGCCGCCGGCGACCTGCCCGTCTCGACCACCCCGTGGGTGCCGGGACTCGACCTGTCGATCACCCTGCGCCTCGACTCGCTCTCGTGGCTGATGCTCCTCGTCGTCGGGGGAGTGGGCGCGCTCGTGCTGATCTACTGCAGCGCCTACTTCTCGCGAGACGCGGAGGGCACCGGCCGGTTCGCCGCGGTCCTGACAGCCTTCGCCGGGGCGATGATCGGCGTCGTCACCGCGGACGACCTGCTGCTCCTGTTCGTGTTCTGGGAGCTGACGACCGTCTTCTCGTACCTGCTGATCGGCCACTACGCCGATCGCAAGACCTCCCGCCGGGCCGCGATGCAGGCGATCGTCGTCACGACCGCCGGTGGCCTCGCGATGCTGGTCGGCCTCGTCGTGCTCGGGGTCTCCACCGGCTCGTGGCGCATCTCGGAGGTCGTGCCGGACCCGCCCACCGGGACCGCCGCCGTCGTGGCCACCGTGTGCCTGCTCGCCGGTGCCGCGACGAAGGCGGCGCTCATCCCGTTCCACTTCTGGCTCCCCGCGGCGATGGTGGCGCCGACGCCGGTGTCCGCCTACCTGCACGCCGCGGCCATGGTGAAGGCGGGCGTCTACCTCGTGGCGCGGTTCGCGCCCGGGTTCGCCGAGCTGGCCGTGTGGCGGTGGCTGGTGCTGGTGATGGGCGCGGGCACCCTGCTGCTCGGCGGCTACCGGGCGCTGCGCCAGCACGACCTCAAGCTCGTCCTGGCCTTCGGCACGGTCTCCCAGCTCGGCCTCATCGTGCTGCTGGTGGGCCTGGAGAGCCGGGCGGTCGCGCTCGCGGGGCTCGCCATGCTGGGGGCGCACGCGATGTTCAAGGGTGCGCTCTTCCTGGTGGCCGGCGCGGTGGACGTCGCCACGGGCACCCGTGACCTGCGCAGGCTCTCCGGTCTGTGGCGCACCATGCCCGTGGCCGCCACGGCGGCCGCGCTCGCCACGGCCTCCATGATCGGGCTGCCCCCGTTGGCGGGATACGTGGCGAAGGAGGCGGCGCTGGAGGGACTCTGGCACGACGCGACGCACGGTGGCGGCACGGTGGTCGTGGCCGCCCTCGTCGCCGTCGTCGTCGGCTCCGTCCTCACCGTCGCCTACAGCCTGCGGTTCCTCTGGGGCGCGTTCGCGACCAAGTCGGCGGCCGACGGCGGAGCGGCCGAGGCGACGCCGGTCCGGCGGCGCTCCTGGTTGCTCGTCCTGCCCCCGCTGGTCCTGGGCCTCCTCGGGCTGGTCGCGGGTCTGACGCCGTCGACGGGGGAACGCGTCCTCGGCCCCTACGCCGAGACGTACCCGGCCGGCGAGCCCGGGCACCTCGTGCTGTGGGGCGGCCTGACGCCGGCGCTGGGCCTGTCGGTGCTGGTGCTGGCCGGTGGCGCGGTGCTGTTCTGGAAGCGGCAGCGGGTCGAGCTCCTGCAGGACCTCGCCTGGTCGCCGCGCGCCGCGGACCTCGTCTACCGCCGGGCGATGCGCCGCCTCGACGACGTGGCGGCGGACGTCACGGGCGCGACCCAGCGCGGCTCCCTGCCCGTCTACCTGGGCATCATCCTCGTCGTCCTGGCGGTGGCGCCGGGCGCGGTGATCGCCACCGGCCTGCTGACCGGCACCACCGTGGCGCCCGCCGCCGTCGGCTGGGACCGGCCGGCGCAGGCAGCCGTGGTGGCCGTCGTCGTGGCGGCCGCGATCCTCGCCGCCCGCGCCAGGCGCCGGCTCAAGGCCGTGGTGCTGGTGGGCGTGGCCGGGTACGCCAACGCCGGCCTCTTCGTCCTGCACGGGGCCCCGGACCTGGCCCTGACCCAGGTGCTGACCGAGACGGTCACGCTCGTCATCCTCGTGCTGGTGCTGCGCCGGATGCCGACGTACTTCTCCGACCGGCCGCTGGCGGCCAGCCGCTGGGTGCGGCTGGTCCTCGCGGTCGTCACCGGCGTGGTGATGATGGCGCTGACGTTCGCGGCGCCGCTGGCCCGGGTGGCCACCCCGATCAGCGTCGACTTCCCCGAGGAGGCCGTGGAGTTCGGTGGTGGCCACAACATCGTCAACGTCACGCTGGTCGACATCCGGTCGTGGGACACCGTCGGCGAGATCTCGGTGATCCTCGTCGCGGCCACCGGGGTCGCCTCGATGGTCTTCCTGCGGCAGCGCAGCGGCGAGGTGCTCCGGCTCTCCCGGGCCGACGGCGAGGGACTCGCCCCGGACGGGCACACGCGGGACGTGTGGATCGCCGCCGGACGCACCGTGTCACCGGCCCGGCGCTCCGTCATGTTCGAGGTGGTCACACGACTGATCTTCCACGCCATGGTCGTGGTCGCGCTGTTCCTCCTGTTCAGCGGCCACAACGCGCCCGGAGGCGGATTCGCCGCGGGGCTGATGGTGGGGATCGCGCTGGCCGTGCGCTACCTGGCGGGCGGCGGCTACGAGCTGGGCGAGGCCCTCCCGGTGCAGCCGGGCGTGCTGCTCGGTTCCGGGCTCTTCCTCTCCGCGGGCGTCGGGCTCGCCGCGCTGCTGACCGGCAACGAGGTGCTCGAGAGCGTGATCGTCGATCTCCACGTGCCCGTGCTCGGCAAGATCCACCTCGTGACCTCGCTGTTCTTCGACGTCGGGGTGATGCTCGTGGTGGTCGGTCTCGTCCTCGACCTGCTGCGCACGCTCGGCGCGGAGATCGACCGGCAGAGCACCGTCCCGTCCGGAGCCGGACCGTCGCAGGGGGAGTCCCGATGATCGTCCTCGAGAACACTCCCTCGGCCGTCCTGCTCCTCGCGGTGGGCGTGCTGTGCGGTGCCGGGGTGTACCTGGTGCTGGACCGGCCGCTCACGCGGGTGCTGCTGGGGATCGTCCTGCTGAGCAACGGCGCAAACCTGATGCTCCTCGTCGCCGGCGGCCGGGCGGGGGCGTCGCCCGTGGTGGGCAACGCCCCGCAGGACGTGCGGATGAGCGACCCGCTGGCCCAGGCGATGATCCTCACGGCGATCGTCATCACGCTCGCCCTGACGTCGTTCGTGCTGGCCCTCGCGTACCGCTCGTGGCAGCTGCACGGCCACGACGAGGTCGCCGACGACGTGGAGGACCGGCGCGTCGCCCGGCAGGCGGCCATCAACGCACCCGCGTACGTGGACGACGACGCCGCCGAGACGGGCGAGACGCTCGACGAGGAGGCGGCCGCCGTCTACGACCAGGTCGTCGAGGCGGCCGAGCGCCGGCGTGCGCGGGACGAGCGGGACGCCGGCCGGCCCCAGGACGGTTCGCCATGATCGACACCGCCGCGCTCTGGTCCGTGCAGACCCTGGTCCCGCTGCCCGTGCTCCTGCCGCTGTTCGCCGCAGGGCTCACCCTCGCCCTGCACCGGTACGCGAACGTGCAGCGGGTCATCAGCGTCGCCGCGCTGTCGGTGACCACCGCGTCCTCCGCGGTGCTCATGGTGGCGGCGGACGACGGGCCGGTGGTCGTGGACGTCGGCGGCTGGGCCGCCCCCGTCGGCATCGCGCTCGTCGCGGACCGGCTCTCCGCGCTCATGCTGACGGTCAGCGGCGTCATGCTGCTGTGCGTCCTGCTCTACTCCCTCGGGCAGGGCATCCCCGAGGGGGAGGACGCGCCCCGGGACCGCCGCGTCGGCGGGACCATCCCGGTGGCGATCTTCCACCCCACGTACCTGGTGCTCGCCGCCGGCGTCGCCAACGCGTTCCTCACCGGGGACCTGTTCAACCTCTACGTCGGCTTCGAGATCCTGCTCGCGGCGTCGTCCGTGCTGCTCACCCTCGGCGGGACGGCGGAGCGGGTACGGGCAGGGTCCGTGTACATCGTCGTCACCTTGATGTCGTCGCTGCTCTTCCTCACGGCGATCGCGCTGATCTACTCGGCGACGGGCACGGTCAACATGGCGCAGCTCGCGGAGCGCCTGCCGGACATCGACCCCACGGTGCGGCTGGCGCTGCAGCTCCTGCTCCTCCTGGCGTTCGGCATCAAGGCCGCGATCTTCCCCCTGGCCGCCTGGCTGCCCGACTCGTACCCGACGGCACCCGCCCCGGTGACCGCCGTCTTCGCCGGCCTGCTCACCAAGGTGGGGGTCTACTCGATCCTGCGGACCCAGACGCTGCTGTTCCCCGACAACGACGTGGTCGACCAGGTGCTGATGGGTCTCGCGCTGGCCACGATGCTCGTCGGCATCCTCGGTGCCGTCGCGCAGAACGACGTGAAACGGCTGCTGTCCTTCACCCTGGTCAGTCACATCGGCTACATGATCTTCGGTGTCGCGCTCGCCTCCGAGGCCGGGACCGCCGCCGCCATCTTCTACGTCGTGCACCACATCTCCGTCCAGACGGCGCTGTTCCTGGTGGTGGGTCTCGTGGAGTGGCGGGGCGGGTCGACGTCGCTGGACCGGCTGGGCGGCCTGGCCCGCCTCGCCCCCGTCCTGGCGGTCCTGTTCTTCGTCCCCGCGATGAACCTCGCAGGCATCCCACCGTTCTCGGGGTTCCTGGGCAAGGTCGGGCTGGTCACCGAAGGGGTCCGCGACGGGTCGGGCCTCGCCTGGGCGCTCGTCGTGGGGTCCGTCGCCACGTCGCTGCTCACCCTCTACGCCGTCGTGAAGGCCTGGAACAAGGCGTTCTGGCAGGAGGCGCCGTCCGGCGTCGCCCGCGACGTCTCCCTGCCTCGCGGCCTCGTGCTGCCGGCTGGTGCGCTCGTCGCCTTCGGCCTCACGCTGACCGTGGTCGCCGGCCCCCTCTACGGCTACGCGGAGCGGGCCGCCCGCACCTCGATGGACGGGTTCACCTACGTCAACGCCGTCTATCCCGGCGGGTCGGAGCGCGGCACGGGCGAGTCGGTGGAGGTCTCCGAGGAGGAGGTGGGGTCCCCATGACGGACCAGCCGCGTCGTCGCGCCGACATCCTGCGGCGGCTGGTGCGCCGGCCGGCAACCCAGTGGCCAGCCGTCGGCCTGCTCACCGCCGTCTGGGTGCTGCTGTGGGGCGACCTGTCGTGGGCCAACGTGATCGCGGGCGCGCTGCTCGCCGTCGTCGTCGTGGTGGCGTTCCCGCTGCCGCCGGTCAAGGCGGACGCCGCGTTCCGGCTCGTGCCGTTCTGCCGGCTCGCCGGGAGGTTCGTCACGGACCTGGTCGTCGCCTCGGTCCAGGTGGCCTGGACCGCGCTGCGCCCCGGCCCCGCGCCCCAGGGGGCGATCGTGCGGGTGCAGCTGCGCAACCCCGACGACGTCTTCCTCACGCTCACGTCGGTGCTCGCCACGCTCGTCCCCGGGACGCTGGCGGTGGAGACGAGCCGGCGGACCGGCCGGGTGTTCGTGCACGTGCTCGACATCGAGGGGTTCGGCGGCGCCGAGGGCGTGCGCCGCAGCACCCAGGAGCTCGAGGAGCGGGTGCTGCGGGCGCTCGCGGGTGACGCGGTCCTCGAGCGTTACGGCCTCGCCGGCCCGGCTCCGGAGCGTGGGGAGGTGCAGACCTGATGGTCGTGGTGGTCGTGGTGGCGGCGGTGCTGGTGGCCGCAGCGGCCCTGATGGCGCTGGTGCGGGTCGAGCGCGGGCCCTCGATGCTCGACCGTGCGCTCGGGCTTGACCTGCTCACCGTGAGCCTGGTGTGCGCGATCGCCATCGAGGCCGTCTGGTCGCGACGCACGGAGACCGTGCCCATCCTCCTGGCGCTCTCCCTGGTGGGGTTCGTCGGCTCGGTGGTCATCGCCCGCTTCGGCGTCCGGCAGCACGAGTCCCAGGGTTCCGGCCGGTCCCCGGAGCCCGACGAGGCCCCGGAGCCCGCCGCGCCGTCGGAGCCCGGTGCGGAGCCCGGGGGCGGCACCACGGACGAGGGGGGACGCGCATGACCGAGGTCGACGCCGGCACCTGGACGACGGTCGCGGACGTCGCCGCGGCGCTGTGCCTGCTGCTCGGCGCCTTCCTGACGTTCGCGGCCGGCGTCGGGGTCATCCGGTTCCCCACGCTGCTCGACCGGATGCACGTCGTGACCAAGCCGCAGGTGCTCGGCCTCCTGCTGCTCCTGCTGGCCCTCGCGCTACGGGTCCGGAGCTGGTCGGCGGTCTCGATGCTGGTGCTGGTCGCGGTCTTCCAGCTCGCGACCGCGCCCGTCGCGGCCCACCTGGTCAGCCGGGCCGGGTTCCGCACCGGCAAGGTGGACGAGGCGGTGCTGCGACCCAACGAGATGGCCGGCCCCCAGGACGCCCCCGACGACGCCGACGACGAGGCAGGTACCGACGAGGCGGACGACGCAGGACCGGTGGCGACCGAGCATCCCGGCGAGCCGGACCACCCGGGACCGAGCGCGCCCGGGCGCACCCTGGACGACGACCCGGCCGGGTGGCCCGGGGACCCATGAGGGTCGGTCAGGCCACGGCACGTTCGCGAGCCAGCAGCGACTCCTTGATCGGCAGCCCGTAGCGGAACCCGCCGAGCGTCCCGTCGCTGCGCAGCACCCGGTGGCACGGCACGAACAGGGCGGCGGCGTTGCGGGCGCAGGCCCCCGCGGCGGCGCGCACGGCGGCCGGCCGGCCGGTCCGCTCGGCGTACTCGGTGTAGGTGACCGGGTCCCCGGCGGGGACGTCGCGCAGCACCTCCCACGCGTGCTGCCGGTACGGTCCGGAGCGCTGGCGCACCGGCACCTGGCCGACGGCGGTCACCTCGCCCGCGTAGTAGGCCCGCACGGCGGCGGCCGGCCGCGACACGTCGGAGGCGGACACCGCCACGGCGGCGACGGCACCGTCGGGCCGCAGGTCGGGGTGGATCAGCGCGAGCAGGGACGCGACGTCGTCGGTCCAGCCCGAGGCGAGGACGACGCCGTCGTCGGCGACGATCGTGAAGAGACCGTCCGGGGTGTCGACGGTGGTGGCGGAGGTCATGGGGTGGTCCTTCCGGTGAGGGCGGCACGCCAGACGTGCCGGGCGGCGTAGGAGCGCCAGGGCGCCCAGGTGGCGGCGCGCTCGGCGAGCGCGCGGGGATCGTCGGGGAGGCCGAGCGCACGGGCGCCGGCGCGCAGGGCGACGTCACCGGTCAGCCAGGTGTCCGGGTGGCCGAGCACCCGCAGCGCGACGTAGCCGGAGGTCCACGGTCCGATCCCGGGGCGGGCCTCGAGCTCGGTGCGCAACGTGCCGGCGTCGGCACCGACCCCGACGGTGAGCGTGCCGTCGGCGAGCGCCCGGGCCGTCGCGACGACCGTGCCACGCTGCCGGGCGGGCAGCGCGAGGTGGGTGCCGTCGTCGTCGGCGACCTGCTCCGCGGTGGGGAACAGGCGTGTCAGGCCGGGCAGCCGGGAGGTGTAGGGCGTGCTGGCGGCCGCGGCGAGCCGGCCGAGGTGGGTGCGCGCCGCGGGCACGGAGATCTGCTGGCCGACGATGGCGCGGACGGCGAGCTCGTGCGGGTCGGTGGTGCCGGGCACGCGGGTGCCGGGCGTGGCGGCGACGCTCGCGGCGAGGACGGGGTCCACGCTCAGCGCCGTGTCCACCGCGACGGGGTCCGCGTCGAGGTCGAGCAGGCGGCGCACCCGCGCGACGGCGGTGGCGACGTCCTGCAGCGACGCCAACTCCAGGTGCAGCGCGACCGTCCCGGGGCCGACGGCGGAGCCGGCGCGGACCTGCACCGCACCCGGGCCGTGGGGCAGCAGGAGGGTGCGCGCGTACGTCGCGTCGGACCCGTCCGTCGTGGCGGTCTCGACGCCGTCGACGGCCCGGGCGGCCAGGTAGTCGACGGTGCCGACGGCGTCGAAGGGTTCGCGCACCGGCAGGGTCAGGTCGAGGTGCACCGGGGCGGCCGGGTCGCGGGGGGCGGTGGTGCCGACCGTCTCGGTGGGAGGTCGGTGGCGTCGGGCGCGCAGCGCGCTCGGGGTGGTGGCGAAGACCTCCCGCACCGTGTCGTTGAGCTGGCGGATGCTGCCGAAGCCTGCGGCGAACGCGACGTCGGCCACGGCCAGGTCGGTGCTGGTCAGCAACGTGCGGGCCGTCTGCGCGCGATGGGCGCGCGCCAGCGTGAGCGGGCCGGCCCCGAGGTCGTCACGCAGCACCCGGTGGACGTGCCGGGAGCTGTACCCGAGGCGGCTCGCGAGGCCGTCGACGCCCTCGCGGTCCACGACGCCGTCGGCGACGAGCTGCATCGCCCGGCCCGCGAGGTCCCCGCGCAGGTCCCAGGCCGGCGTTCCAGGCGTGGCCTCGGGCAGGCACCGCTTGCAGGCCCGGTAGCCGGCGTCGTGTGCGGCGGCGCTCGTGACGTAGAAGGTGACGTTCTGGCGCAGCGGGGTGCGCGCCGGGCACGACGGCCGGCAGTAGATGCCGGTGGTGCGCACGGCGGTGAAGAACTGCCCGTCGAACCGGGCGTCGCGGGCGGCGATCGCCCGGTAGCGCTCCGTGAACACGTCTGGGGTCATGACCTCATCGTCGCGCGCGCCGGGGTGTGTGGGCTAGCGGGAATCAGACACGACGGTGGCCCCTTTTGCCGATGTCGGTAGTTCGTGTCGAGGTCGGCAGTGCGCACTGCCGACCTCGACACGAACTACCGACATCGGCAAAACGGCTTGCCGGGAGTCGGCTCAGACCGAGGCGTCGAGCCAGCCGACGACGGCGTCCAGGAACTCGTCGCGGGCCGGCGCGGGGGAGAGCGCCAGGTCGTGGGCCCCGCCGTGGATCGTCATGTAGCTGACGTCGTCGCCGAGCACCGGGGCCACCGCGCGCATGTGCTCCACGTCCAGCACGCTGTCGGTGGTGAGGTGCTCGTCGCGGCTGGACCGGTCGGAGGAGAGCACGAGCACCGGGACGTCCAGGTCGAGCCCGCGGGCGAGCCGCCGCTGGGATCGCAGCACGGACCGCAGCCACGCCGCGCGCACAGCGAAGGGCTCGTGCCACTTCCATGCCGGGTCGAACTCCCACTCGCCGCCGTGCTCGGCGTGCAGCGCGAGGGCGTAGTCCGCGACGAGGTGGCTCACGACGGCTCGCGGAGCCACGGGCGCGACGGCCTCCACCATCGCCGTCGCCGCCCAGCGGGTGGCGGTCGGCTTGTTGAGCAGGAACCAGGGGCTGTTGAGCACCACGGCGTCGGTCCGGCCCGGCCGCGCCGCGGCCCACAGCGGGACGACCAGGCCGCCCGTGGAGTGACCCTGGGCGATCAGCCGCTCGTGCCCGGCGTCCCGGACGACGGCGGCGGCCGCGTCCAGGTCCTGCGCGTAGACGGCGATGTCCCGCACCTGGTTCGGGTCGTGCCCGGCGGCCACGTGCGCGTCCCAGGAGCGTCCGTGCCCGCGCAGGTCGAGGGCGTAGAACGCGTACCCCGCGGCGGCGAACCGCCGGGCGACGTGCGGGTGGAAGAAGTAGTCCACGAACCCGTGGACCGCGAGGACCGCACCGCGTGCCGGCCGGCCGTCGGGCGCGACCGAGGGCGTGTACCGCACGAGGGTGGCCTCGGCGCCGGCGGGCAGCGGAAGGGTGCGGGCCTCGAACCCGTCGCCCAGCAGGTCAGGGCGCCAGTCTGTCGGCCCGGCGGTCTGCCCCGTGGTCGGCCCCGCGTCCGTCGAGGAGGAGGGCGGGTTCGCGTGGCCGGGTGGGGGTGTCATCCCGCCGAGCCTACTCAGCGGGTCTCGTCCGGGCGCCCGTCGTCGGGTGCACCCGGGGCGTCCGGCCGGTCCGGCGCCGGGTGCGGTGGCTCCGTCGGCTGCGGGGAGGCGAGCGGCGGCCGGCCCGGCGTGGCGACAGGCGGCTGACCCAGCGGCGGCGCGGGCTGGGGCTGCGTGCCGCCCGGCGTGTACGGGTTCGGCACCGGCGTCCCACCGGGAGAGGCGGCGTCGCCCGTCGCGCCCGTGGCGGTCGTCGCGGTCGGGGTGCCGGTCCTCTCCGCGGTCTCGGACCGGCGGTTGCTGCGCACCACGAGGAAGACGACGAGCGCGATGACGGCGAGGCCGACGACGACGCCGACGACCCACCACGGGAAGCCGCCCCCGAGGCCGCCGCTGCTGGCCTCGCCGCGCGCGAAGATCTCGGTGCTCTCGCCCATCGCGGGCCGCCACTCGACGGTGCTGCCCTCCACGGTGCCGTTCGTCTCGACGACCTCGCCGGGGAAGGTGACGGCGATGCGCACGTCGAAGCTGTCGGCGACGCCGGGGGGCAGCGAGCTCATCTGACCGGTGTCGTCGGTCATGTCCATCGTGCCCTGGACCACGTACTCGTCCCCGTCGCGCGTGATCGACAGCTCGTCGGTCCCGGTGCCGGAGAGCTCCTCCAGCGGCATGTCGGCGAACGTGACCGTCGTGCCGGTGTACTCGCCGTCGGCGTAGGGCTCCTGGGACGAACCCTCCGGCAGGTCGCTGGCGACCTCGTCACCGGCCTGGTCCCACAGCTCCTGCGGGTCCATGCCCATGGTCTCGGCGAGCTGGTCCGAGAACGCCACCGTCATCGCCCCCGAGACGGTGTCGTCCTCGGAGAGGTTCAGGTCCATGTCGAGCTTCATGCACCCGGCGAGGGCGAGCAGCCCCACGGCAGCGAGCACGGCGACGACGGCGGCGCGGAGGCGGCGACGGCCTCGGGTCGATGTCTGCACGGGTCCAGCATCCCCCAGGACGCCGGCCACGGCACCTGCTGCGGCGGGTGCTCCGACGAGGGTCGTGCGAAGCAAGGTTGAGTGGAATAGACTCAACTTTGCGGAGGTTGATCCCAGCGGACCAACCCTGAGCGGAACCGGAGGATCCATGGACACCAAGTTCACGACGATGTCGCAGCAGGCCATCGGCGACGCCGTCCAGTCGGCGTCGGCGGCCGGCAACCCCCAGCTCGAGCCGGCCCACCTGCTCGCCGCCCTGCTGCAGCAGACGGGCGGCGTCGCCGTCGGGCTGCTGGAGGCCGTGGGCGCGAACTCGCAGCAGGTCGGCCAGAAGGTGCGTGCCGCCCTCGTCGCCCTGCCCACCGTCACCGGCGACGGCGTCGCCCAGCCCTCGCCGTCGCGGGCCATGCAGGCCGTCCTGACCGGAGCCGCCCAGGAGGCCGAGGCGCTCGGCGACGAGTACGTCTCGACCGAGCACCTGCTCATCGCGACCGCCACCGGGCAGTCCGCCGCCGCGCAGGCGCTGACGGCCGCAGGCGCCACCGCCGACGCCCTGCGCACCGCCCTGCCCGCCGTGCGCGGCTCCGGCCGCGTCACGAGCCCGAACCCGGAGGGGACGTACAAGGCGCTCGAGCAGTACGGCACCGACCTCACGGCCCAGGCGCGCGACGGCCGGCTCGACCCGGTCATCGGCCGCGACGCCGAGATCCGCCGCGTCGTGCAGGTGCTGTCGCGCCGCACCAAGAACAACCCGGTGCTTATCGGCGAGCCCGGCGTCGGCAAGACCGCCGTCGTCGAGGGCCTCGCCCAGCGCATCGTCGCCGGGGACGTGCCCACCTCGCTGCAGGGCAAGCGGCTCGTCGCGCTCGACCTCGCCGGCATGGTGGCGGGCGCCAAGTACCGTGGCGAGTTCGAGGAGCGCCTCAAGGCCGTCCTCGAGGAGATCGCCTCCTCCGACGGCGAGGTCGTCACCTTCATCGACGAGCTGCACACCGTCGTCGGGGCAGGGGCCGGTTCCGAGGGGGCCATGGATGCCGGCAACATGCTCAAGCCCATGCTCGCCCGGGGCGAGCTGCGGATGGTGGGCGCGACCACGCTCGACGAGTTCCGGGAGAACATCGAGAAGGACCCGGCCCTCGAGCGCCGCTTCCAGCAGGTGTTCGTCGGCGAGCCGTCCGTCGAGGACACCGTCGCGATCCTGCGCGGGCTCAAGGAGCGGTACGAGGCGCACCACAAGGTCACCATCGCCGACTCCGCCCTCGTGGCGGCCGCGGCGCTGTCCGACCGGTACATCACCGGCCGTCAGCTCCCCGACAAGGCGATCGACCTCGTCGACGAGGCCGCCAGCCGGCTGCGCATGGAGATGGACTCCTCGCCGGTCGAGATCGACGAGCTCCAGCGGGCCGTCACCCGCCTCGAGATGGAGGAGGTCGTCCTCAAGGACAACGAGGGCTCGGCCGACGCCGCGTCGCGCGCCCGGCTCGAGAAGCTGCGTGCCGACCTCGCGGACCGCCGCGAGGAGCTGGCCGCCCTGACCGCCCGCTGGGAGTCGGAGAAGGCCGGCCACAACCGTGTCGGCGACCTGCGCGCCCGCATCGACGAGCTGCGCACCGAGGCGGACAGGCTGCAGCGCGACGGCGACCTCGAGGCCGCCGCCCGGCTGCTGTACGGGGAGATCCCGTCCGTGGAGCGTGAGCTCGCCGACGCGGAGCAGGCCGAGGCCGACGCCGTCGCCGCGGACGTCGTCGCCGCGGAGACCGACGAGGGGGGCACGCAGCGGGAGGCGCCGATGATCGCCGACAAGGTCGGCGCCGACGAGATCGCCGAGGTGGTCTCCGCCTGGACCGGCATCCCCGCCGGGCGGATGCTGCAGGGCGAGACCGAGAAGCTCCTCGACATGGAGGACGTGCTGGGTCAGCGGCTCATCGGGCAGACCGGCGCCGTGCGGGCCGTGTCGGACGCCGTCCGTCGCTCGCGGGCCGGCGTCGCCGACCCCGACCGCCCGACCGGCTCGTTCCTGTTCCTGGGTCCCACCGGTGTCGGCAAGACCGAGCTCGCCAAGTCGCTCGCGGAGTTCCTCTTCGACGACGAGCGGGCGATGGTCCGCGTCGACATGTCCGAGTACTCGGAGAAGCACAGCGTCGCCCGCCTGGTCGGCGCCCCGCCGGGGTACGTCGGTTACGAGGAGGGTGGCCAGCTCACCGAGGCCGTCCGCCGTCGGCCCTACTCCGTGGTGCTGCTCGACGAGGTGGAGAAGGCCCACCCCGAGGTCTTCGACATCCTCCTGCAGGTGCTCGACGACGGCCGTCTGACCGACGGCCAGGGCCGCACCGTCGACTTCCGCAACACCATCCTGGTGCTGACGTCGAACCTGGGTTCGCAGTTCCTCGTGGACCCGACGCTCGACGACGCCACGAAGCGGGAGAACGTCCTCACGGCCGTGCGGACGGCGTTCAAGCCGGAGTTCCTCAACCGGCTCGACGACGTCGTCGTCTTCGACGCGCTCTCGCTCGCCGAGCTGGGGCGGATCGTGGACCTGCAGGTCGCCGCGTTCGCGGCACGGCTCGCGGACCGGCAGATCACGCTGTCGGTGACCGACGCCGCCCGCGAGTGGCTGGCCCTGGAGGGGTTCGACCCCGCGTACGGCGCGCGGCCGCTGCGGCGCCTGGTGCAGCGGGAGATCGGCGACCGGCTCGCCCGGCAGCTGCTGTCCGGGGACGTGGCCGACGGCGACCGGGTCGTCGTCGACCGCGACCCGGAGGGCGCGGGGCTGACCGTCGCCCCCGAGGTGCTCAACGCCTGATCGCGGACCATCCGTGGCGCGTCGGCGCCGGCCGCTCAGCGCCCGGCGGCCGCGACGCCGTGCTCGAACGCCCACACGACGAGCTGCACACGGTCACGGGTGCCGGTCTTCGTCATGATCCGGCCCAGGTGCGACTTCACCGTGCTGGCCTCGAGGACGAGCGCGGCGGCGATCTCCGCGTTCGACGAGCCCCGGCAGAGCCGGGCGACGATCTCGTGCTCGCGCGCCGTGAGCAGGCTCGCCGCGTCCGTGTCCCGGGCGGCGGGCGCGCGGCGGCGGGCGAACTCGTCGATGACCCGGCGGGTCAGCGAGGAGTCCACCAGCCCGTCGCCGGACGCCACGCGGCGGACCGCGTCGACCAGGACCTCCGGTTCGGCGTCCTTGAGAAGGAATCCGCTGGCGCCCGCCTCGAGCGCGCCGAACACGTAGTCGTCGAGGTCGAACGTGCTCACCACGAGCACGGGGACGGCGTCGGCGACGCCCGGCCCGGCGAGCGCGCGCGTCGCCGTGATGCCGTCGCCGCCGGGCATGCGTACGTCCATGCAGACGACGTCGGGACGCAGCTCGCGGGCGACCTCGATCGCCCGCGTGCCGCTCGACGCCTCGCCGACGACGTCGATCCCCTCGCTGCCCAGGATCACCGCGAACCCGGCACGCACGACCGCCTGGTCGTCCACCAGCACGACCCGGGTCACGACGCCCCCTGCCCGGCGACCGGGACCGCGAGCCGTACCCGCCACGCGCCGTCGGGCGTGGTGCCGGCCTCCAGGCTGCCGCCGACCAGCGCGGCACGCTCCGTCATGCCGATGACGCCGTGCCCCGGTGTCGCAGTTCTCGGCCGGTCGTCGGACCGGCCGGCGACCCCGCTGCCCACCGCGACCCGGTTGCGCACGGTGAGCACCAGCTCGGCCGGCCGGTGGTCGAGCACGACGCCCACGGGCTGTCCCGGCGCGTGCCGGCGCGCGTTCGCGAGCGACTCCTGCAGGACGCGGTAGACGGTGCGCTGGGCGTTCGCCGGGAGCTCGGCCGCTCGCCCCCGCACCTCGTGGCGGATCTCGGTCCCTGTCGACCGGGCGAGCTCGAGGAGCGCCGGCAGGTCGTCGAGCACGGGCTGCGGGGCGTCCCCGTCCCGGGCGTCCCGGGCGTCGTGGCCCGTCGGACCGTCGTCGGAGCGCAGGAGCCCGACGACGAGGCGCAGGTCGTCCAGCGTCGACCGTCCCTGGGCGCGGATCCAGCGCAGCGACTCGCGGGCCCGGTCCGGGTCCGTCCCGACGAGGCGTTCCGCCGCGGCCGCCTGCACCACGATCCCCGACAGGTGGTGCGCGGCGACGTCGTGCAGCTCGCGGGCCATGCGTCCGCGCTCCTCGAGCACCGCCTGGGCGGCTCGGGCCTCGCGTTCCCGCTCGGCCTGGGTCACCCGCTCGCGCAGCTGCGCCTCGAGTTCGCGACGCGTACCGACGTACGCCCCGACGAGGGCGGCGGCGACGTACGCCAGCACCGCCGAGAGCAGCCCGGTCCAGAGCTGGGACGCGACGGTGCCGGCGCCCGGCACCTGGGCCGGCAGCGGACCGGTGAGCGCGAAGGCGAGCAGGGTCTGGACGACGCCGGCTCCGGCCGCGACCCAGGGCGCCACGCGCCGTGGGACGTAGGCGCCGACCGAGTAGGCCGCCACGAGGGTGGCAGGCGTCTGGAAGGACATCAGCGGGGGCAGCACCGCCACGAGGGCGACCTGACCTGCCGTGGTGAGGACCAGGCACAGCAGCGGCGACCGACGACGCACCGTCAGCAGCGTCGCCTGCCCGAGGATGACGGCGACCACCGCGAGGCGGGCGCCGGCCGGGCGTTCACCGACGGCGTCCTGGGCGACCAGGGGGAGCACCTCGTCGATCGTGACCTGCTCGACCACGAGGAACAGCGCGACGGTCATCACCCCGACCGCGGCGCCCAGGAGGGCGTCGCGGCGCAGGGTGGTCGTGGCGGCGAGACGCGCGCGCAGAGAGCCGATCACCGGTGCTGCCTCCCGTCGGTCGCTGCGCCGAGGCTACGTCAGGTCCCGGCGCCGGAACATCACCGCGCCGCCGCCGAGCACGACGACGACCCAGACGGCGAGGCCGGCCAGGGCTGCTCCTGCCCCGAACGCGGCGCTCCCGCCCAGGAGGCCGGACGCCCCCTGGCCCGTGGACGCGAGCGACCCGAGCGTCAGCGGCAGCCACGACATCGCCGACGACGTCCCACCGGAGAGCAGCGCCACGGTCGCCTGGACGAGCGGCTCGACGAACGCCGCCCCCACGACGACGACGATCGCCGCCACCTGGCCGCGGACGAGCACGCCCACGCCGAGGCCGAGCCACGCGAGCGCGACCAGCACGCACAGCCCGCGCACCCAGGTGGCCAGGGCGTCGGCGCCGCTGATCGCGAGCCCGGCCCCCGGCGTCGTCGCGATCGCCACGGCGAGACCCAGTGCGCCGACGACCGCGAGGGCGACACCGATCACCAGCGCAGCGACCGCCGTCGCACCGGCCTTGCCGAGCAGCACCCGGGCGCGGGACGGGACGACGAGAGCGGTCGGGACGACGCCACCGGTGCGGAAGTCCGTGGTCCCCGCGAGCACGCCGAGGATCAGCAGGCAGAGCGTCGCGACCCCGACCGACCCCGCCCCGGAGGGTCCGTTGCCCAGCAGGTCGAGCATGCCGCGCTGGACGGAGGCGGAACCGAGGTCGGTCATCGCGGTCAGGTCGGGCACCAGGTCGGTGGCGATCTCGGACGACGTGCCGCCGAGGCCACCGAGGCGGTCGGCCAGGCGAGGCAGGAGGAGGGTCGTGGACTGGACGAGCACGGCGCCGGCGACGGCGACGATGCCGACCACCCACGGGGCACGGGTGGAACGCAGCTTGAGCAGCTCAGCGAGGAACATCAACGCACTCCTTCGGTCGCAGCGGTGAGGTCGAGGTAGACGTCCTCGAGGGGGTTGTCCCGGGCCAGCTCGTCGAGCGGGCCGGCCGTGATGACCCGGCCCTGGCCGAGCACCACGACGTCGTCGGCCACCTGCGTCACCTCGGAGAGCACGTGGCTGGCGAGCAGCACCGCGCCGCCGTCGTCCGCGAACCCGCGCAGGAGCTCGCGCAGCCAGCGCATGCCGGCCGGGTCGAGACCGTTGGCGGGCTCGTCGAGGACGAGGATCGCCGGGTCGCCGAGGAGGGCGGCGGCGAGACCCAGCCGCTGGCGCATGCCGAGCGAGTAGGTCCGCACGCGGCGGTCCGCGGCCGGCGTCATCCCGACGAGCGCCAGGACGTCGTCGACCCTGCGCCCGGGCAGGTCTGCGGCCAGCGCGAGGATGCGCAGGTGGTCGCGGCCGGTCCGGCCCGGGTGCAGACCGCCGGCGTCGAGCAGGGCGCCCACCGTGCGGGCGGGGTCGTCGAGGTCGCCGTAGCGGCGACCCTGGACGAGCGCCTGGCCGGCGGTCGGCGCGGCCAGGCCGAGCAGGACGTGCAGCGTGGTCGTCTTGCCGGCGCCGTTCGGGCCGAGGAGCCCGACGACGCGTCCCGGCTCGACGGTGAAGCCGACGTCGTGGACGGCGTCGAACGGGCCGTACGACTTGCGCAGTCCCGTGATCTGGATGGCGGGCACGTGTTCCCCTCTCGTGGAGCGCGCCGGTGGCGGCGCGACGTATCCAGCCTGTCCGGTGCGACGTCGTCGTCGCTTCCGGCGGGAGGGGGAACCTGGGTTACGACCTTTGGTGGAACGCCGAACAGGAACCTGGGCCCGCATTCACGGAGGAATACGGGCCCAGGTTCCTGTTCGGCGGTGCGGGTGGTGTCAGATGCGGACGAACGTCGGGTTGTCCTGCCACATCCTGCGCTTCACGACGCCGACGCCCGGGCGGGCCGACTCGATGATCTTGCCGTTGCCGGCGTAGATCGAGACGTGGCCGGGCGTGTAGACGATGTCTCCCGGTCGGGCGTTGCTGCGCGAGACCTTCTTGCCGGCGTTGCGCTGCCCCGACGTCGTGCGCGGCAGCTTCTTGCCGGTGGCCTTCTGGTAGACGTACGAGGTGAAGCCCGAGCAGTCGAAGCCCGACGACGGGCGGGTGCCGCCGTACGTGTACCGGTGGCCGACGTAGCGGTTGGCCACCTTGACGACCTTCGCGCCGCCGGTCTGCTTCGCCTTCATCGTGATGGTGCGGTAGCGCTTGGCCTTGACCAGGCCCGTGGACCGGGCCGGGACCACGGTCAGGCGGATCCGGTTCTTGCCGACGTCGTAGCGCTTCAGGACCGGCTTCATGCGCACGATGCCGTTCTTGTTGAGCTTCTTGACGTTGACCTTCTTGCCGTCGACGAAGAGGCGGACGCGGCCCTTGACCGGCTCGCCGTGCTTGGTGGCGTGGACGGTGAAGCGGGGGCGGGTCTTGCCCTTGCCCTGCTTCGCGACCTTGCGGGACACGGAGACCTTGACGGCAGGCTTGGTCTTCTTGGCAGCGACGATGCTCTGCCCGGCGGTCGACAGGGTGGTCGGCGTGGCCGAGGCCGTCGTGGACGGGGCGGCCGAGGCCGTGGCGGCACCGGCGACGAGGGTCCCGCCCGCGAGCGCGGCGGAGAGCGTGATCGCGACGACGGAGCGTCGCAGGCGCGGTGCGCCGGCGTCCTGCGGGCGCGCAGGGCTGTGCTGGGTGATGGACATGGGTACCTCTCCAGCCTGCGAGATGAGCTGTCGGATGAGGCCGAGAAGTGATGGCCCGCCGTCGTGGGACGGCTTAACCCCGAGGTCGGAACGAGTCCGGCCGAAGAACGTGGTTCTCCCGCTGCTGCCGTGGGTTCGGTGATGCCGGACCACCGGCAGCACTGGGCTTGTGGTCCGACCGTTCACCCCGGAGACGGGGTGACCCGGGCACGCTAGCCCGCGCCGGCAACAGATCACAATCAGGTCACGGTGCGTTCTCGGGGCTCTTCGCGGAGAACTTGTGAAGGAGTCCGGCCGCCGGTGCATGCCGGATTCTTCGGCCCCATCGGTTCTTGCCGGGGCAGAACAGGTCAGAGCGACCGGGTGAAATTCCGGGATCGCCGGATCCTTGCGGAGGTCGGACGGGCCCGCGCAAGGCGTTCACGCAGGTCGCGCGGCGACCTTCACATCTCTCGTGACGGCGGTCACTCCAGGAGGGTCCCCGTGCGCGGTGCGTCCCCGGCGGCGAGGCACAGGCCGGCACGGTCGCCCTCCTCCCAGGACTGCTCGCTCGGCGTCCACACGACCCACCTCAGGTCGTCCCCGGCGCCCGCCTCCTCGGCCTGCGGGCCCAGCAGCTCCGGACCGCACGCGCGGGACGCGCGAGCGGTCAGGGTCTCGGCGCCCGGCCAGATCTCGTCAGCGGCCGAGTCGTGGCGGCCGAGGACCTGCGCGACGTGCCCGTCCCCGCACGGCACCACCTCGACGGTCGCGACGGCGGACCCCTCCGGCAGCACGGCCACGCACGACCCGAGGACGAGCTGCACGGCGTTGACCTGCCGCGGCTCGTCGACGTCCGCCGCCACGGGCGCCCAGGCCTGCTCGTGCGCCCGGTCCACCGCCCACGCGCCGCCGGCGGCCACGGCGACCACCAGGACGATCACGCCCAGCACGGAGACCACCCACGCCCGGGCCCGACGCCGCGCCGCCGCGCGCTCCGCCGCGGTCGGGCCGCCCGGGGCGCCCCACCGGGCACCGAAGGCGGCCGGGTCGTCGGCAGCCACGCCGGGGACCTGCTCCGGCGCGGACGCCGCGCGCGCGGGCGGCCCGCCGGGTCCTGGCATCCCGACGTCGGCCGGGACGCGGTCCGGCGCGGGGCCCGTCCCCGGACCGGGGGAGACGAACTGCGGGTCCTCGGGACGGTCGGGCACGTCGGTCATGGGCACCAACCTATCGGCGCGACGGCGAGGGGTCGGCGAGGTCGAGGACCACGGGGACGTGGTCGCTCGCACCCTTGCCCTTGCGCTCGTCGCGGTCGATCGTCACCGCGCGGACCCGCTCGCGCAGGGCCGGCGAGGCGTAGGCGAAGTCGATCCGCAGCCCCTTGTTCCGCGGGAAGGCGAGCTGCTGGTAGTCCCAGTACGTGTACGTGTGCTCGGCGGGCACGTGCTCCCGGGTCACCTCGGTGTACCCGACGTCCTCAAAGGCTGCGAAGGCAGCGCGCTCCGCCGGCGAGACGTGCGTGTGCCCGTCGAACGCCGCCGGGTCCCAGACGTCGGTGTCGCGCGGGATGACGTTCCAGTCGCCGAGGAGCGCGACGGGAGCCGAGCGGTCCGCCGCGAGCCAGCTCGCGGCGTCGGCCCGCAGACCCTCGAGCCAGGCGAGCTTGTACGGGTAGTGGGGGTCGGTCAAGGACCGGCCGTGCGGCACGTAGAGGGACCACACGCGCACCCCGCCGCACGTCGCCCCGAGGGCGCGGGCCTCCACGCGGGGCTCCTGGTCGGGCTTGCCGAACGCCGGCTGGCCGACGAACGACGACTCGACGTCCGCCAGTCCCACCCGCGACACGATCGCGACACCGTTCCACTGGTGGTAGCCGGTGTGGGCGACCTCGTAGCCGGCCGCCTCGAAGGCGGCGAGAGGCACCTGGTCGTCCCGGCACTTCGTCTCCTGGATGGCGAGCACGTCGGTGCCCGAGCGTTCCAGGAAGGCCAGCACCCGGTCCAGCCGGGTCCGCAGGGAGTTGACGTTCCACGTGGCGATCCGCACGGGCGCCACGGTACCGGCGACCGTCAGTCCCACGTGGCGGTGTCCGGGTCGACGCCGTGCGCCCGGGCGTTCGCGTCGACCACCTCGCGCAGCCATGCGGTCAGGCCGGGCCGGCGCGCGTCGTGGTGGGCGGCGAAGTCGGCGTCGTCGGCGTACATGCGCCCGATCAGCACGTGCCGGCCGTGGGTGACGTCGAAGTAGGCGCCGAGCGACGCGCGGTGCCGCTCGGCGAGCGCGTCCGCCTCGTCGCCGCCGGGAACGACGCCCCGGCCCATGGCGTCGGAGAGCGCGGCGAGGGTCGCGTCGGCCTCCGCCGCGATCTCCCGCCACTCCTCGGCGGTACGCTCTGCCGCCCGCTCGGCGAACTGCGCCCACTGGTCGGTGTCGCCCCACCGTTCCCGAGCCCCGGCCGCCCACGACGGCTGCCACTCGTCGCCGAACAGTGCGACCTGGTCCTCGGGCGACAGCAGGACGCCGCGCTCGCGTGCCTCGATCAGGCGGTCGAGGGCGCCGACCGCCTGCTCCAGGCGGTGCAGGCGCTCGCGGACCAGCTCCCGCTGGCGGCGCAGGGACGCATCCGCACCCGCCGGGGCGTCGAGCAGCGAGCCGATCTCGTCGAGAGGTACGTCGAGCTCGCGGTACAGGACCACGCGGTGCGCGTGTGCCATGTCCGCCGCCGTGTAGAGACGGTAGCCGGCGGACGTGCGCGAGGACGGCTGCACCAGGCCGACCGCGTCCCAGTGGTGCAGCGTGCGCACGGTGACGCCGACGGCGCGGGCCGCGGCGCCGACGGTCAGACCGCCGGCGCCGGTGTGGTGTCGGGACGGCATGGCGTCCAGTGTGCCCAGCTCCTCGGCGGTGGCGCCCGACGGGTCAGCCCTCAGGGCCGAAGCCCAGCTCGTCACGCACGTGCTGTGCCTCCGCGCTCGACGCGTCCCAGGGGCGGGCGGCGGTCATGACCACCCGGGTCCGCTCCGGCGTCACGACCACCAGGTCGACGGTGCCCCAGGGCTGCAGGTCAGGGCCGGTCGTGGAGCCCGGCACGAGCTCCTCGCACGCGACAGCGATCTCGTCCACCTGGTCCAGTACGCACGAGAAGCTCACGCTCAGCGGAACCGGCCCGGTCGCCGGCGGGGCGGGCACGAGCAGGACGTCCTGGAAAGCCCAGCGTCGCAGGTGCACCAACGTGCCCGGCGCGGAGAAGAGCTCGAAGAAGCCGAGGCCGCGCACCCAGAACTCGGTCGTCGCGTCCAGGTCGTCGGTCGGCACGGTGACGAACATGGGCATGCCGTAGATGCCGCGGAAGAGCTCGGGCGCCTGCACACCGGGAAAGGGCTGCGGCACGGGGCTGACGGAGAAGGCGGGGAAGGTGTCGGTCATGCGGCCAGCCTCAGGCCTGACGTCGCGTGAGGGTCAAGGCCGCGGGGCCCGCGCCTGCTCGCGGGCACCCGACCGGTCGGGTGCCCGGCGATGCACGGGACCCTCTAGAGTGCGGTCATGGGAACCGCGCTCGTCACCGGTGCTACCGCTGGCCTCGGACTGGAGTTCGCCTGGCAGCTCGCCACCGCGCGCCACGACCTCGTGCTCGTGGCCCGCACCACCGAGCGCCTCGACCAGGTGGCGGGACAGATCCGCGCCGCCGCCGGCGTGCAGGTGGAGGTCCTGGCGGCGGACCTGTCCGTGCCCGACGACGTCGCCCGGGTCGCCGAGCGCCTGGCGGTGACGGGGGACGAGCCGGACGACGGACGGCGCCCCGTCGGGCTGCTGGTCAACAACGCCGGGTTCGCCACGGCTCAACGGTTCGTCGGCGGGGCCGTCGGGGCCGAGCTGCGGGCGGTGGACGTGATGGTCCGCGCCGTCGTCCAGCTCACGCACGCCGCCGTCGGGCAGATGACCTCCCGGGGGCGCGGCGCCGTCCTCAACGTGGCATCGGTGGCGGCGCTGACCACGGGTGGCACCTACGCGGCCGCCAAGGCCTACGTGCGGTCGTTCACCGAGGGGCTCACCGTCGACCTGCGGGGCACCGGGGTCACGGCCACCGTGCTGTGCCCCGGCTTCGTGCGCACGGAGTTCCACGAGCGCGCCGGGCTCGACACAGCGTCCATCCCGTCGGCCGGCTGGCTGGACGCTCCGACGGTGGTGGCGCAGGCGCTCGCCGACGTCCGCCGCGGCGTCGTCATCTCGACGCCGTCCCTGCGGTACAAGGCGGGGTCGGCGCTGCTGAGGATCCTCCCGCGCCCTGCCGTCCGGGCGATCGGCCACTACCGCTGACGGGGCCTCAGTCCCGGGCCGCGCGCTCCGCGGCCAGGCGCGCCGCCTCGGCCTCGGCCCGGCGGGCCACCTGCTCGGCCTTCTCCAGCTCGCGCAGCCACTTGCGGGCCTCCCGCACCTTCCGCTCGGCCTCCTTGCGCTTCGTCGCAGCCTTCTTGACCTTCGCGTCCGAGGCGTAGGCGTGCACGACGGCGGTGGCCTCGGCGGTCACGACGTCGTCGGGCGGCTCGTGCGCCGGACCGGTGCTGTCGGAGGTCCCGTCCCCACCGGCGTGCCGCGCGATGAACGCAGCCACGCCGTCGAGGGTGCGTTCGAGACCCCAGGCGACGTCGTCGACCTCGTCGACCTCGTCGAGCTCGGGGACCTCGGGGACGTACGTGCCCCGCTCGACGAGGGGACGCAGGTACGGGAAGCGGACCTCGTCGACGAGCACGCGCAGCGTGTCGGCGATGCCGTTCGCGTCGTACGTGCCGTCGGTCTGGTCGGCGGCGCGCAGCAGGTCCCGGCCGAGCAGTGCGGCGTTGCGCGTGTAGCCGTTGACCAGCAGGATCGCGGCGACCTTCTCTCCGTCGGCGAGCGCCGTGGAGCGCAGCGCACGCAGGCCGGCGTCGGCGGCGCGGAGGTTGTTCGGGGTCATGGGCGCCCCGGTGATCGGGATGTCCAGGACCCAGGGGTGGTTGCGGTAGAGCGCCAGCGTGAACAGTGCCCACTCGCGCAGCTCGGCCCGCCACTCGGCGGGTTCGTGCGCGGGCGGGAACTCGACGTCGAACGCGACCTCCTGCATGAGCAGCAGCAGGTCGTCCTTGCTGGTGACGTACCGGTACAGCGACATCGTGGTGAAGCCGAGGCTCTTGGCCACGCGAGCCATCGAGACGCCGGCCAGTCCCTCGGCGTCGGCGATCTCGACGGCGGCCTCGACGATCCGCTCGGTGCTCAGCTCGCGCCGGGGGACCTTCTCGGGGCGTTCGGCGACCCCCCAGGCGAGCGCGAGGCGAGGTGGCAGCTCGGGCACGTCCGTCGCGTCGATCATGTGCCCATCATCCCCGACCGGTCGTCGTTGCCGCGCCGGGGACGTCGTCGTGGCCTTGCACGGTCAGCGTGCGGTGCGCCGACCGTAGAGCACCGACCCGCTGACGAGGCTCGCCAGGAGGAACGCGAGGAGCCAGGCGAGCGCGGTGAGGAGCGTGGCGGCCTCGAGCGTGCCCATGAGCAGGCCGCGCACGGTCTCGATGATCGAGGTGAACGGCTGGTGCTCGGCGAAGCCGTGCAACCAGTCGGGCATGGTCTCCACCGGCACGAACCCGGAGCTGAGGTAGGGGATGAAGAGGAAGATCATGTTGACGGACTGCGAGCTGTCGACGCTCAGCACCAGGCCGAGCACGGTGCTGATCCAGGTGAAGGTCACGACGGCGAGCGCCGCGAAGCCGAGGAACCCGATCCAGCCGGCCGGTCCGGCGTCGGGCCGGAACCCGAGCGCGAGCGCGGCGAGCACGACGACGACGGCGGACGCGAGGTTCCGCACGACGCTGGCGATGACGTGGCCCCACAGGACCGCCGGGGAGAAGATCGGCAGCGTCTTGAAGCGGTCGATGGTGCCTGTGCTCATGTCCTGGGCGACGCCGACGGCGGCCGTCGCGGAGTTCATGCCGAGGCACATGATGAGCACGCCGGGGACCACGTAGTCGATGTAGTCGCCGCTGCCGCCGCTGATCGCGCCGCCGAAGATGACGACGAAGACGACCATGATCAGCACGGGCAGGGCGAACGCGGTGATGAGCCCGTCGACGGAGCGCAGGCTGCGGCGCGCCTCCCGCCGCGCCATCGTGGCGACGTCGCGCAGCGGGGCGCCGCGGGCCCTGGAGGGCCGGAGGGTCGAGGGGGTGGACGGTCGGGCCTGGACGGTGGTGGTCATGACTGCTTCTCCGGTGCGGTGGGGGTGCGCGGGTGGTGGCCGGGTTCGGTCAGGGCGAGGAAGACGTCGTCGAGCGTCGGCTTGACGACGCTCACGCCGGAGACGGCGAGGCCGCCGGCGTCGGCCCGCTCGAGCACGTCACGGATCGTCCGGACGGGCTCGGTGCTGGCGATGGTCAGAGCGAGGGACTTGTGGTCCGTCTCGGCGCCGTCGACGCCGGGCAGGTCGGCGAGGGCGAGGTCCCGGGCGGTGGCGAGGCTCGTCGCGTCGTCGAACGTCACGCGCACGTGCTCGCCGGAGACCAGGGTCTTGAGCTGGGTGGCGGTGCCGCGGGCGGCGATCCGGCCGTCGGCGAGCACGGCGATGGTGTCGGCGAGCCGGTCGGCCTCCTCCAGGTACTGGGTGGTGAGCAGGATCGTCGTGCCGTCGGCCGCCAGGGTGCGCACCACCTCCCACAGCTGCGCGCGGGACGCCGGGTCGAGCCCGGTGGTCGGCTCGTCGAGGACGAGGACCTCCGGGTCGGCCACCAGGCTGATCGCCAGGTCGAGCCGGCGTCGCATCCCGCCGGAGTACGTCGACACCTTGCGGCGGGCGGCGTCGACGAGGTCGAAGCGTTCCAGCACCTCGGCCGCCCGACGGCGGACGGCGCGCCGGGGGAGGTGGGCGAGGTCGGCCATCATGACGAGGTTCTCCTCGCCGGTCTGGAACTCGTCGACCGACGCGTACTGCCCGGTCAGGGAGATGCTGCGCCGCACGGTGGTGGCCTGACGCACGACGTCGGCGCCGGCGATGACGGCGGTGCCGCCGTCGGGGCGCACGAGCGTGGTGAGGATGTTCACGGTGGTGGTCTTGCCCGCGCCGTTGGGGCCGAGCAGGGCGAAGATCTCGCCGCGCCTGACGTCGAGGTCGACGTCGCGCAGGACCTGGTGCTGCCCGTAGGCCTTGCGCAGCCCGCGGACCTCGATCATCGGGTCGTTCATGGCGACTCCTTTGTGTGTGTATGGCACACACGAGCGTATGGCATACACGATGCGTAGGCAATACACATCCGCCCGCGGGTGCCCTCCGGCGCGGTCGCCCCGGCTACCCTGGTGCCGTGACTTCCGCCGACTTCTCTCCCACCCCCCGCGAACAGCTGCTCGAGCTCGTCAAGGAGCTCGCCGTCGTGCACGGGAAGGTGACGCTGTCGTCCGGCAAGGAGGCCGACTACTACGTCGACCTGCGCCGGATCACGCTGCACCATCGCGCCGCGCCGCTGGTCGGGCACGTGCTGCTGGACCACCTGGAGGAGGTCGGGCTCGGCACGGCCGAGGTCGACGCCGTCGGCGGCCTCACGCTCGGTGCCGACCCGATCGCCGACGCGCTCCTGCACGCCGCGGCGTCGCGCGGGCAGGAGCTCGACGCGTTCGTCGTGCGCAAGTCCGCCAAGACCCACGGCATGCAGCGGCAGATCGAGGGACCGGACGTCGCCGGCCGTCGCGTCGTCGTCCTGGAGGACACCACCACGACGGGCGGCTCGCCCATCACCGCCATCGAGGCGCTGCGCGCCGCGGGTGCCGAGGTGCTCGGCTGCGCCACGATCGTCGACCGCGCCACGGGCGCGGGGGAGAAGATCGAGGCTCTCGGGGTGCCGTACCACCACCTCTTCGGCCTGGCCGACCTCGGTCTGGCGTGAGCTCGGCACGTCGCCCCGGGTTCGCGCCGTTCGCGGCCCCGCTCCTGGTCTCCGTCGCGGGCGGCGTCCTCGTCGTGCTCGGCCTCGTCGAGACGTGGGTCGTCGTCGCGGCCGGGATGCTCGTGGCCGTCGCCGTCGGGTGGTGGTATCAGCGCGCGCTGCGCCGCTGGCATGTCCGCAGCGCCGAGGAGCTCGCGGCCCTCGAGGCCACCGGACGGTGGACCGCGTACAGCCTGCCGGACCGGCCGGACGCGCCGGACGAGGCGCGGTCGTTCCCGAAGCGCGCACCTCTCGACACCACGGTCGGGCACACGTACGGCCAGCTGCTGGCCGCTCGCGCGGACCGTCGGCAGGTGTGGAGCCTCGAGCTGGGGGTGCAGCGGCGCTCCGTCGGCACCTCGCACGACGGGCGCCCGGCCGAGCCGATGACCTCGTCCGACCCCTTCCACGTCGTGCTGACGCACCTGGACCGCGGGTTCGGGCAGGTGGACGTCCGGGCGCCCGGGCCGGCCGACCGGTGGCGCCCGGACGTCGAGGTGGGAGTGCCCGGCTTCGACGAGAAGTTCGTCGTCCGCAGCGAGAGCGAGCGCACGGCCCGCCAGTGGCTGGCGTCGGGCACCGGCGCGGAGCTGGCCCGCGAAGGCGCCGGGGTGCTGCACGGCGGGACGCTGAGGCTCGACGGGCGCACGCTCCTGTGGTGGCGCGCGGGCCACGCCGACCTCGACGTGCTCGACGACGTCGCCCAGGTCGTCGGACGGGCCGCCTCGTACCTGCCGCGGTGAGCGCCCGCGCAGCGGTGCCTCAGACGCGGGCGACGAGGTCCGCGATCGAGTCGACCACGTGCGAGGGTCGGAACGGGTGGTGGTCCACCTCGTCCTTCGCCGTGGAGCCCGTGAGCACCAGGAACGTCTCCAGGCCCGCCTCGATGCCGGCGACGACGTCGGTGTCCATGCGGTCGCCCACCATCGCCGTCGTCTCCGAGTGCGCGTCGATCCGGTTGAGCGCCGAGCGGAACATCATCGGGTTCGGCTTGCCGACGTAGTACGGGGAACGTCCCGTCGCGGCCGTGATCATCGCCGCGACCGCGCCGGTGGCGGGCAGCGGCCCCTCGGTGGACGGGCCGGTCGTGTCCGGGTTCGTCGCGATGAACCGCGCCCCGCCCTTGATGAGGCGGATCGCCTTGGTGATCGCCTCGAACGAGTACGTGCGGGTCTCGCCGAGCACCACGTAGTCGGGGTCGGTCTCCGTGAGCGTGTACCCGGCGGCGTGCAGGGCCGTCGTCAGGCCCGCCTCGCCGATGGCGTACGCCGACCCGCCCGGCACCTGGTCGGCGAGGAACTTCGCGGTCGCCAGGGCCGACGTCCAGATCGCCTCCTCCGGCACCTCGAGCCCGGAGCGGGCCAGCCGGGCCGACAGGTCGCGCGCCGTGAAGATCGAGTTGTTGGTCAGCACCAGGAAGGGTCGTCCCGCGTCGCGCAGCGCCGCGATGAACTCCGCCGCGCCGGGGATCGCCTGTCCCTCGTGCACGAGGACGCCGTCCATGTCCGTCAGCCAGCACTCGATCGTCCGTCCGCTCATGCGCACACGCTATCGCCAGCGGCGCCCGTCGGGGTCGTAGGCTTCGCAGCGTGACCGACGAGCCTCAGGACACGACCCACTCCGGCGCCGTGCGTCGCCACGCCGCGCCCTCGCAAGGCACGTCCTGGCGAGCCGCGCCGGGCCTCGCCGTCCGCGGCGGGCTGGTGGGCATGGCCGAGTCGGTCCCAGGCATCTCCGGGGGCACCGTCGCGCTGGTGACCGGCCTGTACGACCGTCTCCTGGGTGCCGCGAGCCAGGTGGTGCACGTCGGGCGTGAGCTGGTGCAGGGGATCGCCCAGGGGCGTGGCCTGCGCCCGGCGGCCCGTGCGGTGCGCGCTGTCGACGGTCGGTTCCTGCTGCCGGTCCTCGTGGGGATGGCCGTGGTCCTGCTCGTCTCGTTGAGCACCATCGCCCCGCTGCTGGAGGAGAACCCCGTCCCGGTGCGGTCGGTGTTCTTCGGCATGATCGCCGTCTCCGTGATCGTGCCGCTGCGCATGATGCCGGACCGGTTCCGCCTCCAGGACCTCGGGCTCCTCCTGGCAGCCGCGGTCGTGGGGTTCTTCCTGGTCGGGCTGCCGCCCGCCGGTGTGACCGACCCGTCGCTCTGGTACGTCGCCGGGGGTGCGGCGATCGCCATCAACGCGCTGGTGCTGCCCGGGGTGTCGGGGTCGACGCTGCTGGTGGTGCTCGGTCTGTACATCCCGGTCCAGCAGGCCGTGGAGGACCGCGACCTGGCGTTCGTCGGGGCGTTCGCGGCCGGCGCGATCATCGGGCTCGCCTCCTTCGTCAAGCTCCTGCACTGGCTGCTCGACCACCGCCGGCAGGTCACGATGGCCGTGCTCGCAGGTCTCATGATCGGCTCCCTGCGGGCGCTGTGGCCCTGGCAGGACGCCGAGGGCGGCCTGCTCGCGCCACCCGACGGCGGGGCCGCCGTCGGGCCGCTCATGCTCGCCGTCGCGGGTGCCGCCGTCGTCGGCGCGGCGATCTGGTGGGAGGCCGTGCGGAGCGACGAGCATGCGTGACGCCGGCGCCGGCGGCGCGGAGGTCGGTGCCGAGGAGGTCGGCGTCGGCCCGTGGCCGGGCGAGCCGCCGGACGACCCCCGCTACGACCCGGAGCTGCTCGCCCAGGGCGACCGCCGCAACGTCGCCGACCGGTACCGGTACTGGACGGTCGAGGCGGTCCGCGCCGACCTCGATGCCCGTCGGCCGCCGGACCGGTTCCTGCACGTCGCCATCGAGAACTGGGCGCACGACCTCAACATCGGTTCGGTGGTGCGCACGGCCAACGCCTTCAACGTCGCCGGGGTGCACGTCGTGGGCCGACGGCGGTGGAACCGCCGCGGAGCGATGGTCACCGACCGCTACCTGCACGTGCACCACCACCCGGACGCGGAGGCGTTCGCCGCGTGGGCGGCCGGCGTCGACGGCGGTGCCGGGCTGCCCGTCGTGGGGGTGGACAACGTGCCGGGCTCCGTCCCCCTGGAGCACCGAGCGCTGCCCGCCCGGTGCGTGCTGCTGTTCGGCCAGGAGTCCAGCGGGCTGACGCCCGAGGCCCAGGCGGAGTGCGACGTCGTCGTCCACATCACGCAGCACGGCTCCACACGCTCGCTGAACGCCGGCGCGGCGGCCGCCATCGCGATGCACACCTGGGCGCTGCAGCACGTGTGACCGCGGCGACCGTCTCGCTCTGCGGGCCCGGATGTGACGCCCATGACCCGGTCGTGAGAAAATCTGGATGCATGTGGGCCCAGGAGGCCGCCAGCCACCAGCGAGGGTGTGTCGCCGCCCGCCTGCGTTCCTCGTACGTTCCCTCATTGGAGTACCGCAGATGCCTATCGCAACCCCCGAGGTCTACGCCGAGATGATCGACCGGGCGAAGGCCGGCAAGTTCGCCTACCCCGCCGTCAACATCACGTCGTCGCAGACCGTCACCGCCGCGCTCCAGGGCTTCGCCGAGGCGGAGTCGGACGGCATCATCCAGGTCTCCGTGGGCGGCGGCGAGTACGCCTCGGGCGCCACGATCAAGGACCGCGTCACCGGCTCGCTGGCCCTCGCCGCGTACGCCGCCGAGGTCGCGAAGAACTACCCCGTCAACATCGCGATCCACACCGACCACTGCGTCAAGAAGAACCTCGAGTCCTGGGTCCGTCCGCTGCTCGCCCTCGAGGCGGAGCAGGTCAAGGCCGGCAAGAACCCGACCTTCCAGTCGCACATGTTCGACGGCTCGGACATCCCGCTGGAGGAGAACCTCGTCATCGCCGAGGAGCTGCTCGAGCTCTCGCAGGCCGCGCGCACCATCCTCGAGGTCGAGATCGGCGTCGTCGGTGGCGAGGAGGACGGCCACGAGGCCGAGATCAACGAGAAGCTGTACACGACGGTCGAGGACGGTCTCGCCACGGTCCGCGCCCTCGGCGCCGGTGAGAAGGGCCGCTACCTGACGGCGCTCACGTTCGGCAACGTGCACGGCGTCTACAAGCCGGGTGCCGTCAAGCTGCGTCCGGAGATCCTCGCGGAGATCCAGCAGGCCGTCGGTGCCGAGATCGGCAAGGAGAACCCGTTCGACCTCGTGTTCCACGGTGGTTCGGGCTCCACGGCCGAGGAGGTCGCCACGGCGGTCGACAACGGCGTCATCAAGATGAACATCGACACGGACACTCAGTACGCGTTCTCGCGTCCCGTCGCCGGTCACTTCTTCACGAACTACGACGGCGTCCTGAAGGTGGACGGCGAGGTCGGCAACAAGAAGGCCTACGACCCGCGCGCCTGGGGCAAGCTGGCCGAGGCCGGCATGGCCGCCCGCATCGTCGAGGCCTGCCAGTGGCTGCGCTCGGCCGGCCACAAGATGTGATCGTCGCCTGATGTGCGCAGTGCCCCTCCACCGTGACGGTCGAGGGGCACTGTTGGTCTGCGGGTCCGGTCAGCGAGGACCCGCCGTGGTGATGTCGAGGTCGACGCCCGGGTCCTCGTCGACGATCTCGAGCAGCTCGCCGATCCGGGTGACGTCGAGCAGGAACCGCACCGTCGGCGGTGCGCGCAGCACCCGGACCTTGTGCGGGCTGCGCGACGCCAGCCGGGCCAGGAAGGCCACGCCGGAGGAGTCCATGAACGTGACGTGGTGCGCGTCGAGCTCGACGGGCAGGCCGGAGGCCTCGGCGTCGGAGATCGCCTCGCCGAGCTCGGCGCTGACGTCGGCGTCGATCTCGCCCGAGAGGACGACGCGTGCCCGGGAGGTGCCCACGATGACGTGGATGCTCGCGGGGTCGCCGATCTGGGGCGCCGTGGGGGCAGCGCCGTCCCCGTTCTCGGGGGTGCCCGGCGTCGTGTTCGATCCGTCCTGCACGGTGCTCCTTCCTCGAGCTGCTCGCTCTGCTCAGGTCTCAGCGGACACCAATCTACGGTTGAATGTGCAGCGAATGCACCAACTTCGCCGGGACGCGCGGGAAAAGGAGGGCTGATGACCGATTTGCCCCATCCTCTCGCCTCCACGGCGCACGTTTCCGGCGAGGACCTCGCGCTCGCCCTCACCACGACGACGGTCCCAGCGTTCATCACCGGGCCGTGGGAGTCCGGCATGCCGGTGATCTGGGTCAACGAGGCGTTCGAGCGCCTCGTGGGCGTCGGCGCCGAGGACCTGCGGCTGCTGGGTCCGCACCCCCTCCTCGCGCTCGTCGAGGACGACCCGAACCGGGCCGCGGCGCAGGCCGACCTGGCGGCCGGACGGGCGATGCGCCGGATCGTCAGCGCACGCAAGCGCGACGGCGGCGTGAGCTGGCTGCAGGTGGACGTCACGCCGATGCCGCACTCCGACGGGGCGGAGATGCGCTGGGTCGGCGTGACCACGGACGTCTCGGAGTACGTCGACCAGCAGGCCGCGCAGCTCGCCTCCCTGGAGGTGGAGCGCCGCCAGCGGGCGGACCTCGACCTGATCGCCCAGACGACGGAGCTCCTCGGCGACCTCGAGTACCCGTTCGCGCTGCGCGACATCGCTGACCTCCTGCGGTCGCTCGTCCCGTGGAGCGGCTTCTACCTCAACGACGACGGCCTGCAGCACGCCGAGGGTGTCGACGTCGCCTCGCCGCCGACGGGTCGTGGCCGTCGGCACACCCGCTACGTCCCGGAGACCTGGCCCGGCGACCTCGAGGCGCTCGACGGAGGGACCCCGCCCGACGGCGCGGCCCCGGACGGGAACGCTCCCAGCGTCGCGGCCGGCTCGTCGCCCGACCGGGTCCAGGAGCTCCTCGACGGTGTGGTCGACGGCCCCGTGCGGCTCGACCTCGGCGGGGACTACGGTCCGCACTCGGCCTCCGGCTGGCTGCGGCGGGATCTCGTGCGGCGCGTCGTCGAGGAGTCCGGCGTCGTGCCGCGCTCCGTCGTCGTCCACGCGGTCGCCGGACGACGGCGGGTCCTCGGGCTGCTCGTCACCTGGCACGGCGACGCCGCCCGCGGGCCGGGCGCGGGGGAGGACGGCTGGTCGGAGCCCGGGCCCGAGCACATCTTCACGGTGGTCGAGGTGGTCGCGCGCCGGGCGGGGACCGCCATCGACAACGCCCGGTTGTACGCCCGCGAGCACCGCCTCGCCGAGGCGCTGCAGCGCGCCATGCTCCCTGAGCAGGCCGACGTGACCGGGCTCGACGTCTGGACCTACTACGCCCCCAACGCGGAGCACGCCCAGGTCGGCGGGGACTGGTACGACGTGCTGCAGATCTCCGAGGGCACCGTCGGGATGGTGATCGGCGACGTCGTCGGGCACGACGTCGAGGCCGCCGCCGCGATGGGCCAGCTGCGGTCCGTGGTCCGGGCCTACGCCTACGAGCTGACGACCCCGGGCACCGTGCTCGACCGGGTCGACCAGCTCGTCACGGGCATGCGGGTGCCGCGCCCGGCCTCGATGGTCTACGCCACCCTGCACCACGTGGCCGACGACGACTCCTGGTCGGTGGAGTACACACGCGCGGGCCATCTGCCGCCGCTGCTGCTGCGGGACGGCGACGTCCGTCTCCTGTCCGGTGCCGGCGGGTCGCTGGTCGGCTTCGGCACCGCGGCGCGCACGACGGGGCGCGAGGTGTTGCACCGTGGCGACGTGCTGCTGTTCTACACCGACGGTCTCATCGAGCGTCGCGACCGGTCGCTGAAGGTCGGCCTGGACACGCTGGTCGAGATGTCCGGCCGCATCACCGCGCGGGACGCGGCCGGCGTGGGCGAGGAGCTGCTCTCCCGGCTCGCCGACTCCCCGGAGGACGACGTCGCGATCGTCGTCGTCAGGGTGCCGGACCCCGTCGAGGACGCCCGGATCACGGCGCTGAGCCCCCGGTCGCGCCGATGGCTGCTGCCGAGCGAGCCGGCGTCGATCGGTCGTGCCCGGCACGCGGTGCTGCGCACGTGCCAGGCGTGGGGGCTGCCGGAGTCGGCCGCGGCCGAGCTGGTCGTCTCGGAGCTCGTGGCCAACGGCGTGCTGCACGGCTGGGGGAACATCGCGCTGCGCCTGTTCGACACCGGCGACGGGCTGCGCATCGAGGTCGAGGACGCGAACCCGGCGCCGCCGGTCGCCACCGACGGCCACCCGAACCGGGTCGGTGGTTTCGGCATGCAGATCGTCGAGCGGCTGGCCGACTGGGGCTGGCGGCCGGCGGGCTCCGGGAAGCTGGTGTGGGCCAAGCTGCGGCCCCAGCCGATGCCGTCCGAGGAGCCCGCCGCCGTCACCGGGTAGAGCGGGCTCAGGTCAGCGAGCGCACCTCGCCCACGGAGGTGCCGGCCTCCACGAGGAACGTCGCGCAGCGGTCGGCCTCCGCGTCCTCGCCGATGCGGTCCGCCGCACGGGACAGGGCGAGCAGGGAGCGCAGGAAGCCCTGGTTCGGCAGGTGGTCGGCGGGGATGGGGCCCTGACCCCGCCATCCGGCACGTCGCAGGGCGTCGAGCCCGCGGTGGTAGCCGGTCCGGGCGTGGGCGTAGGCCGTGACGGCGTGCACGACGTCGTCGCCGCCGTCGAGCGTCTGCTCGGCCAGCACCGCCCACACGAGGCTCGACGCGGGGTGCGCCGCGGCGACCTGGGCCGGGGGCTGCCCTTCGGCGAGGGCGGTGCGGGCGGCGGCGTGCTCGTCCGGCAGGTACGTCGGCGCCGGGCCGCCGAGAAGGTTCTGCACGGGCTCAGGTGAACTCATGTCGACCATTGTCCCAGGCGACGGGTCGGCTGCACGCGGTCGCGGTCGACACTCGTTCGGCGCGTCGTCATGCTGCGGACGCGGGTAGTCTCGTGCGCATGATCGAGATCGCGACGTCCTCGACGACGACGACGCTCGTGATCGCCGGTGATCTCGACCTCGCCGAACGGGACCAGTTCCCCGAGATCGCGGCGCGGGTCGTCGGCCTGCGGCGCCAGCTGCTGGTGATCGACATGTGCCGGGTGACGTTCATGGACTCCACCGGCGCGGCGTTCCTCATCTCGTTGGCCGACTCGGGGCGCAAGCGCGGTGGGGCGACGGTGCTGCGCGGTGCCGACGAGCGCGACCTGTTCGTGCTGGAGGTCTGTGGTGCCCTCGACCTGTTCCGGGTCGACCACGACCACCACTGCGAGCAGTCCGACACCGGCACGGGGGCGACGCCGGTGCAGCTCCCGCAGCGCCACCGGCCCTCCTGACCCGCCGTCAGGTCATGGCCGGGTAAACTCTGCCGAGGCCCGGCGGCAGCCCCCGGGCCCACCGATCTCACGAGGAGAGTTGATCCATGCCAGCCGTGGTGCTCGTCGGCGCCCAGTGGGGCGATGAGGGCAAGGGGAAGGCGACCGATCTCCTCGGAGACCGCGTCGACTACGTGGTGAAGTTCAACGGCGGCAACAACGCCGGGCACACCGTCGTCATCGGGGACGAGAAGTACGCCCTGCACCTGCTCCCGTCCGGGATCCTGTCGCCCGGGGTCACGCCGGTCATCTCGAACGGCGTCGTGGTGGACATCGAGGTCCTCTTCGAGGAGCTCGACGGCCTGATCGAGCGCGGCGTGGACGTCTCCCGCCTGCTCGTCTCGCAGGGCGCGCACGTCATCGCGGGCTACCACCGGACCGTCGACAAGGTCACCGAGCGCTTCCTGGGCAAGCGACGGATCGGCACCACGGGCCGCGGCATCGGCCCCGCCTACGCGGACAAGATCAACCGCGTCGGCCTGCGCGTCGCGGACCTCTTCGACGAGAAGATCCTCGCCGAGAAGATCGAGGGTGCGCTCGACCAGAAGAACCACCTGCTCGTGAAGGTCTACAACCGCCGCGCGATCGGTGTGCAGGAGACCGTCGACGAGCTGCTCCAGTACGCCGAGCGGCTGCAGCCGATGGTGGCCGACACCGGCCTCGCCCTGAACCAGGCGCTGGACCGCGGCGAGACCGTCCTGTTCGAGGGCGGTCAGGCCACGATGCTGGACGTGGACCACGGCACCTACCCGTTCGTCACGTCGTCGAACGCGACGGCCGGCGGTGCGGTGACCGGGTCGGGCGTCGGTCCCACCCGCGTCGACTCGGTGATCGGTGTGGTCAAGGCCTACACGACCCGCGTCGGCGAGGGGCCGTTCCCCACGGAGCTCTTCGACGACAAGGGCGCCTACCTGCAGAAGGCCGGCGGGGAGTTCGGTGTGACCACTGGCCGTGCCCGCCGCTGCGGCTGGTACGACGCCGTCATCTCCCGCTACGCGGCACGCGTCAACGGGCTGACCGACCTGGTGCTGACCAAGCTGGACGTGCTCACCGGCCTCGAGAAGGTCCCGGTCTGCGTCGCCTACGACGTCGACGGCGAGCGGTACGACGAGATGCCGATCGACCAGACGGCGTTCCACCACGCGAAGCCGATCTACGAGGAGCTCGACGGCTGGTGGGAGGACATCTCGCAGTGCCGCACGTTCGAGGACCTGCCGGTCAACGCCCAGCGCTACGTACGCCGGCTGGAGGAGATCTCCGGCTGCCGCGTCTCCGCGATCGGCGTGGGCCCGCGGCGCGACGAGATCATCCCGATCCACGACCTGGTGCACCCGCGGGCCTGAGGGCGGACGCCGCAACCGGGAGGTGGTGGTCAGCGACTGCCGGCCACGGGGCCGAGGAGCCCGTCGAGGATCTGCTCCGTGCCGGCGGCGGCTGCCTCGGGGGATGCCACCTGGGCGGTGACCATCGCGCCGTCGTAGGTGAGCAGCAGCGCGCTGACCAGTGACGGCTGCGGGGCGAGGCCGCCGCGGTCGAGCTGGCCGGCGAGGGTCGTCGCGAAGCGTTCGCGGTGGCGGGTGACGGCGTGCCGGACGGGGTGCTCCGGCGACGGGTACTCGGCGGCGGCGTTGATGAACGGGCAGCCGTGGAACGCGGTCCCGGCCGCGTCCTGCCAGATGCCGTCGAAGATCGGGGTGATGCGGGTGCGGGCTGTGCCGTGGGCGTCCCGGAGGCGTGCGTGCAGCGACTCGTGGAACGTGGCGCTGCGTTGGTCGAGGTACGCGACGACGAGGTCGTCCTTGCCGCCGAAGTGGTGGTAGAGCGAGGCCTTGGCCGCCCCCGCCGTGGCCAGGATGCGGTCGATGCCCACCGCATGGATGCCGTCGGCGTAGAACAGCTGGTCCGCCGCCGTGAGGAGTCGGGTGCGGACGTCGGGGACCGGGCTGGTCCGCGGGAGGTTCATCGCGCCGAGGATACCGGCGTTGCCGTCGCGCGGCAGGCGAGACGCGGAATAGACAGATCGGTCTGTCTGTTGGTTCCAGGTGAACGCCCCACCGGGGGGCGGACACACGAAGGGACTTCCCATGACGCACCAGGCCGCCATCGTCATCCTCACCGACTTCGCGGCGGACAGCGCCGCCGTCTACCGGGCGCTCGGCACGGCCCAGGAGTTCGTCCAGGCGGGAGACGACGTCAAGATCGTCTTCGACGGTTCGGGGGTGGACTCCCTCGCAGCCATCGCCGCGCCGGAGCACCAGCTCCACGACCTCCTCGAGTCGCTGCGCGACCAGGTCGCCGGAGCCTGCGGGTTCTGCGCGAAGGCGCACGAGGCCGCCACGGCGATCACCGAGGCCGGCTACCCGCTGCTCACGGACAACAAGGGGCACGCCAGCCTCCGCGACCTCGTGGTCGAGGGCCGCACGGTGCTCACCTTCTGAGTCGTCGGGCACCCGCACCGACGCCACGACGGCGGCCACCCAGTGCCGGGTGGCCGCCGACGTCCGTGCCGGCATCACGCCGTGGTGCAGGCGGCTCCGTCGATCGTGAAGGACGACGGTGCAGCCCCGCCGCCGTTCACCTGCAGCCCCAGCGTGCGCGACCCGCCCGCGGGCAGCGCCGCGTCCCAGGCGGACGGCCGGGCCGTGATCGTCGACCCGGACTGCGACCAGTCCGCCGACCAGCCGTTGGCCAGGGACTGCCCGGCGGGCGCCTCGAACTCCAGCACCCAGCCGTCCCAGGCCTCCGCGGACCCGTTGGTCACCGTGACGTCCGCGGTGTAGCCGGTGCTCCAACGGTTGGCGTCGTCGAACGCCACGGTGCAGGAGCCGTCACCGCCGTCGTCCGCCGACGTGGTCACGGCGACCGGGTCGGAGGCCGCCGAGGTGTTGCCCGACCCGTCCAGGGCGCGGACGGCGAACGAGTAGTCGGTGCCGGCCTCGAGGCCGGAGACCGTGTGCCCTGGGTTCGACGTAGAGCCGACGACGTCGCCGGTGCCCGTGTCGACCACCTCGTAGCGGGCCACGCGGGTGTCGTCGGTCGACGCCGTCCAGGTGAGCTCCGCGGACGTCGCCGTCACCTCACCGGCGGCCACGTCCTGCGGGGCCGTCGGCGGCGTCGTGTCGCCCTCGCTGCCGAGAGCGGCCTCCGACAGCGAGATGCCGGTGGTCGAGTCCACGCCACCGAGCGGGACCTGGTGGTCCAGCGAGACGTACTTGCCGTCCTCCTGCCACAGGGCGGGCTCGAGGAGCGCGTACTTCTCCTCGTCCCAGGTCTCCCAGTCGTTGAGGAGCAGACCGCCGGTGTCGCCCGAGTTCGGGTTGATGGTCCAGAAGGTGTGGTGCAGGCCGTAGTCGACGATGGCGTCCCGCAACGCTTCGAGCCACTTCTCGTTGGGGCCGTCGTCGAGGAACCCGCCCCACTCGCCGATCAGCAGCGGTGACGTGTCCTCCTTGTGCAGGTAGAGCCAGTTGGGGTCCCAGACGTCCGCCTCGAGGGAGTCGCGGTCCCAGTCGTCGCCCTCGAACCACGGCTGCTCGTGGACCAGCGGGCCGTAGTCGTGCGGCGAGTACATGATCTGGTCGTCGAGCGCCCCGCCGACCTCGACCGGATGGTCGGCCGCGCCGCGCAGGTTGCCGCCCCACCAGTTGAAGTAGTAGTCGTCCTCGTCCTGGGAGGCCCAGTCCTGCCCGTCGCGCGGGTAGACCTCGATGCCCTCGACGAGGATGAGGAGGTTCGGGTTGATGGCCAGGATCTTCTCGGCCGCGGTCTCGGCGACGTGCTTCCAGTTGTCCGGGTCGGTCGAGTCGTCCCACTTGGCCCGGGGGTCCTGCTTGTGGGTGCCGTGCGGCTCGTTCTGGAGGTCCGCGCCGATGATCGTGTCGTCGTCCGCGTACTCCTCGGCGAACCACTCCCAGCCCGCGTAGAAGTCCTCGCTGGACACCGAGTCCGTGTACCACATCGGGGCGAAGTGGCCGGAGTTGTCGGCCTCGGCGCTGTGGACGTCGACGAGCACCTTGAGGCCGTACTGCTCACACAGCCCGAGCCAGTAGTCGAAGACCTCCTTGTTGTCCATCCCGGTCAGCTCCGGGTTCGCGAAGGTGTTGACGTTCGGCATGATCGCCTCGCCGTTCTTCCACTCCACGAGGAGCTCGGTCGAGACGGGGACCCGGACCAGGTTGATGCCGCGTTCGGCCATGTCCCGCGTGATGTTCTCGATGTTGCCGCTCCACAGGCCGTGGAAGACCCGCTCCGAGGCGTTGAACCCGAACCAGTTGGCCCCGGTCATCCAGACCTCGTTGCCGTCGGCGTCGACCACCTGGTTGCCGTTCGTGGTCAGCCAGTCGTCGCCAGCGGCCGAAGGGGAGACGATGGTGGCGGCCGGGGCGGCGGCGATCGGAGTTGCGGCAACTGCCGGGACCGCGACCGCGGCGGCCAGTGCGAGTCCGGCGGTAGCAGCACCGGCGCGCCGGGGGGAGACCCGGCTCCGGGGGATCGGTGACTTCACAGAACATCTCCATCGGTGTCGTGCGCGGTGCGCGTCGTGACGGGCCCCGTCGGGCCCGGTGTGATCCGCTCGAACGTCGCATCCCGAGCGGCGCCGTTGAAGGTTCCGAAAGGTTTAGGCAGGTCCGCAGGACGGCCGGCCCTCGGTCGGAACCGGAGCGGACACCCGCCCCGCGGGAGCTCCCGGCCATTTACACTCAGATCCCGTGAAGATCCTCGTCGTCGGGAACGGTGCTCGCGAGCACGCCATCGTCCACTCCCTCGCCGCGGAGCCGGCTGTCGGCGCCGCGCACGAGCTGCACGCCGCGGCCGGCAACCCCGGCATGCGGGCGCAGGCCGAGCTGCACGCGGTCGACGCGAACGACGGCGCAGCGGTCGCCGCGTTGGCGACGTCGCTGGGGGCGGACCTCGTCGTCGTGGGGCCGGAGGCGCCGCTGGTCGCCGGGGTCGCCGACGCCGTGCGGGACGCGGGGGTGCCGGTGTTCGGGCCGTCCGCGGAGGCGGCCCGCCTGGAGGGGTCGAAGGCCTTCGCCAAGGAGGTCATGGCCACCGCCAACGTGCCGACCGCGATGGCCCACGTGTGCACCACGCTCGACGAGGTGACCGCGGCCCTGGACGCCTTCGGGCCGCCGTTCGTCGTCAAGGACGACGGGCTGGCCGCCGGCAAGGGCGTGGTGGTGACCACCGACCGGGACGCCGCCGTCGAGCACGCGCGGGCCTCCCTGGCTGCGCGGGGCGACGCGGGCACCGTGGTGATCGAGGAGTACCTGGATGGCCCCGAGGTCTCCCTGTTCTGCCTGTGCGACGGCGCCACGGTGGTGCCGATGGTGCCCGCCCAGGACTTCAAGCGGGTCGGCGACGACGACGCCGGCCCCAACACGGGCGGCATGGGCGCCTACACCCCGCTCGACTGGGCCCCGGCCGGGCTCGTCGGCGAGGTGGTCGACCGCATCGCCCAGCCCACCGTCGACGAGATGGCGCGCCGCGGCACCCCGTTCACCGGCGTGCTGTACGTGGGGCTCGCGCTCACCTCGCGCGGCACCCGCGTGGTCGAGTTCAACGTGCGGTTCGGCGACCCGGAGATCCAGGCCGTGCTCGCGCGGCTGCGCACGCCGCTGTCGGGCGTGCTGCTGGCCGCGGCCCAGGGGCGGCTCGCCGAGATCGAACCGCTGAACTGGTCCGACGACGCGGTCGTGAACGTCGTGGTGGCGTCGCAGGGCTACCCGGAGTCGCCCCGCAAGGGCGACCCGATCGGCGGGATCGACGCCGCGGCCGCGCTCGACGGCGTGCACGTGCTGCACGCGGGCACCGCGGTGTCCGACGGCGCGCTCGTCAGCGCGGGCGGTCGCGTCCTGTCCGTGGTGGGACGGGGCGACGACCTCGCGGCGGCCCGGGCGGCGTCCTACGCGGGGGTCGCCCTGGTCGACCTGCCGGGCTCGCACCACCGCACCGACATCGCCCTGGCGGCCGAGCGCGGCGACGTCGTCGTCCCCTGAGCCGGGGCGTGACGCCGGTCCGTCGCCGCTCCGTGCCGCTCGAAATTCCGGTCCCCGGTGACTCGGTTATCCGGATCTAGCGGCCTCGGTTCTCCGGTTCCGCATGGCTCGATCCTCAGGTTTCCTGGCTGGACGAGCCCGCCACCGTCGGACACTGGCGGACGAGCGACGACATCGAGGTCGACCTCGTCGTCGAGCTGGACGACGGACGGGTCGTCGCTTTCGAGGTCAAGTCCGCAGAACGTGTGGCAGGCAAGGACTTCGCCGGACTGCGGACCTTGCGTGATCGCGTGGGCAAGAGGTTCGTCGCCGCAGTCGCGCTCGGCATGGGGCAGCGCTCGTACACCTACGACCGTCTGCACGGCATGCCGATCGACCGCCTGTGGAGGACGGTAGGCGAGTGAACGGGCCTCTCACGATCTGCTCGGCCAGTCCGACGGCGGGGTGAGAGACTGTGCGCCGTGACCGACGCGCGCCCCACCTCGACGCCCGAGACGCCCGACGCCTTCGCCGGCGGCCCGCTCGACCTGCCCGGCTGGCGGCACGTCTACTCCGGCAAGGTCCGCGACCTGTACGAGCCGGACCTGCCCGCGCTCGGCGGGGTGCACCCGCTGGGCGACGTCGTCCTGGTCGTCGCGTCCGACCGGGTCTCGGCCTACGACCACGTGCTGACCCCGGGCATCCCTGACAAGGGTGTGGTGCTCACCCAGCTCAGCCTGTGGTGGTTCGACCAGCTCGCCGACCTGGTGGACAACCACGTCGTGTCGGTCGAGCCGTCCGCCGAGCCGGGCGACGGCCTGGTGCCCGACGTCGTCGCGGGACGCGCGATGGTCTGCCGCCGCCTCGAGATGTTCCCTGTCGAGTGCGTCGCCCGCGGCTACCTCACCGGGTCCGGGCTCGCGGAGTACCGCACGAACGGCCAGGTCACGGGGATCCCGCTGCCCGCCGGTCTCGTGGACGGCTCCCGCCTGCCAGAACCGATCTTCACCCCGGCCACCAAGGCCGCGGTGGGGGAGCACGACGAGAACGTGTCGTTCGACGAGGTGGCGCGCCGGATCGGCGGCGAGGACGCCGCTCGCCTGCGCGACCTGACGCTCGCGGTCTACCGCCGCGCCGAGGAGGTCGCGCGGGAGCGTGGCGTGATCCTCGCCGACACCAAGCTCGAGTTCGGCGTGGTGCCCGACGGCGGCACCCGGTCCGACGGCGGAGCCTCGGCCGGGCGGATCGTCCTCGGTGACGAGGTGCTCACCCCGGACAGCTCACGCTTCTGGCCCGCGGACTCGTGGGAGCCGGGGCGCGCTCAGCCGAGCTTCGACAAGCAGTTCGTGCGGGACTGGCTCACCTCGGACGCCTCGGGCTGGGACCGCGCGTCCGGCGCCGAACCGCCGGAGCTTCCCGGCGACGTCGTGCGCCGCACCCGTGACCGCTACCTCGAGGCGTACGAGCGGATCACGGGCGCGTCGCTGCGCTGACGGCCGTCGGGGGCGGGAGTCGTCAGAGGCCCGTGCCGGCGACGCTGCCCGCCTCGAGCGGGCTGCCGTCCATGGTGGCCGCCGAGCAGAGCAGCAGCCGGTCGCCGAGGGTCCACGACGCCTCGGTGGGGTAGAAGTAGATGGCGTCGAGCGCCGAGTCGGCGTACTCGATGCCGATGTAGCTCGAGAACGCGTCCATGCACAGCGTCTCGATCTCCCCGAGCACCGCGTCGTCACCGGGGTACTCCGCGCCGTCCATCTGCTCCACGGCGATGACCTCGGCGCCGTGCGCGGCCGAGCAGTCGGCCGGGGACATCGGTTCGCCGCTGGTGAGGTCCGCCGGCGGGTCGAAGCAGTCCCCGACGGCCATGTCGAGGCCCATGGACTGCTGGTACGACTGGTTGAAGCCGTCCTCGAAGCCCTCCTGGAAGCTGTCCTGGAACTCGTCGGTGTTGAAGAGCCACACGAAGAACACGACGAAGAGCGTCCAGGCGATCGTCCCCAGCACGCCCAGCACGATGCCGGCGACGGCGAGGCCCTTGCCGGACCGCCCGGACTTCTTGACGCGCACGAGCCCGGCGATGCCGAGCCCGACGGCGACGAGCGCCAGGCCCAGGATGCCGGTCACCAGCGACGCGATGGCGACGCCGTCCGTGCCGGCGGGCCGCGGGGCCTCGTAGGGGGAGGGTCCTCCGGGTCCCGGAGCAGGGGGCTGCCCCGGGCCGTACGGGGACGTGTACGGGGAGGCGTACGGCGAGGCGGCGGGCGTCCCGCCCTGGTGCGGTGCCGGGCCGGCAGTGCCGTCCGTCGGCCGGTAGGGGTCGGGCGAGGAGGTCGACGTCACGGGGTTCTCCAGTTGTGTGTGGTTCTCGCGTCGGGCACCGACCCTAGCGTCGACCACGGGTGTCGCGGGAGCCCTTGTCCGCGCACGAGCGCGTGCGTGACGGCGGGTAGACTGACCGCGGAATCCCGCCGTCGTGCTCCCGCCCGTCTCGCGCGCCTCGCGTCGTACCGCTCGCGTGGACCGGGATCCCGGAGCGACGGCCCGTGCAGAGCCCCTGAGGAGCCCGAAGTGGGACGCGTCGTCGTCGAGGTCATGCCCAAGCCCGAGATCCTGGACCCCCAGGGCAAGGCCGTGGTCGGGGCGCTGCCGCGCCTCGGTTTCACGCAGTTCTCCGGTGTCCGTCAGGGCAAGCGGTTCGAGCTCGAGGTCGGCGGCGAGGTGACGCCCGAGGTGCTCGCGGCGGCCCGCCAGGCCGCGGAGACGCTGCTGTCCAACCCCGTCATCGAAGACGTCGTGCGCGTCGCCGACGCCTCGGAGGAGTCCGCCGGGGTGTCCGCCTGATGAGCGCCGGCACGGTCGACAAGACGCTCGACGGCGCCCGGATCGGCGTCATCACGTTTCCGGGCACGCTCGACGACCGGGACGCCGCCCGTGCGGTCCGTCTGGCCGGCGGCGAGCCCGTGTCCCTGTTCCACGCCGACGGTGACCTGCAGGGCGTCGACGCCGTCGTGCTTCCCGGCGGCTTCTCGTACGGTGACTACCTGCGCGCCGGGGCGATCAGCCGTTTCGCTCCCGCGATGGACGCCCTCGTGGACGCCGCGAAGGGCGGCATGCCGGTGCTCGGCATCTGCAACGGCTTCCAGGTGCTCACCGAGGCGCACCTGCTGCCCGGGTCGATGATCAAGAACGACCACCTGCACTTCGTCTGCCGCGAGCAGGTCCTCGCCGTGGAGAACACCGACACGGCGTGGACGAACCGGTACTCCACCGGCCAGCACATCACGATCCCGCTGAAGAACCAGGACGGTCAGTTCGTCGCCGACGAGCGCACCCTCGACGAGCTCGAGGCCGAGGGCCGCGTCGTCTTCCGCTACGTCGGGACGAACCCGAACGGGTCGCGCCGCGACATCGCGGGGATCACGAACGCGGCGGGCAACGTCGTCGGGCTCATGCCCCACCCGGAGCACGCCGTCGAGGCGGGCTTCGGGCCGGACGGCGCCGCCGGCCCGCGCACCGGTACCGACGGTCTCGGGTTCTTCACGTCGGTGCTGGCCACCCTCGTCCGCGCATGAACGCGAGGAGCCCCCGCGGAGGTGTGCCGAGGGACGAGGTGTGCCGCAGCGAGGCACCGCAGGGTTCGTGCCAGGAGTGCACCGCATGAACGCGAGGAGCCCCCGCGGAGGTGTGCCGAGGGACGAGGTGTGCCGCAGCGAGGCACCGCAGGGTTCGTGCCAGGAGTGCACCGCATGACGGCGGAGGTCTGCGCCGGCACGGCGGAGATCGTCGAGGTGCCCTGGGGCGATCCCGACGCCGCCGCGCTGCGTGCGGAGGCGGTCGCGGACCTCGGGCGCCGCTACGGCGGGGACGAGGACGCGAAGGAGGTCATCGACCCGGCGAGCATCGTCGTGACCCTCCTGGCCCGGGTCGATGGCGTCGCGGTCGGCTGCGGCAGCATCCGGGACGTCTCGGGCACCGACGACGGCCGCGGCCGCGGCGCCACTCATCCTGCCGCGACCGGCGAGGTCAAGCGGGTCTACGTGCTCGACGGTCACCGTGGTCGGGGCCTCGCACGGCAGCTCATGGCGGGTCTGGAGCGGGCCGCGCGCCAGGCCGGGTTCCGCCGCCTCGTGCTCGAGACCGGGACGGCGCAGCCGGAGGCGTTGGCCCTGTACGCCGCGCTCGACTACGTACCGGTCGAGTCCTACGGGCGGTACGCCGCCGAGGCCGACCAGCGCTGCTTCGGCAAGGACCTCTGACCCACTCGTTCGGCAGTATCAGCTTCGTTCGGCAGCTTGAGGTGCCGAACGTGACACGAACTGCCGAACGCAGCGCCTGGAGCGGCGGTGCTCAGGCGTGCAGCAGCGGGCGCACCTCGCGGCCGAGGAACGCAGCGAACGCCGCCAGGTCCGGTTCGTCCGCGACCGGCTGGATCGCCACGGCGGTGGCACCGGCGTCCACGAGCCCTCGGACCGCGGCGGCGATCGAGGCGGCGTCGCCGGCCGCGCCGACCCCGCGCCCCGGCTCGGCACCCCACTGCGGAAGCTCGGCGTCGAGCCGTTCCCGAGCCTGCGGGCCCGTCGTGGCGATGAGCGTGGCGTGCACGTCGGTCAGCTCCCGGCCGGCCCCCTCGGCCGCACGACGAGCGGTCGCGACGGAACCACGGACGTCGTCGGGGGTCAGCGCGTTGGCGAGGATGAGCCCGTCACCGAGCTCGCCGACGAGCGCCAGCGACCGCGGGCCCACGCCGCCGAGCCACAGGGGGACGGGCTCCGTCGGCGGCCAGTCGAGCCGGACGGCGTCCAGCGAGACGTAGCGGCCCGACGTCGTGACCTCGTCCCCGGCGAGCAGCCGCCGCAGCGCGTCGGTGTGCTCGCGCAGCAACGTCAGCGGTGACGAGACCCGCACCCCTGCCTGCCCCATCCACTCCTGGACGCCGTGCCCGACCCCGGGGACGAACCGCCCCGGGAACGAGCGGGCCAGGGTCGCGATCTCCATGGCCGTGATCGCGGTGCTGCGCAGCGGGACGGGCATCAGGCCGAGGCCGACCCGGATCCGGTCGGTCCAGGCGAGCGCCGCCGCCGTCGCGGCCAGACCGCTCTGCTTGAAGCAGTCCTCCCACACCCACAGGTCGTCGAGCCCCGCGTCCTCCGCTGCGGTCGCCAGCGCGCGCAGCGTCTCGGGTGCGTGCGTGGGGACGTGGGCGATGCCCAGACGAACGGCGGTGGTCATGCGCCCATCGTGCCGCACGTCTCCGACGGTGGCTCTCAGCCGTCGGTGCGGGGAGGGGTGCGCAGGTAGGCCAGCTGCGCCGCGACCGACTGCCGGGCGGCCCCCAGCACCGAGGGGGCGACGTCCGCGTACACGTTCGCGACGACGTCGTCGACCGAGGCATCTGGGCCGAGCCCGTCGAGGGCCGCCCGCACCTGGGCCAGGCGTTCGTGGCGGTGCGCGCGGTAGGCCCGGACCGCCGCACCGAGGCCGGCGATCTCCGGACCGTGCGCGGGCAGGCCGAGGCGGCCCTCGCCCAGCCGTTCCAGGGTGTCGAGGCTCGCGAGATAGTCGCCCAGCGACCCGTCGGGCTCGCCGATCACCGTGGTGCCCCGCCCGAGCACCGTGTCCCCGGTCAGGACCACGGGCTCCGTGCCGTCCGTGAGCACGACGAACGACACGGAGTCGGCGGTGTGCCCCGGGGTCGCGACGACCTCGATGCGCAGCCCCGCGGCCTCGATCACCTCGCCTCCGCGCAGGGGTTCCGCGCCGTGGCAGTGGTCGGGGTCCGCAGCCCGGACGGGAGCACCGGTCAGCGCACGGAGCCGCACGGAGCCGGCGGTGTGGTCCGCGTGGCGATGGGTGATCAGCACCAGCTCCACCGGTGCCGCGGCCAGCGCGCCGAGGTGCGCCTCGTCGTCGGGCCCCGGGTCCACCACGACGGCACGTGCTGCGCCCGGTGCGCGCAGCACGTACGAGCGCGTGCCCTCCAGCGTCATCGGCCCGGGGTTGTCCGCGCGGCGTACGGACACCGACGGGGTCAGGGACTTCACTGGCCGGTCTCCGCCGCCAGCAGCTCCAGCGTCTGCGCCCGTCCGGGCGTCGCGTCCAGCGGCTCGGAGGCGTAGGTGCCCGCGACGGGCACGACCATCACCTCGTCGACGCCGTGGCGCTCGGCGAGACGGCGGACCTCCGCGCCGGCGTCGTCCGGCGTGCCGATGAGCCACCGGCCACGCATGTCCTCGACCATCTGCTGACCGAGCCCGTCCAGCGGCGTCGCCAGCGCCTCCTCGACGGTCTCCGCGCGCCCCATCGGGCGGCCGGTCCGCAGCCGTGCCATCGCCCGGAGCTGAGGCAGCGACCGCTCGTGCGCCTCCTCCCGGGTCGGGGCCACGACGGCGTTCACCGTGAGGAAGGTGCGCGGCCGCGGGTGCTCGGCCGACGGCCGGTAGCCGTCGCGGTACAGCGCCAGCACCTGGTCGATCCCCGCCCCGGAGAAGTGGTTCGCGAACACGTACGGCAGCCCCAGCTCGGCCGCCAGGCGTGCCGAGTAGTCGCTGGACCCGAGCAGCCACAGGGTGGGGGCCGCGGCGGCGGCCGGTGTCGCCCGGACGTCGTAGACCTTGCCGTCGGTCAGCCGGAGCTGGGCGCCGTCGGGCGACATGAGCGCCAGGATGTTCTGCACGTGCTCGGGGAACCGGTCGACGTCCGACGTCGGGCCGGACGAGCGCAGCAGCGCCGTGACCACGGGGTCGCTGCCCGGCGCCCGGCCGATGCCCAGGTCGACGCGGCCCGGCGCCAGGGCCTCGAGCGCGGCGAACTGCTCGGCCACCACCAGCGGGGCGTGGTTCGGCAGCATCACACCACCCGAACCGACCCGGATCCGTGCGGTGCGGGCGGCGGCCGCGGCGATCATCACCGGCGGGGTCGACGCCGCGACGGCGGCCATGTTGTGGTGCTCGGCGAACCAGTAGCGCTCGTAGCCGAGCTCGTCGGCGCGCTCCACCAGCGACATCGACGAGGCGAGCGCCTGCGCGCTGGACTGCCCGGAGCGGACCGGCACGAGGTCCAGGACGGAGAGTGCGGGAGAGGTAGTCATCGCTGGAGGCAACCCGGCGTGGCGGCGGAATCTTCCGCCGTCCGACCGTGACCTGTCACTCGCCGCGACCCCTTCAGTCGCGCAGGACGGCGGTGGCCTCGACCTCCACGATCTGGTCGGGGTAGCCGAGCACGGTCACGCCCAGCAGCGTGCTGGGGACGTCGTGGTCGCCGAACGCCGCCCGCACCACGTTCCAGACCGCCACCAGGTCGGCCTGCTCGGAGGACGCCACCAGCACCCGCGTGAACGCCACGTCCGTGAGGCCGGCACCGGCGTCCGCGAGGGCCTGGCGCAGGTTCGCCACGACCTGGTGGGCCTGTGCGACCGGGTCCCCGGGCGCGACGGTGCGCCCCTCGGTGTCGAGCGGGCAGGCACCGGCCAGGTGGACCAGCCGGGTGCCCGCGGGCACGACCGAGGCGTAGGCGTAGTCGACGGTGTCGGTGAGGGTGGCGGAACGGACGAGGCGCACGGAGGGCATCGCCGCATCCTCGCACCCTGTGGACCGGTCCGCCGAGGGCATTTCTCGTGGTGTGGTGCGCGGCTCACGAGGGCAGCGGGTCGCGCAGCCCGCTCGCACGGCGGACGGGGCGGACGACGGCGGCACGGACGGCGTCGGCGGTGCCGAGCACGCGCACGTGCTCGCTCGCCCGGGTGACGGCCGTGTAGAGCAGCTCGCGGGTGAGCAGCGGCGACGTCGGCGGGGGCAGGACGAGCGAGACCCGGCGGAACTGGCTGCCCTGCGCGCGGTGGACGGTCATGGCGTGGACCGTCTCGACCGGCGGCAGCCGGTGGGTACGGACCCGCAGGGGGTCGCGCGGGTCGCCGAACGCCGCGACGACCCCGTCGCCGTCGGCCACGACGACGCCGGTGTCCCCGTTGTAGAGGCCCACCTCGGCGTCGTTGCTGGTCACCAGCAGCGGGCGTCCCGCGACCCACGGTCCCGACGCGCTCGGCCGGTCGGCCCCGGTGGCCTCTTCGACCCACGCCTCGACCTGCCCGGCCCAGCGCGCGACGCCGACCGGCCCGCGCCGGTGCGCGACCATCACCCGGTGCCGGGACAGCGCCTCCAGCGCGCGCCGCGGGTCGCCGTCGCGGGCGGCGGCCACGAGCAGCCGGCCCGCCTCGACGGCGTCGGCGTGCACACCGTGGACGTCGTCCTCGGTGAGCCGGTCGGTGTCCGCCTCGACCAGCTCCACACCGCCGGTCCCGGCGCGCAGGACGGCGAGCGCCGCGTCGGCGTCCCCGGCGCGGACGGCGCTCGCGAGCGGCAGGATCGCCGAGTGCTCCTGCTGCCGGTAGACGGTCGCCAGCCCGACGACGCCGTTGCGCAGCCGGTCGGGCTCGGCGCCGGTCAGCGGTACGTCGCCGGTGCCGTCGAGCGCGGGTGTGGCGGACGCCGTCACGGTGCGGACCGTCTCGACCGCGGGGGCGCCGTCGATCGACGGTCGGTGCACGAGGTCGCCGAGCACGGCACCCGCCTCCACGGACGCGAGCTGGTCCGGGTCGCCGACCAGGACGAGTCGTGCGTCCGGACGCAGGGCCTCCAGCAGGCGGGCCATGAGCGACAGCGGGACCATCGAGGTCTCGTCCACGACCACCACGTCGTGCGGCAGGTGGTGGGCGGCGTCGTGCCGGAACCGGGTGGCGCTGCGATACCCGAGCAGCCGGTGGACGGTCGTGGCGACCGGCGCCCCGGTGCGCTCCCGGTCGTCGGGGCCGAGCCCGGAGACGACCTCGCGCACGGCCTCCTGCAGGCGTGCCGCCGCCTTGCCCGTCGGTGCGGCGAGGGCGACCCGGAGCGGTCGGGCCTCGGTGCCGAGGTCGACGTCCGAGCCGGCGCCCGATCCGGTGCCCGCGACGTCGTGGACGACGGCGAGCAGGCGCGCGACCGTCGTCGTCTTGCCCGTGCCCGGCCCGCCCGTCAGCACCGTGACCCGCCGTCGGGCCGCGTGCGCGGCAGCGAGCCGCTGGCGGGTGTCGCCGCCCGACGGGAAGAGCCGCGCCAGCGCCGTCGCGAGCCGTTCGGCGGGCACGTCGAACGGCTCCGCCCGGACCCGCTCGTCGATGCGGTCCCGCACGGTGAGCTCGTCGCGCCAGTACCGGTCCAGGTAGAGCCGCCCGCCGACCCACCGCACCGGTCGGGCCGCCGGGCCGTCCACCCCCGCCGCCACCAGCGGGCTCGTCTCGATCGCCGCCACCCAGGCGTCGTGCTCCGGCCACGGCGGCACCGCAGGGCCGGCTTCCCCGGCGGCCGAGACCGTGTCCGCGGCGGCCGGGCCTGCGTCCGACGTCGCCGGCCGGGCGGTGGCGCCGTCGTCCTCGGGGCGAGCGAGGGCGGCGAGCTCCGTCGCGTCGTCGAGGCGCACGCACACCGAGCCACCGCGCAGAGCGCGCACGGCGAGCGCGACGGCGAGCAGCACCCGCTCGTCCGTCTCGCCGGTGAGGCGCCCGAGACGCGTGGCGACGTGGACGTCGGTCGACGCGACGATCCCGGCGGCGTTGAGATCGCCCAGCAGTCCGGTCGCGCCGACGGCGAGGCGGACGTCGCCGCCCACGGTGGTCTCCGTGGTCATGCGGCCTCCTCGGTGCTCGCGGTGCCCCGGTCCAGCAGGTCGGACAGGGCGGGCACGAGCCCGGCCGGCGGCACCCAGGCCACCACGCCGTGCGGAGCGCCGTCGGGCCCGACGGGGGTGGCCGGGCCGCACATGCCACGCACGAACAGGTAGAGCCCGCCGCCCAGGTGGACGTCCGGGTCGTAGCCCGGCAGCCGCCAGCGCAGGTAGCGGTGCAGGCCCACCAGGTACAGCACGAGCTGGAGCGGGTAGTGGGCGCCGAGCATCGCGTCGACCGTCGCCGCGGGCCGGTAGTCGGCCGCGGTGAGCGGGGCGTCGGGCACGCCGAGCCGGTTCGTCTTGTAGTCCACGACGAGGAACCGCGGCGTCCCGTCCGGGCCGGCCACCCGCAGGACGGCGTCGATCGACCCGGTGAGGTAGCCGCGCAGCGCCGGTGGGTGCGGGTCCGCGGCGGCGAGCGCGACGAGCATCTCCGGGTAGGCGGCGAACGGGTCGTCGCCGCCGAGGTGCCGGTCCAGCAGCGCAGCGACGTCGGCCAGCCCCGCGCCGTGTCCTGCACCGTGGACCGTGCCGTGCCGGTCGCCCCCGGCGAGCGGCAGCTCGAACTCGAGCTCGGCGAGCCGGTCGCGGGGGTGGACGTCGGCGAGCGTGGCGCCCGCGGCGAGCGGTCCCAGCGGCGTGCGCGCGACGACGGCGAGCGCGGCGGCGAGGCGGGCGGGGTCCGCGTCGGGGAGCCGGGACGCGGCCGACGCCCGGGTGCAGTGCGCGAGCAGCTCTGCGTCGAGGTCGGGGGCGGCCGTGTCCACGTGCTCCAGGATCTCGTGCACGAGCGTGCCGAACGTCGCGCCGGCCGGCAGACCGGACATCGGCGAGGGCAGGTCGGCACCCGCCCCGGCCGCCGGGCCGTCCGGCGTCCCGACGGGCAGCACGTCGTCCGCCCGCTCCGTGGGCTCGTCCTCCACGCCCACGCCCACGTCCTCCGGCTCCGACGTGACCCCGGCCGCCGCCGACACCCCCGCCGGTCCGCCGGCCGCGAACCCGTGGCCGGCCGGGCCGTGGTGAGCTCCCGCCGTGAGGGCCGTGTACGACGACCGCCGCCACGACGCGTCCGGCAGCCGGTCCAGGGTGGACACCGCGAGCGTCGGCAGGTGCCGGACGGGTGGCTGCCAGCGCCTGGTCGACGGGTCGGCGGGCACCTCCTCCACGGACACGGTGCCGCCGGACCGCGCGGCGACGGCGTCGAAGGCCGCCCGGGCCTCGTCGTCCCGCATCTGCCGCGTGGTCGCGTGCCTCTCCGGCTCCCCTTCCAGCAGCCGCTCGGCGAGCAGCACCCGTGTCAGGGCGCCCCGGGCGGAGCTGGCCTTGGAGGGCGCCCAGTGCGCGACCACCTGGTGGCGGGCGCGGGTGAGCGCCACGTAGAGCAGGCGCAGGTCCTCGCCGGCCTCCTCGGCGCGGCCGCGGTCGAGGGCCGCGTCGTAGCCGGGCGACGCGGGCCCCCCGACGTGCAGGGTGCGCCGGCCGTGCTCGTCGTGGAAGCGCAGCACGTCGGGCGACGACGGCACCCAGCGGTCCCACGCGTAGGGCACGTAGACGACGCCGAACTCGAGGCCCTTGCTGGCGTGCACCGTGACGACCTGCACCGCCGCGGCGTCGGTCTCCAGCCGACGGCTGCGCTCCTCGTCGAAGTCGCCCTGCGCCTCGGCGATGCGTCGGCGCAGCCAGGCGGTGAGCGCCTGCGGGCCCAGCCCCTCGGCCAGCGCGGCGGAGTGCAGCACCTCGCCGACGTGCCGCAGGTCGGTGAGCTGCCGCTCGCCGGTGGTGAGCCGCAGCAGCCGTTCGGCAAGGCCCTCGCGGGTCACGGCCTCGTGCAGCGCCGCGACACCCCGCGTGGCGAGCAGCCGCGACCAGCGGCGCACCGTGTCGGACAGCCCGTCGTGCGCGGCGTCGTCCGCCCCCGCGAGCCGGGCCGCGTCCCAGCCGACGAACGGCGTCAGCGCCAGCGCGGCGGCGCGGCCGTGCGCCCCCGGCTGCTCCAGGGCGTCCAGCAGCGTCAGCCAGTCGCGGGCCGCGGGCGTCGCGAACACGCTCGACAGCCCGGACACCACCGCCGGGACACCCCGGTCGGTGAGCGCCTGGCGCACGAGCTCGGCCTGCACGTTGGTCCGGGTCAGCACCGCGACGTCCCGGGGCTCCAGCGCACGACGCGCCGGGCCGTCAGCGACCGTGCCCTCACCGGCCGGGCCGTGACCGACCGGGACGCCGTCGGCCGCATCGTCGATCAGGTCGAGGCCCAGCCGTGCGACGACGTCGGCCGCGACGTCCTGTGCGACGTGGGCTCGCGGCGTGCCGACCGCCGGCACCGAGCCGGCCTTGAGCCCGAGCGACCTGCTGGTCACGTGCCGCAGCCGTAGCGGCGCGCTGCCGTCGAACCGCGAGCCGTGCGCCGCCTCGACCGTCCGCACGACGATCCGCGGATCGCCGAGCGCGACGTCGCCGAGCAGCGTGTGCAGGGCATCGAGCAACGGCCCGTCGCTGCGGTACGACGTGCCGAGCGTGGCCACCGTCGTGGCGGCCTCCCGCGCGTCGAGGTAGGCGACGACGTCGGCCCCGCGGAACGCGTAGATCGCCTGCTTGGGGTCGCCGATGAGCACGAGCGGGCGGTGGTCGTGGAACGCGGTGCGCAGGATCTCCCACTGGACGGGATCGGTGTCCTGGAACTCGTCCACCATGACGACCGCGTACCGCGAGCGGATGCGCTCGGCCGCCGTCGGGCCGTGCTCCGGGTCGGCCAGGGTGTCGCGCAGCAGCACCAGCAGGTCGTCGTAGTCCAGGAGGTGCTGGGCCCGCTTGCGCCGCAGCGTCTCGGTGCGGGTGTCCAGGGCGACGCGGTGCCGCAGCGCGCCCGCCGACGTCGGCTCGCCACCGCCCGGCTCCTCGGGGACGAGCCGCGCCTGGTGGTCGCTGACCGCCGCACGCCCGACCTCGCCCGCCAGCGTCGGGGTGAGTGCCGGGTGGGACTCGTCCGCGAACCGGCGCACGTACAGGTCGTCGGCCACCTCGCGCACGAGGTCGGCGACGTCCGGGACGAACGTGGCGGCCGGGTCGACGTCCGCCGTGATGCCGAGCGCCACGAGCATCTGCTGGCAGAATCCGTGCGTCGTCGTGATGGTCGCCGCGTCGAGCTGGGACAGCGCGACCGTGAGCCGGCGGCGGCGGCGGTCCAGCTCGTCGGCGTCGACGGCGGCCAGCAGGGCCACGAGCGGGTCCGCGTCGGACGCCGGGTCGTCGGCGCGCAGCGCACGCTCGGTCCGGACCAGGCGGTCGCGCACGCGGTCCCGCAGCTCGGACGTCGCGGCGCGACCGAAGGTGACCAGCATGAGGTCGCGCAGCTCCGCGACGCCCTCGGCCACGTACCGCGTCGCCAGCGCCGCGATGGTGAACGTCTTGCCCGTCCCGGCGCTCGCCTCCAGCACCGTCGTGCCCTGCGGGAGCGGCCCGTGCACGTCGAAGATCATGCGGTCCCCTTCTCCTCGCGCTCCAGCAGAGGCTCCCAGACTCGGCGCGCGAGCGCCCCGAAGCGGGTGGTCTCGTCGGGCCGTGCGCGGCGGTCGTCGTCGGTCGGCGTCCCGACGAAGGTCGCGAGCGCGACGCCGGAGCCCCAGCAGAGCACGTGGTACGGGTCGTTCTTCTCGAACCCGCCGCCCCAGGTGTAGCGCGCCTGACCGAGCGCGGCGGCGGCGTCCACCGCACCCCGGTCGCGCGCGACGGCGTAGGCGTGCGAGGTCTCCGGGGGCAGCGGCAGCGGGCTGCGGGCGGCCTCGGCGCGCAGCCGCACGAGGTCGTCGAGCAGTCGCACCGCGTCGGCATGGTCCGGGCCGACGACCCGGCTCCACGCGGCGCGCGGAGCGGAGACGGGCGCGCGACCGATCGTGCCGGTCTCCCACGCCGTGCCGGGGTGCGCGGCGGCCAGGGCGAGGACCTGCACCCAGGAGCGCAGCCGGTGCTTGGGGCCCAGCTTCGAGTACTCGGCGCGCACCACGCGGTCGCCGTGGACGCCCGGCACGGTACCGACCACGGTGACGCCCGACGGCAGCACCGCGGTGACGTCCACCGAGCGTGCCGCCGCCGTGGACATCGCGGCCGACGCCGTCGCGTGGACCGGTTGCACACGCTGGAACACGTTCGACAGCGCGGCGTGCCCGAGGCGCCGCGGCGGGAGCTGACCGCGCCGCCACTCCGCGTGGAAGGCCTGCTGCGGGTCGGCACCCGCCAGGGTGCGGGTGAGGATGCGGTCTCCGGCACCCCACGCGACCAGCGGGTCGGGAGCCAGGGGAAGACGGTCGTCCACCTCGTCCGCGTCCTGGGTGAGCCGCACGCCCAGGCTCCGCGTGACGAACCAGCGCACCGGGTGCTCCAGCACGGCGACGAGGTCGTCGAGGTCGACGTCGGCCCCGCCGGGCGGGTCGACGGCCAGCGGCTCGGTGACGAGCAGGCCCGGTGTCGCGCGGCCGGTCCGGCCGGCCACCGCACCGGCGAGCGCGGCGGTGTCGTGGCTGAACGGGCCGGACGTGCCCAGCGCACCGGCCACGAAGCTGGGCTCGCCGACCGCCTGCAGCGGGTGGTGCACCACCACGTGCTCGCGTGCCGGCCCGCCGCCCGGGGCGACGGCGAGCCGGTCGAGCGTGTCCAGCAGCTCCGCGACGGGCACGGCCGGCGGCCGGGACGCACCTGTGCGCTCGTCCGCCCCCGTGTGCAGGACCACCAGGTGCTCGCCGGTCGCCCCCAGGGCGTCGAGGAAGATCTGCCGGTCCTCGGTGCGCGGGTCCCGTTCCCCGACGCACGCGTCGCGGGCGAGCAGGTCGTCGCCGTCCGGGGAGGTGGACCGCGGGAACACGGTGTCGTCCATGCCGAGGAGGCAGACCACCCGGTGCGGGACGGCCCGCATCGGTTCCAGTGAGCACACCGTCAGCGCGCCCGTGCGGAAGCCGGACCGGGTCGGACGACCCGCCAGCCGGTCGGCGAGCAGCGCGCGCACGTCCTCCAGCGCGAGCCGGGAGCCCCCGTGGGCCTCTCCCGACGCCCGCACGCCCGCGAGGACCCGTCGCGCCTGGGTCGTCTGCCAGGCGTCGTCCGGCGCCGGGTCCGTCAGAAGGGTCACTGCACGGTCCAGGGTGTCCAACCAGGCTCCCAGGGGCCGCACGCCCGCGAGCTCGGCGAGCAGCTCGGTAAGACGCGCGACGAGCTCACTGAACCGGCCCACCACCTCGACGTCCGTCGACCCGACGTCGTCCAGCGGCAGCGCGGGCCCCACGTAGCGGGACTCCTCCTCCGCCATCGCGACACCGAGCAGGACCCGGTCGAGCGCCGCGTCCCACGTGCCCTGCCGCACCCGCGGGTCGATGCCGAACCGTTCGCGCCGGGCGCCGTCCTCGCCCCAGCGCACCCCCACCTCCACGGCCCAGCGGCGCCACCGGTCGAGGTCGTCGTCGGTGTGCCGGAACCGGCGTCGCACCGGGGCGGACGCCGCGAGGTCGAGCACCTCGGACGCCGTCACCCGGCCGTCCGCCAGCCGCAGCAGCGTGGACAGCACGGCCAGCACCGGGTTCACCGCACCCGCTCCGCGGTCCGCGAGGCTCACGCGCAGGCGCTGGCCGGGGTGGACGCTGGCGGCACCGTCCGGGGCCGCGCCGAACGTCGCCGTGACGAGCGGTGCGAAGGTCTCGACGTCCGGGCACAGCACGACGACGTCGCGTGGTTCGAGCGTGGGGTCCGCGGCGAACAGGCCCACCAGGACGTCGCGCAGCACCTCCACCTGCCGGGAGCGGCCGTGGCAGGCGTGCACCTGCACGCTGCGGTCCGCCCGGGCGAGCTCGATGCGTCCCGCGGGGTCGGGGGCGTCCGTGCGCAGCGACGTCTGCAGCGCGCCGAGCAGCGTCGCCGGGGGAACGGGTGCCGGGTGGTGCGTCACGGCGGCCTCTGCCTCGTCGGGGTCGTGCACCCCGGAGAGCCGCACCTGGAGCTCGACGGCGTCCCGTGCCGTCGACGTGAGCAACGGGTGGCGGGCGGCCGACGGCAGGTCCGCACGCCGCGGGCTCCGGCGGGCCTCCGTGGAGGAGTCCACGGCGTCCCACAGCGCTGCCGACGGGTGCGGCAGCCACAGGTGCACGTCCCGGTCGCGCGCGAGGGCGCGCAGCACCCGCCGCTCGTCCTCCGGCAGCCGGGTCGGGCCGAACACGGACAGCCGGGACGGCAGGTCGACGACGTCCGGGTCCCGTCCCAGCGCCGTGACGGCGTCGCTGAGCGCCTCGGCGGGGCTCGGCGCGTCCAGCAGGTCGCGGACCCGCCGCCACAGCTCCCGCTGCCAGGCCAGGTCGGCCGGTACCGTCCCCCCGGCACCGTCCTTGGCGTCGCCGTCGTGCCACGCCACCAGCAGCGCCGGTCGCTGGCGTGCGTACGCGGTGAACAGGTCGGCCACCCGCTGCGCCAGCGCGAGCCGCCGCGACCGGCGCACCACGTCGTCCGGCCCGCCCACGTACCGGGCCAGCGGTGCCGCCCACGGCTCGTCCAGCGAGTCGTCCACGACCTGCAGCACCGGCCAGACCAGGCGCTCGCGGCGCCACGGGTCGTCGTCGGGCTCGACGCCGGTCACCGCGGCGACGGCGGAGGCGACCAGCCGGGTGGTCGAGCCGAAGTCGACGTTCGCGCACACCCCCGCGCCCGAGCCGCCGTCGCCCAGGTGGTGCGCGAGCCGTTGCGCGAGCCACCGTTCCACGCCACGCGTCGGCACCGCCACGACGTCCGGCGTGAACGGGTCGGTCGGCGGCTCGGCCAGCACCTCGGCCAGGGGCGCGACCAGCGCGTCGGCGCGCTCCGACCGGTGGATGTGCAGCACGCGGTCAGGCTACGCGCGCCCCCCGACAAGCGCCGCGTGGCTCTCATCCCCGTCTCATCGGGCCCTTCTAGGGTGCCGCTCCGGAGGTGGGTCGATGACGAGACGTCTGGCGCGCGAGCTGGGGGTGGTCGGCGGACCGGCCGGCGGGCTGCTGGTGCTGATGTGGACGGTCCTGGCGGGGCTGGTGCTGGCGCACGTCGGGTTCCGGACCTGGCGGGTGCCGGCGGACCCCGGGTACGGCCTCGGCCGCGACCGCGGGTACGGGGACGTCTACTTCACGGTTCTCGTGGTGTGGGTCGTGCTGATGTGCCTGCTGCTGGCGGTGCGCCACCGGTCCGTCCTGCTGGCGGCGTGGGCGACGGCGTTCGGCGTCCTCGCGGTCGACGACTGGTTCGGCCTGCACGAGCGGTTCGGCGTCGTGATCGGCGCCCGGCTCGGCACCACGAGCGGCCTCGGCGAGCTCGTGTGGCTGGGCGGGCTGGCGCTGGTGATCGGCGTGCTGCTGGTCGTCGGGCACCTGCGCGCGGGCGGCCCGGTACGGGCGACGTCGACGCTGCTCATGGTCCTGTGCGCCGGCCTGTTCGTGTGCGGGGTGGTGGTCGACGCGGTGCACGCGGCGGTCTCCGGCGAGCACTGGAACACCGTGGCGCTCGTCGTCGAGGACGGCGGCGAGATCGCGGTGCTCTGCGTGGTGGTGAGCTTCCTGTTCGCCGTGACGTTCTGCGGGCACCGCCCGGCGCCGTTCGCCGGGCGGTGGCGGCGCCTCAGGCCCGCAGGGCCTGGTCCACGTCCTCGATGATGTCCAGCGGGTCCTCGAGCCCGACGGAGAGCCGCACGGTCGTGTCCCGGATGCCGACGCCGGCACGGCCGTCCGGACCCAGCTTGCGGTGCGTCGTCGTCGCCGGGTGCGTGACGATCGACTTGGTGTCGCCGAGGTTGTTGGACAGGTCCACGATGCGCAGCGCGTCCAGGAACCGGAAGGTGCGCTGCTTCGCCTCGTCCGGGGTGGCGCCGTCGGGCACCGCGAGCTCGAAGGTGACCACGGTGCCGCCGCCGGTCTGCTGGGCCTTCGCCAGCTCGTGCTGCGGGTGGGACGGCAGGAACGGGTAGCGGACGCGGGCGATCTCCTCGCGTCCTTCCAGTGCCGTCGCGACCTGCAGCGCGGCGGCGTTCTGGGCGCGCACCCGCACGTCGAGGGTCTCGAGGCCCTTGAGCAGCACCCAGGCGTTGAAGGGGCTCAGGGAGGGCCCGGTGTGCCGCAGGAACGTCTGGACGGGTCCGGAGAGGAACTCCTCGGACCCGAGGATCGCCCCGCCGAGCACGCGCCCCTGCCCGTCGATGTGCTTGGTCGCGGAGTAGACGACGACGTCGGCGCCGAGCTCGAACGGCTTCTGCAGGATCGGCGTGGCGAACACGTTGTCCACCACGACGACGGCGCCGGCCGCGTGGGCGAGCTCGCAGACGCGGCGCACGTCGACCAGGTCCTGCATGGGGTTCGACGGCGTCTCGAAGAACACGACGTCGGCGGGGGTGGCGAGGGCCTCCTCCCACTGGGACGGCACGTGCCCGTCGACGAGGTCGACCCGCACGTCCCACTTGGCCAGGATCTCGTCGTAGATGACGTTGGTGGAGCCGAAAAGGGCACGGGCGGAGACGATGCGGGACCCGGAGGACGCGAGCGCGGCGAGGGTCGTGAACACCGCGGACATGCCGGTCGCGGTGGCGTAGCAGGCCTCGGCGCCCTCGACGAGGCGCAGCCGCTCCTCGAACGTGTGCACCGTCGGGTTGCCGTACCGCGAGTACATGAACCGTGAGGTCTCGCCCTGGAACGCCGCTTCGGCGTCGGCGGCGGAGCCGTACGTGTAGCCCTGGGTGAGGAAGAGCCCCTCGGACATCTCCTCGAAGTCGGAGCGCCGGTGCCCGCCGCGCACGGCGAGCGTCGCCGGGCGGACGCCGTCGGGCAGCGGACCGCGCCCCGACCCGCCGGGCCGCGTCGGGTCCGCGCCGGGGCCGGTGGGCACCTCGGTGCCGGTCACGCGGTGGCCTCGTCGTAGGAGCCCCAGGGCAGGCCGCGCACCTTCCAACCCTGCTGGTCGCGCACCCCGCCGAAGCCGGGCGCGCCCTCGAAGCCCTCGAGGACGTTGTAGGACGGGCCGATGCCCGCGGAGGTGGCGAGCCGAGCGGCCCCGATGGAGCGCTGGCCGGAGCGGCACAGGAAGACGACCGGCCGGTCGGGGCCGACGCCGGCGGTCTCCAGCTCGGCGAGGAAGGCCGGGTTGGGCCGGCCGTCCGCCGTGACCCACTGGGTGAACACGGTGTCCTTGCCGATCCCGGTGAGGTCGGGGACCCCGATGGTGCGCCACTCGCCGTCGGTGCGGACGTCGACGAGCACGGCGTCCGGCTCGGCCGAGAGCAGGTCCCATGCCTGCTGCGGGGTGATGTCCCCGGCGTAGTCCTGTGCGGGTCGCGGTTCGATCGGCGGTTCGGTCGGTGCGTTCACGGCACTCCTCCCATCGGTCGTGGCGGTAGCACCGCGTCCGAGGGCTGGAGGGCCCCCGCGGGTTGCTGCGGCGTCGACGTGCCACGTCACTCGGCCGCTCGGGATGGTCGGTGCGATCGTACGACACCGCGTCCAGGGAGCGGGACGGGCGTCTCGCTGGCTGGTCGCCCTGCCATTGATTCACATCCTGAGACGCGCCGCCCATTTGTTGACACTCCCCGGTGGATCGGTGAACCTGAGAGCAGGTCATGAGCGCCAGCGCGAAGCCCCGGCTCGCTGGCCGGCAACCCTCCCTCGCGGCGGGGTGCCCCGGGTGACGACCTGGCACGGCGCCGACCGGCGACCGGCAAGCGCGGGGAGCCCCTCCCCGGAACGAACGAGGAGGACGTCATGACCACGCTCACGGAGAACCCCGCCTGTCCGGGCGCCGAGGCCGCCGTCGCGGACCTCGCCCCGCTGCTGCCCGTCGTCGGGCACGAGACCCTCGCCCCCCTCGTCGACGGCCGCCGGCTCCCGTACGCGAACCTCGACGTCGCGGCCTCGGCCCCGGCGCTGCAGGCCGTCGCCGACCGCATCACCCGCACCCTCCCGCTGTACGCGTCCGTGCACCGCGGCGCCGGGTACCTCTCGCAGGTCTCCACCTCGCTGTACGAGACGGCGCGCCGCACCATCGGTGAGTTCGTCGGCGCCCGCGACGGCGACGCCACGCTGATCGTGCGCAACACCACCGACGCGCTGAACCTGCTCGCCGGCTGCCTCCCCGCCGCCGACGGCGAGCCCGGCCGGGTGCTCGTCCTCGACGTCGAGCACCACGCGAACTTCCTGCCCTGGCAGCGCGGCGCGGACGCCACGGTGCTGACCGGGCGCGCGACGGCCGCCGCAACCGTCGCCGCGCTGCGTGACGAGCTGGCCGCCGGAGCCGCCGCCGGACGGCCCTACGCCCTCGTGGCCCTCACCGGCGCCTCCAACGTCACCGGCGAGGTCCTGCCGGTCGCCGACGTCGTCAGCGCCGCCCACGCCGTCGGCACCCGGGTGCTCCTCGATGGTGCCCAGCTCGTACCGCACCGCCGCTTCTCGCTGGCCGAGACCGGCGTCGACTACCTCGCGTTCTCCGGGCACAAGGCATATGCGCCGTTCGGTGCCGGGGTGCTGGTGGGCCGGCGTGACTGGCTCGACGCCGGCACGCCCTACCTCGCGGGCGGCGGCGCCGTGCGCAGCGTGCGCGTCGACGGGGCCGAGTGGCACGACGGCCCGGCCCGGCACGAGGCCGGCTCGCCCAACGTGCTCGGCGCGGTGGCGCTCGCGGCGGCCTGCGAGGCGCTGGCGGACGTCGACCCGGTCGCGCTGCGCGAGCACGAGGACGCCCTGCGCGAGCGGCTCGTGGCGGGGCTCGAGGCGGTCGAGGGTGTCGAGGTGGTGCGGCTCTGGGCCGACGCGGCCGACGCCGTCGGTGTGGTGACGTTCACCGTCGCCGGGTACGAGCCCGGCGCGGTGGCCGCGTACCTGTCCGCCGAGCACGGCATCGGGGTGCGCGACGGCCGGTTCTGCGCGCACCCGCTCCTCTCCCGCCTCGGGTACGGCGCGGGGGCGGTCCGCTCGTCCGTGGGCGTCGGCACGGCGGGGGAGGAGGTCGAGCGCCTGGTCTCGGCCGTGGCCGCCCTGGTGGCCGACGGCCCGCAGGCGCGCTACGACGTCGTCGACGGCCTGTGGATCGTCGTCGACGACCCGCGCCCCGTGCCCGAGGGCTCCGGCCTCGAGGGGCTGCTCGCCACCGCCGGGCCCGGCCGCGACGAGGCGTTCGGCTGTGTGCCCGAGGACGCCTGACCCGGCTCTCGGACTGTCGCCAGGCGGGCCAGCGTCTCGCGGACCCCGTCCGCCGAGAAGCTGGTGACCGGCAGCGCGGACGTGCGCGCCGATCGCACCACGCCGCGGACGTCGAGGACGAAGGTGCCGCTGTGCTGCAGCAGCGCGACCTTCCGCAGCCCGGCGTCCGCGTGTCACCGGCGGCCCACACTTCCGCGGCCGGGGCCCGCTGCGCCACGCGTGCGGCGGCGGTCGCGGCCTCGGCGGCAGCGCCCGGTGCGAGCAGCAGGAAGGTCGCGTCCCCGAGGTCTCCGGCGTCGTGCCGGGGACTTGGGGGTGGACCGCCTGCGGGAACAGCTCAGGTCGCTCGCCGCCCGAGAGCCCGACCGTCCCTGACGGACGACAGCCCGACGGGCACCCGCCGGACGTTCACCAGACCGGCGGGTGCCGCTCCGGCCAGCGCAGCACGTCCTCGAGCTGCGCCGCCAGGGCGAGCAGCGTGAGCTCGCCGCCCGGACGGCCGATGAGCTGGATCCCCACCGGCAGGCCGTCGTCCGTCCAGTGCGTGGGGACGGTGAGCGCCGGGAGCCCCGCGACGTTGAGCCACGAGGTGAACGGCGTGTACTGGCACTGCTGGGCGAAGTTGCGGTCCGGGTCCTCGGCGTCGAACCAGCCGACCGGCCGCGGCGTCATGGCCAGCGCCGGGGTCACCACCGCGTCGAGGTCGCCCAGGCCCGCGATGAGCCGACGCTCGAACGTGGACAGGGCCCGCAGCGCCTCGACCAGCGCGCGGGCGGGCACCTCGCGCCCCCGTCCGATCAGCCACCGGGTCAGCGGCTCGAGCTCGTCCAGCGCGGCCTCGTCGTCGATCGGCACCGCCGACGCGCCACCCATCCACAGGCTGCGGAACGCGTCGCCGTACTCGGGTGCCGGGTCCCAGGCGTGGTCGACGACGTCGTGGCCCAGCCCGGTCAGCGCCGCCACCCCGGCGTCCAGCGCCGCGGTGGCCTCCGGTGCCACGGTGATCTCGTAGTAGTCGTCCCAGGCCGACCAGGTGGTCACCCCGAGGCGGAACCTGTCGACCGGGCCGCCGTCCCGCTCGACCACCGCGCCGCGCTGCGCCGCGGCCAGGTATGCCCCGGCCGGCGCGGCGGGGGTGCGGAGCGTGAAGGGGTGCGCCACCGCACCGTCGGGCCGCCGTGCCAGCATCCCCTCCAGCAGCAGCGCGGTGTCCGCGGTGGTCCGGGCGAGCGGCCCGTTGACGACGAGCCCGCCCGGTGACTCGATCCCCGAGCCCGACGGCAGCAGCCCGCGCGACGGCTTCAGCCCGACCACCCCGCAGGCCGCGGCCGGGATGCGCACGGAACCTCCGCCGTCGGACCCCGGGGCGAAGGGGAGCAGCCCGGCCGCGACGGCGACCGCCGCGCCACCGCTGGACCCGCCCGCCCCGCGCTCCAGGTCCCACGGGTTGCGCGCGACCGGCCCGGCGAGCGGCTCGGTGTAGGCGGGAAAGCCGAGCTCGGGTGCGGTGGTGCGCCCGAGGCTGACCGTGCCCGCCGCGTCCAGGTCGAGCACGACGCCGTCGGAGACCTCCGGCACGAACCCGGCCAGCGCGCGCGAGCCGAATCCCGTCGGCACACCGGCGCGGGCGAACAGGTCCTTGTCGCCCGTCGGCATGCCCCACAGGGCGCCCGACGGCGGCCCGAGCGCCGCGACGCGTTCCCGCGCCAGGTCGGGGGTCACCTGGGAGAACGCTCCGAGGCGGTCGTTGCGGGCCGCGATGCGGGCCAGGAAGTGCTCGCTCACCTCGGCCGGGGTGAGCTCGCCGGCGCGGAGGCGGTCACGCAGCTCGACGGCGGTCAGCTCGTGCAGGGCGTCCATGCCCCCGACCCTACGACGGCGCCGAGCAGGAGGTTGGGCCCGAATCGATGGCCCAAAGCGGGCGTATCCTCCTGCTCGGCAGGCTCAGAGGGGCGTGACCGTCCCCGAGAAGTGCTGCTGGCGCCGCCGGCCGTTCCAGCCGACGTAGCCGAACCCGTCCTGCTCCTGGGTCACCGCGAGGTCCACCGTGCCGGGTAGCAGCACCGGCTTGGCGAACTCCACCGTCCACCGGTACGTGTCCCCGCGCTGGTGCCCGACGTCGGCCAGGGCCCGGGCGGCGGTGTACATGCCGTGCGCGATCGCCCGCGGGAACCCGAACGCCTTCGCCGACAGCGCGGACAGGTGGATCGGGTTGCGGTCCCCGGAGACGGCGCCGTAGGCGCGACCCGTGCCGGGGCCCAGCGCCCAGCGGCCCGTCGGCAGGGGCGGGTGCCAGTCCGCGCGGGGCTCGTGGTCGGGCGCCGGCCGGTCCGGGAGCTCGAAGCCCTTGGCGAGGTACGTCGAGACCCCCCGCCAGACGGGCCGCCCCGTCGTCGGGTCCGCGGCGTCGCGCCAGACCTCCGCGACCAGGTCCACCTGCACGCCACGGCGGTGGGGACGCAGGTTCTCCGCCCACGCCCGCACCTCGAGCTCGTCCCCGAGCCGGACCGGCTCGCGCAGCTCGACGGCGTTGGCCAGGTGCACCATGCCGAGCAGCGGCAGCGGGAAGTCGCCCCGCACCATGACGGCGGTGGCCAGCGGGAACGCGAGCACGTGCAGGTAGCCCGCGGGCAGCACGTCCCCGACGGGCTCGTGCAGCAGCCGCTGGTACTCGTGCAGGTGGCGGGCCAGGCGCGCGGTCGACACGCCCGGGACCCGGTAGGCGACGTCGGGCAGGGTCAGCTGGTCGCCCGTCGCGTCCTCGGCACCCCGGCCGTCCGAGGGCGGGCGCCCCGCGCCGACGACCGGGAGCGCCGGCAGGGCCCGGCCGGCGGCGATCCGGCCCGACGCCGCTGCTCCGCGCGCGTAGAGCCCGCCGAGCCCCGGGAGGCTCGGCTGGCTCTCGACCCGCAGCGTCGCGCCGTCGCTGGTCCGCAGCGGTTCGGCCGTCACTGGCCCACCATGTGCTGACCGCACACCCGCAGCACCTGCCCGTTGACACCGGCCGCGGCCGGGGAGGCGAGGAATGCGACCGCCTCGGCGACGTCGACCGGCTTGCCGCCCTGCGCGAGCGTCGGCAGCCGGCGCGCCACCTCCCGGGTGGCGAACGGGATCGAGGACGTCATGTCGGTCTCGATGAAACCGGGAGCGACGGCGTTCGCCGTCCCGCCCCGGGCCGCCAGGAGCGCCGCCGTCGCGCGCGTGTGCCCGATGACGCCGGCCTTGGAGAACGCGTAGTTGGACTGGCCCTTGTTCCCGGCGATCCCGGACGTCGAGGCGAGGGAGACGATGTGCAGCCCCTCCAGCCCCGCGGCGAGCAGCGTCTCGTTGATCCGCAGCTGCGCGGCGAGGTTCACCGCCACGACCGACTCCCACTGGGCGGGCCTCATGTTCGCGAGCAGCTTGTCGCGCAGGATGCCCGCGTTGTGGACGACGACGTCGAGGCCGCCGTGCCGCTCGCGGGCGTGGGCGAGGATGCGCGTCCCCGCGTCCTCGGCGGTCACGTCGAGCTGCAGGGCCGTGCCACCCACCGCGTTGGCGGTGCGGCTCAGACCCTCGCCGGCCGCGGGGACGTCCACGCAGACCACCGTGGCGCCGTCGCGCGCGAGCGTCGTCGCGATGGCCGCCCCGATGCCGCGGGCGGCGCCGGTCACGACGGCGACCTTGCCCGCCAGCGGGCGGTCGGTGGTGAGGTCCGCGGCGTCGGCCGACCCGCCCGGACCGACGCGCAGCAGCTGCCCGTCGACGTAGGCGCTCTTGGCGGACAGGAAGAACCGCAGCGCCGCGAGGGTCGGGCCCGCGTCGACGGCCGCGCCGCCGGTCAGCATCACACCGTTGCCGGTGGCACCGCCGCGCAGCTCCTTGGCGAGCGAGCGCAGGAAGCCGTCGACCCCGTTCCGGGTGGCGGCCACCGCGGGCGAGTCACCGTCGGCGGGTGCCCGGGAGACGGTCACGACCCGGCCGTTGCCGGCCAGCTGCCGCAGCACGGAACCGGCGGCGAGGACCGGAGCGGCCACGTCGGTGGGTGCGGACGCCTCGGTGAGGACGAGGATCACGGCACCCCAGCGGACGTCGTCGGCGGGCTGGCGGCGGACGTCGAGGTCCCAGCCGAGCAACGCCTGGGCGACGGCGTCGGCGTCGCCCTTCGAGGCGTCGTCGGACACCAGGAGGACGGGGCCGACGGTGAGCGGTTCGCCGGCCCGGAACCGCCGCAGGATGGCGGGCCGGGGGAGTCCCAGCTTCTTGGCGAGGGTCTGGGTGAACCCGGAGTTGACGGCCTGGGTGTAGCGGTCGGTCATCAGGTTTCCTTCCCGGGTCAGACGGACTCGACGATCGCGGTGGCACCGAGCCCGCCGGCGGCGCAGACGGAGATCAGGGCTCGAGCGGTCTCGCCCGTCTCGGCGGCACGCTGCGCCACCAGCTTGGCGGCGGTGGCGACGATCCGCCCGCCGGTCGCGGCGAACGGGTGCCCGGCGGCCAGCGACGAGCCGTTGACGTTGATCCTGGCGCGGTCGACGGTGCCGAACGCCCCGGTCAGGCCGAGCTCGTTCTTGCCGTAGTCGGGGTCCTCCCAGGCGGCGAGCGTCGTCAGCACGGTGGAGGCGAACGCCTCGTGGATCTCGAAGAAGTCGATGTCGTCGAGGGTGAGGCCGTTGCGGGTCAGGAGGCGCGGTACGGCGTGCACGGGGGCCATGAGCAGGCCCTCGCGGCCGTGCACGAAGTCCACGGCGGCGGTCTCGGCGTCCACGAACCGGGCCAGCACGGGCAGGTCGTGCGACTCGGCCCACTCGCGCGAGCCGAGCAGCACCGTCGAGGCGCCGTCGGTCAGCGGCGTGGAGTTGCCGGCCGTCATCGTGGCGGGCGTCTCGAGCGACCGGCCGAACACCGGCTTGAGGCCGGCGAGCTTCTCCAGGGAGGTGTCCGCGCGCAGGTTGTCGTCGCGCGTCAGGCCCCGGAACGGCGTGACGAGGTCGTCGAAGAACCCGGACTCCCACGCGGCGGCGAGGTGCTGGTGGCTGGCGAGGGCGATCTCGTCCTGCGCCTCGCGGGAGACGCCCCAGCGGGCGGTGGTGATCGCCTGGTGCTCGCCCATCGAGAGCCCGGTGCGGGGCTCGTCGGTGGCGGGGGCCATCGGCTTGAGGTCGCCGGGCCGGACGGAGGCGAGCGCCTTGGCGCGGGCCTGCCAGGTCTTGGCGTGCTGGGCCTCGAGCAGGGCGCGGCGCAGACCCTCGCTGACGGCGATGGGGGCGTCGGACACGGTGTCGGTACCGCCGGCGACGCCCGACTCGATCTGGCCGAGCCGGATCTTGTTCGAGATGTTGATGGTGGCCTCGAGGCCGGTGGCGCAGGCCTGCTGGAGGTCGAACGCGGGGGTGCTGGGCGACAGCGAGGAGCCGAGCACCGACTCGCGGACGAGGTTGAAGTCGCGCGAGTGCTTGAGGACGGCGCCGCCGACGACCTCACCGAGGCGCTCGCCCTGCAGCCCGAAGCGGGCCACGAGGCCCTCGAGCGCGGCGGTGAACATCTCCTGGTTGGAGGCGTCCGCGTACTTCTTGCCGGCGCGGGAGAACGGGATGCGGTTGCCGCCGACGACGACGGCGTCGCGGACGCTCTGCGGGTCCGCAGCGGCGCTGCGGGCCGTGCTGGTCTTCTGACGTGTAGCCACTGCGTGCTTCCTTACACTCCGACGGTTGTTCAGGTAGTACTCACAGTACCTGATACTCTGAGTCTCGTGAGACGAGTCACAGGGGGTGGCCGATGACGGTCGCAGCACAGGGACGCACGGAGAGCTCCTCCCGTCCACGGCCCGACGGTCGGTCGACCCGGTGGGACGATCATCGCGCCCAGCGGCGCACGTCGCTCGTGCGCGACGCGCGAAGCGCGATCCACGAGCTCGGCCCCGGTGCGTCGATGGACGAGATCGCGGCCGTCGCCGGGACGTCCAAGTCGATCTTCTACCGGTACTTCGACGACAAGGCGGGCCTGCGGCTCGCCGTCGCCGAGTCCGTCGTCGCCGGGATGCACCGCAAGCTCGCCGAGGCCGCCCACGAGGCCCCGACGCCGCACGCCGCCCTGCGGGCGATGGTGCGCGTCTACCTGCAGACCATCGAGCGCTCGCCCCACGTCTACTGGTTCGTCACGCGCACGGCCATCGGCGGCAACGTGCCCGACGACGGCGCGTCCGGCCAGGTGGAGGCGCTCGGCGCCTACCTGGACTCGGTCATCACGCTCGTCGCCGAGCCCGCCGCCCAGGCGGCCGGCGTCCCGCCGTCGACCGCGGCCGCCTGGGCGGCCGGCGCCGTCGGCTTCGTGCGGGGCACGGGGGAGTGGTGGCTCGGCCACACCCTCGCCGCAGGGCTGTCGCGCGACGAGCTCACCGACCAGATCACCACCTGGCTCTGGAACGGGCCCGTCGGGGTGCTGCACCACGACACGACCGGCCGGCCCGTCGCCCCGACGGAACAGCCCATCACCGAGAAGCAGGAGTACCGATGACGACGACGTCCGACCGCACCGAGCACAGCGGCACCACCTCGGCCCGCGGCACAGCCACCGACGCGGCGGACCGCATCGACGTCCCCGGGCTGACCGAGCTGCTGCTGGGCCGCTGGCCCGAGCTCCGCCGCCGTGCCCGGGCCCGTTCGGGGGACCCGCGCTTCCACAAGGACGAGACGCTGACCCCTGGCGAGCACCGCGAGCGCACGCTCGAGCAGATGCGCGAGATGGTCGCGGACGACGACAAGATCACCTGGCTGGCCTTCCCTGAGCGCATGGGCGGCCGGGACGAGCCCGGCGCCAACCTGGCGTGCTTCTCCGAGCTCGTCACGGCCGACCCGTCGCTGCAGATCAAGGCGGGGGTCCAGTGGGGGCTGTTCGGTGCGGCGATCCTGCACCTGGGCACCCCGGAGCAGCAGGACCGGTTCCTGCCCGCGGCCATGGACCTGACCGTCCCGGGCGCCTTCGCCATGACGGAGACCGGCCACGGGTCGGACGTCGCCTCGATCGGCACCACGGCCACCTACGACCCGGCCACGGAGGAGTTCGTCATCGACACCCCGTTCCGCGGGGCGTGGAAGGACTACCTCGGCAACGCCGCGCAGCACGCCACCGCCGCGACGGTGTTCGCCCAGCTGATCACCAACGGTGTCGACCACGGCGTGCACTGCTTCTACGTGCCGATCCGCGCGACGCTCCCGGACGGGTCGGCCGGTCCCTTCCTGCCCGGCGTCGGCGGCGAGGACGACGGCCTCAAGGGCGGCCTGCGGGGCATCGACAACGGGCGCCTGCACTTCTCCGGCGTCCGGGTGCCGCGCACCGACCTGCTGGCCCGCTACGGCTCCGTGGCCCCCGACGGCACCTACTCGTCGCCGATCGACAGCCCCGGACGCCGCTTCTTCACCATGCTGGGCTCGCTCGTCCAGGGCCGGGTCTCCCTGGACGGGTCCGCCGTCAACGCGGCCAAGATCGGCCTCGCCATCGCCGTGAAGTACGCCGCCGAGCGCCGGCAGTTCGCCGGTCCCGGCGTCGACGAGATGGTGATCCTCGACTACGCGACGCACCGCCGGCGCCTGTTCCCGCGCATCGCGGAGGCCTATGCCGGGCACTTCGCGAACGAGCGCCTGCTCGACCTGTTCGACGACGTGTTCTCCGGCGAGCACGACACCCCGGAGAACCGTGAGGACCTGGAGACGACGGCGGCGGCGCTGAAGTCGACGTCGACGGCGTTCGCGCTCGACACGCTGCAGGAGTGCCGCGAGGCGTGCGGCGGCGCCGGGTTCCTCACCGAGAACCGCATCACGTCGCTGCGCGCCGACCTGGACGTGTACGCCACGTTCGAGGGCGACAACACGGTGCTGGCGCAGCTCGTCGCCAAGCGGCTCGTCGGCGACTACGGGCGCGAGCTCAAGGGTGCCACGAAGACGCCGGCCGGCATGGCCCGGTTCGTCGTCGAGCGGGCCACGGACGCCGCGCTGCACCGCACGGGCCTGCGCCGGGTCACCCAGGCGATCGCCGACGTCGGCGACCCGCGCCGCGCCGCGGGGCACCTGCGCGACGCCGACACCCAGCGCGAGCTGCTCGCGGACCGTGTCGCCACGATGGTCGAGGAGGTCGCCCTGGCGTTGCGGCCCGCCCAGAAGGCCGAGCCGGCGGTGGCGGCCCGCATCCTGGACGAGAACCAGGTCGCGCTGGTCGAGGCCGCGAGGGCCCACGCCGACCTGCTGCGGTGGGAGGCGTTCACCGACGCTCTGTCGACGATCGAGGACCCGGCGACCCGTCGCGTCATGACCTGGGTCCGCGACGTCTTCGGGCTCACGGTCATCGAGCGCAACCTCACCTGGTACCTGCTGCACGGGCGGCTCTCCGACCAGCGGGCCCGGACGGTCACCGGCTACGTCGACCGCCTGCTGTCACGGCTGCGCCCGCACGCCGTCGACCTGGTGGACGCCTGGGGCTTCGGCCAGGAGCACCTGCGGGCCAAGATCGCCTCCGGCGCGGAGGCCGAGCGTCAGGAGGAGGCCCGCGCGTACTTCGCGGCCCGGCGGGCCAGCGGCGACGCACCCGTGAGCGAGAAGGCGCTCAAGAAGAAGCGCTGAGCCGTCAGGCGGCGACCGGGGCGGGCTGCCCCACGGCGGCACCTGCCTCGGCGTCGTCGGCGTCCGGGTGGGTGAGGGAGCCGACGACCGCCGCCTCCTGCTCCTCGGCGGTGACCTCCCGCAGGGGCAGGCCCAGGGTGATCGTGTCCGGCCGCTCCGGCGCACGGGGAGGTGGCGTCATCAGCACGACGCGGAGGGTCCCCGCGACGGCGAGCACCCCCGCCAGCGTCGTCAGCACCGGCCCGCCGAGCGCGAGCGCCGCACCGAGCAGGAGCCCGCCGCCGAACGCGACAGCAGCCCCCTCGAGCACTACCCGTTGCATGTCCTACCTCCACGGTCCGCCTCATCCGTGCTCCCAGGACACGACAGATGGTCGCCCCGCGCATCCGCAGGGGCGTCCTGGCGGGTCACAACTCCGTCTCGACCGGTCCGGGACCTCAGAGCGAACTCAGGGACTCGTGAAGGTCGGGCCTTTCACGCGTGCGTGTGGCGCCCGGTGAGGCTGTGGCCGAGCAGGAGCGGTGACGGTGGTGCCGCGGCCTGGCGGTGGACCTCGCCGGAGAGGCGCAGGGCGAGCTCGAACCGGACCGCCACGACCGCGTCGGCGCTGAAGCGGCCACCGAGCAGCGGGTGCGGCATGAAGGTCAGGACCTCGTCCTCGCGGGGGACGACGCCGTGGCGGGAGGTCTCCACGACGAGGTCCTCCAGGAGCAGGTCGGTCCGCCCGTCGGGGGACTCGAGCTCGGCGGTGAGCTCGACGGCGTTGGGCCAGCGCATCTCGAGAGTGCCCTCGACGGTGTCCAGGAACCACCACCCCTCGAGCGACTCGAGGAAGACGTCACCGAACAGGGTCGCGAACCGCGGGGTCTTGCCCTGGATGCCCAGCCACGACCAGGACGCCAGCCCGTAGGCGAAGGCGGCGGGGGTGAAGGGTCGCAGGAGGTCCACGAGCGCATCAAAGCACGGTGTGCGCTGCTCGCAAACCCCCCTCCCGTGATGAACAAGATGTGACCGGCTTCACGGGCGAACGTCACGTGGTCCAAGGGTTGTTCAATTCGGCGTCGGCGGGGAACCGGCCGGCGCCCCGGCTCGTTGGCCCCCGTATGAGCCAGACCGACAGCCCTGCCCGTCCGTCGTCCGAGCCCGCCGGTGTGGACCTCCGGTCCGTCGCGGTCAGCGGGCTCACGACCTTCGCCTGGTACGCGGTGCCCGACGTCGTCCGGCCCCGGTGGGCCCGTGCCCTGGCCAAGACCGCGGTGCTGGCGGCGGGCGTCGCCCTCGGCACGGTGACCACGCGGGAAGGTGCGGAGGCCCGGGCGGCCGCCCGGGCCGTCCAGGACGAGATCCGGTCCGCGAGGGAGGCGTCTGCGGCGGCCTCTTCCGGCACGGGGGCGACGGACACGACGACCGAGGCTGCGGTGTCCGAGCCGCCGGAGCCGGGCGCCACCGGGGCCGGCCGGGCGGTGGTCGCCACGGTGGCCGTCGTCGTCGGCGGGGTGGCGGCGGCCGGCGCGGTCGTCGTCCTGGGCGAGCGGTGGACCTACCGGTTCGCCGAGCGTCTCCGGGGGCGAGGGGTGCGTGCCCCGCACGTCGCCGTCGGGCTCGTGCTGGGGGCCGCCGCAGCGGGGCTCGACGCGCTCGAGGGGCCGTTCATCGCAGGGCGATCCAGATCAGGAGCTGCGTGACCAGGAACCCGGTGACGATGTTGAGCCAGAGGAACCGGCGCCACCCGGCGTTCGCTCGTTCGCAGTCGGCGTCGGTCAGGTTCCGGAACGGCGCGACGCTGACCACGTAGGGGATGACCAGCAGTGCAGCGAGCATCCCCGGCCAGCCCGTGGCGAGTAGCACGAGGCCGCCGACGGCGTAGCACGCCATGGCGGCCCGCACGGTACGGCCCGCACCGAGCCAGGTGGCCACGGATCCGAGCCCGGCCGCGCGGTCCGCCTCGACGTCCTGCACCGCGCCGAACGCCTGCGAGGCCATGCCCCAGCAGAAGAACCCGGCCAGGGCGGCGAGCACGGGGACGGTGAAGGCCCCGTCCGCCAGCGCGATACCGAACACCGCGGGGCTGACGAAGTGCGTGCTGGAGGTCGCCGAGTCCAGGACGGGGCGCTCCTTGAAGCGCAGTCGAGGTGCCGAGTACGCGACGACCGCGAAGACGCTCACGGCGAGCACCGCCGTCGAGGCCGCGTCGCCCACGACCACCAGGTAGGCGAGGAACGGCAGGTTGGTGAGGACCGCCGCCCACACCGTCAGGCGGTGCCAGCGCCGGGACAGCACCACGCCCTCGATGCCGCCCTTGCGCGGGTTGCGCAGGTCCGACTCGTAGTCCCAGACGTCGTTGAGCCCGTACATCAGCAGGTTGTACGGGATCAGGAAGTACAGGGTCCCGAGCACCAGCTCGGCCACGCCGGTGCCGGCGATGCCGCCCACCATGACGTACGCGGCCGCGAACGGGTAGGCGGTGTTGATCCAGCTGATCGGGCGTGACGACCCGACGACCTGGCGCAGCGCGGCGCCCGCTCCGTGCACGGTCGGGGTGGTCATGCGGGCGTCTCCCTCGGTGTGGCCAGCGCCCACAGGCTCGGCAGCAGCAGCGCGGCGACGACCGGCCAGGCCAGGTCCTCGACCGGTGTCAGCCAGACGGTGGCTCCCAGCAGGGCCTCGTCACCGTAGCGGAACAGGTCGGCGGCGATCATCAGGCTGTCGAACACGACCGTCAGGGCCACCAGGACGACGGCGGTGAGACCGACGGCCGCCCACCACCGTGCTCCGAGCCCGCGCACGGCCGAGGCCACCGCGGCGACGGCCAGCGACCCGGCCACGATCAGGACGGCGAGCAGCGCGTACGTCATCGGGTCTCCCTCCCGGTCCGGCGGGCCCGCGCGGCGGACCACCGTGTCAGCAGGCCGTGCAGCACCAGGGTGACGTAGCAGAGGAACAGGATGAAGAACAGCTCCTCGAGGGGCAGGTGCGGGGCCAGCTCGATGCCCGTCATGGCGGCGCCGCCGCGCTCGTAGTAGTCCTCCGCGATCGCGACGACGTCCCAGGCGAGGAAGACGACGGTGCCGACGACGAGCACGACGGCGCCGCGGACCGGGTGCGCCGAGAAGAGCAGCAGCCGGGCGCGGTGGTCGATCAGGGCCATGCACGCGAGCGCGCCGAGCAGCAGTCCGAGGTAGACGAGGTGGTCCCCGGTCACGAGGCTCCCGCCGTCGTCGCGTCCGGCACGGGCACGGCGCCGGCGGTGGTGTCGCCCCGCAGCCGTTTGAGCACGAGCTCCGCACTGATGAGGCACATGGGCAGGCCGATCCCGGGGATGGTGGAGCCGCCCGCGTAGAGCAGCCCGCCCACGCGGCGGGACCGGTTGCCGGCGCGGAACATGGCGCTCTGCCGCAGCGTGTGCGCCGGACCGAGCATCCCGCCCGACCACGACGACAGGTCGGCGGCGAAGTCGCCCGGTCCGACGGTCCGGCGGACGGCGACGCGGTCGCGCAGGTCCGGCACGCCCGCCCACTCGGCGACCCGGTCGATCGCGGCGTCGGCCACCTGCTCGACGAGGGTGTCGCCCGCGCCGTCCACCCCGCCACGACCGATCCCGGGGTCGGCGGGGACCGGCACCAGGACGAACAGGTTCTCGTCGCCGCCGGGGGCGACCGTCGGGTCCGTGCGCGAGGGTGCGCACACGTACAGCGACGCCGGGTCGGGCACCCGGCCGGCGGCGATGTCACCGAAGTTGGTACGCCAGTCGGCGGTGAAGAACAGCGAGTGGTGAGCGAGCTCGGGCAGCCGCCCGCGCACGCCCAGCATCGCGAGCACGCCGCCGGGGCCCGGGTCCCGGCGGTCCCACCAGCGCTGCGGGTAGGTCTGCAGCGCGGGGGGCAGCAGCTCGGTCTCGACGTGGTGCAGGTCGGCGGCCGCGACGACGACGTCGGCGTGCGTCTCGTGCACCGTCCCGGCGGCGTCGGTCCACCGCACCCCGGTGGCGTGGGCACGGCGTGGGCCCGGCGCGGGGCCGGGGCCGGACGCCGTCGTGACCTGCGTGACGCGTGCGCCCGTGGTCACCCGGGCGCCGGCCTGCTCGGCGAGCCGCGCCACCGCCGTGACGAGGGCGTGGAACCCGCCCTGGGGGTAGCGCACGCCGCCGTCGAGGTCGAGGGCGCTCATGAGGTGGTACATGCTCGGGGCGCGGTCCGGCGAGGAGCCGAGGAAGACCGCCGGGTACCCGAGGACCTGGCGCAGGCGGACGTCGTCGAACGACCCGGCGACGAACGACTCGAGCGACCTGCCCAGCAGGGTGCCGAGGCGCGGCAGGCGCGCCAGCACCTCCCGGGAGGCGAGGCCGCGCCACGACGCGAAGGTCGTGTACAGGAAGTGTCGCACCGCCATGTCGTAGGTGTCGTGCGCGGAGTCGAGGTAGCGCTCGAGCCGGGCCCCGGCGCCCGGTTCGATCCGCTCGAAGGCGGCGGCGTTGGCGGCGCGGTCGCGATCGACGTCCAGGGGGTCGGCGTGGCCCTCGAAGAACACCCGGTACGCGGGGTCGAGCGGGTGCAGGTCGAGCTCGGCGTCGGCGGTGAACCCCATGAGCCGGAACCAGTGGTCGAAGACCTCGGGCATGAGGTACCAGGACGGCCCGGTGTCGAAGCGGAACCCGTCGGCCTCCCAGGAGCCGGCGCGGCCGCCCACCTCCGGGTGGCGCTCCAGGACCTCGACGTCGTGGCCGTCCCGGGCGAGCAGGCCGGCGGTGGCGAGCCCGGCGATGCCGGCGCCGACGACGACGACCCTCATCGCCGCACCTCCCGCGCGAGCGCCCCGGCGACGATCCGCGCCTTGACGGCGTCCGGGACCCGGACCCGCCGGTGGCGCAGCGTCCGGGCAGGCGTGGCGCGCAGCCGCCGGGCGAGCTCCGCGAAGAGGTCGTGCGCGACCTGCACCGCGACCCGGCTGGAGCGCGGCAGGTCCCTGACCGCCCGCTGCGCGACGGCGAGGTCGGCCTCGATGTCGTCCAGCAGCCGGTCCTTCGTCGCCTCGTCGAACGCGGCGGGGTCGAGGGCGGGGAAGTAGCTCCGCCCGCGGGCGTCGACGTCGTCGGCGAGGTCGCGCAGGAAGTTCACCTTCTGGAAGGCCGCACCGAGCCGGGCCGCGCCGGCCGCGCGCCGGCCGTACGCGCCGTCGGCACCGTCGACGAAGATGCGCAGGCACATCAGGCCGACCACCTCGGCGGATCCGTGCACGTAACGGGCGAAGCTCTCGTCGTCGTGCGTCGTGACGGTCAGGTCGGTGCGCATCGAGGCGAAGAACGGGTCGATCAGGTCGGCACCGATCGCGAACCGGCGGGCGGTGCGCACGAACCCGTGCACCACGAGGTCGTGGCTGTAGCCGCGCTTCGTGGCGAGTGCGACCTCCTGCTCCAGCGCGGTGAGGAGCTCGTCGCGCTCGGCGACGGTGAGGTCGGCCGCGACGTCGTCGACGATCTCGTCGGCCACCCGCACGAGCGCGTAGACGGCGCGCACGTGGTCGCGGACCGCCGGTCCGAGGAGCCGGCAGGCCCAGCCGAACGACGTCGAATAGGTGTCGACGACGGCGGCGGCGGTGCGCCGGGCAGCGCGGTCGAAGTCGGAGACCGGCCCGGAGGCGGCGGTCATGCGGCGACCCCCGCGGCCGTGCAGGGCTCGGTGGTGGTGCCCGGCACCGCTCCTGAGCGCGGCAGAGGGGCGGACGGGTGCACCGCCTGTCTGCGCTCCGTCGTCGTCAGCACGTCCTCCAGCATGGTGCACGGAGCGAGGCCCGGCCACACGGCGTCCAGGACGTCGTCGAGCACCTCGGGCGGTCCCGTCGGGTGCGTGCCCTCCCGCTGGCTGTCCGGCTGTCGTCGGGCCACGCCGTGCCTCGCAATCCTCACCATGCTGAGTAAGTATCTTTCTGGGCGAGATACTAACCACAAGGAGGCTACGATGTCTCCGTGACGCAGGCAAGCACCGGATCGTCGCCGTACTGGTACGGCACCGCGGACACCGAGGCGCGCGGGCTGCTCGACGCCGTGCGCGCCTTTCGTCGCGCCGACGAGGAGATGCGGCAGCGCGCGAGCCGCGACATGGACATGAACGTCAACGACCTGCGCGCGCTGCGGTACGTCATCGCGTGCGAGCAGGGCGGCACGCCCGTGACGCCGCGGATGCTGAGCGCCCGGCTCGACATCTCCACCGCGGCGACGACCAAGCTCGTCGACAGGCTCTGCCGGTCAGGGCACCTGGAGCGCCGGCCGCACCCCAGCGACCGCCGCTCCGTCGTCGTCGCCGCCACGCACGACGCCCACCACGAGGTCCGCGAGCGGCTCGGGGGCATGCACGCCCGCATGCGCGACATCGCCCAGGCGGTGCCGCCGTCGGCCCGCCCCGCGGTGCGCGACTTCCTGCAGGCGATGGCCGCCGAGCTCGCGCGGGAGCACGACGACGCCGCGACGCACGTCGTCACCGACTCTCCGGACGGCCCGGACACCGACGGGCCGGGGACCGGGCCCGCGCCGGTAGACTGACCCTGCGCCGCCCCCGTCCCGCGTCGAGCCGCGCTCGTGGACCGCCGGGGCACGGGTCGCGCGCGACCTGGCCCGGACCGACGCCGGATCCCGTAGCCGTGCGGCGACCGCCGTGCGGGCACGGAGATCACCCGGTCTGGCATCCCGTGCGACCCGAGGGAAGTTGATGACCGCCGCTGCCGACCGTGCCGCCACCCCGCCGACCCCGCGCCCGACGCTCGACACCGTCGAGAACGCTGCGTCGACACCCGACGAGACGCAGCCGTACGGCGAGCTCGGGCTCAAGGCCGACGAGTACCAGCGGATCCGCGACATTCTCGGACGTCGTCCCACGGCCGCCGAGCTCGCCATGTACTCGGTCATGTGGTCCGAGCACTGCTCCTACAAGTCCTCGAAGAACCACCTGCGGAAGTTCGGCGACCGGGTGACGCCCGAGATGACCGAGCACCTGCTGGTCGGCATCGGCGAGAACGCGGGCGTCGTCGACATCGGTGACGGCTGGGCCGTGACGTTCAAGGTCGAGTCGCACAACCACCCCAGCTACGTCGAGCCCTACCAGGGCGCCGCGACGGGCGTCGGCGGGATCGTGCGCGACATCATCTCGATGGGTGCCCGCCCGGTCGCCGTCATGGACCAGCTCCGCTTCGGGGCGGTCGACCACCCCGACACGGCACGCGTCGTGCACGGCGTGGTCGCCGGTGTGGGCGGCTACGGCAACTCGCTGGGTCTGCCGAACATCGGTGGCGAGCTCGTGTTCGACTCCTGCTACCAGGGCAACCCGCTCGTCAACGCGCTGTGCCTGGGTGTGCTGCGGCACGAGGACATCCACCTCGCCAACGCCTCCGGCACCGGCAACAAGGTCATCCTGTTCGGTGCGCGCACCGGCGGCGACGGCATCGGGGGCGCCTCCATCCTCGCGTCCGAGACGTTCGAGGACGGCGTGCCCGCCAAGCGGCCGAGCGTGCAGGTGGGCGACCCCTTCATGGAGAAGGTGCTCATCGAGTGCTGCCTCGAGCTCTACGCGGCGAAGGTCGTCGAGGGGATCCAGGACCTCGGCGCCGCCGGCATCTCCTGCGCCACCTCCGAGCTCGCCTCCAACGGCGACGGCGGCATGCACGTCGACCTCGACGACGTCCTGCTGCGCGACCCGTCCCTGAACGCGGGCGAGATCCTCATGTCGGAGTCGCAGGAGCGGATGATGGCCGTCGTCACACCCGAGAAGCTCGACGCGTTCCTGGCGATCACCGACCGGTGGGACGTCGAGACCTCCGTGATCGGCGAGGTCAACGGCTCGGGCCGCCTTACCATCGACCACCACGGGCAGCGCATCGTCGACGTCGACCCGAAGACCGTGGCGCACGAGGGCCCGGTCTACGACCGTCCGTACGCACGGCCCGTGTGGCAGGACGAGCTGCAGAAGGCCTCGGTCGCCGGTCTCGGGCTCACCCGGCCGGAGGCCGCCGGCGAGCTGCGGGCCACGGCGCTGCGCCTGCTCGCCTCGCCCAACCTCGCCTCGCCCGCCTGGGTGACGGACCAGTACGACCGCTACGTGCAGGGCAACACCGCGCTGTCGCAGCCCGACGACGGCGGCGTGGTGCGCGTCGACGAGTCGACCGGCCTGGGCGTGGCCCTGGCCACCGACGCCAACGGCCGGTTCGGCAAGCTCGACCCGCGGGCCGGCGCCCAGCTGGCGCTGGCCGAGGCGTACCGGAACGTGGCGACCACGGGCGCGACTCCGCTCGCCGTCACCGACTGCCTGAACTTCGGCTCTCCGGAGCACCCCGACTCGATGTGGCAGCTCGTGGAGGCGATCGAGGGCCTCGCCGACGCCTGCCAGGAGCTGGGCGTCCCGGTCACGGGCGGGAACGTCTCGCTGTACAACGGGTCCGGCGAGCCCGGGCAGATCGACTCGTCGATTCACCCGACCCCGGTGGTCGGCGTCCTGGGCGTGCTGGAGGACGTGCGCACCGCCCTGCCTTCCGGCTGGCGCACCGAGGGCGAGCCCGTGCTGCTGCTCGGTGCCACGGCCGACGAGCTCGACGGTTCCGCGTGGGCCGACGTCGAGCACCACCACCTCGGTGGCCTGCCGCCGCGCGTGGACCTCACCGCCGAGCGCGCCCTGGCGGGCGTCCTCGTGTCGGCTCGGCGCGAGGGACTCGTCACGGCCGCGCACGACCTGTCCGAGGGCGGGCTCGTGCAGTCGCTGCTCGAGGCGTCGCTGCGCTACGGCGTCGGCGCCGCCGTGTCGCTCGACGCCCTGACGGCGCGCGACGGCGTGACCCCGTTCGCCGCGCTGTTCAGCGAGTCGACCGCCCGGGCGCTGGTCGCGGTCGCGCCCGAGCGGGAGGCCGAGGCCGTGGCCGCCGCCGAGGCGGCGGGCGTGCCGGTCGCGCGGCTGGGCGTGACCGGCGGCCCGTCGCTGTCGGTCGCGTTCGGCGACGAGTCGTTCGAGATCGCCCTGGACGAGGCGCGCACGGCGCACGAGGGCACCCTTCCCCGCATCTTCGGCTGAGGCAGGGTCGACCTTTCCGTAGACGCTGTCTCGATCAACGAGACGGTTCGCTCGTCTCGCACGAGCGCGTCATAGTGGCCGGACCGCCCGAGACCTGCGCCCCGGCGCGCGTCCGCCACCGAGCTGAGGAGTACCGATGGAAGACCGACTGCAGGACACCTTCGACGAGGTGCTGCGGCGCAACCCTGGCGAGGCGGAGCTGCACCAGGCTGTGCGCGAGGTCTTCGAGTCGCTCGTCCCGGTGCTGCGCAAGAACCCGCAGTACACCGAGGCAGCCGTCCTCGAGCGGATCTGCGAGCCGGAGCGCCAGATCATCTTCCGCGTGCCGTGGGTCGACGACGCCGGCCGGGTGCAGATCAACCGCGGGTTCCGGGTGGAGTACAACTCCGCCCTCGGCCCGTACAAGGGTGGCCTTCGCTTCCACCCGTCCGTCTACCTGGGGACCGTCAAGTTCCTCGGGTTCGAGCAGGTCTTCAAGAACGCCCTGACGGGTCTGCCCATCGGCGGCGGCAAGGGCGGTTCGGACTTCGACCCGCGTGGCCGCTCCGACGGTGAGGTCATGCGGTTCTGCCAGTCGTTCATGACGGAGCTGTACCGGCACATCGGTGAGTACACCGACGTCCCGGCCGGGGACATCGGGGTGGGTGCCCGCGAGATCGGGTACCTCTTCGGCCAGTACAAGCGGATCACCAACCGGTACGAGTCGGGTGTCCTGACCGGCAAGGGGCTCACCTGGGGCGGTTCGCTCGTCCGCAGGGAGGCGACCGGCTACGGGTGCGTGCTCTTCGCCCAGAGCATGCTGGCGACCGAGGGGCAGGACGTCGACGGCCTGCGCGTCTCCGTCTCCGGGTCCGGGAACGTCGCGATCTACGCGGCCGAGAAGGCTCAGCAGCTCGGCGGCCGAGTGATCACCTTCTCCGACTCCTCGGGGTACGTGGTCGACGAGGCCGGCATCGACCTCGACCTGCTCAAGCAGATCAAGGAGGTCGAGCGCGGGCGGGTGTCCGACTACGTCGACCGCCGTCCCGCCGCCCGGTTCGTGGCGGAGGGCAGCGTGTGGGACGTGCCGACCGATATCGCCCTGCCGTGCGCCACGCAGAACGAGCTCACCGGGGCGGACGCCAAGCAGCTCGTGGCCAACGGCGTGCGTGCGGTCGCTGAGGGCGCCAACATGCCCTGCACGCCCGAGGCGGTGGCCTTCTTGCGCGAGCAGAGGGTTCCGTACGGGCCGGGCAAGGCGGCCAACGCGGGGGGCGTGGCCACGTCGGCGCTGGAGATGCAGCAGAACGCCTCGCGGGACTCCTGGAGCTTCGAGTACACCGAGCAGCGGCTCGGCGAGATCATGACCGGGATCCACGACCAGTGCCTCGCGACCGCCGACGAGTACGACGCCCCCGGCGACTACGTCGTGGGCGCCAACGTGGGTGGGTTCACCCGGGTGGCCGACGCCATCATCTCGCTCGGCGTCGTCTGAGCCGGCCGGCGGAGTCAGGAACACGACGGCGCGGTCCCTCGACGAGGGACCGCGCCGTCGTGTTCCCGGGTGCGCGGGGCACGCCGGAGCAGATCGACTCAGGCCTCGGTGTTCTCCGACGAGATCATCCATGCCTGCTTCTCCAGGTCGGCGATGATCTCGTGCAGCAGGTCGGCGGTCGTCGGGTCCTCGGCGTCGACGTCGTCGTGCACCTCGCGGGCGACCTCGACGGTCTGGGCGATGCGCTCGGCGACCGCGTCGACGGTGTTGCCGACGGAGACGAGGCCGGCCGGGTACGGCGAGAGGTCGGTCTTCGTCGCGACGGTCTCGGCGCGACCGTCCGGCACCGCCTGGAGCGCGCGCAGCCGCTCGGCCATGGTGTCGCTGTGCTCGCGGGCGACGTCGACCAGCTCGTCGAGCTGGAGGTGCAGGTCGCGGAAGCCGCGGCCGGTCACGTTCCAGTGCGCCTGCTTGCCCTGGACGTGCAGGTCGACGAGGGCCACGAGGACCCGCTGCAGGTGGCCGTGGAGCTGTTCGGACGCGGTGGCCCGGTCCGTGCTGCGGTGGATCGACGGGGTGGTCATGGTGTTCCTCGCTCTCTCGGGGATCGCCCGGTGGCGGTCACCGTGCTTCGTTCTCTTGAACGATTCCAGGCTAGGTGTGTTCCCGCAGGTCCGCCAGCAAGGTCAGGCGTGCCTGCGCGGGCAAGGTTTCGCTCGCCTGGCTGCGGTTCCCTCACTACGATGTGAGCAGGAGGCGCACGATGTCGTGGCTTGCGATGTACCTGCTGGCGCTCGGGCTCGCCGCCGTCGGGCTGGCGGCGCGGTCCTGCTTGCGCTCGGCGGGGCACCGGGAGGCGGTGGCGCGCCGTCGTCGTCGACGGGCGGGTCCGGACCCCTGGGAGACGCTCGCCATCCAGGTGCGGCTCGGCGAGCTCGCCCGCGAGCTGCGGACGGTGACCGACGACCCCGGGATCTACGCGCGGGCCCACCACTGGCATGCCGTGCAGGACGCCTACGACGCCATGCTGCGCGACGCCTGCCGGGTGGCCGGGCTCGCCGTCGTCGACGTGCCTTGGCGGGCCGACGAGCACACCGGCGAGGAGGAGCGGCTGCGCGAGGAGCTGGAGCTCAGCGCCCGCGGCTGGTCCTGGTGACCCGCCGAGGTAGCGCAGGCCGTGCCGAGGTAGCGCTGGGCCCGGCGAGGTGTGCTACCTCGCCGGGCCCAGCGCTACCTCGCGGGGGTCAGAAGGTGTCGATCGCGGTGTTCAGGGTCTTCGACGGGCGCATCACCGCGGCGGCCTTGTCGCCGTCCGGGTAGTAGTAGCCACCGACGTCGACCGGGTTGCCCTGGGCGGCGAGGAGCTCGTCGACGATCGTCGGCTCCTGCTCGGCGAGCCGGGCCGCGAGCGGGGCGAACGCCGCGGCGAGCTCGGCGTCCTCGGTCTGCGCGGCCAGCTCCTGCGCCCAGTACAGGGCGAGGTAGAAGTGCGAGCCGCGGTTGTCGATGCCGCCGATGCGCCGGGTCGGCGACTTGTCCTGGTCCAGGAACGTGCCGGTCGCGCGGTCCAGGGTGTCGGCGAGCACCTGGGCGCTGGCGTTGCCGGCCACGCGGGCCAGGTGCTCGAACGACGCGGACAGCGCGAAGAACTCGCCGAGCGAGTCCCAGCGCAGGTAGTTCTCGGCCAGGAGCTGCTGGACGTGCTTCGGCGCCGAGCCGCCGGCGCCGGTCTCGAAGAGCCCACCGCCGTTCATCAGCGGCACGATCGACAGCATCTTGGCCGAGGTGCCGACCTCGAGGATGGGGAAGAGGTCGGTGTTGTAGTCGCGCAGCACGTTGCCGGTCACGGAGATCGTGTCCAGGCCCTCGCGGATGCGGTCCAGGGAGTAGCGCGTCGCCTCGGCCGGGGCCATGACGAGGATCTCCAGCCCGTCCGTGTCGTGCTCCGGGAGGTACTGCTCCACCTTGGCGATGAGCTGGGCGTCGTGCGCACGGTTCGCGTCGAGCCAGAAGACGGCCGGGTCGCCGGTCTCGCGGGCACGGCGGACGGCCAGCGCCACCCAGTCGCGGATCGGGGCGTCCTTCGTCTGGCAGGCGCGCCAGACGTCTCCGGCCGCGACGTCGTGGGAGAACAGCACCTCACCGGCGGCGTTCACGACCTCGACCGTGCCGTCGGCCGGGATCTCGAACGTCTTGTCGTGCGAGCCGTACTCCTCGGCCTTGCGCGCCATGAGGCCGACGTTGGGCACGGAGCCCATCGTGGCGGGGTCGAGCGCGCCCTTGGCCCGGCAGTCGTCGATGACGGCCTGGTAGACCCCCGCGTAGGAGGAGTCCGGGATGACGGCGAGGGTGTCGTGCTCGGCACCGTCCGGGCCCCACATGTGACCGCCGATGCGGATCATCGCGGGCATCGAGGCGTCGATGATGACGTCGGAGGGCACGTGCAGGTTGGTGATGCCCTTGTCCGAGTCCACCATGGCCAGCGCGGGCCCGTTCTCGAGCCCCTGGGCCACGGCCGCCTTGACGGCCTCGCCGTCGGGCAGAGCGTCGACGCCGGACAGGATGCCGCCCAGGCCGTCCCGCGAGGAGAGGCCGGCGGCCTTGAGCTGGGCGCCGTACCGCTCGAAGACCTCGGGCAGGAACGCCTCGACGATGTGGCCGAAGATGATCGGGTCGGAGACCTTCATCATGGTGGCCTTGAGGTGGGCGGAGAACAGGACGCCCTCGGACTTCGCGCGCTCGATCTGCTCGGCGAGGAAGCGGTGCAGCGCCGCGACCGACAGGAAGGTCCCGTCGACGACCTCGCCCTCCTCGACGGCCAGGCCGTCCTTGAGGACCTGGGTGCCGTCGGCCGTGCGGAGCCGGATGGTGAGGGTGTCCACGGCCGGCATGGTCACGGACTTCTCGTTGGAGAAGAAGTCGTCGGCGCCCATCGTGGCGACCTGGGTCTTCGAGTCCGCCGACCACTCGCCCATGCGGTGCGGGTGCTTCCTGGCGTAGTTCTTCACGGCGGCGGGCGCCCGGCGGTCGGAGTTCCCCTCGCGCAGGACGGGGTTGACCGCGGAACCCTTCACCTTGTCGTAGCGGGCCCGGGCCTCGCGCTCGGCGTCCGTCGTCGGCTCCTCCGGGTAGTCCGGGATCGCGTAGCCCTGGCCCTGCAGCTCGGCGATCGCGGCCTTGAGCTGGGGCACGGAGGCCGAGATGTTGGGGAGCTTGATGATGTTGGCCTCGGGCGTCGTGGCCAGCTCACCCAGCTCGCCGAGGGCGTCGCCGACGCGCTGGTCCTCGGTGAGGTGGTCGGGGAACTGGGCGAGGATGCGCCCGGCGAGGGAGATGTCCCGGGTGTCGACCTCGACGCCGGCCTTGGCCGCGTACGCCTGGACGATCGGGAGGAACGAGTACGTCGCCAGCAGCGGGGCCTCGTCGGTGTACGTGTAGAGGATCCGGGCAGGGTTCGGCTGAGGCTGGGTCGTCATGCGGAGCGGCTCCTGAGGACGTCGAGATTGCTTGATATCAAGATACTTTGCCGCGACGGGCCGTGTCGAAACAGGGTCTCCCTCCGCGCGCGCCCATGCACGGGCAGAACTACGGTCGTGGCGTGCCCACCCGAGACCTCCGGCTCGCGCCCGCCAGCCCCGACGACGTCGTGTCCGCGCTCGCCGCGCTGCGTGCCGAGGTGGGCATCCCGGCCATGTACCCCGCCGACGCCCGGGCGGAGGCGGAACGCGCCGCGCGGGGCGACCTCAAGGACTTCCGGCAGGACCGCCGGGACATCGACTTCGTCACGATCGACCCGCCGGGCTCCCTGGACCTCGACCAGGCGGTCCACGTCGCGTCGTCGGGCCACGGCTACATCGTGCGCTACGCGATCGCCGACGTCGCGGCGTTCGTCTCGCCCGGCGGTGCCCTGGACCGCGAGGTGCACCGCAGGGCGCTGACCTTCTACGGGCCGGACTCCCGCACCCCGCTGCACCCGACGGTCCTGTCGGAGGGCGCGGCCAGCCTGCTGCCCGACCAGGACCGGCCGGCGGTGCTGTGGACGGTCGCGGTCGACTCCTCCGGCGAGATCACGAGCACCACCGTCACGCGGGCCGTGGTCCGGTCGCGGGCACGCCTGACCTACGGCGAGGCGCAGACCGCGCTCGACGCCGGGACCGCACCCGAGTCGCTGACGCTCCTGGCCGACGTCGGACGGCTGCGGCACGCGCGCGAGCAGGAGCGCGGCGGGGTCTCGCTGGCGGTGCCGGAGCAGGAGGTGGTGCGGCGTGCGGACGGCGCCTACGACCTGGAGCTGCGCCGCACGCTGCCCATCGAGGAGTGGAACGCGCAGATCTCCCTGCTCACCGGGATCGCCGCCGCCCGGCTGATGAGGGAGGCCGGGGTCGGCATCCTGCGGACGCTGCCGCCGCCCGCGACGCGCGACGTCGCGCGGCTGCGACGCACGGCCGGGGCGCTGGACATCGCGTGGCCCGCGGAGATGACGTATGCCGAGCTGCTGCCGCGCCTGGAGTCCCGGCGGGCGGCCCACGCGGCGTTCCTCAACGAGGCGACGACGCTCTTCCGCGGCGCGGGATACCTGGCCTTCGGAGTGGCGGGGCCCGATGGCGGCCACCGCGTCGAGCTGCCGGCCGACGCCCGGCACGCGGCGACCGGTGCGGAGTACGCCCATGTGACGGCGCCGTTGCGACGGCTCGTCGACCGGTACGGCACCGAGGTGTGCCTGGCCCAGTCGGCCGGTCGGGACGTGCCCGAGTGGGCCCTGGCGGCGCTGCCCGGGCTGCCCGGGACCATGCAGTCGGCCGCCCAGCGTGCGAGCGCTTTCGAGAGGGCGTGCGTCGACATCGTCGAGGCGGTGCTGCTGGGCTCGCGCGTCGGGCGCGCGTTCGACGCCGTGGTGGTCGACGCCGATCCCGTGCCGGGCGGGGACGGGGAGCCGCGGCGGGCCAGGGGCCAGGTCATGCTCCGCGAGCCGGCGGTCCGGGCCGCCGTGCTCGGCGCCGAGGGCGCCGAGCTGCCGTTGGGGGAGCGCGTGCGGGTCACCCTGGCGGAGGCGTCGGTGGCCGAGCGGCGGGTCCTCTTCACGCTGCCCTGAGCCGTCCCGGGCCTCCGTCGGTCCCCCCCACCGCGTGGCACCGCTCTCAGAACACGGTTTGGTAACACTCCTGTCATACATCGATGGAGATGCTGGCGCCGACTCCCTGGATGTTTGTTAGGTTGCCTGCCAACCGAGCGGTTACCCCTCCGGCGCGAAGACGCGTCGTGGACCGGCGCACAGGAGCGCCGCGAAAGGAAGGACCACCATGCACGGACGCACGAGGCCTCAGCGCTGGCTCACCGCCACCGCGCTCGCCGCCAGCGTGACCCTCCTCGCCGCCGCGTGCGGCGGTGGCACCGACGCCGAGACGCCCGACGAGGGGACGACGCAGGGCGAGACGGGAGCCGCCGGCACGGACACCGACCGCGAGCTCGTCATCTGGGCCGGGTCGCAGACACCCATCACCGCCAACTTCAACCCCTACGCCGTCGGGGTGCTGCACGTCGCCAACGGCGGCGTCTACGAGACGCTCTTCGCCTACAACAAGGCCGCCGACACCGAGCCGATGCCCCTGCTCGGCACGGACGCGACGTGGAACGACGACGGCACCGAGCTCACCGTCGCGATCCGCGACGGGGTGACCTGGAACGACGGGGAGCCCTTCACGGCCGACGACGTCGTGTACTCCTTCACCAACGACGCGGCGAGGCCGGCCTACCTGGCCGGCGCCGAGGCGACCGACGCGTCGACGGTGGTGCTCACCTTCGACGAGCCGCAGTTCACCAACGAGTTCGCGCTGCTCGGTTCGACGTACATCGTCCCCGAGCACGTGTTCGCCGCCCACGAGGACGACTCCACCGAGACCGAGGACGGCGAGGCCCTCGAGGGCCTGGTCGCCTGGGCCAACGCCGAGGCGCCGGTCGGCACCGGCCCCTACCTCGTCGAGACCAGCTCCGACGCCAACTACACGGCCGTCGCCAACCCGGACTACTGGGGCGGCGAGCCGGCCGTGAAGAACCTGCGCTACGTCGGCATCGACTCCAACCAGTCCGCGGAAGACCTGCTCTCCACCGGCAAGGTCGACTGGGCCACGATGTTCGTGCCCGAGCCGCAGCGCATCCAGGACGCCGGCTACGGCTACCTCAACACCCCGGTCGACCCGACGGTGCTGTACACCTGCGCCAACGCCGACCTCGGCTGCGAGGGCGAGCAGACCGACGTCGCCGTCCGCCGCGCCCTCAGCGTGGCCATCGACCGGGGCGCCATCAACGAGAAGGCCTTCGTCGGCCTCGCCCAGGAGATCTCGCCGACGTTCGCGCTGCTCGGCCGCGACGACAAGTGGATCGCCGACGGCATGCCCGCCGCCATCGAGCAGTCCGCGGACCCGGCGCAGGCCGCCGAGATCCTCGAGGCCGCCGGGTATGAGAAGGGTGCCGACGGTTTCTACGCCTCCGACGGCGAGCCCCTCGAGCTGACGCTCACCTCCGTCGACGGCTGGACCGACTACAACAACGCCGCCAAGCTCATCGAGGAGCAGGCCGCCGAGGCGGGCATCAAGGTCGTCTCCTCGACGATCTCCTGGAACGAGTTCGCCGACGCCCGGGTCTCCGGCGAGTTCGAGCTCATCATGGGCGGCGTCGTCGGCACCTCGATCGCGGACCCGTACCAGATCTACCGCGACTGGTTCTCCGGCGACTACACCACCCCGGTCGGGACGGCGCTGGAGCCCGGCTTCTGGAACTTCTCCCGGTACGACAACGACGCCGTCGACGAGGCCGTCGAGGCGGCCGGCAGCACGAACGACGAGGCGGTCAAGGCCGACGCCTACGCCGAGATCCAGGAGCACATCGTCCACGACGTGCCGTACATCCCGCTGGTCGTCAACGCCTCGCAGACGTTCTACAACCAGGACGACTACACGGGCTGGCCCACCGAGGAGGACCTGTACCTCTTCCCGCCGGCCTGGCAGGGGCCGTCCTCGGGCGTGATCCTCAGCCAGCTCGCCGGCACCGAGTGACCCGGACCGCGTGACCTGCTGACCCGGCACCGAGGAGGAGCCCGATGCGCCCGACGAACGACGAGACACGATGAGGTTCTACGCCAGACGGATCGGCTTCTACGCCGTGACCCTGTGGATCGCCGTCTCCCTGAACTTCCTGCTCCCGCGGCTGCTGCCCGGCGATCCGTACACGATCCTGATCGCCAAGCTGCAGCGCAACGGAGAGATCTCGCCCGCCATCCAGCAGAGCATCCAGCTCCTCCTCGGTGCCACCGAGGACCAGTCCCTCGGGGACCAGTACCTCAGCTACTGGGGCAACCTGCTGCGCGGAGACCTCGGCGTCTCGGTGACGCAGTTCCCGACGCCGGTCACCGACCTCATCGGCGGGGCGCTGCCCTGGACGATCGGTCTCGTCGGCACCGCGACCGTCCTGTCGTTCGTCCTGGGCGTCGGCCTCGGCGCCTGGGCCGGGTGGCGGCGCGGCTCGTGGGTGGACGGCGTCATCCCGTCCACCACGCTCCTGCAGTCCCTGCCCTACTTCTGGGTCGCGCTGCTGTTCATCTACGTCTTCAGCGTCGAGCTGGGATGGTTCCCGATCATCGGCGCGTACGACGTCTTCACGTTCAACGGGCCCGAGGCGAGCTGGGCGTTCGCCGGCTCCGTCGCGTACCACGCGATCCTGCCGGCGATGACGATCATCATCTCCTCCGTGGGCGCCTGGATGCTCGGGATGCGCAACATGATGGTCTCGACGCTCTCGGAGGACTACATCACCACCGCGCGGGCGAAGGGGCTCGGCACCCGCCGCATCGCGCTGACCTACGCCGTGCGCAACGCCGCCATCCCGTCGGTGAACGGGTTCGGTGTCGCCCTGGCCTTCGTCGTGGCCGGCTCCCTCGTCACCGAGCAGGTCTTCAGCTATCCCGGGCTGGGCAAGCTGATGATCGAGGCGGTCCGCAACAACGACTACGCGCTCATGCAGGGCGTCTTCCTCATGATCACGCTCGCCGTGCTCGCCGCACTCCTGGTCATGGACCTCGTGCACGGCCTCATCGACCCGAGGGCCCGCCACCGTGACTGAACCGACCGAACACCCGCACGTCCGCCGCGAGGCCCGCCGAGGTCTGCGCCCCCGTCCGGCCGGCGACGGCAAGCTCGTCGTCGGCCTCACCGTCGTCGTCGCCGTCGTGCTCTTCGCGCTCGTCGGGCCGATGCTCACGCAGGACCCCCGCGACTCCGACAACCCCGTGCTGATCCCGCCGGAGCCCGGCCACTGGCTGGGTACGACGAACCTCGGGTACGACGTGCTGGCCCAGCTCGCCGAGGGCGCTCGCGGTTCCCTGCTGGTCGGGGTCGTCGCGGGACTCCTCGCGATCGTGCTGTCCCTCCTCTTCGGGGTCGTGGCGGGCTACGCCCGCGGCGCGACGGACGAGGGGCTCTCCCTCGTCACGAACGTCATGCTCGTCATCCCCGGTCTGCCCCTGATGATCGTCGTCTCCAGCTACCTGGAGGTGCGCAGCCTGTGGGTGGTCGCGATCATCCTGGGCGCCACCGCCTGGCCCGGTGCCGCCGTCGTGCTGCGCCTGCAGACCCGGTCGCTGCGCAACCGCGACTACGTCTCGGCGGCCCGCGTCGCCGGGGAGTCCACCCCGCGCCTGCTGGGCCTGGAGATCATGCCCAACCTGCTCCCGCTGCTCACCGCGCAGTTCCTCTTCGCAGTCGTGCTGTCGATCCTGGGCGAGGCCGGGCTGTCCTACCTCGGGCTGGGACCGAACGGCTCGATCACGTGGGGCACGATGCTCAACGAGGCGCAGGGCGGCGGGGCGCTGACCCGCGGCGCCTGGTGGTGGTTCGTCCCGCCCGTCCTGATGATCGCGGTCCTCGGCTGCGCGATGAGCCTCATCAACTTCGCGATCGACGAGATCATCGACCCCAAGCTGCGCCAGGCCCCCACGGCCGCGAAGATCCAGCGCCGCGCCCGCCGGGCCGGTCTCGACGTCACGGCGCACCACGACGACGCGCACGCCGGTGCGCGAACCATCCCCGGCGACCACGACGGGTCCGGCGGTCGCGCCGCCGGGCACGAGCCCGAGCGGGGCGAGCAGAAGGAGAGGGTCCGGTCATGACCGCACCGACGACGACGGCGGCCGCGCCGCTGAGCTCCGACGTCCACGCCGCGTACGTCCGCGGCCTGGACCCCGTGCTGACCGTGCAGGACGTGTCGATCGAGTACGAGGTCGACCCGCCCGTCCGCGCGGTCCGGGACGTCTCCCTCACGCTCCACCGCGGCGAGATCCTCGGGCTCGCCGGGGAGTCCGGCTGCGGCAAGTCCACGCTGGCCTACGGGCTCGACCGGCTGATCAAGCCGCCTGCCGTCATGACGTCGGGCCGGGTGACGTTCCACGACGCCGACGGGACCGACACCGACGTCGTGGCGCTCGACGGCGAGGCGCTGCGGGCGTTCCGCTGGGACAAGGTCTCCATGGTGTTCCAGGGGGCGATGAACTCACTCAACCCGGTGATCAGCGTGCGCGCCCAGCTCGAGGACGTCCTGACGACCCACCGGCCGTCGACGACCAAGCAGGAGCGGCGGGCGCGCTGCGCCGAGCTGCTCGAGCTGGTCGGCGTCGACCCGGACCGGCTCGACGCGTTCGCCCACGAGCTGTCGGGCGGGATGCGGCAACGGGTCATGATCGCCATGGCGATGGCGCTCGACCCGCAGGTCATGATCATGGACGAGCCGACGACAGCCCTCGACGTCGTCGTCCAGCGCGACATCCTGCGCGAGATCATGCGGCTGCGGGAGCAGTTCGGCTTCGCGGTCGTGTTCATCACGCACGACCTGCCGCTGCTGCTGGAGATCTCCGACCGCATCGCCGTCATGCGGGCCGGCGAGATCGTCGAGCTCGACACGGCCGAGCAGCTGTACACCGACGCCCGGCACGAGTACACGCGCACGCTGCTGTCCTCGTTCCCGAGCCTGCACGGGGAGTTCTCCTACGACGAGGAGGAGCGCCGATGAGCACCCTCGAGGTCCGTCACCTCGCCAAGGACTTCCGGGTCCGGGGCGGCCTGCGGCGGGGCACGCTGCGCGCCGTCGACGACGTCTCGTTCACCCTCGAGGCGGGCCGGACCGTCGCGATCGTGGGGGAGTCCGGATCCGGCAAGTCCACGGTCGCGCGGATGATCGCCCAGCTCGAGACACCGACGTCCGGCGAGATCCGGCTCGACGGCGAACCGGTCGCCCGCCGCGGACGCGCGCTGGCGCGTTACCGGCACCAGGTGCAGATGGTCTTCCAGGACCCGTTCGCCTCCCTGAACCCGTACCACCCCGTGGCGTACCACCTCGAACGGCCGCTGAAGATCCACCGGGTGGCGCGCGGCAAGGGCGTGACCCCGGCGGTGCACCGGCTGCTGGAGAGCGTCGAGCTCACCCCGGCCGAGGTCTTCGCCGCCAAGCGCCCGCACGAGATGTCCGGCGGGCAGCGCCAGCGCGTCGCCATCGCGCGGGCCCTCGCCCCCGGTGCCCGGTTCCTCGTGGCCGACGAGCCGGTCTCCATGCTCGACGTGTCGATCCGGCTCGGCGTGCTCCACCTGCTGGCGCGGCTGCAGAGCGAGGAGGACCTGGGCGTCCTGTACATCACGCACGACCTGGCCACGGCCCGCCACTTCAGCGACGAGATCGTCGTCATGTACCGCGGCCAGGTCGTCGAGCAGGGGCCCAGCGACCAGGTGATCCTCGACCCGCAGCACGAGTACACCAGGACGCTGCTCGCTGCGGCGCCCGAGCCGTCGCGGCACGGCCGGCTGCGCGACGAGGTCCGGGCCGAGCTCGCGGCGCAGACGTCCTGACCGGTGCCCCGTCGGCATATCCTGGGCCCATGCCAGCACGACGACGCACGGACCCGGCCGCGGGGCGCGCCGCGGTGGCCCGGTGGCTCGCCGGGGACGCGGACCGGCGCACCACCACGACGGCGGTGCGGTTCACGCTCGAGGAGCTGGCCGCCGTCGCGCCCGGCAACGCGGTGGAGGTGCGGGTCCCGCCGGCCGGTGCGGTCCAGGCCGTCGAGGGTCCGCGGCACACCCGGGGCACGCCGCCGAACGTCGTGGAGACCGACGTCGAGACGTGGATGGCGCTCGCCACCGGACGGGTCCCGTGGCCCGACGTCCTGGCAGCCGGGCGGGTGCACGCCTCGGGCGAGCGCGCGGACCTGTCCCCGTGGCTGCCGCTGCAGGCTGCCCGCGCCCGCTGAGGCGACGCCCTCCTGCGGGCGAGATGATCGGACGTGTGCCGACGGTCGGTACGCACCTGCCGCAGGACAAGGAACCGGTACATGAGCATCTCGTCATACCCCGAAGAGTTCGCCCGCCGTGCCGCCGCCGTGCTCGGCGCCGACATCGAGACGAGCGTCATGGTGCGCGAGCACGGGGTGTCGCTGCGTGCCGGCAGCAGCTCCGCGGCCGCTGCTCGCTGCGACCAGGCCGAGTCGATGGCGAACGCCGGGCCGTGCATCGACGCGATGGACCAGCACTCGGCCCTGGTCGTCCCGGTGGTCGCCGAGGCCGAGAGGTGGGACCGGTGGCGCGAGCAGGCGCTCGCCGGACGGCTACGTCTCCGCGCTGGCGGTCCCCGCCGTCGTCGACGACTCGGTGTCCGTCGCGCTCAACCTCTACTCGCGGGCGCCCGACCCGTGGACGCCCGAGCTGATCACCGCCGCCGACGGCTACGCCCAGCTGGTCGGTTCGATGGTGCTGACGCACCTGGACCTCGCCGAGCTGGAGGACGCCGCGGCCGGCCTGTACCGGAACATGTCCGACGCCCTCGTCGCCGAGCGCGCCGTCGGCGCGATCATGCACACCAACGCGTGCAGCGAGGACGAGGCGCGGCGGATCCTCGAGTCCGCGTCGAGGCACCGCCGGATCGGCGCGCGCGAGGTCGCGGAGACCATCCTGCGCGCCCTGGTCGACGTCCGCACGACCGACCAGGGGTCGATGTCCTGACCGCCGGTGGACGCTCCTCGAGCGCCCGTCGGTGGCCGGCGGTACCGTCACGGGCACCGGCCTCCTGCCGGCAGCGCGGCGGTGACCTGCGGTTCAACCGGGGTTCACACGGGGCTGCTTGGCTGAGCCCGCCCTGTCGACCCTGATCGAGGAGGACCAGCGTGACCACCACGTCACCGACCCCGCGGCGCTCGCGGAGGGTACGCACGGCGGCGCTCGCCGTGCTGCTCGTCCCGGCGGCCACGATCTCGGCCGTCCCCGCGACCGCGACGCCGTCGTCCGACTCCGCCGTCCTGATCGACGAGGTCTACGGGGGTGGTGGGAACAACGGCGCCGTCTACGACCGGGACTTCGTCGAGCTGTACAACCCCGGCGACGACCCGGTCTCCCTGGACGGCTGGTCCGTCCAGTACGGCTCGGCCGGGGGCAGCACGTGGTCCGGCCAGACCGACCTGACGGGGGAGATCCCCGCGGGCGGGTCGTTCCTCGTGGCCCAGGAGTACGGCAGCAACACCGACCTGCCGGACCTGCCCACGCCCGACGCCGAGGGCACCATCTTCATGTCGGGGTCGGGGGCGAAGGTCGCGCTGGTGTCCTCGACCGACCGGCTGGACTGCCTCGGCGCGGCCTGCTCGGACGCCGCCGACGTGATCGACCTCGTCGGCTGGGGCGGGGCCAACACCTACCTCGGCAGCGGGCCCGCGCCGCGCACCAGCAACCCGACGTCGGTCGCGCGCGTCGCGCACGCCCACACCGTCGACAACGCCGCCGACTTCGTCGTGGGCGCCCCGACGCCCGCGAACAGCGGCACCGACCCGGACCCGGAGCCCACGCCCGACCCCACCGAGGACCCGGAGACGGTGACGATCGCCGAGATCCAGGGCACGGGCAGCTCGTCGCCGATGGAGGGCGCGACGGTCACGACCCGGGGGGTCGTCACCGCGGCGTACCCGACCGGAGGCTTCGACGGCCTCTACCTCCAGACGGAGGGCACCGGTGGCGACCCCGGCGCCGACACGACCCCGGGCGCGTCCGACGCCGTGTTCGTCTACTCGGCCGAGGCCGCGGGCCAGGTCGAGGTCGGCGACCACCTCGAGGTGACCGGTGTGGTGGGCGAGTACTTCGACCTGACGCAGGTGACGCCGTCGTCGTGGACCCTGCTCGACGAGCCCGCAGAGGCCGTGAAGCCCACGACCACCCCGTGGCCCGCCGACGAGGCCGGGCGCGAGGCTCTCGAGAGCATGCTGCTGGCGCCGCAGGGCGACTTCACCGTGACGGACAACTACTCCACGAACCTCTACGGGACCGTGGGGCTGGCCGCGGGGGACTCGCCGCTGGTGCAGCCGACGTCGGTCGGCCGGCCCGGCTCCGACGAGGCGGCCGCGCAGGCGGCCGACAACGCGGCGCGCGCCGTCCAGCTCGACGACGGCTCGAGCTGGAACTACTCCGGCTCGTCCCGCTCGGGCACCCCGCTGCCGTGGCTGGACGGCACCGACCCCGTACGCGTCGGCGCGCCGGTCACCTTCACCGGTCCGGTCGTCCTCGACTACCGGTACAGCGCCTGGTCGTTCCAGCCCCAGGAGCAGCTCACCGGCGAGAACGCCGACGGCGTGCAGCCGGCCACGTTCGCCGACACCCGGGAGGCGGCGCCCGACGACGTGGGCGGCAACCTCGCCGTCGCCACCTTCAACGTGCTCAACTACTTCACCACCACCGGGGACCAGCTCACCGGCTGCCAGTACTACACCGACCGCGCCGGCGACCCGATCAGCGTGCGCACCGGCTGCCTCGCCCGCGGGGCCGCCGACGCCGAGAACCTGCAGCGGCAGGAGACCAAGATCGTCGCGGCGCTCGGCGCGCTCGACGCCGACGTCGTCGCGCTCGAGGAGATCGAGAACTCCGCCGCCTTCGGCAAGGACCGCGACCAGGCACTCTCCGACCTGGTCGACGCCCTGAACGCGGCGCAGGGCGCCGGTACCTGGGCGTACGTGCCCTCGCCGGACCAGGTGCCGGCGGACGAGGACGTCATCCGCAACGCATTCATCTACCGCCCGGACGCCGCCGAGACGGTGGACGACTCGCGGATCCTCCTCGGTTCGGACGCCTTCGGCAACGCGCGCGAGCCGCTGGCGCAGGTGTTCCAGCCCGCCGGCGGCGCGTCCGGCGACACGGGAGACGACGTGCTGGTCGTCACCAACCACTTCAAGTCCAAGGGGTCGGCCGGGCCGTGGCCCGGGGACGTCGACACCGGCGACGGCCAGGGGGCGTCGAACGAGTCGCGCGTGCGCCAGGCCAGCGCGCTCGTGGACTTCGCCGACGAGGTCGCGGCCGACGCCGGCACCGACCGGGTGCTGCTCGCGGGCGACTTCAACGCCTACGAGCAGGAGGACCCCGTCGTCGTCCTGACGGACGCGGGGTACACGAACCTCGGCCCCACCACAGGGAAGTACACGTACCTGTTCGGCGGCCAGGTGGGGTCCCTCGACCACGTGCTGGCCTCGCCCGCGGCGCTCGACGCCGTGACCGGGGTCGACATCTGGGACATCAACGCCGACGAGCCCGTCGCGAACGAGTACAGCCGGTACAACGGCAACGCGACGCTCCTGTACGACGAGACGCCCTTCCGGTCCTCGGACCACGACCCGCTGCTGGTGGGCCTGGACCTCTCCGCGGGCGGGCCGGTGGAGCCCACCGAGCCGGTGTGGGAGGGCGACGTCGTCTACACGGCCGGTGACCGGGTGAGCCACGACGGGCGCGTCTTCGAGGCGCTGTGGTGGACCCGCGGTGAGACCCCGGGCTCCAGCCCCTGGGGGGCCTGGGCGGAGGTCGGCGAACCGGTCGAGACCGGTGCCGGCACGTTCCCGGCGTGGACCGCCTCGCAGGTGTACGTCGGCGGCGAGACCGTCGTGCACGACCGCGAGCGGTGGCAGGCCCGGTGGTGGACGCGGAACCAGGAGCCGGGCGACGCCCACGGCCCGTGGGAACGGATCGGCTGACCTCCACGGTCTGCGCGGGAGATAGGCTCGAGGCGTGAGCAGCACCAGCCCCGAGCCATCTCCCGCGCAGGCCGACGAGCCGGACGAGCACCTGCTGGTCGACCCCGCCCGCGTGCGTCGCGCGCCGCGGTACCGGGCGTTCTTCACGGTCGGTGCCGTCGTCGGTGTCGTCCTGGGCACGGTGCTGGGCGTCTGGCTGACCGGCATCGCCACCGACGACGGCGCGCTCCTCCTCAAGCCCGGCGTCTTCGTCTCCGTCATCGTGCTCAGCACGACCACCCTGGGCGTGCTGGTCGCCGGTGCTCTCGCGGTCCTCGCGGACCGTCGGAGCCTCCGCCGCAGGTGAGGACGGCGATGGTCCGAACCGTCGTCTGTGGGATACTCGGGACATGCCCTTGCGCCCCGACGGCCGTCTGAACCACGACCTCATGCCCGGCGAGAAGGGGCCGCAGGACGCCTGCGGTGTCTTCGGCGTCTGGGCACCCGGCGAGGAGGTCGCGAAGCTCGCGTACTTCGGCCTCTACGCGTTGCAGCACCGCGGCCAGGAGTCCGCGGGCATCGCCACCAGCAACGGTGAGCAGATCCTCGTCTACAAGGACATGGGCCTCGTGTCCCAGGTGTTCGACGAGACCGCGCTCAACGCCCTGACGGGGCACATCGCCGTCGGTCACTGCCGCTACTCGACGACGGGCGGCGTCACCTGGGAGAACGCCCAGCCGACGCTGGGCGCGACGGCGTCCGGGACGGTCGCGCTCGGGCACAACGGCAACCTCACCAACTCCGCCGAGCTCGTCGACCTGGTGGCCGAGCGGTACGGCGCCCAGCGGCGCGGCGAGCTGGCCCGCGGCAACACCACCGACACGGCGCTGGTCACCGCGCTGCTGGTCGGCGACGAGGACCACACGCTCGAGCAGACGGCGCTCGAGGTGCTGCCGCGGCTGCGGGGCGCGTTCTCGCTGGTCTTCATGGACGAGCACACGCTGTACGCGGCGCGCGACCCGCAGGGCGTCCGCCCGCTCGTGCTCGGCCGCACGCAGCGCGGCTGGGTGGTCGCCTCAGAGACCCCGGCCCTCGACATCGTGGGGGCGTCCTTCGTCCGGGAGATCGAGCCCGGCGAGCTGGTCTGCATCGACGACGACGGGCTGCGCTCCACGCGGTTCGCGCAGCCCGAGCGCGCCGGCTGCGTCTTCGAGTACGTCTACCTCGCCCGCCCGGACACGTCGATCAACGGCCGGCCGGTGCACGCGGCCCGCGTCGAGATGGGCCGGGTGCTCGCCCGCGAGCACCCGGTGGACGCCGACCTGGTCATGCCGGTGCCCGAGTCCGGTACCCCGGCCGCCACCGGGTACGCCGCCGAGTCCGGGATCCCGTTCGGCCAGGGCCTGACGAAGAACGCCTACGTGGGCCGGACGTTCATCCAGCCCTCCGACACGCTGCGCCAGCTCGGCATCCGGCTCAAGCTCAACCCGCTGCGCGAGGTCATCCGGGGCAAGCGGCTCGTCGTCGTCGACGACTCGATCGTGCGGGGCAACACGCAGCGCGCCCTGATCCGGATGCTGCGGGAGGCCGGTGCCGCGGAGGTGCACGTGCGCATCTCGTCGCCGCCGGTGAAGTGGCCGTGCTACTACGGGATCGACTTCGCCTCCCGGGCGGAGCTGATCGCCAACGGCCTCACGCCCGAGGAGATCGGACAGTCGCTCGGGGCGGACAGCCTCGGCTACATCACGACCGAGGGCATGATCGCGGCGACGGAGCAGCCCGCGTCGCAGCTCTGCGCCGCCTGCTTCACCGGCACGTACCCGATCGAGCTGCCCGAGGCCCACCAGCTCGGCAAGTACCAGCTCGAGCAGGCGGAGCTGCCCCTCGGCGCCCCCGAGGACGGCCTGACCCGGCTCGCCGTGGGAGTCGGTGGCCAGTCGGCCCTCGACCACCCGTGACCGACCACCTTCCCGCACCCTCCTGGAGCCTGACCCCGTGACTGATGGACTGACCTACGCCGCCGCCGGCGTCGACACCGAGGCCGGGGACAAGGCCGTCGAGCTCATGAAGGACGCCGTCCGGCGCACCCAGGGCCCCGCCGTGCTGGGCGGGGTGGGCGGGTTCGCCGGTCTCTACGACCTCTCGGCGTTCCAGCGGTACCGCAAGCCGCTGCTCGCCACCTCGACCGACGGCGTCGGCACCAAGGTGGCGATCGCGCAGGCCCTGGACAAGCACGACACCATCGGGTTCGACCTGGTCGGCATGGTCGTCGACGACATCGTCGTGGTCGGCGCCGAGCCGCTGTTCATGACCGACTACATCGCCACGGGCAAGGTCGTGCCCGAGCGGGTCGCCGACATCGTGCGCGGGATCGCCCAGGCCTGCGAGGTCGCAGGCACCGCGCTGGTGGGCGGGGAGACGGCGGAGCACCCGGGGCTCCTCGCGCCCGACGAGTACGACGTCGCCGGTGCGGCGACAGGGATCGTCGAGGCCGACGCGGTGCTCGGCCCCGAGCGGGTCCGGGCCGGGGACGTCCTCATCGGCATGGCGGCCAGCGGCATCCACTCCAACGGCTACTCGCTGGTGCGCGCGGTGATCAAGCACGCCGGGTGGGAGCTCGACCGTCACGTCGAGGAGCTCGGACGCACCCTCGGCGAGGAGCTGCTCGAGCCCACCCGCGTCTACGCCCGCGACTGCCTGGCGCTGGCGCGCGACGAGGCCGCGCAGGTGCACGCCTTCACGCACGTCACCGGGGGTGGGCTCGCGGCGAACCTGGCCCGCGTGCTCCCGCAGGGGACGGTCGCGACCGTGGACCGGTCGTCGTGGGAGGTCCCGGCGATCTTCCGGACGGTGCGCGAGCTCGGCTCAGTGCCGCGCCGCGACCTGGAGAACACGCTCAACCTCGGCGTCGGGATGGTCGCGATCGTCGGGGCCGACGGCGCGGACGCCGCGCTGGCACGGCTCGCCGCGCTGGGCGTGGACGCCTGGACGATGGGGACCGTCGCCGAGCACGATCCCGCCGCGCCGCCCGAGGACCTCGTCGCGGGGACGAAGGGTGTCCGTGCCGGAGCCGTGCGGCTGGTCGGGGACTACCGCTGAACACACGAAAGGTCGGACGGCTGGCGCCGTCCGACCTTGTCGGTGCTCGTGCGGGGGTCGATCGTCCGGCGGCTCAGCGCCGGTCGTCGTCCCACGGGGCGTAGCTGTTGTCGTACCCGGAGTCCACGCTGTCGCTCCAGCGGTCCTCGGTGACGACGTCGGTCGACTGGTCGGCCTTGAGCTCTTGCTCCAGAGCGTGGTAGTTCGTCTCGGGGCTGTAGTACTTCAGCTCGCGAGCGACCTTCGTGTGCTTAGCCTTCTGACGGCCCCGGCCCATGGCTCCGACCCCCTCAACGTAAGAGCGGGGCGGCAACGTCGCAGACGTGCGGCCCCGAGAGAAGATTTCGTCTGTTCAGGTTCCAACGGTACATGCTGTGGCGGCATTCCCTCCACTCGGCGTGTCGACGGCGAACGGCGAGGTCGCCACTGGTCAGGCCGGGGAGAGGGCCGTGGTGACGCAACTCACGTCGCCCGGCACCTGGGGGCCGCGCCGGGGGGCTCGATCCGGACCGACGGGGCGAGCTGGACCCGGCGGCCGCAAAGCCCACGCTCGGTTCAAGTCGCCTCAATCCCGCTTTCTGCACACAATGGAACGACACGGCCGTGGAGTACTTCGGGCGCCGTCCGAGCCGGTCGCGTACCAGGAGGTGCAGGGGATGTCGTTCCATGGAGACTCCGAGGTCCTGTTGACGCCCGCCGAGGTCGCCAGTCTCTTCCGTGTCGATCCGAAGACCGTGACCCGCTGGGCCAAGGCCGGCAAGCTCTCGTCCATCCGTACGCTAGGTGGGCACCGTCGCTACAAGGAGTCCGAGGTGCGGGCCCTGCTCGGTGCGGCCTCGGAGGCCGCCGAGGCCGAGGCGGCGGCCAACGCCGCGGCTGCCGAGAACACCGACGACACCAAGAGGTGAACCGGCTCCCCGTCCGGTGGTCGGGGAGCGTGCGGCCGGGTCGGCGTCGGAGGCTGCCGTCAGCGCCGGACGACGCGGACCACGAGGACCGCGACGGCCACCGCCCCGACGGCGGCGGCCCCGAGGAGGACCTTCGCGTTGCGGGACCGGTGCGGGTCCTGCGTCGGCAGCCCGTTCCCTGACAGCAGGCCCCGGACGTCGGCCGCGGCCTGCTTCGTCCCGTGGGCGAGCTGTGCCGCCTGGTAGGACGGCGACAGCCGGGTGGTCAGCTCGTCGAGGGCGGAGCCGAGCTCGCGGCGGGCCTCCCGCACCTGGTCCTCCAGCTCGGACCTGCTGGGTGCTGTCTCGTTCTGTGCCGGCCGGGCGGCGGGGTCCGGGCTCATCGCTTGATCCCTTCCTTGAGCGCGGCGACGTCGTCCTTCACGCGGTCGATCGTCTCCGGCCTGCGGGCTGCCTGCTTGAGCTGGCGGACGCCCACCAGCACCAGCACCGCGGCGAACAGCACCATCGCCACGCCGACGACGAGTGCGGAGAGCCACAGCGGCCACACCACGTCCAGCCCGAGGATCGCCGACCAGACGAGGACCCCGACCGCGTAGAGCACGACCACCAGGGCCGCGCCCAGCAACCCGATGCCGACGGCGGAGCGCTTCGCCTTCTCCGCCAGCTCGGCCTTGGCCAGGGCGATCTCGGCGCGGACCAGCCGGGTCGCCTGTTCCGAGAGCTGTTCCACGAGCCGGCCCATGCTGGGCGGCCGATCTGCCGGCGGGGTCTGCCCGTCGTCCCAGTCTGTCATCGGCTGCTCCGATCCTCGACGAGTGTGTGTGCGGTCCCCACTCAACCCGTCCTGGCTGGTCCAGGCAATTCCAGAGAGGCCGGCGCGTCGTCGGGACCCCGTGCGCCGGTGGTTCCGGGAACGACGAAGACCCTCGGGCTGCTGCCCGAGGGTCTTCTGCGGTGGCTCCGACCGGCGTCGATCCGGTGACCTTTCGATTTTCAGTCGAACGCTCTACCAACTGAGCTACAGAGCCTTGCCGTGACACGAACGCCCGGGGCGCCGTTGCCGACGAACCGGGCGCATCATGCGCGACCCTGACGGGACTTGAACCCGCGACCTCCGCCGTGACAGGGCGGCGCGCTAACCAACTGCGCTACAGGGCCAAGATCGGTCGTGCTCCACCGATCGAGGGGCTCTTTCCGAGCCGAGGAAAAGCGTACCCCATGCTTGCCTGGAACCTGAAATCGATCCCTGACCAGGCGTTTCACCCGGTCCGGACGAGCGGAGCGTTCCGTGGGCACCCGGCTGAGCACCCGACCGAAACCCACCGGAGTACCCCCAACGGGATTCGAACCCGTGCTACCGCCGTGAAAGGGCGGGGTCCTAGGCCGCTAGACGATGGGGGCCGGTCGGCACAGCATACCGGCCGAGGCGTCGTCGTCGACATCCACGGCCGTGGGGGAGGATGGGCACGTGGTGGAGATGTCGCGCGAGGACTTCGAGGCAGCGGTCTCGGAAGGACTGGACCAGGTCCCGGAGGAGCTGACGAGGCTCATGGACAACGTGGTCGTCCTCGTCGAGGACGACGCCCCGGCCGAGGATCCCCAGCTGCTCGGCCTCTACGAGGGCGTGCCGCTGACCGAGCGGGGGGAATCTTGGGCCGCGGGATCGCTGCCCGACCGGATCACCATCTACCGCAACCCGACGCTGGCGTTCTGCGAGTCGGTCGACGAGGTCGCCGACGAGGTCGCCGTCACCGTGGTGCACGAGATCGCCCACCACTTCGGGATCGAGGACGACCGGCTGCACGCCCTCGGCTGGGGCTGACCCCAGCACCCCGCAACCGCTGCGGGTGCACGACGCGCCGTCGCGGCATTCCTTCCGACGGCGTGTCCTGCACCCACAGCGGGGATCAGGGGGCCTTGTACTCCCAGTGCCAGGCCTCCGGCTTGGAGCCGCCGGCGCGTGCCCAGCCGGGGTTGTCCCAGCCGAACTCCGGCGCGTTCGCGCGCAGCCACTCGTACCGCGCGGTGCCGAACGACTCGACCCCGCCACTGAGGTCCACCGCGACGCCCCACCCGTGGTTCGAGTACCCGGGCACGGCGGCGAGATAGCCCTTCGCGGCCTTCGTGGCGACCTGCGACTCGTACGAGCGGTAGGAGTCCCTGATCGAGAGGTGCGCACCGAACTCCGCTCGGTAGGCGGCGTCGAGCCGTTCGAGCTGGGTGGCCGCGTCGCAGCGGAGCATCTCGCCGGAAGCGAAGGAGAGCTCGCACATCACGTCCGAGGGGATCCTGCCGTTGGCGTAGTCGGCGGTCGAGCCACCCTTCGCGGCGAGCTCGTCGGCCGCGGCAGCGGCCTCCTTCTTCTGCGCGGCGAGGATCTCGGCGGGCGTCGCGGGAGCCGCCTCCACCTCGACGTCGCTCTCGGCCTTCTTCAGCAGCGACGTGAGCTCCTGGGTGGCCTCGGCGAGCTCGTCGTCCGACGCCTCGCCCGTCGGTGCCTCGCCGCCCTCCGGGGAGGTCTCGGCGTCCTCGGGCTCCGCCGTCGGTGTCTCCTGCCCGGCGGGCGACTCGTCGGCGGGCGACTCGTCGGCCGGGTCGGCGTCGGCGGAGCCGGCCGCGGAACCGTCCGTCGGGTCGGGCACAGGAAGCGGCGTGCGCTCCGCCGAGCGTGACGCGGCCGCGTCGTCGCGCGTGCCCAGGAGCTCGGCGACCTGGTCGGCCTCGGCCTCGATCCGGCGCTCCTTCTTGGCCGACAGGGTCGTCGACTCGGAGGTGACCTCCTGGGCGCGCTGCAGCGCGGTCGTCGCGGCGACGGTGGTCGTGTAGGAGGGCTCGGCGGTGGCGTCGGGCGTCTCCTCGGGGGAGTCCTCGTCCGTCGGCGTCTCGTCCGGGGTGACGGCGACGACGGAGGGTTCGTCCACCGTGGTCGTCCCGTCGGCCAGGGGGCTGACGGCGGTCGCGGTGCCGACGGTCAGGGCCAGGAGGGCGATGGCAGCGGCGACGCCGGTGCGGGAGGTGCGTGCGGCGTCGGTGGTCCGGCGGGCACGCGGTCGGAGGTGGCTGCCGGGCTTGCGGGTCGGGCGCCGCCGTGGCAGGTGGAATCGACGTGTGGTCAAGGGGATTCGTCCTCGGGTCTCGGGGCCGTTGTCCATCGTGGGCCCCGGTTGTGACCGGTCCCTGCAAGGGCTGCGACAGTTGCTGGCCCGTCTGGGGTGGGGATTGGGTGAGGTCGGTGAAGATCGGGCCGATGCCGCGTCTGCACCCTTGACAGTCGGTGTGATCGCCGCCACGTCCGGATCGTGGGACGGGTGGGTCCGTGGCTGCGCGCGGCGCAGCGTGCGGACGTCGTGGCCACAACACTGGCCGACATGAGTCCCGCACCCGTCACCGTCTCGATCCATCGCGTCGTGAGCCCCGAGTGGGTTCCGGAGGTGACGTCGTGGGTGCAGGCGGGTGTGAACCTCGCCAACCGCTGGCCCGGGTTCCTCGGCTCGGGGTGGATCCGGGCCGCCGAGGGGTCGCACGACTGGGTGATGCTCTACCGGTTCGCCGACGCCGAACGGCTCGAGGCGTGGGAGGGCTCCGCCGAGCGCCGGGCCTGGCTGGCCCGGGGCGAGCACCTGGTCACCGAGCAGGCCGTCACCCGGCGCACCGGGATCGAGGGCTGGTTCGACCCGCCGGTCCGCCAGGACGAGCCGTCGGGGGCGCCGCTGCTGCCGGCACCACCGCGGTGGAAGCAGTCCGTGGCGATCTGGCTCGGGTTCTTCCCCGTCAACCTGGCCTTCACGCTGCTGGTCGCCGCCCTGGTCCCGGCGTTCCGCGGGCTGCCCCTCGTGCTGCAGGTGCTCGTCTCGACGCTGGTCCTCACGCCGGTCATGTCCTTCTGGGTGCTGCCGTGGGTGACCGGCCGGCTGCAGGGCTGGCTGCACCGGCCGCCACGGGGCCGCTGAGCGAGCCGGCTCCTCCCGGCACCCAGCGCACGCTCGGACGACCTGCCTAGTCTGGGGACATGTTCCTGGACAGCGACCCCGCGATCGACCCGGACGCGGTCAAGTCGACCGTGTCCCTGACCGTCACCCTGGCCTGGGCGGCCGCTGCGCTGGTGATCGCCTACATCGTCGTGACGCTGCTGTCGGTGCTCATCCGGCGGTTCGCGAGCCGTCGACCGCTGCTGCACGACCTGGCGACGCGTCTGCGCCACCCCATGCGGGTCCTGCTGATGATCGTGGCGGTCTGGTTCGCCTTCCGGCTCTCGGCGCACGAGAACGAGGCCTGGTTCGACTTCCTCCAGCACGGCCTCCTCATCGCGACGATCGTCGCGGGGGCGTGGCTCGTCGGCGCCATGGCGTTCGTGGTCGAGGACCGCACCCTCGCGCGGGCGAGCGTCGCGTCGAACGACCGGCACGCGCGCCGCGTCAAGACGCAGATCTCGATCCTGCGTCGGGTCACGGTGGCGATCATCGTCATCCTCGCCATCGCGGCGGTGCTGCTCACCTTCCCGGCGATGCGGGCGGCGGGTGCGTCGATCCTGGCCTCGGCCGGTGTCCTGTCGGTCGTCGCCGGCATCGCCGCCCAGTCCAGCCTCGCCAACACCTTCGCGGGGATGCAGATCGCGTTCACCGACGCCATCCGCGTCGACGACGTCGTCGTCCTGGACGGGGAGTTCGGCCGCATCGAGGAGATCACGCTCACCTACGTCGTCGTGCACGCCTGGGACGACCGTCGGTTGATCCTGCCCAGCACGTACTTCACGACCACGCCGTTCGAGAACTGGACGCGCCGCGCCGCCGACCTGCTCGGAACGGTGGAGATCGACGTGGACTTCAACGTCCCGCTGCCGGCGATGCGCGCCGAGCTCGAACGCCTCCTCGAGGCGTCCTCCCTGTGGGACGAGCGTCTCGGCATCCTGCAGGTCACCGCGGCGACCGGCGGCGTGGTGCAGGCCCGCGCGCTGGTCAGCGCCGCTGACGCCGGGTCCCTGTGGGACCTTCGCTGCCACGTGCGCGAGGGCCTCGTCGAGTGGATCCAGCGCGAGGCGCCCTACGCCATGCCGCGGCGCCGCTACGACCGGGCGGCGGCGCTGCCCGAGGGCGGTGTCCCGCGGGCGCCGGAGGCGGGCGTCGCGGAGTCCCCGGCCGAGCCGGAGGCGCCCGAGCCCGTCGAGCTGCCGGCCACGGTCGAACCGCCGTCGAGCGCCGCGTCGGCCGCTTCGGCGCCGCGGGTCGGACGGCGCGGCAAGCCGGTCGTGGTCCCGGGAAGGACCGGCGCCGACAAGCCCCGCCGCCCGTCGGTGCTCCACCGCCAGCGCCGCCGGGACGGTGTGCCGCCGTCGGCCGCCGATGAGGGCGCGACCGTGATCCTGGGCGACGTCTCCCTGCCGGCGCGGGCCGCTGAGGCCACCGCCGTCATGCCGCCGGCCCAGCCGGCCGGGCTGTACAGCGGCAGCGAGGAGGCCGAGGCGCGGCGCGAGAACTTCGAGGGGCCCGGGCAGGAGGCCATCGAGGAGCGCGAGGCCCTGGCGGAACGTCGGATGACCGGCGAGGTCGAGACGGACGACGACGGCGAGGCGCGGCCGGCGTCGCGCGGTACCGGCAGGAACCGGGTCGCCCCGGACTCCGGCGACGGTGGGCCGACGGACGGCCCGGCCGAGAGCGGTGGACGCGGCGGGGACGGTGACGGCGGGCTGTAGACCCGGGCCGCAGCGGGCAGCGGCCGGTGCCGGTCGGCGCCGGTGCCGGTCAGCGCAGGGCCGTGCCCGACCGGCCGGCGAGCCAGCCGCGCAGCTCGCCGGGCCGGTCGGTGATGATCGCGTCGACGCCGGCGGCCAGCAGCCCCTCCCACTCGCTGGTCTCGTTGGCCGTCCAGGGCATGACCCGCACGCCTGCCGCGTGTGCCCGGGCCACCAGGTCCGGGTCGGCGAGCACCGCGGCGACCGACGGGTTGACGGTGACGACGTCCAGGTCCTCGGCGGCCCGGAGGAGGTCCTCCGGCGCCGCGTCGCAGAGCAGGCCGCGGGGAAGGTGGGGCGCGGCCGTGCGCAGCGCGGAGACCGTGCGGCGCCGGAAGCCCTGGACGATCGCACGGCCCGCGAGGCCGGAGCGATCGATCGCCGCGACCGTCGGCGCGAGGGTCTCGGGCGTCCACACGCCCTTGTACTCGCACAGCAGGTCCATGCCCGGACGTGCGGCGAGGAAGTCGACGGCGTCGGCGAACGTCGGGATGCGCTGCCCGGCGTAGACGGGGGAGAACCGGGACCCGGCGTCGAGGCCCCGGATCGTGGCGGCGTCGAGCGCGTCGACCGCGCCCTCGCCGTCGGACACCCGCTCCACCACCGGATCGTGGATGACGACCGGGACGCCGTCCGCGCTGAGGCGCACGTCCAGCTCCAGGGCCGGCGCACCGGCGCGCCAGGCGGCCTCGAAGGCGGCGAGTGTGTTCTGCGGGGCCACGGCGCTGTAGCCGCGGTGGGCGACGACGACGGGGCCGGCGGGGTGCGGTGCGTCGGGGAGGAGCGTGGTCACCCGGCCCATCCTGTCGCGCGAGACGTCCCGGGGCCAGCGCCTGCGGGTGCGGTCGGTCGCCCGCCGCCCCGGCGGTGCGGACGCGGTCCGGTGATGGCGCGCAGGCTGGGCGTCAGCGTCGCGACCAGCCGCTCCGGGGGAGCGGAGCGCAGAGGACCGACCCCGATCACGTAGCGGCCGAAGACGATGCCGATCACGATCGTCAGGGTGGCGCTCGCGCGCTCGCTCGCCGCGGGGCCGCCGAGGTGCTCCACGAGCCGGCCGAAGATCTCTCGCTCGAGGTACTCCCGGAACGCCTGCAGCACCTCGGGGTGCTGCATCCCGGTGGCGACCAGACGGGTCAGCGACGCCTGGACGTCGGGGATGTCCCAGGCCTGGACGACGAGGGCGGCGAGGTGCTCGGGGACGGTCGCCGGATCACCCTCGAACGCCTTCTCGAGCACCAGCGACGGTCCGAGCGAGAGGGCCATCGCGCGGGCGAACAGCTCCTTCTTGGAGCCGAAGTGGTAGGCGATCAGGGCGGGGTCGCAGCCGGCCCGACCGGCGATCGTGCGCAGCGTCGCCCCGTCGTAGCCGTGGTCCGCGAACAGGTCGCGGGCCGCTGCGAGAAGCCGCTCCTTGCCGTCGTCGTCGCCGGTGCGGGGACGACCGCGTCTTTTATTCATCGGTGTTGAGCCTAGCAGCGCGACGCGTCAGGCTCCCGGGGACGGACCGACGGAGATCCTGTCGGTGGCCGCGATCGTGCTGCCCGCGATCGTCGCGACGGCCGGGGTCGGCGTGCTCGCCGCGGTGCTGCTGGGCACGCACCGGGCGATCCAGCCCGTCCTGATCCTGCTGGCGCTCGGCAGCTACTTCGCCAGCGGGGGATTCGTCCCCGTGTCCGGGCTGCCCCCGCTCGCCCGGGCGGTCAACACCTGGTGGCCGCCGTCGTACGTCTTCGAGTGGGCGAACCCGCTGCTGCACGGCTTCACGAGCCGGCCCTCCGCGGCGGTGGTGGCCGCCGCGGTGGTGGCCGCGGCCCTCGCCGTGATCCTCGCCGCCGTGGCCACGCAGCGGGCGAACCGGCGGAAGGTCACCCACGGCCAGTGACGACCGGGCGCGGGGTGGGCCCCCCGGGGATCGAACCCGGAACCCGCGGATTAAAAGTCCGCTGCTCTGCCAGTTGAGCTAGAGGCCCGCCGGCCGCTCGGGAGCGGCGGCTGCGGGCCAGCCTACGCGGGCGGCGCTCCCGGCGGGATCCGTCCCGGCAGCGGTGTGACCAGCCTCTCGGAGGCCCGGAGGGCAGCGTACGGCGGGCACGGAGCCGCGGCAGCGGATGTCTCGGTCTCCGAGAGATCACGTGACGATTCGTCCCCCGCGTTGCGTGACGCCCCCCGGTGCTGCTTCGGTGGAGAGGTCGCGTACCCGACGAGAGGAGCAATCGTGCTCACCGTGACCGACAACGCCCGGACCGCTGTCGAGTCGTTGGCCCAGCAGGCCGGCGTCCCGAACGAGGGAGGGCTGCGTATCGCGCAGTCGGCCGAGCAGCCGGGGAACTTCGAGCTCGCGCTCGTCCCCGCACCCCAGCCCGACGACTCGGTCGTCGACGACTCCGGCGAGACCAAGGTCTTCGTCGACAACGAGGCGGCGTCCGCCCTGGCGACGCTGCAGCTCGACGCCGAGCCCTCCACCGGGGGCCCGGGATTCGTGCTCACGCCCCAGCAGGCCTGAGCTCTCCGCTCCTGGCCGACGGCGGGCCTCCCTCGCGGGAGGCCCGCCGTCGTGCTGTCCGGGGTGCGGGCAGGTCAGCCCCGGACCCATGTCAGGCCCCGCGCGGCCACGAGGACGCCGTCGGGGCGTTCGACCACGACCATCAGCACGTCGGCGCAGGCCCGGCAGCGCACCACCCAGCCCATCGGATGGTCGAACACCGCCGCCCGCGCCAGCACGGCGACGTCGCCGCACCCGGCGCAGCGCCCGGTCGCGACCGTGACGTCCACCGCCCAGGTCCCGGCGAGCGGCCCTGCGAGGACGTTCCCGTCGAGCGCCATCACGCACCTCCGAAGCGTTCGGTCCGGACCAGGCCGGGGTCGTGCCCGGCACCGAGCAGCAGCCCCGCGGCCGTCTCCACGAAGCCGGTCGGCCCGCAGACGAACACGCGCGGGCGGTCACCCGGCGGGATCACGTGCGCCGCGACGTCGTCGGCCGAGAGCCGGCCCGCTGGACGGGCGCCGCCCGGCGACGCCTCGCGGGTGTGGATCCAGGTGGTCCGCACGCCGGGGGCCGTCGACAGCTCGTCGGCCCAGAAGGCGTCCGCCGCCGTGCGCACCGAGCACAGCAGGCGGAACGGGGCGCGGGAGCCGGACGCCGTCCGCGCCCGCACCATCGCCGCGAGCGGCACGACGCCGGATCCTCCTGCGACGAGCTGCACCGGGCCGACGTCGTCGGGGCGCCAGACGAAGAACCCGCCCAGCGGGCCGCGGACCTCCATCTGGTCGCCCACCTGCGCGTCGTCGACCAGGTAGCCCGAGACCTCGCCGCCGGCCACGCGGTCCACCGCGAGCTCCACGACCTCGTCCCGGCCGACCCGCGCCAGGGAGTACGACCGCACCGCCTGGTACCCGTCCGGGGCGGTGAGTCGCACGTCGACGTGCTGCCCGGCGACGGCACCGGTGAAGCCGGGGGCGGCCAGGATCAGCGCGCGGGCGCTCGCGGTGAGACGTTCGGCGGCGACGACCTGCGCGACGTGCCAGACGTTCACGAGTACCGCTGCTCCGACCAGGGGTCGCCGTACAGGTGGTAGCCGTTCTGCTCCCAGAAGCCCGGCTCGTCGTGCTCGTGCAGCGTCAGCGCGCGGAGCCACTTGGCGGACTTCCAGAAGTACAGGTGCGGGACGAGCAGCCGCACCGGCCCGCCGTGCACCGGCGCGAGCGGCTCGCCCTCGTACTCGTAGGCCACCCACGCACGGCCGTCCAGCAGGTCGTCCAGGGGCAGGTTGGTCGTGTACCCGCCGGACGAGTGCGCGACGACGAAGTCCGCGGCGGTCTCGACGTCCACGAAGAACGCGTCCACCGGGACGCCGCGCCACTGCGTGTCGTGCTTGGACCAGCGGGTCACGCAGTGGATGTCGACGGTCACGTCCTCCGCGGGCATCTCCTGCAGGGCCGACCAGCCCCAGCGGTGCTCGGTGCCGGACTCCGTGCGGACCGTCAGCCCCCACCGCGACTCGTCGACGTTCGGGGTGGGGCCCGTCGACAGCACCGGGAAGTCCGCCGTCAGGTGCTGACCGGGCGGCAGCGGGCGCTCGGCCTCGGGGCGACGCCCGCCGAAGCCTCGGGTGAACACGGCCATGACGGCCTCCTGGTGTCGTGGTCCGGGTGCTGCCTCCGTCAGTCTCGCGCGGTGCGGCGGGCGGCGCGCGACGAGCCGATGGCGCGCACGGCGGATGTGCGACAGGGTGTCGACGACGCCGCGAGACCCGTGGCGGACGGAGGTGACCGGTGTCTGCACGAGGACCAGGGCAGGGAGCGGCTCGCCGCGCCCAGCACAGCACGGGGCTGCGCGCCCTGGCGCGCGGCGGATACGTCGCCTCGGGGGTGCTTCACCTGCTGATCGGCTGGCTGGCGGTCCGGCTGGCGCTCGGGTCCTCCTCCGGCAGCGCCGACGAGTCCGGTGCCTTCCGGCAGCTCGCGAGCGCTCCCGGCGGGCCCCTGGCCCTCTGGGCGGTGACCGTCGGCTTCGCCGCTCTCGCGCTGTGGCAGCTCGCCGAGGCCGTCGTCGGCGTCCCCGGCGTGGCGGACGCCAAGGAGGTCGGCACCCGCGTCAAGTCCGCCGGCAAAGGCGTCCTCTACGGCGTCCTGGCCTTCTCGGCGGCGCGCTACGCCACGGGCGACGGCGGGGGAGGCGGTCAGCAGGAGAGCCTGACCGCGATGCTCCTGCAGGCACCGGCCGGCCGCTGGCTCGTCGTCGCGGTCGGACTGACGGTCGTCGGCGTCGGGGTGTTCCACGTGGTCAAGGGGTGGCGCAAGAAGTTCCTCGAGGACCTGCGGGGGACGGGTGGCGGCGCCGTCGGCACGGCCGTCGTCCGTCTGGGACAGGTCGGCTACGTGGCCAAGGGGGTGGCGCTCGCGGTGCTGGGCGGGCTGTTCGTCACGGCCGGGGTCACGCACGACGCGGACAAGGCCGGCGGCCTCGACGACGCGTTGCAGACGATCCGGGACCAGCCGTTCGGCACGGCGCTGCTGGTCGTGACGGGTGCGGGCATCGCCGCCTACGGGGTCTACTCGTTCGCCCGGGCCCGGTACGCGCGGCTCTGACGGCCCGGTGGGAGCTGGCCGGCGGCCTCAGGGGGAGACCGGACCCACGATCCAGGTCGCCCCGAGGGCCAGGCAGCCGAGCGTGACGAGCGCGAAGACGACCACCCACACGACGCCCGGCACGCCGGTGAGCCGCCCGAGCTGGTCGGCGTCGGAGGACCGCGCCCGGCCCCGGGCCCGCTGGGCCTGCAGCTCGAGGACGGGCCGGACGGCGCCGAGCAGGAGGAACCAGGTCACGGCGTAGGCGACCGCGGACTGCGTCGCGGGCTCCAGCCACCAGGAGACGCCGACGAGCGCGGCCCCGCTGACGAGCACCGACCACAGCCCGAACCAGTTGCGGATCTTGAGCAGCAGCAGCGCCAGGAGCGCCACGAGCAGCCACAGCAGCCCGACGGCGTACCCGGCCCGCAGCAGCCAGGCGGCGCCGAGCCCGACCAGTCCTGGACCCACGTACCCGGCGAACGCCGTGAGCACCATCCCGAGCCCGCGGGGCCGCCCGGCCGTGACGGTCAGCCCCGACGTGTCCGAGTGCAGGCGGATGCCGTCGAGGCGCCGTCCGGTGAGCATGGCGACGACGGCGTGGGCGCCCTCGTGCGCGATCGTCACCACGTGCCGGGCCACCCGCCAGACGGGACCCACCACCACGACGGCGAGCGCCACCAGGGCGACGGCGAGCACGACCGTCTGGTCCGGCGGGTCCACCGGGGTGGTGGCCGCGGTCCAGATCTGCCCGAGCACGTCACCGACGGTCGCGAAGAAGTCGTCCACGCCGCACATTGCACCATGCCCGTCTGGGAGCCCGTCGGGTCCCGGCCCAGGTGCCTGTGGGGTGTGTCATAGGGGAGTTCACCGTCCGGCGTGCCACAATGTCGTCGAGAGGGCGGCGCGATCCCGCGCGCCCCACGTCGTGGAGATCCCCCCGGATTGCGTGCGGCGGACCCCGACCCGGGCGTCGTCCGACGCCCCAGAGAGGCATCTTCCTTGACTTCCTTTGCCGATTTCGGCCTGCCGACCCCTGTCGTGAAGCACCTGACGGACGCCGGCATCACCACCCCCTTCCCCATCCAGGCGGCATCCCTGCCGGACACGCTCGCCGGCAAGGACGTGCTCGGCCGCGGCCGGACCGGTTCCGGCAAGACGCTCGCCTTCTCGCTGCCGGCCGTGACCGAGATCGCCCGGCAGAAGGCCGCGGCGAAGGCCGCCGGCCGCCGCGCCCTGCGCAGTGCCGCACCGATGGCGCTGGTGCTGTGCCCCACCCGTGAGCTCGCCAACCAGATCGACGCCGTGATGAAGCCGATCGCCGAGGCGCTCGGCCTGCGCACGACGACGATCTTCGGCGGTGTCGCCCAGTCGCGGCAGGTGACGGCACTCAACCAGGGGGTGGACATCGTCATCGCCTGCCCGGGTCGTCTCGAGGACCTGCTCAACCAGCGGCTCCTCACGCTCGACGACGTCGCGATCACGATCCTCGACGAGGCCGACCACATGGCCGACCTCGGGTTCCTGCCGGGCGTGAAGCGGATCATGGACCGCACCCCCCGCCAGGGTCAGCGGCTGCTGTTCTCGGCGACGCTGGACAACGGCGTGGACGTGCTCGTCAAGCGCTACCTGAAGAACCCGGTGACGCACTCGGTGGACGACGCCGCCGCCCCGCCGCCGCAGATGACGCACCACATCCTCGCCGTGGCCGACAAGGAGGCGAAGAAGCAGGTCGTGCACCAGCTCGCCCAGGGCACCGGCCGCCGGGTGCTGTTCATGCGGACCAAGCACCAGGCGAAGAAGCTCGCCAAGCAGCTCACGGCCGCCGGTGTGCCCGCGGTGGACCTGCACGGCAACCTCGGCCAGGGCGCGCGCGAGCGCAACCTCGCGGCCTTCTCCTCCGGCGACGTCCGGGTCATGGTCGCCACGGACATCGCGGCGCGCGGCATCCACGTCGACGAGGTCGAGCTCGTGGTGCACGTCGACCCGCCCGCCGAGCACAAGGCCTACCTGCACCGCTCCGGCCGCACGGCCCGCGCCGGTTCCGTGGGCGACGTCGTGACGGTCATGCTCCCCGAGGAGCGCGGCGACGTCCGTGACCTGACCCGCAAGGCCCGCATCACCGCCCGCCCGCAGCCGGTCGCCCCGGGCGACCCCGTCGTCGCGGCGCTCGTCGGCGAGGTGGCCGCGTACGTCAAGCCGGCCCCGCCGGTCGAGCAGCAGCAGCCTCGCAAGAAGCCGCAGGGGCAGGGCTCGGGCGGTCGCCAGGGCGGCGGTCGTGCCGGCCAGGGCGCCGGGTCCGCCGGATCCGCCGGGTCCTCTGGAGGCGGCCGCAGCCGTCGTCGCCGCCGCGGTGGCCAGGGCGGCGGCGGCCGCGCCGGTCAGGGCGTCGCGCAGGGCGCCGGCTCGGCCGGGTCGTCCGGTGGCCGTCCCCGCGGTCGCCGCTGAGGCGATCCCCGGACGGGAACACCGCTCGCGTGACCGTTGTTGACCGGGACATGACGTATGAGGTGTCCAAGAGCGAGGACGAGTGGCGCGTCGAGCTGTCGCCGCAGGAGTTCACGGTGCTGCGCCAGGCGGGCACCGAACGGGCCTGGACGGGTGAGCTGCTCGACGAGCAGCGCGAGGGTGTCTACCGGTGTCGCGCGTGCGACAACGAGCTGTTCCGCAGCGAGTCGAAGTTCGACTCGCACTGCGGGTGGCCGTCGTTCTACACGCCGCTGGCAGGGGACCGGGTCGAGCTGATCGAGGACCGGTCGCTCGGCATGGTGCGCACCGAGGTCCGGTGCGCCCGCTGCGGCTCGCACCTGGGCCACGTGTTCGACGACGCGCCCCAGACGCCGACCGGCGACCGGTTCTGCATGAACTCGGTCAGCCTGACCTTCGAGCCCGGCACGACCTGAGCACCCGGAGGTCACACCGGCAGGGGAGAGCCGGTCTCACGTCCTGAGGGCGGTGGGACCGGCTACCGTCGTGCCATGAGCGTCGAGACCACCGCCGTCCCCGACCGGCTCGTGAACGTGCGCGACGTCGGTGCCGCCTCGCCGCTGCTGCGCACCGCCGTGCTGCTGCGGTCGGACGCGCCACGCGCCGGTGACGTCGCGCCCGCCGACGTGGCGTGGCCACCACGCACCGTGCTCGACCTGCGGGACGTCGACGAGTCGTCCGAGACGCACCCGCTCCGCGGCGTCGCGGACGTCGTGGCCCTGCCCGTCCTGACCGGGGCGACCACCCGGGCCGGGAGCGGGACGCAGCCCGCCCCCTTCGAACTGGGCCGGCTGTACCTCGAGATGCTCGACGGCCCCGGGGCCGCGCACCTGGTCGCCGGGGTGCGGGCCGTCGCCGAGGACCCGTCCCCCGTGCTGGTGCACTGCACCGCGGGCAAGGACCGGACCGGCGTCCTGGTGGCGCTCGTCCTGGACCTCGTGGGTGTGGACCGGGCGAGCATCGTGGCGGACTACGTCCGGACCGACGCGAGCATGCCGCAGGTGCTGCTCCGCGCCCGGGCGACGGCCCGGGCGCCGCGTCGGGACACGCACGTGGTCGCGGCACTGCCGCCCGAGCTCCTCACGGCACCGGCGCACGCCGTCGAGGCGGTGCTCGACGTCCTGGCTGCCCACGACGACGGAGCCGTCGGATGGTTCACCGCGCACGGCGGCGACGTGGCGACGGTCAGTGCGCTGCGCGAGCGTCTGCGGCGCTGAGGTGAGCCGTGCCCTGCTGGCTGCCGAGCCAGGCCACGACGTCGGCGGAGTAGCTGTTCAGCAGCCGGGCGAGCTCGGCGACGTCGTCCTTCTCCCACCCCGACAGCGCTGACTCGAGCATCGTGAGGCGGGCGTCACGGGCGTGCCGGAAGCGGCGGGCCCCGTCGTCGGTCAGGGTGATCTGCTGCCCGCGCGTGTCCTCGGGGTCGGTCTCACGGTGGACGAGGCCGAGCTCGGCGAGCCGGCTGAGCTGCCGCGAGACGGTGGCGCGCCCGACGCCGAAGTGGGCGGCGAGGTCCGAGCCGCGGGTGCCGGGGTACATGGCGATGTGCGCGAGCAACGGGTAGGCCGACGCCTCCAGCTCGGGGTGGATCAGGCGAGCGGTCTGCGCCGAGGTGGACTGTGCCCGCCGGATCAGGACGCGCACCTCACGCTCGAGGGCGCCGAACGGGTCGGTCTGCGGCTCCGGCGGTGCGGTGAGAGGGGCGGCGTCGTGCATGGCCCCATCATGGCCCTCCCCGGAAGCGTCCGGGAGCCTCTGCGGGTCACGATTTGGTCAGAGGGCCCTCCCAGGCGGGTGAAATAGCCCCGTAGGCTCGGTCCATGACCGCGTCAGCGCTGCACCGTGTCCCTGAACCCGCCCCCGTCCCGGCCCCCGGCACGCCGGGCTGGACGCGTCCGCTCCCCGGGACGGGCCTGGCCGTCAGCGCGGTCTGCGCCGGCGGCAGCCCTCTCGGGTCGATGCCCGGGGTCTTCGGGTACGAGGTCGCCGCCGAGCGCGCCGTGGAGACCGTGCTCGCGGTGCTGGAGTCCCCGGTGCGGTTCCTCGACACGGCCAACGGGTACTCCGACGGCGAGAGCGAGCGGCGGATCGGCCGCGGTCTGGCCGCGTACCGCGAGCGCCACGGTGCGCTGCCCGACGACGTCGTGGTCGCGACCAAGGTGGACCCGCGCGACGGCGACTACTCGGCCGACCGGGTGCGCCGTTCGGTGGACGAGTCCCGCGAGCGGCTGGGCCTGGACCGCCTGCCGCTGGTTCACCTGCACGACCCGGAGAACTTCGACTTCGCGGACCTCACCGCTCGGGGTGGTGCGCTGGACGCGCTGCTCGCGCTGCGCGAGTCCGGGGAGGTCGGGTCCGTCGGGCTCGCCGGCGGGCCGGTCCCCGAGATGCGGCGGTACCTGGACCTCGGCGTCTTCGACGTGCTGCTGGTCCACAACCGGTGGACGCTCGTGGACCGTTCGGCAGGTTCGTTGATCGCCGCGGCGGCGGCGCGCGGCACGGGCGTGCTGAACGCCGCGGTCTACGGCGGCGGCATCCTGGCGCAGCAGACGCCGTCGGCGGACCGGCCGAGCGCGACGCGCTACGGCTACCGCGAGGCGCCGCCCGAGACCCTCGCCGCCGTCGACGGGCTGCGAGCGCTGTGCGCCCGACACGGGACCACGCTGGCGACGGCGGCGCTGCAGTTCTCGGCACGCGACCCGCGGGTGGTGTCGACGATCGTGGGCGTCTCCCGTCCGGACCGGGTCGCCCAGACGCTGGAGGCGTTCCGGCACGAGCTCCCCGCCTCGTTCTGGCAGGAGGCGGGCGAGCTCGTCCCGTCGGCTCAGGCCTGGCTCGACCCGACCGCCTGAGGGCGGGCGGTCCCGCCGTCGTCGCTGTCGCCGCGGCCGGTGTGGCCGGCGTCGTCGTCGGTGAGACCCAGGTCGCGGGCCTGCTCGATCCCGGAGCTCCGCCCGAGCGGCACCTCGCGGATGAAGAGCACGGCGACCAGCGAGACGACCGCCATCGGCACCGCGTAGAGGAAGATCTCGGTGATCCCGTTCGAGTACGCCTGCTCGACGACGGACCGCACCGCGTCGGGTGCCTGCGACAGGTCCGGGACGGCACCGGTGCTCTCGCCCACCGCGGAGGCCGGGACGCCGAGGTCCGCGAGACCGTCGGCCATGTCGGTGCGCACCCGCGCGGCCATGATCGCGCCGAGCACGGAGACGCCGATCGCCCCGCCGAGCGACCGGAAGAAGGCGACGCCGGAGGTGCCGGCGCCCATCTCGCGGACGTCCAGTGTGTTCTGCGTGGCGAGCACCAGGTTCTGCATGAGAGCACCGACGGACAGGCCGAGGCCGAACAGGTAGACGGAGATCACCACGAAGCTGGTGTCGACGGCGATCGTCGAGAGCCCGAACAGGGACAGCGAGAGCACCGACGCGCCACCCACCATGATGGCCTTGTAGCGGCCGGTGGCGGTGATGAGGCGGCCCAGGACGATGCCGGCGAGCATGGTGCCCACCACCATCGGGATGGTCAGCAGGCCCGACTCGGTCGGCGTCTTGCCGCGGGCGAGCTGGAAGTACTGGGCGAGGAACACCGCGGTGCCGAACATCGCCACGCCCACGGAGGCGGAGGCCACGACCGCCAGCACGAACGTCCGGTTGCGGAACAGGTGCAGCGGGAGGATGGGCTCCGGGACGGCACGCTCGACGAAGACGAGGGCGAGGAGCGCGAGGACGGCCCCGCCGACCATCGCGGTCGTCTGCCACGACGCCCAGTCGAACTGGTCGCCGGCGAAGGTCACCCACAGCAGCAGCAGGGCGACGGCGAGGGCGACGAGGGTCGCGCCCCAGTAGTCGATCCGCACGTCGCGGCGCTCGCGGCGCGGCAGGTGCAGGGTGCGCTGCAGGGTGACGAGCGCGGCGACGCCGAATGGCACGCCGACGAAGAAGGTCCAGCGCCAGGAGGCGGCGTCGGTGATGATGCCGCCGAGCAGGGGGCCGCCGATCTGCGCGACGGCCATGACCGCGCCCATCAGACCCATGTACTTGCCGCGTTCGCGGGGGCTGATGATGTCGGACATCAGGACGGTGGCGAGGGACATCACGCCACCGGCGCCGATGCCCTGGAACGCCCGGCAGGTGATGAGCCAGCCGATGTCCTGCGACAGCCCGGCCGCGGCGGCCGAGACCACGGTGATGACGAGCGCGATCTGCATGAGGACCTTGCGGTCGGTCAGGTCGGCGAGCTTGCCCCACAGCGGGGTGGAGATCGTCATCGTCAGCAGCATGGCCGTGACGACCCAGGTGTAGGAGTGCTGGGACCCGTCGAGGTCCGCGACGATGCGGGGCAGCGACGTGGAGACGATGGTCGTGGCCAGCAGCGAGACGAGGACGCCGAGCAGGATGCCGGAGAGCGCCTCGAGCGTCTCGCGCCGGTTCATGGCCGGGTTGCCGTCGGCCAGCGCGTCGACGAGCGGGGCGTCCGGCTCGTTCGCCGCGGTGGAGCGGGTGGTGTCTGTCATCGGGGCGGGGCCTCCTGGGAAACGGTGCTGATGGCGGCCGCGACGTTGCGGATCTGCGTGATGGCGTCGTCGAGGTCGTCGGCGGACCAGTCCGCGAAGGCCTCGTCGACGAAGGCGTCGAAGTAGCGGTCCGACTCGGCGGCGAACGCGAGCCCGGCGTCGGTGAGCCCGAGGGTCCGGGCCCTGCGGTCGGCGGTGTCGACCGTGCGTCGGACGTGTCCGGCGTCGACGAGCGCGCCGACCTGGCGGCTGGCGACGGAGGCGTCGACGCGCAGGATCTCCGCGACCTCGCAGAGCTGCATCTCGCCGCGGGCTCGCAGGATGCGCACGACGGCGAGGCCGGAGCGTGGCCAGTCGAGATCGCGCGCGACGCGTGCGGCGGCCTCGCGCTGGGCGCGCCCCAGCGACTCCAGGGCGGCGACGAGCGCGGTCGAGGAACCTGCGGTCACGGGGACTCCTTTCGTTGCCGCGAGAAACAATATGATGGATGCTTGCGTCAAGCAAGTAGTTCGCCCGATCATTCCCGCACGCGACGGCGGCCCGCCTCCGGGAAGGAAGCGGGCCGCCGTCGTGGTCGCGGGCTCAGACGCGCTGGCGCACGTCCTCGGTCATGTCCTCCAGCTCCTTGCCCTTGGTCTCGGAGACCTTGAACCAGATGAAGAAGAAGGACAGCACCGCGAAGAGCCCGTACATGCCGTACGGCACGGCCGGCCCGAAGGCCGAGAGCATCGGTGGGAACGTCAGCGTGATCGTGAAGTTCGCCAGCCAGTTCGCCGCCGCGCCGACGCCGAGCGCCGCGGCGCGGATCCGGTTGGGGAACATCTCACCGAGCATCACCCACATCAGCGGGCCCCACGTGGCGCCGAAGAAGACGACGAACGCGTTCGCCGCGACCAGCGCGATCGTCCCCCACGGGTCGCCCAGGGACAGCGTCGACTCGCCCGCGGCGTCGACCGTGGTCGTGCCCTGCGTGAAGACCGCGGCCATGGTCAGCAGCGACACCGCCATGCCCGCCGAACCGATGAGCAGCATCGGGCGGCGGCCCACCTTGTCGATGAGGGCGATCGCGATGAACGTCACGGCGATGTTCGTGATCGCGGTGATGGTCGAGACGAGGAACGCCTGCGACTCGTCGAACCCGACCGCCTGCCACAGCGTCGTCGAGTAGTAGAAGATGATGTTGATCCCCACGAACTGCTGGAAGATCGCCAGCAGGATGCCGACCCAGACGATCGACTTCAGCCCCAGGAAACCCTGGCCGCGCAGCGTGCTCCGCTCGGCGTTCTTCTCGTCGCCGGCGATCGAGCGCTTGATCTCGGAGATCCGGTCGTCGACGTCCTCGTCCGGCCCGAGGACCGAGGCGAGCACGCTGCGCGCCTCGCCCACGTCGCCCTTGGCGACCAGGTAGCGCGGCGACTCCGGCATGCGCAGCGCCAGCAACCCGTAGACGACGGCCGGGACCGCCTCGACGAAGAACATCCACCGCCAGGCCTCCCAGCCCAGCCACAGCTCCTCCGACGCGCCGCCCGCCGTGTTCGCGAGGATCTGGTCGCTGAGCAGCGCGCCGAAGATGCCCACCGTGATGGCGAGCTGCTGCAGCGACGCCAGGCTGCCGCGGATCGACGCCGGGGAGATCTCGGCGATGTACGCCGGCGCGATGACCGACGCGATGCCGATACCGATGCCCCCGAGGAACCGCCAGAGCGACAGGTCCAGCGCGGTCCACGCCAAGGCCGACATCACCGCGGAGAACAGGAACAGCGCGGAGCCCAGGAGCATCACCTTGACGCGACCGATGCGGTCCGCCAGGCGGCCCGCGCCCCAGGCGCCGAGCGCGCAGCCGAGCAGCGCGACCGCCACCACCAGCCCGGTCACCGTCGCCTCGAGCTCGAACTCTCCCTCGATCGCCGACACGGCGCCGTTGATGACGGACGAGTCGAAGCCGAACAGGAAGCCGCCGACGGCGGCGGCGACCGACAGGCCGATCGCCTTGCGGTGCGCCGAGCGCGCTCCGTCGCTGGTCGGTGCAGATGAGGTCATCGCAGGTCTCCTCCCGGGTCCCGGTCCTGGGGCCGTCCCTGGTGATGCTAAGAGCGATGGCGTGAGCGGGCACGGCGAACGGCGCGCCGCACCTGCGAGACTGGGCGGGTGACCGACCGACCCAGGTTCCGCCGCCCCGCGATGCTCGACCCGCGCGACGCCGACGCCCTGCCCGGAGCTCTCGACCCGGCCCGGCGTGACGAGGTCGCGCACACCACCGCCCGCGCCGTCGTCCACCAGGCACGCGCCGCCGAGGACCCCGAGGTGGTCGCCCGCCTCGTCCGGCTCGTCGAGCGTGAGGGGCTGGACGTCGTCGCCGAGCTCTGGTCCGACGCGGCGCCCGCCACCCTCCCCGGTGCCCTGTGGCGGCTGTACGCCCTGCGCGAGTGGGTCCGCCGCGACCCGAGGACCGTCGGGCTGCGCTACCGGCTCGGCGTGGACGCCGCGCCCGTGCGCGAGGTCGTCGCCGGCGTCCCGCGCCCGCCCACGCCGTCGGACCTGCGCGAGCTCGCGGACACCGTGCTGTCCGGGGTCTACGCAGGAGACCTCGCCGTCGCCCTCGAACGGGCCGCGGCGTTCTGCCACATCCTGGCGACCGGAGCGGCCTACGACGCGGACGCCCGGGAGGTCGCCGACCCCGACGCGGCCGCCCGCATGACGAGGGGCGCCGCCGACCTGGTGGGCACCGCCGGGGAGCTCGAGCACGCGGCGGCGCTCTGGCGTGCAGGTTCGCTCGACTGAGGGTGAGGCCCTTACGATGGACGGGCGGCGTCGGGCCGCGGTAGCCCCGGGCTCCATCTTCAGCCGCTACGAGCGGCCACGCGCCGAGAGGCGCTCCCGGTCCGGCGTCGCACTCTTCTCCCGTCACGGTGCCGTGCCACTCCGCAGACGGATTTAGCCCGGCCGCGAGGCGGGATCTACTCTGTGACTGACCGAGCGTCCTTCCTCACCGGGAGCCCCCCGTGCGCCTGCGCCTCACCCCGCGCGACACCACCTTCTTCGACCTGCTGGCCGTGCTCGCCGGCCACACCGTCACCGGTGCCACGCTGCTCGCCGAGCTCCTCGGTGCGTCCCGCACCGAGCGCGAGGCGATCGTCGAACGCCTCACCGAGGCGGAGCACGAGGCCGACGAGGCGACGCACTCGATCATGCGGCGGCTCAACAAGACGTTCGTGACCCCGTTCGGCCGTGACGAGATCTACAGCCTCGCCTCCGCGCTGGACGACTGCATGGACGCCATGGACGAGGCCGGGCACCTCATCGTCCTGTACAAGATCGACGAGCTGCCGATGGCGGTCTCCGAGCAGATCCAGGTGCTGCTGCGCTGCGCCGAGCTCACGGCCGACGCGATGCCGCGCCTGCGCAAGCTCGACCAGCTCCCCGAGTACTGGGTCGAGATCAACCGGCTCGAGAACCAGGGTGACAAGCTGCACCGCACGCTGCTCGCCCACCTGTTCGACCGGGTGACCGACCCGATCCTGCTGATCAAGCTCAAGGAGGTCGTCGACATCCTGGAGGAGGCCACCGACGCCTTCGAGAGGGTGGCGAACCTGGTCGAGACGATCGTGCTCAAGGAGTCGTGAGCGTGGAGCTCGCCCTCGTCGTCGTCGTGATCGTCGTCGCCCTCGGCTTCGCGTACACGAACGGGTTCCTCGACGCGGCGAACTCCGTGGCGACCTCCATCTCCACCCGGGCGCTGACCCCGCGGATCGCCGTCGCGATGGCCGCCGCGATGAACTTCGTCGGAGCCCTGCTGGGCACCGCGGTCGCCGAGACCATCGCGACCTCGATCGTGGACCTCGACGGCGCCACGCCGGTCGACGCGCTCGTCGTGCTGCTCAGCGCCCTGCTCGGGGCGGTGGCGTGGAACCTCGTGGCCTGGTGGTTCGGGATGCCGACCTCGTCGACGCACGCGCTGGTGGGAGGTCTCCTGGGCGCCGGGCTCGCCGGCGGGATGGTGGTCCACGCCGAGCAGGTGCTCGACCGGATCGTCCTGCCTCTGCTGGTCTCCCCGGTGGTCGGGTTCGTCGGGGCGTTCGGCCTCATGATCGCGGTGCTGTGGATCTTCCGGCACGCCGCGCCGTCGCGGGTGAACCGACGCTTCCGGATCGCCCAGACGGCGTCCGCCGCGGCGGTGGCGCTCGGGCACGGGCTGCAGTCGGCCCAGAAGACGATGGGTGTCATCTGGCTGGCGCTGCTGACCGTCGGTGCCGTCACGCCGGTGGCCGAGATCCCGCTGTGGGTCAAGCTGCTGGCGGCCACCGCCATGGCGGCGGGCACCTACGCGGGTGGCTGGCGCATCATGCGCACCCTCGGCCGGCGCATCATCGAGATCGACCCGGCGCGGGGCTTCGTGGCGGAGTCCGTCTCCGCGATCGTGCTGTACATCAGCTCGATCGTCCTGCACGCCCCGGTGTCCACCACACACACGATCACGGCGGCGATCGTCGGCGTGGGGTCCACGCGACGACTCTCGGCCGTGCGGTGGGGCGTGGCGCGCACCATCGCCGTCTTCTGGCTCCTCACGGCACCGGCCGCCGGCCTCCTCGCCGCGCTGATCGCCGTGGGTGTGCTCGGCGCCGTCGGCTAGAACACCGGCGGCGCGACCCGCTCGGCCGCGACCACCCGCGGCCCCTTGCCCGTCGTGGCGACGTGGGCGACCAGCGCCTCGCCCGGCTCCAGGTAGGGGTCGCGGCGTGGCAGGGCGTTCGCCACCACCCGGCGCGAGTGCTGCCCGAGGACGTCCAGGACCGTGGGCAGCACCGGACGGTGGGTGCACAGCACCGCCGACCGTCCGGCCTCGAGCAGGTCGCGGACTGCCGCCGCGACCCGCGCGGGGGAGCGCTCGTGCTGCGCCTCGCCCAGGTTGTCGCTGTACTCCGGCCGGACCCCGGACGCCCGGACGTACGGGTCGATCGTCGTCGCGCACCGTTCCCAGCGGCTGGAGACCACGGAGTCCACCCCGTACGCCGCCAGGACCGGTACCAGCGCGGCGGCCTCGGCGTGCCCGACGGGTGTCAGCGGCCGCTCCTGCTCCTGGCCGTACCAGGCGGCGCGGGGCAACGCCCGGCCGTGCCGCACGATCACCACGGCGTGCGTGGCGAGGTGGCCGTCCCGGGCGGCCTCCAGGAGGGCCTCGAGCGGTCCGCGGTCGGTGGGGCGGGTGAGCCGCTCGGCGGCTTCGTCGGCGTGGACCCACTCGGTCCGGTCGATCTCGTGCTTGTCGACGGGCGCCACGGGGTTCCGGGCGGCGAGCGGGTGCGCGTCGTGGGTGGCGCTCGCGCGTCGTGCCGCCCAGTAGTGCACCCGCTTCACGCGGCCCTCCGGCGTGAGGTACTGCAGCCCGGGCAGGGGCAGCCCGAGGACCACGGGGCGACCGGTCTCCTCGGTGACCTCGCGCACCGCCGTCGTGGCCAGGGACTCGCCCTCCTCGTGCTTGCCCTTGGGCCAGGACCAGTCGTCATAGCGGGGCCGGTGGACGAGCTGGACCTGGATCCTCGCGTGCCGCGTCCGCCACACGAGCGCGCCGGCCGTCTCGATGACAGGGGCGTGCTGGACCGAGGTGGCGCCGAGCGGGTCGACGAACGGTGTCGCGGTACGGAGCGGACGGGGGGACTGCGCGGCGGAGCTCATCGCGTCGGCGTCAGCGGGTCATGCTGGGACGACGGCGGTGGCGCCGGACGAGCCGCGACTGCAGGTCGATTAGGGGCTCGCCCTCGGGCCCCGTGGCCCGGACCCACGTCCCGTCGGGCTGCAGTTGCCAGGAGGCGGTCTGGTCGGACATCGACTCGTTCATCAGCTCCAGCAGCTCGAGGACCTGGTTCTCGTCGCTGATGCGCACGAGGGCCTCGACGCGGCGGTCCAGGTTGCGGTGCATGAGGTCGGCCGACCCGATGAAGACCTCCGGCCCGGTCTCGGGGCCCTCCCCGATGGCCGGGCCCGCCGAGTTCGCGAAGGCGAAGATCCGGGAGTGCTCCAGGAACCGGCCCAGGATGGACCGCACCCGGATGTTCTCGCTGAGCCCGGGCACCCCCGGGCGCAGGGCGCAGATGCCCCGCACGACGAGGTCGACCTTCGCCCCGGCCTGCGACGCGCGGTACAGCGCGTCGATCGTCTCCTCGTCGACGGCGGAGTTGACCTTGATCCGCACCCACGCCTCGTGCCCGGCGCGGGCTGCGGCCGCCTCCCGGTCGATGCGCTCGACGAGACCCGAGCGGACGGTGCGCGGCGCCACCAGCAGCCGGTGGAACTTCGACCGTGGGGCGTAGCCGGACAGCTGGTTGAACAGCCGCGTCAGGTCCTGCCCGACGTCGGGGTCGCAGGTGAGCAGCCCGTGGTCGGTGTACAGCCGGGCGGTCTTGGGGTGGTAGTTGCCGGTGCCGACGTGGCAGTAGCGCCGCAGGCCGTCCGACTCCTGGCGGACCACCAGCGACAGCTTGCAGTGGGTCTTCAGGCCCACGATGCCGTAGACCACGTGCACGCCGGCCTGCTCCAGCTTGCGGGCCCAGGAGATGTTCGCCTGCTCGTCGAACCGCGCCTTGATCTCGACCAGCGCGAGCACCTGCTTGCCGGCCTCGGCGGCGTCGATGAGCGCGTCCACGATGGGGGAGTCGCCCGAGGTGCGGTAGAGCGTCTGCTTGATCGCCAGCACCTTCGGGTCGGCGGCCGCCTGCTCGAGGAAGGTCTGCACCGACGTGGAGAACGAGTCGTACGGGTGGTGCAGCAGCACGTCGCGCTCGCGGATCGCGCCGAAGACGTCGCCGGGCATCGCGGACTCGACCTCCGCGAGCTGGCGGTGGGTGGTCGGGATGAACGGCGGGTAGTGCAGCTCCGCACGGTCGATGTCCGCGATGACGTTGAGCCCGGTGAGGTCCAGGGGGCCGTGCAGCTCGTAGACCTCCTCCTCGACGACGCCGAGCTCGCGGACCAGCAGCTCGCGGATCCGCGGCGAGATGCCCTCGGCCAGCTCCAGGCGGACCGGCGGCCCGAACCGGCGACGCAGCAGCTCCTTCTCCATCGCCTGCAGGAGGTTCTCGGCGTCGTCCTCCTCGACCTCGACGTCCTCGTTGCGGGTCACGCGGAAGGTGTGGTGCTCGCGCACCTCCATGCCCGGGAACAGGTGGTCCAGGTGCTGGGCGATGACCTCTTCCAGGGGCACGAAGGACTTCTGCGTGCCACCCGCCTGGGTCGGTGTCGGCGCGCTGGGGCGGCCGCGGTCGTCGACGGCGATGAACCGGGGCAGCAGCGGCGGCACCTTGACGCGGGCGAAGTGCTCCTTGCCGGTCAGCGGGTTCTCCACGACCACGGCGAGGTTGAGCGACAGCCCCGAGATGTACGGGAACGGGTGCGCCGGGTCCACGGCCAACGGCGTGAGGACCGGGAAGATGTGCTTGCGGAAGAACTTGTGCAACCGCTGCTGCTCCTTGTCGAGCAGCTCGTCCCAGTGCACGATCGTGATGCCCTCGTCGGCGAGCGCCGGCTGGACGTCGGTGCGGAACACCACGGCGTGGCGCTCCATCAGCCGGTGGGCGTTCTCCCCGATGCCTTCGAGCACCTCGCGGGGGTTCAGGCCCGACGCGGCGGTGACGGCGATGCCGGTGGCGATGCGGCGCTTGAGCCCGGCCACCCGCACCATGAAGAACTCGTCGAGGTTCGACGCGAAGATCGCCAGGAACCGGACCCGCTCCAGCAGCGGCATGGAGGAGTCCTCGGCCAGCTCCAGCACCCGCTCGTTGAACGCGAGCCAGCTCAGCTCCCGGTCGGCGAACCGGTCCGCGGGCAGCTCGGCCGGCTCCGCCGCGACGACGTCGGCCCGGAGCGCGCCGTCGGTCGCGTCCTCGGCGATGTGCTCGGCGATGTGGGCGGCGAGCTGGGGGTCCATGCGGCGTGGGCCTGCCTTCGCGGTGGTTCGGGTCTCGGTCGGGCCGGTGGTCGCCGCGGCGACGAACCGGCCGCGGGAGTCACGCCACCGGGTGGTGCGCGGGCTGGACGCAGTCATGAGGCCATGTTGGCACCGATTGATGAACGACGGGTGACGTGCCCGGGATCCCCGTGCCGTGCCGCGGTCTCAGGAGACGGGGCCCGGTGCGTACTGGACGTCGATCGCGGCCCGCTCGAACCCCGCTCGGTCGTAGGTCGCCAGGGCGGCCGCGTTGTCGCCGTCGACGTAGAGCACCGCACGGGTGCAGCCGACGGTCGCGAGGTGGTGGAGCCCGGCGTCGGTCAGCAGCGCCCCGAGGCCTCGTCCCCGGGCGGCCGGGTCGATGCCGACGGCGTAGATCTCACCGTCGCGCACGCCGTCCGGCTGGTCGGTGGGGACCTTGGTCCACACGGACCCGGCGAGCCGGCCGTCCGGTCCCTCCAGCAGCAGGAACCCGTCGGCGTCGAACCACGGTTCGGCCGTGCGGGCGTGCAGGTCGTGGACGGTGAGGCGGCCCTGCTCGGGGTGGTCCGCGAAGGCCTGCGCGTTGAGCGCGACCCAGGCCTCGTCGTCGGACCCGGGTCGGAAGGGGCGGACCCGGTAGCCGGGCCGGGGGACGGGGGCGGCCGACGCCTGGTCCACCGAACCGTCGAGTGGGAAGGCGAGGAAGAGCAGCTCGCGGACGCTCTCGTAGCCGCGGGCCGCGGCGAGCCCCTGGGCGGCGGGCAGGTCGCCGTGCGCCCACACGCGCAGGGGGACGCCACGCTGGCCGGGGGCGCCGGACCGGCCGGGCAGGCGGGCGTCACGCTCGGCGGTGCGCAGCAGCAGGGTGCCGATCCCGGTGCGCCGGTGGTCGGGGTGGACGACGAGCTCGGCGCTCGCGACGTCCCCGCCGCGGTCCACCTGCAGGTAGCCGGTGGTGGCGCCGGTCTTGGTCTGCACCCGCACGTGGGTGAGGTCGTGCGCGTCCTCGCCGAGGCGGAGCAGCGGCTGCTCCGACAGCGGGGCGACGCCGTCGTGGACGGAGGCCGCCGTGGCGAGCTCTCGCACGGCGTCCTGGGCGGCGGGGGTCAGGGGGCCGATCTCGATCGGGGCAGGGAAGCGCACCCGACCATCGAACCACGACGTGGCGCGCCCCCGCCGGGACGCGCCACCTCGTCGTGCGGGCGGGCTCGGGTCAGTCCTGGGACGACCCGCCGGCGAGCCCCGCCTGGATCAGGCCCATCACCGACGAGTCGGCCAGCGTCGTGGCGTCCCCGACCTCGCGGTTCTCGGCGACGTCGCGCAGCAGGCGGCGCATGATCTTGCCGGAGCGGGTCTTGGGCAGCTCGGCGACCACGAGGATGCGCTTCGGCTTGGCGATCGGCCCGATCTCCTTGGCGACGTGGTCGCGCAGGGTCTTCTCGATGCGGGCCGAGCCCTCGTCGGTGGCGGCCTCGTCGGCGTGCTCGCCGCGCAGGATGACGAACGCGACCACCGCCTGCCCGGAGACCTCGTCCGCGGCGCCGACGACGGCGGCCTCCGCGACGAGCTCGTTGGACACCAGGGCCGACTCGATCTCGGTGGTGGACAGGCGGTGCCCGGAGACGTTCATGACGTCGTCGACCCGGCCGAGCAGCCAGATGTCGCCGTCCTCGTCCTTCTTGGCGCCGTCGCCCGCGAAGTAGATGCCGGGGAACCGGGACCAGTAGGTGTCCTTGAACCGCTGCAGGTCGCCCCAGATGCCGCGCAGCATCGACGGCCACGGCTCGGCGAGCACGAGGTACCCACCGCCGCCGTCGGGCACGGGGTGCGCCTCGTCGTCGACCACGGTGGCGGCGATCCCGGGCAGCGGCACCTGCGCCGAGCCGGGCTTGGCCGCGGTGACGCCGGGCAGCGGGGAGATCATGATGGCGCCGGTCTCCGTCTGCCACCAGGTGTCGACGATCGGCGTGCGGTCGGAGCCGATGACGCGGCGGTACCACATCCAGGCCTCGGGGTTGATGGGCTCGCCCACGGACCCGAGCACGCGCAGCGAGGACAGGTCGAACTCGGCCGGGATCTCCTCGCCCCACTTCATGCACGCGCGGATCGCCGTCGGCGCGGTGTAGAAGATGGACACGCCGTACTTCTGGACGATCTCCCACCAGCGGCCCCGGTGCGGGGTGTCCGGGGTGCCCTCGTAGATCACCTGGGTGGCGCCGTTGAGCAGCGGGCCGTAGACGATGTACGAGTGGCCGGTGACCCAGCCGATGTCGGCGGTGCACCAGTAGACGTCGGACTCGGCCTTGAGGTCGAACACGTTCTTGTGCGTGAACGCGGTCTGGGTGAGGTAGCCGCCGGTGGTGTGCAGGATGCCCTTCGGCTTCCCGGTGGTTCCCGACGTGTACAGGATGAACAGCGGGTGCTCGGCGCCGACCCAGGCGGGCTCGTGGAACGTGTCGGCGGCCTCGACGGCCTCGTGCCACCAGACGTCGCGGCCCTCGGTCCACTCGACGTCCTGCTCGGTGCGCCGCACGACGAGCACGTGCTCGACGGTGGTGGCCGGCTCGCCGTCCTTCGGTGCGAGGGCCTCGTCGACGGCCGGCTTCAGCGCGCTCGGTGCGCCGCGCCGGTACCCGCCGTCGGCCGTGATGACCAGCTTGGCACCGGCGTCGGAGATGCGGCTGCGCAGGGCGTCGGCGCTGAACCCGCCGAAGACGACGGAGTGCGCGGCGCCGAGGCGGGCGCAGGCGAGCATCGCGACGACCGACTCGACGAGCATCGGCAGGTAGATGACCACGCGGTCGCCGGACTCCACGCCGAGGGTGGCGAGCGCGTTGGCGGCGCGGGACACCTCGCGCTGCAGGTCGGCGTAGGTGACGGTGCGGGTGTCGCCGGGCTCGCCCTCGAAGTGGATGGCGACGCGGTCGCCGAGCCCCGCCTCGACGTGGCGGTCGACGGCGTTGTAGGCAGCGTTGAGGGTGCCGTCGGCGAACCACTTCGCCACGGGGGCCTCGGACCAGTCGAGCGTCTCGGTGAAGGGCGTCTTCCAGGAGACGAGCTCGCGGGCCTGCCGGGCCCAGAACTCCACGCGGTCGGCGGCGGCCTCGTCGTACATCGACGCCTGGGCGTTGGCCTGGGCGGCGAACTCCGGACTCGGCGGGAACGCGCGGGTCTCGTGGAGCAGGTTCTCCAGGCTCGGGCTGGTGGACTGGCTGTCGGTCACTGGGTTCCTCCGCGTCGTCGCGTTCCGTCCGTGGGGCGCCCGAGGGCCGCCCTCTGGGGAGTGTAGACCCGCGTCGTGGTGCAGATCACGCCCCCTGGCCCACCATAGTAAGGGGAGTTGACTTATCGGCCGCACCGCCCGGCGGCGACGCTCTCGGGCGAGCGGTATTCCTCGTCCCGCGAGCGGTCCGGACGGACTCCCGAGCGGTCCCGCGCACGAGGGCGGCGCCCGGGACCGTTCCACCGAGCGCCGCTCTCGCCGGACGGTCCGCGGGTAGCAGGCGCGTGGTCCTCGCGTCGTCGTACCGGGTCAAGCCCGTTCGACGAGTCCTCAGTGGACTGTCTGTGCGTGGGTCCCGTGCCCCGTCCTGAGGTCTCCATGGAACGCCCGCAGGGGCCGGAGCGCAAGTGCGCCGAGAATGCGGCGAGACCGTGCCGGCCGGCGCTGCGTGCGAATGCTGTGCACGATCAATCGCTCTATGATCAGCCGTGAGGGGGATGTCCCGAGTTGACTGTTAGGTGCAGAATGGGCCTTATACACCTCCTTGCCTTCGTGGCGGTCGCGCACTACGAATCGGTGTCGGGCGCAGCCGAGGCGCTCGGGTACAGCACGTCGGCCGTGAGCCGGCAGATCGGCGCCCTCGAACAAGTCCTCGGAGTCACTCTGTTCGACCGGGGCAGCAGCTCCATGCGGCTGACCTCACGAGGAGGTGCTCTGCTCCCCGCAGCCGAACAGGTCTTGGATGCGCTGCGGAGCATGAGCCTGCACTGCGGCGCGGCCACGACGGTCCGGACCGGCTCTGCTCGGCCGTGCGGCAAGAGCGCCGGCCAAGGCCCGATTCGCAAGCAATGACACCGACGAGGGGTCAGCGGGTCGGTGTCGGCTGGAGCGGCGGAACTCGGAGGCCGAAGACGTCGCGCGCCGCTCGACGCGCCGCGTGCCACCCAGACATCCCGTGCACGCCGGGACCCGGCGGCGTCGACGCCGAGCAGAGGTAGACCCCGCCGCTCTGCCGGTACGGGTTCGGGTGAGCGCTGGGTCGGGCAAGCATGCGCCACAACGTCACCCGCCCGCCCGCGATGTCGCCGTCGGTCAGGTTCGCGTTGTGCTCCGCCAGACGGGCAGCCGGGACACATCGTGATGCGACGACGACGTCGCGCACACCGGGCGCGAACCGCTCGAGCTGATCCAGCACGTCCTCCGTGACGTCGCGCGGCGACCCCGCAGGGACGTGCGCATAGGTCCACAGCGGGCGCAGGTCGCCGGACGCCCTCGACCGGTCGACGACGGTCGGGTCGCTGACCAAGCACATCGGCCTGTCGGCGTGATGCCCTGCCGCGACGGCTGCTTCGGCACGCGCCATGTCGGTTCGCGTCCCGCCGACGTGGACGGTGCCCGCTCGGCCGACCTCCGGCACACTCCATGGGACCGGCCCCGAGAGCACCAGGTCGACCTTCGCGGCGGCGTTGCCACGGCTGAACGCGGCGAGCGAACGCCGTCTCGCGGGCGGAAGGAGGTCACCGAGCACGGTCGACAACGTGAAGACCGAGGTGTCGAAGAGGTAGGCGGTGGCAGATGGCAGGTCCGCACGGGACCGCACGGCGTGGTCGGTGACGATCTCGCCGCCATGTGCCTCGAGCTCGTTCAGCAGGGCCGCGACGATGGATCCTGAGCCTCCCCGCGGGATCGGCCAACCGCCGGCGGTGCGGGGCGGGCCGGGCCGTGGGTCCGTGTTGCCCGCCGGTGTCGCGTGCGCCAGCGCTCCCAGGAGCAGTGCCGTCCCGGCTGCTCCGAGTGACGGCATCGGGGCGATGGCATGCGCGGCCACGCCACTGAGAAGGGCCCGGGCCTCCTCGGTGCGGAACCTCGCTCCCCACATTCCTGTGCCTTGCTCGAGCACCGCGAGTCCGAATCGTGTCGCTGCGACCAGGTCACCGAGGCCGGACAGCCCTCGGGGAAGCGAGCGCTTGTCGCTCATCGCAACCTCGACCACCGACTCCCAGTGCTCGGAGAGCGGGCCGAACAGGGCGTGCCAGGCCCGTCCGTCGGTGCCGAGCCGATCCGCCGTCCGGTCGAGGTCGTGATACGCGATGCCGGCGCGCCGATCGGGCAACGGCTGGGCGTAGGAAATCTCAGGCGTCAGCAGCTTGAGCCCACGGGTCGACAGGTCGAACGAGCGCAGGACCGGCGACGCCCAGGCCATCGGGTGAACCGCTGAGCACACGTCATGGACGATCCCGTCCGCCATCGCCAGGTCGAGTGTGCGTGCGCCGCCGCCGATGGTGGGCTGTGCCTCGAGCACTGTCACGGACAGTCCGAGGCGAGCCAGGGTGACGGCCGCGACAAGGCCGTTTGGCCCCGACCCGACGACGATGGCATCCCTACTCATTCAGCCTCCCCCGATTGTCAGGATGAGTCACGCTCCCAGCGCCGCCGGCTGGGTTGCGCGGAACGGTCGAGAGGTGGCCGACCGGCACGTTCCGAGTCACGGTCGAACGCAGGTTACACGTGCGGGCACTGCTCTGCTCGAGCCGACATGTTCACAGGTCATGTGTTGCAGGTTCGGAATACAACCTGGTCTCGTCGGCGCCTTCGTATGAGGCTCGGTGTGGAAGCCGACAGTGGCGGGGACTGCTGGTGGCCGGCGCGCCGTGCTGGAGATCGCGGCGGCTTGGTCTTCAGCGTTGTCGCGGCCTCCGCCCGGTGCTCGTCTATCAGTCGACGCGTCCGTGGCACGCCGCACGGAAGGAACCAGTCAGCATCAAACTAGGAGCGCTCTGTGAAACTTCGCACCGTCATCAGTGCTGCCCTCGCACTCGTTGTCGTGACGTCAGCCGTTCCGGCGACGGCGTCGGCAGCTCCGGCGGGCCTGCCCCTGAGTACCGTCAGTGCCAAGCCGGACAGCCCCGAGATCGAGCGGATCGACAACCACTACTCGGACGAGGAGGTGCTCGAGTTCCTCTTCGCCGGCGTCGGCCCCATCGCCGAGGCGCACCCGGAGGCTGTCGACGCGCTTGGGTTCGCCGAAGTGCGGCCCGAGGTCGACCGGGAAGAGCTCGATCGGCTGATCGAGGACTACTTGGAGTTCTACCCGCAGTTCAGCAAGCAGGTCCGCCCAGCGGTGCTTTCCGGAGACCCGCTGCGCGTCGAGCAGGGTCTGCGGCTGCTTTCGAAGAAGTTCGCGAGCCTCGTCGAAGAGCGCACTGCAGGCGAGGCGAAGGACCAGTTCGACGAGTCGGGCAGCGTCTCGCTCCAGTCTGTTTGCAGCGGCCCGGGCGGCTGGGCATGCACGATTGCCTACGTCGTCGCCGTCGTGAACGGTGCGGTGTATGCAAACGTCGCCGGGGCCACGATGGCCGTGGCCGCTCTCGCTGTCCTCTGGGTCTATCTCGAGGACGGAGAGTCCATGGCCATGGGCGACGCGACGGCCTTCGAGATCCAGCACCGCACCGCAATTCTCACCGACGCCCTCGCGAATGAGTGAAGATCGCTCGGTGAGTGTGGCCCCGGCCTTCGTGGCCGGGGCCGCGCTCGCGCTGGTGCTCCTGTTCCTCGGGACGACGATCTTCTTCTCCTTGCCGAGCAACGTCTTGGCAGTGCGGGAGGGAGAACCGGTCCGCCGGCTAGCCGTCGCCCTCGCTCCGCAGTCATGGGGGTTCTTTACGAAGGACCCAGCCGAGGAGGAGCTCGAGCCGTACCTCGTGACGGACGAGGGCCTTGAGCATGTCCTCGCGTTTCCTCAGGCGAGTCCCGGCAATCCGTTCGGAATCTCGCGCAAGCACCGGGCTCAGGGGGTGGAGTTGGGGCTGCTGGCATCGCAGGTGGAGAACTGGTTTGAGTGCACCACTTCTACCGGCTCCGAATGCAGGGAATCCGTCCTGGCCGATCCTGCTGTCACGATCACGAACGCCTCGCCCGTAGCAACGGTGTGTGGTGCGGCCGTCCTTGTGAAAAGTGTTGCTGTCCCGTGGGCATACCGAGATAGTTACGACGCTACTCGATATGATGTTGAAGCTGCCGTTGTGGAGGTCGAATGCGTGAGTTAGTCAATCGACTGAGCTTGGCGGTCTCGACATTCAATCCGCAATCTCTTCCTATCGCGCTCGGTCGGTCCCTCCTAGCGATAGCGCAGGCGATAACGCTAGCGGCCGCACCCGCCCTATCCTTCTTTGCGCCTGGAGTGGGGCGAGAGGGAGGGCCGCAGTGCGGGTCAGCACTAGGCAGTGTGTCGGCGTACTGCCTCGGCGGTGACGTCGTCAGTCTGGATGTCAGGCACTGGCTCATTGTGGTCGGACTCGTCGTCGTAGCGAGTGGCGTGGTTCCTCGCTGGACTGCGCCACTACATTTCTGGCTCACGCTCTCCTTCAGCAGTGCCATCACGCTGCCCGATGGCGGCGAGTACGTTGCCCAGATCGTGACGATGTTCCTGGTGCTGGTGTGTGTGGGGGACCGGCGCTGGTGGCACTGGCGCACGACGCCCCAGGGTGCGAGTCCGTACGCTCGAGCCGTCGGGTGGGCCGGGCACTGGGGAATCCGCATTCAGATGGCCTTCATCTACATCTACAGCGCGCTGGCGAAGCTTCCGACGGACCACTGGACGGACGGCACGGCAATGTACTACGTTGCCCGCGGCGCTTACTTCGGCAACAAGAATTTCCTCGAGCCGATCGTCTTGTGGGCGACGTCGGTCCCGGTCATGGCGCTCTGTCTCGCGTGGGGTACTTTGGCCGCCGAGGTGCTGCTCGGCGTATGCATCCTTTCCGGGTCGCGTCGCCTTCAGCGCGTGGGGCTCGTGGTCTGCGTGAGCTTGCACGTGGCGATCATCGCCGTCATTGGCCTGTTCAGCTTCGGCATGGTCATGATGGCTTCGGTCCTGATCGCGACGTCCCGTTCGCAGCCGCTCATGGGACTCGCCCGAAGGGCGGTCGTGGTGAGGGACAGGATGGCGGCCGTGCCCTCGCCGGCACCGCGCCCGGTCGTCGGTGCTGGGAGGGGACGCCCGTGAGCGGTTTCGCGGTGTCAGCGCGGAGCGGCGCGCACGCGGTGTCGAGAGCCCCTGAGTACAGGGTGATGCGTGAGGCGATGCCGCCGCAACGTTGCGCTCGTGGGAGCCAGCCCTGCGGGTGCTTTCACGAGGGCCTCCTGCCCCTGGACGTGAAGGGGGTCCGCGCGTTCGTCGAGGTCGCCTCGATGGGATCGGTCACGTCGGCCGCTGAATCGCTCGGGTGGGCCCAGTCGACGGTGAGCAAGCAGCTGCAGAACTTCGAGTACGTCCTCGGGCGCCAGCTTTTCCACAGGACTGGTCGGGGGATGGAGCTGACGCGTGCTGGTGATATCGCGTTGCCGTATGCTGTGAAGATCGTGCGGAGTCTCGAAGCGTTGACCAACGGGCCGACGGATGCCTTGACGGGCGACGGTCGATTTTCGTCAAGGTCGATCCCCGAGCGGCGCGTCGTGATGGGTTGAATGACCGGATGAGAAACCAACAATCTCTCGACATGTGAAGGAGAAACGGTGGATTCCTTGCCAGTCGCAACGGGACTATCGATAGGGTTGTTCTTGCTCGCCGCACTGCTGGTCTACATCGCCCGCTCTGGGGAGCGCCTGGGCGTCAACTCCGAGATCGGCATTCGAACAAGCGCGACGAAGGCGTCTGCGGAGGCATGGGTGGCCGGTCACCGGGCCGCAGCCGCCTCGTTGACGGCCGGTGGTTGGGTGGCGGCGGGTGCGGCGGTTCTCACCGTCGTGGTCGCCGTCGTGGTGGATGACGCCACTGTCGTCGGGATCGTGGGCGTGCTGGGTTATGCGGCAACGATCTACTGCCTGGTAGTGGCGACACTCCGTGCGAACGGGGCCGCCCGACAGGCTGCGGCGAAGCCGTAGCCGGGGCGCGACCCGGGTCCTACTACGCCCGACGTCGACGGTGCCACCACCAGATGGCGAGGCCGAGGGCGAGCGTCCCGACGACGGCGAGCACCGGCGTCGGGCGGATCGTGGGACGCAGCGCGACGGGCCGCGTGAACGTGAGCGTCCCCCAGCCGTTCTGCGCGGCGAGGCGGCGCAGGCCGCGGTCCGGGTTGACGGCGAACCCGTGCCCGACCGCCGCGAGCATCGGGGCGTCCGTGACGGAGTCGGAGTAGGCGTAGCAGCGCTGCAGGTCGTAGCCGCGCGCGGCGGCCAGCTCCCGGATCGCGGTGGCCTTGTTCTCGCCGTAGGCGTAGAAGTCGATCTCGCCGGTGAACCGGCCGTCGGCGACGGCCATGCGGGTCGCCACCACGTGGTCCGCGCCGAGCATCGCCGCGATCGGCTCCACCAGCTCGGTGCCCGACGCCGAGACCACCACCACGTCGTGGCCCATCGCGTGGTGCTCCGCGATGAGGTCCACCGCCTCCGCGTAGACGTAGGGGTCGATGTGCTCGTGGAGCGTCTCGGCGACGATCTGCTCGACCTTGGCCACGTCCCAGCCGGTCGCCAGCTCGGACAGGTGCTGGCGCATCCGCTCCGTCTGGTCGGCGTCGGCACTGCTCGCCATGTACAGGAAGTGCGCGTAGGCGCTGCGCAGCACGTCGCCGCGGGTGATGAGGCCGCCCGCGAAGAACGACCGGGAGAAGGCTGCCGTCGAGCTGGTCGCGATGATCGTCTTGTCGAGGTCGAAGAACGCCGCCACCCGGTGCCCCGCCCGTGGCCGCGCCCGGCCGTGCGGCGGCGGGGGCGTTCCCGGCGACGAGGTGATCACCCGACAGAGCCTATGGCCTTCTGTGCCGATCTCCACAGGTGTCCCGTGGTGAGGGTGGGCGGGCGCGGGACGTGCAGGGATGTGGTCCAGGTCACCCGCTATGCTCCCGGCCATGATTCGCCTCCTCCTCCCGCTGTGCTACCTCGCGCTGGTCGTCTATGCCCTGGTGGGCGTGATCCAGGCGGACGAGGAGGAGACCGGCGGGCTCCCCAAGGCGCTGTGGGTGCTGGCCATCCTGTTCCTGCCGCTGGCCGGGTCGATCGCGTGGATCGTGGTGAGCCGGGGCGCCCGACGGCGCAGGGCGGCCGGCAGCTACCGCACCGGCTTCCCGGCGAGTCCTCCGCCCCCCCGTGCAGTACCCGCGGCGGGGCCGCACGTGGGAGGGCGGCGGACGGTCCGGCGGGGACGCCGGGCCGGCGGGGCCGACGGGGCCGGCGGAGGCCGCGGGCTCGACCGAGGACGACGCCGAGTACCGCTGGCTCATGGAGCAGGCGCGCAAGAAGCGCGAGCGGGAGGCGCGAGCGGCGGGGCCGCAGGAGGCCGAGGTCGACGAGGCGCGCGAGGACCGCGCGGCGGACGACGGCCCCGAGGAGCGCGAGGCGGGCCCCGCCCCGGCCTGAGTCGCATCGCGCCGGCGCGGAGGCTGGTGTCGCAGAGCGAGGCGGGCGTGCACAACTCTTGTGCAAAAGAAGCGTGCATGATTATTCTGCACGCATGGACGCGAACCCCGAGCAGCCCTGGACCCGCCTCGACCTCACCGCCGAGTCGGTCAAGGTCCTGGCCCACCCGCTGCGCTCACGGCTGCTGAGCGCCCTGCGGCGAGGCGGGCCGGCGTCGGCCACGGCGCTCGCCGCCGAGCTCTCGACCAACACGGGCGCCACCAGCTACCACCTGCGCAAGCTCGAGTCCGTCGGCCTCGTGGAGGACACGGGCGGCGGCCGCGGCAAGGAACGCATCTGGCGGGCCGCGACCGAGAGCCACGCCTGGTCCCACGCCGACCTCGCCGACGACGAGGACGCCCGCACCGCGCTCGGCTGGCTGGTGCGCGACTACCACCGGCAGTTCGACGTCGCGTACTCCCGCTGGCTCGACGTCGCCGAGTCCTGGCCGATGCCCTGGCAGGAGGTGTCCGGGATGGGGGACGCCTGGGTCGAGGTGACGCCCGACCAGGCGCGCCGGATGCAGGCCGAGCTGGACGCCGTCGTCGCCCGGTACGCCCACGCGGGCGCCGGCGACCCGGACGCGCGGCGGCTGCACCTCTACATGACGTCGTTCCCGCTGGACGTCGACGACGTCCCGGACGCCGACGACGCCGACAGCGCCGAGGCCCTTGGGGCCGACGCATGACCGTGCTCGACCCCGCCGCCGCGCGCCGGGTCTTCCTGCTGCTGAGCGCCACCCGTTGGTTTCCCGTGGGCCTGGTCGTCGCCGTGACGACCCTGCTGCCGGTCGAGCGCGGGCTCTCGGTGACGCAGACCCTGACCCTCGCGTCGGTCACGGGGATCGTCGTGTTCGCGCTCGAGCTGCCGACGGGTGGCACCGCCGACGCGTTCGGCCGCAAGCCCGTGCTCGTCGCCGCCGCAGCGACCCAGGTCCTCGCGGCGACCGTGTTCGCCGTGGCGGGCAGCTTCTGGCAGTTCGCCGTCGCGGCCGCCGCCATGGGCGCGTTCCGGGCGCTGGACTCCGGCCCTCTCGAGGCCTGGTTCGTCGACACCGTCCACGCGACCAGCCCGGGCGCCGACGTCGACCGCACGCTGGCGCGGCACGGCGGCGTCGTCGGCCTGTCCGTCGCGTCCGGCGCGCTCGTCTCGGGCGGCCTCGTGTGGTGGCACCCCGTGACGGCCTGGTCGGCGCTCACCCTGCCGTACGTCGTCTACGCCGGGCTCGCCGTCGTGCACCTCGTCGCGGTGTGCCTGCTGCTCACCGAGGTCCGGCTGGTGCCCGACGGCGGCACCCGCCACGGGGGAGCGGTCCGGCGCGCGCTCGCCTCGGCCCGCCGGACGCCCGCCGTCGTCGCCGACGGGCTGCGGCTCGCCGCCACCAACCGCGTGCTGCTGGGACTGCTCCTGGTCGAGGTGTTCTGGTCGACGGCGATGGTCGTGTTCGAGTCGCTGCAGCCGATCCGCCTGGCCGAGCTCGTCGGCAGCGAGGCGCGGGCCGGCGCGATCATGGGTCCGGTGGCGTCCGTCGGGTGGGGCGTGTTCGCGCTCGGTTCGGCGCTGGCGGGCATGGCCGCCCGGCGCATCGGGGTGGTGCGCGCGGCGATGGTGGCGCGCGTCCTCAACGGGCTCGGCGCCGTGTGGATGGGGCTGGTCGCGGGACCGGCGGCGCTCGTGGTGGCCTACCTGGCCACCTATGCCATGCACGGCGCGGCCGGGCCCCTGTACAACGCGCTGCTGCACCGCGAGGCCGAGTCGCGCAACCGCTCGACCGTCCTCTCGCTGGCCTCGATGGTCGCGTTCGCCACCTACGCGGTGGCCTCGCCGGCCCTCGGCTGGACCGCGGACCTGCTGTCCACCCCGGTGGCGATGGTCATCGGCGGTGCGGTGAGCGTGCTCGGGGTCTTCTGCTTCGTGCCCGCCCTGCGTCGCGAGCGCGAGCTGCGCCGCGCGGGACAGGTCGCCGTGAGCGTCTGACGTCGCCCGAAGCCGTCCCCAGCCCGGGGCCGTCCACCGACGGGTGCGTCCGCCCGACGACGGTGCCCCGCCCCGCTGCAGGGTGGCGCCATGGACCACGCCAGCGCCCCGCCGCAACCCAGCTCACCACCTGCTGCGCCGCCGGTCTCGTCGCAGCCCGTGTCGCCGGGCCGGGTGTCACGGGGAAACGCACCGTCCGCTCCAGCGAGGCCGGGACCGCCCCGCCTGGTCGCCGTCGTGGGGGCGTGCGGAGGGGCGGGTGCCAGCGTGCTGGCCGCCGCCGTCGCCCGGACCCTGCGGCGCCGTGCCGGCGCGACCGCGCTCGTCGACCTCGACGTGCCCGGTGGCGGCCTGGACGTGCTGCTCGGCGTCGAGGACCAGACCGGCGCCCGGTGGCCCGACCTGGTGGACGCGCGGGGGACGGTCGACGGCGACGGGCTGGTGGGGGCGCTGCCCCGCTGGGGTGCCGTGCCGCTGCTGTCCGGCTCCCGGCACGACGCCGCCGAGCAGCCGCTCGACGACGGGGTGGTGCTCGACGTCGTCACGGCGTTGCTGCGGTCCGGCCACCGCGCCGTCCTGGACGTGGGGCGGCCGGCCGCGTGGCGCAGCTCGACCCGCTCCCTGGTGGCGGCCGCCGACGCCGTGGTCCTCGTGGTGCCGCTGACCGCCCCGGCCGTGGCCGGTGCCGTCGCCACCACTGCGGTCCTCGAACGATGGGGTGCCGGACCGGTCCACCTGGCGGCTCGCCGTCCGGCGCCCGGGCGCATCGACGCCGCCGGGCTCCAACGAGCCGTCGACCGGCCGGCCGCCGCCACGCTCGGCTGGGACGGACGCCTCGCGGCCGCGCTCGAGCGCGGCGACGGACCTCGCACCGGGCGCCGCACCCCGCTGGGCGCAGCCGCCGAACGGATCGTGGGCGTGCTCGAGCACCAGCCGTCCGTCACCGTGACCGGGGTCCGCCCGTGACCGGCCGGGGCACGTCGGGCACCGGCACGCCCGGTCTCAGCACTGCCCGCGTCGCCGCCTCGGCCCCCGAGCCCCGGTCCGGCATCGCTCCCGGGCTCCTCGCGGACGTGCGGACCCGGCTCGGAACAGGACCGGCCGGGCCGCCCGACGACGCCGCGGTCGCGGCGGCGCTGCGGGCGAGCGGGCGCGTGCTCGGCTCGGACGCCCTGGTCGACCTCACCCGGGCCGCTCGTGCGGAGCTCACCGGCGCCGGCCCGCTGCAGCCGCTGCTGGAGGGGCCGGGCGTCACCGACGTGCTCGTCAACGGCCCCGACGACGTGTGGGTGGACCGCGGCGACGGGCTGCGACGCAGCGACGTCCGGCTGCCCGACGCCGATGCCGTGCGGGCGCTCGCGGTGCGCATGGCGGCCGTGGCCGGGGCACGTCTCGACGACGCCAGTCCGGTCGTGGACGCGCGCCTGCCCGACGGAACCCGGCTCCACGCCGCGGTCGAGCCCGTCGCACCGGCCGGGGCCGTGATCGCTCTGCGCGTCCTGCGCCAGGCCGTGCTCGACCTCCCGACGCTCGTCGCCGGCGGCGCCGTGCCGCCCGACTGGGAGGCCCTCCTGACCGGACTCGTGCGGGGCCGCGCGAACCTGCTCGTCACCGGCGGCACCGGGACCGGCAAGACGACCTTGCTCGCCGCCCTGCTCGGCGTCGTGCCGCCGGACGAGCGGCTCCTCACCGTCGAGGAGGCGCGTGAGCTGGCACCGGTCCACCCGCACGTCGTGGCGCTCGCCGCCCGCCGGCCCAACGTCGAGGGCGTCGGCGAGGTCACCCTGACCGACCTGGTGCGGGGCGCGCTGCGGATGCGCCCCGACCGCATCGTGCTCGGCGAGTGCCGAGGTGCCGAGGTCCGCGAGCTGTTGCTCGCCCTCAACACCGGCCACGACGGCGGCATGGCGACGGTGCACGCGAACGCGGCCGAGCACGTCCCGGCGCGCCTCGAGGCGCTCGCCGCGCTCGCCGGGATGCCGCGACCCGCCGTCGCCGCGCAGGCGGCGGCCGCCCTGGACGTGGTGCTGCACCTGCGGCGCCGTGCCGGGGCGCGGTATCTGGCGCAGGTCGCCGCGGTGCGCCTCGCGGACACCGGCGAGCTCGAGGTCCACCCGGCGGCGACCTGGGACGGACCAGGGTCCGGCGGCCCCCGGGCCGAGGACGGCTGGCAGTCGATGGTCCGGCGGTGGTCGGCGTGCTGACCTCCGTGGCGCTGTCCGTGGGCTGCGCGGTGTGGTGCGTCCTGGCTCGGGCAGGTCGTCGGCCGGCGGTGCTCGCGCTCCCCGTCGGCCGCCGGGACCGGTCGCACACGGGCTGGTGGCGCCGGTCCGGGCGCGCCCGGCACGGCACCACCGACCAAGTCCGGCTGGCACTGGCACAGGTCGAGGCCCTGCTCCGGTCCGGGGCGGCCCCGACGACGGCGTGGTCGCGGGCGCTCGGGGTGCCCGTCGACGCCGACGGCGTCCCCGACCCCGGTGCGTTGGCGCGCGCCGTCGGCGGCGTCCGCCCGGCCGGCGCCGTGATCGCTGCCGCCCGGCTGGCCCGGGACGTCGGGGCTCCGCTCGGCGGTGTCCTGGAGGCGGTCGGGGCCGCGCTGGTCGAGCGAGCCGAGGCCGATGCCGAGCGGGAGGCCTCGCTCGCCGGGCCGCAGACCACCGCGCGCGTCCTGCTCTGGCTGCCCGTGCTCGGCGCGGGGCTCGGGTGGGCGCTGGGAGCCGACCCGGTCGCCACCGCCACCGACGGTGGTGCCGGCACCGCCGCCGTGCTGCTCGGGGTGCTCGCGCTGCTCGCGGGGCGGGCCTGGACCCGGCGGCTCGTCGCCGCCGCACGTGCGGCGGGAGGCGAGCCATGAGCGCTCTGGTGGTCGCCGTCGTCGTCGGGACGCTGGTGCTCGCGGGGACGACGCCGTGGCGGACGTCGGCACGCGCTGCGGACCGCCGCGTGTCCGCGTTCCGCGACGACCGCCGCGCTCGCACCGACGTCCGGGCGGCGCCGGAGCATGCGGACCCGGTCGACGTCACCTGCCTCCTGGAGCTGGTCGGCGCGGCGGTCCGTTCGGGGGCCGGCGTGCCCCGGGCGCTCGAGGCGGTGGGGACAGCCGTCGGCGGGCCCGACGGGCGGTCCCTGGGCCGGGCGGCCGCCGCGCTGCGGCTCGGCGCCGGGTGGGAGAGCGCCTGGGCGGCCGCCGGCGCCACCCCCGCGGACCGTGACGGGCAGTCGCGGTGCCCCCCACGCCTCGACCTGCTGCGCCGTGCGCTGCGCGGGGCGTGGGACGAAGGCGCCGCCCCCGGCGAGGCGTTGCGTGCCGCGGCGGCCGAGCACCGGCACGAGCGCCGGGCCGCCGCGCGTACGGCCGCCGCCCGGCTGGCCGTCCGGCTCGTGCTGCCCCTCGGGATCTGCTATCTGCCGGCGTTCGTCCTCGTCGGGCTCGTGCCCGTTCTGCTCGCGCTCGGACTGGACCTGCTGTCCGGCTGAGCGTGCCCGTCTCGCCCTCGAGGGCGAGACGGACCCCGGGCCGACCGGCCGCGGGGACCACGAACCGGGCTGCCGCCCGGTCGAGAGAAGGAGAGACCATGACTGTCGAGACCATGTGCCCGGCCGACGCGGAGGACGCGCCGGCGATCGACCCCGAGCCGACGCCTCCTGAGGGAGCGGACCCCGAGGCGGGGCTGGCCACCGCCGAGTACGCCATCGCGACGATCGCCGCCGTCGGGTTCGCCGGGCTGCTCATCGCGGTGCTCCAGAGCGACACCGTCCGCGGGATGCTCGAGTCGATCATCGCCTCGGCGCTCTCGGTGTGAGCGCCCGCGACCGGGCGGAGCGTGGGTCGGTGACCGCCGAGCTCGCGGTCGGCATGCCCGTGATCGTCCTGCTCCTGGTCGCGGTGCTCACGCTCGCGGCCGCGTCCACCGCACAGATGCGTGCATCGGACGCGGCCCGGGCCGGGGCCCGCCAGGTCGCCGTCGGGGAGGACGCGGCCGTCGTCCGGACGACCGCCGCCCGGGTCGCCGGGCAGGATGCGGACGTCAGCGTGACCCGGGACGGCGAGTGGGTCCGCGTCGTGGTCACCCGCCCCGTGGTGGGCGGGTGGTTCGCGACCGGACCGCTCCGAGCCACCGGGGAGGCCGTGGCGTGGGCCGAACCCTGAGCCGCGCGCACGGTGAACGAGGCGCCGGCACCGTGCTCGTCCTCGGCGTGGCGGCCGTCGTCCTGCTGGCCTGCACGGCGCTCGCCGTGCTCGGCGCGGCCCAGCAAGCGCGGTCCGTCGCGCGGTCGGCCGCCGACCTCGGGGCGCTCGCCGGCGCCACCGCGCTGCGCTGGGGTCTGGACCCGTGCACGACGGCGAGCGCGGCGGTGGAACGGAACGGTGCGCGGACCGTGGCCTGCCAGGTGCACGACGGCGGGATCGTCGCCGTCACGGCGGCACGGCCCGTGCTCGGAGCGGCGTCCTGGGCCGGCGCGGGAACGGCCGAGGCCGGTGCACGGGCCGGGCCGCGACCCTCAGCTCGGGGTGATGCCGAACAGCTCGGCGCGCTGGTTGATGAGCCGGGCGCGGGCGAGCCGCGGCTTGTCGGACCCGTCGCGGATGACCGACCCGGCGGCCTCGAACTCCGCGAGGAAGTCGATGGCCCAGGCGACGTCGGCCGGGGCGGGGGAGAGCACCTCGTTGACCACCGCGGGCTGCTCCAGGTCGAGGCACAGCCGGCCGGTCATCCCCATCGCGACGGCGTCGCCCGACTGCTCGCGCAGCAGCGGGTGGCTGGAGCCCACCGTCGGGCCGTCCACCGGCCCCGGCAGGTGGCCGATGCGGCTGGCGGTGACCAGTCGCGAGCGCGGGTAGGCCATCGCCAGCGGCTCGTTGGCGGCGCCGGTGTCGCGCCGGTAGTCGCCCGAGCCGAACGCGAGGCGGAACGTCCCGGGTGCCCGGGCGATGCTCACCGCGTCCTCGATACCCAGGGCCGACTCCACCAGCGGCACCACGGGCACGTGACCGCCGAGCCGCTGCGCCGTGTCGACCACCTGGTCGGGGCTCTCGGTCTTCGCGAGCATCACGCCGCACAGGCCGACGACGTCCCGGAAGGCGCGCACGTCGTCGCCCCAGGCGTCCGAGCCGCGCTCGTTGATGCGCACCCATGCCCGTCCGCCACCGGCGAACCAGCCCAGGACGCCGTCCCGGGCCTCGTCCTTGCGGGACTCGTCCACGGCGTCCTCGCAGTCGAGGACCAGCTGGTCGGCCCGGGAGAGCTGGGCAGCGTCGAAGTCCTCGCTGCGCAACGCGTTGAGCAGCAGCCACGAGCGGGCGTTGGCGGCGTCCACACGCCGCGACTCGCGGGTGTGGCGCAGGGCGGTGAGATCGTCGGTGGTCACGCGTCGATCGTAGCCACCGAGCGCCGGGACCGGGCGCCCCGCCGGGGGACTCGTGCCGTCCCGTCAGACGAGGACGGGGAAGGTCGCGACCAGGACGATCCCCACCGATGCCACCAGGATGCCGGCCCCCAGCAGGAACCACCCGGCCCACGCCACGCGGTTGCGCTCGGACACCGCCACGAAGAACAGCACCAGGGCGAAGAGCACCGTGAGCAGCTGGTAGTTGTCGCCGCGCTGGTTGCTCTCCAGCGCGGCGGCGAACTTCTGCGACGCCTCGTCGGACGCCGCCGCCGCCTCGGCCCGTCCCTCCGGCACGTAGGAGGGCTCGGCGAAGGGAGAGCGCAGCTCCTCGCCGTGGTCCTGCCAGTCCTCGAACGCGACCGCGAACTCGGGGGTGAAACGGGCGGAGACGTAGTCGGCGAGGTCCTCGTCGCCGGACGCCCGGGCCTGGATCCACTGGGTGTAGATCGCCAGGTCCACGGCCTGGACGTCCCGTGCCTCGCTCGCGAGGTCGATCGAGTGGATCCGGACGCTCGACGCCGCGCTGAACTGGATGGACATCTGCCCGCTCCACTTCGACGCCTGGAAGCCGCACCAGGCCGTCAGGATGGCCGTCAGCGAGAGCATGACGACGGCGACCACCTCGCGGACGCGCTCGAGGCGACCGGTCCGGGTGCCGGCGCTCCCGCCGTCCTCCGTCATCTGCCGGCCCCTGCCGGGGGCAAAGCTCGGGTGCTCGGGTGCCGCGAGCCAGCGCTCATCTTCTTCTCCTCGGGACGCAGACCGACCTGAGACGACGGTAGGCCCGTTCGGCACCGTCGGCATCAGCACCGCGATCTCGCTACACGGGAGCGGGGGCGTGGCGCAGCAGGGCGTCCAGCACCCGCACCGCGGCGTCCTTGTCCAGCGGGGAGTTGTCGTTGCCGCACTTGGGGGACTGGACGCAGGCAGGACAGCCGGCGGCGCACGGGCAGGCCGCGACGGCGTCCCGGGTGGCGCGGAGCCATCGTTCGCCGAGCTCGTAGCCCCGCTCGGCGAACCCCGCACCACCGGGGTAGGCGTCGTAGACGAACACCGTCGCCTCGCCCGTGTCCGGGTGCTGCGCCGTGGAGACCCCGCCGAGGTCCCACCGGTCGCACGTGGCGAGCAGGGGCAGCAGACCGATGGCCGCGTGCTCCGCCGCGTGCAGGGCGCCCGGAGTCGCGTCGGCGTCGACCTCCGCGGCGCGGAGCACGTGGTCCGGCACGGACCACCACACGGCCGTCGTCCCGAGCGTCCGGGAGGGCAGGTCGAGGGGTTCGGTGTCGAGCACCTGCATGTCCGGGACGCGGCGCCGCTGGAAGCTGACGACCTGGCTGGTCACCTCCACCGGTCCCAGCCCCCAGGTGACCGGACCCCACTCGCGTCGCTGCGCGGGCCGCGCGCCCTCGGGAGCGGGGTGGTCGGGGTCGCCCGGCTCCTCGAGGCTGATCTCCATGACGTCGCGGGACCAGGTCGCGTGGTCGACGTCCCGGCGCACCACGAGCGCCACGTGGTCGGCCAGGTCGAGGCGGTCGACCACGTACGTGGCGCCCTGGTGGACGTACACGGCGCCGTCGTGCACCTGCCCGTCCGCCGAGGACGCGTCCACCGTGCCGAGCAGCCGACCGGTCGTCGCCTCGACGACCCGCACCGGCTGTCCGCCGGAACCTCGCAGGTCCGCCATGCCGGCCGCGGGCTGGGCGTGCGTCCAGTACCAGCCGGAGGGCCGCCGGCGGAGCAGCCGGCGCCGGACCAGCACGTCGAGGACCTCGAGCACCCGCTCGGGCTCCCCGAACCGGGCGAGGTCCTCGGAGCGGACCGGGACCTCCTGCGCGGCGGCGCAGAGCTGCGGGGCGAGGACGTACGGGTTGCCGGGGTCGAACACGGTGGCCTCGAGCGGGGCGTCGAAGACGGCCTCGGGGTGGGTGACCAGGTATGTGTCGAGGGGGTCCTCCCGGGCCACGAACGCCACGAGCCCGTCGGCGCCGGCCCGGCCCGCTCGTCCGGCCTGCTGCCACAGCGACATCCGGGTGCCGGGCCACCCGGCCACCAGCACCGCGTCGAGCCCCGAGATGTCGACGCCGAGCTCGAGGGCGTTCGTCGTCGCCAGGCCGAGCAGCTCCCCGGTACGCAGGGCGTGCTCGAGCTCGCGGCGTTCCTCGGGCAGGTAGCCGCCGCGGTAGGCGGCCACCCGGCCGGCGAGCTCGGGCGAGACGGGTCGCAGGTGGTCCCGGACCTGCTGGGCGACGGACTCCGCGCCGCGGCGGGACCGGGTGAAAGCCAGCGTGCGGGCCCCGTGGGCGGCGAGATCGGCGAGCAGGTCCGCGACCTCGGCGGTCGCCGACCGACGGGGGTGCTCGGCCTGCCCGTCGGTGGTGAGCACGGCATCGGCCTCGTTCGCCGCGGGGTCGAGCGGGTCGGGCAGTGCCCAGGGGTCGGCGACCCCGCCGCCGGCCGCCGTGCCGCCCGAGCGCTCGAACGCGGGACCGGTGATCTCGGGAGGCTGCCACAGGACGACGGTGCGGCGGCCGGCGGGCGAGCCGTCGTCGACGACCTCGGTGACGTCGTCGGGCGACGTGCCGAGCAGCCGGGCGACGCTCGCGGCGGGCTCCGCCGTCGTCGCGCTCGCCACCACGAAGCTGGGCGCAGAGCCGCCGTAGTGCTCGGCGAGGCGCGTGAGACGCCGCAGCACGAGGGCGACGTGCGCACCGAAGACGCCCCGGTAGGCGTGCCCCTCGTCGACGACGACGTAGCGCAGCCCGCGCAGCAGCCGCGACCAGCGTCGGTGGCCCGGAAGCATCGCGAAGTGCAGGAAGTCGGGGTTGGTGAGCACGACGTCGGCGTGCTCCTGCACCCAGCGTCGCTCCTCGGGCGGGGTGTCGCCGTCGCAGGTCGTGGCGCGGACGTCGCCGGTGCCGGCGGCGTCGAGCAGGCGGGTCAGGGCGGTGAGCTGGTCGGCGGCCAGGGCCTTCGTGGGCGACAGGTACAGCACCGTGCCGGGGCGGGTGCTCGCCTCGATCCGGTGCCGGCCCTGGCGGGCGGCCGAGCGGGCGGCTCGGACGGCGGTCAGGGCCGGCAGCCAGAACGCGAGCGACTTGCCCGAGCCGGTCGAGCTGGCCAGCGCGACGTGCTCGCCGCGCCAGGCGGCGTCGGCGGCGGTGACCTGGTGCGTCCAGGGACGTTCCACCCCGAGCGAGCGGTACCCGGCCACGATCTGGTCGTCGGCCCAGGACGGCCAGTCGGCGTGACGGGCGACGCGGGCCGGGAACGTCCGGGCGTGCAGCAGCCGGTCGGCGCGGGACCCGCGGGCGGTGAGCACGTCCAGCAGCGGGTGGCCCGCCTCGGGGAGAGGGGTCGCACGGGGCACGCCGCTCAGTGTGGCACCCGGTGCGGACCTCAGGTTTGCCGCGTGACGCTCAGGGCTTGCTCACGCCCGCATCTCTTCTCGCTCAAGGATCCCGTAGGAGGTGCTGGTCCGACGTATTTCCGGGGTCTGAGCAGGGAACACTCCGGGTCGTACCTGATCGCGGCCACCACCACGGAGAAGCACCTTGATGAAGAAGACACTCGCCGCCGTCGGCGCCACGGCGCTGGTCCTTGCACCGGTCGGGGCCGCCTGGGCCGCAGGATCGGACGACCCCACTCCGTACACCGTGACAGCGCAGGGTCTGACGCTGCCGGCACCCGAAGCGTTTCCCGACCGCGGTCACGTGAACATCCGCTACACCGTGGACGGGCAGGAGCGCGGCGCAGGGATCCACTTCGAGTCTCTGAACGACCAGCCCTCGGGCGCCTGGATCGGGCAGTCGTTCCTGCCCTGGTCGGCGTTGATCGACGAGACCGACTACTGCATCACGTGGGTCCAGGTGTCCCTCTACAACGAGCACTTCGGTGAGGGAGGCCAGGACCCGGTCTGCACGACCGAGGAGCCCACCACCGAGCCTTCCGAGGAGCCGTCCACGGACCCGACCGAGGAGCCGTCCGACGAGCCTTCGGAGGAGCCGTCCACGGACCCGACCGAGGAGCCGTCCGACGAGCCTTCGGAGGAGCCCACGACCGAGGGCCCGTCCGAGGAACCGACCGAGACGGTCGAGACCCCTGCGCCCACGGAGCCCGTCGAGACGTCGGTGCCGGCGGAGACCCCGGAGGTCAGCAGCCCGGCGGAGGCCACGGACACGGGCGGCACCGGGACGCTCGGCCGCCCCCAGGAGGTCGTGGTCTCGCCCGACGCCGTGACGACGGGTGCCGGCCCGCAGGCCGAGGTGGTGACGCCCCCCGGCGAGCTGCCGCAGACCGGCGGCACCACCGCCGGGGCGCTCCTGGCCGCGGTGGCGCTCGTGCTGGGCGGTGCCGGCCTCGTGATGGTGCGTCGCCGTCGCACCTCCTGACACGGATCACCCCGACAGGCTCGCCGCTGCCCTCGCGGCAGCGACCGCGGTCGCTCTCGCCCCTCTCGTGGTCGCCCCGGCGCAGGCCCTCCCGGCGCAGGCCGCCCCAGCATCGGCGTCGAGCGCGTCGGCCGCCGCGACCCCGACGACCGCCGCCGGCTCGCTCGCCACCGCCCCGCAGCGCACCGTCCGCTGGGTCAAGGTGGACCGTGCGAAGGTCACGTCGAAGCGGCACCGCGCCAGCCGGGTCGTGGCCCGGCCGGATGACGGCACCCGGCTCGTGGTGCTGGACCGCAGCGCCCGGCTCCTGAAGGTGCGGCTGCCCGGCGGCAAGGCCGGCTGGATCGGCAAGCCGTGCGGTGACGACGACGCCGCTGAGGGACGTCCGCGGCCAGCGGTTCACCACGCACCGGGTGGCCGTGACCAAGCAGGTCCGGCCCGCCTCGCGCACCGTGGAGCGGGTGGCGCTGGGCACGAAGGTCGTCAAGCTCGCTCGGACGACGGGCCGCGACGTGAACCGCGTCAAGGTCCGGCTGTCCGGCGGGCGCACCGGCTGGGTCTCCGCGACGACGCTCCGCCAGCAGGACGTGTGGGGCGAGCTCGCACGGTGCGAGTCCGGGAACCGGCCCCGCATCACCACGGGGAACGGCTACTACGGCATGTACCAGTTCACCGCCCGCTCCTGGCGCTCGGTCGGCGGCTCCGGGCGGCCGCACCGGCACAGCGCGAAGGAGCAGACGAAGCGCGCGCAGATCCTGCAGGACCGCGCCGGCTGGGGCCAGTGGCCGCACTGCACCCGCAAGCTCGGGCTGCGCTGACGTCGCGACGTCCCGTCACCGGACCAGCACGGCACCCATCGCTCGCGCCAGGTACCAGGGGTCGACGACGGCGGTCAGCTCGCGCGCGGAGTGCATCGACAGGATCGGCACGCCGACGTCCACGACCCGGATGCCGAGCCGCGTCGCGGTGATCGGCCCGATGGTCGACCCGCACGGGATCGCGTTGTTCGAGACGAACTCCTGGGTGGGCACGGCCGCGGCCTCGCAGGCCGCCTGCCACGTCGCCGCGCCGTGCGCGTCCGTCGTGTAGCGCTGGTTGGCGTTGATCTTGAGGATCGGGCCGCCGCCGGCGTGCGGCTGGTTGGCGGGGTCGTGCCGCTCGGGATAGTTGGGGTGGACGGCGTGCCCGACGTCGGAGGAGACGCACAGCGAGGCGGCGAGCGCCCGACGGCGGTCCTCGTCGTGCGCTCCCAGCCCGTCGGCGACGCGGCCGAGCACGTCCTCGAGGAACGGCCCCGCCGCACCGGAGCGGGACGCCGAGCCGATCTCCTCGTGGTCGAAGGCAGCCACCACGGCGATGCCCGCGAGGGCGTCGGCGTCGGCGTCGAGCAGTGCCGTCAGCGCGGCGTGCGTGGAGAGCAGGTTGTCCAGGCGTCCCGAGGCCCACAGCTCCTCGCGGGCACCGAACGCGCGGGGTGCCTGGGTGTCTGCCACGACGACGTCGTAGCCGACCACGTCCGCCGGGTCGATCTCGTGCCCGCCCGTCGAGGCGCGTGCCGCGAGCTCGGCGAGCACGTCGGCGTCGCTGACCTCGCCGAGCGCGAGCACCGGCTGGGTGTGCCGCTGCTTGTCGAGGGTGAGGCCCTCGTTGACCTGGCGGTCGAGGTGGATCGCGAGCTGCGGGATGCGGGCGAACGGCCCGGTGCGCACCAGGTGCTCGACGCCGTCGCGGGTGACGAGGCGGCCGGCGAGCTCGAGCTCGCGGTCGAGCCACGAGTTGAGCAGCGGCCCGCCGTACACCTCGACCCCGGCCTGCACCCAGCCGTCGCGGCCGGTCGTGGGCCGCGGCTTGAGCTTGAAGCCGGGGGAGTCCGTGTGGGTGCCGAGCACCGTGAACGGGGTGGTGGGCCCGGCGGACGGCGGGACGACGACGGCGATCGCCGAGCCGTCCCGCACGACGACGTAGCGGCCGCCGGGCACGATCTCCCACGCGTCGGTCTCGGTCAGCCGGGCGAACCCGGCCTCCTCGGCGCGCCGGACCATCTCCGCGGCGGCGTGGTAGGACGACGGCGAGGCGGTGACGAACGCACCGAGGTCCTCGGTGTGCGTGCGGGCCGCGGCGGGGACGTCGGGCAGGGCGGTGACGGGGGTGTGCTCCGGCATGGGGGAATCCTCGCACGAGGTGTCCCCCGGGCACGGCGGTGCGCCGCCTGCGTCGCCGATGGAAAGAGGCTCACCCGTCGATCGTCACGTCGAGCGGGTCGGAGAGGATCAGCTCGCTCGTCCCGGCCGGGTCGAACAGGTCGTAGAAGGCGTACACCTGGTAGTCCCCGGCGGGCAGCTCGGTGCGGAACTCGACCGGGTCGGTCGACGTGTCCGGCGCGCACGTCGTGCGGGTCCAGTCCTCGGCGACCGCGTCGGCCGCGAGCCCGCCGGTGACGACCTCGTGCGCCTCCTCGGTCATGTTCGTCCCCACGTCGACGATCCGACCGTCCTGGACCCAGACCAGCGTGGGCCCGACGAGCCGGGCGCCGTCCGCTGCGCCGGCAGGCAGGGTGAGCCGGGTGGGCACCTGCCAGATCGGCTCGGTGTCCCCGAGCACTCCGGCCTCTTCCCGGGTCAGGTCCCCGGTCACCTCGAGGTCGAACCCGTCCACCCCGGCTTCGAGGTCGTCGATCGGCATCCCGCACACCAGGCCGGTGCCCTCGAGCCAGCTCGGCTGGAACCCGTCGGTGACGACCGAGACCGCGGGCGTCTCCGGGGCGGGTCGCTCCGGTTCGGAGCTCTTGGTCGGCAGCTCCGACGGCGGGCCGGCGGGCGGCGGGGTCACCACCAGCGGGTCCTCGGGCATCAGGGCCACGCCCCCCACGGCGAGCCCCGCCACCAGGGCGAGCGTGGTGGCACCGAGACCGGCGTGCTTGGCCGCGCGCCGCCGTCGGACCCTGCTCCGCACGCCGGCCAGCGTGCCGTCGAGGGCGGAGGCCGTGGCGCCCACCCCGGCCAGCGCGTCCAGCTCGCGGCCCAGCGCCTCGCCGGTCCGGGGGGCCGTCCAGTCGTCACGGGCGGGGTTCGTGCTCATCGTCCGGCCCTCCGGTCGGTGGGGGTCGGTCCGGCCGGCTGGTCCAGCGGGACCTGCAGGAGGTTGCGCAGTGCCGCGGTCGCGTCGGACAGGTAGCGCTTGACGGTGCCCTGGGCGAGGCCCAGCTCCTCGGCGATGCGAGGCACCGTGAGGTCCTCGAAGTAGCGCAGCACCACGCAGGCGCGCTCCCGCGGGGTGAGCCGCGCGAGCGCGGCGGCGACGTCGGCACGCGCCGTGGCCCCCGACGCCGGCCCCCGCGCGCGGTCCTCGGAGGCGACGAGGTGGCGCACCCCGCGCCACCGCCGTCGTCGTCGGTACTCGTCGAGGTAGAGCGTCAGGATCGCCCGGCGCACGTACGCCTCGCTCGTGCCCGACCGTTCGCCGTCGAGCGGGTGCAGGCCCGGCGCGGGGGCGGCCGGCCCACGGTGCCGGCGCAGGCGGGAGAACACCTTGACCAGGGCGTCCTGGACGAGGTCCTCCGCCTGGCGCTGCTCCCCGCACAGCACGTAGGCGTACCCGACCAGGGCTCGGCCCCGGCGGTGCGCGAGCTCGGCGAGCTCGTCCTCCCAGTGGGTCATGGTTCCTCCGCTGTCCATCGTCCTGCAGCCCTGGACGTCCGACGAGCGGATTTCGTCGGGCCGTGGTGCGACCGTGCGGCCGCCTCCGTAGCGTGGGGCACGGAGCGCGACGGCGAGGCCGGGCTCCGGGGAGGGGACGTCCCGTGATGCGTGAACCCGTGCACGGCGTCGACGTCGCCTACCGCCGTGCCGGCGTCGGCCCGCCGCTCGTGCTGGTGCACGGGGCGGGGGAGGACGGCCGGCTGTGGACGCCGCAGCTGCGCACGCTGTCCGACGAGCTCACGGTCGTGGCGTGGGACGAGCCGGGAGCGGGAGCGTCGGGCGACCTCCCCGAGGGCTTCACGCTCGCCGACTACGCCGACGCGCTGGCGGGCCTCATCGAGGCCCTGGGACTCGCCCCGGCCCCCGTGTGCGGGCTCTCCTGGGGCTCGACGGTCACCCTCGAGCTGGTCCGGCGGCACCCGGAGCTCGTGTCCGGGCTGGTCCTGACCGGTGCCTACGCCGGATGGAAGGGGTCGTTGCCGGCGGAGGAGGTCGCCGCCCGCGTCGCCGGCGTCGACCGGCTGCTCGCCGCACCCGGGGACGACGTCGACCTGGTGCTGCCCGACCTGTTCGCCGCCGGGCCGCCCGCACCGTACGCGGACCTGGTGGGCACGATGGCGGCGGGCGTGCGCCGCGAGAGCCTGCGGACGCAGCTGTCGATCATGGCGGCGACGGACCTGAGCGTCTCCCTGCCCGAGATCACGGTGCCGACGCTGCTGCTCTGGGGCGAGCTGGACGCCCGGTCGCCGCTCCGGGTGGCGCACGAGATGGCGCGGGCGATCCCACGGTCGAGGCTCGTGATCATCCCGGGGTGCGGCCACGTGACGAACCTCGAGCGTCCGGCCGCGTTCGACCGGGAGGTCCGTGCGTTCTGCCGACGGCTGCTCGCGACCTGAGGCTCACGCCAGCCAGGTCGCCAGGTGGTCCAGGGCGTCCGCCCCGACGGGTTCGGCCGCGAGCAGCGGCACCTCGCGGGTGGGGACGTCGGGCAGCCCGGCCCGCAGCGTGGCGAGGTGCGCCGACTCCGCCGCGTGCCGTGCCGCCAGCAGGTCCCCGGCGTCCGCGGGCGAACGCTTGTTGACCACGAGTCCGCCCACGTCCACCCCGAGCGTGCGCAGCTGGTCGGCCAGCTCGACCGTCTCCAGCACGGGCAGCCGCTCCGCGGCGAGCACGATGACGAACGAGCAGGCCTCGTGGTCGGTGAGCACGTCGCGCAGGCGCGCGAACCGCTCGCGACGGCGGGTCAGCACCGCGCGGATCTCGGCGTCCCGGCGCGCGGTGGCCTCGCCGCGGCCGCCGAGCATCTGGGCGGCCGCGCCCAGGCGGTCCGACCGGTCACGACGGCGCAGCAGCCCGTCCGTCCAGGCGCCCATCGTCTCGGGCAGGGACAGCAGCCGGGCGGTGTGCCCGGACGGCGCGGTGTCGAGCACCACCAGGTCGTAGTCGGCGGTGCCCGTCGCGACCAGGTCGGCCACCCGCTCCATGATCGCCGCCTCGTGCATGCCGGGGGCGTCCCGCGCGAGGTCGAGGTGCCGGTCGACCTCGCCGCCGAGATGCTCGGGCACGAGCCGGCGCAGCGTGGCGCGGACCGCGGCCAGGTGCGCCGCCGTCGTGCGCTCGGGGTCGACCTCGACACCGTCGAGGTGGCCGCCGCCCTCGAGCCCGCCGGCACCGTCGGCGAGCCGGACGACGTCGTCCCCCACGGGGCGCTGCCACAGGTGGCCCAGGTTGTGGGCGGGGTCGGTGGAGACCACCAGCACCCGTCGCCCGGCCCGAGCCTGGGCGAGCGCCACCGCGGAGGCGATCGACGTCTTGCCGACGCCGCCCTTGCCGCCCAGGAAGAGCACACGGCGTCGGGCTGCCAGGCCCTGGAGGTCTAGCAGCACGACACGTGCTCCAGCGGCGAGCGGTCGAGGCCCATGCGGGTGTGCCACTCGTGGACACGGTCGGCCACCAGCGGCAGCATCTCGACGGTGTAGTAGGACGCCGGGTTCGGCACCCCGAGCGCCTCGGCGAGCACGACGAGGGTGAACAGGTCGTCCTCGTCCCGCCGGGCGCGGGCCATCGTGCGCCGGTAGGGCGCCTCGTAGAGCTCGCGCAGCCCGGCCGACAGGGAGGCCAGGGCGCTCGGGGTGCGGGCCATCAGCGCTCCGTCGAGGAGCCCGTGGTGCGGTCCGCGCCGGGGGCCGCGGAGCCGGTGGGCAGCGGCTCGTCGGCCTCCGGGTCGAACGCGCCCTTGCGGGCCGCGTTCATCGCGACGGTGGCCTCGACGGCGACCCACGCGGAGGCCACGAGGATCACCAGGTCGAGGGCCAGCAGGAACCAGTTCTGGTCGGCGTAGAAGGTGCCGAGCTGCACGACGAGCGCGTAGACGCTCATCACCAGCACGAAGACCAGCGGGACGAGCACGACGACGGGGTTGCGCCGGCGTCGCAGCAGCATCACCGCGACGATCGACAGCGTGAGCGACGCCAGGAGCTGGTTCGTGGTGCCGAACAGCGGCCAGATGAGCAGCCCGCCCGCGCCGTCGCCGCCCGCGCTGAACGTCAGGCCCACCGCGACGACGAGCACGACGATCGTGGCGATCCCCTTGCGGACGGTGAAGCCCATGATCTCGCCGGCCTCCTGCACGACGAACCGTTGCAGGCGCACCCCGGTGTCCATGGTGGTGGCGGCGAACAGCACCGCCATGGTGGCGAGGATGGTGGCGGACAGGGACGCGGGGATGCCCAGCCCGTCGTTGACGATGGTGGCGCCGCCCGTGATGAACGCGGAGACCCCGCCCTCGTTGAAGGCCGAGTACACGGCCTCCCAGTCGGCGAGCGTGCGGAAGCCGGCCGTCGCGGCGATGATCGCGCCGAGGGCGAGCATGCCCTCGCCGACCGCACCGAAGTAGCCGACGAACCGCGCGTCGGTCTCCTTGTCGAGCTGCTTCGCGGAGGTGCCGGAGGCGACCATGCCGTGGAACCCGGAGATGGCACCGCACGCGATCGTGACGAACAGCAGGGGCACCATGCTGGGCGTGCCCTCGGGCACGTCCTGGTTGACGGCGGGAGCGACGACGGCGGGGCTGGCCAGGAGCACGGACACGTACAAGATGCCCAGTCCGATGAAGAGCTGGACGCCGTTGATGTAGTCGCGGGGCTGCAGCAGCACCCAGACCGGCAGCAGCGAGGCGATGCCCGCGTACGCGAACAGGGCGACGATCCAGAACGTCGCGGGGGACATCCCCAGGATCGGGTCCGGCAGCACGACGGGGAACTGGTCGCCGACCACGATGAGCGCGTACAGGGCGACCACGCCGATGACCGTGGTGACCAGCAGGTTGATCTTCCAGCGGTAGATCATCTGCCCGATGACCAGCGCCACGAGGATGGCGCCCCACACCGGGACGACGGCGGACGGGGTGGAGATGAGCAGGTTCTTGATGACGGTGGCGAACGCCGCGATGACCATGAGCAGCAGCAGGAAGATCACGACGAGGAACAGCGCCCGGCCGCGCGCGCCGATGTACCGGCCGGACAGCATGCCCATCGAGCGGCCCTTGTTGCGCACGGACGCCCACAGCGCGCCGAGGTCGTGCATCCCGGCGAAGAACACCGTGCCGAGCGTGACCCAGAGGAAGGCGGGCAGCCAGCCCCAGATGACGGCGACGGCCGGTCCGACGATCGGCGCGGCCCCGGCCACGGAGGTGAAGTGGTGGCCCCACAGCACGAACTTGTTCGTCGGGACGTAGTCCACGCCGTCGCGCATCTCGTGGGACGGCGTGCTGAAGCTCTCGTCGAGCTTGTAGATGCGGGTGGCCAGGAACTTCGAGTAGAGGAAGTACCCGGCGAGGACCATCGCCAGGCCCACCACCATCAGCACCAAGGAGTTCACGGTGTGCTCCGATCCAGTCGTCGTTGACCTTGTGGCGGGGAGTCTACGACCCGCCGCGGATGCCCAGGGCACCTGTCGGTTCGTGACAGCCGTCACACATGAGTAGACTCACGCGCATCCCGCCGTCAACGGCGACGGCGGGGTCTCAGCAGACGCTCCGCCCAGGTCCACGGCGACCCGGGACACGGTGCGCGGCACACGTCGAGGAGGACGGATGCTCACACTCGGGTCCGACAGCATCACCATCGTGGCGGTCATCGCCGTCATCGCCCTGGCCGCGCTGGTCTGCGCCGGCACGTTGCGCCGGCAGGTGCTCGCCGCCGACGAGGGAACCGACAAGATGCAGGACATCGCGCAGGCGGTGCAGGAGGGCGCGTCGGCGTACCTCAGCCGGCAGTTCCGCACCCTCGCGCTGTTCGCGATCGTCGTCTTCGCGCTGCTCTTCCTGCTGCCGGGGGACGGCGGGGTCCGCATCGGGAGGTCGATCGCGTTCCTCGTCGGCGCCGGGTTCTCCGCCGCGATCGGCTACCTCGGCATGTGGCTGGCCGTGCGCGCCAACGTCCGTGTCGCGGCAGCGGCGACCCGGCCCGACGGGCGACGGGTCGGTGCCCGCATCGCGTTCCGCACCGGCGGCGTCGTCGGCATGTCGGTCGTGGGACTCGGCCTGCTCGGTGCGGCGGGCGTGGTCCTCGTCTACCGCGGCGACGCCCCCGTCGTCCTGGAAGGGTTCGGGTTCGGGGCCGCGCTGCTGGCGATGTTCATGCGCGTCGGCGGCGGGATCTTCACCAAGGCCGCCGACGTCGGCGCCGACCTGGTCGGCAAGGTCGAGCAGGGCATCCCCGAGGACGACCCCCGCAACGCCGCCACCATCGCCGACAACGTGGGCGACAACGTCGGCGACTGCGCCGGCATGGCCGCCGACCTCTTCGAGTCCTACGCCGTCACCCTCGTGGCGGCACTCATCCTCGGCAAGGCCGTCATGGGCGAGCAGGGCCTCGTGTTCCCGCTCGTCGTGACCGCCGTCGGGGCGTTCGTCGCGCTGCTCGGGGTGATCATCACCCGCACCCGCGAGAATGAGTCCGGCCTGACGGCGATCAACCGGGGCTTCTACGTGTCCGCCGTCGTCGGCGCCCTCCTCGCCGCCGTCGCCGCCTTCGTGTACCTGCCCAGCTCCTTCGCGGGGATGGGCGGGACCGCCGACCTCGGCGGCGTGACGTCCGACCCGCGGGTGGTCGCCTCCCTGGCCGTGCTCATCGGCATCGTGCTGGCCGGCATCATCCTGTGGATCACCGGCTACTTCACCGGCACCGACTCCAAGCCGACCAAGCACGTCGCGGCGACCTCGCGCACCGGGGCCGCCACCGTGGTGCTGTCCGGCATCGGTGTGGGCTTCGAGTCCGCCGTCTACACCGCCGGGGTGATCGCCGCCGCCATCTGCGGGGTGTTCCTCCTCGCCGGTGGGTCGATCTGGCTGTCGCTGTTCCTCGTGGCGCTCGCGGGCTGCGGTCTGCTCACGACGGTCGGCGTCATCGTCGCCATGGACACGTTCGGGCCGGTGAGCGACAACGCGCAGGGCATCTACGAGATGTCTCGTGACGTCGACGGCGGCGAGGAGGGCGAGGCCGCGCAGATCCTCACCGACCTCGACGCCGTCGGCAACACCACCAAGGCCATCACCAAGGGCATCGCCATCGCGACGGCGGTGCTGGCGGCGACGGCGCTGTTCGGCTCGTACGCCGACGCGGTGGAGACGGCGGTCGCGGAGGTCGCCACGGTCGGCAGCGGCATGGTCGGGGCGATGCTCAGCTACGAGATCATCTCCCCGATCACGCTGGTCGGGGTGATCCTCGGCGCCGCGACCGTGTTCCTGTTCTCCGGGCTGGCGATCGACGCCGTCACGCGCGCCGCGGGTGCCATCGTGTACGAGGTGCGTCGCCAGTTCCGCGAGCACCCGGGGATCATGACGTACGACGAGCGGCCCGAGTACGGCAAGGTCGTGGACATCTGCACCAAGGACTCGCTGCGCGAGCTCGCCACCCCCGGGCTCCTCGCGGCGTTCGCCCCGATCGCGGTGGGCTTCGGGCTCGGCGTCGGTCCGCTGGCCGGGTTCCTCGCCGGGACCATCGGCGCCGGCGTGCTCATGGCGATCTTCCTCGCGAACTCCGGCGGCGCCTGGGACAATGCGAAGAAGATCGTCGAGGACGGCGCGCACGGTGGCAAGGGCTCCGAGGCGCACGAGGCCACGATCATCGGTGACACGGTGGGCGACCCCTTCAAGGACACGGCCGGCCCGGCGATCAACCCGCTGATCAAGGTGATGAACCTGGTCTCGCTCCTCATCGCGCCCGCCGTGGTCATGCTCTCGGTGCCCGCGGACGCCAACCACGTGCTGCGGATCGCCATCGCCGTGGTGGCTGCCGGGATCGCCCTGGGGGCCGTCGCGATGTCCCGCCTGCGCGCCGCGCGCGTCGACCGGGAGTCGGAGGAGGAGAACGAGCCCGCCATCGTCAACCGCTGACCGCTCGAACAGGCAGCCCACCTCACAGGAGGACGAGCGTCGCCACCACGGTCGCGACGGTCACCAGCAGCAGGGCGGCGTCGGCCCAGGTGAACCGTAGGTGTGCCAACCGGAGCCGACGGCCGGGGTCGTCCGTGCCCGTGGGTGAGAAGCCGCGGGTCTCGAGGGCCTCGACAGTCGTCCGGGTGCGCTGGGCGGTGTTGAGGATGAGCGGGTAGAACGCCTGGACGGCGATCCTGCCGATCCGCGCGGCCGTCTGCCATCCCAGGAAGCCGTGACCGCGAGGCGGCGCCCCGCGCAGCCGGTGCCCGTCGACGATCGTCTGGAACTCGTCGATGAGCAGCGGCACCATCCGGTAGCCGTAGCTGACGCCGAAGCCCAGCACGGCGGGTGCGCGCAGGGCCTGCAGCCCGTCGGACAGCTTCTCCGGGTCGAGGGACACGAAGGCTGCCATGGACGCCAGGGAGATCGCGCCGAGCTTGAGGGAGATCTGCACGAGCCCGTCGATCGCGGCAGCGTTCCCACCGAGCACGAAGACCAGCACCAGCACGTAGGCGGCCTGGCCGAGGATGCCGAGCGTGAACAGCCCCAGCAGGAGCGGCCCGATCCGCGCGGCCAGCGCGCACGCGAGCGCCAGCACGAAGAACACGGCCAGCGCGGGCGTGGAGTAGGTCAGCCAGGGCGCCAGGGCGCACACGAGGTACCAGCCCAGGACGGCGCGGGGATCGCGCCGGGCGAGGAACCCGCCCCGGGTGGCGTACGCGACGCGCATGAGCTCGAGCTTGACCCACTCGACCGTCACCCGGTCGAACCCGGAGCGCGTGGACGTCCTGCGGTCCGGGCGCCCGGCCTCGTGGGGTCGGCCGGTACCGGCCGACGGGGCCGGGGCGTCGGTGGCGACGGCGGTCATGCGAGCTCCTCGGTGGGTCGGGCGGAAGCCTGGCGCACCAGGTCGTCCACCGTCAGCGGCAGCTCCGGCAGCGCCAGAGCGGCGCCCACCTGGGTCACCTGCGGCGGGACGAGCCGGGCCTGGTCGAGCACGTCGGGGGACGAGAACAGCGTCCGCGGGTCGGTGTCGGCGATGACGCGACCGTGGTCGAGCACGACCACACGGTTCGCCCACTCCGCGACCAGGTGCATGTCGTGCGTGGCCACGACGGTGCAGCGGATGTGGTCGCTGAGGGCATCGAGCATCCCGACGACGTCGTCGCGCGAGCTGAGGTCGAGGCTGGACGTCGGCTCGTCGAGCAGCAGCAGCCGGGGACGCATCGCCAGGCCGATCGCGAGGGTGGCCCGCCGCTGCTGGCCCCCGGAGAGCAGACGGCCGTCCCGGTCCGCGAACCGGGTCAGGTCCACGCGGTCGAGCACCTGCTCGACGAGCGCGTCGGCGTCGGGCAGGCGGCGTCCCTGCGGGTGCATCGCGACGTCGGCCCGGACGGAGTCCTGCAGGAACATCTCCTCGGGGCGCTGCACCAGGTAGCAGACGGTGTCGGCGAGCGCGGCAGCGGAGACCGACCGGGTGTCGCGGCCGTCGACGTCGACCGTCCCGGCCCGGGGGACCGCCAGGCCGGACAGCACGGACAGCAGGGTCGACTTGCCGGCACCGTTCGAGCCGACGAGCGCCACCCGGTCGCCGTCGTGCAGGTCGAGGTCGAGGCCCTGGAGCACCGTGTGCCGGTCGCCGGAGACCGTGCGGTAGCCGTGCTCGACGCCCGCCATCCGCGCGACGAGCGGGCCACGGCGCTCGCGGGCGGACGCCACCGTGCCCGACGGCGGTGGCCCGGACCGCGCGGCGGCTCCTGGCACGGGTCGCACGACGGGGCGCAGCAGGTTCACGCACTCGTCGACGGTGATCGGCACCGGCCGTTCACCGCGGGCGACCTCCGGCACCAGGGCACGCCCCAGCGCGACCACCTGGGGGTCGGGGACGTGCGCGTCGGCGAGGTCGTCGCGGCGTGCGAGGGCCTCGCGCACCGGCAGGTGCCAGCGCACGCGTCCGTCCGCCATGAGCACGACGCTGCGCGCGTAACGGGCGATGAGCTCGGCGTGGTGCTCGATAACCACCACCGTGATCCCCTGCTCCTGGTTGAGCCGGGTCAGGTGGTCGTAGACGACGGCCGCCCGCCGGGGGTCGACCTCCGCGGCCGGCTCGTCCACGACGAGGACGGAGGGTGCCAGGGCCATGGCCCCCGCCAGCGCCGTCAGGTGCTGCTGCCCGCCGGAGAGCTGCCAGGTGTGGGTCCCCGCCACGTCTCCGAGCCCGAGGTCGGCGATCGCGCGCTCGGTCCGGTCCGCCCAGTCCTCGTGCCCGAAGTTCAGCGGGCCGAAGGACACGTCGTCGCGGACCGTGGGCCGCACGAGCTGGTTGCCGAAGTCCTGGAAGACGTACCCGACGTCGTGCGCGATCTCTCCCACGCCGCGCCGTGCGGTGCTGCGTCCCTGCACCCGGACCCGCCCGGTGATGTCACCGTTCCAGAAGTGGGGGATCAGACCGTTGAAGGTCTTGCACAGGGTGGTCTTGCCGGAGCCGTTGCCGCCGACCACGGCGACGAAGTCACCGGGTTCGACCGTCAGGTCGACGTCGTGCAGCGAGTCCTGCGCGGCGCCGGGGTAGCGGAAGGTGAGCCCGCGCACCTCGATCGCCGGGACGTCGGTCCGCCGGTCGGTAGGTGGGGTGGTCGCCACCGTGGTCGGCGCGGTCATCAGAAGCTCGCCTCGTCGTCCTCGGCGGACGTGCTCGCCGGGGTGCCGGCCGCACGTGCCCGGCGGGACCGGAGGACGGCGACGACGACGAAGACCCCGAAGCCGACGGTGAGGGCGACGGCGCCGGCCACCCACATCCAGGCCTCGCCGAACCGGTCGACGAAGTCCGGCTCGAACGCGCCGAGCGTGGACAGCCCGTCCTCCCGGCCGACGAACTCCTCCCAGGTGGCGAACAGGGCGATCGCGCCGGCGGCGAGCACGGCCAGGACGGCGATCGGCCAGAACCGCATCCCGGCGGGGCCGGTCAGCCGGGGCGGGTGCTCCGGGTCGCGGGGACGCAGCCCCATGATGGGCTCGATCTTCCCGTAGAGGCGCGGCGTCAGCCACAGGGCGGGCAGCGCGCCGAACAGGATGCCGGAGAACACGACGGTCACCACGATGTCGAGCCCCTCGGCGAGGAGGAACGCCCCCAGCAGACCGTCGGCCTCCTCGAGCGCCTCGGGGTCGATGCCGATGACGACCTTGAGGATGTCGACGATGCCGCCGCTGACCTTGTCGACCAGCACCATGACGATCGGTGCGAGGGCGACCTGCACCCGGTTGAGCGGGTTGCGCACGAGGCAGCCGGCGACGTAGATGGCCAGGGCGGTCTGGAGGAAGCCCTCGATCTCGCTGAGCCCGCCGAAGTCGCCGAGCAGCATGTCGGAGAAGACCAGCTCACCGAGCGGGGCGCCGAGCGCCACCCACAGCGGCGAGAGAAGGGCGGCGAGCACCACGGCGATGAACGCGAAGTAGGAGACGCCGAGCTCGAGAGGCCCGACCTGGACCTCGGGCACGACGTTGGCGACGATGTCGCCCACGCCGTACAGCGTCATGGACAGGACCAGGATCATGAGCTTCTGGGGGCCGGAGAGCTGCTCGGACCGCGGCAGGGTGCCGCGGACCTTGTCGACCGTGGCGGCGACGTTGCTGGGCATGGGTGCCTTCCTCGAAGGTTCGTCTCGGGTCTTCCGGGGCGACCGGCGGGTGCCGGCGATCAGGGGGTGGTTGCCGGGCCGTGTGCCCACGTGCGCAGCAGCCCGGCGACGGCGGTCATGTCGGGGAGGAGATGGTCGGGTCGGAGGGCGTCGTCGGCGTCGAGCGCGTCGAGCGCCGCGTCAGGCGTGGCGCCACCCCTGACCACGACGACGGTCCCGACGCCGGCAGCGCGGGCGGCGGCGACGTCGCGGTGCGGCTTGTCGCCGACGAACACGGCGCGGGCGCCGTCGGCGTCGAGCGCGGTCAGCGCGGTGCGGACGGTGGTGGGGTCGGGCTTGCGCAGCCCGAGCTCGTCGGAGTACACGTGCGCGCCGATGAGGTCGTCGAGGCCGTGCTCGACCAGCTCCTCGCGCACCGCCCGCCCGCACACCGTGTTCGACACGACCGCGACGGGGACGCCGGCGTCGCCGGCCGCGGTCAGCAGCTCGTGCACGCCCGGCCGCACCGTGGGGGTGGACTTGGTCCGGGCGTAGTCGACCATGAGGGCGTGCGCCTCGGCGCGCAGCCAGTGCCGCACCCCCGGTCCGTGGCGGTCGAGCAGGGGCCCGACGAGCTGGACCCAGAACGTCGGCGCGTCGATCTCCGGGACCGTGGTGCCGCCGTCGTGGTCGTTCTTCCAGGCCCGGTGCGCCGCGCGGGCCCGGTCGAGCACGTCGACGGCCTCGTCGGTGGCCGTCGGGTAACCCGCCGCGCTCAGGCCCGCCGCGAGGCGGGCCGCGAACCCGCGCCGGACCGCGTCGTCGGGCCGCGAGACCGCGATGACGCCGCCGTGGTCGAGCAGCAGCGCGCTCACCTGGCTGCCGCCCGAGCTGTCAGACTCTCGTGGCCGGATACCGCCACGAGAGTCTGACAACTCGGGGGAGGTGAGGGCGGGGGCGGCGTCACGCAGCAGGGTCACCAGTCCGGTGGGGTCCTCCAGGACGAGGTCGGGGCGTTCCGTGACCGGGAACGGCGGCCGGTCGGTGTGGTGGTCGCGGGTCAGGACCAGCCCGGCGACGGCGGCGCGGCGTCCGGCGACGACGTCGCGGTCGAGCGTGTCGCCGACGTACCAGCAGCGTTCCGGCGTCGTGCCCAGGCCGCGGGCGGCGAGCTCGATCATCCCGGGGTGGGGCTTGCGGATGCCGACCTCGTCGGAGTACACCTGCACGGCGAACGAACCGCCGAGGCCCTGCTCGGCGAGGATGGCGCGGTGCGCGCGGCCCGAGTGGGCGTTCGACACGATCCCGACCGGGATGCCGAGGTCCCGGGCGGAGCGCAACAGCTGACGCACGCCGGGGCGGACCGTGTGGTCGGTCAGGGTGCGGGTCATCGTCTCCTGGAGCTGCCCGGCCGACCCGGCGAGCACCTCACGCTCCGCCGCGGTGAGCGGCGAGCCGTAGAACTCCCGCCAGATCGTGCGATGGTCCAGCTCTTCGGGCGCGAGGCGGCGGGAGGCGGCGTTCTTCCAGTCCTTGAGCGCCTTCTTGCCGCCGCGCAGCACCGGCAGCAGCTCGGCGGGCGTGCGGTGGTGCCCGGCCCGGCCGAGGACCGCCGCGACGTGCTCGGCCATCGCCTCGGGGCCGCCCGGCCGCTTGCTCGTCGTGAGGACGACACCGCCGAAGTCGAGCAGCAGAGCGGCTGGGCGGGTGCGCAGCGCCGCGGGCACCGCCGGGTCGGTGTCCGGTGCGGTCTCGGGGCGGGGAGCGTCGGGGCTGGGGGCGATCGTCACGACGGCGACGCTAGGGACGGGCGGCGACTCCCCGGCGTCCGTCCGGTGGCGCGCCGGTGAACGACGCCGGAACATCTGGAACGTTCCAGTCGCCTCGTGTCCGCCGCTCCGCGCGCCCGTTTCGCGTCGCCGCCGTCGCGTGGGCAGGATGAGCGCGTGCCCGCCGCCTCTGCCCGTCCCCGGCCCACCCTGCTCGACGTCGCCGCCGCGGCCGGAGTGTCGAAGTCGCTCGTCTCGCTGGCCCTGCGCGGGGACGCCGGCGTCTCCGCACGCACCCGCGAGCGCATCCTCGTCGTCGCCGACCAGGTCGGCTACCGTCCGTCGCTGACCGCCCGCACCCTCAAGCAGGGAAGGTCCATGCTGCTCGGCGCGGTCATCTCCAGCCTCGACAACCCGTACCACACCGAGATCGTGGCCTCCGTGGAGGCCGCCGCCGAGGACTCCGGCCTCTCGGTGCTGCTCGCCCACGGCTCGCGAGACCGAGGGCGCCTCGCCGACCGGGTCCACCAGCTGTTGGACCTCGGCGTCGACGGGATCGTCGTCGTCTCGTCCTGGGTCCCCGAGGAGGTGCTCGCCGCGGCGGCGCGGCGTGCGCCGGTGGTCATGGTCGGGCGCACGGCCGCCCCCGTGGCCGGCATCGACTCGGTCAACAACGACGACGAGCACGGTGCGGCGCTCGTCGTCGACCACCTGGTCGCCCGCGGGCACCGGTCGATCACGCACGTCACCTCGTCGACCCGCCCCGCCGGGATCGCCCGTCGCCGCGGCTACGAGACGGCCATGCGCGCCGCCGGCCTGGCCGAGGAGGTGCGGGTCGTCGCCCCCGGGCCGACGGCGCTCGACGCCCTGGTGCACGACGCCACCACCGCGGTCTTCGCGCGCAACGACGTCGAGGCGGTCGACGTGCTCGACCATGCGCTCGACGCCGGGCTGCGCGTCCCCGCCGAGCTCGCCGTCGTCGGCTACGACGACACGGTGCTCGCGCGACGCGCACGACCCGCGCTGACCACCGTGCAGCAGCAGCGAGACCTCATGGGTGCGCGAGCCGTGGCGCTCCTGCGCGAGCGGCTCGACGGCCGGGCCGACGACGTCCACGAGGTCCTGGTGCCGCGGCTCGTGGTGCGGTCCTCGAGCTGACGACGGATCCCCGCCTCCGGGGCACCGCGGGGGGCGGGGAACCCGGAGACGGGGATCGTCGGTTCCGCGCGGTCGGTCGACCGCGGGAAGCCGTCAGGCCGTCGTGCAGGTCGCCGTCGGCAGCGCCGTCGACCCGTTCGAGTAGAGCGTGATCCCGAACGTGTCGCCGTTGCCGTTCGGCGTGGCGGTGAGCGTGCCCGTGGTGCCCGCGACGGACGCGTTCCACGAGTTCTGCAGGCTCTGCGATCCGTCGAGCGCGATCGCGACCTGCCAGTCCGAGCTGCCGGACACGGCGAGGTCCACGTTGAACCGGTCGCCCCACTCGTCGGCCTTGGTCACCGTCACGGCGCAGTCGCCGGTCGGGTCGCCACCGGAGCCCGACGAGCAGGTGGCCGTCGGGGCCGTGGTGTTGCCGTTGGAGTACAGCGTGATCCCGAAGCTGTCGCCGTTGCCGTTGGGTGTGGCGGTCAGGGTGCCGCTGGTGCCGGACACGTCGGCGTTCCACGAGCTCTGGACGCTCTGCCCGCTGCCGGTGCTGATGGTCACGACCCAGTCGTCGGCGCCGTTGACGTCGAAGGTGGTGTTGAAGCGGTCGCCCCAGGAGTCGGTCTTCGTCACCGTGACCGAGCAGGTGCCGTCGCCACCGGGATCGGTGGGTCCGCCGCCGTCGTCGCCGCCGTCGTCGTTGCCGTCACCGCTGTTGAGCTGGTCGAGCACGTAGTTGTAGGCGGCCTTCTTGTTGCCGTTGCCGTCGAACAGCAGCGGCGTGCCGGAGGCGCGCCACGAGTCGGTGTCCCGCACGCCCCAGACGGTGATGCCCTGGCAGCGGGAGACGGCCAGGCAGGCCTGGACCACGCCGCGGTACTGCTCGGCCTGCGAGGTGCCGGAACCCTCGATGTCGAGCTCGGTGATCTGCACGTCCACGCCCAGGTCGGCGAAGTTCTGCAGCGTCTCGTGGTAGTTGCTCGGCACCGGGTTGCCCGAGTTGAAGTGGGCCTGGAACCCGACACAGTCGATCGGCACGCCGCGGGCCTTGAAGTCCGCGACCATGTTGTAGACGCCCTGCGTCTTGGCGTGGTCCCAGTTGTCGGTGTTGTAGTCGTTGTAGCAGAGCTGGGCGTTCGGGTCCGCGGCGCGGGCGGCGCGGAAGGCCGCCTCGATCCAGTCGTTGCCGGTGCGCTGCAGGTTGGAGTCGCGGCGGGCGCCGGACGAGCCGTCGGCGAACGCCTCGTTGACCACGTCCCAGGAGTGGATCTTGCCGCGGTAGTGGGTGGCGACCTCGGTGACGTGGTTGAGCATCGCCTGGCGGAGCTGCTGCCCCTCCATGTTCTGCATCCAGCCCGGCTGCTGCGAGTGCCAGGCCAGCGTGTGACCGCGCACCTGCTTGCCGTTGCTGATCGCCCAGTCCACCATCTGGTCGGCGGTGCCGAAGCTGAACTGGCCCTGCTGCGGCTCGAGGGCGTCGAGCTTCATCTCGTTCTCGGCCGTGATCATGTCGAACTCACGGTTCGCGATGGTCGTGTACTGCTGGTCGTTCATCCGGCTCGCCGCGATCGCCGTGCCGAAGTACCGGCCGGACTCGTCGGCCGCCTCGTGCAGGGTGGAGCCGTCGGCCTGGGCCGATCCGACGCCGACGCCGGCGGTGATCACCAGCGCGGCGAGGGTGGAGAGCGCGGCGGTGCGCCGCCTCGTCGTGCTTCTCGAGAGTGGTGCTCGGGTCATCGTTGATCCTGCCTCCCTGGACGGACCCACGCTGGCCCGCCCTGTCGAAAAGGATTTCGAGACTCGACCGTAGTGGCCATGGTCGAAGTTCGCAATCGTTTTCGAGAACTCTGGCCGAGAAAGCTCCTCGTCCGGTTGCCTCGGACGTACCGCCTGATCACGGCCGAGGAGCTCCCTCGTCAGGGCGCCTCCGGCTCAGAGGCCGGTGCGCCCGTCGATGCACTCGCGCAGCAGGTCGGCGTGGCCCATGTGGCGGGCGTACTCCTCGACCATGTGGATGATGACGTCGCGCACCTCGACGGTGCCGCCGTCGAACGGGACCTCCCGGTCCAGCTCCTCGTGGACCATCTGCTCGTCGGCGGCCTCCACGGCGTCGTGCCACGCCTGCCAGGCCTCGTCGGCACACTCCTCGGTGGGGTAGACCTCGTCGAAGTCCACGTCCACGGCGCGCGCCCGCTCGAAGGGTCCGGGGGCGACGGTGCCCTGGAGCACTCGCGTGAACCAGTGGTGCTCCGCGTTCGCGAGGTGGCGCACGAGACCGATCAACGACAGGTTCGACGGGGGCACGCTGCGACGCGAGAGCTGCTCGGCGTCCAGGCCCTCGCACTTCATGACGAGCGTCATCCGGTACCGGCACAGGTACTCCCAGAGGGTCTCCTTCTCACCGACCGGGTCGGCACCGGTCGTGCGCGGATCCAGCTCGGGTGCGACCCACATGCCTGTCATCGTTGCGCTCACTCGCATAATCTGGCGGTCGGCGGGTACCTGGGTCAAGGTCACGAAGGCAACGATCTGGACACCTTCGGCGTGTCATTGGGTAGCCTTCGCGATCATGAGGCGGACCACAGCGAGGGACGAGGCGCTGCCGCCCGACGTCGGAAGCCCTGTTCCTGCACCTCAGGGTGGTTTCCCGTTCGGTCCGGTGGGCGGTGCGGGCCCTGGAGGGACCCCGCCGTGGGGCGGTCCGTCGCAGGCATCGGCAGGCTCGGCCGGGTCCGCCGCCGACCCGGACCCGTTCCCGGACGCCCCGTTCCCGCCCGGCGCGGCCGCAGCCGCTCCGGCCCCGGCCGCCCTGCCGTGGGCGAGCACCGACGTGCCCACCGACGTCCCCCCGCTCGACGACGTCCTCGACGGCTCGGCCGACGTCGCCGGGACGTTCCGCGACGTGGGCCAGAACGTGGGCAGGTCGACGAAGAAGACGAAGAGGAAGCACGGCCGGAAGGACCGTGCCGCCCGGGTGTCGGAGGGCGGTACCGCCAGCGGCGGAGCGGCCCGCGACGACACCGTCCACGGCGATCCCACCGGCGAGGGCGGCGCACCGGACCGGGCGAGTCGTCGTCGCGCTGCCCGGACCGGGGGTGGTGGCGCGCGCAGCCTGACCGTGCGCGCCCGGACCGTGGCCGCCGTCCTGCCCCGGCGCCGGGCCACCGGGCTGTTCGCCCGTGGCGTCACCCTGTGGGCCGCGGGCGGGCTCGCGCTCGCCGTGGGCATCGGCGTCGGCGCCGGAGCCGACTACCTCGGGAGCGACGCGGAGGCGAGCACCGACGCCGCGACCGCGACGGTCACCGAGGTCACGCCCGAGGTGTGCGCGGCGGCCCAGGTCGCGTGGTCCCGGGCAGCCTCCGCGCAGGTCCGGATGGACGTCGAGTCGCCGCGCTCGTTGCGGACGGGGTTCGTCGGTGCGCGGGACGCGCTCAGCATGGTCGACCCGCCCGGCGCCGTCATCACGGACTGGGCCACCGTGCTCACCTATGTCACCGCCGCGGCCGACGCCACCCAGGACGTGGAGGACGACGAGGTGGAGGCCGCCGTGGCCGATGCGCTCGCCGCGCACGACACCGAGGAGATGACGGCCGCGTCGCAACGGATCACGGACTACCTGGCGGCCGACTGCACGTCCTGACTCGTCCGCTCTCGCCCGATCTGCCCCGTGAGACGTCTCACGGGCCGGTCCCTCGATTTCCCGACCACCCCGGACCTGAGCCACCATGGTGGGATGCTGCCGCTCCGTCCGCGTACCCGCCGCACCGCCTCCGCCGCCGCGGTGGCGCTCGCCGTCGCGGCGTCCGTCGGCGCCTGCGGTTCCTCAGGCGGTTCCACGCAGGCCGCCCCGGAGCCGGCCCCGGCGATCTCCGTCGACGCCGACCTCTCCATGAGCGACGGCGAGGGCGGCGACGAGCCCCCGGCGCTGACCGAGGAGTGCCTCGAGCTCCAAGAGGTGTGGGCGGAGACCAACCGTGCGCTCGCCGGCATCGACCAGGAGCACCCCCGCCTGCTGGTCGCGGGCTTCCGGGAGGCGCACCGGTCCATCACCTCCGTCGAGGACGCGGCCGACGTCCCGGGTTGGGACGGCATGACCGCCTACCTCGACAAGGCGGTCGGAGCCTTCGAGGACGTCGACACCGACGACGACCAGGCGGTCGCCTCGGCCGCGACGCTGGCGATCACGGACGTCGACACGGCGCGGGCCACCACGGCCCACGAGTCGGTCACCGCCTACCTCGACGAGGGCTGCCGCGGGTGACGTCGGTACCGCCCCCGGCCGGGGAGCCGGCGGCGGTCGCCGCCCTCCGCCCGGCGCTGGAGGCCTCCTTCACCGTCGACGCCGTGGAGGACCTGCTGGGCGACGTGGCCTCGGCGGCCCTGCAGCGGGGACAGCTGCTGCCCGCGCGCCGCGTCGTGGCCGGCAGCACCGACCCGCGTGCCGCGCTCACCGCGCTGTTCCTCCTCGGTGACGAGGTGCCGCGGTCCGAGCTCGACGCCGCGCTGCCCGGTCTCGGGGCCGACGGCGCCGCCCGCCTCGGGCTCGTCCGTGCGGCGGGCCAGCAGGCCGGCGACCCGGTGCGCGCCGTCGTCGACCTGCAGCCGTACGCCGCGACGGACGCCACCGGGCCGGTCGCCTGGTGGTTGGCCAGCGATCTGAGCGAGGTCGTGACGGGCCGTCGGCTGGCCGCCGACCACGTGCTCGGTACCGGCGGGGCGTCGACGACGCTGGCACAGGTCACCGTCCGGCCCGAGGTGGGTCGGGTGCTCGACCTCGGGACGGGGTGCGGCATCCAGGCTCTCCACGCGGCCCGGCACGCCGGGGCCGTGGTCGGCACGGACATCTCGCGCCGCGCGCTCGCCTTCGCGCGGTTCAACGCCGCCCTGAACATGCCCGACGCGGACCTGACGCTGCGGCACGGGTCGATGCTGGAACCGGTCGCCGGTGAGCGCTTCGACCTCGTGGTGTCCAACCCGCCGTTCGTCATCACGCCGCGCACAGGTGCACCGGGGGCGGCCGTGGCGGAGGCGCTCGGCGCGTTCGAGTACCGCGACGGCGGCCGGTCCGGCGACGACCTCGTGCGGGACCTCGTCACCGGCGTCGGCGCGGTGCTCGCGCCCGGCGGCGTCGCACAGATGCTCGTCAACTGGGAGCACCGCCGCGGCGAGCCGTGGACCGACCGTGTCGGCGCGTGGCTGGACGAGTCCGGCCTGGAGGCCTGGGTCGTCGAGCGCGAGCTGCTCGATCCGGCCGAGTACGCCGAGACCTGGATCCGCGACGGCGGCACGTCCTCCGAGCGGGAGCCGGACGCGTGGACGGCGGCCTACGGGGCCTGGGTGGACGACTTCGCCGCCCGCGACGTCGAGGCCGTCGGCTTCGGCCTCGTCACGCTGCGCCGTCCGGCGGACGGCGGGCGCGCCACCCTGCGGCGGATGGAAGAGCACCACGGGGTGCTGCGCCAGCCGCTCGGCGGGCACCTCGCGGCCTCCCTGGCCGCCCACGACTGGCTGGAGGCGCACGACGACGAGGCGCTGGCGGCCACGCGGCTCGTCGTGGCGGCCGACGTCACCGAGGAGCGCTACCTGACCCCCGGCGCCGCCCACCCGAACGTCGTGGTCGTGCGGCAGGGCGACGGGTTCGGCCGGGGAGTGCAGGCCTCGACGGGTCTGGCGGCCTTCGTCGGCGTCTGCGACGGCGAGCTCTCGGTGGGGCAGACCGTCGGGGCGCTGGCCGCCCTGCTGGAGGTGCCGTCGTCGGACCTCGCGGCCGAGCTGCTGCCCGCCGTCCGCGGCCTGGTCCGCGACGGCTTCCTCGCGCCCGCCTGACCCTTGCCTGACCCTCAGTCCTGCTCGAGGTACGGATCCGCCCAGGCACTGATGATGCGGGCCGCGCGCCGCGCCTGGCCGGACCTCGTCAGCAGGTGGTCCGACCCCTCCAGGGACACGAAGCTGCGCGGGTGGCGCGCTGCCCGGAAGATCTCGCTCGCGTTGTCGATGCCCACGGTGTTGTCCGTGGGGGAGTGCATCACGAGCAGGGGCAGGCCCAGCGCGGGGATGCGGTGCGCGAGGTCCGCCTCCCGCACGTCCTCGACCATCCCGCGCTTGAGGTTGAGGCGCTTGCCCCCGACCTGCCACACCGCGTGACCCTCCTCCAGCACCTGGTCGACCAGGCCGTCGTAGTGGTGCTCGGCATGGCTGGGGTCGAACGGCGCGCACACCGTCGCGACGGCGCGGGCGGCAGGGATCTCGGGCGCCGCGGCGATCGCGGCGGCGCCGCCCCAGGAGTGCCCGGCCACGATCTCCACCGGGGTGCCGCGTGCCGCCATGAGCTCGGCGGCGAGCACCGTGTCGGCCACCTTGACGGTGAACGAGCCGTCGCCCCAGTCGCCGTCCGAGTCGCCGAGGCCGAGGTTGTCGTAGCGCAGCATGCCGACGCCCTCCGCGGCGAGCTGCTTGCAGATGCGGGCCGCGGCAGGGGAGTCCTTGCCGAGGGTGAACCCGTGGACGAACAGCCCCCAGCCCCGCACCTCGCCCTCCGGCTCGTCGATGATCCCGGCCAGGGTCGGTCCCGTGCTGGACGCGAACGTCACGTGCTCCGTCATCGTTCTCCTTCACTCGGTGCTGGTCGTGTCGTGGGACGGTCCGTGTCCGGGGGCATCCCACCGGTGGTCTGGAAGAAGTATCTTCTCGGTATGGAGATCGACCTCCGGCACCTCCGGCTCGTGACCGTCGTCGCCGAGCAGGGAAGCGTCACGAAGGCTTCCGCCGCCCTCGGCATGGCGCAACCCGCGTTGTCCGCACAGCTCAACCGTATCGACCAGGCGCTCGGGGGTCCGGTCTTCGTCCGCGGTCGGCACGGCGCGCGCCCCACGCCGCTGGGCGAGCTCGTGCTGCGGCACGCGCGCGTGCTGCTGCCCGCGATGGACGCCTTCCACGGCGACGTGCGCCGTCACGTCCTCGCCCGGCCCGACGCCGCCACCGCGCTGCGGGTCGGGACAGTGTCGACCGTGCTGGGCGGCATCTTCCTCAACCGCCTGCGTGCCGACCTCGCCGGCGTGAACGTCACGTCCTTCACCTCGTGGTCCGCGGACGCGGCGGCGGTGCGCCTCGCCGACGGCACGCTCGACATCGCGCTGGTCGGTGCGTGCGGGGACGCGGTGCTGCCGACCGACGGCGGTGTCGAGTGGACCCGGTTGAGGACCGACCCGGTGTTCGTCCTGCTGCCGGAGGACCACCGGCTCGCGGCCGGCGACGAGGTGCCGCTCGCCGAGCTCGCCGAGGAGAACTGGCTCTCCGCCCCGGGCGACGGGTGCTTCGAACGGTGCTTCGTCTCCGCGTGCGCCCGCTCGGGCTTCACCCCGCGGGAGGTGAGCGAGACCGAGCGGGCGTCCGCCGTCGAGCAGGTCAAGGGCGGGCACGCCATCGCGCTGGTCCAGCCGCTCCTGCTCGACCTGCCCGGGGTCCGTGCGGTCGCGCTGGAGGGCGAGCCGCTGCGCTGGACGCAGTACGTCGGGTGGCGCGGCGACGCGGGTGAGCGCTTCGACGTCGCCGTCGTCCGGGCGGCCGCCGTCTACGCCCACGCCGAGGCCGTCCGCCGCACGCCGGCCTACGAGCGCTACGTGATCGCGCAGGGATCCGCCCGGTAGCCGGACCTTTCGTCCGGTACGTCGGGGACGCTACGGTGCCCGCGTGTCGAGTCGACGAGGAGGGGCCCTGCGCCAGCTCGGCGCGCTGCTGGCCACGTTCGGCGTGGGTCTGCTGCTCGTCGTCGTCCTGGCGGTCGTCGCCCCGGACGTGCTGCGGATCGGTGCCCGGGGCGCCGACGGCGTCTCCGCGGCCGCGTTGACCCATGCTTCCCAGGAGCTCGCGGAGGCCGCCGTGCGCGAGCTACCGACCGACGCTGCCGCCGACGGCGAGCGCAGCGCCGACGACGACGCCGATGCTGCCGATGACGGAGCGGATCCCGGCACCGACGACGCCGACGGCGAGCGCAGCGCCGACGACGCCGACGACGGGGCCGAGGCTGCCGATGACGGAGCGGATCCCGGCACCGACGACGCCGACGACGCCGACGACGCCGACGACGGGGCCGATGCTGCCGATGACGGAGCGGATCCCGGCACCGACGACGCCGACGACGGGGCCGAGGCTGCCGATGCTGCCGATGACGGAGCGGAGCCCGACGCCGACGACGCCGACGACGGGGCCGAGGCTGCCGATGCTGCCGACGCGGCGCCGTCGGAACGGGTCCTGGAGCTGGTGAACGCGGAGCGCGCGGCCGCGGGCTGCCCGGCCCTGCGTGCCGAGCCCGCGCTGGACGACCTGGCCGCGGCCCACGCCTCGGACATGGCCGCTCGCGGCTACTTGGACCACACGACGCCCGAGGGGCTCTCGCCGTGGGACCGTGCGGAGGCGGCAGGGGTCGAGGGGGTCGGCGCCGAGAACATCGCGCGGGGCCAGCCGGACGCCGCCGCGGTGGTCGCGGCGTGGATGGACAGCCCAGGGCACCGAGCCAACATCCTGAGCTGTGACCTCACCCGGCACGGACTGGGTGTCGCGCAGGCGTCGGGCGGCCCGTGGTGGACCCAGGTGTTCGGGCGGTGAGCCGGGTCGCGCGGCCATCGGCGCCGGGCCGGGTCAGCCGATGATGACGGCGGACTCGGGCCGCCGGTAGAGCTTGTGCCGGTGACGCAGGGCGAGGCCGGTCCCCAGGGTGATCGGGCCGAGGCGCCCGAGGAACATCAGTACCGCCAGGAGGACCTGGTGTCAGCCGTCGAGGTCGGCGGTGATGCCGGTGGACAGCCCGGTCGTGGTGAAGGCGGAGACCACCTCGAACAGGACCCGGTCGAGCGGCAGGACCGCCGCGGGGACCGACACCGTGATCGTGAGCGTGGTGACGACGACGGCGGCCACACCGACGAGCGCGACGGTCAGCGCCTGACGCTGGGTCGCGCGGGCGATCCGTCGGTCGAAGGCGGTGACGTCGGGGTCGCCGCGGAGCTCGGACCAGATGATGAACGCCAGGACGGCGAACGTCCCCACCTTGACCCCGCAGGCGGTACCCGCGCTGCCGCCGCCGACGAACATGAGCATGTCGGTGAAGAACCAGGTGCCGTGGTTCAGCTCGGAGGTGTCGATCGAGTTGAACCCGGCGGTGCGCGGCATGACCGACTGGGTGAAAGCGGCGAGCATCTTGCCGGGCACGCTCAGCGGGCCGAAGGTCTGCGGGTTCGCCCACTCGACCACGAGGAAGAAGACGGTGCCGACGGTGAGCAGGATCGCCGTCGTGCCGAGGGTCAGGCGGGTGTGGATGCTCCAGCGCGAGGGGTCGCGCAGCGCCGTGCGGGCCGCGTCGCCGCGTCGGGTGCGCGACAGGCGCCACAGCTCGAGCAGCACGGGGAACCCGAGGCCGCCGACGATGACGGCCGCGCAGATGGGCAGGCAGATCCAGGGGTCGCTGACAAACCGCATGAGCGAGTCGCCGTAGATCGAGAACCCGGCGTTGTTGAAGGCCGACAGCGAGTGGAAGATCCCCGACCACGCGGCGTGCCGGAAGGTCTCCCCGTAGCCGATCATGAGGCGCACCGTGAGGACCACGGCCAGGACGAGCTCCGCGACCACGGTGAACCGCAGCGCGCCCAGCATGACCTTCTTGACGTCCCTGAGCCCCACGGTGTGCGTGGACTCGGCGGCGACCATGCGGGTGCGCAGACCCAGGCGCCGGGAGAGCAGCAGCCCCAGCAGCGAGGCGACGGTCATGACGCCGAAGCCGCCGATCTGGATCAGGACGAGGATCACGCCCTGGCCGAACGGGGACCAGAACGTCTCCGTGTCGACGACGACCAGCCCCGTCACGCAGGCCGCGGACGTCGCGGTGAAGAGCGCCTCGACGAAGCTGGCACGCTGGCCGGTGGTCGAGACGGGCAGCAGGAGGAGCGCGGTACCGACGGCGATCGCCGAGAGGAAGCCGAGGGCCACCATCTGAGCGGGCCGGCGTCGGAGGCTGGCAGGAGAGAGGCCCTCGGTGCGGGGGTCCCGCCGGGAGTGGCAGGTGCACGAGAAGACAGTCTTGAACGCGTCCGGACAGGATGATGGGTGGGCTGCGACCACGACCGACGCCCTGCCCGCAACAGCACCGACGGAGGCTGCCTGAGATGACCACCGCCCGATCGATCGTCCTGTTCCTGGGCGCCGCGCTGTTCGAGATCGGGGGAGCCTGGCTCGTGTGGCAAGGGTTCCGCGAGCATCGTGGATGGTTGTGGATCGGTGCGGGGGTGATCGCGCTGGGACTCTACGGGTTCTTCGCGAGCCTGCAGCCAGATGCCCACTTCGGGCGCATCCTGGCGGCCTACGGGGGCGTGTTCGTGGCCGGGTCGCTGGTCTGGGGCATGATCGTCGACGGCTTCCGCCCCGACCGGTGGGACATCGCAGGCGCGCTCATCTGCCTCGTCGGGGTGGCCGTCATCATGTACGCCCCGCGGCCGGCGTAGGGAGCGTCAGCCCGTCGTCCTCCGCACCGTCTCGGCGGCCGCCCGGCCACCGACGCGCGCGCCGTGGAGCACGAGCCCGACCATCACGACGCAGCCCGTGAGCACTGCGACCGCCAGGACCACCGAGGAGACGGGAAGGAGCGCGAACAGCCCGCTCGCCGCCGCGGTCCAGCCGGCCAGCGTGGTCGGTCGCTCCGCACGGACGTGAGCCACCAGCCACGCTTCGTCACTCGCCATGGTGCTGGGAGTGCGGATGCCCGCCAGCTGGTTCCGCCGGAGCCTGCCCGACGCCGCGGCACGAGCCGTGCGAACGAGGAGGACCCCTGCGCCCAGCATGACGACGGCCAGCAGGATCCTCACGGGCAGCATCTCGTCCATCGTCGACGACCCTACCCGGGGCTCCCACGACGTCCCATGACGCCCTAGCGGTCCAGAGCAGTCGGCCGGTCTCGCAGGCTTCGAGACAGGACCTGCTGACGGAGGGGCAGGGGGCGATCGTGCCAGCCACGCACCCGCGCGCGTCCCGGACCTGCCGATGGCGCGCTGGCCGCGGCTGGACGGCACCTCTCCGGACGGGCCGGGTCCGGAGGTGCGGACGCAGTCCCAGCTCGCGCAGCTGGTGGCCCTGGGTCGGGCGCTCCTGGTCATCCCGGCCTCCGGCCGGGCGTGGCAGTGGCCGCAGCACGTCGCGATCCCCGTGACCGACGCGCCGCACGCGACGACCGTCCTCGCCTGGTCGCCGCACGCGCGCTCCCGCGCTCTCGACGTCCTGCGCGAGACCGCGGCCGGGTTGCCGCTGGCAGGGGACCTCGACGAACCTGGCGTGCCCGCGTCGGAGTAGCACGTCCAAGACGTCGGGAGCGTGCCCCACCACGGCGGCCGGCGCGTCGCCCGACCGCGCCGTGCGGACCACCTCAGTCGAGCAGTGCGGTCGCCTCGACCTCGACGAGCACGTCCGGCTCGAAGAGGTGGTCCACACCGACGAGGCTGGCTGGTGGCAGGGGGGTCGGGAGGCCGATCTCTTCGGCGACCCCTTCGATCCCCTCCATGAAGGCACCGATCTTCTCCGGGCTCCACCCGGTCACGTAGAACGTCAGGCGCAGCACGTCCGCGAACGAGGCGTCCGCGCCCGCCAGGCCGACGGCGGTGTTCCGCAGCGCCTGGGCGACCTGGCCGGCGAGATCGCCAGGGGCCACCGGGGTCCCGTCCGCCTGGCGGGCGACCTGCCCGCTGACATGGACGTGGGTGGTGCCCGTGCCGACGGCGACGTGGTGGTACGGGGTGGGCTGCAGCATGCCTTCGGGGGTGAAGTGCTGGACAGTCATGGTGGCTCCTTCGAGTAGGTTTCGATAAGGTACTTGGTCTTGAGCGGATACTTCAACGAAACCAGGTTTCACCATGGATACCGACCGAGCCCTGCGCATCGACGCCCCGCACCGTGAGCTCCTCGACCAGGTGCTCGACAAGTGGTCGCTCGCCGTGCTCGACGAGCTCTGCGAGCGCCCTTGCCGCTTCAACGAGCTGCGGCGAGCCATCCCCGCGGTCACGCAGAAGTCGCTGACCGGCACGCTCCGCCGGCTCGAGCGCAACGGTGTGGTCGCACGCGAGGTGGTCTCCACGCGCCCGGTGGCGGTCAGGTACGCGATCACGCCGCTCGGCAAGACTCTGCGACACCCTGTCGACGTGGTGCTGGAGTGGGCCTCGGAGTACATGCCGGCGATCGAGAGCGCGCGGAGCGCCTTCGACGTGCGGGAGGGGTCGACCCCTGACGCTCTCGCCTGACCGCCCTCCCGGCATGCACATCCAATAGAACACATGTTCCCCTTAGTTTTGAGGAGAGTGTCCGTGTTGTAGCCCACGTAACGAAATGCCCGATTCGCGGCGGCCTGGTCGGCCATTATCCGGAGTGTTGTCGACGCTCTGGAGGGCATGGTGGCGTGGTCGGTGCAGCGGGTGGTCCCGTCAACCGGTGATGAGTCGTGGACGGTCCTGGACCCGTCGTTCGACGTGGTGGAGCCGGTCGACCGGTTCCTGGCGCATCTGAGTGCGGTGGAGCGGTCGCCGGGGACGGTGCGGTCGTACGCGTTCGACCTGCGGGACTACTTTGCGTTCCTCGCCCAGGCCGACGTCGCGTGGGAGGGCGTGGTTTTGGAGGACTTGGGGCGGTTCGTTGCCTGGCTGCGCCTGTCGCCGGCCGAACGGCAGGGCCAGGTCACACGGCTGCCGCGGGCGGGTGGGTACTGCTCGGCGTCGACGATCAACCGGAAACTGGCCGCGGTCGGGTCGTTCTACCAGTTCCACCATCGCCACGGCGTCCAGAGCGACTTCTTGTGGTCGCTGGGCCGTGGCGGTCGCGGGGGCTCGTGGCGACCGCTGCTGGCGCACCTGGGCGATACGCCCACGCGACGCCGGGAGATCAAGTTGCGCGAACCGAAACGCACTCCCCGCGTGCTGACATCCCAGGAGGTGACGACGATCCTGGACGCGTGCGACCGGCTGCGGGACCGGCTGCTGTTCGCGCTGCTGGCCGGGACGGGGATGCGGATCGGTGAGGCGCTCGGACTGCGTCACGAGGACGTCGACGTCGCAGGGCGCGTGATCCACGTGCGACCGCGCCGCAACCTGAACAAGGCCCGCGCGAAGACTGGCGCGCGGGACATCCCGGTCACCCCCGCGCTGGTGCGACTGTTCGCGGACTACCTGTTCGACGAATACGGCGCCCTGGACTGCGACTACGTGTTCGTGAACCTGTGGGCGGGGCAGATCGGGGCACCGATGACGTATGCCGCGGTGACCGACCTCGTCGCCCGCCTCCGCCGCAGAACCGGGATCGCATTCACTCCCCACCAGTTCCGCCACACCTACGCGACCGAGCTGCTGAGCCGCGACGTGCCGTCCGAGGTGGTGCAGAAGCTGCTCGGGCACGCCTCGGTCGCCACCACGATCGATACCTACTCCCACCTGGAGGTGCGGCACGTGCGCGCCGCGCTGCAGGCCGCGGGCTGGCTCCCCGACGACACCCGCGAACGCGTCGACGAGATGCTGGAGGCGCACGCGTGAGCGCGCTCGAGAACGACGCCGCTCCCGACCGGTCGCACAGTTCCGAGGCGCGGATGCGGCTCGCGCTCTGGCCGCAGTTCGCGACGGACGTCATCGTGATCGACGACCCGGCGTGGGCGGGGAACCTGTTCGGCACGTGCGCGGTGGAGGGCTGCCTGCGCTTTCGCAAGGTGCGGGATCTGTGTATGACGCACCTGACGCGTTGGCGGGCCGCCGGGCAGCCCGCCATGGAGGCGTTCCTCGCCGACCCGGGACCCGCCAGCCGACCGGAGCGCATCATCCTCGCCGGCGTCGACGACCCGCTGCGCCTCGAGATCGCACTGGCCGTGCAGCTCGCGGCCACCACCACTGCCGGGGACCGCCCTCGGGTGATGCCGAGCAGTGCCCAGCGCATCATCGAATGGTCGGCCGCCCAGGGCGCAACGACGATCCGCGCCGACCAGCCAGGCAGCCCGCACGGCGCCAAGAGCTGGCCCAAGGTCGTCACTGGAACGCTCAGCGCGCTGCGGCACGTGCTGGAGGAGTTCTTCGACGACGCCCCCGATCCGCAGACAGAGTTCGAGCGCGACGTGTGGCGGTTGCCGGTGGTCGGGTTCACCACCGACGGCGTGGGCTCGGGCGGCCGGCTGCGGTTCGACGGGATCGCCCAGCCCTGGCTGCGGCTGCTGGCGAAGAAGTTCGCCCGCTGGCGGATCACGACGGGTGTCAGCTACTACACGTTGAACCGCGACCAGGCCGCCCTGCAACGACTCTCAGAGGCGTTCACCGCTCAAGCAGGACCGGATGCTGCCGTCGCCGATTTCACGCGTGAGACGATCGAGGTCTTCCTGACGAAGCTCGCCAGCCTGGACCTGAGCCCGCCGACCCGCAGCTACTACCTCAGCTCCGTGAGCGCGTTCCTGGACGCCGTGCGCCGCCACGGTTGGGAAACCGACCTCCCGACCACAGCGGGCATCTATCCGAACGACCACCCCAGACGCCCCGCCGCGCTACCACGCGCCCTGCCTGAGTACGTCATGGCGCAGATCGAAGCACCGGCCGCCCAGGAGCAGCTACCGCAACCGCACCGGCTGATGCTCCGGATCCTGATCGGCACCGGCCTGCGCCTGGCCGACGCCTACAAGCTCAAGATCGACTGCCTGACCCACGACCCGCAGGGCGCGCCCTACCTGCGCTACTACAACCACAAGATGGACCGCGAAGCCGTCGTCCCGATCGACGACGAACTCGCCGCCCAGATCGCCGAACAGCAACGCCTCGTGCTCGCCGAGACACTAGGCGCCGTCTACCTCGCCCCCGGCCACGGCGCGACCGACGGATCGAAGCACTGGTCGAACGCCGCAGTCACGGCCCGCCTGACGGCGTGGCAGGAACAGGTCGGCCTGCGCGACGAGTCAGGCCGACCGTTTCGCTTCACGGCCCACCAGCTGCGGCACACCTACGGCACCCGCCTGATCAACGCCGACGTCCCACAGGAGGTCGTGCGCCGGCTGTTGGATCACGAGTCGCCCGAGATGACCGCCCGCTACGCCCGTCTGCACGACACCACCATCCGCAGCCACTGGGAGAACGCCCGCAAGATCGACACCCACGGCCAGACGGTCGCCCTGGACGCCGGCAGCGCGCTCTCCGACGCAGCCTGGATGAAGGAGAATCTCGGCCGCGTCACCATGACGCTCCCGAACGGGTACTGCGGTCTGCCGCTGCAACAAACCTGCCCGCACGCGAACGCGTGCCTGACTTGCCCCGTCTTCGTCACCACCCCGGAATTCCTGGCTGAGCACCTCGCCCAGCTCCGCGCGACCAACCACCTCATTGCCGAAGCGGAGACCAAGGGGCAGACCCGGGTGGTCGAGATGAACCAGCAGGTCGCGACCAATCTGCGGAACATCATCACCGCCATCCAGACCACCGACGACGACAGGAACGCCGATGCGAGCTGATAACACCCGCCACCTCGTCGCCGCCGCCGAGCAACGAGCCGCCGACGCCCGAGCCCGCGCCGAATGGGCCCTCACTGACCTGCAACGTGCGGGTCGGCCGATCAGTGTCTCCGGCCTCGCCCGTGCCGCTGAGGTATCGCGTTCGTGGCTCTACACCCAACCCCGCCTGCTCGAACAGCTCGAGGACCAGAACACGAGCGCTCGAGCTGCTGCGCGGGTTACCGGCGTGCGCGCGTCGGACTCGTCGCTGCGCCGACGACTCGAACTCGCACATCAACGGGTCCGTCAGCTCACCGAGGAGAACGTGCGCCTGCGCGAGCAATTAGGGCGGGCGCACGGCCAGATCCGTGAGGCGCGGTATGTGGGCGGCGGACCGGAGCCCGAGCAGCATCCAGCAAGTAGCCCTGCCACGGGAGCTGTGTCGGGGCCAGCAGGAGGCCCTTCGTGCGATCAGAGCATCGAGCCGAGGTCGGACCCGACGGTTGGGTAGGTCGCCGTCATGGACCTGAGCTGTCGGGTCGTGAGGCCCAGCTTCATGGCCATGCCGAAGGTGTTGACGAGTTCGGCGTACTCGGGGCCGAGGAGGTGGGCTCCGACGATGTGGTCCGTGGCGCGGTCGACGAGGATCTTCACTGCGGCGGTGGTCTCGGCGAGGCGGTAATTGGAGTACCAGCCGCTGGTGTCGGTGTAGCGGACGTCGAGGTCGATGCCCTGATCGCGGGCCTCGTGCTCGAGCAGGCCGACGCGGGTGAGCTCGGGGATCGTGAACACGGCGGTCGGGATGCCGGTGTAGTCGGGGGCCGTGGTCGTGTCATGGAGCATGTTCGACGCCACGACCTTGCCCTCCGCGGCCGCGACCGGCGTCAGCGGCATGCCGGCGGAGTCGGCGGCGTCGCCGGCCGCGTAGATCGCCGGGTTGGTGGTGCTGCGCAGGTGGTCGGCGACGGTGACACCGCGCGTGGTCCACGCCGCTCCGGCGGCGTCCAGGTCCAGGCGGGCCAGGTCCGGCTGGCGGCCGGCGCCGTGCACGACGAGGTCGACGTCGAGGACTTCGGGGCGCCCGTCGTGCTCGACGTGGACCCGGTAGCCGGCGCCTGCCGGTTCGACTGCGGTGACGGCGGTGGATTGCCATGTTCGGATGCCGACGTCGTGGCTGCGTTCCAGCAGGAGGTCGACCAGGTCGGGGTCGAAGGACTTCAGCGGGCGGGGCCCGTGGTCGACGATGATCGGTGAGCTGCCCGTGCGGGCGGTGATGTGGGCGAACTCGAAGGAGATGAACCCGCCGCCGACGAACAGGATGCGCGCAGGCAGCGCGTCGAGGTCGAGGAACTGGGTGCTATCGACCAGGTGCTCGGCCCCGGGGAAGTCCAGCGGCCGAGGGTGGGCTCCAGTGGCGACGAGGAATCGGTCACCAGTGAGCACTTCGTTACCGACCGCGAGCTGGGTCGGCCCCTGGAAGCTGGCAGGGCCGTGCAGGGTGACGACCCCGCTGCGTTCCAGGCTGGTCTCGATCCGGTGCGGCATCGGGTCGGTGAAGCCCTGCTTGTGCTTCATCAGGTCGGCCCAGTTGATGGACAGCCCGTCGTCGTCGATTCCCTTGCCGCGCAGGAGCCGCGCGGCGTCGACGACCTCGGCGCCGCGCCGCAGGATCTTCTTCGGGTCGCACCCGCGCAGCGCACAGGTGCCGCCGTAGGGCAGGTCGTCCACGACGGCGACCCGCCACCCGTGCGCGGCGGTCTTCGTGGCCGCGGCGGCGCCGGCCGTGCCGGAGCCGACCACGATCAGGTCGTAGCGGCCCTCGAGGTTCTTTGCAGGCATGGCGTGCATTCCTTCCGTCGCCGGTCGTCCGGCAATCGTCATGCTTTTGGTGTGGTGCCGCCGGGCTAGCGAGACGCCGCGGCGAGAGCGTCGCGGAGCTGTCCGACGGTCGGTGAGCCGGCCGGCCCTTCGGGCGTCCGGTAGATCCGGCAGGCCAGCCCGGTGTCGGCACCTGGTTCGGCGAAGGGGTCCACGCCGTCGACCAGGATGCTCGGCGACCCGTGGAAGCCCAGCCGTACAGCCTCCTCCGGTGTCGTCACCCGACGGCGGGTCAGGTGGACGTCGTCACGACCGACGACGGCTTCGGCCAGGCGGTCGTCGGCGGTCTTCCAGCTCGGGCAGTCATCGAAGTAGAGCAGTGTGATCTCCATGCCTCGGACGCTAAACCTTGCACCGTGCTACAAGGTCAAGCGGTATCGTGACCGGATGCGGATCGGTGAGCTCGCCAGCACGACGGGCGTCAGTACCCAGGCGCTGCGCTTCTACGAGCGCAAGGGTCTCGTGCCCCCGCCTGCGCGCAGCTCGAACGGCTACCGGCACTACGCCGAGGGGGTCGTGGCGCGGGTGGAGTTCGTCCGGGCGGCGCAAGCCGTCGGCCTGACCCTGGAGCAGGTGCGCGGCATCCTCGAGCTGCGCGACCTGGGCACTACCCCGTGCACCCACGTCGTCGGCCTGATCGAGGACCAGCTGGCCGAGGTTCGCCGGCGCCAGGCCGAGCTCTCCGCGCTCGAGACCGAGCTGGAGCACCTGCGCGAGCGGGGCGCCCGGCTCGATCCCGCCGAGTGCACCGACGACGGAATCTGCGACATCGTCACGCACGGGCCGGCTCCGCACGGCGGTCCAGGACGATCATGAGGACGACGGCGGCCATGCCGCACAATGCGAACAGGACGGTCAGCACTCCCAGCCCGTCGAACCCGAGCCAGTGCGCAAAGACGCCCCCGAGGACGTTGCCGAGCAGGTACCCGATCCCGAGGACCACGGAGTAGACGCCCATGATCATGCCGCGGTCGGCCGCGAACCGGCCGGAGATATCGGCCAGGTGGATGAGGGCCGCGGGGGTGAAGCCCGCCTCCAGGAAGAGGCCGACGGCCACGATGGGTACCGCCGCGGGCAGCGGCAGGCCGTGGTTGGCGAGCATCAGCCCGGCCGCGGCGACGATCGCGCCGCCGATCGTCACCAGCAGGGTGGGCTTCGTCGGCAGCTGGCCGGCGAAGAACGCCCAGGCCACGACGAACAGACTGAAGAGCAGGACGTAACCGCCGAGGACGGCGGACAGCCACGCCTCCTGCCCGGCCAGGGCGCCGGTGAACCGCTGCCCGGGGATCTGCCGGTCACCGGCCAACACGAACGTGATCTGCGCGGTGACCCAGGTGCCGAGGATCGCGTTCACGGCGATCCACGCAGGCAGGAACGCCAGCAAGCGGCGGTTCGCGAACACCGCCAGGCGACCGCGGACCGTCCGCCGGCGGTGCACCGCGCGCGGCGGCGCGCCGTCGTGGACGAACCCTGCGATCAGCAGTGCGGCCGCGGCGTAGACGGCGGCCAGCACGGCGAATCCCCACAGACCGGCGACGGCGTACAACAGGGGCCCGACGGCGGCGCCCACCGCGATGCCCCCGGACGACGACAGCTCGTACAGGCTGGCCAGGCGCCCACGACGCAGCCGGTCGCCGTCGGTGGCGTCTGCCACCAGCCCCAGGGTGGCCGGGGTGGCCATCGCGCCGCCGGCGCCCTCGATCAGCCGCGCCGTCGCGACGACCACCACCACGAGGATCAGCGGTGGTGCGGCGTCCCGGATCGACGCTCCCGGCGTGATCAGGATGCCGGCCGCCGCCAGGAGCGGCGCGACGATCAGGAAGACCCGTCGCCCCCGCCGGTCGCTGGCGGCCCCGGCGACGGGTGCGACGACCAGCTCGGCCAGATAGGTGAGGCCGGACAGCGCGCCGAGCAGCACGGATCCCACCGCGACACCGTTGCGGCCGAGCTCGACGAAGTAGCTGCCGACGAGCAGGGCGCCCGTGGCCGAGCCGATCCGCAGCAGCAGCTGCGCGGTGATCAGCGCGCCGAGGCCGCGGGGCCGTCCGGCGGCCGGCACGACCCTTCGACTCGTCGCCCTGCTCGTCGTCACGCCGGATGTCATGCCACGACTCCCGGGGCGGCCGGGACATCGAGGCGCGTGCGGGCGAGGTGGTTGAAGTAGTTCGTGTACAGGTTCACCGCGACGTGCGCGTACAGCTCCGCCGGCTCGGTCGTGGTCCACCCGGCGTCCAGCGCCCGCTGCCAGGTGTTGTCGGTGACGTCGCCCACCCGGCCTGCCGTCTCGCGAGCCACGGCGAGCAGCGCGTCCCGCCTCGTGTCGTCGCTGGGCTCGGCGCGGCGGATCGCGAGCATCTGGTCGTCCGTCAGGCCGGCGGCGCGGCCCGAGAGGGTGTGCGCGGACTGGCAGTACGCGCACTCGTCCGTCGCGCCCACGGCAAGCGCGATCGCCTCGCGGCTCGCGACGTCGAAGGTTCCGTGGTCCTTGATGGCGGCCTGCAGACCCGCGTACCCGGCGATGGTCAACGGGGGGTGCGCCATCTCGCCGTGGATGTTGAGCGTGGTGCCCATCCTCCGGGTGAGCGAGGCCAGGTGGTCGCGGGACGGAGGTGGGGCGTCCTCGACCGTGTGCACGGGGATGCGGGGCTCGTTCGGTCGCGGGTTGAGGTGCGTCATGGCTTCCTCCTTTGTTCTCCGGTGTGGTCGATGCCGGGGTCGTCTGGCGCCTTGGTCGCGATCAGGCGCAGCAGGGGCAGCGGCAGCGCGCGGCCGGGGCGGGCCAGCCGCGCCAGCGCGCGCTCGGCCGCGCGCCGCTGGGCGTCGGTGCGGCCCGGGGTGTACAGGGAGCGCACAGCGCCTGCGGCGTCGGCCCGCGTCGCCAGCGGGAATGTGAACCGGTGCCGTGACGCCCTCACGGTCTGGAGCCCGCACCGTGACGCCGCCCTGACGAAGCGGCGCTCGGTGATGCGCTGCGGCATCGAGCCGGGGCCGTGCAGCCGCCACGCCAGCGCGAGCAGCGGGCGCACATCCGCAGGGCGCAGCGGGCCCGACGTCGGCAGGAGGAAGCCGGCCCTCCCGCCGGGTCGCAGGACGCGCGCGATCTCCGAGAGCGCGGCGTCGAACGGCCGGACCAGCATGAGCCCCATCGACACCACGACGGTATCGACCGAGGCGCCGGCGACCGGCAGCTCCCGGGCGTCGCCGAGCACGACGGGTCCGCGTCCTCGCTCCCGCGCCAGGGCGAGCTCCGCCGGCGAGACGTCCACACCGAGGTAGGACTTCGCCCGCGCGGCCAGACGCGGTTGGAGCGGAGCCGAGCCGCATGCCACGTCCAGCACCCTGCCGAGGCGCTCCGGGAGCGCCGCGCTGAGCCAGTCGTACGGCGTGCCGAGGGGCGGTTGAGCGGCGCACTCCAGCGCCCGTTCCGTGATGCCCGGGCGCTCGTCGTGGTAGTCGCTCAGGTAGTCGGGCCAGTCGTCGTCGCGCACGGCGCCCTCATTCCCCGGGGCGGGCGCCGCGGCGGGGCGGCCGGGCGGTCCGACCGCCGTAGCCGCCGAAGAACTGCGCGGCGGCCTGCTGCACGGCGACCGACCACGTCGGGTAGGCGTGCACCGTCTGGGCCAGGCGACCGGTGAACATCCCGGTGCGCAACGCCAGCGCGGGCTCGTGGATCAGCTCTCCGGCCCGCCGCGCCACGATGGTCGCGCCGAGCAGTCGCCCGCCGCCGAGGTTCCCCACGACGGGACGCGGCCCCGCCACCAGGGTGACGAACCCTGCGGTGGCCCCTGCCGTGACCGCCCGGTCGACCTCCGCCATCGGCAGGTGGGCCACGCGGGCTCGGGGGCCCGCCTCACGCTCGGTGATCCCCACGGTGGCGACCTCGGGGTCGGTGAACACCACCTGCGGGCTGCCGGCCGGGTCGTAGGTGGGACGCCGCCGTCGGGGGCCCGTCAGCGCGACCTGGACGGCCACCCGCCCCATCGCGTAGGCGTCGTGCGTGTGCCCGGACAGCCCGGTGACGTCCCCGGCGGCGTACACGCCCTCCGCCGTGGTAGCGAGGTGCGCGTCGACGACCAGGTACCCCCGCTCGTCCGTGCGCACGCCGGCCGCCTCGAGCCCGAGGTTCGCGGTGGCAGGGCGCCGGCCGGTGGTGACGAGCACGCGCTCGACGTCGAGGTCGGCGACGTTCTCGACCGGGCTGCCCGCCCGGATCTCGACACCGTCCGCGGCCAGCGCGTCGCGGATGACGGCGGAGACCTCCGGCTCGGCGTCCGGCAGCAGCCGGCCGGCCGCCTCGACCAGCGTGACCCGCACGCCGAGGCGGGCGAACGCCTGAGCCAGTTCACAGCCGGTCGGCCCTCCGCCGAGCACGGCCAGCGAGGACGGCGCCTCGGCCAGGTCGAAGATCGTGTCGGTGGTCAGCGCGGGGCGGTCGGCGGGCAGCTCGGTCAGGCCGACGACCAGCGGGAGCACCGGCGCAGACCCGGTCGCGAGCACGATCCGCCGCGCGACGACGTGCGTGCCGTCCACCTCGACCACGCCGCCGCCGGCGAGCCGGGCACGCCCGCGCAGCACCTCGATCCCGTGGGAGCGCAGCACGGACGCGTCCTCGGTCGCGGCGATCCGCGCCACGTTGGCCCGCACGGCGGCCATAGCCTCCTCGAAGAGCACTCCGCGGGCGGCCGCCTCAAGCAGAGTCTTGGACGGGACGCAGCCGGTGAAGGTGCAGTCGCCGCCGATATCTCCCTCGGCGACGAGCAGCACCCGCGCGCGAGCACGAGCGGCCGTCTGCACGGCGGCCAGCCCCGCGGAACCGCCCCCGACAACCACGACGTCGTATTCGCCGCTGCCGGCGGCGCGGCCGTGTGAGCTCACGCGGACGCCCCCGCGCCGTCCCCGGGGAGGCAGACATCGCCGTCGGGAACGTCCTCGACGACAACGCCGCCCCAGAACGCGACGTGGTTCTTGATACGGCGTGCCAGCGGACTGGGGTGGCGGTAGGTCCACGCCGCGTCCGCCGCGACCTCATCGCCGTCGGTCACCGCGTAGTAGCTCGCGATCCCCTTCCACGGGCACAACGACCGCGTGGGTGTCTCGATGAAGTACTCACGGTGCAGGGACTCGGGTGGGAAGTAGTCGTTGCCCTCGACCTGCACCGTGCGGTCGGCCTCCGCGATCACCACGCCGTTCCACCGAGCGCGTTTCATGATGGCTCCCTTCTCCTCGGCAACTGCCTCGACGCTACGCACGGCTCGTGGTGGGAACTGTCACCCAGGTCACCGAAAGACACCACCCGTGGGCAGGAGGCTGGGCGCGAGGCCGCCGACCGTCGGCGGCTACGACGAAGGGACCCCATCGTGTCTACTGCAGCTCACGCCGCCGACGCCGCCGGCCAGCCCTTGGCACACGCCGGCATCGTCACCAAGGCGGCCAACGGCGCCCTCGCCGGCCTGATCGGGGGCATGGTCTTCGGCATGCTTATGGCCATGATGGGCATGCTGCCCATGGTCGCCGGCCTCGCCGGTTCCGAGAACGCCGTCGTCGGGTTGGGCGTGCACCTCGTCAACTCCGCCGTCATCGGCGCGATCTTCGGGCTCGTCGCCTGGGGTACCGCCGACAAGCTCTGGCCCGTCCTGGGCGCCGGAATGGTCTACGGCATCGTCTGGTGGGTGCTCGGCGCCCTGATCCTCATGCCGCTGTGGCTGAGCGTGACGATGGATCCGATGATGCGCGACATGATCTTCACGGTCGGCTCCGACCAGTGGATGAGCCTCATGGGCCACGTCATCTTCGGCCTGGTCACTGCCCTCGTGCTGTTCGGGCTCAAGCGACGCCGCGCATGACGACGCGCCTCAGCGCACCGGTGCTGCGGGTCGTCGTCGCCACCGCGTGCGCGGGTTGCCATATCGCCCGCGCACGCGCCGACGCCGTCCGACGGCTCCGACCCGGATACCCCGTCGAAGTGGTCGACCTCGAAACCGCGCCGACACCCCGCGGCGTCGTCGGGACCCCGACCTACCTCCTGGGCGACGACATCATCTCCCTCGGCAACCCCGAGCTCGCCGACCTGCTGCTCCAGCTGGACGAGGCGGACGGCCCTCCGCCGGGGGACGATGCTTGACATGGCCGCCACACCACCCGACGACCTCTACTGCCTGGCCGAGGTCGACCTCTTCCGCGACCTGTCACGCCACGAGATGGCCGAGCTCAACGCCCGCGCGCCCCTACGCACCGTCGACGCCGGACAGATCGTCTTCGATCCGCTGCGGCCCGTCGAGGTGCTCTTCATCGTCAAGCGCGGCCGTCTGCGGGTGTTCCGAGTCCTGGCCGACGGCAAGACCGTCACCACCGCGGTGCTCGGACCCGGGACCGTCGTCGGCGAGATGCCGCCGCTCGGCCTGCGGATGCGCGGCGCCTGGGCCGAAGCGCTCGAGCCCAGCGAGCTGTGCCTCATGAGCCGCACCGATGTCCGCGACATGCTCTTCACCCAACCCCGCGTCGCTCTGCGCATCGCGGAACTGCTGTCGACCCGGCTCGCCGACCTCGAGGACCAGGTCGCCGACCTCACCACCAAGACACTGACCGAACGACTCGCGGCGACACTCTGCCGCCTGGCCCGGCACGCCCCCGACCAGCCCGTCCGCCTCACCCACGCACAACTCGCCGCACTCGTCGGCGCGACACGCGAACGCACCACCACAGCCCTCGGCGAGCTCGCCGACCAGGGCTGCATCAACCTCAAACGCGGTCGCATCCACCTGACCAACACCACGCTCCTCGACACCATCGCCAACTCGGAGCGCTGAAGACCCTCATGTCATGGACAGGCGTCCACGACATGACTGCCCAGTTTGGGCTGCAGTCTCGCGCGGTCACCTCAGGGGAACACATGTTCGAGTTCTGGTAGTGTCGGACCATGACGACGCAGTCCGCCGGGCCATCGACAGCCCCGGCTGCCGCTGTGACGCGACAACTCGCGCCGACGGACGTCGAGCTGTCCCGACTCGACCACCTGCTCGACTCGCTGGCCGAGGTCCAGTCCGCGATCGGCGCCCTCGAGGGGCGACGGGCAGTTCTCCTGGCCGAGGTGTCTCAGGTTGCCGAGCAGGCCGAGGCCCGGCTCGTGGACGACGCCGGAGCCGGCCCGCGGGCGACGTCGGCCCCGGCGTCAGGAGCTCGCCCGCCGGGCCGTGCTCGCGGAGGTCGCGACCGTCCTGCACGTGGGCGAGCATGCCGCCGGGACGTTGTGCGACCACGCGAACGCCCTACGCGCCAAGGCCCCGCGCACGCTCGCGACGCTGTCGGAGGGCCGGTGCTCGTGGGCGCACGCCTCCCGCGTCGCCCGGCATGTCGCCGACCTGGACGACGACGCCGCCGGACGCGTCGAGGAGGCGGTCGCCCCGGCGCTCGTCACCAGCACGCCGGGGCAGATCGATGCGCGGGTGCGCCGGGCGAGGGAGTGCCTCCATCCAGAGCCGGTCGAGGTGCGCCATGCTTGGGCCGTCGAGGCCCGGGGCGTCCACCTCGACGACGGTCGTGACGGCATGGCGTGGCTCTCGGCGCACCTGCCCGCCGTCGTGGCGCACGCCGCGTACGACAGGCTGGCCCGCGCCGCGACGAGCCTGCGCGGGGAGGGCGCGTCCCTTCGCCGGGGCCACGCGATGGCGGACGCGTTCGCTGCGCTGCTGCTCGACGACGGCACTCTCGACCGCACCTGCGTGCCCACGTTGCCCGATCCGGCACCGTCTGAGCCCGTTTTGTCCGAGCCGGACTCGCCGGAGCAGCCCGCGCCGTCGCCCCCACCGCTCTTCCTGACCCAGCAGTCCTCTTTCCAGGAGCCGTCGGCCCCGCCGCGACCGACGGCCCCACCGCCGCTGGCCCCGACGATGCCGTCGCTGGCTGCGCTGGCGAGGTCGATCCGGCCTCGCGTCACGGTGACGGTGCCGGTGCTGACCCTGCTGGGCGTGGCCGACATCCCGGGTGACCTCGACGCCTACGGGCCGGTGAGCCCCGACGTCGCCCGCGAGCTGGCCGGGCTGGCACCGTCGTTGCGTCGGGTGCTGGCGCACCCGGAGTCCGGCGTCGCGCTGTCCGTCGGCCGCGAGTCGTACACGGTCCCGTCCGCTGAGGGCTGCGCTCGTCCGGCGCGACGCCACCTGCCGCTTCCCCGGGTGCGGGGTGGCCGCTGACCGGGCTGATCTCGACCACACCACCGACTGGGCCCTCGGCGGCACCACGAGCGCGGACAACCTGGCTCACCTGTGCCGCAAGCATCATGTGCTGAAGCACCGGACGCGATGGTCGGTACGCCGCGCGGCGCCCGGCCGTACCGGGAGCGACGCCTCCACCGGTGAACCGTTGGGACTGGGCGGCGTGCTGGAAGGGACGTCGCCCACTGGCAGGCGGCACGTGACCCGCCCGGACGGTCGCCCGCCCGCGAGCATCCACCGATCGCTCCCGGAGCCCGTGGTTCCACTCGAGCCACCGGGCCTACCGGATCCTGGTGAGCCCCCGTTCTGAGTGCTTCCCGTTCTCAGGGCCCGGACTGAGCAGGTGCCACGCCGGTCGGGCGTGCCCTGTGCCCCCGCACCGGCGTGCCCTGTGCCCGTCCCGCACTGGGCGAACATGCCCTGCGCTCGTCCTGCACGAGGCTCTACCGGTCGTCGTGCTGCACCGCCGTCGGCGCTCCCGCTCACCGGTCGAGCGCGGCCAGCAGCCGGAACGCTGCCAGGGCGACGCTCCGACCGTGGTTGGCCAGGACGACGACGGCGTGCCCGGTGCCGGGGTGCAGGCACAGCGCGGAGCGGAAGCCTCCGGTGCCACCGCTGTGCCAGATCACGAGGTCGCGCCCGCGGCGGCGGTCCGCCTCGGTCACCGTGCGTTGCCAGGCGAGGCCGATGCGCGGCCCCTGCTCGGCCACGGCCGTCCGGACGGCCCCACCGAGGTCTCCGGGCGGCGGGTCGAGGTGTGCACGACCCCAGTCGAGGAGGTCGGTGGCGGTCGAGTGCAGCGCCCCGGCCCCGGGCAGCGCGTCGAGGTTCCAGGGCGCGGCCGGCGTGTGTCGGCGGTGGTGGCCGACGGCGGTCCGGGCGACCTGCTCGGGCGTCGCCCGGTCGGTGGTCCCGGTGTCCGCGAGCCCGAGCGGACCGGTGGCGTCCCGGGCGACCAGCTCGCCGAAGGTGAGCCCTTCGTGCCGGGTGAGGGCGATCCCGAGCAGACCGAAGCCGCTGTTCGAGTAGGCCGGCCGGCCCGTACCGGGCGGGCGGCGCAGCCGGCCGGTGCGGATCGCGGCCAGCAGCGCGTCCTCCGAGTGGCGGCGGTAGGGGTCGAGCCCGCGATAGGCGTCCAGGGTCCCGCGGAGCACGGGGACGTGGACGCGCGGCAGGCCGGACGTGTGGGTGGCGAGGTGTCGCAGGGTGACCTCGACGCCGCCGCGCCCGAGCCCCGCGACCTCGTCGACGAGCTCGCCCACGGGCGTGTCCAGGTCGAGCCGGCCGGCCGTCACGGCACGGGCCAGCGAGAGACCCGTGAAGGTCTTGGTGATCGAGCCGATCTCGAACCTCGTCCGTGCGTCCGGGGTCGCGCCGTCGGGCAGGGAGGTCCGGCCGGTGCTGCGCACCGTGGACGTCCCGTCGGGGGCCAGGTGCCCGACGACGACGCCGACCCGTCGTCGGCCCAGACGGGTCGCCGTGTGCTCGAGGAGCGGTCCGACGTCGATGGCGCCGGGACGTTCTGTGCTCATGGCTCCCACCTCGTGCCCAGGACCTTTCCCCTGAGCAGACGAGCCGGGCTCGCGCCGAGTTCCCGGGCTCAGGACGCGGGTCGCGGGTCTCCGGTCTGCCGGACCTGCGGCACCCGTGCGCAGGCCGCACGGGTCGTCCACGACTTGGCCACACGGAACGGATACGGTGACCTGCGTGAACGGCGACACTCGTGAGCTCCCGGCAGCGGTCCCTCCGGAGGGTCCCGCGTCGCTCCCGCCTGCTCACGCACCGATGTCCGGTGGACAGGTCCCCACGCCGGTCGGCGCCGTCGTGGCGCCGCCCCGGCCGCGGGTGCGCGCCGGGGTGCAGGCGGTCGCCGCGGTGGTCGCGGTGCTCGCGGTCGTCGCGCTCGGGGCGACCTACCGCTACTTCGTCACGACGGTGCCGGGACAGTCGCTCGACGAGCTCGCGTTCACCGGTGCGGCGTACGGCCAGGGACGGCTCTGGCGGGTCGCGGAACCGGTGCTCGACGTCGTCTCCGTCGCGTTCATCGTGGGCGGGATCGGCGCGGCCATGGCGGTGGCGCTGGTACGTCGGCGGTGGGTGCTGGCGCTGCAGGTGGCGGTGCTGGTCGGCGGTGCCAACCTCACGACGCAGGTGCTCAAGCACCAGGTGCTCACCCGCCCCGACCTGCTGCCCGGCTGGAACGGGGCGAACACGTTGCCGAGCGGCCACACGACCGTCGCCGCGAGCGTCTCGGTGGCCCTGCTGCTGGCGACGCCGCGGGCCTGGCGTCCGGCGGTGGCGCTGCTCGGGGCCGCGTACACCGGGGCGACCGGGGTGTCGACGCTCGTCGGCCAGTGGCACCGTCCGTCCGACGTCGTCGCCGCGCTCTTCGTGGTCCTGGCGTGGGGTGCGCTCGTCTGCGCGATGACGCCCGCCAGCTCGCTCGACGTCGCACCCCGTCGTCGACGGCTGCCGTCGGGGCTCCCGCAGCCCCATGCGTTCCACTCGCCGGGCTCCTCGGTCGTGGCGGGGCTGCTGCTCCTCGGCGGCGCGGTGACCGGCGGTCTCGCGCTCGCCGCGGCCGTCCGGCTCCTGGAGGCCGGTACGGTGCCGATCGGCGAGGACGTGACGGCCTACGGGGCGGGGGTCCTCGGCGTGCTGTCCGCCACCGCAGTGACGTTCGCGCTGCTCCTGCTGGTGCGTCAGGCCACGGCCCGTCCGCGGGACTGAGGGAAACCCGGTTCGCTGCCAGGACGCACGAAGGCGTGTGGACGACGCTGCACCGACGGCGGCACTCCTCGGTAGAGTGCCGCCGTCGTCGTCCGTGTCGTACCGTGACAGGACGCTGCACCCGTCAGCGCCCGCGCAGGACCGCCCCACACCGCTCAACACCGTCGGAAAGCAGGAACGGATGCCACAGGCCCGCAAGCTCGTGATCGTGGAGTCTCCCACCAAGGCTCGCAAGATCCAGGGCTACCTCGGCGACGACTACGTCGTCGAGGCCAGCGTCGGCCACATCCGTGACCTCCCGCAGCCCTCGGACCTGCCGGCGGAGATGAAGAAGGGGCCGTACAAGAAGTTCGCGGTCGACGTCGACAACGGGTTCGACCCCTACTACGAGGTGTACGCGGACAAGAAGGCGAAGGTCCGCGAGCTCAAGGCGGCGCTCAAGGACGCCGACGAGCTCTTCCTCGCCACCGATGAGGACCGCGAGGGCGAGGCGATCGCCTGGCACCTCATCGAGGCGCTCAAGCCCAAGGTCCCCGTGCACCGCATGGTCTTCCACGAGATCACCCGCGAGGCCATCGCCCGCGCCCTGCAGAACACCCGCGAGCTGGACTCGGACCTCGTCGACGCCCAGGAGACCCGCCGCATCCTGGACCGGTTGTACGGCTACGAGGTGTCGCCGGTGCTGTGGCGCAAGGTCCGCCAGGGGCTGTCGGCGGGGCGCGTGCAGTCGGTGGCGACCCGGCTCGTGGTGGAGCGCGAGCGCGAGCGCATGGCGTTCGTCACCGCCGACTACTGGGACGTCAACGGCTCGTTCGCACCGCAGGAGGGGGACGACGCCGGTCAGCTGTTCCGTGCCCGCCTCACGGGCATCGCCGGCGAGCGGGTGGCGTCGGGCCGCGACTTCGACGACCGGGGGCGCCTCAAGGTGCGCACCGGCGTCGTGCACCTCGACGAGCCGGCCGCCCGGGCCGTCGTCGCGGGCCTCGACGCGGCGGACTTCTCCGTGCGCTCGCTGGAGACCAAGCCGTACTCGCGCAAGCCGGCCGCGCCCTTCACGACGTCGACGCTCCAGCAGGAGGCGTCGCGCAAGCTGCGGATGGCCTCCCGCCAGACGATGCGCACGGCGCAGGCGCTGTACGAGAACGGCTACATCACGTACATGCGGACCGACTCGCCGGCGCTGTCGGCCGAGGCGACCGACGCGGCACGCCGACAGGCCGCCGAGCTGTACGGACCGGAGTACGTGCCCGGGGCGCCGCGGCTGTACGCCTCGAAGAACAAGGGCGCCCAGGAGGCGCACGAGGCGATCCGTCCCGCGGGTGACTCGTTCCGCACCCCGGCGCAGGTGGCCCGCGAGATCTCCGGCGACCAGTTCAAGCTCTACGAGCTCATCTGGAAGCGCACGGTCGCCTCCCAGATGGCCGACGCCAAGGGGTCGACGGCGTCCGTGCGGCTCGCCGCGACGCTGGGCGCCGGGGCGGGGGAGCGCGCCGGCAGCGACGCCGTCTTCTCGGCGTCCGGCACGGTCATCACGTTCCGCGGGTTCCTCGCGGCGTACGAGGAGTCGCGGGACGTCGATCCCGCGTCCGAGGGCGCCGAGACGGGTGCGTCGAAGGAGAGCCGTCTGCCGCGCATGGCGGAGGGCGACACCCTGGCGAGCACCGACCTGGCCGCCGAGGGGCACTCCACCTCCCCGCCCGCCCGGTACACGGAGGCGTCGCTGGTCAAGGCGCTCGAGGAGCTCGGCATCGGCCGTCCGTCGACGTACGCGGCGACGATCTCGACGGTCCAGGACCGCGGGTACGTGCGGACCAAGGGGCAGGCGATGGTCCCGACGTGGCTGGCGTTCGCCGTCGTGAAGCTGCTCGAGGAGCACTTCGGCCGCCTCATCGACTACGACTTCACCGCCGAGATGGAGGCGGACCTCGACCAGATCGCCGCGGGGGACCGCGAGCGGGTGGCGTGGCTGACCCGGTTCTACTTCGGTGAGGGCACCGAGGGCACCGAGGGCACCGAGGGCAACGCCGGCGAGGGCTCGCACACCTGGGGTCTGCGCGACCTCGTGGCGGACCTCGGCGAGATCGACCCGGTGGCCGTCAACTCCGTGGAGATCGGTGAGGGCATCCGGGTGCGGGTGGGGCGGTACGGGCCGTACCTGGAGGACCTGCGGGCCGAGCCGGACAAGGAGGGCAAGGCGCCACGGGCGTCGGTCCCCGAGGACATCGCACCCGACGAGCTGACGGTGGACAAGGCGCGTGAGCTGCTGGCGGCGGGCGCCGACGACGGGCGCGTGCTGGGCGTCGACCCGGAGTCCGGGAACGAGATCGTCGCGAAGAACGGCCGCTACGGCCCGTACGTCACCGAGGTGCTCGACCTGCCGGAGATCGACCCGGAGCTGTCGGCCGCCGCGAAGAAGAGGGCGAAGGCGGCGCGGCCGAAGCCACGCACGGGGTCGCTGCTCAAGTCCATGGAGCTGGCCACCGTGACCCTCGACGACGCGCTGAAGATCCTGTCGTTGCCGCGGGTGGTCGGCACCGATCCCGAGTCGGGGGTCGAGATCACCGCGCAGAACGGGCGCTACGGCCCGTACCTGAAGAAGGGGACGGACTCGCGGACGATCGCCTCGGAGGAGCAGCTCTTCACCATCACGCTGGACGAGGCGCTGAAGATCTACGCGGAGCCGAAGCGGCGGGGGCGGGCGGCGGCGACGCCGCCGCTGCGCGAGCTCGGCGACGACCCGACGAGCGCCAAGCCGATCGTGGTCAAGGACGGCCGCTTCGGGCCGTACGTGACCGACGGCGAGACGAACCGCACGCTGCCGCGCGACCTCACCCCGGAGTCGATCACCGCCGAGCGGGCGATCGAGCTGCTCGCCGAGAAGCGCGCGCAGGGTCCGAAGAAGCGCAAGGCGCCGGCGAAGAAGCCGGCGGCGAAGAAGGCACCGGCGAAGCGGTCGACGACCAAGAAGTAGCGGGCGGTCACCCGGGCCGACGGCGCTCCACGACGTAGGAGTGCCCGTCGGCCCCCGTGACGCGCTCGAAGGTCTGACGCAGCTCGGCCTCCCGGGCCTGGTCCTCCGGGCGTGGGGGGACGGCCGGTCCGCGGCGGATCGAGGCGGGTCCGAAGACCGGCAGGAAGGTCTCGGTGAACCGCATGCCCCAGGTGCGGTCGTCGCCGGGGCGGCGCCTGAACAGTGCCATCCGTGCTCCTCGCTCGGTATTCCTTGGTGCACCAATGATTGGTGTACCAAGCATATCCGGTCCTACGCTGTCCCCATGGAGCACCCGCAGGACCCGCTCGCCCTCGAGGCGCAGGTCTGCTTCGTTCTGTCCGCCTCCGCGCGGGCGATGGTCGCGCTGTACCGACCGATCCTCGAACCGCTGGGGATCACCCACCCGCAGTACCTCGTGCTGCTCGGGCTGTGGGAGGACGCGGGTGCCGGGCGGACCACCTCCGTCACCGGGCTCGCCGCGCGCCTCTACCTCGACCCGGGCACGCTGTCGCCCTTGCTCAAGCGTCTCGAGCAGCAGGGGCTGGTCGGGCGACGACGCGCGACGGCGGACGCCCGCGTCGTCGAGGTGCACCTCACCGCTGCGGGGAAGGCGCTCCGCGAGGAGGCGCTCCAGGTGCCGGCGAGGGTCGTCGAGGCGACGGGCCTGAGCCTGGACGAGCTGCAGCGCGTCCGTGTGGCCGCGGACGCCGTCATCGCCGCCGCCCACGGTCCCGCTACCGTGGGTGCATGACCGACAACACCGCCGTCGACCCGGCCACGTACGCCGCCCGCCTGACCACCGCCGACCTCGACGGCACCGTGCCCGAGCTGCTCGACGCGCCCGCGCTGCGGTGGGGCGTGCTCGGCGCCGGCAACATCGCCGCGTCGTTCTCCGACGGTGTCCGCGAGCGCACCGCGGCGTCCGTCGTCGCCGTCGGCTCCCGGTCGGTGGACAAGGCCCAGGCGTTCGCCGACGCCCATGCCCCCGGCGCGCGGGCCCACGGGGGCTACGAGGCGCTGGTGGCCGACGACGAGGTCGACGCCGTCTACGTCGCCACCCCGCACTCGCACCACCTCGAGCACGCGCTGCTCGCGATCGAGGCCGGCAAGCACGTGCTCGTCGAGAAGCCGCTGACCCGCTCGGTGTCCGAGTCGCGCACGCTGCTGGACGCTGCGGAGGCCGCCGGCGTGTTCTGCATGGAGGCCGTCTGGACGCGGTTCCTGCCGCACGTCGCGGCGATCCGCGGCGCGATCGCCCGCGGGGAGATCGGCGAGGTGCGCACGGTGATCGCCGAGTTCGACGTGGCCTTCGCCTTCGACCCCTCGCACCGTCTCTTCGCACCGGAGCTCGCGGGCGGCGCCCTGCTCGACCTGGGGATCTACCCGATCACGTTCGCCCACGACCTGCTCGGCGTGCCGGACACCGTGCTCACGCACGGCACGCTGGCCGAGACCGGCGTCGACGACCACGTGAGCATGATCCTGGGGTACGACAGCGGTGCGCAGGCGATCCTGCACACGTCGTCCGGGGCGTCGGGCGGCGCGGGGGCGCGCATCATCGGCACCCGCGGGCGCATCGACGTCCCGGCGTTCTTCTTCGGCCCGACGCGCTTCGACCTGGTGCGTGACGACGGCCCGTCGTGGTCGTTCGAGTCGCCCGACGGCGAGGGCAAGGCGTACGAGGCCGCCGAGGTCGCGCGGTGCCTCGCCACGGGACGCACCCAGAGCGAACGGATGCCGTGGTCGCACACCCTCGAGGTGATGACGATCCTCGACCGGGTGCGCGCCGAGCTCGGGGTGGTCTACCCCGGCGAGTGACGCCGTCGGGCGGGGCCCGGCCTGCCGGTCGGGGTCGGACAGGGCCCGGACGGTCAGCGCGTCAGCCGGCGCCCGCTGATCGTCGCCGGCGTGATGCGGACCCACACGTTCTTGCCGTCGTCCTGGTAGGAGACCAGGCCCGTCGCCTCGGCGGCAGCCAGGTCGGCGTCGTGCTCGAGGATCTCGGCGGTGCCCTTGACCACCACGCTCGTGGCGACCTCGGGCGACCACTCGTCGGCCTCCAGGGCGACCCGGGTGTTCACCGCGACCTCGACGAGCTTGCTGCCGGGGTAGGTGCGGAAGTAGACGTGGCCGTCGGCCGCGGCGAACGACACCGGGAAGATGTCCGGCTCGCCGGCGACGGCGGTCGCGAGCCGGCCCACCGGCCGGTCCCGCAGGAACTCCCAGCAGGCGTCCTCGGTCAGCGTGACGGTCTCTGCGGTCATGGCGTCTCCCCTCGGCTGGTGGTCGTCCCATCGTCCCACGGTCGTCCTTGCCGTGGCGGTGCCACCCGGGGGCGCCGGGAGCCCGAGGGCACGGGTGTCGGTGGGTCGCGGCTAGGGTGGCGCCGTGAGCACAGCACGGGGGTACTTCGTCTCGTTCGAGGGCGGCGACGGCGTGGGGAAGTCGACGCACGCACGCCTGCTGGGGGACTGGCTCGGTGAGGTCACCGGCCGGGAGGTCGTGCTGACCCGCGAGCCCGGGGGGACCGAGCTCGGCTCCGTGCTGCGGCAGGCGGTCCTGCACGGCGAGGATCTCGATCCCCGCACCGAGGCCCTGCTGTACGCCGCCGACCGCGCCCACCACGTGGCCACCGTCGTCCGCCCGGCGCTCGCGCGGGGCGCCGTCGTGGTCACCGACCGCTACCTCGACTCGTCGGTCGCCTACCAGGCCGGCGGGCGCGAGCTGGGCGAGGGGGAGGTGGAGGACCTCTCGCTCTGGGCGACCGGGGGGCTGCTGCCGGACGCCACGGTGCTGCTCGACCTCGACCCCGTCGAGGCGGCCGGCCGGCTCGTGGGCGCGCCGGACCGCTTGGAGCGGGCGGGTGACGCGTTCCACCGGCGCACCCGCGAGGCGTTCCTGCGGCGGGCCGCGGAGACGCCGCAGCGGTGGGTCGTCGTGGACTCCGCCGCACCGCGCGAGGACGTGCAGGCTCAGATCCGGGTCGACGTCGCCGCACGGCTCGGCCTCACGCCGGAGGTCCGCGCGTGACCAGCGGCACGAGCGTGTGGGACGACGTCGTCGGGCAGCCCGAGGCCGTGTCGGTGCTGCAGCGTGCGGCGAGCGATCCCGCGGCCATGACCCACGCCTGGCTGGTGACCGGTCCGCCGGGTTCCGGCCGGTCCGTCGCGGCCCGCGCCTTCGCAGCCGCCCTGCAGTGCACGGCCGGCCCGGCGGACCAGGGGAGCACGGGTCGCACGGCGCCTGGCTGCGGACGATGCCGTGCATGCACCACGACGCTCGCGGGGACGCACCCGGACCTGACGGTCGTCGCGACCGACAAGGTGGTCATCACGATCGACGAGGTGCGCGACCTCATCACGAAGGCGTCGCGGACCCCGTCCGGGGGGCGCTACCGGGTCATCGTCGTCGAGGACGCCGACCGGATGGCCGAGCGCACCACGAACGTGCTCCTCAAGTCGATCGAGGAACCACCGCCGCACACCGTCTGGGTGCTCTGCGCCCCCAGCGTCCAGGACGTGCTGCCCACCATCCGGTCGCGGTGCCGGGCGGTCGTCCTGCGCGTGCCGCCCGCCAGCGACGTCGCAGACCTACTCGTGCGCCGCGACGGCGTCGAACCCGGGCTCGCCCTGGACGCCGCCCGGGCCGCGCAGTCGCACGTCGGGCTGGCGCGCCGCCTCGCCCGCGACCCGGAGGCCCGCACCCGGCGCCGCGCCGTCCTCGAGGTCGCCCGGCGCATCCGCGGCGTCCCCGATGCCGTGCTCGCCGCCTCCGAGCTCGTCGAGGTCGCCAAGGCCGAGGCCACCGCGTCCACCACCGAGCGGGACGCCGCCGAGAAGGCCGAGCTGCTGCGGGCGCTCGGCGTCGGCGAGGGGGACACGCTGCCGCCCAAGCTGCGCTCCCAGCTCAAACAGCTCGAGGACGACCAGAAGCGCCGGGCCACCCGCCGCCAGCGCGACGTGCTCGACCGGTCGATGGTGGACCTGCTGTCCCTCTACCGCGACGTGCTCGTGGTCCAGCTCGGCGCCGAGGTCGAGCTGGTCAACAGCTCCCACGCCGACGTGGTCCGGTCGCTGGCCCGCGACGCCACGCCCGAGCAGACCGTGCGGCGCATGGACGCGATCGGCCAGGCGCGCGAGCGCCTCGAGGGCAACGTCGCGCCGCTGCTGGCTCTCGAGGCGATGACCATCGCGCTGCGCCCGCAGGGCTGACCCCGCCTGCGCGGGCGCCGTCGTCCTCTGGCCGGGGGCGGATGTCAAGGTACATCTTGCTTTTTCACCCGGTTTGCCCTGTGATCGTCCGTGGCGTGCCATCCGGGCACTCCGACGACGAAGAGGATGATGATGCGGATCCTGCTGCTGGTCTCGGCGTTCAACGGTCTCACGCAGCGCGCCTGGTGCGCGCTCACCGATGCCGGTCACGACGTCGGCGTCGAGATCGCACCGACGTTCGACTCGCCGGAGGCGCTGACGGCGGCCGTGGCAGACGCCGACCCCGACCTGATCCTGTGCCCGTTCCTCAAGCACCGCGTGCCGCAGGAGGTGTGGGACCGGTGGACCACCGTCGTCGTCCACCCCGGTCCGGTCGGCGACCGCGGACCGTCCTCGCTGGACCACGCGATCCTCAACCGCCAGGAGCGGTGGGGCGTGACGGCGCTGTCCACCGTCGAAGAGATGGACGCCGGGCCGGTGTGGGCCACGTCCACGTTCTCGATGCCCGACGCCCCCGTGGCGAAGAGCGCCCTGTACAACGGCCCGGTCGCGGAAGCGGCCATGGCCTGCGTCACCGAGGTGGTGCGGATGGTCGCCGACGGTGAGGAACCGGTTCCGGCCGACGAGCTGCCCCGCGACGTCCCCGGGACGGGGGAGCTGCCGCTGCTGCGCCGGGCGGCGTTCGAGGTGGACTGGTCCCTCGGGGTCGAGGAGCTGGCCCGCCGGGTCGCCGCCGCCGACGGCGCCCCCGGCGCCCCCGCCGAGGTCGACGGCGAGCGGTACTGCCTGTTCGACGCCGTCGCGACGCCGGACGTGCTGGACCCGCAGGCAGCGCCGGGGAGCGTCGTCGGCCACGACGTCGACGCCGTCGCCCTGGCGGCCACCGACGGCACCCTGTGGGTCGGGTACGCGGCGACCCTCGGCGCGCGGCGCGGCACCAAGCTGCCGGCGCCCGCCGTCCTGGACCCGCAGGCGGCATCGCCCCGGCACGAGGCTCCCGCCGAGCTGGCCGAGTCCCGCTACGAGCGCGACGGCGACGTCGGCGTCCTGACGTTCCGCTCGTACAACGGCGCGATGCACACCGAGCAGTGCCGCAGGCTCACCGCCGCCGTGCAGGCCGCCCGCCTGGACGACACCACCGTGCTCGTCCTGCGAGGTACCGACAGCCTGTTCTCCAACGGCATCCACCTCGGCGTCATCGACGCGGCCGAGGACCCCGCCGCCGAGGCCTGGGCGAACATCCAGGCCATCGACGACCTGTGCGAGGCGATCGCCGGTGCCGAGCAGCTCACCGTGGCGGCGTTCACGGCCAGCGCCGGGGCCGGCGGCGTCATGACCGGGCTCTGCGCCGACGTCGCGCTCTCCCGGGACGGCGTGGTGCTCAACCCGTACTACGACATGGGGATCTACGGCTCCGAGCTGCACACCTGGTCCGTCACGGCACGGGTCGGCGAGGACGTCGCCGACCGCCTGCTGACCCGCTGCCTGCCCGTCTCGGCGCACCAGGCGGCCGAGCTCGGGCTGATCGACGGCGTCGGCCCGCGGAACGCCGCCGAGTTCGACGCGTGGCTCGCCAAGCGGGCCGCCGAGCTGGCCGGACCGACCGAGCGGGAAGCGGCGGAGCAGACGGCCCGGCGTCGCGCCCCCGAGCGCCCGCTGTCCTACCACCGCACCATCGAGCTGGCCGAGATGGCCCGCGACCTCTTCGACGACCGTCACGGCTTCGCGGCGCGCCGCCAGGACTTCCTGCGCAAGGCTGCCGCGTCCGAGACGCCCGGGCGGCTGCGCTTCGCCGGTTCCCCGAAGGCGCTCGCGGAGGTTCGGTGAATGGCGGCCGGACGCTCGCGGCCGGCCGGTAGGTTGTCCTCGTGAAGTTCACCCCCCGCCCGAGTCCGTCGTCCCCTCGCTCGAACGGTCGCCTCCCCGGCGGCGTGACCGGGGCGCTCGTCCTGAGCGTCGCCGGGCTGCTCCTGGTCGCCGGCTGCACGGCGGACGCCCCGGGCAAGGAGCAGGCACCCGCCGGCGAGGCCACCTCGTCCGCCGGAGGCGGCGCGCCCGACGGGTACGAGGAGTTCTACGGCCAGGACGTGGTGTGGCGCGAGTGCCGCACCGACTTCGAGTGCGCCACGGTGGCGGCGCCCCTGTCCTGGAGCGACCCGGACGCCGGCGAGATCGAGCTCGAGCTGATGCGGACCCGGGCCAGCGGCGACCGGATCGGGTCGCTCCTGGTGAACCCGGGCGGACCTGGCGGGTCCGGCGTCGACTATCTCGAGGCCGCCTCCGGCAGCCTCGGCGAGCGGGTCCGGGAGGCGTACGACGTCGTCGGGTTCGACCCGCGGGGGGTGCGGGAATCGTCCGAGGTCGTCTGCTACGACGACGCCGAGAAGGACGAGTACCTCAGCGAGGACTTCGACCTGTCGACCGACGAGGGGATCGTCGGCGCCCGCGAGTCGAGCGCCGCGTGGGCGCAGGCCTGCGCGGAGAACACCGGCGAGCTGCTCGGCAACGTCGACACCCAGAGCGCGGCGAGGGACATGGACATGCTGCGCGCGGCGCTCGGCGACGAGGAGCTGCACTACCTCGGCTTCTCGTACGGCACGAGCCTGGGGGCGACGTACGCCGGGCTGTTCCCCGAGCGCGCCGGCCGTCTGGTGCTGGACGGGGCCATCGACCCGCGGATCGGCTCCGCCGAGATGTCCGCCGGTCAGGCGGTCGGCTTCGAGAACGCGCTGCGCGCCTACGTCGGCGACTGCCAGGCCGGACCGGACTGCCCGCTGACCGGAACGGTGGACGACGGCATGGAGCAGGTGCGCAGCGTGCTCGACCAGGCGCTCGAGCGCCCGTACCCGACCGACGGCGACCGGGTGGTGACACAGACGCTCGCCTTCTACGGCGTCGCCGTCACTCTCTACGACGAGCAGAGCTGGCCGCTGCTGACCCAGGCGCTCGACGAGGCGATCGGCAGCGGCACCGGGTCGATGCTGCTGTACCTGGCGGACTTCTACAACGACCGGAACGCCGACGGTTCCTTCGCCACCAACTCCACCGAGGCGTTCACCGCGATCAACTGCCTGGACGGCCGCAGCTCCGACGACGTCGAGACCATGCGGGAGCAGGCCGCCGAGATCGAGGAGGCGGCGCCCACCATGGGGTCGTTCTTCGGCTACGACGGCCTCACCTGCGCCGACTGGCCCCACCCCGTGGTGGAGCAGGAGTACGACGTCGCCGCCCCCGGCGCGGCGCCCATCGTGGTCGTCGGCACCACGAACGATCCCGCGACGCCGTACGTGTGGTCCGAGGGCATGGCCGAGGCGCTCGACTCCGGCGTCCTCGTGACCTACGAGGGCGAGGGGCACACCGCCTACGGGCGGTCGAACGACTGCATCATGGACGCCGTGGACAGCTACCTCGTCGACGGCACCGTGCCGGAGGACGGCCTCACCTGCTGACGGGTCCTCGAGGTAGCGCCCGGCCCGCCGAGGTAGCGCTGAGGGTGCCGGGGTAGCGCTGAAGAGCGCGCCAGGGCTCCTTTTGGAGTCCGGGCCCGCGTTCGGGTACTGTGGGCGCGCCCGCTGATCGAGGTCCTGTCCCGGTCGCGCTCGGGCACGCCGCCTTAGCTCAGTCGGTAGAGCGGTTCACTCGTAATGAACAGGTCGTCGGTTCGATTCCGACAGGCGGCTCACCACACGAAGGGTCCCGGAACCAAGCGTTCCGGGACCCTTCGTCGTCGAGCGGCGGATGGTCAGCCACGCGGGTGCGAGCTCGTGCCTGGTCAGCCACGCGGGTGCGAGCTCGTGCCCTGGTACCGGTCCGGCGGGGAGGGCTCGGCCGCCGTCTGCGGCGTGGCCTTGCTCCCGTGACGGGTCTCGCCCTGCGGGGGCGGCGCATCGGGGTCGCCGCCGGACGGCTGGGCGCCCTGGCGGAGCTCCTCCAGCCGCTGCTCGAGCACGGTCAGCACGGGCAGCCGGTTGCCGTGCGAGCGCTCGTAGGCGATCACCTTCTCGAGGGCACCCGCGTCGAGCGGGCGGACCCGGTGCGCGAGCGTGCCCACCGGGAGGTGGTCGTAGTCGGGGAGCGGCAGGTCGTCGTGGGCGGGCGCCGGGGTCTCGTGCGTCCGGTCGTCGGTCATGGCTTCCTCCCTGAACGCGGGACGGTGGGTCCTCGACCGTAGGCACTCCGGCCGTCGTCACGCATCTCGGTCGGCACGCCTGAGGCAGCAGCACGCCCGAGGCGGTCAGCCCGTCGTCGACGCCGCGGCGACACGCAGGTCCTCGACGAGGTGGTCGAACGCCTCGGCCCGGTCCGCCCGGTCCCGCAGGCGCACCACCGACGAGGGTGGGTCGTGACGACGCCGCCGCCGTCCGGGAGCGCGGCACCCGCCGCGTCACCGGCGTCGAGGACCTCGCCGCGGACGTCGCGGATCGTGACCGTCCGGCCGAGGACGGCGCGAGCAGCCGTCGTCCCGAGGGCGACGACGACGTCGGGCCGGAGCGACGAGAGCTCGGCCTCGAGCCACGGCAGGCAGGCCCTCGGGGTCGACCTTCCACGACGCGTGCGCCGGTAGGCTCGCGTCCATGGCTTGGAGCTTCGGGCGGCGGCGTCCCACCACCTACCTGCTGGGTGGGGCGGTCGACCCCTACCCGGCGCAGGTGCCCGAAGGGCGACGGGGCCGGGTGCGGCGGATCACCGAGATCGGGGAGCTGGTGCTGCACACCCCGGCGCGCACGGTGACGGAGTTCTCGACGCCGGAGCTGGCCCGTCTGGTCGAGGACCTCTTCACCACCATGGAGGTGGCGCAGGGGGTCGGGCTGGCCGCGCCGCAGATCGGGGTCGACCTGCGGGTCTTCGTCTACGACCTCACCGACGAGCGGGGCGACCGGCACGTGGGTCACGTCGTCAACCCCGAGCTGGAGGTCGACACGACGGCGGAGCTGATCACCGAGGAGGAGGGTTGCCTGTCCGTGCCGGGCGCCTACGTCCCGCTGGCGCGTCGGGGGGCGGCCTGCGTCCGGGGCGTCGACCAGCACGGTGGTCCGGTGCAGCTCGACGCCGTCGGCTTCCTGGCGCGGTGCTTCGTGCACGAGACCCAGCACCTGGACGGCACCCTCTACTGGGACCACCTGTCGGCCGCCGACCAGCGCGACGCGCTGCGGCAGCGGGACGAGGAGCGTCCCGACGTGCTGGCGACGCGCCGGGAGATCGCGATCGAGCTCGGCAAGACGCCCGCCGACTATCCCGACCGGCCGGCCGGCGGGCGCTGAGGCCGGGCTCAGTCCTCGCCGCGCCGCATCCGCCACACGACGACGCCGCCGGCGGTGAGGCCGACGGCGGCCAGTCCCAGCCCGGTCGCGGCCCACAGCTCGCCGTCGGTGACGTCGTCCTGCGCCGCTGTGTCGTGCCGGTCGTCGATCACCGGCAGGTCACCGCTGAAGCTGCGACCGAGGGCCTCGAACTGCTCGGTGCGCATCGCCTCGGCGACGGCCGCGACCGACGGCGACGGGGACGGCGATGGCGTCGGGCTGGTGGTGGGGCTCGCCGACGGCGTGGGGCCGGGCGTCGGCGTGGGGCTGGGCGTGGGCTCGGCGGAGGCCGTGGAGGACGGCTCGGCCGTGGAGGGCGTGGGTTCCGGCTTTTCGGCCTCGGGTTTCGGTTCGCTCGGCTCGGTGGTGGTTGTCGGCGACGGGCTCGGCGACGTGTCCTCGGCGTTCGGCGCCGGGGCGGGCTCCGCCGTCGCCGGCTCGGTGCAGCGCGTGTCCCGGCGGGACTCGTGCCACTCGCCGACGTCGGGCACGTGGACGTAGGTGACGCAGTACCCGTCGGGCATCTCGGCCGCCGCGCCGGTGAACGGCACGTACCCGCTGGCCCCGCGGAGGGGTTCGGTCAGCCACGCGTAGTCCCAGCCCTCGAGGCTGCGGACGGAGTACCCGACGTCCCGGTCCCGGTCCCGGTCCCGGTCATCGACCTCCTTGCCGTCGAACGTCACGCCGTCGGCGGTGACGGTCAGGTCGTCGTCGGCCGCGGCGGGCGCCTGCGCCGCGGCGGTCAGGCCGGTCGCGAGGGCGCCCACGAGCAGGGCACGGACCGCAAGGCTGGCGACGCGCACGCGTGACCTTCCGACGCTGGGTGCCGGGGGGCCGGCGGGGCGAACCACATCGTAGAGGACACGCCGCGGGCGTCGGTCCGCCCGCCCGTGCGGCCCTCGTGTCAGAGCACGGCGAGCCAGTCGACGACGGCGCGCGCGACGGCGTCGTCCTGGTTCCGGACGTCGTGGGCGCCGGGGAGCGTGACCTGGGTGACCGGGCCGGGGATCGCGGCGGCGTGCTCCGCGAGCTCCGCGGGGGTGCCGAACGGGTCGCGGTCACCGGAGACGAAGAGGACGGGGACGTGGAGGGCGCCGAAGTGCTCGACGCGCAGCTTCGCGGGCTTGCCGGGCGGGTGCAGGGGATAGCTGAGGAGCACGAGTCCCGCGGCGGGCAGCCCTTCGGCCACCGCCATCGAGCACATCCGACCGCCGTAGGAGCGGCCGCCGAGGAGGAGCCGGTCGGTGCCGACGTCGAGGCGATTGGCGAGCCGCTCGGCCTCCGCACGCAGGTGGGCGGTCGCCACGGGTGGCCGGTCGGGCATCCGGCGGCCGGCGAGGCGGTACGGGAAGTCGACACGCTCGACGGTCAGTGCCATCGAGGCCGTGACGTGGTCGGCGACGGCGCGGAGCGAGTGGTGGTCGCGGTCCGCACCGGCGCCGGGGGTGAGCAGGAGTCCGGTGGGTGCGGACTGTGACAGGGCCGACATGGCCCCAGTGTCGCGCAGAGGGTAGCCTCAGGTGCTCTACATCGTTGTACAAGTTGAACGAGGACATCATGGCGGACCAGGTCATCAGCAACCCGATCGTGCTCCAGCGCGCCGACCCGCACGTGCTGCGCCACGACGGGCAGTACTACTTCACCGGTTCGCACCCGGCGTACGACCGCGTGGTGCTGCGGCGGGCAGAGAGCCTGGACGAGCTGCAGTCCGCCGGGGAGGTGACGATCTGGACCCGTCACGAGACCGGCCCGCAGTCCCGCCTCGTCTGGGCGCCGGAGATCCACCGGGTCGACGGCACCTGGTACGTCTACTACGCCGCCGCGCCGGACGACCACGGGACCGCCGACGCCCCGAGCGCGAACGAGACCTTCAACCACCGGGTGTTCGTCCTCGAGTGCACCGCCGAGGACCCGCTGACCGGCGAGTGGGTCGAGCGCGGCCAGGTCGACACAGGCTGGGAGAGCTTCGCGCTGGACGCGACGAGCTTCGTGCACAGGGGGCGGCAGTACCTCGTCTGGGCGCAGGAGGACCTCGAGGTCTACGGGCACTCGAACCTGTACATCGCGCGGATGGAGAACCCCTGGACGCTCGCCACGGCGGCGGTCGAGCTGACCCGCCCCGAGTTCGAGTGGGAGACCCGGGGGTTCTGGGTCAACGAGGGCCCGTCCGTGCTGGTCCGGGGCGGGCGGGTCTTCCTGACCTACTCCGGCGCGGCGACCGGCATCGACTACGCGATGGGGCTGCTCACGGCCGACGCGGGCGCCGACCTGCTGGACCCGGCCTCGTGGACCAAGAGCGTCGACCCGGTGTTCGTCTCGGACCCGTCGGTCGGGCAGTACGGTCCGGGGCACAACTCGTTCACGGAGTCGCCCGACGGCGAGACCGTCCTCGTCTACCACGCCCGCACCTACACCGAGATCACCGGCGACCCGCTGTGGGACCCCAACCGGCACGCGCGTGCCCAGGTGCTGCCGTTCGACGCCGACGGCGCGCCGGCGTGGGGGACGCCCGTGCCCGACACGCGCCCGGTGCCCACCTCCACCGACGTGCTGGCGCCCGACGGCGGGAGCATGGACTTTCTCACAGCCTGACGTCGCTGCAGGTCGGAGGGCTGCTGCGCGCCGAATGTGTGCTCCCGGCGCCATTACATCGTTTACCGTGACGGGTACGAGCACGATGACAGGCCGCTGTCGGCCGTGCCAGAACAGCCGGAAGGAAACCGATGACGGTCCAGCACGAACCCAGCACCCCGAGCGCGGCAGCCGCGACCCGGCGGGTGACGTCATGAGCGACGGGACGATCTCGAGCAGCGCCCCGGCCGGCGCCTCCACCCCGCGTGCCCGCGGCTCGCTGCGGAAGCCGACCTTCTGGAACGTCGGCGGGCTGTTCTTCTTCTACTTCGCGATCTGGCAGCTCGTCTTCACGTTCCTCTCGCCCTGGCTCGAGGAGCAGGCGGGGATGTCCAGCGGGAACATCGGCCTGCTCAACTCGGTGATGGCGCTGACCGCGCTGTGCCTGCAGCCGTTCTACGGCTTCATCCAGGACCGGCTCGGGTTCCGCAAGAACCTCTTCGCCGTCGTCGTCCTGGTGGGCGCCTTCATGGGCCCGTTCTTCGCCTTCGTCTTCGTGCCGATCGTCGACGTCAACCAGGTGCTCGGCGCCGTGGTCGGCGGCGTCTACCTGTCGCTCGTCCTCAACTCGGGGGTCGGCGTGGTCGAGGCCTTCAACGAGCGCGCGGCACGGGCGAACCGGTTCGAGTACGGTCACGTCCGGCTCTTCGGTTCCGTGGCCGGCGCGACAGCCTCCCTCGTCGGGGGCTTCCTCTGGGCCTCCGACCCCGACAACGTGTGGTGGGTCGGGACCTTCTCCGCCCTCGTCCTGGGCGCGCTGCTGTTCGTGGTCCGGACCCCGAGGCCTGGTGAGAAGGGCTACGAGGCCGTCGGTGGCGCCGCTGCGGACGAGCCGGACGCGCCGCGGGTCACCCAGGGCACGGTGCCGCACCTTCTCAAGGACCGGTCGTTCGTCGGGTTCATGGTCCTGATGTTCGGCACCGCCGCTCTCTACGACGTCTTCGACCAGCAGTACGCCATCTACTTCGGCAGCATGTTCGACGGCCTCGGGGACCCGCAGGTGCTGTTCTCCCGCGTGGTGTTCGTCCAGATCCTGCTCGAGGCCCTCGTGATGGTGGCGATGCCGTTCATCATCAACAGGATCGGCGCCAAGCGCGGCCTGCAGCTGTTCGTGCTGGTCCTGGTGGTCCGCGTCGTCGGGTCCGCGCTGTTCACGTCCACCGAGCTGCTCGTCGTGTGGCGGCTGCTCGCCGCGATCGAGATGCCGCTCATGCTGGTCTCGGTGTGGAAGTACCTCACCCGGATGTTCGACGTCCGGATCTCCGCGACGGCCTCCATGATCGGGTTCAACACCGCCAAGCAGATCGGGATCGTGATCTTCTCCTGGGTGTTCGGGCTCTCCTACGACGCCATCGGCTTCGGCGACTCCTACCTGATCATGGCTGGCGTCGTGCTCGTCGTGACAGCCGTCGCCAGCGTGCTCATGCGGGACGACCGGGGTCGGGTGGCGCCGGGGGCGGGCGACCTCAGCCGTGCAGCACCGTGACGGGGCACTCCGCGAAGTCCAGCACCTGACGGCTCGTCGAGCCGAGCAGCAGCCGGTCGAAGCCACCCAGCCCCCGCGCGCCGACCACGAGACGGTCAGCGCCCGCGGAGGCGTCGATGAGGACCTTCGCGGCCTGCCCGTGCACCACCTGGCGGTGCAGCCGGTCGGCCGACAGGTCCACGCCGGCCGCTGAGACGGCCGCGTCGAGGCACTCGCGGGCGAAGCGCTCGTAGTCGTTGATCGGCGGGGCCCACCCCCACGAGCCGGGCAGCGGCGCCAGGGTCGTGATCTGCCACGCGAAGACGGCCTCGAGGACCGCGTCGGAGCGCGCCGCCACCTCCGCGCCGTGCCGCAGCGCCGCGACGGACGGTTCCGACGTGTCCACGCCGACGACCACGCGCGGGGTGCCCGACGGCGGCGCCGCGGGTGCGTGCGAGGCGCCCGCCGTGGCGGCCACGTCGTCGGGCGTGCGCTCCGCCTCCGTGCGCTCGACGTGCCGCACCACGGTCACCGGGATCCGCGCGTGCTCCACGACGGTCGAGGAGACCGAACCGAGGATCCGTCGCCCGATGCGTGCTCGCCGTCGGCGGCCGAGCACGAGCATCTGCGCCTCCGCGCTGGCGGCGAGGAGCGCGTCCGGCACCGGGCCCGGCCGCACCGCGTACTCGGCGTCGAACCGGGCGTGCCGCTCGCGCGCCCGGTCCACGATCCGCGCCGTCTCGGCCTGGACCTCCTCCAGCACGGCCGTCAGCGCCGACTCGTCCGCAGCGGGAGCGACCCGCAGGACCGTCAGGGGGTGCCCGCTCGAGGCGGACTCCGCCACCGCCCAGTCCAGGGCCTCGTCGGCCTCCGACGACCCGTTCACGCCCACCACGATGCCTTCCATGCGGTCAGCGTAGGGCGGCCCCGGCCGGCCGGCAGCCCGGGCCGCGGCCCGGGCTGGTCCGTCACCGGCGGCGCGGCGCGCCCAGCAGCGAACGGATCGGGCGGGTCACCACGACGACGCGTTCTACCAGGTCGCTGGGACCGGTGACGACGAGGCCGCGGTCACCGAGCGGGACGTGGACGGCGGTGACCTCCCGCACCCGGACCCGCGTCGCCGGCAGGGTCGTGCCGTCGACCGCCAGCTCGGCCGGCTCCAGCGGGACGGCATCCACCTCCGTGACGATCGCCCGCATCGCGCTGCGGTAGTCCGCGAAGTCGTCGGCGAAGTCCGTCGTCCCGTGCGGCGTCGGGTCGTGGTCGGGCTCGACGGGCGCCGAGATGTCGGCGTGCAGCGGGGCGGCCAGCGCGCCGCTCGCCGCGGCCCGCACCACGTCCTCCACGGCGTCCGCGGCCACGGCCGTCCGCAAGGTCTCGACCTCGAACGCCTCGCGCGCGAAGGTGCGGTACGACCGGACGAACCGGTCCGACGTCGGGTCGGCCTCGTCGTCGTACCCGGTCAGCGCCTCGTCCTCCAGGTCGAGGCCCCACATCAGCGGGTCGACGACCTCGCCGACGACGCCGGAGAAGCGGGCCAGACGCGCGTCCACCGGGTCCCGGGGCCGCGGGCGGGCCTGGTCGCCGGGATGCTCGCCGGCCGTGCCCCGCCCCTGCTCGTCAGCCGTGCCCCGCTCGGCCTCGTGCCCGACGTCGTCCATGGTGGCCTCCCCGCTCGTGCCGACCCGTGCGTGTCTCCACCATCGCCCCGCGGGCGCGGGAACGGCAACGAGGCGCGCCGTCACGCCCCTGGCGAACAAGGGCATCTGGAGGGGGGTCGGCGTGTTGGGAGCGAATAGAGTCGTAGCGGTCAGGCTGTCGCCGTCGATCCGACGGGGCCAGGAAAACGCCGCTCGTGAGGGAGCAGCACATGTTCGAGAGATTTACGGACCGAGCCCGTCGGGTGGTCGTCCTCGCGCAGGAAGAAGCGAGGATGCTCAACCACAACTACATCGGGACCGAGCACATCCTCCTCGGCCTCATCCACGAGGGTGAGGGCGTGGCGGCGAAGGCGCTGGAGTCGTTGGGCATCTCGCTCGACGGCGTGCGCGCGCAGGTCACCGAGATCATCGGTGAGGGCCAGCAGGCCCCGAGCGGGCACATCCCGTTCACCCCGCGCGCCAAGAAGGTGCTGGAGCTGTCGCTGCGCGAGGCGCTGCAGCTCGGCCACAACTACATCGGCACCGAGCACATCCTGCTCGGCCTCATCCGTGAGGGTGAGGGCGTGGCGGCCCAGGTGCTCACCAAGATGGGTGCCGACCTGAACAAGGTGCGCCAGCAGGTCATCCAGCTGCTGAGCGGCTACCAGGGCAAGGAGCCCGTGGCCGCCGGCGGCCCGCAGGAGGGTCAGCCCTCCGGGTCCGCGGTGCTGGACCAGTTCGGCCGCAACCTGACGCAGGCCGCCCGCGAGGGCAAGCTCGACCCCGTCATCGGCCGCAAGCAGGAGGTCGAGCGGGTCATGCAGGTGCTGTCCCGCCGCACCAAGAACAACCCGGTGCTGATCGGCGAGCCCGGCGTCGGCAAGACGGCCGTCGTCGAGGGTCTCGCGCAGGACATCGTGCGCGGCGACGTGCCCGAGACGCTCAAGGACAAGCAGCTCTACACGCTGGACCTGGGTGCCCTCGTGGCCGGCTCGCGCTACCGCGGTGACTTCGAGGAGCGCCTCAAGAAGGTGCTCAAGGAGATCCGCACCCGCGGCGACATCATCCTGTTCATCGACGAGATCCACACGCTCGTCGGTGCCGGCGCTGCTGAAGGAGCGATCGACGCGGCCAGCATCCTCAAGCCGATGCTGGCGCGCGGCGAGCTGCAGACCATCGGCGCCACGACGCTCGACGAGTACCGCAAGCACGTCGAGAAGGACCCGGCGCTCGAGCGTCGTTTCCAGCCGATCCAGGTCAACGAGCCGTCGCTCGAGCACGCCATCGAGATCCTCAAGGGTCTGCGTGACCGCTACGAGGCGCACCACCGCGTGTCCATCACGGACGCCGCGCTCGTCTCGGCCGCCCAGCTCGCCGACCGGTACGTCAACGACCGGTACCTGCCGGACAAGGCGATCGACCTCATCGACGAGGCGGGCGCGCGCCTGCGCATCCGCCGCATGACGGCCCCGCCGGAGCTCAAGGAGCTCGACGAGCAGATCGCCGAGGCGCGCCGGGACAAGGAGTCGGCGATCGACGACCAGGACTTCGAGAAGGCCGCCGGCCTGCGCGACACCGAGAAGCAGCTCGCGCAGCAGCGGTCCGAGAAGGAGAAGGCCTGGAAGTCGGGCGACCTCGACACCGTCGCGGAGGTCGACGAGGAGCTCGTCGCCGAGGTGCTGGCGATGTCCACCGGCATCCCGGTCGTCAAGCTCACCGAGGAGGAGTCCAGCAAGCTCCTGCACATGGAGGACGAGCTGCACAAGCGGGTCGTCGGTCAGGACGTCGCCATCAAGGCGCTGTCCCAGGCGATCCGGCGTACCCGTGCCGGTCTGAAGGACCCGAAGCGTCCCGGTGGCTCGTTCATCTTCGCCGGCCCGACCGGCGTCGGGAAGACCGAGCTCGCCAAGGCGCTCGCGGAGTTCCTGTTCGGCGACGAGGACTCGCTGATCCAGCTCGACATGTCCGAGTTCTCGGAGAAGCACACGGTCTCGCGGCTGTTCGGCTCGCCCCCCGGCTACGTCGGGTACGACGAGGGTGGCCAGCTCACCGAGAAGGTGCGTCGTCGTCCGTTCTCCGTCGTGCTGTTCGACGAGGTGGAGAAGGCCCACGCGGACATCTTCAACTCGCTGCTGCAGGTGCTCGAGGACGGCCGGCTCACCGACTCCCAGGGTCGGGTGGTCGACTTCAAGAACACCGTCATCATCATGACGACGAACCTCGGTACCCGGGACATCGCCAAGGGCGTCCAGACCGGCTTCAACGCCGGCGGCGACCTGGCGACGGACTACCAGCGGATGCGGGCGAAGGTCAACGAGGAGCTCAAGCAGCACTTCCGGCCCGAGTTCCTCAACCGTGTCGACGACACGATCGTGTTCCCCCAGCTCTCGGAGCAGGAGATCATCGAGATCGTCGACCTCGAGGTCGCCAAGCTGGACAAGCGTCTGCGCGACAAGGACATGGGCATCGAACTCACGCCGGCGGCCAAGAAGCTGCTGGCGGAGAAGGGCTACGACCCGGTCCTCGGCGCCCGGCCGCTCAAGCGGGCCATCCAGCGGGAGATCGAGGACGCGCTGTCCGAGAAGATCCTGTTCGGCGAGCTGAAGTCCGGCGAGATGGTCCTCGTCGACGGCGAGGGCGAGGGCATCCTCGGGGAGTTCACCTTCCGCGGGGTGCCGAAGTCCGAGCACGACCGTGGACCCGTGTCGGTGGGCGCCGCCGCGGCGCTCGACGCGCCGACCGGTGTCTCCGTCAAGGACCTGCCGCCCACGGGGCAGATGCAGGCCGGCGCGGAGTGAGTCCCGCGTGATGCGCTGAGCGGAGCAGGACGAAGGCCCCGGACCCTCCTCACAGGGTCCGGGGCCTTCGTGGTGCCCGGAGCGGGGCGGCCGGGCTCAGCGCAGCCGGGCCAGGACCTCCGGGACGAGCCCGGCGACGTCGTGGACCAGGCCGACGGCGCCGGCCGCCTCGAGCTCGCCGGGCGCCGCGTAGCCCCAGGCCACGCCGAGGCAGTCGATGCCGTGCTCGGAGGCGCCGTGGACGTCGTGCTCGCGGTCGCCGACCATCAGCACCGGTCCGTCCTCGGGCGCGGCCGGGGAGTGCCGTCCGAGCGTGGCGAGCGCCTTCGCGATGACGTCCGCCTTGGTGCCCTGCTCGTCCGGCGGCGCGCCGAAGACGTCGTCGAGCAGCTCGGTGAGGCCGAACCGCTCGCAGATCGGCCGCGCGTACACCTCGGGCTTGCTCGTGGCCACGGCCAGGGTGCATCCGGCCGCGCGCAGGTGACGCAGGGCTGCCGGCATGCCGTCGAACACCGCGTTGTCGAACATGCCCCCGGCGGAGAAGGCGGCGCGGTAGGCCGCGACGGCCTCGGCGACCCGCTCGGGCGGGACGCCGTGGGCCGGGAACGAGTCGATGATCGGCGGGCCGACGAACGAGCGCAGCGTCGCGTCGTCGGGCACCGGCAGCCCGAGCGTGCGGTAGGCGTGCGCCGCCGACGCCGTGATGCCCGGTGCCGACTCCATGAGCGTGCCGTCGAGGTCCAGCAGGACGAGGGGTGTGGTCACCGCGTCAGGCTACGCGGCGTCGGTCTCGGCCTGCTCGCGCGCCAGGTCCGCGTACGCCGCGTCGACGACCTCCTGGTCGGCGGTCGCGCCGTCGAAGTCGGCGTCGTGCGGTCCGTACAGCTTCGGCGGCGGCCCTCCGGGCAGGATCCAGCCCCGCCAGTCCCGCTCGACCTCTGCCAGGTGGCGCAGCATGCCGAGCAGCGACATGGTCGACGGCGGCACGGACCGCTGGGCGAGCTGCTCGGGCGAGAGGCCCTCGCACTTCATCAGGAGGGTGTGCCGGTAGCCCGTCAGGAAGTCGTCGATGGTCTCCCGCTCGCCCTCCGGGCGGACGTCGCTCTCGCGCGGGTCGTCGTCCGGGTCGACCCACATGTCGGGGTGGACGTTCGCCTGGGTCCATCGCTCAGGTCGGTTGCTCACCCTCGTCATGGTGGGCCTTCCGGGTGCTCAGATCCCCCGGGCGTGCTCCACGAGCCGGTCGAAGCCCTCGTCCAGCGCGCGGTCGACCACCCGCGCCTCCGGGTGCGCGTCGTACCAGGCGACCTGCTCGTGGGCGGCCTGGTCGAAGGTGACCGTGGTGGCGAACTCCGGGACGAGCGCCTGCAGCTTGGCGCAGTCGAACAGCATGGAGTGCGCCTTGTCGCCGAGGAGCCCGTCGCCCTCGTCGGGCAGCACGCGCGCGATCGCCTCGGACGGCACGTGCACGATCTCCGGGTCGGGGACGCCGGCCGCGGCACCGAGCCATGTGTAGACCTGGTCCCACGTGGGCGCGTGCGTGCCCATGATCTGGAACGCGTCGCCGACGGCGTGCGGGTGGCCCAGCAGGCCGACGAACCCGACGGCGAAGTCCTCGGTGTGCGTCAGGGTCCACAACGACGTGCCGTCACCGTGCACGACGACCGGCTTGCCGGCCCGCATCCGGGCGACGTCGGTCCACCCGCCGAGCGTGGGGATCAGCGTGCGGTCGTAGGTGTGGCTCGGGCGTACGACGGTGGCGGGGAACGCGTCGTCGCGGTACGCGCGGACGAGGAGGTCCTCCCCGGCGATCTTGTCGCGGGAGTACTGCCAGTACGGGTTGCGCAGCGGGGTCGACTCGGTCACCGGGAGGCGTGACGGCGGGGTCTGGTACGCCGAGGCGCTGGAGATGAAAACGTACTGGCCCGTGCGGCCCGTGAACCGCGCGACGTCGCGGGCGACGTGGTCGGGAGAGAAGGCGCGGAACTGTGCGACGACGTCGAAGTCCCGGCCGGCGAGCGCGGCGTCGACCGCTGCGTCGTCGGCGACGTCCGCGACGAGCGTCTCGACGTCGTCCGGCAGCGGGCGCGTGGTGGACCGGCCGCGGTTGAGGACCGTGACGCGGTGGCCCTGGGCCACGGCGCGAGCGACGGACGCGGCGCTGATGATGCCGGAGCCGCCGATGAAGAGCAGGTCGAGCGGGTTGCGGGTGCGCGTGGAGGTCATGGAGGCCATGGTGCCCGACGGACGCCGGTCAGGACCGCCGTGATGCCGCCGCGGTGCTCAGGCCGACCGGCAGGTGCTCCGCGAGCTTCTCGGTGAGCGCGGTGATCCGGGCCTCGCGAGACGGGCCCGTCATGCGCTCGACGGGGGCCGTGAGGGAGACGGCGGCGAGCGGGCGGTCGGCCCGGAGCACGGCGACCGCGGCGCAGGCGATCCCGGGCTCGTTCTCCTCGGTCTCGGTGGCGTACCCGAGGCGCCGGGCGCTCGTGACGGCGTCGCGGAGCCGGTCGGCCGTCGTGCCGGTGCCGGCATAGCCGGTGAGGGCGTCGTCGTCGAGCGGCCCGGCGGCCAGGAGCGCGCGGCCGAGCGCGGTGGTCGCGGCGGGGCGGCGGCGTCCGACGGCGGACCACACGCGCACGGCTCGCTGCGGTTCGACCTTCTCCAGGTAGACGACCTCGCGGCCGGCGAGGACGCCGAGATGGACGAGCTCGTCGACGGCGGCGCTGAGCGCGTCGAGCGCCGGGCGCAGGAGGGCGGGCAGGTTCTCCTCGGCCAGGAAGGAGCTGCCGAGGGCGAGGACGGCGGGACCGAGGCGGTAGGTGCCGTCGTCGGTCTGCTCGGCGTAGCCGCGGTGGCGCAGCGCGGCCAGGGTGCGGTGCAGCGTGGACTTGTTGGCGCCGACCTCGTCCGACAGCGCCGCGAGAGAGGTGCCGTCGGCGCCGGCACGGCCGAGGGCGTCGAGGGTGAGGAGCGCCTTGTCGACGCTGCCGAGCGGGCTGGGTTCCATCGCCGCCGTCCGGTAGGGTGCGTTTCGCAGTGAACAATCGACGTTCACCATAGCGAAACGGAGAGCGAATGTCACCCGGCGACACCCTGACGTCCCTCGAGCAGCACCGCCTGGTTCCCGTCGTCGTGGTCGACGGCGCCGAGCAGGGCGAGCGGCTCGCCGAAGCCCTGGTGGCGGGCGGCCTGCCCGTCGCCGAGATCACGCTGCGCACCGCCGGCGGGCTCGACGCCATCCGCGCCGTCGCGCGCCGCCACCCCGACGTCGTCGTCGGTGCCGGAACCGTCGTCACGGCGACGCAGGTGGACGCCGTCGTCGACGCCGGCGCGCGCTACGTCGTCTCGCCCGGCCTGGCGCGCAGCGTGGTCGAGCGTGCCCAGCACCACGGCGTGCCCGTGCTGCCCGGCGTCGCCACGCCCACCGAGATCATGACGGCGCTGGACCTCGGCGTCGACACCGTCAAGCTGTTCCCGGCCTCCGTCGTCGGCGGTCCCGCGGCGCTCAAGGCGTTCGCCGCGCCGTTCACCGATCTCCGGTTCGTCCCGACCGGCGGCGTGAGCGCCGCCAACCTGGGCGACTACCTCGGCCTGGCGCCCGTGCTCGCCGTCGGCGGCTCCTGGATGGTCGCCAAGAAGCTCGTCGACGCCGGCGACTGGGCCGAGATCACCCGCCTCACGGCAGAAGCCGTCGACCTCGTGAAGGAGAACTCATGACCAACCCGTCCATCACCACCCGCCGCGCCGCGGACTGCCGCTACGACGTCGTCGCGCTCGGCGAGGTCATGCTCCGGATGGACCCGGGCGACCGGCGCATCCGCACCACCCGCAGCTTCGACGTCTGGGAGGGCGGCGGCGAGTACAACGTCGCCCGCGGGCTGCGCCGCTGCTTCGGGCTGCGGGGCGCGATCGTCACGGCGCTGGCGGACAACGAGGTCGGCCGCCTGGTCGAGGACTGCATGCTCACCGGCGGCCTCGACACCTCCTGGGTGCGGTGGCGCGACTTCGACGGCATCGGTCGCGAGGTGCGCAACGGGCTCAACTTCACCGAGCGCGGTTTCGGCGTGCGCGGGGCGATCGGCGCCAGCGACCGCGGGCACACCGCCATCTCCCAGATGCGGCCCGACGACGTCGACTGGGACGCGCTGTTCGGCTCCGGCGTGCGCTGGCTGCACACGGGCGGCATCTTCGCCGCGCTGTCCGAGTCCGCCGCGGACGTCGCCGAGGCGGCCATGTCTGCCGCTCGCCGGCACGGCACGGTCGTGTCGTACGACCTCAACTACCGCCCGTCCCTGTGGAAGGGCATCGGTGGCGTCGAGCGGGCGCGCGAGGTCAACCGGCGGCTGGCGCGGCACGTCGACGTCATGATCGGCAACGAGGAGGACTTCACGGCCTCCCTCGGGTTCGAGGTCGAGGGCGTCGACGAGTCGCTCACCGACCTCGACACCGGCGCGTTCCGCGCGATGATCGAGCGCGCCTCGGCCGAGTACGAGAACTTCCAGGTCGTCGCCACGACGCTCCGCGGTGTGAAGTCCGCCTCGGTCAACGACTGGGGCGCCATCGCCTGGTCGCGCGCCGAGGGGTTCGTCGAGGCGACCCACCGTGCCGACCTGGAGATCTTCGACCGCGTGGGCGGCGGCGACTCCTTCGCGTCCGGCCTGGCCTACGGGCTGCTGGAGCTGGGCTCGCTCCAGGAGGCCGTCGAGTACGGGGCCGCCCACGGTGCGCTCGCCATGACCACGCCGGGTGACACGACGACGGCGACCCTCGCCGAGGTCGCCAAGCTCGCCTCGGGCGGCAGCGCGCGCGTCCAGCGCTGACGTTCCTGGGCGCTGTGGGTGCACGACGCGCCGTCGTCAGCTCCGCGACGACGGCACGTCGCGCACCCACAGCGTTGGGGGTTTCCGTGGTCAGGGTGGCGGTGCGGTGGACTCGCGCACGACGAGCTCCGTCGCCAGGTTGACCCGGGACACGTCGGGCGGCGCGCCCGCCGCCAGGCCCAGCAGCATCCTCGTCGCGAGCGCGGCCATCTCGGTGAGCGGCTGACGGACCGTGGTGAGGGCCGGCGTCGTCCACCGCGCGATGGGCAGGTCGTCGTACCCCACGACCGAGAGGCCGCCCGGCACCCGGAACCCGAGGTCGTGCGCGGCCCGCACGACCCCGATCGCCTGCATGTCCGACCCGGCGAAGATCGCGGTCGGCCGGTCGTGGTGCCGCAGCAGCTGGTGGGCGGCGTCGTACCCGGCCTCGACGTAGAAGTTCCCGGCGCGGACGAGCGCGGGGGCGTAGGGGATGCCCGCCGACTCCAGGGCGCTGCGGTACCCGTCGATGCGTGCCCGGCTGCACAGCATGTCCGACGGACCGCTGACGGCGGCGATCCGGCGGTGGCCGAGCTCCACGAGGTGCCGGGTGGCCGCCAGCCCGCCGTTCCAGTTGTCGGACCCGACGGTCGGGACGTCGGCCGGCGGCTCGCCGTCGGTGTCGATGACGACGAACGGGACGGACCTGCTCACGAGCCGGCGCTGCTGGGCGTCGGTGAGCTGCGAGGCCACGAGCAGGACGCCGAGCGGAGGACGGGCGAGCGTCGTCTCCAGCCAGGTGCGCGGCGGCCGGTGCTCCCCGCCCAGCTCGGACAGGATCACGCTGGTGCGTGCGGCGGCCGCGGCGTCCTCGACCCCACGGATGATCTCGAGGGACCACGTGGAGCCCAGCCGGTGGAAGACCAGGTCGATGAGGCCGGTGCCCGCCGGCGGGATGCCGCTCCGGCGACGGCGGTAGCTGTGGCGCTCGAGGGCGCGTTCGACCCGGTCGCGGGTCGCGGCCGCGACGTCGGCCCGGCCGTTGAGGACCTTGGAGACCGTCGGCACCGACACGCCGACCTCCCGGGCGATCTGGGCGATCGTGGGCGCGCGGCGCTGCGTGTCGGGCACAGGGCTCCCTTCGCCGATCGACCGAAACTTTCGATCCCATCGTAGCCGCGTCCGTCGGGTGATCGTCAGCGCATGTGCCGCCGTGGTTGGACCGTGACCGCGCAACTGCTTGACCGATCGAACCGTCCCGCCTAGTCTCGCCGACGTTGACAACGTTTTCAATGCCGAAACTTTCGACAGGCGATGACGCCAGGGCGCGAGCCCGTCACGACGACGTGAACCAGGAGCAGGTATGACACGAGGGACCGAGGCGGTGGACTTCGCGCCGGCCGCAGCGCTCGCCACCGCGACCGGCCCGCCACCGTCGGACGACCGACGGTCCCGGGTGCACCGGCGCGGGCGACGGGGACGGCAGCGCGACGACGTCCGCCGCAGCGACACCTGGGCCCGCGCGCTGCGCCGGGACTGGCGGCTGTACACGTTCCTCGTGCTGCCGGTCGTGTTCCTGCTGCTGTTCCGGTACGTGCCGATGCTGGGCAACGTCATCGCCTTCCGCCGGTTCCGCCCCGGCGGGTCCATCTTCGGCGACGAGTGGGTCGGCCTGCACTACGTCGAGATGTTCTGGACGGACCCGACCTTCTGGCGCGTGTTCGCCAACACCGTCGTCCTCGGCGCGCTGACGCTCGTCGTGGTCTTCCCGCTGCCGATCGTGCTGGCGTTGCTGCTCAACGAGCTGAGGTCGCGCCGGTTCAAGAAGGCCGTCCAGACGATCACCTGCCTGCCGCACTTCATGTCGATCGTCATCGTGGCCGGGTTCGTCTACGAGCTCACGGCGCTCAACGGGACGATCAACCAGATCATCACGGCGGTGGGCGGTGACGAGATCTCGTTCATGCAGCGGGCGGACTGGTTCCGCACCGTCTACGTGGGCTCCGAGATCTGGCAGGTCGTGGGCTTCGGCACGATCCTCTATCTCGCCGCCCTGACCACCATCGACGACCAGCTCTACGAGGCGTCCCGGATCGACGGCGCAAACCGCTGGCAGCAGACCTGGCACATCACCCTGCCCGGCATCCGCCCGACGATCGTGGTGCTGCTCATCCTCAACATCGGCACGTTCCTCGCGGTCGGGTTCGAGAAGGTGCTGCTGCTCTACAACCCGTTGACGTACTCCACCGCGGACGTCATCGCGACGTACCTGTACCGCGTCGGCCTGACGAGCGGGAGCTTCTCCTACGCCGCCGCCATCGGCCTGTTCGAGGCCGTCATCGGCCTGACCCTCGTCCTGTCGGCCAACGCCCTCTCGAAGCGACTGGTAGGAGCCTCCCTGTGGTGAGCACGACGCACAAGACGCCGGACATCTCCGCGGTCCGGTCGGTCCCCACGACCGTCAAGGACGGTCGTGGCTACACGGTGTTCCGGTGGACCAACGCCGTCGTGCTGGTGCTGGTCTGCCTGGTGACGCTGTACCCGTTCGTGAACCTGGTCGCCCAGGCGTTCAGCTCGCAGGGCTACATCGTGGCCGGCGAGGTGAACCTCGTCCCCCGCGGCTCCAACCTGACGACCTTCGAGACCGTGTTCGGCGACGAGCGGTTCTGGACCGGGTACCGCAACACGATCGTCCAGACGGTCCTGGCGACCGGGATCGCGATGGTGCTCACCACGACGATGGCCTACGCCCTGTCCAAGCGGTACCTCAAGGGCCGGTCGTTCTTCGTGGGGCTGGTCGTGGTGACGATGTTCTTCAACGGCGGGCTCATCCCCAACTACCTGCTCATCACCAACCTCGGGCTGAAGAACTCGATCTGGGCGATCGTCCTGCCCAACGCGACCAGCGCCTTCAACCTGCTGGTGATGAAGTCGTTCTTCGAGAACTTCCCCAGCGACCTCGAGGAGGCCGCCTCGATCGACGGGCTGACGACGTACGGCATCTTCGGCCGCGTCGTGCTGCCGCTGTCCAAGGCGGTCGTGGCCACCATGGTGCTGTTCTACGCCGTCTCGTTCTGGAACGCGTGGTTCCCGGCGTTCCTCTACCTCAGCGACCCGGAGCTGCAGCCGGTCACGCTCTACCTGCGCAACCTGCTGGCCGGCGCGACGGGCAGCGGTGTCGAGGCGGGCATGGAGACCGTGCAGATCGGCGCCAACATCCAGGCCGTCGCCATGCTGCTGACGGTGCTGCCGATCGTCTGCTTCTACCCGTTCATCCAGAAGTACTTCGTGTCCGGCGTGATGCTCGGCTCGGTCAAGGGCTGAGCGGGACACCCGCCGGGCGAGGCCGGGCCTGCCCGCTCCAGAAATCGGTTCACCCCCACCCGCCGTGGCTGGACGACTCCCGCATCCTGGGCCGTGGCCCGTACGGTAGGTGACGTGACCGCCTCCGAAGCCCCCGTCCCCGGCGACCCGCAGGCCGGGCCGGCCGGGCGCGCGACCTCGACCGTGTACCGGCTCCTGGTCGTGGGGATCCTGCTGGCGATCAGCGTGGCACCCACCGTGGTGCTGTCGTTCCTCATCGCACCGCACCCGTCGAACGTCCCGCTGGTGGTCGCCTCCGCGCTGTTCGTGGGACCGGGGCTGTCTGCGGCGCTGTTCGCGCTGGGGGAGAGGGCGCGGGACGACGGCCTGGCGCCCGCGGGGGCCTTCCTCAAGGGCTACCGCATGAACGTCGGCGACGTGCTGAAGCTGTGGGTGCCGGGGGTCGCCGTCCTCGCGGCGCTCACCTGGACCACGGTCAACATCGCCGTCGCCGGTGTGCCCGCGTGGTGGGCGGGCATCCTCCTCGGTCTCGCCGCCGTCGTCGTGCTGTGGCTCGTCCAGGCCACCGTCATCACGTCGTTCTTCGCGTTCCGCGGCCGGGACACCGCCCGGCTCGCGCTGTACTTCCTCGGGCGGCTGCCGCGGGTGACGCTCGCGGTCCTGTCCGTCCTCGTGCTCGCCGGGGCGGTCGTGTTCCTCACGACGCCCGCGGTGCTCGCCGTCTTCGGCGCGCTTCTCGTCGCGTTGCTGCTGCGCTGGGAGAAGCCGCTGCTCTCCGAGGTGCGCCTGCGGTTCGTCGAGTCCTGACGCCGCGCCGGTTGCTAGCGTCACCGCATGACGAATTCCGAGGGTTCGCGGTTCTGGCAGCTGATGGGCGAGCAGGTCGGCCACGAGATGGCGGCGCACCAGCAGTACGTCGCGATCGCGGTGTGGTTCGACGGCCACGACCTGCCGCGGATGGCCGCGCACTTCTACCGGCAGGCGCTCGAGGAGCGCAACCACGCGATGATGATCGTCCAGTACCACCTGGACCGCTCGCTGCCGGCGAGCATCCCGGGCACGCCGGACGTCACCAACGAGTTCGCCGACGTGATCGAGCCGCTGCAGCTCGCCCTCGACCAGGAGGAGCAGGTCACCCGTCAGATCGAGGCGATCTTCCGCGCGGCGCGGGACGAGGGTGACGTCCTGGGCGAGCAGTTCATGCTGTGGTTCCTCGAGGAGCAGGTCGAGGAGGTGGCGTCGGCCAACACGTTGCTGACGGTGGCGCGCCGGGCCGGGGACAACCTGTTCGACCTCGAGAACTACGTCGCCCGCGAAGCGATCGGTGACGCCGGTGACGCCGCTGACGCCCCGAAGGCGGCCGGCGGCGCGCTGTAGCCACCTCCCACCCTCGCTGTGGGTGCACGACACGCCGCCGGGCCGAAGAGCCCGGCGGCGTGTCGTGCACCCACAGCGAGTCAGTAGAACGTGCGGCCGCGCTGGTCGGGGATGCCGGACTTGCGGAAGAAGTACGTGTTGACCTGGTCGCGCCACTCGACGGCCGAGCGGAGCTGCACCGCGAGCCGTTCGCGCCCGCGCCGCGCGACGTCGTCGGAGACCAGAGGTGCGACCTGCTCCCACCGATCGACCATCGCGCGGACCCGCTCCACGCCCTCGAAGTGGGTGTCGTAGATGTGCTGGACCACCGTGGTCCCGCTGTGCAGCACGTGGGTGTACGGCACGTGGTGGAAGAAAAGCAGCAGCTCGTCGGGGCAGGTGTCGAGCGACTCGTAGACGTCCCGCCAGGGTGCCGGGTACTGGCCGGTGCACCCGGTGCCGGTGGCGCGCGTGCGGTCCACGCCGATGCCGTCGCGGTCGGCGAAGTGGTACGTGCCCCACGGGGTGTACTCGTACCCGTCCACGTCCGGGCCGTAGTGGTGGCCGGGCCGCACCATGAACCCGATGCCGAGGGGCGCGGTGTACAGCTCGTAGGTGCGCCACGACTCGTCGAGGACGGCGTGGATCCCCTCGCGCAGCTCGCCGGCGGCGTCCGGGAACGTCAGCGTGATCCACTCGTCGAGGACGGTCGTGGCGTCGAGCGTGGGATCCCACGTCAGTCGGCCGTACGCGTAGAGGTTCGCCTGGGCGAGCGGGTGGCCGGTCCAGAACCGGTCGTCGCCCACGTTCGAGACCGCGGCGAACCCTCCGGCGGGTGCGACGACGTCGGCCACCGTCGCGCCGTCGTCGCCCCACGGGCGCCAGCGCAGCACCTCGCTCCACGCCGGGCCGAGGTAGACGGCGTGCTGTTGCTGGCCGGTGTACTCCTGGGTGACCTGGAGCTCGAGCGCGACCCGGGTGCGCGGCATCGCCGCGAGCACGGGGGAGACGGGTTCGCGCACCTGGAAGTCGAGCGGACCGTGCTTGACCTGGACGATCACGTCGTCGGCGAACCGGCCGTCGAGCGGCGCGAAGTGGTCGTGGGCCGCACGGGCGCGGTCCGTCGAGCGGTCGCGCCAGTCCTGCGTGTGGTTGTAGACGAACACGCGCCAGTGGATCAGCCCACCGTGCGGGGCGACCGCCTCAGCCAGCATGTTCGCGCCGTCGGCGTGGTCGCGGCCGTACGCGAACGGGCCCGGCTGACCCTCGGAGTCGGCCTTGACGACGAACCCGCCGAAGTCGGGGATCGTCTCCCAGACGCGGGCCGCGGTCTCGCGCCACCAGGCGCGGACGTCGTCGTCGAGGGGGTCCGACGTCGGCAGCCCGCCGAGCGTCCTCGGCGCGGCGAAGCTCACGGAGAGGTGGGCGCGGACGCCGTAGGGGCGCAGCGCGGCGGCGATGCGGGCGACCTCGGGCAGGTCGTCGGTGAGCAGCCGCGCCTCGCGGGCGTGCACGTTGACGTTGTTGACCGCGACCCGGTCGATCCCGACGGCGGCGAGCAGCCGGCCGTACGCCGTGACGCGGGACAGGTCGGTGCGGACCTGGCCCGCGTCGTAGAAGATCGAGGCGCCCGCGTACCCGCGCTCGACCTGGCCCATCGCCGGGTGGACGTCCATGTTGTCCCAGTGGTCGAGCACCCGCAGGGTGCTCGCGGGGGCGTGGTGCTCGGCGGTGCCGGGGTCGCCGGGCCGGGAGGCGAACGCCGCGTCGCCGAGGCGCACCACGTGGAACCAGCCGTGCAGCAGCGCGGTGGCGTCCGCGGCGGTGACCGTGACCTTCCCGGCGCTGCGTCGCACCTCGAACGAGTTGTCAGACTCTGGTGCGGGTAGACCGCGGCCAGAGTCTGACAGCTCGGTGGGGGAGAGGGCCAGAAGCAGGTCAGGTCGGGCGGAGTGCCCGACGACGGCACCTCCGTGGACGGCGGTTCGCGCGGTCCAGCTCGGTGCGCAGCGTAGCGAGCACCTCGGCCGCGGCCGGCGTGCCGCCGTCGGCCGGTGCGCTGAGCGCGACGCGACGGCTGCCGACGGCCCGGAACGCGCCCTCGGGCAACCAAGCGGGGTGGAAATCGATTTCAGCGACCTCGGCGGGCCGGTGGGGCGTGGCGGGCATTCAGCTCTCCTTCGAGCGACGAGCGATGTGCTGCGGGTATGAGATTTACGGCTCGACAGGCCGCAGAGTCGTCGATCTCATACCCGCAGCGTCAGCGGGGCTGAGGTAGGCGGCTTGGGGGAGCCGGTAGGCGAGGTCGATCGCGGTCTCGGTCGCCTCGTCGAGCTCGAGGCGGTGCTCGGCCACCAGGCGTGCCAGGTAGCCGGCGTCGACCCGGCGGGCCAGGTCGTGCCGCGCGGGGACGGAGCAGAACGCGCGGGTGTCGTCCACGAACCCGCTCATGTTGCTGAAGCCCGCGGTCTCGGTCGCCGCCTCGCGGAAGCGGCGCATCGCGTCCGGGGCGTCGAGGAACCACCACGGGGCACCCAGGCGCAGGGCAGGGTAGACGCCGGCCAAGGGCGCGAGCTCGCGCGAGTACACGTCCTCGTCCACCGTGAACGCGATCATGCGGAAGCTCGGGTGGTGGCCGAACGCGTCGAGCACCGGCCGCAGCGACCGGGCGAACTCCGTCACCACCGGGATGTCGTAGCCCTTGTCCGGGCCGAACGCGGCGAACGGCGCCGACGCGTGGTTGCGCAGGACGCCGGGGTGCAGCTGCATCACCAGGCCGTCCTCGGCGGACATCGCCGCCATCTGGAACAGCATGTGCCCGCTGAAGGCCTGCGCCTCGGCGGCCGTCACCGTGCCGGCCAGGGCGGCGTCGAAGATCCGCCGGGCCTCACCGTCGTCGAGCGGGGTGGTGTCCGCGGCGAGGTGACCGTGGTCGGTGGCCCGCGCGCCAGCCTCGATGAACTGGCGGCGCCGGTCGCGCAGCACCGTCAGGTAGTCCTCGTAGGAGTCGATCTCGTGGTCGGCGGAGCGGGCGAGCAGGGTGATCTCGTCGCGCCACGTGGGCCGGTCGGGGTGGAGCAGCGGGTCCGGGCGGAACGTGGGCAGCACGCGGTCGCCGTAGCCGTCCTTGGCCAGGCGTGCGTGGTCCTCCAGCGGGGCCCATGCGGCGTCGGTCGTCGCGATGACCTCGATGTTGAACTCGTCGAGGAGCGTCCGAGGCCGGAAGCCTGGCTCGGCGATGCGTGCCGCGACCTGGTCGTAGATCGCGTCGGCGGTCTCGGCCGACGGGCGCTGCGTGACCCCGAAGATCTCCACGAAGGCGTGCTCGAGCCAGTACCGCGTCGGCGTCCCGCGGAAGTGCTGCCACCCGGCGCAGAACCGGCGCCAGATCTCGCGCGGATCCTGCTCGACGGCCTCCGCCTCCGTGGACCCCACGCCCAGGCGCGGCAAGGTCTCGCCCTGCGAGACCAGCATGCGCGTCAGGTAGTGGTCGGGGATCACGAAGAGCTGGGCGGGGTCCCCGAACGACGTGTCCTGCGAGAACCACTCGACCGGCACGTGACCGTGCATCGAGACGATCGGCAGGTCCTTCGTGGCCTGGTAGACCTCGCGAGCGAGGGCCCGGACGGTCGGGTCGGCGGGCAGGGCCCGGTCGGGGTGCAGGGTCCACGGCTCGCTCACGTGCGCCTCCTTGTCGAGAATGTGACAACGTTTGCATCCTACGGGTTCGATGGTGGGGCTGTCATCGCGAGGGTCTAGTGTGGTCCGTGGCAGGACTACCGCAGGTCAGGTGCAAACGTTCGCAGCACTGGGGTCGGAAGGTGCGGCGGTCGGCCTGCGAGCAGGTTCGAGGACGGGAGGACCGCATGGTCACGGTGCACGACGTCGCCCGGGAGGCCGGCGTGTCGATCTCCACGGTCTCGCGAGCCCTGGCCACCCCGGACAAGGTCGCGGGCGCGACCCGCGACCGCGTCCGGGCCGCGGCCCAGGAGCTCGGCTACCGGCCGAACCGTGCCGCCGCGGTCCTGCGTGCCGGCCGCTCGGGCGCCTACGGCCTCGTGGTCCCCGACCTGGCGAACCCGTACTTCGCGGCCGTGGCCAAGGGGGCGCAGGAGCGTGCGCGGGAGCACGGGACCGGCCTGTTCATCGTGGACACCGACGAGGACCCGGACCTGGAGGCGGAGGCCATCGGCGCCCTCGCCCCGCAGACGGACGGCGTGGTGCTGTGCTCGCCCCGCGCCGCGGAGCGGGCGCTCGACGCGCTCGCCGGACGTCCCGTCGTCCTCGTCAACCACGACGTCGACGGCGTCCCCGCGGTCGAGGCCGACCACCGCGGTGGCATGCGGCGCGCCCTGGAGCACCTGCGAGCCCTCGGGCACCGCCGCGTCGCGTACGTGGGCGGGCCGGAGAGCTCGTGGAGCGACCGCCGTCGTCGGGCCGGACTGGCCGACGCGTCCGCCCGGTACGACGACGTCGAGGTGGTCGGCCTCGGCGCGTTCCGGCCCCGGGTGGAGGGTGGGCAGGCGGCCGCCGACCTGGTCGTGGCCTCGGGTGCCACGGCTGTCGTCACCTTCAACGACCTGGTGGCCGTCGGGCTCGTCGACCGGTTGCGGGCCCGCGGCCTCGACGTCCCCCGCGACCTCTCCGTCGTCGGCTGCGACGACTCCTACGTCGCGTCTCTCGTGACGCCGCCGCTCACCACCCTGCACGTCGACCTGCGCCGGCTCGGCCGCGCCGCGGTCGACCGCCTCGTCGCCACCGCGTCCCCGCTCCGAGGTCACGACGAGGCCCGCCCCACCGTCCCGGACGTCCCGCCGCTCGACGTCGAGCTCGTGGTGCGGTCGTCCACCGCCCCGCCCGTCACCGACCCCTCCCGAGGAGCTCCGTGAACGACCGTCTGCACCGTCGCACCGTCCCCGCCGACCTTGACGCGCCCGTGAACCCGGAGACCGTGGGGATCGTCCACCTCGGGATCGGGGCGTTCCACCGTGCCCACCAGGCGGTCTTCACCGAGCTCGCGGCGCGGGCGCACGGCGACCGGCGCTGGGGCATCCTCGGTGTCACGCAGCGCTCGGCCACGGTGCGTGACCAGGTGCGACCGCAGGGTGGCGTGTACTCGGTCCTCACGGCGGGACGCGACGCCTCGTCGCTGGACGTCGTCGGGTCGGTGCTCGACGTGGCCTGGCCCGCCGAGGAGACGCCGAGGGTGCTGGCGACGATCGCCGCGCCGACCACCCACCTGGTCACGTTGACCGTCACGGAGAAGGGGTACTGCCGCGACGCCGGCGGAGAGCTGGACCTCGATCTGGTACGACCTGACCTCGACGCGCTGGCCACCGAGCAGGTCCTCAAGGGCGACGGAAGGGTCGAGCCCGGTCGCGGCACCGATGGCCAGGGCGGTCCGCAGGTGGCCGCGTCCACCGCGATCGGCCTGCTCGTGCGCGGGCTGGCATCCCGCTACCGGGCCGCCTGCGAGGCGGGAGAGGCATTGCCGCTGACCGTGCTCACCTGCGACAACATGGTGGACAACGGTCGTGTGCTGGAGGGGCTGGTCCGCGCCGCTCTGGACACCGCGGTGCCGGGAGACACAGGGCTGCGTGCCTGGCTGGACGCCCACGTCGCGTTCCCGTGCTCGATGGTCGACCGGATCGTGCCGGCCACGACGGCGCAACAGCGGGACGCCGTCGAACAGCGGCTCGGCGTGCGCGACGAGGGCCTCGTCGTCGGGGAGCCGTACCGGCAGTGGGTCATCGAGGACCGGTTCGCGGGACCTCGACCGGCCTGGGAGGACGCCGGAGCCACGATCACCGACGACGTCGCGGTCTGGGAGCGTGCCAAGCTGCGGCTGCTCAACGGGACGCACTCCCTGCTCGCCTACGCGGGCCGGCTCGCGGGGCACGCGACCATCGCCGAGGCCGTCGCGGACCCGGAGATCGCGCAGCGGGCACGCCGGCTGCTCTTCGAGGACGCGCTGCCGACGCTCGAGGCCCCCGAGGGTGCGGACCTGCCGGCCTACGGCGAGTCGTTGCTGGAGCGGTTCGCGAACCCGGCGACCGGGCACACCACCGTGCAGGTGTCGATGGACGGCACCCAGAAGATCCCGTACCGCTGGGGCGGGACCGTCGCCGAGCGGCTGTCCGCGGGGGTCGTGCCGCACGGTGCGGTATACGCCCTGGCGGCATGGTCCGAGGTGGTGCGGCGCGAGGCGGTCTCCGGCCGGCTCGTCGACGACCCCCGGGCGACCGAGCTGCGCGACGTGGTCGCCGCCGTCGGTCACGGCGACGCCGGATCCGCGCGGCCGCAGGACGTGGCGCGGGCGCTGACGGCGCTGCCGGGCCTGCTGCCCGGCGGGGCGCGGACGGATCCCGAGCTGCTCGACGCGGTGGCTGCCGAGGCCGCGCTGCTCGCCACGGAGCATGTCCCCACGGGGCCCACCTCCCCCGCGCCTGTCGCGGTGCCGTAGGAGCGCGTCGCCGAGGTCCCGCTGCCCGACCGGCTGAGGTGCGGGGAGCCGCGGACCGGCCCACGGTGGTCGTGACCCAGGAGGCCTGCCTGCCCGCGGCGGCTCGGCCGGTAGGTGCGATGCCCGGAGGGAAGCGATGACGATGCGCTCGGACCAGGACCGGCGGACGCTCACGGCTGGCGCCCGTCCCATCAGGCTGCCGGGCATCCTGCTGGGCGTGGGCCTGGGCGGGTTCGTCGACGGGATCCTGCTGCACCAGATCCTGCAGTGGCACCACATGCTGACCAGCGCCTCGACCGCGAACATCGACGTCGGCGAGTACCCGGCCACGACGGTGCACGGCCTGGAGATGGCGCCCGGGTCGTTCCCCGCCCACATGTACCAGCACCTGCTGGTCGGGATGTACGGGCCCCTGGCGCTCGTGCTGGGGGCACCGGTCACGCTGCTGCTGCGCTCGCTGCCGCCGCGTCGCGGGAGGGTCGTCGGCAGGATCCTGCGGTCGGCGCCCGTGGGTGTCGTCGCCCATCCGGTGTCCGCCCTGGTGCTCACGCTCGGCGGCCTCGCCGCGCTGTACCTGACTCCGCTGTATGTCGCGGCGACCGAGAATCCCGGACTCCACCACCTGGTCCATCTGCACTTCCTGCTGGCCGGGTATCTGTTCGCCTACGCCTTCGCCGGGCCCGACCCGGCCCCGCACCGTCCCTCGGTGCCGGCGCGCCTGTGGCTCCTGGGCGTGGCCGTCGCGGGCCACGCCGTGCTGGCCCAGCTGCTGTACGCGAACCTGTTCGTGCAGGTGCCCGTCCCTGCCCCGGAATTGCAGGGCGGCGCGAGCCTGATGTACTTCGGCGGCGACGTCGCCGAGCTGCTGGTCGCGATCGCGATGGTCGCCACCTGGCGCCCGCACCGTGCGAACGCGGGGCCGCCTCGCCGGCCCGTCGTGCTTCCTGCGTGAGCCTCTTCCCGACGGCGGACCGGGCGCCACGCGCTCGTCCGGGGAGACGCGGATCACCTATCCTCGACAGGGTTGTGAGCGCTCACATCGGCCGCCGAGCCGAGCTGGCTGGCGCCGGCCGCGTCGTCGCTCCTGTTGCCGGATCGTGATGAAGCGCTTTCCAGCGGGGCTTTACACGAGCGCTGAGACCTGTATTGTATCGTTTCAAGTCGACGGGACAGAGGGCGCCACAGGGGGCATCCTCGGCGTCGACGTCCTGAGCAAGGAGGCTCCGATGAGGATCACGCGCAAGGCCGCCGGCGCGGTCGCCGCGACCGCCGTTCTCACTCTCGTCCTGACCGCGTGCAGCGGTGGCGACTCGACCGAGGCCGGTGACGGCGAGGGCGGCGACGTCACGCTCACCGTCGCCTGGTGGGGCAACGACGACCGTGCCGCCAAGTACGAGGAGTCGATCGACCTCTTCGAGGAGGCGAACCCGAACGTCACGGTCCAGACCCAGTTCCAGGCCTGGGACGACTACTGGACCGCGCGCAACACCGAGGCCGCGGGCCAGTCGCTGCCTGACGTGTTCCAGATGGACCTGTCCTACCTGCGCCAGTACGGCAGCACCGGGCAGCTCGCCGACCTCTCCGGCAGCTCGATCGACACCGCCGGCTTCGAGGAGGCCCTCCTCAGCTCGGGTCAGATCGACGGCGCCCAGTACGGCGTCCCGACGTCGCAGAACACGCTCGCGCTCTTCTACAACGGTGACCTCCTGGACGAGCTCGGCATCGAGCCGCCGGCCGAGGGTTACACGTGGGAGGACTACAACGCCTTCGCGGCCGAGGTGTCCGCGGCGGGCGCCGGCATGGACCCCCAGGTCTACGGCACCGGCGACTACACGGGGACCTTCTGGTTCTTCCTGCAGTGGCTGATCCAGCAGGGCACGGAGCCGTTCACCACCGACGGCCAGCTGGCCTTCGACGAGGCGCAGATGACCGAGTTCCTCAACCTGGCCTCCGAGCTGCGCGAGTCCGACCAGCTCTTCCCGGCCGAGCGCACCACCCAGATCCTCCCGCTCGGTGGTTTCACGGTCAACGAGGCGGCCTCCGAGATGAGCTGGGACAACTTCCTGGCCGGCTACATCTCCGACTCGGGCACCGAGAACATCCAGATGCTCCCCATGCCCTCGGGTGACAACGGCCCGCAGCAGTTCTGGAAGCCGTCGATGCTGCTGTCCTCGGGCGCCAACTCCGAGCACCCGGAGGAGGCTGCCGCGCTGATCGACTTCCTCGTCAACGACCCGGAGGTCGGGAAGATCTTCGGCACCTCGAAGGGTGTCCCGGCCGTGGCCGCCCAGCGTGACGCGATGGAGGTCGAGGAGGGTTCGGTCGACGCGACCGTGCTCGCCTACGAGGAGGCCGTGGCCCCCGACGTGACCGAGCCGGCACCGCTGCCCGTCGAGGGCTTCGGCTCGATCGAGGCGGAGTACAAGCGCCTGGCCGAGGAGCTCGGCTACGGCAACATCACGGTCGACGAGTTCGTCGAGCAGTGGTTCCTGTTCGCCGCCGACGCCGTCGGCCAGTCCTGACACTCTCGACGTAGCGTGCGGTCCCGCTCCTCGTGACGCGGGACCGCACGCACCGGAGGTTCCACCATCATGGCTTCAATCGATCCGGGTGTGGTCGCCACCCCGGGGCAGCCTGTCCCGGCGCAGCACCTGCAGCGCACCGATGCCGAGACACCCTTGCGCGACAACAAGCGCAAGTACTCGCGGTCCGACACGCGGGCGGGGTATGCGTTCCTGTCGCCGTGGATCATCGGGTTCGTGGGGTTGACGGCGTTCCCGATGTTGGCGTCGTTGTACCTGGCGTTCACGGACTACAACTTGTTCACGGCTCCGCAGTGGGTGGGGCTGGACAACTTCGTTGACCTGTTCAACGACCCGCGGTTCATCCAGTCGGCGCAGGTCACGGCGGGGTATGTGCTGCTGGGCACGCCGATCAAGCTCGCGGCGGCGTTGGCGGTGGCGATGCTGTTGAACATGAAGCACCGCGGGCAGGGTGCGTACCGGTCGATCTTCTACGCCCCGAGCCTGATCGGCGCGAGCGTGTCGATCGCGATCGTGTGGAAGGTGATGTTCACCGACGACGGGATCGTGGACCGTATCCAGCGGGTCTTCGGGATCGATCTGGGTGGCTGGGTGGGTAACCCGGCGATGAGCCTGCCGATGCTGATCCTGCTGGGGGTGTGGGGCTTCGGCGCGCCGATGGTGATCTTCCTGGCCGGGCTCAAGCAGATCCCGGCCGAGCTGTACGAGGCGGCCGAGTGCGACGGCGCGGGTCCGGTGCGCAAGTTCTTCGCGATCACGGTGCCGATGCTGTCCCCGGTGGTGTTCTTCAACCTGCTGCTCGAGACGATCGCGGCGTTCCAGGTCTTCAGCTCCGCCTACATCATCTCCGGGGGTACGGGCGGGCCGGCCGGCTCGACGATGTTCTACACCCTGTACCTGTACCTGCGTGGCTTCCAGGACTTCAAGATGGGCTACGCCTCGGCGATGGCCTGGGTGCTGGTGATCGTGGTCGCCCTGATCACGGCGCTGATGTTCCGCACCTCCAAGGGCTGGGTCCACTACACGGGAGACGAACGATGAGCACTCTCACCGCACCTGCGCAGACCCCCTCGGTCGACCAGGCGGCCGTCGCGCGACGCGCCGCCGCCAAGAACCGCCGCCGCGTGAAGTCGGTCATCTTCCACACCGTCGCCGTCGTGGCCACGATCGTGGTGCTCTACCCCGCGGCGTGGATGCTGTTCGCCTCGATGAAGCCGAACTCCGACATCATCGGCAACGTCCAGCTGCTGCCCGAGGTGTGGACCGCGGAGCACTACCTGACCGCGCTGTCCGGCATCGGCGGGGTGAGCTTCTGGACGTTCTTCGGCAACTCGCTGCTGCTGGCCTCGCTGAGCGTGGTCGGGACCGTGCTGTCCTCGACCGTGGCGGCCTACGCCTTCGCCCGCATCAGCTTCCCGGGCCGCAACGTCATGTTCGCGATCATGATCGGCACGCTGCTGCTGCCGTTCCACGTCACGATCATCCCGCAGTACATCCTCTTCAACAATCTCGGGATGGTGAACACCTACATCCCGCTGCTGGCACCGAAGTTCCTGGCCGCGGAGGCGTTCTTCATCTTCCTCATGGTCCAGTTCATCCGCGGCATCCCGCGTTCGCTGGACGAGGCCGCGCGCATCGACGGCTGCGGGCACGGACGCACCTTCTGGCGGATCATCCTGCCCCTGATGCGTCCTGCGATCGTGACCAGCTCGATCTTCACGTTCATCTGGTCCTGGAACGACTTCCTCGGACCCCTGCTCTACCTCAAGGACCCCAACCTCTACACCATGCCGATCGCGCTGCGGCAGTACGTCGACCAGACCTCGGTGTCCGACTACGGCGCCCAGATGGCCATGGCCGTCCTGGCCCTGCTGCCCGTGATGCTCTTCTTCGTGGTCTTCCAGCGCTTCCTCATCAACGGCGTGGCCACCCAGGGACTCAAGGGCTGACGGGACCGCACATGTCACGCCGCCAGGACACGTCGGCTCCCCGGCCTCGCCGCCGGGGAGCCGGTCGGGCACCCCGCGGGGGCGCGCTGGCCAGCCTGCACCTGTTCGCCGAGGTCGCCCTCACGGGCGTGCTCGTCGCCGTCGGCTCCGTGCTCCTGGTGACCCTGGTGCCCTCGCTGGCCACCGGCACCGCCCACCTGCGCCGCCACCTGAGCGGCCGCGGGACCGACCTGCGCCGCTTCGCCACCGAGTGGTGGTCAGCGACCCGCGCCCTGTGGCGCCTCGGGCTCGCCACCGTGGCGCTGGCCGTGCTGCTGGTCGGCGACTGGCAGCTCGCGACCTCGGGCGTCGTCCCCGGGGCGAGCGTCGTCGCCGTCGTGGTGGCGCTCTTCGCCACCGGTGCCGTCGCCGTCGTCCTGCGCGCCGCGGGCGCCTGGTCGGACGACGACGGCGAACCCGTGCCGGCGGCGACCACGCGCCGGGCGCTGTCGGTCGCGGCCGAACGGGCCACCGACGACCTGACCGGCTCGGCCCTGCTGGCCGCGGCCACCCTCATGGCGGCCGTGCTGGTCTGGATGCTCGTCCCGCTCGTGCTGGTCGTGGGTGGCCTCCTGGCCCTCGCCGTCGTGGCCGTCGAGATCCGACGGCGGACCGACCGCGCCCTCTGAACGGCTCGACCCCTGAACCCCCGCCGCACGCCGACAGCGCCGGCGGGTGATCGCAAGTGCACTGATTGCAACGATGCAAGGAGGAAACACGCGATGCGACTCCACCGCACGACGGCCTGCGCCGTCGCCGCCGCGACCGTCGGGGCCCTGGCCCTGGGGGCGACGGCCACGGCCGCTCCGGGAGGCCACCACGGCCCGCCCGGGCACGGCCAGGACGACGGGATCGTCCTGGAGGACCTCGACCGCGGCCTGGTCGCGGCCAGCACCAGCGAGGGGGTGTTCCTCAGCTGGCGCCTCCTCGGTGACGAGGTCACCGGGTCCACCGAGAGCGGGATGGCCGGCACCGGGTTCGCCGTCTACCGCGACGGACGTCAGATCGGCACCGTCACCGACTCGACCAACTACGTCGACGCCGACGGCGAGGCCACCTCGCGCTACGTCGTCGTGCCGCTGCGCGAGGGCCACCCGGGCAAGAGCAAGGGCAACGGGAAGAGCCACGTGCGCTGGGGCGAGCGCAGCGAGACCGTCGTGCCCTGGTCGGGCGACCACCTCGACATCCCGCTGAACAAGCCGGCCGACGGCGTCACCCCCGTAGGCGAGGAGTACTCCTACGCCGCCAACGACGCGTCCGTCGCGGACCTGACCGGCGACGGCACCTACGAGGTGGTCGTCCAGTGGTCCCCGTCGAACGCCAAGGACGTGTCGCAGAAGGGGTACACCGGCAACGAGTACCTGGACGCCTACACCCTCGACGGCGAGCAGCTCTGGCGCATCGACATGGGCGTCAACATCCGCGCCGGAGCCCACTACACGCAGTTCCCGGTGTACGACTTCGACGGTGACGGCCGGGCCGAGGTCATGGTCAAGACGGCGCCGGGCACGCAGGCCACGACGTACCGCGACGGCGAGGAGGCCGGCGACGAGTACGTGACGATCCCGGGCGACGACCGGGAGGCCGGCGTCACGCACGACGACGACTACCGGTACAGCGCGGACGACTACTACGAGCACGTGGTCGAGATGTTCCGCGACTGGGCCGACTACCCCGAGGTGACCAGCGGCGAGTGGCCGGCCACCCTCGAGGAGGCGTTCGGCATCGAGCAGCAGTACGAGTACCCGCTGTCCGACGCGGACGTGCGCGAGCTCGCCGACTACTTCATGGACGTCTACGCCCCCGAGCGCTCGGGCCGCAACGACCTGCGCGCGTTCGAGGGCTTCGTGATCTCGGGGCCGGAGTACCTGACGGTGTTCGACGGCCGCAGCGGCCGCCCGATGGACACGGTCGACTACGAGCCGGCCCGCTTCGACGACGGTCTGCGCTGGGGCGACTACGCGATGAGCCGCATCGAGCCGGGCAACCGGGTCGACCGCTTCCTCGCCGGGGTGGCCTACCTCGACGGGGAGACGCCGTCGGCGGTGTTCGCGCGGGGCTACTACACGCGCTCGACGATCGCGACCTACGACTGGGACGGCGAGCGCCTGACCCAGCGGTGGTTGGTCGACTCCGGCTGGACGCCGATGAGCAACCCGTTCGACGACGGCCCGCACGGCGTGCCGGGGACCGACCCCGAGTTCGGCTCGATCACGACGCAGGGCTTCCACTCGATGTCCGCGGCCGACGTGGACGTGGACGGCAAGCAGGAGATCGTCTACGGCTCGGCGACGATCGACGACGACGGCTCGCTGCTGTACTCGTCGTTCGACACGATGCCCGAGGGCTCGGCGGACCCGGGAGCCGAGGCCGGTCTGGGCCACGGCGACGCGATGCACGTGACGGACATCGACCCGGCCCGCCCCGGTCTGGAGATCTGGACCTGCCACGAGGGTGGGGTCTGGGCGCCGTACGGCACGGCGATGCGCGATGCCGCCACCGGTGAGGTGCTCTTCGGCGCCTACTCCGGGCGGGACACCGGCCGCTGCATGATCGGCGACGTCGACACCGGCGTGCCGGGCATCGAGGTCTGGGGCTCGATGCCGGGCGGTTCCGACGGCTCGGGCACGCTGAGCGCCACGGGCGAGCGGCTCTCCGGCTCCACGCCGGGCACCAACGCCTCGGTGCGCTGGGCGGCCGACGGCAGCACGCAGCTCGTCGAGGGGGCGATCGAGGAGACCCCGCGGATCGTGGCCGGCGACGGCACGGTGCTGCGCACCCTCGACGGCACCCTGACCAACAACCACACCAAGGGCAACCCGTCGCTCGTCGCGGACGTCCTCGGTGACTGGCGCGAGGAGGTGCTCGTGCGCACGGAGGACTCCTCGGCGCTGCGCGTCCATCTCTCCACCGAGGTCACGGACATCAAGATGTACACGCTGATGCACGACCCGCAGTACCGGGTCGAGGTGGCGCGGCAGCAGACGTCCTACAACCAGCCGTCCTACCCGGGTTTCTACCTGGCCTCGGACACGGACTGGTCACAGGTGCCCATCCCCGGCGCTGCCCGTCCCGGCGCCGCGCAGTGAGCTGAGTCGCTGCGACGCACGAGTTGTCAGAACGAGCGCGGGGTACACCTCGCGCTCGTTCTGACAACTCCTTCACGACGACGACTGAGAGAGTGGAACGATGAAGGTCAGCATCCTGGGAGCCGGCGCGATCGCCCACGCCCACGCCGAGGCGGTGAACGCACTGGCGCAGCACGACGGCCTGGAGGGTGTCGAGCTGGCCGCGGTGGTCGACGTCGACGCCGCGCGGGCCGAGGAGTTCGCCGCCCGGCACGGCATCGCCCGGCACGGCACCGACCTGCACGAGCTGCTCGCTTCCGGTGACGTCGACGTCCTGCACATCTGCACCCCGCCGTCGCTCCACCTCGAGCAGGCCCGCGCGGCCCTGACGGCCGGGGTGCACGTCGTCGTCGAGAAGCCCGCCGTGCTCTCCCTGGCCGAGATCGACGCGATGGCGGAGGCGGAACGCGACGGCGCCGACGGTGCACGGTTCACCCAGATCGTCCAGCACCGGTTCGGCGCCGGGGCGCTCCGGCTGCGTCGCCTGCTGGCGGACGGGGTGCTCGGCCGCCCGCTCGTCGCCACGTGCGACACCCTCTGGTTCCGGCCGCCGGAGTACTTCGACGTGCCGTGGCGGGGCCGGTTCGACACCGAGGGCGGCGGCCCCACGTTGGGCCACGGCATCCACCAGTTCGACCTGCTGCTGTCGGTCCTGGGGGAGTGGAGCGAGGTGCGGGCCATGGCGGGGCGCCTGGCCCGCGACGTCGACACCGAGGACGTGTCGATGGCGATGGTCCGCTTCTCCTCGGGGGCGATGGCCAGCATCACCAACTCGCTGCTCTCCCCGCGCCAGACCTCCGCGCTGCGCGTCGACACCGAGCACGCGACCGTCGAGCTCGAGCACCTCTACGGCTACGACGACGACGCCTGGCGTGTCACGGCGGCCCCCGGCCACGAGGACGTCCTGCCGGCCTGGGCCGACGACGGCGCGGCGGCGCAGGAGCGTGTCGACGAGGGCCGCTCGGGCCACCTCGCCCAGCTCGTGCCGACGTACCGGGCGCTCGTGGCGGGGCAGGTCCCGCCGATCACCGTGGCCGACGCCCGGGACACGCTCGAGCTCGCCGCCGCGATCTACCGGTCCGCGTTCACGGGCGAGACCGTGACCCGGGGCCAGATTTCCGCCGGTGACCCCTTCTACGACAGCATGGGCGGCACGGGGGCGCCGTGGCCCCCGGTCAAGGACGTCCCGGCTCAGGAGGCCACACCATGAGCGTCACCCTGGACAGCGACGGCAGCGCGATGACCGGTTCGCGTGCCGACGTCGACCTCTTCACGTACGTGTACCGCCCCACCGACGTCCCGTACGAGAGCCCGCGCCCCTACCTGCACCCGTTGCGGACCCGGGGCGGTGCGGTCGTCTCCGCGTACCGCCCGTGGGACCACGTGTGGCACAAGGGCCTGGCCTGGTCGCTCCCGCACGTCGGTCCGTGGAACTTCTGGGGCGGCCCGAACTACGTCCGCGCGGAGGGCGGCTACGTCGACCTGGACAACGACGGGTCGATGGAGCACGACCAGTTCACCGCCGTCGGCCCCTGCGGTTTCGTCGAGGAGCTGTCGTGGCGCACGCCGCCCACCGGTGAGCGTGGCGAGGTCCCGGGTGACGTCGTCGTCCGGGAGGAGCGCGCGGTCCAGGTGGTCCTGCCGGACGACGAGCGTGACGCGTGGGTGCTGACCTTCGCCTCCGAGATGACGAACGTCTCCGCCGGACCGCTCGACATCGGCAGCCCCACCACCAACGGTCGCGAGAACGCCGGCTACGGCGGTCTCTTCTGGCGCGGCCCCCGGTCCTTCACCGGCGGTCGTGTGCTGCTGCCGGGCGACGGCGGCACCGGTGTGGTGGCGGACGCCGAGGACGCGCGCGGCCTGCGCGCCGAGTGGCTCGGGTTCGTCGGGCGGCACGACGGCGCGGCGCCCGGGCCGCAGGGTGGCTGGCGGTCCTCCACGGTGCTCATGGTCGACCCCGGCACCAACCCCGGGGGGACGCCGCAGTGGTTCGTCCGGTCGGAGCCGTTCGCCTGCGTGTGCCCCGCCCCGTTCTTCAGCGAGGAGGTGCCGTTCGGCCCCGGTGAGACCCTGCGCTTCAGCTACGCCGTCGTGGTCGCCGACGGTGGGTCCGACGGCGCCCGGGGCGCCGAGCTCGCGGAGCTCGGCCGGCAGGTCCTCGCCGGCGAGGGCGATGTGCTCGAGCCCGGGCACGTGGACCCCGCCGCGCAGCCGGCGTCGGTGGGGCGGCCGTGACGGGCCTGCCCGTCTTCCCCGGCGGTACGTCCGTCAGTCATCTGCGGGTCTACGACTGGCCGGCGTCCGACGCCCCGGCGGGCAGCGGGACGCCGCACCTGCACACCACGTCGACCGAGGCCTACGTGCCCCTGTCCGGCAGCGGTCGGGTGGAGACGCTGGGGCCGGACGGGTTCGCCGTGCACGACCTCGTGCCGGGGCGGATCGTCTGGTTCGGGCCCGGCGTCGTGCACCGGGCGGTGAACCTCGGCGCCCTGGAGGTGCTCGTGGTGATGTCCAACGCGGGGCTGCCCGAGGCCGGCGACGCGGTCATCACGTTCCCGGCGCCCATGCTCGCGGACGCCGGCAGGTACGCGCGGGCCGCGGCACTGCCCCGCCTCGAGGACGGCGCGACCGACGCGGAGGTGGCCGCGGCCGCCCGCGCGCGGCGAGACCTGGCCCTCGAGGGCTACGCGGCGCTGCGGGACGCCGTCGAGCAGGACGGCCCCGACGCCCTGCGACCGCTGCACGACGCCGCTGCCCGCCTCGTCGCCCCTCGCACGGCGAGGTGGCGCGAGACGTGGGAGGCGTCCGTCCGTCACGCGGCGGGCCAGACGGACGCGGCGCTCGAGGCGCTGGCCGACGCGTCGGCGGTCACGCTGGACGAGGGCCGCGTCGCGGCCGCCGACGCTGTCGACGGCCCTCGGCGCTACGGGATGTGCGGCCGGCTGCAGGCCTGGCCGCTCGCCTGACGGGTCGCAGCACGCCTCCCCGCCCGCCGTCTTACCGATGTCGGTAGTTCGAGCCGAGGTCGGCAGTGCGCACTGCCGACCTCGACACGAACTACCGACATCGGCAGAACGGACTCGGCATCAGTGCGAGGCTGCCGCCCGCACCACCCGGACCGCGCCGGGAGGGAGCGCCAGCGAGCCCTCGACGGCGGTCCCGGTGATCAGCTCCGTTCCCGTCAGACCGTCGAGCGTGGTGCCGTCGTCCGTGTGGTTGAGCGCGAAGAGCCACGTCGTGGCGCCGTCGGCGGTACGCCGCCGGACGAGCTCCACCCCGGCCGGGGCGGCGACGTCGGGCGCGACACCGGACTCCTCCACCAGCCGGCCGACCAGCGAGGCCAGGCCCGCGGGGTCGAGCCGGGTGCCTACGTACCAGGCGGCGCCCGCGCCGACCTCGCGCCGGGTGACGGCCGGGTGCCCGGCGAGCGCGCCGTCGTCGTAGGCCGCCACGACCTCCGTACCGTCTCGCACGAGCGTCTTCTCGGTCCACAGGTCGGCCGTGGCGTCACCGCCGACGGCCTTGCCGGTCACCCCGACGCGCTCGTCGACCTGCAGCGGGAAGAACTCCTCGGTGCGCACTCCCAGCAGGTCGCGGAACGCGCCGGGGTAGCCCCCGAGGCGCACATGGTCGTGCTCGTCGACGATCCCGGAGAAGAACGTGACCGCCACGGTGGCCCCGCGCTCGGCGGCGCGGGCGACGTTGGCGGCGCCGTCGTCGTCCACGAGGTAGAGCGTCGGGACGACGACGAGGTCGTAGCCGTCCAGGTCGGCGTAGGGCGGCACGGTGTCCACGGTGACGCCCTGGTGCCACAGGGCCGAGTACCAGGCGCGGACCTCTTCCATGTAGCGCAGGTCCTGGGTGGGGTGCGAGTCGAGCTCGGCGGCCCACCAGGCGGGGTAGTCCACCACGACGGCGGCACGGGACACGACCCGGGACCCGCGCACTTCGCCCAGGCGCTGCAGCGTGGTGCCGAGCTCGACCGTGCCGCGCCACACGTCCGTGCCGGTCCCGGCGTGGGGCAGCATCGCCGAGTGGTACTTCTCGGCGCCCGCCCGGGACTGGCGCCACTGGAAGAACATCACCGAGTCGGCACCGCGCGCCACGTGCTGCAGGGAGTTGCGGAGCATCTCCCCGGGCAGCTTGGCGCGGTTGCGCGGCTGCCAGTTCACCGCGGACGTCGAGTGCTCCATGAGGATCCACGGGTCCCCGCCGGCCACCCCGCGGGCGAGGTCGGCCGAGAGGGCGAGCTCGACGTGGCGTTCGCCGTCGGACGCGATCGTGTAGTGGTCGTTGGCGACGACGTCGAGGTCGTCGGCCCACGAGAAGTAGTCCATGCCCTTGGTCGCCGACGTCGTCATGAGGTTCGTCGTCGTGGGGACGTGCGGGGTGATCTCGCGCAGGGTGTCGCGCAGGTCGCGGTAGTAGTCGAGCAGCGCGTCGGAGCTGAAACGGTCGAAGTCCAGCTGCTGCGTGGGGTTGGCGAACATCGGGGCGACGAGCGGCGGCAGCACGTCCTCGAACGTGGCGTACCGCTGTGACCAGAACGCCGTGCCCCACGCCTCGTTGAGGCGCTCGATCGTGCCGTACCGCGCCACGAGCCAGACGCGGAACGCTGCGGTGGCGCTCTCGGAGTAGTCGCGCGGCACGTGGCAGCCGATCTCGTTGTCGACGTGCCAGAGCGCGAGGGCCGGGTGGTCGCCGTAACGCTCGGCCATGCGGGTCGTCATGCGCAGCGCGTACTCGCGGTACAGGGGGTGGGTGACGGCGTACGCCTGCCGGGCACCCTGGTAGAGCACGGTGCCGTCGGCCAGGCGCGGCAGGATCTCCGGGTGCCGGCGCGTCAGCCACGGTGGCGGCGACGCGGTCGCCGTGGCGAGCGCGACCTGGATCCCGGCCTCGTGGAGGCGGTCCATCGTGTCGTCCAGCCAGCCCCACTCCAGCTCGCCCTCGCGCGGCTCGATCGTGGCCCAGGCGAAGATCGCGACGCTGAGGACGTTGACGCCGGCCTCGCGCATCAGGCGCACGTCCTCGTCCCGCACCTCGGCGGGCCACTGCTCGGGGTTGTAGTCGCCGCCGAATCCTAGGCCGTCGATCTGCACGTTCCACGGGCTCACGGCGGCGGGGTCGAAGGCGGTGAAGGGGGTGCGTCGTCGCATGGGGGCAGTGTGCCATAAATCGATTCAATAATGGGTGTCGCGCCCGGCCCGCCGCTGCCGGCGGACGGTGCGTTGTGTCCGTTGCGGGTGAAACGAGGTTACAAAACGGTCACAAAAGCTTCGGCGGACGGAGTGCTCTGAACCGGGAAAACCGCCTCGGACGTGCGAAGACGACTTGCCACGAGGTGGTCTTGCTCGCATGTGGGGGTCGTCGAAGGGTCTTCACCTGCGGTGATACCTCCCCTGCTCTGCGGTTTGCCTGTCTTTCATCTCAGCGAGAGTGAGTCCCTCCATGCCTGTCGCTCGCCGACGCGCGCCGGTCGCAGCGATCGTCGCCGCCGCGTTCGCGTTGCTCGCCACCTTCGTCGCCGTCCCCCCGGCCGCGGCCACCCAGAACCACGACGACGACTCGAAGATCTGCAGCAAGGTCGACGGCTGGGTCAAGTACGAGGAGAAGGGTGGGAAGTTCGTCAAGGAGGCGGGCCCGGCCGACCTCGGTGTCGAGATCACCCAGACCAAGGACGGCGGCGAGCCGACGCAGGTGATCGTCACCGCTCCCGACGGGTACCTGATCAGCGACTACTGCGTGAAGGCCGGTCAGAAGACCGTCGCCGACCAGGTGGCTCCCACGGTCACGACGCTCACCATCGACGGGCCGTCCGGCAAGGGCATCAGCCACTTCGCGGTGCTCCTGACGCCCGACGAGTGGGACTCGGACTGGGACTGGGATACCCCGCGCCGACGTGCGAGGGCGTCCTGACGGTCACGTACCCGAAGGACCTGCCCGCGGGGCAGGCCAACCACGTCAACATCAAGGTGCAGAACCTCGAGACCGACGAGATCGTGACGATCAACATCCACCTCGAGCAGGGCACCTGGTCGGGGGAGCAGACCTTCGACCCGACGACCGATCCCGACTGGCCGGGCTGGGAGTCCTGGGCCTTCCTGCGGACCCAGGTCGCCGGTACGAACTACCACTGGGAGGGCTACGTCGAGGTCGGCTGCGAACCCACGTCGACCCCGACGCCGGTCGTCTCCCCGACCCCGAGCCCGTCGCCCTCGGACGAGCCTGGTCCGGACCCGAGCCCTCTGCCGAGCGAGGCGCCCGAGGGTTCCCTCGACGGCTCGATCGCCGTGGGGGAGTGCCTCGAGGACGCCCCCTGGATCCGCTACGACGTCCAGGTGACGCCCGCGGACGCGCCGCTCGAGGACCGCTCCGTGGAGCTCGTGCTCACCGACGGGACGAACACCGAGACGATCGAGCTCGGTGAGCTCGACGAGGACGGCGCTCTCTCCGGCCGTGTCCTGTGGCCCGGGGCGTCCGTCGCGGACGACGGCGTGACTCCGACCGGTTGGCCGGGCTGGACGCAGCTCGACGACGGGACCTGGGTCGAGATCGACGGCAACGCCGCGTGGACCCGTGGGGACATCGACGCCACGCTGGTCGTGAACCCGGAGCTGGCCGTCGACCTGGCCTACCCGGTCGCCACGCCGGAGTGCGCCACGGGGCCGTCGCCGGTCGAGCCGGTGGACGACTCGGGCGAGCGCCCCACCGTCCGTGAGCAGCAGACGCTCGTCGACCCGGAGGTCGCGGCCCAGTCGGTCGAGGCGGGCGAGGCGGGCGAGGACGAGCTGCCGCAGACCGGGTCGAACGTCGCGCTCCTGGTGGCGGGGGCGCTGGCACTGGTCGCCGCCGGTGGAGCGTTCCTCTGGCTGCGTCGACGCGCCTGATCTGACGCGGTACCGCCGCAGGGCCTGTCCGGGAGCTTCCCGGGCAGGCCTTGCGGCGTTCTCTCGGCGAGCAGGTGAGACCCTCAGGCGGTCCCGGTGGTCGACTCGCGGACGACGAGCTCGGGCTGGAACGTGACGTGCTCCGGCACGTCCTCCTCGGTGAGCAGCAGGTCCGCCGCGCGCCATCCCAGCTGGTGCGTGGGCTGCCGGACCGACGTCAAGGGGGTGGCGAGCTCACCGGCGAACGTGACGTCGTCGTACCCCACCACGGCCATCCCGGAGGGGATCGGGACCTGCGCGGCCCGGAGCGCGCGCAGGGCGCCGAGCGCCGTGAGGTCGTTGACGCACATCGTGGCGGTGGGGCGGTCGGGCAGGGCCAGGACCTGCTCGGTGCCGGCCTGGCCCCCGTCGGCGTTGAGGGAGGTGATCGTGACCTCCGTGAGGGCCTCGTCGGGGTCCAGCCCGGACTCGGCCAGGGCGGAGCGGAGGCCGGCGGACCGGTCGGCGCACTGCCGGATCGTGTGCGGGCCGTTGATGAACGCGAGTCGTTCGTGGCCGAGCGTGACGAGGTGCCGGGTCGCCTCGGCGGCCCCGGCCCGGTCGTCCACCGCCACGGAGGACAGGGCCTCGACGGGGGAGGGCTGGTCGAGCAGCACGACGCGCAGCCCGCGGTCCCGGAGGGTCAGCAGGTGGGAGACGTCGGGTGTCGAGGGCACGACCATGAGGCCCTGGACGCCGTGCTCCTCGAAGAGCCGCAGGTAGCGCGCCTCGCGGTCCGGGTCCTCGTCGGAGCTGGCCAGCATGAGGGTGTAGCCGGCCTCGTCGAGCCGGTCCTCGATGCCGCGCGCGACGTCGGTGAAGAACGGGTTGGCGACGTCGAGGACGATGGCGCCGGCCGTCGTGATGGTGCCGGCGCGGAGCTGCCGCGCGGAGCCGTTCCGGACGAACGAGAGCTCGGCGATCGCGGTCTCGACGCGTTCGCGAGTGCCGGGGGAGACGCGGTCGGGGCGGTTCAGGACGTTGGAGACCGTGCCGACGGACACTCCGGCGTGGTGCGCCACGTCGGAGATCGACGTGCGCCGGTTCCTGCGGGGCGGCATGGGTTCCCTCTCCTCGTCGACAGGGCCGGGTCCCGGGCGGGTCCCGGGAAGAGCGGTCGTCGACCGCACCCCCGGATCGTAACCGGTGCTGCGGAACAGGGTCGACGGGCACGCGGGTAGGCTGGAAACCGATTACCCGGACGCTCCTTGCGTCTGTCGGGGCGGACCGGTACGTTGGGAACATTGAATCGATTCATAATCCGCGTCGAGGACGATGCGAGGGAGGACCGACGGTGGTTCGCACGGAGGGCGGCACGCGCCGCGTGATGTTCCGGTTCCGGGTGCGCCCGGACCGGCTCGAGGAGTACTCGCGGCGGCACGCCGCGGTGTGGCCGGAGATGCTGCGCGCCCTGCAGGCCACGGGATGGCGCAACTACTCGATCTTCACCAGCCCCGACGGTGACGTCGTCGGCTACTTCGAGAGCGACGACCCGGACGCCGCCCGCGCGGACATGGGCCTGCACGAGGTCAACGTTCGCTGGCAGGCCGAGATGGCCGAGTTCTTCGACGGCGCCGGCCCGGACGAGTCGATGCAGGAGCTCACCCCGATCTTCCACCTCGAGACCCAGCTCGCGACGCACAGCACCAGCCAGGACTGAAAGACCAGCCAGGACTGAAAGAGGACGACCATGCCCACCTTCGACGACATCACCCCGGTCCTGGACCGCCTCGCCATCGAGGTCCCCTCCTGGGCCTACGGCAACTCCGGGACCCGCTTCAAGGTCTACTCGACGCCCGGCACTCCGCGCACTCCCGAGGAGAAGATCGCCGACGCCGCGCAGGTGCACCGGCTCACCGGTCTCGCCCCGACCGTGGCGCTGCACATCCCGTGGGACAAGGTCGACGACTACGCGGCGCTGCAGCGCTACGCGAACGACCAGGGCGTCACCCTGGGCACGATCAACTCCAACACGTTCCAGGACGACGCGTACAAGCTCGGCTCCCTGACCCACACGGATCCGGCCGTCCGCCGCCAGGCGATCGACCACCACCTCGAGTGCCTCGAGATCATGAACGCGACCGAGTCGCAGGACCTCAAGATCTGGCTGGCCGACGGCTCGAACTACCCCGGCCAGGCGGACATCCGCACGCGCCAGGACCTGCTGCACGAGGCGCTCGCCGAGATCTACGCCCAGCTCGGCGACGACCAACGCATGGTGCTCGAGTACAAGTTCTTCGAGCCGGCGTTCTACCACACGGACGTCCCGGACTGGGGCACGTCGTACGCGCAGGTGGCTGCGCTGGGGGAGAAGGCGTTCGTCTGCCTCGACACCGGCCACCACGCCCCGGGTACCAACATCGAGTTCATCGTGGCGCAGCTCCTGCGTCTCGGAAAGCTCGGCTCGTTCGACTTCAACTCGCGGTTCTACGCGGACGACGACCTCATCGTGGGCGCCGCCGACCCGTTCCAGCTCTTCCGCATCATGGCCGAGGTCATCCGCGGCGGCGGCCTGGACGAGGGCTCGCAGGTGGCGCTCATGCTCGACCAGTGCCACAACATCGAGGACAAGGTGCCCGGACAGATCCGGTCCGTGCTCAACGTCCAGGAGATGACGGCACGGGCCCTGCTCATCGACCGTGACGCCCTGGTCAAGGCCCAGGAGTCGGGCGACGTGCTCGGCGCCAACGCGATCTACATGGACGCCTTCTACACGGACGTGCGCCCGGCGCTCGCCGAGTACCGGGAGTCCCGTGGCCTGCCCGCGGACCCGATGGCGGCGTTCGCGGAGTCCGGCTACCTGAGCCGGATCGCCGCCGAGCGCGTGGGCGGTCAGCCGGCCGGCTGGGGCGCCTGAGCATGACCACGACGACGGCGAGCGCGGCCTCGGCGGGCACCTCGACGGCGGGGGTGGTGGTCGCCGACCGCGTGCTCGACGGGCCGCACGGCGACCTGCGGGTCCGCGTCTACCTTCCCGCCGAGGGTGCGACGCCGACTGCCGGGCTCGTCTGGGCGCACGGTGGCGGGTTCATGCACGGCGACCTCGACATGCCCGAGGCCGACCTGGTGGCACGCACCATGGCCGCGCACGTCGTCGTCGTCGTGAGCGTCGACTATGCGCTGTGCCCCGAGCTCGACCGGGACGACTCCGAGGCGTCCGTCGAGGCCGGCGGCGTGCGGTTCCCCGTCGCGCACGACGAGCTGACCTTCGCGTTCCGGTGGGCCGTCGGCACCGGGCTCGGCGCACCGGACGGGTCCTGGGCGCTCGGCGGTGCCAGCGCGGGCGGCAACCTCGCGGCGGGGGCGTCGCTGCGCTTGCGGGACGACGCAGCGCGGCCCGGTACCGGGCTGCACCCGGCCGGGGACGACGGCGGAACGTCCGTGCCGTCGTCGGGCAGCGGAGCGACGACGCCGGGCAGCGCGGCGCAACGTACCCCGCGCAGCGTGGTCCTCGCGTACCCGGTGGTGCACGACGGACTGCCCACCCCACGGCCGGAGCTCGCCGGGAAGATTGCCGCACTGCCTGTCGGACGGGACTTCCCGCCGCCCGTGGTACGGGCGATGAACGACAACTACCTGGGCCACCGGCGCGGGTCCGAGTCGCCGTACGCGTTCCCCGGCGGGGCGGACCTGCGCGGGCTGCCGCCCACGCTGATCGTCAACTCCGACCACGACGCCCTGCGCTCCTCCGGCGAGGCGTTCGCGGCCGAGCTCGCCGCGTCCGGCACCGACGTGTACCTCGTCCGCGAGGACGGGACGTTCCACGGACACCTCAACCAGCCCGACGACCCGGGGTGCGCGCGGAGCCTGGCGCGCATCGCCGCGTGGCTCACCGCCGACGGCCTGGTCGGCGCCACCCACGAGCCGCCGCCGTGACCCCCGCCTGACCGATCTGCCGATGTCGGCAACTCGGTTCGAGATCGGCAGTGCGCACTACCGATCTCGAGACGAACTGCCGACATCGGCAGATCGGGCAAGCGGCCGACGGCCGGCCCCCTGACCTGACCACCCCTCGAAACTTTCACGGAGCACCTGATGACGAACGAGACCGTCACCTCCCTTGTCGAGCGTTCCAACCGCCTGGGCGCCGACCCGAAGAACACCAACTACGCCGGGGGCAACACCTCCGCGAAGGGCACCGAGACCGACCCGGTGACCGGCCAGGACGTCGAGCTGCTGTGGGTCAAGGGCTCGGGCGGGGACCTGGGCACCCTCACCGCGAAGGGTCTGGCGGTGCTGCGGCTGGACCGCATGCGCGCCCTCGTGGACGTCTACCCGGGCGTCGAGCGCGAGGACGAGATGGTCGCCGCGTTCGACTACTGCCTGCACGGCAAGGGCGGCGCTGCGCCGAGCATCGACACCGCCATGCACGGCCTCGTCGACGCGAAGCACGTCGACCACCTGCACCCGGACTCCGGCATCGCGATCGCCACCGCCGTCGACGGCCCGGAGCTCACGCAGAAGATCTTCGGCGGGAAGGTCGTGTGGGTGCCGTGGCGCCGGCCCGGCTTCCAGCTCGGACTCGACATCGCGAAGATCAAGGCGGAGCACCCGGACGCGATCGGCACCGTTCTCGGCGGGCACGGCATCACCGCCTGGGGCGACACGGCCGAGGAGGCCGAGGCGAGCTCGCTGTGGATCATCGACACCGCCGCGGCGTACATCGCCGAGCACGGCGCGCCCGGGCCCTTCGGCCCGGCCCTCGACGGTTACGGCGCCCTGCCCGCGGACGAGCGCCGGGCCAAGGCGGCCGCGCTCGCCCCGCACCTGCGTGCGATCGCCTCCCAGGACAAGCCGCAGGTCGGCCACTTCACCGACTCCGACGTCGTCCTCGACTTCCTCGCCAGCGCGCGGCACGCGGAGCTGGCCGCGCTGGGCACCTCCTGCCCGGACCACTTCCTGCGCACCAAGGTCAAGCCGTTGGTGATCGACCTGCCCGCCACCGCGAGCGTCGAGGAGATCGTCGAGCGCCTGCCTGAGCTGCACGAGGCCTACCGTGCCGACTACACCGCGTACTACGAGCGGGGCGCCGCCGAGGCGCGCGCCCGCGGCGAGGAGCCGCCGGCGATCCGTGGCGCCGACCCGCTCATCGTCCTGGTGCCGGGCGTGGGCATGTTCTCCTACGGCGGCGACAAGCAGACCGCCCGCGTGGCCGGCGAGTTCTACGTCAACGCCATCAACGTCATGCGCGGCGCCGAGGCCCTGTCCACCTACGCCCCGATCGACGAGTCGGAGAAGTTCCGCATCGAGTACTGGGCGCTGGAGGAGGCCAAGCTGCAGCGCAAGCCGAAGCCCAAGCCGCTCGCCACGCGGGTCGCGTTCGTGACCGGCGCGGCGTCCGGCATCGGCAAAGCCATCGCCGAGCGTCTGGCCGCCGAGGGAGCCTGCGTCGTCGTCGCGGACCTCGACCTGGAGAAGGCGCGCGCGGTGGCCGGCGAGATCGGCAGCACCGACATCGCGATCGGCGTCGCCGCGAACGTGGCCGACGAGGCCGCCGTCCAGGCCGCGCTGAACGAGGCCGTGCTCGCGTTCGGCGGCGTGGACATCGTCGTCAACAACGCCGGCCTCTCGCTGTCCAAGTCGCTGTTCGAGACCACCGAGGCGGACTGGGACCTGCAGCACGACGTCATGGCCAAGGGTTCCTTCCTCGTCGCGAAGAACGCCGCGCGCATCCTGGTGGACCAGCAGCTCGGCGGTGACGTCATCTACATCTCGTCCAAGAACTCGGTGTTCGCCGGGCCGAACAACATCGCCTACTCCGCCACCAAGGCCGACCAGGCCCACCAGGTGCGGCTGCTCGCCGCCGAGCTCGGCGAGCACGGCATCAAGGTCAACGGCATCAACCCCGACGGCGTCGTCCGCGGGTCCGGCATCTTCGCTTCCGGCTGGGGCGCCAACCGCGCGAAGACCTACGGGATCGAGGAGGAGGACCTGGGCAAGTTCTACGCCCAGCGCACCCTGCTCAAGCGCGAGGTGCTGCCCGAGAACATCGCCAACGCGGCGTTCGCCCTGTGCACGGCCGACTTCTCGCACACCACCGGCCTGCACGTACCCGTCGACGCGGGTGTGGCGCAGGCGTTCCTGCGATGAGCGTGGGCGCCACGGCTCCGGGGCCCGACGGCGGCACGCGCGGCAGCGGGTTCGTCGCCGTCGACCTCGGGGCCACCAGCGGACGGGTGATGCTCGGCGTCGTGTCGGGGACGGCGCGCGACGAGCACGTCGACCTCACCGAGGTCGCACGGTTCGCCAACGGGCCGGTCGAGGTCCCCGACGGCACGGGCACCGCGCTGCACTGGGACGTCCTGCACCTGTGGCGGGGGATCCTGGACGGCCTGCGGGCCGCCGGGGCCCTCGCCCGGGAGCGGGGCGTGGAGCTCGTCGGGATCGGCATCGACTCGTGGGCGGTGGACTACGGGGCCGTGGCCGCCGACGGGGCGCTGCTCGGCAACCCCCGCCACCACCGCGACCTGCGCCTGACCGGTGTCGCCGAGGAGGTCCTCGACCGGCTGGGCGACACCGAGCACTACGCCGTCAACGGCCTGCAGACGCTGCCGTTCAACACCGAGTTCCAGCTCGTGGCCGGTCGGCACGACGCCGTGTGGCCGCTGGTGGACTCGATCCGGCTGGTCCCGGACCTGCTCGGCTCCTGGCTGACCGGCGTGAACGTCGCGGAGATCACCAACGCCTCGACGACCGGCCTGCTGGACGCCACCACCCGTCGGTGGTCCACCCCGGTGGTCGAGGCGCTGCAGGCCGAGTACCCCGAGCTGGGCGACCTGCGCTCCCGGCTGGCCGACCTCGTCGAACCGGGTGCCGTCGTCGGGCACCTCACCGAAGCCGTGCAGGCCACGACCGGCCTCGGCGCGGTACCGGTGATCGCCGTGGGGTCGCACGACACGGCCTCGGCCGTGGTCGGGGTGCCGGCCGAGGACGAACGGTTCGCCTACATCTCCTCGGGGACGTGGTCCCTGGTCGGCGTCGAGCTCGACTCACCGGTCCTGACCGAGGAGAGCCGCCGGGCGAACGTCACCAACGAGCTCGGCGTCGACGGCACCGTCCGGTACCTCAAGAACGTCATGGGTCTGTGGGTGCTGTCCGAGACCCTGCGCACGTGGCGCGAGGCCGGCACGGAGGTGGCGCTCGCGGACGCGCTGCGGGCCGCGGCGGCGGAGCCTCGCCGGACCGTCGTCGACGTCGACGCCCCCGCGTTCCTCCCGCCGGGGGACATGCCCGCGCGGATCGCCGACGCCGCCCGGGCGTCCGGCCAGCCGGTGCCCGAGGGCGTGGGCCCGGTGGTGCGGTGCATCCTCGACTCCCTCGTGGACGCCTACCGCCGGGTGCTCGGCGAGGTGACGCGCCTGTCCGGGCGCGAGGTCGACGTCGTCCACGTCGTCGGCGGCGGGTCGCAGAACGAGCTGCTGTGCCGCCTCACGGCGGAGGCGACCGGGCTGTCCGTCGTCGCGGGACCGGTCGAGGGTGCGGCGCTCGGCAACGTCGTCGTGCAGGCACGAGCGGCCGGCGTGCTCGTCGGCGACCTCACCGCGCTGCGCGGCGTCGTGCGTCGCTCGGCGCGGCTGCGACGCTACGAGCCCTAGTTCTCCGGGTTTCGCGGCGGCATCGAGAGCCTGCGCCCGGTCGCGCTCACGGTCGCTGCGCGACCTGCGCTTCCCGTCCGACGACCGGGCGCGGGATCTCGATGCCACCGCTTCTCGAGGTGCCTACTCGCCCGACGGCGGCGTCAGCACCTGCCCCGACGGCGCCGGTGCGCCGAAGACCGGCCAGCCGTTCGCGTCGTAGGTGACCTTCTGGACGCGGGTCTGCCGCGTGTCACCGCAGCCTTGGGACGTGGAGGTGTTGCCGTGGTAGACGATCCAGTCCTCGGTGCCGTCAGGGCTCTTGAAGAACCCGTTGTGCCCGGGGCCGTAGACGCCGTTGCCCTGCTGCATCGCGGGCACCGGCGACGTGGTCCAGTGGCCCGGGTTCATCGGGTCCGAGCCGGTCAGCTCGAGCAGCCCGATCGTGTAGTCCGGTGTGTCGCACGACGACGCCGAGTACGACACGAACGTCCGGCCGCCGTGCTCCAGGTACGAGCTGTCGATGTTCCACCGGTTCGGCATCGGGTGCCCATGAACTCGTAGGGACCCATCGGGGTGTCGCTCTGCGAACGCAGCACGTGGATCTTCTGACCGTCGAAGTTCGTCTGCGAGTTGCCGGACGTGTACGTGAGGTACCAGGTGCCGTCGATGCGGTGGAACTCCGGCGCCCAGTGGCTGCAGCAGCGTGACGAGACGCCGGCGTCGTCCCAGACGACCTGGTCGGGCGCCGTCGCCAGGCCGGCGAGCGTGGCGGCCCGTCGCATGATCACCGTGGAGTCCCACGTGGTGGTGGACAGGTAGTAGTAGCCGTCCCAGTACTGCAGCCAGGGGTCCGCCCCGTCGGTGCGGATCGGGTTGGACAGCGTGCTGCTGTCGCTCTCGACAGGACGCAGGTGCCACCTCTGCACGGCTGCCCCGTCGTCGGTGTGCTGCGAGACCCGGGCGCCGGGCTCCGTGGCGAAGTCGTAGAGGTCGAGCGCCTTGCCGGAGAACCGGTTGAGGAAGGTCACGGTGCCGTCGGGGTTCTCGCGGACCTGCCACTGCTGGTTCTCGGCGTCGAGGTCGTCCCACTGGACGATGTCGGCGTCGTCGTCGGCGTTCCACTCGAAGACGTCGAGCACCATGCCCGAGTGCCGGGCCTGGAGGCGGTACCAGCCGTCGCCGGAGCCGAGGAACCGGAACTGCTGGCCCTCGCCGTCCCAGCGGTCCCACTGCTGGAGCGGTGCACCGGCCTCGGTGGAGATGTCGGTGATGTCGAGCACGAGCCCGGAGTGCGCGGACTCGATCACGTACCACTGGTCGGTGTCGACGGCGGCGTGGGCCGCCGTCTGCGCAGGGCGACGAGCCCGAGGGCGACGAGCACGGCTGCGCGAGTCCGGCGACCCAGGCTCGCGCACGGCGGTCCGGCTTCTCGTGCCGGTGGGGTGCGGTCATCTTCGTCCGTCTTTCACATCGTTGTACTGCAGCAGGAGCCGCGACGACGTCGTCGGTGGGGTCGGCATCATGTCAGCGCTCACACCGGCGGTGGAGGGTCGACGACCTGCGGTTCCGTGGCGTCGTCGACGGCGGGCCGCGGCACCATCGCGAACCGTGCCCACACGTGCTTTGCGCCGTCGGGCGTGCGGTACCAGCCGACGTCGTCGGCGACCTTCATGGTGAGCTGGAGACCGAAGCCGCCGGCGCCGATCTCACGGTCGAGCGACAGGACGGGAGGCTGGTCGGGGGAGCGGTCCATCACCGACACGGTGACCGCACCGCCGTCGCGGACCACGTCGAGGCGGGCCGGTCCTCCGGCGTGCTCCAGGGCGTTGGCGGTCAGCTCGCTGGCGACCAGCACGATGTTCTGCCACGGCGACCGGTGCGGGTCGTCGGGCGACGCCACGGACGTGCTCAGGGCGTCCCCGAGGAGCGACCGGACGGAGGCCAGCTGGTCCACCCGCGTCACGGTCCAGCTGTCGATGAGGGTGGTCGGCATCGACCGCACGGCGTCCTCGGTCATGGGATCACCTGGGCGGTGCCGCCGTCTGGGATGAGCATCTCTACTCCTCGTCGTGGGCCGCCTCGGCGCCGGTCCGCGACGACACTACCTCCGACCTGTGACAGGTGCCCGTCGTGGCGACGCGCCGTCCTCCGCGGCCCTCGTGAGGACGGTCAGCGGAAGCGCTGCACCGCCTGGGGCGCGGCCTCGGCGAGCTCCCGGACCGCCGGGTGCGTCGCCTCGGCGAGCACCGTCGACAGCGGTCCCGAGGCGACGAACGTCCCTTCGGCCAGCACGTGCACCGTCGGGCAGAGCCGCTCGACGAGCTCGAGGTCGTGCGTGACCAGCAGCACCGCCGTGCCGAGCGCGGCGGTGGCCTCGCCGAGGCGACGGACGACCTCCCCGCGCATGGCCGGGTCGACGGCGGTCAGCGGCTCGTCCAGGAGCAGCGCGTCCGGCCGGGTGGCCAGCGCCACGGCGAGCGCGACGCGCTGCTTCTCGCCTCCCGAGAGGGTTCCGACCTGCCGGGGGGCGAAGCGTGCCTCGAGCGCGACGTCGTCGAGCAGCTCGGCGACGGTGCGGCCGCTCGGGCGTCCGGCCCGACGGGCGTCGGTGAGGGCCTTGGCGACCACGCGGTCGACGGTCGAGCGGGGGTCGACGTCGGGGATCCCCTCCTGCGCGACCCGGCGCACCTGCGTGCGGAACGCCTTCTTGTCCCGCAGCCCGACCCGGGCGACGGCGCGGCCGTTCCAGGTGGCGCGGCCGCACGTGGGCTTCACCAGGCCGGTGAGGGCCCGCACGATCGTCGACTTGCCGGCCCCGGAGGGTCCGACGATCCCGACCGGGGTGTCGCCGGTGGCGAGCGCGAGGTCGATGCCGTGGACGACGTCGGCGCCCCCGTAGCCGGCGGCGAGCCCGTCGGCGCGCAGGATCGGGGTGGTGTCGGCGTGCGAGCTCATGGGTGACCTTCGAGGCTGCGGACGGATGGTGGCCCGCCGACGGAAAGGGTGTCGACGGGCCACAGGGTACGACGAACAACGCGTGCGCATGGTTCCCGGACGGTCATGGCCCGGGAAGCGCAGGTCATGGTCGACGGCCGAGACCTCGCGCGGGACTGTCGCATGTCACAGATCGGCTCGACGGTCCCGACCTCACCATCAGACCAGCAGCTGGTGCGAGGCGAACTCGCGGTAGAGCTCGCACCGCGCGACGAGCTCCGCGTGGGTGCCGACGTCCAGGATCCTGCCCTGCTCGAGGACCACGATCTGGTCCGCCGTCGTCACCGTGGACAGGCGGTGCGCCACGATGATGGTTGTCCTGCCGCGGGACACCTCGTCGAGCGCTCGCCCCAGGAGGTTCTCCGTCGTGGAGTCGACGCTCGACGTCGGCTCGTCGAAGAGGAGCAGCTGAGGGTCCTGGAGCAGCACGCGCGCCCACGCGAGTCGTTGCCGTTCACCGCCCGACAGCACGGAGCCGCTGTCGCCCAGTTCCAGGTCGAGCCCGGCGCTCTGCCGCGTGATCAGCCTGTCGAGGCCGACGGAGCCGAGGACGCGTCGTAGGTCCTCGTCGGTGGCGTCAGGGCGGACGACGCGAAGGTTCGCCGCGACTGTCCCGCCGAGGGCCGGGGCCCCCTGCTCGACATATGCGACGTGGCGTCGGTAGCTCTCGAGATCCACCCGCTGCAGGTCGTGTCCCATGCTTCGGACTGTCCCGCTGTCCGGGTCCACGAAGCCCTCGAGCAACGACAGCAGAGTCGACTTGCCGGCTCCGGATGAACCGACGATCGCCGTCCGCGACCCAGCGGGCACCGCAAGCGAGACGCCTTGCAGGACCGGTTCGTCGTCGTACCGGAAGTGCACGTCTTCCAGGACGACGGCCAGGTCTGAACCGGAGCTGCCGACGGCGTCCGTGCTCCCCCCTGTCCGCTCCGTCGGGGTCTCGAGAACCTGGCAGATGCGGCCGTACGACGCGAGACCGAGCTGGATCTGCGTGTAGGCGGTCATGGCCTGCGTCACAGGCATCACCAGCAGGAAGAGATACATGATGAAGGCCATCAGCTCGCCGACCGTCATGGCACCAGCGGAGACGCGAAGACCACCGACAGCCAGCACCACGAGGAAGGCGCCCTGGATGCACAACGACATGATGGGCTGCACCCACGCCTGGATCCGGGCCATCTTGACGCCGGACTCCTCGGCCCGGCGGATGAAGCCGGATACGTGCTCGATCTGCTCCTCCGTCGCCACGCTCGAGCGGATGAGCACGACCGACGACAGAGCACGGTCCGCGGCAGACGTCATGCGAGCCACCTCCGCCTGTGTCACCTCGCTGGTGCGGCGCATGCGGGCGCCCATGAAGGTGATGCACACCCCGCCGAGCACGACCCCGGCAAGCGTCAGCGCGAACAGCAACGGGTCCAGAGCCACCATCAGCACCACGGCGGCGCAGAACATCAGGACCGATGACACCAGCTCGAACAGCCCAGAGGTCACGATGGTGCGTACCTGCCCGGTATCCGAACCGAGTCGACTGATCCATTCACCCTTCGGCGTGGCTGAGTAGGCCTCCATCGGCAGACGCAGGACGCGGCCGATGAGCGAACGGCGCAGGCCTCCGATGAAGGACTCGCCGGTCCGTTGGAGCACGAACGACTGCGCGCCGCGCAGCAGGCCTTCGCCCACGGTGACGCCCACCAACCACCACACCCACGGGTTCTCAGCACCCCGGCTTGCGGTGTCGATCATTCGCTGCATCATCAGGGGCTGCGCGACGCCGAGGACCGTGGCAGCCACGGAGAGGATGCCGACGACGACCAGGCCTGTCCGGTGCGCACGCATCTCGTGCATGAAGTTCCGGAACGACCCCTTCGGGACCGTGCCATGCGATCGTCCCGGTGATCGGCCGGCGGTCGTGCCGCCCGCGTCGTGCTCACCGATGTGTTCCTCCCGTGTCGTCCTCATGTGTCCCCGTCCGCGTGCACAGGTTCGCGTCGTTCGGTGACGGGCGCGGCAGCCAGTACGGCATCGAGGCCCTCGCCGCCCAGGACGGTCTTCTCGAGGACGTGCCATCGAACCCGGTCTGGACGCACGCCGATGGGTCCCGTGCGGTCGCCGACGGTTCGGGGCAACCGGTCGGCATCGAGTGCGTTCGGATCGGTGAGCAGGTAGACGGCGCCCCACACATTCTCGTGAGGGTTCGAGTACCAGGACTTGAAGACCACCCCGGGCAGGCCTTCGTAGGCTGCTCCGCCCGGGCCTTCTGCCATTCGCGCAATGCTTCGATGGGCACGCCGTGCTGAAGCAGGTCCCATTCGGCCATGACGATGAATTGCATCTCTGTCGGACCTCCGGTTACGGGAACGGGTGTGGCAGGACGGGTTCCTCAGGTGCGGAGAATGAACGCAGCCCCAGGCGTGCCGGAACCGTCTCCAGGCGCGTGATGCCGTCCACCCTGCGAAGGTGGTGGCCGAATGTCATGGTCAGGCTGTCCGTGACCAGCACCTTCACGCACGACAGGCCCGCGACGCGGTGCTCGTCGGTGGTCTGGTCGACGACGATCACGTCCTGTCCCTCCGCCAAGAACCGATCCACCATCTCCCGGACGTCGTCCTTCATGGACGCGTGCGTGAACTGGCCCTGATGGCGTTCCGCCTCCGCGAACGAGACGGTCGGGCCCTCGTCCAGGAAGTCGAGGTGGCGCCGCATCCGTGGCGAGCCGAAGTACGTCGAATGGTCCGCCATGGTCCGCACGAGCTCTGGACGGTCCACCATTCGCTCGGCATCCTGCGCCACCAGCGGGAAACGAGCGATGAAGTCGTTGAGAAACGGCCCGATCTCGCTGAGGGCGTTGAGGGCCGCCTTCTCCAGTGAGGGGTGGGCGCCCGCAGCACAGACCTGGGTGGGCTGGTCCGTGGCCGACGGGTCCGCATGCCGTGCCAGCGCCCAGACGGACGGGATGCCGTTCTCCATCGTCTGGTCGTAGAGTCGGATCTGGTAGCCGGTCTCCCGCTCGACCATGCTGAGTTGCGCAGCGACCGAGTGACTGTGGGCCGTGTCGGCGCGAAGTCGCGGCAGCGCGAGGCGCCGGTACCACGTCATGAGGAACGCGTCCCGCTCCGCCACCTCGAGCAGGCCGTGGAAGATCGCCTCCTCCATCGCGGAACCCAGCGCGCAACCGTTCGACACTTCGTACAGGAAGGGGCCCGGACCGTCATCGTGTGCGACGTAGTAGTACGCCTGCTCCTCGAGCACGAGCACGGGGCGTCGTTGGGCGAAGGAGTACGCCCACACCCAGCGATACGGGGACTGCGGGTCGAAGTCTCGGTAGTGGTTGCCCTGGTCGGCGTAGGTGATCTGCGGGTGAACGCCGAAGAGGCGCGGATCGACGGCGTCCCGCCCCAACGTGGCGAAGGATGACTCGACGACCGTGCGCTTGCCGCCCGGCTGAACCCCTCCGTAGCGCTCGAGCGCTTCGAGGATCGCCGTCGCCTCGCTCTCCTCGTAGTTCCGGCTGCGGCCGAACCCTGGCTCGATCCACTCGTGCCGCCGCAGCTTCATGAGAGCGCCGGCGACCGCGAGCCCGCCCTGCGTGTCCCGCTGGAGCGAGTGCAGTACACCGCAGAACGGATCCACGTAGAGGGACTTCAGTGTCTCGAGGTGCTGGACCGGATCCTCGTAGCGGTACGTGTGGGGATCCGGCTTGGTCCGGTGTTCCAGCGTCAGTGTGGCCGCTTCGGCGGAGTCGTCCGGGCGGTCGCCGCACGTCGGGCACAGCGGGTCCGGCAAGTACTGGTGGGACGCGAGCTCGAGAGTTCGCGCGTCCACGCGCACCACGGTCCGGCTCGGCGTCGACCCGTTCTGGACGGCGTGCGCGGCCAGCTGCCGCGCGACCGCCACGACGGTGGTTGCCAGAAGCTCGGGGCGCGCGAGCTCGGACACACCGGGGTCGAGCTCCAGCCAGCGTCCCTCGGCCTGCTCGATGTCGACCGATCTCGGGGTTGCCAGCCGGTGACGGCTGACCAAGCATGCGGGGCAGCCGGTGTCGCGTGCGGTGTGGGCGACGACGAGCGCGGCGCCCGGCCGCAGCAGCACGACCACCTCGTGGCCCGTGGACGGTGACGGGCTGTCGGGCGGTGTACCCGCGAGCTGCACACGCAGGTCCCATGACCGGTCGACTGGTGACGGTGCGTGCCAGGTGGCCCGGACGAGTCGCTCGACCGCCTGGCAGTGCTCGGACCACGTGCGGACGGCGGAAAGCAGAGCAGTCACGGTCGGGAGCCTCCGGAGATGAGCAGGACGAGGGCCTGGTGAGGAAGTGCCGCGTCGATGGTGGGGCCGCCGGACAGCGGGACGACGAGCGGCATGCCGTGCCGTGCGAGGACGTCGACGAGGTGGGCCGGGGCCGGCCCGGCGGCGGCCGTGGTCGACGGCAGAGGGTAGGTTCGCGGGGGCGCCGCCTCGTTGCCCGGGCTGCCGGACTGGTGGAAGAGCAACGCCTGGACGACCGCTCTTTCGGCGGCCTCCTGCGGGCTGCGGTCGGAGACACCCCAGACAGCGGCGTCTGGGGCCACACGGAGGGCGACGAGGGAGAACGGGAGGCCGCGCGCGACCAGCACCTCGCCGCACTCCTGATGGATCGCAAGGAGCTCGGCGCCCCGGGTCGCTGACGACAGCGGTGCCCTCTGCCACGCCACCTGCCCGTCCGTCATCGCGCAGTGCGCCGCGAGCCTCGTGGCCGCCTGGTGCGTCGCTCGTTCGGCGGTCGCGCCGAGTGATGCGACACCTCGGTACTGCGCCAGCCACTTCAGGACGTCGTCACGGCGGAGCACGACCGACTCGTCGGGTCGGCCCTCCCGCGCCGCGAGGGGATTGGCGCGGACGTGCGGCTCCAGACGCGCGATCCCGTGGTTCAGGACCGCCTGCCCGACGGCGTGCCCGCGCGCGTGCTCGAGCGTCCATCCATGGCCGACCGCAGTCTCCCGGGAGCCATCGGCGAGGCGGGACGCTGACCGGGAAAGCTGGAGCGGGAGCTGTTGGAGCCGTGACTCCGAGGGGACGGCCAACGGACTCGTCACATCGTCGACCAGGTGGGCGCAGCGCCGCGAGAGCACCAGCGGGTCCGCAAGGTCGTCGGGCTCGTCGTCGAGGCTGCCGTGCGCCCGGTCACCGACGACGCGCACCAGCCGGTGTTCGTGCAGGGCGAAGGGGTCGACGGTCAGTCGGACACAGCGGTCGCCGTCGTGGACGCCAGCGCGGCGCGCATCCACCATGGTCCGAGCGATCCACGGTAGCCACGCGTCGATGCCGTCCGTCGGACTCGAGCAGGCCTTGACGTCCTCTTGTCCGAGGTAGCGCGAGAGCTCCTCGGCCCCCGCGACACGGTCCGCTTCCTCACCGCCAAACTGCCCGAACCACAGGTCTTGGCCGACGATGACGAGCCGGAAGCTAGGTGCACGCTCGGACGCGTCCATCGAACGCACGTGGCCGTCGATGGTTGGCCGATCGCCGGGGACGGGTGCGGTGGAGAAGGGCGGCTCGAGGAAGTGCGGGGACAGCAGGTCGGCCAACTTCCGGGCGATGGCCTCGGAGACCGGGTGCGCGCTGACCCTCAGCTCCACACGGAGGTCGCTCGTGAGGGGCTCCTCCGCCGGCATGACGGTGATCGCGCCCCGGGCGACGAGCGAGTCGACGAGACGCCGGACGCGCGGACGCTTCGGTTCCGGGAGGGGGACCAGAAGACTCGTCAGATCGGTCGGTTCCGTGAGGCGTGCCTGGAGCCAGGACACGGGCTGTTCGAGTCCGGAGCCACGGAGCTGATGAGCGCCGCGCTCGTCGTGCACGATCACTCCCCAGTCGTGCATGGTCACGACTGCGCCGGTCGACCACCGCAGAACCATCGCGCTCATGCGGGACGCTCCTGGAAGGGCTCGTCGGGATGCGGACTACCAAGGAGGAACTCACCGACCGTCGTGCATTCCAACGGGTCCAGGCCGGTGGCGCGCGAGAACAGGTCGCTGTCCCCGCTCCCGATCGCGCAGGCCGCAAGGCCCATGTCGGTGGCGACCAGGTACATCGTCTGCATGAGGACGCCGACGTGCTTCAGCATCACGGCGTAGCCCATCTGCTCGTACTTCCACAGGATGCGCCCGAACCGGGGCGCCATCAGCAGCGTCACCTGGGGTGCAGTGGCGACGGTCGAGGAGTGGGTGGCCTCACGCAAGAGCGCCGCGACGCTGGGGTCTTCCAGGCCTTCCCGTACGGGAGCCAGCCCGTGGACGACCGGGTCGTACATCCATAGACCCGGGGCCACGTCCACGACGTTGCGAATCAGGAGGAAGAGCTCGATCTCGTAGACAGAGCCGCCCGAAGGGTACGGCTTGCTACCGTACTCGACGCCGTCGACCTCCCGCTCCAGGCGGAGGCGCGCGGTCCGGTACAGGAACTCTCCCAGCCGGGCCCGGGTCATCGGAGTGGAGTCGTCGTGACGCCTGGTCGAACGACGGTCCTCGAGCACGGTGTGCAGACTCGTCGACGTAGCGTGCCACCGCCCTGGGTCCGTCGGCCCGAACGGGACAGTGTTTCCGGCGCCGGCCGGTCGCAAGGGCGGAGGTGCGAACTTGTCCTTGGCCCAGAAGGTGCCGCCGAAGGCGTGCTCACGGCCGTAGCGCCGGGAGCGCTCGTGGAACCACAGCTCGTGGGTGGACCACTGGCGATGCCGGAGCTCGTCCTCCTCGGAGTCCGGGTCGACCAGGACACCGCACCAGGCGAGGATGTGCTGTTCGAGCGTGCTGCCACCCAACGACCCGTCCGGGTCGAGGCACCGGCTCATCTCCGTGAGGTCCGTGAACCTGACGTCGCACCAGGAATGAGGAGCCTCCACGACCCATCCTTCGTCCGTCGGCACCACGACGACGTGCCGGGACAGCCGGTGCCGGGCTCCGGGGACAGCATGCTGTCCTGCCGGACTGCGGCGCGGAATCACGGTCAGGACCGGGCCTGAGGCTCCGACGACAGACAGGGCCAACCATCCGTCGTCGAGCAACCGCTCGAGGCAAGCCTCGGCGCCGTCGGATGTTCGGCTCCTGGTGAGCACGTCGGTCTCGGCCACGACACCCTCGGGCTCGGAGAGTCGGTCGATCAGCGCGGCGGTCTGCTCGTTCCACTCCTCGAGCACTCGGCTGTGGGGCCAGCGGACCAGTGCAGCTCGCTGCTCGGACCGGACCAGGTAGACGCCCTGCGCCAACGCCAGACGCAGGGTTGGCTCGTGCAGGCGTGGAGGGGTGTGCGTTGCGGAAGTCAGGGTGAACTCAGGCACGGTCGAGGCCCTTCACGACGTCGGTTGCGGTGGTGCGGGTCACGTCCTGCGCAGCCCGGGTGAGGAGGTAGCAGGTGTAGAAGCGGTGATGGGGGGTCAGCCCCAGCTTGGTCAGGTGCAGGTAGGCGAGGTTGAGCACGAGCCGGTAGCGCGCGAACCAGACGCTGTCGCGCACCTCGTCCTGCCACTGATGGTTCTCGGCGAGCTCGGTGTGGAAGTCCGACTTCCGGAACATGGCTTCCGGCTCGGGCAATGCGCTGCCCCCGAACACGGCCAGCGGATCCGTGTCGTCCACAACGGAGCCGAGGACGTCGATGGCGGCCCGGGTCGCCGCGGGGAGGGCGCCCGAGGTCGACTGCTGGATTCGGGATTCCAGGAGGCCCGTCAACGTCGGCCGGTGGAGCTCGTAGGCGCGATCCCACCGGTCGCGAGTGCCGTGTGCGGAGTCGGTGGCGAGGTAGGCCTCCGCGTGCGAGGCGAAAGAGGGGTACGTCGCGCGAAGGTCGGAGTCGGTGAACCAGGTGGCCACGCCCGCCAGAAGGTCCATCGCGTAGGTCTCGACCCGCAGCCGTCCTGCCGCGATGTCGCGGAACAGCGCGCACTCAAGGTCCTTCATCGCCAGGTGGCACGCCTTGATGGTCCGATCGAGGCCGTCGTCGACGCCGTCTCGTTCGCGGGGCGCGAGAGGGCGCAGACCTGCCGACCCGTCGGGCAACCACGGGGTCAGCGGCATCGGGCGCCGCTCATAGCGCCCGAGACGCTCGTGCAGCGCGTAGTGAAGCTCGGGGACCACTTCCGGTCCCGGGTCGAGCGCCGCCAGGAGATTCTCCGCCCGCTCCACCAAGCCGCCGGTGCGCAGCTCGGCGACTGTCTCGCGCGATGCGCTGAAGCACATCGAGACGTGCGGTCCACGCCACCAGTCGGTGTCGAGATAGAAGGTGGTGGATCCGAGGGCGCCGCCGGCCGTGAGCGGCCGCACCACCTCGTCGACGACCCGCGCATGGTCAGCGCTCCAGCGGACGAGGTAGAGCTGCCACCACGACGCCGTGGTGGTGCTCATGAGACTCTATCGGCGTCTGCAAGAGGGTCAGCGGTCACCAGGTTCCACGCGACCCGGCGCACCGTGACCTCCTGCTCGAGGGTCAGACCCAGTCGGTTGAACAGCAGATGGTGGCAGATATCCGCTCCCGACGGCCATCGAGCCGACGGAAGGTCCGTGGCCATCAGCTCACCGTGGAGCCGTTCGAGGGATGACGTCCACAGCTCGCACCAGGGATCGGTCCCCGAGCGCGCGCGGCTGAGGAGCCCTCGTAGTCGCTCGGAGTCGGCACGCGGGGGGGTCCGACGATCCAGGGACACCGACGATGCCCAGCGGTCGACGAGTTCCGCACGAGGTCGAACCGAGGGGCCGGTGTCCTCGCAGGTCCACCCGGCGAACACGAGCAGCGTCGCCAGTGACAGGAGCTGGGTCGTCGAGGGCCGCTGACGGAGTACCCGTGCCGCGAGGGTGGACGACTCCTCGAAGTGATTCTCGAAAGCCCGGAGCGAGCCTCCGTCACCGTACTTGGCAGTCTCTGGGAAATACTCCTGCTCCCAGACGTGCCCGTGCGGCTGCCAGCCGAGTACCTTCCGGTCCTCGCCCTCGCGAGAAGCGAGGTGTCGGGCGATCTCGTCGTATGCCTTCTCCGGTGCGGTGTAGCGAGGATCGTGCTCGACGAGCCACGCACCTGCCCGCTCCCGGACGAGGGCAACCGCTTCCTCACGGTCGGCACGACGCAGGGCGAGGCGCAGACGGACGTGCGGGCCTCCCTCCCAGTAGCGCAGGTAGAACCACGACGTCCCGGCATCACGTTCACGCAGCTCGCCGACGACCTCGAGGAGGACCGCTCGGAGCAGCTCATCGGTGTCACCGTCGCATCGCACGTGCAGGGAGGTCCACGCGCGGCCGGTGGAGGGGCTGATCGGGGGCATCAGACGGCGCTCCGCGTCTCGTCGTCCGCGAGATACGACGGCACCTCGACCAGGAGCTCGACGGCGGGGGCACGAGGGCTTCGGAGGTAGGGGTCCGGCAAGGCTTCGTCGAGCACGACGAAATCGGCGTCCGTGCTGTGCCGCAACAACTCCCACACGGTCCACCACGAGTCGAGGTCGAGCAGCATCGGCTTCCTCGACTTGGCCTTGCTGCCGCGCAGGTCACGACCCCAGGCGCGCGCGAAGCTCGTGAGGGGAAGGTCGTTCTCGGCGAACCACATGTGCAGGGAGCCGAGGTAGGAGGCGCTGGACCGGTCGCCTTGCGGACGTGGGAAGAGGGAGGCGGGAACGATCCAGCGACGGCGCTGGACGACGACGCCGTCCACCTGCACACGCGGGATCCTCGTGATGTCGGTGAGCCGGTCGAGGGCCAGGTCCGAGGCGAACGGCGGGTTGCTCGGGTGGAGCAGGTAGGCGTCGCCGAAGACGCGTTCCATGAACCGCGCAAGAGGTGGCAGCTGGTAGTCCGCAAGCATCCCGACGTGCGTCGGTTCGACCCGCGTGCCGCTCCGCGAGTCGACGAGCTCGACGAGACCGGTCGTGGTGCTCCGGCGCACGTGCAGGCGGCCGACCGGTATCCGCTCCTGGCCTGCTTCCGGACCGGTGGTGAACGGGTAGTCGATCCCCGCCGGGAGCGTTGCGCGGTGAGCGTTGAGCGATGACCCGTGGGTCCCCGTGTACTCGGCGGGGATCGCGTCGTCGCCCTGAGGCACACGGATGGGCTCCGGGTTCAGCCCCGCACACCGCATGAGGTGGTCGGTCCGCGTCCGGCCGCGGCCGCGGCCGCCGTGTATGACGTTGATCACCCATGGGCTTTCAACGGCCCGAGTCGCCTGGAGGTAGACCGCTGCCGGAGCGGTGGCACGGAGCCTCTCCGGACGCGTCCGCAGCTGCTCCACGACCTGCGCGAGGCTGATCCTCACCGCAACCTCGCCCTCCTCCTTCGATCCCAGAACGAGGTCGGCGCATCGTCGACGTTCGCGGTGGAGCTCCAGCATCGGGGCGTTGAGCGGTGTGGCCGGTGTCGCTGGGCCGGGCTGGAGCGGTACCGCCGAGAACCATGTGCGCAGGTGCTCGGCCAGGGCACCCTGGCCATGCTTGAGCTCGAGGTGGGTCGCCCGGTAGAACTCCAGCAGCGGGACTGATCGGCCTGACGGGATGACGTCGTCGGCGTAGGCGGAGACGGCCAGTCGGCCCGGCCACTTGACGTCGTGGACCGACAGCCATGATCGCGCGGCAGCGACCGTGGCAAGGTCCTCCGCCGAGGGGCGGTCACCCGCGGAGACGTGGCCGCTCAGGACAGCCGACTCGTGCACCGGCTCCAGGTCGGTTCCCAGGTGGTCAGACTCTCTGCCGAGGGCTGCGAGCAGCTCGGCGGCGGCAGCGTTCAGCTCCCGGTGCTGGGTGCGCAGTTCCTGCGGATCCGTGGGGGATGGGCACGGGGCCAGCAGCAGTGCCAGTCGAGACAGCGTCCCGTAGTAAGGGACCTCGGACCTGGCTCCGCTCTGCTCGAGCCATCTGACGAGGTCACCGACCGGTTGGTCGACGCTCTCTGAGACCGGGCAGTCGGCCTCGAGGACGCCCGCGCGCAGCAGCATCTGCACGGTGTCCGCGGCCTGGGCCTCGTCACCGGTGCCGAGAACCCCAGCGACGCTCCTTGACCAGCTGTCGGCCGGTGCCGGATCAGCCGGCGCTTCGTCGACCAGGCGGATCGAGGGGTGGGTCGAGAAGGATCGGAGATGCTCGGCAGGCGGAGGCCCGAGGAGGACGAACTTCTCGAGAGACTCGACCCAGGTGAGCGAGGGGTTGGGACGCAGGTCCCACCGAGCCACAACGCTGGGGCGCTCTGCCAGGTCGCGGACGAGCAGTGCCCAGATCTTCCCGTCGAGCTGGCGGACGAGATGCGTCGAGCCTTCGTGGGGCGTCGACGACTCACCGGGATGGTCCTCCACCCCCGCGCGACCGGTGCAGGTGAAGGTCGAGAACGGACTGGTCTTCGCGGCGGCGCGGTAGACGAACTGGGCGACACGGGCAGCACGCTTGTCCGAGGTCAGGCGCTCAGGCCAGCTCTCGGAATCCATGAAGTCCTCGAGTGAGGGCGCTGAGTGCAGGATGCCGTTGCGCACGAGGAGCGTCGTGGCGCGCTCGGCGAGCAAGGCGCGTGTGCGCGCCCGGTCCGCAGCGAAGGCGATCTCGACCTGGTCCGATGCTTCCTGGTGTGTGATGAGGTCCTCACCCAGCTGGCGGAGTGAGTCCGCCACGTGCTCCGGAAGGCTCTCCAGAACATCTCGGTCGGGCAGTCGGCCTCGCCCTAGGGCACGCTTGATCCGGAGGAGGTTCTTCTTCTGCTCCGGGGTTGTCGCAGACCCGCCGATCGCGGTGAAGAGTTCCGAATCCGCAGTCAATGTGGAGCGGGTCACGACCGAATTGGACCGAGATTGCGCCTCCAGCGTCCTCCGGGTCTCGGTGAACCGCAGTTCTTCCAATGCCTCGCCCGGCAGTGCGGATAGGCGAACATCATATATGTCGCCGGGCTCGAACCCGTCAACGCACCTCTGCGGGCGAGGGAGAAGGTCGGGCATTCTCGAATCTTTCCTTCCAGCGGTGGGGAAGCCTGACTGGTGGGGTGGCCGGGCGCGTCCGCCAGGCCACCCCACCGCCTATCTCAGGCGCTGCTGGAGGGCGCCGAGCAGGAGCAGCAGGGGTAGCAGAAGCAGTTCGTCGAGGCCCCGACCTCGGTCATTCCGTGGCCGGCCGTCAGCGACGACACGTCCATGCCCTGGTCCTCGAGCTCGAAGGTGTCCATGGGGAGGTCGTTGAGGTTGTCCTGGGTGTTCACGGTCTCTCCTTTGAAATAGGTTGCGCAGCTCCCTCTCGGGTCTTTCCGGAATTCGCTGAGAATAGAAGCCGCTCGCCGGGCGGTGTGCTCGACTCTCATAACCGTAAGGGTCGAAGCGGATATCGCAACCGCTATCGGCCGGTTTTGTGTGGGCAATTTTGATATTGAGTGCTTCTTGAGGTGAGCTCGGCTCACACCTTCTTGTTCGGGAGAACGACTTGTCGTCGAGGTGCGTGCTCACGGGTCGGGTAAGTCGCTCGGTCGGATCGGCATCACCATCGCGATGTCGTTGCGCGGCACGACCTACCAGGTCTCCTCTCGACACAGCGGCAGCGAGGGTGTCCGGGGAGCCGTTCTGCGTCCGGAGACGACGATCGAGTAGACAGGCGCTCTGACCTCACTGCTCGACTTCCTCCCGTGCGGCACGGTCAGCGATGGCGCGCACTCGCCGATCCGCCGTCTCGGTGCGGTCGGTGAGGGCCGCGAGCGCGCGCGGAGTGCGCAGGTCGAAGAGAGCCATCGCCGCGGAGACCCGCACTGCGCCATCGGGGTCGTCGAGAGCTCCGGAGATCACGTCGATGGCGCCCTCTGCGCTCGGACCCATGAAGCAGAGGGCTTCGGCGGCATGCCGGCGCACGTGGGTGTCGTCGCTGGCGAGAGCCGCGACGACTGTCGGCACGGCGCGTGCACCGAAGGATGCGAGATCACGGGTCACGCCGTTGCGTGTGGTGTCGTCCCCCGTCCCCAGGTGTGCCACGAGGGCAGGGATCGCGCGCGGGTCGCCGACCCGGGTGAGCGCCCAACGGGCTTTCGCGGCGACGACGGGATCGGTGTGGGCTGCCAACGGGAGCATGGCGTCCACGGTTGCCGGGTCCGCGATCTTGCTCAGGGCGTGCAGGGCTCGGTTGAGCGTGGCCGCGTCGGTGTCCGCCAGGGCCTTCAGCAGGAGCGGTGTGGCGGCGTCGGCCACGCGGGTGATCGCCCACGTGAGGGTCTCGCGTACGAAGGGGTCCTGTTCCGAGAACAGTCGGGCGACCAGGCCCGGTGCGGCGGTGGGCTCGGCGATCTCGCCGATGAGCAGGGCGGCGGCCTGCCGCGCGTCGCGGTCGACGTCCGTGAGGCGGTCGAGAGCGTCGTCCACCTGTGCGGCACCAGTGCGCGCGAACGGTGCCGCAGCCAACGGCTGCGTTGAGTTCATACGGGCCACCGTAAAAGTTGACGTTGCGAGAAGGTCAAGCGGTAGCATCCGTCTGTGTGGTGCTCGATCAGCAAGGTTGCCACGATGTCCGGCGTCTCGGCCCGGACTCTGCGGCACTACGACGAGATCGGGTTGCTCTCACCGGGCCAGGTCTCTGTGAACGGGTACCGCTGGTACGGCCGGACCGAGCTCCGTCGGCTCCAGCGGATCCTGCTGCTACGAGACCTCGACGTCCCGCTCCCGCAGATCAAGGCGATACTGAGCGGGGAGGACGACGAGATCGTCGCGCTGCGGCGCCACAGTCGGTTCGTGTCGGCCGAACGCGACCGTCTCGATGCGATCGCCGTCACCATCAGTCGGACCCTGGACGACCTCGAGGGTGGTCGCAGCCTGCCTGACGACGAGTTCTTCCGTGGCCTGCAGGAAGGACGGGCGCAGCTCGCTGCCACGCTGCAGGAGAAGTTCGGAGAGTCGGCGACCGGGGTCCTGCCCACGGTCGACGTCTGGCCGGTGCACTGGAGCAGGGAAGACTTCGACGAGGCCGTGTCCCAGGGCCGGAACCTCTACAACCGGCTGTCGCGCGCACGTCGGGCGGACGTGGACCCGACATCGTCGATAGCGCTCGACATCGTGGAGGAGCACTACGAGGCCGTCTGCGCCACGTGGCCCGCGAGTCCGGCGGCCTATCATGGTCTCGCCGATCTGATCGAGTCTGACCCGTCGCAACGAGCCGTCGTCGGCGTCGACGACCCCGATCTCCCCTCGTGGCTGGCCGCGGCGATCCGGGCCTATGCCGTGCGCCGTCTGGAGCACCGCCCCTGACGGGGTGTGAAGATCGCTCACCACGGAGCAGCTCCCGACGTATCGGCCGACGCCATCTGACCGGTCCGTCCTGAACCTGACGCCCCGACACGCCGCTGTGGGTATGGAATCGACGACTTTTCGCGGAGCGAAGTCGTCGATTCCATACCCACAGCGATCAGAGGTGGGGGGCGACGTGCTCCGCGAAGCGCCCGGCCACGGTCCGGGCGGTCTCGGCGGGTGCCGCCGCCCAGATCTCCTCGTTGAAGATCTCCGTCTCCACGTCGCCGGTGTACCCGGCGTCGCGGACCCACCCCGAGATGGTCGCGAAGTCGATGTAGCCGTCGCCGACGTGGCCGCGCGAGTTCAGCGCCGTCGGCGCGAACGGCAGGTTCCAGTCGCACACCTGGTACCCGGCGATCCGGCCCTCGTGGCCGGCCCGCCGGACCGACTCCCGCAGCGCCGGGTCCCACCACACGTGGTACGTGTCCACGACGACGCCCACGGTGCGAGCGTCGAACGGTGCGGCGAGGTCCAGCGCCTGCCCGAGCGTCGAGACGACGGCCCGGTCCGCGGCGAACATCGGGTGCAGCGGCTCCAGCACGATGCGGACACCGTGCTTCTCGGCGATCGGCGCCAGGTCCGCCAGCCGGTCCGCGACCCGGCGGCGGGTGGCGACCAGGTCCCGGTCCGTCCCGGGCGCCGGAGCCGTCTCGGGCGCCGAGCCCGGCAGCCCCCCGACGACGAACACGAGCTCGGACGTCCCGACCTCGGCCGCCTCGACCAGCGCCCGCTCGTTGTCCGCCACCGCCTCGCGGATGCCCTCCGGCGACGTCGCGGTGAGGAACCCGCCGCGGCACAGCGAGGAGACGCGCAGCCCGGCGTCCTCGACGATCTTGCGCGCGGTCTGCGCCCCGGCCTCCTGCACCTGGTGGCGCCACAGCCCGACGGCGCCCATCCCGGCCGCGGCCGCCGCGTCGACGGCCTCGGTCAGCGAGGCGTGCTTGACCGTCGCCGTGTTGAGCGAGCAGCGGCTCAGGTCGTTCGTGCTCCCCGTGCTCATGCGTCGGCCCCGTTCACGGTCAGCAGCGCCTGCAGGCGGGCGGCGGCGGTCTCGGGCGCCAGCAGCATCCCGCAGTCGTCGGCGAGCCGAGCGAGCTCGACGAGGTGCGCCAGCGAGCGCCCGGAGTGCAGGCCGCCCACGAGCTGGAAGCCGGGCTGGAACCCGTTCAGCCAGCTGAGGAACGCCACGCCGGTCTTGTAGTAGTACGTGGGCGCGGCGAAGATGTGCCGCCCCAGCTTCTCGGTCGAGGCGAGGATGGCGTGCCCCCTCGCCGCGCCGTCGTCGTCGCCGTCGAGCCCGGCGTCGAACGCCTGCAGCGCCGTCGACGCCGCGGGGTAGACGGCCGCGAAGATGCCGAGCAGGGCGTCGGAGTGCCCTTGCTCGTCGCCCGTGATGAGCTCGGGGTAGTTGAAGTCGTCGCCGGTGTAGAGCCGTACGGGCGAACCCTCCAGCGCGGCCAGCGACCGGCGCAGCCCGATCTCGTGCCGGGCGTCCAGCAGGGAGACCTTGACGCCGTCGACCTTGTCCTGGTGGGCCGTGATGAGGTCCAGGAAGGTGGCGGTCGCGGTGTCCACCGAGTCCGAGCCCCAGTACCCGGCCAGGGCCGGGTCGAACATGGTGCCCAGCCAGTGCAGGACCACCGGCTGGTCCGCCTCGGCGAGCACGGCGTCGTAGACGCGGGCGTAGTCGTCGGCCGAGCGGGCGACCCTGGCCAGCGCCCGGGAGGCCATGACGATGACCTGGGCCCCGGACTCCTGGACCACGCGCACCTGCTCGCGGTAGGCGTCGGTGATGGCGTCGAGCGCTGCGGGGTCGCCGGGCTCCATCGCGGCCACGAGGGCCGGGTCGAGCTGGTCGGTCCCGGCGCCGCAGGCGATGGCTCCGCCCACGGAGGCGGCCTCGGCGGCGGAGCGGCGGACCAGCTCCTGCGTCGCGGCCCAGTCGAGCCCCATGCCGCGCTGGGCGGTGTCCATGGCGTCGGCGACACCGAGACCGCAGGCCCAGATGTTGTGCCGGTAGGCCAGCGTCGAGTCCCAGTCGACGACGGCGGGAGCGCCGGGCACGTTCTCGGCCCCGACCTGCGGCACCACGTGCGCCGCCGCGAACGCGACGCGGGAACGGATCGCGCCGGCGGGCCGCTGCCACGGTCCGGGCGCGTTGAGCTCCCGCACCTCGGTGCCGACGAGGCGACCGCCGTCGTCGAACCGCGGCAGCCGCAGCGTGACGCCGGAGCCGGTGAGGACGGGGGCGCCGGGGAAGGTGGTCACGGCGCTCACAGCGAGATCTCCGGCACGTCGAGGCGGCGGCCCTCGGCCGAGGACCGCAGGCCCAGCTCGGCGAGCTGGACGCCGCGCGCGGCCGAGAGCAGGTCGAAGCGGTGCTCGCGCCCGGCGACGACGTCGCGCAGGAACTCCTCCCACTGCAGCTTGAACCCGTTGTCGAGGTCCGCGTTCGCGGGGACGTCCTGCCACTGCTCGCGGAACGGCTCGGTGGCGGGCAGGTCGGGGTTCCACACCGGCTTGGGGGTGTGGGCGCGCTGCTGGGCGACGCACCGGCGCAGGCCGGCGACGGCGGAGCCGTGCGTGCCGTCGATCTGGAACTCGACGAGCTCGTCGCGGTACACGCGCACCGCCCAGGAGGAGTTGATCTGCGCCACGACCGGGTCGCCGCCGGGCGTCTCGATCTCGAAGATGCCGTACGCGGCGTCGTCGGCGGTGGCGTCGTACTGCTTGCCCTGCTCGTCCCAGCGGGTGGGGATGTGCGTGACGGTCTGGGCGTTGACGGTCTTCACCGAGCCGAGGATGCCCTCGAGGACGTAGTTCCAGTGGCAGAACATGTCCGTGGTCATGCCGCCGCCGTCCTCCTTGCGGTAGTTCCACGAGGGGCGCTGGGCGGGCTGGACGTCGCCCTCGAACACCCAGTAGCCGAACTCGCCGCGCAACGACAGGATGCGGCCGAAGAAGCCCTCGTCGACGAGGCGGCGGAGCTTGACCAGGCCGGGCAGGTAGAGCTTGTCGTGCACGACGCCGGCGGTCACGCCGGTCTCCTCGCGCAGCTTCGCGAGGTCGATCGCCTCGGCGAGGGTCTCCGCCGTGGGCTTCTCGGTGTAGACGTGCTTGCCGGCCCGCATGGCCTTGGCCAGGGTGGCGGCGCGCAGGTTGGTCATCGCGGCGTCGAAGACGATGTCGGTGTCGTCGGCGTGGATCATGCCGTCGAGGTCGGTCGTGTACTCGGCGATGTCGTGCTGTGCGGCGAGCTCGCGGAGCTTCCCGGAGTTGCGGCCGACGAGGATCGGCTCGACCTGCACGCGGGAGCCGTCGGGGAGCTCGACGCCGCCCTGCTCACGGATCGGCAGGATGGAGCGCAGCAGGTGCTGGCGGTAGCCCATGCGTCCGGTCACGCCGTTCATGGCGATGCGCAGGGTGCGGGTGGTGCTCACTCGGGACTCCTTCGTCGGGGGAGGTGCTCGTCGGGGTGCTCGCGCTCCGTGGCGGAATGCGCTTTCCGATCTCACGGTAAGGTGTCGGGGGCGGCGCGTCAAGCAGCCGTCACCCGGCAGCAGGGATCGGTCCCCGCGCCGGGGCCGTAGCGGACGAGGAGGTGCCCGTGGCCCGAGCACGGCTGCAGGACGTCGCGAACCATGCCGGGGTCTCCCTGGCGACCGCCTCGCGGGTCCTCAACGGGTCCTCGCGGCAGCCGGGGCCAGGGCTCGTCGAGCGGGTCCGCTCGGCCGCCGCGGACCTCGGCTACGTGGTCAACGCCCAGGCCCAAGCACTGGCGCGGTCCCGCACCGGGCTCCTCGGGCTCGTCGTCCAGGACATCTCCGACCCGTACTTCTCCTCCATCGCCGCCGGTGCCCAGGCCGCGGCCCGCGAGCACGGCCGCATGGTCCTCCTCGCCTCCACCGAACGGGACCCCGACGCCGAGCGAGACGCCGTAGCAGCCTTCGCCGCGCACCGCGTCGACGCCATCGTCGTCGCCGGGACCCGCTGGTCGCCCGAGGAGGACGCCCCCGTCGCCGCCGAGCTCGACACGTTCGAGGCCGGCGGGGGGCGCGCCGTCGTCGTCGGGCAGCCGCTCGGGCCGGCGCGCGTCGTGCGCCCGCCCAACGCCGCCGGAGCTGCCGACCTGGCCGCGGCCCTGCACGGGCAGGGGCACCGCCGGTTCGTGCTGCTCAGTGCGCCCGACCGTGTCGTCACCGCCCAGGAGCGAGCCGGGGCGTTCGCCGACGCCGTCGCCGCCGGCGGGGGCGAGGTGCTCGAGGTCATCGAGCAGCAGTTCTCCCGCGACGGCGGGTACGCGGCCGGGGACCGCGTCGCCGAGATCGCCCGCGAGTCGGCCCCGGCCGGGCTCGACGCACCGTGCGTCTTCGCCGTCACCGACGTCATGGCCATCGGCCTCATCGCGCGCCTGCGGGACCTGGACGTCGCCGTGCCCGACGACGTCCGGGTCGCCGGCTTCGACGACATCCCCACGCTGCGCGACCACGTGCCCTCGGTCACCACCGTCTCCATCCCGCTGGAGGAGATGGGGCGGCTGGCCGTCACCGCCGCCGTGGCGGAGGAGGGTGCGGACGTGGGTGCCGCCGTCGGGCACCAGGTGGTGCTGCGGGAGTCGACGGCGCGCTGACGCGTCGACGGCGGCCGCGACCGGTCGCTCAGGCCGCGACGCGCAGCCCCGTGCCACGGACGGCCTGGTCGAGCACCCGCGCGTAGCCGGACAGCATGCGCACGTGGCTGAACCGCTGCCGGGCCGCCGTCAGCGCACCGCGCAGCTCGCCGCGGCGGGCAGCCGCCTCGATCCACGTCCCGGCGATCTCGGCCGCGTCGAACCCGGTGACGAACCCGATGCCGGCCACGAGCCGGGCGCTGTCGCCCACCGGCGTCGTCACGGGGACCGCGCCGCACATGGCGCCCTCGATGAGGCACAGGGGAGCGGCCTCCCCGTACGCCGAGGTGAGCGACACGACGTCGGCCATCGCGTAGACGTGCTCCATGTCGCGTCGCACGCCGAGCGGGTGCACGCGCGCCGCCAGGTCCGGCCGGTCGGCGAAGGCCTCGTCGAGGTCTCTCACGAGCCCCGGGTTGTCGAACGTCATCCCGGCGCCGCACATCATGACGTGACCGTGGTCGTCGCGCTCGAGGAACTCCCGGGCCGCGGCGACGAACAGACGGGGGTTCTTCATGGCGTCGTAGCGGGCGGCATAGGCGACGAGCGTGGCGTCGGCCGGGATGCCCGCCGCCCCGCGCAGGGCCAGCCGCCGCACGCGACGCAGCGGGTGGAAGCGGGTCAGGTCGATGCCGTTCGGGACCACGCGCAGCAGGTGCTCCGGGACCCCGGCGGCGGCGTAGGCGTCGCGGGTGGACTCCGCGCAGCACACGGCGGCGGCGAGCACGCCGCTCGCGGCGGTGGCGAGCAGGTCGTCCAGGGCCGCGCCGGAGTTCTCCGGGTCGGACCGGTGCAGGCAGGCGACGACGGGCCGCTGCGGGAAGCCCGCCTGGTGGGCGAGCCGCAGCGGCTGCTCCTTGAGCGACATCACGACGTCGACCCCGGTGACCTCGCGGGCCACGACCTCCATCTCCGCCGCGGTGAAGCGGCGCGGGTCGTGGTCGTCGTCGGTGGAGCGACCCAGCGTGGCGACCCGGACCCCGGCGGCGCGCAGGTTCCGGAAGCGGGGGTCGTCCTCGATGCGTTGCAGCATGGTCTCGCGGCGGACCGCGCTGTACAGGCTGAGCGCCGAGTGCTGCTGGTGGCCGTGGGCGTGCAGCCCGGCGACCACCGTGGAGTGCAGGACCCGGGCGCCGCCGGAGAAGAAGCCCTCGTAGAGGGACAGGACACGCAGCGAACTGTGCTGGAGCACGGCGACCACCTCCTGGATCCAGGGTGGGGCCGGGTGATGTGATGCGAGTGACCTGCGTGTTACGTCTTCATGACGCTTTCGGGGTGCGCGTCAGGCGGTCGCGCGGATCTCGCGCTCGGCCTGTGCCGGCGAGAGGGGACGGCAGCCGAGCTCCGTCCAGCGGCGCACCGTCACGGGCTCCGCGCGCAGCAGACCCCAACCGCGGCGCAGGAGGGTCGGCAGCGGCTTGCGCGCCTCGGCCACGTCACGCAGGAGCCGGAACCAGAAGGTGATCAGCCGCGGTCGGGACAGGCAGATCGCGTCGGCGAGGAGCCCTTCGGCCCGGCACGCCGTGACCAGCTCGGCCGCGAACACCCCCTCGGCGACGACCAGCGGTTCGCCGCCGGTCTCCACGACGGCGGTCCCGGTGCGCCGCGAGGTGGGGATGTCGTAGACCGGCACCTCCGCGCGGCCCGTCGTGGCGAGCGTGCGCAGCGCTTCGAGCGCCCCGTCGCGGTCCCAGCTGGCCGGGTCGTCCCAGTCGACGATCCCGTAGGCGCGAGGCATCCCGGGGTGGTCGGCGTCGCGGTAGAAGTCGTCGAGCATGACGACGGGCAGGCCCAGACGGCGCGTGAGGGCAGACTTGCCGCTGCCCGACGCCCCGGTGAGCAGCACGATGCGCGCGGCAGGTCGGCGGGTCTCGGGCGGGACGTCGAAGAGTGCGTCGGACGCCGGTGCGGGCGGTTCGTGGTCGGTCACGGGAACCCATTGTGGGCCGTCCTGCCCTGTTGGTGCACGACACGCTGTCGGGCCCATCGGCCCGACGGCGCGTCGTGCACCCGCAGCGGGGGAGGGTCAGGTGGTGAGGAGGACGTGCAGGGTCCGCGGGCCGTGGACGCCCTCGACGCGGTCGAGCTCGATGTCGCTGGTGGCGCTCGGTCCGGAGATCCAGGTCTGCGGGCGTTCAGGGTGCGCGGCGAGGATCCGCACCGCCTCGGGGATCGTCTCCACCACCTGGTCGGCCCGCACCACGCACACGTGCACGTCCGGCACCAGGGAGATCGCGCGCCGCCCCTGGTCGGGCTCGCCGTCGAGCACGATCGTGCCGGTCTCCGAGCACGCGACACGCGCGGCGGTGAGCACGGCGTCGACCGCGTCCAGGTCGAGAGCGCTCAGCGGCGCGTCGTGAGCGTCCCGGTGGACGACGACGTCGTCCGGCAGCGCTGCGAGCCACGCCTCGTCGAGCCCGTCCGGGACGACGACGGACGCACCCGCCGAGCTGTCAGGCTCTCGTGGCGGTGTATCGGCACCAGGTTCTGACAGCTCGGTGAGGAGCCGCGCGATCGTGGCGGGCAGCTCGTCGGCCGTCACCTCGTGCACGCGGGCCTCGTAGTCGACCAGCCGGTCGACGAGCTGTTCGACGACGGCGGCGGACCCCGGGGAGTGCTCCCCGGCCGATCGGTACTCGCGGGGCACGTCGACGGCCGCGGGCGCGGTGCCCACGGCGCCGGCCGCCGTCGTCCCGACGCCCGGCTGCCCGAGCGCGGCCCGGACCCGGTTCAGCACGTCCTCGCGCGCGTTCATCGCTCGCCCCCGTCCTTCTCGTGCTCGGCCATCCACTGCCGGAAGGTCTCCTTCGGCGGCGCCGGCAGGTCACGGGACCGGGTCCAGGCGGACACCGGCGGCGGCGCCGTCGAGATGACGCCGTCGGACCCGCCCAGGCCGTGCCCGAGCGTGGCCGCGCGGCCCGCGAGCCCGAACCGGCCGCCGTCGGACATCACCCACGACGCCGCCTTCATGGCGGCCTTCCAGGGGTCGACCTTGTGCTTGCCGCGGTCGGCGTCCACCTCGCGGGCCCGCAGGTCCACGAGGATCGAGGGGATGTCGATCTTCACCGGGCACACGTCGTAGCAGGCACCGCACAGCGTGGAGGCGTAGGGGAGCGAGGCGTTGACGTCGTCGGCGCCGGAGACGCCGCCCGTCGACGCCGTGAGCTGGGGCGTGAGGATCGCGCCGATCGGACCGGGGTAGACCGACCCGTAGGCGTGCCCGCCCACCCGCTCGTACACCGGGCAGACGTTGAGGCAGGCCGAGCAGCGGATGCAGTGCAGCGCGCTACGGCCCACCTCGTCGGCGAGGACGTCGGTGCGGCCGTTGTCGAGCAGCACCAGGTGGAACTCCTGCGGGCCGTCGCCCGGCGTGGCCCCGGTCCACAGCGAGGTGTACGGGTTCATCCGCTCGCCGGTCGAGGACCGGGGCAGGAGCTGCAGGAACACCTCGAGGTCGGTGTACGTGGGGATCAGCTTCTCGATGCCCATCACGGTCACGAGGGTCTCGGGCAGCGTGAGGCACATGCGCCCGTTGCCCTCGGACTCCACGACGGCCAGCGTCCCGGTGTCGGCGACGCCGAAGTTGGCGCCGCTCACGGCGACCTTGGCCGAGAGGAACTTGCGGCGCAGGTGCGCCCGGGCAGCCATGGCGAGCTCGCGGGGGATGTCGGACAGGTCCGGCGGGGCGTCGCCCATCCGCGCCAGGAAGATGTCGCGGATCTCCGCACGGTTGCGGTGGATCGCGGGCACGAGGATGTGCGACGGCATGTCGTCGGCGAGCTGCACGATGAGCTCCGCGAGGTCGGTCTCGATCGCCGCGATGCCCTCGTCCGCGAGGTGCTCGTTGAGCCCGATCTCCTGGGTGGCCATCGACTTGACCTTGACGACCTCGTCGGCGCCCTTGTCCTTCGCGATCTCGGTGACGATGCGGTTGGCCTCGGCCGCGTCCCGCGCCCAGTGCACGACGCCGCCGCGCGCGACCACGTTCTCCTCCAGCTCGGTCAGCAGGTCCGGCAGGTTCGCCATGACCTGCTCCTTGACCGCGGAGCCGGTGTCGCGCAGGGCCTCCCAGTCGGGGACCTCGCCGACGACGGCGGCCCGCTTGGCGCGGATGGTGCGGGTCGCGTGGCCGAGGTTCTGGCGGAGCTGGTCGTTCTGCAGCGTCTGCTTCGCCGCGGCGGGGAACGCGTCACCCCAGCGCAGCGGCTCGTCGGGGTGGGGGACGGCGCCCCACGGCTCGGTCACCGTGCCGCCGTCCGATCCGCCGTCGGGCGTGCCTCGTCGCCGCAGGCCGGGCAGGCCGAGGAACGTGCTCATCGGGCCACCTCCACCGATCGGGTCGACGGCACCGTCGTGGGTTCGTCCCGCGTCGAGGCGAGGATCTCCGCGAGGTGCAGCGTGCCGACGCCCGCCCGCTGGCGGGACAGCCCGCCGCCGATGTGCAGGAGGCAGGAGTAGTCCCCGGCGGTGACCACCTGCGCCTCGGTGGCGCGGACGTTCGCCGTCTTGTCGGCGAGCATCGCGGCCGACGTGTCCGCGTTCTTCAGGGCGAAGGTCCCCCCGAACCCGCAGCAGGAGTCCGCCTCGGGGAGCTCGACGAGGTCGATGTCCGCCACCGCGCGCAGCAGCCGCACGGGGCGGTCGCCGACGCGCAGCATGCGCAGCGAGTGGCACGTGGGGTGGTACGTGACGCGGTGGGGGAACCAGGCGCCGACGTCCGTGAGCCCGAGGACGTCGACGAGCAGCTCGGAGAGCTCGTAGGTCTTCGCGCTCACGGCCTCGGCGGTGGTGGCGAGGTCGTCGAGGCCGGCGCGGCGGCAGACCATCGCCTGCTGGTGGCGGATCGACCCGGTGCACGAGCCGGAGGGGACGACGACGGCGTCCCACTCGCCGTCGGCCACCGGTGCGAAGGTCTCGACGTGGTTGCGCACCACCGGCACGGCCTCGTCCAGGTAGCCGGTGTTGACGTGCATCTGCCCGCAGCACGCCTGCGCGCGGGGGAAGACGACGTCGTGCCCGAGGCGTTCGAGCAGGCGGACGGTGGCGCGCGGCGCGCCGGGGAACATGGTGTCCGCGATGCAGGTCGCGGCGAGGGCGATGCGCACGTCCGACTCCTTCGGCGGGGCTGCAGGGGCTGATCGGTGGTGTGGTCCGACCACTGTAGCCCACGGGTGAGGGTGTGGTCAGACCATGTTCGCTAGGATCAGGGCGTGCGTACCCACGAGATGGTCCTCGCCCGGATCGAGTCCGACCTGGCTGCCGGTCGTTGGGCCCTCGGCGAGCGGCTGCCCGCCGAGCGTGCGCTCGCCGAGGAGCTCGGCGTCTCGCGCCCGTCCGTCCGCGAGGCCATCCGCATCCTCGAGGCGATGGGCATCATCCGCACCGCCGTCGGGTCCGGACCCGACGCCGGCGCCACCGTCATCGACCGTCCGGCTGCCGGGCTGGGCGCGGCCGTCCGCCTGCACGTCGCCTCCGGGACGCTGCCCGTGCACGACGTCGTGGCGACGCGCGTGGCGCTGGAGACCTGGGCCGTGCGGGAGGCGGCGCGCGCCCCGCGTCCCGGCGACGCTGCCGGGCACGACGCCGAGGCCGGCCGGCTCGTGCGCGAGATGTCGGCGCCCGGGCTGGCGGTCGACGCGTTCGTCCGGCTCGACCAGGACTTCCACCTGGCCCTCGCGCGACGAGCGGGCAACCAGCTCGTCGAGGCGATCCTCGCCGGGCTGCGCAGCGCCGTGCGCGACTACGTGGCGCGCGGGGTCGAGGCGCTGCCGTCCTGGCCGGCCACCGCGCGACGGCTCTGCACCGAGCACCAGCAGATCCTGGACGCCGTGACCGCCGGCGACGCGGACGGCGCCGAGCGGGCGACGCGCGACCACATCGAAGGCTTCTACCGGGAGGCGGGGCTCGCCGGCGGCTGAGCGGGAGCGGCCGCTGCGTCGCGAGCGCGTCGCGCCGACTCGGCGAGGGAGCCGGTGAGCGGGAGGTCCGGGACCAGCAGGGCCTGGACCGCGTGGTAGATGTCGGGCTTCCCGGCCCAGACGTCGCCCGACGGCCGGTTCGCGGTGTCGAGCTCGTGGTGCCACGAGCCGTGCTCGTGGTCGACGAACCGCTCCCGGACCAGCTCCCACCAGGCACCCGCCTGCTCGGCGTACCGGGACGCGCCGGTGACGACGGCGAGCACCTCGGCCGCGGCGACGGCCTCGGCGGCCACCCAGTGGAAGCGCCGGCGTTCGACCGGGTCGCCGGACCAGTCGACCGTGTAGACGAACCCGGTGCCGTCGAAGCCGTCGGCCAGCGCCCGGTCGAAGAGCCGGGCGGCAGCGTCGGTGCGGCGGCCCACCTGCTCGGCGGCGACGTCGAGCTGCAGCATCAGGCGAGCCCACTCGAAGCCGTGCCCGGGCGTCGAGCCGTAGGGCTTGAACTGGTCGTGCGGGCGGTCGGCGTTGAACGCGAGGTCCGGCGCCCAGCCCGCCGTGAAGTGCTCGGGGATCCGCCAGTCGTTGTCGGCCGCCCAGGCCGTGGTGCGGTCCACGATCCGCGCGGCCCGGTCCCGCCACCGGGCGTCGCCGGTCGCGTCGGACGCCGCCAGCAGGGCCTCGACGCCGTGCATGTTCGCGTTGATGCCGCGGTACGGGGCCAGAGTGGTCCAGGCGCGGTCCCACTCGTCGGCGAGCAGGCCGGCCTCGTCCTCCCAGAAGCGCTCGTCGAGCACGCTGAGCGCCTCGTCGAGCAGCGCGCCTGCCCCCGGACGCCCGGCCTGGGACGCCGAGGCCGCGGCCAGCACCACGAACGCGTGGGCGTAGGCGGCCTTGGTGCCGTCGACGGCGCCACCCGGGCCGCGTGCGGCGAACCAACCGCCGTGCTCGCCGTCGCGCAGCGTGCCGGTGAGGCCGGCGAGGGCACGGTCGGCGCGCGCGGCACTGCCCGGCACCCCGAGCAGCTCCCCGAGGGAGTAGGTGTGCGCCATCCGCGACGTGATCCAGGTGTGCACGGGTTGGTCCGGGTCGGGTCGGCCGTCGTCGTCGAGCCAGACGGCGCCGTCGGACCCGTCGACCGACGGCGCACCGAACGCCAGGAGGCGGCGGACCTCGTCGGCGCGCCACGCGTCGGCGGGACGGTGGGGGGTGCTGGCCTCGTGCGACATCGCGATCCTTTCGGCGGGGACGGGGTGTCCCGGTGATCGATCCTGCATCCTGACAGCGCTGTCATGCGCGCACTCCCAACCTCTCATGCGCGCCGCCCACGCCTCAAGCGGCGGGCGGGCGCTCGCCGGATCCGCGCGTCACCAGACGGGTGGCGACGGTCCGCCGCCGGGGCGGCAGCGCCGGGTCCGCCGTGCGCTCCAGCGCCAGCCGAGCGGCCTGGCGACCGATCTCGGCCGTGTCGTAGGCGACCACGGTGATGCCCAGCAGGTCGGCGAGCTCCAGGTCGTCGAAGCCGACGAGCGCGGGCAGGCTCGAACCGGCCGCGCGGCGCGCGTCCAGCACCGCGAGCGCGCCCACGGTGACCCGGTGGGTACCCGCCAGCAGGGCCGTCGGCGGCTCCGGGGCGTCGAGCAGCTCGGCCACGATCCCTCGTGCGGCGGCCGCGTCGTGCGCGCCGTCGCGGACCCACGGCTCAGGCCGCGCGACACCGTGGGCCCGCAGGGCCTGCACGAAGGCGTCCCGGCGCTCGCGGGCCGTCCAGACCGAGGCGTCGTCGACGACGAGCCCGATGCGCCGGTGCCCGTGCCCGACGAGGTGGTCCACCGCCTGCCGCACCCCCGCACGGTTGTCGATGACCACCGTGTCCGCCGGGACCGACCCGGCGGGGCGGTCCACGAGCACGAGCGGGGTGCCGGCCGTGGCGACCTGGTGGAGGTGCGCGTGGTCGGAGTCCGTCGGCGTGACGACGAGCGCGGCGACCCGTCGCTCCAGCAGCGTCTCGACCAGGCGCCGCTCGCGCTCGGCGTCCTCGTCCGAGCCGGCGGTGACGAGCTGGCGCCCGGCGCCCCGCAGCGCGTGCTCCATCCCGCCGGCAGCCGCGGCGTAGAAGCTGTTGGCGAGATCGGCGGCGATGAACCCCACGAGGGGAGCCGGCCCGCCGCGGGCGAGGTCGGCGGCGACGGCGTTGCGCCGGAAGCCGAGCGCGCGTGCGGCCGTCCGCACCCGCTCCCGCGTGGCGGGAGCGACGTGCGGTTCGTCGTTGAGGACGCGGGACGCGGTCTTGAGGCTCACGCCCGCGGCCCGCGCGACGGCTGCCAGCGTGGGTCGGCGGTCGGTGGCCACGCACACTCCCTCCCGGACGAGGCACTGCCGTGGTGGGGGCAGTGGGGACACGGTAGCGCTCGTGGCGCCGCGGTGACGCGGGCTTTGCCCGCGCCTTTGCCTGGACATCGACCGAGCGACCGGGCATGATGACGACGACGCGTGGTTGAATCCTTTCATTAAATCCATACAACAACCTCACCGACGAGGGCGCGTCACCGGCCACGGGCCGGACTCAACGACGAGACGACGAGGTGAACCGTGCAGCAGCCCGACAGGCTCTCACGTGCCGAGCGTGAAAGCGCTTCCTGGCACCGTCCGACGACATCCCCACCGATCCGTACGCGGTCCGCGCGCTCCCTGGTGGCCGGCGCGGCCTCGGCCGCGCTCGTGCTTCCGTTGCTGCCGGCCGTGGCCCAGGCCGCCGACGACGGCACCGCCTGGGCGTTCGACTTCGGCACGCCCGACAGCCCGGTCGCCGAGGGCTACGACCGCGTGGACCCGACCGCCGCGTACACCGAGGAGGCCGGGTTCGGCATCACCTCGGGCGACGTGGACGCCCGCGACCGCTCCACGGACGCCGACCCGCTGACCGGCGACTTCGTGCTCGGCGCCGAGTGGGAGTTCGCGGTCGACGTGCCGAACGGCACCTACGACGTCGAGGTCTGGACGGGTGACACGCTCGCCGGGACCTCCAGCGTGCGCACCACCGTCGCCCCCGAGGGCGGCGAGGGCACCAACATCAACGCCGACGCCGAGCAGACGGCCAGCGGCACGCTGACGGCCGAGGTCACCGACGGGCAGCTCAACCTGGGCATCACCGGCAAGGGCTACGGCTACGTCAACGGCATCGAGATCACCCAGGTCTCCGAGGACACCGGCGACGACGGTTCCGGAGACGGCGGGGACGACGGCGGCACGACCGACCCGGGCACCGGCACGCCCGGCCCGGCGAACCTGCGCGTCGCGGCCGCGAGCGACGGCGAGCTCGTCCTGCGGTGGAACGAGGTCGACGGCGCCACGGGCTACGTCCTGACCCGCAGCGACGCCGTCGACGGCGAGTACACCGAGGTCGCCACGACGGGTGCCCGCGAGGTCTTCTTCGCGGACGCCGACGTCGACACCTCGGTCGTCCACTACTACCGCGTGCACGCCGTCACGGCGGAGGGCACCACCGACGCGTCCGCCCCCGCCGTCGGCACGCTCACGAGCGAGTCAAGTTTCCCTGACAGCGGCACGATGCAGGTCGACCTGGGCTCCGGGACGGTGGCCGACGGCGCCGTGGGCGTCGGCGCGGACACCGCCTACGACGCCGAGAACCGGCTCGGGTTCGTCGACACCTCCGTGGTGACGGCGACCGACCGCGGCGGGGACGACGCGCTGCGCGGCGACTTCGTCACGGCCGACGGCGCCGAGCTCGTGGTCGACCTGCCGAACGGTGACTACACGGTCGGCGTGGTCGCGGGCGACGCCGAGGGTGCCACCGACGTCGCGATCACGGCCGAGCAGATGGCCAAGGTGCAGCCGACCGAGCGGGCCGCTGGCGACCTCCTCGAGATGGAGTTCGACATCGCGCTCGTCGACGGCCAGCTCAACCTGCAGATCGCCGGCAGCGCCGCGAACCTCAACACCCTGACGATCACCCGCCAGGACGAGCGCGACGCGGCCGACCAGGCCACGGTGTACGTCACCGGCGACTCCACCGTGCAGACCTACGACCCGTACTGGGCGCCGCAGGCCGGCTGGGGCCAGATGATCGAGCGCTACCTGTCCGACGACGTCGTGGTGGACAACCACGCGATCGGTGGCCGGTCCTCGAAGAACTTCATCAGCCAGGGCCGTCTCGACGAGGTCCTCACGCAGATCCGCCCGGGCGACCACCTGTACGTCCAGTTCGGTCACAACGACAACAGCTACGGGGTCGACGACCGCTGGGCGGGGCCGGGCGACTACTACTACTACCTCAAGACCTTCGTCGACGGGGCCGTCCAGCGCGGCGCGCGGCCGATCGTCGTCACGCCGGTGTCCCGCCGGTCCTTCGACGCCGACACCGGCCGGTTCAACGTCTCCTTCCCGGACTACGTCGACGCCGCGACCCGCGTCGCGGCCGACACCGGCACGCCGCTGGTCGACCTGTCGGCCTCCTCGCGGGAGTACCTGGACGAGATCGGTCCCGAGGCCGCCAAGAGCGTGTTCCTGCACGTCCCGGCGGGCGTCTACCCGAACCGGCCGAACGGCACGACGGACGACACCCACTTCCAGGAGTACGGCGCCATCCAGATGGCCCGGCTCGTCGCCTCCGGCACCGCGAAGCTGGACGTCCCCCTCGCGGCCGAGGTCGTCGACGCCGAGCCGCCGGCCGAGGTGCCGGACTCCCCGGCGGGCGTCGTCGCGGGCAGCATCTCCGCGTCCAGCGCCACGCTGACCTGGACCGAGGTCGAGGGCGCGGACATCTACAAGGTCTTCGCGAAGACGTCGGACGCCGGCGAGGACGCGTACGAGCTGGTCACCACGTCCACGATCGGCGTCGCCGAGGTGACCGGCCTCGAGCAGGGCACGTCCTACGACCTGCAGGTCGTCGCCGTCAACGGCCGCGGCGACTCCGCGCCGTCGGCCACCGTGACCCTCGTGACCAAGGCGCCGCTGTACAAGTTCGACGTGCAGCTGGCCGGGAACCCGACGAAGGACGGCTACACGGCCTTCGACCAGAACACCCTGTACACCGAGGAGCTGGGCTACGGCTTCACCTCGGACTCCGGTCCGGGCGGCCGCGACCGCGGCACGGGCGACGGTGCGCTGGACGACCTGCAGCGCGACTTCCTGCTGCCGGGCGACGCCACGCCGATGCGGTTCGACGTCCCGAACGGCACGTACGCCGTCGAGGTCGTCTGGGGCGACCTCATGGGGACCGCCCGGCTGGGCGTGACCATCGAGGGCACCGACTACGGTTCCTCGAACGCGGGCCGCGGCAGCACGTCGGGCAAGATCGTCCAGCCGGTGGTCGTCACCGACGGGACGATCGACGTCGTCGCGTCCGGCTGGCTCAACGGTCTGGAGATCACGCCGCTGCTGTACGCGCCGACCCACCTGACGTCGGGCGACGTGACGATCGACGGGTCCGACGTCGAGGTCCCGCTGGCGTGGGACGCGGCCGAGGACGTGGCGGGGTACCGCGTGTACCGCCTGGCCGAGGGCGCGGCCGAGCCGACGGCGCTCGGCGACGTCGAGTCCTCGGTGACCGAGTTCGTGGACACCACCGCGGACGTCGGCCTGAGCTACACCTACACGGTCGTGGCGCTCGACGACGCCGGCAACGAGTCGGTCGCGTCGAACGGGCTCGAGCTGACCACGGTGGACACCGACGTGCCGACCGCACCGACGCCGTCGGGACTCGCGGTGGGCGACGTCGAGAAGAACGCGGTGCACCTGGGCTGGGAGCCGGTCGAGGACGCGCTGTTCTACCACGTCTACCGGCAGGCCGAGGCCGGTGACCTGGTGCTGCTCGACCGTTCGGCGGAGCCCGCCTACACCGACACCGACGTGCTCACCACGATCGGGTACACCTACGCGGTGGCGTCGGTGAACGCCGGCGGTGTCTCCGAGGTCTCGGAGACGGTCACGTCCGAGGCCGCGACGGACCTGTCGCGGGAGGCGGAGCGCATCGGCCGCCAGCCGGTCGCCGCGGTCTCCGAGGACGGTGTGTACGTCGGCTGGCGGATGCTGGGCGACGACGCCGACGACGTCGCGTTCCACGTCTACCGGGACGGCGAGCAGCTCAACGACGAGGCGATCACCGGCTCGACCAACCTGACCGACGCCGACGGTTCGGCCGACTCCACCTACCGCGTCTCCGCCGTCGTCGACGGCACCGAGCGGTGGGCCACCGACGAGTTCACCGCGTGGGACGCCCAGACGCTGGACATCCCGCTGAACAAGCCGGAGGACGCCTACACCAAGGACGGCCAGCCGTACACCTACTCCGCGAACGACGCCTCCGTGGCGGACCTCGACGGGGACGGCGAGTACGAGTACGTCGTCAAGTGGTACCCGTCCAACGCGCAGGACAACTCGCGCGGTGGCTACACGGGCAACACCTACCTGGACGCCTACGAGCTCGACGGCACCCGGTTGTGGCGCATCGACCTCGGGATCAACATCCGGTCCGGCGCCCACTACACGCAGTTCCAGGTGTTCGACTACGACGGCGACGGGCAGGCCGAGGTGGCGATGAAGACCGCCGACGGCACCACCGACGCCGACGGCATGGTGATCGGGGACGCCCGGGCGGACTTCCGGACCTCCGGCGGCTACGTGCTGTCCGGCCCGGAGTACCTCACGGTGTTCGACGGCGAGTCCGGTGTCGCGCTCGACACGATCGACTACGTGCCGCCGCGCGGCGACGTCGGCTCGTGGGGCGACACCTACGGCAACCGTGTGGACCGGTTCCTGGCCACGACGGCCTACCTCGACGGGGAGACCCCCTCGATGGTGTTCAGCCGGGGCTACTACACGCGCGCCGTCATCGCGGCGTTCGACTTCGACGGCGAGGAGATCACCGAGCGGTGGGTCTTCGACTCGGACGTCGAGGGGGACCAGTACCGCGGTCAGGGCAACCACGACATGCAGACCGCCGACGTCGACGGCGACCAGAAGGACGAGATCGTCTTCGGGTCGATGACCATCGACGACGACGGGTCGGCGTTGCACAACACCGGGCTCGGGCACGGCGACGCCATGCACGTCTCCGACTTCGACCCGTCGCGCCCCGGGCTCGAGCAGTTCGCGGCGCACGAGGACATGGGGCGGTCCCGCAACGTGGGTGCCACGTTCCGGGACGCCTCGACGGGGGAGATCATCTGGTCGATCCCGGCCGAGCGGGACACGGGCCGGGCCGCCATGGCGGACATCGACCCGCGGTACGACGGTGCCGAGGGCTGGGCCGTCGGCGGGGACGCCGCGTGGAACTCCGAGGTGGGCCAGCTCGTCTCGTCCTCCACGGGAGAGGTGATCGCGGAGAGCATCCCGGCGGCCAACTTCACCACCTTCTGGGACGGTGACCTGCTCTCGGAGATCGGGAACCACGACTGGGACGCCGACACCTCCACGGGCGTGCCGACCATCTCGAAGTGGGACTGGGAGAACGAGACCGAGGTCGAGCTCTACCGGGCCGAGGGGACGCTGTCGAACAACAGCACCAAGGGCACGCCGGCGCTGCAGGCGGACCTGTTCGGTGACTGGCGCGAGGAGCTGATCACCCGCACCGAGGACTCGACCGCGCTGCGGATCGCGACCACGGTGATCCCGACCGAGCACCGCCTGCGCACGCTCATGTCGGACTCGCAGTACCGCACCGCCGTCGCCTGGCAGAACACCGCCTACAACCAGCCGCCGCACACCTCGTACTTCATCGGCGAGGGCATGGAGACGCCGGACGCGCCGCGCCTGGCGTACACGACGGACGGCGAGCCGGGTGACGTCGTCGTCGAGGTCCCGGACGCCTGGACCGCGGACGCGACCTATACGGCGGGCGACCGCGTGGAGCACGACGGCGTCGTCTTCGAGGCGCTCTGGTGGACCAGGGGCGAGGAGCCCGGCGCCTCCCCGTGGGGAGCCTGGCAGGAGATCGGTGCGGCGGGCGAGCCCGCCCCCGGGTGCGGGGCTCCGTGGACCGCCAGCCGCATCTTCGTCGCGGGGGACCAGGCCGTCCACGACGGTGCGCTCTGGGAGGCCCGGTGGTGGACGCGGAACCAGGAGCCGGGCGCCGACGCCTGGGGCCCCTGGGAGCACGTCGGCGAGTGCTGACCTGAGCCTCGCGCGAACGGCGGCGGCCGGTCGGTGCCGGGGGTGATCCTGTCCCCGGCGCCGACCGGCCGCCGTCGCGTGGAATGATCGAGACCATGTTCACGCTGCCCGCCGGCGCCGCCGGCTCCCGCATCGTCGGCCTCGGCCACCACCAGCCGGCGAAGGTCATGACGAACGACGACGTCGCCCGGTTCGTGGAGACGAACGACGAGTGGATCCGGTCCCGGACCGGCATCGTGACCCGTCACGTCGCGGCCGACGACGTCACGGTCGCGGACTTGGCCACGGCCGCCGCGGAGCACGCACTCGCCGACGCCGGGGTGGCGAGCGACGACGTCGACCTGATCGTCGTCGCCACGGCCACCGCCGACGACCGCTCGCCCAACACCGCCGGGCGGGTCGCCTACGCGCTGCGCACGGGTGTGCAGCCCGGGGCGAGCACGCCCGAGGGCGAGGAGGAGCCGGACCTGCGCGACGTCGTCGGACCCGGCGTCATCGACGTCAACACCGCCTGCTCGGGGTTCGCCTACGCGGTGGGGCTCGCCGACCAGGCGATCCGTACGGGGACCGCGCGCACCGCCGTCGTCATCGGCTCGGAGAAGCTCACCGCCGTCACCGACTGGACCGACCGGTCCACCTGCATCCTCACGGCCGACGGCGCGGGTGCGGTGGTGCTGCAGGCGGCTGACCAGCCCGCCGTCGGCCCGGTGGTGTGGGGGTCCGAGCCCGAGATCACGCCCGCCGTCCGTATCGAGGCGCCGGCCGGACGGTTCGCGCAGGACGGCCGTGCGGTGTTCAAGTGGGCGATCACCCGCGCGGCGGACCGGGCGCGCCGGGTCGTGGACGCCGCCGGGATCGGCCTGGACGAGATCGAGGTGCTGGTGGCCCACCAGGCGAACCTGCGGATCATCGAGCCGCTGGCGAAGTCGCTGGGGCTGGAGGACCGCGTGGTGGTCACGGACATCACGGAGTCGGGCAACACCTCGGCCGCCTCCATCCCGCTGGGGATGTCCAAGTGGTGGCACGACGGGAGGTTGCCCGCCGGGGCGCCGGCGCTGCTGTTCGGGTTCGGCGGCGGGTTCACGTGGGCCGGCCAGGTCGTGCTCACCCCCACCGCGAGGTAGCGCGCGGCCTGGGGGCCTCGGGTACAGTAGTGGGAAACCGCTTTCTCGCCGAAGACACAGGAGTCCGACGTTGCCCTCCACCACCTCCGACCGCCTCCGCTACGCCGTCGTCGGGACCGGTCACCGGGCCGGCATGTACGTCTCGGCCCTCGTCGAGGCCCACGCCGACTCCGGTGAGATCGTCGCGTGGGTCGAGCCCAACCCCGTCCGTGCCGCCGTGCACGAGGCGCGGGTCGCCGCCGCCGTCGGGGGTACCCGGCCGGTGTACGGCCCCGACGACCTCGAGAAGGCTATCGCGGAGCTGCAGGTCGACCGCGTGATCGTCACCAGCATCGACAACACCCACGCGGACCTGGTGTCCCGTGCGCTGCGGGCGGGCGCCGACGTCGTCGTCGAGAAGCCGATCGCGGCCACCGCCGAGGAGGCGCGCCGGATCACCGACGCCGTCGCCGAGACCGGACGCGACCTGACGATGACGTTCAACTACCGCTACTCGCCGCGGAACTCGGCGCTGCGCGAGGTCATCGCCTCGGGCGAGATCGGTCAGGTGCTGTCGGTCCACTTCGACTGGGCGCTGGACATCGTGCACGGCGCCGACTACTTCCGCCGCTGGCACCGGGACAAGAAGAACAACGGCGGCCTGCTCGTGCACAAGTCGAGCCACCACTTCGACCTGGTCAACTGGTGGATCGACGACGTCCCGACCCGCGTTTTCGCCAGCGGCGGGCGCCGCTTCTACGGTGACGACGCTGCGCACGCCGAGGGCTACGAGCCCACCGCCGGCGAGGTGGCGCTGCGTGAGCAGGGCGTCGACCCGTGGGCACTCGACATGGACAAGGACCCGTACCTCGGTGAGCTCTACGGGCCCGAGGCGCAGGCGCACGACGGGTATGTGCGCAACCGGTCCGTGTTCGACGCCGGGATCACCACCGAGGACACGCTCGCCCTGGTCGTGGAGTACGCGGGCGGGCCGATGCTCACCTATTCGTTGACGGCGTCGGCGCCCTGGGAGGGCTACCGGGTCGTGGTCAACGGCTCGCGCGGCCGTGCCGAGCTGGAGGTCGTCGAGCGCGGCTCGGTCGTCTTCGGCGACGACGGCAAGGCGATCCTCGACCCCAGCTTCACCGAGGCGTTCGCCGACGACGAGCTGCGTCCCGCCGGCGAGCGCCTGCTGGTGCAGAAGCACTGGGAGCGCGCGGAGGAGCGCGAGATCGTCGCCGTCGGGCCCGGCGGGCACGGCGGTGGTGACAACCTGCTGCTCAGCGACGTCTTCGTGGGCCGGGACGAGTCCGACCCGCTCCGCCGGGCGGCGGGCTTCGTCGACGGGCTGCGCGCCTCGGGCGTCGGCTACGCGGGCAACCGGTCGCTGGAGACCGGCGACCCGGTGCGCCTGGCGGACCTGGGCCTCGGCGTCGACCTCAGCTGACACCACCCCCCACCCGACCCGCACCGCCCCCGGCCCCCCAACCCCCGAGCGCTGTGGGTATGAGATCTCCCGTTCTTCGCGACGAAGAACGGGATATCTCATACCCACAGCGAATGCCGGGTAGGGTGATCCGGAAAGCGCTTGCCCATGATCGACCCAGGAGATCGACGATGACGTCCGCCACCTTCGCCGCGCCGGCCACCGGGACCAGGCCCACGACGGATCAGGAACCGCCCGCGCGCCGCCGCCACGCCGTCGTCGGCACCGGCCACCGGGCCCGCCTCTACGTGGATGCGATGACCGGCGAGCACGCCGACGTCGCCGAGCTCGTCGCCCTGTGCGACACCAACCCGGCCCGCCTCGCCTTCCACGCCGAGCGGGCGCGCCGCGCGGGTGCGGGCGAGCCGGCCGGCTACGACGCGCACGACGTCGACCGCATGCTCGACGAGGTCCGGCCGGACGTCGTCGTGGTCACCTCGCCCGACCGGACCCACGCGGCGCACGTGGCCGCGGCGCTGCACCACGGTGCGGACGTCGTCGTCGAGAAGCCCCTGACCATCGACGCCGCCGGCATGTACACGATCCTCGACGCCGCCCGCAGCAGCGGCCGCCGGCTCACGGTGGCGCACAACTACCGGTACGCGGCGGCCAACGCGGCGCTGCGCCAGGTGGTGGCGGACGGGCGCGTCGGCGACGTCGTCTCCGTGCACTTCGAGTGGCTGCTCGACACCGCGCACGGCGCCGACTACTTCCGTCGCTGGCACCGGGACAAGGCGGCGTCGGGCGGGCTGCTCGTGCACAAGGCCAGCCACCACTTCGACCTCGTCAACTGGTGGACGCAGGACGTCCCCGAGTCCGTGTACGCGCGCGGCGGCCTGCGCTTCTACGGTGAGGCGGCCGGGGACGGCGGGCCGCGGTACGCGCTCGACCTCGCCGCGGACCCGGAGCTGCGTGCCCTGTACCTCGACGGCGCGGACGCCGACGGCTACCGGCGCGACCAGGACCCGTTCGGGCCGGGCGCCACCATCGAGGACACGCTGAGCGTGCTCGTGGGCTACCGCTCCGGTGCCTCGATGACGTACTCGCTGACGGCCCACAGCCCCTGGGAGGGCTACCGGGTCGCCGTCAACGGCACCCGCGGCCGGGTCGAGCTGGACGTCGTCGAGCGCTGCCACACGACGGCGGGCCTGCCGGGCGCCCGGGCCGAGGCGCCCGGGTGCTGCGAGGTGCGGCGGGCCGGCGGGCGACTGGTGGTGCAGGAGCACTGGGGGCGAGCGGTGGAGGTGCCGCTGGCGGGACCGACGGGGCATCGCGAGGGCGACGCCGCGATGCTGCACGACGTGCTGCGCGGGCACCTGCCGACCGACGACCCGGTCGACGGTCCCGCGGTGGACCCCCTGGAGCGACGTGCCGGCCTGGTCGACGGGCTGCGCTCGGTCGCCGTGGGTGTCGCGGGCAACCGCTCGCTCGTCACCGGCCAGGTGGTGCCGGTGGACAGCCTCGGCATCGACCTGTAGAGGGCGTTCAGGGCGTCCAGGGGGCCCCGAGCTCGGTGAACGTCTGCTGGGTGCGCGCCACCTGCTCGCACCACGACTCCACGTCGCGGACCACCGGGCGTCGGATGCCGCCGTCGCTGTGCCAGGTGACGACGTCGTCCGGCACGGCGCGCGGGTCCGGCCCGGTGCGGACCGCCTCGAGCACGCGCATGAAGGCCCCGGTGTCGCGCACGTCGCACATCAGCGTGCGGTCGAGGTCTCCGGCGGCCCGCACCGTGCGCACCGCCAGGAGGTCCTCGAGCAACGGGGTGCGGCCGTACGTCTTGTCCATCGTCACGCGGTCGCTGCGCAGCACGAGCCGGTCGTGCTCGTACTCGAGCTCGATCTCGCCCCGGGTGCCGAGCACCAGCACGTGGGCCGTGCTGCGCTCGGCGGCGCACAGCGTCAGCCCGAACCCGTACCGGGTCCCGTCGGCAGCCGTCACGCGGACAGACGACGTGTCGTCCGCCTCGATCGGGTTCGCCCGGAACAGGTCGGCGTCCACCCAGGCCACGTCCTCGGCCCGGGTGACGCCCCCGATGCGCAGCGTGGTCGCCACGGCGTGCGCCAGCGGGTTCGTCACCACGCCGTCGACGACGTCGCGGCCGTCCAGCCGCCGACGCCCGGCCCACGGTGCGCGCGCCCAGTACGCGGCGTCGCGCACCCAGGTGCCGACCGCGCCGTAGCCGACGACGTCGCCGATCTCGCCGCGCGCCACCAGCTCCGCCACCGCGTCGAGCGCGTGCGAGCCGAAGGTCTGGAACCCGACCTGGCACAGCCGGCCCGTGCGGTCGCTGATCGCGACGAGCTCGGTCAGCTCGGCGAGCGACGCCGTCGTCGGCTTCTCCAGCAGCACGTCCATGCCCGCCTCCATCGCGGCCTTGGCGAGCGGCAGGTGCGTGGGGATGGGCGTGCACAGGACCACGACGTCGGGGTGGACGTCCGGGTCGGACGAGGACAGCAGGTCGCCGAACGTCGGGAACCAGGGGGTGTCCGTGCCGTGCGCCGCGTGCCCGTCGCCGGGCTCGCGCGGGTCGACGACGGCGCTCAGCCGCGCCCGTCCGGTGCGGCCGAGCCCGAGCGCGTGCTCGACGTGCTTCTCGCCGTGCCCGTGGATGCCGACGACGGCGATGCGAACGTGCGTCATGGAGTTCTCCGTGGGTGGGTGGGGAGCGTCAGCGCAGACCGGTGGCGAGCGTGGCCGCCCCGTCGGCGTCGAGCTCACGGTCGATCAGTGCCGCGACGACACCGGTCTCGACGGTCCCGCCGGCGGGCACCTGCAGGGGCGTGTCCCAGGCGAGCGCCGGGCAGGCGCCGGGGTACTCCTCGGAACGCAGGAACCAGTGACGTGCCGGCGACGTCTGCGTGAGGAGCGTCGTCGTGGTGTGCTCCGTGCCACGAGCGTCCCGGTGCCGCTGGACGAACGCGACCCACGGCGACGTCGACCCGTGGGCGACGTCCTGGCCCTCGCCGTCGGCCGACAGGACGCGCGTGGACTCGGCGATCGGCAGGCGCCAGAAGACGCCGCCGTAGCCGGCGCCGGGGCGGCCGTTGGTGGCGGGGGAGCGGATCTCGAGCGGACCGTGGGCGGCGTGCAGCGTCGAGCGCCACTCGAGGGCCCAGCCGTCGTCGAGCAGCCGGGCGCCGATGCGGCGCCGCTCGTCGAGCTGCGGGTCGCCGTGCTCGTCGGTCCACAGGACCGTGTCGAGCAGGAGGTTCGGCGAGAGCGGGTCGACGGTGGTGCTGGTCGACGTCTGCCGTCCGTGGTTGGGCAGCAGCGTGGGGCCGACGTCCGTGACGAACGTGCGACCGCCCCAGTGGCTGGTGCCGTTGACGTCGGCGACGGCGATGCTCACGCCGTAGTGGTGCCGGTGGTCGACCGGGCCGGACTCCGTGAGGGGCACGCCGGCCAGCGAGTGGACCGGGTGCAGGAAGGGGCGGGGGGAGTGGATCGTGGGCAGCCCCGCGCCGGACTCGTAGCGGGACAGCGCCACCCGGTCCGCGGCGCGCCGCAGGACGGGGACACCGTTCTCGACGGTCCACGCGGGTGCCTGCTCGGCCTCGCCCGGCACGGTCGCGGGTGGTGCCGGCTCGGCGGCCACCTGGACCGGGGCCTCGGCGCGGGCGGCGGTGCGGGGCACCGGTCCGGTGCTCGCCCGGACCTCGAGCCGCACCCCGAAGCGGGTCGAGTCGGCGGCGCTCGCCGTGTTGTCGATCACGGCGTTCAGTTCCCTCCAGGCGTGCCGCCCCAGCTCTTCCTGGGGGACGGCGACGGTGGTCAGGCCCGGGGTGGCGTACCGGGCGAGCTCGATGTCGTCGAAGCCGGCCACGGAGATGTCCGTGGGCACGGCCACACCAGCCTCGTTGAGCGCGGCCAGCAGGCCGAACGAGACCAGGTCGTTGAACGCGACCGCGGCGGTGACGCGGCTGGCGAGCACGGCAGGGGCGGCGGCGTGTCCCGCCGCGATGTCCGACCCCGCGGTGATGTCGACGATCTCCAGGTCGGGGTGGCGGTCCTCGCACAGGGCCAGCCCGCGGCGCCGGGCACCGTCCGAGACGGACGCCGCCGGCCCGGACAGGTAGGCGATGCGGCGGTGCCCGAGGTCGACCAGGTGCTCGACCACCTGCACGGTCGCGTCGGCGTAGTCCACCACGAGGCTCGGAGTTCCGCCCGCGACCTCCCTGTTGATGACGACGGCGGGGGAGACCTCGGGCAGCAGCGCGTCGAGGGCGGCGTCGGGCATGCGGGGGGAGACCAGGATGAGGGCGTCGCAGCGGTGCCGCGCCTCCCGGGCGATCGCGGCCTCGGCGCTCGGGTCCTCGGCGGAGTCGGCGACGAGCACGCGGTAGCCGTCCTCGCCGGCCGCCGACGACACCCCGCCGAGAATCTGCTGGAAGACGGGGTTCCCGAGGTCGGGGACGACGAGCGCGACCGTCGTCGTGCGGCCCAGGGACAGGCTGCGTGCGACGTTGCTCGGGCGGTAGCTCAGCTCGATCGCGGCCTCCTGCACGCGGGCGGAGATCGCGGGGTCGACCGTGCTCCGGCCGTTCATCACCCGCGACACCGTCGCTCGGGAGACGCCGGCCGCCTGTGCGACGTCGGCGATCGTCACCCCGGGACGGCGTGTCTTCGCGCCGGGCATTTTTGCCTCCGTCCTCGCATCACGCGTGGATCACGCGTCGATCACGGTCTGATCACGGCCGACCTCCTGGCACGGGGTCGGTCCAGAAGATGACGGTACACCATGGGAAACCGGTTCCTCCTGTGGTACGTTCCTCGACAGCAACCGGTTTCCCGGGTGTGGGGCACGGAGCCCCACGGTCGGCGGATTGCGATCGACGACGATCGGGAGGACGACGATGGTGTCCATCACGGCGCCGCACGGGGAGGTGCGGCCATGTCTGTGATCCAAGAGGTCGCCAAGACCCGTGGCGCGAGCCGCGAGACGCGCAAGGGTGACGGCAAGGCAGCCGCCATCTTCCTTGCCCCCTGGTTCCTCGGGCTCGGGCTGATCACCGCCTTTCCTCTGCTCGCCTCGCTGTACCTGTCGTTCACCGACTACAGCCTCCTCGAGGCGCCGAGCTGGATCGGGATCGAGAACTACCAGCGGATGTTCGAGGACCCCCGCTGGCTCCAGTCCCTGAGCGTGACGCTGCGCTACGTGCTCATCTCGGTGCCGCTGCAGCTCATGGCGGCGCTCGGTCTGGCGATGGTGCTGGACCGCGGCCTGCGCGGGCTCGCGATCTACCGGTCGGTGTACTACCTGCCCTCGCTGCTCGGCAGCTCGGTGGCCATCGCGCTGCTGTGGCGTCAGGTGTTCGGGGCCGACGGCCTGGTCAACCAGGTGCTCGCGTACTTCGGCATCGAGGGCTACGGCTGGGTGTCGCACCCCGACTACGCCCTGGGCACCCTGATGATCCTCAACGTGTGGACGTTCGGCGCACCGATGATCATCTTCCTCGCCGGACTGCGGCAGGTCCCGGCGATGTACTACGAGGCCGCCTCGATCGACGGCGCCTCCAAGATCCGGCAGTTCTTCAACATCACGATCCCGCTGCTGAGCCCGATCATCTTCTTCAACCTGGTGCTGCAGCTCATCGGAGCCTTCCAGTCGTTCACGCAGGCGTTCATCGTCTCCGGCGGGACGGGCGGTCCGGTCGACTCGACGCTCTTCTACACGCTGTACCTGTACCAGAACGGCTTCAAGTCCTTCGACATGGGGTACGCCTCGGCGATGGCCTGGTTCCTGCTCCTCATCGTCGCCGGCATGACCGCCGTCAACTTCCTCGCCTCCAAGTACTGGGTCTTCTACGATGACTGACACGCCCGTGCGCCCCGACGCACCCACCCAGACGACGACGAAGCCGCCCGTGCGGGAACGCCGGTCGCTGTCCGAGGTCGCCGCCCAGGTCCCCGACGCCCCGCGTCGACGCGACGCAGGTCCTCGCGTTCGCCGCGTGGTGAAGCACGTCCTGCTGATCGGCTTCGGGCTGGTCATGCTCTACCCGCTGCTGTGGATGCTCTCGAGCTCGTTCAAGCCCAACGAGATCATCTTCCGGGACCCGAGCCTGATCCCCAGCGCGATCGACCTGTCGAACTACGGCGAGGGCTGGAACGCTCTGCTGCACCCGTTCCACCACTACCTGCTCAACTCGGCGATCATCGTGCTGGGGTCCGTGGTGGGGAACCTGATCTCGTGCTCGATGGCGGCCTACGCGTTCGCGCGGCTGAAGTTCCGCGGCCGGCCGATCTGGTTCGCCATCATGCTCATGACGATCATGCTGCCCATCCACGTGATCATCGTGCCGCAGTACATCCTGTTCTCGGAGCTGCAGTGGATCAACACGTTCCTGCCGCTCATCGTCCCCAAGCTCCTGGCCACGGACGCGTTCTTCATCTTCCTCATGGTGCAGTTCTTCCGCGGGCTGCCCAAGGAGCTGGACGAGGCCGCGCGCCTGGACGGCTGCGGGCACGGCCGCATCTTCCTGCAGATCATGCTGCCGCTCTCGCTGCCGGCCCTCGCCACCACGGCGATCTTCACCTTCATCTGGACCTGGAACGACTTCTTCAGCCAGCTGATCTTCCTGACCAGGCCGGACATGTACACGGTGCCCATCGCGCTGCGGACCTTCATCGACGCCACGAGCAACAGCTCGTGGGGCCCGCTGTTCGCCATGTCGATCGTGTCCCTGGTCCCGGTCTTCATCGTCTTCCTCTTCGGCCAGAAGTACCTGGTCAAGGGGATCGCCACGACAGGTATCAAGTAGCCGCTCCGACGAGGCTCCCGACGGCGGGGGCTCCTGCTAGATGACAACGACGACGTTTCGTCACGCACACCCAAGGAGAATCATGCGAGCAACGACCACTCGGCGTGGACGGACCCGTGCCGCCTTCATCGCCATGACGGCGGCCGGTGCGATGGCGCTGGGCGCCTGCGCCGGAGGGTCGAGCGGCGGCCCGGGCTCCGAGAGCACCCAGGCCGAGGACGACGGCGGCAGCGACGGCGACGGCGTCGAGATCCGCTTCTCCTGGTGGGGCTCGGACGACCGGCACCAGACGACCCAGGAGATCATCGACCTCTTCGAGGAGAAGAACCCGGGCATCACGGTGGTCCCCGACTACACGGACTGGGGAGGCTACTGGGACAAGCTCGCCACCTCGACGGCGGGCGGCGACACCCCGGACGTCATCACCCACGAGGAGCGCTTCATCGCCGACTACGCCAGCCGCGGCGTGCTCGCGGACCTGGAGTCCCTCGACATCGACACCGCCGAGATCCCCGAGACCATCGTCGACGGCGGCCGGGTCGACGGTACGCTCTACGGCCTGGCTACCGGTGTGAACGCCTACGCCATGATGGCCGACCCGCAGATCTTCGCCGGCGCGGGCGTCGAGGTGCCGGACGACACGACCTGGACGTGGGAGGACTTCGTCGCGGTCTCGGGCGAGCTCTCGAAGGCCGCCGGCGACGACGTCTACGGCACCCAGGACATCGGGTTCAACGAGGCCGGGCTCAGCATCCTCGCGCGGCAGAAGGGGCAGAACCTCTACGACGAGGACGGCTCCCTCGGGGTCGACGCCGCCACGGTCGAGGAGTTCTTCCAGATCGGGCTCGACCTGCAGGAGAACGGTGGTGCGCCGGACGGCAGCCGCACCGTGGAGATCCAGAACGCGGGCCCGGAGGGTTCGCTGCTCGGCACCAACGCCGGGGGGATGGGTGTGTGGTGGTCCAACCAGCTCGGTGCGCTGAGCTCGGCCTCGGGCAACGAGCTCGAGCTGCTGCGGGTGCCGGGCGAGACGGAGTACGAGCGGACCGGCATGTACTTCAAGCCGGCGATGTTCTACTCGGTCTCCGCGACCTCCGAGCACCCGGAGGAGTCGGCGATGTTCGTGGACTTCCTCCTCAACGACCCCGAGGTCGCCGCGCTGCAGCTGACCGACCGTGGCCTGCCGTCCAACCTGTCGGTCCGCGAGTCCATCCTCGGTGACCTCGAGGCCGCGGACGCCAAGGTCGCCGACTTCATGGCGGACCTCGAGGACGAGATCGTCGACGGCCCGCCGGTGCCGCCGAACGGTGCGGGCGACGTCCAGGACATCATGATCCGTATCAACTCCGAGGTGCTCTTCGGCTCCATGACCCCGGCAGAGGCCGCAGACGCGTTCCTCTCCGAGGTCGAGGCAGCCACCTCCTGAGCCACCTCGGTCCCGAGCCGATGCCACGGCTCACCTGACCCGAAGGGTGCGGGGCCGCCGACCGGAACCTCCGGCGGCCCCGTACCCGACGGTCCCAGCCCCGCTGCCCGGCGGGGCTGTCGCCATGTCGAGGACGGAACGACCTGATGAACGACCTGCTCGTGCTCCGCCAGGGTGACGACGTCGCCGTCGCCACGCGCGACCTCACCCCTGCCGACCGCGCCGTCGCGCCCGACGGGAGCGCCGTCGTCGTCCGTGACGCCGTCCCGCGCGGCCACAAGGTCGCGCTGCGGCAGGTCGCCACCGGTGCTCCGGTGCACAAGTACGGCCAGGTCATCGGCGTCGCGACGGCGGACATCGCCGTGGGCGACCACGTGCACGCGCACAACCTGGGCTTCGACCCGGGCGAGCGTGAGGCGCCGCTCGGCGGTACGCACACCGAGCTGACGGTGCCCGACGACGTCCCGCGGCCTACGTTCCGCGGCTACCGCCGAGCGGACGGCCGGGTCGGGACCCGCAACTACCTGGCGATCCTCACGAGCGTGAACTGCTCGGCCACGACGGCGAAGATGATCGCGGAGCAGTTCCGCGGTGCGGCGCTCGACGAGTTCGAGCACGTCGACGGCGTCATCGCCCTGACGCACACCTCGGGCTGCGGGCTGGTGCCCGACTCCGAGGGCGGTCAGATGCTGCTGCGCACCCTGCGCGGGTACGCGGCGAACCCGAACGTCGCGGGCGTGCTGGTCCTCGGCCTCGGCTGCGAGATGGTGCCCGGGGCGGCGCTGTCCGCGCGCTCCGGCTCCGTCGCCGACCTCGGCATGCCGGGCGTCGGCGCGCCGGAGGACCCGGGGGCCGCCGGGCTGCTGGCCGCGATCCCCGAGGACACCGTGGTGCGGTCGATGACCATCCAGGAGACCGGGGGAGTGCGGGCCTCGGTGCGGGCCGGTTCCGAGGCCGTGCGGGCGATGCTGCCCATGTTGAACGCGCGCCGGCGCACCGAGTGCGACATCTCCGAGCTGGTCCTGGGCCTGGAGTGCGGCGGCTCCGACGGCTACTCCGGGATCACCGCCAACCCCGCGCTCGGCTGGGCGTCGGACCGGATCGTCGCCTACGGCGGCACGTCGGTGCTCGCCGAGACGCCCGAGGTCTACGGTGCGGAGCACCTGCTGACCGCGCGGGCCACCTCGCCAGGCGTGGCGAAGAAGCTGCTGGACCGGATCGACTGGTGGCGCCACTACGTGGCGGCCGGGCAGGGCACGCTGGACAACAACCCGTCGCCCGGCAACAAGGCGGGCGGCCTGACGACGATCCTCGAGAAGTCGCTCGGCGCCGTGGCCAAGGGCGGCACGGCCGACCTGACGGCCGTCTACGAGTACGCGGAGCAGATCACCGACCGCGGCTTCACCTTCATGGACACCCCCGGTTACGACCCGGTGTCGGTGACGGGCATGGTGGCGGGTGGCGCGAACGTCGTCGTGTTCACCACGGGTCGCGGCTCGGTGTTCGGCTGCCAGCCGACGCCGTCGATCAAGGTGGCCACGAACACGCCCATGTACGACCGGATGCGCGAGGACATGGACGTCAACGCCGGCCGGATCGTGGACGGGACGGCGTCGCTGGAGGAGGTCGGCGAGGAGATCCTCGCGAAGATCCTCGCGGTCGCGTCCGGCGAGCAGTCGGTGAGCGAGGAGCTGGGGATCGGTGCCGAGGAGTTCATCCCCTGGCACCTCGGTGCCGTCACCTGACCCCTCTCGGTTGTGGGTATGAAATCTCCCACCTGGGGCGTCCCCAGGTGGGAGATTTCATACCCACAGCGGGACGGCCGCAGGGCTGGCGAGCTGACCCGCTCTGTCAGCCGGTCGCGGCCTGCTCGAGCAGCGAGCGAAGCGCCGTGCGCTTCGCCGGAGCCAGGGCCGCGAGCAGCTCGTCCTCGGCGCGGGAGACCTGGGCATCGAGGGCGGCGACGACGTCGCGTCCGTGCGGCGTCGCGACGATCCTCCGTGCACGACGGTCCGCCGGGTCGGGCTGACGTCGTGCAGGCCGGCGACAAGCACCACACGGGCGGCGGCGACCCCTCGGTGCGGTCCGCCCTGCTGGCCCACCTCGACGCCGCGACGGCGTACGCGCACCGGCGGCAGAACTTCCTGCTGTCGGCGATGTCGCCGTCGCAGCAGGCGCTCGACGCCGTCTGGGACGCGGAGATGCTGCCGCACGCGGACGGGCTCCACCTGTCGTTCGACACGGACACGCGCCCGGAACGGCTCACCGACGCCTTCCCCGAGCCGACCCTGACGCGGCTGCGCACGGTCAAGCGGGACTGGGACCCGGAGAACCTCTTCCGGGCCAACTTCCCGGTGCCGCCGGCGGAGTAGCCCGCGCTCAGCCGTGCCCGATGCTCGCCGCGAGGGAGAACAGCACCACGCCCAGCGCCACGACGCCGATCATCGCTCCGACGAGCCCGCGGGCGGTGCCGGGCCGGCCGTCGCGCTCGGCGACATGGATGCCGAGGGAGCCCAGCACGATCGACACGACGGCGAGCGGTGCGGCCACCCAGTCGCCCACCACGGGGACGGCCGCCAGCACCAGGCCGGCGACACCCAGGGCGATCGACCAGTCGCACACTGCGGGTGCGTGCTTGCGCGCCCGGTAGCCATCGTCCATCCGTCCTCCGTCCCGCACGCATCCTAGGCCTCGGACGCCCGCGTCCGCCGTCGCGACCACGCCCGTCGCGTCCATGGACCCCGACGTGGTCCGCGAGGCCCTGGACGTGGACGACCGGGTCTTCGACGTCGGCAACGACGGCACGTGACCGCCGTGCCAGGATGACCGCATGCCTCTCGCGCCCCGATACCGAGCCGACGACGCCCGCTACGACTCGATGACCTACCGCCGCACCGGCCGGTCCGGCCTGGACCTGCCGGCACTGTCGCTCGGTCTGTGGCACAACTTCGGCCACGTGAACCCGCTGGAGACGCAGCGCGCCATCCTGTGCCGCGCGTTCGACCTCGGCGTGACGCACTTCGACCTGGCGAACAACTACGGCCCGCCGTACGGCTCGGCGGAGGAGAACTTCGGGCGCCACCTCGCGGCGGACCTCGGTCCGTACCGTGACGAGCTCGTCATCTCCACCAAGGCCGGCTACGACATGTGGCCCGGACCGTACGGCGACCACGGCTCGCGCAAGTACCTGCTGTCCTCGCTCGACCAGTCGCTGACGCGGATGGGCGTGGACTACGTCGACATCTTCTACCACCACCGTCCCGACCCCTCCACGCCCCTGGAGGAGACGATGGGTGCTCTCGCGTCGGCGGTGCAGCAGGGCAAGGCGCTGTACGTCGGGGTGTCCAACTACTCCGCGGCACGTACCCGCGAGGCCGCACGCATCCTGGCGGACCTGGGTACGCCGATGCTCATCCACCAGCCGAGCTACTCGATGTTCAACCGGCACATCGAAGGCACTGCGGATCCCGACCGATATGACGGCCGGCAGAGCGAGTCGCTGCTCGACGCCGTCGGCGACCTCGGCGTGGGCACCATCGTGTTCTCCCCGCTGCAGCAGGGGCTGCTGACCGGCCGGTACCTGTCGGGCGAGGCGCCGGAGGGGTCGCGCGCGGCGCGGTCGGACTCACCGTTCCTGTCGAGCGACGCCCTGAACCAGACGTACCTCGAGCGGGCGCGCGCCCTGAACGAGATCGCTCAGGGGCGCAGCCAGAGCCTCGCCCAGCTCGCCCTGTCCTGGGTGCTGCGCGACGCGCGCGTCACGTCGGCGCTGATCGGCGCCTCGTCGGTGGCTCAGCTCGAGGACAACCTCGCGGCGCTCGACGCCGGGCCCCTGACCGAGGACGAGATCGCCGCGATCGAGCCGCACGCCGTCGACGGCACGGGCCGCTGACCGGATGGGCACCTGCTGGTTCGTCGGACTGACCACGCTCGACGTCGTGCACCGCGCGTCCGCCCGGCCGGGCCGCGACGAGAAGGTCACCGCGGTGCGCCAGGACGTCGCCGCGGGCGGACCCGCCGCCAACGCCGCCGTGACCGCCGCTGCGCTGGGGATGCGGGCCGTGCTGGTCACCGCGCTGGGTGACGGCCCGGTCGCGATGGCGGCCCGCGGCGACCTGGCGGCGCACGGCGTGGAGGTGCACGACGTCGTCGGCGGCCAGGCCTTCCCGCTCGCCGTCTCGGCGGTGCTGGTCGACGACGCCACGGGGGAGCGGTCCGTCGTCTCGGCGGACGCGGCGCTCGCCGACGCGCCGGCGCCGGTGAACCTGCCGCAGCTCCCCACGCCCGACCTGGTGCTGCTCGACGGACACCACCCGGCGATCGCTCGCGCCGTCGTCGAGCACCTCGACGGCAGCACCCGGCGCCCGCCGGTGGTGCTGGACGCCGGGCGGTGGCGACCGGTCTTCGAGGACCTCCTGCCCGCCGCCGACATCGCCGCGCTGTCCGCGGACTTCACCGTCCCCGGGCACGACGACGGCGCGTCCGGTGCGCGGGCGCTCGGTGCGGGAGCCGTCGTGGTCACCCATGGCGGCGGTCCGGTCGAGTGGTTCGACCACTCCGGCTCCGGCACGGTCGACGTCCCGGAGGTCGAGGTGCGCGACACGCTCGGTGCGGGCGACGCCTTCCACGGCGCGCTGGCCGCGGCGCTCGCCGAGGGCTCGCCGCTGCCGGAGGCCTGCACCACGGCTGCGCGCGTGGCCACCACCCGGGTGCAGCACGTCGGCCCGCGCGCCTGGCTCGCGCAGGTGCCCCGGTGAGCACGACGGCGGAGCTCGTCGCCCGCGCGCAGGGTCTCGTCGCGTCGGGGGAGCGCGTCGTCCTCGGCATCGTCGGGGCGCCCGGGTCGGGCAAGTCGACGCTGGCGGCCGAGCTGGTCGCGGCGCTCGGGCCGGAGCGGGCCGTGGGCGTCGGGATGGACGGGTTCCACCTGTCGAACGCCGTCCTGGCGGCGCACGGCCGCGCCGGCCGGAAAGGGGCGATCGACACCTTCGACGACGCCGGGTACGCGGCGCTGGTCGCGCGGCTCGCCGACGCGCGTCCTGGTGACCCACCGGTGTACGCCCCCGTGTTCCGGCGGGAGATCGAGGAGCCGGTCGCCGCGGGCGTGGAGGTGCCGGCCGACGTGCCGCTGGTCGTCACCGAGGGGAACTACCTGCTGGCGCCGTCGGGCGCGTGGCCGCGCGCCCGGGAACGCATGGCCGAGGTCTGGTACGTCGAGGTGCCCGACGACGTCCGGCTGGCCCGGCTGGAGGCGCGGCACCGGGCGTTCGGCAAGAGCGCCGAGGAGGCGCGGCGCTGGGCGCGCGGCTCCGACCAGGTCAACGCGAAGCTCATCGCGGCGACACGGGGCGCGGCCGACCTGATGGTCCGGCTGCCGATGGACGGCACCGGTACTGCGACGCGCGCTCCCGAGCGCCGGATCACGGGCCGAGCAGCGCCGCGGGGATGACGGCGATCCCGTCCGGACGACGGTAGGCGTGCGACCCGGTGGTGATCACGGCGGCGTCCGCCAGGTCGTCGCCCAGCCTCTCGCGAAGCCAGCGCAGGTGCTTGACGTCGCCGTCGGAGACCGAGGAGGCGAGCTTGACCTCCAGTGCGACGACTCGCCCGTCGGCTCCCTCGACGATGAGGTCGACCTCGTGGTCGCCGTTGCGCGTGCGTAGGTGATGGACGCGTGCCCTTGAGGACTCTGCGTAGACGAGGACGCTGAGTGCGACCAGGTGCTCGAAGAGCGGCCCGAGGAGTCCGGCGTGACGTCGGCCGAGGAGAAGCGAGTGCTCGGTGGCGCCGCACAGGCGTGCGGCGAGCGCGGGATCGGCGAGCTGGTGCTTGGGGGCCGAGACGAGCCGGTCGAAGACGTTGCGGCTCGGGCTCCAGGCGGGCAGCGGGTCGAGCAGCCAGAGGCCTGCCAGAGCGTCGCGGTAGGTGATCGTCGTCGTGACGGCGGGCTTGTTCGCCTGGCCCGGCGACGACGCGTCCAGGATCCGGTTGTAGCTCGTGGTGGTCGACGTCGCGGCGGCGTAGGCGGTGAGCCAGGCGCGGAGCGTCTGCGGTCTGCGGACCGGGTAGCCCTGCTCGGGGAACTCGCGCTGGACGATGTTGTCCACGTATGCGTCGAGGAGGTCGAGACGGTCCTCGGCCTCCATGGCGTGGATCCCCGGCAGGCCGGACGAGACGATCTCCCGCACGTAGTCGGGCAGGCTGACGCCGGTCGAACCGCCGACGTCCGGGCATTCGCCGTCGAGCAGGGCAGCCAGGCTCGTGGTCGGCGTCTCGAGCCCTCGCTCGGCGAGGCTCAGCGGACGCATGCGGAAGGTGACGATCCGGCCAGCGCCGGAGTGGACCGTCGCGCCGCGTGGAGCGGAGCTGCCGGCCAGGATGACCTGGCCCGGGGCGAGCCCGTCGTCGACCGCTGTGCGGACCCTGTCCCAGGACTCGGGCCATCGCTGCCACTCGTCGACGAGGACGGGGGCGTCGGCGGTGGTGAGGATCGTCGGGTCCGCGGCGAACCGTTCGCGGACCTCGGCGAACTGGAGCGGCAGCACCGTGCGGGCGCGCCGCGTGGCCGTCGCGGTCTTTCCGACCCCCTTGGGGCCCTGGAGCGCGATGGCGGCGAGCCGAGGCTGACGGGTGTCGAGACGATCGTCGACGAGGCGACGGGAGTAGGCTGCCACCACGCAAAACTAACATCAGCAGTACGTCTGCACTACTGTTAGCACAAGAACTAGCCTAGCGTTAGCAGCCCGTGTTCATCCCGGCGCTGGCCGGCCATGGCTACCGGGAGCTGTGGTACGTGGCCGGGGCGAGCCCGCGGCGCGGCTTCTCCACGTGTGCCACGGCCCTACAGCACCCGCTCCGGACGGGCCAGGATCCCGGGGACCAGTCGGGCACTGAGACCAGCAGCGGCCCGGACCAGACCGAACCCGGCCGCGAACACACAGACCGCCGTGGCGACCGCGATCGGCTGCGTGAACACCGCCATCCCCACCAGCGGCAGCAGCAGGAGGCTCGCGCACAGCGCCGACCCGCCGGCCACCAGCCACAGCGAGGACATCACCGCGCGGCGGGAGGCCTCCGCCATCACCGAGCGCGGCACGCCCAGGCGGTCCATCGCCACGTGGACGGGAGCACGGTCCAGGGTGGCCGCGGCCTGGTTGATCCCCACCGAGCACGCCACCATGAGGAACGACGCCGCGACGGTCACCAGCACGCCGGTCGAGACGTCCCGGAAGAGCCACCGCTCGGCCGTGTCCATCCCCGTCGTGTCGGCCGACGTGGAGAAGGCCAGGCCGACGGCGCCGAACACCCCGACGAAGCTCGTCATCGCCATCCCGCTGACCTGCCGCCAGGCCGCCTGCGGAGACTCCAGGACCGTGCGGGCGGCCAGGAGTCGCGGGACGGTCCGGGCCTTGCGGACCTGACGCCGTCCCCGGACCCCGATCAGCCAGGGGCCGACGACGTCCAGGGCGAGCAGCACCCCGGCGAACACGGCCCCGAGCACGGCGACGATCGCCACCGCACCGCCCAGCCGGCCGAACAGGCTCAGGCTCTGCGTCGCCAGGATCCCCAGGAGCACCACCGCTGCGGCGAGCGCGGCCCGCACCCAGTGCACCCGTCCGGCGCGCTGCCGGGTGCGCACCCCGAGCGGCGTGACGACGACGGCACGCAGCCCGACGACGGCGCTCGCGGCGGCCAGCAGGGTCACGGCGAGCACGATGAGCGGCAGGGCGTACCAGGGCAGCCACATCTGGCCGCCGAGCGGGGTGCCGCGGAACGACAGCAGCCCGACGAGCGGGGCGGTGGCGGCGTACACGACGATCCCGGCCACCGCACCGACCAGGGCCGACGCCGCCGCCTCGAGCACCGTCAGGGCGGTGACGGTGGCGCGCGTGGCTCCCAGCAGGCGCAGGGAGGCGAGTCGCTCGTCCCGCCGTCGGGCAGCCAGCCGTGCCGCCGACGCCCCGACCGTGGCCAAGGGCACGATCAGCAGCGCCAGGGCGATCGTCGCCAGGGACGCGTAGGTGGGGGCGAGCTCGTCCTCGCCGCCGTAGAACGACTGCGCGCCACCTGCCACCAGCGCGACCAGCGTCGTGACCACGGTGAAGGCGACCACGGGCAGGGCGGCGGCGAGGCGGTCGCCGTCGCGCCGGCGGGCGAACAGCGGCGCGATCTGCAGCGCGGTGCGCACCGAGCTCATCGCGTCGCCTCCTGCGTCGCCACGGCGGTGTCGGAGACCACGCGGCCGTCTCGCAGGGTGACGGTGCGGGCGCAGCGGCGGGCGACGTCGACGTCGTGGGTGACGACGACGAGGGTGCGGCCGGCCTGCACCGCGGACAGCAGGACGTCCAGCACCTCGGTGGACGTGGTCGAGTCGAGCGCGCCCGTCGGCTCGTCGGCGAAGAGGAGCCGTGCCCCGGTGACCTGCGCGCGGGCGATGGCGACACGCTGGGCCTGCCCGCCCGAGAGCTCGCCGAGCCGGCGCTGCTCCAGCCCGGCCAGACCCAGGTGCGCGAGCCACTGCGCGGCCTCCCCCTCCGCCTGGGCGCGCGGGACCCCGGAGAGCATGCGCGCCACGGCGACGTTCTCGAGCGCCGTGAGCTCGTGGAGCAGGAGGCCCTGCTGGAACACGAAGCCCAGCTGCTCGCGGCGCAGGCGAGCGCGACCGTCGTCGTCCAGGGCGGTGACGTCGACCAGACCGCTCGCCGCGGCCAGGGTGACGGTCCCGGCGGTGGGCCGCAGGATGCCGGCGAGGCAGTGCAGCAGGGTCGTCTTGCCGGAGCCGGACGCGCCCATGATCGCCACGGACTCGCCCGGAGCGACGTCCAGGTCGACGTCCGCCAGGGCAGGTGCGGTGCCGCCCGGGTAGCGCATCTCCAGCGCGCGGGCCTGCAGCAGTGAGGTGGTCATGCGTCCACCGTGCCTCGCGGGTGGCCGCGGCGTCGTCGGACCTGGGTGGGATCCGTCCGCGGAGGTGTCCACCTGCGGGTGGACGCGGCCTCAGGGTTTGCCCGGAGACCGTCAGAGCCCGCGGCGGAGCTTCTCCACCAGCGGCTGGATCCGGTAGGGCACCAGCTCGCCCATCGACAGGGCCGTCTCGGTCCGCTGCACGCCGTCGATGCGCAGGATCGCGGCGTCGATGCGGAACAGGTGGTCGGTGTCGCGGCACACGACGTGCACGCGCAGGTCCGCGACGCCGCTGTGGCCGTAGGCCTGGACGACCTCGGGGATCTCGGCGAGCTCGGTGACGATCCGGGCGAGCTCCTGCTGGTGCACGGTCACCTCGATGAAGGCGGTCAACGGGTGCCCGAGCACGGCCGGGTCGATGCAGCGGTCGAACTCGCGGAACGCGCCGGCCTGCTCCAGGCGGGTCAGTCGGGCCGCCACGGTGTTGCGCGAGATGCCCAGCCGCTGGGCGAGGGCGACCGTCGTCGCGCGCGGATCCTGCGAGAGGGCCCTCAGCAGTGCGAGGTCCACGGCGTCGATGCTGTGCACCCGTCCAGCCTATCCGCCGACGTGCCCGGTTCGTTCGGCAGTTCCTGTCAGGTTCGGCAGCTTGAACTGCCGAACGCGCCCGGAACTGCCGAACGACAGCCGGCCCTCACGGCGTGCACCAGGTTGAGCACTCTGCTTGCCCTGGCATCGCGAGGCCGAGCATGGTGCTCAGCCGCCCCGACGGCGGTGGTGCGGTGTGACCCCGCAGCATTACGTTCGCCACATCGGCGCTCGACGAGGAGCGCCGGCTCCGATGCGAGGTGAGGCCACCCATGCCCAGCACCACGGATCCGAGGACGCGGCGCCTGTCACGAGCAGGCCACGACTCCTCGGTGGACAGCGCCCACGGCGGCGCGCGGGACCATGCGCCTGCGCCTGCCCACCCGGCCCCGGCGCCCGAGGGCGTCGACCCCGGCGACGGGACCGTCCGGCTGATCGACGCCGACGGGACCCGCCGACCGGACGCCACGTACGACCGCTGGGTCGAGGACGTCGACCACGCGGCTCTGCGTGACCTGTACGAGGACATGGTCGTCGTGCGCCGCATCGACACGGAGGCCACCGCCCTGCAGCGCCAGGGGCAGCTGGCCCTGTGGCCCCCGTTGCTCGGCCAGGAGGCCGCACAGATCGGGTCGGCCCGGGCGCTCGCGACCGACGACTTCGTGTTCTCCAGCTACCGAGAGCACGGCGTCGCCCACGTGCGCGGCATCGCCGGCGCGGACCTGCTGCGCGTGTGGCGCGGCGTGACCGGCGCCGGATGGGACCCGCACGAGGCGCGGATGGCGCCGATGCAGGTGATCATCGGCGCGCAGGCCCTGCACGCCGTCGGATACGCGGTCGGCATCCTCGCGGACCAGGGCGCCGACCCGGACCAGTCCACCGAGGCCGTCATCTCCTACTTCGGCGACGGTGCCACGAGCCAGGGCGACGTGGCGGAGGCGTTCACGTTCGCCTCGACCTGGACCGCGCCGGTCGTGTTCTTCTGCCAGAACAACCAGTGGGCGATCTCCGAGCCCGTGTCCCTGCAGTCCAAGGTGCCCCTGGTCGAGCGTGCCCGCGGCTACGGCATGCCGGGAATCCGGGTGGACGGCAACGACGTCCTCGCCGTGCTCGCCGTCACCCGCGAGGCTCTGCACCGCGCGCGCACCGGCGGTGGACCGACCTTCGTCGAGGCCGTCACGTACCGCCGCGGGCCCCACACCACCGCCGACGACCCCACCCGCTACCGCACGTCCGCCGAGATCGAGCACTGGGAGGCCCGCGACCCGATCGACCGGATCGCTGCCCACCTGCGTGCCGAGGGCGCCCTCGACGACGACGGCGAGGCTCGCGTCCAGGCGGCCGCCGACGCTGTCGCGGGCGAGCTGCGCGCCGGGGTCACCACCATCGCGGACCCGTCCTGGCAGGACGTCTTCGCGGAGGTGTACGCCGAACCGCACGGCGAGCTCGAGGCCGAGCGGGACGCCTACTCCCGGTACCTCGACGGGTTCGAGACGGCCGAGGGAGGCGGACGATGACCGGCGCGACCACGCAGATGACCCTGGCGCAGGGCCTCAACGCGGGCCTGCGCCAGGCGCTCACCGACGACGACCACGTCGTCCTGCTCGGGGAGGACATCGGCGCGCTCGGCGGGGTCTTCCGCGTGACCGACGGATTGCAGCGCGAGTTCGGCACCCGCCGGGTGATGGACACGCCGCTCGCCGAGTCGGGGATCCTCGGCACCGCCATCGGCATGTCGTACCGCGGCTACCGTCCGGTGGTCGAGATCCAGTTCGACGGGTTCGTCTACGTGGCGTTCGACCAGATCGTCAGCCAGGTCGCCAAGATGCATGCCCGCACCCGCGGCAAGGTCCCCATGCCGATCACCATCCGCATCCCGGTGGCCGGCGGCATCGGCGCGGCGGAGCACCACAGCGAGTCGCCGGAGACGTACTTCGTGCACACGGCCGGGCTGCGGGTGGTGTCGGTGTCGAACCCGCAGGACGCGAGCACGGTGCTGCGCCAGGCCATCGCCTGCGACGACCCGGTGGTCTTCTTCGAGCCCAAGCGGCTCTACCACGTCAAGGGTGAGGTGGACCCGGCCGTCGACCTCGCCGACGCCACGCCGATGAGCGCGGCCCACGTGGTCCGCCCGGGGCACGACGTCACCGTGGTGGGCTGGGGCTCGCACGTCGCCACCGCGATCGACGCCGCCGAGGCGTACGACGACGGCGCGTCCGTCGAGGTGATCGACCTGCGGTCGCTCTCGCCCTGGGACGCCGACGCCGTCGCGGAGTCCGTGCGCCGCACCGGGCGTCTCGTCGTGGTCCACGAGGGCCCGCGGCAGGTCGGGGTCGGCGCCGAGATCTGCGCGACCGTCACCGAGCGGTGCTTCGAGCACCTCGAGGCGCCGCCCGTACGCGTCACCGGTCATGACGTCCCCTACCCGCCCGCCAAGCTCGAGGGTCACCACGTGCCGGACCTGGACCGGGTGTGCTTCGGCATCGACCAGGTGCTGGGCCGTGTGCCGCTCGACGTCCCGACGGTCACCCGGACCGCCCAGGAGGTGGCCGCATGAGCACCCAGGACTTCCTGCTCCCGGACCTCGGCGAAGGGCTGACCGAGTCCGAGGTGGTCGAGTGGCGCGTGGGACCCGGCGACACGGTGACCCTGAACCAGGTGATCGCCGAGGTCGAGACCGCCAAGGCGCTCGTGGAGATCCCCTCGCCGTACGCGGGCGTCGTCGCCCGGCTGCACGCCGAGGAGGGCCAGGTCGTCGAGGTCGGCGAGCCGCTGGTCACGTTCGAGCTCGACGGGGCGGACGGGGGCCGCGGCAACGGTTCGGCGCTTGCGTCCGAGGAGAAGCCTGCAGCCGCCGAGGAGCCCGCAGCGGCCGAGGACTCGACGGAGTCCACCGACTCGCCCGCCACGTCGGCTTCCTCGGCCTCCGCGGACACGTCGGCGTCGTCCGCCTCCGCGGCATCGCCCGAGGAGTCCGCCGCGGAGGAGTCCCGGCCCAACCTGGTCGGCTACGGCGCCCGCGCGGCCCGGCGCGGTCGCCCGACCCGCCGCCCGCGCAAGCCGGTCGCCATGCCCGGTGTGCCGCCGTCGGACGGTGTGGCACCCCGCGCCACCGCGACCCGCCGCGCCACCCCGGGAGTCCGGGCGATGGCCCGGCGACTCGGCGTCGACCTCACCCAGGTCACCGGGTCCGGCGCGGACGGGCGCATCGTGCGCGACGACGTGGAGACCGCGGCGCACGGTGCACCGGGCGCACGCGCCGGCCGTCCGGAGCCCGTGGACACGCGTGAGCCGGTACGCGGCGTGCGCAAGCACACCGCGGCGGCGATGGTCGCCAGCGCGGCGATCCCGCAGGCGACGGTCCACCTCACCTGCGACGTCACCGCGCTGACCGAGCTGCTGACCCGCCTGCGGGAGCACCCGCGCACGGCCGGCACGCGCCTGACAGTGCTCGCCCTGGTCGCCCGCGCCGTCTGCGTGCTGCTGCCCGACCACCCGGCACTCGTCACCCGCTGGGAGGAGTCCGACGACGGCCCCCAGCTCGTGCGCCCGGCGCACGTCCACCTGGGGATCGCGGTCGCCACGGACCGCGGGCTGGTGGTGCCGCACGTGCCGCACGCCGACGAGCTCTCCCTGGCCGGCCTGGCCCGGGCGCTCGGAGACCTCACCGCGACCGCGCGGGCCGGACGCACCCGGCCGGAGCGGCTCACCGGTGGCACCCTGACCCTCACCAACGTGGGTGTCTTCGGCGTCGACGCGGGCACGCCGCTGCTCAACCCCGGCGAGTCCGCGATCCTCGGCATCGGGCGGCTCGCGCGTCGCCCGTGGGAGCACGCGGGAGAGATCGCGCTGCGCGAGACGCTGACGCTCAGCCTCACGTTCGACCACCGGGTGGTCGACGGCGAGCAGGGCGCCCGGTTCCTCGCCGACCTGGGAGCGCTCCTCGCCGACCCGGGACTGGCGCTGCTCCTCGGCGGCTCCGACGGTGCGGATGGCGACGGCACGCCGACCGACGACGACGGGCGTGGCGCATGACCGTCCTCACCTCCACCGTCGACCCGGCGAGCGACGCCGCCCGCGCGAACGCCGACGCGCAGGGCGCGCTCGCGACGGCCCTGCGCGAGCGCACGGCCGAGGCCTCCCGGGGCGGCTCGGATGCCGCCCGCGAGCGCCACGTGGGCCGCGGCAAGCTGCTGCCGCGCGACCGGGTCGACCGGCTGCTCGACCCCGGCAGCCCGTTCCTGGAGATCTCCCCGCTCGCGGCGTACGGCGTCGACGCCGGCCCGGGCGAGGTGGGCGAGTGGCCCGGCGCAGGCGTCGTGGCAGGCATCGGGCTGGTCAGCGGGCGGCAGGTGATGGTGGTCTGCAACGACCCCACGGTCAAGGGCGGCACGTACCACCCTCTGACCGTCAAGAAGCACCTGCGCGCGCAGGAGATCGCGCTGGAGAACCGGCTGCCGTGCGTCTACCTGGTGGACTCGGGCGGGGCGTTCCTGCCCCGCCAGGACGAGGTGTTCCCCGATCGCGACCACTTCGGCCGGATCTTCTACCACCAGGCGCGGCTGTCGGCGGAGGGGATCCCGCAGATCTCCGCCGTGCTGGGCTCGTGCACGGCGGGCGGGGCGTACGTCCCGGCGATGAGCGACGAGACGGTCATCGTGCGGGACCAGGGCACGATCTTCCTGGGTGGACCGCCGCTGGTGAAGGCCGCGATCGGCGAGGTCGTCACGGCCGAGGAGCTGGGTGGGGGAGAGCTCCACGCGCGGCGCTCCGGCGTCGTGGACCACCTGGCCGACGACGACGAGCACGCCCTGGACATCGTGCGCGACATCGTCGCGACCCTCCCGTCCGACCCCGAGCCCGCGTGGGCCGTCGACGAGACCGAGGCGCCCGCCGTCGGCCCGGACGCCGCGGCAGGCCCGGGTGCAGCGGCCGGCGGTGCCGGGCTGGACGCCGTGGTGCCCGCCGACGTCCAGCAGCCCTACGATCCGCGCGAGGTGATCGCGCGCCTGGTGGACGGCAGCAGGCTGTCCGAGTTCAAGGCCGAGTACGGGACCACGCTGGTGTGCGGGTTCGCGCACCTGCACGGCCACCCGGTGGGCATCCTGGCGAACCACGGCGTGCTGCTGCGCGAGTCGGCGCTCAAGGGCGCGCACTTCATCGAGCTGTGCGACCAGCGCGGTATCCCGCTGCTGTTCCTGCAGAACATCTCCGGGTTCATGGTCGGCACCGACGCCGAGGCCGGCGGGATCGCCAAGGACGGCGCCAAGATGGTCACGGCCGTCGCCACCGCCCGGGTGCCGAAGCTGACCGTCGTCGTGGGCGGGTCGTTCGGTGCGGGCAACTACGCGATGTGCGGGCGGGCCTACTCCCCGCGCTTCCTGTGGACCTGGCCGGGTGCGCGGGTCTCGGTGATGGGCGGCGAGCAGGCCTCGGCCGTGCTGGCCACCGTCAAGCGCGACCAGGCCGACGCCCGCGGCCAGGAGTGGGACGCCGCGGACGAGGAGACGTTCCGTCGCGAGATCCGGGACTCCTACGAGGCGGCAGGCAACCCGTACCACGCGACCGCCCGGCTGTGGGACGACGGCATCATCGAGCCGGCCGAGACCCGACGCGTCCTCGGCATGGCCCTGGCGGTGTGCGCCCGCACCCCGCTCCCGGCGACCCAGGGCCCGCGGTTCGGGCTCTTCCGGATGTGAAGCACGTGTTCAGCACAGTCCTGGTCGCGAACCGCGGCGAGATCGCCTGCCGGGTGATCGGCACCCTGCGCCGCCTCGGCATCCGGTCCGTGGCCGTCCACACCGACAGTGATGCCGGGGCCCGGCACGTCCGCGAGGCCGACGTCGCGGTCTCGCTCGGACCGGCGCGCGCCTACCTGGACGTCGGGGCGGTCGTGGCGGCCGCCGTCGCGACCCGGGCCGAGGCGATCCACCCCGGGTACGGCTTCCTGTCGGAGAACCCGGAGCTCGCCCACGCGTGCGAGCGGGCGGGGATCACGTTCGTCGGCCCGCCCGCCGGTGCGATCGAGGCGATGGCGGACAAGGTCGCGGGCAAGCGCATCGTCGCCGACCGCGGCGTGCCCGTGCTGCCGGGCACCATGGACGCGGGGCTCGACGACGCGGAGCTCGTCGCGGCCGCGGCAGACGTCGGGTTCCCGCTGCTGGTCAAGCCCGTCGCCGGGGGCGGCGGCAAGGGGATGGTGGTCGTGGGGGACGCGGCCGCGCTGCCGGAGGCGCTGGCCTCCGCACGGCGGGTCGCGACGTCGGCGTTCGGCGACGACGGGCTCCTGCTCGAACGGCTCGTGGAACGGCCCCGCCACGTCGAGGTGCAGGTCCTCGCGGACGCCCGGGGCGCCGTCGTGCACCTCGGCGAGAGGGAGTGCACGCTGCAGCGCCGCCACCAGAAGATCGTCGAGGAGGCGCCGTCGCCCGTGGTCGACGCCGCGACGCGTGACCGGCTCGGCGCGGCGGCCTGCGAGGTCGCCCGGTCGGTCGGGTACGTCGGCGTCGGCACCGTGGAGTTCCTCGTGCCCGCGGACGCGCCGGACGACTTCGCATTCATCGAGATGAACACCCGCCTGCAGGTGGAGCACCCCGTCACCGAGATGGTCACGGGCCTGGACCTGGTCGAGGCCCAGCTCCGCGTCGCGGCCGGCGAGCCGCTGTGGTTCACCCAGCAGGACGTGCGGATCACGGGTCACGCCGTCGAGGCGCGGGTGTACGCCGAGTCGCCGGCGCGCGGGTTCCTGCCGTCGGTGGGCCGCGTCGACGTGTTCGACGACGCCGGCGTGGGCGCGGGACCTGCGGCGTTCCCGCTCCGGCTGGACGCGGGCGTCGCCAGCGGCGACGAGGTGTCCGGCGACTACGACCCGATGCTCGCCAAGGCCGTCGCCCACGGCACCGATCGTGACCAGGCCCTGGCGCGGCTCGACGGGCTGCTCGCCCGGACGGCGGTGCTCGGCGTGGAGACCAACACCGGGTTCCTGCGGGACCTGCTCGCGGACCCTGAGGTCCGAGCGGGCAAGCTCGACACGGGTCTGGTGGACCGTCTCACCACCGACCTGTCTGAAGGTGTCGCGGGTAGGCAGCCACCAGGTCCTGACAGCTCGTGGGTGGTGGTGGCGCTGCTGGCCGCGGGCGACGCCATCGCCGGGCCGCGCGGTGCCGCCGACCCGTGGGTCGCCGACGGGTGGCGGCTCAACGCACCCCGGGTGCCCCGCCCGGTCGCGCTGCGCGACCCTGCCGGGGACACCCACGACCTCGCCGTGACCGGCCATCGTGGCGACGCCGTCGTGGTGCGCGACGGCGGCACACCGTTCCGTGCCGGGCTGCGGCCCGCCGGAGGCCCGGCGCACCGTTGGCTGCTCACCGAGCTGTCAGAACGTGGCGCGGGTACGCCTCGACCAGATTCTGACAACGGGCGCGCCCCAGAGTTGTCAGAACGTGGCGTGGGTATGCCTCGACCAAGTTCTGACAGCTCGCGGGTGGAAACCGTGGCCGCCCTCCGCGTCGGCGACACCGTCTGGGTGGCCCGCGCTGGCCGGACGTCCCGCTTCACCGTCCTGGACCGAGCTGCCCGCGCCGCGCTGAGCCGCAGCGGACGGACGGCCGTCGGCGGCGCGGGCGCACCCGCGACCGGACCCACCGAGATCCGGGCGCAGATGCCCGGCACTGTCACCGCCACCCATGCCGAGGGGCCCGTCCTCGCCGGCGCCGCCGTCGTCGTCGTCGAGGCCATGAAGATGGAGCACCCCCTGCCCGCACCCGCCGCAGGGACCCTGCGCGTCGTGGTGCACCCGGGCGACCAGGTCCGCCTCGACCAGGTGGTCGCCGTCGTCGAACCCGAAGGAGCGTCATGATCCCCGACACCGCCGCCACCGCCCTCACCGACGAGCAGCGCAAGCTCAGCCAGACGGTGCGCGAGTTCGCCGACGAGGTCGTCGCGCCCGCGGCCTACCAGTACGACACCGAGCGCCGGCTGCCGATGGAGATCATCGCGCAGATGGGCGACCTCGGGCTGTTCGGCCTCCCGTTCCCCCGCGAGGTCGGCGGGCAGGGCGAGGACTACGTGTCGTTGTGCCTCGCCGTCGAGGCGCTCGCCCGCGTCGACCAGTCCATCGCGGTGACCCTCGAGGCCGGTGTGGGGCTAGGCATCATGCCGATCTACCGGCACGGCACGCCGGAGCAGAAGGAGCGCTGGCTGCCGGACCTGGTGGCCGGCCGGGCGCTCGCGGCGTTCGGTCTCACGGAGGCCGGCGCGGGGTCCGACGCCGGGGCGACGCAGACCCGGGCACGGCTCGAGCCCGGTCCGGGTGGGGACGAGTGGGTCATCGACGGGACCAAGCAGTTCATCACCAACTCCGGGACCCCGATCACCAGCGTCGTCACCATCACGGCCGTGACGGGGGAACGCGTCGGCCGCGACGGCGTCGCCCGCCCCGAGCTGTCCTCGATCCTGGTGCCCGCGGGCACGCCCGGCCTCGCGGTCGGCGAGCCGTACGACAAGGTCGGGTGGCACACGTCGGACACGCACCCGCTGGCGCTCGACGACGTCCGCGTGCCGGCGTCGAACCTGCTCGGCGAGCGGGGCCGCGGGTACGCGAACTTCCTGCGCGTGCTCGACGAGGGGCGGATCGCGTTCGCCGCGCTGGCCACCGGCGCCGCCCAGGGCTGCCTGGAAGAGGCGTTGCGGTACGCGAACGAGCGCGAGGTGTTCGGCCACTCGATCGGGAGCAACCAGCACGTCGCCTTCACCCTCGCCCGGATGCAGGCCCGCGTGCACGCGGCACGGCTGTGCTGGCTCGACGCGGCCCTCAAGCTCACGCACGGCAAGCCGTTCAAGGCGGAGGCGTCCGTCGCGAAGCTGACCTCCGGCGAGGCGGCCATGGCGAACGCCCGCGACGCCTCGCAGATCTTCGGCGGGTACGGGTTCCTCAACGCCAACCCCGTGGCCCGGCACTACCGGGACTCGAAGATCCTGGAGGTCGGCGAGGGCACCACGGAGGTGCAGCTGATGGTCATCGCCCGCGACCTGGGACTCACCGCATGAGCGCCGAACAGGACGTTGCGCCCGGTATGGGCGTGGATTGCGGGCCCAGGTTCCTGTTCGGCGACGGAGGGGGGAGCGATGCGTGACGAGATCCAGCGGGGTCTCTACCTCGACGAGCTCGACGAGGGCGTGCGGTACGTGCACCGACCGGGCCGGACCCTCACCGAGGCGGACAACACCCTGTTCACGGCGGTCACGATGAACCCGCAGGGGCTGCACCTGGACGCCGCGTGGGCGTCGACGCAGCCCTTCGGTCGGCCGCTGGTCAACTCGATGCTCACCCTCGCCACCCTCGTCGGGCTGAGCGTCGCCCACCTGACCCGCGGCACCATCGTGGCGAACCTGGGCTTCGCGGACGTCCGCTTCCCTGCGCCGGTGTTCCCCGGCGACACCCTCTACGGCGCGACGACGGTGCGCGACCGCCGGCTCTCCGCGTCCCGTCCCGGCACGGGGATCGCCACGCTCGAGCACGTCGGGACCAACCAGGACGACGTCGAGGTCGTCCGGGCCGTGCGCACCGTCATGATGTGGACCCGCGCCGCGCACCAGCAGGCCGGACACCAGACGACGCCGACGGGCGACGAGCCGTGACCCCGGATCCCTTCGCCCTCGGCCCTGCGCTGCTGTTCTGCCCGGCGGACCGGCCCGACCGGTTCGACAAGGCGGCACATCGGGCCGACGGCGTCATCCTCGACCTGGAGGACGGCGTCGACCCCGCGGCCCGCCCGGTCGCCCGCCGAGCCCTGCGCGAGCATCCGCTCGACCCGGCGCGCACGATCGTGCGCGTCAACGCCGTCGGGACGCCTGACCACGAGGCCGACCTGGCGGCGCTCGCGGGCACCGCGTACACCACCGTCATGCTGCCGAAGGCGGACGGCCGGTTCGTCGGTCCGCTGCTGCGGGCCGACGGCGCGCCGTACGCCGTGGTGGTCCTGTGCGAGACGGCGGCCGGCGTGCTCGCCGCGCCGGCGCTCGCGATGCGTCCCGACGTGGTGGCCCTCGCCTGGGGCGCCGAGGACCTCGTCGCCTCCCTGGGCGGGACGTCGAGCCGGCACCCGGACGGCACGTACCGAGACGTGGCCCGGCAGGCCCGGTCCGCCGTCCTGCTGGCGGCGGGTGCGGTCGGCAAGGCCGCGGTCGACGCGGTGCACGTCGACCTGGACGACGTCGACGGGGCCCGTGCCGAGGCGGTCGACGCCGCGGCGTCCGGGTTCACGGCCACGATGTGCGTCCATCCCCGCCACGCGGCAGCGGTCCGGGAGGCGTACGCGCCCTCCGAGGAGGACGTCGAGCGCGCGCGGAGGCTGCTCGGCGGCACCGGTGTGCCGCCGTCGGGCGGGGCGTCGCGGGTGGGGGGCAGCATGGTTGACGAACCCCTCCTGCGGCACGCGCGCACGGTGCTGGACCGGGCGGCGCGGAGCAGCCGCTCGGCGACGGCGGGCGGGGTACGGACGGAGCGCTAAGGTGCTTCCGGCGGGCGCCGTGTCCGCCGCGGACGGCAGGGGAGGTGCCCGGTGGAGCTGTCGCTGGTGCTCGGCCCGATGAAGTCCGGCAAGTCGCTCGACCTCATCGCGCAGGTCGCCCCGCTGGCCTACTCGCGGCTGAGCTGTGCCGTGGTGCAGTCCGCGCGGCACGTGCGCGACGCGCGGATCGTCTCGCGCACGGGTGCCTCCGTGCCGACGATCAAGCTGGAGACGCTCGAGCCGCTGCTGCACACCACCGAGGACGTCGTCGCCATCGACGAGGTGCACATGTTCACCCCCGCCGACGTGCGGGTGGTCGAGGAGCTCGTGCTGCGCGGCACCAAGGTGCTGGCCTGCGGCATCGACCTCGACCACCGGGGCGAGCTGTTCGCGACGATCCGGGCCCTGCTGGAGCTCGGACCCACGGACGTCCGGTACCGCCGTGCCGTGTGCGACCGCTGCCAGGACCTGCACGCGGCGTTCACCCAGGTGCTCAGCGGTGGCGTACCGTTCCTCGAGCCGCTGGGTGCCTCGGAACCGATCCCGGACGACGGCACCTTCACCTACGAGGCGCTGTGCCGGCGCTGCTTCGTGCTGCCGGAGACGGCGATCGTCACCGGGTCGCCGGGGGTCCCGCGGGCGACGGCGCAGCCGTAGCCGGACCGGGCGGCGCGGGAGAGGCGGGCGGCACCCAGCTCCCGTCGCTCCGGATGGCCTGCGCGATGCGGAGGCTGGCCTCGCGCAGGTGCCGGGTCTGGGGCTTCGTCAGGCGGTCGAGCACCAGCTCTCGCACCGTGTGCACGTGGCCCGGTGTCGCCTGCTCGACCTTGTCCCGGCCCTGGTCGGTGAGGACCGCCAGCGTGGACCGCCCGTCGGCGGGGTCGGGAGCGCGCCGCATCCAGCCCTTGGACTCCAGGCGGGTGACGGCGCGCGACAGGCGTGACAGCGAGCTGTTGGCGTACCCGGACAGGACGCTCATGCGGAGGGTCAGGTCGGGGGCGCGCGAGAGGGCGTACAGCACGCCGTACTCGAAGTGCGTCAGCTGCGCATCCCGTTGCAGCTGCGCGTCCAGGGCCGCCGGCAGCCACTCCACGACCGTGGCCAGCGCGGCCCAGGTCTCCAGCTCGTCGCCGGTCAGTGCTGCGGGCGGGTCCGGGTCCGTCATGTGCTCAGGGTAGCGTCTGCGCGCTCGGGGCACTTGCTCAGGAAACTCAATCGGTCTACCTTTCACTTGACTGAGAAAGTATGTGCCGGCGGCGGGCGGCACCGAGAGAGGGCGGACGTCATGGATCTGGAGCTGGTGGGCAAGCGGGCCTTCGTCAGCGGTTCCACGCAGGGGATCGGCTTCGCGATCGTCGAGGGGCTGGTGCGGGAGGGGGCGGCGGTCGTCGTCAACGGCCGCGACGAGCACCGGGTGGGGGCCGCGGTCGACGAGCTGCGGGCCCGTGTGCCCGCGGCGGACGTCACCGGGATCGCCGCGGACCTCTCCGACCCCGAGCAGGTGCAGACGCTGCTGGCTCGGCTGGGGAGCGTCGACATCCTGGTCAACAACGCCGGCGTGTTCGACGTCCAGGACTTCCTGGAGGTCTCCGACGAGGAGTGGCAGCGCTCCTTCGACGTCAACGTGATGAGCGCGGTCCGGCTCTCCCGGCACGCGCTCGGTCACATGTTCGAGAACGGCTGGGGGCGGATCGTCCTCGTCGCCAGCGAGTCCGGCGTCGACGTCCCGGCCGACATGGTGCACTACGGCGTGACGAAGGCCGGGCTGCTCGCGTTGGGCAACGGCCTGGCCAAGGCGACACGAGGAAGCCGGGTCACCGTGAACACCGTCGTCGGAGGGCCGACGTACTCCGACGGCGTCGCCCATGCGGTCGAACAGCTCGCGCACGCCCAGGGCATGTCGGCCGACGAGCTCAAGGACGCGATCGCCGCCGGCCGGCCGACGTCGCTCCTCCAGCGCTTCATCGAGCCGGCCGAGATCGCCAGCCTGGCGCTCTACCTGGCCAGTCCTCGGTCCGCCGCCACCAACGGTGCCGCGCTGCGCGCCGACGGCGGGGTCCTGACGACGATCCTCTGACCCGGCCGGCTCCCCTGCACGCTGCTGATCGCCCACCGGCCGGCACACGCCGCCCGTGGCACGATCGTGCCGTGACGACGACGCCTGACCCTTCCGAGAACCCGTACCGCGTCCTGGTCCTGGCCGGGCGCGGCCGCTACGAGGACCCGTGGCACGACCATGCCGCGACCAGCCACCGCCTGGCGACGGTGCTCGACGAGCTGGAGCTCGGCGGGCGGACGACCGACGTCGTCGTGCGCTCCGTGTTCCCCGACGCGCTGGACGACCTCGACGAGGTCGACCTGCTCGTGGTCAACGCCGGTACCTCGTGGCCCGGCTTCCTCGAGGCCGGGATCGGGCCCGACGACGACGCGTGGGCGCCGTTCCACGAGCGGCTCGACCGCTGGGCGCGGGACGGTGGCGGCGTCCTGGCCGTGCACCAGGCGGCGAACACCTTCGGCGACGCCCCGGGCTGGGAGGAGATCGTCGGCGGCCGGTGGGTGCCCGGGACGTCGTACCACCCGCCGTTCGGCCGGGCCGAGATCACCCTGGCGACGGGCGGGCACCCGATCGTCGCGGGAGCGCCCGGGTCCGTGGCGCTGGAGGACGAGCGGTACTGCGCGCTGCGGGTCGCGCCGTCGGTCGAGGTCCTCGGCTGGGTGCCCGACGACGACGACGAGCCTCAGCCGGCGCTGTGGACGACCGAGGAGCACGGCGGGCGCACCGTGTACTGCGGGCTCGGCCACGACGTGCGCGCCTACGACTCGCGTGAGTACGTCCTGCTGCTGCTCCGGGCCGCGACCTGGTTGCTCACGTGACGTTCGGCACGCTCGGGGGTCGCCCGCCCGTCGTGCCGCCGGCTGCCGCCTAGGCTGGTGGTCATGCCACCCGCACCGGCCGTCCACGTGCTGCCGGTGCGTGCCCTGCTCGTCGGCGGCACGTCGCTGGCGATGGCCACCGCGGCCCACGCCGCGGCCGGGGGCGGGGCGCCTCGCAGCGCGCTGGCCGTCGCGGTGCTCGTCGCCTCCGTGGTGCCCGTCGCCGTAGCGCTGGGCCGCGGCGCCCTGACGCTGCCCCGGCTCCTGCCCGTCCTCGGCCTGCTGCAGGCGCTCCTGCACGCCGAGCTGGCGGTCCTGGCCACGCACGGCACGCACGGCGTGCCGTCCCCCGGAGCCGGAGCCGGAGCCGCGGCAGTGACCGCCGGCCACGCGGCGCACGGAGTCGACCCTGTCGCGCTCGCACACCTGGACGCGACCGCAGCCGCGGCCGGTGGCGGTCACGGTGGCGGGACGCTGATGGCCGTGGCGCACGTCGTCGCGGTCGCGCTCGTGGCCGCCGTCCTCGCCTCCGGAGACCGGGCGGCACGCTGGGTGGTCGCCTGGATGTCCGCCGTGGCCCTGCTGGTGCGACGCGCCGCCCTTCCGCTGCCACGGTCCCGGCCCGCCGCCGTCGTCGTCGACCGGCTGGTCGGCGCGCGTGCCCTGGAGCGCCTGATCGGCGCCGGGAGACGGTTCCGGGGCCCGCCGGGCCTCGTGTGCCCGAGCGCCCTGGCGACACCCTCGCCCGGCGCCGCCTGACCCGCTCCTCGTCCGGGGTGCGGGTCCTGCCGCCGTACCCCTCAGACACTGGAGCGATCCGTCATGCACACCTTCCTTCGCCGCGCCCTGAGCGCGGGCGCCACCGGCCTGCTCGGCCTCACCGTCGTCGTCGCGGGAGCGGGCGCCGCCTCCGCTCACGTCACCGTCGACCCCGCCGAGGCCGAGGCCGGCGGCTACACGCTGCTGACCTTCCGCGTGCCCAACGAGTCCGACACCGCCTCGACGACCGAGCTCGAGGTGGACCTGCCCACCGACACCCCGTTCGCGCACGTCTCCGTCGAGCCGGTCCCCGGCTGGACGGCCACGGTCACCACGACCGAGCTCGACGAGCCGGTCAGCGTGCACGGCGCCGAGGTCACCGAGGCCGTCGACTCCGTCACCTGGACGGCGGACGACGCCGACGCCGCGATCGCGCCGGGGGAGTTCCGCCGCTTCGCCGTCTCGGCCGGACCCGTCCCCGAGGTCGAGAGCGTCGTCCTGCCCGCCCACCAGACCTACTCCGACGGCGAGGTCGTCTCCTGGGAGGAGGTCGCGGAGGGCGACGCCGAGCCCGAGCGGCCCGCACCCGTCCTGACCGTCGCCCCCGCGCAGGACTCCGACGGCGCCACGCACGGCGGCGCGGCCGACGCGGACGCGCAGGGATCGGGCGAGACGGCGACCGCCGAGGGACCGGTGGACGGCGCCGGTCCATGGCTCGGTGCCGTCGGGCTGGGCCTCGGGCTCGTCGGCGCCGTGACCGGTGTCCTCGCGCTGTCCCGCGTGCGCCGTGGGGGTTCGGCACGATGACCGGGCGCGGGCCGGCACGGTGGGCGGCCGTCGCCGGTGCGGTCGTCGTGCTCGCGACGGCCGCACCGCCGGCGTCGGCCCACAACTACGTCGTGGGCACGGACCCCGAGGACGGGGCCACGGCGGCGGACCCGGTGACCGAGGTGTCGGTGACCTTCAACGACGTGCTGCTGGACATGGGCGGCGACTCGACCGTCGTCGACGTGACCGGACCGGACGGCCGCCACTACGCGACCGCCTGTCCGGAGCTCTCGGGCGAGGTCGTCTCCGCGCCGGTGGAGCTGAGCGGGGCGGGCGAGTACACGGTGGCCTGGCGGGTCGTGTCGGCGGACGGTCACCCGGTCTCGGGCGACTTCACGTTCGACCACGACCCGCCGTCCGGTGCGGACGGGGCCACGGGCACCGAGGCTCCGGTGTGCGGCACGTCGGCCGCCGGCTCCCCGTCGAGCGGCCCCGACGGGACCGCAGGCCCCGACGAGACCGCGACGCCGTCGACGGCCGCGATCGTGGCGGTCGCCCTCGGCACCGCGCTGCTGGGCGGCGCCGTCGTGCTCGTCGTCCTGCGCGCCGGGCGACGTCGGGCCGCTGGAGGCTCCGACGGCGGCCGCGACGTCGGACCGGACGGGGGTTCCCCGCCGGCGTGACACCGGCTCCGGGGGTCAGTCGTCCTTCAGGGGCGGGTGGCCCTCGGAGGCCTGCACGACGACGAACCCCTGGCCGCTCAGCCCGAGCTGGTAGGCCTCGCCGGACCCGCGGCCGATGAGGGCGCCCATCTTGGCGGTCTTGCGCACGGTGCTGGACAGGGACGTCGACCACAGGACGGCGGACTGCATGTCCACGAAGGTCGGCTCGTCGACGTTCAGCACCACCGGGGTGCCGTAGGCCGTCACGGCGAGCGCCCCGGTGCCGGTGAACGTCGTGTTGAAGAGCCCGCCGGTGAGCATCGACGCGCCCTCGACGCGATTGATGTCCCACGTCAGGGTGCTCTCGAACGCCAGGATGTTGTCCCCGCTGACGGTGACGCTCTCGTTCTCCAGGGAGAGGACGAACACCTCGTCGGCATCCTGGGCGAGGAACACGTCGCCGCGCCCGGAGACCTTCATGAGGGACATGCCCTCCCCGGTGAAGGCCTTCTTGAACAGCTTGGTCATGGACCCGCTGCCCTCGTAGGAGAAGTCGACGTCGCCCTGGTAGGCGACCATCGAGCCCTGCTTGGCGTAGAAGAACCCGCCGGAGCCCGTCAGATCGACCTTGAGCATGTGCTTGTTCGCGAGCTGGAAGCTGCCCGGCTCGCCCTCGGGTTCGGTGTGCTGGAACAGGTGTGAGCGCATCGCCCCATCCTGCGGCATCCCGGTCAACACCTCGCGGCGATCGATCAACTTCGCCCGCACGTGCCGACGCAGCATGGTCGGGTGACCACCTCGACAGACACCACCCCCACCGTCCCCGCGACCGGCCGGACGACCTGGGCGCCCGTCCTGGCGCTGGCCGCCGGCATCACGATGCTGGTCGCCAGCGAGTTCCTGCCCGCCGGCGTGCTGCCCGGCCTGGCCGCCGACCTCGGTGTCAGCGAGGGGACGGCCGGGCTGGCCGTCGCGGCGACCGCCGTCGCCGGACTCCTCACCGCCCCCACGATCGCCGTCGTGCTGCCGCGGACCGACCGTCGTACCGTGCTGGTCGCGCTGCTGGCGATCGGTGCGGTGGCCAACCTGGTCGTCGCCGTGGCCCCCGTGTTCGCCGTGCTCCTGGTCGGCCGGTTGCTGCTGGGCGTGGCCGTCGCCGGCTACTGGGCGTTCGCGTTCGCCGCGGGGATCCGTGCGGTGCCTGGCCGTGCCGCCACCGTCTCGACGACGCTGGCCATGGGGGTCAGCATCGCCACGATCGCCGGGGTACCGCTGGGCTCGCTGCTCGGCGACCTGTTCGGCTGGCGGGTCGTGTTCGGGCTGGCCGCGGCGCTCACCGCCGCGACCGCCGCCGCGGTGTGGTTCGTCATGCCCGCCGTGCCCGCACAGCCGGGCGCCGGGCTGGCGATGCTGCGGCAGACCCTCACCCACCGGCGGCTCATGCTCGGCATCACGTTCCTCTTCGTGGCGGTCCTGGGCAACTTCGCCGCGTACCCCTTCATCCGCCTGGCGATCGAGCGGGTGGACGCCTCGGTGGTCGCGCTGCTGCTGCTCCTGTGGGGACTCGGTGGGCTGGGCGGCAACCTGACCGCAGGGTCGCTGTCCCGCCGTCTGCGGCTCGCCACGACGCTCGGGCCCGCGCTGTTCGGGCTGGCGCTGGCCACGCTGGCCGGTGCCGGGTCGCTGTGGGTCGTGGTGCCCGCGATCGTCCTGTGGGGCTTCGGGATGAACATGGTGCCGGTGTCGACCCAGCTCTGGGTGACGACGGCGGAGCCGCAGCGCACCGAGTCGGCGCTCGCCCTGCAGGTCACCGCGTTCCAGGCGGCGATCATGCTCGGTTCGGTGCTAGGTGGCAGGCTCCTCGACGAGACGGGCCTCACGCCGGTGCTGCTGGTCGGCGCGGTGCTCGCCCTGGTCGGGGCCGCGGGGTTCGCCGGCCTGCGGGCGCGGGTGTGAGCCGGCGCGCCAGCACCGTGGCGTCACGCCGTGCACGCTGGTGAAGGCGCGGCTGAACGCGGCGACGGACCCGTAGCCGACGGCGAACGCGACGTGGGTGACCGAGTGGTCGTCGTCGGCGAGGAGCTCGCGGGCACGGTGCATGCGGGCCTCACGCACGAACTGCAGGGGGCTGGTCCCCAGGGTGGCACGGAACCGTTCGCCGAGGCCGGACCGGCTCAGGTGCGCCAGCCGCGCGAGCTCGTCGAGGGTCCACGGGTGGGCAGGGTCGTCGGAGACGGCGGACACCACCCGGGCCAGCTCGGGGGCGACGGCGTCCGGGGCGTCGGGCTCGTCCAGCTCCTCGAGCCACTGCTGACGCATCGCCGCGGCGATCAGCTCGCCGTAGCCGGCCGCGAAGTGCCGCAGGACGTGCGCCGTCGACACCGGGCAGATCTCCACGAGCGCGGTGACCCCACGGTTCGCGGTGGCGAAACCGTGCGCGACGAACCGGTCGGGCACGGGCGGTTCGCCTCCGGCCTGCCGCACGGACGCGAGGACGAGGCGAGCCGGCGTCGTCGCCGCGACACGGTAGGCGTGCGCACGGCCCAGGAAGATCGCGTCCCCCGCGGTGAGCGTGTCGGTGGCCTGCCACGACTCCACGGCGAGCTCGCCGTGGAGCAGCAGCAGCCAGGCCGAGGGACCCGGCAGGTGGACGGGCGCGCCCGCCGCGAGGGTCTCGATGCTCGACCCGGTCAGCTCCCAGCGGGCGACGCTCGCGACGACGGCCGAGAGCGTGTCGGCACGTGCGGCCCGCGGTGCGGGTTCCAGGGCGCCCATGCACAGGACAGCGCGGTCGGTGGCGCGACTATTCCGTCAGGCGCCGGCGAACCCGGTCTGCCGCCAGGCCTCGTAGACCGCGATGGAGGCGGCGTTGGTGAGGTTGAGCGAACGCCGTCCGGCGAGCATGGGGATGCGCAGCTGGTCGGTGACCCGCGGGTGGGCCAGGATCTCGTCAGGCAGCCCGGTGGGTTCCGGACCGAACAGCAGCACGTCGCCGGGGGCGTAGGCGACCGAGGTGTACGACGTCGCCGCGCGCGTCGTGAAGGCGAAGACCCGGGCGTCGGGAAGGGGGTCAAGCACGGCGTCGAGCGAGGGGTGCACGTCCATGACCGCGAGGTCGTGGTAGTCGAGGCCGGCGCGCTTCAGCTTCGCCTCCGACAGGTCGAACCCGAGGGGCTCGACCAGGTGCAGACGGGCGCCGGTGACCGCGGCGAGGCGGATCGCGGACCCCGTGTTGCCCGGGATGCGCGGCTCGAAGTAGACGATGTGGGCGAACGGGGACGGCTGGTGCACGCCGACGATTCTCCCACCTCGGACCGCGCTCGAGCCTGGGGGAGCGCGTCGGGACCGCCGCCCCTAGTGTCGAAGGATGGAACCGATACCTGACGTGATGAAGGCTGTGCAGCTCGTCGGTCACGGCGGGCTCGACCAGCTCGTCTACCGCGACGACGTCCCGACGCCCGCGCCCGCCGCGGGCGAGGTGCTGATCGACGTCCACGCCTGCGGCATGAACAACACGGACGTGTGGGTCCGTGAGGGCGCCTACGGCTCCGAGACCGACGCCGCGGAGGTGTCCACGTGGCGGCGCGGCCGGTCCACGCTCGAGTTCCCCCGCATCCAGGGCACCGACACCGTCGGGGTGATCGCCGCCGTCGGCGACGGGGTCCCGGCCGAGCGCGTCGGTGAACGCGTCATGGTCGACTTCTCGATCTACAACAGGCCCGAGGGCGACGACTCCCTGGCCGACATCGACTACATCGGCCACGGGCGGGACGGCGGCTACGCCGAGTACGTGGCCGTCCCCGCGGAGAACGCCTACGAGATCACCGCCGACCTCACCGACGCCGAGCTGGCCACCTTCTGCTGCGCCTACCTCACCGCGGAGCAGATGCTCGACCGCTCGCGGCTGGCCGAGGGTGAACGGGTCCTGGTCACCGGCGCCTCCGGCGGTGTCGGGTCGGCGATCGTCCAGCTCGCCCGCGTCCGTGGCGCGGTCCCGTACGCCGTGACCAGCGCCGGCAAGGAGGACGCGCTGCGGGAGATCGGCGCGGAGGACACGATCCTGCGGGACACCGACGATCTCGTCGCGGAGACCGAGCGGGTCGTCGGCGCGCCGGTGGACGTGGTCGCGGACCTCGTGGCCGGCCCGATGTTCAACGACCTGCTGCGCATCCTGCGCCCCGAGGGCCGGTACAGCACCGCGGGCGCCATCGGCGGGCCGGTGGTGGACCTCGACCTGCGGACCATGTACCTCAAGCAGCTCGAGCTCCACGGCTCGTCGCAGGGGACGCGGACGGCGTTCCGCCGCCTGGTCCGGTACATCTCGGACGGCGAGATCAGGCCGTTGCTGGACCGGACCTTCCGGCTGTCCGACTTCCACGACGCGCAGCGCACCTTCATGAGCAAGACCTACATCGGCAAGCTGGTCGTCGTCCCCGACCGGCACTGGGACACCGTGGGAGCCTCCTATGCATCGTGAGCGGACGCTGCACCTCATCGACACCCAGTCCGGCGGGGACGTCAGCCGGATCGTCATGGAGGGCGTCGAGCTCATCCCGGGGACGACGGTGCTGGAGAAGGCCCGCTACCTGGAGCGCGAGGGCGACGGTCTGCGCCGCTTGCTGCTCTCGGAGCCCTACGGCGACCCCGCGATGTCCGTCGACCTCATCGTGGAACCGAGCCACCCCGAGGCGGAGGCCGGCTACATCATCATGGAGGCGATGGGCTACCCGCTGTACTCGGGCTCCAACACCATCTGCACGGCGACGGCCCTGCTGACCAGCGGCACGATCCCGATGCGTGAGGACGACGGCCTCCAGAGCGTGGTGCTGGAGTCGCCCGCCGGGCTCGCGCGCATCACGGCGCGGATCACGAGCGGTCGCGTCGCCTCGATCACGACCCAGGGCGAGCCCGCCTACGTGGCCGAGGAGGGACTCGTCGTCGACGTGCCCCACTACGGCGAGGTGCACTTCGACCTCGTCTGGAGCGGTGCGTACTACGCGATGATCGACGCCGCCGTCCACGGGTTCACCATCAACGCCGAGGAGCAGATCGCGTTGACGGCCTTCGGCGACGCCTTCGTGCGCGCCGCCCGCCCCGGTCTGCTGGAGGAGCACCCCGAGCTCGGCAACGTCGGTCCGCTGCCGTTCGCGCACTTCATGGGACCGGTGCGGGGGGCCGGACCCGGCCACCTGGAGTCGCCGTCCGCGACCTACGTCCACCCCGGTGTGATCTGCCGCAGCCCGACCGGTACCGGCACGTCGGCCCGGCTGGCCCTGATGGCCCAGCGCGGCGAGATCGCCGAGGGCGACGCGCTGGAGACGATCTCCCCGCGCGGCAGCCGGTTCGTCGGCACCGTCCTGGGGGAGGCGACGGTCGGTGCCTACCGTGCGCTGCACTCGACCATCACCGGCTCGGCCCGGCTGCTGGCGCACTCGCAGATCACGGTGGACCTGGACGACCCCCTGGTGGACGCCTCCGACCTGGAGCACGTGCTCGCGGTGCAGCCGGCGTAGTCCCTGGTCCGCATCCCCACACCCTGGGAACCCCAGGCCGCGAGCGCTATCCTTCCACCATGACGAGGCGCACGGACTGGTGGCGGCTGCACGAGCAGCCGTGACCTGACGCGCCCCGCGCCGAACCCGAGTCCCGAGCTGCCTGCCGCAGCCCGGGACTCGTCGCGTTCGTGCCGACGTCGGGCACCGGTGGGCGGCGCCCACCGAAGGAGCCCACCATGACCGCCACCACCAGCACGCCGACCGTCCCTGCCCTCGACGGCGAGAGCGCCCCCGACGGCGAGACCCCCTCCGTGCGCGCCGCTCGCGCGCGCACCGCCGAGATCGAGGAGCGCATCGCTCGCGACCCGAGCACGTTCCGGGTCCTGACCGGCGACCGGCCGACCGGTGCCCTGCACCTGGGCCACTACCTCGGCACCCTGGCCAACCGGGTGCGGCTGCAGGACGCAGGCGTCGACGTCGTCCTCGTCGTCGCCGACTACCAGGTGCTCACCGACCGCGACGAGACGGGCGACCTGCCCGCCGTCGTGCGCGAGGTGGTGCTGGACTACCTCGCGGCCGGCATCGACCCGGGCCGCACCACCGTGTTCGCCCACTCGGCGGTGGCCGCCCTGCACCAGCTCATGCTGCCGTTCCTGTCGCTGGTCACCGTGGCCGAGCTGGAGCGGAACCCGACGGTGAAGGCCGAGTCGGTGGACGCGGCCGGCAGGCAGGGGCGGAGCATGTCGGGCCTGCTGCTCACCTATCCGGTGCACCAGGCGGCGGACATCCTGGCCGTGCACGGCAACCTCGTGCCGGTGGGCACCGACCAGCTGCCCCATCTCGAGACGACGAGGGTCGTCGCGCGGCGCTTCAACCAGCGGTTCAGCGCGGCGCAGCCGTACTTCGCCGAGCCGGAGGCGCTGCTGGCCGACACCCCGACGGTGCTGGGGAACGACGGCGCCAAGATGTCGAAGTCGCGGGGCAACGTGCTCGAGCTGCGGGCCGACGAGGACGCGACCGCCGCCTACTTCCGGCGCGCGCGGACCGACTCGCAGCGGCACATCACGTTCGACCCGGAGTCCCGGCCGGAGGTCGCGAACCTGCTGCGCATCGGGGCACGGTTCGCCGGGACGACACCGGAGCACCTCGCCGAGTCGGTCGGCGCGGCGGGCGCGGGCCGCCTCAAGGAGGTCGTCACAGAGGCGGTGGTCGAGGGGCTGCGACCGGTCCGCGCCCGACGGCGGTCGCTGGCGGCCGAGGGGTCTGCCGTCGTCGGCGAGGCGCTGGCGCGGGGGACGGCGCGGGCCACCGTGCTGGCCGAGGGCACCCTTGCGGACGTGCGCGAGCTCATGGGCACGGTCTACTCGTGACCTCTGCCCGGAGGCCGTTCTGCCGATGTCGGTAGTTCGTGTCGAGGTCGGCAGTCCGGACTGCCGACCTCGACACGAACTACCGACATCGGCAAAACGTCACGGGTCAGCCGAGCCGGTCGGTGAGCCGGTCGAGCTGCGTGCGCAGCGCCGACGGGACGCGGTCGCCGAACGTGTCGAAGAACTCGGCCGTCAGTCCGGCCTCGGCGAGCCATGCCTCCGTGGGCACGTCGAAGAGATCGGCCAGGTCGTCGTCGGAGAGGTCGAGCCCGTCGACGTCGAGTGCCCCCGGCGCCGGCAGCAGACCGACGGGCGACGTGACCGCGCCGGAGTCGGTGCGCACGCCGCGGGCCCGGTCGATCTGCTCGGCGATCCACTTGACCACGCGGGAGTTCTCCCCGAACCCGGGCCAGACGAACCCGCCGTCGGCGTCCTTGCGGAACCAGTTGACCTGGAAGATCTTCGGTCGCTTCTCCGAGCCGAGACCGGCACCGACCCGCAGCCAGTGCGACCAGTGGTCGGCCATGTTGTAGCCGCAGAACGGCAGCATGGCGAAGGGGTCGCGGCGCAGCTCGCCGACGGCGCCCTCGGCCGCGGCGGTGCGCTCGGAGCTGATCGTGGCACCCATGAAGACACCGTGCTCCCAGCTCGTCGCCTGCGCGACCAGCGGCACGTTCGACGCCCGGCGCCCACCGAAGACGATCGCGTCCACCGGGACGCCCGCCGGGTCTTCCCACCCGTCCGCGATGGACGGGCACTGCGCGGCGGCCACCGTGAACCGCGAGTTCGGGTGCGCGGCCGGGCGGTCCGCGGCGCCGTCGGCGGGCGTCCAGTCGTCGCCCTGCCAGTCGATCAGGTGCTCCGGCGGCTCCGGGGTGAGGCCCTCCCACCACACGTCGCCGTCGTCGGTCAGGGCGACGTTGGTGAAGATGACGTCGTGGGTGAGGGTGTCGATGGCGGTCGGGTTGGTCTCGACGCCGGTGCCGGGCGCGACGCCGAAGAACCCGGCCTCGGGGTTGATGGCCCGCAGCGTGCCGTCGGGGCCCGGGCGCATCCACACGATGTCGTCGCCGAGCGTCTCGACCTTCCAGCCGGGGACGGTCGGGCGCAGCATCGCCAGGTTCGTCTTGCCGCAGGCGCTGGGGAACGCCGTCGCGAGGTGGTACCGGCGCTGCTCGGGGGACGTGACGCGGATCAGCAGCATGTGCTCGGCGAGCCAGCCCTCGTCGCGTGCCATCGCCGAGGCGATCCGCAGGGCGAAGCACTTCTTGCCCAGCAGTGCGTTGCCGCCGTACCCGGACCCGTAGGACCAGATCTCCCGCGTCTCGGGGTAGTGGACGATGTACTTGGTGTCGTTGCACGGCCAGGGGACGTCCTCGGTCCGCTCGCCGTGCTCGTCCACGAGCGGGGCTCCCACGGAGTGCACGGCGGGCACCCACTGCTGCCCGCGGTCGACGAGGTCGAGCACCTCGCTCGAGACGCGGGTCATGACGTGCATCGAGACGACCACGTAGGGCGAGTCGGTGATCTCGACGCCGACCTGGGAGATCGGCCCGCCGACCGGCCCCATGGAGAACGGCACGACGTACATGGTGCGGCCCCGCATCGACCCGGCGAAGACGCCGTCCAGCTCCTCGCGCATCGCGGCGGGGTCGCGCCAGTTGTTGGTGGGACCGGCGTCGTCCTCGTGCTCGGAGCAGATGAACGTGCGGGACTCGACGCGGGCGACGTCGGAGGGGTGCGACCGGGCGAGGTAGGAGTTCGGCCGCTTGACCGGGTCGAGGGGAGTGAGCGTGCCGGCCTGCACCATGAGGTCGATCAGCCGCTGCTTCTCCGCGGCGGACCCGTCGCACCAGACCACGTCGTCGGGCTGGGTCAGCTCGGCGATCTCGCTCACCCAGGCGCGCACGTCGCGGACCGGTGCGGGGGCCGACGCCGCGGTCCCGACCGCGGGAAACCCTGCGGCGTCGGTGCGGTCCAGGAGGTCGGGGGCGATCTCCGCGAGGGCGAGGCGGGTCCGGCGCGGGTTGGCGGTGAACGTCATGGGTGCTCCCTGGGTCGAGGCTGGTCCTGCCGTGGTGTGCCCAGCGGCGGGCTCCTGCTCTCAGCGTGACCCGCGCGGCCACCTTCTTTCCACCGGTCCAGCCGTGAAGATCCATCGATCTTCACGTATTGTGAATCCATGACCGCGACGACGCCGTCCGACGCCCCGGACCTCATCACCCTGGGCCGCCGTATCCGGCACGCCCGCACCTCCCGGGGTCTCACGCTGGACGCTCTCGGGAAGGCCGTGGACTGTGCGCCGAGCCTGCTCTCCCTCATCGAGAACGGCCGCCGCGAGCCACGGCTCTCCCTGCTGCGCACGCTCGCCGAGGCGCTGGAGGTGGCGCTGCCCGACCTCCTCGCGGACGAGCCACCGTCGCGCCGCGCCGCGCTCGAGATCACGCTCGAACGGGCCCAGCGCGGGCCCCTGTTCGGTGCGCTCGGGCTGCCGCCGATCAGACCGAGCCAGAAGCTCCCCGTCCCGGTGCTCGAGCAGCTCGTCGGGCTGCACGCCGAGATCGCGCGGCGCGAGGAGGAGGCCATCGCCACGCCCGAGGAGGCGCGGCGGGCCAACACCGTCCTGCGGACCGAGCGCCAGGAGCGCGACAACCACATGCCGCAGATCGAGGCGCTGGCCCACGACATGACGCGCCGCGCGGGCTACACCGGCGGCGCGCTGACGCACCGGACCGTGGCGCGCATCGCCGAGGACCTGGGCCTGACGATCCTGCACGTCGACGACCTGCCGCGCTCGGCACGCTCGGTGACCGACTGGAAGAACGGCCGCATCTACCTGCCTCCCGCCTCCATCCCGGGCGGGCACGGGCTGCGGTCGCTGGCGCTGCAGGCGATCGGGCACCGGGTGCTCGGCCACGAACGCCCGCGCTCCTACGGAGAGTTCCTGCGCCAGCGCGTCGAGATCACCTACTTCGCCGCGGCCTGCCTGATCCCGGAGCCCACGGCCGTCGAGTTCCTGTCCCAGCGCAAGCGGGACAAGGACCTCGCGGTGGAGGACTTCCGGGACGCGTTCGGCGTCACGCACGAGGCCGCCGCCATGCGGCTGACCAACCTCGCCACGGTGCACCTGGGCGTCCCGCTGCACTTCTTGCGCGTCGGGGACGACGGTGCCCTCTTCCGCGGGTACGCGAACGACGGCATCCCGCTGCCGCAGGACGTCACCGGCGCCATCGAGGGCCAGCTCGTGTGCCGGTGGTGGCCGGCCCGGGAGGCGTTCCGCCGCCGTGACCGGGCCACGGAGTCCTACCAGTACACCGACACCCCGGCCGGGACGTTCTGGGACTCGGTGCAGACGGGCACCGCCGCGGACGGCCGGCAGTTCTCCATCACCGTCGGCGTGCCGTACGCGCACGCCAAGTGGTTCCGCGGACGCGACACCCAGGTGCGCCACACCTCGACGTGCCCGGACCCCTCCTGCTGCCAGCGGCCGCCGTCGGACCTCACCGAACGCTGGCAGGCGCACTCGTGGCCGAGCGCCCGCATGCACCAGCAGGTGCTCGCCGCGCTGCCGCGCGGCGTCTTCCCGGGGGTGGACGACACCGACGTGTACCGCTTCCTCGAACGGCACGCCCCCACCGTCCCGGACGGACGGCCCACAGCGTGAGCAGGCTGCTGGTCCAGGTCGCCGCCCTGCCGGGAGGGCGCGCCTCCCCGGGCTACCGGGACGTCCGCGCGGGGCTCCTGAGCAGCGTCCTCGCGGCGGCAGGCCTCGACCTGGGCGGCGAGGCCGCCGTCCTGCAACGCCGCTGTTCGACGTGCGGCGGGACCGACCACGGCAAGCCGGAGGTGCCCGCGGCGCTGGTGGCCGGCTGGCACGTCAGCGTGGCGCACACCGCGACCCGCCTGGTCGTCGCGGCGGCCGACGCCGGTCCGTGCGGTGTCGACGCCGAGGACGTCGACGCCGTCGGCCGGGCACCCGTGACGGCGGTGCTGCTCGCACCCGAGGAGCGGGTGGACGCCGCGTCGGTGGACCGGGTCGCCCGCACCTGGGTCCGCAAGGAGGCGCTCCTCAAGGCCACGGGCCACGGGCTGGCCGTGGATCCCGCGCTGCTGGCGCTCGACGCCGGACGAGGTGCCCCGCAGGTCGTGCGCTGGCAGGGTCCGGGCCCGGCGCCGGTGCCGGAGGTGTGGACCGAGGACGAGCTGCCGGCGACCCCGGCCGCGCCGCGCGCGCTGGTCAGCGCGGTCGCGCTGCGCGCTCCCTGAGCCCGGCGCCGCGGGACGACGGATCCCCGCCCGGCGGCAGGTCGGGCAGCCCCCGGGCGTCGAGCCAGCGGTCGAGCAGCTCCTCGAGGCCGTCCGTGGACGCTGCCAGCTCGCGGACGAGCGCACGCAGGTCCGCCGTCGTCGCATGACCGTGCCGGTAACGGTCGGTCCAGGTGTGCAGGAGCGCGAAGAAGGTGTCGTCGCCGAGCGCCAGGCGCAGGGCGTGCAAGGTGAGGGCGCCGCGCTTGTACAGCCGGTCGTCGAACATGAGGCGTGGCCCCGGGTCGGCGATGACCAGGTCCTGGTCCAGCACCGCGAGCCGGCCGTGGTGCTCGCGGGCGAGCTGGTCCGCCGCCGGTCCGCCCGAGGCCTCCGACCACAGCCACTCCGCGTAGCAGGCGAACCCCTCGTTGAGCCAGATGTCGCGCCACTGCCGGACCGAGACGCTGTTGCCGAACCACTGGTGCGCGAGCTCGTGGGCGACGAGACGGTCCGACCCCTTGCTCCCGTCGAGGTGGTTGGCGCCGAACACCGAGAGACCGTGCGCCTCGAGCGGGATCTCGAGCGGGTCGGACGTGACCACGACCGTGTACCCGGCGAACGGGTACGGGCCGAAGAGGCCCTCGAACAACGAGAACAGCTCGTCGTGCCGGTCGAGGTCGTGCCGGACGTCGGCGGCCCGGCCGGCGGGCCGGGCCACCCGTGCGTGCTCGCCCGACGCCACGACGTCGTACGGGCCCACCTGCACCGTGGCGAGGTAGGTGCACATCGGCTCGGTGCGCTCGAAGGTCCAGGTCCGGGTGCCGGCCCGCCGGGTGACCGTGCGCAGGGGGGCGTTGGCCACCACGGTGTACGGGGCGTCGGTGGTGAACGACAGGTCGTACGTCGCCTTGTACCCCGGGTGGTCGTTGCACGGGAACCAGGTGGGTGCCCCCGTGGGCTGCCCGGCGACGAGCGCCCCGTCGGTGAGCTCCTCCCAGCCGACGTCGCCCCAGGCGCCCGTCGCGGGGGCGGGGTTGCCGGCGTAGGCGATCGTCACCGCTGCCGTGCCACCGGGCTGCAGCGCGTCGGCCAGCCGGAGCCGGACCGAGCCCTTGCGGTGGGCGTGGCGGACGCGGGCCCCGTCGACCTCGACCCGGGCGACCCGCAGGCCCACGAGGTCGAGCCGCAGCTCGTCGAGGGTGTCCACCGCCCGCACGTCCAGACGGGCCCGACCCTCGAGACGGTTCGGTCCCACGCGGTAGCGCAGGTCGAGGTCGTAGTGGTCGACGACGAAGTCGCGCGAGCCGTGGTGCGGCACGTACGGGTCGGGGTCGCTCGCGCGGCTGCTGGGCATGGTCGGTGAGCCTATCCGTCCGTCGTCGGCCAGGGGGAGACCGGGTTGCCGTGCCAGCGCGACCCGGCGGGCAGCACCTCGCCGCGCATCACCAGGGACGCGGGGCCCGCCACCGCGGTGCGTTCCAGGCGGGTGGCGGGCAGCACCACCGAGTGCGGCCCGACGGTGGCGCCCGGCCGGAGCTCGACGGTGCCGAGGCTCATCACCCGGTCGTGGAACAGGTGGGTCTGCAGCACCGTGCCGCGGCCGACGGCGGAACCGTCGCCGAGGCGCACCAGGTCACCCTCGGGCAGCCAGTAGGTCTCGCACCACACCCCGCGACCCACGCGGACCCCCAGGGTGCGCAACCATCCGGTGAGCAGCGCGGTGCCCGTCACGTGATGGGCGAACCAGGGTGCGGCCACGACCTCCGTGAACGTGTCGGCGAGCTCGTTGCGCCACACGAAGCTGCTCCACAGCGGATGGTCACCGGCGCGGAAGCGGCCGACCAGCAGCCACTTGGCGGCCGACGTGACCAGGGCGGCGACGAGACCGGCGGCCAGCAGCGCCGGCCCGCCCAGCACGCCGGCCGCGACCCAGCCGGCGGTGCGAGCCACCTCCAGGACGACCGTCACGACCGCCACGCCGAGCGCCGCGGAGACGACCACGGCCGTCAGGCGGAGGACCTCCACGGCGCCGCGCGCCCACAGCAGCCGTCGGTTCGGGTTGAAGGTGAGTCCCTCGTCGGCGTCGTCGGCCGCCGCGCGCCGCAGCAGGACCGGCGGGCTGCCGATCCACGACGAGCCCTTGCGGGCCTTGTGCGGTGCCGCGGACAGCACGGCGACGAGCCCGTTCTTGGGGACGCTGCGACCGGGGGCGGTGATGCCGGAGTTGCCCAGGAAGGCTCGCCGCCCCACCTTCGCCCGGGCCACGCGCATCCATCCGCCGCCCAGCTCGTACGGCGCCACCATGGTGTCGTCGGCGAGGAACGCGCCGTCCGAGGCCTCCATCATCGAGGGGATGCCCACGACGGTGGACGCCTCGACGTGCTTGCCCATCCGGGCGCCGAGCAGGCGCAGCCAGCCGGGCGTGAACACGCTCGAGTAGAGGGGGAACAGCGCGGTGCGGGCCGAGTCCATCACTCGTTCGGTGCACCAGGCCTGCCAGCCGACGCGGCTGCGGACCGGGTGGTACCCGGCGGTCATCCGCAGGCTCAGCGCGCGGACGAGCGCGAGGGTGAGCAGGGCGTAGGCCGCGAAAGCGGCGAGGGCAGCCAGCGGGAGCCGCGCGGCGGCGGCGAGCATCGCGGCGGACGGCGTGGCCGGGCCGTCCGGCGGGGGACCACCGAGGAGCGCGAGCACCCCGACGGCGACGGCGACCACGGGCAGCAGCGAGAGCAGCACGCCGCCCAGCCCGTAGAGCGCTACCCAGGCCGGACCTCGTGCGGGACGCTCGTCCGGCCACGGGTGCTTGACCTGGCTGCGCCGGCGGGTCGCGGGCGACCCCTCCCAGTACTCGTGGCGGCCCGTGGAGCCGACGACGGCGGACCCGGCGGCCACGTCGGTGCCGCGGCGGACCCGGGCACCGGGGAGCAGGACGCTGCGCGCGCCGACCGTGGCGCCGCGTCCGACGGTGATCGGACCGACGTGCAGCACGTCGCCCTCGATCCAGTGCCCGGAGAGGTCGACCTCGGGCTCGACGGCGGCGCCGTCACCGACGCGGAGCATGCCCGTCACCGGTGGCAGGGTGTGCAGGTCGACGCCGCGGCCGATCCGGGCACCCAGCGCCCGGGCGTAGAGACCTACCAGCGGGGCCGCCGAGACGGTGATGCCGCCGAGCGCGTCGACGAGCCGTTCGGCCAGCCAGAGCCGCCGGTGGACCGAGCCGCCCCGGGGGTGGTCACCGGGGCGCACGCCGCGCAGCAGCAGCCTGGCCCCGAGGGCGGCGAGCGCGAGGCGGCCGAGCGGGGTCACGAGCAGCAACCAGGCGAGCACCACGCCGGCCGCGGGCGGCGCCGGGACGCCCGCCACCACCCGGGCGGCGCCGGACCCGGGGTCGAGGACGCCGACGTCGACGCCCGCCCGGGCGACGGTCACGGCCAGGGCGGTCCAGGTGGCCCAGCGGAGCCCGGAGACCACCCGCAGCAGCACGAGCATCACCTGCTGGAACAGGTGCGTCCCGGGCGTCGTCAGCGGGACGGGCGCCGCGGGGTCCGCGGCCGGGGCGAGGCCGGCGGGTCCGTAGGCCGTCTCGAGGCGGTCGGCGAGCCCTGCCACGGTGGGGTGGGCGTAGAGGTCGGCGACCGTGGCGGCGGGGTAGCGCTCGCGCACGGCCGAGACGACCTGGGCCGCGGTGAGGCTCCCGCCACCGAGGTCGAAGAAGTCGTCGTCGGAGCCCGTCGGCGCGACGCCCAGCACCGCCGCCCACCGCGCACCGACCCAGTCGGCGGTCGGTCCGCCGAGCGCGACGGGTCCGCCGTCCGTGGCGGTCCCGCCACCGGGCCCGGCGAGCGGCCAGGCGAGCGCGTCCCGGTCCACCTTGCCGCTGGTCCGGGTGGGGATCTCGTCGACCACGCCCAGCATCGGCACGAGCGCCGCGGGCAGCACCTCGCGCAGGTGGGAGGTCAGCGCGTGGGCGTCGAAGGTGCCCGGATCGGTGGGCACGACGTAGCCGACGATCACCTGGTTGCCGGCACCGGACCGGCGCACCGCCGCGGCCGCGGCCTTGACCTGCGGGTCGTCGAGCAGGGCGGAGTCGATCTCGCCCAGCTCGATCCGGCGCCCGCCGACCTTGACCTGGTCGTCGGCGCGCCCGACGAACAGCAGCCCGGCGGGGTCGTTGACCACCAGGTCCCCGGACCGGTACGCACGCTGCCAGCCGAGCGAGGGCAGGGGGGCGTACTTCTCCGCGTCCTTGGCGGGGTCCAGGTAGCGGCCGAGCCCGACGCCGCCGATGACGAGCTCACCGGTGGCGCCGGCGGGGACGGGGGTACCGGCGTCGTCCACCACGACGAGGTCCCAGCCTTCGAGGGGGAGCCCGATCCGGACCTCGCTCACCCCGTCGAGCGGCGCCGCGCAGGCCACGACGGTCGCCTCGGTGGGGCCGTAGGTGTTCCACACCTCCCGGTGCTCGCCGACGAGCCGGGCCGCCAGCTCGGGCGGGACCGCCTCGCCGCCGAAGATGAGCAGCCGGACCCGCGCCAGGTCGGCGGCCGGCAGCAGCCCGGCGAGCGTGGGGACTGTCGAGATGACGGTGATGCCGCGGTCGGCCACCCACGGGCCCAGGTCGAGACCGGTGCGCACCAGCGCGCGGTCGGCCGGGACGAGGCAGGCACCGTGGCGCCACGCCAGCCACATCTCCTCGCAGCTCGCGTCGAACGCCACGGACAGGCCCGCCAGCACGCGGTCACCCGGTCCCAGCGGTGACCGCTGGAGGAAGAGGCGGGCCTCGGCGTCGACGAACGCGGCCGCGCTGCGATGGGTGACCGCCACGCCCTTCGGCACGCCGGTCGACCCGGAGGTGAAGATGATCCAGGCGTCGTCCTCGGTCCGTGGTGCCTCCGGTCTCCCCGCGTCGCGGTCGCCGACGGCAGAGGCCGTGCCGTCCGGCCGGGTGCGGCCCGGTCCGGGGGAGAGCCGTCCGTCGTCGCCCAGCACGGCGACGACCCCGGCCTCGCCGAAGACGAGCTCCGCGCGTTCGGCCGGGTCGTCGCGGTCGACCGGCACGTAGGCGGCACCGGCGTGCAGCACGGCGAGGACCGACAGGTACAGGTCTGCGCGGCCGGACGTGGCCCGCACACCGACCCGGTCGCCGCGCCGCACTCCTGCCCGGGCCAGGGCGGCGGCTCGTGCGCGCACCTCCGCCTGCAGCTCGGCGTAGCTCCAGCTCCTGACGTCGTCCTCGACGGCGGGGGCGTCGGGGTACGTGGCAGCGGTGCTCGCCAGGACGTCGACGAGGGTGCGGGCCGGGGGCGTGCGGTCGCTCGCGAGCAGGGAGGGCGTCGGGGACACACGGGTCCTCTCGTGACGGACGAACGGGTGCGTCTTCACGCGGATCGTACGTTCCGGCGCCGTGGACCGCCTGCCGTGCCCGCGCGCGACGACGTCCCGCCGTGCGCTCAGCCCTCGGCCCGGTGCTCCCAGGCCTCGAGCCGGACCGTCCACGGCCAGGGCAGGGCTGCCTGGAGCGCGTCGCGCAGCTGCTCGCCCTCGGCCCGGTGGTCGCCCGCCACGGCGGCGTCGTCCCAGCCGTCGAACGGGTCGAAGTGCTCCTGGAACGTCGTCGCCCAGGTGCGGAGGCGGGTCCGCAGCGCGTCGTCGACACCGTTCTCGATCCGCGTCGGGAGGCTCGACCACAGCGGCCACCCGGCGGAGTAGTCGTTCATCAGGCGGACCTCGTACGCCGCGTGCGGAGAGCGGCTCTCGGCTGCGCGGTCGGCACCCGGGTCCGTGCTGTTCCCGGACACCTCGACGTCGTCGCCGGACCGAGCGTCGTCGGGGCGAGAGACGGCGCCGGACAGCGGCGCAGAGGCGAACCATCCGGACGAGCGAGCCACCTGTGGCTCCGCCAGCGGCCCGCCGCGGGCGTCGAGGCGGTCCAGCAGCTTCGTGAACACGTCGCCGGCGCGCAGACCGTCGTGCTCGAACTCGTTGGTGACCCAGGCGCGGGCGTTGCCGACACGGGCCGCGGTGTCCAGGGACAGGCCGGCGTCGACGAACATGTCGTCGTGGTAGACCGCCGCCTCGAGGGGCACCTCGTTCGCCGCCAACGCGTCGATGTCGTAGAGGTCGCGCCAGTCGCCGCGGGACGCGAGCGCCTCGGCGGCCTCCCGGAACGGCCTCAGAGCGGCGACCTGGTCGAACATCCAGGGGTAGATCATCTCGCCGGTGAACAGCAGCGGTCGCGCGTCCGTGGCGAACGCGGCGTCGCCGTCCCGCACCCGCTGCGCCGCCCACGCCGTCGGCCCGGTTCCGGACTGGGCGTAGATCGATTCGTGCAGCACGGCGTACAGCGGGTTGGTCGCGAACCCGGTGGTGGCCTCGACCTCGGCGAGGAACGTGTCCGTCAGCTCGCCCGGGGCGGCGTCGTCGAACGCCTCGTCGACGATCCAGTGCACCCGCTCGAAACCGGGCCCCATGCCGAACGCCATGCCGAGGGACTGGAACCGCTCGACGCTCAGCAGGTCCCCGCCCGGGAGCCGGACGTCGCCGACGGCGATCCGGTCGGCGATGCGCGCGATCCGCTCGACGTCGTCGCCGTAGCGGTGCCGGTACTGCTCGTTCTTCGCCACGACCCGCGCCTGGGTGCGTTCGTAGACCTCCTCGGCGCTCGCGGTCAGGCCCGCGAGCCCTCCGGTGACGTAGGACGCCGACACGCCCTCCGGCGCGAGCGACAGGTAGGTGAGGGTGAGGAACCCGCCGTAGGACTGTCCCAGGGTGGACCAGCGCCGCCCGTCGTAGATCGTGCGGCGCACATGCTCGGCGTCCAGCACGATCGAGTCGGCGCGAAAGTGGGTCAGGTGCTCGGCCTGCACCTCCGGGGATCCGAGACGCTGCAGCGCGCCCGCCCGGACCGCCGTCGACCGCCCGGTGCCGCGCTGGTCGAGCAGGACCACGCGGAACCGCTGCAGCGCCTCGCCGAGCCAGCCCTCCGCGCCGGTGGGCCGTGGGCCCTTGCCGCCGGGCCCACCCTGGAGGAACACCAGCAGCGGCAGGTCCTCGTGCCGTCGCCGGGGCGCGACGACCTCGCGCACGAACAGCGAGAGGGTGCGGTCGTCGTCGGGGGAGGCCCAGTCGAGGGGGACCGTGAGGGTGCGGTCGGTGACGTGGGCGCCGGGGATCGTGTAGGCGGAGGTCGAGGTGATGCTCACCGCCCCAGCCTACGAGCGCGGACGCCGGCTCGACCGACCTGCTTGATTTATTGGAGCGCCTGCTCCAATAATTGGCGGGTGAAGCCCACCGAGGTGCGCATGCCGCGTTCCGCCGCCGCCCTGGTCCTCCTGTGCGTGCTGGTGCCCAGCATCGGTCTGGGGTTCGGTCTGCCGGCGCTGGCGGGCTGGTTGCGATCCGGCCTGGAGGCCACCCCGATCCCCGTGCCGGGCGCGGTCGGCGTGGTGGCAGACCTGCCCCTGTCGTGGTCCGTGCCGATCGTCGCGACCCTGGGGCTGGTCGGTGGCACGTGGATCGCGCTGGCGATGATCAACGAGTCGTTGCAGGTCACCGTGTTCGACGACCACCTCGAGCACCGTACCGACGGCGGTGCGCTGCGCGGCGAGGGCTGGGTCGAGCGCAGCGAGGTCGCCGCGGTCTTCCGGGACGGCCGCCACCTGGTGCTCCTCGCGGCGGACGGACGGGTGCGGTCCCGCCTCGACGCCGACGACCTGCCCCGGACGGCGCTGCGGGACGCGTTCGTGGCGCACAGTTGGCCGTGGACCGATGCCGATCCGTACGAGACCGAATACGTCGGCTGGGTCGACGGGCGCCCGGGATTCACCGACGAGGAGCACGCCCTGCTGCGGCGCCGCGACCGCGAACGCCGGGACGCGGCGGCCGTGCAGGAGCTCGACGCCGCGCTCGGCCGCCTCGGCCTGGCGGCCCGGGTGCGCGACGGTCGCCTGCAGGTGCGCCGCTGCGACGTCGATGCCGGGAACGGTGGCCGTGGCGCGTCCCGTTGACCCCGAGCGGCACGCGGCCCGCCGGCTGCAGATCATCGACGCGGGGCTGACGGTCTTCGCCGAGCGCGGGTACGACGGCGCCACGACCGCACGGATCTGCCGGCAGGCCGGCATCGGTTCGGGAACGTTCTTCCACTACTTCGCCACGAAGGCCGACCTGCTGCTGGCGATCCTCGAGCTCGGCACCGCCGAGACGAGGGAGCGGGCGGAGGCGCTCGAGGGCCGCACGGACGCCTTGGGTGTCCTCCTCGAGCTGGTCGGCGCGACGGCGGACGACGCCGCCGACCCGCGGATACCCGGCTTCGTCCGGGCGGTGGCCGGGGTGATGCACGTGCCCCGGATCGCCGAGGCGCTGGCGGCCGACGACGACGCCCAGCGCGAGGTGCTGCGCGTCTGGGTCGTGCGGGCTCAGGCGAGCGGCCAGGCCCGCACCGACCTGCCGGCCGCTCGCCTGGTGTCCTGGCTGATGCTGCTCACCGACGGGTTCCTCGAACGGGTGGCCGTCGACGAGGGGTTCACGGCCGAGGGTGAGGGGGACGTCCTGGTCGACACCGCCCGCGGTTTCCTGCGCGGTGGTTGAGCGAGCCGCCGCCCCGGTGTGCCCCGGACGCACGACGGCGGGGACCGGTCGCGATGGCCGGCCCCCGCCGTCGCTCGTGCGGGCCGCCGGACTACTCGCCCGCGTCCTCGTCCACCCAGTCGAAGGTCTTGGTGACGGCCTTCTTCCACTGCCGGTAGAGACGCTCGCGCTCGCCCTCCGCCATCGACGGCGTCCAGCGCTTGCCCTCCGCCCAGTTCTCGGTGACGTCGGACTCGCCCTGCCAGAACCCGACGGCGATGCCCGCCGCGTACGCGGCACCGAGGGCCGTGGTCTCCGCGACCTCGGGGCGCACGACGTCGACCCCGAGCTGGTCCGCCTGGAACTGCATGAGCAGCTCGTTGGCCACCATGCCGCCGTCGACCTTGAGCTCGGTGAGGTCGACCCCGGAGTCGGCCCGCATCGCGTCCATGACCTCACGGGTCTGGTACGCCGTCGCCTCGAGGGCGGCGCGCGCGATGTGGTTGCGGTCGACGAACCGGGTCAGGCCGACGAGGGCGCCGCGGGCGTCCGGACGCCAGTACGGGGCGAAGAGGCCGGAGAACGCTGGGACGAAGTACGCGCCGCCGTTGTTCTCGACCTTGCCGGCCAGGTACTCGACGTCTGGGGCGTCCGCGAAGAGCCCGAGGTTGTCGCGCAGCCACTGCACCAGGGATCCGGTCACCGCGATGGAGCCCTCGAGCGCGTAGACGGCGTCGGCGTCGCCGATCTTGTAGCAGACCGTCGTGAGCAGCCCGTTCTCCGAGGGCACCTTCTCGGTACCGGTGTTGAGCAGCATGAAGTTGCCGGTGCCGTAGGTGTTCTTGGCGGTGCCGACCTCGAAGCAGGCCTGGCCGAACGTCGCCGCCTGCTGGTCGCCGAGGATGCCGGCGATCGGCACGCCGGGCACCATCCCGCGCGGACGGCCGCGGCCGTACACCTCGGAGGAGGAGCGGATCTCGGGCAGCATCGACATCGGGATGCCCATGTCGGCGGCGATGTCCTCGCGCCAGCTCAGGGTGTCGAGGTCCATGAGCATGGTGCGCGAGGCGTTGGTGACGTCGGTGACGTGGACGCCGCCGTCGGGGCCGCCGGTCATGTTCCACAGGACCCACGTGTCGGTGTTGCCGAAGAGCAGGTCGCCCTTCTCCGCGGCCTCCCGGGCGCCGTCGACGTTGTCGAGGATCCACTTGATCTTGGGCCCGGAGAAGTAGGTGGCCAGCGGCAGGCCGACGATCGACTTGTACTTCTCGGGTCCCTCGTCGCCGCCGAGCTCCTCGGCGATGGCCTGGGTGCGCGTGTCCTGCCAGACGATCGCGTTGTAGACCGGCTTGCCGGTGTTCTTGTCCCAGACGACGGCGGTCTCGCGCTGGTTGGTGATGCCGACCGCCGCCAGGTCCTCGTGCGAGATGTTGCCGCGGGTCAGGGCCAGCCCGACGACCTCTCGCACGTTGTTCCAGATCTGCTCGGCGTTGTGCTCGACCCAGCCGGCCCGGGGGAAGATCTGGTCGTGCTCGATCTGACCCGTCGAGACGCTGCGCCCCGAGTGGTCGAAGATGATGGCACGCGAGCTCGTCGTGCCCTGGTCGATGGCGAGGACGTAGTCGGCCATGCTGTGCTCCTTTGCGTTGACGTGTACGGGAAGAGTGGGTGGCGGGTCAGCCGAAGGCCACGGCGGAGGCGAGCAGTCCACCGAGGATGCCGCCGACGATCGGGCCGAGGACGGGGACCCACGCGTAGCCCCAGTCGCTGGACCCCTTGCCCTTGATCGGCAGCAGGGCGTGCGCGATCCGCGGGCCGAGGTCACGGGCCGGGTTGATGGCGTACCCGGTGGGGCCACCGAGGCTGGCACCGATGCCGACCACGATGAGGGCCACGGCGAGCGGACCCATGTCCCCGGGCCAGTTGGCGAACGACAGCACGAGGAAGACCAGGAAGAAGGTGCCGATCACCTCGGTGACGAAGTTCCACGCGTACGAGCGGAGCTCGGGGCCTGTCGAGAAGACGGCGAGCTTCGTCGCGGGCGGCGCCTCCTCGTCGAAGTGCTTCTTGTAGGCGAGGAACGCCAGCGCGGAGCCGACGGCGGCGCCGGCCATCTGGGCCGAGATGTAGATGAACCCGTTCGCCGCGGTCACCGGGATCCCGGGGCCGAACTCGGTGGCGCCGTTGGCCCAGAGCCCGAAGGTCACGGCGGGGTTGATGTGGGCGCCGGACTTGAAGGCCACGAACACACCGGCGAACACGGCGAGGCCCCAGCCGAAGTTGATCAGCAGCCAGCCACCGTTGAACCCCTTGGTCTTGGGCAGGATGACGTTGGCGACGACGCCGGCACCACCCAGCAGCAGGATCATCGTGCCCAGGAACTCGGTGATGAAGAGCTCACCTGACGACATTGTCGTACTCACCTTCTGTCGGACTTCGTTGTCGGATCCCCGGCGGGCGCCGGGGTCGTGCGGATTCGTGCGGCGGCCGCCGGGCGGCCGGCCGGGTCAGGAGCCGTGCAGCGGCCGCATCGGCGCGACGTCAGGCGCCTGCGAGCGAGCCTCCTCGGCCGAGGCGTCGTCGGTCTGGCGCGCGGCCGCGTCCTCGGCGTCGGCGCGGGCCTGGTACGCCTCGATCTCGGACCGGCGCGCCTGGTCGTCCCAGCCGAGCAGGGGGGCGGCGATCTCGGCGATCTCGTCGAGGGCTGCCCGGCCCTTGTCCGGCACCTCGTAGACCAGCCGCGTGCGGCGCAGCAGCAGGTCCTCCAGGTGCAGGGCACCCTCGTGGCTGACCGCGTAGTGGATCTCGGCGCGCAGGTAGGCGGGGGCGTGCTCCAGCGGTCGGGCGAGCGAGGGGTCCTCCTCGCAGAGGGTGACCAGCTCGCGCAGCGCCGAGCCGTAGCGGTGCAGCAGGTGGTCGAGCATGGCTGGACTCCAGCGGTAGCGCTGGGACCAGGCGCGGGCCTGGCGGCGCACGGCGGACAGCCCGACGGCGCCGACGAGCGGGATCTGGTGCGTCACCGACGGCAGCGCGTGGGCACGCTGGCCGATCGCGAAGTCCACGGCGTCCTTGGCCATGACGCGGTAGGTGGTGAGCTTGCCGCCCGCGATGACCGTGAGGCCGGGCGCCGGGGAGGCGACGGTGTGCTCGCGGGACACCTTGGAGGAGCCGGTGCCCTCCTTCGTGCCCGGCTGCAGCAGCGGCCGCAGGCCGGCATACGTCCCGATGATGTCGTCCCGGGTCAGGGGGTGGGCCAGGACCGCGTTGGCGTGGTCGAGCACGTAGTCGATGTCCGAGGCGTTCGCCACGGGGTGCACCGGGTCCTGCTCCCACGGGGTGTCGGTGGTGCCGATGACCCAGTAGCGCGACCACGGGATGATGAACAGCACGGACTTCTCGGTCTGCAGGATGAGGCCCACGGTGCCCTTGATGCGCTCACGGGGCACGACGATGTGGATCCCCTTGGAGGCCAGCACCCGCAGGCCGCCCTCGTCGCCGGCGAGCGCCTCGGTGTCCTCGGTCCACACGCCGGTCGCGTTGATGACGTGCCGGGCACGCACCGGGATCTCCCGGCCCGTCTCCAGGTCGACGACGACGGCGCCGTTGACGGCGCCGGTGGCGCTCTTGGTCAGGGCGACCACCTGGGTGCGGGACGCGGCGTGCGCGCCGTAGTCGGCGGCGGTGCGCACGAGCGTGCTGACCAGCCGCGAGTCGTCGACCGAGGCGTCCCAGTACTGGACGGCGCCGATGGCGGCCTCGTGCGCGAGGTCGGGGAACTTCTGCGCGATCTGGCGGCGGCTGAGGTGCCGGTGGATCGGCATCGCCCGGCGGCCCGGCGCGACGGCGGCGAGGGTGTCGTACAGCGCGATGCCGGCGCCGACGTAGGCCCGCTCCCAGACGCGGTGCTCGAGGGGATACAGGAACGGGACCGGCTTGACCAGGTGCGGTGCGAGCTCCTTGAGCAGCAGGTCGCGCTCGGTCAGGGCCTCGTGGACCAGGGAGAAGTCGAGCATCTGCAGGTAGCGCAGGCCGCCGTGGACCAGCTTGCTGGACCAGCTCGACGTGCCGGCGGACCAGTCCTGCGCCTCGACGATCGCGGTGGACAGGCCGCGGGTGACGGCGTCGAGCGCGATGCCGGCACCCGTCACACCGCCACCGATGACGAGCACGTCGAGCTCGGTGGCGGGCTCCTGCGAGCTCTCCAGGGCGGCCAGCGCTCGGGTGCGTGACTCTGCGGTGAGTCGGGAGGCCATCGGTCGGGCTCCTCTCGGTCGGGTTCTCCACCAGAGCACCACCACCGGAACGTTCTCGCAAGCCAGGTGCACGAACGTGCAGAATGCGTCGTCGCGCGTCATGCTGGGACGGTGACGACCTCTCGGGAACGCGACGTGGTGATGGCCGCGACGATGTACTACCTCCAGGACATGAAGATGGAGTCGATCGCGCGCCACCTGCGGACGTCGCGCTCGACGGTGTCGCGCCTGCTCAAGCGTGCGCGGGACACCGGCGTCGTCGAGATCACGCTGCGGCCGGCACACTCCCGCGCCCCCGGTCTGGGACGCGAGCTGGCCTCGCGGCACGGCATCGAGGTGTACGTGGTGCCCGTCGCGGACTCGGCCGACGAGACCGAGCGGCTCGGTCAGGTCGCCCGGACCGCGGCCCGCCTCGTGTCGCGCTGGTTCGACTCCGACATGGTGCTCGGCGTCGCGTGGGGCACCACCCTGGCGGCGGTGGCCGAGCACCTGACGGACAAGGCGACCCGTGGTTCGTCGGTGGTCCAGCTCAACGGGGCGGCGAACACCCGTACGTCCGGGGTGAGCTACGCCGGCGGGCTGATCGACCAGATCGGGAGCGCTTTCGAGGCGAACGTGCACCACTTCCCGGTGCCGGCCTTCTTCGACTACGCCGAGACGCGGGCCGCGATGTGGCGCGAGCGGTCCGTGCGCCGGGTGCTGGACGTCCAGACGCGCACCGACCTGGCGGTGTTCTCCGTCGGCGCGCTCACGGGCGTGCCGTCGCACGTGTACTCCGCCGGCTACCTCGACCCCGAGGACGTCGCGACGCTGGACCGCGCCGGGGTGGCCGGGGACGTGTGCACCGTCTTCCTGCGACCCGACGGCACCTACCGCGACATCGCGATCAACGCCCGGGCGACGGGCCCGACGCCCGACCAGCTGCGCCGCATCCCGCGGCGCCTGTGCGTCGCCGCCGGGGACAACAAGGTCGTGCCGCTGCGTGCGGCGCTCGCGGCCGGGGTGGTGACGGACCTCGTCGTCGACGAGGCGACGGCGGCCCGGCTCGCCGACTCCGGCGCGTGAACGTTCGTGCGCCCCGGCGGGGTGAGCGGCATGACGCGCGGGCCGCGTCCTACAGTGGCGACGTGCCCGCTGCGAGCTTCTCCGTCCGCCCGGCCCTCCCGGCCGACGTCCGCGTCGTGCGGGACCTCGTCGAGCCGTACGCCGCCGAGCGGATCCTGCTCGCCAAGGAGATGGTCGGCTACTACGAGGCCGTCCAGGAGTTCGTGGTGGCCGACGCCGGCCCCGACGACGGCGTGGTGGGCTGCGGTGCGCTGCACGTCATGTGGGAGGACGTCGCCGAGATCCGGACCCTGGCCGTCGACCCGGCCTGGACCGGTCGCGGCGTCGGTCACGCACTGGTCACCGAGCTGATCGGCCGGGCGCGCGGCATGGGCCTGCGCCGCTTGTTCTGCCTGACGTTCGAGGTCGACTTCTTCGCGGCGCACGGCTTCGAGGAGATCGACGGCACCCCCGTCACGCACGACGTCTACGCCGAGCTGCTGCGGTCCCACGACGACGGCGTCGCGGAGTTCCTCGACCTCGCCCGCGTCAAGCCGAACACCCTGGGCAACACGCGGATGCTGCTCGAGCTGTGAGCTCTGAGCCCGAGCGGACGGTCCCGGCGCGCCGTCACACCGGCAGCAGGTAGCGGCCGGCGTCGTCGGTCTCGGCCAGACCGTCCTCGACGAGCCCGGCGAGGCACCGGTCGAGCTGGGCCGGCGGGCCGGCGTCGGTGAGCAACGCCCGGGGCACGGGTACGTCGGCACCCCGCAGCGCGGCCATGACGCGACCGCGCACCTGCCGGTCGGTGCCCTCCCAGGCCTGGGTCCGCCGTCGGGCGGCGTGCTCGTCCGCGGGGAACCCGGCGAGGCGCCAGGCGCAGGTCGACCGCAGCGGGCAGGCCTCGCACCGCGGCGCGCGGGCGGTGCACACCAGCGCGCCGAGCTCCATCGAGGCGGCGGCCCAGGCTGACGCCGTCGCGTCGTCGTCCGGCGCCAGCGAGGTGGCGAGACGGCGTTCGGCCGCCGTGTACGACGGCGCGGGCAGCGCGACGCCGGTGACGGCCCGGGCCTGCACCCGGCGTACGTTCGTGTCGACGACGACGGCACGGCGCCCGAAGGCGAACGCCCGCACCGCCGCGGCCGTGTACTCCCCGACGCCCGGCAGCGCGAGCAACGAGACCTCGTCCGACGGCACGAGGCCGTCGTGCCCTTCCACGACCGCCCGGGCGCAGTCCGCGAGCCGCAGCGCTCGGCGGGGGTACCCGAGGCGCCCCCACGCCCGCAGCACGTCGGCCGTCGGGGCCGCCGCGAGGTCGGCGGGCGTGGGCCAGCGCTCCATCCACTCCCGCCACACGGGTTCGACCCGCACGACGGGCGTCTGCTGGAGCATCACCTCGCTCACCAGCACGCCCCACGGCGTGCGGTCGGTGGCCCGCCACGGCAGGTCCCGGGCGGCGTCCTCGTACCACGCGGTGACCCGCTCGACCAGTTCCTGCACGGCGCCATTGTGCCTGGTCCCGGCCTCCGGGTGATCCCGCCGGTACCGCGGCGCGGCTTCGTGGAGGAGCGCGCGCGACGACGTAGCGTTGCCGCGGAACGACGTGTCAGGAGGCAGGGGCGCAGTGGCGGCAGCGAAGGACCGGGGTCGGAGCGACCCCTCTCGCGGACGACGGACGACGCCGTCGGCGCGCTCGGCGTCGGGCGGCTCCGGCGGGTCGTCGCGGTCGTCTGCCTCCCGTTCGACGTCGTCCCGCTCGTCGTCGTCCCGAGGTACGAGCGGCACGGCCGCGAAGAAGTCTCCGCCCCGCAAGCCGGCGGCCAAGGGGTCGGCTACCGGGAAGGCGTCGACCGCCAAGGGATCGACCAGGAAGAAGCCGGCGTCCGGGTCGGCCTCGAGGACGTCCGCCGCGAAGAAGTCGTCCTCGGCCGGCCGGCGGTCGGGGCAGCGGCCGGCGGCGAAGAAGTCCGGCGGCCAGCGACCGGCCTCGGCCACGAGCGGCTCGGCGAGCTCCCGCGGCGCTCGTGGCCGGACCGGCCCCGCGCCGCGCAAGCCTGCGGCAGCCCGCTCCGGGCGCAAGGTGACGACGAACGGGCTGGTCGCCCCCGGCGCGACGCCGCGCCCGCGTGCCAAGCCGTCCGCGCGCACCGCACCGCGGCCCCGGCCCAAGAAGCCGACGGCGCGTGAGCTGCGCCGTCGTCGTGCGCTGCGCAACGGGACGCTGCTCGTCCTGCTCGGCGTCGGGCTGCTCGTCGGGCTCGGCACCGCGAGCGGGTACGGGATCGGCCGGGCCGTCGACGTCGTCCGGGACGCGTGGCCCGAGCCGCGCCCCGACCTGAGCGCCGACAAGGCGACGCCGCCCGAGCCGATCGACCTGTTCGGCCCCGCCGAGACCTGCCTGCCGAGCGCCGTCGTCCTGGACGTCACCCCGGGCACGGGCACGCTCACGTCCGGCGACGTGCTGTCGTACACGCTGCGCGTCACGAACGACGGGCGGATGCCCTGCCTGCTGGACGGACGGGGTTCCAGCATGCAGCTAGTGGTGACCGACGCCGAGGGTGAGCGCGTCTGGTCGTCCGCCGACTGCGGGAGCACCGGCGGGGACGACCTCCTGCTCGGCGTGGGGCAGTCCTGGGACCGGACCGTGCGGTGGAGCGGGTCGTCGTCGTCGCCGGGCTGCGAGGGCAAGCGGGAGCGGGTCCCGGCGGGGGACTACGTGGCCACGATGACCCTGGCGGACGTCCCCGACGCGGCCGGCGACCCGGCGTCGATCACCGTCGCCGAGCCGCCGGCTCCCGAGCCGGAGAAGTCGGCGGAGGCCGAGAGGTCGGCCGACGCCGAGGACACGGCGACTGGCGAGGGTGAGGACGACGCCTCGCAGGACGCCGCGGACACGGACGGCGACCGCGGTGACTCGGGCGAGACGAAGGACCCGCCGGCCGGGGACGACGAGAAGTAGGACTGAGCCCTACACGTAGCGTTCGAGGATGCTGGACTCGGCCAGCCGGGACAGCCCCTCGCGGACGGCACGGGCCCGCTGGTCACCGACGCCGTCGACGCCCATGAGGTCCTCGGCGCTCGCGGCGAGGAGCTTCTGCAGCCCGCCGAAGTGGGCGACCAGCCGGTCGATGATCGACGTGGGCAGCCGGGGCACCTTCGACAGGAGCCGGTAGCCGTGGGGAGCCACCGCCGCGTCGAGGGCGACGCCGCCACCGGGCAGGTCGAGCACGCGGCCGATCTGCGACAGGTCGAGGAGCTGCGCCGAGTCGAGCGCCGCGAGGTCGGCGTGGACGTCCTGGATGGTGCGGCCCGGACGGTCCACGTCGACGTAGTCGCGCACGACGAAGTCGCGGTCGGCGCCGATCCCGCCGAGGAGCTCGTCGAGCTGGAGCCGCAGCAGCCGGCCGTCGGTGCCGAGCTCGACGACGTAGCCGTCGATCTCGTCGGAGATCCGGCGCACCATCTCCAGGCGCTGGACGACCGCGCAGACGTCGCGGATCGTGACGAGGTCCTCGATCTCGAGGGCGGAGAGGGTCCCGGAGACCTCGTCGAGGCGTGAGCGGTACCGCTCCAGGGTGGCCAGGGCCTGGTTGGCACGCCCGAGGATCGTGTCGGAGTCCTCCAGGACGTGCCGCATGCCGCCGATGTAGATCGCCACGATCCGCATCGACTGGCTGACCGAGACGATCGGCAGGCCGGTCTGCTTCGCGACGCGCTCGGCGGTGCGGTGCCGGGTGCCGGACTCGCTCGTCTCGATCGTCGGGTCGGGCAGGAGCTGGACGGCGGCGCGCCGGATACGGGTGGAGTCCCGGTCGAGGACGACGGCGCCGTCCATCTTGGACAGCTCGCGCAGCCGGGTCGCAGAGAACTCGACGTCGAGCACGAACCCGCCGGAGCAGATCTCCTCGACGGTCTTGTCCAGACCCAGGACGATCAGTGCGCCGGTGCGGCCCCGCAGGATGCGTTCGAGGCCGTCCCGCAGCTCGGTGCCGGGGGCGACCGCGGCAAGGGTCTCCCGCAGCAGGGCGTCGGGGTGCGCGTTGGAGGGAACCACCTGCGCATTCTACGACGGACTGTCCTCCCGGGGACGGGTTGTCCGCGTGGTGTCGCCCTGCGCCGCGAGCTCGACCGCCTCGGCGATGTGCCGTGCCTCGGCCAGCCGGAGACCGACAGGTGCCTTCACGGAGGTGCCGGCCGGTACGACGGCGCGGCTGAACCCCAGCCGCGCGGCCTCGGTCAGTCGCCGCTCCAGCCCGGTCACCGGCCGGATGTCGCCCGCGAGCCCGACCTCACCGACGGCGACCGTCCCGGCCGGCAGGGCGTCCCCGGTGCGCGCCGAGACGATGGCCAGCGCGGTGGCGAGGTCCGCCGCCGGCTCCGTGACCCGGGCGCCGCCGATGGTCGAGGCGTAGACGTCGGAGTCCGCGAGCCGCAGGCCGGCGTGCCGGTGCAGCACCGCGAGGATCATGGCGAGCCGCTGGGACTCGACCCCGCTCGTCGCCCGCCGCGGGTTGGCCAGCGGTGACGGCGCCACGAGCGACTGGATCTCCAGGGCCAGCGGACGGCGGCCCTCGAGCGTCACCGTGACGCAGGTGCCCGGCACGCCCGCGCCCAGGTGCGACAGGAAGAGCCCGCTGGGGTCGCTGAGCCCCACGATCCCCGACTCCGACAGGTCGAAGCAGCCGACCTCGTCCGTAGGGCCGAACCGGTTCTTGACCGCCCGCACCATCCGGAGCCGCGAGTGGCGGTCGCCCTCGAACTGGCACACCACGTCGACCAGGTGCTCGAGCGTGCGCGGTCCCGCCACCGTGCCGTCCTTGGTGACGTGCCCGACGAGGAGCACCGGCACCTGGCGGGCCTTGGCGGCCGCGATGAGGGCGCCCGCGACCTCGCGCACCTGGCTGACGCCGCCGGGCGCGCCGTCGACCTCCGCCGAGGCGATCGTCTGCACCGAGTCGACCACGAGCAGCGCGGGGTCGGCGGCCTCCAGGTGCCCGAGCACCGTGGCCAGGTCGGTCTCGGCCGCCAGCAGGAGCGTGTCCGCCAGCGCGCCGATGCGCTCGGCCCGCAGCCGGACCTGTCCGGCCGACTCCTCGCCCGTCACGTACAGCACGGGGCGGGCCACGCCGTCGGCCCCCCGCGCCGCGTTCGAGGCGACCGAGAGCAGCAGCGTGGACTTGCCCACGCCCGGCTCGCCCGCGAGCAGGACCACGGCCCCGGGCACGAGGCCGCCGCCCAGGACCCGGTCGAGCTCCTCGACGCCGGTCGGGGTCGCCCGGGCGGAGTCGACGTCGATCTCCGCGATCGGCCGGGCGGCCGAGCGCACCGGGTTGACCGCCGTCGTGCGGGGCCCTGCCGAGGCCGGACCCTCCTCGGCGACGGTGCCCCACTCCTGGCACTCCCCGCACCGGCCCACCCACTTCGCGGTGGTCCAGCCGCACTCGCTGCAGCGGAACGCCGGACGGGAGGACTTGGCGCGCGAGCGCGCGGAGGTGGTGGTGCTCACGGGGCAACGCTAGGTGTCGGCACCGACACCGGACGGAGCCCGGCCCCGACACCGGTGCCGGGACCGGTGCCGGCGCGGACGCCAGGCCGTAGGCTGCTGCGCGACACCTCGTCGGCAGCGCCGCGCGAGGGGAGAGCAGGAGGACGTCGATGGTCGACCAGAGGCCCGGGTACATGTCCCCGGGATTCCGGACCCCGGGGAACAAGGTGCACCAGAAGAAGTCGCGGGCCGCCGCCGTCCGCCGCCGCAAGGTCGGGCTCGTCGTGGCACTCGTGGTGATCGCGGCCGTCGCCCTGGTCACCGCGTTCGTGTGGCCAGGGTTCGCCCGCCAGGACACGGACCCGCAGCCAGACACCACCGTGACCGCCGCCCCGCCCACGCCGACGGCCGAGCCCGCGGACCTGCCCGAGGACGCCACCGAGCTCCTCGCCGCCCTGCCCGACGACGTGCTGCAGCTCGTCCGGCTCGACGTCGCCGAGAGCGACTGGGTCGAGGGCGCCGACGCGATCGAGGCGTGGGACGTGACCTACGGCGACGGCTCCGACGGCGGTGAGCAGGTGGCGCTGGTGGTCGGCCAGTGGGTCGAGGCGGAACCTGCCGCCGAGGTGCACTCCGCGCTCCTGGAGGCCGCCGGCGCCCCCGTCGCGGAGGGCGACGTCACCGTCGACGGCGAGACCGTCGGTCCGTACGTCGTCACGCCGGGCGCCACCGCGGGCGAGGCCGTGGTGACCTGGCGCAACGGCACGGTCGTGCTCCAGGCGACCGGTCCCGACCAGCTCGTCCAGGACTTCTACCGGGCGTTCCCGCTGTAGGGCGCCCCCGTCACAGGAGAGAGACCAGATGACCACGCAGATCGCCGGCACGAGGGTCGCCTTCCTCGGCACCGGGAACATGGCCGAGGCGGTCCTCGCCGGAGCGCTGACGTCGGGCCTCGCGCCGTCGGACGTCGTCGCCACCGTGCGTCGGCCGGAACGCGGTGCCGAGCTCGCCGACCGGTACGGCGTCGGGACGACGACCGACAACGCCGAGGCCGTCGCCGGGGCGAAGGTCGTCGTCGTCGGCGTCAAGCCGAAGGACGTCGCCGCGATGCTCGACGCCGTGGCGGGCTCCCTCGCTGCGGACGCCGTCGTGGTGAGCGTCGCCGTCGGTCTGCCGCTGTCGGTCTACGCCCGCCACCTGCCCGCGGGACAACCGGTGGTGCGGACCATGCCCAACACGCCCGCGCAGGTGGGTGCCGGGGTGACCGCCGTCGTCGCGGGCCCCACGGTCGCGGACGCGGACGTCGCGCTGGTCGAGGCCCTGCTCGGCGGCACCGGGGAGACGCTCCGGATCACCGAGAAGGAGATCGACGCGTTCGGCGCGGTCGCCGGGTCGGGGCCCGCCTACGTGTTCTACGTGGTCGACGCGATGGCCGAGGCCGGGGTCCTCCTGGGGCTCGCCCGGGACGTCGCCCGCCGGCTGGCGGTGCAGACGGTGCTCGGCTCGGGCCGGCTGCTCGCCGAGACCGGCGAGCACCCGGCGATCCTGCGCGAGAAGGTCTCCTCGCCCGGTGGCACCACCATCCAGGCGCTGAAGCGCCTCGACGACGGCGGCGTGCGAGCCGCGTTCCTCACGGCGATCGAGGCCGCGCGGGACCGCTCGCGCGAGCTCGGCGAAGAGCTCGGGACGGAGCCGCAGGCTCGGCCGACGCCCCGAGGCTGAGCCCGGTGGCGGACGGAGCGACGTCGCGGCGTGGTCGGCGGCCCGCCGGTCAGGGGACGCGCGCGCTCGTGCTCGACGCGGCCCGTGCGGAGTTCCTCGAGCGGGGCTACGACGCCGCCTCGGTCCGGGGCGTCGCGCGGCGCGCGGGCGTGGACCCCGGCACGGTGCGGCACTGGTTCGCCGGCAAGCGGGAGCTGCTGACGGCCGTCCTGGGCATCTCGCCCGTCGACCCGGCGGCGATGGTGCAGGGCGCGCTCAGCGGCCCGGTCGACGAGCTGGGGGAGCGGCTGGTGCGGGGCGTCCTGGGGCTGTGGGACGGCGACGGTGGCGCGACGGTCCGGCTCGTGATGCCGGCGGTGATGGCGGACCCAGGGCTGCGCGCCCTGCTGCCCGGCTTCCTGGGCTCCGCGGTGCTCGGCCCGATCGTGGAGCGGCTCGGCGTCTCCGACGCACGACGGCGCAGCTCCCTGGTCGCCTCGCAGGTCGCCGGGATGCTGCTGACCCGGTACCTGGTACCGATCGACCCGCTGGCCTCGATGCCTGCCGACGAGGTCGCCCGGCTCGTGGGCCCCACCGTCCAGCGGTATCTGACGGGCGACCTGGGCTGAGCCCCTTGCGCGGCAGCTCCACGAGGAGCAGAATTCACCACATGGAGAAAAGGTGGTCGGGCCCGGCGGTACGGACCCGTGGGCTGGGCGTCGAGCGGGGCGGTCGCCAGGTGCTCGGCGCCCTCGACCTGGAGGTCCCCACCGGGCAGGTCGCCGGCCTGCTGGGCCCCTCCGGCTCCGGCAAGACCACGCTCCTGCGTGCCGTCGTCGGCGTCCAGGACCACGTCACCGGTGAGGTGACCGTCCTCGGCGAACCGGCCGGCGCCGCGGGGCTGCGACGCCGCGTCGGCTACGTCACGCAGGCCGCGTCCGTCTACACCGACCTCACCGTCGCCCAGAACCTGCGGTACTTCGCCCGGCTGGCAGGTGTGCCGGCGTCGGGCGCCGAGAAGGCCGTCGCGGGCGCCGTCGACACCGTCGACCTCGCCGGCCACGAGGACCAGGCCGTGGGCACCCTGTCCGGTGGGGAACGCTCCCGCGTGTCCCTCGCCGCCGCGCTCGTCGGGGACCCCGAGGTGCTCGTCCTCGACGAACCGACCGTGGGGCTCGACCCCGTGCTGCGCCGCGACCTGTGGGCCACCTTCCGGGCGCTCGCCGCCGAGGGTCGCACTCTGCTGGTGTCGAGCCACGTCATGGACGAGGCCACGCGGTGCGACCGGCTGCTGCTCCTGCGTGCCGGGACGCTCGTCGCCGACACGACCCCGGACGAGCTGCTCGCCACCACCGGGGCCCCCGACGCCGAACGGGCGTTCCTCGCGCTCGTCGACCGCTCGACCCAGGAGTCCCGATGATGCTCGTCACCGCCGGACGGGTGCTCGCCCAGCTGCGCCGCGACCACCGCACCGTCGCCCTCATCCTCGCGCTGCCCTGCCTGCTGCTCGGGCTGATCGCCTGGATGTTCGACGGCACTCCCGTCCTCGACCAGTTCGGGCCCCTGCTGGTCGGGATCTTCCCGCTCATCGTCATGTTCCTCGTCACCAGCGTCGCCACGCTGCGCGAACGGCAGTCCGGCACGCTGGAACGCCTCATGACGACCCCCGTGCGCCAGGGGGACCTCGTCGGCGGCTACGCGCTGGCGTTCGGCGCGCTGGCGCTGCTGCAGGCGCTCGTCGTGGTCGGCTTCGCGCTCGTCGTCGGCATGGAGGTCGCCGGCCCGGTCTGGCTCGTGGTCCTCGTCGCGCTGCTCAACGCCGTCCTGGGGTCGTGCCTGGGCCTCGCCGCCTCCGCCCTCGCCCGCACCGAGTTCCAGGCCGTCCAGATGATGCCCGCCCTGATCTTCCCGCAGCTCATCGTCTGCGGCCTGCTCATGCCGCGCGACCAGATGCCCGAGGTCCTCGAGTGGATCTCCCGCGCGTTCCCGCTCACCTACGCCGTCGACGCCATGCAGCAGGTCGCCGCCGGTGCCGGGTGGGCCGACGTCGCCGGCGCGGTGGGGGTCACCGTCGCGTTCATCGTCGGGGCCGTCGCCCTCGGCGTCGTCACCCTGCGCCGTCGGACCCCGTGAGGTTCCCGCCCGACGCCGACGCTCGGCGAGGGCGTCAAGGCCTCGCCGAGAACCGCTCCAGCAGGTCCGCGTGCCCCGAGCACACCAGCAGGTCGTTCGCGCTGACGCGCGTCTCCGGCGTCGCGTAGGCGAAGTCGATTCCCGGTGACTTCACCCCGATCACCGTCACCCCGTACTTCTTGCGGATGTCGGACTGTGCGAGCGTGAACCCCTGCATCTCGCGGGGCGGGCGCATCTTGACGATCGTGAACCCGTCCTCCACCTCGATGTAGTCCAGCATCTTGCCGCTGACCAGGTGCGCCACCCGCGAACCCGCGTCGGACTCCGGGAAGACGACGTGGTGCGCCCCGATGCGCGTCAGGATGCGACCGTGCTCGGCGGAGATCGCCTTCGCCCAGATCTGCGGCGTGCCGAGGTCCACCAGGTTGCCCGTGATGAGCACCGACGCCTCGAGCTGCGTCCCGACCCCGACGACCACTACGCCGAAGTCCCTCGCGCCGAGCTGCTCCAGCGCCTCCGGGTTCGACGCGTCGGCCTCCACCACCGGGAGCCGACCCGACCATTGCGCGACGAGCCGGTCGTCGGTCTCCACGGCGAGCACGTCCTGGCCCAGCCGGTCCAGCGTCGTCGCGATCGCCGAGCCGAACCGGCCCAGCCCGATCACGAGCACACCGGCGTCCCGCTCGGACGCCTTCTTCTCAGCCACGTGTTGCTCCTCCAGCTCGTCTCAGCGGTCTGCTCGGGTGTCGGGTGAGCCTGCGGTTTGCTTCGCTGCACCTCCGTCTCACCCGGTGTTGTTCGTCGGGTGAGCCTGCGGTTTGCTTCGCTGCACCTCCGTCTCACCCGGTGTTGTTCGTCGGGTGAGCCTGCGGTTTGCTTCGCTGCACCTCCGTCTCACCCGATGACCGGGCGCTCCTCGGGGAAGCGTACGACGCGCCGCCGGTCACGCAGCGCGATCGCGCCGAGGACGGAGATGGTCCCCACGCGGCCGAGGTACATCAGCGCGCACAGCACGTACTTGCCGCCGTCCGGCAGGTCCCCGGTGACGCCGGTGGACAGCCCCACGGTGGCGAACGCCGAGATGACCTCGAACAGGATCTCCGACAGCGAGAAGTCCGTGATGCTGAGCAGGGCGATGCAGGAGGCGAGCACCATCGTCGCGCCGATGAACACCACCGCGATGGACAGCCGCAACGTGTCGCGCGGGATCCGTCGGCCGAACACGTCGATGTCCCGGTCGCCGCGGGCCTCCGCGAGGATCGCGAGGAGCATGACCGCCAGGGTGGTCACCTTGATGCCGCCCGCCGTCGACGCCGACCCGCCCCCCACGAACATCAGGGCGTCCATCACCAGCCACGACTCCCCGTTCATCTCGCCGGTGTCGACCGTGCTGAACCCGCCCGACCGCGGCATGACCGACGCGAACGCCGCCGACAGGAGCTTCGTCGGCACGTCTTGCCCGCCGAAGGTCCGAGGGTTGGTCCACTCCATCGCGCCGATGGCCACGAAGCCCGCCACGAACAGCGCGACGCTCGTGCTCACGGTCAGCTTCGTGTGCAGGGAGAGGTGGCGGTACCAGCGCCGGCCGTACCGGCGCGCCTGCAGGACGTTCGCCATCACCGGGAAGCCCAGCGCCCCGACGAACACCCCCAGACCGATCGGGACGACGACGAGCCAGTCCGAGGTGTACGGCATCAGGCCCTCGGTGGTCGGCACGAAGCCCGCGTTGTTGAACGCTGAGACGCCGTAGAAGACGGCGTGCCACAGCGCCGAGCCGAAGCTCTCGCCCAGTGCCAGGAAGCGGGGCAGCAGGATCGCCGCGACCGCCGCCTCGATGCTCACCGAGACCACGACGATGAGCCGGATGAGGTAGCCGACCTCGCCCAGGCTGCTGGTGCGCACCTTGGCCTCGGAGGCCGTCAGCAGCTTCTGGGTGAGACCGATGCGCCGCGAGACGGCCATGCCGAGCAGGGAGGCGAGGGTCATCACCCCGAGCCCGCCGATCTTGATCCCGGCAAGGATGACGGCGTGCCCGTACTCGGACCAGTAGGAGCCGGTGTCCACCACGACGAGCCCGGTCACGCACACCGCCGAGACGGCGGTGAACAGCGCGTCGACGAAGCGTGCCCCCTCGCCGGACCCCGTGGCCCACGGAGGCAGCAGCAGGAGGGTGAAGACGACGATGACCGCGCCGAAGACGGTCATCGCCAGGCGCGCCGGGTACTCCCGGGCCGTGCGGTCCGTCCACTCCCGGAGCGTCGCACCGCGGTCCCGCCACCTCGTCGCCACCGACCGGTTCCTCCGTCGTCTCATCCGCCAGGCGTCTGGCCCAGCCTGCCACGGGTTCGGCTACCGTGGCGGGATGTCCGTCGCCCGGCTGCTGTGGAGCCCCGAGCTCCTGACCTACGACTTCGGCCCGGGGCACCCGATGGCGCCGGCCCGGCTCGACCTCACCCTGCGGCTCGTCACGGCGTTCGGTCTGCTGGACCAGCCCGGGCTCGGCCTGGCGTCGATCCCTCCGAGCAGCGACGCGCTGGTCCGCACGGTGCACGACGCGGAGTACATCGCCGCGGTGCAGCACGCGGCGCGGACCGGCGAACCGGACCTGGCGCGCGGCCTCGGCACCGAGGACGACCCCATCTTCGCCTCGATGCACGAGTCCGCCTCCCGGCTCGTCAGCGCGTCGGTGGCGGCCGCCGAGGCGGTGTGGACGGGCGAGGTGCAGCACGCGGTCAACGTCGCCGGCGGGATGCACCACGCCCGACGGGGTGCCGCCTCGGGGTTCTGCGTCTACAACGACGCCGCGGCCGCGGTGCAGCGGCTGCTCGACCTGGGTGCCGAGCGGGTGGCGTACGTCGACCTGGACGCCCACCACGGCGACGGGGTCGAGTCGATCTTCTGGGACGACCCTCGCGTGCTGACGGTGTCGGTCCACCAGGACGGCCACACCCTCTTCCCGGGCACGGGCAACCCCGCGGACACCGGTGGCCCCGGCGCGGAGTGCTCGGCCGTGAACGTCGCCGTGCCGCCCCGTACCGACTCGGCGCGCTGGCTGCGGGCGGTCGACGCCGTGGTGCCCTTGGTGCTGCGGGAGTTCCGGCCGGACGCGATCGTGTCGCAGCACGGCACGGACGCGCACGGCAACGACCCGCTGACGGACCTGAACGTGGGGATCGACGCCCAGGTGGAGGCGGCCTCGTGGGTGCACGCGCTGGCGCACGAGCTGTGCGACGGCCGGTGGGTCGCGCTGGGCGGGGGCGGCTACGCCGTCGTCGACGTGGTGCCGCTCGTGTGGTCGGCACTGGTGGCCGAGGCGGCCCACGTCCCGATCTCGCCGGGCACACCGCTGCCCGCGACGTGGCGTACCGCCGCCGAGGAGATGTCCGGGCTGGTGCCCGCGACGGCGCTCGGGCGCGGCGAGGTGGCATGGCGGTCCTGGAGCGAGGGCTACGACCCCTCGGACGCGGTGGACCGCGCGGTGCTGGCGACCCGCCGGCACGTCTTCCCGGGCCTGGGCCTCGACCCGTTCCTCGACTGACGTTCGAGGCACCGGCTCGGGTCGGGTATTCTGGGGGACGGACTTTTTCGCGTTGGTCGGCAGTGCTTGGTCCCGGGGTTCGTTCGCACGGACACCGGGCACAGGATCGTCGGGACCAACCGGCCTCCATCACCGATCAGCATTGTGAGGACCTCATGGGCTCCGTCATCAAGAAGCGTCGTAAGCGCATGGCGAAGAAGAAGCACCGCAAGCTGCTTCGCAAGACGCGCCACCAGCGCCGCAACAAGAAGTGACGCCGCGCCCGCCGACGGCGGGCCGCGCGCAGCGAGCCCGGACCCCGATCAGGGGTGCCGGGCTCTTTGCGTGCTCTCAGCGTCCTCGAAGCCGCCGGCGCACGCTGCGCTGGGCGGCGCGCAGCACGAGGCCCAGCACCCAGGCGGCGCCGGCCCAGGAGGCCGTGCGCATCCCCCGTCCCGCGACCCGCTGGCTGCGTCCGCGGAACTCCCGGATGGGCCAGCCGACCTCCTTGGCGTGCCGGCGCAGGCGGGCGTCGGGGTTGATCGGGCAGGGGTGACCGACCGACCGCATCATCGGCAGGTCGTTGAGCGAGTCGCCGTAGGCGAACGACGCGTCGAGGTCGAGGCCCTCGCGCTCGGCGAGCTCGCGGACGGCGGCCCCCTTGGCCTCGCCGTGCATCAGGTCGCCGACGAGGGCGCCGGTGTAGTAGCCGTCGGAGTGCTCGGCGATCGTGCCGAGGCAGCCCGTGGCGCCCAGCCGGCGGGCGATGAGCCCGCCGATCTCCACGGGGGTGGCGGTGACGAGCCAGACCTCGTCCCCGGCGGCGAGGTGCTCGTCGAGGAGGCGCTTGGTGCCGGGGAAGATGCGCAGCTCCAGCACGGTGTCGTACACCTCCTCGCCGACCGCGGTGATCTCGGCGACGGACCGGCCGGCGATGAGGGACAGCGCCCGCGTGCGGACGGTCTCGATCTGGGAGCGCGACTCGCCGAACACGAGGTACTTCGCCTGGATCCAGCCGAAGCGCAGCAGGTCCCGGGTCCCGAAGAACTTGCGCTGGTACAGAGCCCTGGCCAGGTGGAAGGCGCTGGCGCCCCGGATGATCGTGTTGTCGACGTCGAAGAAGGCTGCTGCCGTCGGTCCGACCGTGGGCGCAGCATGAGACGACATGTCGCCCACTGTAGTAGCGCCGATACGCTGTGCTCGTGAGCAGGACCTCGACCCGACCAGACGCGTCCCGGGTGGTCGTGTACAGCAGGGCGGACTGCCACCTGTGCGACGAGGCACGGGCGGTGGTCGCCGCGGTGTGCGCCGAGATGGGCGAGACCTGGCAGGAGATCGACATCGACGCCGAGCCCGCTCTGGTGGAGCGGTACGGCGACTACGTGCCCGTCGTCGAGGTGGACGGCGTGCAGCAGGGGTTCTGGCGGATCGACGCGGCACGATTGGCGCGGCGGCTGGCCCGGCCCCCGGGAGGGAAGAACACGTGATCGAGATCGGTGAGGTGACGGTGCCCGCGGCGACGGTGGCGCGGCTGCCGTACTACCTGCGCGCCCTGCGGGACCTGATGCGCGAGGGGGTGGCGACGACGTCGTCGTCCGACCTCGCGGACCGGTCGGGGGTGGGGTCGGCACAGCTGCGCAAGGACCTGTCTTACCTGGGGTCGTTCGGGACACGAGGGGTGGGGTACGACGTCGAGTCGTTGTCGTCGTACATCGCCACCGCCCTGGGCCTGGGGTCCGAGCACCGGCTGGCGATCGTCGGCGTCGGCAACCTGGGGCACGCGCTGGCGAACTACTCGGGGTACGCCGCGCGGGGGTTCCAGGTGGTCGCTCTCCTGGACGCGGACCCTGCCGTGGTGGGCGGCCGGGCCGCCGGGCTCGAGGTCGAGCACGTCGACGGGCTCGAGCGCATCATCGTCGAGCGGCACGTGTCGATGGTCGTGCTCGCCACGCCGGGTCCCCCGGCGCAGGAGATCGCCGAGCGTGTGGTGGGCGCGGGCGTGCGCGAGATCCTGTCGTTCGCGCCGGTCGCGCTCCACGTGCCCGACGACGTCGTCGTGCGCAGCGTGGACGTCGCGGGCGAGCTGCAGATCCTGGCGTTCCACGCCGCGGCACGCCATGCCAACGGCGTCGCGTCCGCAGGAGCGGACGGGGTGACCGCCGGCTGACGCTCCGCCGGGTGAGGGTTCTCGTGCACGGTCGCGTTCACGGGCGCTGCGCGCCCTCCGCTTCGGGGTGGACGACCGTGCCTGAGAACCCTCACCCGGCTCTGGCGTTCTGTCGGAGCGGGCTCGCGCCGGTCAGCCCTGGGCGATCGCGGAGACGTCGAGCGCGATCTTGACCTTGTCGCCGACGAGGAGGCCACCGGTCTCGAGCGCGGCGTTCCAGGTGAGGTCGAAGTCCTTGCGGTTGATCTCCAGCTCGGACTCGAACCCGGCGCGGTCGTTGCCGAAGGGGTCCTTCGCGGTGCCGGCGAACTCGGTCGGCAGCGCGACCGTCTTGGTGACGCCGTTGATCGTGAGGTCGCCGGAGATGACGTAGTCGTCGCCCTCGTTGTCGATGCTCTTCGAGGCGAAGGACCACACGGGGTTCTCCTCGGCGTGCCAGAAGTCGGCGCTCTTGAGGTGGCCGTCGCGGTTCTCGTCGCCGGTGTTGACCGACGCGGCGTCGAGCTCGGCGGAGACCGAGGTGGTCTCGAGGTCGTCGCCGACGGTGATCTCGCCGGCGGCGATGCCGATGGTGCCGCGGACCTTGGAGATGCCCGCGTGGCGGACGGAGAAGGACGCGGTGGAGTGCGCGGCGTCGATGACGTAGGTACCGGAGTTGAGACCTGCGGGCAGCGGCGTGGCCATGAGTGATGCTCCTTGTGAGTGGCTGTCGTGGGCGATGTGGTCGTCCCACGGGGCGATTCCATCGAAATGCATGAACAGTCGGTCGTCAACGGGTATTCCCGGACCGGGGGACCACCGCCCACGACCGTGAGGCCCGTCACGGAGGGGCTGGGACGAGCCTGGACCGGACCTGAGGACCCCTCCGGTCTGGGACACTGGGGGCCATGGCCACCACCACCGTCCATCTCCTGCGGCACGGCGAGGTCCACAACCCTGACGGCGTCCTGTACGGGCGCATCGCCGGCTACCGCCTGTCCGACCGCGGCCGGCGGATGGCCGAGCGCGTCGCGGAGCACCTGTCCGACGGCGGACGTGACGTCGCCGCCGTCGTCGCCAGCCCCCTGCAGCGTGCTCAGGAGACAGCCCGGCCGACCGCGTCGGTGTTCGGCGTCGAGCTCGCGACCGACGACCGGCTCGTCGAGGCCGGCAACAGCTTCGAGGGCACCACGATCGGCAAGCGTCCCGGACAGCTCGCGCACCCCCGGTACTGGAAGTACCTGTGGAACCCGCTGCGGCCGTCCTGGGGCGAGAGCTACGCCGCGCAGGTCGCCCGGATGCGGGCCGCCGTCGACGACGCGCGCCGCACCTATGCCGGCCACGAGGTCGTGCTGGTCAGCCACCAGCTCCCCGTCTGGGTGACGCGGCGGGCCTTCGAGGGGCGCCGGCTCGCGCACGACCCGCGTCGCCGCGAGTGCGCCCTCGCCTCGCTGACGTCCCTGACGTTCGACGACGACCGGTTCGCCGGTCTGCACTACTGCGAGCCCGCCGACGACCTGCTCGCCGGTGCCGACCCCGTGCCGGGCGCCTGATGGGTCGCGCCACCCGGTCCCGCGTCCGGGCGATCGCCCTGGCAGCCTCCCTCGGGCTGCTCGCCGCGTGCGGGCCGGCAGACTCCGGGGCGGGCGACGTCGTCGGGCAGGGCTTCGTCTCGGGCGACGGCTCGGTCCAGCAGTGGGAACCCGACGAGCGCGGCGACGCCGTCGTCGTCGAGGGCACGTCGTTCGAGGGGGACGAGATCTCCACCGCCGACTGGAGCGGCGACGTCGTCGTGCTCAACACCTGGTACGCGGGGTGCGCGCCGTGCCGCGCTGAGGCGCCCGACCTGGTGGCGCTCGCCGAGGACCGCGCCGACGACGGTTTGCACCTGCTCGGCATCAACACCGAGGACGACGCCGGCACCGCCCTGGCCTTCCAGCGCACGTTCGACGTGGGCTACCCGTCGATCGAGGACCGCAGCGGACAGGTGGTCGCCGGCCTGTCCGGCGTCGTGCCGCTGCAGGCCGTCCCGTCCACCGTGGTGCTCGACGGCGAGGGACGCGTCGCCGCGCGCGTCGTCGGACAGGTCGCCGGCTCCACCCTCGACGGGATCGTCGACGTCGTGCTCTCCGAGGACGGCGGAGACGTCGCGCAGGGTGAGGGGCGAGGGACGAGGCACTCGGCCGGAGCAGAGGCGCAGGTGTCCGCGGTGACCAGTTCCGAGGACGGCGGAGACGTCGCGCAGGGTGAGGGGCGAGGGACGAGGCGCTCGGCCGGAGCAGAGGCGCAGGTGTCCGCGGTGACCAGTTCCGAGGACGGCTGACCCATGGGTGAGTTCTTCGCGACGACGGCGGTCAGCGGCTCCCTGCTGCTGGCCGTGCTCGTCGCGCTGCTCGCCGGCCTGGTGTCGTTCGCCTCGCCGTGCGTCCTGCCGCTGGTGCCCGGGTACGTGGGGTACGTCGGTGGTCTCGCCGCGGCCAACGCCGGGACCACGGGCGGTGCAGCGGGCGGGACGACGACGGCCGCACCCGCGCGCGCTCCCGGGCGCGGTCGCGTCGTCGCCGGGGTCGGGCTGTTTGTGCTCGGCTTCACCGCGGTGTTCGTGGCCCTCATGGCGGCCGCCGGCGCCGTGGGCTCCTACCTCGTGCGGTACGAGGACGTGCTGGTGCGGGTGCTGGGACTCGTCGTGATCGTCATGGGGGTGGCGTTCCTCGGCGGCATCGGGATCCTGCAGCGTGAGCGCCGCCTGCACGTCAGCCCTCGCGCGGGCCTGTGGGGCGCGCCGCTGCTCGGCGTGGTGTTCGGGCTCGGCTGGACCCCGTGCCTCGGCCCCACGCTCGCCGCGGTGCAGTCCCTCGCCCTCAACGAGGCGTCGGCCGGACGAGGCGTGGTCCTCGGGATCGCGTACTGTGTCGGGCTCGGCGTGCCGTTCCTCCTGGTCGCCCTCGGTCTGCAGTCCTCGCAGCGCATGCTCGGGTTCCTGCGCCGGCACCGGCTCGCGATCATGCGGATCGGCGGCGGGCTGCTCGTCGCGATCGGGCTGGCCATGGTCACCGGCCTGTGGGGCTCGCTGACGAGCGTCCTGCAGAGCTGGATCAGCGGATACACGACGGTGGTGTGATGAGCGGTCGCAGCTATCGTCCCGAGGGGATCGCGGACGAGTTCACCCAGGGCGCCCGCGGCGGCGAGACGACCGACGCCGAGGCCGGGCCGGCGGCCGGTGCGCCGCCGTCGGGCACCGCACGGGCACCCAGGATCGGCTGGCGCGGCATGCTGCGCTGGACCTGGCGCCAGCTCACGAGCATGCGCGTGGCGCTCATGCTCCTCATGCTCCTCGCCGTGGCCGCGGTGCCGGGGTCGATCCTGCCGCAGCGCAGCCAGGACCCCGCGGCCGTCCTCGAGTACCTGGGCGACAACCCGACGGCGGGGGAGTGGCTCGACCGGCTCGGGTTCTTCGACGTCTACTCCTCGGCCTGGTTCTCGGCGATCTACCTGATGCTGTTCGTCTCGCTGGTGGGCTGCATCGTGCCGCGCACGATCGCGCACGCCAAGGCGCTGCGGAACCGGCCCCCGCGCACGCCGGCGCGGTTCGGCCGCTTCCCCGCCCAGGCGTCCGGGACGACGTCCGCGTCGCCGCAGGCGGTGACCGACGCCGTCGCGCAGCACCTGCGCGGCCGGTCACGGTGGCTCCCGACGTTCCGCGTGGACACGGCGGACGACGAGGCGCGCGCGGCGCGCGGCCGGGTGCCCGCCCGGCCGGCGGCCCGCACCGTGGCCGCCGAGCGCGGCTACCTGCGCGAGAGCGGCAACCTGCTGTTCCACCTGGCGCTGCTCGGCCTCGTCGTCGCCGTCGGCGTCGGGCAGCTGATGCACTACCGCGGTCAGGCGATCATCACCGAGGGGCGCGGGTTCGCCAACGCCGTCGTCGACTACGACACGTTCGAGAGCGGTGCCTGGTTCCAGCCCGAGTCGCTCGTCCCGTTCTCCATGACGCTGGACGAGTTCACGTCGGAGTTCGCGACCGACGGCGCGGCGTTCGCTCAGTCGCGGGACTTCACGGCCTCGGTGACGGTGACGGAGCCGGACGGGTCGGCGTCCGAGGAGACCATCAAGGTCAACCACCCGCTGGTGATCGACGGGTCCAAGATCTACCTGCAGGGCAACGGCTACGCCCCGGAGATCACGGTGGAGGACGCCGAGGGCGAGGTCGCGTTCTCCGGGCGGGTGCCGTTCATCCCGGAGGACCAGCTCTACACCTCGCGCGGCGTCGTCAAGGTCCCGGACGTCACGGGCGGGCTCGACCAGGTGGGGCTCATCGGCTACTTCCTGCCGACGGCGGTCATCGACCCCGACGGCTCGGCCCGCTCCGTCTTCCCCTCGCCCGAGGACCCGCTGCTCGTGCTGGAGGTGTACCGCGGCGACCTCGGCCTGGACGACGGTGTGCCGCAGAACGTGTACCGCCTCGACACCGAGAACCTCACGGCCTCCGTGGACGAGGACGGCGAGCGGGTCACGCTCCTGCTCGAACCGGGGGACCGCGTCGAGCTGCCCGACGGTCTCGGGACCGTCACGCTCGGCGAGGACGTCCCGCGGTACGTCGCCCTGGACCTGCGCCACGACCCCTCCCTGGGCTGGGTGCTGGGCTTCTCCCTGGCCGCGCTCGTCGGCCTGACCGGCTCGCTGTTCCTGCCGCGCCGCCGCGTCTGGGTGCGATCCTGGGAGCACGAAGGCGTCACGCACGTCGAGGTCGCGGGCCTGGCCCGCGGGGACGACCTCGGCCTGCAGCCCGAGGTGGACCGCACGCTGGCCGCGGTCCCCGAGCTCGCCCCCCTGCCCGACCCCGTACCGACGCACGACCCCGAGAGAGGCTGACCATGGAGATCGCCGAGCTGAGCGACCTGCTCGTCTGGGCTGCCGCGACCGCGCTGGCCGTCGCGATGATCGCGTTCGCCGTCGACCTGGGCCGGCGCACCGACGAGCGCGTCGGCGCCCGCACGCAGGAGCGGGCGGTCGTCGGTGCCGGGCCGACGACGAGCGTGACCGCCGACGCACCGGTCGGGGCCGAGCCGCGCCGTCGGGCCGCCGGGATCGCGATGTCCACCACCTGGCTGGCGACGGCGATGCTGCTCGCCGCGATCGTCCTGCGCGGGCTCGCCGCGGGGCGGGCGCCGTGGGCCAACATGTACGAGTTCACGATGGTCGGCTCGTTCATCGCGCTCGTCGTGTTCCTCGTGCTCAACCTGCGCCGGGACGTGCGGTTCCTCGGGGCGTTCGTCACCGGGCTCGCCACCCTCTTCCTCGTGGTGGGTCTCAACTCGTTCCACGTCGCCGCGACCGGTGTGCAGCCGGCGCTGCAGAACTACTGGCTGGTCCTGCACGTCGGTGTCGCCATCGTGGCCACCGGCATCTTCACCGTCTCGTTCGTGATGTCGGCGCTGCAGCTGCTGCGCGACTCCCGCGACACCGGCAGCCCGTTCCTCACCCGGCCGGGCTTCCGGTGGCTGGACCGCACCCCGGGCCCGACCGCCCTGGAGTCGATGTCGTTCCGGCTCAACGCGGTCGGGTTCGTGCTGTGGACGTTCACGATCATCGGCGGCGCGATCTGGGCGGAGGACGCCTGGGGCCGCTACTGGGGCTGGGACCCCAAGGAGGTCTGGAGCTTCGTCATCTGGGTCGTCTACGCGGCCTACCTGCACGCGCGCACGACGCGCGGCTGGTCGGGGCGCCGGGCAGCGTGGTTCGTCGTCGTCGGCTACGCCTGCGTGCTGTTCAACTTCACCGGCGTGAACCTGATCTTCAACGGCAAGCACTCCTACTCGGGCATCAGCTGACCCGCACCGCGAGGTAGCGCTCGCGGACCGCGAGGTAGCGCTGGCCCCCGCGAGGTAGCGCGCACCCACCTCGTGGGACCGGGCGTCAGCTCGCGGTGTCGTCGCCGCCCTCGCGGCGCTGCTGGCGACGCTTCTCCTGCTCCAGCCGCCACAGGAAGTCCGGGTCGTCGTCCGGGGCCACCGGGCCGGACGGCCGGCGAGGACCGCGACCGGGGCGCGCCCCGCGGCCGCCGGATCCTCCGCGGCGGCGCGACTGCTTGGTGGCGATCCAGGTGATCGGGCCGAAGATCGGCAGCAGGACGATGATGACGACCCACAACCACTTCGGCAGACCGGCGCGATCCTCCTCCTCGGACGCGGAGAGGTCGGCGAGGCTGTACACCAGCAGGCCGACGACGGCGAGGCCGACCAGGACGCGGAACATTCCTCCAGCCTAGTTCGCCCACGGACCGGGGCCGAATCGCGGTCGGCACGGACGGGACCGACCGGACCGACCGGACCGGCCGACGGAGCGCCGGACGTATCCTGGGGCGGTGCCTCTCGTGATCTACACCCTGCTCCGCCTGCTGCTGTTCGCCGTCGCGCTCGGCGGTGGCTACCTGGTCGGCCTGCGGAGCTGGCTGCTGGTGCTGGTGGCCGTCGTGGTCGCGTTCGCGGTGTCCTACCTGGTGCTGCCGAAGCAGAAGGACGCGGCCGCGCGCTGGCTCGCCGAGCGCGCGGAGCGTCGTCGCGCCGGCCAGGAGGGGCTGGGCCGGATCATCGACGAGGACGCCGCCGCGGAGGACTGGGACCACGAACCCGGCCGCGCCGACGCGCCGAACAGGAAGCCGGGCCCGCAATAGCGGCCCGTTCCGGGCCCAGCTTCCTGGTCGGCGTCGGGAGGCGGTACTACAGCGCCAGGCCGAGCCCGAGCAGCACGCCGTAGGCGAGCTCGAACATCCCCGTGCCGGCGAGCACCGGGACCAGCGCCCTGCCGCGTGCACCGGCGATCACCGGCACCGCCAGCAGCACGGCGGGCAGCAGGAGCAGGGCGACGAGGAACGCCCACGGGTTCCAGACCGCGCAGGCGAGCCCGAGGAGCACCGGCAGCACCACCCACAGCGCGTACAGCCGCCGGGCCCGGTGGTCGCCGAGGCGCACCGCCAGCGTCCGCTTGCCGGCCACTACGTCGGTGGGGATGTCCCGGATGTTGTTGACCATCAGCAGCGCGCAGGCGATGAGTCCCACCCCGACGGCGCCCAGCACCGCGGGCCAGGTGATCCGGTCCGCCTGGGTGTACGTCGTGCCGAGGGTGGCCACCAGCCCGAAGAACACGAACACGCCGACCTCGCCGAGACCCGCGTACCCGTACGGCCGCTTGCCGCCGGTGTAGTACCACCCGGCGAGCATGCTGACCGCGCCGACGGCGATCAGCCACCAGTGCCCGCTCACCGCGCACAGCGCCAGCCCGAGCACACCCGCGACCCCGAACGCGCCGAACGCGGTGGCCCTGACCTGTCCCGGCCGCGCGATGCCGGAGGCGGTGAGCCGCAGCGGGCCGACCCGGTCAAGGTCGGTGCCGCGGACGCCGTCGGAGTAGTCGTTCGCGTAGTTGACGCCGACCTGGAGCGCGAGGGCCACGCCGAGCGCGAGGACGGCGGGCAGCCAGGCGAAGGCGTCGACCTGCGCGGCGGCACCGGTGCCGATAGCCACCGGTGCGGCGGCGGCGGGCAGGGTCCGGGGGCGCGCTCCGGCGACCCACTCGGCCGTGGTGGCCATGCGTGCTCCTCTCAGTCGCGCGCCGCACGGGCGCGCACCAGGTCGACGACGGCGGCACGGTCGACCTTGCCGGGACCGCGCAGCGGCAGGGAGGCCACCCGCAGGATGCGGCGGGGCGCGGCGGCCGGGCCGAGTCTATCCGCGACGACGGACCGCACCCGGGCCAGCTCGGCCGCCTCCCACGCGCCAGACCCTGTGGGTGCACGACGCGCCGCTGGGCCGGGCGTCTCGACGGCGTGTCGTGCACCCACAGGGTCGGAGAGCACGGCCACGAGCTCCTGACCCCACTCGTCGTGGGGCACGCCGACGACGCACACCTCGGCGCCGAGCAGCTCGCCGAGCACGGACTCCACGGCCGCGGGGGCGACGTTCACCCCGCCGGTGACCACGACGTCGTCGGCGCGGCCGAGCACGCGCAGCACCCCGTCGGTCAGCGTGCCGAGGTCGCTGGTGCGGAACCAGCACCCGTCCGCGTCGTCGTGGAACGCCGCAGCCGTGGCGTCGTCGTCACCGAGGTACCCGACGGCGAGCGTCGGGCCCGCGAGCTCCACCACCCCCACCGAGCTGTCAGAGCGAGCAGTCGGTACACCCCGTCCGCGTTCTGACAACTCGGAGAGGGGAGCGAGCCGGACCTGCACGCCCGGCAGCGGCACGCCGTCGTACACGCACCCGCCGGCGGTCTCCGACATGCCGTAGGTGCGTACCACGGGCACGCCGGCGTCGCGGGCGCGGGCCAGCAGCCGCGGTGGGGTCGCGGCCCCGCCGAGCAGCACCGCACCACAGCGGGCCAGCGCGTCGAGGGCGGCCGGTGCACCGCCGTCGGCGGCCTCGACCACGCGGTGGAGCTGGGTCGGCACGAGGGAGACGTGCACCGGGTCGCCGGTGGCCAGGGGTGCGTCGAGCAGGTCCGCGAGCCCCGCGGGCGTGAAGCGGCCCTCGGGGGCGGCGGTCAAGGGGGTGCCGGCGAGCAGTGCGCGGACGATCACCTGCATGCCAGCGACATGGGTGGGCGGCAGGGTCAGCACCCAGCGGCCGGCGGCACCGAGGCGCTCGCGGGTCGCGGTGGCCGACGCGCGCAGTGCCTCAGCGGTCAGGGCGACCTCGCGCGGCGTCCCCGTCGAGCCGGACGTGCGCACCACCAGCGCGGTGCCCGACGGCGGTGCCTGCGCCGTGAGGCGGGGCAGCGGCGCGACGGGTGGGCCGCCGTCGAGCGCACGGCGCACACCGTCGACGAGCGTGGCGAGGTCGGGAGTGCTCACCGGCTCACGATAGGCCGCGCGGGGCGGTGGTCACGGGGCGCCCGGTTCACGACCTGCTCTGCGCGGACGGCGCGACGTCTGCTCGCGCCCAGCAGAGTCGTCCCGGGCGCGCGTCGAGCGGCTGGACAGCCTCGCAAGGTGCCCCGTGACGTACCGTGTGCGGCAGAACACACCGTTGGAGGACTGATGACCGCACGGTTGACGCGGCTGGCGGCGCCCGGCGCGCTCCTCGGGACCGCCCTGCTCCTGGCTGCCTGCAGCGGGGAGGAACCGGCCCCCGCGCCCACGACGACCGTCCCGGCCGCCGTCGACGGTGCCCCGAAGGCGTCGCCGCCCACGCCGGAGGTGCCGACGGTGTGGCCGCTGACCGGGGTCGAGTCGGACGAGGTCGCGGACCGTCCGGCGTTGGCGATCAAGATCGAGAACTCGCGCGAGGCGCGGCCGCAGACCGGGCTGACGCAGGCCGACATGGTCTGGGAGGAGGTCGTTGAGGGCGGCATCACCCGCTACGTGGCGGTGTACCACTCGAGCGTCCCGGAGACCGTGGAGCCGGTGCGGTCGGTGCGGCCGATGGACCCGGCGATCGTCGCGCCGCTGGACGGCATCCTCGCCTACTCCGGCGCCCAGCCGCCGTTCATCGACGCGGTGAACGACAGCGGTACGCAGTCGGTGATCATGGACGCCGGCGACGCCGGGTTCAGCCGTGACCCGAACCGGTACGCCCCGCACAACGTGATCGGTGACCCGGAGGCGTTCCTCGCCCAGGCCGACGGCGAGCGGACGGTCCCGCCGCCGGAGCAGTTCGCGTTCCGGGACGACCCGGGGGAGAGCACCGCGGAGACCGACGGGAAGCCCGCCTCCGGTCTGGAGGTCGTCATGTCCCGCATGCAGACCACCGGGTGGACGTGGGACGGGGACTCGGAGACCTGGCTGCGCAGCGAGGGCAGCAGCCCGTCGATGGCGGCGTCGGGGGACCAGCACGCGGCGACCAACGTGGTCGTGCTCGAGGTGGAGGTCGTCGCCACGGAGTTCCACGACTCGTCCGGTGCGGCGGTGCCCGAGACGAAGCTCGTCGACTCCTCCGGGCCCGGTGTGGTGGCGAGCGGGGGCAGCACGGTCGAGGTCGAGTGGTCCAAGGGCGCGCTCGACGACCCGATCGAGCTGACGGCCGGCGGTGAGACCGTCGAGCTCGAGCCGGGCAGCACGTGGATCGGACTGATGCCGCAGTCGACCGGTTCCCTCACCGTCTCCGAGTGAGCGACGCCCGGCGGGCGGATCCGGTCAGTAGGCGTAGGGAAATCCCGACCAGTCGGGGTCGCGCTTGGCGAGGAACGCGTCGCGACCCTCGACGGCCTCGTCCGTCATGTACGCCAGGCGGGTCGCCTCCCCGGCGAACACCTGCTGGCCCATGAGCCCGTCGTCGGCCAGGTTGAAGGCGAACTTCAGCATCCGGACGGCCTGCGGCGACTTGCCGGCGATGGTCCGGGCGTACTCCACCGCGAGGTCCTCCAGGCCTTCGTGGTCCGCGACCTCGTTGACCCCGCCCCAGCGCTCGGCGTCATCCGCCGAGTACTCCCGCGCGAGGAAGAAGATCTCCCGCGCCCGCTTCTGGCCGACCTGGCGCGCCAGGTAGGCCGAGCCGTACCCGCCGTCGAACGACCCGACGTCGGCGTCGGTCTGCTTGAACTTCCCGTGCTGACGGCACGCGATCGACAGGTCGGCGACCACGTGCAGCGAGTGCCCGCCCCCGGCGGCCCAGCCGTCGACGACGGCGATCACCACCTTGGGCATGGTGCGGATGAGGCGCTGCACCTCCAGGACGTGCAGCCGCCCGGCGCGGGCCGGGTCCACGGCGTCGGCGTCGTCACCGAGGCGGCCCGCGCCGTCGGGCGTCGTGTACCGGTAGCCGGAGCGTCCCCGGATGCGCTGGTCCCCGCCGGAGCAGAACGCCCAGCCGCCGTCCTTGGGAGACGGTCCGTTGCCGGTGAGCAGCACGGTCCCGACGTCGGAGGTCATCCGGGCGTGGTCGAGCACCCGGTACAGCTCGTCGACGGTGTGCGGGCGGAACGCGTTGCGCACCTCGGGCCGGTCGAAGGCGACCCGGACGACCGGCAGGTCGCGCACGACGGCGCCCGCTGTGTCGCGCTCCACGCCCCGGTGGTACGTGAGATCCGTCAGGTCGTCGAACCCGGCGACCGTGCGCCAGCGGCCGGCGTCGAACGTCTCGGAGACGGGTGCGGGGAGGTCGCTGTTGCTCACGCGAGCCAGCGTAGTGCGCTCCACGGGCTGTCGGCCGCTCCGGTCCCTGTCTGCAGAGTGACGTCCTGTACCACTGCAGGATGCAGCCTGGACGGCCTGCAAACTGTCGTCGTCGCTGGTGGCGTACATCGAGAGGATCGCCGAGCGCACCGGTGTACCCGCGGTGCTCGGCGTGATCACCGGCAGCGAGTACGGCTACGTGCGACCGGACGGGGTGGTTGTCGCCTCACAGGTGGATGGTCACGTCGCCCTCGTCACGGAGCGTGGCCACGATCTCGTCGACCGCCGCGCTCTGCTGCTCGCCCATCGCCTGCTGGGCCAGCTGGTCGCGGACGTCCTCGAAGGGCGGGATCTCGGCCTGCGAGGCACCCTCGCCACCCTGGGACTCCATCTGCTCGACGATCGTGTCGTACTGCTCGCGCAGCTCGTCCTCGCTCGGTTCCTCGACGTCCGCCTCGGCCTCGATGTAGGCGTTGACCTCGAACTGCGAGGCCGCGTCCGAACGCACCTCGTCCTCCGAGATGCCCTGCTCGCCGAGAGCGGCGATCACCTCGTCCGCGGACTGCATCCCGTTCTGCGTCGCGATGCCGGCGAGCGTGGTCCGGACGTCCTCCTCGGTCGCCTCGATGCCGGACTGGTCGGCCGCCTGCGTCAGCAGCCGGTTGCCCACCAGCTGCTCGACGACCTGCTTCTTGAGGGCGGCCTGGTCGACCTCCTGGCCGGTGCTCTGCTGGGACATCGCCGCCTGCTGCAGCTGACCCTCGTAGGTGGTGACGAACTCCTCACGCTCGACCTTCTCACCGTTGACCTCGGCGACGACGTCGGGCACGTCCTCCAGGTCGGCCTCGGGCAGGCCGGCGCCGGCCTCGGGCGCCCCCGCGCTCGGGCTACTCTCAGGATTCTGGTCGTCGGTCTCGGACGTGCAGCCGGCGAGCGCGACGACCGCGGCCACAGAGAGCGCGACGAGCGGGCGCTTGATCGACATGGTCACTCCTCGTGATGGGTACTGGTCCACCGACCGTAGTCACACGAACCTGGGAGCGGGTCGACCGGATGATCAGGTCCCGTTCAGGAACGGGGCGGGGCGAAGCGCCCTCGGCACGCCAAGCTCTTGCAGGGCATGCCGAGCATCCGCGCGCGTCGTCCTGAAAATCTGCACACACGGGAGGCACCATGGAGGCATGAACACGATGCCACCTCGAGACACCGAGGTCGCCGACCCGGACGAGGTCGTCGACGAGCTCATCGCCTACGACGCCGCCTCCTTGCGCCGTGCGACCGCCGCCACGCAGTCGGTCCCGGTGACGACGGCGCGCGGCGGGAACCGCTGGACGTACCGCACGCCGCCCGAGGAGTTCACGGACTGACGGAGGGACCTGCGCGGCACCGGCCGCGCGGCCCGGCCCGCTCGTCCTACCCTGAGAGCGTGCCCGCCACCCTCTCCGCGACGAGACAGGACCGGTTCGTCTGGTCGTCCTCGTTGCGCACCCGGTTCCGCCACCTCGACGTCCGCGACGGAGTGCTCCTGCGCGGCGAGGCCGGCTGGGGCGAGCTGAGCCCCTTCTGGGAGTACGACGACGCCGAGTCGGCCGCGTGGCTGCGCGCTGCCCGGGAGGCGGCGGACCACCCGTTCCCCGTGCCCGTCCGCGACCGTGTGCCGGTGAACGTCACCGTGCCGGCCGTCGGGCCGGAGCGCGCCCGCGAGATCGTGCTCGCCTCCGGTGGCTGCCGCACGGCCAAGGTCAAGGTCGCGCAGCGCTCTGCCGGGGCCGGGCCGGGTCCGGTCGAGCCCGTCGGTGCGGAGATCGCCCGCCTCGAGGCCGTGCGGGCCGCCTTCGACGAGGCCGGGATGCCCGACGCTGCGATCCGCGTGGACGCGAACGGCGCCTGGTCGCTCGACGAGGCGCTGCACCGCATCCCGTTGCTGGACGCGGCGGCCCGCGGGTTGGAGTACGTCGAGCAGCCGTGCACGACGGTCGCCGAGCTGGCGGCGGTCCGCCGCGGCACCGACGTGCCCGTCGCGGCCGACGAGTCGATCCGGCGCGCCGCCGACCCGCTGCGGGTGGTCCGCGAGGAGGCCGCCGACGTCGTGGTCCTCAAGGTGCAGCCGCTCGGCGGCGTCCGGGCGTGCCTGGAGCTGGCCGAGCAGGTCGGGCTGCCGGTCGTCGTGTCCTCGGCGATCGAGTCGTCCGTGGGACTCGCGGCCGGCGTGGCGCTCGCCGCCGCTCTGCCCGAGCTGCCGCACGCCTGCGGGCTCGCCACCTCCCAGCTCCTCGTCCGCGACGTCACCGACGTCCCGCTCCTGCCCGTCGACGGCAGCCTGCCGGTGGGCCGGGTCGCCCCGCAGGCGCGGGCCCTGACGGCCGCCGCGGCGCCGTCTGAGCTGCGCGAGAGGTGGTTCGCCCGCCACGACCGGCTGGCCGCCCTGCTGGACGCGGAGGGCGCCGCATGACCGCCGTGCCGCCGCCGGACCCCAGCCCGGCCGTGGACGCGGCGCGTGCCCTGGTCGCCGACCTCGTCGCCCAGGGCGTGGGCGACGTCGTGCTGGCACCCGGTTCGCGCTCCGCCCCTCTGGCGTACGCGCTGGCCGAGGCGGACGCGCGCGGCGACCTCGTCCTGCACGTGCGGATCGACGAGCGTTCGGCCGGCTTCCTGGCTCTCGGCCTGTCCCGCGGGTCGGCCGTCGGTCCGGCGGCCGACGGCGGCGCCCCGGCCGCGCTGGGTCCGGCGGTGCGACCTGTCGGCGTCGTGACGACGTCGGGCACCGCGGTGGCGAACCTGCACCCGGCGGTCCTCGAGGCGCACCACGCCCGGCTGCCGCTGGTCGTGCTGACCGCCGACCGGCCGCACGAGCTGCGCGGGACCGGCGCGTCCCAGACCACCGACCAGGTGGGGATCTTCGGGACCGCGGTGCGTGCCGCCGTCGACGTCCCTGCTCCGGACGGCCGCCCCGGGGAGGTCCGCGACCTCCTCGCCACGGCCCGCCGGGCGCTGGCTGCCGCCCGCGGGCTGCGCGACCGGTACCCGGGTCCCGTCCACCTCAACCTGGCCTACCGCGATCCGCTGCACCCCCCGAGCTGTCAGGACGTGGACGACGCCAACGTCGCGGAGAGCCTGACAGCTCGCGCGGCTCCCGAGCTGTCAGGACGTGGGCGACGCATACCTCGTGGAGAGTCTGACAACTCGTGGGGGGCGGTCGACGTCGTGGAGCCCGCTCCGGGCCCCGGCGCCGACCCGGCCCTGCCCGGCCACCCGTCCCGCACCCTCGTGGTCGCCGGGGACGGCGCCGGACCGGACGCCCGGCGGCTCGCCGAGGCGCAGGGCTGGCCGCTGCTCGCCGAACCCTCCTCGGGCAGCACCGGCGGACCGCTCGCCGTCGTCGCGCACCGCTCGGTGCTCGGGGCCGACGGCCTGGCCGACGACGTCGCGCACGTCGTCGTCCTGGGTCACCCCACCCTGTCCCGCCCCGTGCAGCGGCTGCTCGCCCGGCCCGGCGTCGCCGTCACCGTCGTCGCCCCCGGAGGCGGCCCCTGGCCCGACGCCGCCCGCAACGCGCGCCGCGTCGTCGAGTCGCTGCACGAGCGGTGGTTCGTGCCTACCGAACCGGCCGATGGCGGGGCCTTCCGTACCCGATGGCGCGCGGCCAGCGACGCCGCGGCCGCCGTCGTCGACGCGGCGACGTGCGACGAGGCGGTGGCGGACGGGCTGCTCACCGCCCCCCACGCGGCGCTCGCGGTCGCCCGCGCCGTCGTCACGGTCTCCGCCCCGCACGACGTGCTGGTGGTCGGGGCCTCGAACCCGGTCCGCGACGTCGACCTCGTGCTCGGCCTACGGACCGAGCCGTCCCCGCTGGTCCTGGCGAACCGGGGCCTGGCGGGCATCGACGGCACCCTGTCCACCGCCGCGGGTGTCGCGGTCGGCGCCGCGCGCACCGGGCGCCGCACCCGTGCCCTCGTCGGAGACCTGACGTTCCTGCACGACGTCGGCGGGCTGCTGCACGGCCCGGGCGAGCCCGCCGTCGACCTCGACGTGGTCGTGGTCAACGACGACGGCGGCTCGATCTTCGCGACGCTGGAGCACGGGGCGCTCGCGGCGGCGGGGCCGACGGCGGCCGCGACCTTCGAGCGCGTGTTCGGCACCCCGCACGGGGCGAACCTGGCCACGCTCTGCGCCGGGTACGGCGTCGACCACCGGCTCGTCGAGGACGTCTCCTCGCTGCGCCACGCCCTGGCCGGCCCCTCGCACGGGGTGCGGGTGGTGGAGGTGCGCGTACCGCGCGCCGACCGGCTCGCCGAGTCGCGCGACCTCACGGCTCGCATCCACGCCGCGGTGGTCGGCGGAGGGAGTCGCTGACGGCCCTCGACCGGCACTGAGCGTCCACGTCTCAGGCGATTCACAGGTTCGCCCAAGGGGTGCCCCAGGATCAGGGTGTTGTCTGGTGCCAGGACATCGAGGAGAGGGCACATGAGCACCGACAACACGTCACCGCAGAACCCGTCGCGCGACGAGCACCCGGTCGAGCACCCGACCGTGCCGTTGCCGCCCGTCCAGCAGCCCCAGCCCGCGCAGTTCGCGCACCCGACGGAGCCCGCGCATCCGGAGCACCAGCGGGCGGCGGCCGCCCCGCCGTACCAGGACCGCACGTCGCCGCAGGCGCCCACCGCGACCGGAGCGCCGTCGTCGTACCCCGCCGGCTACCCGCAGCAGCCGCCGGCACCGTACGGAACCCCGCAGCAGCAGCAGCGCCCGCAGCGTCAGCGCGGGGTATGGGTCCCGGTCGTGGCCGCCGCGGCCGGTGCCGCGGTCCTGGCGAGCGGTGCGACCTACGCGCTCACCGGCCCCCTGGCCGGGGACGGCGCCTCGTCGCTCGCGGACGTCGGCACGCCCGAGCAGAGCACCACCGCTCCCGTCGCGAGCTCGTCCGACCAGAACCCCGACTGGCAGGCGGTCACCGCGGCCGTCGCGCCGTCCGTCGTCGCCATCCAGGTCGCCGGGCAGGGTGGCGGGTCCGAGGGCTCCGGCGTCGTCCTCGACGCCGAGGGGCACATCCTCACGAACAACCACGTGGTGTCCGGCGCGGCCGACGGCGCCGTCCAGGTCACGCTCAGCGACGGCCGCCTCTACGAGGCGTCGATCGTGGGCACGGACCCCACCACCGACCTCGCCGTCGTGCAGCTCGACGACGCCCCGGACGACCTGGAGCCCGCCACCTTCGGTGACTCCGACGCCGTGCAGGTCGGCGACTCGGTCCTCGCGGTCGGCAACCCGCTCGGCCTGGCGAACACGGCGACCACCGGCATCGTCTCCGCCCTGGACCGGCCCGTGGCCGCCTCGGGCGACGACTCCGGCGAGGTCGTGGTCACCAACGCGATCCAGATCGACGCCGCCATCAACCCCGGCAACTCCGGCGGGCCGCTGTTCGACGCCCAGGGTCGCGTCGTGGGCATCACGTCGTCCATCGCCACGCTCTCCGGCGGTGGGCAGTCCGGCTCGATCGGTCTCGGGTTCGCGATCCCCGTGAACCTCGGGACCGACGTCGCCGAGCAGCTCGTCGAGGGCGGGACGGCCGAGCACGCGTTCCTCGGCGTCTCCCTCGGGGACGCCGCCGCGGAGGCCGACGGCGTGACGCGCCGCGGGGCCGAGGTCGGGCAGGTCACGGACGGCTCGCCCGCCGCCGAGGCAGGCCTGCAGCCCGGCGACGTCATCGTGGCCATCGACGACGACGCCGTCAACGGCGCGGAGTCGCTCACGGCGTACGTGCGCGAACGGTCCGCCGGCGAGCAGGCCACGATCACGTACGTGCGCGACGGGCAGACCCAGACCGCCGACGTGACCCTCGCCGTCCGCGAGGAGACCACGGGCTCGCAGGGCTCCCAGGCCCCGGAGCAGGGCGGCCCCCAGGACGGCCAGGACAGCCAGGACGGGCAGGACGACTCGTCCACCGACCCGACGCAGCCCGACAACATCCCGGACTGGTTGCACGAGCTCTTCGGCGACTGATCCCCCACCCTCCCGCGGCGCACCGGTGTCCCCCCTTCGTCCGTCGCTGCCGCGGGACCGGTCGGACCTCCCCGGTCCGGCCGATCGCGGCCGGGTCGGCACGGTGCCGACCCGGCCGCGTCGTGCGTGAGCGCCCGCAGGGCGGCGCTCACCTCCGCCTCAGGGTGCTGTCGGGCGCCTGCGGCTCAGGCGCCGAGAGCCCAGCGCATGGGGACCAGCTTCGCCTCCGACTCGGCCAGCTCGGCCTGCGGGTCCGACGCCGCGACGATGCCGCAGCCCGCGAAGAGCCGCACGTGGCGGGGGTCGTCACCGAGCTCCGCGGACCGCAGCGCGATGCCCCACTCGCCGTCGCCGTCGGCCCCGACCCAGCCGACCGGTCCGGCGTACCGGGAGCGGTCGATCCCCTCGATCTCGCGGATGAGGTCCCGGGCCGCCGTCGTCGGGGTCCCGCACACCGCGGCCGAGGGGTGCAGCGCCGCGGCGAGTGTCAACGAGCTGGCGTGCGTCGCGGGATCCAGCACCGCCGTGACGTCCGACGCGAGGTGCATGACGTTGGGCAGGTGCAGCACGAACGGTGCGTCCGGGACGTTCATCGACGAGCAGAACGGTTCCAGGGCGTGGGCGACCGAGCGCACGGCGAACTCGTGCTCCTCGAGGTCCTTGGAGGACCGGGCGAGCTGAGCCGCGTGCAGCAGCGCGTCGTCGTCGCTCATGCCCGGTTCCCGGCGGATGGTGCCCGCCAGCACCCGCGACGTCACCAACCCCTTCTCGCTGCGCAGCAGCAGCTCCGGCGTGGCCCCGACCATCCCGGCCACGGAGAAGGTCCAGCACGAGGAGTAGGCCTCGGCGAGCCGCGCGAGGACCCAGCGCGGGTCGACCGGCCGTTCGGTCGTCGCGAGCACCTCGCGGGCCAGGACGACCTTCTCCAGCTCGCCCGCCTGGATGCGCTCCACCCCCTCGGCGACGACGGCCGGCCAGTCGCGGGCGGCCACGGCGCCGTCGGACAGGGTCACCCGTCCCGGGTCGCCGACCGGGGCGCGCCCCGTGCGCGCGAGGGCCTCGGAGCTCGGCGCGTCGAGCTGGTCGGCGCGGGAGACCGTCGTCATCCAGCACACGTCGCCGCGCCGTCCGACGATCACACGGGGCACCACCAGCGTGCCCTCCGGGCGGGCGCCGCCGAAGTGGTCGCCGGTGCCGCCGTCGTCGAACGCGAAGGTGCCGAACGCGACGGGCCCGGTGCCGGGCAGGCCCACCTCGTCGCGCACGACGGCGTGGTCGAGGGTCGCGCGCCAGGCAGCCTCCGCGTCGGCGAACCGGCCCGGCCCGAAGGTGTCGAGGCGGAGCACCTCGCCCCAGCCCACGATCCCGTCGCCCCGGCGCACCCACGCCAGGGGGCGGGTGTCGGGAAGCAGGTCGACCAGCGCGGTGAGGTCGGCGGGCAGCCGCTCGATCCGGGTGGTACGCACGACGAGCGGTTGCGGCTCGGGGGCCTGCGCGTGGCTGCCGGAGGACGCGCCCGACGGCGGGACCGGCGCCGGGTAGGGCGTGGCGGACATCGGTCCCAGGATACGCCGCGCACGGTGACCGGCTCGCGGGCGGGCCCGCCCGCGCGTGCACGACGGCGCCGGCGTCGTCGTGGGACGATGTGGCCCATGTCCCGCGCCAGCCTGGAGAAGAACCCCGCCGAGGTCGCGTCGATGTTCGACGGGATCGCGCGGCGGTACGACCTGACGAACGACCTCATCTCGCTCGGCCAGGACCGCCGCTGGCGCCGAGCCACCGTGGCGGCGGTGGGGGCGGGGCCGGGGGAGAAGGTGCTCGACCTGGCCGCCGGGACCGGGACGTCGAGCGAGCCGTTCGCGGACGCGGGCGCCGTCGTCGTGCCCTCCGACTTCTCGCTGGGCATGCTGCAGGTCGGCAAGGAGCGCAGCGCCGACCTGCCGTTCGTGGCGGGGGACGCCACGCGGCTGCCGTTCGCGGACGCGGCGTTCGACGCGGTGACGATCAGCTTCGGGCTGCGCAACGTCGTGGACACCCCGGCCGCGCTGGCCGAGATGCTGCGCGTGGTGCGGCCGGGCGGACGCGTGGTGATCTGCGAGTTCTCGCACCCGACGTGGGCGCCGTTGCGCGCCGCCTATCTCGAGATGTTCCTCCGAGGGCTTCCGTCCGTCGCCGGTGCGGTCACCCGGGAGAAGGGCTCCTACGAGTACCTCGCGGAGTCGATCCGGGCCTGGCCCGACCAGGAGACGCTGGGCCGGATGCTGCTGGCGGCCGGCTGGTCGCGGGTCGGCTACCGGAACCTCTCGGGCGGCATCGTCGCCCTGCACCGGGCGACCCGGCCCGCCTGAGCACCGAATGTCTCGATTCGGTACGGTTCGGCGCTCCGAAACGTATCGAATCGAGACTTTCGCAGCCTGCGGGGTCAGCTCTTGCTGAACTCGGCGACCTTCTCCTGGACGCGGGGGTCGTTCCAGGTCTCGGTGGCCCATCCCTTGGCCTGGTCGAGGGTCGAGCGACCCTTCTCCGTGCCGAGGAAGTAGCCCAGCGCGGCGCCGATGACCAGCGCGGTGGTTGCCTTCATGGTGCGGTGCCTCCTGTGGCAGATGCGGGTGGAACGGTGCGTGGATGCGGTTCGACCGTATGCCGCCACCTGCCCCGACGCCACCCTGCACGTCAGGGAAGGGTTGCCTTCCTACACATCTGCCGAGGAACGTGACTAGAGTGACGGCTGAACGTTGTGACTGAGTTCACAAGACGTCCCCGGCAACGGAGTCGGGGTCTCTCGTCAGGGAGGTGAGGCAGTGCGTGCATCGCATCGCGACGACGCCGACGTGATCGTCGTCGGCGCCGGTCCGGCCGGTGCCTCGACCGCGCACTGGTGCGCCTCGGCGGGCCTGGACGTGATGCTCCTCGACAAGGCGTCCTTCCCCCGCGACAAGGTCTGCGGCGACGGTCTGACGCCGCGCGCCGTGGCCGAGCTCGCCCGGATGGGCGTCGACACCCGTGCCGACGACGGCTGGATCCGCAACGAGGGCCTGCGCGTGGTCGCCGGCGGACGGTCCTGGGAGCTCGCCTGGCCCGAGCTCACGACGTACCCGGGCTACGGGATGGCCCGGTCACGCATGTCGCTCGACCACCGCCTGGTCCAGCACGCCCAGGCCTCGGGCGCCAAGCTCGTCGAGCGCACCCGCGTCGCCGGTGCGCTGACGGACGACGCCACGGGTCGTGTGGTGGGCGTGACGGCGCGGCCGCTCGACGGCCGCGGGCGCGCCGACGGCCCCGCGACGGCCTACCGCGCCCCCGTCGTCGTCGCCGCCGACGGCGTGTCCTCACGCTTCGCGACGACGCTCGGCATCACCCGCCGCGACGACCGCCCGATGGGCACGGCGGTGCGCACCTACTTCCGTACCGACCAGGCCGGTGGCGCGACCTCGCGCCACGAGGACGCCTTCATGGAGTCCCACCTCGAGCTGTGGGACGGCGTACCGGGAGAGTCGAACCTGCTGCCCGGCTACGGCTGGATCTTCGCGCTCGGGGACGGCACCGCGAACGTCGGGCTGGGATCCGTGAGCTCGACGCCCGCGCGCCAGTCCGCCACGGGGCACGACTACCGCGCGCTCATGGCCGCGTGGATGCGCAACACGCCGGCGGAGTGGGGCTTCACGGAGGAGAACCAGGTGGGCCCCGTCCGCGGTGCCGCGCTGCCGATGGGGTTCAACCGGTCCCCGATGTACTCGGCCGGCGCGCTGCTCGTCGGCGACTCCGCCGGGATGGTCAGCCCGTTCAACGGTGAGGGCATCGCCTACGCGCTGCAGGCAGGTCGCGTCGCCGCCGACGCGATCGCGCAGGCCCGCACCCGGGTCACCGACGACGCCCGCGAGCGCACCCTGGCCACCTACGCCGACCGGATGCGTGACGACCTGGGCGGGTACTACACGCTCGGTCGCTGGTTCGTGCGGCTCATCGAGCACCCCGCGGTGATGCGGCTGTGCGTGCGGCACGGGCTGCCGCGCCGGGTGGTCATGCAGTTCGTCCTCAAGCTGCTCTCGGACTGCTACGAGCCCCGCGGCGGTGACTGGGTCGACCGGGTCATCGCAGGGCTCACCAGGGTGGTGCCCCGTGCGTGAGATCGAGGAGTCCCCGCGGAGGGACGCCGAGGGACGTGGTGTGCCGGAGCGAGGCACCGCAGAGCTCGCGCGGAGGAGTGTGGCATGAGACCCGACGTGGCACGAGGGAGTGACACCGACGTGATCGATCCAGGCGAGGAGATCCGATGAGCAACCCGTACGTCCCGGTGCTGGTCCTCATGGGGATCGCGGCCGTGCTCGCCCTGGGCGGCGTGGCGGCGAGCGCCGTCATCGGTCCGAAGCGCTACAACCGCGCCAAGCTCGACGCCTACGAGTGCGGCATCGAGCCGACCCCGCTCGCGATGGGCGGCGGTCGCCTGCCCATCAAGTACTACCTGGTGGCCATGACGTTCATCGTCTTCGACATCGAGGTGGTCTTCCTCTACCCGTGGGCGGTGGACTTCGCCGTCCTGGCCGGGTTCGGGCTGGCGGCGATGCTCATCTTCCTGGTGCTGATCACCGTGCCGTTCGTCTACGAGTGGCGGCGCGGCGGGTTCGACTGGGTCTGACAGGCAGTTCGGCAAGGGTGCCGCCCGCGGCGGCACCGACGCTCCGCGAAGGAGGAGACATGGGGCTGGAGGAATCGCCGTCGGGCTTCCTGCTCACGACGATCGAGGACCTCGCGGGCTACCTGCGCAAGGCGTCCGTGTGGCCGGTGACGTTCGGGCTGGCGTGCTGCGCCATCGAGATGATGGCGGCCGGCGCGTCGCGGTTCGACCTGTCCCGGTTCGGCATGGAGGTCTTCCGTGCCTCGCCGCGCCAGGCGGACCTGATGATCGTGGCGGGCCGGGTGAGCCAGAAGATGGCGCCCGTCGTGCGCCAGGTCTACGACCAGATGAGCGAGCCCAAGTGGGTGCTGTCGATGGGCGTGTGCGCGTCCAGTGGCGGCATGTTCAACAACTACGCGATCGTGCAGGGCGTCGACCACATCGTCCCGGTCGACATCTACCTGCCCGGCTGCCCACCGCGTCCCGAGATGCTGATCAACGCGATCCTGGCGCTGCACCAGCAGATCCAGGACACCCCGCTCGGGGTCAACCGGGTCGAGGCGGCGAAGGCGGCGGAGGCGGCGGCCCTCGAGGCCACGCCCACCTCGCAGATGATCGGGCTGCTGCGATGACCGCGGACGACGGGCGCGAGGTCGCCCGGGGCGGTCACGACCTGCCCGAGCCGACGGCGGAGCTCGTCGCCGAGCGCACCGGCATGTTCGGGGCGCACGGCACGGGGGACACGTCGGGCTACGGCGGGCTGGTGCGCACGGTGACGATGCCGCCGGCCGCGTCGCGGCCGTACGGCGGCTGGTTCGACGAGGCGGTCGACGTCCTCGCGGAGGTCCTGGACGAGCAGGGCGTCGCCTTCGCCGACGCCGTCGAGCGGGTGGTGGTCTTCGACCCGTGTCGGCGGGACGACGCCGGCCCGGGCACGGGCCCGAGCGACGACGCGGAGCTGACGCTGTACGTCGCCCGCGAGCACCTCGTGGCGGTGTGCCAGGTGCTGCGCGACGACCAGGACCTGCGCTTCGAGCTCTCGCTGGGCGTGTCCGGCGTGCACTTCCCGGACGACCCCGGCCGTGAGCTGCACGCCGTCTACCACCTGACGTCCGTGACCCACGCCCGTCGCTTGCGGCTCGAGGTGACGTGCCCCGACGAGGACCCGCACGTGCCCACCACCACGGGCGTGTACCCGACGAACGACTGGCACGAGCGCGAGACGTGGGACTTCTTCGGGATCGTCTTCGACGGGCACCCCGGGCTGGCGCGCATCGAGATGCCGGACGACTGGCCGGGTCACCCGCAGCGCAAGGACTACCCGCTCGGTGGCATCCCCGTGGAGTACAAGGGCGCCACGGTCCCGCCGCCGGACACGAGGAGGCAGTACTCATGAGCGCGCCTGCCAGCGACATGCCGCGCACGCCGCCCCGTGCGCGTTCCACGCGGCCGCCCGAGGAGGACTACGGGCCCGGGGTGCCGGGCTTCGAGGCCTCCGGCGGTGACTGGGACGAGATCGCTCGTGAGGCGATCGGCGAGGAGCGGATCGTCGTCAACATGGGCCCCCAGCACCCGTCGACGCACGGCGTGCTGCGGCTGATGCTGGAGATCGACGGCGAGACGGTCACGGAGGCCCGCTGCGGCATCGGCTATCTGCACACCGGCATCGAGAAGAACATGGAGTTCCGTACCTGGACGCAGGGCACGACGTTCTGCACCCGGATGGACTACCTCGCGCCGCTGTTCCAGGAGACGGCCTACTGCCTGGGCACCGAGCGGCTGCTCGGCATCACCGACGAGGTCCCCGAGCGCGCGAGCGTCATCCGCGTGCTGATGATGGAGCTCAACCGCGTCGCCTCCCACCTGGTCTGCCTCGGCACGGGCGGCAACGAGATGGGCGCCACGACGGTCATGACGATCGGCTTCACGGCGCGCGAGGAGATCCTGCGGCTCTTCGAGGCGATCACGGGGCTGCGGATGAACCACGCGTACGTGCGTCCGGGCGGGGTCGCGACGGACACCCCCGAGGGCTTCACCGACCAGGTCCGGGCGGCGCTGCCGAAGGTCCGCGGCTACCTGGGCCAGCTCGGCGACCTGATGCTGGCCAACCCCATCTTCAAGTCCCGGCTCACCGACGTCGGGGTGCTGAACCTGGCCGGCTGCTTCGCCCTCGGCATCACGGGCCCGGTGCTGCGCTCGGCCGGTCACCCGTACGACGTGCGCAAGACCTTCCCGTACAGCGGCTACGAGACGTACGACTTCGACGTGCCCACCGACACCGCGGCCGACTCGTACTCGCGGGTCGTGCTGCGCCTGGAGGAGTGCTACCAGTCGCTGAAGATCGTCGAGCAGTGCTTGCGGCGGCTCGACGACACCGTCGGCGCCCCCGTGATGGTGGCGGACAAGAAGATCGCCTGGCCCGCACAGCTCGCCGTCGGCGCGGACGGCCAGGGGAACTCGCTCGACCACATCCGCCACATCATGGGCACCTCGATGGAGGCCCTCATCCACCACTTCAAGCTGGTGACCGAGGGGTTCGGCGTCCCCGCCGGGCAGACCTGGCAGACGATCGAGCACCCGCGCGGGGAGCTGGGCGTGCACCTGGTCTCCGACGGCGGCACGAGACCGTACCGGGCGCACTTCCGCGACCCGTCGTTCAACAACCTCCAGGCCGTGTCGGTGCTGTGCGAGGGCGGCCAGGTGGCCGACGTCGTCGTCGCCGTCGCGTCCCTGGACCCGGTGCTGGGAGGGGTGGACCGATGACGGCCGAACCGGTGGGGGCGCGTTCCCGCACGGGCTACGACGCCGAGACGCTGGCCGCGCTCACGGCCGACGCCGAGCAGATCGTGGCCCGGTACCCCGACCCTCGTTCAGGCTTGCTGCCGCTGCTGCACCTGGTGCAGTCCGTGGACGGCTACGTGAGCCGCGACGGCATCCTGTTCTGCGCCGAGCAGCTCGAGATGACCGCGGCGGAGGTCTCGGCCGTGGCGACGTTCTACACCCAGTACAAGCGGCACCCCAACGGCACGTACACCGTGGGCGTGTGCACCAACACGCTGTGCGCCGTGATGGGCGGGGACGCGATCTTCGACCGGCTCTCGGAGCACCTCGACGTCGGGCACGACGAGACGACCGAGGACGGCTCGATCACCCTCGAGCGCGTCGAGTGCAACGCCGCCTGCGACTACGCGCCGGTGATGATGGTCAACTGGGAGTTCTTCGACAACCAGACGCCGGACTCGGCCGTCGAGGTCGCCGACCGCCTGCGGGCGGGCGAGCAGGTCGCCCCGACGCGCGGCGCGGCCAGCGTGTGCTCGTTCCGGCAGACGAGCCGGGTCCTGGCCGGGTTCACCGACGGTCGTGCCGACGAGGGCGTCGGGGCGGGAGGTCCCACCCTCGAGGGGTTGCGGATCGCGCGCGAGCAGGGGTGGACGGCGCCCTCCGCGGACCGCTCCGAGCCTGCCGTCGAGCCGGCGGCCGAGGTGCCTCCGGAGACCGGCACCGCGCAGTCCAGCGCCGAGCGCAAGCCCGCCACGACGCAGGACGAGAAGCCGGGCATGCCGGACGCCGCGGAGCCCGGCAAGGGAACGGAGGGTTCCGATGACTGACATGCTCACCCCCGTCCTCACCGAGACCTGGGACGCCGAGCGGTCCTGGAGCCTGGACACGTACCTCGCCCACGGCGGCTACGAGGGCCTGCGCACCGCGCTCACGCGGGACCCCGCCGACCTGGTGCAGCTCGTCAAGGACTCCGGCCTGCGCGGACGCGGCGGTGCCGGCTTCCCCACCGGCATGAAGTGGGGGTTCCTGCCCCCGCCCGACGGCGGGCCGCGCTACCTCGTGGTCAACGCCGACGAGTCCGAGCCGGGCACCTGCAAGGACATCCCGCTGATGCTGGCCAGCCCGCAGCACCTCGTCGAGGGCGTGGCGATCACCAGCTACGCCATCGGGTGCCACCACGCGTTCATTTACGTGCGCGGCGAGGTGCTGCACGTCTACCGGCGGCTGCTCGCCGCCGTCCAGGAGGCCTACGACGCCGGGTACCTGGGCATCGACGTCCAAGGGTCCGGGTACGACCTCGAGGTCACCGTGCACGCAGGGGCCGGGGCGTACATCTGCGGCGAGGAGACGGCGCTGCTGGACTCCCTCGAGGGCAAGCGGGGTCAGCCCCGTCTCAAGCCGCCGTTCCCCGCCGTCGCCGGCCTGTACGCCCGGCCCACGGTCGTCAACAACGTGGAGTCGATCGCGTCCGTGCCGGGGATCGTGGCCCAGGGCGCCGACTGGTTCGCGTCGATGGGCACCGAGAAGTCCCAGGGCCACGGTCTGTTCTCCCTGTCCGGGCACGTCACCCGGCCCGGCCAGTTCGAGGCGCCGCTGGGCATCACCCTGCGTGAGCTGCTCGACCTGGCAGGCGGGGTGCGCGAGGGCCACGAGCTGAAGTTCTGGACGCCCGGAGGGTCGTCGACGCCCCTGTTCACCGCCGAGCACCTGGACGTGCCGCTGGACTACGAGTCCGTGGGCGCCGCGGGTTCCATGCTCGGCACGCGGGCGCTGCAGATCTTCGACGAGACGACGTGCGTCGTCCGCGCGGTGAGCCGGTGGACCGACTTCTACGCCCACGAGTCCTGCGGCAAGTGCACGCCCTGCCGGGAGGGCACCTACTGGCTCAAGCAGGTGCTGCACCGCATCGAGGCCGGTGACGGCACCGGTGCCGACATCGACCTGCTGCTCGACCTGTGCGACAACATCCTGGGGCGTGCGTTCTGCGCGCTCGGCGACGGGGCGACCTCGCCCATCACGTCGAGCGTCCAGTACTTCCGCGAGGAGTACGAGGCGCACCTCGACGGGCGCGGGTGCCCGTTCGACCCGGCCCGGTCCACCCTGTTCGACGACACGCCCCAGGCGCCGCCGGCGCTCGCGGGCGCGGGAGGCCACTGATGACCGCCACCACCGAGAAGACGAGCGCGGGCGGCCCGGCGGAGCGACCCGTCGAGACGGTGACGTGCACGATCGACGAGGTCGAGATCACCGTGCCGAAGGGCACGCTGATCATCCGTGCCGCCGAGCAGGTCGGCATCGAGATCCCCCGGTTCTGCGACCACCCGCTGCTCGAGCCGGCGGGCGCCTGCCGCCAGTGCCTCGTCGAGGTCTCCATGCCGGACCGCGAGGGCAACCTGCGGGCGATGCCGAAACCGCAGGCCTCCTGCACGATGACGGTCACCCCGGGCATGGTCGTCAAGACCCAGCGCACCTCGGCCGTCGCCGAGAAGGCGCAGGAGGGGGTCATGGAGCTGCTGCTCATGAACCACCCGCTCGACTGCCCGGTGTGCGACAAGGGCGGCGAGTGCCCGCTGCAGAACCAGGCCATGAAGAACGGGCGGGCGACCTCCCGGTTCGCGGACGTCAAGCGGACCTTCCCCAAGCCGATCCAGGTCTCGTCGCAGGTGCTCCTGGACCGCGAGCGCTGCGTCCTGTGCCAGCGGTGCACCCGGTTCAGCGAGGAGATCGCGGGCGACGAGTTCATCGCCCTGCAGGAGCGGGGCGCGGACCAGCAGATCGGCCGGTTCGACGAGGAGGTCCTCGACTTCGCCCCGCCCGGGGACGACCGTTCGAAGGTGGTCGACGTCCCGCTCGGCATCGCCCAGCCGGACGCCTCCGGGCAGCCCTTCGCGTCGTACTTCTCCGGCAACACCGTGCAGATCTGCCCGGTGGGTGCGCTGACCGGGGCGAGCTATCGGTTCCGCTCGCGCCCGTTCGACCTGGTCTCCACGCCGGGCGTCGCGGAGCACGACGCGTGCGGGGCGGCGATCCGCGTCGACCACCGGCGCGGCAAGGTGATGCGGCGCCTGGCCGGCGACGACCCGACAGTCAACGAGGAATGGATCACCGACAAGGACCGCTTCGCGTTCACGTGGCAGTCCGCCCCGGACCGGATCGCGACCCCCCTGGTGCGCCAGGACGGTGAGCTGCGGCCCGCGTCGTGGGTCGAGGCCCTCGAGGTCGCGGCGCAGGGGCTCGCGGCGGCCCGCGACGACGGCGGCGTCGGCGTCCTGCCGGGCGGCCGGCTCACCGTGGAGGACGCGTTCGCCTGGTCGCGGTTCGCCCGGACCGTGCTGCACACCGACGACGTCGACCAGCGGGCCCGGGTGCACTCGGTCGAGGAGACCGCGTTCCTGGCCCATGCGGTGGCGGGGACGGGCGTCGGCGTCACGTTCGCCGAGCTCGAGGCCGCCCCCGCGGTGCTGCTCGCGGGGCTGGAGGCCGAGGAGGAGGCCGGGATCACGTTCCTGCGGCTCCGCAAAGCCGCCCGGGCCGGCTCCCGCATCTTCTCGGTGGCGCCGTTCCGCAGCCGAGGTCTCGCCCGTCTCGACGGGACCCTGCTGCCGACGGCACCCGGCACCGAGGCCGACTGGCTCGGCACGCTGGCCACCCAGGCCGCCGGTGACCTGCCGCCCGCGGGAGCCGACCGCGGCTCCCTCGAGGACGTGGCGGGCGCGCTCGGCCAGGAGGGCGCCGTCGTGCTGGTCGGTGAGCGCCTCGCCGGCGCACCGGGAGGCTACTCGGCGGCGCTGCGGCTGGCCGCGGCGACCGGTGCCCGGCTGGCGTGGATCCCCCGGCGTGCGGGGGAGCGCGGCGGTGTCGAGGCGGGCCTGCTGCCCGGCCTGCTGCCCGGCGGCCGGCCGCTCGTGGACGAGGACGCCCGCGAGCAGGTCGCCGCGGCGTGGGGCGTCGACGCGTCGACGCTCCCGGAGAACCCCGGTCTCGACACGGACGGCATCCTCGACGCACTCAGCGTCGGGCAGCTCTCCGGGGCTCTGGTCGGTGGTCTCGAGCTGGCCGACCTGCCGGCTCCCGAGCACGCGCGGCGGGCGCTGGGCGGGGCCCGGTTCGTCGTCGCCCTGGAGGTGCGGCGTACGGAGGCGACCGACCTGGCCGACGTGGTGCTGCCCGTCGCCCCGCCGGTCGAGCGGGCCGGCTCGTACTGGAACTGGGAGGGTCGCGTGCGGTCGTTCGGACAGGCCCTCGACTCGTCGGCGCTGCCGGACCACCGGGTGCTCGACGCGCTCGCCGCGCAGCTCGACGTGGACCTCGGGGCGGCCGAGCCCCTGGCCGCGCACCGGGCCGTCGCGGTGTTCGGCGCCTGGACCGGTCCGCGGACGGACGCCCCCCGGGCACGGGCGGCCGAGCCGGCCGCCGTCGCCGCCGGCACGGCCGTGCTGGCGAGCTGGCACCTGATGCTCGACGACGGGGCCCTGCAGGACGGCGAGGAGCACCTGGCGGGGACGGCGAAGCGGCCGGTGGCACGGATCAGCGCGGTCACCGCCGCCGGGTTCGACGTCTTCGACGGGGACCTGGTGACGGTCTCCACGGACCGCGGCGCGATCACCGTGCCCGTGGCCATCACCGAGATGGTGGACCACGTGGTGTGGCTGCCGACGGCGTCGCGGGGCTGCCGGATCCACGACGACCTGGGCGCCAGGCCCGGCGACCCGGTCCGGATCGCCCCCGCCGAGAAGGGAGCGGACGCATGATCCCCGGAGTCGCCGCGGACTTCAGCGCGGACACCCTCGTCACGAGCATCGTCAAGGCCGTGCTCGTCGTGGTGTTCCTGCTGACCAGCGTGCTCTTCGCGATCTGGTTCGAGCGCAAGGTCGTCGCCCGCATGCAGGTGCGTCCCGGCCCGAACTGGCACGGCCCCAAGGGTCTGCTGCAGTCGTTGGCCGACGCCATGAAGCTGCTGCTCAAGGAGGACCTGTCGGTCACGCGCGCCGACCGGGTGACCTACCTCCTGGCACCGATGATCTCGGTGTTCTGCGCCCTGCTCGTCTTCGCCGTCATCCCGTTCGGTCCCAGCGTGACGATCCCGTTCACCGACTACTCGACGCCGGCCCAGCTGACGGACTTCCCCGTGGCGACGCTCTACGTCCTGGCGTGCGCGTCCATCGGCGTCTACGGCATCGTGCTCGGCGGCTGGTCGTCGGGCTCGACCTACCCTCTGCTCGGGGCGGTGCGGTCGACCGCGCAGGTCATCAGCTACGAGCTCGCGATGGGGCTGTCCCTGGTCAGCGTGTTCGTCATGGCCGGGTCGATGTCGACGTCCTCGATCGTGGAGTCGCAGACGCAGCTGTGGTGGTTCCTCCCGCTGGCGCCGGCCTTCGTGGTCTACGTCATCTCGATGGTGGGCGAGACGAACCGGCTGCCGTTCGACCTTCCGGAGGCGGAGGGCGAGCTCGTCTCGGGCTACATGACCGAGTACTCCTCGATGAAGTTCGCCTGGTTCTTCCTCGCGGAGTACATCGCGATGATCAACGTCTCGGCCGTGGCCACCACGCTGTTCCTCGGCGGGTGGCGCGCCCCGTGGCCGCTGTCGATGATCGGCGACGGCGTGCTCAACACCGGCTGGTGGCCGGTGCTGTGGTTCCTCGCCAAGGTGTGGCTGCTGATGTTCTTCTTCGTGTGGGTGCGCGGCACCCTGCTGCGGCTGCGCTACGACCAGTTCATGGTGTTCGGCTGGAAGGTGCTCATCCCGTTCGCGCTGGTGTGGCTGGTGGCGCTCGCCACCTTCCAGTGGCTGGGGCTCGCGGGCATCACGCGGACGCAGATGATCGTCGCGATCGTCGCGGTGGCCGTCCTGGTGATGCTGCTCCTGTGGCTGTGGCCCGACCGGAAGGCGCCCGACAGACCGGCGGACGAGGACGGCGACGGCGAACGTTTCGACGCCTTCGCCGACGGCTACCCGGTGCCCCCGCTGCCCGGGCAGCGCCTGCCCGTCTCGCCGCGGGCGCGCCGCACGGTGCCCCCGGCGGCGCAGGGCGAAACATCTCCGGCAGACGTCGACGCGGAGGAGACGCGATGACCGACAAGCCCTACGAGCCGCTGCGCCCGACCAAGGGTCCGGTGGGGGAGTTCTTCGCCCCGGTCGCCGGGTTCGGCGTGACGTTCTCGTCGATGTTCAAGCCGACCGTCACCGAGGAGTACCCCCGGAAGAAGACCCCGCCGCAGACGCGGTACCACGGCCGCCACCAGCTCAACCGGTACGCCGACGGTCTGGAGAAGTGCATCGGCTGCGAGCTGTGCGCCTGGGCGTGCCCGGCCGACGCGATCTACGTCGAAGGTGCGGACAACGCGGACCTGGCGGAGAACGACGGCTCGGCCGAGCCGGTGCACATGTCGCCCGGGGAGCGGTACGGCCGCGTCTACCAGATCAACTACCTGCGGTGCATCTTCTGCGCGCTCTGCATCGAGGCGTGCCCGACGCGGGCGCTCACGATGAGCAACGACTACGAGATCGCGGGACCCAGCCGCGAGGGGATGATCTACGAGAAGCAGGACATCCTCGCGCCGCTGTCCGAGGGGATGCTCGCGGGGCCGCACCCCATGGTCGAGGGCACCACGGACACCGAGTACTACCGCGGCGAGGTGACGGCACCCACGGCTGCCCAGGTCGACTGGGTGCGTGAGCACCGCCCGGACGAGCCCACGCTCGACGCCGCGGCCGCCGTCGTCGCCGGGGACGCCCCGCCACCCACGCCCGACCAGCACCGGCTGCGCCCCGACCAGGACCGGGCCGCGGCCACGCGCGCCGCGGCGCAGGAGTCGAACCTCGACGGCCGGACCGCGCTGGGGACGGAGGCGCACCCGTGACCGGCGGCGAGGAGGTCCTCTTCTGGGTGCTGGCCCCGCTGATGGTGATCGCGGCTGCCGGGCTCCTGGTGGTACGGCGGGCGGTGCACGCCGCGGTCTGCGTCGTCTTCGTGATGATCGGCCTCGCGGTGCTCTACGTGGCGCAGGAGGCGCCGTTCCTCGGGATCGTGCAGGTGGTCGTGTACACCGGCGCCGTCATGATGCTGTTCCTCTTCGTGCTGATGCTCGTCGGGGTGGACGCGGCCGACTCGCTCACCGAGACCATCCGCGGCCAGCGCTGGATCGGGGTGCTGCTCGGTGCGGGGCTCGCCGCGGTGCTGCTCGGCGTCGTCGCCCAGGCGACGTTCCCGCCGTCGGCGGGGCTGGCCGAGGCCAACGCGGTCACGAACCCGGTGGCGCTGGCCCGGGTGCTGCTGCAGCACTACGTGGTGGCGATGGAGGTCGTGGGCATCCTGCTCGTCACGGCGGCGCTCGCCGGGCTGGTGCTCACGCACCGGCGCCGGCTCGGGAAGAAGCCGACGCAGCGGGCGCTGGCCGATGCGAAGGTCGCGCTGCTGCCGACCGGTCGCCACCTCACCCCTCTGCCGGCACCGGGGGTCTACGCGCAGAACAACGCGATGGACACCCCGGCGCTCGGGCCGGACGGCCGCCCGCTGGAGCACTCGGTGCCGCGGGTGCTGCGCATCCGGGGTCAGCAGCGCTCGGCCACGGAGCTGCTCACCGCCGAGGAGACGCTCGTGCAGCGGATCGAGCCGGGTTCCCGGCCGGACGAGAACGGGGAGGACCGCTGATGGACCTCGTGAACTACCTCTACCTCGCGTCGATCCTGTTCGCGCTCGGTGCGACCACGGTGCTGCTGCGGCGCAACGCGATCGTCGTGTTCATGGGGGTCGAGCTGATGCTCAACGCCACCAACCTGGCGCTCGTGACGTTCGCCCGCATGCACGGTGACATCACGGGCCAGGTCCTCGCCTTCTTCGTCATGGTGGTGGCCGCCGCGGAAGTCGTCGTGGGCCTGGCGATCATCGTGACGATCTTCCGCGCCCGCCGGTCGGCCTCGGTCGACGACGTCAACCTGCTCAAGAGCTAGAGGGGCCGACGACTTCGATGATGCAGACTCTTTCCCTCGCGCCCTGGCTGGTCGCCACGCCGCTGATCGGTGCGGCGCTGCTGCTCCTGGTGGGCCGGCGCAGCGACCGGTGGGGGCACTGGCTCGGCCTGCTCGCCTCCACCGCGACGTTCGTCCTCGGCCTGGTGATCCTCCTCGACATGCTGGGCGTGGCCGCCGAGGACCGGGTGGGCGTCCACACCACGGCCAGCTGGATCGACGTCGGTCCGCTGCAGGTGGACCTCGGGTTCCAGGTGGATCCGCTGTCGATGACGTTCGTCATGCTGATCACCTTCGTCGGCTCGCTGATCCACCTGTACTCGGTGGCGTACATGTCGCACGACCGTGACCGTCGCCGGTTCTTCGCCTACCTCAACCTGTTCGTCGCGGCGATGCTCTTGCTGGTCCTCGCGGACTCCTACCTGCTGCTGTTCGTCGGCTGGGAGGGCGTGGGCCTCGCCTCGTTCCTGCTCATCGGGTTCTGGGACCACCACCTGCCCAACGCGGTGGCGGGCAAGAAGGCGTTCGTCATGAACCGGGTGGGGGACATGGGGCTCATCGCGGCGATGATGCTCATGCTCGCCACCTTCGGCGGGGTGGACTTCGCCACCGTGCTCGGCTCGGCCGAGGCGGCTGACCAGGGCACGGCGACGGCGATCGGCCTGCTGCTCCTGCTCGCCGCGTGCGGCAAGTCGGCCCAGCTCCCGCTGCAGGCGTGGCTCGGCGACGCGATGGCGGGTCCGACGCCCGTCTCCGCGCTCATCCACGCCGCCACGATGGTCACGGCCGGCGTGTACCTGCTGGTCCGCTCCGGCCCGGTCCTCGAGGCGGCGCCGGACGCCCAGCTCGTCGTCGCGATCGTCGGCGCGCTGACCCTGCTGTTCGGGGCGGTCGTCGGCTGTGCCAAGGACGACATCAAGAAGGCGCTGGCCGCCTCGACGATGTCCCAGATCGGCTACATGATGCTCGCGGCGGGCCTCGGCCCGGTCGGGTACGCGTTCGCCATCTTCCACCTGCTCACGCACGGGTTCTTCAAGGCGGGGCTGTTCCTCGGGGCCGGGTCCGTGATGCATGCGATGGACGACGACGTGAACATGCGCCGCTTCGGCGGCCTGTCCCGGCTGCTGCCGGTCACGGCGATCACCATGGGGCTGGGCTGGCTCGCGATCCTCGGCGTCCCACCGTTCTCGGGCTTCTACTCCAAGGACAAGATCATCGAGACGGCGTTCGTGGGCGAGGGCTGGCGGCCGTGGGTCTTCGGGATCGTCGCCCTCGTGGGCGCGGGCATCACCGCCTACTACATGTCGCGGCTGTTCTTCATGACGTTCATGGGCCGCCGGCGCTGGGCCACCGAGCTCGCGGGCGGTGCGGGCCGTGACGGTGCGGGCGGCGACGGGACCCCCGTGCGGCACCCGCACGAGTCGCCGTGGCTCATGACGCTGCCGATGATCGTGCTTGCGATCGGGTCGGTGGGCCTCGGCTTCGTGCTCAACGCGGGGGACCGGTTCGTGCACTGGCTGGAGCCCGTGACGGGTCACGCCGAGCATCACGACCCGGTCCTGCCGATCTGGCTGATCATGACGCTCACGCTGCTCCTCGTGGCCGTCGGCCTGGCGCTCGCCTTCTGGCAGTTCGCGACGCGCCCCGTGCCGACGACGCCGCCACCCGCCCCGGCGCTGGTGCGTGCGGCCCGGGTGGACCTGCACCAGGACGACGTCAACGAGGCGGTCGTCATGCTCCCCGGCAAGGTCGTGACCCGCTCGTTGGTCTACGCCGACCGCACCGCGGTCGACGCCGGGTGGCTGGGGCTGGCCGGAGGTGTGGGACGGCTCGGTACGGCCCTGCGCGGTCTGCAGTCCGGGTACGTCCGGCAGTACGCCGCGATGACCCTGGGTGGTCTGGGCGTGATCGTGCTCGTGATCTGGCTGTTCTCCGGCCAGGGGGCGAGCTGAGACATGGAAGGGATGACGATGTCCAGCTTTCCCTGGCTGACCGCCCTGGTGGTGTGGCCGTTGGTCGCCGCGCTGGCCACGGTGCTGACGGGCGCGGGGCGCGGACGCCCGGCCTCGGGCGCCGCGACCGGCGGTGGAGCGTTCGGTGCCGGCTCGGCCCGCACGGTGGCCCTCGTCGGCGCGCTCGTGGAGGTGGCCATGCTGGTCGGCGCCTTCGCGGCGTTCGACACCGCGGCGGCGGGCACCCACCAGCTCACCGAGACGTACGCGTGGATCCCGGCGCTCGGGGCGAGCTACGCCGTCGGCGTCGACGGGGTCTCGCTCCTGCTCGTGGCGCTGAGCGTGGGGCTCGTGCCGCTGGTGATCCTCGCGGCCTGGCACGAGCAGGGTGGCGACCACGTCCGCCTGCGGCGCTACCTCGCCACGGTGCTCGTGCTGCTCTCCTTCATGGTCGTGGTCTTCACGGCGCGGGACGTGTTCCTGTTCTACGTGGTCTTCGAGGCCATGCTGATCCCCGCCTACTTCCTCATCGGCGGCTTCGGGCAGGGCGCGCAGCGCCGGTACGCGGCCGTGAAGTTCCTGCTGTTCTCCCTGGCCGGCGGCCTGGTGATGCTGGCCGCCGTCGTCGCGCTGTACCTGCAGGTCCCGGTCGACGCCGCGACGGGTCTGCGTCCGGACGACGCGTTCCTGACGGACAACGTCACGGGGCTCGCGCTCGACCCCACCGCCGAGCGCCTGATGTTCTGCGCCTTCTTCCTGGCGTTCGCGATCAAGGCGCCCATGTTCCCGGTGCACACCTGGCTGCCGGACGTCACCCAGAACGCGACGCCGGGCACGTCCACGCTGCTCATCTGCGTGCTGGACAAGGTGGGCACCTTCGGGATGCTGACGCTGTGCCTGCCGCTGTTCCCGGAGGCGAGCCGCTGGGCCGCCCCGGCGATCATCGTGCTCGCCGTGATCTCCATCCTGTACGGCGCGATCCTGGCGATCGGCCAGACGGACGTCCTGCGGCTCATCGGCTACACGTCGGTCTCCCACTTCGGGTTCATCATCCTCGGCATCTTCACCTTCACGTCGCTGGGGATCTCGGGCGCGAGCTTCATGATGCTCAACCACGGCATCTCGACCGGTGCGCTGTTCCTCGTCGCCGGGTTCGCGATCGCCCGGCACCCGCGGCGCAGCCAGCAGATCGCCGACTACGGCGGGATGCGCAAGGTCGCGCCGGTGCTCGGAGGAACCTTCCTCGTCGCCGGCCTCTCGGCCCTCGCGCTGCCGGGCCTGGCCACGTTCGTCTCGGAGATCATGGTCTTCCTCGGCGCCTACGCGCGCTGGCCCGCCGCCGTGCTCGTCGCGGTGCCCGCCGTCGTGCTGGCCGCGGTCTACGTGCTGCTGACCTACCAGCGCATGTTCACCGGGGAGGTCGCGCCGGACCTGAGCGGCGCGAAGGACCTGGACGCCCGCGAGAAGACGGTCGCGGGCGTGCTCGTGGCGGCCCTGGTGGTGCTCGGGCTGGTGCCCGGTCCGGCGCTGGACTACGTCCGCGACCCGGCGGGCGTCTCTGTCGAGCACGTGGGTGAGACCGATCCGGAGCCCGTGTTCGGGGCTCTCGAGGGGAGCGAGCAGTGAACGCGTTCGAGGCACCTGAGATCGACTGGGCCGTCCTGTCGCCCGTCCTCGTCGTGCTGGCCGCCGGGGTGATCGGGGTGCTCATCGAGGCCTTCGTCCCGGACCGGGTGCGGCGCACCACGCAGGTCGTGCTCACGCTGGCGGCGCTGGCGGGGTCGCTGACGGCGGTCGTCCTCCTGTGGGACACCGTCGCGACCGACGGCTACGCGTTCGTCGTCGACGGGACGTTCCTGCTCACCCCGTTCACCCTGGGTATCCAGGCCGTGGTGGCGATCCTCGCGATCCTCGGCGTGCTGGTGATCGCCGACCGCACCCGCACGGGGGAGGACTCCTTCGCACCCACGGCGGCCGCCGTGCCGGGCACCACGTACGAGGACGCCGCCCGGGAGGCAGGGCTGCAGCAGACGGAGATCTACCCGCTGGTGCTGTTCGCGACCGGTGGCATGCTCCTGTTCCCGGCGACCGACAACCTCATCGTGCTGTTCATCGCGCTCGAGGTGCTGTCGCTCCCGCTGTACGTGCTGTGCGCGACGGCCCGCCGTCGTCGGCTGCTGAGCCAGGAGGCCGCGTTCAAGTACTTCCTGCTCGGGTCCTTCGCGAGCGCGATCATGCTGTTCGGCATCGCGCTGGTCTACGGGTTCGCCGGCACGGTGAGCCTCGAGGGCGCCCTGCTGGCGCTGGCCCACCCGGAGAGCCCGGTGCTGGAGCTCATGCCTGCCCTGGCGATCGCCGGCGTGCTGCTCATCACCGTGGGCCTGCTGTTCAAGATCGGCGCCGCGCCGTTCCACACGTGGACACCGGACGTCTACCAGGGAGCACCGACGCCGATCACCGGGTTCATGGCGGCCTGCGTCAAGGCGGCCGCCGTCGGGGCGCTGGTCCGCGTGGTCTTCACCCTCGCGCTGGGCCTCGACGAGCCGTTGCGCCGTGACCTGGAGGTGGGCTTCTGGGCGGTGGCGATCCTGACGATGCTGGTCGGCACGGTCGCCGGTGCGGTGCAGACGGACGTCAAGCGCATGCTGGCGTACTCCTCGATCGCGCACGCAGGTTTCCTCACGGTGGCGTTCGTCGGCTTCTCCGAGACCGGGGCGCAGGCGGTCCTCTTCTACGTCCTGGCCTACGGGCTGGCGACGCTCGGCGCGTTCGCGGTCGTGACGCTCGTGCGCGAGCAGGACGCCGACGGCGTGGTGCTCGGCGAGGCGACGCACCTGTCGCAGTGGGCGGGCCTGGCGCGCCGGTCACCGTGGCTCGCGGCGGCGTTCTCGCTGTTCCTGCTGTCGATGGCGGGGATCCCGCTCACGGCGGGCTTCATCGCCAAGTTCGAGGTCTTCTCCGCCGCCGTGGCGGCGGGCGCCTGGCCCCTGGCGGTGCTCGGCGTGCTCGCCTCGGCGGTCGCGGTGTTCTTCTACGTGCGCCTGATCGTGCTCATGGTGCTGACACCTCCCACCGAGGAGACCGAGGACGTCACGGAGGCTGCCGGCCCGGAGCCATCGCCCGCCGGGGCATCGCCCACCGGCGCGTCGGCCGACGGCGCCGCACCGGCGACCGGCACCCTCACCGCTGCCGAGGCCACCCGGGCCCGGGCGGCCGTGGTCGTGGTGCGCTCCCGCGGTCTCGCCACGACGGCGATCGTCGCCTGCGCCGTCGGGGTGGTGCTGCTCGGCATCCTGCCGCAGGTCGCGCTGGACTGGGCCTCGCAGGCGGCCACGTTCCGGCCGCTGCAGCCGTGACGTCCGGTTCGCCGCCCCCGGGCCCGGGCAGATAGGTTCGGACCGTGACCCGTGCTTCTGACGCCTCGGCTGGTGCTCCTGCCGCGCTGCCGACCGCGATTCCCGTGAGCGACCACGCGCTGGCCGACCGTCTCGCGGGACGGCTGGCGCAGGTCGACGCCACGCTCGACGCCGCCGTGGCGTCGACCGACGCACTCGCCGACGACGCGTCGCGCCACCTCATCGCGGCCGGCGGCAAGCGGTTCCGGCCCCTGCTCACGCTGCTCGCCGGCGAGCTCGGCGACGGCGCCGACCCCCGGCTCGTCGACGCGGCGGTCGTGGTCGAGCTCACCCAGGTCGCGTCGCTCTACCACGACGACGTCATGGACTCCGCGCCCGTGCGCCGCGGGGCACCGTCGGTGCACTCGGTGTGGGGCAACACCGTCGCGATCCTCGTCGGGGACCTGCTGTTCGCCCGGGCGTCGGCCCTGGTGGCGGGTCTCGGGCCGGAGGCGGTCGTGCTGCAGTCGCGCACCTTCGAGCGGATGTGCCTGGGACAGCTCCACGAGACCACCGGCCCCGCCGCCGGGGCGGACGCCGTCGAGCACTACCTGCAGGTGCTCAGCGACAAGACCGCGTCGCTGCTGGCCACCTCCGCCCGGCTCGGCGCCATGTTCGGCGGGTGCGCCGACGACGTGATCGACGCGGTGACGGGCTACGGCGAGAAGGTGGGCGTCGCCTTCCAGCTCGCCGACGACGTGCTCGACGTCGCGTCGTCGGGCGACGAGTCGGGCAAGACCCCCGGCACGGACCTGCGCGAGCACGTGCCGACCATGCCGGTGCTGCTGCTGCGCCGGCGCGTCGAGCGCGGCGAGGCCACGCCGTCGGACATCGACCTGCTGGCCCGCCTGGACGGCGACCTGTCCGACGACGCCGCGCTGTCCGCCGTCGTGGCGGACCTGCGGGGGCACGGCGTGCTGGCCGAGACGCGCGAGCTCGCCGTGCGCTGGGCCCGCGAGGCGGCCGCCGAGCTGGCGCCGCTGCCCGACGGGCCGGTCAAGCAGGCGTTCGACGACCTGGCCACGGCGCTGGCCGACCGGGCCGTCTGAGGCCGTCCGCCTGACGCCACCGGCTGACCGGCGGCGGTGCCGGTCAGCCGGTGCGCGTCACGACGCCTGTGTCATGACACGGTGATGCCGGTCGTGTACGCCCCCGAGCCCGCGTAGGCGTGGACCACGACGCGGTAGTAGCCCGACGACGCCGAGTACGTCAGCGAGTCGAGGTGCGAGGTCGTCGTGCCCTGGGCGACGCTCGACCAGCCGCTGCCGTTCCATCGCTGCAGGTAGACGTCGTAGTCGGCGGTCGAGGGGCCCTCGACGCAGGCGGTGATCGTCGCCGCGCTGCTCTGGTTCCAGTAGCTGCCGTCGGGGTGCACGGCCTGCCCGCCCTGGTTCAGGGATCCGTCGCCCGTGGAGGACGAGCCGGTGCAGGCCGGGTCCTCACCGCCGCCGCCCCCGCCGCCGCTGGTGACGAGCGTGAGGTCGTAGCGGTTCAGGATCGGGTTCACCGGCTGGAAGAAGGTGGTACCGCCGGTGCTGCAGCTGCCGGACCCGCCGGAGGTCACGCCCTGCGCCTGGTCGCCGGCCAGCAGCGAGCCGCCGGAGTCGCCGGGCTCGGCGCAGACCGTGGTCCGGATCAGGCCGCTCACGCTGCCCTGCGGGTAGGTGACGGTGGCGTTGTAGGCCTGGATGGTGCCGCAGTGCCAACCGGTGGTCGAGCCGGAGCGGCACACCTGCGAGCCGACCGGCGCCTGCGTGGAGCCGCCGACCTCGACGACGCCACCGGAGTAGTCGTTGACCGCGCCGACGGGGGTGTTCCCCGCCGCGGTGCGCACCCAGGCCATGTCGCTGCCCGGGAAGACCGAGCCGGCGAAGGTGCCGCTCGGCTGGGACGTCGTCGCGCCGGTGGCCCCGCAGTGACCGGCGGTGACGAACCCGGTGGTCACGGCGAAGCCGACGGAGCAGCGTGACCCGCCGCCGGTGTAGTAGGCGTTGCCGCCGACCACGTCCTGGTAGGTCCGCGGCTCCTCGGTGGTGACCTCGAAGGTCACAGCGCGCTGGGGGACCCCGGCCGCTCGGGCGGCCTGGCGGGCCTCGCCGCGGGACCCGCGGTGGACCTGCACGACGAGGGTGTTCTCGGCGAGGTCGACGTAGGTGCCGGGGACGCCGTCGACCCCGGACAGGGACGCGGTGAGGGAGGCCTGCCACGCCTCGAGGTCCTCGAGCGCGTAGCGGGCGGTGACGGCCTTCGCCCCGGCCTGGCGGACGGTCGAGACCTGGGCCTGGTCGGTGACGGCGGCGTAGACGACGTCGTCGTCGGTGTCGAGCCACAGCCCCGCGAAGTCGTCGCCGAGCGCGTCGTCGAGCTCGTCGAGGGTCACGGAGGCCTCGGCCTGGAAGTCCAGGCGCTCGACGGCGCGGTCCTCGGTCACGTCGAGGTCGTCCTGCATGGCCTCGAGCAGCTCGTCGGGGTACTTCTCCGCGAGGTCCGCGCCGCCGATCGGCTCGTCGGCGTCGGCGTCGGGGGTGGGGGGCGCGGCGTGGGCGGTGAACGCCGAGGCCGTGAGCGTGAGCGTCGCCGTCGTGGTGGCGAGCCTCCTGAAGGTCGTACGTCTCATGGAGCTTCCTTCCGTCAGGTGCCGGGCCGGTTGCCCGGCTCCTTCACGGTAGGCTCCATCTTCAGTTTCTGCTCAGATAACACTCAGGTCATACCGAGGCGGTATGCAGACACAGCCAGTAGCCTCGAGCATCGATCGGAGATCCGGGACCAGCCTCGCCGGTGCGATCGGATCTCGCCCGTCGAACGGCTCTCAGACGGAGGCGAGCCGAGCGGCCGTGAGGGCGAGCGCCGTGCTGACGAGCATCGCCGGGCCGAACGCGATCGCCGTCTTGCGGGTGGCCCGCCGCGCGACGACGAGGACGAGCGCCACGAGACCGCCGACCAGGAACGGCAGCACCGCGGCGGCCCACAGCACGGACCAGCCGTACCAGGCGCTGACCACGCCGAGGAGGACCGCCAGCTTGACGTCGCCGAGCCCGAGGCCGGACGGGCTGACGAGGTGCAGCAGCAGGTATCCCGCGCCGAGGGCGCCGGCGCCGAGCAGCGCGCGCAGGGCGGCGTCCCAGGATCCGTCGGCGAGCGCGGCTACCGCCAGGAGTGCGCCGACGACGGCGGTCGCCGGGTAGGTGAGCGCGTCGGGCAGGCGGTGCGTCGCCGCGTCGACCACGCCGAGCGCGACGCCCGCGGCCGCTGCCACCGCGAGCGCCGGCGTCGACCACCCCGGACCGCTCGCCCAGATCGCCCACACCACGGCGAGCGCGCCACCGACGGCGATGCGGCGCCGGTACGGCGTCACCTCGAGGCGGGCTCGTGCGAGGAGGGTGGGCACGCGAGGATCGTAGGCGAGATGCCACGGCCGCAGGTCGGTCGTCCACAGGCCAGGCGGCGGGCCCGTCGCCTGCGGTAGTCTCCGTGCCCGTCCTGCCGTCGACGGAGAGGCCCGATCTCGTGAACGCCCGGAACAAGCGCGTCCTCTACGTCACGGCGCTGGTGGTGATCGCCGTGGTCTCCCTCCTGCGGCTCGCACTCGACCTGCGGGACGGCGCCACCGACGCCGCGGCGATCTGGGTCGCGCTGCTCGTCGTCCTGGTGATCGTCGGTGCTGTGCTCGGGACGTTGCGGCACCGGGTCGCGGGGTGCGCCGCCCACGCCGCCCGGCGGCGCCCGGGGATGGTGGTGGTGCCGGGCTTCACGACGGCGGAGATGCCGGACGTCGCACGCCACCAGGGGGCGTCGGCGCGGGGCTGGCTCGCGATGGGTGGCAGCCCGGTGGCCGTCGTCGTCACGCCGACCGAGCTCGAGGTGTGGGCCCGGCGCGAGGAGGGCCCGCGGTGGGTGGTGCAGCGCACGCCCGACGGCGTCACCGACGGCCCTGCGGTGTTCGGTGGACGCGAGGTGCCCGCCGTGTGGGCGCACGACGGGCTCACGGCCGTGGTCCTCGTCCCCGCCTACCGCCCGCTGCGCGCCGCGGCCGGCACGGTCGGCGCCGACGTCGCCCGGGCCGTGGCCGAGCTGAGGGGCGCGGTGCCCGTGGCCGGTGCGCGCTGAACCAGTGCTAACTACCCGATGAGGTGGTCCCCGGCCGCGACGATCTGCACCACGCACAGGCCCGCGACCGCCATGGAGAGCAGGAACGGCGCCCGGCTGCGGGGCCGTGTCACGCCGAGGATGCCGGCCCCGACGGCCAGGGCGAGGGCGACGACGGTCAGCACGGCCCTCGTCGCCGTCGGCTGACCCGGCGGGCCCAGGAGGGTCACGAGGCTCCCCGCGGCCAGGACCGCGGGGGCGAGCACGGCGGACACCCGCCGGCCGAGCCGGTGCGGCAGCCCGCGCACCGCGGTGGCGGCGTCGTCGTCCAGGTCGGGCAGCACGTTGGCGACGTGGGCGCCGACACCGAGCAGCGCTCCGGCGAGCACGGCCCACCCGGCCACGCCGCGTCCGCCTCCGCTCGCGGCGACGACGAACGCGGGCAGCAGCCCGAACGCCACGGCGTAGGGCAGCCACGACCAGACCGTCCGCTTGAGCCAGAGGTTGTAGGTCCAGCCGCCGGCGACGACGCCGAGGTTGGCGAGGCCGGCGGTCAGGCCCGTCGAGAAGCCGAGCACCGTGCTGAGGACCAGGGCGCCGAACGCCGCCGTGCGCAGCGTCCCGGGGTCGACCAGGCCGGAGACGGTCGGCTTGTCGACCCGCCCCACCTGGCGGTCACGGGCGGCGTCGAGCCAGTCGTTGCTCCACCCGATGGCGAGCTGGCCCGTGCCGACGGCCGCGGTGATCAGGACGGCGCGACCCAGGCTCGTCGCGACCTCGAGCGCCAGGGCGGCGGCGAACAGCGTGACGGTCAGGGCCGGTGCCGGGTGGGTGGCAGCCACCATCGCGCGGGTGCGTGTACCGAGTCCGGTCATGCCTGTGAACGTAGTGCCCGCGCGTCGCGGCCGCCGAGGTGCCACGATGCCAGCATGCCCCGTGTGCTGGCCGTCGCCCCCGCACTACCCCCGGACGTCTACCCGCAGCAGCAGATCTCGGACGCCATCGTGCCGCTGCTCGCTCCCGACGGTCCGCGCCGTCGGCTGGCCCACCGGGTGCACGCCGCGTCGGGGGTCGACACCCGCCACCTGGCGCTGCCGATCGACGAGTACGCGGGCCTGACGTCGTTCGGCGACGCGAACGGCCACTTCGTCCGCGTCGGCACCGACCTGGCGGAGCAGGCGTGCCGGGCGGCGCTCGCGGACGCGGGCACCGCGCCCGAGGAGGTCGACCTGGTGCTCTTCACGTCGGTGACGGGCATCGCCGCCCCTTCGCTGGACGCCGCCCTGGTGCACCGGCTCGGCCTGCGTCCCGACGTGCGGCGCCTGCCGTCCTTCGGGCTCGGCTGCGCCGGGGGCGCGGCCGGCCTGGCGCACCTGCACGAGTACCTCGTCGGCCGTCCGCGCCAGGTCGCCCTGCTCGTCTCGGTGGAGCTGTGCTCGCTGACGTTCCAGCGCGACGACACCTCGACGGCCAACCTCGTCTCGTCGGGGCTGTTCGGCGACGGGGCGAGCGCCGTCGTCGTGGGCGGTGACCGGGCCCGCGCCGTCCGCGACCCGGGGCCGGCAACGGCGTCGAGGCCGGCGCCCCACGTGGTCGGCACCCGCAGCCACCTGTACCCGGGCACGGGGGACGCGCTCGGTTGGGACGTGCGGGACACCGGGTTCGGCATCGTGCTGTCGCCCGAGCTGCCCCGGCTGCTCGGCGCGCACCTGGCGGGGGACGTCAAGGATCTCCTGGCGCCCCACGGGCTGACGCCGGACGACGTCGCGACGTGGGTGGTGCACGCCGGCGGCCCCAAGGTGGTGGACGCGGTGCGCGACGCGCTCGACCTGCCCGAGGCTGCCGTGGCACGCACGCGGGCCACGCTCGCGGCCGAGGGCAACCTGTCGTCGTCGTCGGTGCTGCACGTGCTGGCGGCGACGCTGGCCGACGGCGAGCCGGGACCGGGGGAGTGGGCCGTGCTCATGGCGTTCGGGCCGGGGGTCGCCGCGGAGCTCGTGCTGCTGCGCGGCGACCGGGAGGCGGTGGGCCCATGAGCGTCGCGCTGTACGTCGCCCTCGTCGTGGCGACCGGCCTCGAACGGCTGGCGGAGCTCGTCGTCTCCGCGCGGCACGCCCGCTGGTCGTTCGAGCGTGGCGGCGTGGAGTCCGGGCGGGGGCACTTCGGTCCGATGGTCGTCCTGCACTCGGCGCTGCTGGTGGCCTGCGTGGTGGAGGTGGTCGCGCTGGACCGGCCGTTCCTGCCGTGGCTGGGCTGGCCGATGCTGGCCGTCGTGGTCGCGAGCCAGGGTCTGCGCTGGTGGTGCATCGCCACGCTCGGGCCGCAGTGGAACACCCGCGTGATCGTCGTGCCCGGCCTGTCGATGGTCCGGCGCGGGCCGTACCGGTGGATACCGCACCCCAACTACGTCGCCGTCGCGCTGGAGGGCATCGCGCTGCCGCTCGTGCACTCGGCGTGGATCACCGCCGTCGCGTTCACCGTGCTGAACGCCTGGTTGCTGCTCGGCTTCCGGATCCCGGCGGAGGAGCGCGCGCTGCGCGGGGCGCTGGGACCGGGGCCGGACCCCGGGCGTCGGTGAGCGCCGACACCGACGTCCTGGTGGTCGGGGGCGGGCCGGTCGGGCTCGCCGCAGCGGTCGAGGCGCGCCGGGCCGGGTTCGACGTCGTCGTCCTCGAACCGCGCGCCGCCCCCGTCGACAAGGCGTGCGGCGAGGGTCTGCTGCCCGGCACGCTCGCCGCCGTGCGACGCCTCGGGGTGGACCCGGCGGGCTGGGACCTGCGGGGGATCTCCTACCGGCAGGACGGCACGGTCGCCGACCACCGGTTCCGCGACGGCCCAGGCCGCGGGGTGCGGCGCACGGTGCTGCACACCGCGCTGCACGAGGCGGCGCTCGCGGCGGGCGCGACCGTCGTGCCCGGCCGCGTCGGCACGGTGGGGCAGGACGACGACGGCGTCACGGCGGGCGGCGTGCGGGCCCGCTGGCTGCTGGCGTGCGACGGGCTGCACTCGCGCGTGCGCCGGGAGGTGGGGCTCGAGGTGGCGCCGGGGCGCCGGGCGCCGAGGCCCAGGTCGTCCGGCGGCGGCCGGCGCTTCGGCCTGCGGCGGCACTACCGGTTGGCCGCGTGGTCGGACCGGGTGGAGGTGCACTGGGGCCCCCGCGTCGAGGCGTACGTGACCCCCGTGGCGGCGGATCTCGTGGGGGTGGCTCTCCTCGGGCCGCCCGGCATCGTGTTCGACGACGAGCTCGCGACGCTCCCCGAGCTCGGGGACCGGCTGGCGGACGCCGGGCCGGCCGGGCCGGTGCGCGGGGCCGGGCCGTTGCGGGTGCGGTCGTCGGCCCGCACGCGGGGCCGGGTGCGGCTGGTCGGCGACGCCTCCGGGTACGTGGACGCCTTGACGGGCGAGGGCCTGAGGGTCGGGTTCGCGCAGGCACGTGCCGCCGTCGTGCACCTCGACGACGCCGGGTCGTACGAGCGGGCGTGGCGGCGGGTCACGCGGGACTACCGACTGCTGACGGGCGGGCTGGTCGCCGCCGCGACGTCGCCGGTCCGGCGCGGCGTGGTGCCGGCCGCGGCGCACCTGCCGGGGATCTTCGGTGCGGTGGTGGAACGGCTCGCACGGTGAGTGGTCAGAAACTGCTCGTCATGTGAGACGACCTGTTCACCTCTCGGGACGAATGTGAGAACCTGGCGTCGTGCCAGCAACGGACGTGAGGTAATCCTCACCTCGGTGCCTGGAGTTCCTCGTAGAATCGAAACCCACGCAAGCCCCGATCCGGAAGGCGTACCTCGCAGTGAGCAGCTCCCGACCCCTGCGCGTCGCGATCGTCGGTGCAGGACCCGCGGGCATCTACGCCGCGGACATCCTGTCCAAGACGGACCTCGACGTCAGCATCGACCTCTTCGAGCGTCTGCCCGCCCCGTTCGGTCTCGTGCGTTACGGCGTCGCCCCCGACCACCCGCGCATCAAGGGCATCATCGGCGCCCTGCACAAGGTGCTGAGCAAGGGTGACGTGCGGCTGCTGGCGAACGTCAACTACGGCGTCGACCTCAAGCTCGAGGACCTGCGTCAGTACTACGACGCGGTGATCTTCTCGACGGGTGCGATCCGGGACGCCGACCTGACGATCCCCGGCATCGACCTCGACGGCTCCTACGGCGCCGCGGACTTCGTGTCCTGGTTCGACGGGCACCCGGACGTGCCGCGCACGTGGCCGCTGGAGGCGAAGGAGGTTGCCGTGCTCGGGGCCGGGAATGTCGCCCTCGACGTCGCGCGCATCCTGGCCAAGCACCCGAAGGACCTGCTGTCCACGGAGATCCCGGCCAACGTGCAGGCCGGTCTCGAGGCCTCCCCGGTCACCGACGTGCACGTGTTCGCCCGCCGCGGCCCCGCCCAGGTGAAGTTCTCCCCGCTGGAGCTGCGCGAGCTCGGGCACGTGCCCGACGTCGACATCGTCGTCTACCCGGAGGACTACGACTTCGACGAGGGCTCGATGGCCGCCATCGAGGCGACCAACCAGACCAAGCAGGTCGTCAAGACCCTCACGGACTGGACGCTCGTCGAGCCGTCGCAGCAGACGGCGTCACGACGCATCCACCTGCACTTCCTGCAGGCGCCCGCCGAGGTGCTCGGCGAGGACGGGAAGGTCGTCGGCCTGCGTACCGAGCGCACCGCGCTGCAGGGCGACGGCACGGTCAAGGGCACCGGCGAGCTCCACGAGTGGCCCGTCCAGGCCGTCTACCGCGCGGTCGGCTACTTCGGCTCCCCGCTGCCGGAGATCCCCTTCGACGACCTCAAGGGCGTCATCTCCAACCGGGAGGGCCGGGTCGTCGACCTCGACGGCGAGCACCTGCCCGGCGTCTATACCACCGGCTGGATCAAGCGCGGCCCGGTCGGCCTGATCGGGCACACCAAGTCGGACGCCTCGGAGACGGTGCGCCACCTGGTGGAGGACGCCGCCGACGACGGTCGGACGGCACCGCACGGCGAGCCGCAGCAGATCATCGACTTCCTCGCCGAGCGCGGCGTCGACGTCGTCACGTGGGACGAGTTCTCCGTCCTCGACGCGCACGAGCTGTCGCTGGGCGAGCCGCACGGGCGCGAGCGCATCAAGGTCGTCCCCCGCGAGGAGATGATCGACATCGCGAAGGGTCGTTCCTGACCTGACCGACGCACGAGGCCCGACGGCGGTGGGAACCGCCGTCGGGCCTCGTGCGTTGCACGGGTGTCGCCTGGAAGGAGAACGCACGTGGGTCATCGGCACTTCAACGGTCTCAAGACCGTGCTGCTGTTCGGGGTGCTGTGGGCAGTGCTTCTGGGCCTCTGGGCGGTGTTCTTCCGCGGCAGCCAGGGGATGCTCTTCCTGTTCACCGCCCTCGGCCTCATCGGCACGTTCGTGGGGTACTGGAACTCGGACAAGATCGCCATCAAGGCGATGCACGCCTACCCCGTCACGGAGCTCGAGGCGCCGGAGATGTACCGGATCGTGCGCGAGCTGTCCACGATCGCCCGCCAGCCCATGCCCCGGCTGTACATCTCGCCGACCCAGGCCCCGAACGCCTTCGCCACCGGCCGCAACCCGAAGAACGCCGCGGTGTGCTGCACCGAGGGCATCCTGCGCATCCTGGACGAGCGCGAGCTGCGCGGGGTGCTGGGCCACGAGCTCATGCACGTCTACAACCGGGACATCCTCACGTCGTCCGTCGCCTCGGCCCTGGCCGGCGTCATCACGTCGCTCGCCCAGTTCCTGCTGATCTTCGGTGGCGGCGACCGCCGCGAGGGCGGCAACCCGCTGGCCGCGCTCGCGCTCGCCATCCTCGCCCCGTTCGCCGCGATGCTCATCCAGATGGCGATCTCCCGCACGCGCGAGTACGACGCCGACGAGGACGGTGCCCAGCTCACCGGTGACCCGCTGGCCCTCGCCTCGGCACTGCGCAAGCTCGAGCAGGGCACCGCCGCGGCGCCGCTGCCGCAGACCCGCGACCTCGAGAACGTCTCGCACCTGATGCTCGCCAACCCGTTCCGTGGCGGCGGCCTGGCCAAGATGTTCGCCACCCACCCGCCGATGGACGAGCGCATCGCGCGCCTCGAGAAGATGGCCGGCGGCACCGGGTTCGGGCCTGGCGGCATCACCCGGTACTGATCTCGAAGGTCGGTCCGACGGTGGTCCGGGCTTCGTTACCCTGAGGCGCGATGACCGACCACACCCCGCCGTCCCGCCCCCTGTCACCGCCCCTCGCCGAGGATCCCCGCGTCGCCGACTGGGAACGCCGCATGGAGTGGCCGCTGATCGCGGTCGCGGGCGTCTTCCTCGTCGCGTACGCCGTCCCCATCGTGTGGCCGCAGGCGTCCGCCACCGTGCAGTCGGTGTGCTCGGCGGTGGTCTTCGGGTCCTGGCTCGTGTTCGTCGTCGACTACGTCGCCCGGCTGCTGCTGTCCCAGCAGCGCTGGCGGTTCGTGCGCGGGAACCTGCTCGACCTGGCCATCGTCGCCGTGCCGCTGCTGCGACCCCTGCGGCTGCTGCTGCTCGTCAAGGCGATCAGGCGGCTCAACCGCGCCGGTGCCACCGCGATGCGCGGGCGCGTCGTGCTCTACGCCGTGGCCGGGTCGGCGCTCCTGGTGCTCGCCGGGGCGCTGGCCGTCACCGACGCCGAGCGCGGCGCCGCCGACAGCACCATCCAGAACGTCGGGGACGGGTTCTGGTGGGCGCTGGTGACGATGGCGACCGTCGGGTACGGCGACACCTACCCGGTGACGATCACCGGCCGGTTCGTGGCGGTCGGCATGATGCTGGGCGGCATCGCCGTGCTCGGCGTGGTGACGGCGACGCTGTCGTCCTGGCTGGTGCAGAACGTCGAGGAGCGCAGCGACGAGCAGCGCGCCGAGCGCCGGGACAGCACCGACGACCTGTGGGCCCGCCGTGGGGACGTCGAGGGTCTCGTCGCCGAGGTCCGCGCGCTGCGCGAGGAGGTCTCGCGGTTGCGGTCCAACGACGGCGTCGGTGCGACGAGCGGCGCCTCGAGCGGCTCGACACGGGGCCACGCCCCGCCCGGCTGACTCAGGCGCGCGTCAGCAACGCCTCGAGCGCCCCGGCGACGCCGTCGTCGGCGTGGTGCCCGACGACGGCGTCCGCCTCCGCGAGCACGTCCGGGTGGGCGTTCGCGACGGCGTGCCCCCGGCCGGCCCACCGCAGCATCGGGACGTCGTTCGGCATGTCGCCGAACGCCCAGACGTCGGCGGCCGCCACGCCCCGGCGGGCGCACCACCGGGCGAGCGCGGCGTCCTTCGTGACGTGCGGCGCGAGCAGCTCGGCCAGCCCCGCGGCGCCCGAGAAGGCCAGGTGCGCACGGCCCCCGACGGCGGAACGCACCGCGGCGAAGAAGGCCTCCTGGGCGTCCTCGCGGGCCGAGCCGCCGCGCTGCACGTCGCCGCCCTGCTGCACGTCGCCGGGGCGGGTGGAGCCCGCCACCCGCGGTCGCACCGCGAGCAGCTTGCCGACCGGGGTGCCGAGCGTGGCCGCGGTACCGCCGTCGGGCAGCGTCTCCTCCACCGGGACGGCGTGGACCGTCTCCGGCAGGCCCTTCTCGTCACGCGGGAACCACGGGTCGAACGCCGGGCCCTCGGTCCGCTCGAACGCGAGGGCGACGTCCGGGACCGCCGCGCGCAGGTCCGCGACCAGCCCGCGCAGCTCCTGGTCGGCGAAGCCGTCGACCTCGAGCGCTGCGCCGGTCGCGAGGTCCCACACGGCGGCGCCGCCGAGGCAGACCACGCGGCCGTGACCGCCCACGCAGTGGGCCAGGCCAGGCAGCCAGCGCGGCGGGCGGGCGGTGACGAACACGATCTCGATCCCGGACTCCTCGACGGCCCGCAGCGTCGCGCGGGTGCGCTCGGACACCGTGCCGTCGGGGCCGAGCAGCGTGCCGTCCAGGTCCGTGGCGACGAGGCGGGGGGTGCTGGCGCCGGTCATGTGCCGACCCTAGCGGGTCTGTCCTTGACGGCAGCCGTTGCCTCGGTTCACCGGTCCTCTGTCACAACTCTACTGATTTCAGTAGAGTTGTGACATGGCTCGAGGACCGAAGTACCGGGAGATCGTGCGTGAGATCGCGCTCGATCACTACGGGTATGTCACCACCAAGGCCGCCGCAGCCGCTGGTGTGCCGGCGGTCGAGCTCCCCAAGCTCGCAGCACGTGGTGGCCTGGAGAGCATCGCGTACGGGCTGTATCGCGTGCCGGACCTCCCTCCCCACGACCTCGACCAGTTCGCCGAGGCGCTCTTGCGCGCGGGCGACGGTGCGTTCCTGCACGGTGAGTCGGTGCTTGCCCTGTTCGGGCTCGCTGACGTCAATCCGGGGCGGATCAAGGTCGCGGTCCGCAAGCGTGCGCGTCCCCGGCTTCCCTCGTCCATCGAGCTGACCCGTGTGGATGCCGACCGCCGCACGACTCGCTACGAGGGGTTGGAGTCGCAGACCGTCGCGGAGGCGATTCTTGAGTGCCGGGGGCGCATCGAGACGGAGCGACTGATGGATGCGGCGAAAGAGGCGCGCGCGAGCGGGCTGCTGACCACGACCGAGTGGCAGCGCGTCAAGAAGGAGCTGCAGCCATGACCTATACCGATGCCCCACCGAATGTTCGCTCCCTTGAGCAGCGTCTCCGGAACCTCGAAGGGGACGAGGGTCTGGCTCTGCGTCGGCGCGTGGGGATGGCGTTGGTCGTCGTCGGTCAGATGCTGCCCGAGGGTGCCATCAAGGGTGGCAGCGCGATGGCTCTGCGCTACGGACGGGGGACACGGTTCACCCAGGACCTTGACGCCGCAAGGGTCCAGCCGTTGGCGCGGTTTCGCCGAGACCTCGAGGACTCTTTGGCTGCCGGATGGGCCGGGTTCACGGGGCGGTTGGTCGAGAAGGCGGCGCCTCGGCCACCGTCGGTGCCCTCGGCGTATGTGATGCAGCCGTTCGACATCAAGCTCGCCTACCGAGGCCGCTCGTGGTGCTCGGTGAAGTTCGAGCTCGGGCACAACGAGATCGGCGACGCGGAAGAACCGGAACTCCACCTTGCGGACGATCTGAGGCGTCTCCTGACCGAGGTCGGGCTCGAGCCTCCCCGGCCGGTGCGGGTGATGCGCATCGACCACCAGATCGCGCAGAAGCTCCATGCCGTCTCCGAGCCCGGCAGCGAACGGGCGCGCGACCTTGTCGACCTCCAGCTCCTGGAAAAGGACGAAGAGCTCGACTTGCTTCAGGTCAGGGCCACATGCCTGCGGCTCTTCGAGTATCGCCGCCGACAGGTGTGGCCCCCGACCATCGCTGTCAACGAAGGCTGGGACACCCTGTACGAGGCTGCGACCGAGGACGTCGACGTCCTCCGCCATGTCGACGGGGCCGTCGCGTGGGCCGAGTCGTCCGTGCAGCGCATCGCGGACGCGGGGGCATGACTACCGGTAGTTGACGAACTGCAGCGCCACGTCGAGGTCCGCGCCCTTGAGCAGGGCGATGACGGCCTGCAGGTCGTCCCGCTTCTTGGAGCTGACACGCACCTCGTCGCCGGTGATCTGGGTCTTGACGCCCTTCGGGCCCTCGTCGCGGATCAGCTTGGTGATCTTCTTGGCGTCCTCGCTGCTCAGACCCTCCTTGAGGGTGGCGGGCAGGCGGTACTCCTTGCCGGAGGCCTGCGGCTCGCCCTCCCCGGTGTCGATCGCCTTGAGCGAGACGCCGCGTCGGATCAGCTTCGTCTGGAAGACGTCGAGGACGGCGTTGACGCGCTCCGCGGAGTTGGCGACGAGGACGATCGCGTCCCCGCTCCAGGAGATGGAGGCACCGACACCGCGGAAGTCGTAGCGCTGGTTGATCTCCTTGGCGGCCTGGTTCAGGGCGTTGTCGACCTCCTGGCGGTCGACCTTGGAGACGATGTCGAACGACGAGTCGGCCATGGCGGGTGCTCCTTCGGCTGGTGCGGGGGACGTGTGGACACGGTAGTCGGCGCGCCGCGGATCGTGCTGCCTCGGTGGGGGAGCGCGGCGCTCCGACCTGCCGATTCCATGATAATTCGGGCGGGCCGGATGGGGAGCGCTCCCCATGAGACCCCCTGTCCGATCTGCCTGGGCAACGGTAAGGTTCCGTCCGGAGTCGTCGCGCCTCGTGCCCGTCGGCACCCGGCAGGGGGGCCTTCCGGAAGGTGTCGCGCAGTGCGCGAGGACGCGCTCCTGCGCGCGCTCGGCCACGTGCCGCACCTGTGTTGGCAACTACTGAAGGGTCCTCGCATGAGCCTGGTCTCACGCGTCTTCGAGCACCGCCGGTCCGTCGCGTCCGGGGGCGTCGTCGCCCTCTTCGGCGCCGGCCTGGCGGGGTTCGCCCTCTGGTACGACGGCGAGGCCACGGCCGACATCGACCTCAACGACTCCGGCGTGTGGGTCACGCAGACCTCCACGGGCACGCTCGGACGCTTCAACCACGAGGCGCAGGCTCTCGACGGCACGCTGCTCGCCAACTCCGTCAGCTTCGACGTCCAGCAGAACGCTCAGCGGGTGCTGCTGGAGAGCGCGGGCGACGCCACGGCCAGCCCGGTGGACCCGGCCCAGCTCGCCCTGCTCGGCACGATGAAGTTCCCCGCGGGCTCCGAGGTGACGACCGGCGCCTCGACGACGGCCGTCCACGACGTCGAGGAGGGGCGGGTCTGGGTCCTGCCCTTCGACGGCACGGCGGCGTTCGACGAGGAGGAGATCGACCCCGACCTCGAGGCCGGTGCCGGGGGGTCGACGGTCGTGGCCGAGGACGGCACCGTGTTCGTCGCCGTCCCCTCCGACGGGGCGCTCTACACGATCGAGACCGGTGCGCAGGGCACGGCGGTCGAGCAGACCGAGGACTCGCTCCCCGTCGCGGCCGACGCCGAGGTCCAGACCACGACGGTGGGCGACGAGGTCGTCGTCCTCGACCGCTCCACCGGCCGGCTCGTGTTCCCGGGGGGTGACACCGTCGAGATCGACGGCGGCGCCGAGGCGCAGCTCCAGCAGCCCTCCGCGGCGTCCGACGTCGTCGTCCTGGCCTCCTCCCGCGGCCTGATCTACCAGCCGCTCGACGGCGGCACCGCGACGACGCGCTCGGCGAACGGCACGCCCGCGCGGCCCGTGCAGCTCGGCGGCTGCACGTACGGGGCGTGGTCGATCTCCGGGCAGGTGATCCGCGACTGCCCCGGCGTCGACCTGGACGAGGACCTCGTCCTGGAGGGCATCGACGACACCACGTCGCTCGCCTACCGCGTGAACCGCGACGTCATCGTCCTCAACGACATGGTCAACGGCACGCTGTGGATGGCCGCGGAGGACTTCCAGAAGGTCGACGACTGGGAGCTCACCATCCCCGAGGACGCCGAGGGCGAGGAGGCCGAGTCCGAGGAGACGATCCCGGAGCAGGTCGACCAGTTCGTCGCGGAGCGCGACAAGGAGAACCGTCCGCCCATCGCGTCCGACGACTCGTTCGGCGTCCGGCCCGGCCGCACCACGGTGCTCGACGTGCTGGGCAACGACGTCGACCCCGACGGGGACGTGATGACGGCGTCCGTCGAGTCCGACCCGGAGGGCGACCTCTCCGTGGACCGTGTCCTGGACGGCGCCGCGCTGCAGGTCGACGTGCCGCGGGACGCGGAGGGCAGCGTGACCTTCACGTACCAGGTGGACGACGGTCGCCCCGGCGGGACCGACACCGCCTCGGTGAAGGTGCGCGTGGTGCCGCTCTCCGAGAACGAGGCGCCGGTGCAGTCGGGCGAACCGGTGCTCCAGGTCGGCCAGGACGGTTCCGGGACCATCAAGATCCTGCCGTACTTCCAGGACCCCGACGGGGACGACCTCTTCCTGTCCCACGCCGGTACCACCGACCCGAACGACGAGGTCCGGTTCCGGCCGGACGGCACCGTCGAGTTCCGGGACGGGGGCTCGGCCACCGGGCGCAAGATCGTCGACGTCACCGTCTCGGACTCGCACGGCCGCCCGTTCGAGGGCCGGCTGCTGGTCGACGTCGTGGCCACGAACGTCCCTCCGATCGCCGTGCAGGACCACGTCAGCGTGCTCGCCGGGCAGCCGGTCACGGTGTCGCCGCTGACGAACGACCGCGACCCCAACGGCGACACCCTGCGCCTGGTGCACGTGGCCGAGCGCGACGACATCACGATCACGAAGAACCTCGCGGCCGGCACGTTCGCGGTGCAGGGCGAGGAGCCCGGCTCCTACGACATCACCTACCAGATCAGCGACGGGCCGAACTCGACCATCGGGCTGGTGCGGGTGGACGTCATCGCCCCGCCGGACTCGGACGCGGCCCCCGTGGCCGTGTCCGACCAGGTGCTGCTGCCCACCAACGGCACGGCGCTGCTGGACGTGCTGGCGAACGACAGCGACCCGGCGGGCGGCGTGCTCGTCGTGCCGTCCGTGGACGTTCCGGAGGACGCCCCGGTCGACGTCTCCGTGCTCAACCACCACGTCCTGAAGATCTCGGAGACCAAGCGGCTCGACGAGCCGATCACCTTCGAGTACACCGTGGCGAACGCCTCGGGCTCCACCACGGGGCAGGTGCGCGTGGTCCCGATCCCCGCTCCGGACGTGCTGCGCCCGCCGGAGGCCGGGCCGGACGAGGCGGTCGTCCACACCGGCGACGTCGTGACCGTGCCCGTCCTCGACAACGACAGCCACCCGGACGGGCTGCAGATCACGCTCAACGACGAGCTCCAGGAGGAGCCCGACGCGGCGCTCGGTGACGCGTTCGTCTCCGAGGACACGGTGCGGTTCCGTGCCGGGTCCGAGGCCGGGACGGCCCACCTGGTCTACGAGGTCGTGGACAGCAACGGCCAGAAGGACTCCGCCCAGGTGACGGTGACGATCCTGGACGGCGAGGAGAACGCGGCGCCCCAGGTGCCCGACACCGAGGCGCGGGTGCTCAGCGGCCGCACGGTCCGCATCGCGCTCCCGCTGGACGGCGTGGATCCGGACGGGGACGCCGTCGTGCTCTCCTCGATCGCCTCCGCGCCGGGCCAGGGCCGCGCCGTGATCACCGACGGCTTCATCGACTACACGGCGGACAAGGACGCGGCCGGCTTCGACACCTTCACCTACGAGGTGACGGACACCCGGGGCGCCGTCGGGCGCGGCACCGTGCGGGTCGGGGTCTCCGCCCCGCCGGCGAGCAACCAGGCGCCGCAGGTCGTGGACGACGAGAGCGTGGTGCGCCCGGGCCGGACCGTCGCGGTGCGCGCCCTGGAGAACGACTCCGACCCGGACGGTGACGAGATCGGCCTGGTCACCGACGGCTTCAGCGGGATGCCCGAGGGCATCGAGCCGGAGGTCGTGGACGACGACGTCGTCCTCGCCGCCCCCGAGACGGAGGGCACCTCCGCCTTCTACTACACGGTCCAGGACTCGTTCAAGGCCCGCTCCACGGGCGCGATCACCCTCGAGGTCGACGACGAGGCGCCGCTGCTGCGCCCGGTCGCGGCCGACGACGTCGTCTCCGCCGACCAGGTGGAGGGTGCCACGCAGGTCACGGTGGACGTGCTGGCCAACGACGTCGACCCGGACGGGGTCGCGGCCGATCTCACGGTGAGCGTGGAGGAGGGCCTCGACGGCGTCGAGGTCACGCAGGACGGGCAGGTCGCGGTGACGCTCGCCGCGCAGGCTCGCGTCGTCACGTACACGGTGACGGACGTCGACGGGCTGGAGGCCCAGGCGTTCGTCCGCGTGCCGGGCGACCAGTCCCGCCCGTACCTCGAGCCGGGGCTGGAGCCCCTGGAGGCCACGAGCGGCGAGCCGCTGACGATCGACCTCGCGGAGTACGTGGTGGTGCGCGAGGAGCGGGAGCCGCGCATCACGGAGGAGAGCACGGTCCAGGCCACCGAGGGCTCCACGACGGTCGAGGACCACGACACCCTGGTGTACACCTCCATTGAGGACTACGCCGGTGGCGCGTCGGTGAGCTTCGAGGTGACCGACGGTGACGGCCCGGACGACGCGGACGGGCTGACGGCGGTGCTGACCCTGCCGATCGACGTCGTGCCGGCGGAGAACCTGCCCCCGGAGATCCTCGGCTCGCCCGCGTTCGAGGTGGCGGCCGGCGAGGAGGGTGCCGTCGACCTGTCCCGCTACGTCGAGGACCCGGACGGTGACCCCGTGACGTTCGAGGTCGAGGGCGCCGACGGCGTCTCGACCTCCGTGACCGGCGGGACCGTCACGGCGCAGGTCGACCCGTCGGTGCCCAAGGGCACCGTGACGAGCCTCGCCTTCACGGTGTCCGACGGCGAGAACTCGCCGGTGGACGGCAGCCTGAGCCTCACGGTGGTCGGCTCCACGCGACCGCTCGTGCAGACGGCACCGGACGAGGTGCCGGACGCCCACCAGGGCCAGGAGATCCGCGTCCCGGTGCTGGAGAACGACACCAACCCGTTCCCCGAGGACCCGCTGACGATCGTCGGCGCCTACGGCGAGACCGGGCAGGGCGAGGTGACCTTCGACGACTCGGAGGTGATCGTCACCCCGGGCGCCGACTTCCACGGCGTGCTCACGGTGCGGTACACCGTGCAGGACGCCACGGAGGACCCGGACCGGCACGTCGACGGCGTGCTCACGGTGACGGTCCTCGGCCGGCCGGAGCCGCCGCGCGCCCCGGTGGTCGAGGAGGTGCGCTCCGAGACGGTGGTGCTGAGCTGGGAGCAGCCGAACGACAACGGCGCGGAGATCACCGGGTACACGCTGCGCACGAACGACGGCGAGTCCACGGAGTGCACCACGACGACGTGCACCTTCGACGGGCTGACCAACAACGTCACGTACACGTTCACCGTGGCGGCCATCAACGACGTCGGCGAGTCCGAGGAGTCGCCGCCGTCCGACGAGGCCCGCCCGGACGAGAAGCCGGACCCGCCGGAGCCGCCGACCCTGGAGTTCGGCGACGAGTCGCTGACCGTCTCGTGGGAGAACCGCACGTACACCGACCGGTCGCCGATCGAGTGCGTCAACCTGGAGATCAGCCCGGCACCCGCCGACGGCCGGATCCAGCAGACGTGCCTCACCTCCACCTCGGTCGAGTGGGAAGGTCTGACGAACGGCACGGCCTACACGGTGCGGGTCCAGGCGGTCAACGCCGCCCCGGACCCCTCGGAGTGGTCCGAGCCGTCCGCCGAGGAGATCCCGGCCGGCCCGCCGTTCCAGCCCGCAGCGCCGACCGCCACCCGCGTCGACACCGCCGTGGGCGGTCAGACGACGGTGACCTGGGACCAGCCGAACACCAACGGTGACGCGATCAAGACGTACTACCTGGACGTCATCGAGAACGGGTCGGTGGTGCGGACGGTCGAGGTGCCCGGCACGAGCACGTCGCAGACCCTCCAGGACCTGACGACCACCTCGACCTACACGTTCACCGTCTCGGCGGAGAACAAGGCGGGGACGTCGGAGACCAGCGCGGCCTCCAACACGGTGATCCCGTACGGCACGCCCGAGGTGCCCACCGGCGTCTCGGCGAGCCTCGGCTCCAACACCAGCGGGCGCGCGGACGTGAGCTGGTCGGCCTCGGCGGACTTCCGCGGGCCGGGGCCGTACTACCAGGTGCGTGCCAACGGGTCCGGGGCCAAGAACGCCGGGAACGAGACCAGCTACCGGTACACCGGCCTGAGCAACGGCACCTCGTACACGTTCCAGGTGCGGGCCTGCAACGAGTTCGACTGCTCGGCCTGGTCCGGGCAGTCGAACGCGGTCAAGCCGTACGGCCCCGTCCCCAAGCCGAGCCTCTCGGTGTCCGGAGGCAACCAGAAGATCACCTACTCGTGGAGCACCTCGACCAACGGCCGTCCGGTGACGGTGAAGGTCACCTCCGGTGGCGAGACGCTGTCCACCCAGCGGAGCGGCAGCGGCACCATCTCGGTGGGCCACAGCAAGACGCGGAAGGTCTGTGTCACGGCGTCGGACAACGAGGGTCAGTCGAACCAGAACTGCAAGTCCGCGACGTCCGACCCGCCACCGGACCCGCGTGCCGTGGTGTCGCGAGGCAACGGCTACGTCGACACCGAACAGTGCAACGACGGCACATGCGCGACGCTCAGGGTGACGACGCACGACTTCCAGGACACGGGCAGGCAGAGCATCGCCTGCTGGACCGACGCCGACGGCAACGCCCATCAGTTCTACGGCACCTCGGCCTACACGGAGAACATCCCCGCGAACGGGACGATCGATCTGCGGTGCTTCATCGGCAGCGCCGCGCCGACCTATGGCGGGCACAACGTGTGGGTCGTGATCAACGGCAAGCACTACGAGAAGACGTTCTGGCGGACCAACTAGGCATGGCACGGAAGAGGAACACGAGATGACGATGACCCCCGAGCAGGCGGCCTGGTTCGCCCAGACGTTCGACCGCCTCAGCGGCAACGTCGGCCTGGCAGTGCTGGGCAAGGCGCCCGTGGTGCGGCTGGCCCTGACGTGCATGCTGGCCGAGGGCCACCTGCTGCTGGAGGACGCCCCGGGCACGGGCAAGACGGCGATGGCCCGCGCCATCGCGGCCTCCGTGCAGGGCACGCAGAACCGCGTGCAGTTCACCCCGGACCTGCTGCCCTCCGACGTCACCGGCGTGATGATCTACGACCAGAAGACGGGCACGTTCGACTTCCGGCCGGGCCCGATCTTCGCGTCCATCGTGCTCGCGGACGAGATCAACCGCGCCTCGCCCAAGACGCAGTCGGCGCTGCTCGAGGTGATGGAGGAGGGACGCGTCACCGTCGACGGCACGGCGCACGAGGTCGGCCGTCCGTTCATGGTGATCGCCACGCAGAACCCCATCGAGCAGGCGGGCACCTACCGGCTGCCCGAGGCCCAGCTCGACCGGTTCCTCATGAAGACGTCGGTGGGCTACCCGGACCACGCGTCCACGGTGGAGATCCTCTCCGGCGCGGCGACCCGCGACCGCAGCGCGGCGCTGAGCCCGATCATCACCACCAAGGCGGTCGCCGACATGGCCGACCTGGCCGCCACGGTCCACACGGACCAGGCCGTGCTCGAGTACGTGAGCCGACTCGCCGAGGAGACCCGCAACGCGCCCGAGGCGCGGATCGGCGTCTCGGTCCGTGGTGCGCTGGCGCTGGTGCGCTGCTGCAAGGTGTGGGCGGCGGCGCACGGCCGCAACTACGTGCTGCCCGACGACGTCAAGCAGCTCGCCCAGCCGGTGTGGGCCCACCGGTTCGTGCTCGACCCGGAGGCCGAGTTCACCGGCGCCCGGGCCGAGGTCGTGCTGGCCCGCATCCTGTCCGACGTGGCGGCACCGCAGGAGCGCGCCGGCGTATGACGACCTCAGCACCCGGGCGGCCGACCTCGCGCGTCGCGGCCTCCCGACTGCGGACCGGACGGTGGTGGACCAGCGCCGTCGCCGCCCTGCGCGACGCCTGGGCGACCGTGGTGCGCGTGTGCGCCCCGGTGACCCGGGCGTTCAGCACGTTCGGCGTCGCCGTCATGGTCGTGGCCGTGGGCGCGTGGGGCGCCGGGCTCGTGCTCGGCTGGCTCGAGGTCCTGGTCGCCGCCATCGTGCTGACCGTGGCGCTCGTCGCCGCGATCGTGTTCGTGCTGGGCCGGCTGCGGTACGACGTCTCCCTGGCCCTGACCCAGTCGCGGGTCACGGTCGGGGACCCGGCCGTGGGCCGCCTCGACGTGCGCAACGCCGCGGCACGTCCCCTGCTGCCGTCGGTCATGGAGCTGCCGGTCGGCCGCGGCGTGGCCGCGTTCCCGGTCCCGCGCCTGCGGGGCGGCGGCACGCACGAGGAGATCTTCCGGATCCCGACGCGGCGCCGCAGCGTCATCACGGTCGGGCCGGTGAAGTCGGTGCGGGCCGACCCGCTCGGGCTGCTGCGCCGCGAGGTGACGTGGACCGACGAGCAGGAGCTGTACGTCCACCCCGCCGTGAAGAACCTGGCGAGCTCCTCGACGGGTCTGCTCCGCGACCTCGAGGGCCGCGCCACCACCGACCTGACGGACTCGGACGTCTCGTTCCACGCGCTGCGCGAGTACGTGCCGGGCGACGACCTGCGCCACGTGCACTGGAAGACGACGGCGCGCACCGGCACGCTCATGGTGCGCCAGTTCGAGGAGACCCGGCGTTCGCACCTGGCCGTGCTGCTGTCCACCCGCGCGCAGGACTACGCGGACGACGAGGAGTTCGAGCTCGCGGTCTCGGTGTGCGGGTCGCTCGGCCTGCAGGCGATCAAGGAGGACCGCGGCGTGACGGTCCTGGTCCACAGCGGGAGCCTCCGCGGCGACCACCACACCCGGCTCCTCGACGACCTCTCGCGGATCGAGCCGGTCGCGTCCCGCAGCAAGCTGGTGGACCTGGCCCGCGGCGTCGGGTCCAGCGCGGCGAGCGCGTCGGTGATCGCGTTCGTCGTGGGCAGCAAGGTCACCCCGACCGAGCTGCGGGCGGCGTCCGCCCGGCTCCCCGCCGGGGTGACGGTCATGGCGATCCAGTGCCTCCCGGAGGCCAACCTGGCACGGCACACGATCGCCGAGGTCGGGGTGCTCACCCTCGGCAGGCTCGGCGACCTGCCGCTCGCGCTGAAGAAGATGAGCGACGCATGAACGACGAGACCACCCGGGGCGGAGGGTTCGCCCCCCTGGACACGAGCGCGCTGGTCGACCTCGCGGCGCTGCTGGTGCTGCTCGGGGTCGTGGCCGTGGGATTCGGCCCCGTGTGGGGCACCGCGGGCTACCTGCTGCCCGCGCTCGGCGGGGTCGGCGTGGGTCTCGGCGTCGCCTGGATCGGTGCGTGGCGACGGTTGTCCGCCGTCACGGTGACGGGCCTGGCGGTGCTCGGCTACCTGCTCCTCGGCGGGCTCCTGGCGCTGCCGCACACCACGGTCGCCGGTGCCCTGCCCACGCTGGACACCCTGCGGGGCCTGCTGCTCGGCGCGGTGGAGGGCTGGAAGGAGTTCATCACGACGGCGCCGCCGCTCAGCTCCTTCCCGGACCTGGCGGTCGTGCCCTTCGCCCTGATGCTCGTCGTCTCCCTGGCCGCCGGCACGATCGCCTGGCGGGCCCGGCACGCGGTGTGGGCGCTGGCCCCGGTCACGGCGGGGTTCGTCGGGGTCATCCTGCTCGGCACGCTCGACGAGGCGTGGCCCGTCGTCCAGGGCGGCGTCATCGCGCTGGTGGGCCTGCTGTGGGGCGGTGTGCGGGCCATGGACGCCCGCGTCGGCTCCCACTCGATCGCCACGGAGTCCAGCAGCGCCGCGATCCGCCGTCTGCGCTGGTACCGGGTCCGCACCGGCGCCGCCATCCTGGGCGTGGCAGCGCTCACCGCGGCGTTCGTCGCACCGGCCGTCATGCCGGATCAGCCGCGCACCGTGCTGCGCGAGACGATCGTGCCGCCGTTGGACCTGCACCGGTACGTCAGCCCGCTCGTCGCGTTCCGCCAGTACGCCAAGGAGCGGCGCACCGACGAGCTGTTCACGATCAGCAACCTGCCCGACGACGGCCGGGTCCGGCTCGCCACGCTCGACGAGTACGACGGCGTGGTCTTCGACGCGTCCGGCGAGGGCGGCGACACGGGGGTGTACAGCCGGGTGGGCGAGGACATCGCCACCGCCGCGACCGGAGAGCCTCTCGAGGTGGAGGTGAGCGTCACCGGGTACGACGGCGTCTGGGTGCCCGAGGTGGGCGCGCTCACCGGCATCACCTGGACCGGTCCGCGCGCGGCCGCGCAGGACGACTCGACGTACTACAACTCGGCCACCCGCACCGCCGTCGCCACGGCCGGCCTGCAGCCGGGGGACACGTACACCCTCAGCACCCTCGTGCCCGAGGTGCCCGACGAGGAGGAGCTCGCGCAGGGCACCGTCCTGAAGGCCGACCTGCCGGACGTGCCGGACACGGCCGTCCCGCGCGGGCTGCCCGCCAAGACGGCGCAGTTCACGGGAGAGGAGATCGACCCGGCCACCAAGCTGTTCCTGCTGCGCGACGCCCTGGCCGCGTCCGGCGTGCTGTCCAGCGGTCTCGAGGGGGAGCCGCCTTCGCGTCCCGGTCACTCCGCCGAGCGGATCGACACGCTCGTCCAGGAGGAGAAGATGGTGGGCGACGACGAGCAGTTCGCCGTCGCCCTGGCGCTCATGGCACGGCAGTCGGGCATCCCGGCGCGGGTCGTGATGGGCTTCGCGCCCGACGAGGACAGCGGCTACACGCCGGGCGAGCCCTGGACGGTGCTGGGCAGCGACGTGCGGGCCTGGGTCGAGGTCCCGTTCGAGGGGCACGGCTGGGTCCCGGTCGAGGCGATCCCCGAGGAGAAGCCGCAGATCCAGCCCGAGCCGCAGTCCGAGGAGGTCCCCAAGCCCCCGGTGCTGCAGGACCCGGAGCCGCCGGAGGAGCCCGACCAGGCGAAGGCCGGCAGCGTCGAGGACGACGAGGAGGAGGAGGTCGAGAACGAGGCCTTCGACTGGGGCCGGCTCGCGCTGATCGTGCTGGCCGCCGGCATCCCGCTGCTGCTCGTCGTCGGACCGGTCGTCGCGATCCTGGCGTACAAGGCACGCCGGCGGACCCGCCGACGGCTGGCCGAGGAACCTGCCGCACGCTTCAGCGGCGGGTGGCACGAGGTCGTCGACGTCGCCACCGACCTCGGCAGCACCGTGCCCGTCTCCGCGACGCGGCGCGAGAGCGCGGACCTCATCGCCGCCGCGCACCAGGCACCCGGTACGCTCGCTGTCGCCCACCGCGCGGACGCGACCGTCTTCGGGGCGGGCGCGTCCAGCGCCGCGGACGCCGAGGGGTACTGGCAGGACATCGACCGGCTCGTCGGCGGGATGGGTGCCGGGGTGCCGCGGGGCCGCCGGCTCCGGGCGGCGCTCTCCCTGCGCTCGATCCGCGCGCGCAGCCGCTGGAGCAGGAGCGAGGAGAAGCGATGAATGACGTGGTCTGTGCGGGCTGCGGGTCGACCCAGCGGGTGGGCGCGCCGTTCTGCGCGGTGTGCGGGCGCGAGTTCCCGCGCACGGGCCGGCCGGTGGAGATCTCGCCGGACGGTCCCCGCGGGGCCGTCCAGGAGTCGTACGGCCCGACCGGGCACCCGTACGGCGGGGACCCGGGCGACCCGGCCTCGATGCTGCACACCGGGACCACGGAGCCGGAGCACCTGACCGCGACCCAGGTGCCGTCCTCCTACCGCCAGGCACCGGCGGCGCCGCCGGCGAACCCGTCGTTCGCGCACGTGGGGCGGCGGTTCGTCGCCCACCTGATCGACGGCGCCTGCGCCGGCCTGCTCTTCGGGGTGGTGTATGGCGTCGGTCTCGCGTTCGTCGACCTCCCCACGGGCGTCTTCACGCCCGCGGACCCGGAGTTCGCCGCGATCCTCGGCCCGATCCTCACCGTCCTGGTCGTGGCGCTCGCCGTCCTGCTCGCCTTCGGCGTGCTCCAGCTCGTCTGGGAGGGACGTGCCGGCCGGACGGTCGGGCACGCCCTCCTCGGGATGCGGGTCCAGGGCGCCGACGGCGGGATGCCGATCGGCGTGGGCCGGGCGTTCCTGCGCTACCTGGTGGTCGCGGCCGGGTCCCTGGTGCTCGGCATCGGCCAGCTCGTCGTGCTGCTCAGCCCCCTGTGGGACGCGGGCGGCCGTCGGCAGGGCTGGCACGACAAGGCTGCCAAGGCCGTCGTCGTCGACGCCCGCGCGACGGCGCCCCGGCAGACCGCGCAGCCGTCGCCCCCGACCGTCACGCCGGCTCCGGCGGCGCACCGGGCCGCCGCGTCGTACCCGACGCCGACGGCGGCCCCTGCGCCCGGCGTGGCGCCGTCGCTGGCGGGTCCGGTGCCGCCGTCGGCCGGCGTCAGCACCCCTGCCCCCTCCCACGCCCCCGCGGGGACGGGCCACCCGGTCGCACCCACGAGCGGCGAGGACAGCCTCATCACCGGGGTCCCCGGCGTGGCCGAGAGCCCCGAGCCGGCACCCGTGGCGCCGCCGACCCCCGCGCCGGCACCCACCCCGACCTCCGCGCCGGCACCGCCCCCGACCTCCGAGGCCGCGGCCCCGTCTGCCGAGCCGGCGTCGCCCGCCGAGCCGGACCTCCCCGCGGAGCACACCTCGTTCGGCGAGACCCGGATGCAGGCGCCGGCACAGCGCCAGGCCCTGTCGCCCGCCGCGGTGGCCACCGTCGAGCTCGAGCTCGAGTCGGGTGTCCGGCAGCCCGTGGACGGCCTCGCCCGCATCGGCCGCAACCCGGAGGCCGGGGCCGGCGAGCAGGTGCTGCTGATCCGCGTCGACGACCCGAGCCGATCGGTCTCCAAGAACCACGCCGACCTGGGAGTGGACTCCGCGGGCCTCTGGCTCACCGACCGGGGCTCCACCAACGGCACCGTCATCTCGGCGGCGGGCCTGCCGCCCCGGGTGGCGGAGCCGGGCACCAAGGTGCGGGTGCCGATGGGGTCGACGATCCACGTGGGCGACCGCCGGGTCGTGGTCCACCCGGGACGCCGCGCATGACCGCCGGCGAGCTCGTGCTGAGCTGGGGTGCCGTGACGCACGAGGGCCGCCGGCGGCGGGTCAACGAGGACTGCTACCTCGCGGGCGACGGGGTCTTCCTCGTCGCCGACGGCATGGGGGGCCACGACGCCGGGGAGGTCGCCAGCGCGCTGGCCCTCGAGGCGCTCAGCCCGCTGCGGGGCGTCACGCAGGTCGACCCCGACGTCGTCGTCGGCCTGGTCGCGACGGCGCAGGCCCGGGTGCGCGGCATCGACACCGGCCCCGGGGGCCGGGGCGCCGGGACCACCCTCACCGGCGCCGTCGTCGCGTACCAGGACGAGGTGCCGTACTGGCTGTTCGTCAACGTCGGTGACTCACGCACCTACCTGATGTCCGGCGGGACGCTGGACCAGGTGAGCGTCGACCACTCCGAGGTCCAGCAGCTCGTCGACGCGGGGCTGCTCACGGAGCAGGAGGCGCGGCGGCACCCGCGCCGCAACGTCGTCACCCGGGCGCTCGGTGCCGACGACACGCCCGCCCCCGACTTCCGCTACGTCCCGGTGGTGCTCGACGACCGGCTCCTCGTCTGCTCCGACGGGCTCACCGTCGAGCTGACCGACGAACGGATCGCCCAGGTCCTGCTCGACCACCCCGACCCGCAGCAGGCGGCCGGCCGGCTCGTCGACGAGGCGATCGCCGCCGGCGGACGGGACAACATCACGGTGGTCGTCGTCGACGTGACCGGCGCCGGGGACGCCCGCGACCGATCGGCCACCAGCCCCCGCGAGGCCTGGGGCGAGCCCGACGAGGACACGGTGCCGAGCGGTGCCCCGGCGTGGGGCGCCTCGACCTCAGGACAGGAGGACGCATGACGACCGTCGAGTACACCGAGGGTGCCGCCCGGGCGATCGTGCGCGGCGACACCGTGGTGCTGCTGCCCGACCCGGTCGACGCCGAGCTCGTCGACCGGGTCTGGGCGGTGCTCCCGGACGCGAGGGCCGAGGGCCGGCACGCGGGGACCGGCCCCTCGGACGGCGTCGTGGCCGTCGTCGGGGTGCTCGCCCAGGTGTCGGGCACGCTGACGGACATCCCCCCGTTCGCCGTCGCCACCTGGGACCCGGTGCACCGCACGGCCCGGGTCGCGGTGCGGGGCACCACGGCGTCCGTCGTCGTCGCGACGACGGCGGGCGAGGTGGAGGTGACGGGCGCCGACGTCCTGATGTGGGCGGAACGGGTGGTCGACGACGCGACGTCCGTGGACGTGCGCACCGCGGCCGCGGACCGGGCCGCGCCGTCCTGGCCCCTCGTCGGTGGCGTGGTCCGGGCCGCCGGTGTGCGTCGCGGCGAGGTCCGGGCCGCGACCGGGGCGGACGCCGGCCGCAGCCGGCCGGACGCTCCGGACGCTCCGGCTGCTCCCGGGGCGGCCGACCCCTTCGCCGACCCCGGCGCGTGGCCGGTGCCGGGCCAGCGGACCGTCGCACCGGCCGCGGCCCCGCCCAGCCAGGAGACCATCGTCGGCACCGTCGAGGCGCCGTCGGCACCGGAACCGGCGGGCGGCGCGGGTACCGGACCCGGCACCGAGCCCGACGGTGCGCTCTCCGAGGACACCGTGCTCGGCGACGACGGCGACGGCTACGAGCACCTCTTCGGCGACACCGTGTTCCGCCGGGTCGAGGATGCCGCCGTCCGGACCGTCGACGAGGACGAGGAGGGTGACGCCGGGCCGGCGACGGGCGCCGCACCACCGAGCGCGGCCCCGAGCCCCGCCCCCTCGGACGCTGCGCCGTCGGACCCTGCACCGTCGGCCGCTGCACCGTCGGCCGCTGCACCGTCGGCCGCTGCACCGCAGAGCCCTGCACCGGCCGGTGCGCCCGGCCTCATCGCCGAGGTGCCCGGGGCCGGGGCGCCGGCACCGTCCCCGCTCGCCGGAACGCCCGCTGCCGCCTCGCGGGCCGCCGCCGTCGGCGCGGGGTCCCCGGCGGGCCTGCCGTCCACCGACGAACCGGTCGACGAGCCCGGCGCCCCCGACGGGTTCGCGGACCCCGACGGGTTCGACGACCACGACGGGCACACCATCATGTCCGGGGAGCTCGCCGCACTGCGGGAGGCCGCCGGCGGCGTCCCGCAGTTCAGCGTGCCGGCACCGCCGGGCGCCCAGGACGTGCTGGCGCTCACCTGCCCGCAGGGCCACCCGAACCCGCCGACGCGCGAGCACTGCCGCACGTGCCGCACACCGCTGCAGGGTGACCCGCACCTGGTGCCGCGCCCGCTGCTGGGACGCATCCTCGTCTCGTCCGGGACGGCGACGGGTGGCACGGTCGACGTGGAGGGCGGCCAGGCGGTGGAGCTGGACCGGGACGTCGTCGTGGGGCGCCGTCCGCGCACGTCGACCACGTCCGCGGACCGGATCCCCCGCCTGGTGACCGTGACCAGCCCGCAGCACGACATCTCCCGCTCGCACGTCGAGGTCACCCTCGAGGAGTGGCACGTCCTGGTCGAGGACCTCGCGACCACCAACGGCACGATGCTGCTGCGGCCCGGCCAGGAACCGCGGCGGCTGCACCCGAACCAGAAGGAGATCGTCGCGGACGGGGACGTGGTCGAGCTCGGCGACGGGGTCGCCCTGACCTTCGAGGGGATCTGGTGAGGAGCCGATGAGCAGCAAGCGCGCGCCGTCCGCGCCCCCGGAGATCCCCGGCTACGAGTTCCGCCAGCTCATCGGCTCCGGCGGGTTCTCCGACGTCTTCCTGTACGAGCAGCGCCGCCCGCGCCGGCAGGTCGCCGTGAAGGTCCTGCTCAAGGAGTGGTCGAGCGACACGCAGCGGGCTGCCTTCGACGCCGAGGCCGACCTCATGGCCACGCTCGGCAACCACCCCTCGATCGTCACGATGTTCGAGGCCGGGGTGACTCCGGACAACCGGCCGTACCTCGCGATGGAGCACTGCTCGCGGCCGAACCTCGGGTCGCGCTACCGCCGCGAACGGTTCTCCGTGGCCGAGGCCATGCGGACGACGATCCAGATCGCCGGCGCGGTCGAGACCGCGCACCGGCTCGGGATCCTGCACCGGGACATCAAGCCCGCGAACATCCTGGTCACGCAGTTCGGCCACCCCGTGCTGACCGACTTCGGCATCTCGTCCACCGTGGACTCGGACTCGGTCGCCGAGGGGATGTCCGTCCCGTGGTCGCCGCCCGAGTCGTTCGGCGACCCGCCGGTCAGCGGCATCGCGACCGACGTCTGGGCGCTCGGCGCCACCTGCTACACCCTGCTCGCCGGACGGACGCCCTTCGAGGTGCCCGGCGGGTCGAACGCCTCGGCGGACCTCATGAGCCGGATCGCCACGGCGCCGCTGCCCGGCACCGGCCGTGGCGACGTGCCCGACTCCTTGGAGCGCGTGCTCCGGATCGCGATGGCCAAGCAGCCCGCGTCGCGGTACCCGACGGCGCTCGCCTTCGCCCGTGCGGTGCAGCAGGTGCAGGTGGAGCTGGCCCGCGACATGACGCCGATCGACATCCTCGACGAGTCCGGCGGGGTGCACGCCGAGGACGACGACGCCGCGGACGGCACGCGCATGAACCGGATCACCGCGATCGACCCCGGCCAGGCGCCGTCGGCCGGCTCGTCGGGATCCGCGGGGAGCGCCGCCTCGGCCGGGTCGGCGGCCGGACCCGAGGCGCCCCTCGTCGGCGGTCCGCCCGTGCCGCACGTCGGCGGACCGGCGCCCCATCGGCCCGAGGCGCGACCCGTGCCCGTCGCCTCCGGCCGCGCCGACGTCGTCCCCGGCGTCCCGGGCGCCGGGCCGGGCGGGGTGCCCACCGTGCACGGCTCCGCGCAGTGGGCCGGGCCCCCGGTGGACGAGACGGTGCACCGGGCCCCCGCGCCGTCGTCGGGCGCGCCGGACGAGGGAGACGACGCCGGGGCCGCACCCCGGTCGTGGTGGCCCCTGGCCGGCGGGGCGGTCGGGCTGCTGGCCGTCGGCGTCCTCGCCTGGTGGCTCGTCGGCGGGGCGGGCGGCGCGCAGGAGGCCGACCCCAGCGCCGAGCCGACCGACGTGAACCCGGTCGAGGCCGTCGGTGGGTACGTCCCGCCGGTCCAGGCCCTGGACGCGCAGGTCAGCGGCGACGAGGTCGTGGTCACCTGGGAGCCGCCGCGCGAGACGGCGGAGGGTGACGTCTACGGGTGGCGGCAGCTCTCCCTGACCTCGGAGTCGAGGTTCGAGGAGACGGACGAGACGACCGTGCAGGTCCCCGCCGACCCGTCGCAGGACGTCTGCGTGGAGGTCGTCGTCGTCCGGGACGGCCAGCGGTCCGCACAGGCCGAGCAGGTGTGCGTCGAATCCGACGAGGCGTGAGGGCGAGGACGGGGGAGAGATGAGCGAGCTGGCGATCGAGTTCTGCGGCGAGTGGTTCCACCCTCAGCCCGGCGAGCCCTTCGACGTGGGGCGGGAGGGCGACCTCGCGATCGACGACAACCTGTACCTGCACCGCCGCTTCCTCCGGTTCGCCCGGGAGGACGGCATCTGGTGGCTGAGCAACATCGGGTCCGCCGTCGCGGCGACCGTCTGCGACCAGCGTGGCGGCGTGCAGTCCTGGCTGCCTCCGGGGAACCGGCTGCCGGTCGTGTTCCCCACGACGTCCGTCGTCTTCACCGCCGGGCCCACCACCTACGAGCTGACCGCCACCCTCACCGACGCCCCCTACGCCGAGGTCAGTACCGAGGAGCCCGCCACCGGGGACACCACGATCGGGGCGGTCCAGTTCACCACCAGCCAGAAGCAGCTCATCGTGGCGCTCTCCGAGCCGATGCTGCGCCGCGAGGGGACCGGGCTCAGCGAGATCCCGTCGAGCGCCGACGCGGCACGGCGGCTGGGGTGGGCGACCACCCGGTTCAACCGCAAGCTCGACAACGTCTGCGACAAGCTCGACCGCCTCGGCGTCAAGGGTCTGCGCGGCGGTCCCGGCGGGGCGGCGACCAACCGCCGGGCGCGGCTCGTGGAGCACGCGGTCACCTCGCGCCTCGTGACCCAGGACGACCTGCCCCTCCTCGACCTGAAGGACTCCGTCTGACGTGCGCATCAAGCTGACCCTGAGCCGGCCCGACGAGTCCGCCGTGAACGTCGCCGTCACCGCCGACGCCACGGCGACCGTCCGCGACGTCGCCGAGGTGCTGTACTCCGCCGACCCGACGCGCCACGGTGCTGCCGCGCCGGACAACCTCACCCTGCAGGTCCTGGGCGACAGCTCCGCCCAGCGCAGCGTCACCGCCGGACGCGTCCTGACCCCCACCAGCGACCTCGTGCAGGCCGGGCTGCGGTCCGGCTCGGCGGTGTCGATCGTGCGGGTCTCGGAACAGTTCGTCCACCCGGGCCAGGAGCGCGGAGCGGCCGTCGCCGTCCTGCGGGTGCTGGAGGGGCCCGACGCGGGGCGGGAGTTCCACCTGCCGGTCGGCACGTCCTACCTCGGGCGCGACCGTGACATGGACGTTCGCCTGCAGGACCCGCAGGTCTCGAAGCGGCACGCGCGGATCATCGTGGGCGAGCAGGTCGAGATCCACGACCTGGACTCGGCGAACGGGCTCGTGATGGGCGGGCAGCGGATGACCCGGTCCGCACTGACGTCGTCGGACACCGTCACCGTGGGTGGCAGCGTCGTGTCCGTGGTGAGCCTGCACCGGTCGTCGAGCCTGGCGCCGACCAGCCCGGTCGTCGAGTTCAACCGGTCGCCGCGCGTGGTGGCACGCTTCGGCGACGTCAAGATCGCGGCTCCCAAGCCGCCGCGCCCGAAGACGCCGCGCGGGCTCCCCTGGCTGCCGATGATGGTCCCGGCCCTCATGGGGCTGGCGCTGTGGGCCATCTTCCAGAACCCGCGGATGCTCGTCTTCATGTTCATGAGCCCGATGATCATGGTCGCGATGTACCTCGACCGCAAGCACAACGCGAAGAAGGAGTTCGCCGAGGCCTCGCGGCAGTTCGAGGAGTCCGTCGCCGCCACCCGCGAACGGATCACCAAGACGCACGCCGTGGAGCGGGCCGTCCGGCGGGCCGAGGCGCCCGCGCTGGGCGAGGCGATCGACGCGGTGCGCCGGCTCGGCGGGCTGATGTGGACGCACCGACCGGAGCACCGGGGCTTCCTGACCCTGCGGCTGGGGACCGGCAGCGCCCCGGCGCGCACGGAGTTCGCCGAGCCCCGGGAGAACGAGGCGATCCCCGAGCACTGGGACATGGTCCTGGACCTGCAGGAGCGCTGCTCGGTCATCGACGACGTCCCCACCGTCGCCGCCCTGCGGTACGGCGGGAGCCTCGGTCTGGCCGGACCCAGCGGTGTGGTCGAGTCCGTCGCCCGCGCGGCCCTCCTGCAGCTCGTCGCCCTGCACTCGCCCTCCGAGATGGTCGTCGGGGCGCTCACCTCGCACCGCTCGTGCGAGGACTGGGAGTGGTTGCAGTGGGTGCCCCACACGGGTTCGCCGCACAGCCCGCTCGGTGCCTCGGACCACCTCGCGGGCGACCCCGGGCGAGGAGCGTCGCTGCTCGCCCGGCTCGAGGGGCTGATCGAGTCGCGGGGCGTCGTGCTCGACGGCCCGCCCCCGATCGAGGGGGAGCGCGACGCCCAGAGGGACCGCGAGGAGCGTCCCCCGAAGCCCGTGCTGCCCGCCGTCGTCGTCCTGGTGGAGGACGACGCCCCGCTGGACCGTTCGCGCCTCGTCCGGCTCGCCGAGCGGGGCCCGGCGGCGAACGTGCACGTCGTGTGGGTCGCGCCGACGGTCGAGCAGCTCCCGGCGGCGTGCCGCACCTTCGTGCTGCTCGACCCGCAGTCGCGCGACGAGAACGGGATGACCGGCGAGGTGCACTACGGCCGCCTCACCTACCCGGTGACCTGCGAGACGGCGGACCTGGCGACCGCTGCGGAGGTCGCCCGCATCCTGTCCCCGGTGGTGGACGTCGGCGCCCCGGTGGACGACGAGTCCGACCTGCCGCGCGCCGTGTCCTACCTGGCGCTCGTCGGCACCGACCTGGGGTCGGACGCTGCCGGGGTGGTCGACCGGTGGCGGGAGAACCTGTCGCTGACACCGCGGGACGGGTCGCCGCCGGTGCGCCGCAAGAGCCCGACCGACCTGCGCGCGCTGGTCGGGCACAACGGGGTGGAGGAGTTCTACCTGGACCTGCGCACGCAGGGCCCCCACGCGCTGGTGGGCGGGACCACCGGTGCGGGCAAGTCGGAGTTCCTGCAGTCGTGGGTCCTCGGCATGGCCGCCGCGCACAGCCCGGACCGCGTGACCTTCCTGTTCGTCGACTACAAGGGCGGCGCGGCCTTCGCGGACTGCGTGGACCTGCCCCACACGGTCGGCCTGGTCACCGACCTCTCGCCGCACCTGGTGCGGCGTGCGCTGTCCTCGCTGCGCGCCGAGCTGCACTACCGCGAGCACCTGCTCAACCGCAAGAAGGCCAAGGACCTCGCGTCCCTGGAACGGACCGGTGACCCGGAGGCGCCCCCGAGCCTGATCATCGTCGTCGACGAGTTCGCGGCGCTCGTGGGCGAGGTCCCGGAGTTCGTCGACGGCGTCGTCGACGTCGCCCAGCGCGGGCGGTCGCTGGGTCTGCACCTGATCCTCGCGACCCAGCGCCCCGCCGGCGTCATCAAGGACAACCTGCGGGCGAACACGAACCTGCGGATCGCGCTGCGCATGGCCGACGAGTCGGACTCCAAGGACGTGCTCGGCGACGAGATGGCCGCCCACTTCTCGCCGTCGATCCCGGGGCGCGGGGCGGCGAAGACCGGTCCCGGCCGGATCACGACGTTCCAGACCGGGTACGCCGGCGGCTGGACGAGCGACGAGCCGGAGCCCACCCAGGTCGAGGTCGAGGAGATGGACTTCGGGACCGGCCGCCGGTGGGAGATGCCGGCCCCCGAGCGCCCCGAGGCCGGCGACCCGGGGCCGAACGACATCGCGCGGATGGTCGCCACGATCCGGCAGGCGGCCTCGAGCACCGGGGTCCCGGCGCCGCGCAAGCCGTGGCTGGAGGAGCTGGCGGCGACCTACGACCTCGCCCTGCTGCCCAACCCCCGCACCGACTCCCGGCTCCTGCTGGGCGTCCTGGACGATCCGCACGCCCAGGCCCAGCCGACCGTGCACTACGAGCCGGACGCCGACGGCAACCTCGCGGTCTACGGCGCGGGCGGCACCGGCAAGAGCACGACGCTGCGCACGATCGCCGTCTCGGCGGGGCTGACGGCGCGGGGCGGTCCCACGCAGGTCTACGGCATCGACTGCGGCTCCGGCGGTCTGTCGATGCTCGAGAACCTGCCGCACGTGGGTGCGATCATCTCCGGCGACGACGAGGAGCGGATCACCCGGCTCCTGCGGCGGCTGACCGGGCTGCTCGACGAGCGCTCCGCGCGCTACGCGGAGGTGCGCGCGAGCACGATCGACGAGTACCGGCGCATCGCGGACCGTCCGGACGAGCCGCGCATCATCGTGATGGTGGACGGCATCGGGAGCTTCCGGGACTCCTACGAGGTGTCCTCGGCGCGCGGGTTCTCCGTCTTCGGGGCGTTCACGCAGCTCGCCACCGACGGGCGTCCGGTGGGCATCCACCTCGTCATGACGGGCGACCGGGCCGTGGCGGTCCCGCCGTCGTTGACCTCGACGGTGCAGAAGCGCATCGTGCACCGGCTCGCCCGCGAGGACGACTACCTCATGCTCAACGTCCCCCGGGACGTGCTGTCGCCCGCCTCGCCGCCGGGTCGCGCGATCATGTACGGCCAGGAGGCGCAGATCGCCGTCCTGGGCGGGGAGGCGAACGGGGCCGTGCAGTCCCGCGAGCTCGCCCGGCTCGAGCAGACGATGCGGCGGATGGGCACGCCGCAGGCGCCCGGGGTGGCGCGGCTGCCCGACAGCTTCACGCTCGACACGCTGCCGCCGTTCGTCGGCGAGCACGCCACCATCGGTCTGCGCGACATCGACCTCGCACCCGTCGGCCTGCCGCTGCGCTCGCCGTTCATGCTCGCGGGTCCTCCGGGCTCCGGGCGCACGACGGCGTTCGTCACCCTCGCCACGACGCTGCGGCGCGCGGGCCGCACCCGGCTCGTGTACCTGTCCTCACGGCGTTCGAGCCTCAGCGCTCTGGACCTGTGGGACCAGCAGGCCACCGACCCGGAGGACGTGGTGGAGCTGCTCAAGGAGCTCACGACGGCCCTGCAGGAGGACCGGTTCGCGCCGGGCGGGCTGACCGTCATGGTCGAGAACTACACCGAGATGACGGGCACGCCGGCGGAGAAGCCCCTGGAGGCGTTCGTCAAGCTCGCCGTCCGCCGCGAGCAGCTCGTCGTCGGGGAGGCCGAGACCTCGACGTGGGCGAAGGCCTTCACCCTCGCGGGGCCGTTCAAGTCCGGCCGCAACGGCATCCTGCTCACGCCGGGCGACACGGACGGCGACGTCCTGATGAACACCGGGCTCGGCCGCATGCGGCGCAAGGACTTCCCGCCCGGGCGCGGGTTCCTCCTCACGGCCGGCCGGGCCGCCAAGATCCACGTCGCCCTGCCGGGGTGACGCCGGGATGGGGAGTGCTCCCCATTCCTTGCCGCCGCGGGCTCTGGTTGAGTGCGTGGTGTCGAAGCGAAGAGCTGGTTGCCCGTGGGGCAGCCCTGAACGAAGGAGCATGGCATGGTCGCAGAGGGTGGCAACGTCTTCGGTCTTGATGTCGAGGCGGTCCGGAGCCTGGCCGGGGTCCTGCGGGACCAGGCGGAGGTCGTGCGCACGACGGTGACGACGGTGACGAACCAGATGTCGCAGACGGAGTGGAACGGTCCGGACGCGGTGCAGTTCCAGGAGGAGTGGGACGGCACGCACGCGGCGAAGCTGAACGAGATCGCGGCGGCGCTGGACGGGTACGCCACGACGGCGGACACGAATGCCTCGCAGCAGGAGGACACCTCGAACGCGTACTGAGCGTGAGGTGTGCCCCGCAGGGGGCGCAGGCCGTCCTCCGCAGGGGGCGGGCGAGGGGTGCGGTGCCGGCGGTGCCGCACCCCTCGTCGGTGGCGACAGCACAAGACAGCGGACGGTCCCGGGCGCGGTGCGTGGCGGGCGGCAGGAGGAGGAGCTGTGAGCGGAGGGATGTACGGCGCCGACATCGAGGCGCTGCGCCTGCTCGCTGACAAGATCGCGGAGGGCGGTGACACCCTGGACACCGTCGTGCTGACGGTAGAGGGGGCGATCCCCGGGCCCGACGGCTGGGAGGGCCCGGACGGCGACGGCTTCCGCGCCGAGTGGGGCGACACCCACGTCGTCCAGCTCCGGTCCACGGCCGACCTGCTGCGCGACGTCGCGTCGAAGGTGCGGGAGAACGCCGACGACCAGCAGGGTACGTCCGACGACTACACGGGCACGGCTGGTGGGCCCGGAGGGCCCGGTGGCTCTGCCGGAGGCGGCGGAGGGGGTGGAGGTGGTGGCGGCGCGGGCGACGCGGCCGGCGACGACGGCGGGAACCCGCTGCCGACGCCCGGTGCGGACCCGACGCACCAGCCCGACCCGAACGACCCGCTCGACCAGAGCGTGCACCGGGACGCTGCTCCCGGGACCCTGCCGGCCCATCACAGCGAGGCGCACGGCACGTTCGACGACCAGGGCAACTTCACACCGTCCCAGAACGGGCAGGACGCCGCGACGCCCGTCGAGCGCGGCGACGTCCACCACACGTTCGCCGAAGGCGAGACCGGTGGCTTCGCGGGCTACGAGCAAGGCGTCGACGGGGACTTCGGCTCGGACGACGGCGTCCACGGTTCCGGTGAGGCCGGGGTGTCGGCCGGTGCCGGGTACGACGCCTCCGGATCGGTCACCGCCTCCGAGAACGGGGTCGTGGCCGAGGGGGCGGTCGGCGTGAACGCCGGAGCGGGTGCGAGCACGAGCGGCGAGGTCGGCTACGGCGACCATCTGGGGGCCCAGGGGTCGGCGGAGGCCTTCGTCGGGGCCCGGGCCGAGGCGACGGGCGGCGTGTCCGTCGGCCCGCACGGCCTCGGTGTCGGCGCAGGCTTCGACGCCTTCGCCGGCGCGGAAGCCTCCGCGGAGGGCTCGGTCACTGCCGCCGGTGTCACGGCCGAGGCGGGGGTGACGGGCTACGCGGGTGTCGGCGTGACGGCGAACGCCGACGTCAACGTCGGGCTCGACAGCGTCGCCGTCGACCTCGAGCTCGGCGCGGCGCTGGGCATCGGCGCCGGCTTCGACGTCTCGTTCGACTGGTCGCCGGCCGACACGGTGGACGCGATCACCGATGTCGGAGGGGACTTCGTCGACGGCATCACCGGCGGATGGTGGTGACCGTCCGTGGCACCGACTGATTGGATGGAACCATGAGCACCGTCTCCTATCCCAGCGAGGACTTCCCCGCCTTCCCCCACGTGACGATGGACTGCCCGGAGGGCTGGTCCGCGCAGGCGGTCCCCCCGGCGCAGATGGCGATCACGCAGGAGCGCCCGGCCGGCGAGTTCCGGCCGAACGTGATCGTCGTCATGCAGCGCCTGCAGCCGCAGCAGACGTTCGAGGAGGTCGTCCAGCAGGCCGTGGACAAGCTCGCTGCCAGCCCCGGCTACGAGGAGGTCGGCCGGGCGAGGACGACTCTCGCGGGACTCCCGGCCGCCAGGGTCGAGGGCGCCTGGACCACGGAGCAGACCGGCACGATCGCGCAGGCCCTGCGGATCGCGGTGGTCGAGCACGACGGCGTCCGCGACGTCGTGGAGATCACCGGGACCTGCGCGGGCCAGCAGGCGACCGAGGTGTGGCCGACGATCCGTGCCATCCAGGACAGCTTCGCGCTGGTGGGCCGATGACGGGCGCGCCGGCTCCTGACCGGACCGCCCGGATCGCGGTCCTCAGCCGCAAGGTCGTCTTCGTCGTCGGGCTCGCGCTCATCGCGCTCGGTGTGCTGGCTCTCCTGAACGACCAGCTCGTCCTGGGGATCGTCCTCGTCGTCGTGGCCGGTGTCATCGTCTTCGCGCGGGGCATGTGGACTCTGCGCCGCGGTCTGCGGAGCGTGGCCGAGCGTGAGCGCGCCGACGTGCCCGAGGCCCCGGTCGTCGCGCCGGGGGCGGCGTCGGCCGTGGACCGTGTGGTCGCGGATCTCGTCGGGATGAACTCCGACGGCCTGCCCTACCTGATCGACGCCCGCCGGACCGACGACGGTGTGCGCGTCGAGGTGCGGTGGAAGGTCGAGGAGGTCCGCTGGCAGACCCTCTTCGTCGCCGGGAAGGTGGCGCACCACTGGCGCATGGAGATCGACCTGGATCCTGCCCGGACCACGTACAAGTTCATCGAGTACTCGGGGAAGGCCGACGCGCGTGCCGCCATCGGGCCGGGTGGCGTCGCCGCCGACGCGAGCTGGACGTGGCACCGCGGCAAGACGTCGGGTCAGCGGAACCTGACCATCGTCGAGGGCGCGGACGGTCAGGTCACCGTCGCGGGTGCCGGCGGCCCCCGCACCTCGTGGGAGGGTGTGGCGTCGATCCGGCCGTCCGACGCGAAGGTGCCGGTCTTCACCGTGCTGCGCAACCACGGCTGGCGGCCGCGGTTCGACTGGTTCGGTGCCCGGATGGTCGAGAAGTAGCTTCACCCACGACAGAGGAAACCTATGAATCGCATCAGGAACCGCCGCCGACTGACCGCCGCGCTCACCGCGTTGGTCGTGGCCCCCTCGTTCGCCGCCTGCTCGTTCGAGGTCGGCGAGATCGAGCCCGTGGGCGAGGACGCCGAGGCGTCGGCGACCGCCGAGGCGGAACCCGACGCCGGGGCCGCCGCCGAGGGCGAGGACCCGGCCGCGGAGTCCGGGGCGGCCGACGAGCCGGCAGCCACCACCGAGCTGGCGACCGTCCACGCCGAGCACGTCGCCGCGCGCATCCCCTCGACCTGGGTGGAGGTCGGCGCGGACAGTGGGTGGGCGTCCGTCTACCGCCTCGAGACTTCGAACGGAGGATCTGCCGGAGACATTCGTTTCATGCCTGCGATCGACGATGCCCCAGCGATGACGGCTCAGGAAGGTGTGGACTGGTTCATCAGTATGGTCGAGGGCCAGGGCGTCACGGACGAGGACTACGCGCCGGTGACGACGCTGCGTGACGAGGACGGGCGTGCGAACACGTCGTACACCTACACCACCGACGGCCAGCAGTACGTCGCGGTGGTCTGGGCGCTCGTCGACGGCAACGGGGTCCCGTCCCTCGTCCAGCTCTCCGGCGCGCCCGACGTCGTCACGCAGGATCTCGTGGCGACCGTCGACCAGAACCTCAACCTCAACGGTGACTGGGAGGGGACGGCAGGCTGAAGACCCGCCACCCGGACTGTCAGCTCCGCCGTCCGGCCGTCGCTCCCGCGGCGGCGGCCAGACGTGTGGCTCGGGCCGCCTGCGTACCGTCCACGGTGAGCACGACCAGGGCGACCCACACGAGCCCGAACCCGACCCAACGGGTGGGGGACATGTGCTCGCCGAACACGAGCAGCCCGACGAGGAACTGCAGGGTCGGGGTGAGGTACTGCAGCATCCCGACCACCGACAGCGGCAGGCGCCGGGCGGCGGCGCCGAACAGCAGCAGCGGCACACCGGTGACGATGCCGGCGGACATCAGCAGCAGGGCGTGGCCGGCGCCCTCCTGGCCGAACGTGGAGGCCCCGGTGGCCGTGAGCCAGCCGAGGTAGGCGAGGGCGAGGGGGGTCGCGACCGTGGTCTCGACGGCGAGGCCGGGCAGGGCGTCCACCGTGCGCCCGGCGCGGTTCTTCATCAGCGAGTAGGAGCCGAACGAGAACGCCAGCACCAGGGAGATCCAGGGCAGCCCGCCCACTCCCGTGGAGATGACCACGACGGCGGCGGCGCCGAAGCCGAGCGCGACCCACTGGGCGGGCCGCAGGCGCTCGCGCAGCGCGACGACACCGAGCAGCACCGTCACCAGCGGGTTGATGTAGTAGCCCAGCGCGGCGTCCAGGACGTGGTCGCTCAGGACGGCGTAGACGTACGTGACCCAGTTGGCCACGATGAGGACGGACGCGACGGCGAGGACGCCGAGCGTGCGGGGCTGCCGGAACACGGCCGTGTACCGGGTCAGCGTGCGGGTCCCGGCGAGCAGCGCGAGGCAGAAGACGAGGGACCACACGACCCGGTGGGCGATGATCTCCAGCGAGCCGGCGGGTTCGAGGAGCGGGAAGTACAGGGGCATGGCGCCCCACAGGAGGTACGCCCCCAGCCCGAGAGGGAGGCCCCCGCGGGCCGGTGTCGGGGTGGGGGTGTGCGTCACCAGCGCAGGATATGCCGTGAGGTGACCAGGGCCACGGCGGACGGATTTCCGCCGTGGGCGTCGGGCCGCTATGGTTGTCTCCGCAAGGTCGTCCGCGGCCTTGCTCGGCAGGTTGCCCGAGCGGCCAAAGGGAGCTGACTGTAAATCAGCCGTCATCGACTTCGGGGGTTCGAATCCCTCACCTGCCACCGCACGGAGCGGTTCTCATCTCGGTGAGGTCGCTCCGGCACCCGGGGAGGGTGCAGGTGCGGCATCGGGGTCCGGATTTCGTCGGGACCGTGGTGGCCGTGTAATGTTCTCTCCGCGCCCCGATAGCTCAGTCGGTAGAGCATCTCCATGGTAAGGAGAAGGTCAAGGGTTCGATTCCCTTTCGGGGCTCTGTGACACGACGCGGGTCCACCACCCGGACAACGGGTGGATGGTCTCGCGCTGAGTCACGCGCGGCGGGGTAGCTCAGCTGGTCAGAGCGCACGACTCATAATCGTGAGGTCGCGGGTTCGAGCCCCGCCCTCGCTACCATCCACACGGCAACACACGGTTCGACGGCCGGCGTCGGACCACCCAGTTCCTTGACGCACGTTGCGCCTTCCGGGGGCGCGAGAGGTGACACACCATGGCTGCCAAGAGCGCGGACGTCCGCCCGAAGATCACGCTGGCCTGCGTGGACTGCAAGGAGCGGAACTACATCACGAAGAAGAACCGCCGGAACAACCCGGACCGCCTGGAGATGGCGAAGTTCTGCCCGCGTTGCGGCAAGCACACCGCGCACCGCGAGACCCGCTGAACCAGCGGTAGGACCGAACCGACGTGGCGAGCGAGCTTCCCGATCCTGCCTACGCCGGTCGCGAGTACCCGGCCACCGCCCCGTACTCCGTCGGCCGCGAGAAGGTCCGTGAGTTCGCCGCCGCCGTCGGTTCCCAGCACCCCGCGCACCACGATCTCGTGGCAGCGCGGGGTCTTGGCTATCCGGACCTGGTCGCGTCGCCGACCTTCGCCGTCGTGGTCGCCCAGCAGGCCGAGTCCCAGTACGTCGCGGACCCTGCGGCCGGGATCGACTTCTCCCGGGTGGTGCACGCGGACGAGAAGTTCGAGCACCACCGCCCGATCGTGGCGGGGGACGAGCTCGTGACCGTCCTGCACGTCGACGCCGTCACCCAGCGCTCCAGCATCTCGATGGTCACCACGCGCTGCGAGATCTACGCCGCCTCCGGTCCCGACGACGCCACCCCGGGCGAGCACGTCGCGACGGTGACGTCGAGCCTCGTCGTCCGTGGGGAGGAGTCCTGATGGCCACGCAGCGACCAGAGCTGGCAGCGCTGTCGGTGGGAGACGTCGTCGCCACCCGCTCGATCGAGCTCGACCGCGCCACGCTCGTGCGATACGCCGGTGCCAGCGGCGACTTCAACCCCATCCACTGGGACGAGGCTTTCGCCACCGAGGTCGGGCTGCCCGGGGTCATCGCCCACGGCATGTGCACGATGGGCTCCGTGATCGGCGTCGTCGAGGACTGGGTCGGCGACCCGGGTGCGATCGTCCGGTACGGCACCCGGTTCACCAAGCCGGTGCCCGTGCCCGCACGGGGTGCCACCGTGGTGGAGGTGACCGTCACCGTGGGAGCCCTGGACGCCGAGGCCGGTACCGCCCGCGTCGATCTCGCCGTCGTGCACGACGGCACCAAGGTGCTGGGCCGCGCCCAGGCCGTCGTCCGCCTCTCCTGAGCGGACCCCTCTCCCGCGGCGTTCCCGTCGCGACGCGGTGTCTTCACAGAGGTAAGTGACACGAGTAACCTGCGAAGCGCGTCCCCAACGGTGGGGGCGCTGACCATCGAAGGAGATGCTCGTGCCCAGACGCGTCCTCACCCCTGCCGCCGAGATCGCCCCCGACCAGCCCGCCCAACCGGGGGGCGTCTCGCGCCGCGGCGTGCTCGTCGCGGGCGCCGCCGGGGCGCTCACGCTCGCCACCGGCGCCGAGGCGTGGGCCGCCGCCAGCGCCGGCAGCCGGGGCCGGCCGTGGCCCGGCCGTGCCGGTGGGTCCGCCGGGTCCGTGCGGCGCGCCCACGAGTTCCTCGGCGTGATGACCGACGCCTACCCCGAAGCCGACGGCGGGCCCCGCCTGGCCCAGTCCTACGCCGACCAGCTCGGGCTGTTCTCGACCGCCTTCGTCTACGACGTCGCCCTGATGATCTGCGCGTCGCTGGCCGGGGGCCACGAGGACCGGGCCGCCACCCTGGCCGACGGCCTCGTCTTCGCCCAGGAGCACGACCCGGCCCACGACGACGGTCGCCTCCGTCAGGGCTACAACGCCGGCCCGTACACGTTCTACGACGGCTCCGGGCAGGCGTACGGGCTCGAGCTGCCCGACGGCACCGCGAACATCGGCTGGCAGTTCGGGTTCCTCGGGACCGCGGTCGGTGACATGGCCTGGCCCGGGATCGCCCTGCTGCACACCTACGAGGCGACCGGCGACCGGCGCTACCGGGACGCCGCGGTGCGGATCGGCGAGTGGATCCTCGACAACACCTGGTCGGAGCGCACGCTCGGCGGGTTCTCCTTCGGCGTCGACGGCGGCGACGCCCCCATCTCCAACGGATCGACCGAGCACAACGTCGACTGCGTGGCGTTCTTCCGCCAGCTCGACGCGCTGGCCGGTGGCCGGCGGTGGCGCCGGGCGGAGCGTCACGCCCGCGAGTTCGTCGACCGCATGTGGGACCGGCGTGGCGGCTACTTCTACACCGGGACGAACGACGGCGAGGAGATCAACACCGACCCGCTGCCCCTGGACCCGGCGACCTGGGGCTGGCTCGCGCTGCGGGCGAACCGGTACGGCCGCGCCGTCGACTGGGCAGCCTTGGACCTCGCCGCCCGCGACGTCGCGAGTGCCGGGAGCTCGCAGCTCCCCGAGGGGACCGCGATCTCCGGCGTGACGTTCTCCAGCGCGAGCCTGATGACGACCGCCTCGTACGAGGGCGTCCCGGCGCACCCGGACGCCGTCTGGCTGGAAGGCACGGCCCAGCTCGCCTGCGCGCTGGCCGACCGCGGGCGCGGACGTCGTGACGCCGCCCGGGCCGAACGGCTGCTGGCCGAGGTCCGCCGGACGCAGGACCTGCTCGGTGGCGGGCAGACGGTGGGAGGGGACGCGCTGCCGGAGCGCTCCGGCGTCGTGGCCGCCACGAGCCTCGTCGACACGGGGTTCGGGTTCGGCTACTTCCAGGTGCAGCACACGGGGGCCACGTCCTGGTACCTCCTGGCCGCCGCCGGCGCGAACCCGTTGCAGGTCGGCGGGCTCCGCCGTCGTCGTCCCTGACCCCGACGCTGTGGGTAGGAGATCTACGGGTCCGCACCCCTTGAGTCCGTAGATTTCATACCCACAGCGAGGTGGGCGTCGTGCGTGCTACGTTGCGGGTGATCCCACGGGAGCCTCACGCAGGGGCTGAGATCGGGCTGACGCGGCCCGGACCGTCGAACCTGACCGGGTCATGCCGGCGTAGGAAGATGGAGTACACATGTCGCACGACGCACCGTCGCGCGCGCTCGCCTTCGAGCGCGACACCGAGACCGGGATCGTGGTCCCGGTCACCGAGATCACCCTGGCCGACGCCCCTGACGGGTCGGCCAACCCTCCGGTGCGGATCTACCGCACCGACGGCCCGGGGGGTGACCCCACCGAGGGGATCCCGGGCCTGCGCACGGCGTGGATCGCCGCGCGGGAGGACACCGAGGAGTACACGGGCCGCGAGCGGTCCCTGGCCGACGACGGCCGGGGGGCCGCCCGGCGCGGAGCCGCCTCGGCCGAGTGGCGGGGCGAGCGTCGCCGCCCGCGTCGCGGCCTCGACGGCCGCACCATCACGCAGATGCACTACGCCCGCCGGGGCGAGGTCACCCCGGAGATGCGCTTCGTCGCGATCCGCGAGGGGGTCGACGTCGAGCTGGTGCGCTCCGAGGTCGCGGCCGGCCGCGCGATCATCCCGAACAACGTCAACCACCCCGAGTCGGAGCCGATGGTCATCGGGCGGGCGTTCACGGTGAAGGTCAACGCGAACATCGGCAATTCGGCCGTCCACTCCTCGATCGCGGAGGAGGTGGAGAAGCTGCAGTGGGCCACGAAGTGGGGCGCGGACACGGTCATGGACCTGTCCACCGGGGACGACATCCACACCACGCGCGAGTGGCTGTTGCGCAACGCGCCCGTGCCGATCGGGACGGTGCCGATCTACCAGGCTCTCGAGAAGGTCGACGGGGACGCCTCGCGCCTCACCTGGGAGATCTACCGCGACACGGTGATCGAGCAGTGCGAGCAGGGCGTCGACTACATGACGGTGCACGCCGGGGTGCTGCTGCGCTACGTGCCGCTCACCGCGAACCGGGTGACCGGCATCGTCTCGCGCGGCGGGTCGATCATGGCCGGCTGGTGCCTGGCCCACCACCAGGAGAACTTCCTGTACACGCACTACGACGAGCTGTGCGAGATCTTCGCTCGCTACGACGTCGCGTTCTCCCTCGGGGACGGCCTGCGGCCCGGTTCGATCGCGGACGCGAACGACGAGGCCCAGTTCGCCGAGCTCGACACGCTGGCCGAGCTGACCAAGCGGGCGTGGCAGCACGACGTGCAGGTCATGGTCGAGGGTCCCGGGCACGTGCCGCTGCACCTGGTGCGCGAGAACGTCGAGCGTCAGCAGGAGCTGTGCGACGGCGCCCCGTTCTACACGCTGGGGCCGCTGGTGACGGACATCGCGCCGGGCTACGACCACATCACCTCCGCCATCGGTGCCACGGAGATCGCCCGGTACGGCACGGCGATGCTCTGCTACGTCACGCCCAAGGAGCACCTGGGGCTGCCGAACCGGGACGACGTGCGCACCGGTGTGGTGACCTACAAGATCGCGGCGCACGCCGCGGACGTCGCCAAGGGGCACCCCGGCGCGACCGAGCGTGACGACGCGCTGAGCAAGGCCCGGTTCGAGTTCCGGTGGCGTGACCAGTTCAACCTGTCGCTGGACCCGGAGCTGGCCGGGTCGTACCACGACGAGACGCTCCCGGCGGAGGCGGCCAAGACGGCGCACTTCTGCTCCATGTGCGGGCCGAAGTTCTGCTCGATGCGCATCTCGCAGGACATCCGCGACGAGTTCGGCGACGCGGGCGCCCAGCAGCGGGTGGTGGCCGAGGCCGAGGCCGGCATGGCGGAGAAGTCCGCCGAGTTCCTCGCCGCCGGGGGCGAGGTCTACCTGCCCACCCCGACGGTGAGATAGCCCCACGCCCCTGTGGGTGCACGACACGCCGCGACCAGGTCGCGCCCGACAGCGTGTCGTGCACCCGCAGGGGCGTCGTCGGTCTCGGATGCTGACCCGTCTGGACCTCAGGCTTAGGTGAGGCTAAGTTAGGCAAGCCTGCCCATCTTACCCACTCCCGCGAGGAGCACACGGACGTGACCACCACTCCGCCCGAGACCACGCTGACCAGCACGGACATGCTGCTGCACGGTGCCTCGGCGCACGCCTACGCCCGCGCCACCCACCGCGTCGTCGACGACGTCGCCGCCCGCCTCGCCACCGTCGAGCAGCCCTGGAGCGGGACCAGCCGTCCCGAGCTCGCCGCGCTCGTCGACGCCGTCGACCTGGACGGTCCCGGGACCGGGACCGACGAGGCGCTGCGGGAGACCGCCGAGCTCTACGCCACGCACGCCGTCTGGTTCCACGACCCAGCCTACGCGGCCCACCTCAACTGCCCGGTGGCGATCCCCGCCGTCGCGGCCGAGGCGATGCTGGCAGCGATCAACACCTCCGTCGACACCTACGACCAGTCGACCGTCGCGACCCTCATGGAACGCCGGCTGGTCGAGTGGACCAACGCGCGGATCGGGTTCGGCGGGGGAGACGGCGTCTTCACCTCCGGCGGCACGCAGTCGAACCTGCACGCCCTCCTGGCCGCCCGCGAGCGTGCCCTCGCCGCCCCGGACGGTTCCCGGCTGCACGGGGTCGCTCGCCACGGGCTCCAGGACCGGCTGCGCATCCTGACCACGGGCAGCAGCCACTTCTCCGTGGCGAAGTCCGCGATGATCCTCGGGCTGTCCGACGACGCCGTCGTGACGGTGGGCACCGACGACGACGGCCGGATGGATCCGGGCGCCCTGGCCGCCGCGCTCGCCACCACGGAGCGGGCCGGCGACGTCGTCATGGCGGTGGTCGCCACGGCCGGCACGACGGACCGCGGCCTCGTCGACCCCCTCGGCGCGATCGCCGACCTCGCCGACGCCACCGGCGCCTGGCTGCACGTCGACGCCGCCTACGGGGGTGGGCTGCTCCTCTCGCGGACACGCCGGCACCTGCTCGACGGGATCGAGCGCGCCCGCAGCGTCACCGTCGACTTCCACAAGACGTTCTTCCAGCCCGTCTCGGCGAGCGCGGTCCTCGTGCGCGAACCCGCCGACCTGGCCCGCACCGCCTGGTACGCGGACTACCTCAACCCGGCCTCGGAGGCCGACGGTGCGGAGGAGATCAACCAGGTCGACCGGTCGTTGCAGACCACCCGCCGCTTCGACGCCCTCAAGCTGTGGGCGACGCTGCGCGCGGTCGGCGCCGACGGCATCGGCGAGATGGTCGACGCGGTGTGCGACCTCGCCGCGGCCGTCCACCGCGACCTGGCCGGCGACCCCGAGCTGCACGTCGTCTCCCCGACGGACCTGTCGACCGTGCTGTTCCGCTACCAGCCCGACGGCGTCACGGCCGCGCGGTCCGACGCGCTCGTGGCCCGGGTGCGCCGCGTGCTGTTCGACTCCGGTCGGGCGAGCGTCGCGCGCACGGTCGTCGACGGGCGCCCGTGCCTCAAGCTCACCCTGCTGAACCCGACCGTGACCCTGGCCGACGTCCGCCGGGTCCTGGGCCTCGTGCGGGACGCCGCGCACGGGATCCTCGCCGGCCAGGCGCTGATGGACGACGCGCCGCCGTGCCGGGACGTGCACCCCCGGTTGGACCGCGCGGGCGGCCACCTCGCGACTGGCGACCAGCGATGAGGACCTACGACGTCGTCGGCATCGGCATCGGACCGTTCAACCTGGGGCTGGCCGCGCTCGCGGACCCGCTGGCGGACGTGGACGCGGTGTTCCTGGACCAGGCCGCCGAGTTCCGCTGGCACCCCGGCATGATGATCGAGGGCGCGACCATCCAGGTGCCGTTCCTCGCGGACCTGGTGACGATGGCGGACCCCACCTCGCCGTTCTCGTTCCTGGCCTTCCTCAAGGACGCGGGGCGGCTCTACCCGTTCTACGTGCGCGAGTCGTTCTACCCGCTGCGCGCGGAGTACGACGAGTACTGCCGGTGGGTCGCGGCCCGCCTGGACACGCTGCGCTGGGGGCGGCGCGTCGTCGCGGTGGAGCACGACGCCGCCACCGACGACTACGTCGTGACGGCCGAGCGTGCCGACGACGCCGGTACGCAACGTGAGCAGTACCGCGCCCGGCACGTGGTGCTCGGCGTGGGCACCACGCCGCGCCTGCCCGGTCCGCTCGCCGCCCTGGCGCAGGACGCCCCGGCCGGCGCGGGCCCGGTGGTGCACACCGCCGACTACCTGACGCACCGCGAGGCCCTGCGGGCGAGCGGGGCGGTCACGGTGGTGGGCTCCGGCCAGTCGGCCGCCGAGGTGTACCGCGACCTGCTGGAGGACGCCGGCGACTACCGGCTGGACTGGGTGACGCGCTCGCCGCGGTTCTTCCCCATGGAGTACACCAAGCTCACCCTGGAGATGACCTCCCCGGAGTACACCGACCACTTCCACGGGCTGCCGCCGGAGCTGCGCGACCTGGTCGGCCGGGAGCAGCGCAACCTCTACAAGGGCATCAGCGCCGACCTGGTCGACGACATCTACGACACGCTCTACCGCCGCACGGCGCTCGGCCGTCAGGTCCCCACCACCCTGCTCACCGACACGGAGGTGGTCGACGCCCGCGCCGAGGCGAGCGACGCCGGGTGCGAGTACGTGCTCACCCTGCGGCACGCGCAGCTCGGCACGACGGCCGAGCACCGCACGCGCGCCGTCGTCGCCGCCACGGGGTACGCAGCCGGCGTCCCCGGTCTGCTCGACCCGGTGCGCGACCGGCTGCGCCTCGACGAGCGGGGCCGCTTCGACCCGACGCGCGACTACTCGGTGTCCACCGACGGGCGGATCCACACGCTCAACGGCGAGGAGCACTCGCACGGCGTCACCGCCCCCGACCTCGGGTTCGGGCCGTGGCGCAACGCCGTGGTGCTGGCGAAGATCACCGGCCGGGAGCCGTACGCCGTCGAGCGGCGGATCGCGTTCCAGCAGTTCGGGCTGCCGGGAGGAGCGCCCGCCGGGATGTCCGACGGCGGCGCCGCGGCGAGCCGGTCCGCTGCAGGCGAGGAGGTGGCCCGGTGAGCGCCGTGACCCCGGAGACCCGGACGACCCCGGTGACCAGCACCTTCACCGCGTCCACCCGGCTCGGCGAGATCGTGCTCACCCCCGTGGTGCCCGCCCGCGACGCGGCGACGGTGCGCGCCTGGCTGACGCACCCGGCGTCGGCGGCGTGGCACATGGGTGGCCTCGGTGTCGACGAGGTCCGTGATCACCTGGCGGCCCTCGCCGCGGACGACGCCCAGCACGGCTGGCTGGGCCGGCTGGACGGTGCGCCGGTCGTCTACGTCGAGACCTACGACCCGGCTCGCGTGCTGCTCGCCGACGTCCACGACGCCGCACCCGGCGACGTCGGGATGCACCTGCTCGTGGCCCCGCCCCCCGACGACCTCGCCGCGCGGCGCCGCGGGCTGACCGACGCGGTGATGTCCGCCGTCGTGGGCTTCTGCCTCGCCGACCCGGCCGTGGGCGGCCGCGGGGGCGCACGGGTCGTCGTCGAGCCCGACGTGGCGAACGCCCCCATCGCCGCGAAGAACGCCGCCGCGGGGTTCCGGGTGCTGCGCGAGGTCGAGGTGACCGACGACGGCCACACCAAGACGGCGGCGCTGAGCGTGTGCACGCGGGCGGACTTCGCGGCCTCGCCGCTGGGCGGCGGCGTATCGGCGGCCCCGCACCTGCGCGGCGACCTGGCCGAGGCCGCCCACCGGCACCTCGCGGCCAAGGCGCTCGCGGAGCTGGCGCACGAGCGGCTGTTCGCCCCGGTGCCGGACGGCCCCGAGAGCGTCGGACGGTACCGCCTCGACCTCGACGGCGGCACCTACACCTTCGCCGCGCGGACGTTCGCGCTGGAGCACTGGGTCGTGGACCCGGCGTCGATCGCCCGCACCGGGCCGGACGGTCACGACCGCCCGGTGGACGTGCTGGACCTCGTCGTGGACCTGCAGCCGCGGCTCGGGATCCCGGACGACCTGCTCGCCGTCTACCTCGAGGAGCTGTCCAGCACGCTCGCCGCCGCGATGGCCAAGCGCGACCGCGAGCTCTCCGGGACGACACCCGACGTGGCCAGCCTCGTCGCGGGACTGACCGCACCGGGCGCCGGGCCGGGCGACGACCCGGGCGTGGAGCGCCGCCGGACCGCCGAGTCGTACCAGGCCGTCGAGGGAGCCATGTCCGAGGGGCACCCGGGGTTCCTCGCGAACAACGGCCGGATCGGCTTCTCGCTGCCTGACTACGAGCGGTACGCGCCCGAGCGCGGCGGCCGGCTACGACTGCAGTGGGTCGCCGCCCGGCGGGAGCACACGCACCTGGCGCTCGCGGCCGACCTGTCCGAGGCCGGCCTGTACGAGGCGGAGCTGAGCGGCGCCGAGCGGGCGGCGTTCGCCGGCCGGCTCGGGGCGCGGGGCCTCGACCCCGCCGACTACCGCTACCTGCCCGTCCATCCCTGGCAGGCCGAGCACCGGTTGCCGGTCACCTTCGCCGCCGACGTCGCGCGCGGCGACCTCGTCCCGCTCGGGCCCGGCGCCGACGAGTACACCCCCCAGCAGTCGATCCGCACGATGTTCAACCGGACGCGCCCCGGCCGGCACTACGTCAAGGTCGCCCTGGCGATCCAGAACATGGGGTTCCTGCGCGGGTTGTCCCCCGCCTACATGCGCGCCACGCCCGCGATCAACGACTGGGTGGCCGCGCTCGTGGACGGCGACGAGACGCTGCGCACCGCAGGGTTCGGCGTCCTGCGCGAGCTCGCCGCCGTCGGCTACACGGGTGACGTCTACCACCGCACCCCGCGCCCCAACCCGCACCGCAAGATGCTCGCCGCGCTGTGGCGCGAGTCCCCGCTGCCGCGCACGGCGCCGGGGGAGCGGCTGGCGACCATGGCGTCGCTGCTGCACCGCGACGCCTCGGGCACCGCGCTGGCCACGGAGCTGGTCCGGGCCTCCGGCCTCGGCGCCGAGGCGTGGGTACAGGCGTACCTGGACGCCTACCTCTACCCGCTGGTGCACTGCCTGCGCGCCCACGACCTGGCCTTCATGCCGCACGGGGAGAATCTCGTGCTCGTGCTGCGGGACGGTGTGGTGCGCCGGGCGTTCATGAAGGACATCGGCGAGGAGGTCGCGGTGCTCTCGGACCGTGCCCTGCCGGAGCGGGTGGTCCGCGTCGCCGCCCCTGTGGACGACGCGGAGGCCGCGCTGGCGATCTTCACCGACGTCTTCGACGGGGTGCTGCGCCACCTGGCGGGGATCCTCGCCGTCGACGGCGTCCTGCGCGAGGACCGGTTCTGGGCGCTCGTCGCCGAGACGATCGACCGCCACCACGCCGAGCACCCGGACCTGGCCTCCGGCGTGGACCTGCGTGCCGCACGGTTCGCGCACTCGTGCCTCAACCGGCTGCAGCTGCGCAACACCCTGCAGATGGTGGACCTGGCCGACCAGTCGAGCTCGCTGCTGTACGCCGGGACGCTCGCGAACCCGGTGGCCCGCCCGTGATGTTCGAGGTCTTCCGCGACACGTGGGGCGTGCCGCACGTCCGGGCCGCCGGCGAGCGCGACCTCGCGTTCGGCCAGGGCTACGTGACCGCGCGCGACCGCGGCTGGCAGCTCGAGTCCGACCGCTGGCGCGCCGAGGGCCGGCTCGCGGCGCGGCTCGGGCCGGGCGGGCTGGCGTGGGACCGGTTCGCGGTCCGCGTCCGGCTGGCCGACACCGCGCGGCGGGTGCTCGCGGCGCTCGCCGAGCCCGAGCGCGCCTGGCTGGCCGCCTACACCGCCGGGGTGAACGCCGGGCTGGCCGCCGGCGGCCGCGACGTGCCGGAGATGGACGCGCTCGCCACCGACGGCGCGATGCCCGGCGAGCTCCCGCCGCACACCCCCTGGCCGGACTGGATGCCGCTCGGGGTGTTCCTCACGAACCACGTCCTGTTCGGCACCTGGCCGCACCTGCTGTGGCGCGAGCACGTCGAGCGCACCCTCGGCCCCGGGCACGCCCTCGGCGCGATCCTGTCCGGCGCCGACGACGGCGCCGGGTCCGGGTCCAACGCCTGGGCGCTCGCGGGCACGCGGACCGCGTCCGGGAAGCCGCTGCTGGCCGGCGACCCGCACCGGCTGCTCGAGCTGCCGGGGCCCTACCAGCAGGTCCGCCTCGCCTGCGACGCCTACGACGTCGTCGGGCTCGCCTTCCCGGGGGTGCCGGGCGTCCTGCACTTCGGGCACGCCCGACGGCCCGACGGCGGGACGACGGCGGAGGCCACGGCCGACGGCGAGGCCTCGGTCGCCTGGGGCATCACGAACGCGGTGGCCCACCAGGCCGAGCTGTTCGTCGAGACGCCGGAGACCCTCGCGACGGCGATCACGGGAACCGAGACGGTTCCGGTCCGGGGTGCGCCGTCGGTCGAGGTCTCCTGGGCCGAGACACCGCGCGGTCCGCTGGTCACCGACCGGCACGCGCTGCGGTGGCCCGTGCGGGTGGACGCCGACCTCGGGGTCGCGTCCTGGCGGGCTCTGCAGCGCGCCTGCTGCGCCGCCGACGTCGCCGAGGCGTTCGCCGGCTGGGTCGAGCCGGTCAACCGGGTGCTGACGGCGGACTCCTCGGGCGCGGTGCTGAGCCTGACGGCCGGGCGGGTGCCCGACCGGCCGCGCGAGGAGCGGGTGCTGCCTCACACCGTCGGCACGCGACCGGACGCACCGACCTGGACGCCGCCGTCGTGGCGCCCGCCGGCGGAGGCCGTGCCGGTCGACGACGTGGCCGTCGACGCGAACGAGCGCCCGGACGCGTCGGGCCGGGTGCCCGACCTGGGGCTGACGTACGCCCCGCACCGCGCGGACCGGATCCGTGAGCTGCTCGCCGACCTGTCGCACGAGAGCCCCGACGGGCAGTCGAGGATCCACGGTGACGTCCGGGACCCCGGCGCGGCGGACCTGCTGCGCTGGCTTGACCGCGTCGCGGACGACGACGCCGACCGGGGCGCGGGACGACTGGCCGCGCGGTTGCGGTCCTGGGTGGCGGACGGTGCGCGGATGTCCGCGGACTCGGCCGACGCCGCGCTGTTCGCCGCGTGGCGCGACGTGCTGACGCGCCGGGTCGCGGACCACCCGGCGCTGGCGGCGGCGCGGGACCTGCCCGCGCTGCCTGAGGTGCTGGCCCCGTGGTTCGACGTGCGGGCCCGCGCGGGGCAGGTGCTCGGCGCCCTCCTCGCGGCGGGGGAGCCCGGCACGCCGGGCGCCGGGCCGCGCCTGGACGCCCGCGCCGAGGCCGTGGCCGCCCTGCGCGACCTCGCGGCGTCCCGGACGGGCGCCGTACGCCCTCCCTGGGGCGCGGTGCACCCCGTGCTGCCGCTGCACGCCCTGGCCGACGCCCCCGTCGACCCGGCCCGGGTGCCGCAGGTGCCCCGTGACCGTCGGGCACCTGTCGGAGGAGCCGTCGACACGGTGTCCTGCACCGGGTCGGTCCCCGGGGTCTCCACGGCGTCCCGGCGTGGCGCGGTGGCGCGCTGGGTGTGGGACCTGTCCGACCGGCGCCACAGCCGGTGGGGGGTCCCCTTCGGGGCGTCCGGGGACCCACGGTCGGAGCACTTCGCGGACCAGCATCCCGAGTGGGCGCGGGCGGGGACGCACGAGATCGAGACGGACTGGGCGCGCCTGCGCCGGGAGACCTGGGAGGGCGCATGGACGACCGGCTGCTGACGGGAGCACCCGGCGAGGAGGTCTGGCAGGACGGCGCGGGGACGGCCGTGCACCTGCTCGACCCGGCGGCCGACGTCGACGTCCTGCACTCCTGGGTGACGCGTCCGGACGCCGGGTTCTTCGGACTGGGAGACCTCGGCCGCGACGAGCTGCGCGAGACGTACGAGTTCGTCGGCTCGCTGCCGACGCACCACGCCTACCTGGTCCGTGCTGCCGGGGAGCCGGTGGCGCTCGTGCAGCTCTACCACCCGGAGGACGACCCGGTCGCCACCGCCTACGACGTCCGTCCGGGCGACGTGGGGGCGCACTTCTTCAAGGGCGCGGACCTCGACTGGAGGGTGGTCGGCACGTCGCTGCTGGCGTTCGCCTTCGCGTGCCCGGCGGTGCGACGGATCGTCGTCGAGCCGGACGTGCGGAACCGGGCCGCGATCGCCCGGACGGCGGCGATGGGGTTCGAGCTCGCCGGTCAGGTGCGCTTCGAGTCGCCGCACGGGCCCAAGGACGCCCGGCTCGGGTTCCTCACGCGTGACCGGGCCGAGAGCCTCCTGGCCGCGGCGCGCTGAACCTGTCCCGGGTGGCCGGCTACGGCTGCCCGGGCACGGGCACGGTCTCGGGCACCGGCGCCGGGCCCGTCGTCGTGCCGGGGACCAGACCGACGGGCAGCGCGACCGACGTCGGTTCGTCGCCCGCGATGAGGTCGATCGCGGCGCGGCCGAGCCGCGTGCCCTTCTCCCGCAGCGGCTGGTGCACGCTGGTCAGCACGTCGGGGGAGAGCCACGGGAGATCGAGGCCGTCGAACCCGGCGATCGACACCTCCTCGGGGATGCGCAGCCCGAGCTCGCGGGCGCCGATGACAGCCCCGGCCGCGAGGAGGTCGGAGTGCGCGACGATCGCCGTCGGGCGTTCGGAGGCCGGCACCCACGTGCCCAGGATCTCCGTGGCGGCGTCGCGGCCGTGCTCCACCAGCGAGGCCGGGGTCTCCCAGGTGATGACGGGTTCGACGACGTCACGGATGCCGGCCATGCGGTGCGCCGTCGGCGTGCGGTCCACGCTGGCGAGCCGCTCGGTGTCCACCGGGCCGGACCGTTCGCCGCGGCCCAGCGGCAACGCGATCTCCGCGATCCGGGTGTGCCCGAGGTCGAGCAGGTGACGCACGGCCTCCGCGGCGCCGGACCGGTCCTCGAGGGACACGAGCGGGGCGCCCTCGACGGCCCGCCCCTCACCGACGACGACGGGCACGTTGCGGCGCTGCAGGGCCGCGAGCGTCGGGTCGTCGCGCAGCACGCCCCACACGAGCACGGCCACGTCCATCGCGGCGGTCTCCAGCAGCGGGTCGACGGCCTCGTCCCCGAGGTCGACCCCGGGGATGAGCAGCACGCCGAGCCCTTCCGTGCCGAGGACGTCGACCAGGCCGTCGAGCACCTGCACCGCGACGGGGTCACGGAAGGCCCGGCCGGGATGGTCGCCGATGACGACCCCGACGATGCCGGACCGACCTCGCCGCAGCTGGCGCCCCAACGGGTTGGGCCCGGTGTAGCCGAGGTCGGCGGCGGCGGCGAGGACCTTGTCGCGGGTCTCCGGCGTGATGGGCCCGGAGCCGGAGAAGGCGAGCGAGGCCGTCGAGACGGACACCCCGGCGCGCTCGGCGACCCGGGCGAGGGTGGGGCGGTTGCCCGGCGTGCGGCCCATGCAGCTCCTTCCCGGCCGGCGAGTGGCGACAGCCTACCGGCGAGGCACTGTCGAAACGATTTGACCACGCGGTGAGCGGTCGTGGATCGTCAGTCCGTGAACATCCCCGCACCCCGCGGCGCGACCCCGCGCCCGCTGCGCACCGCCGTCGTGGCCGTCTACGGAGTCTTCGTCGCCGCCGGCTTCGGCATGGCCACCTGGGCCTCGCGCATCCCCGCCGTCCGCGACGGCCTCGACTTCAGCGAGGCGCAGATGGGGGTGCTGCTGCTGACCGCGTCGATCGGCTCCATCACGGCGCTGCCGCTGTCCGGCATGATCGCCTCGCGACTCGGCGCCGCGCGCACCGTGCTCGGCTTCGCCGTGCTGGCGGCGGTCGGGTTCACCCTCGCCACCGTCGCGATCGACGTCGACCTGCCCTGGCTCGTGCGCGGCGGGCTGTTCCTCGCCGGGATGGGCATGGGCGTGTGGGACGCGGCGATGAACCTCGAGGGTGCCGTCGTCGAGCAACGTCTCGGCAAGGCGATCATGCCGCGGTTCCACGCCGCCTTCTCGTTCGGCACGGTCGCCGGAGCGGGCGTCGGGGCGCTGGCCGCCTGGGCGCAGGTGCCCCTCACCGCCCACCTGGTCTCCGTCGTCGTCGTCGACGCCGTGGCCGTCGCCCTGTGCGTGCGAGCCTTCCTGCCCGCGCACGACGCCGGTCCGGACGTCTCCACGGCGGGAGCGCAGGACGCCACGGCCGACCCGGCCACCGCCGTCGAACCCTCGCACGGCCACACCGTCAGGGACACGCTGGCCACCTGGCGGGAGCCGCGCACGCTGCTCGTCGGGCTCATCGTGCTCGCGGCCGCGCTGACGGAGGGGGCCGCGAACGACTGGGTCGGTCTGGCCACCGTCGACGGGTTCGAGACCGGCGACGGGATGGGCGCGGTGGCGCTCGCGGTGTTCCTCGTCGCGATGACCGTCACGCGGCTGGTCGGCACCGAGATCATCGACCGGTACGGGCGCGTGCCGGTGCTGCGGGTCAGCGGCGTGGCCGCCCTGGTCGGGGTGTCCCTGTTCGCCCTGGTGCCGAACCTGCCGGTGGCGCTGGTCGGCGTCTTCCTGTGGGGCGCCGGCTCCGGGCTCGGGTTCCCGATGGGCATGTCCGCCGCCTCGGACGACCCGAGGCGTGCCGCCCTGCGCGTCGCCGTCGTCTCCACCATCGGGTACTCGGCGTTCTTCGTCGGTCCCGCGCTCATCGGCTTCCTCGCCCACTACACGGGCTACCGGCCGGCGCTGCTGGTGCTCGCCCTGCCCGTCGTCGTCGGGCTGTTCGTCGCGAGCGCGGCACGGCCGCCGCGCGCGTCTACGCTGGAGTCGTGAGCCAGACCGCTGCGAAGCCCGCCGAGGACGACCCGACGACCACCGCCGGGGAGCACGCCGCCGCCCCGAGCCTGTCGGAGCTGACGACCCTGCGCGTCGGCGGACCGGTCGACCGGTACGTCGAGGCGACCACCGAGACCGAGCTGATCGAGGCCGTGCGATCGGCCGACGACGCCGGGGCGCCGCTGCTCGTGGTGGGCGGCGGGTCGAACCTGCTCGTCGCGGACGAGGGGTTCGACGGGGTGGTGGTCCGCGACGTCCGCCAGGGCCTGGACGCCGACCTGTCGGCCGCCTGCGACGTCGAGGAGGGTGCCTGCGGCGGTGCGACGGTCACCCTGCCGGCCGGTCAGGACTGGGACGCGTTCGTCGCCCAGGCGGTGGCGAACGAGTGGGTGGGCGTCGAGGCGCTGTCCGGGATCCCCGGGACCATGGGCGCGGCGCCGGTGCAGAACATCGGTGCCTACGGCCAGGAGGTCGCCGGCGTGGTGGCGGCGGTCCGCACCTGGGACCGGGCCACGGGGCAGCGCCGCACGCTGACGCTGTCCGAGCTCGGGTTCGGGTACCGCACCAGCATCCTCAAGCGCACGATGCGCGGCACGGCGTCCGAGATCTGGTACCCGACCCCGCGGTACGTGGTCCTGGACGTCCGGCTGCAGATGCGCATGGGGTCGCTCTCGGCCCCGATCGGGTACGCCGAGCTGGCCCGGCGCCTCGGCGTCGAGGTCGGGCAGCGGGCGCCCTCGGCGGACGTCCGCGCCGCCGTGCTCGAGCTGCGCGGCGGCAAGGGGATGCTGCTCGACGGCGTCGGGGGAGCCGACGCGCCGGACCACGACCGCTGGTCGGCCGGCTCGTTCTTCACCAACCCCGTCCTGTCGGCGGAGGAGGCCGAGGCGCTGCCCGACGACGCGCCGCGCTTCCCGGTGCGCTCGGCGACCCCGACCACCACGACGGGACCCGCGCTGGGCGAGATCGACCCGTCGGTGGTCAAGACGTCCGCGGCGTGGCTCATCGAGCACGCGGGGTTCACCAAGGGCTTCGGCATCGCGGGGGAGAACTCGCCGGCCCGGCTCTCGACCCGGCACACCCTCGCGCTGACGAACCGTGGTGGTGCGACGGCTCAGGACCTGGTGGCGCTGGCACGGGCGGTGCGCGACGGCGTGCGTGACGAGTTCGGCATCGAGCTGGAGCCCGAACCTGTGCTGGTCGGCCTGGCCCTCTGACCCTCCCCCCACGCTGTGGGTGCACGACACGCGGTGTCGTCGCTCGGTCCACCCGCGCGTCGTGCACCCACAGCGGTAGAGGGGGGGGTCAGTAGACGAGGACGGTCGTTCCCTGGGGCATGCCCCAGTCGTCCCAGAGCCAGTTCATCGCCGAGTTCGACACCCGGATGCACCCGTGCGAGGCGGGCCACGGCGGGATCGACGGTGACCCGTGCACGGCGATGCCGCCGGTGAAGTACTTCGGCCGGTACATCGCCCCGAGCTCCAGGGTCGACTCGTGCAGGTAGTCGCGCTCCATGTAGACCGCGAAGGTCCCGCGCGGCGTCGTCGCCCGGTAGCTGCGGCCCTTGGCCTCGAACGTCTCCCCGTTGCCCGACGACGCGTTGATGGTGCGCACCACGCGTCCGTCCTCCACGGCGAGCAGGAGCTGGCGGTCGAGGTCGATCTCGACGACCTTGCCCTGCGACGAGCGGGCGCTCGGGCGGGCGCCGTCCTTCAGCGCCTGCCGGGTCTTGGGTCCGACGACGGCGTCGCGGCCCAGGCCCGCCGCCTTCTGCAGCGCCCACACGGCCTGCTGCGTCTGCGGGCCGAACGCCCCGTCGGCCTCGGGCAGGAAGTAGCCGAGCTCGATGAGCTGCTCCTGCAGCGCGCGCACCTTCTTCCCGGACGCGCCGCGCTCCGGGTAGGAGGGTTCCTTCTTCTGCTCGTCGGCGTCCTGCTCCGCCTGCTCGTCGGCCGGGGCGTCGTCGGCGTCCTCCTCCGGGGTGGGCGAGGGCTCCGGCGACGGCTCCTCGCTCGGCTCTGCGGACGGTGACGGCTCGGGTGACGGCGTCGGGCTGGTCGACGGTGCGACCGACGGGCTCGCCGAGGGCGGCGAAGGGGTCGGCGTGGCACTCGGCGTGGCGGTCGGCGCGTCGGAGGTCGCGGCCGCCGACGGCGTCGCCGGCGGGTCCGCCGCAGCACCGGTCCCGCTGAGGTCGGCGAGGGCCGCGCAGCCCGGCACCACCAGCAGCGTGAGCGCCACGGCGGCCGCGGTGGTCGCGCGGCGCAGCGAGGTCGTGGTCGTCATGATGGTGTCACCTCTCCCGGGACGGCCGCCGGCGGACCGTGCCCGCGATCGCGGATCACTACCTTGCCGCGACCCGGGTCGCCCGGCGAGCCGACGGCGCCGATCGACACCGTCTCGTGACCTGATCTCCTCGCTCCGGGCATCCCGACCGGCAGGACGCCCGACGACCACGGACCGTTGGGGTCGATGAGAGAGCTCTCATCCGGTTCTCACCCACCGCACGCGGAGTTCCCGTGAGATGGGCGCATGACGGCTTCGACCACCGCCCGTGCGACCGACGACCGGCGTGCGCGCCAGGAGCTGCTGACCGGCCCCGACGCCGGGGACGTCCTGGCGGCGGCGCTCGCGGCCGACGGTGCGGCGCTCGACGACTGGGGCTTCCGGGAGGTCTGGTCGCGCCCCGGCGCGGAGACGACGGTCGCCTACGACGTCGTCGCCCACCGTCGCCACGACGGTGCCGACCGGGTCGCACGGGAGCACCTGTACGCCACGGATGCCACGGACCGGGACCTCGGCCGTCGCCCGCAGGACGGGGCTCCGCAGCGGCTCGACGGCGTCGTCCGGCTCGACGGCGGAGCCCGGACCCTGCACGTGTGGCGCCACCCGCACGACCCGGCCCTGCCCGGCCTGGCGGTCGCCGCCGTCCCCGCCGGCGTCGGGGAGCGTCTGGCCGCCGCGGGGATCCACGACGGCGTCCGGTCGCTCGAGACGGTGGCCTACCGGCCGCTGCGGCGAGCGGTGCTGCGGGCGCGGACGGGCGGCTCCACGGTGTACGTCAAGGTCGTGCGTCCCCGCCGGACGGACGACCTGGTGCGCCGGCACGAGCTGTTCGAGGACGCCGCGGAACTGGCTGCTCCGGCCGTGCTCGCGGCCGGTGCGGACGGGGTGGTGGTCCTCGCCGAGCTGCCGGGGCCGTCCCTCGCCGCGCACCTGGCGAGCACCCCGGCCGGCCGGCAGCCGGACGCGTTCGACCCCGCGGAGCTCCTGCGTGTCACCGACGCCCTGCCGCCCGCGGGAGCGGCGATGCGTCGTCGGGCTCCGTGGGCCGACCGGCTGGACCGGTACGTGACGGAGCTGACGGACCGGCACGACGTCGGCCGCCGTCGCCTGGGAGAGCTCGCCACCGCCATCACGTCGGCCCAGCGGGGTCGCGACCCGGGTCCCGTCGTGACGACGCACGGTGACCTGCACGCGGCGAACCTCGTGCTGGCCGACCCGGCGGTGGTCGCCACCTGCCGGGTGGCCGGCGTGCTGGACGTCGACACGCTCGGGCCGGGCCACCGCGTCGACGACCTGGCGTGCACGGTCGCGCACCTGGCGGTGCTGCCCGACCTGGCACCGGGCACCTACGGCGGCGTGGCAGGGCTGGTCGACCGGTGCCTGGCCGTCCTCGGCGAGGCGGTGGACCCGGTGGTGCTGCGGGCCCGGGCCGCCGCCGTCGTCGTCTCCCTGGCGGCCGGAGCGCCCGACGCGGCGCTCGCGGAGGCGTGGCTCGGCGCCGCCGGACGGCTGCTGACGGCCGACGAGCGATTCTGAGAGTCCTCTCACCCACGTTTCCTCGACGTCTCACCCGGGCCGACGAGTCTGGGGGTCATCAGGCAGCCGGAGGGCTGCACACCACGGACCGTTCGGTCCCTGCACGAAGGAGCTGGAACTCATGAAGGCACGCAACGTCTGGATCGTCAGCGGAGCTCTCGGAGCGGTCGCGCTCGGCACCACGGTCGCTGCGGCCCAGGGCACGTTCGACGCCCCCGCCGACGGCGAGCTGTCCTCGGCCGTGACGGTCACCACGAACCGCTCGGCGGCCGACGACGAGGCGACGCCCTCGCGGGCCGTGTCGCCGTCGCCGGCCGCCGTCCAGAACGGCACGTCGATCACCACGGTGACGGCCGGGTCCGTCGCGAGCGCCACCACCGCGCCGTCGACGCACACCCCGGGCTCGCCGGCCAGCCCGGGCTCGCCGGCCAGCCCGGGCTCGCCGGCCAGCCCGGTCTCGGCCACCAGCCCGGTGAGCCCGGTGACCCCCCAGTCCGCCCAGAGCGCCCAGTCGGCCCCCTCCGCCCCCTCGGCGGACTGACACCGACCGGCGGGCAGCTGCCGAGGAGGGTGGGACGAGGTTTCCGCGCGGTCGTCAGACGGAAAGCGCAGGTCGCGCAGCGACCGTGAGCGCGACCGCGCGAAAACCTCGTCCCACCTCCGTCGTACCCACCCAGAACGACGGGCGCGTCATGCCAGCCGGTACCCCATCCCTCGCACCGTGACGAACCGCTCCGCACCGAGCTTGTTGCGCAGGTAGCGCACGTACACGTCGACGACGTTCGAGCCGGGGTCGAAGTCGTACCCCCACACCCGCGAGAGCAGCTGTTCGCGGCTGAGCACCTGGCCGGGGTTGCGCAGGAAGGCCTCGGCGAGCGCGAACTCGCGGGCCGACAGGTCGACCTCGGCGTCTCCGGCGCGGGCGCGCCGGCTGCGCAGGTCGAGGCTGAGGTCGCCGTGGCTGAGGACGGTGACCTCGCCGCCGGGCTCGGCCCGCAGGCGCAGCCGGATGCGCGCCAGGAGCTCCTCGAAGCGGAACGGCTTGGGCATGTAGTCGTCGGCCCCGCCCTCGAGCCCGGCAACGGTGTCCGAGACGGAGGTCCGGGCGGTCAGGATGATGACCGGCAGCGCGACCTTGGCCTCGCGGAGCCGCCGCAGCACGGTGAACCCGTCCTGGTCGGGCAGGCCGAGGTCGAGCACCAGCAGGTCGAAGTCGCCGGAGGCCGCGAGGTCGAACGCCTCGCGGGCCGTGGCGACGGTGGTGCTCGCGTAGCCGGCGGACCGCAGGCCCTTGGCGACGAACGAGGCGATGCGGGACTCGTCCTCCGCGACGAGGATCTGGCTCACGGGTGGTTCCTTCCGTCGGACGGGAGCTCGAGCGCGGGGGCGGACGCCTCGGCGTCCACCGGCAGGTCGATGACGAACGTCGCACCGCGGCCGGGGGCGGAGTCGACGGTGATCGTCCCGCCGTGACCGTCGATGATCGCGGCGACGATCGCGAGCCCGAGCCCGGACCCCTCGCGGCGGACCTCGCCGTGGTCGCCGCGGGCGAACCGTTCGAAGATCCGGGCCGCGTCGTCGGGGGCGATGCCGACCCCTTCGTCGCGGACCCACAGGTGCACGCGCGTGCCGTCGTCGGAGGCGCGCGAGCCGATCGCGACGGTGCTGCCGGGCTGCGAGAACTTCACGGCGTTGGCGGCGAGCTGCAGCCATGCCTGGGTGAGCCGTTGGGCGTCGGCGAGCGCGGTGGCGCCGGTGCGGGCGTCCACGAGCCAGCGGCGGTCGCCGAGGGTGCGCGCCTTGTCGTGCACGTCGTCGGTCAGCCGTCCGAGGTCGACCGGCGTGGGGCTGACGAAGTCGGGCTGGCCGACGGTGGCCAGCGTCACGAGGTCGTCGACGATGCGTCGCATCCGGTCGAGCTCGTCGAGCGTGAGGTCGCGGGTCTCGCCGGCGTCGACCGGGTCGTGGGGGTCCATGACCTCGAGATGCCCGCGCACGATCGTCAGCGGGGTGCGCAGCTCGTGGCCGACGTCGTCGAGCAGCCGGCGCTGCGCCTCGAAGGACTCCTCGAGCCTGCCGAGCATCCCGTTGAAGGCGCGGGTGAGGTGGGTGAGGTCGTCGTTGCCCGACTCGGGGATGCGCGCGGACAGGTCCGTCTCGCCGATCTGCTGCGCCGTGCGGGCCAGGAGCCGGATCGGGCGCAGCAGGCGGCCGGCGACCAGCCAGCCGACGACGCCGGTGACCACGAGGGCGGCGAGCGCCACGAGGGCGTAGGTGCGGAAGACGGCCTGGGTCTCGGCGTGCTGCGCGCTGCGGTCGTAGGCGAGGACGAGCGCGGCGGGTGCGGCGTCGGGCCCGGTGGTGCCGTCCGGCGCCGAGACGACGGGGACGACGACGGCGCGGTACTCGGTGGTCGCGGTCGCCACCAGGCGCAGCACCGGTCGGTCGGCGGAGACGAGGGGCGAGACGGCCTCGACGAACGCGGCGTCGTCCTCGAGGTGCACGGTGACCGCCTGCTGGCTGACGAGGGGGCTGCGGCCCGCGCGCAGGCCGATGACGCCCTCGTGCCGGGACGGGACGGTCAGCTGGATCGCGGCCACGACGACGTCCTCCGGCGAGGCGAAGGGCTCACCGGTCGCGGGGTTCACCCCGGAGGCCGCCAGGGCTTTGAGCTCGTCGACGTCCTGGACGAGGTCCGCGTCGATCCGGGCGTCGACCTGCTGGTAGGCGAGCAGGTACGCCGCGCTCCCGGCGAGCGTGAGGGCGAGCAGGGTGAGGGCGAGCAGGGCGGCCAGGATGCGCGTGCGGACGGTGAGCCCCCGGGCAGGTGCCGGGTCGACAGGGTGCGCCATCAGTCGTCGCCGTCGTCATCGTCGCCGTCGTCATCGTCGCCGTCGTCGTCGCCGTCATCATCGTCGCCGTCATCATCGTCGCCGTCGTCGTCGCCACTGCTGTGGTCGCCGTCGCTCGCCGGAGGGACGGGCGCGACCACGCCATCGTCGTCGCTCTCGCTGTCGGGCCCGGAGGTCGGCATGCCCGACGGCGCCGGTTCGGTGGGCGTCGGAGTGGTGGACGGTGTCGGAGCGGGGGAGACGACGACGACCTCCCCGACGTCGAGGTCCTCCGGCTCCCCGACCGTGGCGACGGCCGCACCGAGCCCGCCGACGGCGACCGCCAGGCCCACGACCACCCACAGCAGCAGGCGGCGCGAGGAGGTCATGCGCAGATCATCCCGCGATCCGATGAGACGAAGATGAGAGCCCGTGGGTCGGTGCGCCATCGGTCGGCACGTCGACCGGCCGGTCGACCGGCTCGTCGGCCAGCCACGCGTCGACGTCGGTGAGCAGGCGCTGCCGGGTGCCCTCGGAGGCGCGCGAGCCGCGGATCGAGGCGCGCGCCAGGTCGGCGAGCTCGCCGTCCGTGAACCCGTGGACGGTCCGTGCCGTCTCGTACTGCGCCACGAGACGTGAACCGAAGAGCAGCGGGTCGTCCGCCCCGAGCGCCACCTGGGCCCCGGCGTCGACCAGCTCGCGCAGCGGGACGTCGTCGGCGCTCTCGTAGACGCCGAGGCTCACGTTGGACGCCGGGCAGACCTCGAGCGCCACCCCGGACTCGACCAGCGACGCGAGCAGGGTGGGGTCCTCGACGGACCGGACCCCGTGGCCGAGGCGGTCGGGGGCCAGGGCGCCGACGACCTCACGCACGTGGGAGGGACCGAGCAGCTCGCCGCCGTGGGGGACGGACGCCAGCCCGGCACGCCGTGCGATGCGGAAGGCGCGCGCGAACTCCGCGGTGTCACCCCGTCGCTCGTCGTTGCTCAGCCCGAAGCCGACCACCTCGCCCGGGCCGTCGCCGGCGTACCGGGCGGCGAGGCGGGCGAGGGTGCGGGCGTCCAAGGGATGGCGCATCCGGGAGGCGGCGACGACGACGGCGACCTCCACGCCGTGCCGGGCGCTCGCGGCGCGGGCCTCGTCCAGGACGATCTCGACGGCGGGGGTGATGCCGCCGACGAACGGCGCGTACGACGTGGGGTCGACCTGGATCTCGAGACGTCCCGACCCTTCGGCCGCGTCGTCCGCGGCCGCCTCGTCGACCAGGCGGCGCATGTCGGCCTCCGAGCGCACGCAGTGCCGGGCGGCGTCGTAGAGGCGCTGGAACCGGAACCAACCGCGCTCGTCGGCCGGCACCCGCAGGGCGACGCCGTCGGTGAGGGCGGAGGGCAGGCGCATCCCGTGCTCCTCGGACATCTCGCGCAGCGACGAGACCCGCAACGACCCCGTGAAGTGCAGGTGGAGATGGGCCTTGGGGAGCTTCGCCAGGTCACGCATCCCGACAGTCTGGCACCACTCAGGTGAGCCAACCGCGCCGTCGGGCCACGGACACCGCCGCCGTGCGATCGTCCACCCCGAGCTTGGCGAAGGCACGCAGGAGGTGAGTCTTCACCGTCGCCTCGGCGATGAAGAGCTCCCGACCGACGGCCGCGTTCGACAGCCCCCGTTCGACGAGCCGCAGCACCTCGGCCTCACGCGGCGTCGGCCTCTCCTCCGCGGTGCGGACGGACGTCACCAGCCGCGTCGCCACGGACGGCGCGAGCACCGTCTCGCCGCGCGCCGCGGCCTGCACCCCGGCGACGAGGGTCGCCCGCGGGGTGTCCTTGAGCAGGTAGCCGGTGGCGCCGGCCTCGACGGCACGCAGGATGTCGGCGTCCGTGTCGTACGTGGTGAGCACGACGACGCGCGGCCCGGAGGGGGAGGCCCGGGCGATCGTCTCCGTCGCGCCGACACCGTCGAGCACGGGCATCCGGAGGTCCATGAGGACGACGTCGGGGGCGAGCTCGCGGGCCAGCGCCACGGCTCGTTCGCCGTCCGGCGCCTCGCCGACGATCTCGATGTCGGGCTCGCCCGCCAGCATGCCGACGATGCCCGAGCGGACGACGGGGTGGTCGTCGGCGACGAGGACGCGGATCGTGGTCACGGGGCGCCTCCTGGCAGGCAGACCCGGACCGTGGTGCCGCGCGCGGCGCCGGGGCCGATCTCGAGCACCCCGCCTGCCGCGGTGGCGCGTTCCCGCATCCCTGCCAGCCCGAACCCCTCGGAGAACTGCGGCGGCAGCCCGCGGCCGTCGTCGGACACCTCGAGCTCGAGCGCTCCGTCGCGGCGGGCGAGCCGGACGGTGACGTCGGTGGCGCCGGCGTGCCGCCGGACGTTCGTGAGCGCCTCCTGCGCCGCGCGAAGGAGGACGACGTCCGACGCCGGGTCGAGCGCCACGCGCTCGTCCGAGACGTCGCTGTCCTGGACCTCGAACCGCACCGCCGCCCCGGTCTCGGTCGTGAACCGCTCCGCGAGGCGGTGGAGGGCCTCCACCAGGGTGGCGTCCTGCAGCGGGACGGGCGCGAACGCGGCGACGAGCCCGCGCGCCTCGGCGAGGTTGTCGCGGGCGGTCGCCTCGACGACGTCGAGCCGGTCGCGTGCGGCCTGCTCCTCGCCCCGGTCGAGCGCTGCCGTCGCGGCCTGCACCTGCGTCACGACACTGGTGAAGCCCTGGGCGAGGGTGTCGTGGATCTCCCGTGCCACCCGCTCCCGTTCCGCTGAGACACCGGCCGCGTGGTGGGTCTGAGCGAGCTGGTCCTGCGCCGCGCGGAGCTGGTGCAGGAGCTGGGCGCGCTCGTCGGAACGTCGCATCCACGTCGCCGTCCACAGGCCGAGCGTCAGTGCGAAGGCGAGGGCGACCGCCATCTGCGGTGCTGCCTCGAGCAGCCCCTGTGCGGAGAAGCCCGCCTCGGAGGCGAGGCCGAACGTCGTCGCCACCGCCAGCACCACCGACGCGAGGACGGCCCTGCGGGGTGGCTCCAGCAGCATCCAGAGCTGGGTGAAGGCTCCGAACAGCAGGAACGTCGCCAGCCCGCCCTGGGACACGGCGAGCGCGGTCGCGACGACGAGGACCGACACGTAGACCGTCGCCGCGCGCTGGTCCCGCGTCCGGGCTGCAGGAGCGCCCCAGACCGCGTAGGCGGCGAGGATCGCCGCCATCGCCGTGTAGGCGATCCAGAGCTGACGGCCCGACTGCCCGCTCAGGGGCAGGGCGACGGACGTCAGCAGGACGATCGTGACGAACGCGACGTCCCACCCGACGGCCTGCCGGTTCCAGTCGTCGAGGTCGTCGGCGTCTGCCTGTGGCCCGAGCCCGGTGCCGTGGGACGGCGGGTCAGCCGTCGTCACGGCGCCGCCACCGGAACGAGCGGACCCCGACCACGAGCGAGACGACCAGCCATGCACCCGTACAGCAGCGACGGCGCCGAGCTGCCACGACCCGCCGACCTCCAGCGCCACCATCTCGTCGCGGAGGAACACCGAGCGCATGCCCTGGGCGAGCCACTTGAGCGGGAAGACCGACGCCGCGGTCTGCATCCAGCCCGGCAGCGCGAAGAACGCGAAGAACACGCCGGAGACGAACTGCAGGACGAGGACGACCGGCGTGACGACGGCGGTCGCCGACCTCCCGGACCGGAGGAGCGAGGAGAACGCCACCCCGCAGACCGCCCCCGTCGCGGTGCCGAGGACGAAGATCCAGGCGAACGTCGTCCATGCGGAGACGTCGGCCGGCATCGGCACGTCGTACACCGTCGCGGCGAGCAGGAGGAGGAGCGTCGTCTGCACGACGGTCGTGAGCAGGACGAGCCCGATCTTGCCGTAGAAGTAGCTCACCGCGGGCAGGGGAGCGGCGCGCAGGCGCTTGAGCGTGCCGTCGTCGCGCTCGAGAGCGATGGCGATCGCGAGCGACTGGAAGCTCGTCAGCATGATGCCCGTCGCGACCATCCCCGGCAGGAAGTACTGCGCGAACGGCACGCCGTACCCGTCCGCGCTCTGGTCCTGGCCGTCGAAGACCGTCGAGAAGATCGCCATCATGATGAGCGGGTACGCGAAGATGAAGATCACCGCGTCGCGCTCGCGGAAGAACGCGCGCAGCTCGACGCCCGTCCGGTCGATCCCGAGCCGTACGGCGGACGGCAGCCGCGGGTCGGCCGCGTCCCGGGCGGACGTCCGGTTCGTGGGTGCGGCGGCGCTCATCGCGCGACCTCCTCCGTGACACGGGCCGGAACGGGCGTGCCGACGGGTGCGCCGGCAGGGGCAGATGCGGCCGCCGCCCCGATGAGCTCGAGGTACACGTCCTCGAGGCTCGGCCGTACGACCTGCAGGTCGGGGACCTCCTCGCCGAGAGGTACGCTCGCGGCGAGCTCCGTGACCAGCCGCGTGGGGTGCGCGGTGCGCTCCGCACGGGTGGCGCCGTCGGGCCCGGTCCAGCGGACGACGGGGCGCCGGGCGTGCCGCCCGCCGAGCGCCTCGGGTGTGTCGAGGGCGACGACGCGGCCGTCGCGTACGACGGCGAGGCGGTCCGCGAGGTGGGCTGCCTCGTCGAGGTAGTGGGTGGTCAGCAAGATCGTCGTGCCCTCTGTGCGCAGCGAGCGCACGAGCCCCCAGAACGAGCGCCGGGCCTGAGGGTCGAAACCAGTGGTCGGCTCGTCGAGGAAGAGCAGCTCGGGGCGTCCCACGATCCCGAGCGCGACGTCGAGGCGGCGGCGCTGCCCGCCCGAGAGCTGGCGGGCGCGCGTCGACTCCTTCTCCCGGAGCCCGACGGCGTCGATCACCTCGTCCGGATCCCGTCGTGACGGGTAGAACCCGGCGAAGTGGTGCACGAGCTCGCGGACCGTCAGCTCGACCTGGTCGCGGGAGTCCTGCAGGACGACGCCGAGGCGGCTGCGCCAGGCGCGTCCACCGGAGGCGGGGTCCTGGCCGAGCACGGTCACCTCGCCCGCGTCTCGGCGACGGAAACCCTCGAGGATCTCGACGGTCGTCGTCTTCCCCGCGCCGTTGGGGCCGAGGACGGCGAAGATCTCGCCCCGCTCGACCCGCAGGTCGAGGCCGTCGACGGCCTGCTTGGTGCCGTAGCGTCTGCGCAGCCCCCGGACGTCGATGACCGGCCGGGTCTCAGGCGCACGTCGTGTGGCGTTCATGGACCCAGGCTGGCTCGCCGGGCGGCCCGCGCGGGACGACCTCTCGGTGGCACCCCGCGTCCACCGGTCGGTGGATGCGGTTCGACCCATGGCGCGGCTTCGCGTACAGTTGTCCCTCGGTGGTTGACGGCCGCCATGCTGGACCGCGCCCACGGACGCGAGCCGGGTGCCGTTAGACACGAAGGGTAGTGGCGCAATTGGTAGCGCAGCGGTCTCCAAAACCGCAGGTTGCAGGTTCGAGTCCTGTCTACCCTGCCAGCGTGATCCCCCGCGGGGCCGCGCGCAGCGGGGCCATGCGACACGTATGACCCGGAACGCCAGGAGTCTGTGCCGTGGGTGCGTCGCCGGCAGGCGGCGTGGCTGCGGTGTGATCGCGAAACGGGGTAGGTCGAAGTGAGCGAGTCGCCGGCTGAGGCCGCTGGGACGCACGGTGCCGGAACGGGCAAGGAGCGTCGAGGCGTCTTCGGCCGCATCGCGCTGTTCATCCGCCAGGTCGTGGGAGAGCTCCGCAAGGTGGTCACCCCGACCCGGTCGGAGCTGATCAACTACACGATCGTCGTGATCGTGTTCGTCACGGTGGCGATGCTGTTCGTCACCGGGCTCGACCTCGTCGTCGGCCAGGGTGCCGGGTGGCTCTTCGGGAACTGATCCCGACCAGCCGCCGTACCGCCCGGGTCGCAACCCACATCCGAAGTCAGAAAGCAGGTTCGTTCGTGTCCCAGGATCCTCTGGAGCAGGCGGAGAACGTCGACCCCACGCAGCCCGACGCCCCCGGCGTCGAGGCCGACAACGACGTGCCCGGGACCGACGAGGGGGCCACGACCGCTGCTGACGACGTCGCGGACGCCGAGCCGGCCGAGGCCGATGAGTCGGACGGCGACCCGGCCGAGGCCGACGTCACCGCGGAGATCGAGGACCCGGCCGAGGAGCTCAAGCGCACCCTGCGCGGGCAGCTCGGCGACTGGTTCGTCATCCACTCCTACGCCGGGTACGAGAACCGTGTGAAGGCCAACCTGGAGAACCGCATCCAGAGCCTGAACATGGAGGACTACATCTTCCAGGTCGAGGTCCCCATGGAGGAGGTGACCGAGATCAAGAACGCGCAGAAGAAGATCGTCCGCCGCGTCCGCATCCCCGGTTACGTCCTGGTGCGGATGGACCTCACCGACGAGTCGTGGGGTGCCGTCCGGCACACCCCGGGCGTGACCGGGTTCGTCGGGCACACCCACCAGCCCGTCCCGCTGTCGCTGGACGAGGTGTTCGGGATGCTCGCCCCCACCATGCTCGAGGAGACGCCCGCCAAGAAGGCGGCCGCCGGTGGCGGCGCCACCGGCGGAGGCGCCACCGCGCAGCCCTCCATCGAGGTCGACTTCGAGGTCGGCGAGTCGGTCACCGTCACGGACGGCCCGTTCGACACGCTGCCCGCGACGATCTCCGAGATCAACGCCGAGGCCCAGAAGCTCAAGGTCCTCGTCACCATCTTCGGCCGGGAGACCCCGGTCGAGCTGTCGTTCAACCAGGTCGCCAAGATCTGACCGGGGCGCCGGGATCCCGGCGCTCCGCGCGAACGACGTCATGCAACCGGGTCATCGCCCACGGCGTCGGCCCATGACACAGAGAGGGGAAGCAGCATGCCTCCCAAGAAGAAGGTCGCCGGTCTCATCAAGCTCCAGATCCAGGCCGGGGCCGCGAACCCCGCCCCGCCGATCGGCCCCGCGCTGGGTCAGCACGGCGTGAACATCATGGAGTTCTGCAAGGCCTACAACGCGGCCACCGAGTCGCAGCGCGGCAACGTCGTGCCGGTGGAGATCACGGTCTACGAGGACCGCTCCTTCACCTTCATCACGAAGACCCCGCCGGCCGCGGAGCTCATCAAGAAGGCTGCCGGCGTGGCCAAGGGGTCCGCGACCCCGCACACGACCAAGGTCGCGCAGCTCACGCAGGACCAGGTCCGCGAGATCGCCGAGACCAAGATGCCGGACATCAACGCGAACGACATCGAGGCCGCGAAGAAGATCATCGCCGGCACCGCCCGCTCCATGGGCATCACCGTCACGGAGTGACGGAGCGCAGGCGGAGGTAGGACGAGCGCAGCGAGTCCTGCCGAAGCCTGAGCGCAGTCACTCCGCGACAGCAGGAATCGTCGCGGAGTGACACCTCAAGACCCGACGACAGTCGTCGGGCACGTGGGAGGGTCCGCGCAGACCCGTCGACCACGACTGCAGAAGGAGAACGCAGATGGCACAGCGCAGCAAGGCGTACCGCGCCGCCGCGGCGAAGATCGACCGCGACAACCTGTACACGCCCCTCGAGGCCGTGAAGCTGGCGAAGGAGTCCGCCACCTCGAAGGCGGACGCGACCCTCGAGGTCGTCTTCCGGCTCGGTGTCGACCCCCGCAAGGCGGACCAGCTGGTCCGTGGCACCGTCAACCTGCCGCACGGCACGGGCAAGACGGCCCGCGTGATCGTGTTCGCCAACGGCCCGAAGGCCGAGGAGGCCATCGCCGCGGGCGCCGACGAGGTCGGCGGCGACGAGCTCATCACCAAGGTGGCCGGCGGCTACACCGACTTCGACGCGGCGGTCGCCACGCCGGACCTCATGGGCAAGGTCGGTCGTCTGGGCAAGGTGCTGGGCCCCCGCGGTCTCATGCCGAACCCGAAGACCGGCACCGTCACCATGGACGTCACCAAGGCTGTGTCCGACATCAAGGGCGGCAAGATCGAGTTCCGTGTCGACAAGCACGCGAACCTCCACTTCATCATCGGCAAGGCCTCGTTCTCCGAGGAGCAGCTGGTGGAGAACTACGGCGCCGCGCTCGACGAGGTCCTGCGTCTGAAGCCGTCGTCCTCGAAGGGTCGCTACATCACCAAGGCGACGCTCGCGACGACGTTCGGCCCGGGCATCCCGCTCGACCAGTCGCGCACCACGCGCCTGCTGGAGAGCTGAGCACCGCTTCCAGCGCCCCGACGGCCCGGCACCCTCCTCCCGAGGGTGCCGGGCCGTCGTCGTTCCCGGACGCCCTGCTCGCGGACGAGATCCGGTTCACGGTCGATGTATCAGGGGGCCGGCCCCGCCCTCCCTTCCTCGTGACAGAGCTGATCGTGCGGAGGGTGAAATCTCATGGGTGGACCCAGGGCGCGCCGCGAGGCGCACCGTGCCGCCCTAGGCTCGTGGCAGACCGTCGAGGCATGCGCCTCGGACCACGAGGCCGTGCGAGGAGAGATGACGAGCCCCCCCGAGACGGAGAGCCTGGGTGACCGCGCCGCGGCAGCCCTCGTCGGGTACCGCGAGGGCCGTACCGAGGCGATGAGCGAGTTCGTCCGCGAAGCGACGCCGCTGCTGTGGCGTGCGGTGCGCGCCCAGGGCGTCTCGCGCGAGACGGCCGACGACGTCGTCCAGCAGACCTGGGCCGCGCTCGTCGGGCACGCGGAGACGATCGCGGAGCCGCGGGCGACGCTGAAGTGGCTGCTCGTGACCGCCCGCCGCGCCGCGTGGGAAGCCGTGCGCAAGGGTCGTGCCGACGAGCAGCGGCGTGCGGAGCTGCCCGACGACGACGCCGAGACCTCCGCCACGCTGCCGGACCCGACCCCGGGCCCGGAGGCCGAGCTCCTGCGCGACGAGCGGGACCGGCTGCTGTGGGATGCGCTGCGGGAGCTGCCGGACCGGTGCCAGGAGCTGTTGCGCCTGGTCTCTCTCGCCGACCGTCCGGACTACCGGTCCATCTCCGCCGCGATCGGCATGCCGGTGGGGAGCATCGGCGCCACCCGGGGGCGGTGCCTCGCCAAGCTGCGGGCCGTCCTCACCGAGCAGGGGGAGACCTTGTGGACATGACCTACTCCGACGACGTGCCGGGCGCCGACGACCCGCTGGACGCGTCCGACGCCGCCCTGCTCGCCAGGGTCGCCGAGCTCGACGACCGCGTCGACCCGGTGCCCGAGGGGCTCGTGGAGCGGTCACGCTTCGCGATGACGCTGGCGGGCCTGGAGTCGGAGGTCATGGAGCTCATGGTCCTCGAGGCGCCCGCCGGGACCGTGCGCAGCGACGCGCCGCCGCTGGAGACCCGCACCATCACCTTCACGCACGAGCGGCTGACCGTCATGATCGCGCTGTCTCCCGGCGACGCGCCGCGGACCGTGCGCGTCGACGGCTGGCTCGCCCCGGCGGAGACCCTGACGATCGTCCTGCGCCGTCCGGACGGGGACCACACCACCACGGCGGACGACGACGGGCGTTTCGTCCTGGAGGACGTCCCGCGGGGACTGGCCAGCCTGCTCGTCGAGCAGGACGACGTGCCGATCACCACGCCCGTCATCGAGCTGTAGACCTGACCGACCCTGAGCCGATATCCCGGCGGGCACGTCCGTGCCTGCTGCCGAGGAGGAGCACGTGAGCGAGACGACCGTCGCCGACGCCGCCGGAGGGCGGCGTCCAGTCCGGCACCTGGACCCTGACCGGGTCCGCCGGAGCCCGGGCGCGACCAGGGTCGAGGAGACCACCTACGTCGCCGACCGGCTCATCGTGCGCGGTGCCTTGCCGACCGGGCTGCGCGACCGGCTGGCGGACGACGTCTCGGTGCTGACGGCCGGCGGCACGGGTGCCGTCGCCGCGCTGCCGGCCTGGTCGGACGACGAGGGCGCGCCCGAGACCTGGATCGACGGGGTCCGGCGGATCGCCACGGAGCTGCGCTACCGGGTCGTCTACGACGGGACGCTGGGGGATCTCGCGGTCGACGACGTCGACGACGAGACGTTCGGCTACGCGCTGCGCCTGGTCCCCTTCCACGACGACGACGTCGAGGTGGACGCCTGGCAGGTCCTCGAGCGGATCACCGGCGAGCTCGGGGACCTGGACGCTCGTGACGACGCGGACGAGGGCACCGAGCGCACCCCGCGGGTCGCCCTGGACCACGTGCTGCGGGCGCAGCCCGGCGGTCGGACGACTCCGCTGCCCTTCGTCCCGGTGGCGCGACCGCGGACGACCCCGCTGCCGTTCGGGGCGATCGACGAGTACGGCCGTCCGGGCACCGGTGGGCTCACGCCCGTCCGATACCTCGGGCGGCGACCGCACCGTCGCTTCGGGAACGGGGAGACCCCGTGGGTCACGTCCACGGGGGAACGGCGGCCGGTCGTGGCGATCGTGGACACGGGTATCGGGTCGCACCCCTGGTTCGGCGAGTACGACCCGCACGACCCGCAGGACAGCGAGGTCGTGATCCGCACGGCCATGCTCGACGGCCGGCCGGTCGGCACCTTCCCGGTGCCAGCCCTGCCGTCCGAGGACGCCGACCACGGGGGTCTGAGCGTGGACCCGCTGACCGGGCCTCTCGACCCGGTGGCGGGACACGGCACCTTCATGGCCGGCATCGTCCACCAGGTCTGCCCCGACGCGGTGCTCATGGCGGTCCGCGCCTTCGGAGGGTCGGGTGACATCCCCGAGTGGGACGTGCTGCACACCCTGTGGCGGGTCCTGCGCTACCACCGTCGCGGCACGGCGGGCGAACCGGGCTGTCACCGGATCGACGTGGTCGTCCTCGCGATGGGGTACTACCACGAGCAGTGGAAGGACTACGGCTACGACGGACCGCTGCGCCGGGTCCTGCGTGCTCTGCGGCGTGCAGGTGTCGTCGTCGTCGTGGCGTCGGGCAACGACGGGACGACCCGGCCGATGTTCCCTGCGGCCTGGGCGCCCCGCGTCGAGCGACGGCCCGAGGCGGCCGCACCGGTCGACGCCGACCAGCTCTCGCGCCAGCACACCCCGCTGCTCGCGGTCGGGGCGACCAACCCGGACGGCACGACGGCGGTCTTCAGCAACGACGGCCCCTGGGTCACCTGCGTCCGGCCGGGCGCCGCGGTGCTGTCGACCATGCCGACGACCCTGGACGGCCCGCAGACTCCGGAGGCACGGTTGCCGGAGAGGCTGTCCGGGGGCGTCCGCGCGTCGGTCGACCCGGACGACTTCACGGGGGGTTTCGCCACCTGGAGCGGAACGTCCTTCTCGGCCCCGCACCTCGCTGCCGAGATCGCCGCGGCCGTGCTGGCGAGCGAGCATCCCGGGCCGGACGAGTGCCTCGGCTCGGCGTGGGATGCTGTCACGACGACGACGGCCCTGGCTGCCGGCGGGGTACCCGACCAGACGTAGACGGGGGCACGGTGACGAGCAGGGCGGACTTCGACACCAGGCTCCGCGAGGCACAGGAGCTCAACGCCGCCTCGCGCGTCCGCCCTGCTTCCCGTGCGTACCGGTCCCTGCTGCGGGACGTCGGCCCGCTCGACCCCCGGGTGCACGGCGCGTGGGTCGTCGAGCTCCGCGTCCGGTCGCTCGTCGGCGAGGGTTCCTGCGTCTACTCCCTGACGGGTGACGTCGACGCTGCGAAGAGGCTCATCGCGGAGGCGCGTCACGTCGCGTCCGAGGCCGACGACCCCGCCCTCGTCGCCGTGACGCACGGACAGGAGGGACTCCTCCACGTGCGCTCGGGTGATGCGGTAGCGGCGATCGACGCGTTCGACCGGGCGCTGGCGACGGCCGCACCCGACAACCAACGGGACCTGGCGGTGCTGCACATCAACCGGGCGGCCGCCGCCCTGGACATCGGGGACCACGGCGCCGTGGTCCAGGACCTGGAACGTGCCCTGCGGTACGCACGGGCGATCGGCAACGACCGGTACGTGGCGTTCGCGACGCAGAACCTCGGGTGGGCACGATATCGGCAGGGTGACTTCCCCGCGGCGCTGCGCGAGCTCGAGGAGGCGGCGGCGCTGCAGCCCGGGGGCGTGGACGGTTGGTCGGAGCTCGCCCGTGCCCAGGTCCTGCTCGACGCCGGCCTGGTGACCGAGGCGGAGCGGATCCTGGCCGGGTCCGTCCCGCTGCTGGCCGAGGAGGGCCTCGGGGCCGAGCGTGCCGACGCGCTGCTCAGCAGGGCGCGGTGCGCACTCATGCTCAAGCACCCGGCGGACGCGGCGGGCTGGGCGGAGAAGGCCAGACGCGCGTTCGAGCGGATGGGCAACGAGCCGTGGACGCTGCAGGCCCGGGTGGCGGGGCTGGAGGCACGCCTGGCCGTGGACCGCGACAGCGGCTCTGTGCGGCGCTCCACCCTGCGTCGCCGCTGCGAGGAGGCGCTCGCCGTGGCGCGGACGGGGGACGACCTGGTGGCGGTGAGCCACGGGACCGCACTGGTGGCGCGACTGCTTGCTGCCGAGTGGGCCCTCCTCGCGGGCGACCCGGAGCACGCGGCGGTGATCGTGACCGACACGACTCGGCAGCTGCGCCGGGACCATCCGCTGCCGCTGAGGGTGCACCACCAGTCGGTCCTTGCCCAGGTCGCGTTCGCGAACGGCGACCGCCGCCGCGGGCTGGCAGCCGTCCGCCGCGGGCACGGTGTGCTCGCCGACCACCGGGCCGGGCTCGGGTCGGTGGACGTCGTGACCGCCGCCGCCTCGTACGGGGTGCGCCTGGCCCTGGTCGACGTCGAGGCCGCGCTGGCCACCGGGAGTGCCCGCGCAGTCCTCGACGCCACCGAGCGCGGCCGGGCGACGTTCGCCGGTACGGTCCGGGTGCGGCCGGCCCAGGACCCCGAGCTGGCGGAGATGCTCGCGGAGGCCCGACGGCGGGCCGAGGAGGCCCGGCAGCTGGTCACGAGCCAGGACGCCGCGGACGTCCAGGAGGGCGTCCGGCTGCAGCGCGAGGTCCGACGCCTGCAGGAGCTGGCCCGCCAGCGGTCCTGGCAGCTGGGCGGCGCGGACCAGGAGCTGGCTCCGCGACCGGCGACGGCACGGGAGACGGTCGCCCGTCTCGCGCTCGCGGCGCCGGGGGCGACGGTCGTGTCCTACCTGCTCACCGAGACGGTGACCGCGATCAGGGTGGACGCGAGGGGGGTGCGGCTGGTCGAGCTGTGCCCGCTCCGCGACGTGACCGAGCTGGCCCGCCGGGTCCGCCAGGACTTCGACGTCCTGGCCAACCGGCTGATCCCCGCGCCGATGCGGCAGGTCGCGGCGGCTTCCGCGCATCGATCGCTGGGGCGCCTCGACGAGCTGCTCCTCGAGCCTCTCGGTGTCGAGGGACCGCTCGACGTCGCGGCCCGGGGCGGTCTCCTCTCGCTGCCGTGGTCGTCGCTGCCCTCGCGGGCCGGCAGGTCGACGAGGGTCCATTCCTGGGTCGACCTGCGCGAGCCCCGCTCGGACCCGGGACGTCGCGGGGCGCTGGTCGTCGGCGGTCCCGACCTGGAGTCGGTCGAGCGCGAGTCCGGGCTCGTGGCGGGGGAGTGGGACGACGCGCTGCTCCTCGCCGGAGCGGAGGCGACCTGCGCGGCGACGACGGCCGCGCTGCCCGGCGCGGCCGTCGTCCACGTCGCCGCGCACGGAGTCCACGAGCCCGACAACCCGCTGTTCTCCTGCGTCCGGCTCGCCGACGGCCCGCTGTACGCGCACGAGCTGGACGGCGTCGACCTCTCGGGGGTCGTCGTCGTGCTGTCCGCCTGCGAGGTGGGCAGGGCCTCCGTGCGGCTCGGCGGTGAGCCGCTCGGCATGACCAGCGTCCTGCTCCGGCTGGGTGCCCGCGCGGTCGTCGCAGCGGTCGCACCGCTGCGGGACGACGTCGCGGCGCGGGTGATGCCTCGCCTGCACGTCGCCCTGCGCGAGGGGCAGGACCCGGCCGTCGCGCTGGCCCTCGCCGTCGGACTCGAGCCGGAGCCGGTGCCGCTGGTGTGCTTCGGGCCGCTGGTGGGCTCGTTGTGACGCGTGCCTCTCCGCCCGGGGTGCCGGAGTGCCGTCGTCGTCGTGTAAGGTACTCGGGTAACCCAAGACCGCCGGTCGTCAGATGCTGCCCGGAGCTTGCTCCGAACGGTTGAAGACCGAAGTCCCGCGAAGAGCGGGGGCCTGCGCAGGTGACACGACGACGATCCACAGTCCTGCTGTGTGCTCCGAGCCCCGTGCGCCCGCGCCGGGGCTCGTTCTCTTTCCCGGGGTGACCGGTGGCTCCACCACCGGAAGGATTGCCATGGCGAGGCCGGACAAGGCAGCCGCCGTCGCGGAGATCGCGGACAAGCTCCGTGAGACCAACGCGGCCGTGCTGACCGAGTACCGCGGGCTCACCGTCACGCAGCTCCAGGAGCTGCGGCGGTCGCTGCGCGGCAACGCAACCTACGCCGTGGTGAAGAACACGCTGACCACGATCGCGGCCAAGGAGGCGGGTGTCGAGGGTCTCGACGCCGACCTCAAGGGCCCCTCTGCGATCGCGTTCGTGACCGGGGACCCGGTCGAGGCCGCCAAGGGCCTGCGTGACTTCGCCAAGGCGAACCCTGCACTGGTCATCAAGGGCGGTGTCCTCGACGGGAACCCGCTGACCGCTGCGGAGATCACGAAGCTCGCGGACCTCGAGTCCCGCGAGGTTCTCCTGGCCAAGGTGGCTGGTGGGCTGAAGGCCACGCTGACGCGTGCTGCCTACGCCTTCTCCGCCAAGCCGACCCAGGTCGCCCGAGTCATCGATGCCCTGCGTCAGAAGCAGGACTCGGAGGGCGTCGCCGCCTGACCTGGCGGACGCCCAGACACCCCAACCCCTGCTTGTGGCGGGCCGCCCGGCCCGCGAAGCGCTGATTGAAAGGAACGCCACATCATGGCGAAGCTCAGCACCGACGAGCTCCTGTCCGCCTTCGAGGAGCTCACCCTCATCGAGCTCTCCGAGTTCGTGAAGGCCTTCGAGGAGAAGTTCGACGTCACCGCCGCCGCTCCGGTCGCCGTGGCTGCCGCGGGCGCCCCCGCCGGTGGCGGCGAGGCCGAGGCTGCCGAGGAGCAGACCGAGTTCGACGTCATCCTCGAGTCGGCCGGCGACAAGAAGATCCAGGTCATCAAGGAGGTGCGCGCGCTCACGTCCCTCGGTCTCAAGGAGGCCAAGGACCTGGTCGACGGCGCGCCGAAGCCGGTCGTCGAGGCCGTCGACAAGGACGCCGCGGACAAGGCCAAGGAGGCGCTCGAGGGCGCCGGCGCCACCGTCACCCTCAAGTGAGCGTCGCGGCCTGAGCCGCACTCACGTTGACGCGCGACGACCCCGGTCGTCGCGTCCCCGCCGCACGAAGGTCCGTCCCCTCAGGGGGCGGGCCTTCGTCGTGCTCCCGTGAGGGACCTGTGAGGGGCCGGGGGAGTGTGAGCAACGGCTCCGCCGTGGAGGTGGCGACGGGGGCGGACCGGCGGTAACGTCGGCAGGTACCGTTTCTTGGGCGGCATATGGCGGCCACCGAGACAACGTCCTCACGACCCACGAAGCCGAGGACGTCTGCTCGCGCGCCCACGCGGGTGGACTTGCTCCACGGTTTCGGTTACGCTAGCGCTTTGCGCTCGCCTGTGCCCAGACGCCCCTCCCGCCGATGACGTCCCGCTCGCTGAGACCACCGTGGTCACCCTCGGTTGGCTCGTGGAGCGGTCCCTCTCGCCGCGGCTCGGCGCCCCGTCGCAGGACCGAGCGTACAGCGTGCCATCGAACTGCAGGGAAGGACCCCTCTTGGCTGCCTCGCGCACCCCTTCTGCTCCGTCCGCCGACGCTATCGCGAACCGCACCGCCTCCCGCCGCGTCTCCTTCGCCCGGATCCACGAGCCGCTCCAGGCGCCCGACCTGCTCGGGCTCCAGGTCGAGAGCTTCGACTGGCTCCTGGGGAACGAGGCCTGGCAGGCCCGGGTCGAGGCCGCGGTCGAGGCCGGTCGTCACGACGTCCCGGACGCCTCCGGGTTGGAGGAGATCTTCGAGGAGATCTCCCCGATCGAGGACTTCGGCCAGTCGATGTCCCTCTCCTTCTCCAACCACCGCTTCGAGCCGCCGAAGTACACGGTGGACGAGTGCAAGGAGAAGGACTTCACGTACGCGGCGCCGCTGTTCGTCACGGCCGAGTTCGTCAACTACACCACCGGTGAGATCAAGAGCCAGACGGTGTTCATGGGCGACTTCCCGCTCATGACCGACCGTGGCACGTTCGTCATCAACGGCACCGAGCGCGTCGTCGTCTCGCAGCTCGTCCGTTCCCCGGGCGTCTACTTCGAGCGGACGCCGGACAAGACGAGCGACAAGGACGTCTACTCGGCGAAGATCATCCCGTCGCGCGGTGCGTGGCTCGAGTTCGAGATCGACAAGCGCGACGCCGTCGGCGTGCGCGTCGACCGCAAGCGCAAGCAGCCCGTCACCGTGCTGCTCAAGGCCCTCGGCCTCACCGAGTCGGAGATCCGGGAGGAGTTCGCGGACTTCCCGACGATCCTCGACACCCTCGAGAAGGACCACGTCCACACCCAGGACGAGGCCCTGGTCGACCTGTACCGCAAGATCCGCCCGGGCGAGCCGCCGACGGTCGAGGCGGGTCGCGCCCTCGTCGAGAACTTCTACTTCAACCCCAAGCGCTACGACCTGGCGAAGGTCGGCCGCTACAAGATGAACAAGAAGGTCGGCGTCTCGGCCGAGCTCGGCGAGAGCACGCTGTCGGTGACCGACGTGGTCGCCACCATCAAGTACCTCGCCGCGCTGCACGCCGACAAGAGCAGCATCGACGGCACCCGCGACGGCGAGCCGTACGAGGTGCGCGTCGAGACCGACGACATCGACCACTTCGGCAACCGCCGCATCCGGGCCGTGGGCGAGCTCATCCAGAACCAGGTGCGCACCGGCCTGTCCCGCATGGAGCGCGTGGTCCGCGAGCGCATGACGACGCAGGACGTCGAGGCGATCACCCCGCAGACGCTGATCAACATCCGCCCCGTGGTGGCGTCGATCCGCGAGTTCTTCGGCACCTCGCAGCTCTCGCAGTTCATGGACCAGAACAACCCGCTCGCCGGTCTGACGCACAAGCGGCGTCTCTCCGCGCTGGGCCCGGGTGGTCTGTCCCGCGACCGCGCCGGCATGGAGGTCCGCGACGTCCACCCGTCGCACTACGGCCGCATGTGCCCGATCGAGACCCCCGAGGGCCCGAACATCGGTCTGATCGGCTCGCTGGCGTCGTTCGGTCGCATCAACCCGTTCGGCTTCATCGAGACCCCGTACCGCAAGGTCGTCGCCGGCCGCGTCACGGACGAGGTCGTCTACCTCACCGCCGACGACGAGGACCGTCACGTCATCGCCCAGGCGAACACGACCCTCAACGAGGACGGCTCCTTCGCGCTCGACCGCGTCCTGGTCCGCACGAAGGGCGGCGAGACGGACGACGTCCTCGCCTCCGACGTCGACTACATGGACGTGTCCCCGCGCCAGATGGTGTCCGTGGCGACCGCGCTCATCCCGTTCCTGGAGCACGACGACGCCAACCGCGCCCTCATGGGTGCCAACATGCAGCGTCAGGCCGTGCCGCTGGTGCGTTCCGAGGCGCCGCTGGTCGGTACCGGCATGGAGCGCCGCGCCGCCGTCGACGCCGGCGACGTGATCGTCGCGTCGAAGCCCGGTGTGGTCACGCAGGTCTCGGCCGACCTCATCACGGTCGCCAACGACGACGCGACCACCACGACGTACCGCGTGGCGAAGTTCCGCCGCTCGAACCAGGGCACGAGCTACAACCAGCGTGTGCTGGTCGACGCCGGTCAGCGGGTCGAGGTGGGCTCGGTGCTCGCCGACGGTCCGGCGACGGACGAGGGCGACCTCGCGCTCGGCCGCAACCTGCTCGTGGCGTTCATGTCGTGGGAGGGCCACAACTACGAGGACGCGATCATCCTGTCGCAGCGCCTCGTGGAGGACGACGTGCTGTCCTCGATCCACATCGAGGAGCACGAGGTCGACGCGCGCGACACCAAGCTGGGCCCCGAGGAGATCACGCGGGACATCCCGAACGTCTCCGAGGACGTCCTGGCCGACCTCGACGAGCGTGGCATCATCCGCATCGGCGCCGAGGTCGGTGCCGGTGACGTGCTGGTCGGCAAGGTCACCCCGAAGGGTGAGACCGAGCTGACCCCGGAGGAGCGCCTGCTGCGCGCCATCTTCGGCGAGAAGGCCCGCGAGGTCCGCGACACCTCTCTCAAGGTGCCGCACGGCGAGTCCGGGACGGTCATCGGCGTGCGCGAGTTCAACCGGGAGGACGGCGACGAGCTGCCCGCCGGCGTGAACCAGCTCGTGCGGGTCTACATCGCCAACCGCCGCAAGATCACGGTCGGCGACAAGCTGGCCGGCCGTCACGGCAACAAGGGCGTCATCTCCAAGATCCTGCCGCAGGAGGACATGCCGTTCCTCCCCGACGGCACCCCCGTGGACATCGTGCTCAACCCGCTCGGTGTGCCCGGCCGGATGAACGTCGGTCAGGTGCTGGAGACCCACCTCGGGTGGGTCGCCAGCCGTGGCTGGGACGTCGAGCTCGCCGAGGGCGACGACCTCCAGTGGCGCGAGAAGCTGCCGGAGCACGCCAAGCGCTCGGAGCCGGGTGTCCCGGTGGCGACGCCGGTGTTCGACGGCCTGGAGGAGGACGCCCTGCGCGGACTGATCTCCACGACGCTGCCGAACCGCGACGGCGACCGCATGGTCGGCCTCGACGGCAAGGCGCCGCTCTTCGACGGCCGCTCCGGCGAGCCGTTCCCGGACCCGGTCGCCGTCGGTTACATGTACATCCTCAAGCTGCACCACCTGGTCGACGACAAGATCCACGCCCGGTCGACCGGTCCGTACTCGATGATCACCCAGCAGCCGCTCGGTGGTAAGGCGCAGTTCGGTGGTCAGCGGTTCGGCGAGATGGAGGTGTGGGCGCTCGAGGCGTACGGAGCGGCGTACACGCTCCAGGAGCTGCTCACCATCAAGTCCGACGACATCCCCGGCCGCGTCAAGGTGTACGAGGCGATCGTCAAGGGCGAGAACATCCCCGACTCGGGCATCCCGGAGTCCTTCAAGGTGCTCCTCAAGGAGATGCAGTCGCTCTGCCTGAACGTCGAGGTGCTCTCGAGCGACGGCTCCCAGATCGAGATGAAGGAGTCGGACGACGAGGTGTACCGCGCCGCGGAGGAGCTCGGCATCGACCTCTCGCGCCGGCCGAACTCCGCCACCACGGTCGACGAGATCTGATCCCAGCGACGAGCTGACTTAGACCACATCTGCTGCATCAGGAAGTAGGACATCTTGCTCGACGTCAACGTCTTCGACGAGCTGCGTATCGGTCTGGCCAGGGCCGACGACATCCGTGCCTGGTCGCACGGCGAGGTGAAGAAGCCCGAGACCATCAACTACCGCACCCTCAAGCCGGAGAAGGACGGGCTCTTCTGCGAGAAGATCTTCGGTCCCACCCGGGACTGGGAGTGCTACTGCGGCAAGTACAAGCGGGTGCGCTTCAAGGGCATCATCTGCGAGCGCTGCGGTGTCGAGGTCACCCGCTCCAAGGTCCGCCGTGAGCGCATGGGCCACATCGAGCTCGCCGCCCCGGTGACGCACATCTGGTTCTTCAAGGGTGTGCCGTCCCGCCTGGGCTACCTGCTCGACCTAGCGCCCAAGGACCTGGAGAAGGTCATCTACTTCGCGGCCTACATGATCACGTGGGTCGACGACGAGGCGCGCCAGGAAGACCTTCCCAACCTCCAGAACGAGATCGACCTGGAGAAGAAGGAGATCACCGACCGGCGCGACAACGACATCAACGCCCGCGCCCAGAAGCTCGAGGCCGACCTGGCCGAGCTCGAGGCCGAGGGTGCCAAGGCCGACGCGCGCCGCAAGGTCCGCGACTCGGCCGAGCGCGAGATGGCGCAGCTGCGCAAGCGCTCGGACGCCGAGCTCGACCGCCTGGAGCAGGTCTGGGACCGGTTCAAGAACCTCAAGGTCGCCGACCTCGAGGGCGACGAGATGCTGTACCGCCAGCTCGTCGACCGGTACGGCACGTACTTCGAGGGCTCGATGGGCGCCGCGGCGATCCAGAAGCGCCTCGAGAGCTTTGACCTGGAGGCCGAGGCGGAGACGCTCCGTGAGCTCATCCGCACCGGCAAGGGTCAGCGCAAGACCCGTGCCCTGAAGCGGCTCAAGGTCGTCAACGCGTTCCTGACGACGACGAACTCGCCGTCGGCCATGGTGCTCGACGCCGTGCCGGTCATCCCGCCGGACCTGCGCCCGATGGTGCAGCTCGACGGTGGCCGCTTCGCGACGTCCGACCTCAACGACCTGTACCGCCGCGTCATCAACCGCAACAACCGCCTCAAGCGGCTGCTCGACCTCGGCGCGCCGGAGATCATCGTCAACAACGAGAAGCGGATGCTGCAGGAGGCCGTCGACTCGCTGTTCGACAACGGTCGCCGCGGCCGCCCGGTCACCGGGCCGGGCAACCGTCCGCTGAAGTCGATCTCCGACATGCTCAAGGGCAAGCAGGGCCGGTTCCGCCAGAACCTGCTGGGCAAGCGTGTCGACTACTCGGGCCGTTCGGTCATCGTGGTCGGTCCGCAGCTCAAGCTGCACCAGTGCGGGCTGCCCAAGCAGATGGCGCTCGAGCTGTTCAAGCCGTTCGTCATGAAGCGGCTCGTGGAGCTCAACCACGCCCAGAACATCAAGTCGGCCAAGCGCATGGTCGAGCGCACCCGTCCCGTCGTGTGGGACGTGCTCGAGGAGGTCATCACCGAGCACCCGGTGCTGCTCAACCGTGCACCCACGCTGCACCGTCTGGGCATCCAGGCCTTCGAGCCGCAGCTCGTCGAGGGCAAGGCGATCCACCTGCACCCGCTCGTGTGCGGCGCGTTCAACGCCGACTTCGACGGCGACCAGATGGCCGTGCACCTGCCCCTGAGCGCGGAGGCGCAGGCCGAGGCCCGCATCTTGATGCTCTCGAGCAACAACATCCTCAAGCCGTCGGACGGCCGTCCGGTCACCATGCCCTCCCAGGACATGATCATCGGTCTGCACCACCTCACGGCCGACCGCCCCGGGGCGAAGGGCGAGGGCCGCGTGTTCTCGTCCCAGGCCGAGGCGATCATGGCGTTCGACAGGGGCCAGCTCGACATCAACGCCACCATCAAGGTGCGGATGTCGGACCTCGTGCCGCCGCTGCGCGGCTTCGAGGCCCCGGAGGGCTGGGAGCCCGGGCAGACGCTGCTGTTCGAGACGACCCTCGGTCGCACGCTCTTCAACGAGGCGCTGCCCGTCGACTACCCGTTCCAGAACGAGATCGTCGGCAAGAAGGAGCTCTCGGCGATCGTCAACGACCTGGCGGAGCGCTACCCGAAGGTCGACGTGGCGACGGCGCTCGACGCGCTGAAGGACGCCGGCTACCGGTGGGCCACCCGCTCGGGCGTCACGATCTCGATCACCGATGTCGCGATGCCGGCGGAGAAGGACGAGATCCTCGACGAGCACGAGGCGCGCGCGCTCAAGGTGCAGGGCCAGTACGAGAAGGGCCTGATCACCGACGACGAGCGGCGTCAGGAGCTCATCGAGATCTGGACCCAGGCGACCGACAAGATCGCCGCCGTCATGCGCGACCACCTCGAGAACGACGAGCGGAACACCCTGTACCGCATGGTCTCCTCGGGTGCCCGCGGTAACTGGATGCAGGTGCGTCAGATCGCCGGTATGCGCGGCCTCGTGGCGAACCCGAAGGGCGAGATCATCCCGCGCCCGATCAAGTCCAACTACCGTGAGGGCCTGTCCGTCCTCGAGTACTTCATCGCCTCCCACGGTGCCCGCAAGGGCCTCGCGGACACGGCGCTGCGTACCGCGGACTCGGGCTACCTGACCCGGCGGCTGGTCGACGTCTCGCAGGACGTCATCATCCGCGAGGAGGACTGCGGCACGGAGCGGGGTCTGCCCCTGCCGGTGGCCGAGCGCATCGGCGACCAGCTGCTCCCGCACCCCCGTGTCGAGACCTCGATCTACTCGCGGACCTTCGCCACGGACGTCGTGGCGGAGGACGGCACGGTCATCGCCGAGGCCGGTTCCGACGCGGGCGACATCATCATCGGCAAGGTGCTCGACGCCGGGATCGATGAGGTCAAGGTCCGTTCGGTCCTGACCTGCGAGTCCCGCGTCGGCACCTGCGCGAAGTGCTACGGCCGGTCGCTGGCCACCGGCAAGCTCGTGGACATCGGCGAGGCCGTGGGCATCATCGCGGCGCAGTCGATCGGTGAGCCCGGTACGCAGCTGACGATGCGGACGTTCCACACCGGTGGTGTCGCCTCCGCGGAGGACATCACGCAGGGTCTGCCGCGTGTCACCGAGCTCTTCGAGGCCCGTACCCCGAAGGGTGAGGCGCCCATCGCGGAGTACACCGGTCGGGTCGCGATCGAGGACACCGAGCGCACGCGTCACCTCGTGCTCACGCCCGACGACGGCGGCGAGGAGATCCGCTACCCCGTCACCAAGCGTGCGCGCCTGCTGATCGCCGACGGCGACCACGTCGCCGTCGGGACCCAGATGGTCCAGGGTGCGGTCGACCCCAAGAAGGTCCTGCGCATCCTCGGCCCCCGAGCCACGCAGAAGCAGCTCGTGGACGCCGTGCAGGACACGTACCGCTCCCAGGGCGTGGACATCCACGACAAGCACATCGAGGTCATCGTGCGGCAGATGCTGCGTCGCGTGACCGTGCTGGACGCCGGGGACGCCGCATTGCTGCCGGGTGAGCTCGCCGAGCGCACCCGCTTCGAGGACGCGAACCGCAAGGCCGTGGCGGAGGGTGGCCAGCCGGCTGCCGGTCGTCCGGAGCTGATGGGTATCACGAAGGCCTCGCTCGCCACCGACTCGTGGCTCTCGGCCGCCTCCTTCCAGGAGACGACCCGGGTGCTCACCGAGGCGGCGATGAGCGGTCGTCGGGACCCGCTGCTGGGCCTCAAGGAGAACGTCATCATCGGTAAGCTCATCCCCGCCGGCACGGGCCTGCCCCGCTACCGGAACATCGAGGTGGAGCCGACCGAGCAGGCCAAGGCGGAGCTCTACCCGAGCTTCGGCTACGACGAGATCGACTTCCCGACCCTGGGCATGGGTTCGGGCGAGGCGATCCCGCTGGAGGACCTGGACTTCGGCGACTTCCGCTGATTCCTGTGCGGCGCGGGGAGGCCCGCCGTCGTTCCGGTCGCGTTCACGCGCCCCTGGGGGCGCTCCACTTCGGGAATGCGTACGACCGGAACGACGGCGGGCCTCCCCGCGCCGTCTTCGTTGCGGCGGACGGTCGCGCGGACGACGACGGCGGAGGCTGCTCGGGTGCATCAGGGCGGGTCGGGGGCTGTCGTCGGGCGGGGCGACGGACGTCACAGCGGGGCCGTCGTCTCGCCCTTTGACCCCGCTTGTTTCCGCGGGTAGCCTAGGAAGCCGTGCCCGTGCCGTCGCGCCGTGCATCCCGCTGGTCGCCCGAACGGTGCTCGTGAGCATCCGTCGGGAGAGCAGCCGGAGGCGCCGCCGATGCGTGCACGAGCATCCCGGATGACTGCTCGGACCGTTCGTGAGGACGGGGAGCGGACCCGGGCCATCGAGCCGGTGGTAGGTGGCGTTGCGGTCCGTGAGGATCGCGGGTGCCGCCTGCGATCGGCACGCACAAGCCAGACAGACCACCGTCGAGGGCCACGAGGCCCTCGTGAGCTCGAGAGACGACGGAGACGTAGTGCCTACGATCCAGCAGCTCGTCCGCAAGGGCCGGACCTCGAAGGCCGGGAAGTCCAAGACCCCGGCCCTCAAGGGTTCCCCTCAGCGGCGCGGCGTGTGCACCCGTGTGTACACCACCACCCCCAAGAAGCCGAACTCGGCGCTCCGCAAGGTCGCGCGTGTGAAGCTCTCCTCCGGCATCGAGGTCACGGCCTACATCCCCGGTGTCGGCCACAACCTCCAGGAGCACTCGATCGTGCTCGTGCGCGGCGGCCGTGTGAAGGACCTTCCCGGCGTCCGCTACAAGATCGTGCGCGGCGCGCTCGACACCCAGGGTGTCAAGGGCCGTCAGCAGGCGCGTTCCCGGTACGGCGCGAAGAAGGAGAAGGCCTGATGCCTCGCAAGGGTCCGGCCCCCAAGCGGCCGCTCATCGTCGACCCCGTCTACGGGTCGCCCGTCGTCACGCAGCTGATCAACAAGGTCCTGCTCGACGGCAAGAAGTCCACCGCCGAGTCGATCGTCTACGGCGCCCTTGAGGGCGTCCGTGACAAGACCGACCAGGACCCGGTCGTCGTCCTCAAGCGTGCGCTCGAGAACGTCCGTCCGGCCCTCGAGGTCCGCTCCCGCCGTGTCGGTGGTGCGACCTACCAGGTTCCGGTCGAGGTCCGTCCGTCGCGGTCGACCACGCTCGCGCTGCGCTGGCTCACCGACTTCTCGCGCGCCCGTCGTGAGAAGACGATGACCGAGCGGCTCATGAACGAGATCCTCGACGCCTCGAACGGCCTCGGTGCCGCGGTCAAGCGCCGCGAGGACATGCACAAGATGGCCGAGTCCAACAAGGCCTTCGCGCACTACCGCTGGTGATGCGCACGGACGACCTCGGGAGCTTCCCGGGGTCGTCCGCGGATCTGGAGCCGGCAGAGGCCGGGTCTCCGCACCGGTTCCCGACGTCCCACTGACCCGAGGGGTAAGACACCGTGGCACTCGACGTGCTGACCGACCTGAAGAAGGTCCGCAACATCGGCATCATGGCCCACATCGATGCCGGCAAGACCACCACCACCGAGCGCATCCTGTACTACACGGGTGTCAACTACAAGATCGGTGAGACGCACGACGGTGCGTCGACGATGGACTGGATGGAGCAGGAGCAGGAGCGCGGCATCACGATCACGTCCGCCGCGACGACCTGCTACTGGGGCGACAACCAGATCAACATCATCGACACCCCGGGGCACGTGGACTTCACCGTCGAGGTGGAGCGCTCGCTCCGCGTCCTCGACGGTGCCGTCGCCGTGTTCGACGGCAAGGAGGGCGTCGAGCCGCAGTCGGAGACCGTGTGGCGCCAGGCCGACAAGTACGACGTCCCGCGCATCTGCTTCGTCAACAAGATGGACAAGCTCGGTGCCGACTTCTACTTCACGGTCAAGACGATCGTCGAGCGCCTCAAGGCGAAGCCGCTGGTCATCCAGCTGCCGATCGGTGCCGAGAACGACTTCACCGGTGTCGTCGACCTGCTGCAGATGAAGGCGCTGGTCTGGCACGGCGAGACCAAGCTCGGCGAGACCTACGACGTCGAGGAGATCCCTGCCGACCTCCAGGCCAAGGCCGAGGAGTACCGCAACGAGCTCATCGAGGCCGTGGCGGAGTCGGACGAGGAGCTGCTCGAGAAGTACCTCGGCGGCGAAGAGCTGACGATCGACGAGATCAAGGGCGGCATCCGCAAGCTCGTCGTCAACTCGGAGGCCTTCCCGGTCCTCTGCGGCTCGGCGTTCAAGAACAAGGGCGTCCAGCCCATGCTCGACGCCGTGATCGACTACCTGCCCTCGCCGCTGGACGTCCCGCCCGTCCAGGGCCACGACGCCAAGGACGAGGAGAAGATCATCGAGCGTCACTCGGACGCCTCGGAGCCCTTCTCCGCCCTGGCGTTCAAGGTCGCGTCGCACCCGTTCTTCGGCAAGCTCACCTACGTCCGGGTGTACTCGGGCAAGGTCGAGCAGGGCGCTCAGGTCTACAACACGACCAAGGGCAAGAAGGAGCGCATCGGGAAGCTCTTCCAGATGCACTCCAACAAGGAGAACCCGGTCCCCGAGGCCCAGGCCGGCCACATCTACGCGTTCATCGGGCTCAAGGACACCACCACCGGTGACACCCTGAGCGCGTCGGACTCCCAGGTCATCCTCGAGTCGATGACCTTCCCGGAGCCGGTGATCGACGTGGCCATCGAGCCGAAGACCAAGGCGGACCAGGAGAAGCTCTCCACGGCGATCCAGAAGCTCGCCGAGGAGGACCCGACGTTCCGCGTCAAGCTGGACGAGGAGACCGGCCAGACCGTCATCGGCGGTATGGGCGAGCTCCACCTCGACATCCTCGTCGACCGCATGAAGCGGGAGTTCAAGGTCGAGGCCAACGTCGGCAAGCCGCAGGTCGCGTACCGCGAGACGATCCGTCGCAAGGCGGAGAAGATCGACTACACGCACAAGAAGCAGACCGGTGGCTCGGGTCAGTTCGCGAAGGTCCAGGTGACCTTCGAGCCGCTGGAGACCACGGAGGGCGAGCTCTACGAGTTCGCCAACGCGGTCACCGGCGGACGGATCCCGCGTGAGTACATCCCGTCGGTGGACGCCGGTATCCAGGCGGCCATGCAGCAGGGTGTGCTGGCCGGCTTCCCGGTGGTCGGCGTCAAGGCCACGCTCCTCGACGGTGCGTACCACGACGTCGACTCCTCGGAGATGGCGTTCAAGATCGCTGGCTCCATGGTGTTCAAGGAGGGCGTCCGCCGTGCCGACCCGGTGCTGCTGGAGCCCCTCATGGCTGTCGAGGTGCGGACGCCCGAGGAGTACATGGGCGACGTCATCGGCGACATCAACTCGCGGCGTGGACTGATCCAGTCCATGGAGGATGCCACGGGCGTCAAGGTCGTGCGCGCCCAGGTACCGTTGAGCGAGATGTTCGGGTACATCGGGGACCTGCGTTCCAAGACGCAGGGCCGCGCCGTGTACTCGATGCAGTTCGACAGCTACGGCGAGGTTCCCAAGGCCGTGGCTGACGAGATCATCAAGAAGACCCGGGGCGAGTGAGTCCCCACAGGTCGAACACCTGCACAACCATCAACCTGTAGGAAACCGCAACGCCCCGAGGGTTAGGCTTGATCGGCCGACACTCGCAACGTTCGGAACATCTACCCAAGTCCCAGGAGGACCCCAGTGGCTAAGGCCAAGTTCGAGCGGACCAAGCCGCACGTCAACATCGGCACCATCGGTCACGTCGACCACGGTAAGACGACGCTGACGGCCGCGATCTCGAAGACGCTCGCCGAGACGTACCCCGACCTTCCGTCGAACACGCTGAAGAACTTCGACGAGATCGATGCCGCGCCGGAGGAGAAGCAGCGCGGTATCACGATCAACATCGCGCACATCGAGTACGAGACGCCGAACCGTCACTACGCTCACGTGGACGCGCCGGGTCACGCCGACTACATCAAGAACATGATCACCGGTGCGGCGCAGATGGACGGCGCCATCCTCGTGGTCGCCGCGACGGACGGCCCGATGGCCCAGACGCGCGAGCACGTCCTCCTGGCCCGCCAGGTCGGCGTTCCCTACCTGCTCGTGGCGCTGAACAAGTCCGACATGGTCGAGGACGAGGAGCTCCTCGAGCTCGTCGAGATGGAGGTCCGCGAGCTGCTGTCGTCGCAGGAGTTCGACGGCGACAACGCTCCGGTCGTGCGCGTCTCCGGCCTCAAGGCCCTCGAGGGTGACCCCGAGTGGACCAAGAAGGTCCTGGAGCTCATGGAGGCCGTGGACGAGAACGTCCCGGAGCCCGTCCGCGAGCTCGACAAGCCGTTCCTCATGCCGATCGAGGACGTCTTCACGATCACCGGTCGTGGCACGGTCGTCACCGGCAAGGTGGCGCGTGGCACGCTCGACATCAACTCCGAGGTCGAGATCGTCGGTATCCGTTCGCCGCAGAAGACGACGGTCACCGGTATCGAGACGTTCCACAAGCAGATGGACCAGGCGCAGGCCGGCGACAACACCGGTCTCCTGCTGCGTGGTCTCAAGCGCGAGGACGTCGAGCGCGGTCAGGTCGTCGTGAAGCCGGGTTCGATCACCCCGCACACGAACTTCGAGGCGCAGGTCTACATCCTGGGCAAGGACGAGGGCGGCCGTCACAACCCGTTCTACTCGAACTACCGTCCGCAGTTCTACTTCCGGACCACGGACGTCACCGGCGTCATCACGCTGCCCGAGGGCACCGAGATGGTCATGCCGGGCGACAACACCGACATGTCGGTCGAGCTGATCCAGCCGATCGCCATGGAGGAGGGCCTCGGCTTCGCCATCCGTGAGGGTGGCCGCACGGTCGGCTCCGGCCGTGTCACCAAGATCATCAAGTGATCTGCTGATCGCTCGATGATCCTGGGGAGCTGAGCTCCACCGGTTCTCTGCCCGAGGCCCGGACCCCCTGCGGGGCCGGGCCTCGGGTGCGTCCGGGGTCACACCCGGAACGACTTGGCCTCCTGCCTCTTCGTATGGCAAGATGGTCAAGTTGCCTGTCACGGGCGCGTTCTTTCTCGTGTCGAACAGTGTGTAGCACCACGGTGCACGTCCCGGCCTTCTGGCCGTCGGCGGCGCCTGGAGCGGTCCCCCTCCTTCGAGGGGGTTCGTGGGGATGCCTGCTGTCGATACGCGGAACGCCCCCACGAGACACACGTCTCGGCAGGCTGGACATACGTCGTGGTCCGCGCAGCGGTCCACAATCAACGGCCCCGACGCCGCTCAGGTGTGCGCTCGAGCATGTCGCACTAGCGACACGCCCGAGCGCGGGGGTCGGACAGTAGCGGTTCGAGAGAGAGAGTCAGACGACGCCATGGCGGGACAGAAGATCCGCATCCGGCTCAAGTCCTACGACCACGAGGTCATCGACAGCTCGGCGCGCAAGATCGTCGACACGGTGACGCGCGCTGGTGCGACGGTCGTGGGTCCGGTGCCGCTGCCGACGGAGAAGAACGTCTTCACCGTCATCCGGTCGCCTCACAAGTACAAGGACAGCCGTGAGCACTTCGAGATGCGCACGCACAAGCGCCTGATCGACATCATCGATCCCACGCCGAAGGCGGTCGACTCGCTCATGCGCATCGACCTGCCGGCTGACGTGAACATCGAGATCAAGCTCTGAGGCTGGAGATCATGACCAACCAGCAGAAGAACATGACCGCGGTGCTCGGCACCAAGCTCGGCATGACGCAGACCTGGGACGACGCGGGCAAGCTCGTTCCCGTCACCGTCGTCGCCGTGCCCACGAACGTGGTGACGCAGGTCCGTGCCGCGGAGTCCGACGGCTACGCGGCCGTCCAGCTCGCCGCCGGGCAGATCGACCCGCGCAAGGTCACGAAGCCGCTCAAGGGCCACTTCGAGAAGGCCGGCGTCACGCCGCGCCGTCACGTCGTCGAGGTCCGTACCGACAACGCCGGTGAGTACACGACCGGTCAGGAGATCACCGCCGAGGCCTTCGAGGCCGGCGTCGTGGTCGACGTCGTCGGAACCACCAAGGGCAAGGGCACCGCCGGTGTGATGAAGCGTCACGGCTTCTCCGGCGTGGGCGCCTCGCACGGTGCGCACCGCAACCACCGCAAGCCGGGTTCGATCGGCGGCGCCTCCACGCCGTCGCGCGTGTTCAAGGGCATGCGGATGGCCGGTCGCATGGGCCACGCCCGCAAGACCGTCCAGAACCTGACCGTCCACGCGGTCGACGCGGAGAAGGGCCTGCTGCTCGTCAAGGGCGCGGTCCCGGGCCCCAAGGGCGGCATCGTCCTCGTCCGTACCGCCGCGAAGGGAGCCTGAGACAGATGGCTAACCTGAACGTCGACGTGCTCGACGCCACCGGCAAGAAGTCCGGCACGGCCGAGCTGCCCGCCGAGGTCTTCGACGTCGCCACGAACGTCCCGCTGATCCACCAGGTGGTCGTCGCCCAGCGTGCCGCGGCGCGCCAGGGCACGGCGTCCACCAAGACCCGCGGCGAGGTCCGCGGCGGTGGTCGCAAGCCGTACAAGCAGAAGGGCACCGGCCGCGCCCGTCAGGGTTCGACCCGCGCCCCGCAGTTCGCCGGCGGTGGCACGGTCCACGGACCGCAGCCGCGCAGCTACGACCAGCGGACCCCGAAGAAGATGAAGGCGGCCGCCCTGCGCGGTGCGCTGTCGGACCGCGCTCGCGCCGGTCGTGTGCACGTGGTGTCGGGCTTCGGCATCGACGGCGTGCCCTCGACCAAGACGGCCGTCAGCACGCTCGCCACGCTGACCGACCGCCGGCACGTGCTGGTCGTCACCGAGCGTTCGGACGAGCTGACCATCAAGTCGCTCCGCAACGTCGAGCAGGTCCACCTGCTCACGGCGGACCAGCTCAACACCTACGACGTGCTCGTCTCCGACGACATCGTCTTCACCTCGGGTGCGCTCGACGCGTTCCTGGCGGGCCCGGCCACGGGCAAGTCGGTGAAGGCCGTCGCTTCCGAGTCCGAGGCCGAGGCTGCGTCCGAGAAGGAGGCCACCAAGTGACCGCCGTGACGAAGGACCCGCGCGATATCCTGATCGCGCCGGTCGTCTCCGAGAAGTCCTACAACCTCCTCGACGAGGGCAAGTACACCTTCGTCGTGGACCCGGACGCCAACAAGACCGAGATCAAGATCGCGGTCGAGCAGGTCTTCGGTGTCAAGGTCGCCTCGGTGAACACGATCAACCGCAAGGGCAAGACGCGTCGTACGCGTTACGGCCTGGGCAAGCGCAAGGACACGAAGCGTGCGATCGTCACCCTCCGCGAGGGTTCGATCGACATCTTCGGCGGTCCGGTCGGCTGAGCCGGACGAGAGCAGATCGAGGACAACTTCCATGGGAATCCGTAAGCACAAGCCGACGACGCCCGGCCGCCGTGGCTCGAGCGTTGCCGACTTCGTCGAGATCACGCGCTCCGCGCCGGAGAAGTCGCTGGTTCGTCCGCTGTCGAAGACCGGCGGCCGCAACAACTCCGGCCGGATCACGACCCGCCACAAGGGTGGTGGCCACAAGCGCGCCTACCGAGTGATCGACTTCCGTCGTCACGACAAGGACGGCGTGCCGGCCAAGGTCGCGCACATCGAGTACGACCCGAACCGCACGGCGCGCATCGCGCTGCTGCACTACGCGGACGGCACGAAGCGCTACATCGTGGCGCCGAACAAGCTGTCGCAGGGCGACACCGTCGAGGCCGGTCCCGGCGCCGACATCAAGCCCGGCAACAACCTGCCGCTGCGCAACATCCCGACGGGTACCGTCATGCACGCCGTCGAGCTCCGCCCTGGTGGCGGCGCGAAGATCGCCCGCTCGGCGGGCGCCTCCGTGCAGCTCGTCGCGAAGGACGGCCCGTACGCCCAGCTGCGCATGCCGTCCGGCGAGATCCGCAACGTCGACCTCCGCTGCCGCGGCACGGTCGGCGAGGTCGGGAACGCCGAGCAGTCGAACATCAACTGGGGCAAGGCCGGCCGCAACCGGTGGAAGGGCATCCGCCCGACCGTCCGCGGTGTCGTCATGAACCCGGTCGACCACCCCCACGGTGGTGGTGAGGGCAAGACCTCCGGTGGTCGCCACCCGGTCAGCCCGTGGGGCCAGCCCGAGGGCCGGACCCGCCGCCCGAACAAGTCGAGCGATCGGATGATCGTCCGCCGTCGCCGCACCGGCAAGAAGCGCTGATAGGAGCCTGACAGATGCCTCGTAGCCTGAAGAAGGGCCCCTTCGTCGACGACCACCTCCAGAAGAAGGTGGACGCGCAGAACGAGAAGGGGACCAAGAACGTCATCAAGACCTGGTCCCGCCGGTCGGTCATCACGCCCGACTTCCTCGGCCACACCTTCGCCGTGCACGACGGGCGCAAGCACACCCCGGTCTTCGTGACCGAGGCCATGGTGGGCCACAAGCTCGGCGAGTTCGCTCCCACGCGGACCTTCCGCGGCCACGTGAAGGACGACAAGAAGGGCCGCCGCCGCTGAGCGGCGCGACCCTGACGGTCTGAGAAAAGGAAGCAGGACAGCAATGGAAGCCAAGGCGCAGGCGCGGTTCGTCCGTGTCACGCCCCAGAAGGCCCGGCGCGTCGTGGACCTCATCCGTGGCAAGCAGGCCGTCGAGGCCGTCGCGGTGCTGAAGTTCGCGCCGCAGGCCGCGAGCGAGCCGGTCCGCAAGGTCGTCGAGTCCGCTGTGGCGAATGCCCGGGTCAAGGCCGACCGCGCGAGCGAGCGCTTCGACGAGACCGAGTACGTGGTCTCCGAGGTGTACGTGGACGAGGGGCCGACGCTCAAGCGGTTCCGTCCGCGGGCGCAGGGGCGTGCGAGCCAGATCCTCAAGCGCACCAGCCACATCACCGTGGTCGTCGCACCGCGTGAGCAGAAGGAAGGGGCCCGATAGTGGGGCAGAAGATTCACCCGCACGGGTACCGCCTCGGCATCACCACCGACCACCGGTCGCGCTGGTTCGCCGACAGCACCAAGCCTGGTCAGCGGTACCGCGACTACGTCCGTGAGGACGTGGAGATCCGCAAGCTGATGAGCACGGGGCTCGAGCGGGCCGGCATCGCCAAGGTCGAGATCGAGCGCACCCGCGACCGCGTCCGCGTGGACATCCACACGGCGCGTCCGGGCATCGTCATCGGCCGCCGCGGCGCCGAGGCGGACCGCATCCGCGGTGAGCTCGAGAAGCTCACCGGCAAGCAGGTCCAGCTCAACATCCTCGAGGTCAAGAACGCGGAGATCGACGCGCAGCTCGTCGCGCAGGGCATCGCCGAGCAGCTGGCGAGCCGTGTCTCGTTCCGTCGTGCCATGCGCAAGGGCATCCAGTCCGCGCAGCGTGCCGGCGCGAAGGGCATCCGCGTCCAGGTCGCCGGTCGTCTCGGCGGCGCCGAGATGAGCCGGTCGGAGTTCTACCGCGAGGGGCGCGTGCCGCTGCACACCCTGCGCGCGAACATCGACTACGGCTTCTTCGAGGCCCGCACGACCTTCGGCCGGATCGGCGTGAAGGTCTGGATCTACAAGGGCGACATGACCGAGAAGGAGTTCGCCGCGCAGCAGGCTGCTGCCGGTCCTCGCCAGGGCCGTGGCGGAGCCCGCGGTGGCGAGCGCCGCGGCGGTCCCCGCCGCAACGACCGCAACGAGCGTCCGTCGCAGCCGAAGCAGCAGCCCGCTGCGGAGGCCCCCGCCGCGTCCGACGCGCCGGCCCCGGCCGAGCAGGCCGCGGCCCCCGAGTCCGGAACGGAGGCCTGAGTCATGCTGATCCCGCGCAGGCTCAAGCACCGCAAGCAGCACCACCCGAAGCGCTCCGGCATGGCCAAGGGTGGCACCACGATCTCGTTCGGCGACTACGGCATCCAGGCTCTCGAGCCCGCCTACGTCACCAACCGTCAGATCGAGGCTGCTCGTATCGCGATGACCCGCCACATCAAGCGTGGCGGCAAGGTCTGGATCAACATCTACCCGGACCGCCCGCTCACCAAGAAGCCGGCCGAGACCCGCATGGGTTCCGGTAAGGGTTCGCCCGAGTGGTGGGTCGCCAACGTCAAGCCCGGCCGCATCGTCTTCGAGCTGGCCGGAGTCCCCGAGGAGCTTGCTCGCGAGGCGCTGCGCCGCGCGATGCACAAGCTCCCGATGAAGTGCCGTTTCGTGGTGCGCGAAGGTGGTGCGAACTGATGGCAATCGGTACCCAGGGCCTGGCCCCGGCCGACCTCGACGGCTTCGACGACGAGACTCTCGTCGCGAAGCTCAAGGAGCAGAAGCAGGAGCTCTTCAACCTGCGCTTTCAGGCCGCCACCGGCCAGCTCGAGTCGCACGGCCGCCTCAAGGCGGTCAAGCGCGACATCGCGCGGATCTACACGGTCCTGCGCGAGCGCGAGCTCGGCATCCGTACGGCCCCGAGCGTGAGTGAGTGAGGCACTGATGAGCGAGAACACCGAGACGGTGACCACCGAGGAGCGGGCAACCCGCAAGGTGCGCCGCGGCTACGTCGTCAGCGACAAGATGGAGAAGACCATCGTCGTCGAGGTCGAGGACCGTGTGAAGCACCCCCTCTACGGCAAGGTCATGCGCCGTACCAACAAGGTCAAGGTGCACGACGAGCAGAACACCGCCGGCATCGGCGACCTGGTCGTCATCATGGAGACCCGCCCGCTGTCCGCGACCAAGCGGTGGCGCCTGGTGGAGATCCTCGAGAAGGCCAAGTAAGACAGTCCTTCCCGGTGGGGGCACGGTGTGACACACGTATGCGCCGGGTCCCCACCACAGCAACTATCCGTTCGGCAAGGCTCGCCCGGGAAAGCCCGGGCCGAGAACCGGCTCGACGACAGGAGATCAATCGATGATCCAGCAGGAGTCGCGACTGCGGGTCGCCGACAACACGGGTGCCAAGGAGATTCTCTGCATCCGCGTTCTCGGTGGATCCGGACGTCGCTACGCCGGTATCGGCGACACCATCGTCGCCACCGTCAAGGACGCGATCCCGGGCGGCAACGTGAAGAAGGGCGACGTGGTCAAGGCCGTCATCGTCCGGACCGTCAAGGAGCGCCGTCGTCCCGACGGTTCCTACATCAAGTTCGACGAGAACGCCGCCGTCATCCTCAAGACCGACGGCGAGCCGCGCGGTACGCGCATCTTCGGCCCGGTCGGGCGCGAGCTGCGCGACAAGCGGTTCATGAAGATCATCTCGTTGGCCCCGGAGGTGCTCTGACCATGGCGAAGATCAAGAAGGGCGACCAGGTCCAGGTGATCTCTGGTCGCGACAAGGGCCTGACGGGCCGTGTGCTGGAGGTGCTCACCGACAGCGACCGCGTCGTCGTCGAGGGCGTCCAGCGCGTGACCAAGCACGTGAAGGCCGGCCAGACGTCGCGTGGCACCCGCACGGGTGGCATCGAGACCGTCGAGGCGCCGATCCACGTCTCCAACGTGATGCTGGTCGACCCCGAGAGCAAGAAGCCGACCCGCGTCGGGTTCCGCCTCGAGGAGGTCGAGCAGGACGGTCGCACCCGCACGGTGCGCGTCCGCTACGCCAAGCGTTCCGGGAAGGACATCTGATGACCGAGACGACTCTCGACGAGGCGCTGGTGGCCCCCGCCGCGCCGCGCCTCAAGCAGAAGTACCGCGAGGAGATCCTCGCCGCGCTCCAGGAGGAGTTCGGTCACTCGAACCTCCACCAGGTCGCCGGTCTGACCAAGATCGTCGTCAACATGGGTGTCGGGGACGCGGCCAAGGACTCGAAGCTGATCGAGGGTGCGATCCGCGACCTGACCGCCATCACGGGTCAGAAGCCGCAGATCAACCGTGCGAAGAAGTCCATCGCGCAGTTCAAGCTGCGTGAGGGCATGCCGATCGGTGCGCACGTCACGCTGCGTGGCGACCGCATGTGGGAGTTCCTCGACCGGCTGCTGTCGATCGCGCTGCCGCGCATCCGTGACTTCCGCGGTCTGAGCCCGAAGCAGTTCGACGGGCACGGCAACTACACGTTCGGTCTCACGGAGCAGTCGATGTTCCACGAGATCGACCAGGACAAGATCGACCGGGTCCGCGGAATGGACATCACGGTCGTGACCACGGCGACGACCGACGACGAGGGCCGCTCCTTGCTGCGCCGTCTCGGTTTCCCTTTCAAGGAGAGCTGACATGGCGAAGAAGGCCCTGATCAACAAGGCGAACGCCAAGCCGAAGTTCGCCGTGCGCGCCTACACCCGGTGCCAGCGGTGCGGTCGTCCGCACTCGGTCTACCGCAAGTTCGGCCTGTGCCGGATCTGCCTGCGGGAGATGGCCCACCGTGGCGAGCTCCCCGGCGTCACCAAGAGCAGCTGGTAAAACAACTACGCCGTAGGTCCGTGCGGCGCTCCGAGGAGCGCCGCACGGATACCCCGGCGAGGAAGGGCTGGAGCCCGATATGACTATGACCGACCCGATCGCAGACATGCTGACGCGTCTGCGCAACGCGAACTCGGCGCACCACGACACGGTCACGATGCCGTTCTCGAAGCTGAAGTCGCGGATCGCGGACATCCTGCAGGCCGAGGGTTACATCACCGGCTGGACCGTCGAGGACGCGAAGGTGGGCAAAGACCTCACCATCAACCTCAAGTACGGCCCGAGCCGCGAGCGCGCCCTGACGGGCGTGCGCCGTGTGTCGAAGCCCGGCCTGCGTGTCTACGCGAAGTCCACCAATCTGCCCAAGGTCCTCGGCGGCCTCGGCGTGGCCATCCTGTCCACCTCTTCCGGCCTCCTGACCGACCGTCAGGCGCAGGACAAGGGTGTGGGCGGCGAAGTCCTCGCCTACGTCTGGTAATCGGAAAGGAGAGACGCCAATGTCTCGAATCGGCAAGCTCCCCGTTCCGGTCCCGGCCGGCGTGGACGTCACCATCAGCGGAGCACTCGTGACGGTGAAGGGCCCCAAGGGGTCCCTCGAGCACACGGTGCCCGCCCCCATCACGGTCGAGCAGGAGGACGGCACCCTCAAGGTCGCCCGTCCCGACGAAGAGCGTGAGTCCCGTGCCCTGCACGGCCTCACCCGCACCCTGCTGGCCAACATGATCACCGGCGTGACCAACGGCTACGAGAAGAAGCTCGAGATCGTCGGCACCGGTTACCGCGTGACCGCCAAGGGCAGCGACCTCGAGTTCGCCCTCGGCTTCTCGCACCCGGTGAAGGTCAGCGCCCCCGAGGGCATCACCTTCGCGGTCGAGAGCCCGACGAAGTTCTCGGTGTCCGGCATCGACAAGCAGCAGGTGGGCGAGGTCTCGGCGAACATCCGCAAGATCCGCAAGCCCGAGCCCTACAAGGGCAAGGGTGTGCGGTACGCCGACGAGGTCGTCCGTCGCAAGGTCGGAAAGGCTGGTAAGTGATGGCTCTCAAGGTTCTGGGCAAGGGCAAGAGCGTCGCTCGTCAGCGCCGTCACCTTCGCCTGCGCAAGAAGATCAAGGGCACTGCAGCGCGTCCGCGCCTCGTCGTGACCCGTTCGTCCCGCCACATGGTGGCCCAGGTCGTCGACGACACGGTCGGCAAGACCGTGGCCTCGGCCTCGACGCTCGAGGCCGACCTGCGCGCCTCGAACGACGACAAGACCGCCAAGGCCCGCAAGGTCGGCGAGCTCGTCGCCGAGCGTGCCAAGGCCGCCGGGATCGACGCCGTGGTCTTCGACCGCGGCGGCAACAAGTACCACGGTCGGGTGGCTGCGGTCGCCGACGGCGCCCGCGAAGGCGGTCTGGCGCTGTGATGACGACCACGTTCGCACGGAAGATGAGGATCCTCTGATGGCTGCAGGGCAGCGCACCACCGGCGCCCCCCAGGGCGCCAACGAGTCCAAGAACGACGGTCGCCGCTCCAACCGGCGCGACGACCGCCGCAACAACCCCCGCGAGGACAAGAACGCCTTCGTCGAGCGCGTGGTGTCGATCAACCGCGTCTCCAAGGTCGTCAAGGGTGGTCGTCGCTTCAGCTTCACCGCCCTGGTGGTCGTGGGCGACGCCGACGGAACCGTCGGTGTCGGCTACGGCAAGGCCAAGGAGGTGCCGTCGGCGATCGCCAAGGGTGTCGAGGAGGCGAAGAAGAACTTCTTCCGCGTCCCGCGGATCCAGGGCACCATCCCGCACCCCATCCAGGGTGAGGAGGCGGCCGGCGTCGTGTTCCTGCGCCCGGCCTCCCCGGGTACCGGTGTGATCGCCGGCGGTCCGGTGCGTGCCGTGCTGGAGTGCGCCGGCATCCACGACGTGCTGAGCAAGTCGCTCGGCTCGTCGAACGCGATCAACATCGTCCACGCCACCGTCGCGGCCCTCAAGGGCCTCGAGGAGCCGGCCGCCGTGGCGGCGCGCCGTGGTCTCCCGCTCGAGCACGTGGCCCCGGCCCCGCTCCTGCGGGCGCAGGCCGCCGGTCTCGCCGCGAAGGGCGACAAGAAGGCCGACGAGAAGGTGGGTGCGTGATGGCTCGCCTGAAGGTCACCCAGGTCAAGTCCGCCATCGGCGGCAAGCAGAACCAGCGTGACACGCTGCGGACCCTCGGCCTCAAGCGGATCGGCGACACCGCCGTGAAGGAGGACCGCCCGGAGATCCGTGGCATGGTCACCACGGTGGCGCATCTCGTCACCGTCGAGGAGGTCGAGTGATCATGGCCGACAGCACCGACAAGAAGGCGGCCCAGCCGCTGAAGGTCCACCACCTGCGTCCGGCTGCCGGCGCCAAGAAGGCCAAGACCCGCGTGGGTCGAGGCGAGGCGTCGAAGGGCAAGACGGCGGGCCGCGGCACCAAGGGTACGAAGGCTCGCTACCAGGTGCCCGCGGGCTTCGAGGGCGGGCAGGTTCCCCTGCACATGCGCCTGCCGAAGCTGCGTGGATTCAAGAACCCGTTCCGCGTCGAGTACCAGGTCGTGAACCTGGACAAGCTCGCCGCGCTGTACCCGGAGGGTGGCTCCGTCACCGTCGAGGGCCTCGTCGCCAAGGGCGCGGTCCGCTCGGGTCAGCCGGTGAAGGTGCTCGGCACGGGCGAGGTCACCGTGAAGCTGGAGATCGCCGTCGACGCGGTCTCGGCGTCCGCCAAGGAGAAGATCCTGGCCGCCGGTGGCTCCGTCTCGGAGGACTGAGAGCTGACGAAGGGCCGGTGGCGCACCACGTGCGCCACCGGCCCTCCGTGCTGTCCCGGGCGGGTGACGACCGTCCACGGACCATCGGTCGGGGAGACCGGTTTCGGGCGATCTGCTAGTTTCGTTCGACGCACGTGGCCCAGGTCACTTCCCGAGGCACGTAGAATCCGTCACGGTCCGCACTGCACGCGGCGCGCGCGGTGATCGTCGGGAACCGGCCGGACCACGACCGAGTCGGTGCGTCGACGCCGCGGCTACGTCCGCGACGGCGACGTGCCACACCTCGCCGGACACCGGCGACACGACACCCCGCCGCGGCGGGTCAGGAGGATAGGTGCTCAGCGCATTCGGCCGGGCTTTCCGGACACCGGACCTGCGGCGCAAGCTGCTGTTCACGATCGCCATCATGGCGCTCTTCCGCGTGGGGTCGTTCATCCCGACCCCGGGCGTCGACTATGCCAACGTGCAGCAGTGCGTCCAGACGCTCGAGGGGGAGACCTCGCTGCTCGGCCTGGTCAACACCTTCAGCGGTGGCGCGCTCCTGCAGCTGTCGATCTTCGCCCTCGGGATCATGCCGTACATCACGGCGAGCATCATCACGCAGCTGCTGCGTGTGGTGATCCCGCGGTTCGAGGCGCTCCACAAGGAGGGGCAGTCCGGCCAGGCGAAGCTGACGCAGTACACCCGCTACCTGACGATCGCGCTCGCCATCCTGCAGTCGACGACGATCATCACGACGGCGCGCACCGGACTGCTGTTCCCGGGCTGCGGGCTCGACGTCGTCGTGAACGACAGCTTCGTGACGGCGGCGCTCATGGTCGTGACCATGACCGCCGGTACCGGCCTGGTCATGTGGATGGGTGAGCTCATCACGGAGAAGGGCATCGGCAACGGCATGTCGCTGCTGATCTTCACGTCGATCGTCGCGAGCTTCCCGACCGCCCTGTGGTCGATCGCCGGTGGCGCCAACGGGCCGCTGAACTTCATCATCATGATCCTGGTGATCGTCCTCGTCATCGGGATGGTCGTCTACGTCGAGCAGTCGCAGCGACGGATCCCGGTGCAGTACGCCAAGCGCATGGTCGGACGGCGGATGTACGGCGGGACGAGCACCTACATCCCGATCAAGATCAACATGTCCGGTGTCATCCCGGTGATCTTCGCGGCCTCGATCCTCGCGATCCCCGCGCTCCTCGCCCAGTTCGGCGACCAGAGCGCGGACTGGGTCATCTGGATCTCCAACAACATCGCTCAGCAGGACCAGGCGCTGTACATCGTGCTGTACGTCCTGATGATCGTCTTCTTCGCGTTCTTCTACACCTCGATCACGTTCAACCCGGACGAGGTCGCGGACAACATGAAGAAGTACGGGGGCTTCATCCCCGGCATCCGCGCGGGCCGGCCCACGGCCGAGTACCTCGACTTCGTGATCACCCGGATCACGTCGGCAGGTGCGCTCTATCTCGCCATCATCGCGCTCATCCCGACGCTGGTGCTGGTGTTCCTGGGAGCTGCGACGAACATCCCGTTCGGCGGTACGTCGATCCTCATCATCGTCGGCGTCGGCCTCGAGTTCGTGAAGCAGGTCAACTCCCAGCTCCAGCAGCGACACTACGAAGGGTTCCTCCGTTGACCGAGACGACCACCCCGACCACCCGACGCGAGCTCCACGGCGCCCCCGGTGACGAGGGACGCGTGACGCGTCTGGTGATCATGGGCCCGCAGGGGGCCGGCAAGGGCACCCAGGCGGCCCGCCTCGCGGAGATCTTCGCGATCCCGGCGATCTCGACCGGCGACATCTTCCGCGCGAACATCGCCGGAGGCACGGAGCTGGGGAAGCTGGCCCAGGAGTACTCGTCCCAGGGAGAGCTCGTCCCCGACGAGGTGACGGACTCGATGGTGCGTGACCGTCTCGCCGAGGAGGACGTGCACGGCGGCTTCCTGCTCGACGGGTACCCGCGCAACGCGCACCAGGTCGAGGCGCTCGACGGCATCCTGACGGACCTGGGCTGGGAGCTGGACGGCGTCATCGAGCTGACGGCCGACCGGGACGAGCTGCTCGAGCGGATCTCCAAGCGTGCGGAGGTCGAGGGTCGGGAGGACGACACCCCCGCGGCCATCGAGCGTCGGCTGGACATCTACGACGCGGAGACCGCGCCGCTCACCACGGCCTACGCGGAGCGGGGCATCCTCGCCCGGGTCGACGGCCTCGGCGAGATCTCCGAGGTCACCGACCGCATCGTCGCCGCCCTCGCTCAGCAGCTCGGCTGAGCCGGCGTGTTCCGTCCGCGCTCGCGGATCGAGCTCAAGAGCCTCGACCAGGTGCGTCTCATGCGACGTGCCGGGCTGGTCGTGGCGGAGGCGCTCGCCGCGGTGCGGACGGCCGCCCGCCCGGGCATGACGACCGGTGACCTGGACGCCGTCGCCGCCGCCGTGATCACGGCGGCCGGCGCGGAGCCCTCCTTCCTGGGCTACCACGGGTTCCCGGCGTCGATCTGCACGTCGGTGAACGAGGAGGTCGTCCACGGCATCCCTGGTCGGCGGGTCCTTGCCGCGGGCGACCTGGTCTCCGTCGACTGCGGTGCGATCGTGGCGGGCTGGCACGGCGACTCGGCGCTCTCCTTCCTCCTGGGGGAGCGGGGTGCGGTGGACGTCGACGACGCGTCGGGCGTCGCGGACGTGGCCGCGCAGGAGCTCGTACGGGCCACCCGGACCGCGATGTGGGCAGGTATCGCCGCGCTGTCCGAGGGCCGTCGTGTCGGTGACGTCGGGGTGGCCGTCGAGGCGTCCGTCGACCTGTCCGCCGAGCTCCTCGGGGCGGAGTACGGCCTCGTCGAGGAGTACACGGGCCACGGCATCGGCACGGAGATGCACCAGCCGCCCGACGTGCTGAACTTCGCCGCCACCGACCGGGGGGCGCGGTTGCGTCCGGGCATGTGCCTGGCCGTGGAGCCGATGGTCACGCTCGGCGGTGCGAGGACCGACGTGCTGCAGGACGGCTGGACCGTGGTCACCGCCGACGGTTCGCGGGCCGCGCACTGGGAGCACACGGTGGCGATCCTCGACGGGGGAGTGGCGGTGCTGACGGCCCCGGACCTCGGTGCGGAAGGGCTGGAGCCCTTCGGCGTCCGGCCCGTCTCCTTGTGACGGACGTCAACCGATCTCACGGTTGCTCTCAGCGAGGGATGGAGTAGGATGGCCTGTCGGGTGTAGTCCGTTCGATCGTGCCCGTCCTGAGCCCGAGGTGCCCGGTGCAGACCTGGTCCTCGCGGTGACGGGCGCCGGCCTGGCCAGCGGAAGCACGCGATCCACGTTCCCGACGTCCTGTCGTGGTGCCGCCACGGCTGGTCGACGGTGCGCGGCAGCAGTCCGTCGAGAGACACAGACGAGAGTTAGCGGAGGACATGGCAAAGAAGGACGGTGTCATCGAGATCGAGGGCAGCGTGGTCGAGGCCCTGCCGAACGCGATGTTCCGCGTGGAGCTGGCCAACGGGCACAAGGTTCTCGCGCACATCTCGGGCAAGATGCGGCAGCACTACATCCGGATCCTCCCCGAGGACCGGGTCGTGGTGGAGCTCAGCCCGTACGACCTGTCCCGTGGCCGGATCGTCTACCGCTACAAGTAGTCGTCATCCCCCCACCCGATCTACATCGCCGCCTGTGCGGCCGGCCTCGCGGCTCGGCCAGGGAGGCGGCGGAGGAACACTGATGAAGGTCAAGCCGAGCGTCAAGAAGATCTGCGACAAGTGCAAGGTGATTCGCCGGCACGGTCGCGTCATGGTGATCTGCGAGAACCAGCGCCACAAGCAGCGCCAGGGCTGATCGCCGCAGCATGACTCCGTGGCCGTCCTGAGGACGCGCCGCGCACAGCGCACCAGCACGAACCCGACCGTCTCACGAGGCGGCGGGGGAACCTCCGGTCCAGGGGCCGGGGCCCGCGGTCATCGCGGGAGGCGGGTGCGGGAGACCTCTGGAGAGCAGTACAGGAGCCGAGAGGCACATGGCACGTCTTGTCGGCGTCGACCTCCCCCGCGAGAAGCGGATCGTGGTCGCGCTCACCTACATCTACGGCGTCGGTCGTACCCGCGCCGAGCAGACCGTCGCAGCGACGGGGATCTCCCCGGACGCTCGCGTGAAGGAGCTCGCTGACACCGAGCTCGTCGCGCTGCGCGACTACCTCGAGGGGAACTACCAGATCGAGGGTGACCTCCGTCGCGAGGTCGCTGCCGACATCCGCCGCAAGGTGGAGATCGGTACCTACCAGGGTCTGCGCCACCGTCGCGGACTGCCGGTGCGCGGTCAGCGCACCAAGACCAACGCGCGCACCCGCAAGGGCAAGAAGCGCACCGTCGCGGGCAAGAAGAAGGCCCGCTGACGTCAGCAGTCCGTGGAGCGGGTCAGCACCGCTGACCTCCGCCCCGGTCCGACGACCTCGTACCAGGAGAACTTTCACCTATGCCTCCCAAGACCCGCGCCGGCTCCGGTCCGCGCAAGCCCCGCCGCAAGGACAAGAAGAACGTCCCGCTCGGCCAGGCGCACATCAAGAGCACCTTCAACAACACGATCGTGTCGATCACCGACCCGTCGGGTGCCGTCATCTCGTGGGCGTCCGCCGGCCACGTCGGCTTCAAGGGCTCCCGCAAGTCCACACCGTACGCCGCGCAGCTCGCTGCGGAGTCGGCGGCCCGTCGTGCCCAGGAGCACGGCGTCAAGAAGGTCGACGTCTTCGTCAAGGGCCCGGGCTCCGGTCGTGAGACCGCGATCCGCTCCCTCCAGGCGACCGGCCTCGAGGTCGGCTCGATCCAGGACGTGACGCCGCAGGCGCACAACGGCTGCCGCCCCCCGAAGCGTCGCCGCGTCTGACCGTCTGATGCCGTCCGGACCGCCGGTTCCGGCGGGGCGAGGACCGAGAGGTGCTCGCCCCGCCCGGACCGGGTTCGGACGGCAACCTGCCCGAGCGGGTGGACCGAGTCCCGCCCGGGACCGCGCCAGAGCGCGGATGCGTGATGCGTCATATAGCGGACGCACACTGAAAGGACCAACACAGTGCTCATCGCACAGCGCCCCACACTGACCGAAGAGGTCATCTCGGAGTACCGCTCGCGCTTCTCCGTCGAGCCGCTCGAGCCTGGCTTCGGCTACACGCTCGGCAACTCGCTGCGTCGCACGCTGCTGTCGTCCATCCCGGGCGCGGCGGTCACCTCCATCCGCATCGACGGTGTGCTCCACGAGTTCACCACCGTGCCGGGTGCGAAGGAGGACGTCACCGAGATCATCCTCAACATCAAGAACCTCGTCGTCTCCTCGGAGAACGACGAGCCGGTCGTGATGTACCTGCGCAAGCAGGGCGCCGGTGCGGCGACCGCGGCGGACATCGTGCCGCCCGCGGGTGTCGAGGTGCACAACCCCGACCTGCACATCGCCACGCTCAACGACGAGGGCAAGCTCGAGATCGAGCTCACCGTCGAGCGTGGACGTGGCTATGTGTCCGCCGCGCAGAACAAGGCGCTGGACGCCGAGATCGGTCGGATCCCCGTGGACTCGATCTACTCGCCCGTCCTGAAGGTCACCTACAAGGTCGAGGCGACCCGTGTCGAGCAGCGCACGGACTTCGACAAGCTGATCGTCGACGTCGAGACCAAGCAGGCCATCGCGCCGCGTGACGCGCTCGCGTCGGCCGGCAAGACTCTCGTCGAGCTGTTCGGTCTCGCCCGGGAGCTCAACGTCGAGGCCGAGGGCATCGAGATCGGCCCGTCGCCCACGGACACCGCGCTGGCCGCGGACCTGGCACTGCCGATCGAAGAGCTCAACCTCACCATCCGGTCGTACAACTGCCTCAAGCGCGAGGGCATCCACCAGGTCGGTGAGCTGGTCGCGCGCAGCGAGGCGGACCTGCTCGACATCCGCAACTTCGGTGCGAAGTCGATCAACGAGGTCAAGGAGAAGCTGGCCGAGCTCGGTCTCGCGCTCAAGGACTCGCCGCTCGACTTCGACCCCTCCGGCGCGCAGTACTTCGGCGGCGGGGACGACGAGACCTCGTACAGCGACGAGCAGTCGTACTGACGCACCGCGCCCGCAGCGGCCCCGCTCGACATGACGGGGCCGCGCGGCGCGGTACCACCCTCAAGGAGAACCAGAAATGCCTACCCCCACCAAGGGTCCGCGGCTCGGTGGCAGCCCGGCTCACGAGCGCCTGATCCTCGCGAACCTGGCGACGGCGCTCTTCGAGCACGGTCGCATCACCACGACCGAGACGAAGGCCAAGCGTCTGCGTCCGACCGCCGAGCGTCTCATCACGCTCGCCAAGCGGGGAGACCTGCACGCCCGCCGTCGGGTCCTGACCGTCGTGCGCGACAAGTCTGTCGTGCACACGCTGTTCACCGAGATCGCCCCGGCCATGGCCGAGCGCAACGGTGGCTACACGCGCATCACGAAGGTCGGTAACCGCAAGGGCGACAACGCCCCGATGGCGGTCATCGAGCTCGTGACCGAGCCGGTCAGCCCGAAGCAGGCAGTCGTCGCCGAGGCCACGAAGGCCGCCGAGAAGTCGGCGAAGGACGAGAAGCCGGCCAAGGACGAGAAGCCTGCCGAGGCTCCGGTCGAGTCGACCGAGACCGAGGCCCCGGCCGAGGAGAAGAAGGAGGACTGAGTCCTCTCTCCGCCTGATCCGCGAGGGCCCCGCACCACCTGAGGTGGTGCGGGGCCCTCGTCGTCCCTACCGTGGTGACATGCTCCCCGTGGTGCTGCTGCACGGCTCCCGGACCTCGTGCACCATGTGGCGGCGCCAGGCCCGGGCGCTGTGGGCGGCCGGCGTCCCGACGAGCGCTCCGGACCTGCCGGGCCACGGTGCCCGGCGCGGCGAGCGGTTCACCCTCGACGAGGCGGTGGAGACGGTGCGGGCCGCGGTGGCGGACGCCGGCGGCCGCGCCATGGTGGTGGGCCTGTCGCTCGGTGGCTACATCGCGATCGAGCACCGCGCCCGCTTCCCCGAGCAGTCCGCGGGACTCGTGGCAGCGTCCTGCAGCACCAGCACGGACGTGTCCCTGCGGGGCGGCTGGTTGCGGATCGCCCGCTGCATCGAGCGCTGGCCCGACTCCGGGGCGCGGCTCAACGAGGCCTTCGTCCGCGGTCTGCTCGACACCGAGTCCGGCCAGGACCTCGCGGCGGGAGGTTTCGCTCTCGAGGTCATGGCGGACGTGCTCAGCGAGGTGGGACGGATCGACACGCGGGCGGCCCTGCGGGCCACGGACAGCCCGGTGCGGCTCGTGAACGGGCAGTGGGACCACTTCCGGGGTCAGGAGCGCTCGATGCTCGCCGCGGCTCGCGCCGGGGGAGCCGAGGCGCGTCTCGTCGTGGTGCCGCACGCGCGCCACCTCGTGAGCCTCGACCAGCCGGTGGCCTTCAGCCGGTCCGTCCTGGAGGCGCACGCCGGGATGGACGCCCACGAACGCGCGCGCGACGCCGTCGGGCGGCAGGACCTCAGTCCACCAGCAGATCCCACGCCCGCGCCCCGCCCACCAGCGCCGCCGAGTTCGGCACCACCACCACGTCGTCCCCGAGCCGCTCGAGGGCCGACGGCGTGATCCGGCGAGCGTTTCCGCCCCCCAGGTAGAGCCGGTCCCACCAGAACACCGGCCGAAGCCCCTCGACGACGGCGACCACGCGGCGCGACCACAGGCCGTCGCCCAGGCGGCGTCGCTCGGGTTCGCCGACGTAGGCGTCGTACGTGGTGCCGCGGCGCACCGGTGCCCGCGACCACTCGAGGTGCGGGGCGAGCCGGCCGCCGTCGAACAGCGCCGAGCCCAGACCGGTCCCGAGCGTGAGGACGAGCTCGACCCCGGACGACGCGATCACCCCGGCGCCGTGCACCTCGGCGTCGTTGAGGACCAGGGTGGGCATCGCGAGCCGGTCGCCCAGCGCAGCCCGGACGTCGAAGCTGCGCCAGGCCGTCACGAGCTCGGGGACGACCCGGGAACGGGGCCCGGAGCGCGTGACGTAGTGCGGGGTGTGCACGACGACGCCGTGCCGCACCATGCCGGGCATGCCGAGCGTCAGCCGGTCGGCGGGCGGGAGGTCGGCGGCGACCCCGGCCACGGTGTCGACGAGCAGCGCGGGCGGGAGCGGGTACGGCGTCGGGACGCGGACGGGCGCGGCGTGGGCGGTGCCGGCGGAGTCGAGGACGTTCGCCTTGATGCCGCCGCCGCCGCAGTCCACCGCGAGGGTCAGGAGATCGGCCACCGGCCCATCATCCGGTCAGAATGGTCCGGTGAGCACCTCGACGCCCCCCGACGCCGCCGGCCCCCCGACCTCCTCGCCGGGGACGGCGCCCGACGGCGGCACCGTCCGGGTGCGGCTCGACCTCGCCTACGCGGGGACGCACTTCGCCGGTTGGGCGGCCCAGCCAGGGCTGCGCACCGTGCAGGGTGTCCTCGAGGACGCCCTGGCGACGATCCTCCGGGTCGAGCCGCTCGGCCTGCCGCGCCCTCGCCTGACGGTCGCCGGCCGGACCGACGCGGGCGTGCACGCACGTGGCCAGGTGGCGCACGTCGACCTCCCCGTCGCGCGGTGGGAGACGATGCCCGGTCGGTCCGACCGAGCACCAGGGCGGGCCCTGGTCGACCGGCTGGCGGGCGTGCTGCCGCCCGACGTCGTCGTGCACGGAGCGTCTCCCGCGCCCGCCGGGTTCGACGCGCGCTTCTCCGCGGCCGGGCGGACCTACCGCTACCGCATCGCCGACGACCACGCCCTGCGCGACCCGCTGGCGCGCGAGTGGGTGCTGTGGCACCGTCGCGGGCTCGACGTCGCGGCCATGCACGCCGCCGTGCAGCCGCTCGTCGGCCTGCACGACTTCGCGGCCTACTGCAAGCCGCGGGAGGGTGCGACGACGATCCGTGAGCTGACCCGCTTCGTCTGGTCGCGTCCCACGACCGGGGCGGACGCCGGACTCGTCGTCGCCCTGGTCGAGGCGGACGCCTTCTGCCACTCGATGGTCCGCGCGCTCGTGGGGATGTCCATGGCGGTCGGGGAGCGTCGCCGGCCCCCGGGCGACCCGGAGCAGGTGCTGGCCGGGGGGAGCCGTTCGGCGGCCGCGGCGGTCGCGCCAGCGCGCGGGCTCACACTTGAGCGCGTGGACTACCCGCCCGAGGAGGAGCTCGCAGGCCGCGCCGCGCGCATCCGGGCGCGGCGCTCGCCCGACGACCTGAGGTAGCGCCGGGGTCGGCGAGGTAGCGCTCCGCCTGCCGCGCGAGACCTCGCACCAGGCCGTCCCTCCTGCGCTACCTCGGGCCTGGTTGCGCTACCTCGCCGGATTGCTGCGGCTCACGGCTCCTCGACCCAGTGGACGGCGGCCTCCTCGGCGGTGGCCCCCGCGCCGTCGATCCCGGCGTCCGTCCCGTACACGTCGTTGTCGCGCGTGCCGTCGGCGTTGGGGTCGGCGTGGTCGTCCTCGACGAGGCGGCCCGCGCGGGAGGTGTCCGGCCGGTCCAGGGGGTCTTCCTGCCAGGTCTCGGGTTCCTCCTCGGCAAGGCGCCGGTCGAGCGGTTCGCCGTGGGTCTCCTCCCAGGACGTCTCGCCCCAGTGGTTGCGCCGCGGGCGTTCCGGCGGGGAGTAGCCCTCGTCGAGCGCGTCCTGGGTGCCCCGGTCGAAGAGGGTGTCCTCGGTGGGCAGCTGGTTGCCGTCGCCCTCGGTGACGAGCTCGGGGTCCGCACGGGTTCCTGGAGTGTCTTCCGTCATGCCTCCACGGTGCACCGGCTGCGCCGGGCCCGCGAGGTGACCGAGGTCGCTTTGACCGCTGCGAGAGCGTGCCGCTAGACTGAACAGTCGTTGTGCTATGCCCCGTCGTCCCGCGTCGTCTGCGTTCCCACCGTCAGACCTCGCAAGGCCAGGACGCCACCAGGGCCCCGCGCACGACATCTGACTCATCGGGCGCCGCTTCTCGCCCGACGACACCGACCACGAAAAAGGTTACGAACCGTGCGTACGTACACCCCGAAGCCCGGCGACATCCAGCGCGACTGGCACGTCGTCGACGCGACCGACGTCGTCCTGGGCCGCCTGGCCAGCCAGGTCGCCACGCTCCTGCGCGGGAAGCACAAGCCGACCTTCGCGCCGCACGTCGACGGCGGTGACTTCGTCATCGTCATCAACGCGGACAAGGTCGCCCTCTCCGGCAACAAGCGCGAGGACAAGCTCGCCTACCGCCACTCCGGCTACCCGGGCGGCCTCCGTTCCGTCAAGTACGGCGACCTCCTCGAGAACAACCCCGAGGAAGCCGTGGAGAAGGCCGTGCGCGGCATGCTCCCCAAGAACACGCTCGGGCGCGAGCAGATCAAGAAGCTCAAGGTCTACCGCGGTGCGGAGCACCCGCACGCGGCCCAGACGCCCCAGCCTTTCGAGATCACCCAGCTTTCGCAGCAGGCCTGAGCCGCTGCCCGATGCCGAGCGAAGGAAACACCGTGGCTGACACCACCGTCGACACCGAGCTGGACGAGAACACGCCCAGCAACTACACCACCGAGACCGCGGCCCCCGTGGCCAACGGCGGTCAGTCCATCACTGCCCCGGGCCAGGCCCTGGGTCGCCGCAAGGAGGCCGTGGCGCGCGTGCGCCTCGTCCCCGGCACCGGTCAGTGGAAGATCAACGGTCGCACCCTCGAGGACTACTTCCCGAACAAGGTGCACCAGCAGCTGGTCAACGACCCGCTGAAGCTCGTCGAGGTCGAGGGACGTTTCGACGTCATCGCCCGCATCACCGGTGGCGGCCCCTCGGGCCAGGCCGGTGCCCTGCGTCTGGGCATCTCCCGCGCCCTCAACGAGATCGACCGGGACGCGAACCGTGCGGCCCTGAAGAAGGCCGGCTTCCTCACGCGTGACCCCCGCGCCGTGGAGAGCAAGAAGGCCGGTCTCAAGAAGGCCCGCAAGGCTCCGCAGTACTCGAAGCGCTGATCCGTCGCTTCCGCGCACGGCCCCGTCGGTCCTCCGGCGGGGCCGTCCGCATGTCCGGACGCACTACGATCGTCCGAGCGCCCCACCCCCGAGAGGACAAGAACCGATGGCACGACTCTTCGGCACGGACGGCGTCCGTGGCCTGGCCAACCGCGACGTGACGGTCGAGCTCGCGCTCGACCTCGGCAGCGCCGCCGCCCACGTGCTGGGTTCGCGCACGGTGCCGGGGCACCGCCCGAAGGCGGTCGTCGGGCGGGACCCGCGCGCCTCGGGCGAGTTCCTCTCCGCCGCGGTCTCCGCAGGGCTGGCGGCCTCCGGCGTCGACGTCGTGGACCTCGGCGTGGTGCCGACCCCGGCGCTCGCCTACCTCGTGAGCGCGATGCACGCCGACCTCGGCGTCATGGTGTCCGCCTCGCACAACGCCATGCCCGACAACGGGATCAAGTTCTTCGCCCGCGGCGGCCTGAAGCTCGACGACAGCGTCGAGGACGAGATCGAGGCGGCGCTCGGCAACGGCTGGGAGCGACCGACCGGTGCCGACGTCGGGCGCATGCGAACCGACACGGGCATCGCGGCCGAGCAGTACGTCGAGCACCTGACCGCCAGCATCGGCACGACGCCGGATTTCCGCCCGCTCGACGGCCTGCGGATCGCGGTGGACGCGGCCAACGGCGCGGCGAGCCACGTCGGGCCGGACGCGCTGCGCGCGGCGGGTGCCGACGTCGTCGTCATCAACGCCAGCCCCGACGGGCGCAACATCAACGAGAAGGCCGGCTCGACCCACCCCGAGCAGCTGCAGGCCGTCGTGGTGGCCGCCGAGGCCGACTTCGGGGTGGCGTTCGACGGCGACGCCGACCGGTGCCTCGCCGTCGACCACGGGGGTGTCCTGGTGGACGGCGACCAGATCCTCGGCATCCTCGCCAAGTCGTTGAAGGACGAGGGGCGGCTCGTGGGCGAGACGCTCGTCGTCACCGTCATGAGCAACCTGGGGCTGCTGCTGGCCATGAAGGACGCCGGCATCACGACCGTCCAGACGGGCGTCGGCGACCGGTACGTGCTCGAGGAGATGCGGGCGCACGGCTACGGGCTGGGCGGTGAGCAGTCCGGCCACATCATCCTCGCCGAGCACGCCACGACGGGGGACGGCGTGCTCACCGCCCTGCACCTCGCCGCACGGGTCAAGGCCACCGGCAAGCGGCTCGCCGACCTCGCCACGGAGATCCCCCGGCTGCCGCAGACCCTGGTCAATGTCAAGGGCGTCGACAAGGCGCGCACGGACACGGACGAGGACCTGCGCGCCGCGGTCGAGAGCGCCGAGTCCTTGCTGGGCGAGACCGGGCGCGTGCTGCTGCGCCCCTCCGGCACGGAGCCCGTCGTGCGGGTCATGGTCGAGGCAGCGACCCAGACGCAGGCCGACGGCGTCGCAGAGTCGCTCGCCGGTGTCGTGCGGGAGCGGCTCGGCCTGTGAGCACCTGGCCCGGCGGGCCCGTGCGGGCCCTGGCGGACGCCGTGCGCGAGCTCCTCGACGTGGCGTTCGACCGCCCGGAGGCCCCCGGCGTGCTCCCGATCGTGCAGGCCGGCGACCCCGTGCTGCGCACCCCCGCCGCGCCGTACGGCGGGCAGCTCGGCGACGAGCTCCCGCGGCTGCTGGAGGCGATGCGCCGGACCATGCGGGCAGCGCCCGGTGTGGGCCTCGCTGCCCCGCAGATCGGCATCGGGCTCGCCCTCGCCGTCTGCGAGGACGCCGGTCTGCCCGGTGACGAGCGAGAGCGCCTGCCGATGCCGTACCGCGTGCTGGTGAACCCCCGCTACGTCGCGGTGGAGGACGACGGCGGGGTCGGGGACGACAGCGCCTCCGCGTCGGCGCCCTCGCGGGTCGCGTTCTTCGAGGGATGCCTGTCCGTGGCCGGCTGGCAGGCCGTCGTCGCGCGCCCCCGTCGCATCCGGCTCACCGGCCAGGACGAGACCGGCGCGCCGTTGGACGAGGTGCTGACAGGGTGGCCGGCGCGGATCGCGCAGCACGAGACGGACCACCTGCGCGGGGAGCTCTACCTCGACCGTGCCGAGACCCGTTCGCTGACCTCGAACGAGAACCTCGCCCGGTTCTGGGGACGGTCGCCCGACCCGGCGCCGGCCGCGGAGCTGCTCGGCTTCCCGCTGCCCTGACCGCTCCGGGGCGTGCTGAACAGATGCTGTGAAGCGGGTGTGAACGTTCGTCGCTCAGGGGCGGCCGGGGGATCTCCCTGATGTCCCGGGCTCCCACGCAGCCCTACCCTAGTACCCGTGGCACCGGACGGTGCGACGCCGCCGCTGGCTCGTGCCGGCCGACGAACGAAGGACCGCGTGCCGGGAATCACCGCGATGCTGGACCAGGTGGAGGCCTGGATCCTCGAGATCGCCGCGTCGTTGTGGATCTACCCCGCGATGTTCGCCTCGGCGTTCATCGACGGGTTCTTCCCCCCGGTCCCCAGCGAGTCGGTGCTCGTGACGCTCGTCATCTCCGCCCAGGCGACCGGGGTGCCCTGGCTGTGGCTCATCATCCCCATCGCAGCGGTGGGTGCGTGGCTCGGCGACCAGACGGCCTACCTCCTGGGGCGCCGGTTCGGCACCGAGCGGCTGCTGTCGATGCGGAGCGCACGAGGCCGCAAGACGGTGTCCTGGGCGCGCCGGGCGCTGGCCCGTCGCGGCGCCGTGTTCATCATCGCGGCGCGGTACATCCCCGTCGGCCGCGTGGCCGTGAACATGACCGCCGGGGCGCTCGGCTACCCGCAGCGGCGGTTCATGGCGTTCTCCGGCGTCGCCGCGGTGCTGTGGGCCGGCTACTCGACGCTCATCGGGATCGCTGCCGCCGAGGTGCTGGGGCACGACCCCCTGCTCGCGATGGTCGTGGGCGTCGTGGGCGGTGGCCTGCTCGGGCTCGTGGTCGACCGTGTCGTCCAGGCGTTCACCCCGCGCGAGGAGGTCCTGGAGGAGATGCGTCACCAGGTACCGGTGGGTGCCCCGGCACCCGACGACGGGTCTGCCGACGGACCTGCCGACCAGGCCGACCACCGGCCGTCAGAGCTTGCGTAGCCGCACGCGCTGGACCGAGTGGTCCGATCCCTTCGTCAGCACGAGCGTGGCGCGCCCGCGCGTGGGCAGGACGTTCTGCTCGAGGTTGGGCGCGTTGATCGTCTCCCAGATGCTCAGCGCCCGCTGCGTGGCCTCGGCGTCGGACAGCTCGGCGTAGCGGCGGAAGTAGGACTCCGGCCGGTTGAACGCCGTCCGTCGCAGCTTGAGGAACCGGTCCACGTACCACTGGCGGATGTTGCGAGTCCGGGCGTCCACGTAGATCGAGAAGTCGAAGAAGTCGCTCACCGCCACGGTCGGGTCGGTGGCCGAGGTGGGACGTGCGGGCTGGAGCACGTTGAGGCCCTCGACGATGAGGACGTCCGGACGGTGCACCACCGCCTCCTGGTCGGGCACGATGTCGTAGGACACGTGCGAGTACACGGGGGCGTAGACCTCGGGGTGGCCGGCCTTCACGCGAGACAGGAAGCGGACGAGCGCCCGGCGGTCGTACGACTCGGGGAACCCCTTGCGCTCGAGCAGGCCCCGGCGCTCCAGCTCGGCGTTGGGGTACAGGAACCCGTCGGTGGTGATGAGCTCGACGTGCGGTGTCTCCGGCCAGCGCGCCATCATCTCGCGCAGCACGCGCGCCGTCGTCGACTTGCCGACCGCGACCGACCCGGCGACGCCGATGACGTAGGGGGTGCGCGGCGGCTCCTCGCCCAGGAACGTCGACGTCGCCTGGTGCAGCCCGGCCGTGGCCGTGACGTAGAGGTTGAGCAGCCGGGACAGCGGCCGGTAGACGGCGTCGACCTCCGCCAGGTCGATCGGGTCGCCGAGGCCGCGCAGCCGCGTGACGTCGTCGTCGGTGAGCGGCAAGGGGGTCTGCTCGGACAGCGCGCTCCAGGCGCTCCGGTCGAAGTCGACGTAGGGGGAGGCCGGCGCGAGCCGCGGCAGGTGCTCCGACAGCGGAGGGAGCGACGTCGGTCCACCGTTGCCGGCGGAGGGCGTCGCGGACGAGGAGGTCACTGGTCGATTCTGCCCGAGGTCCCCACCGGCGACGCAAACCCGCGGCCCGGGGAGGCCGGCGGATCGGCGCGGGGCGCTCCGGCGCCGGGCGGCACGGGCGGCACCGGGCGGAACCGGGCGCCGCGGCGGCCGGACGGCGTGGGTAGACTCCCGCGCATGTGCGGCATCGTCGGTTACACCGGTTCAGGCTCCCGCTCGGCCAGCGCCTCGGGCAGCGGTGGGGGCAGCGCCGCGGTGCGGGAGGCGCAGGACGGCGACGCGGCCGGGCTCGCCGTGTCGACGCGACCGCTGGAGATGGTGCTCGAGGGGCTGAAGCGGCTCGAGTACCGCGGCTACGACTCCGCGGGCGTAGCCCTCGTCGGACCGGGCAGCGAGCACGTCGCCGCGGCGAAGAAGGCGGGCAAGCTGGTCAACCTGCAGACGGAGCTCTCCGAACACCCCCTCCCGGAGGCGACCGCCGCCGTCGGGCACACCCGGTGGGCGACCCACGGCGGTCCCACCGACGGGAACGCCCACCCGCACCTCGCCGACGACGACCGCCTCGCCGTGATCCACAACGGCATCATCGAAAATTTTGGCGAACTTCGCCAACTCCTCGCCGCCGAGGGCGCCACCTTCCGTTCCGAGACGGACACCGAGGTCGCCGCGCAGCTCCTGGCCCGCGAGTACCGGGCCGCCGGTGACCTGACGGCCGCGATGGCCGCCACCGCCCGTCGTCTGCGCGGGACGTTCACGCTCCTGGCGGTGCACGCGGACGCGCCCGGGACGGTGGTCGGGGCGCGGCACGACTCCCCGCTGGTCGTCGGGCTCGGCGAGGGCGAGAACTTCCTGGGGTCCGACGTCGCGGCGTTCGTCGCGCAGACCAAGGAGGCGATGGAGCTCGGGCAGGACCAGGTCGTCACGATCACGCCGACGTCCGTGACGGTGGTCGACTTCGACGGCCGGCCCGCCGAGGGCAAGCGGTTCACGGTCGACTGGGACGCCGCCGCCGCGGAGAAGGGTGGCTTCGACTCCTTCATGGACAAGGAGATCCACGACCAGCCGCACGCGGTGGCCGACACGCTGCTGGGGCGCACGGACTCCTCGGGGCGCATCGTCCTGGACGACCTGCGCATCGACGAGTCGGTGCTGCGTGCCGTCGACAAGATCATCGTCGTCGCCTGCGGCACGGCCGCGTACGCCGGGCACGTCGCGAAGTACGCCATCGAGCACTGGTGCCGCATCCCGGTGGAGGTCGAGCTCGCGCACGAGTTCCGCTACCGTGACCCGATCGTGGACGCCCAGACCCTGGTCGTGGCCATCTCGCAGTCCGGCGAGACCATGGACACGCTGATGGCGGTGCGGCACGCCCGCGAGCAGGGGGCCAAGGTGGTCGCCGTGGTGAACACCAACGGGTCCACGATCCCGCGCGAGTCGGACGCCGTGCTCTACACGCACGCCGGACCCGAGATCGCCGTCGCCTCGACCAAGGCCTTCCTGGCGCAGATCACCGCCGCCTACGTCCTCGGGCTCTACCTCGCCCAGCTGCGCGGCAACAAGTTCCCCGACGAGATCGCGGCCACGTTCGACGAGCTGCGCGACATGTCCCGCAAGGTGCGGACCGTCATCGAGCGCGGCGAGTACGTCCGGGCGACGGCACGGTCGATGGCGGGCGCCGACAAGGTCCTGTTCCTCGGCCGGCACGTCGGCTACCCCGTGGCGATGGAGGGCGCGCTCAAGCTCAAGGAGCTCGCGTACATCCATGCCGAGGGTTTCGCGGCCGGTGAGCTCAAGCACGGACCCATCGCGCTGATCGACGAGGGGCAGCCCGTGTTCGTCGTCGTGCCCTCGCCGCACGGGCGCGACCAGCTGCACTCGAAGGTGGTCTCCAACATCCAGGAGATCCGGGCCCGCGGGGCGCGTCCGCTCGTCATCGCGGAGGACGGCGACGACGACGTGCGCCCCTTCGCCGACGAGATCTTCTGGATCCCGAAGGCCCCGACCCTGCTCCAGCCGCTGCTCGCGGTGGTCCCGCTGCAGATCTTCGCGATGGCGCTCGCCACGGCGAAGGGCCTCGACGTCGACCAGCCGCGCAACCTCGCCAAGTCCGTCACCGTCGAGTGAACGGGTCGACGGAGGAGCCGGCGATGAGCGGTCCGCGCAGCGGCGCCACCCTGGCCGCGCTCGCCGACGAGGTGGAGATCATCTCGCGCGTCTACGAACGCCGGTTCGGGGTGCCACGGTCGGACGACTGGCTGGTGCTCAAGCTCCACGAGGAGGTCGGCGAGCTGACCCAGGCATACCTGGCGCGGTCGGGGCGCTCGCGGGACCGTGGCGAGGGCGCCGGGGCGGTGGACGCGGCGTTCCGGGCCGAGCTCGCGGACGTCCTGGCCCAGCTGCTCCTGGTCGCCCGGCGGTTCGACGTCGACCTGGAGGCTGAGCTCGAGAGCAAGTGGTTCCGGTTCCGCGACCTCGTGGAGCCGCAGGACGAGGCAGGGGTGCGCCGGTGATCATCGGGGTGGGCATCGACGTCGTCGACGTCGCGCGGTTCATGGCCACGCTGGAGCGGACCCCGCGACTGCGGGAGAAGCTCTTCACCGAGGCGGAGTGTGACCTGCCCGCCTCGTCGCTCGCCGCGCGGTTCGCCGCGAAGGAGGCGATCGCCAAGGCGCTAGGCGCTCCGGGGACCATGCACTGGCACGACGCCACCGTCCACCGGGTGGTCGGCGGGCCGCCCGAGGTAGAGCTGCGGGGGACCGTGCAGGCCCGCGCCGACGAGCTCGGGGTGCGCCACTGGCACCTGTCGATCTCGCACGACGCCGGGATCTCCTCGGCGATGGTCGTCGCCGAGGGATAGCCCCGCGGACCCTGCCGTGACGCCCGTCCGCGGAGACGGGCGTCACGGCAGGGCCGGTACCCGAGGGTCAGTCCTGGAGCTCCGGGATGACCTGCCGCTGGAAGAGCTCGATCTGGTCCCGGTCCCCGGCCGCGTTCGCGAAGTACGTGATCGCGTAGGTCATGCCCAAAGACCGCATCTCCGTGAGCTTCTCGACGATCTGCTCCGGCGTGCCGACCATGAGTCCGTGGCGCCACAGCGAGCTCTCACGGTGACCCTGGTCGCCTGGCGCATAGCGAGCGAAGTGGTCGTCGATCCAGGCGAGCTTGTCGTCGATGGCGGCCTGGTTCTCGCCGATCACCACGTTGTAGTTGGCCGAGCGCGTGATCTCGCCGACGTCGCGGCCCACGTCGGCGCAGTGCTGCTCGAGGATGCTCGACTTGTGCGCGAACTCCTCCGGGGTGCCGGAGAAGTTCGTGTACTGGGCGTGCTGCGCGGCGATGCGCAGCGTCTTCTTCTCGCCGCCGCCGGCGATCCACAGCGGGATGCTCGGGACCTCCGAGCCCCCGTCGCCCACCGGCAGCTGCTGCAACGGCTGCGGGTAGCACAGCGCCCCGTCGACCTGGTAGCGCCGGCCGTCGAACCGGCCGGACGAGCCGGTGCGCCACATCCGCTCCATGATCTGCACGCCCTCGTCCAGCGCACGCAGCCGCTCACCGGCGGTGGGGAAGCCGTAGCCGTACGCCTGCCACTCGTGCTCGTACCAGCCGGCGCCGATGCCCATCTCGACGCGCCCGCCGGAGATCGCGTCCACCGTGGAGGCGACCTTCGCCAGGTACGTGGGCTCGCGGTAGGCCATGCAGGTGCACATCTGACCCAGGCGCACCCGCTGCGAGGAGGCGGCGAAGGCGGCCATGAGCGACCACGCCTCGTGCGTCGCCTCGGTGCTGGGGGTCGGGACCGTGTGGAAGTGGTCGTAGACCCACACGCTCTCCCACGCCCACGGACCGCCGGGGACGGCCTCGCCGGCCGCGGCGTTATCGGCGTAGTGGAGGAGAGACAGCATCGTCTCCCAGTGCTGCTCCGGGGGGATGCCGGTGAGGGACATCCGCCAGCCCTGCGGGATGAAGAGTCCGAATCGCATGGTCCTGAGCCTATTCCCCTGCTGCACCCGTGCGCGCGTCGCGGGAGGATGCGGGCATGATCGCCGCCTGGAACGCCGCCGACGTCCGTGCCGCCGAGGCCCCCTTGCTGGAGGCCGGCGCCCCGCTGATGGAACGCGCGTCCTTCGCGCTCGCGCTGCACGTGCTCGAGGACGTCCGGGCCCGACAGCGGCACGTGCGCGGCACCCGTGTCGTGCTGCTGGTGGGCGCGGGGAACAACGGCGGGGACGCGCTGCACGCCGGGGCGGCGTTGGCCCGTCGGGGGCTGCGGGTCGACGCGGTCCTCACCTCGGACCGGGCGCACCCCGCCGGCCTGGCGGCCCTGCGTGCCGCGGGCGGCGTCGTCGTGGACCTGGCGCGAGCTCCCGAACGGCTGCGGGCCGTCGCGGCCGACGTCGCCCGGGCGGACGTCGTCGTGGACGGGCTCGTGGGCATCGGTGCCCGCGGGCCGCTCCGCGGGCTGCCCGCCGACCTCGTCACCGCCCTCGCCGGCGCTGCGGCCCCCACCGACACTGTGGGTATGGAATCTCCCGGTCTGCGTGGTGGTGATGCGGGATATTCCATACCCACAACAGGTGGCGGGCGGCCGTGGGTCGTCGCGGTCGACCTGCCCTCCGGGATCGGGGCCGACGACGGCACCCTCCCGGGTCCGGTGCTGCCCGCCGACCGCACGGTCACCTTCGGGGCGGCCAAGCCGGGGCTCGTGCTGCCGCCGGCCGCGCGGGTGGTGGGGGATCTGACCGTGGTGGACATCGGCCTCGACCTGACCGGACCGCCGGCGGTCCACCGGCTGGTTCCGGACGACGTCGCGTCCGCATGGCCTGTCCCCGGTCCGGCCGACCACAAGTACACGCGCGGCGTCGTCGGCCTGGTCGCCGGCACCGCGGCCTACCCGGGTGCCGCCGTGCTCGCCGCCTCCGCGGCGGTCCGCACGGGCGCCGGGATGGTCCGTTACCGCGGGCCGGACGCCGTGGGACGGTCAGTGGTAGCGGTCCGGCCCGAGGTGGTCGTGGGTCCGGGCCGGGTGCAGTCGTGGGTCGTGGGACCCGGTGTCCCCAGCGGCCCCGACCAGCCGGCCGGCGCCGACGACGGGCAGCACGAGCGAGGTGGCGCGGGCCTGGCCGCCGCCCGCGGCGACCTGGCCGGGATGGGCGACCCGGCACCCGCCGTCGTCGACGCCGGTGGCCTGGCCCTGCTCGGGGACCGGTGCCCCCCGTGGTTCGTCCTGACCCCGCACGCCGGCGAGCTGACCACGCTCCTGCGGTCGCACGGCGAGGACGTCCGGCGCCGCGACGTCGAGGCCGCCCCGCTGCGCTGGGCGCGCCGGGCGCACGAGCTGACCGGCGCGACCGTGCTGCTCAAGGGCGGCGTGACCGTCGTCGTCGGGCCGTCGGTGGCCTACGCCCAGGCCGACGCGCCGGGCTGGCTCGCGACCGCGGGCGCCGGTGACGTGCTGGCCGGCCTGCTGGGTGCGATGCTCGCGGCACGCTCCACGGAGGTGGTGGAGCGGCCGGCGCTCGCGGCGGAGGTCGCCGCCGCCGCCGCACTCGTGCACGGCCATGCCGCCCACCGCGCGAACCCCGGAGGTCCGGTCTCGGCGCTCGACGTGGCCGAGGCCGTCCCCGCCGCGGTCGCCGGGCTGCTCGCGTCGCCTGCGACGACCGTGCCCACCCGATGACGGCGGACGGCGACCTGGACGGCCGGCCCCTGCCCGCAGGAGTCCGCCGCGCGACGGTCTCGGACCTCCCGGCGATCGGGGCGGTCCAGGACGTCGCCGGCCAGTCGCTGCTGCTCGACGGTATCCGCGCAGCGATCCTCGACAGCGGCCGGCTCGTCGTCGTGGCCGAGGCGGGTGGCGCCGTCGTCGGCTGGGCCAAGACGCACCACCATCCCGGCGCCGACGGGATCGCCCCGGCCGGTCAGTATCTCGGCGGGGTGATCGTGCACCCGGCCTGGCGACGGCGCGGGCTCGCCGTGGCGCTCACCACGGCGCGCATGGTGTGGATCGGTGGACGGTCCGACCGGGCGCACCTCGTCGTCAACGCCCGCAACCGCGCGTCGATCGCCCTGCACGACCGGTGGGGCTTCCGCGACGTGGGGCGCGCCGCGTCGTTCCACGGCGTCACCTTCACCGGAGGTGTCGGCCTGCTGATGACGGCGCCGGTCCCGGGACAGCCACGGGAGGGACGGCGATGAGCGCGGTGGTCGGGACACGGAGGCCGCGCGGCCTCCTCGTCGCCGCGCTCGCGCTGCTGGCTCTCGTGGTCGCACTGGGTCTGGTGATCGTCCTGGACCCGGCCAGCCCGCTGGTGCAGCCGCTCGACGACGTCTGGCGCTCCCGTCTCGGCAGCGCCGGGCCGGAGGACGGGCCGGTGGTGGTGGCGCTGCACCTGGTCGGCGAGCCGGTCGGCTGGCTGGCTCTCGGCGTCGTCGTCCCGGGGCTGCTGCTGTGGGCGCGACGTCCTTGGCCGGCGCTGACGTGGGAGCTCGCGCTCCTCGCCGGGGTGGTGGCGTCCCAGGTGGGCAAGTACCTGGTCGGTCGACCGCGTCCGGCGGCCGACCCGACCGCCGACCTCTACGGCCCGCTCTTCAGCGCCACGCAGGCGGCCTTCCCCTCGGGCCACGCGACCGCCGCCGCCGTCGTGGGGGTCGCGGGGGCCGCCGTCGCCCCGGTCGCGTGGCGCCGCTGGTGGTGGGTGGCCGGGACGGTGCTCTGCGCGGCGATGGTCTGGCAGCGCACCCTCGTCAACGCCCACTGGTTGACCGACACCCTGGGCGGGCTCGCGCTCGGCGCGGCGTGCGGCCTGCTGGTCTGGTGGGCGATGTGGCCGTGGCTGGCCCGTGACGGCCACGAGGCCCGGACGACCGTCAGCGAGGCAGGTGGGTCTCGATCGCCTCGATGATCTCCGGGTCGTCCGGCACCGTCTTCGGGGAGTAGCGGCGCACCTCGCCGCCGGGCAGCACGAGGAACTTCTCGAAGTTCCAGCGGATGCGGCCGTCGTGCCCGCCGGCGTCGGGGAACCTGGTCAGCTCCTGGTAGAGCGGGTGGGCGTTCTTGCCGTTGACCTTGACCTTCGACACCACCGGGAACGTCACCCCGTACGTGGTGGAGCAGAACTCCGCGATCTTCTCGTCGCTCGACAGCTCCTGGAGGAACTGGTTGCTGGGGAAGCCGACCACCGTGAACCCCCGGTCGGCGTACTTGCGCTGCAGGGCCTCCAACGTGTCGTACTGCGGCGTCAGTCCGCAGCGCGAGGCGACGTTGACGATCAGCACCACGTCGTCGCGGTGCTCGGCGAGGGTCGCGGACGTGCCGTCCATGCGGTCGAAGGGGATGTCGTAGAGGCTCATACGTCCATCTTCGCCCGCCGGCGGCGGTGCCACCAGGTTCCGAGCCCCGCGACGACGACCAGCGTGACCAGCAGCCCGACCCATCCGAAGCCCTGCGCGGCCTCGGCGAGCCACCGCTGGACGGACGCCGCGGCGCCGACCACCGGGTCCGCCGTGACCTCGCCGGACAGCACCCGCAGCTCCCAGAACCCGTACCAGGCGACGTAGGCGCCGGCGAGCAGCAGGATGGCCCCGCCGACGCGGGCGAGGACCGGCCCGGCGCTCCGCGCCCGGCCCACGACGCCGGCCCCCGCGGTCGCCACGACGACGGCGGCCGTCCCGACGAGCAGCGCCATCCCGGCCGCGTAGGTGGCGAACAGGGCCACACCCTGCCCGACCGACCCGGCACGGAACGCCGTCACCACGACGGCGAGGAACGGGGCGATCGTGCACGTCAGCGACGCCAGGGCGTACGAGGCGCCGAACCCGACCACCGACCACCAGCGGTCCGTCAGCGGCTTGCCGCTGCCCGTGCGCACCAGCCGCAGCCCGGGCAGCTCTCGGCCGGCCAGCACCCAGACGCCGGCCGCCGCGAGGACCACTCCCAGGACGAGCGTGAATGCGGGCAACCAGCGTTGGACGGAGCTCGCCACGGGTGCGACGACCAGGCCGAACACCCCGAAGACCGCGACGAACCCGAGCGTGAGGGCCGCCGTGGAGCGCAGCGCCCGCGCGACGGCGGAGGCACGACCGTCCTCGGGGCGGACCAGGGTGGCCAGGTAGGCGGGCAGCAGCGCGAAGCCGCAGGGGTTGACGGCTGCCACGAGGCCCGCCCCCAGGGCCAGCGCGAAGGCGCCGTCGTCGAGCACCGGATCAGCCCGCGAGGTCGGCGACGGCGGCCTCGAGCTCGGACTCGGGGACGGAGCCCTCGAGCACGACCTCGCCGGCGGCGTCCAGCACCACGAACGTGGACTGCTGCGTGATGCCGAAGTGCTGCCACACCTCGCCGGCCTCGTCGACGACGTGCGTGATCCCGGAGATGTTCTGCTCGGCCATGTCACTGATGGCGGCGGCGTCGTCGAGCCCGCCGACCCCGACGACGGCGACGTCGTCGCCGTAGGTCTCGGCCAGGTCGGTGACGGCCGGGATCTGCATGATGCAGGTGGGGCACCACGGCGCCCAGAACCACAGGACGGCCGGGCCGCCCTCCAGCGACGCGCCGTCGAACGGCTCGCCGTCCAGCGTCGTGCCGGAGAAGTCGTAGACGGCGGGGGTGGCCTCGGCCGACATTTCCTCACCCGCCTCGTCGTCGTCCATGGCCTCGTCGTCCATGGGTTCAGAGGTCATGCCCTCCTCGCTCATGGCGGTCTCGGGCGCCTCGTCGGCCGGCATCTCGGAGGCCATGTCCCCGCTCGCGTCGGAGGCGGGCTCGGCGGCCTCCGGATCGGCGGCACAGCCCGCGACGGTGAGGGTGGCGGTCGTGGCCAGGGCCACGGCGGTGCGGTGCAGTCGGCGGTTCATGACCCCAGTCTTGCCCGCGGGTCGTGGCAGGCCCACCCCTGGGTGCCTTACGAGGTCATGACACCGCACCGGTGACATGGCGCCCGGCCAGGCCCGGTCGGCGCGTGACAATGGGCCCATGACGTCCCCGCGCCCGCACGTCCCGCCGCTGCCCGTGCGCGACGGCCTCAACCCGACGCGCCTGGTGCTCCCGCACGACGACGTCAGCCGGGCCCGGTTCGCCACCGCCGTCGCCTACCTGCTGGACCGCTTCCCCGACGACGGCGCCCGCCTGCGCGAGAAGGTCGCCGCGGGGGAGGTGGTCACCGGCTCGGGCGTCGTCGTCACCGAGGACACGCCGTACGAGCCGCGCGGCTTCCTCTACCTGTACCGCGACCTGCCCGACGACGAACCCGTCGTCCCGGCGCTGACGGACGTCGAGGTGCTGCACCGCGACGAGAACCTGCTCGTGGTGGACAAGCCGCACCTGGTCGCGACGATGCCGCGCGGGCGCTGGGTGACCCAGACCGTGCTGACCCACCTGCGGGTGATTCTCGGGCTGCCCGACCTGGTGCCCGCCCACCGTCTCGACCGGCCCACGGCGGGGGTGCTCGTGCTGACCGTGCGACCCGAGGTGCGGGGCGCCTACCAGCTCGTGTTCCAGGAGCGCAGGGCCCGGAAGGTCTACGAGGCCGTCGCGCCCCTGCCGGCGGACGGCGGCACGGTCCGCGCCGGGGTCGCGAGCACCGAGCCCGCGAGCACCGCCGGCTTCCCGCGGACCGTGCGTTCACGCATCGTCAAGCGTCGCGGCGTCGTGCGCGCCGAGGAGGTCCCCGGCGAGCCGAACGCGGAGTCGCGCATCGACCTGGTCGAGCGTGACCCAGCCCGCGGGCTGGGCCTGTACCGGCTCGAGCCGCGCACCGGCAAGACGCACCAGCTCCGGCTGCACATGGCCTCGCTCGGCCTGCCGATCCTGCACGACCCCTTCTGGCCGGAGCTGCGCGCGGACGCGCCCGACGACCCGGCGCGGCCGCTGCAGCTGCTGGCCAGGTCGCTGGTGTTCGACGACCCGCTGACCGGCGAGCGCCGCGAGCTCGTCTCCCGGCGCTCGTTGTCGGCCTGGCCGCTCCCCGCCCGTTGCGGGTATGAGATCGACGGGTCTTGCGCAGGAAGCTCTGGAGATTCCCTAACCACCCCGTGCGGGACCAGCGCGCCCGCCCGGTCAGGGCGCGGGCAGTGAGAGAATCGCTGACCGTGAGCCTCCCTGCCCTCGGCGACGGCACCCCGGCCCAGGCCGTCGTCGACCTCGACGCGATCAGCGACAACGTGCGCGCCCTGCGTGGCCACGCGCCGTCGTCGGACCTCATGGCCGTGGTCAAGGCGGACGGCTACGGGCACGGGATGCTGCCCGTCGCCCGGGCGGCGCTCGCCGGCGGCGCCCGCTGGCTCGGTGTCGCGACCGCCTCCGAGGCCCTGGCGCTGCGGGCCGGGCTCGGCCCGACCGACGTGCGCGTGCTCGTGTGGCTGCTCACGCCGGGCGCGCCGTTCGCGGACCTGGTCCGTGCCGACGTCGACGTGACCGCCGGTGCCCCGTGGGCGATCGACGAGATCGCGGCCGGGGCGCGCGCGGCGGGCCGCGTGGCGCGCGTGCACCTCAAGGTCGACACCGGGCTCTCCCGCGGCGGTGTCGCGATGCGCGACCTGCCCGACGTCGTCCGCCGGGCGGCGGCTCTGGAAGCCTCGGGCGAGCTGCGGGTCGTCGGTGTGTTCTCGCACCTGGCGTGCGCCGACGAGCCCGGTCACTCCTCGATCGCCCGCCAGGCGGCGGCGTTCGCCGACGCGCTCGACACCGTGCGTTCCGGCGGCCTGCGCCCCGAGGTGCGCCACCTCGCGAACTCCGCCGCGACCCTGACCCTGCCGGAGCTGCACCACGACCTCGTGCGCACGGGGATCTCCGTCTACGGGTTCTCGCCGGGCCCCCTCCTGGGTGCGCCGAGCGAGCACGGTCTGCGCCCCGCCATGACGTTCCGTTCCCGGCTCGCAGGCGTCAAGCAGGTCGCGGCCGGGGAGGGCGTGTCCTACGGGCACCTCTACACCACGCCGCAGGACACCACCGTCGGCCTCGTACCCGTCGGGTACGGCGACGGGGTGCCCCGGCAGGCCTCCGGCGGGTCGGCGGGACCGGGCGGTCCGGTCGCCGTCGGGTCCGGCGTCGACCACCGGGTGCTGCGTGTGGCGGGGCGGGTCTGCATGGACCAGCTCGTGCTCGACCTCGGCCCGGGCGCCCGGGAGCGTGCCGGGGACGTCGTGACCCTGTTCGGCTCCTCCGACGGCGTGGCGCACGGCGCGGACGTGCCCAACGCCCAGGACTGGGCCGACGCCGCGGGCACCATCAGCTACGAGATCGTCACCCGCCTCGGCGCACGCGTGCCGAGGCTCTACACGTCCGAAGGAGAAGTGCTGCCGTGAGCGACGCCGTCGTGCAGACCGAGACCGACCTGCCGGACGCCGGGTCCACGCGGGCGTTGGGGGCGGCCGTGGCCGGGGTGCTGCGGGCCGGCGACCTCGTGATCCTCACCGGTGACCTGGGTGCAGGCAAGACGACCCTGACCCAGGGGCTGGGCGCCGCGCTCGGCGTGCGCGGGCAGGTCGCCTCGCCGACGTTCATCGTGGCGCGCGAGCACCCGCCGCTGCCGGCCTCCGTCGCGGCCGACGGGTCGCCGGGCCCGGCCCTCGTGCACGTCGACGCGTACCGGCTCGGCGACCTGTCCGAGCTCGATGCGCTCGACCTGGACTCCTCCCTCGACGAGTCCGTCACCGTGGTCGAGTGGGGCCGGGGACTGGCCGAGGCGCTCACCGACGAGCGGCTCGAGATCGACCTGGTCCGGCCGCGCGGGGGTCTCGACGGGCTGGACGGCGATGCGGAGGCCGATGCGGAGGCCGGCACCCGGCATGCGGTGCTGCGCGGCATCGGTCCCCGGTGGGCCGGCGTCGACCTGGGGTCCTTGCTGCCCTGAGCCGTGATGCGATTCTGCCGATGTCGGTAGTTCGTGTCGAGATCGGCAGTGCGCACTGCCGATCTCGACGCGAACTACCGACATCGGCAGAACGTTTCGCGCCGTAGGCTGGGATCGTGGCAGTTCTCGCACTCGACACCTCAGCGGCCGTGTCCGTGGCGCTCGTGGACGACGACGGTGGTCGTCTCGCCGCCCGGACGTCCACCGAACGCCGGCGGCACGCCGAGTCCCTCGCCCCGCTCCTCGCGGAGGTCCTGACCGAGGCAGGCCTCGACCGCACGGACCTCTCGGCCGTCGTGGCCGGCACCGGGCCGGCGCCCTTCACCGGCCTGCGCGTCGGGCTCGTCACGGCGCGCACGCTCGGCCTGAGCCTCGGCATCGACGTCCTCGGCGTGCCCAGCATCGACGCGGTGGCCGTCCAGGCGGTCGCCGACCTCGGCCTCCGGCCGGGTGACGAGGTGCTGGCCGCGACCGACGCCCGTCGCCAGGAGGTCTACTGGGCGCGCTACCGCGTCGTCGCGCACGAGGGACCGCACGGCGTGCCCGTGCTCGAGACGACCGACGGCCCGGCGGTCGCGCGCGCGGCGGACGTCCCGACCCCGGACGCGGCCGAGGCCGGCGGGCGGCTCGTCGTCGTGGGCGAGGGGGCGGCGCTCTACCCGGACCACCTGGACCTCGCCGAGGATGCCCCGCTGGTCCCGGACGCGACCGTCCTGGCGCGGGTGGCCCTGGCCCGTCGCGCCGCGGAGCTCCCGCTGCCCACGGAACCGCTCTACCTGCGCCGCCCCGACGTGCAGGAGCCCGGCGGGGCGAAGCGGGTGCTGCACGCCGCCGGGGGTGCGGCATGACCGACGACCCGATCGAGGTGCGGCTGCGTCCCCTGGCCAGCGCCGACTTCGACCGGGTGCTGGGCCTCGAGCACGAGCTCTTCGGGGCGGGGGCGTGGACGTACGGGATGCTCGCCGACGAGCTGGCCGGGCTCGGCCGCTGGTACGTGGTCGCCGAGCCCGCCGACGCGGCCGAGCGCTACGGCGTCGGGAACCGTCCGGTGATCGGGTACGCGGGCCTGTGGTTCGACGGCGAGGTCGCCCAGGTCATGACGATCGGCACCGCGCGCGTCTACCAGGGCCGCGGTGTCGGCAGGCGCCTGCTGCAGGCGCTCGTCGACCGGTCCCGTGCGCTGCGGGCGCACGCGCTGTTCCTCGAGGTCGCCGTCGACAACGCGCACGCCATCGCGTTGTACGAGCAGTTCGGTTTCGAGCGCCTGGCCGTGCGCAAGCGGTACTACCAGCCGGAGGACAAGGACGCGTACACGATGCGGATGGACCTCGAGCTGCCGCAGGCCGGGGCACCGGCCGGGACGACGGCCACGGACCGCGACGACGCGGCATGAGCGCGCCGGTAGGGGGCCCCCGGGACGAGGTGCTGGTCGACGTCGCGACGCTGGCGGCGGACCTGCAGCTCGGAGGCGTGGAGGACCCGCTCGGCGGCGCCCCGGTGCTGCTCGACGTGCGCTGGGAGCTGGGCCGCAGCGACGGCCGCGAGCAGTACGAGGCGGGACACCTGCCGGGCGCGGCGTTCGTGGACCTGGAGACGGAGCTCGCGGCGCCGCCGTCGGCGGCCGAGGGGCGGCATCCGCTGCCGTCGGCGACGGCCTTCCAGGAGGCGGCGCGGAGCTGGGGTGTGCACGCGCACTCCCGGGTGGTCGTCTACGACGCCGTGGGCGGGACGTCCGCGGCACGCGCCTGGTGGCTGCTGCGCTGGTTCGGTCACGAGCGTGTGCGGCTGCTCGACGGCGGCCTGACGGCGTGGCTGGACGCCGGGCTCCCGCTCGAGGCGGGACCCGTGGAACGCGAGCCCGGCGACGTCGTCGTGCACCCGGGCGGGATGCCGGTGCTGGACGCGGACGGGGCCGCCGACGCCGCCGCCCACGGTGTGCTCCTCGACGCCCGGGCGGCGGAGCGGTACCGGGGAGAGGTCGAACCCGTCGACCCGCGCGCCGGCCACGTCCCGGGAGCGATCTCGGCACCGACCGTCGAGAACCTCTCCGGCGCCGGGACGTTCCGGCCGGCCGCGGAGCTGGTGGAACGCTTCACGGGCCTGGGTGCGACGAGGGAGCGACCCGTGGGCGTCTACTGCGGTTCGGGGGTCACGGCGTCGCACGAGGTGGCCGCGCTGGCGTCCGTCGGGGTGGCGGCGGCGCTCTACCCGGGGTCCTGGTCCCAGTGGTCGAACGACCCGGCCCGCTCCGCCGCCACCTGATCGACGGTGGGCGGTGGGTCGGGTCAGACGGAGCGGGCGACCTGCTCGAACGACAGCCGCGGGTTGCGCGGGTAGGGCGAGCCCTCGCCCTCGGCGACGCCGACGTTGACGACCATGAAGGACTTCCATCCTGACTCGGCGAAGAACTCGCCGTCGACCCCGTCGAAGTCCATCCCGTCCATGGGGCCGGCGGCCAGCCCGACCGAGCGCAGCGCGACGACGAGGTAGCCCGCCTGCAGCAGGGCGTTCTTGCGCGCCATCGCCTCGCGGGCCTCGGTGGCCGGCGCCAGCTGCTCCCGGATGCCGGGGTAGACCGGGAAGAGCTCGTCGAGGTGCTCGTGGAAGGCGGGGTCGGCGGCCAGCACCAGGGAGACCGGCGCGGCCTCGACCTTCGGCCTGTTTCCTTCCGCCATGTGCGGCACCAGGCGCTGCTTGGCCTCGCCGGACCGGACCACCAGCAAGCGCAGCGGCAGGGTGTTCATCGCGGTGGGGCCGAGCTTGGCCAGGTCCCAGGCCGTCTCCAGCAGGGTGTCGGTGACCCCCGCGTCGGACCACTGCGAGGTGGTGCGGGCGTGACGGAAGATGCGGTCGGCCGCTGCCTCGTCGATGGCGAGAGGAGCGGTCTCGAGAACGGTGTCGGCCATGCCCCGGCCAACATGTCCATGCGTCCGGATGATTCCTGGTACGGCGGTGACGTGCGGCACACGTCTCACAGTGCCGTGAGCAGCTCGAAGTCGACGCCGTCGGCGCGCGCCAGGTACAGCCGCTGGTCGGCATGGTTGCCGTTGAACGTCACGGTGCCGCGCGGACCCTCGTAGACGAGTCCGTCCACCGCCCGGTCGGTGGCGTCGACGGCGGAGCTCCCGGCGCGCTGAACGATCGAGCGCAGGGCGAAGATCCCCTCGTAGCAGGCCTCCGCCGCCGCACCGACCGCCGGTGCGCGCCGCCCGTGGTGGGCCGTGTACCGGCCGATGAGGTCGAGCGCCTGCCCGGTGGCCAGGCTGCGGAACCAGCCGCCCGCGGAGAACAGGTCCCCGGTCGCGCCGACCCCGCTGCCCAGCAGCATGTTCTCCTCCATCAGGGTGCTCAGGCGCACCATCCGCTCGTGCAGGCCGCGGCGGGCGAACCCGCGGTTGAACCGGACGCCGTTCTGCCCGACCATCAGCAGCAGCACCCCGTCCGCGCCGGTCGCCTCCACCGAGTCCAGCGTTGCGGCGAGCTCGGCCGCGCTCGCCCCTGCGGCGGGGAGGAACCGGGCCCCGGCGAACTGGGCGTCCAGCCCGGCGATCTGCCCGGCCAGGACGTGGAAGGTACCCCGGGGCCAGGCGTAGTCGTCGCCCACCACGAACCAGCGCCGCACGCCTCGCGTCGTGCGCAGCCGACGGATCGCGGGGAAGAGCTGGGCGGACGGGACCTCACCGGTCACGTAGAGGCCGGAACGGCTCTCCGCGCCCTCGTAGGCGGCGGGGTAGACGTACGGCACCCGTTGCTGGACGAGCGGCACGACGGCGTTGCGCACCGCCGAGGTGTGCCAGCCGGTCAGCGCGTGCAGCCGGTGGGCGTCCAGGGCGGCACCGAGCTGGCGCCGCAGCTCCGCCGGGGGCTGCCCGGCGTCGAGCAGCTCGGCACGCAGCGGCCGGCCGAGGACACCACCGGTGGCGTTGATCTCCGCGACGGCGAGCTCGGTGACGGCCTGGCACGACGGGCCGTAGATCCCGCCGGGACCCTGGAAGTGCAGCAGGACGCCGACGACGAAGTCAGACATGACGCCCCGTCCCCGCGGGGGACCCGCGGGCCCCAACCTGTGTTGGCGGGTATTCTACGAGCACCGAGAGGGAGAGATCAGCATGCGGACACCACCTGACACGGTCGGCGGGCCCGGCACCGACGTCGAGTCGGCCATGGCCGCCGCCGTCCTGCGCGAGTCCGTGCTGGGGGCCCGCCGTGCGGCGCGCCGGGCGGCCGAGGTGCTGCGTGCCGAGGGGTTCACCCTCGACGAGTGGCTCGTGCTCGACACCCTCGAGGACGGCGACGGGCTGACGATGTCGGAGCTGCGCGAGGCCACCGTCACGGACAAGGCCACGCTCGGGCGCCGGGTCGACTCCCTGGCCACGCGCGCCCTGGTCTACCGCGAGGTCGACGGCCTGGACCGGCGGGTCGTCCGGGTGTTCCTCTCCACGCGTGGCCGCGACGTCCTGTCGCACCTCACGACGCTGCTGGCGCAGCACCGGCGCCCCGGCGAGGGCGGCTAGCAGGGTCGCGGTCAGCGTCTGGCGAGGCTGCGCTCGACGGGACTGAGGTGGGTGGACGCTCCCAGCCAGCGGGTGACGCTCCCGCCGCGGTCGAGCCGCAGGGTGGACGCGCCGGAGATCGCCCCCGTCGTGCCCGGCTCCTCCGGGGGTTCGAGCACGTCGGTCGCGTGCACCTCGGTGAGGGTGTCGAGCACCCGGTGCGGGCCCAGGACGCCGGGGACCGGGCGGGTCCCGTCGGCGACCACCTCCTCGACCAGCACGGGACCGTCGTCGTCCGCCACGTCGGTGCGCAGCACCACGCGACCACCGCGCTCGCCGTCGCGGCCCAGGACGACCGTCTCGCGCAGGACCAGGCTCGCGCCGGCCCGGATCCGGACCGTGGTCGTGCGCTCGACGTCGGCGCCGCCCGCCACCACGAAGGGCATCCCGAACCACTCCAGACGGGCGCCGCGACCGAGGCCGATCTCGACGTCCCAGCGGCAGGCGACGCCCTCGCCGTCGTAGGCGACGGTGCCGCCCACGTCCGTGACCCGCAGCGCGCAGTCGTCGGCGACGTCCACCCGCACGACGACGTGGTCGCCGCCGAGCAGCACCGCCCCCGTGGCGACCAGGGCCACCTCGGCCCGGTCCGCACCCCGCGAGATCGTGCGCGCCGCGAGCAGCCCGTCGCGGACGACGACGCGCGCCGGGGCACCCGGGGTGCTGGCCCGCGCGAGCCCGACGGCGGTGGTCGCCCGGGTGTCAGCGGGCGACGACGTCGTGGTCATCGGCGTGCGAGTGCGCGTGGTCGCCGTCGGCGTGGCTGTGCAGGACGCCGCCGTCCTCGTCGGCGTGGACGTGCGGTGCCATGGGGCCCGGGTCCTGTGCCACGTGCGCTCCGCTGCGGTAGGAGGCCAGCACGTCCAGCAGCCAGGAGCGCAGGGCCGCCACGGAGTCCTCGTCGGTGCGCGACAGGGCGATGACCGCCCGGCCGTCGCGCGCCGCGGAGGCGTCGGCCACCATCCGCTCGACGTCCACGCCCACGTGCGGGGCCAGGTCGGTCTTGTTGACGACGAGCAGGTCGGCCCGGCCGATGCCGGGGCCGCCCTTGCGCGCGACGTCCCCGCCGCCGGCGACGTCGAGCACGAAGATCTGTGCGTCCACCAGGGCGGGCGAGAACGTCGCGGTGAGGTTGTCACCGCCCGACTCGATGACGACGACGTCCAGCGGAGCGAAGTCCGCCGCCAGGTCCTCGGCGGCCAGCAGGTTCGCCGTGACGTCGTCGCGGATCGCCGTGTGCGGGCAGGCGCCCGTCTCGACGGCGCGGATCCGCTCGGGCTGGAGGACGCCGGCGGACCGCAGGAACCGGGCGTCCTCGTCGGTGTAGATGTCGTTGGTGATGACGCCGATCTCGAGCTCGGCGGACAGGGCGCGGCACACGGTCGCGATGAGCGACGACTTGCCGACGCCCACGGGGCCCGCGACGCCGAGCCGCAGGGGCCTGGTCGCGGGGGAGTGTGCGGTCGGACTGGTCGGGTTATCAGGCACGGAACAACCTCTGGTTCGTCAGGGCGTGGGTCTCGGCCCAGCCTTCGGTCAGGGGGGCGCCCGACGACGGGATGTCGTCCGGGGTGGTGCACGCGGCCACCCGGGCCACGTGGGCCTCGGCGGCGGCGCAGGCGTCGAGGACCCAGCGTGCAGGGACGAGCGGGTCCAGCGGTTCGAGCTTGAGCAGCGCCGACGCTGCCGTCTGGGCATCGTCGTACACGGTCAGGCGCACGACGTCGGCCGGCGGGAGACCGGCCGCGGCGGCCACGGCTCCGAGGACGACGGCGCGCGGGACGCTGCCGTGGCGGGAGGCCTGCTCGACGGCGGCCACGACGGCGGGGTGGTCCGCCCACAGGGTCCGGGCGACGCGCAGGTAGCCGCGCCCGAGCAGCCGGGAGGCCTCCCGCAGCGCGGCCGAGGGCGTGCGCGCGGCCCACGCCCGCTCGACGTCGGCGAGCGGGGCGGCGCCGTGGCCGCTCAGCAGGTGCGCGGCCACGACGGCGGTGCCCGCCTCGACGAGGCTGACGGTCGTCGCGCGGCCCGCCATCCAGGCGGGCACGTCGGCGGCGGGCAGCCCGCCGAGCAGCGCGGGTTCGAGGCTCGCCGAGTGGGCGTGCCCGCCGCCCGGGAGCCGGGCGTCGGCGAGCAGCAGCGCGACCGTGCTCGGGTCCGCTCGGGCGGTGGCGGGCAGAGGTGTCGTCACGGGGCTAGAACATCGAGTAGAGCTGCGCCAGGGGCAGCCGGACGGCGGGGGCGGGTTCGACGAGGTCGCCGTCGATGCGGATCTCGAAGGTGTCGGGGCGGATGTCGATCCGGGGCAGGGCGTCGTTGTTGCGCATGGCGGACTTGCCCACGCCCCGGGTCGACATGGTCGGCGCGAGGCGGCGGCGCAGGCCGAGCCGGTCGCCGAGCCCGTCCTCGATCGCGGCGGGCGCCACGAAGGCGAGCGACAGGTCCGCCGCGATCACGTCGCCGAACGCGGGCCGCTGGAGGACGGGCTGCGGCGTCGGGATGGAGGCGTTCGGGTCGCCGAGCGCCGCCCAGGCGATCACCCCGCCCTTGACGACGAGCTCGGGCCGGACACCGAAGAACCGTGGGTCCCACAGCACGAGGTCGGCGAGCTTGCCGGGTTCGACCGACCCGATCTCGTCGTCGACGCCGTGGGCGACCGCCGGGTTGATCGTGTACTTGGCGACGTACCGCCGGGCGCGCTCGTTGTCCGCCGGTTCGCTGCTGCCGAGCGACCCGCGACGGTGCTTCATGACGTGCGCCACCTGCCACGTCCGGGTGATCACCTCTCCGATCCGGCCCATCGCCTGCGCGTCCGAGGACGTGATGGAGATGGCGCCCATGTCGTGCAGGACGTCCTCGGCGGCGATGGTGCTCGCACGGATCCGCGACTCGGCGAACGCGAGGTCCTCGGGCACCGCCGGGTTGAGGTGGTGGCAGACCATGAGCATGTCGAGGTGCTCGGCCACCGTGTTCACGGTGTGCGGCAGCGTCGGGTTGGTCGAGCCGGGGATCACGTGCTCCAGCGAGGCGATCGTCAGGATGTCGGGGGCGTGCCCGCCGCCGGCACCCTCGACGTGGTAGGCGTGGATGCCGCGGCCGTCGATCGCGTCGATCGTGGACTGCACGAACCCGGCCTCGTTGAGGGAGTCCGAGTGCAGGGCGACCTGCAGGCCCCACTCGTCGGCCGCCGTGAGGGCCGCGTCGATCGCGGCGGGGGTCGAGCCCCAGTCCTCGTGTACCTTGTAGCTCCCGGCACCGGCGAGCGCCTGCTCGGCGAGCGCCTCGGCGCTGACGGTGTTGCCCTTGCCCAGCAGCAGCACGTTGAGAGGGACCGGGTCGAGCGCCCGCAGCACCTGGCGCAGGTGCCAGGCCCCCGGGGTGACGGTGGTGGCCTTGGAACCCTCCGACGGTCCGGTGCCGCCACCGGCGACGGTCGTGATGCCGGTGGCGAGCGCCTCGTGCAGGGCCGAGGGGGACAGCAGGTGGACGTGCGGGTCGAAGCCGCCCGCCGTGAGGATGCGCCCCTCGCCCGAGATGACGTCGGTGGACGGCCCGATCACGAGCTCCGGGTGCACGCCGTCCGCGACGTCAGGGTTGCCGGAGCGGCCGAGCGCCACGACGCGACCGTCGCGCAGACCGACGTCCGCGCGCACGACGCCCCACCAGTCGAGCACGACGGCGTTGGTGATGACCGTGTCCAGCGCACCCTGGGCCCGGGTGCGGGTGGACTGCGCCATCGACTCGCGGATGGTCTTGCCGCCGCCGAACACGGCCTCCTCGCCGCCGACGGTGCGGTCCTCGGTCACCTCGATCCACAGGTCGGTGTCCCCGAGGCGGACCTGGTCGCCCACGGTGGGGCCGTAGAGGGCGGCGTAGCGCTCGCGGTCGATCCAGACCATCAGCGCACCTGCCCGTCGCTCTTGCCCTGCTGGAGGCCGGGGACGCGTCGAGCACCCCGCAGGGCGACGGCGTCGACCTCGCGGCTCACCCCGGGCTCGAACCGCTGCGAGGTGCCGGCGGGCACGTCCAGCCGGAAGCCGTGCGCCGCGGTCCGGTCCAGGCGCAGCGCCGCGTTCGCGTCGGGCAGGTGGACGTGGGACCCGACCTGCACGGGACGGTCCCCGGTGTTGGTGACCACGAGACGCAGGCGCTCGGCGGGGGTTCGGTCGGCGTTGAGCTCGAGGCGGCCCGGGGCGACCCGGACCGCGCCGGGACCGGTGGGGCTGGCAGCGGACACGGGCGCTCCTAGGGGATGGGGTGGTGGAGGGTGACGAGCTTGCGCCCGTCGGAGAACGTGGCCTCGACCTGGACGTCGGTGAGCATGTCGGGCACGCCGTCCATGACCTGGTCACGGGTGAGCACGGTGGTTCCCTCGCGCATGAGCGTGGCGACGTCGGAGCCCTCGCGGGCCCGCTCGATCACCCAGCACGACAGCAGGGCGACCGTCTCGGGATGGTTGAGGCGCACCCCGCGGCCGAGCCGGTCGCGCGCGACCATGCCGGCGACGGCGAGGAGCAGCTTCTCGGTGTCGGCCGGTGTCAGGTGCACGGGGTCTCCTGCCGCTCGGGTGCGCGGCGGTGGCTCGCGCGGTTCACAGGGCCATCGCCTCGCGGGCGTCGTGGACGGCGGCGGAGCCGCCCGGCGCGCGGTGCGTGATCCGGCCGGACGTCATGACGAGATACTCCGCCGCGTGCTCGACGGCGTACCCGATGTGCTGCTCGACGAGCAGGACGGACAGGTCGCCGGAGGCCTTCAGCGTGGTGATCGCGTCGTAGATCTCCCGGACGACGTTCGGCTGGATGCCCTCGGTCGGCTCGTCGAGGACGAGGAGCCGGGGGCCGGTCACGAGGGCCCGGGCGATCGCGAGCTGTTGGCGCTGCCCGCCGGACAGGAGCCCGGCGGGGCGTGCCAGCAGCGGGCCGAGCGCGGGGAACAGCTCGAGGGCCTCGGTGGTGCGCCGGCGGCCGGCCGCGCCGTGCGCGTCGGCCACCACCTGGAGGTTCTCCCGGGCGGTGAGCTGACCGAAGGACTGCTGGCCCTGGGGGACGTAGGCGATGCCGCGCCGCACCCGACGGTGCGGCGGCCACCTCGTGACGTCCTCGCCGGCGAGCCGGACGGTGCCGGCCCGCACGGGCAGCAGACCCAGCACGGCGCGCAGCAGGGTCGTCTTGCCGGCCCCGTTGTGGCCGAGCACCGCCGTGAGGCCCCCCTCGGGGACGGTGGCGTCGACGTCGTGCACCACGGCCGTGCGGCCGTAGCCGGTGCTGATGCCGATGAGCTCGAGCATCACGCCTCCTCGGGTGTCGCGGAATCGGTGGGCGACGGCTCGGCGGGTGTGGGGGCGCCGAGGTAGACCTCGACGACGGCCGGGTCGTCCTGCACCTCGGCGACCGTCCCCTCGGCCAGCACCCGGCCCTGGTGCATGACCGTCACGGAGTCCGCGTACGACCGCAGGAACTCCATGTCGTGCTCCACCACCACGACGGCCCGTTGGGAGCCGATGCGTCGCAGCAGCTCGCCCGTGGCCTCCCGCTCACCCTGGGTCATGCCGGCGACGGGCTCGTCGAGCAGCATGAGGTGAGCGTCCTGGACGAGCAGCATGCCGATCTCGAGCCACTGCTTCTGCCCGTGGGCGAGCACCCCTGCCGTCGTGTCGCGCAGGGCGGCGAGACCGATGAGCTCCAGCGCCTGCTCGACGGCCTCGGGCGTGCCCCGGCGTCGTCGGAGCAGTGCGGCGGGGCCGCGCCGGGCACCGGCGGCGATGTCGAGGTTCTGCAGGACGGTCAGCTCCTCGAACACGCTGGCAGTCTGGAACGTCCGGCCGACGCCGTCGCGGGCGATCCGGTGCGTGCCGCGGCCGAGCAGCTCGGTGCCGCCGAACCGCGCCGAGCCGGTGGCGCCCACGAGGCCCGTGATGGCGTCGATCAGCGTGGTCTTGCCGGCGCCGTTGGGGCCGATGAGGAACCGCAGGTCGCCCTGCGTCACCGTGAGGTCGACGTCGCGCACGGCGACGAACCCGCCGAACGCGACGCGCAGCCCGCGCACCTCGAGGTAGTCGTGGCGGAACCGGACGTCGTCGCTGCCGAGGAGGGCGTCCGCGAGAGCCTCGGTGGGCGGCTCGGCGGGTGGTTCGGCGGCCGGCTCGCTGGTCGGGACGGTGGTGGCCGGGACGTCGGTCATGCCGGTCTCCCCTCGGTCTGCGGGACGGGTGGTTCGGCGGGGCTCCGCCGTCGTCGGCGCACGAGCGAGGCGAGCCCGCCGGGCAGGAACGCGATGACGAGGATGAACAGCGCGCCCTGGAAATAGATCCAGCCGGAGGGGAACTGCTCGGAGATGGAGGTCTGCGCCCAGCTCACGGCCACCGAGCCGAGGACGGGACCCAGCAGGGTCGCCCGTCCGCCGATCGCCACCCCGACGAGGAACCCGATGGAGGGGACGACACCGACGTCGGCGGGCGAGATGATCCCGACGATCGGGACGAACAGGGCCCCGCCCACGGCCGCCATCACCGCGGCGACGACGTAGGCGACGGTCTTGACCGCCGCGGGGTTGTAGCCGAGGAACCGCACGCGGTCCTCGGCGTCGCGCACCGCCACGAGCAGCTCGCCGAACCGCGAGACCATGAGCTGACGGGCGACGAGCACCATGACCAGCAGCACCCCGGCGGCGATCAGGTAGAGCATGCGCTGGTTCACCGGGTCGGTGAGGTCGTAGCCGAAGAAGGCCCGGAACCCGTTGAGCCCGTTGGTGCCGCCGGTGGTCTGCTGCTGACCGATCAGCAGGATGGCGAACGCGGCCGCCAGGGCCTGGGAGAGGATCGCGAAGTACGCGCCGCGCACCCGCCGGGTGAACACCGCCCAGCCGAGGACGAACGCGAGCGCGGCCGGGACGAGCACGATGAGCACCACCGTGGCGACGGGGGAGCGCATCGGCTCCCACCACCACGGGACCTCGCCGGTGCCGTACAGGCTCATGAAGTCGGGCACGCCGCCGGGTCCGGCGTCGGCCAGCTTGAGGTGCATGGCCATGAGGTAGGCGCCGAGCCCGAAGTAGACGCCCTGGCCGAGGGTCAGGAGCCCGCCGCGGCCCCAGGCGAGCCCGATGCCCACCGCGACCATGGCCAGGCACAGGAACTTGGCGAGCAGGCTGAGCCGGAACGGGCTGAGCAGCACGGGGGCGACGGCGAACAGCACGACGGCGGCGAGGGCGAAGCCGGCCAGGGCCCGGGAGCGTCCGGGCCGCAGCAGCGCGTGCAGCCGTCCGGTGGAGGGATGGGTGGTGGTCATGCCAGGCTCCTCGTCCGCACGGTGACCAGCCCTTGGGGCCGCACCTGCAGGAAGGCGACGATCACGACGAAGACCAGCACCTTGGCGACCGACGCCGTCGTGGAGTACTCGAAGAAGGCTTGCATCAGCCCGAGGGCGGTCGCCGCGATCACCGTGCCCTTGATCTGACCGATGCCTCCCGCCACGACCACGAGGAAGGCGTCGACGATGTAGCTCGTCCCGAGCGTCGGCCCGATCGACCCGAGCAGGGTGAGGGCGACACCGGCGATTCCGGCGAGACCGGAGCCGATGAAGAACGTCAGCCGGTCGGTGGCGCGCGACGAGATCCCCGACGCCTCCGCCAGGTCGCGGTTCTGGACGACGGCGCGGATCCGCCGCCCCAGCGGCGTCGCCTTCAGCGCGACCGACAGGGCGGCGACGCAGGCGATCGCGACGGTCAGGATGAACAGTCGTGTCTTGGGCAGCGCCACGTCCCCGATCGTGACCGCGCCGGAGAGCCACTCCGGCGCGGTCACGTCCACGTTCGGGGCGCCGAACACGTCGCGGGCCACCTGCTGGAGCACCAGGGCGACGCCCCACGTGACGAGCAAGGTGTCCAGCGGGCGGTGGTACATGCGATGGATGAGCGTCGCCTCGAGCACGAGCCCGAGGACCCCGCCGACCGCGAACCCGAGCGGCAGCGCGACCAGCAGGCTCACCCCCGCGCTGCCGACGACGCCCTGCACCACGAACGCGGTGTAGGCGCCGGCCATCATGAACTCCCCGTGGGCCATGTTGATCACGCCCATCTGCCCGAACGTCAGCGCGAGGCCGAGGGCGGCGAGCAGGAGCACGGAGCCGAGGCTCAGACCCGCGAAGAGCTGGGAGAGGAGGATGTCCATCGTCGGTGTCCGATCGTCGGCGGCGTCGGGTCGGTGGTCAGGACAGGCCGTCGGCCCAGTCGTAGCCCTCGAGGAACGGGTCGGGCTCGATGGGGCCGTCGGAGCTCCACTCGGTGTGGATGAGCCCGTCGGCGCCGATGCGGCCGACGAGCGCGGTCTTGGCGATGTGGTGGTTGTCGCCGTTCACCGTGACGGTGCCCTCGGGCGCGTCGAACGAGACGCCGTCGGCGGCCTCCTGGACGTCGGCGACGTCGAAGGACTCGGCCTTCTCGACCATGCCCCGCCACAGGTGGAGCGAGTCGTAGGCGGCCTCCATCGGGTCCGAGGTCACGCGGTCGGCGCCGTACTCGGCCTGGAAGGCCTCGACGAAGGCCGCGTTCTCCGGGGTGTCGACGGTCTGGTAGTAGTTCCAGGCGGTGAGCTGACCCTCGACGTTCTCGACGCCGATGCCGCCGATCTCCTCCTCGGCGATGGACACCGACATCACGGGCATGTCGGCCGGGACCAGGCCGGCGTTGGAGTACTCCTTGAAGAACGCGACGTTCGAGTCGCCGTTGAGGGTGTTGAACACGGCGTCGGCGTCGGCCGACTTCACCTTGTTGACGATCGTGGAGAAGTCGGTGTGGCCCAGCGGTGCGTACTCCTCGCCCACGACCTCGATGCCGTGCGCCTCGGCGTAGGCGTCGATGATCTTGTTCGCGGTCCGCGGGAACACGTAGTCCGACCCGACCAGGTACAGGGACTCGACGTCCTGCTCCGCGAGGTAGTCGAGCGCGGGGACGATCTGCTGGTTGGTGGTGGCACCCGTGTAGAAGATGTTGGGCGAGGACTCCAGGCCCTCGTACTGCACCGGGTAGAACAGCAGGGAGTCGTCCGACTCGAAGACCGGCAGCATCGCCTTGCGCGAGGCGGAGGTCCAGCCGCCGAAGACCGCGGCGACGCAGTCGCTGGTGATGAGCTTCGTGGCCTTCTCCGCGAACACGGTGGGCTCGGACTGGCCGTCCTCGGTGACGATCTCGAGCTCCTTGCCGAGGACCCCGCCGTCGGCGTTGATCTCGGCGGCAGCGAGCTGCAGGGAGTCGTGGACGGTCTGCTCGGAGATCGCCATCGTGCCCGACAGCGAGTTGAGGAAGCCGATCTTGACCGTGTCGCCCGAGGTGTCGACACAGCTCGTGGCGGTGGAGCCGGACGGCTCGCCGCCCGCCGTGTCGACCTGGGCCCCGCAGGCGGTGAGAGCGCTGACGGTCAGTGCTGCGATCGAGAGGACGCCGAGACTTCTCGTGCCGGCGTGTGTCCGTGGACGCATGACGTGCTCCGTTCGTGGCGGGCCCCTCGGGGCCGGTTAGGTTCAGATGAACCTAAGTACGCCGAGGTGTCCGATCTGTCAGGTCCACGTAACTTTCGTGTTTCCGTCGCCGCCGGCGGTGCCATCATGGGGGCCATGACTGACCAGACCGGTGGTGAGCCCCTGGTGCTCGGGATCGAGACCTCCTGCGACGAGACCGGCGTCGCGCTGGTGCGTGGTGACACGCTGCTGTTCGACGCCGTCGCGAGCTCCATGGACGAGCACGCCCGGTACGGCGGGATCATCCCGGAGGTCGCCAGCCGAGCCCATCTCGAGGCGATGGTCCCCACCATCCGCCGCGCCCTCGGGGAGGCCGACGTCGACCTGTCCGAGGTCGACGCGATCGCCGTCACCGCCGGACCGGGTCTCGTCGGTCCGCTGACCATCGGGGCGAGCGCGGCCAAGGCGCTCGCGATCGGGCTCGACAAGCCGCTGTACGGCGTCAACCACGTCATCGGCCACGCCGCCGTCAACCAGCTCGTCGACGGCCCCTTCACCGGACGCGCGATGGCGCTGGTCGTCTCCGGCGGCCACAGCTCGCTGCTGCTCGTCGACGACATCGCCACCGGTGTCACCGAGCTCGGCTCCACCCTCGACGACGCGGCGGGGGAGGCCTTCGACAAGGTCGGCCGGCTGCTCGGCCTGCCCTACCCCGGCGGCCCGCACATCGACCGGCTCGCCCGCGAGGGCGACCCCGAGGCCATCCGGTTCCCGCGCGGGCTGACGGCCCGCAAGGACCAGGCCAAGCACGCCTACGACTTCAGCTTCTCCGGCCTCAAGACGGCGGTGGCCCGGTGGGTGGAGACCTGCCAGGACGCCGGGCGCGAGGTACCGGTCGCCGACGTCGCCGCCTCCTTCGCGGCCGCCGTCGTCGACGTGCTCACCGCCAAGACGATCGCCGCCTGCCGGGCGCACGACGTCGACACGCTCGTCATCGGCGGCGGGTTCTCCGCCAACAGCCAGCTGCGCGAGCTGGCCGCCGCACGCTGCGCCGAGGCGGGCATCGACCTGCGCATCCCGCCGATCCGCTACTGCACCGACAACGGGGCGATGATCGCCGCGCTGGGGTCCGCCGTCGTGCGGGCCGGGGTGGCGCCGTCGGACCTGGACATCGGCGTCGACTCCTCGATGCCGCTGACCGCCATCACGGTCTGACCGCGTGCGGGCGCTGTACGTCGAGGTGGTCGTGCGCACGACGCTCGACCGGCTGTGGGAGCTGACTCAGGACCCCGAGCAGCACGTGCGCTGGGACCTGCGGTTCAGCCGGATCGCGCCCACCGGCACCACGGCCACGGGCGCCACCCGGTTCCGGTACGAGCGGGCGCTGGGACCGCACACGATCCGCGGCACCGGCACCTCCCTGGGTGAGCGCCACGGCCCCGGCGGCACGTGCACGTCCGCGCTGCGCTTCGACACCGACGACCGCACCTCGCCGTTGCGGGACGGGCGCGGGTACTGGCGGTACACCCCGGTCGAGGGCGGGGTCCGCTTCGTCACCGGGTACGACTACACCCCGGGGTTCGGCCGCGTGGCCGACCGGCTGCTGCGCCCGGTGGTGCTGTGGATGACGGCGTGGAGCTTCGACCGGCTGCGGATCTGGGCCGAGACCGGCGTCCCGCCCGAGCGGTGGCCCCTGCGCTCCGTCCTGGCCCTCTGGGGCCGGGACCGGCCCCGGGCTTCTCGCTGCGTGACCCGGCGTCCGGGCCGCGACCCGATGCGCGACGCCCCGCGCTCCCTCGACACCCTGGAGGCACCGTGACCGAGACGCCGGACGGGACGCTCGACGGGACGCCGGGCCGGGCCGGTGCGAGCATCTTCCGCCAGGCGTTGGGTGCGGACTTCGACCGGCTGCACCCGCAGCTCCGGCGACGCTTCGGGGTGTCGACCGACGGTGGGTACGCCTGCGTGGGCCGCGGCACCATGCGGCGCATCCGCCGCGGCCCGTGGTGGACGGTGCCGTTCCTGCAGATCGGTCGCCTGCGCAACATCCTCGTCGCGGACGTCGGTGAGGACGTGCCCTTCGTCGTGGAGAACTACCCCTACCGGGACCCCCACGGGCGCGAGACGGTGACGTTCGTGCGCGAGTACAGCGTCCCGGGACGTCCGCGTCCGAGCCGCTTCGACGCGACGATGGTCCTGGACGCCACCCGCGGCACGATCGTCGACTACCTCGGTACGCACCAGCACCTCGCCGTGGACCTCGACCTGCGGGTCGAGCCCGACGGCTCGTTGCTCCTGCGCTCGGGCGCCCAGCGCTTCTACGAGGGACTGCTCGGCTTCCGCTTCCCGATGCTGTTCTCGGGCCGGGCGACGCTGCGCGAGGCCTACGACGACGAGGCCGGCGTCTTCCGCCTCGACCTCGAGGTCCGCAACGGCGTTTTCGGCTTCCTCTTCGGCTACGACGGCACCTTCACCTGCGAGTACCCCGAGGCGACGACGGCGCCCGAGCGGCTCCGGCCCGTCCGGCACGAGCGCCGGCTCTGACCGGTCAGCCGACCGGCAGCGGCCGCCCCGCCCGCAGCTCCGCGACCAGGGAGCGCACCACGGCCTCGAGGCCTGGCTGCCCGCCGCCGTGCGCCGCGGCCACCGCTCGCTGGCGCTGGTAGGAGGCCCCGGCGCGCACGATCTCGCGGACGCCGTCGAGCTCGGCGGCGCAGCCCAGGCGGTCGGCCACGGGGGCGAGCTCGTCGAGCAGGCGCGGCAGGGCGTCCGTGACGAGCTCCTCGTTGCCCTCGGCGTCGAGGATGATGATCGCCTCCATGCCGTACCGGGCCGCGCGCCACTTGTTCTCGTGCACGAACCAGCGGGGCATCGTGGGTAGCGGCCGGCCCTCGTCGAGCAGGGTGGAGAAGTGCTCCACCAGGCAGTGCACGAGCGCCCCGAGCGCGGCCAGCTCCAGCACGTTCGACGTGCCGTCGCAGACCCGGACCTCCACCGTGCCGAAGTGCGGGGCGGGGCGGATGTCCCAGCGCACCTCGGTGAAGTCGTCGATGACGCCCGTCCTGAGCATGTCGTCGACGTACTGCTCGAGCTGGTCCCACTCGGCGAACTGGTACGGCAGACCCGCGGTGGGCAGCTGCTGGAAGATCAAGGCTCGCATCGAGGCGTAGCCCGTGTCGTCCGCTCCCCAGAACGGCGACGACGCCGACAGCGCCTGCAGGTGGGCGACGTACACGAGCAGGGACCGCACGATCGGGAGCACCTTGGCGCGGTCCTCGATGCCGACGTGCACGTGCACGCCGTAGACGACCTGCTGGCGGCCCCACACCTGGGTGCGGTCGACCACGGTGGCGTACCGCTGCTTGTCCGTCACCTGCTGCTGGGACCAGTGCGCGAACGGGTGGGTGCCCGCACCCATCATCTCGGCACGCATCGGGCCGATGACGTCGTGGACGGCGGCCACCCCCGCCTCCAGGTCCGAGATCGCCGCACCCACGGTGTCGCAGACGCCGGAGACGACCTCGAGGGTGTTGCGCAGGAACTCCGGCTTGACGTGCCGGGACCGGGGGTCGGGGCCGAGCGCCTCCATCACCGCGGGCGCGACCTGGCGCAGGTTGCCCGAGTCGGCGTCCACCAGCGCGAGCTCCCACTCGAGCCCGACGCTCGAGCGCCGGGACGGCGCGAAGTCCAGCGACATGGCCCCATGCTTCCACGCCGTGGGCCGGAGTGTCCTATGCGCGGCCGGCGTGCGGTTCCACGACGAGCACGTGCTGGCGGCCCGCCACCCGGGTGAGGACGAGCGTGGCCGAGGCGTCGCCCTTGAGCGAGAGCTGCGCACGGAGCTGTTCCGGCGTGACGGCCGTGCCGCGCTTCTTCACGGTGAGCCGCCCGACGCCCCGCTCGCGCAGGTACGCCTTCAGCTTCTTGAGGTTGAAGGGCATCACGTCCAGCACCCGGTAGCCGGTGGCGAGGGGTGCGGTGCCCGACGGCGGGGCCGGGGCCGGGGCGTCCGCCGTCACGTAGGCGATGGTGCGGTCCACGAGACGTCCGCCCAGCTCGGCGGCGGCGTGCGCCACCAGCCCGGCGCGCACGACGGCGCCGTCCGGCTCGTACAGGTAGGCGCCGACAGGACCGACCTCGGGGACGAGCTCGCCGTCGGCCTCCTCGCCGGTGCCGTCCGTGCGCCCGGTCCGCAGGGTGCGCGACGCGGTGCCCTCCGCCGTCGTGCGCAGGACGTGCGCGGACCGCCCCGGTCCGTCGGGGGCGAGCGGACCGAACCAGAGCCCGGCCTCGACGACGTCGCCGTCGACCGAGACCCACTGCGTCTCGGCATCGGCCGGCAACCCGTGGTGGGGGATGCCGGGACCGACCTTGATGCCGAGCGCGGGCACCTGGTCCCGCAGCGCCCACACCGCGTCGAGCGGGGGCGCGTAGGCGGACGGGTCGAAGATCCGCCGCCCGCCGCGGGTGCGTCGTGCGGGGTCGGCGTAGACGCCGTCCACGCCCTCGGCGGCCAGGTCGAGCGTGAGCCCGTCGGCGTGCCGGACCTCGGCCTCGGGGAAGGCGCGGAGGTTGACCGTCGCCATGGCGGCGGTCATCTCGTCCACGTCCGTGGCCAGCACGTCGAGGCCCACGCCCGCGAAGGCGAGCGCGTCTGCGCCGACGCCGCTGGTGAGGTCGGCGACCTTGGTGACGCCCGCCGCGAGGTAGCGACGGGCGTGCAGCCCGGCGACGACCAGCCGGGTGGCCTGCTCGACGCCGTCGGGGGTGAACAGCATGCCGTCGGCGAAGGAGCCGAGCTTGGTCCGGGCCTTCGCCCGCAGCCGGGACTGGGTGAGGACGGCGGCGGCGAGATCGGGATCGACCCCCTCGGCACGGAGCCGCGTGGCCAGCACCATCGCCTGTCCCTCGTCGTAGGGCGGGAGGGCGTTGAGCAGCGCCCAGCCCTCGGGGCTGAGCAGCTTGGTCAGGGAGGCCGCGTCCATGGGGTCATCGTCTCAGGCGGCGTGCGGGACGTGCGCCGATGACGCTCGCAGAGGAATCCTGGCACTCGACTTGTCAGAGTGCTAACGGCTGCCTAGATTTGGTCCCAGCGCTCACGCTGTGCCGGCACCCGCGACGACGGCCAGCGACAGGGTGCGTCCCAGTCCAGCTAGTCATCGCGAACAAGGAGGTCCGACGTGTCGGTCCCCATCAAGCCGCTCGAGGACCGGATCGTCGTCAAGGCCGTCGAGGCCGAGACCACGACCGCTTCCGGCCTGGTCATCCCGGACACCGCCAAGGAGAAGCCCCAGGAGGGTGAGGTCCTGGCGGTCGGCGACGGCCGTTTCGACGACCAGGGCAACCGTGTCCCGGTCGACGTCAAGGTCGGCGACAAGGTCATCTACAGCAAGTACGGCGGCACCGAGGTCAAGTACGCGGGCGAGGAGTACCTGGTGCTCTCCGCGCGCGACATCCTCGCCGTCGTCGTGGGTTGATCCGCAGCCCTCGACGCTGACGCACGAAGCCCCGCATCATCCGTGGTGCGGGGCTTCGTCGTGTGCGGGGGGCGTCAGCCGAGCCTGCGGTTCGCGTCGTGCGGGTGCCTCGTCCCTCGGCCCCCACCCGTCGCTGCACCTCCGGCTCAGCCGTGTCGTTGTCGGCGGAGCCTGCGGTTCGCGTCGTGCGGGTGCCTCGTCCCTCGGCCCCCACCCGTCGCTGCACCTCCGGCTCAGCCGACCTTGCGCTCGCGGCCGGCGAGCGCGGCGCTGCGCTCGTCCTCGCTGAGCCCGCCCCAGACGCCGTACGGCTCACGGACCCGCAGCGACTGCTCGCGGCACTGCATCATCACCGGGCACGAGTGGCAGATCGCCTTCGCGGCCTCGGCCCGCCGTCGGCGGGTCGAACCGCGTTCGCCCTCGGGGTGGAAGAACAGGGTGTCGTCCGCGTCGCGGCACGCTCCCTGGTACTGCCACTCCCACAGCTCCATCACCGGCCCTGGCAGTCTCGAGATCTCCGTCATGGCGAACAACCTACAAGTTGTGCAGAGGTTGTTCAAGGGGTCGACGCAAGTTGGGCGTACCTGTCGCACGCGGATCGTCTGACCAGGCCATGAACCGATTCCCCGGAGCGATGACTTGCTTGACGGCAAGAACCTGGCTCGGATCGTGACGCGCCGGGAGGTGCAGTGGCGGTCGCGCGAACCCCTGGCAGAATCGAGGCATGACCTCCTCGCGACCGGCCCAGGACTCGGGCGGGTCACGCCCGTCCGGACCCGGACTCGCCGTCGCGGCCGTGGCGCGGCGTCTCGGGGTGGCCCCGGCGACGCTGCGGACCTGGGACCGACGCTACGGCCTGGGCCCGTCCGACCGGACGGCCGGCTCGCACCGGCGCTACACCCCCGACGACGTCGCTCGGCTGCTCGTCATGCGACGGCTCACCCTCGAGGGCGTGGCACCGGTGGACGCCGCCGAGGCAGCCCTGGAGGCCGACGTCGAGGAGCTCGACAGGGCGCAGAAGGCCGCGCCGCCCGTGCCGCCCGTGCCGCCCGAGTCGTCGGAGGCCGACGGCGGTCGCTCCGGCGCCACCGACGACGCCACCGCCCGGCCAGGCCGGGCCCACCTGCGCGCCCTCCCTGGCGGCGGGCAGGGGGGCGCCGGCGCCTCGACCGGGTACGGGGCCGCCGGCCAGAACGCCTCCGGCAAGGTCTCCGCCGTCGTCGACGCGGCTCTCGCCTACGACCAGGGCCGCTGCGACGACCTGCTCCGGATCCCCGCGCACGGCGACCCCGCGATGTGGTGGGCCCACCTCCTGGAGCCGGCCTGGAACCGTGTCGCCGAGCGCACCGTGCTTGCCGGGCCCGGCGCCGTCCCCGAGGTGGTGCTGGCCACCGCGGCCCTGCACGCGCTGCGCTCCTTCACCGAGGCGTTCGAGCAGGCCGTCGTCCAGAACGGTGGCCCGCCCGCCAACCACCCGAGCCGCATGCGCAACATCGTGCTGATCTTCGCCGCGCCGGACGAGGTCGTCCCGCTGTCCGCGCACGCGCTGGCGGCCGCCCTGACAGCCAAGGGGAAGACCGCGCGGATCGTCACCGGCCCCGCCAGCACCCGGCGCTCGCTCGAGCTCGTCACCATGGTCCGGCCCGCCGCCCTCGTGCTGGCGACGACGCAGCGGCGGCCGGACCTCGACGTCGTGCACGCGGTGCACGAGGGGTTCCCCGACCTGCCGATCTTCGTCGGTCTGCGCCGCGACGACGCCGCGACCGAGATCCCGCTCGCGCCCCAGGTGCAGCGCGTGCGGTCCTTCACCGGGCTGCTCCACGAGGTCCTCGCCGTCGTCTCCTCGTGAACCGGTCCGCCCGCCCGGCCGCCGGGCCGGAGCGGCGACCGGCTGTCAGGCGACAGGCCGTCACCAGGTGACGGACGGCACCACCGGAGCCCGCTCGTCCCGCCGTAGACTCGGGACATGACGGAGACGACCTCGCCAGCGCACGACCCGTTCGGATTCCTCGGCCTCACCTACGACGACGTCCTGCTGCTGCCGGGGTACTCGGACCTGGCGCCCACGGACATCGACACGACGTCGCGGCTGACCCGCGAGATCTCGCTGAGGGTGCCGCTGGTGTCCGCGGCGATGGACACCGTCACCGAGTCGCGGATGGCGATCGCCATGGCGCGACAGGGCGGGCTCGGTGTCCTGCACCGCAACCTCTCTATCCAGGACCAGGCCTACCAGGTCGACCTGGTCAAGCGGACCCAGACCGGCATCATCTCGAACCCGGTCACCATCGGACCCGACGCGACGCTCGAGCAGCTCGACCAGCGCGCTGGGCAGTACCGGGTCTCCGGTTTCCCCGTGCTGGACGAGGGCGGGAAGCTCGTCGGCATCGTCACCAACCGCGACCTGCGCTTCACCCCCGTCGCCGAGTGGGCCACCACGACGGTCTCCGACGTCATGACGCCGCAGCCGCTCATCACGGGGCGTGCCGGGATCTCCCGCGAGGACGCGACGGCGCTGCTGCGCAAGCACAAGCTCGAGCGTCTGCCGCTCGTGGACGACGAGGGCCGCCTGGCCGGGCTGATCACGGTCAAGGACTTCGTGAAGTCCGAGCAGTTCCCCGACGCGTCAAAGGACGGGCAGGGGCGGCTCATGGTCGGCGCGGCCATCGGGTACTTCGGGGACGCCTGGGAGCGGGCGACCACCCTCATCGACGCGGGCGTGGACGTGCTGGTCGCGGACACCGCGCACGGCAACGTCCGGATGCTCATCGACATGGTCCGCCGGCTCAAGTCGGACCCGGCCACGCGCGACGTCCAGGTGATCGGTGGCAACGTCGCCACCAAGGAGGGCGCCCGGTCGTTCGTCGAGGCGGGTGCGGACGCGATCAAGGTCGGTGTCGGGCCCGGCTCGATCTGCACCACGCGCGTCGTGACCGGCGTCGGCGTTCCGCAGATCACCGCCGTGTACGAGGCCTCGCTGGCGGCGCGGGAGGCCGGCGTGCCGGTCATCGCCGACGGTGGGATGCGGCACTCCGGCGAGATCGGCAAGGCCGTCGTCGCTGGTGCGGAGGCGGTGATGCTCGGCTCGATGCTGGCCGGCACCGAGGAGGCCCCCGGCGACCAGATCCTCGTCAACGGCAAGCAGTTCAAGGCCTACCGCGGGATGGGCTCGATGGGCGCCATGTCCTCGCGCGGCAAGAAGTCCTACTCGAAGGACCGCTACTTCCAGGCCGAGGTCACCAGCGACGACATGATCGTGCCCGAGGGCGTCGAGGGCCAGGTGCCGTACAAGGGGACGTTGGCCACCGTGGTGCACCAGCTCGTGGGCGGCCTGCACCAGACGATGTTCTACGTCGGTGCGCGCACCGTGCCGGAGCTGCAGGCCAACGGCCGGTTCGTGCGGATCACGTCGGCCTCCCTCAAGGAGTCCCACCCGCACGACATCATGATGACCGTCGAGGCACCCAACTACAAGGTGTCCTGAGTCAGCCCGCTGCGGGCGGCTCGACCGGCCAGGCCGGGGACGCTCCCGGGCCTGGCAGGCCCTGCGTGCGGCGCCACGCGTTGAAGTTGTCGGCCCAGCGGCGGTGCGCGTCCTGCTGGGCGGAGTGCAGGGCGTCGAGGGCCACGGCCCGCAGGTCGGGGTACTGCAGGAGCTGGGCGTCGAGCACGTCGAGGGTCGCCAGGACGTCGACGTCGGCGCTGTGCAGCTCGCCCTCGCCGGCGATGCCGTAGAGGTCCACCAGGTCGCCGAGGCGTCGCTTGCCCTGGCGGTAGCGGTCCCGCCACCGGTCGATGACCAGCGGGTCCAGCACTGGCGCCACCGGACGGCCGAGCCGCTCGGGCAGCGTGGGGAGCCCGTGCCGGGCCAGCTCCGCGTCGAGCAGCGTCAGGTCGAACGCCGCGTTGTACGCCACGACCGGTACCCCGGCGCGCGTGTGCTCGGCGAGGACCGCCGCGATCTCGGCCAGTGCCTGCCGCGGCGGCGCCCCGTGGGCGCGGGCGTGCTCCGTCGTGACCCCGTGGATGGCCGCGGCCTCGGCCGGGATCGCCATCCCGGGATCGATCAGCCAGGTGCGCACGTCCGTCGTCGTGGCCGTGCGCAGCACGACGGCGGCGGTGACGATGCGGTCGGAGTGCACGTCCACGCCGGTCGTCTCGGTGTCGAAGCCCAGCAGCGGGCCGCCGACCCATGTGGTGTGGACAGCGGTGTCGTCCATCGCGCGTTCCTTCCTCACGTCCTGGGCCCGGACGATGCCACCCGCCACCGACACCCGTGACCAGGAGCTCCGGAGGCTCCGGTCGGGTGCGAGCCGCGTGCGGGGCCCGGGGGCCCGGGCCGCGGCCGGTACGCTTGCGGGGTGAGCAACGAGATCGAGATCGGACGTGGCAAGCGCGGTCGCCGCGCGTACTCCTTCGACGACGTCGCGGTGGTGCCCTCGCGCCGCACCCGTGACCCGAAGGACGTGTCCACGGAGTGGCAGATCGACGCCTACCACTTCGACCTGCCGATCATGGCCGCGCCGATGGACTCGGTGATGAGCCCGGACACCGCGGTCGCGCTGGGCAACCACGGCGGTCTCGGCGTGCTGGACCTCGAGGGGCTGTGGACCCGGTACGAGTCCCCGGAGCCGCTGCTCGCGGAGATCTGCGAGCTGCCCGCCGACCAGGCGACGCGCCGCATGCAGGAGATCTACGCCGAGCCGATCAAGCCGGAGCTCATCACCCAGCGCCTCAAGGAGGTCCGCGCGGCCGGCGTCACCGTCGCCGGGGCGCTGTCCCCGCAGCGCACCCAGGAGCACTACCAGACGGTCGTCGACGCCGGGGTGGACCTGTTCGTCATCCGGGGCACCACCGTCTCCGCCGAGCACGTCTCGGGCAACGCCGAGCCGCTGAACCTCAAGCGGTTCATCTACGAGCTCGACGTCCCCGTGGTGGTCGGCGGGGCCTCGACCTACACCGCGGCCCTGCACCTCATGCGCACGGGTGCCGCGGGCGTGCTCGTCGGCTTCGGCGGGGGAGCGGCCCACACCACCCGCGTCAGCCTGGGCATCCACGCACCGATGGCGACCGCGGTGTCCGACGTCGCGGCCGCACGCCGCGACTACCTCGACGAGTCCGGGGGCCGGTACGTGCACGTCATCGCGGACGGCGGGGTGGGCCACTCGGGCGACATCGTCAAGGCCGTGGCCTGCGGGGCCGACGCGGTCATGCTCGGCGCCGCCCTGGCCCGGGCCTCCGAGGCGCCCGGAAAGGGCTGGCACTGGGGCCCGGAGGCGCACCACTCGCAGCTCCCGCGCGGTGAGCGGGTCGCGGTGGGCACCGGTGGCACCCTGGAGGAGATCCTCTTCGGGCCCGGGCGCCAGGCGGACGGCACCACGAACCTGGTCGGTGCCCTGCGGCGGGCGATGGCCACGACCGGCTACTCCGACCTCAAGGAGTTCCAGCGGGTCGAGGTCGTCATGTCGCCCTACCAGCCGCGGTGACCGCGCCTGGCCCGCAGCAGACGGTCCTGCGGGAGATCACGGACGACGACGTCGAGCAGGTCGTCGCGCTGTGGCGCGAGTGCGACCTGACCCGGCCGTGGAACGACCCGCACCGGGATATCGCCGACGCGCGGCGCAACCCCACGTCCACGGTGCTGGTCGCGCTCGACGCGACCTCCGCCGTCGTCGGGTCGGTGCTGGCCGGGTACGAGGGACACCGGGGATGGCTCTACTACGTGGCCGTGGCGCCCGGGCTCCAGGGGACCGGGCTCGGCCGCCGGCTCGTCGGGTCCGCGGAGGAGTGGCTGCGGGCGGCCGGTGCGAGCAGGGTGCGCCTGATGGTCCGCACCACGAACACCACGGTCCGGGGGTTCTACGCGACCCTCGGCTACGACGACGTGGAGTGCACGGTGCTGGGCCGCACGCTCGACCCCTCGCGCTGAGAGCGAACGACACGGACATCTGACGCATCGTTCACCGAGCCGTCACCGGCGCCGCATAGAGTGTCGCCCATGGCAACTGCGCACGAGAGCGACGGTGCTCTGGACGACGTGATCGACCCCGAGCTGCCGGCATCCACGTACGTCCTCGAACCGGACGTCGTCGAACCACTGGTCCGCCGGGTCGTCACGTCGCACGACGCCGGCACCCACCGCAGCACGTCGCCGTTCACGGGCGCTCCGCTCGCCGCGGTCCCGCTCTCCGGGACCGACGACGTCGCCCGTGCCGTCGACGCCGCCCGGGCGGCCCAGCACGACTGGGCCGCGGCGCCGCTCGCCGCGCGCACCCGGGTGCTCGACCGGCTCGGCTCGCTGGTCCTGGAACGTCAGTCCGAGATCCTCGACCTGATCCAGATGGAGTCCGGCAAGTCCCGGCGCAGCGCCTTCGAGGAGGTCGCCGACATCGCGCAGACGTGCCGTCACTACGTGGTGCGCGGGCCGCGCTACCTCGCCGACCGGCGCGTCCCCGGTGCTCTGTCGGTGCTCACCGGGGCCCGGGTGCACCGCCGGCCGGTCGGCGTCGTGGGCGTCATCGCGCCGTGGAACTACCCCCTGACGCTCGCCCTGTCGGAGGCGATCCCCGCGCTGCTGGCGGGCAACGCCGTCGTGCTCAAGCCCGACCCGCAGACCACGCTGTCCGCGCTGTGGGCCGCCGAGCTCCTGGCCGAGGCCGGCCTGCCCGACGACCTGCTGGCGGTCGTGGCGGGCGGTGGCGAGGTCGGGGCCGATCTCGTGGACCGCGTCGACCACGTCGCCTTCACCGGTTCGACGGCGGTGGGCCGGAAGATCGCCGCACGGGCGGGGGGACGGCTCATCGGCGCGACGCTGGAGCTGGGTGGCAAGAACCCGCTGTACGTCGCGGCCGACGCCGATCTCGACGCGGCCGTGCCGGGCGTGGTGCGGGCCTGCTTCTCCAACGCCGGCCAGCTCTGCATGTCGATCGAGCGCCTGGTGCTGCACGAGCGCGTCGCCGACGAGTTCCTGGAGCGGTTCGTCCCGGCGGTGCGCGCGCTGGCGCTCGGCGCGGGCCTCGACTACACGGCCGACGTCGGTTCGCTGGTGTCGGCCGACCAGCTCGAGAAGGTCGCGGCGCACGTCGACGACGCCCTGGCCAAGGGAGCGCGGGCGCTGGCCGGTGGGGTGCACCGTTCCGACGTCGGACCCTACTTCTACGCCCCGACGGTGCTGGACGACGTCCCGGAGGACGCCGTCTGCCTGCGCGAGGAGACGTTCGGACCCGTCGTGGCGGTGACGCGGGTCGCCAGCGACGACGAAGCCGTGCACGTCATGAACGACACGGAGTTCGGCCTCAACGCCTCGATCTGGTCCCGCGACGTCGCGCGGGCGCGGGAGGTCGCCGCCCGGGTCCAGGCGGGCACGGTGGTCATCAACGACGGCTACCTGCAGGCCTGGGGCTCCGCGGGCGCGCCCATGGGCGGCATGAAGGCCTCCGGCCTCGGACGACGGCACGGCCGCGAGGCCGTCGAGGCGGTCACCGAGGTCCAGAGCGTGGTGGCGCAGCGTGGTCTGAGCGCCGGCCTGTCCCTGGACACCCTCTACGCCCTCGGCGGGGACGTGCCCAGCAAGGTGCTCACCGAGGCGATGCGGGCGATGCGCAGGCTCCGCCTGCCCTGAGGGGAGCTCAGAGGCCGTCGAGCTCGGCGCGCAGGTTCCGCTCGGCCGGCGCGTCCCAGCGGCCGCGGGCGGCGGGCGTGCGGAACAGGCCCGGCCCGGTGTGCAGCGTGAGCAGCTGCTCGAGCACGGCGCCGCGTCCGGCCCGGAAGTCCGCGTCACCGACGTGCCCGTACTCGGCGCGCACCTGCGCCACGTAGCGGGAGTAGCGCCCCGGGTCGGCACCGAGGATCGCCAGGTCGGCGTCGCTCACCAGGCAGCCGGCGAGGTCGCCCGGGTCGGGGTCGTGGGTCACCGTGACCAGCACGAGGCGCTCGACCTCCGCCACCTCACGAGCTGTCAGACTCTCGTGCGGGTATACCCCCACGGGAGTCTGACAGCTCGTGAGAGGAGTGAGGAGCTCGACCGCCAGGGCGGCGGAGCGCTCCTCGTCGCCCGGGGTGGCGCCGTCGTGCACCGCGTCGTGGAACCACAGCGCGACCGACGCGAGCCACCCCGCCCGCGAGCTGTCAGAACCACGACCCGGCATGCCCCGACGATCTTCTGACAGTTCGGGGAGCACGAGGGTCAGGGCGTCGAGGACGTCGGCCAGGTGCAGGCGACCGTGGTAGTCGCGGTGCGGCTCGCGCCAGCGGTCGACGACGTCCTCGCCGACGGCGGTGGAGAGCGCGGCGTCCGGCCAGAGCGAGGTCCAGCGCGACAGGAGCACCGTGCGCCGGGCGCGCCGTCGCTCGTGGCCAGGAACCCGCAGGACGGAGCCGGCGAGCCGACGCGCGAGCTCACGGCCGTCCACCGGGGTCGCCCCGGCGGCCACGAGGTCGTCGTAGCGCTCGTCCGGGACGTCGTAGTGGTCGAGGTCGAAGGCGCGGTCGGGGATGCCGGCCGTGCGCGCGAACGTCCGCAGCTCGTGCAGCGACGAGTCCGAGACGAGGTGCGACCAGAGGCGGTCGTGCGCGGGCCAGGCCGGCGGGTCGAGGAGCACGGTCATGGTGTCCCCGCGTCCGCCGTCGTCGCGTCGAGGGCGCGCCGGACCTCCCCCACGAGCGCGGCCATCGCGGCCTCGGCGGCCGGGGCGTCGCCGTGGGCCACGGCGTGCGCGACGGCCTCGTGCTGTTCGAGCGCCTCGGGCACGGGGGAGGCGGGCATGAGGCCCAGGTGGGTGCGGCCGGTGAGCACCTCGGCGATGACGGCGGCCAGCGCGCCGAACATCTCGTTGCCGCTGGCCCTGAGCAGGAGCTCGTGCAGCCGGATGTCCAGGTCGAGGAACTCGGCGAGGTCGCCGCGGTCGCCGAGCACCCGCATGCGGGCGGCGAGGTCGAGGAGCTCGGCGCGCTCGTCGTCGCTCGCGTGGCGTGCGGCCCCGGCGGCGGCCAGGGGCTCGACGGCGTGGCGGAGCTCGGTGAGGGTGCGGAGCTGGTCGTCGCGTCCCGGGCCGGCGAGGCGCCAGCGGATCACGCGGGGGTCGAGGACGTTCCACTCGGTCATGGGCAGCACGACCAGGCCGACCCGGCGGCGGGAGCGGACGAGGCCGAGTCCCTCGAGCATCCGCATGACCTCCCGGGCCACGGTGCGGGACACGCCGTGCTGTGTTCCGATCGCCTCGAGGGTGAGGGGAGTGCCCGGTGCGACGTCGCCGCTGGTGACGGCCCGCCCGACGGCGTCGAGGACGGCGCTGTGCAGGGCTGGGGTCGGCATGGGGCGAGCCTACCGAGGCACGTACCTCCCGCAATTGGTGACACCAATCGCTTGCCAAAGGTGCTACCAATCATGCATCCTCGTGGAACTGACCCGCCGACACGGAAGTCGAACCGATGGACACCGACGTCACACCTGCTGAACACGGTCCCGAGCAGGACCCCCGCGACGAGGCGGCCGACGCCGTCGTGCACATCGTCGTCATGGGGGTCGCCGGTTCGGGCAAGACCACCGTCGCCCGCCTGCTCGCCGAACGGATCGGCGTCGAGTACGCCGAGGCCGACCAGTTCCACTCCGAGGCGAACATCGCCAAGATGGGCGCGGGCACCCCGCTCACGGACGAGGACAGGGCGCCGTGGCTGGCCGCGATCCGCGACTGGCTCAGTGCCGAGGCCGACGCCGGGCGCCCCGCCGTCGTCACCTGCTCCGCGCTCAAGCGGACCTACCGCGACGTGCTGCGCGCCGCCCGCGGCCAGGTCTGGTTCCTCCACCTGGACGGGGCGCCCGAGCTGCTCGCCGAGCGCATGACCGGGCGGTCGGGCCACTTCATGCCCACCTCGCTGCTGCCCTCGCAGCTCGCCACCCTCGAACCCCTGGCCGACGACGAGGACGGGCTCACCGTCGACGTCGCCGCCCCGCCCGAGCAGATCGTCGACGACGTCGTCGCGCGCTGCTCCACCACCACGACGAGGAGCGAGCCATGACGCCTGACGACTGGACCCAGACCCTCACCGCCGGCCCGCTGCTCGTCATCGCGGCAGCGGCCGTCGCGCTGCTGCTCTTCCTCATCATCAAGGTCCACCTGCACGCGTTCGTCGCCCTCATCCTGGTGAGTCTCCTGACCGCCGTCGCCGCCGGGCTGCCTGCGGGCGGCATCGTCGACGTCCTGCTCGACGGGTTCGGCTCCACGCTCGCCGCCGTCGCGCTGCTCGTGGGGTTGGGCGCGATGCTCGGCCGGCTCGTCGAGACCAGCGGCGGCGCGCAAGCCCTGACCGACGTGCTCATCCGACGGTTCGGCGAGCGCCGGGCACCGCTCGCGCTGGGCATCGCCTCGCTGCTGTTCGGCTTCCCGATCTTCTTCGACGCCGGCCTCGTGGTGATGCTGCCCATCGTGTTCGCCGTCGCGCGGCGGCTGGGCGGCTCCGTGCTGCTCTACGGGCTGCCGGTCGCCGGTGCGTTCTCCGTGATGCACATCTACGTGCCCCCGCACCCCGGCCCCGTCGCGGCGTCGGAGTTCCTCGGCGCGGACGTCGCCATGGTGCTCCTCGTCGGTCTCGTGGCCGCGCTGCCCACCTGGTACGTCACCGCCTACCTCTTCGGCCGGTGGGCCGGCCGCAGGTTCCAGCTCCCCGTGCCGGAGATCCTCGGCCGGGCCGACGACGCGCAGATCGCGAACCCGCCCCGCTTCGGCATCGTCGTCGCCATCCTGCTGCTGCCCCTGATCCTCATCTTCGCCAACACCGGGCTGGAGACCGCGGCGTCAGCGGGATGGGTCGACGGCGACTCGGCGGCCGTGGCCGTCGCCGGGCTGGTCGGCGCGACCCCGGTGGCCCTGCTCATCACGGTGCTCGTGGCCGCGTGGGTGCTGGGCCGCCGGCGCGGGGTCGAGGGCACCGCCCTGGAGAAGACGCTGGACTCCGCCCTCGGGCCTGTCGCCTCGGTCATCCTCATCACCGGCGCCGGCGGCATGTTCGGTGGGGTGCTGCGGGCCACCGGCATCGGCGACGCCCTGGCGGAGGTCCTCGGCGACGTCGGGCTGCCGGTCATCGTGGCCGGATTCCTCGTCGCCGCGGTGCTGCGCGTCGCCCAGGGCTCCGCGACGGTCGCGCTGACCACCGCGGCAGGGCTCATCGCCCCGGCCGTGGCCGCCGGAGGCTATGGAGCGGTGGAGCTCGCGGCGATCGTCGTCGCCGTCGCGGCCGGGTCCGTCGTGCTCAGCCACGTCAACGACTCCGGCTTCTGGCTGGTCGGCCGGTTCTTCGACATGGACGTGCGCACGACCCTGCGCACCTGGACCGTCATGGAGACCGGGATCGGTGTGATGGGCTTCGCGATCGCGGGCCTGGTCTTCGCCGTCGCCTGAGGGACGAGGAACGCACCTGGAGCGGAGCCGCGGGCTGGGGCGACAAGAGGATCCGCCGGAGCCTGAGGGGGCTCAGCCGGTGGTGACCGCCGCCGTCGGTTCCCGGCCGTCCACGGCCTCCACGCACTGCCGGGCGATGGCGAGCTCCTCCATGGTGGGGACGACCATGACGAGGGTCTTCGCCCAGTCGGGGGAGATGATGCGCTCACCGCCCCTGGCCGCGTTGCGGTCCTCGTCGACGGCGATCCCGAAGTTCTCCAGGCCCGCGCAGACGGCGGCGCGCACCACGGCGTCGTTCTCGCCGACGCCGGCGGTGAAGGCGATGACGTCCACCCGCCCCAGCAGTGCGGCGTAGGCGCCCACGTACTTGCGCAGCCGGTGGACGTAGACGTCGAACGCCAGGGCCGCGTCCTCGTCGCCGTCGTCGATGAGTCGCCGCAGCTCGCGGAAGTCGTTGACGCCCGACAGCCCCAGCATGCCCGAGCGCTTGTTGAGCAACGTGTCCAGCTCGTCGATGTCCATGCCGGCGTTGCGGGCGAGGTGGAAGACCACGGCCGGGTCGATGTCGCCGGAGCGGGTGCCCATGACCAGGCCCTCGAGCGGCGTCAGACCCATGGACGTGTCGATCGGCACGCCCCCGCGCACCGCCGACGCGGAGGCCCCGTTGCCCAGGTGCAGCACGATCGTGTTGAGGTCCTGCACCCGCCGGCCCAGCACGCGGGCCACCTTGCCGGCCACGTACTGGTGGCTGGTGCCGTGGAACCCGTAGCGGCGCACGTCATGGGCCGCGGCCACCTCCCGGTCGATGGCGTACGTGTAGGCCTCCGCGGGAAGGGCCTGGAAGAACGCCGTGTCGAAGACGGCGACGTGCGGCACGTCGTGGAGCAGCTCACGGGCCACGCGGATGCCCTGCACGTTGGCGGGGTTGTGGAGGGGAGCGAGCGGGACCAGCGCCTCGATGCGGTCCACGACGCCGTCGTCCACGACCACCGGACCGGAGAACTCGGCCCCGCCGTGCACCACGCGGTGCCCGACGGCGTAGATCCCGGCGTCGGCGAGGCGTGGGCCGATCTCGTCGAACATCCCCAGCGCCAGCCGCAACGCCTCGCCGTGGTCCGGGACGTCGGGCTCACGGCGGGTGCGGTTGCCGGCGAAGGTGTGCGTCACGATGCCCGACCCGCCGGACTCCCCGATGCGCTCGACCGTGCCGGCGGCGATCGCCTCGCCGCCGACCGGGTTGACGAGCTGGTACTTCAGCGACGACGAGCCCGAGTTGAGCACCAGCACCGAGCCGTGCGCCCCGTAGGCGCTGTACGGGTTGGGCCGTTCGGCCTCCGGGAGGATGCTCATGCGGGCGCTCCGTTCGTGGTGGTGGCGGACTGCGCCTGGATCGCCGTGATCGCCACCGTGTTGACGATGTCCGGCACCAGCGCGCCGCGGGAGAGGTCGTTCACGGGCTTGTTCAGGCCCTGCAGCACCGGCCCGATCGCCACGGCGCCGGCCGAGCGCTGCACCGCCTTGTAGGTGTTGTTGCCCGTGTTGAGGTCCGGGAAGATGAACACGCTCGCCCGCCCGGCCACGGACGACTCGGGCAGCTTGGACGCCGCGACGGACACGTCGACCGCGGCGTCGTACTGGATGGGGCCCTCGACGCTCAGCTCCGGGTGGCGCTCGCGCACGAGGTCGGTGGCCGCGCGCACCTTGTCGACGTCGGCCCCCGTGCCGGAGGTGCCGGTCGAGTAGGACAGCATCGCGATCTGCGGGCCGACGCCGAACTGCGCGGCGGTGGCCGCGGACGACGCGGCGATGTCGGCGAGCTGCTCCGCCGTCGGGTCCGGGTTGACCGCGCAGTCGCCGTACACGAGCACCCGGTCCGGCAGGCACATGAGGAACACCGAGGACACCACGGACACGCCCGGTCGGGTCTGGATGATCTCGAAGGAGGGCCGGATCGTGTGGGCGGTGGTGTGCGCCGCGCCGGAGACCATGCCGTCGGCCAGTCCGAGGTGGACCATCATCGTGCCGAAGTAGGACACGTCCGTGACGATCTCGCGCGCCCGTTCGACGGTCATGCCCTTGTGCGCCCGCAGCCGGGTGTACTCGGCGGCGAACCGTTCGACGTGCTCGGGGTCGGTCGGGGAGAGCACCAACGCGGCGTCGATGTCGAGGCCGAGCTCGGTGGCCCGGGCCCGGATCGCCGTCTCGTCGCCCAGGATCACGAGATCCGCGATGCCGCGCGCGAGCACCGTCGAGGCGGCGCGCAGGATGCGGTCGTCGTCGCCCTCGGGCAGCACCACGCGCCGCCGGTCGCCGCGGGCGCGTTCGACGAGCTCGTGCTCGAACATCAGCGGGGTCACCACGGGGGTGCGCTCGAGGGCGAGCCGGGCCAGCAGCTCCGCGCCGTCGACCCGCTGCTCGAACATGGCCCGGGCGACGTCGTGCTTGCGCTGCGCCGTCGCCGTCATGGCGCCCCGCGTCCGCGCCGCGACGCCGGCCACCTCGTAGGTGTCCATCGTGGTGGCGATGATGGGCACGTGCGGCTCCAGGGCCGCCGCGAGCTGCCCGGACCGGCCCGACGGCCGGTAGCCGCCGGTGAGGATCAGCCCGGCGAGCGACGGGAAGCGCTGCGCGGCCTGCACCGACAGCAGCCCGAGCAGGACGTCCGTGCGGTCGCCCGGGGTGATGACGACGGTGCCGTCCGCGAGATGTCCGAGCATGTGCTCGAACGTCATGGCACCGACGATGACGTCGAGCGCCTCGCGCGCGAGGAGGTCCCGGTCACCGAGCAGCAGTGTGCCGTCGACCGCGTCGGCGAGCTGGGCCACGGTGGGCGCCCCGAGGAACGGCTCCTCCGGGATGACCCAGGTCGGCAGGTCCTCGCCCGAGATGCCGGCCCGCACCGCCGCGGGCGCGTCCGTCACGGCGTCCTCGGCCCGGTTCACCACCACGGCGATCGGCTGCGCGTGGCTCGCCCGCAGCTCCGCCACGCTGAGCCGGGTCAGGGTGGCGACGTCGTCGATCCCGCGCCCGCGCCCCGAGACGACGAGCAGCACGGGTGCGTCGAGGTTGGCGGCCACCCGGGCGTTGAACGCCAGCTCGGTCGCGCCCGACACGTCCGTGTAGTCGGTGCCGAGCACGACGACGGCGTCGCACCGGGCGGCGACGTCGTGGTAGCGCGCCACGATCCTCGCCAGCGCGCCCTCCGGGTCGGCGTGGACGTCGTCGTAGGTGACCCCGACCGCGTCGGCGTACTCCAGGTCCACGCCGTCGTGGGCGAGCAGCATCTCCAGGACGTGGTCCCGGACGCCCGTGCCGCCGTCGGCCGCGGGGCGCTCCGGGACCCGGGAGACTGCTCGGAAGACCCCGACCCGCTGGACCTGGCGGACCAGCAGGTCGAGGACCCCGAGCGCGACCGTGGACTTGCCGGTGTCCCCCTCGGGGGACGCGATGTAGATGCTGCGTGTGCTCACTGGCCGCCTGTTCGCTCGCGTCGGACGTCACGCCCATTCCATCGCATCGCGGCGAGCGACGCACCGCCCCGACGGCGTCGGGTTGGTCACTCCCGGCGGCTCACTCGTTGTCACCGCCCGTGGCGGTCGCGGCGTCGTACATCGGGCCGGCCGCGTCGGTGGCCGTCTGGCCGGCGTCCGGCCACACCCAGTCCCGCACCTCGGGGATGTCCTCGCCGTGCTCGCGCGTGTACTGGCGGGCCGCGAGGCGCGCGTCGACCATCCGCTGACGCAGGCCCGCCACCTTCGAACCGAGGCCCGGCACCCGGTCGATGACGTCGAGCACCAGGTGGTACCGGTCGATGTCGTTGAGCATCGCCATGTCGAAGGGCGTGGTGGTGGTGCCCTCCTCCTTGTAGCCCCGCACGTGGATGTTGGGGTGGTTGCGCCGGCGGTAGGTGAGCCGGTGGATCAGCCACGGGTAACCGTGGTAGTTGAAGATCACCGGCCGGTCGGGGGTGAACAGCCCGTCGAAGTCCTTGTCCGACAACCCGTGCGGGTGCTCCCGTTCGTCCTGCAGCCGCATGAGGTCCACGACGTTGATGACGCGGACCTTGAGGTCCGGCAGCTCCTCGCGCAGCATGTGCGCGGCCGCCAGGGTCTCGAGCGTGGGGACGTCGCCCGCGCAGCCGAGCACGACGTCGGGGTCCTCCCCGGGCACCTCCGTGCCGGCCCACTCCCAGATGCCCAGGCCGCGCGTGCAGTGCGCGATGGCGTCGTCCATCGACAGGAACTGCGGCCCGGGCTGCTTGCCGGCCACCACCACGTTGACGTACTGGCGGCTGCGCAGGCAGTGGTCGTACGTGCTGAGCAGGGTGTTCGCGTCCGGCGGGAGATAGACGCGCACGATCTCGGCCTTCTTGTTGACCACGTGGTCGATGAACCCGGGGTCCTGGTGGGAGAACCCGTTGTGGTCCTGCCGCCACGTGTGGCTGGACAGCAGGTAGTTGAGGGACGCGATCGGCCGGCGCCAGGGGATGTGGTTGGTGACCTTGAGCCACTTGGCGTGCTGGTTGAACATCGAGTCGACGATGTGGACGAACGCCTCGTAGCTGGTGAACAGGCCGTGCCGACCCGTCAGGAGGTAGCCCTCCAGCCACCCCTGGCACTGGTGCTCGCTGAGCATCTCCATGACACGGCCCGCACGCGCGAGGTGCTCGTCCACCTCGGGCCCGACGTACTCGGCGTTCCACTGCTTGTCGGTGGCGTCGTAGACCGCCTGCAGCCGGTTCGAGGCGACCTCGTCCGGCCCGAAGATCCGGAAGCTGTCCGGGTTGCGGCGGATGACTTCGGTGAGCCAGCTGCCCAGCACCCGGGTGGACTCGGTCATCGCTCCGCCGGGCCGCGGGACGTCGACGGCGAAGTCGCGGAAGTCCGGCAGCCGCAGGTCCTTGAGCAGCAGGCCGCCGTTGGCGTGCGGGTTGGCGCCCATGCGCAGCTCGCCCTCCGGCGCCTGCGCGGCGATCTCGGCGTGCAACCGGCCGTCCTCGTCGAACAGCTCGTGCGGCCGGTACGACTGCATCCAGTCGCGCAGCACGTCCAGGTGCTCGGGGGTGTCACGCGCGCTGGGGAGCGGTACCTGGTGGGCACGCCAGGAGCCCTCCGTCTTGTTCCCGTCGATCTCGGGCGGGCAGGTCCAGCCCTTGGGCGTGCGGAAGACGATCATGGGCCACGCGGGCCGTTCGTCGTCGCCGGCTGCTGCATCCGCCTTGATCTGTGCGATGTGGTCCAGCACCTCGTCCAGCAGCTTGGCGAACCGGCGGTGCACGGCGGCGTGGTCCTCGCCGTCGAACCCGCCGGTGAAGAAGTACGGGGTGTGCCCGTAGCCGACCATGAGGTCGCGGAGCTCGTCGTCGCTGACGCGCGCGAGCACGGTCGGGTTCGCGATCTTGTAGCCGTTCAGGTGCAGGATCGGCAGCACGACGCCGTCGGTGCGGGGGTTGACGAACTTGTTCGAGTGCCAGCTCGTGGCCAGCGGGCCGGTCTCGGCCTCGCCGTCGCCGACGACGGCGGCCACCAGCAGGTCCGGGTTGTCGAACGCGGCCCCGTAGGCGTGCGAGAGGGCGTAGCCGAGCTCGCCGCCCTCGTGGATCGACCCGGGTGTCTCCGGGGCCACGTGCGACGGGATGCCGCCCGGGAACGAGAACTGCTTGAACAGCCGCCGCATCCCCTCGTCGTCCTGGGTCACGTCCGTGTAGATCTCGGAGTAGGTGCCCTCGAGGTAGGTGCTCGCCACGAGTCCGGGCCCCCCGTGCCCGGGGCCCGCGACATACACCGTCGACTGCTGGCGCTCGCGGATCACCCGGTTCAGGTGGGCGTAGAGGAAGTTCAGCCCCGGCGTCGTGCCCCAGTGACCGAGCAGCCGGGGCTTGACGTCATCGCGCTCCAGCGTCCGGCGCAGCATCGGGTTGTCGAGCAGGTAGATCTGGCCGATCGAGAGGTAGTTGGCGGCACGCCACCACTGGTCGAGGCGGTCGACGTCGGTGTCGCTCAGGTCCGTGACGCCGGTGGCCGGCCAGGTGGTGGAGTCGGGGGCCGAGTTGCTCATCTGACGCTCCTGCAGGAGAGGGGACGATGGTGCTCGTTGTTCATTCCACCCCACCGGCCGTCTCGGCGCAGCGTGGGAGCCGGAGGCGGGTCGTGGTCGTCGAGTGAGGTTGCCCACCGGATTCCTGGTGGCGCGCGGCGCGCGGCTACCGTGGTCCCGTGCCCGACGCCCCGCCTGTCCGCCGCTCGTTCTGGGCGGTCGCCCGCCAGCCCCGCATGATCGCGATCCTGCTGGTCTTCCTCGCCATGGCGGCGGTGTGCGGACGGCTCGGGGTGTGGCAGATCGACCGGGCCTACGAGCGCGCCAACCTCGCGGCCGAGCAGGCGGCGGCCGAGGCCGCGGCCGCCGCCCCCGTGGCGATCGGCGAGGTGCTGGCGCCCCAGTCCTCGTTCCCCGGCGAGCTCGTGGGGCGCGAGGTCGCCGTCACCGGGACCTACGAGCCCGACGGGCAGCTGCTCGTGGCCGGACGCTCCCTCGACGGCGTCGACGGCTACCTGGTGCTCACCCCCCTGCGGGTGTCCGACGACGGCACGGGCGGGGAGAGCTGGGTGTCGCTCTCCGGCGCGCCCGTGCTCCCGGTGGTGCGCGGGTGGGTCGGCTCGTCGACGCCGGACGCCGCCGCGCTGGAGGTGCCCACGGGGGAGGTGTCGCTGCACGGCTGGCTGCAGGCCTCGGAGTCCACGGCGCGCACCGGTACCGTCCCGGACAACCCGGGCGGACCTCCGCTGACCCGCGACATCGCGTCCAGCGCGCTGGCCAACACGTGGCCGGGGCCGATCTACACGGCCTACGTGGTCCTCACCGACTCGACGCCGCCGCAGGCCTCCGCCGCCGAGGGCGGCCCTGCGCTCCTGCCGCGGCCGGAGCTGGAGGGTGGCTCCGACGTCGACCTGCAGAACTTCTTCTACGCCCTGCAGTGGTGGGTGTTCGGGCTGTTCGCGGTGGCGCTGTGGGTCCGTCTGGTGCGTGACGAGATGGCCGGTGGCGTGCGGGAGCGGCGGACCCGCCGCGGTCGCGGGGACCGCGACGGCCGCGACGGCCGCGACGACCCGGTCGGCCGGGGCATCGCCGGGCTGCCCTCCTGACCAGCCCCGTCAGGCGTGCCGGGCGAGGAAGGCGTCGATCGTGCGCTCGGCGAACTCCGGGTCGATCTCCCGTCCGAGGATCACGCGCTCGAACAGCAGCGGGCCGAGCAAGGTGGAGGTCGCCTCGTCGACGTCGAGCGGTGGGAGCTCGCCGGCGGTGACGGCGTCGGTCAGCACCGCGACCAGCGGCGCCTGCTGCGTGCGCACGAACTGCTCGCGCAGGCCGGCCAGCTCGGGGTCGCGGGCCGCCTCGCCGAGCAGGCTCGAGACGAGCGGGACGTAGCGGGCACCGTTCATCTCCGTCACGCGGGGTGACATGACGGCGCGCAGGCGCGCGGCGAGCGACCCCTTCGCGGGCGGAGGGGTCGCCGGGGGCAGCAGGTGGGCGAACGCCGCCTCGACGACGTCGGAGCGGGTCGGCCAGTGCCGGTAGATGGTCGAGCGGGCGACGCCGGAGCGCGCCACCACCGCCTCGATGGTCACGGCCCGCACGCCGCCCGCCAGCAGCAGCTCGGCGGCGGTGGTGGTCACCGCCGTCCTGGTGCGTTCGATGCGAGGGTCCGGTCGCCGTCCGTCGTGTGCCACGTGCTCATTGTCCTCTCTTGACCATGAAACAGAACAGTACTGTACTGAAGATGCGGTGCTCGCTGCACCACCGACGTCAGGAGAGACCATGACCGACCCGACCGTGCACTTCTTCAGCAAGCCCGACTGCGTCTACTGCCGCACGACCAAGCGCGCCCTCGACCAGGCCGGGATCCCCTACGACCAGCACGACGTCACCGCGGACGCACGCACCGCCGACACCGCCGCCTACCACTCCGGGCAGCACACCGTGCCGCAGGTGTTCGTCGGCAGCACCTGGATCGACGCCCCCGGCGACGTCACGGCGCTCGCCGACGCCGGACGCCTCACCGCGCTGGTCGACGCCGTGACCACCCCCGTCCCGTGGGACGGGTTGCCGCACGACGACGACGCCACCGCCGACCGGCTCGCCCGGGGAGCCGAGGACGTCCCGCTGCACGCGAGCATCGAGCCCAGTGACGGCACCCACGACGAGGACCCGGAGTCGTGGCCGATCCTGCGCTTCTACCGCGAGTTCTTCGGGTTCTGGCCGAACACGTTCGCCTACCTGCACCGCTGGCCCACCGCCTACAAGCTGTTCGTCTACTGCCAGAACCTCGCCTCCGTCCGCGGTGCCGTCGACGTCGTCGGCCACGGCGGCATGGCCGCCATCGGCTACGCCACCTCGGCCGCCCAGGGCTGCACCTACTGCATGACCCACGCCGTCGCCGACGCCGGGACCGATCTGGACGTCCCGGCCGCGCTGTCCGACGCGCGCCGCCACGGCGGCGCCGACGGAGCGCCCATCGGACCGTTCGAGGCGGCGCTCGCGGACCTCGCTGCCCGCGCCACCCGCCACGCGGTCACGACCTCGAGCCTCGACGCCGCGCGGAGGACGGCACCGGAAGCGCGTGCCGGTGCCGTCGACCCCGACGCCGCGATCGAGGCCGCCACGCAGGTCGCCGCCTCGTTCGGGTTCCTCAACGTCTTCAACGACCTCGGCGGGCTGGAGATCGAGGGTGACTGGGCAGCGACCGCCGCCGCCCGCGGCGTGGACGCCGGCCGGCACGGCGTCGGGGCCGCCAACGCGGACAACCTGTCGCACGACCTGCCGGAGGGTGGGCCAGGGCTGGAGGACATGCTCGCCGGATACGCAGCTCAAGCACCTCATGGCTCGGGTCTCGGCGGTCACCCGCGACCACGCGTACCTCGCGGCCGTCGAGGGCTACCTCGCCACCCGCGCGCCCGGTGCGACGGACAGCTCGGTCGAGCGGGTCCGGCGGGCCTACGACGCGGCTCTCGGCCGGGACGACGGCGGGACGTTCGACGACGCCGAGCGAGCGGCGCTGCGCCTCGCCTGGCTGTCGGCCCGGACGCCGCTGACGATGCCGCGCCGGTTCGTCGAGGCGGTGACCGAGCGCTTCGACCAGGACCAGGTGGTCGAGCTCATGGTCGCCTGTGCGGTCGCTTCCCTGGTGCAGCGGTTCGTCGCCGTCGTGGGGCCGACCACGGAACCCGAGGTGGCGACGTTCCTCGGCGAGCACGCCCTGGCGGCGGAACCGCTCGACGTCCGCCATCCCGTGGCCGGCGAGTGAGCACCGTGGAACCTCTCGTCACCGCCGCCGCCACGGCGTGCTTCGCGCTGGCGACAGGCCTCTTCATGGTCCTGGCGTTCCTGGAGCGACCGGTGCGGGCCACGATGCGCCGCGCGACCCGGGCCTCGGTGCCCGACGCCGACGTCCGGGAGGTGCACGCCGTCCTGCGTCGCCTCCTACATCAGCTGCCGCCGACCATGATGTCGGTCATGGGCGGCGGCACCCTCCTCGTCGTCGCCCAGGCGTGGCAGCGCGGGTTCGACGCCACGTCGACGGCAGTGCTCGTCGGCCTGGTGGTCGGGCTGGGCTATCTGCTCTCGCAGCTGCGGGAGCGGGTGGCCGCGGTCGCGCTGACCCCGTCCGACGGCCTGCTCGACGACGTGCGTACCGGCCTGGGACGGCTGGTGGCTCTGCACCACGTCGGGCTCGCGACGGCCGTGGTGCTCACGGCCCTCCAGCTCGTGGTCGCGGCGCGGTAGGGCGCCGCCCGCCCTCGCTGCGGGTGCACGACACGCCGCTAGGCCGAGGGGATCAACGGCGTGTCGTGCACCCACAGCGCGGGGGTGGCTACTCGTGCTGCCAGGACCGCCACAGGCGCGCGTACTCGCCGTCGGCCGCGACGAGGTCGGCGTGCGGGCCGATCTCGGTGATCCGCCCGCCGTCCACGACGGCCACGCGGTCGGCGTCGTGGGCGGTGTGCAGCCGGTGCGCGATCGCCACGACCGTGCGACCGGTGAGCACCGCGTTGAGGGACTGCTCCAGGTGCCGGGCCGCCCGCGGGTCGAGCAAGGAGGTCGCCTCGTCCAGCACCAGGGTGTGCGGGTCGAGCAGCACCAGCCGGGCGAGCGCCACCTGCTGGGCCTGCGCGGGGGTCAGCGGGTGGCCGCCCGAACCCACCTCGGTGGCCAGGCCGGACGGCAGCGACGTCGCCCACGCGCGGGCGTCCACGGCCTCCAGCGCCTGCCACAGGTCCTCGTCGGTGGCCGAGGTGTCCGCCAGCATCAGGTTCTCCGCCAGCGACCCGACGAACACGTGGTGCTCCTGGGTCACCAGCGCCACCTGCCCGCGCAGGTCCTCCAGGGGCAGGTCCACCAGCGGGACCCCGCCCACGGTCACCGAGCCGCCCGTGGGCGGGTGGATCCCGGCCAGCATCCGGCCGAGCGTCGACTTGCCCGCTCCGGACGGCCCGACGACGGCGAGCCGCTCACCGGCCCGCAGGTCCACCGACACGCCGTGCAGCACGTCGTGACCCTCGCGGTAGGCGTACCGGACCTCGTGGGCACGGACGTCGTCCGACGCCGGTACCTCGCCAGAGACCGTCCGGTCCGGCCCGACGAGGCCCACGCCGACCACACGTGCGAGGGCGACCGCGGCGACCTGCAGCTCGTCGAGCCAGAACACCAGGTCGAACACCGGTCCGCCCGTCTGGTAGGCGTAGAGCGCGATCGTCGCGACGGCGCCCACGGTCGTGAGGTCCTGCGAGACCAGCCACGCACCCCAGGCGATCACCGCGACCGGGGCGATCGCCACGGCGGTGTCGAGCGCCGGGATGAGCCGCAGCCGCAGCCCGAGGGTGTACCTCTCGGCGGCGAACGCCTCGGCCAGGTCGCCGCGCAGGCGGCGTCGCAGCCGCGGCCCGAGCCACAGCGCGTCGGTGGTGCGCGCACCCTCGACGGACTCCGTGATCGTGCCGTTGATCCTCGCGTACGCCGCCGACTCGCGCAGATACCCGGGCGTGGCCCGCCGCAGGTACCAGCGGGTGGCGACGACGATGATCGGCACGCCGACGAGCAGGCCCACCGCGACCAGCGGGTCGGCGAGGAACGAGGCGACCAACGTCAGGCCGATCGTGACGACGCACACCAGCACCCGGGGCACGCCGAACCGCACGGCGTGCTGCAGCTTGTTGACGTCGTTGGTGGTCCGGGCGACCAGGTCGCCGGTGCCGGCCTTCTCGACCGTGGACAGCGGGAGCCGGGTGGCGGTGCCCATGAACTCCTCGCGCAGCTCGGCGAAGACCTGCTCGCCGAACACCATGGACAGCCGCTGGGCGTACCGCGTCACCACGGCCTGCACGACGACGGCGGCCACCAGCACCAGCGCGAGCTGGTTCACCCGGGTCACCGTGGTCCCGGCCGACACCTCGTCGATGAACCGGCCCAGCAGGAACGGCCCGGCCAGCCCGGCGACCGCCGCGAGCGCGTGCAGCACCGCGACACCACCGAGGCGGGTCCGGTGGCGGCGGAACAGGCGGCCGACGGTGCGCCGGACCTCGTGCCGGTCGGCGATCGGCAGCTGGTTCGGCTGCGCCGCCGCCGGTGACGGCGGGGCGGTGGTGGCGCTCATCGGACGGATCCTTCCAGGGAGAGGTCGCCCGACGTCGCCGCGCCCGGCGCGGCCATGCTGCGGCCCACGACCGCGCGGTAGCGGGCGCCGTCGTCGTCGCTGCGCGCCAGCAGCCCGGCGTGCGTGCCGCGGGCCCCCACCCGGCCGTCGGCGTCCAGCAGCTGCACCTCGTCGACGTGGTCGAGCACCAGCGGGCTGGCGGTGACGACCAGAGTGGTCCGGCCGGCGCGGACCTCGGCCACCCGTTCGGCGATGCGCGCCTCGGTGTGGGCGTCCACGGCGCTGGTCGGTTCGACCAGCACGAGGATCTCGGGGTCGGTCAGCAGCGCCCGCGCCAGGGCGACACGCTGGCGCTGCCCGCCGGACAACGACCTGCCCTTCTCGGGCAGCTCGCCGGTCAGGCCGCCGGGCAGGGAGTCGAGCACGTCCCGCGCGTCGGCGGCGAGGATCGCTGCCGTCAGGTCGGCCTCGGTGGCCCGCCCCCGGGCGTCCAGCTCCTCGCCCAGAACACCGGAGAACAGGTGCGGTGTCGCCTCGGAGACCACGACGCGGTGCCGCAGCGCCTCCTTGTCGAGGTCGGCGAGCCGCACCCCGCCGAGCGTCACGGGTGCGGCGGCCTCGGCGTCGTCGTCGAAGCGACCGAGCCGGGTCGCCACGGCGGCCGAGACGTCCGGGTCGGCGCACACGAGGGCCACGACGCGTCCAGGGTGCAGCACCAGCCCGGAGGCGTGGTCGACGAGGTCGCTGCCGGCCGGTGGGGCGGCGGCGGGCGCGGCGGCCTGGGGCGTCGCCTCGTCCACCCGCAGCACCCCGAGGATCTTGCGTGCCGACACGTGGGCGTTGGTGGTCATCTGCAGCATCTGGGTGGCCATCTGCACCGGCCACGACAGGAACGCGGCGTAGCCGTAGAACGTCACGAGCTCGCCAGGGGTCAGGTCACCGCGCACGACGGCCCGCGCCCCCAGCCAGAGCACGAGGGCCACGAGGAGCCCGGGCAGCAGCACCTGCAAACCGTCGAGCACGGACTGCACGCCGGCCACCCGCACACCGCGCCGGCGCACCTCCTGCGACTGGCGGGCGTAGCGGGCGGCGAACACGTCCTCGCCGCCGATGCCGCGCAGGATCCGCAGCCCGGCGACCGTGTCGGAGCCCAGCGCCGTCAGCCGCCCGACCGACTCGCGGTGCGTCCGCTGGCGGCGCTGCAACGGTCGGACGAGCAGGGCCAGCACGGCCGCCACCACGGGCACGCCGAGCGCGACGACCAGACCCAGCACCAGGTCCTGGGACAGCAGGTAGCCGGCGGCGACGACGTAGGCGAGCACGCCACCGATGAACCGCCCGGACATGGCGAACATGTCCCCGGCGCGCAGGGCGTCGTTGGCCACCGCGGCGACGACCTCGCCCGTGGGCAGCTTCTTCGTCACGGCGTGACCGGCCCGGGTGGCCTTGTCCCCGACGAGCTCCGTGAACGAGAACGAGGCCCGCAGCCAGTTCTCGACGTCGTAGGTGTGGCTGAGCACTCCCGAGACGACGATCGCCGCCGCGGCGACCAGCATCGCGGCGCACCACCGCAGCAGCTCGCCGCCCGGGCCCGACCCGGCCGTGTCGAGGCCGGAGTCGACCGCGCCGCCGAGCAGCAGGGGAGCGGCCGAGGCGGCCAGCAGGGACACGCTGCCCGCGACGGCTGCCTTGAGCATCACGTCGCGCTGGCGCCACGCCTGCCAGGTGAGCAGGCGGGTCGCGGAGGTCAGCGGAGGGCTGCCCGGGTCGGGCAGCGGGAGGGGGCGCACGGTCGTCCAGCGTAGGCGCCGTCACCCACGCCGGTCACCGGAATTTCGCGGCCTATCCTGGGTGGCGTGAGCACCGAGCAGAACACCTCCGCCGTCACCACCGAACAGGCCACGACCGCCATCCGCAAGGCCCGCGCGGCCCTGACCCGCTACCGGGTGATGGCGCTGATCACCGGCGTGATGCTGCTCGTGCTGTGCGTCGAGATGTTCTTCAAGTACGTCGTGCCCGTCGACGCCGTCATCGACTACATGGGCTGGGTGCCGTTCGCCCACGGGTGGATCTACGTGGTCTACCTCGTCACCGTGCTGGACCTGTGGGCCAAGATGCGCTGGGGCTACGGACGCCTCGCCACGATGGTGTTCGCCGGCGTCGTCCCGGTGATGTCGTTCATCCTCGAGAAGCGGGTGCACGCCGACGCCGACGCCAAGCTCGGGGCGCTCGCGGAACGGTACGGAGCATGACGCTGCGCGACGGCGTCGCGGACGGCGGGCGCTACCGGCTCGCGCCGCTGGTCGCCCCCGCCCCCGCTCTCACCGACGCCGAGCTCGACCGCTACGCGCGGCACCTGGCGCTGCCCGGCCTCGGGCTCGAGGGCCAGCGCCGCCTGGCCGCGGCGCGCGTGCTGGTCGTCGGGGCCGGTGGCCTCGGCAGCCCCGTGCTGCTCTATCTCGCCGCGGCCGGCGTCGGGACGTTGGGCGTCGTGGACGACGACGCCGTGGACGTCACCAACCTGCAGCGCCAGGTGCTGCACGGGCAGTCGGACCTCGGCCGGGCGAAGGTCGCCTCGGCGCGGGACGCGGTGGCGGAGGTGAACCCGCACGTCGAGGTGGTGGAGCACCGTGTGCGGCTCGACCCCGACAACGTCCTGGAGGTGCTGGACGGCTACGACCTGGTGGTCGACGGGGCCGACAACTTCCCGACCCGCTACCTGGTCTCCGACGCCGCCGAGATCCTCGGGCTCCCCGTCGTGTGGGGCTCGATCGACCGGTTCGACGGACAGGTCAGCCTCTTCTGGGGCGCCCCGGCGGGCGAGGAGCGCGGCCCGACCTACCGCGACGTCTTCCCCGTCCCGCCCCCACCGGGCACCGTGCCGGACTGCGCCACCGGTGGTGTGCTCGGCGTGCTGTGCGGCGCGGTCGGCTCGGCGATGGCCACCGAGGCGGTCAAGCTGGTCGCCGGGCTCGGCACCTCGCTGCTGGGCCGGCTCGCGGTGTACGACGCCCTCGCGCTCGACTGGCGTGAGCTCACGGTGCGCCCCGACCCGACCCGTGAACCGGTGACGGCACTGCTGGCCGGCGACGACGCCTACGCCGCGTTCTGCGGGCTCGCGCCGCTGCCCGGCGGGCCGCAGATCTCCGCGGCCGACGCCCGCGAGCTGCTCACGGCCGACCCGCCCGCGGTGCTCGTCGACGTGCGCGAGGAGTGGGAGGCGTCGGTGCGGCCGGTCGATGGCGCCCGGCTGGTGCCGAGCGGCCGGTTCCTCGGCGGTGCCGGTGCCGGACCGGACGACACGGCCCGGGAGGCGCTCGGCGCTCTGCCCACCGACCGGCCGGTGCTGCTCGTGTGCGCGGCCGGTCCCCGGTCGACCGCCGTGGCACAGGTCGCGCGGGCCGAGGGTGTCGACGCGCGCTCCGTCGTCGGCGGCGTGCCCGCCCTGCTCGGCTGACGCTGCGCCGAGCGGGGACGGTCAGAGGGAGAGGTCGAGCCGCCCCTCCGGGGTCGAGCTCGCCAGCGCCCGCTCGCGGCGAGGGATGCGCCCGGCCCCCGCGGCCAGCCGGCCCGACTCGACGGCGAGCCGCATCGCGTGGGCCATCCGTACGGGGTCCTCGGCACGGGTGACGGCCGAGGCGAGGAGCACGCCGTCGCAGCCGAGCTCCATCGCCAGCGCGGCGTCGGAGGCCGTGCCGATGCCCGCGTCCAGGATCACCGGGACCCGGGCGGCGTCGGCGATCGCCTCGATGTTGCGGGGGTTGAGGATGCCCAGCCCGGAACCGATCGGTGCGCCCAGCGGCATCACCGCCACGCAGCCGACGTCCTCGAGACGCCGCGCCAGGATCGGGTCGTCGTTGGTGTAGGGCAGCACGACGAACCCGTCGCGCACCAGCTCCTCGGCCGCCTCGACCAGGCCCACCGGGTCCGGGAGCAGGGTGACGTCGTCGGCGATCACCTCGAGCTTGACCCAGCTCGTGCCGCAGGCCTCGCGGGCGAGCCGGGCGGTCAGCAGCGCCTCGCGCACGGAGAAGCACCCCGCGGTGTTGGGCAGCGCGCGGATCCCGAGCCGCTCCAGCAGCCCCCAGATCCCCGCGTCCCGGGACGCCTCGCCGCCGGCGCGCGGGGCGACGCGGCGCATCGCGACGGTGGTCAGCCCCGTCCCCGAGGCCACCAGGGCCCCCTCGAGGGTGAGCAGGTTGGCCGCGCCACCCGTGCCCATCACCAGGGGCGAACCCACGGCCGTGCCGGCGATCACCAGCGGGTGCTGCACGTCGGTGCGTGTCATGTTCCTCCTCAGCCGCCCTGGACGGCGGTGACGATCTCGACGCGGTCCCCGGCCCGGACCACGGTGGACTCCCAGGTGCCGCGGGGGACGACGACGTCGTCGATCGCGACGGCGAGGCCGCGGGGAGCGCCGTCGGCGACGTGGCCGGGCATGAGCTCCGCCACCAGCTCGGTGACGGGGACGGCGCCGGTCGGGCCGAGGTCGTGGTCCGCGCCGTTGACCCGGGCGGTCGCCGGGTTGCCGGTGCGCTGGTCGTGGCTCGTCACGGTGCTCCTTCGGTCGTGGGGTCGGTGGGGGAGAAGCGGCGCGGGTCGGTCGCGCGCAGGGCCGCGAGCATGGCCGCCGGGTCGGCGCTCGGGACGTCGACGTCGAACCACGAGCCCGTCAGCCCCGCGACGACGACGTCGGCGGTCAGGGGTGCCAGCAGGATGCCGTTGCGGTGGTGCCCGGTGGCGAGGTGGAGCCCGGGCACGTGCGTCGGGCCGAGGAGCGGCACGTTGTCGGGGGTGGACGGCCGGGCGCGGGGTGTCGCCTCGACGAGCGTCGCCTCGTCGATCGCGGGCAGCAGCACCCGGGCGTCGCGCAGCAGGGCGAACACGCCGCCCGCCGTGGCACGGCGGTCGTCCGGGTTCTCCTCCGTGGTCGCCCCGATGACGAGCTCGCAGTGCCCCTTCCAGGGGCCCTCGGTGGCCGGGGCGCGGGAGACCACGTAGACGGGCCGGCCCTGGACGAGGCCGCGGACCACGTGCCGGGGCGCGAGCTCCGGGTCGGCCTGCAGCCGCAGGGTCTGCCCCTTGACCGGGCGGACCGGGACCGCGACACCGGGAAGGTCGGCGAGCAGCGACGCGGACGCCCATCCCGCCGCGACGACGGTCGCGCCGGCGCGGTGCAGGTGCCGGGTCTCGTCCACCGCGCCGACGACCCGGCCGGCGTCCACGTCGAGCCGGACGACGGCCCGGGGGACGACGGCGCCGTGCGGATGGGCGTCGACCGCCCGCCACAGCGCGGTGTGGGTGGCCCGCGGGTCGACGGCGTGGTCGCCGGGAACCCAGGCGGCCTCGGTGAGGCGCTGGCCCAGCAAGGGCTCGCGCCGGCGGGCCTCGGAGATCGCCAGCCGCTCCGAGGTGACGGCGTGGCGGGTGTGCAGCGCCAGGATCCGGCGCAGCAGCGCGGCGTCGGTGCCGTCGTAGGCGAGGGTCAGCGTGCCGGACTCCCGCAACCCCACCCCGAGGCCGGACGCGGCTTCCAGGTCGGCGGCGAACGACAGCCAGCGGGAGGCGCCGGTCAGGTGCAGGTGCAGCGCCGTGTCCTCGGTGAACTCGGCCTCGGTGGCGGGCGCGATCATCCCGGCGGCGGCGCGGGTGGAGCCGTCGCCGGGATCGGGGTCCAGGACGGTCACGCTGAGGCCCGCCTCGAGCGCGCGCCACGCCACGGCGAGGCCGATGATGCCGGCGCCGACCACGACGAGGTCGCGCGTGCCGGCGGGCGTTGCGGGCAGACGTCGGTCCAACGCGGTGCTCCCTTCGCTGGCATGATCCAGATCAGGTGGGACGGTCGGCGCCGCTGCGCCCTCTCAGCCCCGACCGGGGCTCCCGTGCTGCGTCCACCCTACGGGAACGGCAACGGGCTCATGACGCGACGTCGTCCGGTACGGCGGTCTGCTTGCTCACGCGCCCTCCTTGCGGCGCCGTCCCTTGGTGCGTGCATACTCGTCGACCGCCTTGCGCGTGCTGCGCCACGTGCCGTCGGGCGCTTGGAACGCCTCCAGCCGCCCGCGCTGCGCTGCCTGCCGAAGGGCCGTGATCGAGAAGCGGTCGTCGACCAGCGCGGCCAGCGGTACCAGCTTGGCCGGCCCAGCGACGTTGGGCAGGATGAAGCGGTTGAGGTTGTCGAGCATGGCTCGCGCCAGGAGCTCACCCAGCGACCCGTAGTCGCCCTCGTCAGCTCGCTGCATCGCTGCCAGGTATGCCGGTCGCTGCTGTTTCAGAACCACCACCGGTGGGTATCCGAGGCGGACGAGGATCAGATTGAGTACGAGGCGGCCGGCGCGTCCGTTCCCATCGATGAAGGGATGTACCCGCTCGAACTCGTTGTGCAGCCGCGCTAGCGTCTCGGGGATCGGTGCATCGGAGCTGCCGAGCGTTCGCCCCGCCCCGTGGGCGGCATCGAGCCAGTCCTGCATCCTCGGCGGTACCAGGGGCCAGCTCGGGGGTGTCATGCCGCCGCCGAACGGACGGATGTCGTGTTCGCGAAAGCTGCCGGGCGTCTCCCGATCGCTGGCGTCGGGGTGCGGGGCGACGTTCCACACGGGGGTCATCAGCGTGGTGTGGATCTGCCGGACCTCCGCCAGTGTGACGAGCGTGTCGGTCTGCCAGTCACCGTCGTGATGCGCCTGCGCGTAGACCCAGCTGGCGGCATCGCCGTAGCCCTTGACCTCCATGTACTCCTTGAGGGGCTTCGCCCCGACGGCGCGTCCCTGATCGAGGAGCATCTCGACCTCCCTGATCACCAGGGTGTTGCCTTCCAACGCGGTCGAGTGGTGCGCTTCGAGGTGCCAGATGTCGCGCCACACGAACTCGGCCTCTTCGGGGGTGGGTAGACCCCCGAGCCGAGTGCGCAGCTCGTCCAGCGAGGATTCGAGGCGCGCGTACACGCTGGCGCGGGTCGGTCGTCCACGGGGCACCGGCGACCTCCTTGTTGATATACCTAGTGAGGACCTAAATGATCGAATCAAACGGTAGCCGTTGATGCGCTTCGCGGAAACCTTATCGATCGAATCAACGGTGGTCCGATGGTGTCGCCGGTGGGACGGTTGCGGGTTCACCGCTCGAACGAGTTGGGCAAGCTGACGCGGATGTCGACAGCACGACGGGAAGCTCGGCACACGCTCTTCGCTCTGAAGTCCCCGTGTTGCGTCGATAGCCTCGGCCCGTGACTCCTGCTGACACCGTCCGTGGCCGGCTCGCCGACGCCCGCCTGTACCTGTGCACCGACGCCCGCGAGGACCGCGGCGACCTGGAACGGTTCCTGCACGCGGCGCTCGCCGGCGGCGTCGACGTCGTCCAGCTCCGGGACAAGACGATCGACGTGGCGCGGGAGCTGGACCTGCAGTCGCTCGTCGCCCGCGTCGCGGCCGAGCACGGAGCCCTGTGGGCGGTGAACGACCGGGCGGACGTCGCGTCGCTCACCGGGGCGCCGGTGGTGCACATGGGGCAGGGTGACCTGCCGGTGCCCGCGGTCCGCTCGTTGCTCGGCCCGGGACCCGTGCTGGGCCGGTCCACGCACTCGGCCGCGCAGGCGGCCGCGGCGGAGGCCGACGAGGACGTCGACTACTTCTGCGTCGGGCCGCTGTGGGCGACCCCCACCAAGCCGGGCCGCTCCGCCGTCGGGCTGGACCTGCTGCACGAGGTCGCCGCCACGATCCCGACGACGCCGTGGTTCGCCATCGGGGGGATCGACGCCGAGCGGTTGGACGAGGTGCTCGACGCCGGCGCCCGGCGCATCGTCGTCGTCCGCGCGATCACCGAGGCGCCAGACCCGGAGCGGGCGGCGCGCGAGCTGCGCGAGCGGCTCGCCGGATAGCCCCCGAGACCTGCCTCCCGGTCAGGAGACGTGGCACCATCACACCGTTTGCACCCGCCGACGCTGCTGGAGTCACCGATGAACGTCCGTCCTCGCCTCGTGGCCACGCTGGCCGCGGCCCTCCTGCTGACCGGATGTACCGGGAGCAGCGACGAGGATCCCTCGGCCGACGCCACCTCGACCGCGGACGAACCGGCGCCGGCCGCTTCCGGGAGCGCGGACGCGGCCGCCGGCACCGCCGAGGCGCCGGGCCCGACGTGGTGATGGCCGAGCAGACGATCGACACCCCGGGAGAAGCAGGCGGCACGATCACCGTCACGCTGCGGACGCTCGAGGTACGGGACGACGTCACGACCGTGCGGTACACGCTCCGCTGGGACGACGACGGCGCGGCCGACGACGAGACGGCCGGCCACAGCGACCTCGGTGTCGACTGGATCCCCACCGTCACGGACACCGCCGCGCTGGTCCAGTACCGGCCCTTCTGCACGAAGGGTTCGTGGCAGGAGGGCGCCATCTCTCAGCAGCAGTGCGGGTACAGCGCCACCGCCTCGCCCAAGTACCCGTTCGACGGGTTCGTCAACCACGCCACGATCGAGGGCTGGGCCATGCTGCCGGCGCCGGACGGCGAGCCCGGGACGCTCGACGTCACGCTCGGCCAGGGGCTGCCCGTGTTCACCGGTGCCACCGTGACCTCCGCGGGCGATCCGGCATGAGGCCCTGGTCGGCCGTCGCGCGAGTGGGAGGCGTCGTGGTGCTGTCCGCGACGACGCTCGCCGGGCCGGCGCACGCGACGTTCGCCCTCGATCCCGCCGACCCGACGTTCGCCCTCGATCCCGCCGACCCGACGTTCGCCCTCGACCCGGCGGACGCCACCACGACCCTCGAGCGCACCGTCGAGGAGGCGGACGACACCGTCGTGACGTTGACCTCGGACCTCCTGTTCGACTTCGGGTCGGCCGACCTCACCGACCGGGCTGCCGAAGCGGTCGCGGAGCTGGCCGAGCGGATCCCGCAGGACGCCGCCGTGCGGGTGGACGGGCACACGGACGCGGTGGGTTCCGCGGCCGACAACCAGGCCCTGTCCGAGGAGCGTGCCCGGGCGGTCGGCGACGTGCTCCGGGACGCACGCCACGACCTGGACCTGGAGGTCAGCGGGCACGGTGAGACCGCCCCCGTGGCGGACAACACGACGGGTGGGGAGGACAACCCGGCCGGCCGGGCGCTGAACCGCCGGGTCGAGGTGACCTACCCGACGTCCTGAGTGCTGGTCCGGCGCCCGCCGGCCTCCACCGGACCTCTATCCTGGTCCCGTGACGTCTCCCGCCACCGCCCCTGCCCCCACCCCGCGCCCCGTCCTCGTGGTCGACTTCGGCGCCCAGTACGCCCAGCTCATCGCGCGACGCGTGCGCGAGGCCAGGGTCTACTCCGAGATCGTGCCCCACACGTGGACACCGGAGCAGATGCTCGCCAAGAACCCGGCGGCGATCATCCTCTCGGGCGGCCCGTCGTCGGTGTACGCCACCGGTGCGCCGTTCGTCGACGCCGCGCTGTTCGAGGCGGGCGTGCCCGTCCTCGGCATCTGCTACGGCTTCCAGGCGATGGCGCAGGCGCTCGGCGGGAAGGTCGCCCAGACGGGCACCCGCGAGTACGGCGGCACGGAGGTCGAGGTCTGCTCCGCCGGCGTGCTCCTCGCGGACACCCCGCCGACGCAGACCACCTGGATGAGCCACGGCGACTCGGTGCACGCCGCCCCCGAGGGCTTCGACGTCCTGGCGACGTCGTCCGGCTCGCCGGTCGCCGCGTTCGAGGACCCCGCACGCCGCCTCTACGGCGTGCAGTGGCACCCGGAGGTCAAGCACTCCGCGCACGGGCAGGAGGTCCTGGAGCACTTCCTGTACTCCGGTGCCGGGCTGCGGCCCGACTGGACGCCGGACAACGTCATCGCCGACCAGGTCGCGGCCATCCGCGCCCAGGTGGGCGACGCCCGGGTGATCTGCGGGCTGTCCGGCGGCGTGGACTCCTCCGTCGCCGCGGCGCTCGTGCAGCGCGCCGTGGGGGACCAGCTCACGTGCGTGTTCGTCGACCACGGGCTCCTGCGCGAGGGAGAGGTCGAGCAGGTCGAGCGCGACTTCGTCGCCGCCACCGGCGTCAACCTCGTGGTGCGCGACGAGCGCAAGCGGTTCCTCGACGCCCTCGAGGGGCACAGCGACCCGGAGACCAAGCGCAAGATCATCGGCCGCGAGTTCATCCGCGTCTTCGAGGACGCGGCGCGCGACATCGTCGCCGACGCCGGTGAGCACGGGGAGCAGGTCGAGTACCTGGTGCAGGGCACCCTGTACCCCGATGTCGTGGAGTCCGGCGGCGGCGAGGGCGCGGCCAACATCAAGAGCCACCACAACGTGGGCGGGCTCCCCGACGACCTGCAGTTCGACCTCGTCGAACCGTTGCGGACGCTGTTCAAGGACGAGGTGCGCGCGGTGGGTCGCGAGCTCGGCGTCCCGGAGCCCATCGTCGCCCGCCAGCCCTTCCCGGGACCCGGCCTGGGCATCCGCATCATCGGTGAGGTCACCGCGGAGCGCCTCGAGATCCTGCGCCGGGCGGACGCGATCGCCCGCGAGGAGCTGACCCGCGCCGGCCTCGACGGCGAGATCTGGCAGTGCCCGGTCGTGCTCCTCGCCGACGTGCGGTCGGTGGGCGTGCAGGGCGACGGGCGCACCTACGGTCACCCGATCGTTCTTCGCCCCGTCTCCAGCGAGGACGCCATGACGGCGGACTGGACCCGGATGCCGTACGACGTGCTGTCGGTGATCTCGACCCGCATCACCAACGAGGTGCCCGAGGTCAACCGGGTGGTCCTCGACGTGACGAGCAAGCCGCCGGGGACCATCGAGTGGGAGTGACCCGGGGCCGACGGCGGCGGTGACCTGAGCCTTCGCCGTGCTGTCCGGTGCCGACGGCGCTACGTTGGCGGTGTCCTCACAGCCGAGCGTCACCGTCGGAAGGCACCGCCATGTCGAGCACCGTCACCGTCCGGCCCGCCAGGGGAGTTCGCGGGATCGGGATGCTGTCCATCATCGCCGGCGTCATCCTCGTCCTGGCCGGCGTCGCCGTCTGGATCGTGGTCTCGATGACCCTCTCCGACGAGAAGATCATCGTCTCGGACGACGCGAACGAGATGTTCGCCGGGCAGCAGGTCGCCGGACCGTTCACCGCGTACGCGCAGGCCGAGGTGATCGACAAGCACGCGCTCGAGGCGTCCGGCGGCGCGACCTACGCCGAGCTCGACCAGGACGACCCGACCCGGGACACCGTCATGAACGCCTCGTTCCTGCGGGCGTCGCTGTTCACCTCGGTCGTGGCGTTCGGCGTGTGCGCCCTCGTCATCGGGCTCGGGCTGATGTTCATCCTGATCGGTGCCGCGCTGCGGCGCCTCGCCGGGGGACCGGCGGTCGCCGTGGAGACGCCGGGGACCACGTCGCAGGGCGACCTGTCCGCGGCGCCCCGGCACAGCGCGTCGCCCCCGCCCGACGCCGCCACCCCGCCGGCGCGTCCGTCGACCCGGCCGGCCGACCCGCCGCCTGGACGGTCCGACACGCCACCGGCCTGACGGGCCGGGCTGCCCCGCGGGCCGAACGGCCCCGAGCGCGACCGTGGCCCCCACCGGCAGGGTGGGGGCCACGGTCGTCCCGGGCGCAGCGTGTGCAGCGCTGGTCAGCCGGCGGAGGCCCGCCGACGACGGCGCATCGAGCCCGCCACGGAGCCGACGACCAGCAGGAGCCCGGCGACACCGAGCAGCAGGATCGCGGCGAGCTCGAGGTCGATCGTCGCGCCCGCGGTGGTCGCCAGCAGGCCGATCCCGATCGCGACGACGATCAGGCCCCAGACGATCGTCGTGGTGCGGGGGCCCGACCGGACCAACGGTGCGGCCGGTGCGGCGGTGCCGGAGGCAGACGGCTCGGGCCGGGACGCGGTGGTCGGCTCGGGTGCGGAACCGGCGGACCGGACGGGCTCGTCGAAGACGGCGAGCGGATCTGTGGACCGGCCCGTGGACCCCGCGGCCTGCGGGCCCGGTGAGGTCGGCAGGGCGGCCGTGGTGGGGACCTCGCCCGAGGGGAGCTGCTGGGTGGGCGGCACGGCGGGGCTGTCCGCCGTGGTCTGCCCGGCGGTCTCCGGCGCGTCAGGGCGCTCCGAGTGGTCGTTGTTCATCGTTCCTCCTGGATGACGATCTCGCCGGCACGGGCGTCGATGTCGAGCTCGAGCACGGCGCCGCCGAGCTCGGCGACCTCGTCGGTCTGATACATGGACGGGCCGCCGGTGAAGCCGGACGCGACCGACCGCTCGTCGTCGATGTCGACGACGAGGTTGCCTGCGTTGACGTCCGCGGAGATCTCCACGGCGGTGTCCTCCGGGATCTCCACGACCGTGCGCCCCGCGGTCATCTCGACGGGCACCCGGACCGGTTCGCCGGGAGTCACGTCGGACAGGTCGAGCTCGGTGAGGTCCACCGTGGCGTCGCCGAACTGGACACGGATCCCGTCCTCGGCCGCCTCGATCGACCGCGGCGTGACGGTGCCCTCGCTGATGACGGTCCCGGACATCGTGGTGACCTGCGGCTCGTCCCAGGGCCACCGGCTGTCGGCCGGTGCGAACGGCCAGACCGCCGCTGCCGTGAGGATACCGCCCCAGGCGAACGCGGTGAGCCAGCCGCCGCGCAGGCCGCGCAGGCCGCCGACGACGATGCCGACGCCGATCACGACGACGGCGGTACCTACCCACGCGGGCCAGACCGGCACGCTGGTGCCCAGGACGATGTCCGCGGCGAGCAGGGCGGCGCCGGCGAGCAGCGCGAGCCCGACGACGATGCCGACGGTGCTTCCTCCGACCCTGCGGCGAGGTGCCGGCGTCGGCGGGACGGGCGGTCCCGGCGGAGGGCCGTACCCGCCGCCGGCCGGGGGCGCGGGCGGTGCAGGTACGGCACCGGCAGGCGCCGGGCCGACGGGCGCCGTGCTGGTGGTGGCGTAGTCCGTGGGTCCGGAACCGGCGGGGGCCGCCGAGGCCACGTACGGGGCGGGCGGCGCCGGGGTGAACGACGAGTCGGGTCGCGGCTCGGACGGGTGCACGGGGGCCTCGCTGCGGTAGGGGGTCGGGTACGTCGGGTCGGACGCGGTGTGCTGCGGGTACGTCCCGGGCGTCGGGCCCCCTCCCGGGGCGTACGGCGTGCCGTACGGCGGTGCCGCCGTCGTGCCCTCGGGGTGCCGGCGGGAACGGACGAGCTTGACGATCAGCCACACGACGGCGACCCAGAACGCGACCCACAGCAGGGCGGCGACCCACTCGGCCGGCCCGATCCACCACGGCCAGAACCCGCCGCCCCAGATCAGGCCCAGCAGCACGGCGAGGCCGGCACCGAGCATGGCGACGTCGAAGGTGCCCCGGATCGCCTCCTGCAGGTGGATCCGACCGTCGGACCGCTCGGGCAGGAGCGCCCAGGCGATGCCGTACAGCACGAGACCTGCACCGGCGACGAAGAAGCTGAGGATCAGCAGCCCGCGCACGAGGAGCGGGTCGACGCGGAACCGGTCGGCGAGCCCGGCGGCGACGCCACCGACCCACCGGTCGTCGGACCGGGTGATGCCGATGCGGCGCACCGAGTCGAAGAAGCCCTCGCCGGCCGGGCGACGAGGAGGGGGAGGCGGCGCGGAGCCACCGTCGGTGCCACCGGCTCCGGCGGCACCACCGGGGGTGTCCGGCGCAGGGGTGTCGTTCGTGGTCATGACTCCATGCTGATCCCTGCCGGGTCGACGAACCATCGGTTGATCCCCTGAACCGACCCTGATCCCCGCACCAGGAACCCCGGGTTCCGCGCCGGCGGGCCCCCTGACGTGCCACGATCAGGGGGTGACGACGATCGAGGCCCCCGCGCGCCTGCCGCTGCGCCGCCCCCGGCAGGGGCGGTGGCTCGGCGGCGTGTGCGCGGGCGTCGCGGTGCACCTCGGTGCGTCGGTGCGGCTCGTCCGCCTGGTGATGGTCGTGCTCGCCCTGATCGGTGGCATCGGCCTGGCGCTCTACGTCTTCTGGTGGCTCACCGTGCCCGCGGGGGATCCGCACGATGCCGCGCAGGAGACCCGCCCCGCGACGCTGGCCCGCCTCGCCCCGAGGCTCCGTCGCAGCGGACCGGTCGCCGGGCTGTCGCGGCGCGACGTCGGGATCGGCGTCACGCTGCTGGTGGTCGCCGCGCTCCTGGTCGCGCTGCGCTCCGGGTGGGACCTGCCCACCATGTGGCTGCCGCTGCTCGTCGTCGCGGGCGGCGCCGGCCTGGCCTGGAGCCAGCTCGACGCGGTGCAGCGGTCCCGGGAGACCGGTGCGGCGCCGTCGCGCTCCAGCACCCTGCTGCGGCTGACCGGCGGGCTGGTGCTCGTCACGGCGGGCGTGCTGCTGCTGTTCGTGCGGGGCACGCCGGCCACCGAGCTGTTGACCGTCACGCTGGCGTCGCTCGCCGTGCTGGTGGGTGTCGCGCTGGTGCTGGCACCCTGGTGGTTGCGGCTCGTGCGTGAGCTGGGCGACGAGCGTGCGGCCCGCGAGCGCGAGGCCGAGCGGGCGGACATCGCCGCCCACCTGCACGACTCGGTGCTGCAGACGCTGGCACTGATCCGGGCTCGAGCCGACGACGCCGACGAGGTCGCCCGCATGGCTCGCGCCCAGGAGCGTGAGCTGCGGGAGTGGCTCTACGACGACCGGCAGGAGCCCGGGACGTCGTTGTCCACCGAGCTGCGCGACCTGGTCGGCGAGGTGGAGGACGGCCGGTCGGCCGAGATCGAGCTCGTCGCCGTCGGGGACTGCCCGCCCACGTCGACGACCACCGCCCTGCTGCAGGCCACCCGCGAGGCGCTGGTCAACGCCGTCGTGCACGGTGCGCCGCCCGTGACCGTCTACCTGGAGGTCAGGGACGGCGCCGCCGAGGTCTTCGTCCGTGACCGGGGCGACGGCTTCGACCTGGACGACATCGCCTCGGACCGGTTCGGGGTGCGCGAGTCCATCCTCGGCCGGGTCCGACGGCGTGGCGGTACCGCCGAGGTGGTCAGCCGGCCCGGCTGGGGGACCGAGGTGCGGCTCTCCGTGCCACGCGACGCCGGCCAGGAGAACGGCGCTGCCTCGCCGTCGAGCCCGCCCGAGCCGGGCGAGCCTGCCGAGCCGCCGGAGCAGCCGGAGCCGGCCGAGCGACCTGAGCCACCGGAGCCGGCCGGGCCGTCTGGGCCGGCCGCTCTCGCCGACCCGCCGCCCACCCGCGACGAAGGAGCCCATCCGTGAGCGAGTCACCCGTCCCCGTCGTCCTCGTGGACGACCACCACATGTTCCGCACCGGCGTGCGGGCGAGCCTCGACGGGCGGGTCCGCGTCGTCGGGGAGGCGGCCGACGTCGACGAGGCGGTCGCCATCGTCCACGCCGAGAAGCCGCCCGTCGTCCTGCTCGACGTCCACCTGCCCGGCGGCAACGGCGGGGGAGGTGCCGAGGTGGTGCGCCGGTGCGCCGACCTGCTGGGCGGGACGCGGTTCCTCGCGCTGTCGGTCTCCGACGCCGCCGAGGACGTCGTCTCGGTCATCCGCGCGGGGGCGCGGGGCTACGTCACGAAGAACATCTCGGCCGCGGACCTCTCGGGCGCCGTGGTCCGGGTGGCGGGCGGCGACGCGGTCTTCTCGCCCCGGCTGGCGGGCTTCGTGCTGGACGCGTTCGGCACGGCCGCCGGCGACGTCGCGGTCGCCGACGACGAGCTCGACCGGCTCTCCAAGCGGGAGCAGGAGGTCATGCGGCTCATCGCCCGCGGGTACACCTACCGGGAGGTCGCGGGCGACCTGTTCATCTCGGTCAAGACCGTCGAGACCCACGTGTCCGCGGTGCTGCGCAAGCTGCAGCTGTCCAACCGTAACGAGCTCACGCGCTGGGCGGCGGCACGCCGGCTGCTCTGAGCGCGGGCCGGGTGGGCGCTCGTGTAGCATGTCTGGCTGCGACGACGCGAGGACCTGCCGTGACCCGCGATCAGCTGCCCGCGGACGCCCTCGCCCTGGTGGACCGGAACGTCGGGACCGGTGTCGAGGAGGTCGACCGACCTCCGACGGGTGATCGGGTCGCCGGGTGGATGCTGTTGGTCGGGCAGGTCGCTCTCGCCGTGATGCTCACGGTGGTGGGGTACATGTGGTGGGCGCTCGTCGGCCTCGGCTGCTCGACACCCCGAGCGAGGCGTGCGAGGCGACGGAGATCGAGGCGCTCATGGGGCTCTTCGCGATCCTGCCCTGGGTCGTGCTGCTCGCCACGCTGGCCTGGATGATCGTCCGGATCCGACGCCGGCTGCGCATCTGGTGGGTACCGCTGGTCACGGGGGCGCTGCCCCCGGCGTCGTTGTTCCTCAGTATGCTGCTGACCCCGCCATGACCCCTGCGCGATAGCGCTCGATCACCACGTCGACCAGCTCGTCCGGGGCGTCGGCGTCCGGCAGCAGCAGGGGACCGGCGGTCACGTCGCCGCCGGCCTTCTCGGCCAGCGTCTGGAAGTAGCCGGGGGCGATGAGGTAGCTCGCGGTCACGACTCGGGCGCCGGGGTGCTCCGCCCGCACCGAGGTGACCACGTCGGGCACCCGTGGGGTGGCGTTGGCGATGTAGCCGACGCGCACCGGGTGCCCGGTGCGCTCGGCGAGCAGCGTGCCGGTGCGTTCGCAGTCGGCCACGGCGCGGGGGTCGGACGACCCGGCCGCGGCGAGCACGACGACGTCACCGGCGGCCAGTCCGGCCTCGGTCAGGCGACGTCCCAGCAGGTCGACGAGGCGCGTGTCCGGGCCGAGGGCACCGGCGAGCCGCACGTCGATGCCCGCGGCGACGGCGCCGTCGATCTCGTCGCGCAGGTCGACGTGCACGTGGAAGCCTGCCGAGAGCAGCAGCGGCACGATCACCGAGCGGGTCTCGCGGAGCCCGTCCAGGCACGTCGCCACGTCGGGCTGCTGCACGTCGACGAACCCGGCGTGCACGGGCACCTCGTCCGCGAGCCGGGCCGCGACGGCGTCGACGAGCGTGGCGACAGCCCCGGCCCCGACGGGTGACGAGGTGCCGTGCGAGATCGCGAGGAGGGTCGGTGCGGTCATGCCCGCCACGCTACGTGCCGGATCGAACGCCGGGGTGACGACCGCGTGACCGGGTGTCACGGCGCGCTCACAACCCGGTCCGGGGCGACGTGAGGTCTCCAGTCGGGCGCGAGCCGCACGACGTCTCCCACGACGGTCACGGCCGGTGGGCGCACACCGGCGGCCGCGGCACGCTCGGCGATGTCCGCGAGCGTGCCGAGGGTCGCGCGCTGGCGCGGACCGTACCCGTCCTCCACCACGGCCACCGGGGTGTCGGCCGGACGCCCGGCCGCGACGAGGGCCTCGGCCGTGCGCGCGAGCCGCGTGACACCCATGAGCAGCACGAGCGTGTGATCGGTGCCGCCCGGGACGTCGCCGACCGCCTCGTGGGCGGTCAGCACGCTGAACCCGCCGGCGACGCCGCGGTGCGTCACGGGGATGCCGACGGCGGCGGGCACCGAGACGGCCGACGTCACGCCCGGGACCACCTCCACGTCGATCCCGGCGGCCCGGCAGGCCGCCATCTCCTCACCGCCGCGACCGAACACGTACGGGTCGCCGCCCTTGAGCCGCACGACGTCGCGTCCGGCCCGCGCGTGCTCCACGAGCAGCTCGTTGATGCGCTCCTGCGGGACAGGGTGGTTGCCGGCGGTCTTGCCGACGTCGATCACCTCGACGTCGTCGGCGAGGGTGTCGAGCAACGATCGGGGCCCGAGGCGGTCCACGACGACGACGTCGGCGCTCGCCAGGAGCCGCCGACCGCGGCCGGTGACCAGGCCCGGTGCGCCGGGCCCCCCGCCCACCAGGGCGACGCGACCCGCCCCGTCGGCCTCGGCCGGCGGGCGCACCCGGCGCAGCGGCAGCTCGCCGGCCTCCAGGGCCGCGGCGACGCCGTCGCGGAGCCGTACGGCGCGACGCGGGTCGCGGCCCGCGTGGACCGCGACGGTGACGTCGTCCGACCGGGTGACGGCGGGGACCCAGGCCGAGGCCCGGTCGGCGTCCGAGGCCACGACGCAGAAGGTGCGGGAGACCTCCGCGTCGTCGGCCACGGCGGAGTCCACGGCCGGGTCGCCGGTCGCCGTGTGCACGAGCCAGGCGCCGTCGAGGTCGCCGGGCTTGTACCGACGCGCACGGTGCTCGACGACGCCGGCCGCCACCAGCGCGGCGAGGTCGTCGCTCAGCGCCGGAGCCACGGCGCGGAGCGTCGCCCCGGCGGCGAGCAGGCCACGCACCCGACGCGCGGCGACCGGCCCGCCGCCGACGACGACGACGAGCCGGCCGCGCACGCGCAGGCCCAGGGGGTAGAGATCGTCCACGATGCTGATCCTCGCAGGCTCAGATGTGCAGGCCGCACTCGGACTTGTCGACGCCGGACCACCGTCCGGCGCGCGCGTCCTCGCCCGGCGCGACGCGGCGGGTGCAGGGCTCGCACCCGATCGACGGGTAGCCGTCGTTGAGCAACGGGTTGACGGTCAGCCCGTGGGCGAGCGCGTAGCCGACGAGCTCGTCGTCGGACCAGGCGGCGACGGGGTTGATCTTCACCAGGTTGTTCGACGCGTCCCAGGAGACGAGCTCGGCGGAGGCGCGGGAGCCGGAGTCCGCCCGGCGGACGCCGGTGGCCCAGGCCTCGTAGCCGGCGAGCAGGTCTCGCATGGGCTCGACCTTGCGCATGCGGCAGCAGGCCTCGGGGTCCCGGGCGAACAGGTCCGGCCCGTATGCCTCGTCCTGCTGCGCGACGCTCAGCCGGGGCCGCACGTCGACGACGGTGACGTCGAGCGAGTGCGCGACGGCGTCCCGGGTGCCCAGCGTCTCGGCGAAGTGGTAGCCGGTCTCGCCGAACAGCACGTCGACCCACGGGAGCTGCTCGCTGACCAGGGCGGCCAGCACCGAGTCCGTCATCGAGGACGCGACCGCGAGGGAGTCGCCGAACTGCTCCACCGCCCACGCGATGACCTCGTGCGCCGAGGCCTCGTCCGCCGAGCCGATCCCGGACCCGCCCAGCTCGCGCCGCCCGCGAGCGGCGATCTGCGACAGCTCGGCGTCCGAGCGTCGCCGCCGTTCGCGTCCGTCGACGCGTGCCCGGTGCCGGGCACGCGACTGCTCCCGCTCGGCGGCGCGGCGCCTGGCCGCCGCCGCGGCACCGGCCAGGGAGGAGGCGGGAGCACTCGACGCGTTGGGGCCCACGCCGAGGCTGACGGAGACGGCCGTCACCGGAGGGCCTCCTCGTCGGCTCGGTGCGCCCACTGGGCGAACGTCTCCGTGCCGTCCCGGTCGGACTCGTAGCGGCGCACGACGCGCTCCACGTAGTCGGCCACGTCGGTCGCCGGCACCTTCAGCCCGCGCACCGTGCGGCCGAGCTCACCGGCCTCGCGGCCCTGGTCGACGAGCCCGCCGCCCAGGTGGACCTGGAAACCGGGCACCTGCTCGCCGTCGACGGTGATGATCTGGCCCTTGAGCCCGACGTCGGCGGTCTGGATGCGGGCGCAGGAGTTGGGGCAGCCGTTGACGTTGAGCTCGATGGGCTTGCCGAGGCGGCCCTCGATGTCGCCGAGGCGCTCCTCCAGCTCGCCGATCACGCGCGCCGCGGTGTCCTTGGTGTCGACGATCGCCAGCTTGCAGTACTCGATGCCGGTGCAGGCGATGGTGGAGCGGCGGAACAGGCTGGGCCGGGCGGTGAGACCGAGCGGCTCCAGGCCGGCGACCAGGTCGTCCACGCGGTCTGCGGGGACGCCGAGGATCACGACCTTCTGGTGCGCGGTGAGCCGCGCGGACTCGGCGCCCACCGACTCGATGAGGTCCGCGAGCCCGGTGAGGGTCCCGCCGCCCACGCGCCCGACGACCGGGGCCGCGCCGACGTAGAACCGGCCGTCCTTCTGCTCGTGGACACCCACGTGGTCGCCGGGCCGCGTCGCCGGGGCGGGCGGCGGGCCGTCGGGCAGCGCGTGGCCGAGGTACTCGTCCTCGAGGACCTGACGGAACTTCTGGGGGCCCCAGTCCTTGAGCAGGAACTTCAGGCGCGCCTTGTTCCGCAGCCGGCGGTAGCCGTAGTCCCGGAAGATGCGGATGACGCCGTGCCAGACGTCGGGCGCCTGCTCGGCGGTGACGAACACCCCGAGGCGCTCGCCGAGGCGCGGGTTGGTGGACAGCCCGCCGCCGACCCACAGGTCGTAGCCCGCGCCGAGCTCGGGGTGCCGGACGCCGACGAGGGAGATGTCGTTGATCTCGTGGACGACGTCCAGGCTGGGGTGCCCGGTGATCGCGGTCTTGAACTTGCGCGGCAGGTTCGCCAGCTCCGGGTCGCCGATGTAGCGCTTCTTGATCTCCAGGATCACCGGGGTCGGGTCGATGATCTCGTCCGCGGCGACCCCGGCGACCGGGCTGCCCAGGAACGCGCGCGGCGAGTCGCCGCACGCCGTCGTGGTCTCCAGGCCGACCGTCTCGAGGCGGCGCCAGATGTCTGGCATGCTCTCGATCTCGATCCAGTGGTACTGGATGTTCTGCCGGTCGGTGATGTCGGCGCTGCCGCGGCCGTAGTCGGCCGAGATGCCGCCGAGCACGCGCAGCGCAGCCGGGTCGAGGGCCTGGCCGTCCGTGCGTACCCGGAGCATGAAGTAGCGGTCCTCGAGCTCGTGCGGCTCGAGCGTGGCGGTCCGCCCGCCGTCGATGCCGGGTTTGCGCTGGGTGTACAGGCCCCACCAGCGGAAACGGCCGTGCAGGTCGTCGTCGGCGATGGAGTCGAAGCCCTCGCGCGAGTAGATCGTCTCGATCCGCTCGCGCACGCCGAGGGGCGCGGCCTCCTGCTTGAACTCCTCGTTGTGGTTAAGCGGGGTGGTGCCGTCGATCTTCCACTGGCCGTTCGGGCGCGGGGCCCGGGCGGGGGGTGCCGGGGCGTCGGCGGGGTTCTGCGGGGCGGGGGTGGTCTGCGTCGTCATCCTGGGGGGGGGTCCTCGGGTCCTCGGGGGCGGGACGCGCGACGACGGAGGCTCAGCGGAGGTGGGCCGAGACCGACGGCACGCGCCGATGCTCAGGTCCGCGGGTGCGGTGGGGGCTGAGGTGGGGCGCGATCAGCGACAGCAGCACTGACAGCTGCACATGCGCGTACGCAGGCAGGGGCGCGCCGGCATCTCACGACGGGTGGTCGTGAGGAGGCGGGGCGCGGCCGTGGTCATGCCGAGGAATCTAACCCGGGATGCCCACCTCGCGAAACCCCAGGTCCGTATGATGGGACGACGGCCATCAGGTGAGACGGTGCCGGGGCACTCCGCCCGCCGATAGGCTGTCGCCATGGATTTCCTCTACAACGTCTTCACCGTGCTGCACTTCGTCGGCTGGGCCATCGTGCTGGGTGGTTACCTCGCCTCGCTGCGCAGCCCGGGCCTGTACCGCGGGGTGTTCCACGGCGCGGCGACGGCGCTGGTGGCGGGCGTCCTCATGGTCGGGGTCGCGGAGATGGGCGACCTGTGGGCGAGTGGCGGGCCGTCCATGGCGAAGATCGGCGTCAAGCTCACCGTCGCCCTCGTCATCGCGGTCCTGGCCTTCGTGGCCAAGCGCCAGGGCAGCAAGGCGGACAACGGCACGGGCGCCGTCGCCCCGGCCCTCAAGCACTCGATCGGCGCGCTCGTCCTGGTCAACATCGTCGTCGCCGTCTTCTGGTGACGACCCGCGCGGCGACGGCGACCCCCGAGAGCGAGCGCCGCCGATGAGCGTCGTCGGCGAGGTGCTCGTCGGTCTGGCGATCGCCGTCGGGCTGGTCGGCATCATCGTCCAGGTGCTGCCCGGCAACGTCCTCGTGCTGGGTTCCGTGCTCGTGTGGGCCTGGTCGACCGGCGGGACGACGGCGTGGGTCTGCTTCGCCGTCGCCGCGCTGCTGATCGTGGCCGCCGAGACGGGCAACTGGTTGCTCGCCGGCCGGCACATGCGCCGCGCCGAGGTGCCCTGGTCCACGCTCGCCGTGGGCGGTGTCGCCGCGGTGGTGGGGTTCTTCGTGGTTCCCGTGGTCGGGCTGTTCCTGTTCTTCACGCTCGCGGTGCTGGTGATGGAGTACCTGCGGCGCCGTGACCGGCGGGCCGCGTGGCGTGCCACCGTCGCCGCGCTGCAGGCCACCGCGATCACCATCGGCATCCAGCTCCTGGGCGGTCTGGCGGCGACCATCATCTGGGTGGTCGGGCTGTTCCTGACGTGATCGGGACGGTCGCGACGATGCGAGCCGCCACCTCGTCGGCGTCCGGCACGCCGTCATCGCCCTCGTAGACCGCCAGGAAGGCCTCGAGGAGCGCCGCGCCCGTCAGGGTGCGTGCGACCGCCTCGGTGTCGACCCCGCTGTCGACGCGACGTCGGGCGACCTCGGCGTCCAGGTAGGCCTGGACCCGGTGTGCGGGGGTCGCGGGCCCCGCGCCGAGGCGGCGCATCCCGGCCCGGTGGGCGGCAAGCAGCTCGGGCGCGCCGAAGATGGACGCGGCCATCGGGAACGAGCGGACGTAGAAGGCCAGCAGCCCGCGGACGAGCTCCGTCAGGTTCGCGGCCACCGTACGGGTTCCCACGAGGGCATCGGGAGGCGGCAGGTGCGGCGCCCGCTCGGCGAGGACGCCGAGGAAGAGCTCCTGCTTGTCCGTGAAGTACTTGTACAGCAGGGCCTCGGAGCAGCCCGCCGTCCGTGCGATCTCCTTGGTCGTGGCGCGGGCGACCCCGCGCTCGTGGAGCACCGACGCAGCGGCGTCGAGGATGCGGTCCCGCGTGCTCATCGAAGATCCTCCGTGCTCTTGACGTGGTGGCGCGAGTCATCTAATCATAGGGTGAGTAAGCGTTCACTCACCCTTGATGAAGGAGAACCCATGAAGATCGCCGTCGTCGGCTCCACCGGGCGTACCGGACGTCAGGTCGTCCGCGCCCTGCAGGAGAACGGGCACCACGTCGTCGCGGTCGTCCGTGACCCGGGCCGGGCCGGAGACCTGGGGGCCGACGCGCTCGCCGTGGCCGACGCGCTCGACCAGGAGGCGCTCACCGCTGCGATGGCCGGTCTGGGCGCGGTGGTCTCGTGCGTCGGACCCGTTCCCGGCGAGGACAAGGGGGTGCAGGCCGCCGCGTCGGAGGTGCTGGTGCGGGCGGCGGCCGCCGCCGGGATCCGCCGCTGCCTGGTCGTCTCGGCGAGCGGGTGGCTCGTGGACGGCGACGACCCGATGAGCCGCTACCTCGCCAAGCCGATCCTCGCCCGCGTCCTGCGCGAGGAGAACGCGGCCTTCGCGAGGACCGAAGAGGTGGTCCGCGGCTCCCGGCTCGACTGGACGATCGTGCGGCCACCGATGCTGCGCGACGGCAGGGCGCGCGGCTCGTACCACCAGCGTCGCGACGGCAACGTCCGCTGGCGGTACTCGATCCGTCGCGCCGACCTCGCCCGCGCCGTGCGCGACCTGCTGGGCGACCCGACGGCGGTGCGCGCCGTCGTGTCCGTCGCCGGCTGAGCGCGGGTGCGACCATGGGGCCGTGCAGATCCTCACCCGGCCCGTCGAGGCGCTCGACCCCCGCACCGCGTTCGGCATCTGGCGACTGCGCCAGGACGTGTTCGTCGTGGAGCAGGAGTGCGCCTACCCGGACCTCGACGACCGTGACCTCGAGCCCGGCACCCGGCACGTGGTCCTGCTGGACGACGACCGTGTGGTCGGCACCGCCCGGGTCCTCGACGACGGCGACGTCCAGCGCATCGGTCGCGTCGTGTGCCACCCGGACGTGCGGGGGACCGGCGCGTCCGGCGAGCTGATGCGCGCGGCGCTCGCCGCGGCGTCGGCGGCGGCGCCGGAGGCCGACGTGGTGCTCGGGGCGCAGGCCCCGCTGGCGGGGTGGTACGGCACGTTCGGGTTCGCGGTCGACGGCCCGGAGTACCTCGAGGACGACATCCCGCACGTGCCGATGCGGATGCGTCGCTGACCGGAACGCTCAGTCGGACGCCGGCAGGCGCTGCGTCACCACCGGTGTCACGGCCACCTCGAGCGCGTAGGACCCGTCGAGGGCGTCGTCGAGCGCGGACTGCAGGACGTCCAGCGGAGGCAGCTCCTCCGAAGGGCCGACGAGCTCGACCGTCACCGTGGTGTCGCCGACGCTGACGTCCGTGAGGCCGAGAGGCGGGTCGTGGTCGTCGATCCAGTCGTTCACCGCGGCCTGGGCCGCGCGATCGTCCGCGGACGAGGTGAGCAGACCGTCCGTGGTCAGCAGCAGCGGGACGAGGATCACCAGCGCCGCGGCGACGAACGGGGTGAGGGTGAGCAGCACCCGTCGTCCGCGCCGACGCAGTCCCTCCGGGTTCGCGAGCCCGGCCAGGACGAAGACCACCGACGCCGACAGCACGATCGAGACGAAGTTCGTCGAGAACAGCAGCATCGCACCGGCGGCGTCCCCCGGCCGTGACGCGGCGAGCGTCACCCCGACCACGGACAGCGGTGGCACCAGCGCGACGGCGATCGCCACCCCTGCGATCGACGGCGCCACCCGGCGGTCGACCGTGGCGAACGCCCCGGCGGCGCCGGCCGCCATCGCCACGAGCATGTCGAGGAGCGTGGGGTCCACACGGGAGCTGATCTGGCTGTTGGTGTCGAACGGGACCACGGCGGGCACCCACGAGGCGATCGCGATCGCGATGACGACGGCGACGGCGGCTCCTGCGACGATGAGCGCCAGCGACCCGAGCGCGCGGCGGGCCCAGCCGCTCACCACCGCGGCCGACAGGCCGAGGATCGGCGTCATGAGCGGGGCGACGAGCATCGCCCCGATCACCACGGCGGTCGAGTCCTGCAGCACCGCGAGGGTGGAGATGCAGACGCTGAGGACGAGCATGGTCCACCAGGCCACCTGCTTCGCCGCCCGCTCGGGACGCTCGAGGTAGAGCTGCTCGGCCAGGAGGGTGCGACGGCGGGTGCCCACGTCGACGTGCTCGACCCACCACCACAGGATCTCGGTGAGCGACGGGTAGGCGCCCTCGGGGGGCGCGATGATGCCCGTCGCCACCCGGTACCCGTAGGTGAGGGTGACGGCCCCGCCGCAGAGGGCGGCCAGGCCGAGGGTGACGGTGAACCAGTCGACCACGATCTCCGGTGCGGCGATCACCAGCAGCCCGAGGACGAGCCCGACCGCGCCGCTCGCGGCGCGCGGGGTGCGTCGGTCGCGGTCGCGGCTGAGGGCGGCGAGCACGAGGTTCACCGCGCTGCGGAACAACAGGTACGCGCCGCCCAGCAGGAGCGTGGCGTCCAGCGCGTCCCGGAACGACAGCAGGAACACCCCGGCCAGGACGACGGAGGCCAGGCCGCGCAGGAGCGCGGCGGCGCGGGCCGTCGCGCGGGCGTCGTGCCGCCGGACGGCGGTCCACAGGTCGTTGCCCCCGGAGAAGAGCAGCCCGAGGCCGACGACGGTCTCGGCCAGGTCGACGGAGATGGCCGGGACGAGGACGAGCACCAGTCCCATGGCGACGGCGACCACGCCACCGACCGTGGACGGGTTGACGAACCGTCCGGGGCTCCGCAGCAGGTCGGGACCTCGGACCTCAGGATCCATGGCGCGACCGTAGCGGAGCACCGGCGGGACGGCACGCCGGGCACGGCACGCGAGGTCCGGTGGTGTCGGCGCCGGCGCCTAGGCTTGGTCCACGATGACCTCCCTCTTCGACAGCCTCTCGCTGCCCGGCCTCGACGCACCGCCGTCCGGCGACACCGCCCGCCTGCCCCGGACCGCACCGCGGTGGGACGACGACGCTGCCCCGGACTGGGCGCGGCCTGTCGCGGGGGAGCGGCGCGAGCCCGAGGCGGACGAGGCGGCCGAGGCGCTGCTGGACGGCCTCAACCCGAACCAGCGGGCCGCCGTCGTGCACGCCGGGTCACCGTTGCTGATCGTCGCGGGCGCCGGCTCCGGCAAGACCCGCGTGCTCACGCACCGCATCGCGCACCTGCTGGCCACCCGTCGCGCGCACCCGGGCCAGATCCTGGCGATCACCTTCACCAACAAGGCCGCCGCGGAGATGCGCGAGCGCGTCGCCCAGCTGGTCGGCCCGGCGGCGAGCCGGATGTGGGTCTCCACCTTCCACTCGGCGTGCGTGCGGATCCTGCGCCGGGAGGCGAAGACCCTCGGCCTGCGGTCCAGCTTCTCGATCTACGACGCCGCGGACTCCCAGCGGCTGATCACGCTGGTGTGCCGCGAGCTCGACCTGGACACCAAGAAGTACCCGGCGCGCTCGCTCGCGCACAAGATCAGCGACCTCAAGAACGAGCTGATCGATCCCGAGACCTACGCCGAGCAGTCGGGCGGTGACGCGACGCCGGACGGCTGGCGCGAGCGTGCGCTGGCCGGCGGCGGGCTCGCCGACGCGGGTGCCGCGCAGTTCGACGCGGTGCTCGCCGACGTCTACCGCCGCTACCAGGCGCGCCTGGCCCAGGCCAACGCCCTGGACTTCGACGACATCATCATGACCACCGTCAACCTGCTGCAGGCGTTCCCCGCCGTGGCCGAGCACTACCGCCGACGCTTCCGGCACATCATGGTCGACGAGTACCAGGACACGAACCACGCGCAGTACGTCCTGGTCCGCGAGCTGACCGGCGTCCCCGCGAGGAGTGAGCTGGCGAGCCCCGCAGGCGGGGCGCCCGACGGGCCCGGCGTCCCCGCGAGGAGTGAGCTGGCGAGCCCCGCAGGCGGGGCGCCCGACGAGCCCGGCGTCCCCGCGAGCCCCGACGCCACCGGGCTGGACCCTGCCGAGCTCACCGTGGTCGGCGACGCGGACCAGTCCATCTACGCGTTCCGGGGTGCCACGATCCGCAACATCGTGGAGTTCGAGCAGGACTATCCCGACGCCACGACGATCCTGCTGGAGCAGAACTACCGCTCGACGCAGAACATCCTGTCGGCGGCGAACGAGGTGATCGCGCGCAACCCGGGCCGCAAGCCGAAGCGGCTGTGGACGGACGCCGGGTCGGGGGCGAAGATCGTCGGCTACGTCGCCGACGACGAGCACCACGAGGCGCGGTTCGTCGCGCAGGAGATCGACCGGCTCGGCGACGACGAGGGCGTCAGGCCCGGCGACGTCGCGATCTTCTACCGGACCAACGCACAGTCACGCGCGCTCGAGGAGGTGCTGATCCGGGTCGGGCTGCCCTACAAGGTGGTCGGTGGCACCCGCTTCTACGAGCGCAAGGAGATCAAGGACGCCGTCGCCTACCTGCGTGCGCTGGCGAACCCGGACGACGACGTGAGTCTGCGCCGGGTGCTCAACGTGCCCAAGCGCGGGCTGGGGGACCGGGCCGAGTCGCTCGTCGCGGGGTTCGCGGCCGCCGAGCGCATCCCGTTCGGCGCGGCCCTGGATCGTGTCGACGAGATCCCCGGCATGACGACGAGGTCGCTCAAGCCGCTGCGCGTGTTCGCCGCGATGATGGGCGAGCTGCGCGCCCTGGTGGACGACGGCGCCGCCCCGGCCGAGGTGCTCGGTGCGGTGCTGGACCGCACCGGCTACCTCGCCGAGCTGCGCGCGAGCGACGACCCGCAGGACGCCACGCGGGTGGAGAACCTGGCCGAGCTGCACGCCGTGGCCGCGGAGTTCACCGAGATGGACCCGGAGGGTGACCTGGCGGACTTCCTGGAGCGGGTGTCGCTGGTGGCCGACGCCGACCAGATCCCCGACGAGGACGTCGCCGACGGTGCCGCGGAGCACGAGCACGACGAGGAGCCGCAGGAGGACCCGGGCGTCATCACGCTGATGACGTTGCACACCGCCAAGGGCCTGGAGTTCCCGGTGGTCTTCCTCACCGGCCTGGAGGACGGCACGTTCCCGCACATGCGCTCCCTGCACGACGACGCCGAGCTCGCCGAGGAGCGGCGTCTCGCCTACGTGGGGATCACCCGCGCGCGGGAGCGGCTCTACATCTCGCGTGCGGGCAGCCGTTCCGCCTGGGGGATGGCGAACGAGTTCCCGCCCAGCAGGTTCCTCGACGAGATCCCGGACGAGCTCTGGGACTGGCGGCGTGCGGAGTCCGCCACCCAGACGCTGCGCCGCGGCGTGTCCGCGTGGGGCGGTGGCTACGGCGGACCGCGGGCCGGTCGCGTGACCACCTCGTCGGGCGAGCGGCGGGCGTCCGCGACGCGGACCGCCCGGGCGGCTGCGCCGTCGTCGGGCGGGGCGACCTTCGGGTCGGCGACACCGCGCCAGGACACCGACATCCCGTCCCTCGCCCTGGGGGACAGGGTGACCCACGACGCCTACGGCGTCGGGACCGTCGTGTCCCTGGAGGGTGCCGGGCACAACGCGGTGGCGAAGATCGACTTCGGCGCGGACGGCACCAAGCGGCTGCTGCTGCGCTTCTCGCCGGTGACCAAGCTCTGATCGTCCGGCCGAGCGGCCAGGCAGGTACCGGAAGACGTACAGGTCGGGTACAGCGAGAGGTGCCTGAGGGAGGGTTGCATGTCGGAGACCATCAGCGCCGCGGAAGCGCGCCGAACCTTGTATCCGTTGATCGCACAGGTGAACGCGGCCCACGCGCCGGTACGCGTCCACCACAAGGACGGGAACGCCGTGATGATGGCAGTGAGCGACTACGAGGCGTTGCAGACCAGCCTGTACCTGCGGTCGACGGCGGCCAACTCCCGGCGCCTGGACGAGTCGCTGGCTCAGTTGCGTGTCGGTGAGGTGTCCCAGCACGACCTGCTCGACACCGAGTGGTGCGGCTGGCATTCACTCCTCACGGCTGGGAGGACTACGTCTCCTGGCAGACGACCGACCGCAAGGTGCTGAAGCGGCTGAACGCTCTGATCGCCGAGTGCCTGCGCACCCCGACCGGGGGGACGGGCAAGCCGGAGCCGTCGAGGCACGAGGGCGCGGGGGTGTGTTCCCGCCGGATCACCCAGGAGCACCGGCTGGTCTACCACGTGGGTGACGGCACGATCACGGTGGTGCAGGGGCGGTTCCACTACTGACCGACAAGCCTCAGGCGGCCCGTCGGTGCTCGACGGCGGACCGCAGCGTGGCCGTGTCGGTGCCCGCACCGTGCAGCGCGCGCTCGAGCAACCGGCCCGCGGGGCAGTCGGCGCGCAGGATCCCCAGCAGCAGGTGGCCGCCGCCGATGGTCCGGTCGCCGAGCCGGACCGCTTCGCGCAGCGCCAGCTCGAGAGCGGTCTTCGCGTCGGGGGCGAACGGGACGTGCCCCCTGCGGGTGCGATCGCCGGCGCGGTCGAGCGCACCGCGGCCGAACGTCGCGTCCGTCTGCTCCCGGACCGCCGTGAGGTCGATGCCCACGGCGGCGAGCGCTGCGGGATCGAGGTCCCCGGTGGTGAGCTCGCGCCGGGCCGCGGCGGCGACGGCGTCCGGGTCGAGCCCGACGTCCGCCAGCGCGGACGACGCCGGACCGGTGGCCTCGGCGAGCGCCACGAGCAGGTGCCGCGTGTCGATCGCGGTGGTGCGGGTCTGGCGCGCGACGAGCTGGGCCGCGACCACGGCGGACCGCGCCTCCTTGCTGAACCTCTCGAACATCGCTACCTCCGGTGCTTCTTGTTGACCGCCTGCTTGCTGACGCCGAGCTGGTCGGCGATCTCCTGCCACGACCACCCGAGCTCGCGGGCGCGCTGGACCTGCAGCGTCTCGAGCCGCTCGGCGAGCTCCCGGAGCGACCGGACGGCCCGGAGGCCCTGGGCGGGGTCGTCGCCGGACGCCGAGGCGAGGAGCGTCTGATCCGTCATGTGTCAACCCTGATTGACAACACGCCATCTGTCAACCTTGGTTGACGATCGGTCGGCGACCCGGGCCCTGTGGAATGGGTCACGGTCCGTGCGCGAATCCCCGACGGGCGTACCGTCGACGAGGTCCGGCGGGCTACTCTGGACAGGATGTCTTGACGTCGAGACATCGCTCAGGCCGGCCTCTGCCGACCCAGGGGCTCAACCGATGGAAGGACGCAGCAGGGTGGACCTGTTCGAATACCAGGCGCGCGACATCTTCGAGAAGCACGGCGTCCCCGTGCTGGGCGGCGTCGTCGCGACGACGCCCGACGAGGCCCGCGAGGGCGCAGAGAAGCTCGGCGGCGGGACCGTGGTCGTCAAGGCCCAGGTCAAGACCGGCGGTCGGGGCAAGGCGGGCGGCGTGAAGCTGGCGCACTCGCCCGACGAGGCCGCGCAGAAGGCCGAGGAGATCCTCGGCATGGACATCAAGGGCCACACCGTGCACCGCGTCATGGTGGCGGCCGGCGCGAAGATCGCCGAGGAGTTCTACTTCTCGGTGCTCCTGGACCGCTCGAACCGTAACTACCTGGCGATGTGCTCCGTCGAGGGCGGCGTCGAGATCGAGCAGCTCGCGGTCGAGCGCCCCGAGGCGCTCGCCAAGGTGGCCGTCGACCCGATCGTGGGCATCGACGAGGCCAAGGCCGCCGAGATCGTGGACGCGGCCGGCTTCGCCGAGGACCTCAAGGCCCCTGTCGCCGACGTCGTCCGCAAGCTCTGGACGGTCTTCACGGCCGAGGACGCCACCCTGGTCGAGGTGAACCCGCTCGTCCGCACCGAGGACGGCGCGATCATCGCCCTCGACGGCAAGGTCACCCTCGACGAGAACGCCTCCGAGGTGCGCCATCCGGACCACGAGGCGCTCGAGGACAAGGACGCGACCGACCCGCTCGAGGCCAAGGCCAAGGCGAACGGTCTCAACTACGTCAAGCTCGACGGCGAGGTCGGCATCATCGGCAACGGCGCGGGCCTGGTCATGAGCACGCTCGACGTGGTCGCCTACGCCGGCGAGGCGCACGGTGGCGTCAAGCCCGCGAACTTCCTCGACATCGGCGGCGGTGCGAACTCCCAGGTGATGGCCAACGGCCTGGACGTCATCCTCCACGACCCGCAGGTCAAGTCCGTGTTCGTCAACGTCTTCGGCGGCATCACCGCCTGCGACGAGGTCGCCAAGGGCATCGTCGGCGCGCTCGAGATCCTCGGCGACGAGGCCACCAAGCCGCTCGTCGTCCGCCTCGACGGCAACAACGTCGCCCTCGGACGCCAGATCCTGGCCGACGCGAACCACCCGCTCGTCACCCTCGCCGAGACCATGGACGGCGGCGCCGAGAAGGCCGCCGAGCTGGCCAACGCCTGACCGCCGCCGGACCTGAGAGAGCAGAGACAAGAACACCATGTCGATCTACCTGAACTCCGACTCCAAGATCATCGTCCAGGGCATCACCGGCGGGATGGGTGCCAAGCACACCGCCCTGATGCTCGACTCGGGCGCGCAGATCGTGGGCGGCGTCAACGCCCGCAAGGCCGGGACCACCGTCGAGCACAAGGACCGCGACGGCAACGACGTCACCCTGCCCGTGTTCGGCACCGTCAAGGAGGCCATGGCCGAGACCGGGGCCAACGTCTCCGTGCTGTTCGTGCCGCCGGCCTTCACCAAGGACGCGGCGATCGAGGCCGTCGACGCCGAGATGCCGCTCATCGTGGTCATCACGGAGGGCGTGCCGGTCCAGGACACCGCCGAGGTGTGGGCCTACCTGCAGGGCAAGAAGACCCGCATGATCGGGCCGAACTGCCCAGGCATCATCACCCCGGGCGAGTCGCTCGCGGGCATCACCCCGCACACCATCACGGGCAAGGGCCCGGTCGGCCTGGTCTCGAAGTCGGGCACGCTGACCTACCAGATGATGTACGAGCTCAAGGACTTCGGCTTCTCCACCGCCATCGGCATCGGCGGCGACCCGATCGTCGGCACCACCCACATCGACGCGCTCGAGGCCTTCGAGAACGACCCGGAGACCCAGGCGATCGTCATGATCGGCGAGATCGGCGGCGACGCGGAGGAGCGCGCGGCGGCGTACATCAAGGAGCACGTCACCAAGCCGGTCGTCGGCTACGTCGCGGGCTTCACCGCCCCGGAGGGCAAGACGATGGGTCACGCCGGTGCGATCGTGTCCGGCTCGGCCGGCACCGCGCAGGCCAAGAAGGAGGCCCTCGAGGCCGTCGGCGTCAAGGTCGGCAAGACGCCGTCCGAGACGGCCGAGCTCATGCGGGAGATCCTGCAGAACGCCTGAGCCCGCACCGCACGACCACGCCCGCCCGTCCGGACCTCCGGACCGGCGGGCGTCGTCGTCCCCGGCGGTTCCACGGCGTGGGACGACGGCGAGGCATCCCTCCCGGGGGACCATGGGGCCGTGAACGCAGCACCCCGGACAGGTACCGCCCGTGTCGTCGAGCCGCGGACGTCCGGGCACGGGCGACTGCGGGAGCGTCTCGCCCTCGGTTCCAGCGGGGTGTGGGCCGCGGTGCAGTCGGTCGGCCTGTCGTACACGGTGGTCGCCCTGCTCGCGGTGGTCGCCGTCCTGGACGCCCCCTCGGCCTCGGGGGCCGACGGCGGGCTCGGCGCGGGGGTCGCCGTCGCCACGGGGATGTGGTTGCTCGGGCACGGGGTGCCCCTGTCAGCCGCCGGGACGACCGTGACGGTCGTGCCGCTCGGCATCACCGCGCTGGTGCTCTTCACCCTGCACGTGGCGGCCAAGCGGTCCGCCGTGCCGACCCTCGCGGCGTGGGTCGCGGGAACGCTCACCTACGCCACGGTCACCACGGCCCTGGCCCTCGCCCTCGACGTCGTCGGGGGCGCGGCGGCCGCCCGCGGTGCCGGGGAGGTGCTGGTCCAGGTGGGTGCCGCCGTCGTCGGGGGAGCGGTCGTCGGTGGCGGAGGGCTCGCGCTCGGCATGTTCTCCGCGCCGGACGGTCCCCTCCTGGCCGGCCTGGCCCCGCGGATGAACCCCTACCTGCCCGACACGCTGCGTCTGGGGATGCGGGGCGCCGTCGTGGGCGTGAGCGTCCTGCTCGGGCTGGGGGCCCTGCTCGCCGGGACGTGGGCGGTGCTCGGGCGGGAGACCGCTGCGGCTCTGGCGGCCGGTCTCGGTCCGAGCTGGCTCGGGTCGGTCCTGCTCGGCCTGGCGCAGGCTGCCCTCGCGCCCAACCTCGTGGTGTGGGCGACGGCGTGGCTCGCCGGCCCCGGCTTCGCCGTGGGGCACGGGAGCACGTTCTCCCCGGTGCTGACCGAGTCGGGGCCGCTGCCGGCCGTGCCGCTCCTGGGGCTGCTGCCGGGCGAGTCGTGGTCGATGCCAGTCGCCGCATGGGCGCCGGTGCTCGTCGTGGCGTGCGGCGCCGTCGGCGGCTGGTTCGCCTGGGGCCGGCTGGAACCGAGCCTGGTGCGCGTCCGCGACGTGGCCTGGGTCCTGGGGGGCGTGGTGCTCGCGGCCGGTGCGATCACGGCGGGCCTGCAGTGGGCCGCCGGCGGGAGCGCGGGCGCCGGGGTGCTCGCGCTCGTGGGTGCCGACGTGTGGGTGACCGCCGGCCTGGTCGCGGCGGAGATCGGCGCTGGTGCCGCCGTCGTGCTGGCCTGCTGCCTGCTGGTGGCACGTCGTCGCACCGGTGCACCCGCGACGTAGGGTGGGGCCGTGCAGACCCCTTCCGGACATCTCGTGGAACCGGCGCTCGGTGCGCGTCTCGTCGTCCTCGCCTCCGGCGGCGGGTCCAACCTGGCCGCGCTGCTCGCGGCCCACGAGGACCCGGCCTACGGCGCCCGCGTCGTCGGCGTCGTCTCGGACAAGCCGGGTGCCGGCGCCCTCGACCTGGCGCGCCAGGCGGGGATCCCCTCCGTCGTGGTCGCCCCGTCCGACTTCGCCGACCGGGACGCGTGGAACGACGGGGTGCGGGAGGCCGTCGAGGTCTTCCGGCCCGACTGGGTGGTGCTCGCCGGGTTCATGCGCATCCTCGCGCCGTCGTTCCTCGACCGGTTCAGGGGGCGGGTGGTCAACACCCATCCCGCCCTGCTCCCCTCGTTCCCGGGGGCGCACGGGGTGCGCGACGCCCTGGCCTACGGGGTCCGGGTGACCGGCTGCACCGTGCACGTCGTGGACGACGGTGTCGACACCGGCCCGATCATCGCCCAGACCGCGGTGCCCGTGCTGGACGACGACGACGAGGGGACGCTGCACGAGCGGATCAAGGTCGCCGAGCGGGCGCTGCTCGTCGAGACCGTCGGGCGCGCCGCGCGCGAGGGGCTGCGTGTCGAGGGGCGCCAGGCCGTCGTCGGCGCCTGACTCCGTGAGCCGTCAGGGCTGCGTCGGGTCCGGGTAGGCCTGGAAGCGGTCGCTCCCCGTGCCGACGTCGACGCTGACCCAGACCTCGTGGCCGGCGGGAAGCGCGGCACGGTCGGGCAGCGCCGACACCGCCGACCGCACCTCGTCGCGGAGGGCGAGCTCGTCGTCGGGCCCGTCGCTCAGGAACGCCGTGGCCTCGCGGGCGGCCTCGACCGGGTCGTCCCCCTCCGGGTGGAGGAGCTCGAAGCTGCGCCCGCTGACGACGCGCGTCGCAGGTGTGGCCGCTGGGAGGTCGAGTGCCGCGGCGTGCAGGAAGACGGCGACGGTCTCGTCGTCCGGCCACCCGGACAGCGGGTCCAGGATGGTGGTGCCGAGCGTGGCGGACATCGAGACGTAGCGGGTGTCCGCGGCGAACCGGCTGAGGGCCGTGAGCTGCTCGGCGGTGACGTCGTCACTCAGCGTGGCGTGCAGCTGTGGGCGCAGCGGACTGTCGCCGTGGGCCGCTGCCCGGTCGACGCCGGGCAGGGCCTCGACCTCGGCCAGGTGCCTGTCGAGATCCTGCTCGGGTGAGGAGTACCAGCGGTACCCGAGCGCGGCGGCCAGGGCGCAGAGCGCCAGGAGGCCGACGGTGAGCAGGACGACGTGGCGAGGCCGCAGGCGGCTCCGGGAGGGTGGCATCGCAGGTCAACCTACCGGTCGGTGTCCTCGGTCTCCCCGGTCTCCTCATGGCGCGGCCCCAGAGCCATCAACAGCTGGTAGACCTCGCGCGGCTCGGCAGGGTGGGCGCGCGCGGTCTCGAACGCCTGGTCGGTCCATCGCTCCTGGAAGGCCACCAGCTCCTCGGCGAACTGCTCGGCCTGCGTCGCCGTGAGCGGAAGGTTGTTGACCAGCAGGAGACGGTGGTGCCCGTCGTCGTCGGGCCGCCGTCCTGCCGAGGCCCGGGCGACGAGGTGCTGCAGCCATGCGGTCGCGGGCCGCATCGCCTCGTCGGCCGCGCCGGGAGTCTCCGGGTCGACCTGGTAGGACCTGGCCACGTTGCGCCACACGCGGTCGCGCTTGTCCCGCGCGTGCTCAGGCGCCTCGACGACCATCCCCGCCTTCGCCAGCGTGCGCAGGTGGAAGCTGACGGAGTTGGCGGGCTCGCCGATGGCGCGGGCGAGGTCGGCGGCACGAGCGTGCTCCATCACCATGAGCTGCAGCAGGATGCGCTGCCGCACGGGGTGCGCGACCGCCTTCAGGGCCTCCGGGCTCTGCACCAGGAACATCTCGTCCATGGCGGACCATGCTAGCAACGACACTTGCGCAAGAGAGATTGCGCAATTAGCAGTGCGCAACTACTGTTGCGGGTATGGCGACACGAACGGACCAGGCCTCGGTGGTCCAGCCCCCGAGCCTCCTGCGCAACCGCTCCTACCTGCTGGTCATGACGGGGCTCACCACGGAGGCGCTCGGCGCAGGGATCGCCGCGTTCGCGGTCCCGCTGCTCGCCCTCGCCCTGACGGGATCGGTCTGGCAGGCCGGGGTGATCACCGCCGTCGGGCACGCGGGCGGGCTGCTCGCCGCCCTGCCGGCCGGCGTCGTGGCGGACCGCGCGGACCGTCGTCGGCTCATCGTGGTCACCGCCGGGTTCGCCGCCGTGGCCTGGGCGAGCGCCGCCGCCGCCGGGTTGTCCGGCGCGCTGACCGCCGTGCACCTCACCGCCGTGCTGCTCGTGTCGTCCGTCGCGGGAGCGTTCGTCGAACCGTCGGTCGCCGGTGCCTTCCGCTCGGTGGTGCCTCCTCAGCAGCTCCCGACGGTGTACGCGGCCTCCCAGGGTCGCGACGCGGCGGCCGGCCTCGTCGCCGGGCCGGTGGGCGGCGTGCTGTACGGCATCGCGCACGCCGCGCCGCTCGTCGCCGGTGCCGTGGGGCACCTGGCCACCGCGGTGTGCACCTGGCTCGTCCGCGAGCCGCTCCACGCCGACACCGCCGAGGCGCGCCGGACCCACCCGGTCGCCGCGCTGCGCGAAGGGCTGAGGTACGTCTGGTCGGTGCCGCTCTTCCGGGTGTGCCTCGGCCTTTTCGTCGTCGTCAACATCACGCTGACCGGGATGCTGCTGGCCATCACGCTGTCGCTCGCCGCCGGCGGCACCTCGGCGGCCGGGATCGGGGTGCTGTCCGGCGTCATCGGGGTGTCGATGGTGCTCGGCGCGGTGCTCGCCCCGTCGCTGGTCGCGCGGGTGCGCGTCGGGCTGCTGGTGCCGGTCGCGCTCGCCCTCGTGGCGTCCGCGGCGGTAGTGATGGCCGTGGGGCAGACGTACGTCGTCTACCTCGTCGCCCTGGGGCTCGGCACCGTGCTCGTGCCCGCGGCCAACTCCGGACTCGCCGGCTACGCGGCGGCGATCACCCCGCCGCAGCTGCAGGGTCGGTTCGCCTCGGTGATGGACCTGACCGTGGTGATCGCCCTGCCGGTCGCGCCGCTGGTGGGCAGCGGCCTCCTCGCCGGGTGGGGGATCGGGCCGGCGCTCGTCGTGCTCGCGTCGCTCCTGGGCGCGACCGTCGTCGCGGTCTGGTGCGCCCGGCCGGTACGGCGCATCGGACTGCCGCCCACCTGGGCCGACGACGTGATCACCACCTGACCCCACCCGACCCCGCGCTGTGGGTATGAAATCTCCAGTTCTGAGTGACCCAGAACTGGAGATTTCATACCCACAGCGCGGGGTCAGGGGGGCGTGGGGGCGCGGCGTCAGGCCGCGGACCAGCCGCCGTCCGAGGTGACGACCTGGCCGTTGGCGTTGGTCGAGTCGGTCGAGAGCAGGAACGTGATCGACGCCGAGAGCTGCTCCGGCATCGCGATGTCCGCCATGATGCCCATCGCCGACTGCACCCGGCCCATGCCGAACTCGTCGACGTCGCGCGGCTGCATGCCCGTGGCGACGCCGCCCGGGGCGACGGCGTTCACCCGGACGCCGGTGCCGGTGTACATGAAGGCGGCGTTCTTCGTCGGGCCGACCACGGCGTGCTTGGAAGTCGTGTAGGCGGCACCCGACGCGGAGCCGCGCAGGCCTGCCTCGGAGGCGACGTTGACGATCCGGCCCTCGGCCGCCTCGAGCATCCCGGGGACGACGGCGCGCATCAGCTTCATCGTGCCGGTGACGTTGACGGCGAAGACCTTCTCCCACGTGGTGTCGTCCACGGTGTGCACGGCGGCGAAGCGGTCCATGACCCCCGCGACGTTCGCCAGGGCGTGGACCCGGTCGCCAGCCGCCGCCAGGATCTCGGCGACGGCGGTGTCGTCGGTGATGTCCGCGACGACGGGAACGACGGGGGTGGGCGCCCCGGCGTCGTGGAGCTCCGTGGCCAGCTCCTCCAGGCCGGCGCGGGTCATGTCGACCGCGACGACCTGGCCGCCCTCGCGCGCGACGCGTGACGCCGTTGCGCGACCGATGCCGGAGGCGGCCCCGGTGACGATCACCGTCTGTCCGGCGAACCTGCCGGGCGAGACGGACTCGACCCATTCGGCGGGCTCCGCGGCCGCGTGCTCGGAGGTGCTCGCGGCGGCGGTACCGGTGGATGCCGCGGTGGAACCGCCGCCGGCCCGGAGCTCGGCCGCGCGGGCGACGAGGGCCTCGGCGTCCTCGGCGGAGAACTTGCCCCGCGAGAGCTTGACCAGCTTGGCGAGGCTGAGCCGGCGGGCCGGCGCCAGCGAGCCGACGCTCGCGTCGGCCTCCGTCAGCATCTCGGTCAGCGCCTGCTCCCCGACGGGGTCGGCGAGCCACTGCGCGACGGTGTTCTTCAGGGTCAGGTCGGACATGGTGACGCACTTCCTCCGGTCGAACCGGACATGCCTGTCCGGTTCTCTCCGCCTAAGGTAGCACCGTGAGCACCTCCGCAGGCGGGACGTCGCGCCGCGCGAACCCCGGGCCGCAGGCGGCCGCCCGGAACCGCGCGGCACTGCTCGCCGCCGCCCGCGAGATCTTCGCCGAGCACGGGTCCCACGCGCCGCTCAACGCCGTCGCCCGCCGGGCAGGGGTCGGGCAGGGCAGCCTCTACCGGCACTTCCCGGACCGCATCGCACTCGTGCTCACACTCTTCGAGGAACAGGTCAGCACGGTCGAGGAGATCGCCCGCGACCCCGGCGTCACGCTCGCCGACCTGCTCGGCCTGGTCACGCGCCACGCCATCGAGTCCGTGGTGAGCATCGACGTCGCCTCGGCGGCACCCGAGAGGCGCCCCGACCCGCGACTCATGGACCTGCGCGAGCGGACCGCCGTCGTCCTCGGCTCCCGCCTCGAGCGTGCCCTCGCGGACGGTGAGGTGCGGCCCGGCACCACCGTCGACGACGTGCTGCTCGCCGTCGAGATGGTCGCCGCCGCCCTCACCCGGCGCCCGGCGGCCGACCGCGAGGCCTATGCCGCGCGAGCCTGGCAGCTCCTCGGGATGAAGGTGAACGTCCCCGGCCGGTAGGATCGGGCCCGGTCGTGACTGGCGAGGGTGGACAACCACCGGGGAGCGACCGATCCGGTCACGGCCCGCGCCGCGGCTCCGCCCGACCGGACCACCGTGCGCACCGCCCGCCTGGGTGCCAGGGTTTCCACGAGAGCCACCACCCGAGGAGACCACACGATGTCCGGCGCCCCCGCAGTCCCCACGTCACCCGACGTCCAGCTCGCCGACGACGCGCGCCGCCCGGTGCGGCGCGCCCTGCTGAGCGTCTACGACAAGACGGGCCTGGTCGAGCTCGCCACCGCCCTGCACGCCGCGGGCGTCGAGCTGGTCTCCACCGGCTCCACCGCGACCCGGATCGCCGAGGCCGGGGTGCCCGTCACCCGCGTCGAGGACCTCACCGGGTTCCCCGAGTGCCTCGAGGGGCGCGTCAAGACGCTGCACCCCCGGGTGCACGCCGGCATCCTGGCGGACACCCGCAAGGAGGACCACCTGCGTCAGCTCGCGGACCTCAAGATCGACGCCTTCGAGCTCGTCGTGGTCAACCTCTACCCGTTCGCGGAGACGGTCGCGTCCGGCGCCGCACCGGACGCCGTGGTCGAGCAGATCGACATCGGCGGGCCGTCCATGGTCCGGGCCGCCGCGAAGAACCACCCGAGCGTCGCCGTCGTCGTCGACCCCGCGCGGTACGACGACGTCGCCGCGGCCGTCCGGGACGGCGGCTTCACCTTCGCCCAGCGCAAGCGCCTCGCCGCCGCGGCGTTCGCGCACACCGCCACCTACGACGTCGCCGTTTCCGCCTGGTTCGCCGCGGCGTACGCACCGGACGAGACCGCGACCGAGTCCGGGATGCCCGACGTCACCGGTGCCACCTGGGAGCGCAGCGACGTGCTGCGCTACGGCGAGAACCCGCACCAGCATGCGGCGCTGTACGCCCGCACGGACGGCGCGACCGGGCTGGCCCAGGCCACCCAGCTGCACGGCAAGGCGATGAGCTACAACAACTACGTGGACGCCGACGCCGCCTGGCGGGCCGCGCACGACCACCCCGAGCCGGCGGTGGCGATCATCAAGCACGCCAACCCGTGCGGTATCGCCGTCGGCGACGACGTCGCCCAGGCGCACGCCCGCGCGCACGAGACCGACCCCGTCTCGGCCTACGGCGGCGTCATCGCCGCGAACCGGGTGGTCACCCGCGCCGCGGCCGAACAGATCTCCCCGGTCTTCACGGAGGTCGTCGTCGCCCCGGGCTTCGAGCCCGAGGCGCTCGAGGTGCTGCAGGCCAAGAAGAACATCCGCCTGCTCACCGTGGCGGAACCGCCGTCGGCGCCGGTCGAGACGCGCCCGATCTCCGGCGGCCTGCTCGTGCAGTCGGTCGACCGCCTAAAGGCCGACGGCGACGACCCGGCGTCCTGGACCCTCGCCGCCGGCGCCCCGGCCGACGAAGCCACGCTCGCGGACCTCGCCTTCGCCTGGCGCGCGGTGCGGGCGGCCAAGTCGAACGCCATCCTGCTCGCCGACGGCGGCGCCGCCGTCGGCATCGGCATGGGACAGGTCAACCGGGTGGACTCCTGCCGGCTGTCGGTCGAGCGGGCGAACACGCTGGCCGACGGCGAGTCGGGTCCGGTCGAGCGGGCCCGCGGCGCGGTCGCCGCGTCCGACGCCTTCTTCCCGTTCGCCGACGGCCTGCAGGTGCTGCTCGACGCCGGGATCCGCGCCGTCGTCCAGCCCGGCGGGTCCATCCGCGACGAGGAGGTCGTCGCCGCGGCCGAGGCGGCCGGCGTGACGATGTACCTCACCGGGACCCGCCACTTCGCCCACTGAGGCGTCCCGCGCCGGGGATCAGGCGCGCAGGGCGTCGCGCAGCCTGATCGTGGCGTCGGCGGCCGCCGTCAGGTCGAGGTGCGCCGGGCCGGGACCGTTGAAGGCCCGGCGCACCGCACCGACGTCGCGGGGGGAGTCGACCAGCAGCACGGCCCGGACGACGGCGGAGCCTGCCGTCCCGCCGCCTGCTGCCGGCCCTGTCCAGAACGCCGCCCACGGGCCGTCACCGGGGGTCCCGCGCCACACCGACGGCGCTCCGGTCGGCAGGCCGAACAGGGCCAGGTCGTGGTCGAGCTGACGGGAGAACACGTACGGGGCGTGCGCCGGCGCCGGCTCGACGCCCAGCGCGGCCCGGGCCACGAGGTCCGGGTCGTGCAGCGCGGCCGACCAGTGGCCCCCCGGGACCCGGCCGAGGACCGGGTGCGGCCGCGAGGCGACGTCCCCGACGGCCCGCACCCCGGGCACCCCGGGCACGGCGCCACCCGCGTCGACCAGCAGCGCACCCACCGGGTCGAACACCTCCGGCGGCAGGCTCTCGCGCAACCACCCCGTGGCCGGACGGGCGCCGACCGCCGCCAGCACGACGTCGGCCGGCACGTGCTCGCCCGAGGCGAGCGTGACACCGTCCCGTCGCACCGCTGCCGCGGCGGACCCCAGCCGCAGCCGGGCACCGGCCGCCGCGTACCAGGGGACGAGGTGCGCGCCGACCTCGACGCCGAGCTGACGGGCCAGGGGCGCGGCGTCGGCCTCCAGCACGGTGACGTCCGCACCGGCCCCCGCGGCCACGCCGGCGATCTCCGCGCCGATCCACCCGGCGCCGACCACCACGCACCGGCCACCGGGGCGCAGGCCGGTGCGCAGCCGCTCGGCGTCGGCGGCCGTGTGCAGCACCTCCGCCTCCCAGCCGACCGGCAGGACCGGCCGCGACCCGCAGGCCAGCACGACCAGGTCGGCGCTGATCGAGCGTCCGGAGCGGGTGGCCACCACCGGTCCGGGGTGCAGCGCGGTGGCCGGGTCGGCGAGGTGGACCTCGTCGGCGAGGGAGTCCAGGTCGATGCCGAGGTCGTCGCGCAACCACAGCGGCTCCCGGCGCGTCAGGAGCTCCTTGGACAGCGGGGGCCGGTCGTAGGGCGGCAGACCCTCCTCGCCGAGCACCGTCAGGTGGCCGGCGAACCCGTGGGCGCGGAGTGCGGTGGCCGTCTGCGCACCGGCCAGACCCGCCCCCACCACGACGACGGAGCGCGGCACGCCCTCAGGAGCGTCGGGGAGGTCGGTGGGTGGTGTCGGGCGGGAGTCGTTCGTGGCGGGCACGTGCCCAACCTACGACGTGTCCGACCGACGACGAGCGCGGCACCGGCCGGGTAGGCTCGTCGACGTGGTTCCTGAAGCCGACGCGCACGCGCAGCCGCACTGGCACGCCGTCGACGCCGTCACGCCCGACCGGGTGCGCACGCCGCGCAGCCCCGTGCCGGCGATCCTCGTGGTCCTGTCCGGCATCCTGCTCGCCGTGCTGGTGGCCCTCGTGGTCGGCGCGCGGCTCGGTTCCCTGACGATCGCCGCGACGCTCGCGGTCGCCGGCGCCTGGCGTGCGACGTCGTCGTCGGGACCCGTCGGCCTGGCCATCCGCAGCCGGGGGTTCGACGTGTTCCTGTGCTGGTCGGTGGCGAGCGTGATCGGGGTGCTGGCGCTCACGGCGCCTGGGGTGTGATCTTCTTCGGACGTCGGCCGAAGGGCAGGGGTCGTCCCCGGCTTCTCGTGCGGTCCCTCCCGCGAACGGCCCGGCGGGGTCCGCCGCGGGAGGGGCGGGCGGTCAGGGGCGGGCTGGGGGAGTCGGCTCGTCCGTGTCCGTGTCCGTGTCCGTGTCCGTGTCCGTGGCGTCGGACTCGGTCTTCTCGGTGACCTCGGCGGCCTCCACGACCTCGGGTTCGGAGGCCGTGGGCTCCGCGGCGGGCTCGGTGGCGGTGTCCGCCACGACCGTGGTCTCCTCGACGACCTCGGTCTCCTCGACCTCCGTCGGGGCGACGGCCTCGTCGGCGACCGCCTTGGCAGCCGCCGTCTCCGCCACCTCCTCCAGCGTGCCCTCGGTCGGGTAGGTGGCCGTGCCCGGCTGCTCCTCCCAGCCCTCGTCCAGCGTGACCTGCGGCACCGGGGCGAACGCGCGCGCGAAGAGCGCGGCCAGTGCCGCACCGGCGAGCGGGGCGACGAAGAACAGCCAGAGCTGGCGGCCGGCGCCGCCCTCGGCCCAGGCGTCGGGGGAGATCACCGAGGCGAGCGAGCGGGCCGGGTTGAACGACGTGTTCGTGACGGGCCACGAGATGATGTGCAGCGCCGCGAGCGTCAGGCCGATGACGACCGGTGCATAGGCGACCTTGGCGCGCTTGTTCGTCACGGCGAGGATGACGCCGACGAACACCGCGGCGATGAGCACCTCGACGATCGCGGCGGTCGCGAGGTCGAACGTGGCCTGGCCCTGCGTGAGGGTGTTCAGCGGCGAGTGGTCGCCGTAGCCGTTGGCCGTGGCGGCGAGCACCTCGCCGGCGGAGGCGGAACCGACCAGCGGCGGGAACGAGTCCGGGATGATGAGCAGCAGGAGCGCGCCGCAGGCCGCGGCCCCCACGAGCTGGGCGACCCAGTAGGGCACGAGGTCGACCCAGCTGGACCGGCCGGCGAGCGTGAGCCCGAAGGTCACCGCCGGGTTGAAGTGGCCGCCCGAGAGGTGGCCGAGGCCGGCGATCACGGCGATGAGCGCGATGCCCCCGGCCAGCGCCACCGTGATGATCTGCCCGCCGTTGAGCGCGTTGAACGTCGCCGTGCCGACGATGCCGAGCACCAGCACGAAGGTGCCGAACGCCTCCACGCACATGCGCGTGAAGAGCCGTGGCACCGGCGCGGCCTCGAGGTCGGTCTGTGTCGCGGTTGCCTGGGACATGGAGGTCCTTTGCTGGTCGTCGGGTGAAGGTCTCGTCGCGCCCTGTGGGCGCGGCGGCGATGCTGGCACCGGTTCCTGTGAGTCCCCTGAGCCTTCCGACTCCCCGAGTCCCAGGTCACAGCGCGGCCCCTCGGGGCACGCTACCGGCTCGCGCCCGCTGCGGCAGCCCACCGCGCCGCACGATGACGACGCAGGCCCAGGGGGTGACGGCTCGGGCCGGGTGCGCGAGAGTAGGGCCATGACGACACCTGTGAACGTGACCGTGACCGGGGCCGCCGGTCAGATCGGCTACGCGCTGCTGTTCCGGATCGCTTCCGGCGCGATGCTCGGCCCGCACACCCCCGTGCGCCTGCGTCTGCTCGAGATCCCGCAGGCCGTGCGGGCCGCCGAGGGCACGGCGATGGAGCTCGACGACTGCGCGTTCCCGCTGCTGGACGGCATCGATATCCACGACGACCCGGCCGCGGGCTTCGCCGGCACCAACCTCGCCCTGCTGGTCGGCGCTCGCCCCCGGGGCCCCGGGATGGAGCGTGCGGACCTGCTGGAGGCCAACGGCGGCATCTTCGGCCCGCAGGGCAAGGCGATCAACGACGGCGCCGCCGAGGACGTCCGCGTGCTGGTGGTCGGCAACCCCGCGAACACCAACGCGCTCATCGCCGCCGCGCACGCCCCAGACGTCCCGGCGGCGAGGTTCACCGCGATGACCCGGCTCGACCACAACCGCGCCCTGTCGCAGGTGGCGCACAAGGCCGGGGTGCCGGTGGCGGACGTCCGGCGCCTGGCGATCTGGGGCAACCACTCCGCCACGCAGTACCCCGACCTGTTCCACGCGGACGTCGCGGGCACCCCCGGCGGCACCCTGACCGCCGACACGGCCTGGCTCACCGAGGACTTCATCCCCACGGTGGCCAAGCGGGGTGCAGCGATCATCGACGCCCGCGGCGCGTCGTCGGCGGCCTCGGCCGCGAACGCCGCCGTCGACCACACCCGTGACTGGGTGCTCGGGACGCCCGAGGGTGACTGGACCAGCGCGGGCGTGGTGTCGAAGGGCGAGTACGGCGTGCCCGAGGGGCTCGTGTGCTCGTTCCCCGTGACGTCGTCGGGCGGCGACTGGCAGGTCGTGGAAGGGCTGGAGATCGACGACTTCTCGCGCGAGCGGATCGACGCGAGCGTCGCCGAGCTGACGGCGGAGCGCGACGCCGTGCGGAGCCTCGGGCTGGTCTGAGCCCGGCCCGGGCCGCACCTGTCCGGGAAACACGTCGAGATCTGTCCCACCCGCGACCTAGTCTCGGGAGGTGATCGACGCCCCCTCGACAGCACCTCCGACGCCGCACGCCCCGGCCCTCACCGACCCCGCGCGCCGCCTGGACTGGCGACGGTTGCGCGGCCCGGTCTCCACGGTGGCGGTCGCTGCCCTCACCGTCGGCGCGGTCGGCACCGCCGTCGGGACGGTGGTGGCCGGTGGGCTGGCGGCCTCGCCGGACCTGACGGGCGTGCTGCTGCTCGCGCTGTGCCTGGTGGGCGGAGCGCTGCTGGACGCCGCGGGCCAGGTCGCGTGGGCCGGCGTCGCCGACCGGGCCGAGGGCCGCCTGCGCGGCGACCTGCTCAGCGCGGCGCTGCACCAGCCGATCGGCGTGCTGGGCGAGCAGGCGGTGGGCGAGGTCCTCGACCGGGTCGACGACGACACGCACGCCGTCGGCTCGCTCGCCCGGCGCCAGCTGTGGAGCATGGGCCGGACCGTGGTGGGCGTCGTACCCATCTGGGTGGTGGCCGGTGTCACGTGGTGGCCCGCCTGGTTCCTGTTCCCGTTGCTCGGCGTGGGCACGTGGTGGACGGTGCGGTCGCTGCTCGGCGAGATCGCGCGCCGCAAGGTCGTCGAGGAGCGGGCCTGGACGGACAACGCCGCGGTGCTGGAGGAGGGCGTCGCGGCGCGCGACGACCTGCGCACGGCGGGCGGCCAGGCCTTCGCGCTGCGCCGGCTCGCCGAGATGTCCGCGGCCGTGCACCGCGCCCTGCTGAACGTCGTGCTGGTGGAGACGCGGATGATGGCCCGGGTCGGGGTCCTGCTGCACGCGCTGCTCGCGGGCGTCGTCGTGGCCGGGGTGGCGCTCGCGACGACGGGTGGCATGTCGGTCGACCGCCTCGTCACCCTGTTCCTGGTGACCTCCCTGTTCGTCGGGCAGATCGACCGGCTCGCCCAGCACCTGCCCGACCTGCAGGAGGGGCTCGGTGCCGTCGTCCGCATCCGGCAGCTGCTCGACTCCGAGCCGGAGCCGGTCGGCGGGGTCGACCTGCCGGAGCGCCCGCTGGAGATCGAGGTGCGGGACCTGCGCTTCGCATACTCGGAGGGCACCTTCGCGCTCGAGGACGTCTCGCTGTCGGTGCCGGCCGGGCAGACCGTGGCGTTCGTCGGCCGCACCGGGTCGGGCAAGACGACGCTCGCCTCGCTGCTTTCCCGTGCCGTCGAGCCGCCGCGTGGCGCGGTCTTCCTCGGGGGCGTGGACCTGCGCGACGCCGACCTGCAGGCCCTGCGGGCCGGCGTCGGGGTGGTCACGCAGCGCACCGAGATCGTTGCCGGGACGCTCGCGGAGAACATCGCGCTCTTCGCCGACGTCCCGCGCGGCGACGTCGAGGAGGCGGTCACCGAGCTCGGGCTGACCGACTGGGTCGCCGGTCTGCCCGACGGCCTCGACACGCTCCTCGGGCCCGGCGGGACGTCGCTGTCCGCCGGGGAGGAGCAGCTGGTCGCGTTCGCGCGGCTGCTCGTGCGCGACGTCCGCGTCGTCGTGCTCGACGAGGCCACCGCGCGCATGGACCCGCACACCGAGGCCCGGGTGGTGGCGGCCGCCGACCGCCTGCTGACCGGGCGGACCGGCGTCGTCGTCGCGCACCGGCTCGGCACGGTGGAGCGCGCGCACCGGGTCGTGGTGCTGGACCACGGTCGCGTCGTCCAGCAGGGACCGCGCGCGGAGCTGGCCCGCGTCGACGGACCGTTCCGTGACCTGCTGCTCGCCAGCCGTACCGAGGGCGGTGGCGCGCTCGACCGGCCCGCCGGCGCACCGGACGCCGCAGGCCTCGCCGCCGACGACGGCCCCGCCCACGACGGCGACCCGGCCGGCGCGCTCCCCACGTCGATCGGCGCCCGCCGTCGGACCGGGGAGCCGCCCGTGCTGGACGACCCCGGGCACGGACCCAGCCTGACCCGCAGCGTCCTGCACGCCCTGGTGACGAAGCCTCGCTGGGGTGCTGCGGGCGCGGGACTGTTCCTGCTGACCAGCCTCTTCGCCGCCCAAGGGGCGTTCGCCGGGTTCCTGTGGGGTCGCGCCGTCGAGACGCTGGCGGACGGCGGTGAGCCGTGGGTGCTGACGGGTGTCCTCGCGGCGATGCTGATCGTGGCTCCGCTGTGCCTGGCGCTCGCGGTGCGGCTGTACCCGTCGTGGTGGATCGAGCTGCTCCTGCGGGTGCGGGTGGCCGTGCTGGAGGGCCAGACCCGGCAGCACCGTCTGCGGCGCGCTCCTGCCGGGGAGGTCGTGGCCCGCGCGCTCGACGCGGACCGGTTCGTGCTGTACGTGGACCGGTGGGTGGACCTGCTCAACGGGCTGGTCGTGGTGCTGGCCACGTGGGCGATCAGCGGTGAGCCCCTGGCCGGGCTGGTGCTGCTGGCGGTCATGGGCGTGACCGCGGTCTCCGCGCTGGCGGGTCGCCCGATCGCCGGTCGGACGGCGACGCGCTCGGCCGAGGCGAGGGCGGGTTTCGGCCGTGCCCTCGTCTCGGCGCTGGACGCGGCGCGCACCGTCAAGCTGGCGGCCCGGACCCCCGACGTGCACCGGCACCTGCGGACGGTCGACGCCGGCCGGGTCGGGGCGGCGATCCGGGAGCACCGGGTGCAGGCGGTGCTGGACGGCATCCCGACCGTCATGGTGCAGGCGGGCGTGGTCGCGGCGTGGGCGCTGCTGCTCGTCGGGACCTGGGACCTGGCGACGACGTTGCTCGTCACCGCCGCCGTGGGCGGGTTCGCCTACTTCGGCGTCGTCGCGGGCGCGGTCATCACCGAGGCGCCCGGGACGCGGAACTGGCTGCGCGCGACGTCGTCGTTCGCCGCCGGGGCCGACCTGACGCGACTTCCGGAGGGGGTCGACCTGACCGTCGGCACCGCGCCGGCGCCGCCGGACGTGCCGGTTCCCGCCCCGCCGTTCGAGCACCTCGACCTGCGAGGCGTGGAAGCGGTGCACGACGACGGCACGATCGGCGTGACCGGCGTCGACCTGCGCATCGAGCGGGGCGAGCTGGTGCTGCTCCTCGGGCAGGTGGGCGCGGGCAAGTCGAGCCTGCTGTCCGCGCTGGCCGGTCTCATGGCGCACCGCGGGCAGGTGCTCTGGAACGGGACGCCCGTCCAGGACGCCGAGGCGTTCCTGCGCCCGGCCCGGGTGGCGCACGTGGCCCAGGTGCCCCGGGTGCTGTCGGGGACGTTCACCGAGAACATCACGCTGGACCACGACCGGGCGGTCTCCGGACCCGTGGACGCGGCGCGGCTCGGCCGGGACGTGGCCGACGCCGGAGGCGCGGACGCGCTGGTCGGTCACCGGGGAGTGCGGCTCTCGGGCGGCCAGGTGCAGCGGCTCGCTCTCGCCCGGGCGCTGGCCACGGGGTCGGAGGTGCTGCTGGCCGACGACGTCTCCAGCGCCCTGGACGCCACCACCGAGGTGGAGCTCTGGACGGCGCTGCGCGAGCAGGGGCTGACGGTCGTCGGGTCGACGTCCAAGCGGGCGGCGCTGGAGCGCGCGGACCGCGTCGTGGTGCTCGACGAGGGACGGGTCGCGGCCGTCGGACCGTGGCGCGAGCTGGACGGGCGGTGGTCGCACCTGGCGGGATGAGCGGGCTCGACTGACCGTTGCTGCAAACTTGCAGCAACGGTACAGTCGCGTCAGGTCGCGATCCGCGCGCCCGGTCGACGAAGGAGTCCGCCATGGTCCGTGCCTACCCACGTCTCAGACGCCGCATCGCCTCGCTGGCGGCGCTCGCGGTCGCGCTGCCCGTCGCCGCCGGCGGTGTCGCGCTCACGGCGCTGCCCTCCGCCGGTGCGGCGGCCGACCGCACGGTGACCCTCGTCGGTGACCTGCAGACCCGGCTCGGCTGCCCCGAGGACTGGGACCCGATGTGCGGGGACAGCACCCTGGAACCCGTCGGCGACGGCACCTACGCCGCCGAGCTCGAGGTGCCCGCCGGCAGCTACGAGTACAAGGTCGCGCTCGACGGCGCCTGGGACGAGGCGTACGGGCGCGACGGCACCGACGAGAACGCCCCGCTCGTGCTCGGCGGTGACGCCCTGCTGCGCGTCACCTACGACGACGAGACCCACCGCACCACGCTCACCCCGCTGACGCTCGCCGGGGAGTACGACGACGCGGCGGACGCCGCGCTGGTCGTCCCGCCCGTGCGACAGCCCGGGTCGGACGAGCGGTTCTACTTCGTCATGACGGACCGGTTCGCCAACGGCGACCCCTCGAACGACACCGGTGGGCTCGACGGTGACGCGCTCGACCACGGCTTCGACCCGACGGACAAGGGCTTCTACCAGGGCGGCGACCTGGCCGGTCTGCACGAGAACCTGGACTACATCGAGGGCCTCGGCACCACGGCGATCTGGCTGACGCCGTCGTTCATGAACCGCCCGGTGCAGGGCACCGGCGACGACGTCAGCGCCGGGTACCACGGGTACTGGATCACCGACTTCACGCGCATCGACCCGCACCTGGGCACGAACGCCGAGCTCGAGGCGCTCATCGACGACGCGCACGCCCGCGGCATCAAGGTGTACTTCGACATCATCACCAACCACACGGCCGACGTCGTCGACTACGCCGAGGGGGAGTACTCCTACGTCGAGCAGGCCGACGCGCCGTACACCGACGCCGGCGGGAACGTCTTCGACCCGGCCGACCACGCCGGGACGGACGGTTTCCCGGCGCTCGACCCCGCGACGTCGTTCCCGTACACGCCGGTCGTCGCGGAGGCGGACGCCGACGTCAAGGTCCCGGCCTGGCTCAACGACCCCACGCTCTACCACAACCGCGGGTACTCCACCTGGACCGGGGAGTCCGTCACCTACGGGGACTTCGACGGTCTGGACGACCTCATGACCGAGCATCCGACGGTCGTGGACGGCTTCGTCGAGGTGTACCAGGACTGGGTCGACCTCGGCATCGACGGCTTCCGCATCGACACGGTCAAGCACGTGAACCGCAAGTTCTGGGACACCTGGACCACCGAGGTGCTCGACTACGCCCGCGCGCAGGGCAAGGACGAGTTCTTCATGTTCGGCGAGGTGTACGACGCCGACGCCCGCAAGCTGTCGCCGTACGTGCGCGAGACGGACATGAGCTCCGTGCTCGACTTCGCCTTCCAGGCGGCGGCGACCAGCTTCGCGAGGGGCAACAGCGCCCAGGGGCTGGCGAACCTCTTCACGAGCGACGACCGGTACACGACGCCGGACACGTCGGCGTCCGCGCTGCCGACGTTCCTCGGCAACCACGACATGGGCCGCGTCGGGTTCATGCTGGCGAGCACCGACGACCCGCTCGCCCGCGACGAGCTCGCGCACGAGCTGATGTACCTCACCCGCGGCCAGCCGGTCGTCTACTACGGCGACGAGCAGGGCTTCGCCGGCACGGGCGGGGACAAGGACGCCCGGCAGACGCTGTTCGCCTCGCAGGTGGACTCGTACACGGACCAGCCGCTGGTGACCGGCGAGACCGCCGGCAGCGTGGATCGGTACGGCACCGATGCGCCGCTGTACACGCACATCGCCGACCTCGCCGCGCTGCGCGAGGCGCACCCCGCGCTGGCCACCGGGGCACAGGTGGAGCGGCACGTCTCCGACGGTGCCGGGATCTACGCCTTCAGCCGTATCGACCGCGACGAGAAGGTCGAGCACCTCGTCGCGCTCAACAACGCGTCCGAGGAGCGCGAGGCGACGTTCGCGACCCTCACCCCGGGCGCCACCTACTCCACGCTGTACGGGTCCGACGGCGACACCCCGGTCACGGCGGACGCCTCCGGCCAGGTGACGCTCACCGTCGGCGCGACCGACGCCGTCGTGCTGGTCGCCGACCGGAGGGTGGGCGCCGGGACCGACGGCAGCATCGCCGTCGAGGTGCCCGGCGCCGGCGCCGCCGTGAGCGGCTCGGCGCCCGTGCGCGCGGCGATCGACGACGCCTGGGCCGAGACCTCCTTCGCCTGGCGTGAGGTCGGCACGGTGGACTGGCAGCCGCTCGGCACCGCGGAGGACACCACGCCGCGGGTCTTCCACGACGTCGACGGCCTGCCGGAAGGCACCCTCGTCGAGTACCGCGCCGTGACCGTGGACGCGGACGGCGACCGTGCGGCGGCCTCCACGTACGCCTCCGTGGGCGTGGACGTCAGCGGTGTGGTCGGGGACGTGGAGCCGGAGCCGGAGATCGACAGCGTGGCGGTGCCCGGCAGCCACAACAGCGAGATGGGCTGTGCGGGCGACTGGACGCCGGACTGCGAGGGCGCCCGGCTCACCGAGCGGGCCGACGGCGTCTGGGCGGGCACGTTCGACCTGCCGGCCGGTGACTACGAGTACAAGGTCGCGCTGAACGGCTCGTGGGACGTCAACTACGGCGTCGGGGGTGTACAGGGCGGCGCCAACGCGATGTACACGCACGACGGCGGTGAGGTCACGTTCTACTGGGACCCGGCGAGCAAGGACTTCTCCTCGACGGCCGAGGGACCGGTCGTCACGCTGCCCGGGTCGTTCCAGGACCAGCTCTGCCCGTCGGCCTGGGACCCGGCCTGCCTGGCCACCTGGCTCAAGGACCCCGACGGCGACGGGGTGTACACCTGGTCCACCGGCGCGCTGGCCGCCGGTGCCTACGAGACCAAGGTCGCCCACGGCCTGAGCTGGGCCGAGAACTACGGCGTCGGGGGAGCGCGTGACGGCGCCAACTACTCCTTCAGCGTCGGCGACGGCGAGACGGTCGAGTTCTCCTACGACCTCGCCACCCACGAGCTGACCATCGGCACCGAGGGCCTGACCCTCGCGGGCCGGGGGCAGCAGGCCGCGCACTGGGTGCGCCCGGACCTGCTGCTCGCGCCGGGCGACCTGGGCTCGGGCGAGGACTGGACCCTGTGGACCGCTCCCGACGGTGGCCTCGAGGTCACGGAGGCGGACGGCGGCTCCCGCGTGACCGGCCCGGACGGCGGCGACCTGCCCGACGGCACGGCCGCGTACCCGCTCGAACCCGGTGGCGAGATCCCCGACGACGTCGCCGCGGACTTCCCGGCGCTGGCGGACCACCAGACCCTCGCGCCGACGTCGGACGGTGAACCCCTCGACCGGGCCACGGTCGAGGACCTGCTGACCGGGCAGCTGCTCGTCAGCCGTGCGGACGGCGACGTCCTCCCCGCCGCCACGGGCGTGTAGGTCCCCGGCGTGCTGGACGCCCTGTACGCCGAGGCTGCGGCCGACCGTACGTTCGGCGCCGTGGTGCACCCGAACCGGAAGTGGGCGTCGTTCGTGCTGTGGGCGCCCACCGCGCAGGACGTCGACCTGCTCGTCTGGCCGGAGGGACGGGACCTGGACACCGACCCGGACCGGTTCGACACCGAGCGTCAGGCGGACGGTGCCTGGACCCTCGACGGCAAGCGCACCGACAAGAAGTACCCGTGGAACGGTGCACGGTACCGGTACGCCGTCGAGGTGTACGTCCCGAGCACCGGTCGCGTGGAGACCAGCGTCGTCACCGACCCGTCCTCGGTGGCGCTGACCACGGACTCCACGCACTCCGTGGTCGTGTCGCTGGACGACAAGCGGTTCCAGCCGAAGGTCTGGCGCACCGCGGAGCAGCCCGTCGTCGAACGGCCCGTGGACCAGACGATCTACGAGCTCCACGTGCGGGACTTCTCGATCGCCGACGCCACGGTCCCCGAGGAGGTGCGGGGAAAGTACCTGGCGTTCGCCGAGGACGGTTCGGACGGCATGGCGCACCTGCGGGAGCTGGCCGAGGCCGGGATGACGACGGTGCACCTGCTGCCGACGTTCGACATCGCCACGATCCCCGAGAGCCCGGCGGACCAGGAGACGGCCGGTGACCTGTCCGGGTTCGCCCCGGACTCCACGGAGCAGCAGGCCGCCGTGGCCGAGGTCCAGGGCGCCGACGCGTTCAACTGGGGCTACGACCCGTACCACTTCACGGCGCCGGAAGGCTCGTACGCGGTGGACCCCGACGGCGGCGCCCGGGTGGCGGAGTTCCGCACGATGGTGGGCGCACTGCACGAGTCCGGCCTCCAGGTGGTGCTCGACCAGGTCTTCAACCACACGGCGGCCAGCGGCCAGGACGCGAAGAGCGTGCTCGACCGCGTCGTGCCGGGCTACTACCACCGGCAGGACCCGACCACGGGCGCGGTGGAGACCAGCACGTGCTGCCAGAACGTCGCCACGGAGCACGCCCTGGCCGAGAAGCTCATGGTCGACTCCGTCGTGACCTGGGCGCGCGACTACAAGATCGACGGGTTCCGGTTCGACCTCATGGGCCACCACAGCCGGGACAACGTGCTGGCGGTGCGGGACGCGCTCGACGCCCTGGCGGTGGCCGACGACGGCGTGGACGGCTCCGCGGTCTACCTGTACGGCGAAGGGTGGAACTTCGGCGAGGTGGCGGACGGCGCCCTGTTCGAGCAGGCCACGCAGGGCGACCTGGGCGGTACCGGGATCGGCACGTTCAGCGACCGGCTGCGCGACGCCGTGCACGGCGGCTCGCCCGTCGACGGTGCGTCCACGTTCACGCAGGGCTTCGGCACCGGGCTGTTCACGGACCCGAACGGCCGGGAGGCCCGGTCCGGCGAGCCCGGCACGGTGAACGACGGCGGTGACGACGAGGCGGCCGACCTCGGTCACCAGACCGACCTGGTGCGCCTCGGGCTCGCCGGGAACCTGCGCGAGTTCGCCTTCACGGCGTCCGACGGCGAGCGCACCCGGGGCGAGGACCTCGACTACCGCGGCTCGCCGGCGGGGTACGCCGACTCCCCGGAGGAGGTCGTCACCTACGTCGACGCGCACGACAACGAGACTCTCTTCGACCTGCTGGCGCTCAAGCTGCCGACCGAGACGTCGATGGACGACCGGGTGCGCATGAACACCGTCTCGCTCGCGACGACGGCGCTCGCCCAGACGCCGTCGTTCTGGCACGCGGGCACGGACCTGCTGCGGTCGAAGTCGCTGGACCGCAACTCCTACGACTCGGGGGACTGGTTCAACGCCATCGACTGGTCGGGGCAGGACAACGGGTTCGCCCGGGGGCTGCCGATGGCCGCCGACAACGAGGAGAAGTGGCCGCTCATGGCACCGCTGCTCGCGGATCCGGCGCTCAAGCCGGGGCCAGCGGACATCGACGCGGCGTCCGAGCGAGCACGCGAGCTGCTGGCGCTGCGCTCGTCGACCGACCTGTTCCGGCTCGGGTCGGCGGAGCTGATCGAGCAGAAGCTGTCGTTCCCGGCGTCGGGGCCCGACGCGGTGCCGGGCGTGGTCGCGATGTCGGTCGACGACACCGCCGGGAGCGCCGACGTCGACCCGGCGCTGGACGGGGTGCTGGCCGTGTTCAACGCCTCGCCGGAGCCGGCGACCGTGACGCTCGACGAGCTGGCCGGGCGTTCCTACGAGCTGTCGCCGGTCCAGCACGACGGCGGGGACGCCGTCGTGCGCGGGACGGTCTGGGACCAGGCTTCCGGCACCGTGACCGTCCCGGCGCGCACCGTGTCGGTGCTGGTCGAGCCCCAGCGCTGACACCCGCCGAACGTCCGTGTCCGGCACGTTCCGCACCGTCGGAACGCGCCGGACACGGACCGCGCGTCTCGGATTGCGTTTGGAGGGCGAACGCATGTATCGGAAGGGAGCGCCCGGTTTGCCCGATGTTCGCGCTTCCATGCTGTGACCAGATCGTAATCACTCTCTTGCCGCGACCCTTTGACTTCGAGACTCGAAGCCAGGAAGGTTGTCCTCGGCCATCCACGAGGAGGGCCGCGGTCCGGCCCCGACGGGGCACCAGCGGTGAAGGTCGCCGCCGGCGGACCCTCGACGACGAGAAGGAGCGCGAGGATGCGACTCGGCAAGAAGATGGGCGTGGTCGCCGCGGGTGCGGCGCTGGCGCTCACCCTGACAGCGTGCGCGGGCGAAGGCGCGGGCAGCAGCAGCGGAGACGGCGACGGCGGCGGCGAGACGGAAGGCGGCACCATCGGGGTGGCCATGCCGACCGAGACCTCCGAGCGCTGGATCGCCGACGGTGACGCCGTCAAGTCCGGGCTCGAGGAGGCCGGCTACGACGTCGACCTGCAGTTCGCGGGCGACGACATCCCCACCCAGACCCAGCAGATCGACGCGATGATCACCGGTGGCGCCGAGGCGCTCATCATCGCCGCGATCGACGGTACGGCCCTCACGAGCCAGCTCGATGCCGCGGCCGCCGCGGACATCCCGGTCATCTCCTACGACCGCCTGATCCGCGACAGCGAGAACGTGGACTTCTACGTCTCGTTCGACAACTACAAGGTCGGCGTCGCCCAGGCGACCGCCCTGCTCTACGGCCTCGGGCTCACCGACGCCGCGGGCGAGCCCACCGGCGAGGAGGGTGAGTTCAACATCGAGCTCTTCGCCGGCTCCCCGGACGACAACAACGCGCACTTCTTCTGGGACGGCGCGATGGACACCCTCCAGCCGTTCTTCGACGACGGCTCGCTGACCGTCCCGTCCGGCCAGACGGAGTTCGACCAGGCGGCCACGCTGCGCTGGGAGCAGGAGCGGGCGCAGAAGCGCATGGAGGACCTCATCACCTCCACCTACACCGGTGGTGACACGGAGCTGCACGGTGTGCTGGCCCCGTACGACGGTCTCTCGCGCGGCATCATCACCGCGCTCACGGGCGCGGGCTTCGGCGACACGATCGAGGACGGCCTGCCGGTCGTCACCGGTCAGGACGCCGAGATCGCCTCCGTGAAGCTGATCCAGGACGGCGTGCAGCAGTCCACGATCTTCAAGGACACGCGCAAGCTCGCCGACCAGGCCGTCATCGCGGCCGAGGCGTACCTCGCCGGTGAGGAGCCCGAGGCGAACGACACCGAGACCTACGACAACGGCGTGAAGGTCGTGCCGTCGTACCTGCTCGAGGTCGACACCGTCTACTCGGACAACATCACCGAGCTGCTGGTCGACAGCGGCTACTGGACCCAGGACGAGATCGACGCCGGCCAGGCCGAGTGAGCCGATCCTGAACCCCGGGCCCGCCGCCGACGCTTCCCCCGAGCGTCGGCGGCGGGCCCGGCCAGGGCTCTGCCCCGGCAGTCAGCCGGTGGCGGGTACATCCCAGAAGGAGGGACGAGGGCGCGCATGAGCAAGATCCTGGAGATGCGCTCCATCACCAAGGAGTTCCCGGGCGTCAAGGCGCTGTCGGGGGTCGACCTCGGTGTCGAACGCGGCGAGATCCACGCCATCTGCGGCGAGAACGGTGCCGGCAAGTCCACCCTCATGAAGGTGCTGTCGGGCGTCTACCCGCACGGCACCTACGAGGGTGACATCGTCTACGAGGGTGAGACCGTCCGCTTCGGGTCGATCAACGACTCCGAGGACGAGGGCATCGTCATCATCCACCAGGAGCTCGCCCTGGTGCCGTACCTGTCCGTGGCCGAGAACATCTTCCTCGGCAACGAGACGCGCAACCGGCTGGGGCTGATCGACTGGGACAGCGCGAACCACCGCGCGGCCGAGCTGCTCGACCGGGTCGGCCTGCACGAGAACCCCACGACGCCCGTCGGCCAGCTCGGGGTCGGCAAGCAGCAGCTCATCGAGATCGCGAAGGCGTTGTCGAAGAAGGTCAAGCTGCTCATCCTCGACGAGCCGACGGCCGCGCTGAACGACACGGACTCCGAGCACCTGCTCGGTCTGCTGCGGACGCTGCAGGAGCAGGGCATCACCTGCATCATCATCTCGCACAAGCTCAACGAGATCGCCGAGATCGCCGACAACACGACGATCATCCGCGACGGCCAGACGATCGAGACGATCGACATGTCCGAGCCGGAGTCCACGCAGGACCGCATCATCCGCGGGATGGTCGGCCGTGACCTCGAGAGCCGCTACCCCGACCGCACGCCGGACATCGGCGAGGAGGTGCTGCGCATCGAGGGCTGGAGCGTCGACCACCCGACGCAGGCCGGGCGCAACGTCATCTCCGACGCCTCCCTGAGCGTGCGCAAGGGCGAGGTCGTCGGGATCGCCGGGCTGATGGGCGCCGGCCGCACCGAGCTCGCGATGAGCCTGTTCGGACGCTCCTACGGACGCAACATCCGTGGCAAGGTGTTCAAGAACGGCCAGCAGATCCAGGTCCGCGACGTCGACGAGGCGATCCAGCACAAGATCGCCTACGCGACGGAGGACCGGAAGCGCTACGGCCTCAACCTCCTCGACGACATCCGCCACAACATCTCCTCGGCCGGGCTGCGCCAGCTCGCGCCCGGCGGCTGGGTCAACGGCAACGAGGAGCTGAAGATCGCCGAGGACTATCGCGAGTCGCTCAACATCAAGACGCCGGACGTCCTGGTGAACGTCGGCAAGCTCTCCGGCGGCAACCAGCAGAAGGTCGTGCTGTCCAAGTGGCTGTACACCGACCCCGACGTGCTCATCCTCGACGAGCCCACCCGCGGGATCGACGTCGGTGCGAAGTACGAGATCTACACGATCATTAACAAGATGGTCGCCGCGGGGAAGGCGGTCATCGTCATCTCCTCCGAGCTGCCCGAGCTCCTCGGGATCTCCGACCGCGTCTACACGCTCGCCTTCGGACGCATCACCGGTGAGGTCCCCGTCGCCGAGGCGACGCAGGAACGGCTCATGGAGCTCATGACCCTCGAGCGCGACCAGCCCCTGCCCACGAAGGAAACGAACTCATGAACGTCATCGCCGGAGCCCGGGACCTCGTCACCCGGCACCTGCGCGAGAGCGGGATCTTCATCGCGTTCGCGATGATCGTGATCCTGTTCTCCGTGCTCAACCCGAACTTCCTGAGCCCAGGAAACCTGACGAACATCATCCTGCAGTACTCCTACATCCTGATCCTGGCGATCGGGATGCTCATGATCATCGTGGCGGGGCACATCGACCTGTCCGTCGGATCGGTCGTCGCCCTGACCGGCGCGGTCTCCGCCGTCGTGGTCATCCGGATGGGCATGCCGTGGTACATGGGCGTGATCGCGGCCCTGGTGGTCGGACTGCTCGTCGGGATGTGGCAGGGCTTCTGGGTCGCCTACGTCGGGATCCCCGGCTTCATCGTCACGCTGGCGGGCATGCTGCTCTTCCGCGGTATGACCTACCTGGTGCTCGACAACGTCTCGCTCTCGCCGTTCGGCGGCACCTACTACGAGATCGCCAACGGGTTCTCCAACGGCTTGCTCGGCGGTGCCGGCTTCGACGTCTTCACCGTCGTCATCTTCGCGATCGGTGTGGCCGGCTACGCCGTGAGCCAGTGGCGCACGCGCCAGGGCAAGATCGCCTACCGCCAGTCGGTCGAGTCGATCCCGATGTTCGCCCTGAAGATCGTCCTCGTCGGTGCGGTCGTCATGTGGTTCGGCTACCAGCTCGCCCAGAGCCGTGGCCTGCCGTTCGTGCTGATCATCCTGGCCGTGCTCGTCATCGTCTACACGCTGGTGACGCAGAAGTCCGTGTTCGGCCGGCACATCTACGCCGTCGGCGGCAACCTGCACGCCGCACAGCTGAGCGGTGTGAAGGTCCGTCGCATCAACTTCTGGATCTTCGTCAACATGGGTGTCCTGGCCTCCGTGGCCGGCATCGTGTACTCGTCGCGCATGAACGCCGCACAGCCGGCCGCGGGCAACATGTTCGAGCTCGACGCCATCGCCGCCTGCTTCATCGGCGGTGCCTCGACCACCGGTGGTGTGGGCCGCGTCGGCGGCGCCATGATCGGTGGTCTGATCATGGCGGTCATGTCCAACGGCATGCAGCTCATGGGCGTGCCGCAGTCGATGCAGCAGGTGGTCAAGGGCCTCGTGCTCCTGCTCGCCGTCGCGTTCGACATCTGGAACAAGCGCCGGGCCGCTGCCGCGCGCTGATCCACCAGACGGCGGCGGGCCGGCGGTCGGAACCGCCCGCCCGCCGCCGTCTTCTACACTCCGGTGCGTGAAGGGACGGCACCCCATGGCGGGATCCCAGTCGTCGCTGCGCGAGGCCAACCGAGCCCGCGTCGTGGACGCGGTGAAGAAGCACGGCGGGCTCACCCAGGTCGAGCTCGCCGGCGCCACGGGGTTGTCAGCCGCGACCGTCTCGGCGATCGTCAAGGAGCTCGTGGCGGCCGGGGCCGTCGAGGTCCGCAACACCGTGCGGTCCGGGCGCCGGGCCCAGCTCGTCACGCTGGCGCACCGCGTGGGGCTGGTCGCGGGTGTCGTCGTCGGTTACCGCCACCTCCGGGTGGCGCTGGCGGACGTCTCGCACGAGGTGCTGGCCGAGCAGGTGCTGCCCCTGCCGACCGACCACCGCTCCGACACCAGCCTCGACCGGGCCGCCCTGCTGATCGTCGACCTGGTGGAGCGCGTGGGCGCGGACCTGGACGAGCTGCTCGGGATCGGGCTCGGGCTGCCGGCGCCCGTCGACCCGGCGACCGGCATGATCAGCGTTCGCGGCGTGCTGCGCGGCTGGGACTCGGTCCAGGTCGCCCAGGTGCTCGAGAAGCGGTTGGCGTGCCCGGTGTTCGCGGACAACGACGCCAACCTCGGCGCGCTCGCCGAGTCCACGTTCGGGGCCGGTCGCGAGCTGCGCGACCTGATCTACGTCAACGTCTCCCAAGGGGTCGGCGCCGGCCTGGTGCTCAACGGCCGGGTCCATCGCGGCGCGGACGGCACCGCGGGCGAGATCGGCCACGTGCAGGTCGACCCGGCCGGGCGGATCTGTGGCTGCGGCAGCCGGGGGTGCCTCGAGACGGTGGTGGGGTGCCCTGCGCTGCTCGAACCGCTCTACCCCAGCTACGGGCACGTCACCCTGCGCGACGTCGTGCGGATGACCAACCAGGACGACCCCGGCTGCCGCGAGATCGTGGCCGACGCCGGCGCGACCGTCGGCACCGTCGTCGCCGCCCTGGCGACCGGGCTCGGGCCCCAGCGGGTGGTGGTCGGTGGCGACCTCGCCGAGACGGGGGAGACGTTCCTCGGCCCGCTGCGCGACGCGCTGCGACGTCGCACCGTGCTCAGCCAGGCGGGTGGTCCCGACGTGGTGCCGTCCGCGCTAGGGTTGCGTGCCGAGCTCCTCGGTGCGATCGCGCTGGCCTTGGCGAGCACCGACCTGTTCGAGCGACCCGACAGCACCGACGACGAGGGAGCGGGACGATGACGCTGCCCACGGACGGCACGCGCCGGCGTTCCCCCCTGCTCGCCCTGCGCGAGGTGACGAAGAGCTTCGGCGCCGTCGAGGCCCTCGTCAGCTTCGACCTGGAGGTGCACGCCCACGAGGTGGTGGCCCTGGTCGGGGACAACGGGGCGGGCAAGTCGACGCTCGCCAAGATCGTGTCCGGCGTGCTCACGCCGGACACGGGGCAGGTCGAGATCGAGGGCAGGCCGGTGACGATCTCCTCGCCGTCGGCCGCCAACGAGCTCGGGGTGGCGAGCGTCTTCCAGGACCTCGCCGTCTGCGAGAACCTCGACGTCACCGCCAACGTGTTCCTGGGGCACGAGATCCGCAACCGGGCCGGGCTGCTCCACGACGGGCGGATGGAGATCGACACGCGACGTCTCCTGGAGCACCTCACGGTCCGCATCCCGTCGGTGCGCACCCCGTTGCGCAACCTCTCGGCGGGGCAGCGACAGGCGGTGGCCATCGCCCGCACGCTGATCGGCGACCCGCGGATCGTGGTGCTCGACGAGCCGACGGCGGCGCTGTCCGTGGCGCAGACCGGCGAGGTGCTCACGCACATCGAACGGCTCCGGGAGCTGGGCCTCGGGGTGATCCTCATCAGTCACAACCTCAACGACGTCCGGGCCGTGTCCGACCGCATCGAGGTGATGCGGCACGGCCGTCACAACGGCTCGTTCCCGGCGTCCGCCAGCCACGAGTCGATCCTGGCCGCGATCACGGGGGCCGCCTGAGATCTCGGCGACCGGCGTCGGCCCCACGGTCGGCGCCCGACGACCAGCGTCCGCCGACCGGTGCGGCGGACTGAAACGGAGGAACGCGATGAATCGACGACTGGCAGCAGGTGCTGCCGTCGTGGGGACGGCCGCTGTGCTCACCCTCGCGGGTTGCGGGGCGGACGGCGACGACGGAGAGAGCAGCGGCGCCGGCACGATCGGTGTGGCGATGCCGACGGAGTCGTCCGAGCGCTGGATCACCGACGGGGAGACGCTGGAGTCCGGGCTGGAGGAGGCCGGGTACGACGTGGACCTGCGCTACGCCGGTGACGACACCGCAGGGTTCAAGCAGGCGGACCAGGTCCAGGCGATGATCGACGGCGGCGCCGAGCTGCTGATCATCGCGGCCGTGGACGGGGCCGGGCTCGGCGACCAGCTCGAGGCAGCCGCGGCGCAGAACATCCCGGTCATCGCCTACGACCGGTTGCTGCTCGACAGCGACGGCGTCGACCACTACGTGACGTTCGACAACTACGCGGTCGGGGTCGCTCAGGCGACGTCGCTGCTGCGGGGCCTCGGCGTGGTGGACGCCGACGGCGAGCCCACCGGGGACGAGGGCCCGTACAACATCGAGCTGTTCGCCGGGTCGCTCGACGACAACAACGCGCACATCTTCTGGCAGGGGGCGTTGGACACCCTGCAGCCGTACCTGGACGACGGTGTCGTCAAGGTGCCGTCGGGGCAGACGGACATCGTGCAGGCCGAGTCCTGGCGCTGGTCGGGAGACCTGGCGCAGGACCGGATGTCGGGGCTGCTCGCCCAGTTCTACGGGGACGGCACGACGCTCGACGGTGTCCTGTCGCCGTACGACGGCATCTCCCGGGGTGCGATCACGGCGCTGGCGCTGGACGGCCTGGGCCCGACGATCGCCGACGGGATGCCTGTCGTGACGGGCCAGGACGCCGAGGCGGACTCCGTGAAGCTGATCAACGAGAAGATGCAGTACTCGACGGTCTTCAAGGACACCCGCGCGCTGGCCGACGAGGCCGTGCGGGCCGCGGTGGCTTACCTCGAGGGTGGCGAGCCCGAGGTCAACGACACCGGGACGTACGACAACGGCGTCAAGGTCGTGCCGACGTTCCTGCTCGACGTGGCGACCGTCTACCGGCGCGACATCGACGAGGTGCTCGTCGACAGCGGGTACTACACCGCGGAGGAGGTCGACGCGGGCTGACGCCCGGCGTCCCCGCGCCCACCCGAGAGGCCCGGAGGCCGGCCGGTCCCCGGAACCCGGCGCCGGTCAGTGGAAGACGACCGTGCGGTGGCCGTCGAGCAGCACCCGGTGCTCGGCGTGCCACCGCACCGCCCGGGCGAGCGTGCGCCGCTCCACGTCCTCGCCGAGGGCGACGAGGTCGGTCACGGCCCGCGAGTGGTCGACCCGTTCGACGTCCTGCTCGATGATCGGCCCCTCGTCCAGGTCGCCGGTGACGTAGTGCGAGGTGGCACCGATGAGCTTGACCCCTCGCTCGTGCGCCTGGGCGTAGGGGCGCGCGCCCTTGAACGACGGCAGGAACGAGTGGTGGATGTTGATCACCTGCCCGGACAGGTCGCGGCACAGGTCGTCCGAGAGGATCTGCATGTAGCGCGCCAGGACGACCAGCTCGACGTCGAGCTGGTCGACGAGCTCGCGGAGCCGGTCCTCCGCCGCGGTCTTGGTGTCCCGGGTCACCGGCACGTGGTGGAACGGCTTGCCGTAGAACGCGGCGATGTCCTCCAGGTCGCGGTGGTTGCCGACCACGCCGACCACCTCGATCGGCATCCCCTGGTCCCGCTCGCGGTAGAGCAGGTCGACGAGGCAGTGGGCGGCCCGGGACACCATGACCAGGGTCCGCACGGGGCGGCCGACCACGTCGAGCGTCCACGTCATCTCGAAGTCGGACGCGACGTCGGTCATCGCCGCCTCGAGCTCGTCGCGCGAGGCGTGCGACTCGACCTGGACCCGCATGAAGAACGTCCCCGACCCGGGGTTGCCGAACTGCTGCGACTCGGTGATGTTGCCGTCGTGGCCGGCGAGCATCCCGCTCACGGCGTGCACGATCCCGGGGCGGTCCGGGCACGACAGGGTCAGGACCCACTCGGTGGGTCGCCCGGCGGGTGCCGGCGGGCTCGAGGGCGTGGGTGCTGTCGGCTGCGTGGTCACGCACGCCATTGTGGCTCACCGTCTGCCACGATGGGGCCATGAGCGACACGACCGGCGTCCCCGACGAAGCAGCGAGCGGCGGCACCGCGCCCGACAGGCCCACCCGGATCGCCTTGGTCACCGACGATCACGCCGGCGAGCTGCTGACGCTGCGCCGTGCGGCGTTCGTCTCGGAGGCCCAGCTGTACGACGACCCGAACATCCCGCCGCTGACGCAGACGCTGCCCGAGCTGCGCGAGGACATGGCCCGCGACGACATCGTCACGGTCGGCGCGTGGGAGGGCCACCGGCTGGTCGGCTCGATCCGGGTCGAGGTCGAGAGCTCCAAGGCGACCCTGGGACGGCTGGCCGTCGCCCCGGACCAGCAGGGGCGCGGCCTGGGGACCACGCTGATGTTCGCCATCCTGGACTACCTGCCCGACCAGGTGACGGAGATCTGGGCGTTCACGGGCAAGGACTCCAAGCAGAACCTCGCGCTCTACACCAAGCACGGCTACGAGGCGCAGTACGACGAGGCAGCGGGACAGCTGACCATGACCTACCTGCGCCGGGTGCTGCACGCGGTCGACGCGCGGAACGCGGCCGGGGGTCCGGCGGAGTCACCCGCCGACGGGTCGTGAGCGTCCCGGGCGCCCGCCGTACCGGGAGGCCGTCGATGGCGGACGTCGCGGCCGTGGCCGGGGTGTCGCACCAGACGGTGTCGCGGGTGCTCAACGGTCATGCCAGCGTCCGTGGTGAGACGCGCGAGCGCGTCCAGGAGGCGATCGAGCAGCTCGGCTACCGCCGCAACAGCGCGGCGCGGGCGCTGGCGACGTCGCGGTCGGCGACGCTGGGCGTGGTGACCACGGGCTCGGCGCTGTTCGGCCCGACCAGCACGCTCATCGCCGTCGAGGAGGCGGCGCGGGACAAGGGCTACTTCGTCTCGGTGGCGACGTTGCGCACCTACGACACGACCTCGATGCACGAGGCGCTCGAGCACTTCATGGCCCAGGGCGTGGACGGGATCGTCGTCATCGCGCCCCACGACGACGTGGCGGCGGCCGTCGAGTCCTTCCGTGCCCCGGTGCCCGTCGTGGTGGTGGCCGCGCTGGACGAGCGCCCGACGGTGGGGCTCACCCCGGGCGACGAGCCGTCGGGGACCATGTCGGTCGCCGTGGACCAGCGTGCCGGCGCCCGGGTAGCGACGGAGCACCTGCTCGACCTGGGGCACGCGGACGTGCTGCACGTCGCCGGTCCGCAGGACTGGTTCGACGCGCGCGAGCGGGCGGCGGGCTGGCGGGCGGCGCTGGAGGCGCGCGGGGTGGTGCCCACCCGCCCGCGCACGTGCTCCTGGTCGGCCGAGGACGGCTACCGGGCAGGGCGCGACCTCGCCGAGGCGGTCGTGGCGGGGGAGGGACCGACGGCGGTGCTGGCGGGCAACGACCAGCTGGCGCTCGGCATCCTGCGGGCGCTGTGGGAACGCGGGCTGAGCGTGCCCGACGACGTCTCCGTGGTCGGGTTCGACGACGTCGCCGGGGCCGCGTACTTCGTGCCGCCGCTGACGACGGTCCGCCAGCCGTTCGCCACGCTCGGTGCGCACTGCGTGGCGATGGTGCTCGCATCCCTGGCCGGGAGGACCGTGGCGGTGGAGCGGATCGAGCCGGAGCTGGTGGTCCGCTCGTCCACGGGCCCGCCGCGTCGCGCCTGACCACCGGCCCGCGCGGGGAGCGGGTTGAGATCCGCCCTATGTGAGCGCTAACATCAATCGATCCGACCCCAAGGAGTGGACTCCCCGATGACGCAGCATGACCGGGTGGCCGAGGTGCGCGACGCCATCACCGCCGGGCGCACGACGCTCGGTATCGAGCTCGGCTCGACCAACATCAAGGCCTGCCTCGTCGGCCCGGACCACACGCCGGTCGCCGGCGGGTCCCACGCCTGGGAGAACGAGCTCGTCGACGGTATCTGGACCTACTCGCTCGACGCCGTCCACGCCGGGCTGCAGGGTGCGCACGCCGCGCTCGTGGCCGACGTCGAGGCTCGCTACGGCGTCCGGCCCACCACCTATGCTGGGCTCGGCGTGTCCGCGATGATGCACGGGTACCTGGCCTTCGACGCCGCGGACCAGCTGCTCGTGCCGTTCCGCACGTGGCGCAACACCAGCACCGGACCGGCCGCCGCCGAGCTCTCGGAGCTGTTCGGGTACAACATCCCGCTGCGCTGGTCGATCGCGCACCTGTACCAGGCGATCGTCGACGACGAGCCGCACGTGCCGCAGATCGCCTCGTTCACCACCCTGGCCGGGTACGTGCACCGGGCCCTGACCGGTCGGCACGTGCTCGGCGTCGGCGACGCCTCCGGCATGTTCCCCGTCGACCCCGCCACGCGGGACTACGACGAGCGCATGCTCGGCCAGTTCCGACACCTCGTCGCCGCGAAGCGCCCCGGGCTGCAGGTCGAGGGTCTGCTCCCCGAGGTGCTGACGGCCGGCAGCGACGCCGGGCGGCTGACCGCCGAGGGTGCCGCCCTGCTCGACCCGACCGGTGCCCTCGAGCCCGGGATCCTGCTCTGCCCGCCCGAGGGCGACGCCGGGACCGGCATGGTCGCCACGAACGCGGTGGCGCCCCGCACCGGCAACATCAGCGCCGGCACGTCGATCTTCGCGATGGTCGTGCTGGAGAAGCCGCTGACCAGCGTGCACCACGAGCTCGACCTCGTGACCACCCCGGCGGGCGACCTGGTCGCGATGGTGCACTGCAACAACGGAGCCAGCGAGCTCGACGCCTGGGCGGGCCTGTTCGGCGAGTTCGCCGCCGCGCTGGGGCACGACGCCGCCGCGGACGACGTCTTCGGCGCGCTCTTCCGTGCCGCGCTCGACGGCGCGCCCGACGGCGGCGGGCTGCTCGCCTACAACTACCTCGCCGGGGAGCCCATCACCGGGCTCGACGAGGGTCGGCCGCTGGTCGTGCGCACGCCGGACAGCCGGCTCACGCTCGCGAACTTCATGCGCACGCAGATCTACGGCGCCTTCGGCACGCTCGCCCTGGGCATGCGCGTCCTGCACGGCGAAGGCGTCGCGATCGACACGATGTTCGCCCACGGCGGCGTGTTCCGGACGGCCGGGGTCGCCCAGCGTCTCCTGGCCGCCGCCGTCGACGCCCCCGTCGCCGTCGGCCGGACCGCCGGCGAGGGCGGCGCCTGGGGCATCGCGGTGCTCGCCGCCTACGCGAACGCCTGCGCGGACAGCCCGGCCGACGCGGGCGGTGCCGACGGCACCGCCCCGACGCTCGACACCTACCTGGCCGAGCGCGTCTTCGCCGATGCCGCGCTCGACGTCGCCGGGCCCGAGGCCGAGGACGTGGCCGGGTTCGCGACCTATCTGCAGCGGTACACGGCCGGCCTCGCGGTCGAGCGCGCCGCGACCGAAGCCCTCTAGCAACAGCCTGGAACGGAGCATCACGATGCCGACAACGCCGATCACCGCGGTGCCCGCGCACCTGCGCACCGCCGTCGACGCCGCCAAGGTGAAGGTCGCGGCGCTGCACGCCGAGCTGCCCCGCTGGGAGCTCGTGGTGTGGACCGCGGGCAACGTCTCCGAGCGGGTGGCCGACGCCCAGGTCCCCGGGACCGACGGCGACCTGCTCGTCATCAAGCCCTCGGGGCTGTCGTACGACGACATCACGGCCGACGCCATGGTGGTGTGCGACCTGGACGGGAACCTCGTCGAGGGCGACCGCGCGCCGTCGTCGGACACCGCCGCGCACGCCTACGTCTACGCCCACATGCCCGAGGTGGGCGGCGTGGTGCACACCCACTCCACGTACGCGACGGCGTGGGCCGCCCGCGGGGAGGAGATCCCCTGCGTGCTGACGATGATGGCCGACGAGTTCGGCGGACCGGTCCCCGTGGGCCCGTTCGCCATCATCGGCGACGACTCGATCGGCCGGGGCATCGTCGAGACGTTGCGTGGGTCCCGTTCGCGCGCGGTCCTGATGCAGAACCACGGCCCGTTCACCATCGGCGCGGACGCGAAGGCCGCGGTCAAGGCCGCCGTGCTGTGCGAGGAGGTGGCCCGCGCCGTGCATGTCGCGCGCCAGCTCGGCGAGCCGCTGCCGATCGCCCAGGAGCACGTCGACTCCCTGTACGACCGCTACCAGAACGTCTACGGCCAGCGCTGACGCGTCCCGGCACCGCCTGCGGTGCGACCGGCCCGAACATCTCTCGGAAGGAAGAACATGAGCAAGCCCTACGGTGACCGCGAGGTCTGGTTCCTCACCGGCAGCCAGGACCTGTACGGCCCGGAGACGCTGGAGCAGGTCGCCCAGCAGTCCCGCGAGGTCGCCGAGGCGCTCGACGCCTCCGGCGACGTCCCCGCGAAGGTGGTCTGGAAGCCGGTCCTGAAGGACTCCGGCTCGATCCGCCGCGCGATGCTCGACGCGAACAGCGACGACAACGTTCTCGGCGTCGTCACCTGGATGCACACGTTCAGCCCCGCGAAGATGTGGATCGCCGGGCTCGACGCGCTGCGCAAGCCGCTGCTGCACCTGCACACGCAGGCGAACGTCGAGCTGCCGTGGGCGGACATCGACATGGACTTCATGAACCTCAACCAGGCCGCGCACGGCGACCGGGAGTACGGGTACATGCTGTCCCGGCTCGGCGTCGCGCGGACCACGGTGGTGGGGCACGTCTCGAACCCGGCCGTGCAGCGCCGGGTCGGCACCTGGGTGCGCGGCGCCGCCGGCTGGGCCGCGACCCACGAGCTCTCGCTGGTCCGGTTCGGCGACAACATGCGCAACGTCGCCGTCACCGAGGGCGACAAGACCGAGGCCGAGCTGCAGTTCGGCGTCTCGGTGAGCACCTGGGGCGTCAACGACCTGGTCGCGGCGGTCGACGCCGTCGCGGACGAGGCGGTGGACGCGCTGGTCGCCGAGTACGAGCAGTCCTACGACGTCGTGCCCGAGCTGCGTGCCGGTGGCGAGCGCCACGAGTCGCTGCGTTACGCGGCCCGCCAGGAGATCGCCATCGAGGCGTTCCTCACCGAGCGCGGCGCCAAGGCGTTCACCACGAACTTCGAGGACCTCGGTGCCCTGCGCCAGCTCCCCGGCCTCGCGGTGCAGCGGCTCATGGCCAAGGGCTACGGCTTCGGTGCCGAGGGCGACTGGAAGACGGCCGTGCTGGTCCGGGCCGCGAAGGTCATGAGCGAGGGCCTGCCCGGCGGGGCCTCCCTCATGGAGGACTACACCTACGACCTCACGCCCGGCAGCGAGCTGATCCTCGGGGCCCACATGCTCGAGATCTGCCCGTCGCTGACCACGTCGACGCCGCGGATCGAGATCCACCCGCTCGGCATCGGCGGCAAGGAGGACCCGGTGCGGATGGTCTTCGACGCCGACAGCGTCGAGGGCGCCGTCGTCGTGTCGCTGGCCGACATGCGCGACCGCTTCCGCCTCACGGCGAACGTGGTCGACGTGGTGCCGCCGACGGCGGAGCTGCCCAACCTGCCGGTGGCGCGTGCGGTGTGGAAGCCGCGGCCGGACTTCCCGACGTCGGCCGAGGCCTGGCTGACCGCGGGCGGCGCCCACCACACGGTGATGTCCACCGCCGCCGGCATCGAGGCCTTCGAGGTGTTCGCCCAGATCGCGCGGACCGAGCTGCTGGTGATCGACGAGTCCACCACGCGGCGGGGGTTCGCCGACCAGGTGCGCTGGAACCAGGTCTACTACCGGGTCGCGCAGGGCCTCTGACCGCTCCCGAGCTGTCAGGCTCTCGCAAGTGTGTGCCCCGACGGGAGTCTGACAGCTCCGGGCCGTTCCGAGCTGTCAGACTCTGGTGGGGGCATGCGCCCCTGAGGGTCTGACAGCTCGGGGCGGCGGTAGTCTGTGGTCGCCGTGCCGCACGCCGGCGGGCCGGCGGAACACGATGGAGGGTCCGACGTCACCACCGAGACGGCCTTCGTCCTGGACGAGGTGTCGTGGACGAACACGGAGGGCACCGTCACGGCGGCCGACGTCCTGGTCCGCGAGGCCGACGGGGGCTGGCACGAGGTCGCCACCGACGTCGCGCCGGCGGCGTACGGGGAGTCCACCACGGTGCCGTTCGACCCCGTGAGCGTGACGGGGGTGCGCCTCGTCCTCTCGACGCCGGGCTCGTACCTGAAGGTCCGGGAGGTCACGGTCCTGGGCGAAGTGGCGGCGGCGCCGGAGCTCTCGGCCTGGGACGCCGGCACGGCGTACAGCGCAGGGGACCGGGTCGCCTTCCACGGTGTGGCGTTCGAGGCGACCTGGTGGACGCGTGATGTCGAGCCGGGGTCGTCGCCGTGGGGGTCGTGGCAGGAGATCGCCGAGACCTCGGACGGCATGGCGGTGTGGACGGAGTCGCGGATCTTCACCGCGGGGGACGTCGTGGAGCACGACGGCGCCCGGTACGAGGCGCAGTGGTGGACGCGGAACCAGGAGCCGGGTGGGTCGAAGCACGGCCCGTGGGTGTCCGTGTGACGTCCTGACCCTCGCCGAGCAGGAGGTTGTGCCCGCTATCCGCGGGGAATACGGGCCCCACCTCCTGCTCGGCAGCGGTCAGGAGCGACTGACGACGCGCAGCCCGCCGCTGCAGCCCGGTCCGGTGCGGACCCGGTCGGTGGTGAGACGTCCGGTGGTGGCGAACTCTGCCCACGCCGCCCGCAGCTCGCGGCCCGCCTCCACGAGGTGGGCCGCGCCGTCGGGCCCGATCACCGGGGCTTCGGCCCACCGTTCCGTGCTCGGGAAGAGCAGCCCCAGCTCGACGGCGTGCGTCGCCCCGAGCGGGTTGCCGACGGGTCGGGCCGACAGCTCGGCGGCGACGACGGCGGCACCGGCGTCGGCCATGTCGCGCGCGAACGCCTTCGCTCCCCGACGGAACAGGGCGTCGGTCACCCGGCGAGACACGAGCCGGAACAGCGCCGGGCCGAACAGCGGCTTGGCCCGCAGGGCACGTCCCTTCGGGTCGAGCTGGACGAACGCGGCCCCGACCTGGGCCATCCACGTCGCCAACAGCTCGGTCCCGGGTGCCCGACGGCGCCAGGTGGCCCGGGACTCGTCCTCCGGAGGCAGCGGTGCCCGTCCGTACTCGGGGCCAACGGCATGCCGGAGCGGTCGTTCATGCCGGCGACGGCGGCGGCGCGGCCCTGGGCGTCGAGGCCCTCCTCGACGGCACCGGTCGCGTCCAGGTCGCCGACGGCGTCGGCCATCCGCTCGTGGACCTCGGCACGGCCGCCGCGGATCCCGAACGGTGCCGACTGGAGGATCGCCCGCTTCACGAGCCCTTCGGCCCCGTCCGCCCCGTGCACGTGGGCGACCAGGTCGGCGCCCGCGGACTGGCCGAGCACCGTCACCCGTTCGGGGTCGCCGCCGAACGCCTCGACGTGCCGGTGGACCCAGCGCAGCGCCTCGACGAGGTCGAGCAGCCCCAGGTTCGCCGACCGGCCGCCGGGCCGGCCACCGCGGTCCGGCGCGGGCGACCCGAAGAACCCCAGCGCCCCGAGCCGGTACGTGACGTTCACGACGACCATGCCGTGCTCGCGGCACAGCGCGGTGGGGCCGTACCCCGGCAGGTCGCCCGCGCCGGAGACGTAGGCGCCGCCGTGCACCCAGACGAGCACGGGCGCCGCAGCGGTGAGGTCGGCGGGTCGGGTGATGCTCAGGCGCAGGCAGTCCTCGGTGGACGTCGCGCCGGTCAGCTGCGGCCCGTAGACCTCGTCGGCGGCGCTGGGCGGCTGCGGGCAGGCGAACAGCGTGCGCGGGAGCGCGGCGGACTCGCCCGGCTCGGGGTCCACGGCCTCGGGGGCGGCGAAGCGTCCTGCCCGGGCGTACCGGATGTTGCGGACCCGGACGGCGCCGTCGTGACGCAGGGCGGCGAACGATCCCAGCGGTGTGTCGAGAGCGATGGCTTCGCCGGCCGGGCCGGCGTCGTGCTGGGTGGAGCTCTGGGTCATGGCGTCCTCCTCGACGGCGTGCACCCACGATAGCGAACCGACCGGACGGTATGCGAGGTTCGTCGTCTTCCCTGGTCACGATCGGCTCCCGATGTCTCCCGGAGCGTTGACTTCCCGAGCGTCGACCTGTTGATATATGGAGCCATCACCATATTTCGGAGGAAGACGTGACTCAGCAGGAAGTTCCCTCGAGGCCTCGCTACCGCGGTCGGCACCTGCCGATGGTGGCCGTGGTCGTCGCGGCCTTCATCGCCACCGCCCTGGCCTACAGCGGAATGGTCCTGTTCGGCCTCGAGGTCGCGAACATGGAGCCGCTCGAGGCCTACGCGCTCGCGGGCTTCCTCGAGGTGAGCCTGATCGCGGTCGCCCTCATGGCGCGCAACGCCGCCCTCGAGGGCCGCCCGTACGGGGTCCTGCTGACGCTGACCTGGATCCTGTCCGGGACCTCCGGCGTGTTCGCCGCTCTGCACGAGGTCGCCGTCCCGACGGCCAGCACCCCGTACATGGTGGTCTTCCGGTTCGTGCCGCCGCTCGTGGCGGCCATGATGTGGCACCTGGCACTGGTCGGCGAGCGTCATCTCGTCACCGGCCACACGCTCGACGAGCGTCGGCGCGAGCACCGGGTGCACCAGTACGTCACGGCCCTGGAGATGTGGCGCGACGCGCGCCTGGACAGCTCCGGCAGCCGACGCAGCACGAAGAAGATCCGCGCGGCGCACGAGCGGCAGCGCGCGGCCCGTGACCGCGCCCTCAAGCTGCTGACCGTGGAGGACTTCGAGCGCCGGATGCAGGTGTGGGTCGAGCGCCTGGAGGCCGCGGAGCGTCACGGCAGCCGGCTGGACACCATCGGGGCGAGCTCGGCGAAGCGCGGTACCGCCCGTGGGACGTTCGCCGTCGAGGACCTGGTGGCGGTCGGTGGCGACCGCCGTGAAGAGCCGACCACTGCCGAGCCCGTCGTCGTCGCGGCTCCGGTCGTCGCCGAGCCCGTTCTCGAGCCGGTCGCCAGCGAGCCCGCCGTCGCGCAGCCCGCCGTCGCGCAGTCCGCCCCTGAGGAGGTCGCCACCGAGCCCGCCGCTGCGGACGGTGCGGAGCCGTTCGCCGAGGAGTTCGGCGCTGCGCTGGGCGGCGAGCCCGCGGACGCCGCCCCCGCGGACGAGGCACCCGAGGGGCCGGCCGACGAGGTCCTCAGCGAGGCGCCGCAGCCGACGGAGCCGCTCCCGGAGACGGGGCACACCCGACGGGTCGAGGCCTTCGGGCTGAGCCGCCACGGCGACCAGACGGCCACCGGGGCGACGCCGCGGGTGCCGACCTGGTCGAACCTGCACGGGACCTCGGAGATCCCGGTGGTGACCGCGAGCGCTCAGGCCGACCGCCTGGACGCGTCGGGCGACCGGCCGGGGGAGAACACGGTCGAGGGCGCGGGCGACGAGCCCACCTCCGGCCGCGACCAGCGCATCCTCGAGCTGGCACGCCAGGGGAAGAACCAGCGCGAGATCGCCGACGAGGTGCAGGCCTCCCGGTCGACCGTGAGCCGGGTGCTGCGCCGCTACGAGGACCAGAAGCCTGGCTCGGAGCAGGCCGGCGACGAGCTGGCCCTCGCCCCGGCCTGACCGCCGCCCGGACGACGAACCCCTCGGGTCCGGACCGGCGGCCGCCGGCCCGGACCCGAGGGGTCTGTTCGTCGGCAGCTCAGAGGCGCGCGAACGTCCCGGCGAAAGCCGTCCACGACTCCGGCGCCAGGCGGACGGTCGTGGTGCCGCCGCCGGTGGTCAGGACGGCGTCGGCGACGTCGACGGCGGACCAGCACGCCTCGGCGACCTTCGCCGCGTGCTCGGGGCCGTGGACGCCGCTCTCGTGGTCGGCGACCATCCGGTGGCCCTCGGACAGGGACAGGGACGCCCCGACGTGGGCCAGGTCCACCTCGACGACGTGGTCCGACCGGTTGGTCAGGAACAGGCCCAGGGAGCCGTCGTCGTCCACGGTCGCGGCGGCCGTCACCGTCGGCGCCGTGCCGTGGCGCTCGGTCTCGTAGGACGCCGCCTCCACGCGGACGTCGAGCGCCGTGCCCCGGGCGAGGCGCGCCGTCGTCGCGAACGGGTGGAACGTGGGCTGGCGCCAGGCCTCCCCGCCCGGCTCGGTCATGATCGGCGCGATGACGTTGACGAGCTGCGCCAGGGCGGCGACCGGGACGCGGTCGGCGTGGTTGAGCAGCGTGACGAGCAGGTCGCCGACGACGACCGCGTCGAGGCCGGAGTAGACGTCCTCGATGATCCGCGGGGCGTCCCGCTGGATCGGCAGGTTCGACTCGCCGGGGAAGCGCGTCTCGAGGTACCAGACGTTCCACTCGTCGAACGAGATGGTGATCTTCTTGTCCGAGCGGCGCTCGGCGCCCACGGCGTCGGCCGAAGCGACCACGCGGTCGATGAACCGGTCCATCGCGGTGCCGGAGGCGAGGAACGAGGCCCGGTCGCCGTCGTGCTCCTCGTAGTAGGCGTGCATGGAGATGTGGTCCACCAGGTCATAGGTGTACGACAGGACGGTGCGCTCCCACGCGCCGAAGGTCTCCATCTGCATGGACGAGGAGCCGCACACGACGAGCTCGATCGACGGGTCGACGAGCTTCATGGCCTTGCCGGCCTCGGCGGCGAGCTTGCCGTACTCGTGGGCGTCCTTGTGGCCGATCTGCCACGGGCCGTCCATCTCGTTGCCCAGGCACCAGAGCCGCACCCCGTAGGGCTCGGTCCGGCCGTTCGCGATGCGCAGGTCGGCCCAGCGGGTGCCCGCCTCGCCGTTGCAGTACTCGACCAGTGCGGCGGCGGCGTCGACCCCACGGGTGCCGAGGTTGACCGCCATCATCGGCTCGATGCCCTCGCGCTCGGCCCACTGCAGGAACTCGTCCGTGCCCACGAGGTTGGGCTCGACGGTCCGCCAGGCCAGGTCGAGGAACGGCTTGCGGTCCTCGACGGGGCCGACGGCGTCCTCCCAGACGTAGTTCGACACGAAGTTGCCGCCGGGGTAGCGGACCATCGGCACGCCGAGCTCGTGGACGAGGTCGGCCACGTCGCGACGGAACCCGTGCTCGTCGGCCTGTGCGTGGCCGGGTTCGTAGATGCCGGTGTAGACGGCGCGGCCGAGGTGCTCGACGAAGGAGCCGAACAGGCGCCGGTCGACGGTCCCTCGACGGAAGTCGGGGTGCAGGGTGATGCGGGCGTTAGCCATGGTTCTCGGTGTTCCTCTGTGAACGGGGTGCGGGTGTGCCGCCATTGGTTACAACGATGTAGAGTGAACCACGACAGTGCTGTCCGGCACCAGCGGAGATTCCGTGGCCTACGCTAGGGCGCGTTGAGCAGGAGGAATGTCACGTGGCAGTGACCATGCACGACGTCGCGCACCGCGCCGGCGTCTCCATCAAGACCGTGTCGAACGTCGTGAACGACTACCCGCACGTGCGCGCCGAGACGCGCCGACGCGTGCAGGACGCGATCGACTCGCTGGGCTACCGGCTCAACACGACGGCGCGCAACCTGCGCCAGGGGCGGACCGGGATGATCGGCCTGGCGCTGCCGGAGCTCTCGCTGCCGTACTTCGCCGAGCTGGCGGACTCGGTCATGCGCGCCGCCGAGGAGCGGGGGGTCGTCGTCCTCCTCGAGCAGACGGGCGCCCAGCGCGAGCGGGAGCTGCAGGCGCTCGACTCGGCGCAGCGACGGCTGACCGACGGGCTGCTGTTCTCCCCGCTGGCCCTCGAGCCGGAGGAGACCGAGCGGCTGGAGGTCGACTACCCGATGGTCCTGCTGGGCGAGCGGATGTTCGGCCCGGTCGACCACGTGACCATGGCGAACGTCGAGGCCTCCCGGGCGGCGACGCTGCACCTGGTCGAGCGCGGGTGCCGCCGGATCGCCGTCATCGGCGCCCACCCGGGCGAGACGATGGGGTCCGCCCGTCTCCGCTTCGACGGGTACCGCCAGGCGCTGGCCGAGGCCGGGCTGCCGTTCGACCCGGAGCTCGTGGCGGACGCCGGCCTCTGGCACCGCTCGACCGGCGCGGCAGCCATGACGAGGTTGCTCGATGCCGGGACGGCGTTCGACGGGGTGTTCGGCATGAACGACGCACTGGCCCTGGGTGCCCTGCACGTGCTGCACTCCCGTGGCGTCTCGGTGCCGCAGGACGTCGCGGTCATGGGCTTCGACGACATCGACGACGCCCGCTACTCGGAGCCGTTGCTGAGCTCCGTCGCGCCGGGGCGCGAGCAGATCGCCCGCACGGCCGTGGACATGCTGCTGGAGCGGATCGAGGGGTCGACGGTGGAGCCGCGCCGCGTGGTCGCCTCGTTCGAGATCGTCGCCCGGGAGTCCTGCCTGCTGGGACGAACCGTGCACTGAGCGTCCCGCCGCCCCTCGTCGGTGACGAACCGGTCACGATGCGGTGGACGGGCTTGCCCAGCGATGTACAACGGTGTAAACATGGCCCTACTCCGATGTACAACGTTGGAGAAGAGGGTGCCGGAGCGGGCGCCCTCGCTGGAGGCCAAGGCGGCCCCCGCGCACATCAAGGAGGAGTACACATGCGCATCTCACAACGCCGTGGAGCACAGGTCGCCGTGGCCGCGCTGGCGGCCGGAGTGCTGCTCACCGCCTGCTCGTCGGACGGTTCCGGCGAAGTCGGCGACGGAAGCACGGACGCGGCGGGCGGCGACGCGACCTGCACCAACGAGGTCGTCGACCCGGACGCCACACAGGTCTCCGTGTGGGCCTGGTACCCCGCGTTCGAGTCCGTGGTCGACCACTTCAACGAGACGCACGACGACGTCCAGGTCTGCTGGACGAACGCCGGGCAGGGTGCGGACGAGTACAACAAGTTCTCGACCACCATCGAGGCCGGTTCCGGCGCGCCGGACGTCATCATGCTCGAGTCGGAGATCCTGCCGACCTACACGATCCTGAACTCGCTCGCCGACCTGTCGGAGTTCGGTGCCAACGAGCTCGAGAGCCAGTTCACCACCGGCGCCTGGTCCGACGTCGTCAGTGGCGACTCGGTCTACGCCGTCCCCGTCGACGGTGGCCCGATGGGCATGCTGTACCGGGCAGACATCTTCGAGGAGTACGGCGTCGAGGCGCCGACGACGTGGGACGAGTTCGCCCAGGCGGGCCAGGACCTGCGTGACGCCGGCTACGAGGGGTACATCACCAACTACCCGACCAACGGCAACGCGATGAACTACGCGCTGTTCGCGCAGAACGGCTGGACCCCGTTCGAGTACGACGCCGGGAACCCGCAGGAGATCGGCATCGACGTCGCCACGCCGGAGGCGGAGCAGGTCCTGTCGTACTGGAAGGGCCTGATCGACGAGGGCCTCGTGTCCACGGACGACGCGTTCACCTCGGACTACAACACCAGCCTCGTCGACGGCACCTACGCCGTCTACCTGGCGGCCGCGTGGGGCCCGGGCTACCTCCAGGGGCTGTCAGACGCCGACTCCGAGGCCGAGTGGAAGGCCGCGCCGCTGCCGCAGTGGGACGCGAACGACCCCACCCAGGTCAACTGGGGCGGCTCCACCTTCGCGGTGACCGAGCAGGCGTCCGACAAGGAGGCCGCGTACACGGTGGCCTCCGAGCTGTTCGGCAACATGGACGCCTGGGAGCTCGGCATCGACGAGGCCGCGCTCTTCCCGCAGTGGAACGAGGCGCTCGAGTCCGACTTCTTCGTGAACAAGGAGTACGAGTTCTTCGGCGGGCAGCAGATCAACAAGGACGTGTTCCTCGAGGCCGCGAACGGCTACGAGGGCTTCTCCTTCAGCCCGTTCCAGGTCTACGCCTACGACCAGCAGACGCAGGCGCTGTTCGACATGGTGGAGTCCGGCGGTGACGCCGCCACCACGCTGCAGACCATCCAGGACGCTCTCGTGTCCTACGCCCAGCAGCAGGGCTTCACCGTCAAGTGACCGACGGGTCGCCGGCCCGGGTCACCGGGCCGGCGACCCCTCCGTCCGGTCAGGATCGCGCAGGGAGTAGACCATGGCAACGTCGTCGGCAGCAGTCGACCGAGGCGCCGGACCCGCCACCGCGGGCGGGCGGGGCACAAGACCCCGTCGGACGGCCTCGACCAGCACCATCGACAGCAAGCGGCAGTGGTGGGGATGGCTCTTCGTCGCCCCGTTCACGGTCGTGTTCCTGCTGTTCCTCATCATCCCGCTCGGCTACGCGTTCTGGATGAGCCTGCACAACAAGGGTCTCGCGACCGGCGGCGAGTCCGTCTTCGTCGGCGCCGACAACTACGTGCGAGCGTTCACCGACCCCGTCTTCCTCGAGGGGCTGCTGCGGGTCGCCAAGTTCGTGGCCGTCATGGTCCCGATCCAGATCGGCCTGGCCCTGCTGTGCGCCCTGGTGCTGGACACCCTGGCCAGCCGGCTGTCCAAGGCGTCGCGGCTGCTCATCTTCGTGCCGTACGCGGTCCCCGCGGTCATCGGCGCCCTGATGTGGGGCTTCCTCTACAGCCCGCGGTTCGGCCCGGCCACCGACCTCTTCGGGCTCTTCGGCATGACGGCGCCGAACTTCCTCAGCTCGTCGATGATCTTCACCTCCCTGGTCAACATCGTGACCTGGCAGTGGGTGGGCTACTACATGATCATCATCTACGCGGCGCTGCGGACGATCGACCCGTCGATCTACGAGGCCGCGCGCATCGACGGGGCGAACGGCCTCCAGACGGCGGTGCGCATCAAGGTGCCGATGGTGTCGTCGTCCATGGTCATGGTCGTCGTCTTCTCCCTCATCGGCACGCTGCAGTTCTTCACCGAACCGACGGTGCTGCGGTCCGTGGCGCAGGGCGCGATCCCCTCGGACTACACGCCGAACATGTACGCCTACTCCCTGGCGTTCTCCTACAGCCAGTTCAACTACGCGTCCACGATCGCGTTCGCACTCGGCATCTTCGTGTTCATCGGGTCGTACATCTTCCTGTACCTGACCCGCAAGCAGAGTGGACTCAAGTGATGACTACGGACACCTCCACCAGCCCGGCCCCGACGAAGCGTGACCGCCGCCCTGGCACGGGTGCGAACGGCGGCCGCCGGATCGGCTCGCACGCCTTCCTGGTGCTCATGGCCCTCTACTTCGTCGTCCCCCTGTGGTTCCTCGTGGTCGGGTCCACCAAGACGAACAGCGGTCTGTTCGTCGGCTCCGGCGGGGCGCTGTGGTTCAACGACAATTTCTCCCTCGTCGAGAACATCCGGGGGCTCTTCGAGCACCAGGGCGGCATCTACTGGACCTGGCTGCGCAACTCGTTCATCTACGCGCTCGCCGGCGGCGTCGGTGCCACGGTGCTCGCGCTCTTCGCCGGGTACGGCCTCGCGAAGTACCACTTCAAGGGGCGTACCGCCTACTTCACCGTGCTGCTCGGCTCCGTCATGGTCCCGCTGACGGCGCTGACGATCCCGACCTTCGTGCTGCTGAGCGACATCGGCCTCATCAACACGATGTGGGCCGTCATCCTGCCGTCGCTGCTCAGTCCCATCGGGGTCTACCTCGTGAGGGTGTACTCCCAGGACGCGATCCCCAGCGAGATGCTCGACGCCGGGCGCGTCGACGGAGCCGGGGAGCTGCGGCTCTTCTTCCAGGTGGCCCTGCCGCTGCTGCGGCCGGCGATCGTCACGGTGCTGCTGCTGACCACGGTGTTCAGCTGGAACAACTTCTTCCTGCCGCTCGCCGTGCTGCGCGACACCGACCTGCTGCCCGTGACGGTCGGCCTCAACCAGTGGCAGGCCCTCTCGAACGCCGGCGCCGGCGGCGAGCAGGTCTGGAACCTCATCGTCACCGGTGCACTGGTCTCGATCATCCCGCTGATCGCCGCCTTCCTCGGCCTGCAGAAGTACTGGCAGGGCGGGCTCTCTCTCGGGTCGGTCAAGTAGACCGTTCCCTCCCAGCTCCCGGTGGGCACCGGCGCGGTGCCTACCGGGCTCCATCGTCGACCCCACCATCACCCCTCACCGGGGAGGTCCCATGCTGCCTGCCACCGTCACCGTCGACCCGGCGTTCGTCGTCGGTCCCGTGCGTCGCCGCACCTTCGGCTCGTTCGTCGAGCACCTGGGTCGGTGCGTCTACACCGGTATCCACGACCCTGGTCATCCCACCGCTGGTGGCGACGGGTTCCGTGGTGACGTCGTCGAGCTGACCCGTGAGCTCGGCGTGTCGACCGTGCGGTACCCGGGTGGGAACTTCGTCTCCGGCTACCGGTGGGAGGACGGCGTCGGACCGGTCGCGGAGCGGCCGCGGCGCCTGGACCTCGCGTGGCACTCCACGGAGCCGAACCTGGTGGGGGTCGACGAGTTCATGCGGTGGGCGCGGCGCACGGGCGTCGAGCCCATGATGGCGGTCAACCTCGGCACGCGGGGTGTGCAGGAGGCCCTCGACCTGCTGGAGTACTGCAACGTGTCCGCCGGGACGCAGTGGTCCGAGCGTCGGCGGGCGAACGGTGCCCAGGACCCGTACCGCATCAAGATGTGGTGCCTGGGCAACGAGATGGACGGGCCGTGGCAGATCGGTGCGAAGACGGCTCACGAGTACGGCCGCCTGGCCACCGAGGCCGCGCGGGCGATGCGGATGATCGACCCGGACCTGGAGCTGGTGGTGTGCGGGTCGTCCAACTCGGGCATGGCGACCTTCGGGGCGTGGGAGCACACGGTGCTCACCGAGGCGTACGAGCACGTCGACCACGTCTCGGCGCACGCCTACTACTACGAGTCCGACGGTGACCTGGCCTCGTTCCTCGCCTCCGCGGTCGACATGGACCACTTCATCGACTCGGTGGCCGCCACCGCCGACGCGGTGCGGGCCGCGGGCAAGCACCGCAATCGGGTCCACATCTCGTTCGACGAGTGGAACGTCTGGTACCAGAAGCGTGCCGAGTCCCGCCCACCGTCGGGCGACGACTGGCCGGTGGCCCCCGTGCTGCTGGAGGATCGCTACAACGTGGCCGACGCCGTCGTGGTCGGCAACCTGCTCATCAGCCTGCTGCGGCACACCGACCGCGTGCACGCCGCCTCCCAGGCCCAGCTCGTCAACGTCATCGCCCCGATCATGACCGAGCCGGGCGGGCGCAGCTGGAAGCAGACGATCTTCCACCCGTTCGCCCTGACCTCCCGCCACGCCGCGGGCGACGTGCTGCGCCTGGCCATCGACTCACCCGTGACCGAGACCGCCCGCTTCGGCGAGGTTCCCGTGCTCGACGCGGTGGCCACGCACGACGCCGCCACGGGCGAGGTCGTGGTCTTCGCGACCAACCGCTCCACCACGGACGACGTCGTCCTGGACGTCGACCTGCGCGGCTTCCCCGGCCTCGTCGTGCGAGAAGCGCTGACCCTGTCCAACCCGGACCACACCTGGGCCGCGACCGCCGAGGACGACACCACCGTGGCACCGCGCCTCAACACGACCGCCAGGACTGCCGACGGCCGGGTCCGCGCCGAGCTGCCACCCGTGTCCTGGACGATGATCCGGCTGGGCAGCGCGTGACGGCGGAAAACCCGGCACCCGCGCCCCCGAGGGCGGAGCCGCGCCTCGAGGAGCGGCGGCGCCGGAGACCTCTGCGCGTCGTGGTCGCCGTGCTGGGCGTGCTCGCGATCGGTGCCGGGGTCGCCCTCGGCATCGTCCGCCCCTGGGAGGGGTCGAGCGAGCCGGTGGCGCTCGCCCTGGACGGCGACCTGTCCACGCACGACCCCGCCCTCGTCGTCGGCGACGACGGCGATCCCTGGTTCGTCTACTCCACGGGCGTGCCGAACAAGGCGCTCGGTGCCCCGATGGTCCACCGGTCCGACGACGGCGGGGCCACCTGGGAGCAGGCCGGCCCGGCCTGGTCGAGCGCCGAGGACCCGCGGTGGGTGCGCGACCCCGACGGCGTCGCGGGCGTCAAGCACTACTGGGCGCCCGAGCTCGTCGAGCACGACGGCACCTGGTACCTCTACTACTCGGCGTCGACGTTCGGCTCGAACACCTCGGCCATCGGGCTGGCGACGTCGCCCACCCTCGACCCCGACGACCCGGCGTACGGCTGGACCCACCGGGGTCCGGTGTGGCGGTCGCAGGCGGTGGAGTCGTCGTACAACGCCATCGACCCCGGCGTGGTCGAGGACGCGGAGGGCGAGCCGTGGCTGTTCTTCGGGTCGTTCTGGGACGGCATCCACGCCGTCCCGCTCGAGTGGCCCTCGGGCATGCCCACGGCCGGTGCCGATCCCGTGCTGGTGGCGAGCCGGGACGGCGGGGAGAACCAGATCGAGGCGCCGTACGTCGTCGAGCGAGACGGCTGGTACTACCTGTTCGTCTCCTGGGGGAAGTGCTGCTCGGGCGTGAGCTCTACGTACTCGATCCACGTGGGCCGGTCGCGCGACGTCACCGGGCCGTACCTGGACGCCGACGGGCAGGACATGGCCGACGGCGGCGGGACGCTCGTGCTGGGCTCGGAAGGGTCGATGATCGGGCCGGGCGGGCAGTCCGTCTCGCAGGGACGCCTCGGGTACCACTTCTACGACGGCGACGCCGAGGGGCTGCACCGGCTGGCGATCCAGGAGCTGGGCTGGTCGCGCGGGTGGCCCGTCGCGACGACCGAGGTCCCCGCCCTACCGGGGTAGGGCCGGGTCGACCAGAGGGCTGACCCGCCGACGACCCATCGGCTAGGATCGACGCGTCGCGACTGGCGTACAGGTGGATCACCACCGGGGAGCGACGCGCTGTGCTGACGACGGGTCGGTCGCCTGGGCCCGGTCGGTAACGACAACCCGTGCAACCGCCGACACAGCAGGAGACGCCGCCATGAGCGCACCCGACCCCACGTTCAACGCCCCCCTGGCCGAGGTGGACCCGGAGATCGCCGCCGTCCTCGACGGCGAGCTGGCCCGCCAGCGCGACACCCTCGAGATGATCGCGTCGGAGAACTTCGTGCCGCGCGCCGTCCTGCAGGCCCAGGGCTCCGTCCTCACCAACAAGTACGCCGAGGGCTACCCCGGACGCCGCTACTACGGCGGCTGCGAGCAGGTCGACGTCGCGGAGAACCTGGCGATCGCCCGCGCCAAGGAGCTGTTCGGCGCCGAGTACGCGAACGTCCAGCCGCACTCGGGCGCCCAGGCCAACGCGGCCGTGCTGCACGCCCTGATCAACCCGGGCGACAAGATCCTCGGCCTCGAGCTGGCCCACGGCGGCCACCTGACGCACGGCATGAAGATCAACTTCTCGGGCAAGCTGTACGACGTCGCCGGCTACGGCGTCGACCCGGAGTCTCACCGCATCGAGATGGACGAGGTGCGCAAGCGCGCCCTCGAGCACCGCCCGGACGTGATCATCGCCGGCTGGTCCGCCTACCCGCGCCAGCTCGACTTCCCGGCGTTCCGGGAGATCGCGGACGAGGTCGGCGCCAAGCTCTGGGTGGACATGGCGCACTTCGCGGGCCTGGTGGCCGCCGGGCTGCACCCGTCCCCGGTGCCGCACGCCGACGTCGTCTCCTCGACGGTGCACAAGACGATCGGCGGCCCCCGCTCCGGCTTCATCCTGGCCAAGGAGGAGTACGCGAAGAAGCTCAACTCCGCCGTCTTCCCCGGCCAGCAGGGCGGCCCGCTCATGCACGTCGTCGCCGGCAAGGCCGTGGCGTTCAAGCTGGCGGCGTCGGACGCCTTCACCGAGCGCCAGGAGCGCACCCTGCGTGGTGCCAGGATCATCGCCGAGCGGCTGTCCCAGGCCGACGTCGCCGGCACCGGCGTGTCGGTGCTGACGGGCGGTACCGACGTCCACCTCACGCTGGTCGACCTGCGGAACTCCGCGATGGACGGCCAGCAGGCGGAGGACCTCCTGCACTCGGTCGGCATCACCGTCAACCGCAACGCCGTCCCGTTCGACCCGCGCCCGCCGCGTGTCACCTCCGGCCTGCGCATCGGCACCCCGGCGCTGGCCACCCGAGGCTTCGGTGACGAGGAGTTCACCGAGGTCGCGGACATCATCGCGGCCGCGCTGCGCGACGGCGAGGGCGCGGACACCGCGGCCCTCTCCGCGCGCGTCGAGAAGCTCACGGCCGACTTCCCGCTCTACCCGGAGCTGCAGCAGTGACCGCCCGCATGCTGCCGGGCAAGCCGGTCGCGGAGGCCGTGTTCGCCGACCTCGCGCCGCGGATCGAGGCGCTCGTCGCCGCCGGTCACCGGCCGGGGCTCGGCACGATCCTCGTCGGGGACGACTCGGCGAGCGCCGGCTACATCCGGATGAAGATGGACAAGGCGACCGAGCTCGGCTTCAGCTCACCCCACATCCACCTTCCTCAGGATGCCGCGCAGGCCGACGTGCTGGCGGCCGTGCGGGAGATGAACGACGCCGCCGACGTCGACTCCGTGCTCATCCAGCACCCGACGCCGCCGCAGATCGACTTCGATGCGGCCCTGCTCGCGCTCGACCCCGACAAGGACGTCGACGCGCTGCACCCGGTGAACATGGGACGCCTCGCGCTCGGGATGCCGGGACCGGTGCCCGCGACGCCGGCGGGGATCGAGACGCTGCTGGCGCACTACGAGATCCCGGTGGCCGGGCGCGAGGTGTGCATCCTCGGGCGCGGCACCACGCTCGGCCGCCCGCTCGCGCTGCTGCTCTCGCAGAAGCGGCCGACGGCGAACGCGGCCGTGACCGTGGTCCACACCGGGGTGCCGGACTGGCCGGAGTACACCAGGCGGGCCGACATCGTCATCGCGGCCGCGGGCGTGCCGGGCATCCTGCGCCCGGAGCACCTCACGCCGGGCGTGACGGTCGTCGGCGGCGGCGTCCGCTACGAGGGGCGGCGGCTGCTGCCCGACGTGGACGAGTCCTGCGAGGAGGTCGCCGGCGCGATCACCCCGCGGATCGGCGGCGTCGGGCCGACGACGATCGCCATGCTGTTCCGCAGCGCGGTCGAGGCCGCGGAGCGCTCGGTCGCCTGACCGGACCGGCGTCGGCCGTGCCGCACGGCCGACGCCGCCGCCCCGACCTTGCGATGATGACGGGATGACCGTGACACGCGAGGACCGCTGGACCGCTGACCCCGGCGAGCTGCTCCGGGTCGGGCAGGGCTTCCGCCTGGCCGACGTCGACCCGGACACCACCCCGGGCTACGAGGGGCGCAAGAAGCACGGCCGGTCCGACCTGCGCGCCGGGGCCGAGGAGCTGGCAGCCCTGCAGGAGCGCCTCTACGCCCAGAGCACCGTGGACCCGTCGACACCGGCCGTGCTGCTCGTGCTGCAGGCGATGGACTCCGCGGGCAAGGGCGGGATCGTCCGCCACGTCATCGGGGCCACGGACCCGCAGGGCATCCGGCTCAAGGCGTTCAAGAAGCCGATCGCCGAGGAGCTCGCGCACGACTTCCTGTGGCGGGTGGAGAAGGAGGTCCCCGAGGCAGGCTTCATCGGGGTGTTCGACCGCTCGCACTACGAGGACGTCCTCATCGGCGCCGTGCGCGAGCTCGCACCTCCGGGGGAGATCGAGAGGCGTTTCGGCGCGATCAACGACTTCGAGAAGCGGTTGAGCGAATCCGGGACGAGGGTCGTCAAGGTGATGCTCCACATCTCGTCCGAGGAGCAGAAGGCGCGTCTCATGGAGCGCCTCGAGCGGCCGGACAAGCACTGGAAGTACAACCCGGGCGACGTCGACGAGCGGCTGCTCTGGCCGCGCTACATGGAAGCGTTCCAGACGGTCCTGGACCGGACGTCGAGCGACCACGCACCGTGGCACGTGGTGCCGGCGAACGCGAAGTGGTACGCGCGGCTCGCTGTCCAGGCGCTGCTCGTGACCGCCCTGGAGGACATCGACCCCCGGTGGCCCGCCGTGACCACCTATGACGTGGCGGCCGAGAAGCGGCGGCTCGCGGCGACCTGAGCACCGATGAGTACGGCGGACCGCCGCCGTCGTACCTCCTGAGGCCCCGACCCGCGGGGCCCAGGAGGGAGCGACATGGTCACCGTGAGACCGCACCTGTGGTTCGCCGACGACAACGCCCACGAGGCCGCCGACTTCTACGCCGAGCACGTCCCCGACTCACGCGTCGGCAAGGTCCTCAGAGCGCCCGAGGGCGTCCCCGGCGCCACGGCGCGTGAGCCGTTCATCGTCGAGTTCACCGTCTGCGGCATCGACGTCGTCGGCCTCAACGCCGGGCCGGACCTCCGGCTCGACGAGGCCTTCAGCTTCTACCTGCTCTGCGACGGCCAGGACGAGGTCGACCACTACTGGGACCTGTTCACGGCTGACGGCGGCAAGCCGGGCCCGTGCGGGTGGTGCACCGACCGCTTCGGCGTGAGCTGGCAGGTCATCCCGCGCCAGCTCGAGGAGCTGTGCGGCGACTACTCGACCGCGGCGAACCTGCGGGCGATGCACGCGATGCTGAAGATGTCCAAGATCGACGTGCCCACGCTGGAGGCCGCGTACGCGGGCAGGTGACGTCCCGGCAGGGTGACGTGCGCCGCTGACGTCTGTCAGGGGCGTGTGGTGGTATGGCCCGCGTGCTGACCATCGCCACCGCCAACGTCAACGGGATCCGCGCCGCCTTCCGCCGCGGCATGCACGACTGGATCGCCCGCTGCTCGCCGGACGTCCTGCTGCTGCAGGAGGTCCGGGCCCCCGACGCACTCGTGCGCGACTACCTGGAGGGCTGGCACGTCGCGCACCTGCCGTCCGAGCTCAAGGGACGGGCGGGCGTCGCGGTCGCGTCGCGCCTGCCGCTCACCGCGCTGCGCGGCGGGCTCGCCCTGCCCGACGGCGGCACCGAACCCGACGTGGACACCGGTCGCTGGCTGGAGGCGGACCTGACCCTGCCCGACGGCGGGTCCCTCACGGTCGTGTCCGCCTACCTGCACTCGGCCTCGAGCGCCCCCGGCCAGGAACACACCCTGGTGGCCAAGTACGCCCACCTGGACCGGGTGTCCGCACGGCTGGCCGAGCTGGCGGTGGGCGACGTGCCGGCCCTCGTCGCGGGCGACCTGAACATCGCGCACCGCGAGGTCGACATCGCGAACTTCAAGGGCAACCGCAAGAGCGCCGGGTTCCTGCCCGAGGAGCGTGCCTACGTCGACCGCTGGCTCGACGGCGGGTGGAGCGACCTCGGACGTGCCCACGGTGGCGACGGTCCGGGCCCGTACACGTGGTGGACCTGGCGCGGGCAGGCGTACACCAACGACCGGGGCTGGCGCATCGACTACCAGCTCGCGAACGAGGCGCTCGCGGGCCGGGCGGTGAAGGTCGAGGTGGACCGGGCGCCGTCGTACGAGGAGCGGTGGAGCGACCACGCCGCGGTGGTCGCCACGTACGCCTGAGCGGCGGTGCGCAGGTGTGAGGTGAACGTGTGATGCACGAGACCGTGCGTGTTCATCTTCTGTTCACCTGAGGTCCGTGATGACGTCATCCGGCCCTGGTTGTCTCGGAGGAGCAATGACGAGTGGTGGCCGCCGTCGGGGCGGTCACCTCCATCTTCACGGGAGACTCCATGACCGACGTCCTGCCGCAGGCGTCCGTGACCTCCGCCGCACCGGCCGGTACCACCGACCGCGAGGTGCGGCTGGTCAGCCCGTTCGAACGCCTGGGACTGTCGGGCCGTGCGCTGCGCACCGCGAACTGGCTCGGCGTCGTCGTCGGCGTCTACGTCCTCATCACCGCCGTCGAGCTCATCGGCTCCGGTTTCAAGGTGGCCACGGGGGACACCGCCGAGTCGTTGTTCGCCTTCGCGTCGAACCCGTTCGTCGCGCTCATGGTGGGTGTGCTGTTCACCGCGGCCACGCAGTCCAGCTCGACGACCACCTCCGTCACCGTCGGGCTGGTCGCGGGCGGCCTGCCCATGAGCATCGCGATCCCGATGCTCATGGGCGCGAACGTCGGCACCACGCTGACCAACACGCTCGTGAGCCTCGGCATGGCCCGCGACAAGGAGAGCTTCCGGCGGGCGTTCTCCGCGGCGACGGTGCACGACTTCTACAACCTCATCGCCGTGGCGATCTTCCTGCCGCTCGAGCTGGCGACCGGGTTCCTCGAGAAGTCGTCGGCCTGGCTCGCGGACGCGACCTCCGGTTCCGACGGCGGGTTCGTCGCCACCGTGTTCTCGGGGCTCGGCACCGCCGTGGACGCGGTGACCCAGCCCCTGGCGGACGCGATCGCCTGGTCGACGTCGTTCCTGCCCGGCGCCTGGCACGGCGTCGCGATGATCGTCCTCGGGATCGCGCTGATCCTCCTGGTCATCAACTGGCTCGGCCGCCTGCTCAAGGTCCTCATGGTGGGACGGGCCGCCGAGGTCCTGCACTCCTCCGTGGGACGGGGGCCGCTCACCGGCATCGCCAGCGGTGCCGCGATGACCGTCATGGTGCAGTCCTCCTCGACCACGACCAGCCTGATGATCCCGCTCGCGGGATCGGGGACCTTCAGTCTCAAGCAGATCTACCCGTTCACCGTCGGTGCGAACATCGGCACCACCATCACGGCACTGATCGCCGCCTTCGCCTTCACCGGGGCAGAGGGCACCCTGGCCCTGCAGGCGGCGTTCGTGCACGTGCTGTTCAACGTGTTCGCGGCGCTCGTCGTCTTCGGTCTGCCCCTCCTGCGCCAGCTCCCGCTGCGTGGCGCGACCTGGCTCGGTAATGTCGCCGCCACCAACAAGCTGTGGGCCGCGGCCTGGGTGCTGGGCGTGTTCGTCGGGATCCCGCTGGCACTCATCGGCGTCACCGCCGTGCTGTGAGCCCGCACGGATGGGGAGGGAACCCCATGACGAGCGGGAAGCCGGAGGACGCGGCCGCCGTCGAGCGCGAGCTCGAGCGGATCGTCAGCGAGGCGGAGGCCAAGCTCGCCGAGGTGCGGCGCGAGCTCGCCGAGCGGCGTCGTCAGGACGCGCAGCACGCCGAGATCGACCGCCTCGAGGAGCACCTCGCCAACGCCACCGTGCGGTGGGAAGAGGTGCGCTCCTTCTTCGACGACGTGCTCGCCCAGCTGCGACGCGGCGACGCCCGCGAGGACCCGTCGGGCGAAGTGTCCGAATGATCCGGTGAGGCGCTAGGCTCCGTCCTCGACAACGCATCGTCGCGAGGAGCATCGTGGGTATCACCCGCCAGTACGTCTTTCCTGCTCTGCGGATCATCGTCTGGGCCGTCATCGCCGCCGCCCTGGTCAAGATCGCCTTCACCGGTGCCGAGCTCGACCCGCCCGACGCCCTGCAGCCCACGGGCGAGGCCGCCGAGTCGGTCATCGAGGTGAGCTCCGGGACCGTGACCAACGCCGTCACCGTCCCGGCCTCCGTCGTGGCCGACGCCGCCGTCCCGGTGCGCTCGACGGGGGTCGGCAAGGTCTCCGAGATCATGGTCGACGGCGGGCGCGTGGCCAAGGGCGACGAGATCCTGCAGGTCCGCCTCGAGGAGCCGCGCGACCCCGTGGTCACCGTGGACCCGGAGACCGGCGAGGAGACCGTCGAGGAGCAGTGGCCCAAGGTCACGATCACGACCGTCGAGGCGCCGCGGGCCGGGACCCTGGACCTCACCGTGCTGAAGGACCAGGAGGTGTCCGTCGGCGAGGAGATCGGCACGGTCTCGCCCGGCACGCTGTCCGCGCAGGGCACGCTCACCGCCGAGCAGCAGTACCGGCTGATCGGCGCGTCGGACGACGCCCAGGTCACGCTCAAGGGCGGCCCCGCGCCGTTCACCTGCAAGAAGGTGACGGTCGGGGCGGACGCCGGCTCCGGCGGCGCCGCCGAGACGGACGCGGACGCGGGCGCCGCCACGGGTACCGTGACGTGCCGCATCCCGAAGAAGGTCACGGCCTTCGCCGGTCAGGGCGCCGAGATCGTCATCACGAACGGCGACGCGCAGGACGTCGTCGTGGTCCCGATCAGCGCCGTGCTCGGCACCACCCAGTCCGGCAAGGTGTGGTTGGTCGACGACGCCGAGGACGGCGAGCCGCGGGAGCAGGAGGTGACCCTCGGACTGACCGACGGCGTCCAGGTCGAGGTCTCCGAAGGACTGGCCGTCGGCGACCAGATCCTCGAGTTCACGCCCGTCGACGACTCCACCGAGGGCGGTGCGGTCGACTGCGACGACATGGCGGCCTACGACGAGGCGACGATGTCGGGCGACACGGCGACCACGACGGCGTTCGAGGAGACGTGCTTCGGATGACGCGTGCGCTCGTAGACCTGCGCGGCGTCACCCGCGACATCGTGCTGCCGGACGGACGGGTGCTGCCGATCCTGCGGGGCCTGGACCTGAGCGTCGACGCGGGCGAGCACGTCGCGGTGGTCGGACGATCGGGCACGGGCAAGTCGACCCTGCTGAACATCCTCGGGCTGCTCGACGCCCCCACGGCGGGCGAGTACCTGCTGGACGGCGCGCCGGTGGAGCAGCTCGGTCAGCGCGCCCGTGCCCGTCGCCGGGGGGACGACTTCGGCTTCGTGTTCCAGCAGTTCAACCTCCTGGCGGGCCGCACGGCGCTCGCGAACGTCGCCGCGCCCCTGCTGTACGCGCAGGGCAAGGACTTCTGGACACGCCGTCGTCGAGCGGCCCGCATGCTGGAGAAGGTCGGGCTCGGCGACCGCTGGGAGACGATGCCGGACAAGCTCTCCGGTGGTGAGCAGCAGCGGGTCGCGATCGCCCGGGCGCTCGTCCGGACCCCGCGCGTCATCCTGGCCGACGAGCCGACCGGCGCCCTCGACGTCGACACCGGCCGGGCGGTGATGAGCCTCCTGGAGGAGGCGGCGACGTCGACCGGCGCGGCGCTGGTCACGATCACGCACGACCTGGCGATCGCCGCCCGCGCGGACCGGCAGTTCCGGCTCGACGCCGGCGTGCTCGCCCCGATCGTCCTGGAGCCGGCCGCCGTCGTCGAGCATCCCCTGGGCGTCCCCGTCCCCGTCCCCGACGCCGCCGCGCCGTCCGCGGCCCGCCCGGCCGCCACTGGGGACACGACGGAGGCGGTCGCATGACGGGGTTCGTGGGGGCGATCGTCGAGGCGTGGGACGAGCTGCGGATCCACAAGGTCCGCGTGCTGCTCGCACTGGTCGGCGTGGCCGTGGCCGTCACCGCGATCACCGCGGTGACGGCGGCGGTGACGATGCTCAGCCAGGGGATGGCCGAGCAGAACGAACGCTGGAACGGTCGCGACACGACGCTGACCGCGTGGTCGACGGGGATGTCGGGCGGGTTGCAGGACGCCGCCGAGGTCGACGCCGCCGTCGACGCCGTCGCCGAGCGCTACGACATCAGCTACCACACGGTGGAGTCCTGGGCCCAGCTCTCCGTCCACGGGGCGACGGGGTACGGTCCGGAGATCGTCGTGGTGGACCCGGACTACGGGACGATCCTGCGCCGGCAGGTCGAGGACGGTCGCTGGTTCACCGAGCACGACCCGGAGCGGCTGGCACCGGTGCTCGTCGTGAATCAGGCGTTCCTCGACAGCTACGCCGGTGGCGCGGACGTCGCGTCGCGGCCCACCGTGACGTTGCAGGGCGCCACCCCGGTGACGGCGTCCGTGATCGGCCGGCTACCGGTCGAGCACGCGCAGGAGGGGCCGCGTGCCTTCCTGCTGTTCGACCACGCGGCGCGCTGGTTCCCGGACGCGGTGACGGCGGACAGCTACCGCTTCTGGGTACCGCCGGAGTCGGCCGACGAGCTCGCGGCGGTGCTCGACCGCGACCTGGCCGCCGCGGGCGTGCCGGTCTCGGTGGAGCCACCGTTCGACGACGGCTTCGCGCTCGACAGCGCCGCCCGGTGGGTCGTCCTCGGGGTCGGCGGGTTCGCCCTGCTCCTCGGCGGCCTCGGTCTGCTCAACATCGCCCTGGTGACGGTGCGGTACCGGATCCGCGAGATCGGCATCCGCCGGTCGTTCGGCGCGACCGGCGGGCGGGTGTTCTTCGGCGTCATGATGGAGTCCGTCGTCGCGACCACGGTGGCCGGCGTCGTCGGGGTCGTCGTGGCGGTCGCGCTCGTCAAGTCGATCCCCGTCGAGGCGGTGTTCGGCGTCGCCCTCCAGGACAAGCCGCCGTTCCCGCTGAGCGCCGCCCTCACCGGCCTGGCGAGCGCCGTGGGCATCGGGGCGCTGGCAGGGCTGATCCCCGCCGTCTACGCCGTCCGGGTGCGCCCCATCGACGCGATCCGGTACTGACCGGCCCGGCCCGGTCGCCGGGCCGGGCCGGTGGGCGCCGGCCCGCCGCGGTCAGTGCGCGGGATCGGAGGGCGGCGCGAGGAGGAACCCCGGCGCCGCGAGCCCGGCCTCGTCGAACGCCGCCTGCACGGCCGCGGTGACGCCGTCGACGTCGCGCTCCCGCACCAGCGCGATGGCCGAGCCGCCGAACCCGCCACCGGTCATCCGCGCACCCAGGGCGCCTGCGCCCAGCGCCGCGTCCACCACGAGGTCGAGCTCACGGGCCGAGACCTCGTAGTCGTCGCGCAACGAGACGTGCGAAGCGTTCATCAGGGGACCGACGTCGCCCACGCGCCCGCCGCGCACCAGGTCCGCGAACTCACCGGTACGGGCGATCTCGGCCACGACGTGCCGGACGCGGCGGCGCAGCACGTCCCCGTCGCCGTCGCTCGAGAGCGCGACGAGCTTGTCGAGGGCGACGTCGAGCTCCTCCGGAGCGATCTCGCGCAGCGACGAGACGCCGAGGATCGCGGCCGCGCGCTCGCAGGTGGCACGGCGTTGCGCGTACTGCCCGTCGACGAGGGCGTGCTCGGCCCGGGTGTCCACGACGAGGAGGTTCAGGCCCGCGGCCGCGAGGTCGAACGGCACCCGGTCCGCGGACTCGAGCGCCGAGAGCCCCGGCCGGCAGTCCAGGAGGAGGGCGTGCCCGGCCGAGCAGCGCAGCGAGGCTGCCTGGTCCATGCCCCCCGTGGGGGCGCCGGCGATCTCGTTCTCCGCCCGGACGCAGGCTGCCACGAGCTCCGCACGGCCGGCGTCGTCGCAGGCCAGCCCGAGCGAGTGCACCGCGTCGAGAGCCACCGCGACGGCGCACTCCAGCGCCGCCGAGGAGGACAGCCCGGCGCCGAACGGGACGCAGGAGTCGACGACGGCGTCGAAGCCGGTGACCTCGTGGCCCGCCTCGCGCAGCGCCCACGCGACGCCGGCCACGTAGGCGCCCCAGCCCCGGGTGACGCCGGGGGTGACCTCGTCGAGCGACGTCTCCCACCGCTCGTCGGGGGCCTGGGCCGAGGCGAGACGGACCAGGCCGTCGGTCCGGGACCGCAGCGCGACGTAGGTGCGGTGGGGCAGCGCGACGGGCAGCGCCAGCCCGGCGTTGTAGTCCGTGTGCTCGCCGATGAGGTTCACGCGACCCGGGGCGGACCACACGCCGTCCGGGTCGCCGTCGTCCCCGAAGGCCTCGGCGAACAGGGTGCGGACGCGGGCGGCGCCGTCGTCGGCGGACCAGGAATCGAGCCACTGGGGAGACGTCATGGCCCCCAGTATGGCCGACCTGATCCGTGCCTCGACCACCCGTCCCGCCCACCGGCCCCAGGCGTTGCGGGTATGAGATCTACGGTGTCGTCTCGGTCCAGGGCGGCAGAATTCATACCCACAACGACGGGGCGGTCGGCCGTCGGGCGCTGCGCCTCCGGCTCAGCCGAGCTGTCGGTCGGCTGAGTCTGCGTCTTCGCGCCCGGCGAGTGCCTCGTCCCTCGGCCCGCACCGGGCGCTGCGCCTCCGGCTCAGCCGACGGGAGTGACGCCCAGCTGCCGCCCTGCCAGCCCGCGTTCGCGCCCGGCGAGGCGTCGGGCAACGTCGCGCAGCACCAGCGCACCGGGGGAGTCGGGGTCGGAGAGCACGACCGGGGTGCCGTCGTCGCCCCCCTCGCGGACGGAGACGTCGAGCGGCACCTGGCCGAGCAGCCCCACCTCGGTGCCGACGGTCTCGGTGAGACGCTCCGCGACCCGCGTCCCGCCGCCGGAGCCGAAGATCTCCAGCCGGGTCCCGTCGGGCTGGGCCAGCCACGACATGTTCTCCACGACGCCGACGACGCCCTGGGACGTCTGGGTGGCGATGGACCCGGCACGCTCGGCCACCTCGGCCGCGGCGACCTGGGGAGTCGTCACCACGAGGATCTCGCTGCCCGGCAGGAGCTGGGCCACGGAGATGGCGATGTCGCCGGTGCCGGGCGGCAGGTCGAGCAGCAGCACGTCCAGGTCGCCCCAGAACACGTCGGCCAGGAACTGCTCGAGAGCGCGGTGCAGCATCGGGCCCCGCCAGACGACCGGCTGACCGGCCGGCACGAACATGCCGATCGAGACCACCTTGACGCCTTGCGCGATCGGGGGCAGCAGCATGGAGTCGACGCGCGTCGGTTGCCTGTCGACGCCCAGCATGCGCGGGATCGAGAAGCCGTAGATGTCGGCGTCGAGCACGCCCACGTTGAGACCGTCGGCGGCCATCGCCGCGGCGAGGTTCGCCGTCACGGACGACTTGCCGACACCTCCCTTGCCGGAGGCGACGGCGAAGACCTTCGTCAGGGACCCGGCCTGGGCGAACGGGATGACCGGGTCGCCCGCACCGCCACGGAGCTGGGAGCGCAGCGACTTGCGCTGCTCGGGGGTCATGACGCCGAGGTCCACGTCGACGGTGCCGACCCCCTCGACCCGCGCGGTCGCGGCCGTCACGTCGCGCACCAGGGTCGACTTCATGGGGCACCCGGCGATCGTCAGGTCCACGCCCACCGTGACGTGCGCGCCGGAGCCGGGCTCCGCGACGCTCGCGGCGTCGACGGTGACCGACCGGATCATGTTCAGCTCGGTCAGGGGGCGGCGGATCTCGGGGTCGACGACGGCGGACAGCGCGTCCCGGACGCGTGCCTCGAGGTCGGGGGTGGGTGACGCCATGCTCCGATCCTACGGACCGTGCCGCGGGTGACGGGCCACCGCCGACGACAAATCTAGTCCAGTGGTCTTGATTTAGGCCGGGGTCTGTGACTCAATGTGCGGGTGACGAAGTACCACGCGGTCCGCGACCGGCTCCTCGACCGCCTCGACGCGATGGCCGCCGGCGAACAGCTCCCGCCCGAGCGGGACCTCGCCCAGAGCCTGGGCGTGTCCCGCATGACGCTGCGCCGGGCGATCGACGAGCTCGTGGTGCGCGGCGCCGTGCGGCGACGGCACGGCGCGGGGGTGTTCGCTCTCGGCCCCAAGCTCTCCCAGGGCCTCATGGCCAGCTCCTTCTCCGAGGACATGCGGACGCGCGGGCTGCGCCCCGGGGCGCGCACCCTGACGTTCGAGGTCGGTCCGGTCGGTGCCCGCATCGGCCGGCGGCTGAAGGTCTCGCCGTCCGACGACGTCGTCCAGATCACCCGGCTGCGGCTCGCCGACGACGAACCCATGGCCGTCGAGGAGCTGCACGTGCCGGCCGCGCTGGTGCCCGGCCTGGTCGCCGCCGACCTCGAGGACCGCTCCTTCTACGAGCTGCTCGGCGAGCGGTACGGCGTCTCGCTGGCGCGGGCCGTGCAGACCGCGGAGCCCACGGTCGTCGACGCCCAGGAGGCGCGCGACCTCGACGTCCCGGTGCACACGCCCGCGCTGCAGTTCGAGCGGACCTCGTGGGGCCGCGCGGGCGAGGTCATCGAGTTCGTCCGCTCCGTGTACCGGGGCGACCGCTACAAGATCCGCACCGAGCTCACGATCCCTGCTACCACGCCGGCAGCCGAGGAGGACGCCCGATGATCGTCGCCGGACTCATGGCCGGAACGTCGGCCGACGCCCTCGACGTCGCGCTCGTCGACCTGCGCCCCGACGCGTCCGCGCCAGAGGGAGCCGACGGCGGCCTCACGATGCGGCTGCTCGACGTCCGCGAGGTCGACTTCGACGAGGACCTCGCGATCGACATCCTGCGGCTGCTGGAGCCGCGCGACGTGCCGCTGTCCCTGGTGAGCAGCGTCGACGCACGGCTCGGCCAGGCGTGCGCCACCGCGGTCGCCGACGCCTGCGCGCGGGCGGGGACCGACGCGGACCTGGTGGTCATGCACGGCCAGACGGTGCGCCACGACGTCACCGGCGGGGTCGTCACCGGCACCTGGCAGCTCGGGCAGCCCGCGTGGGTCGCCGAACGGGTCGGGGTGCCGGTGGTGTCCGACGTCCGGGCGCGCGACGTCGCGGCGGGCGGCCAGGGCGCGCCGCTGGCGGGGATCCTGGACCACCTGCTCCTGGCCGGTGCCGACGAGCCGACGGCGGCGCTCAACCTGGGCGGCATCGCCAACGTCACCGTCGTCGCGCCCGGTCGCGACACCGTCGCCTTCGACACGGGCCCCGCGAACGCGCTGATCGACCTCATGGCACGCCGCATCAGCGGAGACCCGCGCGGGTTCGACCGCGACGGCGTCATGGCGGCGCAGGGAAGCACGGACCCCGTGCTGCTCGCCGCGCTGCTCGACGACCCGTACTACGCCCTGCCGGCGCCCAAGTCGACCGGCAAGGAGCTGTTCCACGCGACCTACCTGGACCGGTTCCTGGCGTCCCACCCGGAGGTCGGCGACCACGACGTCGTCGCCACCCTCACCACCCTGACCGCCTGCACCGTCGCCGACGCCTGCCGACGGCACGGCGTCCGCGCCGTCGTGGCCTCGGGCGGCGGGACCCGCAACCCGACGCTCATGGCCGCGCTGCGCCACGAGCTCGGCGGCACGGTCCCGGTGCGGACCACCGACGAGGCGTTCGGCCTGCCCGAGGGTGCCAAGGAGGCGTGCCTCATGGCGCTCGTCGGCTGGCTGACGTGGCACGGCCTGCCCGCCACGTTGCCGAGCGTCACCGGGGCGTCGCACGGCACCGTCGCCGGACGGATCAGCCCCGGCGCCACGCCGCTCCGGCTCCCCGCCCCCCTCGACCGCGGACCGGCGCACCTGCGCGTCGTCCGCTGACCCGAGACCGCGCACCACCCGCACGACCTACGACCATCGACCACGCATCCCGACGAAGGAGACACGGCATGCTGCAGACACTCGACCTGCTGGTGATCATCGCCTACCTCGGCGCCACGGCCTGGCTGGGCCTCAGGCTCAGCGGCAAGCAGAAGGGCCTGCAGGACTACTTCCTCGGCGGGCGCAACCTGCCGTGGTGGGCCGTCTGCCTGTCCGTCGTGGCGACGGAGACGAGCGCCCTGACGGTCATCGGCATCCCGGTGATGAGCTACCTGGGCGACATCTCCTACCTGCAGCTCGCGCTCGGCTACATCATCGGTCGCGTGATCGTGGCGTTCTTCATGCTGCCGCGGTACTACGACGGTGAGATGGTCACGGCCTACGCCTACCTGGGCAAGCGGTTCGGGCAGAGCACCCAGACGACGGCGGGCGTCACGTTCCTGTTCACGCGTCTGCTGGCCGACGGCATCCGCGTGCTGGCCGCGGCGATCCCGCTCAAGCTGATCCTCGACGGCATGGGCATCCAGGCCAACTACTTCACGATCATCGTGGTCCTCGCCGTCGTCACGATCCTGTACACGTTCATCGGGGGCATCAAGGCCGTGGTGTGGGTCGACGTGGCCCAGATGTTCCTCTACGTCCTCGGCGGCGTCCTGACGGTCGTCATCATCTCCGCCCAGACGGGCGGTGGCTGGTTCACCGAGGCGGCCGACGCCGGCAAGCTCACCATGTTCGTCTTCTCGGGGAACCCGATCTCGGACGCGTCGTCCTTCATCCCGTCGCTGGTCGGCGGTGCCGTCTTCGCGATGGCCTCGCACGGTGCCGACCAGCTCGTGGTGCAGCGCCTGCTCACCTGCCGGTCCAAGGTCGAGGCGCAGAAGGCGCTCATCTGGTCCGGCGTGATCGTGTTCTTCCAGTTCGCGGTGTTCCTGCTGGTCGGCCTCGCGCTGTGGGGCTACTACGAGGGCGCCGCGGCCGCCGACCTGGGCCTGGGCCGCGACGACGAGATCTTCCCGCTGTTCATCATCGAGGGGCTCCCGCAGGGAGTCTCCGGGCTGCTGCTGGCCGGCATCCTGGCCGCCGCGATGTCGACGCTCTCCTCGTCGCTGTCGGCTCTGTCCTCGTCCACCGTCACCGACGTCTACGGCCGCCTGAAGAAGACGCCGTTGACCGACGTCCAGGGCCTGCGGGCCGGCCGGTGGGCCACGATCGGCTGGGGCCTGGCCTTCATCGCGCCGGCCACCGTGTTCCAGTCGGACGAGGGCAACATCGTCATCCTCGCGCTGGGGGTCGCGGGCATCACCTACGGTGGCCTGCTCGGCGCGTTCGTGTTCGGCATCGTCAACAAGCGGGCGCGCACCCTCGACGCGAACGTCGCGTTCGTCGTCGCCGTCGCGGTCAACGCGTTCTTCTTCGTGCAGGAGAAGTACGTCACCGGCGAGGTCTGGGTCGCCTGGCAGTGGTACCCGCTGCTCGGCGTCATCGTCACCCTCGTCGTCGGCGGCCTGCTGTCGCTGCGCCACCCGGCCAAGGTCACCGAGCCCGCCGAGCCGGTGACCACCCGCTGAGGCCGGGCAGACCCGGCCCCACCCCGACCCGAGAGAGCAGGTAGACATGGACACGGACCGGCCCGACCCGCTGCCGCCGACGGAGGCGCGCAACCCGGCCACGCAGGGGATCGACGCGCTCGGCACGCTCGAGGTGCTGCGCCTGCTCCACGCCGAGGACCAGGTGGCCGTCGACGCCGTCACGGAGGTCCTGCCCGAGCTCGCCCCCGTCGTCGAGCTCGCGGCCGAGCGGTTCCGTCGGGGCGGGAACGTCCACTACTTCGGCGCCGGGACGTCGGGTCGGCTCGGCGTGCTGGACGCCAGCGAGCTGCTGCCGACGTTCAACCTCGAGCCGGGCCGCGTCGTCGGGCACGTCGCGGGCGGTACCGAGGCGCTCGTGCGGGCCGTCGAGAACGCGGAGGACTCGGTCGAGGACGGCCGGCGGGCCGCGGCCGGGCTGGGCCCGGACGACGTGGCGATCGGTCTCGCGGCGAGCGGGTCCACCCCGTACGTCGGGGGTGCCCTGGAGGCGGCTCGCGCGGCCGGGGCGGCCACGGTGCTTGTCTCCAGCAACCCGCGGGCCCCGCTGGCCCGGTTCGCAGAGACCAGCATCGCGCTGCGGACCGGTCCGGAGGCTGTGACCGGTTCCACCCGCCTGAAGGCCGGCACGGCCCAGAAGCTCGTCCTCAACGCCTTCTCCACGGCGCTGATGATCGCGGTGGGCCGCACGTGGCAGAACCTCATGGTGTCGGTGGTCGCCACCAACGCCAAGCTGCGCGAGCGCACGGTGCGGATCCTGTGCGAGGCGACCGGGCTCGACCGGGAGGCGGCGAGCGAGCTGCTCGGCAGGACCCGCGGCGACCTGAAGGCCGCCATCGTCGTCGCGCTGGGCGGTGTGTCCGTCGAACGGTCCCAGGAGCTGCTGGGCCGGCACGCCGGCACGGTCCGCGCGGCCCTCGACGCCGCGCGGACGGACGAGGGGCAGCGTCCGTGAGCGTCCTCGGGATCGACGTCGGCGGCAGCGGGAGCCGGGTCGCGCTGCGGCGGGACGACGACGGCACCCGGGACGAGCTCGCGGGACCCGGCGCGCAGGTGGGCGCCCGCGGCAGCAGCGTCGCCGAGGTGGTCCGCGCGCTGCTCCGGGACGCGGCCGCCCGGTGGCCGGGCGAGACGGCGACGTTGACCGGCGTGGGCATCGGTGCCACGGGCCTGACGTCCCTGGTCGAGGATCCCGGGTCCCTGGCCGGTGCGGTCACGCAGGAGGTGTCGGCTCCCGTCGCGGTCGCCGCCGACGCGGTGACGGCGCACCTCGGCGCCCTCGGCGGTGCCGGCGGTGCCGTCGTCGCCCTGGGTACCGGGGCGATCGCCGTCGGCCACGGCGGACCGGGGACCGGTGGCTGGCGTCGCGTGGACGGGTGGGGACACCTCCTCGGCGACCGGGGGAGCGGGGCGTGGATCGGGCGCCAGGGGCTCGAGGCCGCGCTGCGCACGGCGGACGGCGTCGACACGGACGGTGCGGCGCTCCTGGCGGCGGGACGGCGACGGTTCGGCGAGCCGGCGACCTGGCCCGGGCAGCTCTACACCCGGCCGGACCGGGCCGGTGTCCTCGCGGCCTTCGCCGCCGACGTCGCGCGGCTCTCGGCGGCCGGCGACCCGGCCTCGCTCGCGCTGCTCGCGACGGCCGGCGACGAGGCCGCCGTGAGCGTGCTCGCCGCGCTCGGCGACGACCTGCCGCCGCGGGTGGCGCTCACCGGCGGGATGGCGCAGGCGGGCGGGGCGCTCACCGCGGCCTTCGCGGACGGCGTGGCCGCGCGGCGCCCGGACGTCGAGGTCCGGCAGGCGCAGGGTGACCCGCTCGACGGGGCGCTGCACCTCGCCCGGCTCGCGGCCGAGGGGACCGTCGTCGCACAGGAGGACTTCGTATGGACCTGATCGAGGACCTGCGGGCGACGCTCGGCGCCGCCCAGGTGCACGACCGGGCGATCGACCGGCACGCCCGCGCGCACGACGCGTCGCACTACCTGCTGGTGCCCCAGGTGGCGGCGACCGCCGAGGACGCCGAGGCGGTCGCCCGCGCTCTCGGGGTCGCCGCCCGGCACGCCACACCGGTGACGTTCCGGTCCGGGGGGACGAGCCTGTCCGGCCAGGCGTCCGGCAGCGGGCTCCTGCTCGACACCCGGCGAGGGTTCCGGGGCATCGAGGTGCTCGACGACGGTGCGCGCGTCCGCGTCCAGCCCGGTGCGACGGTGCGGGCCGTCAACGCCCGGCTCGCCCCCTTCCGCCGGGCGCTCGGCCCCGACCCCGCCAGCGAGGCGGCGTGCACCGTCGGCGGCGTGATCGCGAACAACTCCTCGGGGATGGCCGCCGGGACGGAGCACAACAGCTACCGCACCCTGGAGTCGCTGACCGTCGTGCTGGCGTCGGGGACCGTGGTGGACACCGCCGCTCCGGACGCGGCGGACCGGCTGCGCGAGCAGGAGCCGGACCTCGTGCAGACGCTGGAGCGGTTGCGCGACGAGGTGCGCGCCGACCCGGTGACGGTCGCCGAGATCCGGGAGCGGTTCGCCCTGAAGAACACCATGGGCTACTCCCTGGACACGTTCTGCGACTTCACCGACCCCCTCGACCTGCTCGTCCACCTGCTCGTCGGCTCCGAGGGCACCCTCGGGTTCGTCGCCGAGGCCGTCTTCCGCACGGTCCCCGTGGAGCCGCACGCGGCGACCGGGCTGCTCGTCCTCGACTCGGTCGAACGGGCCGCGGCTGCGCTGCCCGCCCTCGTCGCCACCGGGGCCGCGGCCCTCGAGCTCATGGACGCCACCTCCCTGCGCGTCGCGCGCCGGGACCCCGGTGCACCGCCGGCGGTCCAGGGCTTCGCGATCGACCAGCACGCCGCCCTCCTGATCGAGTACCGCGCGGGGACGCAGGAGGCGCTCGACGAGCGCGTCGCCGCCGCGGCCGAGGTGCTCGCGACGCTCCCCGCCGTCGTCCCGCCCGACCTCACCCGCGTCCCCGCCGACCGGGCGGCGCTGTGGGCGGTCCGCAAGGGGCTCTACGCGACGGTCGCCGGAGCCCGGCCCCCGGGGACGACCGCCCTGCTGGAGGACGTCGTCGTCCCCGTGGAGCGGCTCGCCGACACCTGCCGGGAGCTGGGGGAGCTCCTCGCGACGCACGGGTACGTCGACCCGGTGATCTTCGGCCACGCCAAGGACGGCAACCTGCACTTCATGGTCACCGAGGACGTCGGTGACCCGGCGGACCCGGCGTCGACCCGACGGCTCGCGGAGTTCACCGAGGACCTCGTGGAGCTGGTGCTGCGGCACGGCGGCAACCTCAAGGCGGAGCACGGGACCGGGCGGGCGATGGCACCGTTCATCGAGCGCCAGTACTCGTCCGGCCTCGTCGCCGTCCTGCGCGAGGTCAAGCGGGCGTTCGACCCCGCGGGCATCCTCAACCCCGGCGTGGTGCTGACCGACGACCCGCGGGCGCACCTGACGGACCTCAAGCCGGTCGACCGGGTCGACGAGGAGGTCGACCGGTGCGTGGAGTGCGGCTACTGCGAGCCGGTCTGCCCGAGCCGCGACCTCACGCTGACGCCCCGGCAGCGCATCGTCGTCCGGCGTGCCCGGGCGCGGGCCGCGGCGGAGGGGGACGAAGCGTTGGTGGCCGAGCTCGACGAGCAGTACCGCTACGACGGCGTCGACACGTGCGCCGCCGACGGGATGTGTGCCACCGCGTGCCCGGTACGGATCGACACGGGTGCGCTGGTCAAGCGGCTGCGACGGGAGGATCGTGGCCGCGCCGGGCAGCGGGCCTGGCGGACGGCGGCCCGGCACTGGGACGCGGCCACCACGGTGGCGGGCACGGCGCTCGACGTGGTCTCCCGGCTCCCGGCGCCGGTGGTGCAGGCGCCCAACCGGGCGGCGCGGGCGGTGGCGGGCGCCGACGCCGTGCCCCTGTGGTCGCCGGACCTGCCCCGCGGCGGACACCGCCGCAGCGGGCACGACGGCGGCCGGGGGACCGCCGGGGTACCGGCCGCGGTGTTCCTGCCGAGCTGCCAGGGAGCGATGTTCGCCGCCGCGGCCTCCGATGACGGCGGTGCTCACGACGGCGGTGCCCAGGCATCGTTCGCGAGGCTGTGCGTCGAGGCGGGGGTGGGACTGGCCGTCCCCGACGGCCTCGACGGCCTGTGCTGCGGGACGCCGTGGTCCTCCAAGGGCTACGCGGACGGCCACGCCGTGATGTCCGACCGGGTGCTCACCGCCGTGGACGCCGCGCGGACCGCGGCGCGCGAGCAGGCCGGGACCGACGTCCCGGTGGTGGTGGACGCCTCCTCGTGCACCGAGGGCGTCGCGAGGATCATGGCCGACGCGCGAGAGGCCGGCGACCCCCGCGCGGCCGACGTGGTCGACGCGACGTCGTTCGTCGTCACCCACGTGCTGCCGCGGCTGCGGATCGACGACGCACGACGGATCGAGTCGATCGCCCTGCACCCCACCTGCTCCTCGACGAAGGCCGGGGGCGCCGGCGACCTGCACACCCTCGCCCGGGCGGTGGCACGTACCGTGCACGTGCCCGTCGACTGGGCCTGCTGCGGGTTCGCCGGGGACCGCGGCATGCTGCACCCGGAGCTCACGGCGTCGGCGACGGCGGCCGAGGCCGCCGAGGTCGGACGGCTCGGCGCGCTCGTGCACGCGTCGTCGAACCGTGCGTGCGAGATCGCGATGACCCGGGCGACCGGCCGGACCTACCGGCACGTCCTCGAGGTGGTCGCGCAGGTGGCGCTGTGACGAGTCGTGCCGCGCGAGCGGGCGGTGCCCGGTTCGAACGAGGAAGGGGAACGT